>CAVUHL010000003.1:4800000-7322500 GCA_963741305.1 uncultured Holophagales bacterium | reverse complement strand
TGTCGAAGAGGATCCGGCGGGCCAGGGAATAGCCGTTGGTGTGGAGCCCCGACGAGGGGAGGCCCACCAGCACGTCCCCGACCGCGACCTTGGAGCCGTCGAGCACTTTGGGGCGGTCCACGATCCCGACGATGAAGCCGACGAGCTCGTAGTCGCCCGGCTGGTAGAAGCCCGGCATTTCCGCGGTCTCGCCGCCGAGCAGCGCGCAGCCGTTCTCACGGCAGCCGTCCGCGACCCCCTCGACGAGCTCGACCATCTTCTGCGGCTCGAGCACGCCGGCGCCGAGGTAGTCCATGAAGAAGAGCGGCTCGGCCCCCTGGACCAGGATGTCGTTGACGCAGTGGTTGACCAGGTCGCGGCCGACGGAGGAGTAGTCCCCCATCATCTTCGCCACGACCAGCTTGGTCCCGACTCCGTCAGCCGAGGCCACGAGCACCGGCTCGGTCATCCCCGACAAGTCGGGCCGGAACAAGCCGCCGAAGCTGCCGATCTCGGAGAGGACCCCGGGGGTGAAGGTGGATTTCGCCAGCTTCTTGACCCGGGCAAGCCCTTTTTCCTGGGCGTCGATGTCGACTCCGGCCTGGGCGTAGGCGCTCTTGGGCGGGGAGCTCATGAGTGGGTCTCCGGTTTGAGGGTCCCGCGCAGGAACTGCAGCCCCTGATCGAACCCTGTCAGCAGCTTACATCCGCGCGCCATCAGATCCTCGCCGATCCCCAGATCGACGAAGTCCAGGTCCCGACTCAAGAAACAGCTCCGAGATGCAGGCGAGGCCTCCAGGTGCGAGAAGACGGAGGCGGCGATGACGGCATCCTGCACGGAGAACCCGAGGTCCGACTGAAAGCTCGCGGCCCGTTCCAGGACATCGCCGTCCAGGAGCACGAGATCCGCGCATGAGAGCAGCCGGGAGCGGACGCTCTCCAATCGCTGACGATCGCCGCTGGCGCTGTCGACCAGCAGCGCCGTGATGCTCCCATAGTCATTGAGCCGATCGGCGTTTGCCGACGTCCGGGAAAGCTGCCTCAGCTCCTTGTCCAGCTCGGACTTCAATAGGCGCCGCTTGGCCTGATGCCGCCTCATCGTTTCGAACGGCTCCACCAGCGAATAGGCGGGCAGGACCAAGCGCGCGGCCCGCCGGTCGCAGAGGCTCAGAATGCCTTCGCAGGAAGCGTGCTGCTCCTGGAGCAGCGCCAACTCCATGACGAAGTTCGATTCGACGTAGACGTTCACGCTGCGATCAGGTCTTCGATCCTGCCGTCTTTTGCGGCTTCGAGGAGGCCCGAGCCCTCCAGCCTCACGAGCGGCGCGCCCGGAGCCTGCAGGATCAGATCGCTGAGCCAGGACATCACGACCAGCTCGAACGCATCGCGGCCGATCTCCTGCAAGCGCCGGCCAGAGCTCCCCAGATACGGTGTGAAGACCATCTCCGCGTCCAGCTCATAGTCGGCAGGGACCGGCTCGTCAGCGGCGTGCGCCTCCTTCCAGATATAAACCCGGTCGAGCGTGGCCAGGATCAGGAAGGGTGCTCCCCGGAACGGACCGGGACCACCCAGGGTGACGAGGTTGCGCCGCATCTCTGCCGCCCAGCGGCTCGTCGTAACACGGCGCGCCCGTAGACCCACCGCGACGGCCAGCCGTCCATCTCGATCGTAGATAACAAAGTCCGGTTTGGTGGACATGACTGAACTATACCAGCCCTACCCCACCCCCAAGCTCTTCATCAGAGGCCGGACGGAAGCCAGGCCCGCGGCGCCCATGCTACGATACGCCACCGTCGGGACTTCCGACTCCAAAACACAAGGACGGCCATGTCGAACGAGCTGCTCTTCGGGTTGTACATCTTCGTGCTGGCGGGATTTCTCGGCCATCACGTCATCCATCGGGTACCGCCGCTGCTGCATACGCCGCTGATGGCGGGCACCAACGCGATTTCCGGCATTTCGCTGGTCGGGTCGCTGGTCGCCGCAGGCGGCGGCTATGGCACGCTCGGCACGATCCTCGGGACCATCGCGGTGACCTGCGCCACCATCAACACGGTGGGCGGATTCCTGATCACCGACCGCATGCTGCGGATGTTCAAGACACGCCGTAGCGACCGAGTCGAGCGGAAGTCATGAACATCACCCCGTTCTCGTACCTCATCGCCTCGGTCTGTTTCATCATCGCTTTGCAGGCGCTGTCCTCGCCCAAGCACGCGCGCCGGGGCAACGCGATCGGCGCCTTCGGCATGCTGGTGGCGGTCATCGGCACCCTGCTCCTGGCCGAGATCCTCACGTTCACCTGGATCCTCATCGGCCTGACCATCGGCTCCGTCATCGGCGCGGCCATGTCGATCTGGATCCCGATGACCAAGATGCCGGAGCGGATCGCGCTCTCGCATGCTTTCGGCGGCCTGGCCGCCGCCCTGGTGGGCATCTCGGAGTACAACCACCTGGGCTCGGAGATCTCGCGCTTCACCATGGGCGCCCTCGGCCTGGAGGTGTTCCTCGGCTTCCTGACGTTCACCGGCAGCCTCATGGCGTTCGGCAAGCTGCAGGGAGTCCTGCCCGGCTCGCCGATCACCTACAAGGGTCAGAACGCCTCGAACATCGTCCTCTTCCTGGGCGCGCTGGTGCTGCTCGTCCTGGTCGTGCTCGATCCCTCCCGCAGCGTGCTTTTCTATCTCATGGGGGCGATCGGCTTTGTGGTGGGCATTCTCTTCGTCATCCCGATCGGCGGCGCGGACATGCCGGTGGTGATCTCGCTCTTGAATTCCTACGCCGGCCTCGCTGCCGCGGCCACCGGCTTCGCGCTCAACAACAACGTGCTGATCATTGCCGGCGCGCTCGACGGCACCTCGGGCCTCCTGCTGTCGCTCAAGATGAGCCAGGCGATGAACCGGTCGTTCACCAACGTGCTGTTCGGCGCCTTCGGCAAGGTGGAGGCTCCCGCCGAGGGCGCCGTCGCCGCCGGGACCGGGTCCGCGGCGAGCTACAACCAGGCCACGGTCGAGGAGTCGGTGGGCGTGCTCGAGGCCGCGCAGTCGCTGATCGTGGTGCCGGGATACGGCATGGCCGTGTCCCAGGCCCAGCACACCGTGCGCGAGCTGACGCAGATCCTCGAGGGGCGCGGCGCGTCGGTCAAGTACGCCATCCACCCGGTCGCCGGCCGCATGCCGGGGCACATGAACGTGCTCCTGGCCGAGGCAAACGTCCCCTATGACCAGCTCTTCGACCTGGACGACATCAACGACGAGTTCGCCCGCACCGACGCCGTGCTCGTGGTGGGCGCCAACGACGTGGTCAACCCCGCGGCCAAGACGAATCCGGCGAGCCCGATCTACGGCATGCCGGTCTTCAACGTGGAGCAGGCGCGGGCGGTGATCGTCCTCAAGCGCAGCTTCAACCCGGGCTTCGCTGGGATCGAGAACGACCTGTTCGGCAAGCCGAACACGATGATGGTGCTCGGCGACGCCAAGAAGACGCTGCGCGAGATGACCACGGCGCTCAAGGGCAGCGATTGAAGCCTGATCGAGCCAGATTGAGCCTGTTCGGCCGGGCTTGAGCCTGATTGAGCTGGCTTTCGCCTATTCGGCCAAGCTTAAGCCCGAATGGCCAATTTCCCGCCCGAATGGCCGCGTTTTAGCCTGGCAGCTCGCCTCCGGGCCTATTAGATGTACCCGAGCGACTGCAGCGTCTTGAGCTGCTCGGAGTCCATGGCTCCTCCCTTTCCCCGGGGGAACTCCTTCCCCAGCGCCTGGTGCTCGCGAAACGTCCTCTCCAGGATGCCGGTGTACTTCTTCGCCAGGTCCGGCTTCTCCTTGTGCAGGCTCTTCAGGCAGTAGGGGTCGTTCCACAGGTCGTAGAGCAGCAGGCGCGGCCCCTCTGCCTCTGCCTTCGTGATCTGGAGCGAGGCTCCCCAGCGGCCGTCCACGATCTCCATGATGGCGGTGGGCTCGCCCGTCCTCGGGTCGAGGGTGAGCTCGTCGATCACGACCGGGCGCGGCTCCCAGCCGGGCCGGCCGAGCAGCAGCGGCGCGAGCGACTGCCCCTGCAAATAGCCGGGCTTCGGCCGGCCCGCCAGATCGAGGACGGTGGGCAGCAGGTCAATGAGCGACACGGGACCGCGGAAGCGCTGGCCCGGCTTGATCTTCGCGGGCCAGACCACCACCAGGGGCACGCGGCTCAGGTACGGGTTGAGGTAGGCAACCCTCTCGAACGGCGCCCAGGCGTCGAAGTAGCCCAGGCCGGGCCAGTCGCCATGGTCGGCAGTGACGATGAGGACCGTGTTTTCCCACTCGCCCGTGGCCTTGAGCCGCTCCACCAGCAGGCCGAGCTGATGGTCGGAGAAGGCCATGGCCTCGTCGAAGGCGCCGCGCACCCCGTCGAAGTAGGCCTTGCGGTCGATCCCGGCCTTCTCGAAGGCCGCCGCGGCGGCGCGCAGGCCCCAGGAGCGGCCCATCGAGCCCGTGGCATCGCCCAGGCGGCGCTCCATGTCATTGAAAGCCTCCCGCTCGGCGCGGCTGAGGAAGGTGCCGGCGACCGGCGGCACCGGCTCCCACGGCCAGTGGACGTCCGTCACCTGGAAGTGCGCCCACCAGGGGCGGCCGGGGTAGGACTCGCGCCAGCGCCAGAAGGCCCGCTGCAGCTCTTCCGCCGATGCCGAGTTGGGGCCGGAGATGCTCTCGATCAGGCTGTCCACGCCGCGGTCGAGGCTGCTCATGGTGCCGCACCAGGAGTTGGAGGTGAAGACGCCGGTCTGATAGCCGGCCCCGTGGAGCAGCTCGGCCATGGTGGCGGCCTTGTCCGGCAGCGGATCGTTGGGCAGGCGGTAGCCGCCGAGCACCGTGTGCTGGAGGCCGGTCATGAAGGAGGTGGTCGAGGGCTTGGACCAGGAGGAGTTGCTGTACGCCCGCTCGAAGAGAGCCCCTTCCGCCGCCAGCCTCTCCAGGTTCGGGGTGGTGCGGCGGTTGTAGCCGTAGGCGCTCATGTACTCGGCGCCCCCGGCGTCGATCACGTAGAGGAGGACGTTCGGACCGGATTGAGCTGCACCGCTCAAGGTCGGGGCGGACCAGAGGGCGACGCTTCCGGTCTTCCCCAGGGTCTCCAGGGTGAGGTCGACCTCCTTGCCCACCCAGCGGGAGAGGTCGGCGGAGCGCTGCCCCCACTGAGCCTTGCGGGCGTAGCTCTCTTCAAACAGCGCCTCGCCATCTGCCAGGACCCGGAAGGTGACCGGCGCATCCTGGCGGAGCACCCCCAACCCGAAGTCGAGCCGCCCGCCCCTGGGAACCTTGACGCGCCAGGAGACCTTGCCCGGCGCGTGGGTATAGAGGGAGCGACGGTAGAGCGCGTCGCGGGGCTCGGTGATCACACCCGCGGCCGCCTCGGAGTAGCGCGCCTCCTTGGGGACGAGCGAGACCGAGAGGAGCTCCACCCGCCCCGGGCCAGTGGCGCTGAGCATCAAGCCGAGCTCGCGGATGGGCGCGTCCCCAGAGCCGGAGTCGACCCAATCGGCACGCAGGAGATAGTCGTGGGCAGCGCCGTCGTTGATGAGGGCGGCCGAGTCGCCGCGGTACAGGAACGGCTCGTACTCGAACATCATGTCGCCGTGCTGCCGCCGCAGGTTGAAGCCGACGCCGAGGTCCCTGGCCTCACCCGAGCTGCGCGCCCGCACCAGCAGGAAGGCCCAGTCCTCTCGGTTCCAGCCCGGCAGGTCGACATAGACCCCGCCGCGGAGGCCCCGGCGCTGGCGGTTCGCTTCGGTGAGGTCGACGAGCAGCGCGCCCTCCGCCTGCCGCACGCCGGCCGGAGCCATGCTGGGGATCAGAGGGGTTACCGCCTTCCAGCGCGGCTGCGGTTTACCGAAGTCCCACGCCTCCGCCTCGGGAAGGTCCTTGGGGACTTCCGAGCCCTCGATCCGCGCTGCCGCGAGGTGTTCTTCGAGGTGGAGGGGGGCTTTGTCGGCCGAGAGCGAGGCGGGATCGGAGCCTCCGCATGCCCAGAGCAGAGGAAGCAATGCCGGCAGCAGCCTGCGGATCATCCACCAAGGCTAGCACGCTAGAATGGCGGTCCATGGATTGCCGCCCCGGCTGCGCCGCCTGCTGCATCGCGCTCTCGATCTCCACCCCGATCCCCGGCATGCCCGGGGGCAAGCCGGCGGGCGTGCGTTGCGTGCAGCTCACCGACGACCACCGTTGCCGGATCTTCGGACAGCCGGATCGGCCGCCGGTCTGCGCGCAGCTCCGGCCCAGCGAGGAGATGTGTGGCCGCACGGCCCAAGAGGCCTACGCCTACCTGGCCCGGCTGGAGCGGCTCACCGCGCCGAAGCATGCTCTTCCCAGACCGTGACGTCTTCCCGCCACCGGAGCGGGCGACACCAGACGGCATCATCGCTGTAGGCGCCAAGCCAGACCCGGACCTCCTCCTCGCCGCCTACAGCCGCGGCATCTTCCCCTGGCCCCATCCGGGGCTCCCCCTCCTCTGGTTCTGCCCCGACCCGCGCTTCGTCCTGCTCCCCCAGGAGGCTCACCTCTCCCGGTCGCTCCGCAAGACGATGCGCCACGGTAAGTTTGCGGTCCGCACCGACACGGCATTCGAAGCTGTCATCCGCGCCTGCGCGCGAAAACGACGGCCGGGCCAGCGCGGCACCTGGATCAACCGCGGCATGATCAAGGGCTACACGGCCCTGTACAAGCGGGGCTTCGCCCATTCCATCGAAGCGTGGCAGGAGGACCGGCTCGTCGGCGGCCTCTACGGCATCTCCCTGGGAGCGGTCTTTTACGGGGAGTCGATGTTCGCGGAGGTGCCGGACGCTTCCAAGGTCGCCTTCGCCACGCTGCTGGGGAACCTCGTCGCCTGGGACTTCCAGCTCGTGGACTGCCAGAGCTACACCGGCCACCTGGCGACGTTCGGGGCGGACGATTGGCCGCGGGAGCACTTCCTCGGGGCGCTGGAGAGGGCGCTCCAGGTTCCGACCCGCCTGGGTCCGTGGACCTTCGATCTCGGTCCGGCCGAAGCGGCCGCTCAGCTATGTCAGGGCCTGCAGACCGCCGACTCGGGATAGCGGACCACGGTCTCGATCTCGGACTGCGGGGTTTCGGCCAGGAAGTCGGTCTTGCGGAACGCGGCCGTGACCAGCTCCCGGTTGATTTCCCGGGTGTACGGGACCAGCCGCCGCGCCACGTCGCCTGAGACATCCGCATCCAGGTCCAGCACCCGGACGGAAGTCGAGCAGGAGAAATCGACATCCTTCAGGTCCAGGCTGCGGATCTTGCGGCGATCCCGGGTGCGGAAGTGGACGCGCCCGCGGTCCACCTCGTAGACGATGCTCCACTTGGTATAGCCGTTCGGGGCAGCGACCTGGTCGAGCGTCTCGAAGGCGTAGCCCACCGCATCTGTTCCCTTGGCCTTGAAGCCCCTGACGCGCCGCGCCGCGCGGGCGAAGCGGGAGCCGCCCTCGGTCCCCTCCGACAGCGACTCGGCGTAGGGGTCGTTGGCGAGCGCCGCCACCGGCAGCTTGCCGCCGGTGTGGGCCACCATTTTTCCGTCCAGGAACTCGACGGTCGCGACCTGCCCCTGCCGGTCGGCGACGAGATAGTGAATCGGAACGGAGGTCGCAGAGATCCGCAGGCTCCGGTCAGCCTTCAGGACCTCCGCAACAGTGGCGTGGCTGTCCAGGTTGTATTGAATCCACTGCAGGACGTCGACGGCAGGCCGCGCATCGGCCGCCGGATAGCGGCTGCCGTCGAGCCACATCAGCTCGATGGTGAGCCCCTTTTCATTGATGCCGCCGGAGGGGAAATCGCGACCGTACTGATTGAAGGTCACGTTGCCGTACTTGGAGGTCCAGCTCGCGGGCTTCGGATCGCCCTCGGCGTCCGCCTTCCGGGCCACGCCCCGCTTGTTGACGACCAGCAGGCCGTCGCCGACCGACCAGTCGTAGTTCTTGCCGAAGACGATGCGCCCGTCGTCCCGCAGGCAGAAGGTGGTGCAGGCCGAGGCGGGTACGGACAGGGCGAGGACGACGAGGACGACGAGGGCGACGGACAGCCTGGTTCTCATACGCTCTCTTACGTACGGGCGCACCCGCGAGTTTATAGAGCTTCCGCGGACTCCTCGGCAGGGTCCAGGTTCCCGTGCCTCAGCTCGCCCAGCATTTCGAAGGCCGCTTCCGCGTGCTCCTCGGGGACCTGGATGACGATCGGGCCGACCACCGGGTTGTAGCTGAGGAGACGGCCCATGGCAAAGAGGTCCTGGACCTGCTCGCCCTTCTTGAAGTAGGGGATCTTCTCCTCGAGGAGCAACGACTCCGCGAGAGCGAGCGCCGCGGGATCGCTCCCCTCGAAGACAGTGACGAACTGGCGGTCGGGATGGAAGTCCTCGGCGGGAGGGGCCTCGGTGAGCGGGACCTCGCAGTCGGCGCAGGTCACAAAGCCTTCCCTGTACTCGCTACCGCATTCGGGGCAGTACATGGCTCTACCTCCTTTGCTGCAAGTATAGCGGGGGATCAGCTTCTCAGGGAGGGTACTCTCCCCGCAGCTTCCACAGGAAGAGGAGGGCTTTTGTGATCTTGACCAGCGCGGACGAACTCCCGCGTCGGACTGGAGGGATTCCGGCTGAGGAACGCTGAGACGAAGATATTGGTGTCGAAGACGGCGCGAAGCCGGTCAGTCACCCACCCAATCCCCCTCGATGGCAGTGCCTTTCGCGATCGCCTCCCGGCGGATCTCTTCAGTCAGCTCTGCAAACCGCACGGCGAGCTGCTCTCTGGGGACATCCTGGAGGAGACGCGCGCGGCGCCTCGCTTCGATCCGCAGTCGGGCGCCGGCAGAGACAGGACGCCGCTCCTTGAGATAGTCCAGGAAGTCCACCACCAAGGGCAGATCCTCGGGGGGCAACTCGGCGAGCCGGGCAGCGACTTGACTGACAGAGACCTTGAGGGCTTCGTTCCTGGCCATGGGGAAATTCTACTCCTGATAGCCCCGGATCATCGCCTCCAGCCGGTCCATTCCCCGGGAGACCTCATCCAGGCCGGGTCCGAAGGAGAGGCGGACGTGCTGGTGAAAGCGGGAGAGGCGCTGAGCGCGGCGGCGGCCGGGGTTGACGTCGAAGAAGACCCCGGGCACGCAGATCACCTTGTGCTCCAGGGCCGCGCGGAAGAAGGCCATGCCGTCCGAGATCGGCTCCGGGAGGTCCCTCACCGACACGAAGGCGTAGAAGGTGCCCGAGGGCTCGGGGTGCACCCGCATCCCCAGCTCCCTCGCGCGGCGCAGGATCAGCTCCCGCTTCGGCAGGAACGCGTCGCGGATCGCCTTCGACTCCGCGATGACCAGGTCCGGCTCCATCAGCTCCACCGCCGCCCTTTGCTGCGGACGCGAGCCGCCACCGTCCAGGAACGAGCCGGCGCTCTCGATGGCCTCGATCACGGAGCGCGGACCCAGCGTCCAGGTCACCCGCCAGCCGGGATAGCGCCAGTTCTTGGTCAGGCCATCCACGATCACCACCGGATCGCGGTCCACGTCCTCGACGTAGCGGGCGGCGCTCACGCTCGGGCCGGGCTCCCCCTCCCCCGCGTCCCAGATGTAGTGGGAGTAGAACTCGTCGATCAGCAGCGTGCAGTCGAGCTCCCGGCCCACGTCGATCCACTCCGCCAGCTCGTAGCCCGAGACCAGCTTGCCCATGGGGTTGGAGGGGTTCGAGAAGAGCAGCACCGAGAGCCCGCGGCCGACCACCTCGCGCCGCAGGTCTTCAGCCGAAAAGGCGTATCCCTGCTCCCGCCGCAACAGGATCGGGATCGCCGTCACCAGCCGGAAGATGTCCAGCAGCTCCTCGTAAGCCGTGTAGTCCGGCAGGAAGTGCCCGAGGTTGACCTGGTCGAGCGACGCGACCGCCCGCGTCAGCGCCGCCCGGCCGCCGCCCGAGATCGCCACGTTTTCGGCCGTGTACTGGGAGCCCATCCCCTTCCGGTACAGGCGGTTGTAAAGCGCGGCGACAGCCTCGCGCAGCTCCTGGACCCCCGCGACCGGCGCGTAATAGTGGTCGGCCGGATCGATGGAGACCGCGGTGACCCGCGGCGGCGCTCCCGGCAGGGATCCGGTCTCGGGCTGGCCCTGGCCGAGGTTGGACCATGCCGGGTCGCCGGTCCGGTAGCCCCGGGCCATGGCCTCTTTCGTGACATAGACCACCCCGGTCCGTGGAACCGTACGGAACGCCTGCAGGGCGGAGGGGGAAGACGGTGAGAGAGGGGTCATGGCCGCGAATCCTACTGCTAGACTCCGGCACATGCGAATCCTTTTCCTTCCCTTGACCCTCGCCCTTCTCGCCGCCCCGGGTCATTCCGCTCCAAGCCATGGCGCACCCGCAAGTGACGAGCCGGCGCGGCTTCACGACCTTTTCCACCGCGCGTGGGAGCTTTCGCTCAAGGAGAGGCCGACTTTCGCGACCGCGGTCGGACGGCATGAATACAACGACCGGCTCGAGGAGGTCACGCCAGCCGACCTGGAGCGGCAGGCCAAGGCCAGCCGGGACTTCCTCGCCGAGCTCGGCCGGATCGACCGTTCCAAGCTCCAGGCAGAGGACCAGGTCAACGCCGACATCTTCCAGCTCCAGCTCGAGGACGACATCCGGAACTACGAGCTCGGCTCCTGGCAGATGCCGTTCAATGCCGACTCGGGCTTCCACACCGGTTTCTCGCAGCTCGCCTCGGACGTACCGCTGTTGACGGTGAAGGATTACGAGAACTACATAGCCCGGCTGCGCGCCTGGCCGCGCCATGTGGGCCAGCAGATCGAGCTGATGCGGATCGGGCTCGGCCGGGGCATGACCATCCCCCGCGCAACGCTCGAAGGCTACGACAAGACGATCTCCGCTCATGTCGTGGACGCGCCCGAGAAGAGCGTGTTCTGGAAACCTTTCGCAAGCTTCCCCTCGGCCGTGCCCGAATCGGAGCGGGAGAGGCTGCGCAAGGCCGGGCGCGAAGCAGTGATGCAAGGGTCCGTGGCGGGCTACAAGGCGTTCCTGGACTTCTTCCAGAGCGAGTACCTGCCCAAGGCGCGCACCACCATCGGCGCCTCGGAGATGCCGGAAGGCCGCGCCTTCTACGCCCAGCAGGTACGGCAGTACACGACGCTCGACCTCTCCCCCGAGGAGATCCACAAGATCGGCCTTGCCGAGGTGGAGCGGATCGACAAGGAGATGCGGGAGGTCATCCAGAAGACCGGCTTCAAGGGCGACTTCGCCGCCTTTCTCGATTTCCTGCGCAAGGACCCGCGCTTCTACGCCAAGACCCCCGATCAGCTCCTCAAGGAGGCAGCCTGGATCGCCAAGAGGATGGACGGCAAGCTCCCGGCCCTCTTCGGACGGCTGCCGCGGGTCCCCTACACGGTCGAGCCCGTGCCGGAGCACATTGCCCCCAAGTACACGTCTGGCCGCTACGTCGGCTCTCCGGAGGGGAGCACGCAGCCCGGCATCTACTGGGTCAACACCTACAAGCTGGAATCCCGGCCGCTCTACAACCTGGAGGCGCTCACCCTGCACGAAGCCGTTCCGGGCCATCACCTTCAGGTCGCCCTCAACAAGGAGCTATCCGACCTGCCGGAGTTCCGCCGCTTCAGCTACCTCTCGGCGTTCGGAGAGGGTTGGGGGCTCTACTCGGAGTGGCTAGGGCTGGAGGCGGGCTTCTACACCGATCCATACAGCAACTTCGGGCGCCTGACCTATGAGATGTGGCGCGCCTGCCGCCTGGTCGTGGACACGGGCATGCACGAGATGGGTTGGACCCGGCAGCAGGCGATCGACTACCTGGCCTCGCACACCGCGCTCCCGCTCCATGAAGTAGAGACCGAGATCGACCGCTACATCTCCTGGCCCGGCCAGGCCCTGGCCTACAAAATGGGAGAGCTGAAGATCAAGGAGCTGCGCCGCCGCGCCGAAAAGGAACTGGGCACCAGCTTCGACGTCCGGGCCTTCCACGACGTGGTGCTCGGCAGTGGCTCGATTCCCTTGACCGTGCTGGAGAAAAACGTGGACCGGTGGATCGGGGAGCGGAAGGCGAGCCGGTAGAGAGCGTTGCCAAGCGCGGTATTATAGAAACATGACCTACAAGGCGATCTTGCGCGGCAACCGGCTGGAGTGGCGTGACGAGAGGCCCGAGGGGCTGTCTCCAGAGCGGGAGCTGCCCGTAATCGTCACGATCCTGGATGAGCCGGAGTTCCTCAGCCAGGGCTCCAGAATGGCTGAAGCCCTGCGAAGGCTGGCTGACGCCGGAGGCGTCCGCGGGATTGAAGACCCTCTCCAATGGGAGCGTGACTCCCGGCGCGAGCGGCCGCTCCCGGGCCGGGACTGAGATGCTCCTCGACAGCAATATCATCATCTGATCAGGAACCGGTCGGGGTCCTGGAAGCTGTTGTGGTAGGTGCCCGGGTCGGCCGGGGTGTTGCCGACCAGCGGGGCGATGATCTCGCCCGGAGGCAGGGCGGGGCCGTCATGGACGGTCACGATGCCGACGCGGTCCTCGGCGCCCCGGATGACCACGGGGCGAAAGCCGTCGCGGTCGGAGATGAGATCGGACATCTTGTCGAACACCTCGGTGTCGTGCCCGTCGAGCGGGTGGTAGTAGAGGCGGTCGGGGGACAGCACCACGAACAGCACCAGGTTGATGGCGTAGGTGCCCTCGCGCAGGATCATCCTCTGCGGCCCCCTCTGGCCGCCGCTGCTCAGGAAGGCGGCGGCGTCCTGGAAGTCGTTGGCGCGCACGTTCGCAGCCAGGGTCTGGGTCGGGGGAAGCGGCTGCCCGTCGCGGGCGAACACGTACCCGATCTTCCCCTGGAGTTGCGCAGGTATCGCTACAGGCCAACCGATCGTTGCTTGCGTTCAAGCGGCCGTGGCTTGCAGCCGAGTGGCGGCTGCTCAATGCGAAGCCACAGTGGCTCAAGGCCAAGACACAGTGGCTCAAGGCCAAGACACCGTGGCTCAAGGCCAAGACACCGTGGCTCAAGGCTAAGCGACCGTGGCTCGAAGCCAAGCAGCCATGGCTTGAAGCCAAGCCGCCGTGGCTTCACACCGAGCGGCGGTCGCTTCGAGCCGAGCGGAGTCAGCTTCGGAGGGAGGAGCGAGGGCCTCGCGCTGCCGAGGGCGCCGTTTCGAAAGCTTCCTTCCACAGCCGCCGGGCGCTCTCGAAGCCGCAGCGGGTTGCTACGGCCTCGATGGTCATGCCGGGGTCGTAAGGAAGACCTGGACCGGACCGGCCAGGTCCAGGATCTCCACGTCTCGATGGGGGCGGGTTGGGCCATGTCACTCTCCTCGGAGGCCGGGACGGGTATCGTCCCGCCGTCCCGATCATTCTCAAGGGTCTGGCCTGGGTCCGGAAGACCCCGGAACGGACGGCTGGCGGTCAGATCCGGCCAGCCGTCCCCCCGGAGGAAAAAGAAGAGGAAGACGCAGCTGGTCAGTTCTTCTCGCTGAAGGTGACCCTGGCCGCAGTCTGGCCCTCGCTGGTGGCGATGATGACGTTGGCCATGCGCTTTTCGCCGTCGGTCGTCCCCGCCAGCACGATGGTCTTGCTGCCGTCCGTCTCGTAGGAGCTCCTCTCCACCTTCAGGCCAGCCCCCTCGAGCTGGGACTTGTAGAACTCCGCCACCTGGTCGACGGAGTCGCTGGAAGTGACGGTAAACATGGCATTGCGGCCCTCGGCCGTGGTGGCATCGTAGGAGCCTTCGACCTTGGCGCCGCCATAGACCGGCAGCCAGGAAGGGAGGTTCTTGGGCGCGCCAGTGCCGGCGCTGAACACGGCCTCCTCGCCCTTCTCATTGGTCACCTTGAGCGTGCCGCCCTCTCCAGCAGAGGAGCCATCCACGGTGGTGGTCCCGTCCTTGGTCTCGAAGGAGAGCTTGCCCTCCTTGATGTCTTCGGCGTTCATGGTGACCACCTCGCCGCTCTTCTTGTCGCGGAAGGTGATGGTCCCCGCCTTGACGTCGGACTCGACGAGCTCGACGTCGGGGTTGGCTCTAATCGCCCACTCGGCAGCGGCCACCGCCGGGTTCTCCTCGAACTTGTTCGCCTGCTTCTTGAAAAACCAGCCTCCGGCAGCGACCGTCGCGCCTATGGCGAGGATGCCGAGGATGGCAATGGCGCCGCAGCCGATCGCCACCCACCCGAGGGCGCTCATCTTTTTCTTCTGACCGGGGGCCGGAGGCGGAGTCATGGGCTCAGACATCTCTATGGTTCTCCTGAGATACGACGGACTGGCAGAGTCGGTCGGAGTTTCTGTTGTCTACTATTTTACCAGCGGTTTCCCGCCACGCACCCCTTTGGGCGAATGGCTCGAGAGGAACGTTACGGACGGCGATAGAATGCCCCGGCCATGACGGCCGACCTCGGAACGCAGCTCCCCCTGTGGAGTGCCATCCCATTCGCGGGCATCCTGCTCTCGATCGCGCTCTTCCCTCTGCTCGCTCCGCAGTTCTGGCACCATCACTATCCCAAGATCTCCCTGGTCTGGGGGCTGCTGCTGACGATCCCCTTCCTCCTCGTCTATCGGGGAGAGGCCATGCACGAGATCCTGCACGTGACCCTCGCGGACTACCTGCCTTTCCTGATCCTGCTCGGAACCCTGTTCACGGTCGGCGGAGGGATCTACGTCCGCGGATCGCTCCGCGGCACGCCGGGGGTGAACACGGCGATCCTGGCGGTGGGCACATTCCTGGCCTCCTGGATCGGTACGACAGGGGCAGCCATGGTCCTGATCCGGCCGCTGCTGCGCGCCAACGCCCACCGGAGGTCCAAGACGCACACGGTGGTCTTCTTCATGTTCCTGGTGGCCAACATCGGAGGCTCCCTCACCCCCCTCGGCGATCCGCCCCTGTTCCTCGGCTTCCTGCGCGGCGTGCCATTCTTCTGGACGTTCCATCTCGCGACTGAAATGGTGTTCGTGTCGGTCCTGCTGCTCGCCATCTACTTCGGGGTGGACTCGCTGCTCTGGCGGCGTGAAGAGCCGCAGGTACGTTCCTGGGTGCCGGAGACCCGCGAGCGCCTGGGCCTTGAGGGCGGGCACAATGTCCTTTTCCTGCTTGGAGTGCTGGTGGCCGTGATCGTCTCGGGCGTCTGGCATCCCGGCGAGGTGACGGTGCTGGGAGTCCACATCGGGATCCAGAACCTGGTGCGCGATGCGGTCATGGTGGCGCTGCTCCTGGGCTCATGGCGCAGCACCCCGCGCGCCGTCCACGAGAAGAACGGCTACACCTGGGGGCCGATTCGCGAGGTGGCCATCCTTTTCGCCGCCATCTTCGCCACGATTATCCCGGTGCTCGCCATGCTGCGAGCCGGCGAGGCTGGCGCCATGGCCGGGCTGATCCGCGCCGTCCAGACGCCCGCCCAGTTCTTCTGGGCCACGGGAGTGCTCTCGTCTTTCCTGGACAACGCGCCGACCTACCTGACCTTCCTGACCACGGCTCTGGGGCGGTTCCATCCGGGCATGCCAGAACGGGAGGCGATCCACCATCTCCTCACCGAGAACCCTCAGTACCTGGCGGCGATCTCCACGGGCGCCGTGTTCATGGGCGCCAACACCTATCTCGGCAACGCGCCGAACTTCATGGTCAAGTCGATCGCCGAGGAATCCGGCGTCGAGATGCCGTCGTTCTTCGGCTACATCCTCCGCTACGTGGTCCCGTTCCTGGTTCCCGTGTTCTTCCTGGTGACCTGGGTTTTCTTCTAGGAGCCCCTTATGCGTTGGTACGAGCTGATCATCGACGGACCGGAGGACACGCTGGAGGCCCTGCTGCCTGAAGATGCGATCCGGGGCTCGGAGCTGCGCCTGGCTTCTGAGTCGTTTACGGACCGAGTCCTCGAGTTCCTGCACGCCCGGACACATCACGTCGTCTTCGCTTCGGCGGATGACGCCCGGAAGATCGCGCGGGATCTCCGGGTGGAGAGCCTCCGCGAAGTGGTGGAGGGGAGCTTCGGGTTCAAGGCCGAGGCGTACAACCCCGAGATCGGGGCGAAGATCCACGATGCCCTCAACTCCAACCTGCCGGACGGGATCATGTGCGTCGACCTGGAGAAGGAAGAGCGGCACCCCGAAGCCAAGGGAGTCGAGCTGTTCACCCCGGTGCACGACTACGTCTACAAGGCGCGTGGCACGATCGTAGGCACGCCGCCGGGCATCCTGGAGATGAACCGGCGGCTCCACCGGCTCGACTTCGTCCATGAGGAGCCGCTCGAGCTGGTCTGCCGGGCAGCTAGCCTGCCCAGTCCCGGGGCTTGAGGAACTCCTCGTACAGCCGCGCCTCGGGAGTACCGGGCTCCGGTTGCCAGTTGTAGCGCCAGCGGACCAGGGGCGGCAGGGACATGAGGATCGATTCGGTCCGTCCTCCGGACTGGAGCCCGAACAGCGTGCCGCGGTCCCAGACCAGGTTGAACTCGACGTAGCGTCCCCGCCGATAGAGCTGGAAATCGCGCTCGCGCTCGCCCCAGGGCATGTCCCGCCGCCGGCCGACAATAGGAAGGTAGGCGGGAAGGAAGTGGTCGCCCACCCGGCGCAGGAGCTCGAAGCAACGCTCGAACCCCCACTCGTTCAGGTCGTCGAAGAAAATCCCCCCGATCCCCCGAGGCTCGTTGCGATGGCGGAGGAAGAAGTACTCGTCGCACCAGCGCTTGAAGCGGGGATAGACGCCGAAAGGCTCACAGGCCTCCTTCGCCACCGTATGCCAATGGACGGCATCCTCCTCGAAGCCATAGTAGGGAGTAAGGTCGAACCCGCCGCCGAACCACCAGACCGGCTCGTGCCCCGGCTTCTCCGCAAGGAAGAAGCGGACGTTCATGTGCGTCGTGGGGATGTAGGGATTCCGCGGGTGGAACACCAGCGAGACCCCTAGCGCCTCGAAGCTCCGCCCGGCCAGCTCGGGCCGCTGCACCGTAGCGGAAGGGGGAAGCCCCGGCCCATGGACATGGGAGAAGCCCACCCCCGCCTGCTCGAAAACCGCCCCCTCGGCAAGCACCCGGGACCGTCCACCGCCACCTTCGGGCCGCTCCCAGGACTCTTCCTGGAAACGGCCGGAGCCGTCCTCGGCATCAATGGCCATGCAAATGCGGTCTTGCAGAGAGAGGAGGTAGGCCTTGACGGCGGAGGTGGACTCCTGGACTATCAAAGTGGCGAGAGTCTATTGGAAAGTCGGCGTATTTTGTAGAATGGCGACGGAGGTAACTCATGGAAGCGACGCTGGACGAGCTCGGCAGGATCCTGCTTCCCAAGGAGATCCGGGAGGATCTCGGGCTTCAGCCCGGGGCGGTGCTCAGGATCGAAGAGCGGGGAGCCGGAATCTATCTGACACCGGAAGCCTCCGAGACCGGAGACCCTTACCTCATGCGAAAGGGCGGGGTGCTTGTGTTTACTGGTGAAGCAGAGGCGGATCTCGACTCGGCGGTCCACCGGATGCGAGATGAACGTGACGAGAAGGTAGCCGGAATGAAGCTGAAATGAAGGTTCTTTTCGATACATCCGTCCTGATCGCGGCGGTGGTGCAAGCCCACTCCATGCACGAGAGAGCCCTACCCTGGCTGATGCGGGTCCAAAGCGGCGAGATTGAGCTCGCGTTGTCGTGCCACGGTTTGGCCGAGTTGTACTCTACGTTGACCAGGCTACCTGTAACTCCACGAAATCACTCCTGCCAGGGCAACGCAGTTGGTTCTTGAAATAGGTGCCCTGGCGACGCACGTCGTCCCGCTCGCCCAAGGGGACTATCTCTCCACAATCCGGCGCATCTCGAGCATGGGGCTTTCCGGCAGCCTTATCTATGATGCGCTCATCGCTCACGCCGCAGAAAAGGCGGGAGCCGAGCACCTCCTCACCTTCAACGAGTCTCACTTCCGGCGGGTCTGGCCGGAAGGCGACCTTCTGGTGCCCTGAACTACTCCGCCCGGATCGGGAAGAGCTCGGCCTGGCGGCGGTCGCCGTTGGGGACGGGGTAGTCGCCCGTCCAGCAGGCAGTGCAGTAGCTCTCGGCCGGGCCGCTCACCGAGGCGAGCATCCCTTCGAGGGAGAGGTAGGCGAGGCTGTCCGCCTCGATGTACTGGCGGATCTCTTCGATGCTGTGGTGCGAGGCGATCAGTTCCTCGCGGGTCGGCGTGTCGATGCCGTAGTGGCAGGGCCACTGGGTTGGGGGCGCCGAGATGCGGAGATGGATCTCGGCCGCTCCGGCCTCGCGGATCATGCGCACGATCTTGCGCGAGGTCGTGCCGCGGACGATCGAGTCGTCCACCAGGACCACCCGCTTGCCCTCCAGCAGATCGCGCACCGGGTTCAGCTTGATCTTCACGCCGAAGTTCCGGATCGACTGCTTGGGCTCGATGAAGGTCCGGCCTACGTAGTGGTTCCGCACCATCCCGAACTCCAGCGGCAGGCCCGACTCGCGGCTGTAGCCCATGGCCGCGAAAAGGCCGCTGTCCGGGACCGGCACCACGATGTCGGCGACCGCCGGGGCCTCCCGCGCCAGGCGGGCTCCCATCTTGAGACGCGACTGCGAGACCGCGTCGCCGAAAACCTTGCTGTCCGGACGGGCGAAGTAGACGTGCTCGAAGATGCAGCGCGCGGGCGGCGCCTTCGGCAGATGGAAGCTCTCCAGCTTGCCGTTGCGCGAGACGATCACCTCGCCCGGCTCCAGCTCGCGCACGGCACGCGCTCCGAGAAGGTCGAACGCGCAGCTCTCGGAAGAGAAGCAGGGGCAGCCGTCCAGGTCGCCCAGGACCAGCGGACGGAAACCGTTCGGGTCCCGCGCGGCGATCAGGCAGGTATCGGTGTTGATGATCAGCGAGTAGGCGCCCCGGACCTCCTCCAGCGCCAGCATGAAGGACTCCACGATGTCCGGGCGCGGCTTGCGCGCCATCAGGTGGAGGATCACCTCTGTGTCGCTGGTGGTCTGGAAGATGGAACCGTCCTGCTCCAGGCGCTCCCGGATCTCGACCGGATTGGTCAGGTTGCCGTTGTGGACGATTCCCACCGGGCCCATGGAGGTCTTCACCACGATGGGCTGAGCATTGGCCACGACGCTGGAGCCCGCGGTCGAGTAGCGGGTGTGGCCCAGGGCCCGGGTGCCGGGCAGGCGCTCCATGACCTGCTCGGGGAACACGTCGGAGACATGCCCCATCCCGCGCTCCAGGTGGAGCTGCCGGCCATCCCACGCGACGATGCCGGTGCTCTCCTGGCCCCGGTGCTGGAGCGCGTACAGCCCCAGGTAGACCAGCTTTGCCGCGTCGTCGCAGCCGTCAATTCCGAAGATGCCGCACATGCAAGTCTCTAAACGGTCAGGTCCGTACGAAAATTCTAGCCATTTACAGTCCCAGCGCCTTCGGCAATGCCGTGGACCAGATCTCGTGCAACCCGGCCACCGATGCACGCAAAGTCTCTCCCCCGCTCTTGACGACCAGATCCTCGCCGCCGACCTCACCAATCTCGGCGGCCGGGACCCCCGCCTCTTCCGCGGCCTTCAGGACCCGGTCGAGCACGGCGGGCTCGCAGGCCACGATCGCCCGCGCCTGGGTCTCAGAGTAAAGATCGGCGCCGACCATCGGGACCTCCACCGTCACCCCCATCCTCTGGCCCAGGCAGGACTCGGCCAGCGCGACCAAAAAGCCGCCGTCCGAGAGATCGTGCGCGGTGCGGAGCTGACCCTGCTCGATGAGCCGGCGGAGCAGCTTCGCCAAGCGCAGCTCGGCGTCCAGGTCCACCTCGGGAGGACGCCCCTGCTCGATGCCGTGGAGCAGCCGCAGGTACGCGGCGCCACCATGCTCAGAACGGTCGCGGCCCAGGAGGATCACCCGGTCACCCCGATTTGCGAAGGCGGACGTCGGCAGGTTCGCCAGCGTGGGGACCACCCCGACCATCCCCACTGTCGGGGTCGGATAGACCGAGCGGTCCTCGGTCTCGTTGTAGAAGGAGACGTTGCCTGAGATGACCGGCACGCTCAGGGTCCGGCAGGCCTCGGACATGCCCAGGATCGCCTCGCGGAACTGCCAGGAGATCTCGGGCCGCTCCGGATTGCCGAAGTTCAGGCAGTCGGTGAGCCCGACCGGCTCCGCTCCCACACAGGCCAGGTTCCGCACCGCTTCGGCAACGGCCTGCATGCCTCCGCGCCGCGGGTCGAGATAGCAATAGACCGGGTTCACGTCCGAAGTCATGGCGAGCCCGATCGGCGTCCCCTTGAGGAGCAGGACCGCGGCGTCGCCTCCCGGACCCTGCAAGGTATTGGTACGGACCGACCAGTCATACTGGCTCCAGATCCACTCCTTGCTCGCCATCTCGGGGGTCGCCAGCATCCGCTCCAGGCTGCCACGGAGATCCTCGGGCTGGACGACCTCGGGAGCGCGCTGCCGCTCTTCCAGGTCGGATGGGGGCGCCAGCGGCCGGCGGTAGACCGGCGCCTCCTCGGTGAGAGGGAGGATCGGCATGTCGGCCACGATCCCACCCTGCCACTCCAGGACGGCGTGGCCGGTATCCGTGACCTCGCCGATGTGCGCCACTTCCAGGCCCCAGCGGCGGAAGACGCGGACGAGCTCCTCTTCTCTCCCCTTCTGCGCCACGAGGACCATGCGCTCCTGCGATTCGGAGAGCATCATCTCGTAGGGCGTGAGCCCGGCTTGGCGCAGCGGCACGTTGTCCAGCTCGAGCCGCATGCCCGTGCCGCCCCGGCCGGCCATCTCGAAGGTGGAGCTGGTCAAGCCGGCGGCGCCCATGTCCTGGATGGCCACGATTGCGCCCGTGTGCATGGCTTCCAGGCAGGCTTCCAGGAGAACCTTTTCGGTGAATGGATCGCCCACCTGGACCGTCGGCCGCTTCTGCTCGCTCTCCGAATCGAACGACTCCGAAGCCATGGTGGCGCCATGGATGCCGTCCCGCCCCGTGCGGCTGCCCACATAGAGGATCGGGTTGCCCACGCCGCTTGCCCGGGCGTTGAAGATCTGATCGCGTTTGGCGACTCCGAGGGCAAAAGCGTTGACCAGGATGTTGCCGTTGTAGCAGCGATGGAACCCGGTCTCGCCGCCGACCGTGGGGATGCCCACGCAGTTGCCATAGTCGCCGACGCCCCGCACCACGCCGTCGATCAGAAAGCGCATGCGCGGCGCGTCGATCTCGCCGAAGCGCAGGGAATCCATGCAGGCGATGGGGCGCGCGCCCATGGTGAAGATGTCGCGCAGGATGCCGCCCACACCGGTCATCGATCCCTGGTAAGGCTCGATGAAGCTCGGATGGTTGTGCGACTCCATCTTGAACACCGCCACCCAGCCGTGCCCCACATCCACGACGCCGGCATTCTCGCCCGGACCCTGGAGCACGTGTGGCCCGGAGGTCGGGAACTCCCGCAGGTAGACCTTGGAGGATTTGTACGAGCAGTGCTCGGACCACAGCGCCGAGGTGATGCCGAGCTCGGTCCAGTTGGGATCGCGGCCCAGGATCTTCTGCAGCCGCTCGTACTCCTCGGCAGTCACGCCAAGGGTACGGGCAATCTCTGGTGAAACCTCCGGCTCCTGAACCATCACCGAAGAGCCTCTACGCCCGACTCGACAAGGCTTGAAAACAGCCCGAGCCCGTCCGTGTTGCCCAGGATCTCCTCCGAGCAGCGCTCCGGATGGGGCATCATGCCGAGCACGTTCCCGCCCTCGTTGCAGATCCCGGCGATCGCCCGGGCCGAGCCGTTCGGATTCCATTGGGCATCCGTAGCAGGGGAACCATCCGGAGCCACATAGCGGAAAACCACCTGGCGGGCGGCTTCGAGGCGGTCGAGCTTTTCGTGGGAATCCTCGTAGTTCCCCTCGGCGTGAGCGATGGGCATGCGCAGGATCTGGCCGACCTCAAAATGCCGGGTGAACGGCAGGTCGTTGCGCTCAACTCTCAGGAAGACGTCCCGGCACAGAAAGCGGAGGTTCTGGTTGCGCCGCATGGCGCCGGGGAGGAGCCCGGCTTCCAGGAGGATCTGAAAACCATTGCAGATGCCGAGCACGAGCCCGCCGGCTTCGGCATGGCGCTTGACCGCCGTCATCACCGGCGAGAGGGAGGCCACGGCCCCGGCGCGCAGGTAGTCGCCGTAAGAGAACCCGCCCGGGATGACGATGAGATCGCTACCCTGGAGATCCTCGTCCTGGTGCCAGAGGAAGGTCGTGTCCTGCTTCACCACATGCTTGAGCGCGTGGTAGGCATCATGATCACAATTACTGCCTGGGAAGACGACGACTCCAGCCTTCACGAGAGCAGCTCCACGGAGTAGTCCTCCACCACCGTATTGGCGAGGAGCTTCTCGCACATTTCGCGCAGCTCGCGGTTGGCGCGCTCGGGATCGTCGGTGCTCAGCTTGATCTCGAAGCTCTTGCCGGCGCGCACGTCCTCGACGCCCGGAAAACCGACGCGGGAGAGCGCATCGCGGATGGCTTTCCCTTGGGGGTCCAGGATCTCGCGGCGCGGATAGACCGTCACTCTTGCCTTCAAACCGATACCTCCAGCCAGGGATAGGGATGATCCTGCGCAGCTACAGCCAATTGGGCTTGGCACCGCTCGCGGTCGAGAACCTCCCCGATCGCCGAGGCGGCGAGGGCGGGCAGGTTGTTGGTCTCGGAGAGGTGGTACAGGACCACCCAGCGCAAGCGGTCGCCCATCAGCTCGGGGAGGCCGTCGGCGGCATCGCGGTTCGAAAGGTGACCGTGCCGGCCGGCGATCCTCTGCTTGAGCATCCAAGGATAAGGGCCGTTGCGCAGCATGTCGAGATCGTGGTTCGTCTCCAGGATCAGGATGTCCACGTCCCGAAGCCGTCCCCAGGCGAGGCTGGTCCGGCATCCGACGTCGGCCACCAGCCCCACTCTCCTGCCGAGAGAATCCTCCACCACCATGCCGATCGGCTCGCGCGCGTCGTGCGGCAGCGAGAACGGCTCGACCAGGAACCCCGCGATCTCGCGCGGCTCTCCCGATCTCAGGACTCCCCCGGTTATGGCAGGCAGGTGCACCTCCTGCCGCAGCCGAGTGCCGGCGAGAGTGCCCTTGGTGGCATAGACCGGGATCTTGAGCTTGTGAGCCAATATGTCCGCGCCGCGGCAGTGGTCCACGTGCTCATGGGTGAGAACGAGCCCTCCCAGAGTCGCTGGATCGAAGTCGAGCGCCTTCATCCGCCGCATCAGCTCGCGGCAGGAGAACCCGGCGTCGATCAGCAGCCGGTTCGGACCCGACTCGACGACCACGGAATTGCCGCCGCTGCCCGAGCCGAGGACGCCGATGCGCAAAGGCGGACCGTCCAACCGCTCGGGAAGGGCTCTCCGGACGGGCGCAGGCTGAGGGGCCGGAGCCTCCTGCAGAAGCGGCTCGCCGAAGTCGAGAAGGCCCTGCTGGACGATCTTGTTCCGGGGCCGGCTCTGGACGCGGGATGCGCGGCGGGGAAAGAGTGGCGACACCCCCAAAAGGTACCACAGGTACCACCCGCTGTGGGTCGCTTTCAGGGGTGCACCAGAAGCTGTGCTCCTCGCCTAAGTCACTTCGGGGCGTTCAGATAGCGCAGCAGCTCGTTGTCGGTCGACAGCACCATCACCGTCTCCCCGTCGAAGCTCTCCTGGAGCGTTCCCATCGACTTGAGGAAGCGGTAGAAGTCGGGATCGCGGTTGTAGGCGGCGGCATAGATGTCGGCTGCCGCGGCATCGGCCTTGCCCTGGATCTCCTGCGCGGTGCGGTAGGCCTCCGATTCGATCACCCGAAGCTGCCGGTCCTTCTCTCCCGCGATACGCGCCGCCTCGCCTGCACCCTCGGAGCGATAGCGCTCCGCGATCCGCTTGCGCTCCGAGATCATGCGGGCGTAGACCTCCTGCCGCACCTCGTCGACGTAGTTGATCTGCTTGATGCGGAAGTCGAGGATCTCGATGCCGAGGTCTCCGGTACGGCGGCGGGCGTTCAGGAGCACCTCCGCCGTCAGCTTGTCGCGGCCGAATTCGACCCGCTCGGCAGCCTCCGGCTGGCTCAGCTCGGCGATGTCCTCGGCGACCACGAAAGGCCGGTTCGTCGACCGGACGAGATCGATCAGCTCGTGCTTGGCGATCGTGTTCCGCGTCTCGCCGTCGAGGATGTCGTCGAGCCGCGACTGCGCGCCCTCCTCGTCGTGGAGCCGTTGAAAGAACAGCAGAGGGTCGGTGATGCGCCAGCGCGCGTACGTGTCGACCCAGATGAAGCGCTTGTCCTTGGTGGGGATCTGGTTCGGATCGCCGTCCCATTCGAGAAAGCGCTTCTCGAACGCATGCGCCTTTTGTACGAAGGGCATCTTCAGCTTCAGGCCCGGCGTGTTGATCGGTTTTCCGACCGGCTTGCCAAATTGCGTGAGGACGACCTGCTCCGTCTCCTTGACGACGAAAAGCGCGCCCGAAAGCACGGAGACGATGATGAGCGCGGTGACGGCGATGAGTGCAAACTTGATCGGTTTCACGGCTTGACCTCCGTCTGACCCTGAAGCGGAAGGAGTGGGAGGACGCCCTTGAGCTTGTCGTCGAGCACGATCTTCCTCTTCACCTTGGGATAGATCTGGCTCATGGTTTCGAGGTACATGCGGCGGCGGGTCACCTCCGGCGCGCGCTGATATGCGGCGTGGACCTGGATGAACAGCTCCGCGTCGCCGCGGGCGCGGTTGACGCGGTCCGTGGCAAAGCCTTCCGCCTGCTCGATGGTCTGCTCCGCCCGCCCGCTGGCCCGCGGAATCGTCTGGTTGTAGTCGGCCCGCGCCTGGTTGATCAGTTTCTCCCGCTCCTGCTGCGCCTGGTTGACCTCGTTGAAGGATGGCTTGACAGCGTCCGGCGGGTTCACGTCCTGGAGCACGATCTGCTCGACCTTGATTCCGTTCTCATACTGATCGCAGAGCAACTGCAGTTGCTGCTCCACCTCGGCTGCGATCTCCTGGCGGCCGACCGTCAGCACCTCGTTGACGCTGCGGTCGCCGACCACCTCGCGCATGATCGTTTCGTTCATGTCACGGAAAGTCTTGCGGACGTTCCTCACCTTGAAGAGGTACTTGTACGGATCGCGGACGCGGAACTGCGCAGTCCATTCGACGACCGCCACGTTCAGGTCGCCGGTCAGCATCAGCGACTCCGCCTCGAAATCCTCGGTGGAGTACGACGAGCGGCTCCCTCCGGTCTCCGTGGTGCGGAAGCCGAACTCTTCCTTCAACTGCCGCTCGACCGGAACCTTGACGACGGTTTCGATCGGGTAGGGAAGCTTCATGTGCAAGCCGGAGCGGACCTGGCGCGCGAACCGGCCGAAGCGAAGCACGAGCCCCGCCTCCTCGGGATCGATGGTGAACCACGTCGTGAACAGGATGATGAAAGCAATGAGGCCGAGAACCAGCCGGCCGAGAATCCGTCCCGGAACACGCGGCCGGCGGAATTGAGTCACCCGCGGGAACTGCGGGACCTGGTTGTCCATGAGAGTTGCTCCTTCCCTGCAAGAGGGTCGCCGGAATACTAGCAGACCCATACATGTGTCCGATTTTCTCGACACTCGCGGCCCACTCCCGAGCGCGCGACCGAGGACATAAACCTCCTTTCTTGAATGACTTACCCTTGGAATCCGGCAGCGGCACGGGGCGTGCCTTGGCTCACGGCCATGTCCGCTCTCATCGCACTGCTTCTTCCCTCGCTTTTGCCCTTGCTCATGGCCAGCAGCTCTCCAGTCCAGAGTATCGAATCCATCGAGATCCGGGGGCTGAAGACCCTCTCCGAGGAAACGCTTCTCCACTACCTCGGGCTCGAGCAGGGCCAACCGCTGGACGAAGAGGCCCTCAACCGCCACATCAAGGAGCTCTGGGCACGCAACCTGGTGGACGACGTCGAGGTCGAGAGCTTCCCCACGCCGAAGGGGGTCCGTCTGCGGATCACGATCTCGGAGCGTCCCATCGTGCACTCGATCGACTACGCGGGCTTGAAGCGAATCACCACCACCGACTTGCAGGACAAGATGAGCAGCCGGCGCATCCGGGTGAGGGAAGGCGAGCCCCTCTCCCTCGGAGACCTGCAGCGGATCAAGACGCTGATCGAGGAGATGTACGGAGAGAAAGGCTATCGTTTCGCCGCCGCTCAGTACGCCGTCGAGGACGTCGGCCCCAACGAAAAGAAAGTGGCCTTCACCGTGGACGAAGGCAACCGCGTCCGCATCTCCGACATCGCTTTCGAAGGCAACGAGGTCTACAACGATCTGCGGCTGCGGCTGACGATGAAGAAGACCAAGGAGACCGGCCTCATCACCCGCATCGTCAAGAAGGACATCTACGACCCGGGCAAGCTCCAGGAAGACCTCGACAAGCTCCGCGACCTCTATCGCGCCGCCGGTTACAAGAACGCGGTCATCGGCGATCCAAGAATCGAGCTGGACCCGAAGCGCCGCCTGTCCATCACCGTTCCGATCGAAGAGGGTGAACGTTGGAAGTTCGGCCAGGTGACGATCGAAGGCAACCAGATCCATTCCGACCAACTGCTGATGCGGGCGTTCACCCAGGAGACCGGCAGCTGGCTGCGCTCCAAGATGATCGACGCCGCCGTCAAGAAGATCGCCGACACCTTTCACGATACGGGCTACATCTTCGCCGGAGTCGAGCGGGAGCTCATCGAGCGAGAAGGCAACATTGCGGACCTGGTAGTACACGTTCAGGAAGGCGAGCAGTTCAAGGTGGGCCGCATCGAGTTCGAGGGCAACGACCTCACCAACGACAAAGTTCTGCGCCGCGAGCTGCGCCTCTACGAAGGCGGCCTGATGAATCTAACGGCCCTGCGCAACAGCGTCCTCAAGGTCAACCAGCTCGGCTACTTCAAGCTGAAGGAGGACGATCCGGTCGCAATCGACACCGACTCGGAAAAAAAGGTGGTCAACATCCTCTTCCAGGGCGACGAGTCGGACCGAACCGAGTTGCAATTTGGCGGCGGCTGGAGCCAGCCGGACGGCGTCTTCGGCCAGTTCGGAGTCAACACCAAGAATTTCCTCGGACGCGGCGAGCACCTCGGCGCCTCGTTCCAGTCCGGCGAGCGGAGCGATTCGTTGAACCTCTCCTATTCCGTCCCCTGGTTTCTCGACCGTCCCCAGAGCATCGCTGTCAACATCTACGACCAGGCGTACAAATACGGGCTCCCCACCGATCTGAATTACTACTCACGGGACAGCCAGGGCGCAGTGCTCACCTATGGGCGCAACTTCCAGCTCTTCCAATCCGCGAGCCTCAGCTACCAGCGCTCCCGCTACGACGACAAGTACAACGTCCTCCTGGCCGACGACACGATCGTGACGCTTCCGGCGTTCATCGACAATTCCTCCTTGCGGCCAATGTACGTTTTCGACAGCCGGGACAATCCCTTCCTGCCGAGCCGCGGCAAGAGACTGTCCCTGGGGGTGGAGTACGCGGGCGGTTTCCTGGGAGGGGACAACCAGTTCCTTCGTCCGGAGGCGTCGTTCAGCATCTTCCAACCGGTCAAAGGCTCGACTGTCCGCTCCGTGCTGGCGTTCAACGCAAAGGGAGGCCTGATCGACGAATTCGAAGAAGGCGGCATCCCGGCCCTCGAGCGTTACTTCCTTGGCGGCGAAGACAGCGTCCGCGGCCACAAGCGCCGCTCGCTTTACCTGCGCGATTCAGAAGGAAATCCGCGACGCGATACAACCGGAGCCGTCCTCGGCGGCGACAGCTTCGTTCACCTCAACCTGGAGTATCACTTCCTGCTCGGCGGGCCCTTCCGCCTGCTGCTGTTCGCCGACGCGGGCAACGTCTTCGGAGAAGGCCAGCCGTTCGATCTGGCGGACCTTCGCACCACGGCCGGAATCGAGTTGCGCGTCCTGCTGCCGATGTTCGGCGCACCGCTCCGCTTCATCTACGCCGAGAACCTCGATCCGCAGCCGCAGGATGACTTCGAGGAGTTCAAGTTCAGTATTGGGACGAGCTTCTGAGCACTTCGGGATTAGAACGAGCAGTATGCCACTCGTACTGGGGAGATAATGCGCTTGCCACAAACGCCGTCGCCCGCGTTACTCGAAGTAACCATTGACATCGACGATCACTTGGACCGTGCCACCCAATGACTGTCCGGCGTAGATCGCGAGCATGGTACCGACACCAAGTCGGGCGATCGCGTTATTGGCGCGTGATTGACCCGCCGCGAAGTTGATAGTGGTAGCTACCGGCAGCGTGCCTCCTCCTGGATAAAACCTCAGGTGCCCAGGCAAGGTGGCGCCGGTTACCGTGACGTTCAAAGACACGGCTTTGGCAGTAGCCGGAACGCCGCACTGGCCACCAAGCGTGAAGACTCGAGTCGTTCCTCCGCTGAGCGCTGGACCTCCGTAGTCTCCATTGGGACCGCGAGTGTCTATGACTCGACAGGGGGGAACGGTGTGGAATGCCGTGCAGTTACCATCGATAGTGAGCGTGGCCTCTCCCGAAGCCACGCCTGGGCAGTAGGCGTCCGACATCGACGTGATGGAATAGGAAGTGTCCGTGGTAGGGCTCACGGATCGCGTCGCAGGATTGGTCATGACGCCGGACTGGGTGAACCCGTCGGACCATGCCAGTATCCAGGGCGGCTCTCCGGTGAGAGCCGTCTGAATGGAATGGCTGCTCTCCGGACAGATAAGCTTGTCGCCGCTCACGACGGCCGTAGGCAGGGTGCGTACCGTGGCCGTAGTCGTTGCCTGAAGGCTGCAGCTTCCGACCTGCATCATCACCGTATAGACCCCGCCGGCCGCCGAGCCTGCCTGGCTGATCGTCGGGTTCTGGAGGTTCGACGTAAATCCATTGGGTCCCGTCCAGGAGAAGGTTGCGCCGAAAAGGGCCGACGCCCCGAGGAGCAGATCCTGGCCCGGGCAGATAGGCGAGCTGCCGGCATTGCTGAAGGCGACCGGCGGCTCGACGAGCTCGCAGAGGAACTCGAAAGCATTCCCCTGGCTGGCGCTGCCGGAGCTGCCCGGATTCGAAACCATTACGGCGACCGCTCCGAGCGCGTGCGCGGGCGTCACGACCACCAGCCGGGTACTGTTGACGAACGTGGCGCTCGCGGCCGGCGTCCCGCCAAAGCTCACGGCCGCGCCGCTCAGGAAGCCGCTGCCGGTCACCAGCACGGTGTCACCGCCGCGGCTGTCACCCCTCCCGGGAGTGACGCTCAGGAGCGAGATCCCGGCCACGTCGTCGAAGGGAGCTGCCGGATCGCGGCCATTGATCAATTCCGAGCGGTCGCTCTCACCGCCGCCATCCGTGTCCGCCGCCTGCGGGTCGGTCCCGCTCGAGGACTCGTCTAGGTTGGCGAGGCCGTCGCCATCCGGATCAAGCAAGGTATCGGAAGGATCGTTCGCGTTGAGCCCGTGAGCGGTCTCCCAGGAATCCGTCATGCCGTCGCCGTCAGTATCGATGAGCCTCGCGATGCTGCCGCCGTAGACGGCGTTCGAATGGTCACCGTTGCGGAGGCGGGTATAAATGAAATAAATCCCTTCGGGGAGCGTGCTGATGTCCCAAGTGTGGTTCATCGATCCGTTGACCGCTTCGAGCCCGGTGACGATGGCCGTGCCTTCGAAACCTTCGCCGGTCGTGTCGTAGTAAAGGTCGACAGTGGTTGCGCCGTTGCCATCCTGCACCTGCCACTGCAGGTTGACGCTGTCGCTCGAGGTCGCCTGTTCGATTCTGGGGAAGAGCCATGCCAGGCTCGGGCTCTCCTCGCGCTCGAAGTTCAGCCAGCTCCAATAGGGACCGTTGCTCGTCGCGAGCTGATCGCCCCGCGCGATGAGGTGTTCGCCGTTGGCGGCAGCGAAGAATACCCGGGCGTGGGTGAGGGTGTAGGGGCCTGATCGCCTGCTCCGATAGATCTCCCGCCCGGGGAACACGAGCGATGTCTGGACATCGCCGGACTCCGTGGCGGAAAAAGACGAGCTGGTGCGCGAAACCACCGTGCCGTCCGCCGAAGCAAGGCTGGCTACCACTGAATAGCTGCCCTCCTCCGTAACCTGGACCGGAAAGCTCCAACCGAGAGAATCGTACCGTCCATTCTCATCGTCGTCCGTGGCCGTCTCCACGAACGGACCGTGAATCGTGGCCTGTTCCGTATCGATCGTAATGTGGGCGCTTCCCTGGCGCTGGAACGGACCCAGGGGCGAAGTGCCGGAGGCCGTGACGAGGATATCCGCGCCGGTCCAATCGCCCGCTGCGGTGCTGTTTGCGTAGACACCATCCCCTGCGCCCCCGTCTGTGTGCGCACCATCGTCGTGAAGAGTGAGCGCAATAGGAACGCTGCCGTCGTCGGGCGTGATGACAGCCGAGACGGTAAGCCCCGCCAGCCCGGCATCGTCATTCTGGATGACAACTGTAAGATCGAGAGAGTCACCCACGAGGTAGGAGAGTTCGGGCAGCGAGAGCGTGAGGGCGATCGGCGACCGCACTGCCACCGCAGCCTCCCAGTCGGCTCCCGGTGCCGGAAGGTTCGGCCCGTTGCCCGAGTCCGGGACCTGGATGGCGAGTGTCCAACTCCCGGCGGCCGGCTTGCGAATCACGAGCGTCTGCGTTACCTGTCCGTCGAGCGATCCGGAGGAGTAGAGAATGGTACGGCCATCGGCAGCGATAGAGGAGATTTGTTGCCCCATTGGATCGCTCAGCACCAAGAATGGATTGGTGCCCTGGGCCTGGACGCTGACGGTGAGGTCGGTGCTCGTTTCGACCGGCAGCACGAACGATCTGCTGGTCATTGCCGGTGTGAAACGGCCGCTTCCCTGCGCGACAAGACGATGCGGTCTGATCACGGCGGCGCCCACGGCTGATGTCGCACTGGCGGACGCCGCTGAGCTCTGCGCTTGCGCGCTTTGTGGTAATTCGAGGATTTCCCGAAGCGTTGGCCCGATAGCCTGCGTATAGAGATCCTCCCAAACCTTCTTATTTCCGATCACTGCATTGTGAAGAAAATCTAAGAAATGGGTGATGTGCCCAAGAGATATTGCCGGCACTCGATCTGCTGTGTAGGTCTTCGGCTTTACCTGGGGAGCACTGCCGAGAGCATCCCCGCCCAATTGGCTTGCCACGGGTACAATGTCATCGTGCTTGTATACAGGGAAGCGAACAGATAGGTCGGGTACTGTGCCGATTGGGCTCCCGAAGGAACTCTTCAGATCCTCGGGGGAAAGGACCCCCACAATTCGCGTTCTTATCTGACTGGCGATCGGGTAAAACAGAGTTTCAGGTGCTTGGCTGAGCAAGTAACTCCCGTTCAATCTCGTCAGGCTATTGCTCCCCGGCTCAAAGAAAGCAAGGGCGTCGTCATAATTGTTGGCGCATGGGCAGAGATACGCTTTAGCGAGAAGGCTTGAGTCACCGAAGTTGATGAACGCCTTTGTTTTTGTCTTCCAGTCCTCCAAGCCCTCGTGCGGTGTATCAATGGTTATAACCGCCTTCACTCGCCCGGGATGTGAAGTCGCATAGGCGCGCGCGATCTGACCGCCATAGCTGTGACCGATCAAAATGAGCTGCTCTGCCTCTTTAATCCAAGGTATGCCATCGATGAATCTCTGCAAGAGCGTAAGGTTGTCCGGAACCCAAACACTGAAGGGACATCCTGGCATGAGGCCGCATATCTTGATGCGGGAGACATCGATGCTTGCCCGCCCATCGAGGGTGTTCACCACACATACTTGTTTCGGGTTGCCGTCGGCGGTACAGTTTGACTCTTTCTTAGGCTGGGCAGGCCTGATGCAGTCCTCCGGGCTTTCACCAAAGATATCCTGGGCAATCCTGCAAGCAATCGGCGGATTGCCTGTCCAGTCCCACCATTGATCAGGGTGAGGCCCAACGATCCAGGGATTATAGCCGTTGAGAAGCAACACAACGACCTTCGTCCGTGTCACCCTCAGTTCCTTCTGCTCGCTGTGGGGTCCCCAATTTCCAGCTGAGCTCTGGCCGCGGGCAGTGATCCGGTGTGTGCCAAAGCCGAGCCCACCGGGCGTAGGCGCAACCTCTAGAGCATAGGCCCACTTCGTCCCTCCGCTCGAAGCCACCTCCTGCATACCCGGGCAGGTACTTAGCGAGTCGGAGCAAAACATTGCGATCGTGACCGGCTCGGAGAATTCTGCCGTCACAGTAACTGTACCCTCCCCCTGTGTGATCGGAGGGCTCAGCGTCACGACAGCCTCGGGGGCAGGGCCTGGCTGCACATGAACGGTCATGGTCGTCGCGGCTGCGCAGTCGGCGGAGACTTGGATGGCCGCGTCTCCGGCCGATTGCCCGGCCGTGTAGGTCACGCTCGATCCGGATGTGCTGGATAGTGAGCCGCCGGTGGAGGAGGGGAGAAGGGCCCAAGAGTAGGTCTCGTAATCGGACGCGCAGCCCTTGGCCGTCAGAGTGACCTGTCCGCCTGGGGGTACCCGGGCCGAGGCGGGGAAGATGCTGAGTCCGCCCAAGCGGCTGCCGGAATAGATGGGTGTGATCTCTCCCTGCGGTCGGGCGACTCTCGAGATGCGCACCTCATCGATGATGCCGCCCATATCGCCGTTAGACTGCCCATTCTGGAATCTGTGATTGTGGATGAAAAGAGGATCGTTCGTCGTGACGGTTAGGGCAGGGACAACGGAGCTGACCGCCTCAAGGACACCGTTCACGTAAAGCTTGGCGCGGAGGCCGTCGTAGGTCCCTGCTACGTAGTACCATTGCCTGATCGGATGGCGGATAGACGACTGCGCTAGGGCATCTGTATTAGCGCCCTGGGAGTGGTTCACCACCTCGAAATGAAAAGTGAGCGTACCGTCGTTCTCGGAGCAGCCGAAGACGCCCAAGTTGTAGAAGTTGTAAGGCTCGATCTGAGCGCCCTTCCCGACGATCTCTTCTCGATAGAATGAACAGGAGGTGGGGAACACCCAAGCTTCCAGGGTGAGTTGCGACAGGTTCGTGAGCGTGGGACTGTCAGGAACCATGACAAGGTCGCCGGCCTGGCGATCATAGCTTCGAGCCTTGCCGTACTTGCCCTGCACGATGGTCGTGACTCCTTGGGCCACGCCGGGATTGTTCCCGGTCTCGTCGGCTACCGCGATACCTGCCGCCTCCTCAAACCTCCAGTAGGCGACGGTATTCGCGTCCGCGGAGTAGGGAGGCTTCTGGGCTCCGGCAGAGATCTTTACGATGAAAGCATCGGCGAGCCCACCATTGTAGGTCTTGTCAAAGCCGGATAAATTCCCGAAGCCACTTCCACCCGGGAAGCCGACTACCGAGGTTGTGTAGCCAGTGACGTATGCATTCCTGTTCCCATCCACTGCAATGCTGGTTCCGAGCTCATCATAGAAGCCGCCTCCAGATCCTCCTATATAGGTGGCATAGACGAGGTCGGTTCCTGCGGCGTTGAGCTTCACCACAAAGGCATCGTGCGGACCGCCATTGTACGTGGTATCCGGGCCTGGAATGTCGCCGAAGCCATTCCCGTCGGGGAATGTAGACTGCGTCGAGTTTGTCCAGCCGGTGACATATACATTTCCATAGCTGTCTACAGCAATGTCCTCACCTTCTTCATCATCGCCGGAACCGCCAATGTAGGTCGCATAGTCGAAGGCCAGGCCTGAAGCATTGATCTTGACAACGAAGGCATCCCATCCTCCATTATGGGTCTTGTCGAATCCGGGAATGCTACCGAAGCCGTCGCCGTCCGGAAAGGTGGCTTCCGTAGACTTCGTCCTCCCCGCGATCCAGGCGCTTCCCTGCGGGCTGACCGTCAATCCGGGTGCATAGCGGTCTTCGAGGGCGCCGCCTACGAACGCAACATAGGAGAATGAAGTTCCCGTAGCGTTGAGTTTGACGACAAAGGCGTCGCTACCTCCGGAAAGAGTTGTGTCCGGGCCGGGAATGGAACCAACCCCATCGCCGTCGGGGAATGTCGTCTTGGCCGAATAGGTGTTGCCGCCTACGTAGGCGTTGCCCGCCGCGTCGACGCCGATGGCATAGCTGTCATCGGCGTCGCTTCCTCCAATATAGCTTGCGTACAGCAGTCTGCTGCCGTCGGAATCAACCTTCACCGCGAAGACATCGGCGCTGCCATTGTGGGTTTGATCGGCTCCGGGCAGCGATCCGAACCCGGTTCCGGTCGGAAAAGTGGTTTGACTTGAGAACGTCAAGCCGGTGACGTAGGTGTAGCCTGAGTCGTCGAGCGCGAGGGCGGGTGCCCGATCATCGCCGCCCCCACCGATGAATCCCGAGTAGATCAGTTCAGTCCCGGAAGGATTGAGCTTCAAAACGAAGACATCATTGCCGCCGCCCTTATAGCTCAAGCTAGGTCCATTAACTACTGGAAATTGCCCCCCACTGTTCGTATAGCCAACCACGTAGGCACATCCAGCGCTGTCCACCGCGATACCGCTGTTGACATCGTTGCCGCCCCCGCCTATATAGGTGACATACTCCAGTCCTGCTCCGGAAGGCTGCATCTTTGCGACGAACACGTCGAGGCCGCCGTTATAGTCAGTATCGAAGCCGTCTCCGGTTGGGAATGAAGCCTCCGACGAGGTCGTATATCCGGCAATGTAGGCTGAGCCAAATTTGTCAACGGCAACACTGGAGGCGCGGTCCTCGCCTGCGCCGCCAAGATAGCTGGCGTACACCAAAATCGCTGGGTCGATGATGAGTGATTTTGTGAGGTCGTAGCGAGCCAGGCTGAACCCGAATATGTCATCTTTGGGGGTTGCAAGCACGTATTGCGTGCTCACTTCGGTCCGTCGCCCGTCCAACTCCTGGTAAGAGAACGGTTGTTGATCGCGCAGTGTTCCGAGCGGAGTGTCAACGGCGAGATCGCCGGACGGTTCGACTCGTAGGGAATCGCTGCCGCGATAACGCAAGCGGATCTGATCAGGGTCCGCTCCGGGCTTCAACCGGAACTCATATTTAATGCTCTGAGTGTCCCCGATCAGCGCCAGATCGATTCCGGGCCACAGGTCTGTGTACACGAGGTTCGAATAGGTGGAGAGGCCCGTGCGCCAATGTTCCTGCCCGCCGGTGAAGAGGTTGATTACGGGGCCTTTGGCTCCCTCGCTGCGAGGAAATGCGTCGGGTCTGGCGTCAATGAATTCAAGCCGCAGTGCGAAAGCGGCGTTTTTTGCCTCGGAGGACGGCTTAAGGATGAGGGTGAGCCCCTCGTCCTCAACGAGGACCATCCTCTCCCGCCCGTGCAGGTAGTAGCGCGCCGGACCCTCTATCTGTCCGTGGTTCTCGATGAAATAGAGAGAGGACGGGCCTAATGACTTCGCGAGACCGACTCTGGGATCGGCACCAGCGGGGTCGCCGTATAACTGGCCACAGGCCAGAACTGTCCAAAGAAAAAGACCAGTTGCGGGCAGGGAGTACCGACCGTATCTCATCCGAGTCCTCCATCGAGTGAAGCATCGGCAGGCACTCACTTTCAAGGGTTTACCTTGACCCGAGATGCACTAGCAAGGGGCCCGTCGCTGCTGCAAAACGAGATCTCATATTGAGCCTCGATAGTAGTTTCGTCAAGCTTAAGCATGCATTGGATTATTTATCCATGCTGAGAAGAAGAGCAGTTTAGGCCAGTTATGGGAACGACGCTTAACCCCATAACCTCTGCGATGCTGCTAGCGGAAGAGGTACCTCTAAGAAGTCCCTGGCATCTGCAAGGTCAGGACGGGCGTCCGCCCTGCCCCTCCCCTATATACTCTTCCTGCGGGGGGCGTCCTTGCGGACTGATGAGAGGAAACTCCTGACGGAGGGTATTCGTCAGCTTCCAAACCCGAGCCTATCCTTGCGAGCCCAAAACGACCACACTGACATGAAAAGCACGACCGCTACAAAGGCACAAAAAGCAACGCCGCTTTGGCGAAATGGCGTCCATAGCCGACCAGCAAACCAAAAGGCTGCCGTCACGAGCAGCACCACTATGTCGACTCGAACGATGCTCTTTTGAGGGCTTGGCCCTCCATGAGTCGTCTCAGCACATCAGTGAGAAGGAAGATCACAGGCAGCATCAAAACCCAGCGATAGACACCCTGATAATCATTTGTCCGAGGCGGTAGTGCATCGAACGCCAAGTACATAACAACGATTACGAGTAAGTCTCCGACGAACTCTAGCAATGAGTATCTGGCGAGATGCTTCTCGTCGCCGGCCAAGACGAACTCAAAGCACCAATGGGATATGAAGACGATAGCGAAAAGTGAGCGTGGGCTAAAGCGCCATTCGGCTAACTCATCGCTTACAAAGAGGACAAACAATGTCCCGAGAACGGCGGGGAACAGAAGACCATACATAAGCCGATGAAGTGCAGGGCGCATTGTTCACCTCCAAGTTGACTCGATCCCTCTGAACCCGAATTGGACGCCGCCCCCGCTGCAACTCGGAAGGCAAGGGGGCGGACCTGGTTCGTTACCAGCGCGCTCTCCCCCAAGTATAGCTAGAAGACGTGCCAGAGGATTCGTGACGGCCACAAGTACTGAGACCCCAAAAGGGCGGCAGTTGGTTACGGCCTGCTGCCGCCTTTGCGGGGCTTCAATCGCAGAGCGGCGAAGGTGGCCAGTCCTGGTTTCCGACACAGGCGGTGTCGGTCGGCCGCCAGCAGTAGGTAGAATCCCGCCCTTCATCGACTGGTGTACCTAAGTGATCGAGCCATCGCACTGCTGCCAGTACTCGACCAAGACGTACTGGTAGCCGCGCCGGACATACTCGTAGATTCGCATGGCGTTGGTGGGGGACGGCCGGAAGTGACTTCCGAGGCGCAGGGAAGTAACTTCCGAGTGGCCCGAACTCACTTCCGGGGCACAGGGAAGTGCCTTCCGGGCCGTCGGAACTCACTTCCGAGCCCAGGGAAATGACTTCCAGGTGGAGGCATGCCCGATGCGGGGGCGACAGTCGCCCTCCGCGGCGGCATCATCCCCGGTCGGAAGGGGGCCATTGCGGCTCGGGATGGCGACGCTCCCGTTTCAGATGCGCCGGCCCGAGCGAGGAAATGACAGACGTTTCGAGAAGAAGCGGGCGTAACCCCGGCGGCAACTCGAGCAAAGGAGTTCCGAGGAGCACGTAACCCTCCTTGCGGGGCAGATATCCCTGGAAATCACCTGCCGACGGCGCCTAGAACATGCTCTTGGAGGAACACCACATCCTCCCCCCAGCCCGAATCGCCCTCCGAAGGACAGTCCTCTTCCCTTCCTCTCTCGATCGCGAGCTCGAGCAGGCCAGTTGCCAACGAAGCTGAGGGTCAAAATCGTTACCGAGTCGCCTATGGTGGCTAGCTAGCTCGGGTAAGCACTCACGAACGGCAAGGCGGGCGGGAATGAGCCCAGCGGGAACCGGGCTGTCCGATCTCCTGCCTTGAGCCTATCGGCGGCCTCTCGAAACGCGGCCACGAAGGCGGAGTACGCCTCCCAGAAACTCTCCCTGGCAGCTTTCGACGCGGCATGGTAGACAGGCGCCGGCGACTTCTTGGTCTGATTCGGACGACTATAAGGATCCTGCCGCAGGATCGCCTCAGTTCCCAGCGGCTCGATCCCTCTCGACTCCCGGTCGGCCCGGGCATCCGACTCGATCTCCTCGACCAGCTCTGCGATCCGCTCCCTGTACTGCTCCGGCGTCAGGTCCGCCCAGCAGGGAAGCTGCGACAGCACCAACTCCTCCTCCTCGGCATACTTGAGGCGCCCGAAGTCCTCTCCCCTGTTCCTGGCGGCGTACTCCTCGGTCCGGTTGAACCACAATCCCTTGAGGGGCTTGCCTACGAGGATCGACTTGCGGCCGAGCACACCGAGGATGATCTCGTTGACGGCAGGGTCCGGGCGCAGGAGCAGCCGGGACTGGGAGGTCCTGACCGTCACCTCCACCAAAGTGGTACCTTCGGGCACGAAGCGTAGACCTCGGCTCATTTCAAAAAGACAAGGAACGGAAACGCCCCCCGAAATGTCATTCCTTGCAATGATGAAGGACGGCCGGGTCACAGAAGGAGCTTCGTCAGATGAAGAATGGCAAGCGGGGAAGCGGGGAGGTTGCTGAGGAGCTTGGAGCCCCTTCCAGCGTTCAGCACCGGGCTTCAGCGCCTGCGGAGAGAAGCCGGCCAGGGCCGAGCCTTTTCCGGCGACTCCGAGCTGCGCCAGCGTTTTCGGAGCCGTTCTGAAAAGCTCGGAGCCATTCTCAAGTACCTCGGAGGCATTCTTGGGGCTTCAGAACAGCTCCCAGTTTCCTCAGAACGATTCTGGAAATCTCAGAGCCGTTCTCAGCGGCTCAGAATGGCTCCGAAGGACTTCAGAGTCATTCTGAGCTGCTCAGAATGGCTTCAGAGATCTCGGAGCCATTCTCAGGACTTCAGGATGGCTTCCTGCTTCCTCGGAACCGTTCTGAGATTCTCAGAGCCGTTCGCAGCCGTTCAGAATGGCTCTGAAGGACTTCAGAATCGTTCTGAGCGGCTCAGAATGACGTGCCGACACTTCAGAATCGCTCTGAGACGCTCAGAATGTCCCGGATCTCGTCGCCGAGGTCGCCCGTCAGGCGGGGCTGGAGCTCGATGAGAAGGGGCTCGCCGAATCGTCGGCGGCTCGGCAATATCCATTGGAGCGGCGCCAACGCCCATTGGCGGCCCGTCTTACGGATTGGCCCACTCGCCTTTCCGGATCGGCGTCTCTCCGATTCCCATTGGCCGCTCTCCCATGGCCATTGGGGGCCGGCGATGAGCGATGGCCGCCCTCCAAAACCCATCGGCCTCTCTCCTCTAGCCATTGGCGCTCCTCCAAAGCCGATTGGCGGCTCGCCGATGCTCATAGCCGCTCGGCAACGCTCATTTCCGGTTCCCTCAAGCGATCGGCGCCTTGCCAATTCCCATTGCCGCTCGCCAATGCCCATCGGCGGCTCGCCTTTTCCCATTGGCGCCTCTCCCTTAGCCATCGGCAGCCGGCAATGGCGATCGGCGGCGCTCTGATCTCCATCGGCGGTGCTCCAAAACCCATTGGCGAACGAAAATGCGTGTTCGGACGGCGCTAATCTCTCTCGGGAGCCTCCAATCTTCGTCGTCAAGGCTCCAATTCCCATGGCCGGGCGCCGATGGCGTTCAGGAACGCACCGATGGCTATCGGCGAGACGGCAATGCGTTTTGCCGGCGCGCCGATGGACTTCGGTGACGCTCCAAAACGCATCGGCGCGCGGCAATGGACTTTGCCGAGACGAAAATACGTTGGGGGAAGCCGGCAAATTCGATGGCGATCGCGCCAATGGACATCCGGAAGGGGCGAATGAGAATTTCCGCGACGGGAATCTCCTTCGGGAAGCTCCCTGTCACGCCGGAAAAGATGGGCCATCCCTGTGTAGGGGCACCTCTTGTGGGTGCCCTCCGGAGGGCGGCCACAAGAGGTGCCCCTACATGAAACCGTATCCGTCACTCGGACTGTGACGAGGACTAGCCGCCCGCTCCCAGCACCTTCCCGTACTCCCCCAGCAGCGAGTCCTGGATCTTGAGGGCAACCCGCAGCCTCTCGGCGAGGATGTTGAGCATCCGCCGCGGGTCGTCTCCCAGGATCTCCGAGATGCCGCTGATGCGGTCCACGACGGCGGACTGGCTGGTGACGTACACGCCCTGGAGCTCGTAGACCTTCGAGACACGCCTCACCCAGTCGAAGTCCAGGAAGTTTGCCGCCTGTGTCATCTGGGCCGTGTTCCAGGCGGCGGAGGAGAGGAGGGCGATCTGGAAGTTGAATTCCAGGGCCGTGTCGCGCTTCTGCATGAGCCGGCGCAGGGCCTCCTCGATATGCCGCAGCATCGCGCGGTTCTTGTCCCGGGTGTTCCGCAGCTCGGTCTCGTTGGTGCGGATCTCTTCGAGGATGCTGGCGCGGGCGCGTTCGGCCAGGGCGTTCCGGCTTCGCGTCTCGCGCCACTCGTCCACGGCGAGGGCCAGGAGGACGGCGAATACCACCGAGGCGGCCTCGAGGAGCAGCTCCGGGAGCTTCTCCCTCAGCCGGGGCCGGAGACTACGCTCCGCTTGCTCTGGCATCATGACGCTACGACTTTACAACGAGCCTTCCGAAAACCCGAAGCCGTCCCTCGCCGTATCTCTCCTGAACAAGGAGACCTCGATGAGACCACTGCTCGCGCTGTTGCTGTCGATCCTGGTGGCCAACGCTTCGGCCGCCGCTCCAAGTGATCCGATCGAAGGCCTGTGGCTTGGCATTGCCGGATCGGAGAGGGAGAAGATCGAGGTCGGGCTCGACTTCCGGCGCGATGCGCAGGGCGCGATCAAGCTGTTTCTGACTCAGCCGGTCTCGAACACTTTCGCCTCCGAGATGCCGGGCGCCGTGCGCCGTGAGGGTGATCAAGTCGTCCTCGACGAGCTGGCGCTTTCGCTTCGGCTTCAGGGAGACCGGCTCGAAGGGACGTTCCCCGGGCCCAACAGCCCGGCGTCCTTCCAACGCGCCTCCAAGCTTCCGGGTCCGGCGCCGATCCTCGATGTCCCTACCGGACCGGCGCCGGCCTGGCAGACCCGTCTCAACGGGCAGATCTTTGCTTCGCCGGTCGTCTTCGAGGACAAGGTGTACATCGGCACGACCGGCGGGGTCTTCAACGCGGTCGATGCCAAGACAGGCAAGCTCGTCTGGGCATTCGCTGCCGGGCGCCCGATCTTCGGAACCGCATCGGTGACCTCCGATGCCGTCTTCTTTACCTGTGATAATGGCTATCTCTTCCGGCTCAATCGCGCGGACGGAAAGGAGGTCTGGCGCTACGACCTCGGAGATTCGCGCGCTTCGCGCATCATGGGGCACCCGGCGGTCTTCGACTGGGACTGGCACGGCGCGAAGCCGGTTCTCGTGGACGGGATCCTCTACGTGGGCTCGGGGGACGGCGGATTCCATGCCGTCGATGCCGCGAGCGGAGCGCGGCGGTGGCGCTTCGCGGCGGGCGGCCGGGTGCGGGGCGGCGCGGCGGTCTCGGGCGAGCGCGTCCTCTTCGGCAGCTCCGATCATTTCGTCTATGCCCTCGATCGCGCCACGGGCAAGGAGATCTGGAAGCACGATACCGGGGCGGAAGTCGAGGACCAGCCGCTCGTCGCCGGGGATCGGGTCTTCATCGGCAATCGGGGCGGCGGCCTGTACGCGCTCGCTCTCGCGACCGGCGAGCGGCTTTGGAAGACTTTTTTCTGGGGATCATGGGTGGAGTCGACGCCCGTTCTGGCCGACGGCGTGCTCTACATCGGCTCGTCGGATCTTCGCCGCGTGAGCGCGATCTCTCCTGAGAACGGCCGCGTGATCTGGCGTACCGATGTCTACGGATGGACGTTCGGGACTCCCCTCCTCGTTGGGGACCGGATCTTTGCCGGCGCGGCCGGCGGCGACCCTTACTTCATCCCGCACGCCGCGAGCTTTTCGATGCTCGACCCCGCGACCGGCAAGCTTCTCCGTCGCTATCCGCTGCCCGAGGTGCCCGGCGCTCATCAGTGGGGCATCGCAGGCTCCCCCGCCCTGGCCGGCGATCTGGTGATCGTCTCGACGATCCAGGGCGGGTTGATGGCCTTTCCGGTAAGCTGACTCTACTCATCGACCGGCTCCTTGACGATGAACCCTGCTCATCGGCAGGCAGACTGACCATTGACCGGGCTCCCTGCTCAGAGCTACCCTGAATGTGGATGGATTCGGCGCTGTTGGCGACTCTGCGTGCTCACAATCCCTGGCTGGACCAGCCGGCGGACCAGCAGTCCCTGCTCGCGGCTTCCTTGCCTGAGCCGTTCGTCGCACGCCGCCGGCAACTCGAGCTGCGCCCGGGACGGGCGGAGTTGGTGGTGGGGCCGCGGCAAGCCGGAAAGTCCACGTGGATTCGGGAGGTCCTGACTCATTTCGAGGATCCGGTCCTCGTCCTTCATGCCGAAGAGCCTCGGATCCGCGAGCTTGCTCAGTCTCCCGCGCTGGCGCTCGATGCCTTGGGGGAGGTTCTGAGCCCCGCGACACTCCTTCTTTTCGAGGAGATCCAGCATCTGGCGGAGGCGCCGCTCTTCCTCAAGGGCCTTGTCGACCTCGACAGGGCTCGGCGAATCGTCGCCACAGGCAGCTCATCGTTTGCATTCAGCTCTCGGACACGGGAATCTCTCGCCGGCAGAGCCCGGCGAACCCGGCTCCTTCCCCTCTCGCTCCAGGAGGTCGTCGCGCTCGTGCCCGACGGGCTCACGCCTGCGATCCGCGACGCACGGTTTCGCGACCTGTGGGAAAGGATCGTCATCGCGGGCGGCTATCCAGAGACGTGGTTCGATCCCGATCCTGCGCCGGCATTGCACTACCTGGTCGAAGCTTTCGTTCTCAAAGACACCTCGGATCTCCACCAGATCGAACGCCCGTCGGTCTTCCGGAAGCTCCTGGAGCTGGCGGCGGCGGACATCGGAAACCTGGTGAACCTCACGGACTGGGCAGGTCTCTCCCAGGCTTCCCGCAACACCGTGGGCCGTTACCTCGAAATCGCGGAGGAAGCGCACGTGCTCCGGCTGGTGCCGCCTTTCGCGGGAGGCAAACGCTCCGAGATCACCGGGACCCCGAAGGTCTTCTTCCTCGACAACGGCCTGCGCAATGCGGTCTTCGGCGGCTTCAAGCCGGGCAGCGAGCGCCCCGACCGCGGCGCTCTCTGGGAAAATGCGATCTTCAACGAGCTGGCCAAACGCTTGGACCTTCTCGATGAGATCCGCTTCTGGCGCTCGAAAAGCGGAGCCGAGGTCGACTTCGTCGTGCAGCGCGGGGAGCGGCTCGTGGCGATCGAGGTCAAGGCGGGAGACCTTCCCCGTCCGATCGTGTCACGGGGAACGCACAGCTTCCTCGCAGCCTACCGCCCCGCCTGTCTGGGCGTCGTCAACGCCTCCTTGCGGCTCGACACGGTGATCGAAGGCGTGCCCGTCCACTTCGTGCGGCCCTGGGAGCTCGATCTGGTGCTCGAGCCGGGGTCAGCTTGAAGGAACAGACCAATTTCAGAAAGTGTACTCCTTGCCCTGTTCGAGGAATTCCAGGTCCGGGATCCGGAGCTTGCGGACCTCTTCGTGGATCTTGTCCACGCAGGGCGGCTTCAGGTGATGGAGGAGGATGGGGACCTTCCTCTCCAGCTTGCGCAGCTCGGCATGGAGGGTCTGCGGAGTCAGGTGGAGGGAGACGTCCGCGATCGGCTGCAGCGAGTTGTCGAAGCTCGTGTCGATGCACACGGCCCGCAGGTTCGGGGTGCGGTTGGCGATCTCCCAGAAGCGCTGGGTGGGTCCGGTGTCGCTCGACCAGAGCACGGCCGAGCCGTTCTGCTCGATCAGGAAGCCGTGCGTGGGCACCGTGTGGCTCACCGGGATCGGCGTGAAGCTGACGCCGTCGATCACCACCGGCACCTCGCTCTCCAGCTCGAGGAAGCGCATCGCCGGCAGCAGGTGGTTGGGCAGGCGGGTGAAGTCGGGCCAGGTGGCGTTGTTGAACAGGTACTTGCGGATCGCGTAGACCGTGGCCGGCGAGCCGTGGATGTCGATCGCCTTCTCGCTCTTGCCGTAGACGTTCTCGATGAAGAACGGCAGCGAGTTGGTGTGGTCCATGTGCGAGTGGCTGAGCAGGATCGTGTGGACCGCCACCTGCCGCTCGACCGAGAGCGCCTGCGAGAGCGAGCCCGCGTCAAGGGCGATGCTGCCGTTGATGAGCAGGCACGTCATGCGGCATTCCAGGCTCTCGCCGCCATAGCCGCCTAGCACCTGGATCCGCATATATAGCAAGGATTGTATCAGGAACCGTGAAGAGCAAGGGAAGAGGGGCGGCCGGGTGGCCGCCCCTCGCATCTTCAGAAGCGCGTACCGATCCAGAACGTGGTCTTGTAGTCCTCCGCGTCCTTCAAGTTCGTGCGGCGGGCCATGTCCCAGTTCAGGTCGAGCCCGAGGAACTGGACGGTGATGCCCCAGCCGTAGGCGGCGATCCCGTCTTCCAGCCGGCTCTCGTCCTCGTTGTAGAAGTCGAAGTCCTGGGCGTCGCCGAACCAGGCGCCGCCGACGTCGGCGAACACCACGCCGCGGATGCCCTGGAAGTTGAAGACCGGCGTGGCGACCAGGTCGATCAGCGGGAAGCGGTACTCCAGGTTGGCGAAGAAGGCGCGGTCGCCGAGGATGTCGCGGAACTGGCCGCCGCGCAGAGTGTCCAACCCGCCGATGAAGATCGGGCTGGGCAGGTTGCCTTCGTTGATGCCGGCGAACACGCGGAAGGCCAGGTTGCTGCGCCGGGTCACCGCGAGGTACTGCCGGAAGTCGATGTCGGCGCTGGAGAACAGCGCTCCGCCGCCGTCCAGGTCGGGGGAGTAGGAGGCGTCGATGCGCCAGCGCCGGCCGGTGATCGGGCCATAGTTCGCGAATCCGGAGGAGTCTCCCACCAGCGCGCCCTGAATGATGGGCCCGTCGTCCTCGACCGGATCGAAGGCGACGACGACTTGCTGGCCGGTCTCCTCGATCTCCTCGAAGCGCGGCACACCGAACTTGCGGAGCATGTAGCCCGCGCCGATCTCGGCCCGGGTGTAGAAGGTGAAGGGATAGATGATCGAGCCGATGGCGCCGGTGAACTGGATCGCCTTGCCGTTGCGCTCGAACCGGCCTTCCTGGAAGTTGGGCTCCAGGTAGTAGATCCGCTGGTCGAAGAGGTGCGCCTGCCATTGGACCCGGCTGCCGAAGTCGGCGTAGATGACGTCGTAGTTCGAGAAGCTTTCCACCGAGCTGATGTCAGCAAAGATGCGCTTGTCGCCGAGGTTGTCGGAGAAGATCAGCAGGATGCGGCCGACGTAGGTCTGGTTGTCGTCCACACCGGCGTAGGCCTGGGCGTCTTCCAGGAAGAACTTGAAGCCGCCGTAGCTGTCCTTGTTGGCGTCGTCCAGGGTGACCTGGATGTCGGGCTCGAAGACCGGGATGTCCTGCGCGAGGGTGGGCTCGACCGGCACGGCTTCCCGGGTGGGCTCCTTGACAGGCTCTTCCACGTCGGCGACGTACAGGTTGAACGTCTGCTTCCAGTAGCCGGTGAAGACCACGCGCTCGTCGCCGTGCTCGGAGCTGTCGGGCTCGGGGAGCACGGTCGGCTGGGAGGCGCCGGTCACCACGTTGGTGTGCTGGCTCAGCTCGCCCGTGGCGAGGTCGAGGCTGTAGATGTTGTCGCGGCCGTCGCGGTCCGAGGTGAAGTAGATCCGCTTGCCGTCGGGCGAGTAGACCGGATCGTTCTCGTTGGATTCGCCGCCGGTGAGCTGGAAGCGCTGGCCGGGCTTGTCCAGGTCCATGCGGAACAGCTTGGCGTAGCCGTCGCCGACCACGGAGACCAGGATGAGCGAGCGGCCGTCGGGCGAGTAGACCGGCGCGCCGTCGAAGATTTCGTCGTCGGTGAGGTTGACGATGTCGCGGCTCTCGATGTCGATCGCGAAGATGTCGAAGCGGCGGTTGCGCCAGCCGGAGAAGGCGACCTTGCGGCCGTCCGTGCTCCAGGCCGGGGCGAGCTGCTGCTCGATGTCCGGCATGTCGATGATCTCGCGGATGCCGCCGTTCAGGACGTCGAGGAGCAGGAGGCTCCGCCCCTTCTCGCGCTTGGCGAAGACGGCGATGGTGTTGCCGTCCGGAGAGAAGGAGATGTCGCGCCCCATCTGCCGGCCGATCTGCATCTCCTGGGCGATGAGGTATTGATATTCGTTGGAGTAACCCTTGGTGAGGTTGCGGATGAAGGTCCGCTTCTCGGCGTTGAAGAGGACTACGTCGATGTCTCCCTTGGAGGCACTGACCGCGGCGATGAGGTCGCCGGACGGCGAGGCGGTCGGGGAGGTCTCGCGTGTGCGGTCCTGGTCTTCGATGCGGAACAGGCGTCCGAAATCGCCGGGCTCGCCGGTCTCGACAAGCTCGGGCAGGTACTTCTTGCGCAGCCAGCGCCGGAACTCGAGGTCGAACTCCTCGGGCTCCAGCTTGAAGGCTCGTTCCACCGCGCGGTCGGGCCGTCCGCCCACGGTGTTGCGGATCTCGTAGAGGAAGTCGAGGAAGCCGTCCCTCCCCCACCGCTCTTCGATGAAGTCGAACACGGCGTGGCCGAAGCGGTAGGCGAAGAAGCCGCCGAAGTCGGAACGGCTGATCGGCGGGATGATGTCGTTGACCACGGCGTCGCGCAGGAACATCTTGTCGCGCGCGGTCTCATCCTTCGCCATGTAGGAGGCCAGGCCTTCCATGAACCAGGTCGGCGGAGAGCTGGCCACAGCCTTGGCCAGGCTGCCCTGGAACAGCATGTGGTACTCGAAGATGTGCGTCAGCTCATGGAGGATCAGCTCCATCAGCTCCGAGTCCGGCAGGTCGATGGGCAGGACCATCCGGAACCGGACGGGGGAGGCGAAGGCGCCGACACCCTCCGGGATGAAGTTGGGGATGATGTTGTTCTGCTCGAACGCCGAATGGGTGGCGTAGTAGATGAGCGGGATCGGATCCTTGATCTGGAAGTTGAAGCCGCGCGAGAGCTCGTCATAAGCGCTCTCGGCGAGCGAGACCACTTTCTGCAGCGACGCCTCTTCCGCGCTGTAGTAGTGGACGTTGAAGTGGGGCGAGCGGTAGATCTTCCAGTCGAATTCGCGGTATTGGATCTTGTTCTTGCCGAAGCCCTCGCCGCGCCACTGGGGCGCGGCCTGGGCCTGTCCTGCAGCCGGGCGGAGCGGAAGCAGCGCTCCGACCAGGACCAGCCCGGCAACGAAGAGTCGGTTCATGCGGCTCAAGAGAGCTCCTTTGCGCACCTATTGGGTGAACAGGAGGCGCGAGGCCTCGACCTCTTTCTGGGTGAAAACGTTGAGGATGCGGTCCTCGAGCGACAGCAGGTTCTCGAACATGCCGGCCAGGGGGTCGGTGCCTTCCCCTTCAAAGCTCTGGAAGTCCTTGAAGTTGTCCTGGTACAGGAGGTCGCCGGTCTTGCCGTCGTAGACCTGCATCAGGATGTCGTACTCGAAGCCGGTCTGTTCGACCAGGACCTGCCGGTAGTAGGTGCGGCCGTTGAACGGCGACACGTACTCCTGCATCTGGTAGCCGGAGCGGTCCTGGATGTCGAAGTCGAGGCCGCCCGCCAGGATGAGGTCGGCCGGGATGCGCTCGCCCAGGGCGCGCCAGAAGTCCTGCTGCTTTGCCAGTTGGGCGAAATCGTAGACGGGGTAGTCGACGGGTCCGGGCTCCATGACCTTGAGCTCGGTTTCCCGGCGCAGGATCTTGAGCAGGTAGCGCTCGAACTCTTTCTGCACGTCGATGTCGCGGCCCTGCAGGCGGTCGGCGCCTTCCTGGGTTACGACCAGGAATGGAGCGACCGCGATCGAGCTCTTGCCCTGCAGGTTGAGGCGGGCACGCTGGGGTAGCTGGAGCTTGACCTCGACGCTTGCCGCAAAAGTTGGCAAGGCGGCGAGGAGGGCCAGCGCCGTAAGGGCCCAGGAGCGATGGTGCTTCATCTTCGAACCTCCAAAAGATCGGGACCGAGCGATGAGCCGGACGCCCCTGTCATTCAGGCAGGGGGCCGGGCCTCTTCCGCCTCTTCATCCGGAGGAGGAGGAGGAGGGGTCTCTTCCGCGGCCGGCTGAGCCGCCGGCGGCGCGGGTGTGCCCGGCGTTACGCCGGTCCCTTTGTCCTTGCCCTCTTTGCCCTTGTAAGCCTGATAGAACTCCACAAAACGGCCGTAGTTGGCCCGTAGCTCCCTATTGTTCGGTTCGACCTTGAGCGCCTGCTGGTAAAACGAGAGCGCCTTGTCGTAGTCGCCCGTCGCTTCGTAGGCCACGCCCAGGTTGTTCAATACACGCGGGTTCTGCGGTTCGAGCTGCGCCGCCTGGTGGAAGCGGAACAGCGCTTCGCTCCACAGGCCGCGCCTCGCCATGTCGACGCCGAAGGCGAGCTGGGACCCCGCGGCCGCGGGCTTGCCGTAACGGCTGCCGCAAGCGGTCAGAGAGATGACGAGGAAGAGGGAAAGGCTTGCCGCACGCTTCAAAATCGTGGTGCGTATCAAGAGGCTCTGGCCTCCGGGTGACGAGGTGAGCGTCATCGCCCAATCTCCGAGGGACCTAGTATACATGTCCGGGGCAAAATGACATTCCGGGGCCGTTTTCCGTCTCTATACGGGTATGAACGACCTCAACGACCTCAACGACCTCACGATCGCCCTCAACGCCCATCCACGCCTGTCGCGGCCCGCGGTCTACCGCCTGGCCGAGGAGCTCGAGCGCTGGCTCGGCTCCACCGAAACCCCCGAACGCCTCGCCGCCCGGATCGGAGTCCCGAAGGCTCAGCTAGAGAAGGCCCTCGCCCTGGCCGCCAAGCCCGCTCAGGTCACCGCGGCTGCCGCCCGCGAGCGGGAGGAGGCTGCCCGCCTCGGCGCGCGGATCGTCCTGGCCGGGGAGCCCGACTACCCCGCCGTCCTGCGCCACCTCCATCTCCCGCCGCCAGTGCTCTCGGTGCGCGGCGAGCTGCCCATGGGGCACGCAGTTGCCATCGTCGGCTCGCGCAAGGCCGATCCCTATGGCCGCGAGGTTGCCGAGCTCTTCGCCCGCTCCCTGGCCGCCGCCGGGGTGACGGTGGTCTCCGGCTTCGCCCGCGGGGTGGATGCCGCGGCCCATCGCGGCGCGCTTGCGGCGCCGGAGGGCCGGACGGTCGCGGTGCTCGGCTGCGGGCTCGGAGTCGACTACCCCGCCGGCCATGCCGACCTGGGCAGGGAGATCGCGGCTCGGGGAGCGGTGATTTCCGAGCTGCCGTTCGCAGCGGAGCCCCGGGCCTGGCACTTCCCGGTGCGCAACCGGGTGATCGCAGCCCTCTCTTCCGGCACGCTCGTGGTGCAGGCGGTGCCGCGCTCGGGATCTCTGGTCACGGCGCGCCACGCGCTCGACCTGGGGCGCCAGGTCTGGGCAGTGCCAGGCCGCATCTTCGACGAGCGCTCCCTCGGTCCCAACGCGCTGATCCGGGACGGCGCCGCGCTCGTACAGCATCCGAAGGAGATCCTGGAGGAGCTTTTCGGGGTCGGCAGTGTGTTGCCTCTTTTTGAGGAGGAAACTCCCGAGCCGGAGCCGCCTCCGGGATTGGCGGGGGTGGTGCTCGGCTGCCTGCCCAAGGGGGGCAGCCGGGCTCCGGAGGAGCTGGCCGCGGCGGCTGGTTTGCCGGTGGACCAGGTGCTTGGGGCTTTGTTGGAGCTCGAGCTGGGCGGGTTGGTGAGGCGGATGGTGGGCGGGGTTTATGGGCGGTGAGCCCTCACCCCCTAGCCCCCTCTCCCACACGCACTCACACCCGCCCGGGAGAGGGGGAACCGGATAAGAACGGAACTTCTTTGTTGCTGTTGGGTGGTGGCGCCCCTCTCCTGGGCGGGTGTGAGTGCGTGTGGGAGAGGGGACGGGGGTGAGGGTCCCGAGGGTCCCGGGAATGCGCCGTTGTTGCAGAGGGTGGAAAGACCGTAGCTTGCGGCCCGGGCGCCGGGGTGCTAGTGTCCCGGCCCTGCCAACGGGTTGCGCCACTTACAGAAATACGGAACGCCCTCGGTGGCGTTGAGATGGACCACCATGGCCAAGAACCTTGTCATCGTAGAGAGCCCGACAAAGACCAAAACCCTCAAGAAATTCCTCGGCCGCGACTACGCCGTCGAGGCCTCCCTCGGGCACATCCGCGACCTGGTCAAGGGCAAGAAGGACATCGGGATCGGACCCGACTTCGAGCCGCGCTACCAGATCCTCGCCGCCAAGAAGGATGTCGTGGCGAAGCTTCGCCAAGCCGCGAAGAAGGCGGACGTCATCTATCTCGCTCCCGATCCGGACCGCGAGGGCGAAGCCATTGCCTGGCACATCGCCGAGGTCCTGGAGAAGGACCCCGAGTCCATCCGCCGCGTCACTTTCAATGAGATCACCCGCCGTGCCGTTCTCCACGCCCTGGCCAACCCCGGCGAGATCGACCTCAAGAAGGTCGACGCCCAGCAGGCCCGCCGCGTGCTCGACCGCATGATGGGCTTCCGCCTGTCGCCTCTCCTCTGGGAGAAGGTCAAGCAGGGGCTCTCCGCCGGCCGCGTCCAATCCGTCGCGCTCAAGATGGTCTGCGACCGCCAGGACGAGATCGAAGCATTCACGGCCGAGGAGTACTGGATCCTCGGCGCCGACCTTCAGGCCGACCAGCCGCCGGCCTTCAACGCCCGGCTCCACCGCATCGACGGCAAAAAGGCCGAGGTGGACAACGGCGAGGATGCGGCGAAGATCGTAGAGGCGCTCGAGAAGGGCGCGTTCAAGGTCGGCAAGATCGACCGCAAGGAGTCGCGGCAGAAGCCTTCGCCGCCGTTCATCACCAGCCGCCTGCAGCAGGAGGCGGCGCGCCGCTTCGGCTTCTCGGTCAAGCGCACGATGGCGCTCGCCCAGGGCCTCTATGAAGGGCGCGAGATCGGCGACCGCGGCGCCATCGGCCTCATCACCTACATGCGTACCGACTCCACCCGCGTGGCGGACGAGGCGGTCGTCGAGGTCCGCGACCTGATCGCCGCCACCTACGGCCCGGACACGGTGCCGGAGAAGCCCAACACCTATCCGTCGAAGAAGGGCGCTCAGGATGCGCACGAAGCGATCCGCCCGACCACCTTCGACCTGCCGCCGGACGCGGTCAAGGATTTCCTCCCCGCGGACGAGGCCAGGCTCTACAAGCTGATCTGGGACCGCTTCGTCGCCTCCCAGATGAAGCCGGCGGTGTTCGACGTCACCCAGGTGGATGTCGAGAACGGCGCCTATGTGCTGCGCGCCACGGGCCGGATCATGAGGAGCCCCGGCTTCCTCGCCGTCTACCGCGAGGTCGCGGATGAGGAAACGCCAGCGAATGGCAAAGGGGGCGACGACGAGGGCAGCTCCGCCACCCTGCCGCCGCTGCGCGAGGGGCAGACGCTCACGATGCTCCGCCTGCAATCGGAGCAGAAGTTCACCCAGCCGCCCGCCCTGTACAGCGAGGCGACGCTGGTCAAGGCGCTGGAAGAAAACGGCATCGGCCGGCCCTCGACCTACGCCACGATCCTATCGACGCTGTCAGACCGAGAGTACGCGGAGAAGGCGGAGGGCCGCTTCCGTCCTTCGCGGCTGGGCCGCCTGGTCAACGGGATGCTCCAGAAGGGGTTCAACGACATCCTCAACGAGGGGTACACGGCGGCGCTCGAGGGTCAGCTCGACGAGATCGAGGACGGCAAGATCCCGTGGAAGCACGCGGTAGCCGAGTTCGACGAGAAGTTCAGCCGCGACCTCGAAACCGCGGGCGAGACCTTCCCGAACGTGAAGCGGGAAGGGCTGCCCATGGACGAGCTCTGCCCGACGTGCGGCTCGCCGCTGCGCATCCGCTTTGGCCGCTTCGGCGCCTTCGTGGCCTGCAGCACCTATCCGGATTGCAGCTACACCCGGAACCTGGAGGAGCCCGCGGCGGCAGCGCCGGCCACCAACGGCGACGGCACGGAAGCACCAGCCGAGGAGCAGATCCCGCCGTGCGAGGAGTGCGGCAAGCCGATGGCGCTGAAGCGGAGCCGCTTCGGCACGTTCCTCGGCTGCACGGGTTATCCGGAGTGCAAGAACATCCGCAAGACCGGGCCCAAGCCGGAGCCGCCGAAGCCCACGGGCGTGACCTGCTTCGAGTGCGGCAAGGGCGAGATGATGGAGAAGCGCTCGCGGCGGGGCAAGACGTTCTGGTCCTGCAGCCGCTACCCGGACTGCAAGGGCTCGCTGTGGAAGAAGCCGGTGAACAAGGACTGCCCCGAGTGCGGCGCCAAGTTCCTCCTGGAGAAGGTCACCAAGAAGGCCGGCACACAGTACGTCTGCAACACGGAAGGCTGCAAGCACATCGAGGATGCGGAAGACGTGGTGGCGGTGGAGGCGTAAAGCCTTACCGCCAGCGTCCAGCCAGTCCCCCCGGGCCCCCGGGCGCGATGAATCGCGCCCCTACAACCGAGATCGTGAGCTTGCTTGTAGGGGCGACATTTATGGCGCCCCTCCCTGCGCTACCATCTCTCCCCGTGCCCCTCTTCGACGTAGTGGTCCCCGCCCGCAACGAGGCATCCACGGTCGGAGACGTCGTGCGGGCAGCGCGGGCTGCGGCGGGGGTAGGAAGGGTCGTCGTGGTGGACGACGGCTCCTCGGACGGCAGCGGGGAGATCGCGCGGGAAGCGGGAGCCCTCGTCGTCCGAGGTGAGAGCGGAGACAAGGGCCGCGCACTAGACCTCGGGGTCAAGGAGACCACCGCCCCCGTCCTCCTCTTCTTCGACGCCGACATCCAAGGCGTCCTCCCCCGCCACTTCGAGCTTCTCGCCGCTCCCGTGCTGGACGGCGGGAGCTGGCTCTCCCTCGGCCTTCTCGATTACGGACGCCTGCGCAATACGCTCTTCCTGCGCCTTCCTCCGATCACCGGGCTCCGTGCCCTGCGGCGGGAAGTCTTCGAGGGCATCTCGCCGGAGCGGCGCAACGGCTTCCGCATCGAGATCATGATCAACGAGGTGGTGGCCCGCCGCCGGCTGCCAAGCTCCATCCGCGTGCTCCCCGGGCTGCGCCATCGGTCCAAGGTCGACAAGGTGGGATGGAGCGCGGCGCTCCCTTCCTACCTCTCCATGAGCCGCGAGCTTCTCGGCTGCCTCCGCACCGTGCCGCTCTGGACCTACGGTTCCTACCTTCGCCATCTGCGGGTGCTGCCCCCGGGTGAGCTAAAATTCATCCGTATGGACTCCGACCGCGTAACCAAGGTATGAGATACGTCCCTCTCCTCCTGTTGGCCCTGATGATCACAGCCCCGATCTCAGCCGCCGAGCCGGACTACCGGCTTTGGCAGGAGCTGCTGTCCAAGCACTACGACCCGGCCAAGGGGATGAACTACAAGGGGCTCAAGGCCGACAAGGCCGCTCTCGACCGTCTCCGCCAGCAGATGGCGGCGGTCGATGCCGCTTCCCTCTCCCGGCCCGAGCAGCTCGCCTACTGGATCAACCTGTACAACATCTCCACGGTCAACGTGGTGGCGGAGAAGTACCCGGTCGAGTCGATCCGGGACATCTCGACCGATCCGGTCGTCCGGCTCAATGTCTTCAAGAAGCCGAACGTCAAGGTCAAGGGCGGGACCATGTCCCTCAACGACGTGGAGAACGACAAGATCCGCGCAGGCTTCAAGGACCCCCGCATCCACTTCGCCATCAACTGCGCGGCCGAGAGCTGCCCGCCGATCCGCCCGGAGCCCTTCGTCGGCGCCCGGATCGACCAGCAGCTCGACGATCAGGCCCGCAAGTTCCTCAACGGCCCCAAGGGCGTCCGCCTGGAGGAAGACGGCTCGGAACTCGTCTTGCATGTGACCAAGATCATGGACTGGTTCAAGGACGACTTCGAGCAGTGGGGCGGCGGCGCGGTGCCCTTCCTCAAGAAGCACCTGAGCCCCGACAAGGTCAAGAGGATTGGAGCAAAGAAGGTCGAGATCGAGTTCGACGACTACAGCTGGAAGCTGAACGACACGTCAAAATGATCGGCCAGCCGTTTTCCCTCCGTCGGACGTGGGATCTCTTCCGGGATCCGGCCACGACGGAGAAGCGCCGGCTCCTGGCCGACCGGTGGGAGGGCCTCGATCCCGCGATCCGGTTGCCGGGCCAGGGCCTGGGCCAGAAAGCGACCGGTTGCGGCGCGACGATCGGCATCCAGCCGCGCTGCGACTTTTCCTGCACCGGCTGCTATCTCGGCGCTGAAGCAAACCGCATCCCTGCCCTTCCCACCGAGGCCATCCTCGCCCAGCTCGACGAGCTGCGCGCCTGGCTCGGCCCCAAGAGCAACGTCCAGATCACCGACGGCGAAGTCACCCTGCTGCCGGTCGAGGAGCTGACCCGGATCCTGCGCTACGCCCGCTCGATCGGGGTCGTCCCCATGGTCATGACCCACGGCGACAACTTCCGCCGCCAGCCCGGCCTGTTGGACCGGCTCATGGAGGAGGGCGGGCTCACCGAGGTGTCGATCCACGTCGACATTACCCAGCGCGGGCGCGACGGCTACCCGGTCCCGAAAAGCGAAGAGGAGCTGATGCCGCTGCGGGACGAGTTCGCGGCCATGATCCGCGAGGTCCGGCGGCGCACCGGCCGGCCTCTGCGCGCGGCCATGACCCTCACTGTGAGCCGCCAGAACCTCCCCCATATTGCCGGCGTCGTCCACTGGCTGATCCGCAACCGGGACGCCTTCAGCCTGGTCAGCTTCCAGCCGCTCGCTCAGGTCGGCCGCACTCGGAAGGGGCTCGAAGGCGTGACCGCGGACGAGCTTTGGGGGGAGGTCGGCAAGGCCACCGCCGACTTCGGCCTGACGATCGCAGGCACCGGCCCCATGCACTTCGGCCATCCGGAGTGCACCCGTTTCGTTCCGCTCCTGGCTCTGGAAAGGCAGGAGGAGCTTCGGCTGGTCCAATTCATCCGGGACCGTCCGGAGGACGTGGCGATCATGCAGGAGTTCTTCGACCGCGGGCTCGGCGGCGTGGCCTTCCGGGACGACCTGCCCCTCGAAGCGCTGGCCCGTGGCGCCGGACTGATCCGCAGAGCCCCGGGCTGGTTCCTGGGTCCCGTGCGGCGCTGGGCTGCCACCCGCGTCCGCGAGGAGGCGGGGACCTCCCCCGGCGGGCTCCTCCTGGACATCGTCCGCGGCAAGCTCCGGATGGACGGCTTCACGCTCACAAGCCACCATTTCATGAGCCCGGCGGAGCTGCAGACCGAGGTCGGCAAGGAGCGTCTCGCGGCCTGCGTCTTCCGCCTCCCTTACAAGGGGGAGATGGTGCCCATGTGCCGGATGAATGCGGCTGGCGTCCGCGAGCAGTTCTACTCCGAGATCAGTTGATCAAGTCGACGTGATCAAGTCGGCGAACCGGCGCCAGAGCTCCCGGGGATCGAAGCCCCGGACCAGCCGCACCTGCCTGCCGCCGTTCCCGTATTCAACCCACAAGTTCGGATGGCAGCGGGCCGTGGCCTCCACCACCTCCACCAGGGACGGATCGATCGCATACATCGCGGCCGGCAGGTCGTAGACCGGGAAGGTGGAGGACCACCGTAGCAGGCGGGAGCGCCGCAGCCAGCGCTTCGAATGCTTGCGGAGGTGCTCCCCCAGCGGGCCGTACAGCTCCGCCAGCTCCGCTTTGCCCACGCGCATCTTCTGGGCGACGTCCAGCGGCACCACCGTCAGAGGAACCGAAGAAGAAAAGACCGCCCGAGCCGCGGGACGGTCGTGGGTCAGGTTGAACTCGTGCGGCCACCAGGGCGGAAAGCGGCCCGGCGAGCTGACGTTGCTGCCCACGAGGATGATCTCGCTGGCCTTGTCCAGCCAGGCGGCGGCGTTGGTGAGCGGGCCGAGGGAGACGATCCGCAAAGGCTCGCTCCCGGACTCAATCTCGTAGGGCCCCGGGTAACCACAGAGCGCGCCGAGCGTGCGGTTGTTCCGGTCGGCCTGAGCCTTCGTGGTGTTGCCCGCGACACTGGTCAGAGCAGCGATGGGCAGGCCGCTCTTGAGAAGGGCTGCGACGGCCAGGCCGTCGTCGACATCCCCGGCCGTGGAGCCCATGGCATTGTCGCTGTCGACGAGCAGCATGGCCCCTATACTTACCATTCATGATCCCTCGTACAGTTGCCCTTGCCTGCGGCCTCCTCCTCCTGGCCGGCTGCTTCGATCCTCCTGTCAAGGAGAGCGTGCGGCTCCGGTTCTTCCCCAACGGCGCCGTGGCCGTGACTGACACGGTCGAGCTCGACCTGCTCAAGGAGGGCGAGAGCAACCCGGCGCTCGAGCGGCGGATGTCGGACCTGCGACGCGAGCTGCTCGATGGGCTGGATCCCTGGGCCCGGCGGTTCGAGGGCATCGAGCCGGTGGCCGAGCGCCTCTCCTGGGAGAAGCGGTTCGGCGCGCTCGCGAGCGCCCGGCGCTCGGTGCTGATCGCCGAGCCCAACGCCCTGCGCGACCTGTTCGGCGACACCTCGGTCTCCGCGTCCTACTCGATCGCCGAGGACGGCATGGCCGAGCTGACCCTGGTCCCGGGCGTGCCCGCGCAGGCGACCCGCCGGCAGCGCAAGGACATGGAGCGGGCGGTTGAAGAATGGTCCGGCCAGGTCGCCGAGTACCTGGCCGCCACCGGCGACCTCTACGCCTGGCTGGACGACAACCCCAGCCGCGTCCGCGCCTGTTTCAGCGAGCTGTTCAAGGAGCTGGTGATGGCCGAGGAGACGGTCGAGGAGGCCGAAGCGGAAGGGCTGGAGCTCTCGCCCGAGGAGCAGAAGCGGGTCCAGCGGGTGGGAGACGCCATGGAGAAGGTCTTCGACGTCCTGCTGATCCCCAAGGGGCAGGAGCGGTCGCTCGACGAGCTGTCCCACCTGGTCTACGACCCGTTCCCCGCGCCGCTGAGCATCCAGCTTCCCGAAGAGGCCCTTGAAGTGGAAGGTTTCCAGAAGTCCAATGAAAATGAAGAGGAGAAGGTCTGGACCGTGGACTCCCCCGGGCTCTGGACGGCGCTGCGGTCACTGGAGGAGCACTGGATCGCGCCCGACCCCGTGATGATCTACGTGGCTCACCGGAAGGACGGCGACCTCGACCTCGACGAACTGGTGGAGATGCCGCGCCGCTTTGTCCAGCCCCTGCCGAACAGCCTCGAAGTGCGGCGGGCCATCGAAGAGAAGCTGAAGCCCGCCTCACCGATCTACCGCGCGGTCTGGCAGGCTCTGCCTCCTGGCAACACCGAGGACGACGAGTTCTCCTGGGATGATTAGCGAGAGGGGCTCCCTCTCCCCCGCGCGCGGGGGAGAGGGCCGGGGAGAGGGGGAATGGGATCAATCAAACTCGTCCAGACCTCCGCAATACGTCCCCGGCGGGTTGTGGTACGTCTTCACCTTGCCGGTCTTCGTGTCGGTCACTTCCAGCGTGTACTCCAGGTTGCTCATCGCCCCCCAGATCACCAGGATGCGGCCGCCTCCCGCGTCCAGCACCTTGACCAGCAGCTCGGTGTTCGACGGCTCGGTGAAGGCGAAGCTTCCAGTCACTCCGGACAGGGGCTTGGGCTTGCCGGTCCCGGAGGCGCCGTTGAACTGGTTGCGCCAGGTCACCTTCGCCAGGAAACGGTTGCTCGACAGGCAAAGGCCATCCTTGCCCTTGGCGCAGGCGCCCTTCTTCGCTGCCTTGTAGACAGGGACCAGGGAGATCTCCTCGGAGATCCCATCCCCTGGCCGGGAGATTTTTGAGGGGTCCGCCCCCAGCCAGGCTGCCGATTCGCCGTGACCGTGGCCGTCCGAGACCCCGATCTCGGCGATGCCGCCGCAGTTGTTCGGACCGTTGGTGAAGACGCTCACCTTGCCGGTCTCCGTGTCCGTCACCTGGAGCGAGAAGCCAAGGTTCGTGAGCTGGCCGTAGTAAAGCTGGTAGTGCGAGCCGTCGTCCAGGATCTTCACCATCAGCTCGAGATTGGACGGATCGCCGAAGGTGAAGTAGCTGCCTTTGACGGCCTTCCCCCGCCCTGAGGAGCCGTCGAACTGGTTGTTCCAACCCACCTGGACCTTGAAGCGCCCGTCCGCCAGGCAGAGGGTCTGATCGCCGGCCTTGCACGGCCCCGTCGGCGGCGCCGCCACATCGCTCCGGCGAAGAACGAAGAGCCCTTGCTCCATGCCGGGAACGAGGATGATGCCGCTGCGGAAGAAGGGGTAGGCTCCCCATGCGCCGCTGAAGAAGGGCTCGTCGTCCGCCGGCACCACGTCGAAGTAGCCGAACTCCTCGAGCGTCCCCTGCGCCACGTTGGCGACGCTCAGGATGCGCAACCCCGCGCGGTAGTTCCCCTGGTAGACGTAGCCCTGGTGGACGTACTGGTCGTGGTCGATCGCGCGGGTGGCATGGTCGTGGTTGGCGAAGTTCTTCGGATCGGTCAGGTCGCGCACGTCCCAGAGGTAGGTACGGGTGTTGTGCTTGTCGCGGCCTTCGTCCCCCTCGTCGTCCATCAGGAAATAGGCGTGGTCCTCTGTGAGCCATCCCTGATGGCAGTAGGCGTTTCCGGTGTAGCCCTTGCGGGCGACCTGGCGCACCGCGCCCTTGTCGGTGACGTCGAGGATGGTCAGGGCGTTGACGTTGCTGGCGAAGCACAGCTCGCGGCCGGCGAAGCGCGGATCGGGTCCACGGTAGGCCACGCAATGGATGTCATGAATGTAGAAGATGGCGCCGTCCGCGTCGCTGGAGTAGCAGCCCACGAACCGCGGCCGGACCGGGTCGGCGCGCAGGTCCGCGATGTGGAGACCGCCGTTGCAGGTGTTCGAGCCCACCATGTAGGCAAACCCGGTCGCCACGTTGATGTCGAGGTTGTGAACCGTGTTCACCTCGGTGTAGACGTTGTCCGGGGTGAAGGTCTGCGGGGTGGTGACGCTGCGCAGCCGCTTGAGGTCGAAGATCTGCATGCCATGGGCGCCGACCGAGTCGGCCACCACGTAGGCCCAGTCGCGGTAGACGCGCACGTCCCGGTTGCTCGACGAGGTGGTCCGGGTGGGCATGAAGCCCAGGTACCGCGGCAGGGTCGGATCTGTCACGTCCACGAAGGAGGCGCCGTTGGAGACCACCATCAGGGCGTACTCCCGGCCGGTCTGCGGGTCGGTCCAGCCCCAGATGTCGCTGCCCTTCGCGCCCGCGGCGCCCATCTGTTCCAGGGGGAGGAAGCTCAGCAGGTCGACGTTCTTGCAGGGAAAGGCGCCCGCGAAGCCGTTGACGCAGGTCGTAGCCGCCTGGGCCGCGGTCGGCGCCCCGGTGGGGCCGCCCTCCTGTCCTGAATGATCGTCGTGCCGCTCCATCGGCGGCGTGCCGGCGGCCGGACCAACGATAGTGAGTCCCAAAACAAGGCAAAACAGCAAGAAACCATGCGACTCGGGGCGGCGGCAGCTCATCGGATCTCCTCCTCGAGCCCTCCTGGGATATCGAACCATCAGTTTAACGCGGAAACGAGTGGGTAGGAGGGTCCAACGAGTGGGTAGAGAGGTCTATCCGCTCGTTTGAAGCTCCTACCCGCTTGTTTGGAGCGTCTACCCGTTCGGTTCGGCGGCCCTACCCAGCAGGTAGCGCCATCTACCCACTCGTTTGAAGCCGCTACCCGCCCGTTTGCGGCGGCTACCCGCTCGTTGGAGAAGGCTACCCACTCGTTGGAGGGTTACAATCCGTCGAATGGAGGAAAACGTCTCAGGATCGACTCTTCTCGGGAGAAGAACTGTCCAACAACCGCTGGATGAGGCTCTGCTTGAATTGTTCCAGCCTCTCTGCGGCCGCCTCATTCAGTCCGATTGCCGGGGCTAGCGTGCGGGGATGAAACCCTCTGAGAACCCAGGCCAGCGTGAGCGGCGAAAAACCTCCGTCCTTTTGCGGGGCATCGGCGAGCGCCCTTTCGAGATCTCCTCCGCGCTCGAGGAGAACTCGCACGTCTTCGAGGTCACGCAGCTCGGACCGGCCCAAGAGGGCGCACAGCTTGTTGACCAGGATCTCGTGAGCGGTGTCGACCGCGATCACCGTCTCTCCGATGGGTACCTGAAGAGGCGGCTCCAACGAAGGCACCGGCTCCGCGACCAGATCCACGATGCAGATGGCAACCCCATCGCCCACCCGGAGCTGAGTGAAAGTGGCTCCGCTCCGAAGAGTCGAGACCTCCAGGCCCTCTTCAGTCAAGCGGCTCCGCACCTCGTCAGGGAGAGCGCCGAGCTGACCTACCTTGCGAAAGAAGAGGTCGAGATCCTTGGTCGTGCGGTGCTTCAGATGGATTCCGGCCAATGCCGCGCCTCCGGTCAGGGTCCATTGCGGCTCCAGGCCGGAGAGAATCTCAAGGATGCGCCACTGCAGCCCACTCAGCCTATCGCCAGACATGCCCCTGTGCTTCCCAGGACTCGAACAACCAGGTCCAGAACTCCCGGGTCTGGCCGAGGTAGCGCTCCAGGCGCGGCCAGAGCTCGCGGATCTCGCGAGGTGAAACGAAGCTGAACACGTCATCCGGCTTGGCTTGCCGCATCAACTTGCCAGTCAAGTAAGCTCGGGCCTCCGGTTCCGGGTTCCGGAGCCCCTCCCTGAATTCGTCGAGCGTCATGTCGCAATCCCACAGGAAATAGGGGTGCCCCTGTTTGTCAGCCATTCGCTCGGAGGGGGTTGGGGCCAACATGCATGGAGATTAGCAGACTGGCCGGAAACACCGGCCCTTGCCAACCCTTCCGCTACAATCCGTCGAATGGCAGAAGCAGTCCACATAATCGGCGGCGGCCTTGCAGGAACGGAGTGCGCCTGGCAGCTCGCGGAGCGCGGGGTCGAGGTCGTGCTCCACGAGATGCGTCCCGTGCGGCCGACCCCGGCGCACAAGAGCGGCGATCTGGCCGAGCTGGTGTGCAGCAACTCGCTGCGCAGCGACGATCCCCTCCACGCCGCCGGCCTGCTCAAGCGCGAGATGGAATCCTTCGGCTCGCTGGTCATCGGCTCGGCCCGGGCCGCGTCCGTGCCGGCCGGGAGCGCGCTGGCCGTGGACCGCGACCGCTTCGCCGAACGGGTCACGGCCGCCATCTCCTCCCACCCGCGGATCGAGCTGCGGCGCGAGGAGGTGACGGAGCTTCCTCAGGGGGAGGTGATCCTCGCCACCGGCCCGCTGACCTCCGAGGCCATGTCCGGAGTCCTGCAAAACCTCCTGGGGAGCGAGTACCTCTACTTCTACGACGCCATCGCTCCGATCGTGGAGGCGGACAGCCTGGACATGTCCAAGCTGTTCTGGCAGTCGCGCTACGGCAAGGGAGAGGGGGAGGACTACCTGAACGCCCCCATGGATGGCCACCAGTACCTGGCCTTCCACCAGGCGGTCTCCGAGGCCGAGGTGGTGAACCCGCACGAGTTCGAGAAGGCCGTGTTCTTCGAGGGATGCCTGCCCATCGAGGAACTGGCCCGCCGCGGCCTGGACACGCTCCGCTACGGTCCCATGAAGCCGGTGGGGCTCACCGCGCCCGACGGCCGGCGGCCCTGGGCAGTCGTCCAGCTGCGGCAGGAGAACCTCGCGAAGAGCCAGCTCAACATGGTCGGCTTCCAGTCGCGGATGAAGTGGGGGGAGCAGGAGCGGGTCCTCCGCATGATCCCGGGGCTGGAGAGCGCAAAGTTCGTGCGCTTCGGCCAGATCCATCGCAACACCTTCATCAACGCGCCGACTCACCTGGACAAGCTGTACCGGGTGAAGAATGAGCCGCGGGTGCGCCTCGCCGGGCAGATCACCGGGGTCGAGGGTTATCTCGAATCCGCGGCAACCGGACTGGCGATCGGCCTCTATCTGTCCCTGGAACGCCAGGGGCGGACGCCCGAGCCCTTCCCGCCCACCACGGCGCTGGGAGCGCTGGCGCGGCACCTCACCGAGTCCGACCCCAAGCACTTCCAGCCGGCCAACATCAACTACGGCCTGTTCACGGAGCTGGAGGGCAGGGTGCGCAAGGGCGACAAACGGGCGGCCATGGCCGAGAGGGCCGCGGCCGAGCTGGCGGGGTGGGCGGAGCGGAACCCTCACCCCCTGGCCCCCTCTCCCGGTCCTCCCAAGCACGCCCACCCCGGGAGAGGGGGGAACCAAGACACTCTCCTGCAAGTCTCCCCCTCTCCCGGGGCGGGCGTGCTCGGGGGACCGGGAGAGGGGGCCGGGGGGTGAGGTCTCTCATCCACCGCTACCTCGAACACCTCGAAGGCGAGCGCAACGTCTCCCCCGAGACCCTGAGGGCCTACGAGCGCGATCTTCTCCGTTTCCACCGCTTCGTCGCGCATGACTTCCTGGGCAAAGAGCCCGTGCCGAAGGATGTGGACGCCTTGGCCGTGCGCTCCTTCCTCGCCGCCATGACGCGCGAGGGTCTGGCCAAGCGCAGCCAGGGACGGGCTCTCGCCGCGGTCCGGAGCATGTTCCGGTACGCCTGCCGCGAGGGGATCCTGGCGGCCAACCCGGCGCAGGGGGTGAAGACTCCGAAGGTCCCCCTGACCCTCCCCCGCCATCTGCGGCCCGGCGAGGTGGAGAACCTCATGGAAGCCCCCGCCGTGGATGGAGACAAGCCGCTCGCCCAGCGCGACCGGGCCATCCTGGAGCTGCTCTATGCCGCGGGGCTCCGGGTCAGCGAGCTGGTCGGCCTCGATTGGAAGGACATCGACCTCTCCGCCCGCGTGCTGCGAGTAATCGGCAAGGGGCGGAAGGAGCGCATGGTCCCCTTCGGCCGTCCCGCCGGCGACGCCCTGCGCCGCTGGCTGGAGGAGTGGGAGGCGATCCGCGCGAAGGGCGAGCCTTGGGGCGACGACGAAGACCCGGTCTTCCTCAATCACCAGGGCGGCCGGCTCACGGACCGCTCCATCCGCAACATCCTGGACAAGTGGGTGGACAGCGCCGCGGTCGCCAAGGGCGTCCACCCCCACACCCTGCGCCACACGTTCGCCACCCACCTGCTGGAGAACGGCGCCGACCTGCGCACCATCCAGGAGCTGCTCGGCCACGCCTCGCTCTCGACCACCCAGAAGTACACCCACCTGGAGGTCGATCGGCTGCTCTCGGTCTACCGCGATTCCCATCCGCGGGCCCGGCGCGAGGAATGAGCGCGCGCCGCTTCCCCTGCACTCCCGGAGGCGCAATCCTCCGCGGCCGGCTCCGGCTGCGGTGGCTGCTGGTCGGGCTGACGGTCCTGATGATCGCCGTGGCCGTGCTCACCTGGGTGACGGGCCAGCGCTGGCCCGCGGTGCTCGCCCTGCTCGTCGCGGGCGTCCCCTGGACCGCATGGCGGATGAGCGGCGACCTCGATACCTTCTGGCTGGACGTCGACAGCAGCCATATGGCGATCCAGATGCGCCGGCGGCGGGAGCGCTTCCCCCTCGGAGGCGCCGAGGTCCGCCGGCTGGACCCCGAGGAGATCGAGCACCTGGAGCGGCTGGCCACGAGCGGCAGCGTCACGGCGGGGACCGGCGGCTTCGATTCCCGGCTCCTGGGAGAGATCGACCTCTATGCCAGCAACTTCGCCAATGCCGTGCTCGTAGACCTGGGAGAGAGGCGCCTCGTTGTCACTCCGGACAACCCGGCAGGGCTTGTCGAAGCCCTTGGGACCCGCTTGCTATAGAATCCCCGACCCATGAAGGCGAATTTTCAATCGACCACGGTCCTCCTGGTGAAACGCGAGGGCAAAGTGTGCATGGCGAGCGATGGCCAGGTGACGATGGGCCAGAGCACAGTCATGAAGAGCGGCGCGCGCAAGGTGAGGCGCGCCGGCAAGGGCAAAGTACTGGTGGGCTTCGCCGGAGGAGGCGCCGACGCCCTGGCGCTGTTCACCCGGCTGGAAGCGAAGCTCGAGGAGTTCGGCGGCAACGTGGAGAGGGCGGTTGTCGAGCTGGCCAAGGACTGGCGCACCGAGCGCACCCTGCGGCAGCTCCAGGCCATGATCATCGTGGCCGACAAGGAGAAGAGCTTCCTGGTCTCCGGCGTGGGCGAGCTGATCCAGCCCGACGAGGAGGATGGCATCCTGTCGATCGGCTCCGGGTCCAACTTCGCCCTGGCTGCCGCCCGCGCCCTGATGCGGAACACCTCCATGACTGCCGAAGAGATCGTGCGCGCGGCGATGAAGATCGCCGCCGAGATCTGCATCTTCACGAACGACCGACTGACGATAGAGGAACTCTGAGGCGATGACCACCCACACCACTGAGGCTCCGACGGGGGTCGTCCTCGAGAACATGACGCCACGGCAGATCGTCGTGGAGCTCGACAAGTACGTCGTCGGCCAGAAGCAGGCCAAGCGGGCGGTGGCGATCGCCCTGCGCAACCGCTGGCGCCGCCAGCAGCTGCCCCCCGAGCTGGCCGAGGACATCGCCCCCAAGAACATCCTGATGATCGGCTCGACGGGCGTCGGCAAGACCGAGATCGCCCGCCGGCTGGCGCGCCTTGCCAAGGCCCCGTTCCTGAAGGTCGAGGCCAGCAAGTTCACCGAGGTGGGCTATGTCGGGCGCGACGTCGAGTCCATGGTGCGCGACCTCGTCGAAATCGCGGTCACCATGGTCAAGGAGGAGAAGCGCGATTCCGTGCGCGAGGCCGCGGCCCTGCGCGCCGAGGACCGCCTGCTGCAGCTCCTCGTGCCGCCGCGGCCGGTCAGCAGCTACCTCCGCAACCAGGAGCACGAGGACGAGGAGGACGACCTCACCGCCACCCGCGAGAAGTTCCGCGAGAAGCTGCGCGCGGGCTCGCTCGACCACCGCCGCGTCGAGATCGAGGTGGACGAGTCGTCCTACCCCAGCATGGAAATGTTCACTCCCCAGGGGGTGGAAGAGGTCGGCATCAACATCAAGGACATGCTCCCCGGGCTCTTCGGGCGCAAGAAGAAGCAGCAGGTCACCGTGGCCGAGGCCCGCGAGATCCTGATGCAGCAGGAGGCCGAGAAGCTGATCGACCGCGCCCAGGTGGCCCGCGAGGCGCGCGAGCGGGTCGAGCAGGGGGGCATGATCTTCCTCGACGAGATCGACAAGATCGCCGGACGCGAAGGCGGCCGCGGGCCCGACATCTCCCGCGAGGGCGTGCAGCGCGACCTGCTGCCCATCGTCGAGGGCACCAACGTGTCGACCAAGTACGGGATGGTCAAGACCGACCACATCCTGTTCGTGGCGGCTGGCGCGTTCCACGTCAGCAAGCCGTCGGACCTGATCCCGGAGCTGCAGGGGCGCTTCCCCATCCGGGTCGAGCTCGATTCCCTGACCGAGCAGGACTTCGTGCGCATCCTCACCGAGCCCGAAACCGCGTTGACCAAGCAGTACTCGGCCCTGCTGTCCACCGAGGGGGTCACGCTGGAGTTCACGGCCGACGCCGTCGCCGAGATCGCACGCCTGGCGGTGGAGGTCAACGGGGCCACCGAGAACATCGGCGCCCGCAGGCTCTCCACCCTCATGGAGCGGCTGCTCGACGAGGTCTCCTATGACGCGCCGGACATGGCCGGAGTCTCGGTCAAGGTGGATGGCGAATACGTCCGCCGCGTCCTCTCCGAAATCGTTCAGAACCAGGATCTCTCACGCTATGTCCTATAGATCCGGCAGGCGTATCCCCCTCGGTGTCGTCTGCCTCTTCCTCCTGGTTGCCACCGGTTGCGGCAACCAGGGAGATCCCGCGCCGCCGCTGCGCTCCGTGCCGGCCGCGACCTCGGACCTCAAGGTCCGCCAGCAAGGCAACCGCCTGCTGCTGGACTTCACCTTCCCTCAGACCACGCCGGCCGGCATCGCCCTCGGCGGGATCACCTCGATCGAGGTCTGGGAGGCCGTCCAGCCCGCCCCCCGGGAGGGCAAGCCCGTGCCGATCGACGCGCGCGTCTTCCAGGCCGCCGCGACGCAGAAGCTCACGCTCACGCAGCAGGACGTGGGTCCGGCCACCTTCGGCAACCGGATCCTGATCCCGCTCCCGTTGCCGGAGCCGATCACTCCCGAAGCGCCTCCGGAGGCGAGATATTATTCAGTGCGCACCACCGGCCCCACCGGCGACCGTTCCGAATTCTCGAATCAGGTCGCCATCGTGCCGGGGACTCCGCCGGCCGCGCCCGAGCGGCTGTCGGTGACCGCCCGGCCGGATGGCGTGCTCGTCGAGTGGTCGGGAACCGAGGGGGCAGCCAACTACAACGTCTACCGCCGCGGCGCTGAGGAGCGCTCGCTCGGGCAACCGATCCATTCCGCCGGCCCGGAGGAGCGGAGCTGGCTGGACAACACCGCGCGCATCGGCCAGAACTACATCTATGGCGTCACCGCCGTGATGGGGCTGGACCCGCTCGTGGAGAGCACGGTGGCCTCGGAGCAGGAGGTCCGTTTCCAGGACCGCTTCCCGCCGCCGCCGCCTCTCGAGCTGGTGGCCCTCGCCGAGGGCGGCCGGGTGCGGCTCGTCTGGCAGGCCACCGAGGCCGAGGATCTGGCCGGCTACTACGTCTATCGCCGCGGCTCCGAAGGGGATTTCGAGCGCATCACCCCGCAGCCGCTGCAGGAAACCGAGCTCGTGGACCCCGGCGTCTCGGCCGGCCAGACCTACAGCTACCGGGTGACGGCAGTGGACCAGCTCGGCAACGAGAGCGGCCCCGGCGCCGAGGTGCGAGCCTCCGTCCCACAATGACCTCATTCTTCAAGGTCTCGGGCAGCGGCAACGACTTCCTCGCACTGGTCGAAGAGCCCGAGCCTTCCCCCGAGGCAATCCGCGCCTGGTGCCGGCGCGGCGTCTCCCTCGGGGCGGACGGCCTCTTCGTCCTGCGCCGCTCTCCGGATGGGGTGGTCATGGACTACTTCAACTCGGACGGCTACCCCGCGGACCTGTGCCTGAACGGCACCCGCTGCGCCGCCCAGCTCGCCTTCCACCTGGGCTGGGCCGACGATGCTGTAACCATTTGTACAGGCGCCGGGACGGTGGCGGCCCGGCGCGGGGACGAAACACGGGTCACCCTGGAGCTGGCGGCGGCTCCCGAGACACCCCGGGAGCTCGTCCTGGACGTCGACGGCATCCGATGTGCAGGGTACCGCGTGCGGGTCGGAGTGCCCCATTTCGTTCTCCCCTGGCCGGAAAGCCTGGACCAGGCTCCAGTCGACTCACTGGGGAGGCAGATCCGGCACCATCCCACTTTCGAGGAGGGGGCCAACGTCAGCTTCGTACGCTTCCCCGACGGACACCGGATGGAAATCCGGACCTTCGAGCGTGGGGTCGAGGCCGAGACGCTCTCCTGCGGGAGCGGCATCCTGGCCGGAGCGGCAGTCGGTCTGCACATTGGCAGGTCGGCGCTGCCCCTGCGTGTATCCGTGCAGGGCGGCTTTGAGTTGGAGGTAAGTATTGCCGGCTCGGCTTGGCTGTTGAGCGGGGATGCCCGCGTGGTCGCGCAAGGCACATTGCTCGACGGAGCGGCGGTCAGCCCACCGCCCCCGGCCTGGAGCTGAGACGCTCATTTGGGAGGAGTGGAAGTGGAGCAAATCAAGATCGCCGCCATCGTGCCCGCCTACAACGAGGCCGAGACCATAGCCGAAGTCCTGAAGGTCCTTCAGGCCACCCCCCTCATCCACGAGGTGCTGGTAGTCTCGGACGGCTCGACCGACGACACCGTCGAGATCGCCCGCTCGCACGGGCTCCGCACCATCCACCTGCGCCAGAACCAGGGCAAGGGGATGGCCATGGCCGTGGGGGTCGCCCACACCGACGCCGAGATCCTGACCTTCGTGGATGGCGACATCCTGAACCTGACCACGGACCAGCTCACACAGCTCATCGAGCCGGTGCTCTCCGGGCGCTCGGACATGAACGTCGGCGTGCGGGACCGGGGTCCTGCCCTCAACGACTTCCAGCGCCTCCACGGACCGCTGCTCTCCGGCATCCGCTGCCTGCGGCGGGAAGTCTTCGAAGCCGTACCCGAGAGCCACCTCGAAGGGTTCGCCGTCGAGACCGGGCTCAACTGGGCCTGCAGCGAGCTCGGAATGCGGATCACCACGACCGTCCTGCACAACCTCAAGCACCTGGTCAAGGAAAAGAAGCGCGGCCTCGTCAGCGGCTTCCGCGCCCGCATGCGGATGTTCGCGGCCGTGTTCGGCGCCTACATGGTCCTGCGCGTCACGCGCCCCACGCTGCGCCAGGTGGTCCCGCGTGGGCAGGTGCTCCAGCCCGAGCTCGAATACATCAATTTCTGAGAGGAAGAGAAAAAAAGAGGGGCTGTTCAGCCAGTAGATCTGCCCAAACAGCCCGGAGGGAGCTTAGAGTCTTCAAGCCTGCGGCGCACAAGCACCGCGGACTGTTTTTTCGGTTACCGTGTTAGTTCAATCGTAACATTACCATGACCTTCTTGTCGAGGCGATAGGAGCCGTACTACTATGAGTGCGAGCCCATGGCTGAAAACAAGACACCCTCCCCCTTCATTCGTGAGCTGAAGGACGACACGCCGGTCGAGCTGTCCTCTCACGACCGCATCCTTCTCTCCGCGCGGGCGCTGTTCTCCTCCCAGGGATACGAGAACGCCACCACCTCGGCGATCGCCCGCATGGCGGGGACGAGCGAGTCCCAGCTCATCAAGCACTTCAGCAGCAAGGAGGGGCTCCTCGGCGCGATCTTCGATCAATCCTGGCAGCGCTTCGCCAAGGGTCTGTCGCAAGCGCTGCCGAAGTGCGAGACACCGTACGACAAGCTGTGCGCCCTCATCGAGTTGATCCTCGACGCCATGGAGAAGGACATCGACCTGCGGACGCTGATGCTCCTGGAGGGGCGCCGCATCCGCAAGCATGGGTCCATGGTGGTGCTGACCGATGGCTTCCTGCAGATGGTTGCGACGTTGGACAGGCTCCTTACGGAGATGCGCGACGGCGGCCAGCTCCAGCCGGACCTCAACGTACAGGCGGTACGCTCGGCCCTGATCGGCGCGTACGAAGGGCTGCTGCGCGACCAGATCCTCGCCGACCGCGGGAAGTATCCGGCTGACTACGACTCCGCGGACCTCAGGAAGGTCCTCCGGTTGGTCCTGGATTGTTTCGGACCGGGCAAGTAGCCTGGATCAGCCTGGGGTTGAAACCCCAGGCTAGAAAAGTACAGCCCCTCTCCGGGGCTGGCGGCGCAGCAGGCTGCGCCTCGTTTCAGGCCCTGCCGGAAGCTCGCCTCCGGAGGAGGCGACACCCTTCTAGCCTGGGGTTTCAACCCCAGGTGCCGTATTATCTCTTCATGTTGTCGCTCAGTCTGCTGCTGCTTCTCCAAGTCCAGATCCAGCCGTCCTCCCAGGAAATCCGGCCCGTCCGCGTCGCCGCCACCGCGTTCGGCAAGCCGGCGGAGATCGAGGTCCGTGACCTCCCGCGCGAGGCTGCCCGGGCCGCCATCCAGTCCGCCTTCGACGAAATCGCCGAGATCGAGCGCATCACCCGGCCTGAGGCCCTGAATGCCGGGGCCGGGCAGGGTCCGCAGCCGCTCGACTCGCGGCTCATGCCGCTCCTGGTCCGTGCCCAGGAGTTCTGCTACTGGTCGGAAGGGGCCCATGGCCCCCAGGGGCGGGACCTCTATGAGGCCTGGGGCCTGCGGGGGCCCGGCCCCACCGGGGTACCAGACTCCGAGCGCCTGGAGCGTGCCAAGGTGGCCGCCCGGTGCGACACGCTCCGGCTGAATCCCTCCAAGGGCACGGCCGAGCTTGCCACCGGGGCACGGCTCGACCTGGGCGGCTTTGCGGAAGGTCACGCGGTTGACCGGGCAGTCGAGGTGCTGCGCCAGAAAGGTGTCGGCAACACCTTCGTGCAGATCGGCGCGGTGCAGCGGGCTATCGGCGGGGGCGCGGACGGGCGCGGCTGGAAGGTTTTGCTCCCGGAGTACCCGGGCATGGACCGGGCGGAGGGCCTCTTCCTCCTGCGCGACCGGGCTGCCGCGGTCCTGTCGGTCGAAGACAACCCGATGAAGATCGCGGACCAGGCGGTGCTTCCCTACCTCCACCAGCGCACGGGGCTTCCGGCGCAGGGGGTGGTCGGGGTGTCCGCGGTGACCGATCTGGCGGTCGATGCCCAAGCCCTGGCCATCGCCATGGCCCTCACCGGGCCGCGCGAAGGGCAGTTAAGACTTGGATCGCTGCGCCCGCAGCCATCGGTGCTCTGGTTCCTCGGCAGCGGTTCCGGGACGCCGCTCCAGGTGGACCACCGTTGGGGCGAGATCATCGCCGCGTCGAGATAGCCAGCTCGCGGGTTCTCATCGGGAACGGGGGTTCGGCCCTACTCCCCCGCAGGCATCAGATCCTGAAAGCTCGAAGGGTCCTCGATCCCGGCCAGAATGGCTTCCACGATCATGGAGTCGTCGGGATCCAGGCTTTCGCAGAGGGCATCCGCATCGCGCTCACCGGCCAGGATGCGGTCGAGAGCATCCGTAACACGGCTCCAATCTTCTCCCGTTTCGCGCATGGCAGTCTGGTACTGCGAGACCGCCTCCCGTGCCCCTTCTTGGCCGGCACAGGCCGCGAGCACCGCGAGAATCAGGGGAGCAAAGCGCCTCAGCCCATGGCGGGTGCCGGCGAAGTTGCGTTTGGCTTCCCGGGCGAGGCGGCCGTATTCACGGGCCTGAGCGGGCTGCCCTTGCTGGTCGGCAATGCCGGAGAGGATGGAATAGGTCTTCCAGATTTCGGAGGCGCCGGGATCGAGCTTCTTCTTGATCGCCAGCGCTTCCTCGGCCAGTTGCCGCGCTTCATCCAGTCGCTGAGGTTGTGAGCTCAGGAGGTTCGCAAGATTCCCCAAAGCTTTCGCCCCTCGATCTCCGAAGCGGCCTCGCTGCATCGTCTCAATCGCCTTCCGGTACCAGGTCTCCGCCGCGGCAGGTTTCCCTGCTGCTTCGTTCACGATCGCCAACTGGTTCCAGGTCTGCGCAGCGCCTGCCAACCTACCAAGGCCCTCGTCGATGCGCGCCGCTTCGCGGTAGTGCCGCTCCGCATCGTCCCACTGGCAGGCTTCCTGAAACGCCATGCCCAACTGATGCCCAGGCGATCGCCTCATGGGTGGGCTCTTGAAGCTGTTGAAAGAGGATCAGGGCATCCTGGTACCGTGCCACCGCTTCCTCCAAATTCCCTTCCCGCATCGCGAGGGTGCCAAGCTGACCGAGTGAGACGCCTTGCCCCCGCAAATCGTCGAGATCTTTCTTGATCTCGAGGCCCTCCTCGTACTTCTCCCTCGCCTCGGCATAACGACCCTGGTGCCCGAGCACATCGGCCAGACCGGTCAACCGGACGCCGCGCTCGCGTTTCACCGCATCCGAATGCGGCAGGCGGCCCAGCACGGCGAGGACATTCTCGTACTCTCGCTCTGCGAGGTCGGGCCGGCCGCCGGCGATGTAGCAACGGCCCAGGCGGCCCAAAGTCAAGGCCCTTTCGAAGCTCGGTGCCTCCTGCAGGTGCCGCAGTACCTCTCGAAAAACCTCCGCCGCCTCCTGAGCCTGTCCCGCCGCAAGCAACTGCTCGCCCCGGTTCGACTGAGTGAGATACCACGAGCGTGAGCCCAACTCTCCAGCCGCGGCCTGAGATCGGGCGGCGAGCGCCGCGACCTCCCGTGGCAGGCCGAAAATGGACAGAAACCGGGTCACGCTGTCGGCGAAGTCCACCGCATCGGGATCGCTCTCGGCCAGGGCCGCTTGAACAGCGTGGAGCAGGTTGGGCAGTTCCCGGTACGCGATGGCCCGAGCCTGGTGCGGGTTGCGAGCGTCCTCCTGGTAAAGGTAGTTGGCCAGGCCGTAGTATTGCTGCCGGTGCGCATGGCTCAACCGGCCCTGTTCAGAGGAATCCACCTGCGCCCAGAGCATGGGGGCCAGGGTCGGGTGGAAGCGGAGGAACGGCACCGTGACTCCCGGCAGGCCCTCCGGCTCCACGAGCGCCGCGGCTTCCAACTGCCGGCGCAGCCCGGCCCAGTCCGCTTCCGGAATCTCGGTGATCTGTAAAATCAGGGGTTCCCAGGCCCCGCCCTGAAACACGCCAAGGCGTGGCAGCAGGGCCCGCGCCGCGGGATCGAGCCGGTCCAGCGAGAGCTGGAGCGAGGCGACCAACTCGGGCAGCGTCTCGTCGCTCGCCGCCGTTCCAGCCCCTCGGGAGAGAAGCCGTTCCAGCCTTTCCCCCATCTCGGACGGGCGGCGGGTCTTCGCCTGCTCGGCGAGCACCCGGATGGAGAGAGGATGGAACTTCACCCGGGCGAAGAGGTCGATCAGCTCCTGGCGCCGCGGCGCCGGGACGACCGGCGCGGGCGGGAGCTTCATCAGCTCTCCAAACCACTCCAGAGCGTCGTCCGGCGCTTCGCGCCGTCCCAGACCTTCGAGCTGGATGCGCCGGTGGACCCGCGTTCCCTCGACCTTGTAGGCGGCATGTCCGAAGTCCGGTCGCCGGGTGGTGAGCAGCACCCGCGAGCTGCCCGCGGCGGACCAGACGGCCGCGGCGTCCAGCAGCTCGCGCAGCGGCTCCTCCGCCAGCGCTTCCAGGTTGTCCAGAATCACCAGGGTCGGCGTGGCGGCCAGCGCCTGGTGGGCCGCTTCGGCGTCCGGCAGGCTCGTGCCGAGCACGCTGCCGATCTCGCTCACCGCCACGGCCAGAGCGTCGGCGGCTTGGATGCGCGCATAGCCCACGAAGACCGCGGCCTGGAACATCCCGGTGCGCAGCAGCCAGTGCCCAGCCTCTTGAGCGAGGGCGGTCTTGCCCTGCCCGCCGAAACCGGTGAGCGTGAGGCGCCGGGTAGGGCCGGCCAGCCAGGTCTCGATCTGCCACAGCTCCCGCCGGCGGCCGTAGAAACCGGCTTCCGGCGCCGCGGGAAGATTGGTGAGAAAGGGTTCGGGCGCAGGCGGAGCGGTTTTCAGCCGGCGCAGCAGCGGCAGGTCCTCGCCGCTCTGGTAGAGGGCCGGCACGAACCAGTCCTGGAGGCTCAGCCACACCCGGTCGGGGCCGCGCTGGACCTCGTACTTCTCCGGATGGTTGAGGAGATAACGCCGGGCATTGTCGAGCGCTTCGCCGACGCCGCGATGGCGCGCCAAGTCTTTGTAGAGCTCGCCGAAAAGCGCCCGGGTGGTAGCGACCAGCACGGAGTGAGTCATCGCCAGCACCGCCGGCAGGCCGGCGGCGGTGAGCCGGGCGGCGACGCTTCCCATGGCGTGCTCGGCCCGATCGCCTGCGCTGCTCCCGCCGGCTTCGGCATCTTCGGAAAGGGCCGCGGACTGGCAGGCCGAGAGCACGACCAGGGCCACCTTGTGCCGGTTGAGGTTTTCCCCCAGCCGGTGAGCGGCGACAAAGTCGACCTCTCCGTCATCGGTCTCGAACAGCAGATAGCCGGTATGGGCAGGGGACGCCGCGCCGGCCACGGGAGCCCGCAGGATCTCCTCGGCCCGGGAGATCCGGCGATGGCGCTCGCGGGTGAACCCTTCCGGCAATCCGCCGCGGTGATCGAAGACGCCATGGCCGTCGAAGTGGAGGACGTCCACCGGGGGCTTTTCGGGATCTTCCAGACGTTCCACGAGGGAGTCGAGCGTGGGCGGGCGCAGGATCTCCCAGGTGATCCGCCCCGGCGCATGCGTTTCGATGGCGTCGAGCACAGCCCCGGCGTCCGCGCGCGGGTCGAGAAAGCCCGCGCCTTCCGGCCGGCTGATCACGAAAAGCAGGTGGAGGCGCTCCTTGGGCTTCACCCGTAACGGCGGCCGGCCGCCGGTGGCGCCCGCCAGCCGGCGGCGGATGCTGATACGCGAATTCTCTTGAAAGAGATAGACGCCGCCGCGGGACGGATCGCGAAGCAGCTCCCAGGGGATGGCCAGGATCTCCGGATGCTCGGCGCTCACGGTGAGGAGGCGGACGCCGTCCTGCTGGTCCTGGAACCGCTGGAAGAGGCGCAGGGCCGGGCCGTGGAAGACGGCGTCGAACAGGGCCTCGCCGACCTCGGGAAGCCGGGAGGCGATACGGGCGGCGGCGCGGTCGTCGGGATCGCCCAGCGAATGCGCGCCGTAGATCTCCAGATACCAGGCCAGGTCGCGCCGGTCCGCGGGAGTGAACGGACTCCCAAACGGCAGAAGTCCGGACTCCTCGCCGTCGAGGGTCACCTCGACGTGGCCTTCGTCCGGAAAGCGGAGGTTGAGCTCACTGCTCATGAGGTGGCTTAACTATATCCTGTAGCGGATCGGATGCTCGGCTTTCCGCATTCCGCCTCTCCGATCTCATTGGGCACTTCGCCGATGGCCATTGCCGCCTGCAAATGCGCGTTGGACGCCCGGCAATACGCATTTGCGTCTCGCCTCAAGCCATTGGCGCTCCGCCAAACTCATTGCCGGCTCGGCATTCTCCATTGCCGCTCAGAAATGCTCTTTGCTGCTTCGGCAATGCCCATGGCTGGTCCGCCGATTCCCATTGCCGGCCGAAAATTCTCATCGGCGTCTCGGCTTTCTCCATGACGTCTCCCCCATCGCCATCGGCGCCCGGAAATGCCGATCGGCGACGCTCCGATCTCCATCGCCGACTCGCCAATGGCCATCGGCGGCGCTCCAATTCCCGTTGGCAGGCGAAAATGCTCGTCGGCAGGCGGCAATCTCCATCGGCGAGGCTCAAATCTCCATTGCCGTGGCTCCAATCGGCATTTCCGGGCGCCAATGACGATCGGGAAGGCGGCAATGCCGATTGGCGAGAGGAAAAGCGTTTCGCCGGAGCTCCACTGGGCATTCCGACGCTCCAACACGCATCGGCGCGCGGCAATGGACTTTGACGTGAAGGAAATGTGCTTCGGGAAAGCGGCAATCTCGATGGCGGTCGCTCCGATGGACATCGGGACCTGGGGCGAGATCATCGCCGCGTCGAGATAGCCAGCTCGGGAACTCCGCAGCAGGTGCCGCCGGGCAGGATCGGCCTGCCGTGCGGACACTCGGATGGATGGTCCAGGAAGGCGCAGACCTGGTCCTCGAACCCGGCCGCGACCGGCATGGGACCGCCGCACTCCTCGGTGGAGTGGAGGGTGCGGTCCAGGAGGACCTCGGCGAGACGCACCCTCCTCACCACCGCAGCCGCACGGTCGCGGCCGGCGTCGGTAAAAGCGATCCGGCCGTCCACGTAGGCGAGCACGCCCTCGGCAAGCAGGTCCGCGACGCCCCGGCGGGCCACCGACACTCCCTCGCCGTCCTCCTCGATGCGGCGCCAGAGGTCCACGAGCACCGACTGCAGCTCCACAGGGGCGGCGGCGCCCCCTGAAGCCGAAGCCAGGCGCCCGTGCTCCAGCCGAATTTCACGGCCCGCTCTGGCCGCGATGGAGGGATCGTGAGTTACCAGGATCAGCGTGTGCCCGCGCTGGTGGAGATCTGCGAGCAGGGACATGACCACGGCCTCGTTGACCGCGTCCAGGTTGCCCGTGGGCTCGTCGGCCAGGATCAGGGGGGGCTGGTTGATCAGCGCCCGGGCGATGCACACGCGCTGCTGCTCGCCGCCGGAGAGCTGGCTCGGCAGATGGCTCATCCGCTCCTCGAGGCCCACCCGTCGCAGTGCCTCTTCCGCTTCCCCCTGGTCGGTCATGCTGTGGACGTACTGCGCCAGCATGACGTTTTCCAGCGCTGTGAGGTAGGGGATCAGGTGGAACTGCTGGAAGACGAGGCCGACCGTCTGCTGGCGGTAACGGCTGAGCTCGCGGGCGGAGAGGCCGGCGAGGTCGACGCCGCCAACCCGCACCTGGCCATCGCTCGGCCGGTCGAGCCCCGAAAGGATGTTGAGCAAAGTGGTCTTGCCCGAGCCGGATGGGCCGGTGACCGCTACCCACTCCCCTGGCGAGATCGAGAGGTTGAGGTCGTCCAGGGCGCGGAGCGCGCCAAACCGGCGGCTCAACCCCTCGACTTTGACCAGATCAGTCGCCACGGAGCACCCGCGCCGGGTCCAGCTGCTGGATCCGCCGGAGAGCCAGGAAGAGGGAGGAGCCGACCACCAGCGCGGCGACCGTCGCCGATGCCGCCGCCGATGTCGCGAAGCCGCTCCAGGTCATGAACGATCCACTCCCTGGGCCGAGAAGCCGGTCGGCCAAGGCGCCGGCGGCAAGACCTCCGAGCACCTGTCCCGCCATCCCGGCCAGCACGGCTGCCACCAACAGCTCGGCGGCGAGGAAGCCTCCGATCCGCCGGCCCGTGTATCCGAGGGCGAGCAGCAGTCCGACCTCGGTCCGTCTCTCTCCGAGCAGGGCGGTGGTGGACGCACCGACCGAGATCAGGGCCAGGAGGAAGGAGACGGCGCTGACGGCGAACAGGACCATCGTGAGCCGGCGAGTGACCCGGGCGTCCGACTCGCTGACCTTGAGGAGAGGCCGCGCCTCGATCCCCTCGACCCGGGACTCGATCTCCCGCGCCACCTCTTCGAGCCGGGCGGGCTCGGCCCGCACGTCGATGCGGCCGGAGACGGCCTTCGCCGTCTGCACGCCGGGGATGTTGCTCACCCTCTCGAGGGCGGTCTGGGGGAGCGACTCCGGCCCTCCGACCTGCGGCCGGACCGTGAGATTGGGACCGAAGGCGGCGAGGCTCGATCCCATCCGGTCGCGGCTCCGGGCGGAGAAGCCCGCCAGGGTGGAGACCGTGGCCGCGGCCACCAGCACCGCGATCAGGATCAGCGCGAGCTGCCGGAACCGGCGGCGCAGGCTGGCGAGAACGACCCGGAGGATCATCAGGCTGTTGCCCTCTTGAGGATGTCCGCCGGGTAACGCTCGAGGGCGCGCAGCACCGGAGCCAGGCTGGAGAGCACCGCGAGCAGGAGCCCGAGCAGGGCGGCAACTGGGATGAGGAGAGGCACCCAATCGACCTCGACGCCCAGGACGCCGCTACCCAGCAGCCGGCCCGCTACCAGCCCGGCCGCTCCGCCTGCCAGCCCGCCCAGAAGACCCAGAAGCGCCGCCTCGCTCAGGAAGAAGAGCACCACCCGCTGCCGGGCCGCGCCGATGGCGATCATCAGCCCGGCCTCCAGCCGCCGCTCCATCACCGTCGCAGTCATGGCCGCGGTCACTCCGACCGCGGCCCCAATCAGGGCCACGCCGGCCAGGGCAATTAGGATCCCACGCAACCGGCCGAGCACGTCGGCTGTCGCGCCGGTCACGCCGGTGACGATGCTGGCCCGCCCCTGGGGAATGGCCTCGTTGATCTGATGGGCAATGGAAGAAGGATAGGCCGTGCAGTACCAGGCCTCGTACTCTTCGGGAGTCATGGTCCGCGGATCGCGCGGGCTCTGTCCTTCGGGATTCGTCAGGGCGAAAACCTCGGCCCGGGTGAAGCCGGTCCTGCCGGCGAGGCGCTGGACCACCGGCAGCGGTGCGAACGCCTCTTCTTCTTCGGCTCCGCCGCTGGTAACCAAGCCTGTCACCAGCAGGCTTTCGGTCCGGCCGCCGAGCGCCGTCTCGATCCGGCTTCCGGGATGGACCCCCAGCCGCTGGGCCAACCGGCGGCCGACCGCGACCTCGGCCTCTCCGTCACGCGGCCAGCGGCCCTCCACTTTCAGGGTGGGACGGGTCCGCGGAAGGCCGGTGCGCCAGCCGGGCTCCAGCTCGTGATTGAACCAGGTCCCTACTAGAGGCGCCACCCGGTCCCCTGTCCTGACGCGCAGAGAGTAGAGCGGCGCGAGGGCGATGACGTTGTTGCGCCAGAAGATCTTGCGCACCAGGGCCAGGCTCGGCTCCGGCAGGGTCTCGCGGCCCGGCATCGGAGCGAGCTGGAGGTTGGCCCCGTAGGAGCCCATCTCCGCGGCCAGCCGGTCACCGGAGGCCAGCACCACCTCGGCGAGCGCGGTCGTCCCAAGCGTCCCCAGTGCCACGGCCGTCACGGCCAGCAGCTTTCTGCGGGTGCCCCGGCGCAACGACTCGGCAAGCAGGCGGACGTACATGGCGCTAGTGCGCAGCCCCCATATGACCGGCGTGCGCTCCGTCGGTCTGGAACAGGCCGGAGCCTGCGCCCAGGTCTGACGCAGCGAGCACGAGCTCGTTGCCCACGACCCGCGACTTGAGCGGCACCGGATTGCACCCGCCCGCCTGGCCGATCGACGGGGTGTAGATGGCCGAGCCGCAGTGCAGGCAGGTCACCGTCGGGCCCTCCTGGTAGTAGCCTTTCGGGCCGCAGATCAGGCAGGAGTCGAAGGCCGTGGCGATCGGACCCTTCTCCTCGACCGGGATGGCGATGAAACGCACGGAGTGTCCGTCGACCGTCGTCTGAAAACGCTGCAGGGCCAGCCCCTTGAACGTGGAGAGCGGGATGCGCACTTGGCCGTCCGCCCCGACCTCGACCGGCGTGGCCGGCGAGAGCGAGGCCGGCGGTTGGGCATAGACGAAGCCCAGGCCCAGCACCGCCAGGATGACAAGGCCGAGGACGGCGCCGACCGTCCGCGCGCGAGCCTGCCGCTGGGCCTGCGCCCGCTCCAGGCGAGCCGCCGCCCCCTCCTCGGCCGGCCGTGCCTCGGGTGCCTTGCCGGGGATCAGGAGCATGAGAAGAGGCAGTGCCACCACCGTGGCGATGAAGAAAAAGTCGTTCTGGACCAGCGGCCCGATCGCCGCCATGGTCTCCGGCGTCGCCGGCAGCCAGCCCGCCTCGGACAGCTCGTGGTACCCGTTGATCAGGAGCTGGACCACGAAGATCCCCAGCGCGATGCCGGTAATTTTGAAGAACCGCCCGAGATCGACCCGCACACTCCCGCGCACGAAGAGCACGCCGAAGACGATGGCGGCCGAGAGCCCGATGAGGACCCCCAGGCTCGCCATCAACCCGCTCGTGGTCAGGGAGAGGGCGGAGAGGAACAGCACCGTCTCTACCCCCTCGCGGAAGACCATCAGGAAGGTGAACAGGAAAAGGCCCAGCCCCACCGATTTGCTCGACAGGATGCGCGACAGCGACCCCTTCATCTCGCCGGAGAGCGAGTGGGAGTGCCGCCACATCCAGATCATCATGCTGCCGACGATGATCGCCGAGCCGAGATAGAGGACGCCTTCGAACGCCTCCTCGTTGACCGCCCACCGGTAGAGCAGCCAGGCGCCGATCAGGCTCGCGGCCGTCGCGGTCCCAATCCCCGCCCAGACTGCGCCGAGATGGCGGTCGTAGCCTTCCTTGCGGAGAAAAGCGACGATGATCCCCACGACCAGGGCGGCCTCGACTCCCTCGCGCAACGTCACGACCAGCGCTTCAAACACGAGCACCCGCTCCTTCCTTCAGAGCCGCTTGGAGAACCGGCTGCGCGCCCGCGCAGTCGTTGCAAAGCCCGCTGATCTGGAGCGTGTGGCGCGAGGCCTGGAACCCGTGCGCCCGGCAGATCTCCGCCTGGAGAGCGACGATGCCGGGGCTCACGAACTCCACCACCCGGCCGCAGACGGTGCACACCAGGTGGTCGTGATGCTGGCCGCCATGGACGTGCTCGTAGAGGAACCGGTCGCGGCCCAGGCGCTGCTTGCGGACCAGGCCGCAGTCCACGAGCAGATCCAGGTTGCGGTACACCGTGGCACGGGAGATCTTCAGCCCGCGGGTCTTCATGGCCGCGAGCAGCTCTTCCGCGTCGATGTGCTTGTGCTGAGCGAAGATCTCGTCGAACAATGCGAGCCGCTCCTGAGTGACACGAAGGCCACGGGTGCGTAAGAATTGGAGGAAGCGGTCGCGCTCGCGGGCGTCAGGCATGTAGCTCAGGATCCTTGTTGAGAAACGGTCTCAAATTTCGAGAGTCATTCTGGACCGTTTTAGTCCGATTTGTCAACGGGCTGGTGTTAGACTCTCTCCGCCCTGATGGCTCTCCGGAACAGGTACGGAAGATGCACTGTTTTCCGTGCATAAAGGAGCTGGCCGTATGAGCGTACCCGAGAGATATCCCTACCAACCCTTGGAAAGCTCACCGCCGAGGGAGGACGCGCCTCCGAAGCCCGGACCCGTCGCGGTTCCGCCCATCGCGGAAGAGACCCACGTCCGCCGGCGGAGGCTGCGCCGGCCGCTGCCGCTCTGGCTGCGCATCCTGGTGCTGCTTGTCGGTTGGATCGTGCTGCTGGTGGGAGTCGCGGGCCTGGTGCTGCCCGGCATCCAGGGGATTGCCACGATCGCGATCGGTGCCGCGATCCTCTCCGTGGCGAGTGAGCTCGCCTACGAATGGATGCGCAAGAGCCTCAGCCGCTGGCCGAAACTCTGGGACCGGGTGGAGAGGTTCCGTGACCGAATCTACGACAAGCTGCAGGACATGGTGCACCGCAAGAAGTAGGACCCTCACCCCCGTCCCCTCTCCCACCCGCACTCCCCCCTCCCGGGAGAGGGGCGTCCCCGACCAACAGCAAGGACAAGCTCCCCCTCTCCCGGGGGACGGGAGTGCGGATGGGAGAGGGGGTTGGGGGGTGAGGGTCTATCTCTGCTCGATCGGCACGAACGGCCGCTGCGGCTCGCCGGTATAGATCTGGCGCGGGCGGTTGATGCGCGTGCTCGGATCGTCCCTCATCTCCCGCCAGTGGGCGATCCAGCCGGGCATCCGGCCGAGGGCGAACAGCACGGTGAACATGTTGGTCGGGATGCCCATCGCGCGGTAGATGATCCCGCTGTAGAAGTCCACGTTCGGGTAGAGCTTGCGCGAGATGAAGAAGTCGTCGTTCAGGGCGACCTCCTCCAGGTGCTTGGCGATCTCCATGAGCGGATCGTCGATCCCCAGCTCGTCCAGCACGTCGTCGGCCATCTTCTTGAGGATGCGCGCCCGCGGGTCGAAGTTCTTGTACACCCGGTGGCCGAACCCCATCAAGCGGAAGCCGGAGCCCTTGTCCTTGGCCATGTCGACGTACTTCTTGTAGTCGCCCTTGTCGTCGCGGATGTTCTCCAGCATCTCGATGACCGCCTGGTTGGCGCCGCCGTGGAGCGGGCCCCAGAGGGCGCAGATACCCGCCGAGATCGAGGCGAACAGGTTCGCCTGGCTGCTCCCCACCATGCGCACCGTCGAGGTGCTGCAGTTCTGCTCGTGGTCGGCGTGCAGGATGAGCAGCAGGTCGAGCGCGCGCTCGAACACCGGCCGGAACTTGTAGGGCTCCGCCGGCACCGCGTGCATCATGTAGAGGAAGTTGGCGCAGTAGGAGAGGTCGTTGCGCGGGTAGATGAACGGCTGCCCCACGTTCTTCTTGTAGGAGAACGCGGCGATCGTCGCCACCTTGGCGAGCAGCCGGGCGATGTTGAGGTCGACGTCGGCTTCATTCGGGTAATAGGCCGAGAGCGAAGACACCATGGAGGACAGCATGGCCATGGGATGCGCGCTCGCCGGGAAGCCCTCGTAGAACTTCTTCATGTCCTCGTGCAGCAGCGTGTGGTACGTCAGCCGCTGCTCGAACTTCGCGAGCTCCTGCTGATCGGGCAGCTTGCCGTAGATCAGGAGGTAACAAACCTCGGAGAACCGGGCCTGGCCCGCCAGCTCCTCGATGGGGTAGCCACGGTAGCGCAGGATGCCCTCTTCGCCGTCGATGAACGTGATGGAGCTCTCGCAGGCACCGGTGTTGCCGTAGCCGGGGTCGAGAGTGATGGCTCCGGTTTTCGCCCGGAGCTGCGAGATGTCGATGCCGGTCTCGCCCTCGCTGCCCACCGTGACGGGCAGCTCAAGCTCCTTGCCGTCCAGGACCAGCCGGGCAGTATTACCCGCAGCCGGATTCGGTGCCGGAGCGGCAGGAGGGGATTCCACGACCGCGGAGGCCATGGCGTCAGTCGTCTGCTGAGACATTTCGGGTCTCCCTAAGAGGTCGTCCCAGGCCGCGAAAGGACCTGTGGCGCCGCGGCGATTGTATCAAAGCTCCCTGAGCGCCGTGGCGACCGGCATGCGCGCCGCCCGGATGGCCGGGAAGAGGCCGCCGATCAACCCGATTATCAGTGCGAACACCGTGCCCAGCGCGATCAGCGGCGGGGTCACCGCGAACTGAAACGCCACCTGGCTGAAGGAAGACCAGTTCATCGTCGCCGTACGGAAGCCGTTGAAGCCCAGATAGGCTACGGCCGCGCCCAGCGCTCCACCCACCAGGGCGAGGAACAGCGCCTCTGCCATGATCGAGACGACCACCGGGCCGGCTCCGAAGCCGAGCGCCCGCAACGTCGCCACCTCGCGGGTGCGCGTCGCCACCGCGGAGTACATGGTGTTGAGAGCGCCGAACGTGGCGCCGATCGCCATCACCAGGCCGATGAAGACGCCCAGCCCGCTGATGATGTTGTGCAGGGTCCGCGACTGCGCCTCGTAATACTCCGACTCCCGGATCACCTTCACGTCGAGCCGCGGATCGATGGTGAGGTTGTCCTTGAAGCCGTCGAAGGCTTTCGCCGACTCGAGCTTCGCGTACACAGCCTGGAACGTGCTGCCGCGCCGGTAGGCCGGCTGCAGGACTCCGACGTCGCACCAGATCTCCGACTCCGCCAGGCCGCCGCCAGCCGCGAAGATCCCCACCACCGTCCACTCGACGCCGCCCCAACGCTTCTTGCTCCCCACCTCCAGGCCGGCGAACTCGGACGCCGCCGACTTGCCCGCGATGATCTCGTTGCGGCCCGGCTGGAAATTGCGGCCCTCGATGATCTCGATCTCGTCGCGGACCTGGAACGCCCCGGGCTGAACCCCCCGCAACGGCACGTTGGCATCCGTCCCGGTCGAGCGCTTGGGCACGTCCACCACCACGTAGAGCTCGGCCGAGGCGACCGGCCCCTGCGGCCCGCGCAGCACGCCCGGCGCCTCGGCGATGATCCGCGTGTGGTCCCGGAGCAGGCCGCTCGTCATCTCGCTGTCGCTGCCGCTGCGCAGCACCAGGGCGGTGTCGTCCGATCCCGTCGAGACCAGCGCGCGGCGGAAGCCTTCGCCGATGGAGAGCACGACGATCAGCACGCCCACGACGCCCATGACGCCGAAGATCGTAGCCAGGGAAGAACCGAGGCGCTGGCCGACGGTCCGCAGACCGAGCCAGGTCACCGTGGCCACTTGAGAGAACCAGTTGAACATGGTCAGACCCTCCTCAGCGCGTCGACGATGCGCAGACGCATGGCCTGCATGGCGGGCAGGGCGCCCGTGGCAAGCCCGAACAGGACCGCGATCGCGGCACCCAGGGCCGCGTCCTTCCCGGGCAGGAAGAAGATCGGGAGCTGACCGTTCGTTGGATCGCCCACGGCCGCGATGAGCGCCCAGGCCAGGCCCAGCCCCAGCGCGCCGCCGAGCAGCGCGAGCAGGCAGGACTCAGCCAGGACGAACCCCAGCACCTGGCCATGGGAGAAGCCCAGCGTCTTCAGTACCGCCAGCTCGCTCGTGCGCTCGCGCACCGACTGCGCCATGGTGTTGCCCACGATCAGCAGCAGCATGAAAAACGCCACCGCGATGATGCTGGTGAGGATGAGCCCGATGTTGCCCACCTGGTTCGCGAACGACTGCGCCAGCGCCTTCTCGCTCTGCGTCTTGGTCTCCGCCGGCGAGTTGGCGAACATGGCGTCGATCTTCTTCGAGATCTCCGCGGTCTGCGCCGGATCCGCGATCCGGATCACGTACCAGCCGACGAACCCCAGGTTTCCCCCGCGGGCCGCCTCGTTCAGGTAGTCGTAATGAAAGTAGAAGGCGGAGGTGTCGACCTCCTTCTCCTTGCCGGTGTAGACGGCGCGGATGGTGAACTCCCAGAGCGGCGAGCCGTCCTGCTTGCGGAAGATCGTCCCCTGGATCGGCACGCGGTCGCCGACCTTCCAGCCGAAGCGGTCCATCGTCGTCTTGCCCACGATGGCGCCCGTCCGGTCCGCCTTCCAGGCCGCTATCTGGTCCGCGGGCACGACCATCTCGTCGTAAAGCTCGAGCATCGTGTCCGTGTCCACCGCCATCTGGGGGAAGAAGTTCTTCGGGTCCTGATAGATGCCGCCAAACCAGTTGAGATGGGTCACGGCCTCGATCCCCGGCACGCTCGCGATCCGCCCCTTGTAGGAGATCGGCAGCGGCATGATGATCGCCGTCTTGTGGATCACCGACAGCCGGTCGGCGCCCATCACGTCCACCCCCATGCTGAAGGCGACGCGGATCGCGGCGAGGTAGCCGAACAGGAAGAACGCGGCGAAGATCGACAGCACCGTGAAGATCGTGCGGACCTTGCGCCGCTTCAGGTTGCTCCAGATCAGCGGGAAGAACTTCATGCCGCCGCCTCCTGGGTGAGCGCGCCCTTGTCGAGGTGGAGCGTGCGCTTGGCCCGCGCCGCGGCGTGCGGGTCGTGGGTGACCATGACGATCGTCTTGCCGTGCTCGCGGTTGAGCGCCTGAAGGAGGTCCAGGATCTCGTCGCCGGACTTCCTGTCGAGGTCGCCCGTGGGCTCGTCGCAGAGCAGCAGGGTCGGATCGGTGACGATGGCGCGTGCGATGCCCACGCGCTGCTCCTGGCCTCCCGAGAGCTGGCGCGGGAAGTGCCCAGCCCGGTCCGCGAGCCCCACCATCGCCAGGGCCGTGGCCACGTGTTTCCGGCGCTCGGGCTTCGACAGGTGGGTCAGGAGCAGCGGCAGCTCCACGTTGCGCTCCGCGGTCAGCACCGGCAGCAGGTTGTAGAACTGGAACACGAACCCGATATGGCGCGCCCGCCACTGGGCGAGCTTGCCCTCGGACAGCCGGTCGATCGGCTCGCCGGCCACGATCACCGAGCCCGCGCTCGGCTTGTCGAGCCCGCCGATCAGATTGAGCAGCGTGCTCTTGCCCGACCCTGAAGGACCCATCAGGGCCAGAAAATCCCCCTTGGGGACCTCCAGGCTCAGGCCGCTCAGGATGTCGAGCCGCTCCCCGCCGCGGTAATAAACCTTGTGGACGTCCCTGACCTGCACCAAAGCATCCGACATGTCATGCCTCCTCGTGAGATCCGGAACTGGATCAGGATTCTTCCTTGCGAATTTTGACTTTGTGACCTTCCGCGAGCTGCTCGGGACCCTCGACCACGACCTGCTCGCCGCCGGAGAGGCCGGACTCCACCGCCACCTCCTCGCCCGACGCCGGGCCGGTCCGGATCGCCCGGCGCTCCACGTGATCGCCCTGGACGACGAAGACGTGCGGCGTATCCCCGCCCTGGCGGACGGCCGCCCGGGGAATCAGCACCCGCGGCCTGGCCGCCACAGCCTGCGCGGCGCCTTCCTGTTCCTCGCTCAGGAACGAGACCTTGACCCCCATGTCCGGCAGGATGCGCCGGTCGAGCTGATCGAAAGCGAGCCGCACCTTGACCGTCGCCTTCTGGCGGTCGGCGGCCGGAACGGTCGTGATGACCCGTGCGGGAATCTCCCAGTCGGGGTAGGCGTCCAGCACGGCCACCGCCCGCTGACCGTCGCGCACCCGGTTGATGTAGGCCTCGTTGACGTCGACCTCGATCTCCAGCGATTTCATATCTACCAGCGTGCAGATGCCGGTGCGGGTGAAGCCGCCACCGGCCGACACCGGGGAGATCATCTCGCCGGGTTGCGCGTCCTTGGTGATGGCCACGCCCGAGAAGGGGGCGCGGATGACCGCGTCCTCCAGGCTCTGGCGGTAGAGCGCGACCTGCCGCCGGGCGACCTCGGCATCCTGGCGCTGGACCTCCAGGCGGGCGGCGAGCGAATCGACCTCGGCGTCGGCCGTATCGCTCTGGGCCTGGGTCGTGATCCCCTTCTCGCCGAGGTCGCGCATGCGCCTCTGGTTGAGCCGCGCCTCGCGCAGGCGGACCTCGATCTCCTGAAGCGCGCGCTGCGACGAGGAAGCCTGGGCCTCGGAAAGGGCGAGCTGCTTGCGCGCCGTCACGTCATCCAGGCGGGCCAGCACCTGCCCTTCGCTGACCGCCATCCCCTCCTCCACCAGGATCTCGGTCACCTTGCCCGTGATCTTGGAAGAGACCGTGGCCTGACGCCGCGCCGTGACGTAGCCGGAAGCATCGAGCACGGCGCCGGCCGCCCCTCCGGAAGAGACGGCGCGGGCAGTCGCGGTGCGCACCTCGACCGCTCTCGGCAACCTGAGCCAGGCCCAGGCGCCACCCGCCATGGCGAGCAACACCACGGCAAGGCTCAGCCAGAGCTTCCAACCGGGACCTCGACGGTCCTCCATCCCGCTGCGATCGATTCGCAGCCCTTCGAGAGAGGGTTTTTCGGAAGTCATTTTCCGTCCTTGATGAGCCGCATCAACGATATTGGCAAACATTGGATACTACGTCGCGGTGCGGCAAAAGTTTCGCGTCGCGGCGCAGCGTTCAAGCTATGAATACTACCAGAGTTTACGCCTCATATACGGCGCATGCGGTGTCGTTCTCCCAGACTTCGACACGGGTGACGCGAACTCGCTCCTGGCCGGCCAGCCGGCCGGCGACCTCCACGAACACAAACTCGCTGAAGAGCTCGGCCGTGGTGTTGCGCTGGTCGAACGGGGGGATGTCGTTGATCACCCGGTGGTCGAACGGTCCGAGGATCTCCTGCATGATCTCCTTGAGGTCCGCGAAGTCGAGGACCATCCCCAGCTCGTCCAGCCGCTCCGCCTTCAGGTGGACCCGCACCCGGTAGTTGTGGCCGTGCAGGTTCTGGCACCCGCGCGTGTGCCCCCGGATGGCATGAGCGGCGGAGAACGTGAAGTCCTTGAAGATCGTGTGCATGGCCGCCCCCATCGTGTCCGCGCAGGGGCGGGGGAGTCAAGGGGTCAACCAGGGGGCCATCCCGACTTGGGCCGCACCTCGCCGGCCCGCTTGCTGAGCCTCTCCGCCTCGTCGATGAGCGCCTGCCTCTCCTGCTGGTCCGCTGTCAGCTTCACCTTCGCCCAGAGCAGCGCGCTCTTGCCTGACAACGCCCAATAGTCGTCCTTCTTCAGCTCCAGGCCAGATTCAGGGCCTGGATTCCCGCTTCCAGGATCTCGGCCCGGCGCTCCTCACCCTACTCCTTCGGCGCCCAGTTCCGGGCGGCCTCGTCGAAACTGATGAGAAGCTGGTGCTCGGGATTGTCCAGGGTCCGGGCCTCCTCCCACGCCTCGGTCACCCGGCCCAGTCCGAGAAGGACGTACGACCGGGCGAGGCTGCCCTCCAGCGAGTCGGGCCTGCCATCCAGCCAGTCCAGGGCTCTCTCGTAGCTCTTGCCGCGCACCAGCTCCCCGAATTCGGTGTTGTCCTCCATGAACTTCGAGAACCGGGGGCCGAAGCTGAAGTCAACGTCGAGCTGGAAGTTCACCGTCAGGATGTAGTAGGCCGGGACCGGCCGGCCGGCCAGGGTGGAGGGCTTGAACTTCCACGTCTCGACGGCTTCCACGGCGGCTAGGTCGAGCCCCATGGGCAGGCCTTTGAGGACCCTCGTCTCCGTCACGTCGCCCTGCTCGTCGATGATCGCTTCGATGATCACGACGCCCATGATCCGGGCTCGCCGGGCGGCCTCCGTGTAGATCGGAGGCACGCCGGAGATCTTCTCCGGCCGGCTGACCTTTCCGCCCACCCGGTAGGGCCCGGAGGCCGGAGGGGCCTGGGCCAGGACCGCGGAGGCCAGAAGAAACAGAACCGCGGCGAAGGGCACACGAAGAGGGGTCGGCATGATCGAGAGATTCTTTCACAAACCGGCCAGCCGGCAGTCTTCTGAATTTGAGATAATAGAGGCACCGACAAGGAGACCTCCATGCGTATCGTCCGCCTGCTCGCGCTCGCACTGCTCGCCGCTCTTCCCGTCTCTGCGACCTCTTATGTGCCGATGACCGACGAAGCGCTGGTCGATCAGGCCCCGGTGATCGCGGTCGTCGAGGTCCAGGGCTCCGGCCCCGGCCAGGAGGGGGCGCGGCCGTTCACCGGCTACCGGGTGCGGGTCGAGAAGGTGCTCAAGGGGGCGATGGCGTCCGGGCTTCGAATCATGGTACGGGTGCCTGGCGGAGCACGAGCCGATGGCATGAAGCTGCGGATCTGGGGAGCGCCCCGGTTCGCGCCGGGCGAGCGGGCCCTGCTGTTCCTCTCTCCCCGCACGGACGGCTCGTACGACATCGTCCACCTGATGCTCGGAGCTTTCCACGAGGTCCGGACGGGCGGACATCGGCTCGGCGTGCGCCACCTTTCCGAAGCCCGGGCGATTGCGCAGCCGGGCGAGCCTCTCTCCAAGGAGACCCTGCGAGATTTCGACCGCTTCGTCCGCTGGATCGGCGCCAGAGCCCGTGGCCTGAGGGTCCGGGCCGACTATCAGGTTGCCGCCCCCGGTCTCGATCAGATGGATCAGATCACCGGCGAATTCACTCTCTTCGAAGATCCGGACGACGGCTACAACATGCGCTGGTTCGAGTTCGACGAAGACGAAAGCGTGGAATGGCGTGCTCACCAGAACGGCCAGGTGGGCTTGGCGGGCGGAGGCTTCGCCGAATTCCAGACGGCGCTCGCGGCCTGGAACGGCGATCCCGGCACCAATATCGACTACTCCTACGCGGGAACGACCACGGACACCAGCGGCCTCGTGGAGTACGACCTGCTCAATGCCATTCTCTTCAATGATCCGAACGGCGAGCTGCCCTTCTTCAGTTGCAGCTCCGGCGGCGTTCTCGCCTATGGCGGCCCCTGGTATTACCAGGACACAACCTCCTTTCAGGGCAACCTCTATCACCGGATCGCGAACGCCGACATCGTGCTCAACAACGGCCTCACCTGCTTCTTTGAGGACAGCCTGAACGCGAGCGCGGCAGCGGCGGAGCTTTTTGCGCATGAGCTTGGCCACACGCTGGGCATCGGCCATTCCTGCGGCGATAGCGGCGGGCCAGACCCGAGTTGCTCCAATGGGATCTACGAACAGGCCCTGATGCGCCCGTTCATCCACGACGACGGCCGCGGCGCCGCGCTCAATTCCGACGACCGGGCGGCGGCCGGCAATCTCTACCCCGCTCCGCCCTCACCCACGGACTTCTTCACCCTCGCCCCCTGCCGGTTGCTCGACACACGGAATGCGAACGGGCCCGCGCTCCAGGCGGGGCAGTTGCGGACCTTCGCGGCCGCCAGCCAGTGCGGCATTCCCGCCACGGCGGTCGCCCTCTCGCTCAACGTCACCGCGGTGTCCCCGACCGGCAATGGATACCTCACGCTGTTTCCCGCCGACCGGCTCCAGCCGGCGATCGCAACGGTGAATTTTTCCACCGGTCAAACGCGCTCGAACAATACGATCCTGCTGCTCGCCACCACGGAACGGACCTTTCTCGTGTTTCCCTCGGTGACAGCCGACCTGGTGGTGGATGTGAACGGTTACTTCGAGTAGGTCATCACTATGCGAACCACAGGTATTCTCGCGCTCGCACTTCTCGCCGCTCTTCCCGTTGCGGCTACCTCTTACGTGCCGATGACCGACGAAGCCCTGGTCGATCAGGCGCCTGTGATCGCCGTGGTCGAGGTCCAGGGCTCCGTCTTCGGCCAGGACGGCGCGCGGCCGTTCACTGGCTATCGGGTTCGGGTCGAGAAGGTGCTCAAGGGGGCGATGGCCTCCGGCTTTCGCATCACGGTGCGCGTGCCCGGCGGAGCGCGGGCCGACGGCGTGGCGTTGCGGATCTGGGGGGCTCCCCGGTTTGGGCAGGGCGAACGGGCGCTGCTGTTCCTGTCGCCCCGCATGGACGGCACCTACGAAATCCTTCACTTGATGCTGGGGGCCTTCCACGAGGTCCGTGGGCTCGCCGTGCGCGATCTGTCCGAGGCTCGGGCTATCGGACGGCAGAGAGAGCCCGTCCGGGATTTCGACCGCTTCGTCGGCTGGATCGCCGCCCGCGCCCGTGGCCTGAGGGGCCGGGCCGACTATGAGGTGAACGATCCCGGCCTCGATCAGGTCACCGCCGACTTCACGCTGTTCGAAGATTCCGACGGTTACAACATGCGCTGGTTCAGCTTCGACGCAGCCCAGAGCGTGGCATGGCGTGCCCACCAGACCGGACAGGTGGGTCTGGCGGGCGGAGGCTACGCGGAATTCCAGACGGCGCTCGCGGCCTGGAACAACGATCCCGGCACCAACATCTCCTATACCTACGCGGGAACGACCACCGACACCAGCGGCTTCACCCAGTACGACACCGTCAATGCAATGCTTTTCAACGACCCCAACGGCGAAGTGTCGGCGTTCAGCTGCGCCAACGGCGGCGTGCTCGCCATTGGAGGACCCTGGTACGAGAACGCCACGACCCCCTATCTGGGCACTCCCTTCCACCGGATCATGAACGCCGACGTCGTCGTGAACGACGGCCTCACCTGCTTCTTTCAGTCCAGCCCGAACGCGAGCAAGGCCGCAGAGGAGTTTTTCGCGCACGAACTGGGCCATACGTTGGGGATCGATCATTCCGCGGTGAACGAGGCGCTGATGCGTTCGTTCATCCACAACGACGGCCGCGGCGCCGCGCTCCATGCCGACGACCGGGCGGCAGCCGGCAACCTCTACCCCGCTCCGCCCTCGCCCACGGACTTCTTCACCCTCACTCCCTGCCGGGTGCTCGACACGCGGAATCCGAACGGAGCCTACGGCGGGCCCGTGCTCCAGGCGGGGCAGTTCCGGACCTTCGTGGCCGCCGGCCGGTGCGGCATTCCGGCGACGGCGGTCGCCCTCTCGCTCAACGTCACCGCGGTATCCCCGACCGGCAGCGGATTCATCACGCTATTCCCTGCCGACCGGCTCCAGCCGCCCATCGGAACGGTGAGCTTTTCCAGCGGTCAGACGCGCGGGAACAATACGCTCCTGCTGCTCTCCGCCGCGGAACGGGCGTTTCTCGCGTTCCCTTCGACGACGGTCCATCTGGTGGTGGATGTGAACGGTTACTTCGAGTAGGTCATCACCATGCGAACCGTACGTTTTCTCGCGCTCGCACTCCTCGCCGCTCTCCCCCTGCCGGCGACCTCCTACCTGCCGGTGTCATGAGATACATCACCTGGCCCTCCGCGATCTGTCCGAGGCCCAGGCGATCACACCGCCGGGAGAGCTTCTGCGAGATTTCGATCGCTTCGCCCGCTGGATCGCCGCCCGCTCACGCGGCGTGCGGAGCCGGGCTGACTATCTGATTGCCGCTACGCCTGCCCTCCGGCAGATTACCGAGGATTTCACGTTCCTCGGCGGTTTCTATCAGCGCTGGCTCGAGTTCGACGACGGCGAAAGCGTGCCTTGGTACGCCCACCAGGACGGCCAGCCGGGTTTGACAGGAGGCGGCTTCGCGGAATTCCAAGCGGCGATCGCGGCCTGGAACGACGATCCGGATTCCAACATTGCCTACACCTACGCAGGGGCGACCACCGACACCACCGGCTTCCAGGACAACGACAGCGTCAATGCGATCATCTTCGAAGACCCGCACAACGAGGCGCCGGGGTCGTTCATTTGTACCGCCCCAGGCAGAGGCGAAGGTGTCCTGGCCATAGGGGGGACCTGGTTTGACGACAGCACGATTCCCGCCCGGATCGTGAACGCCGACATCGTGACCAACAACAACGCCGGCTGTTGGTTTGACGACAGCAACGGAAGCAAAAAAGCCGAGCAGCTTTTCGCGCATGAGCTCGGCCACACGCTGGGTCTTGGCCATTCCTGCGGCGATTCCAGGTCCGGTCCCTGTAACACTCCAATACTCAACGAAGCCTTGATGCGCGCCACTGTTCATAATGACGGCCGCGGCGCGGCGCTGAATTCAGATGACCGGCGGGCAGCCTTCTATCTCTACGGCATACCCACGCCCACGGATTTCTTCACCATCACCCCTTGCCGGCTGGTCGACACACGGAACCCGGACGGTCCGTACGGCGGGCCCATCCTCTTTACCGGCCAGAAGCGCGCCTTCCTGGCTGGCGGCCAGTGTGGCATCCCGTCCACGGCGGTCGCCCTCTCGGTCAACGTCACCGCCGTGGCTCCTTCGAGCGGCGGAAACCTCGCGCTGTTCCCCGCCGGCTGGCCCCAGCCGAACACCAGCGTCGTTCACTTCTCCACGGGCCAGACGCGCGCCAGCAGTGCGATGTTGTTTCTCTCCGGTGCGCCAGAACGGGCCTTCACGGTCGTTGCAGCCGGAAATTTCTCCGAGACCGTCCACATGCTGGTGGATGTGAACGGTTACTTCGAATAGATCGAGAAGCTCACCGTCAGGGTGTAATAGACCGGGACCGGCCGGCCGTCCAGCGTGGCGGGCTTGAACTTCCAGCGCTTGACGGCTTTCACGGCGGCCTCATCGAGCCCCATGGGGAGACCCTGGAGGACCTTGACGTCCGTGACATCGCCCTTCTCGTCGATGAGCGTGTCCAGGACCACGACGCCTGTCACCCCGGCCTCGCGCGCGTTGCTCGTATAGATTGGAGATCGGCCGGAGATCTTCTCCGGCCGCTTGACATCCCCCTCGACGCGGTACGGCGGACCGGCCGGAGCAGGCGCCGGTGCCGGCGCCAGGGTAGCCGAAGCCCACTGAGATTTGCCGGCCCGCTTCTCGAGCTCGCCCGCCTCCGCGAACACCTCATCCCGTTCAGGCCCGCCGTCCATGAGCCGCGCCTTCTCCCGGAGCAGCCGGCTCTTTTTCAGCATGGCCTCCTTGGAATCCGGATTGGCTTCCAGAGCCTCGGTTGCGGCTTGGAGGGCGGCATCGATCGTCTTGGCGCGGGACTCCATCATGGCGTAGAGGACGAGGAGCTGATCGAGCATCTCCCGTTCGGGGCCCTGGTTCACTCCCTCGACCTCCTCGCGGGCTTCCGGGTACCGGCGCAACCCGGTGAGGAGGAAGGCCCGGGCGAAGTGGACCTCGGACGAGTCGGGAAGGCTCTGCACGTAGGCCAGGGCCTCCCCGCGGCGATCGGCCCGCATGTGAGCTTCGAGCTCAGGATGCTTCACGGCGAAGTCCCAGAAGACATCCTGGGCGTTAAGAGCCTTCGGCTCCTCCTCGATCGTGAAGTTCACGGTGAGCACGTAAAGGACCGGAACCGGCTTTCCATCCATCTTGGCCGGACTGAACTTCCAGGTCCGGACGGCTTCCAGGGCCGCTTCGTCGAGCCCTTCGGGCAACCCCTTGAGGATCTTGACGTCCGTGACATTGCCCTTTTCGTCGATCACCGTTTCCAGGATCACGACGCCCTGCACCTGGGCTTTGCGGGCCTCGATCGTGTACTCAGGGGGTGAGCCGGAAACCTTCTCCGGCCGCGTGACGTTCCCACCGACACGGTACGGAGGGCCAGCCGGTGGAGGGGTCTGGGCCAGGGACACGGAAGCCAGGAGGAAAAGAAGCGCGGAAAGGGTCGAGCGGAAGGTCGTGGGCATGATCAGGCCTCCTTGTCCGGACTATACTTCACCGGCCAATTCTGGCCCCAGGCTTTACGCCTACGCCCCTTTCGGGACTTACTGATCACCAAATGTATCGGCGTGATTGACTGAAGAAAATCAGCTCAGGCGGGTACCGCGCAGGCGTTCGTTTTCTTCCTGGAGACGGGCCAGCTCGGTCTCCAACTCGGTCGAAGTGAGCAAGCGCCGACCGCTCGGATGCTCGAAGAGGAGGATCCGGCTACGGTCCGGAGAGACCTGGAACCAGATGCCCGTGGTCTCCGAGAGGATGCGGCCTTCGGCGTCCGGCTCGATCGGCTGGTATCGGCCCTGCGCATCCAGCCGGTATCCGAGGAGGGAGTACCAGCGGCTGGGAGCTTCGCGGGGGGAGTCCGCGATGAGGTACTCGGAGATGCCGATGCTTTCGTACGCCTCGACCTTGCGCTCCAGGTCGGTGCGCCGGATGCGGGCGTTGTACGGCGAGACGACCTCAATGATCAGGCAGGGGACCACCCCTTCCTTGCGTGCGCTGAAGCTCCGCCGGCTGGCGTCGTCGCGCTTGCGGATGCCGCGGATCACCGACACGTCCGGCGCCGGGGCCGGGAGGCCGCGGCCGAACAGGTGCTTCATCTCGTGGGTAACCAGGACGTCCGGCTGCGGCCGGAAGTGCCTCACCAAGAGGTCGGTCAGCTCGCGGGCTGTCTCGTCATGCGCCTGTCCTTGCAACCATTGGTCCTCGAGCTGTGGATCGAGAAAGAACTCCGGCGTCAGCGGTAGCTCCACCTGCTCCAACTCCCCGTCGGGGCGCTCGACCCAGCGAAGGAGCGTGGATTCCTCCTCAGCCTCTTGCGAGACCGCGGAATTCGGCATCCAGGGCTCCTCAGCCGGCATTTTCTCGACAGGCCGCGCCATGCTGCGGAGTATACGGAGTCTCCCTAGTTCCGTCAAAGATAGCGCATGGAGATGTTCTGGGGAAGAGGTAAAATGCGGACGGACGGAACAGCGGCAGCAAGGCGGATCAAGACTGAGGAGCGCCTTTGCCTCTTGGAATGGGCTGTGTGGAGGTCAGTGAATGACGATCACGCTCAGGCTTTCTTCCGAACAGGAGCAGCGCTTGCGGGTTGGCGCCGCTCAACAGGACGAGGAGGCCGTGCGCGAGATCCTGCGTCAGGCACTGGATTCCACGGTTGAAGAGCTCCTGCACATCTCCGCCCGCCGATCCCACGCCAAGACGCTCCCCGCATTGCTCGACAAAATCGCTGCCGAGCTCCGCGACGTACCTGCTCTGTCAGATGAGGCCGTATCCCGCGCCGGGATCTACACCGACCATCCCTGAAGACCTGGTCTACCTGGTCGACACCAACGTCCTGCTGCGGCTCGCGGTACCACACATCTTGGCCTTGTCTCCGGGAGCCCCGAAGGGGCGCAGGCATAAAGCCTGGGGTTTCAACCCCAGGAAGGCCCCCCAAACATCCCAAGTCCCGAAGGGACGCAGGCACTGGCCCTGGGCGGCAGCCCGGGAGCCCACCACCCTCTCTACGGGGCTTGCGCCCCTGGTCCATGCCTACGCCCTTCCAGGGCTGGGAAACATGGGGAACAGCCCACCTGGGGTTGAAGCCCCAGGCTTTACGCCTGCGCCCCTTTCGGGGCTTACTGATCACCAGATGTATCGACTTCTTCGCCATCTCGAGGACGTCCAGATCGCCGAGGAGCGCCTCGGCAACCCTGGCAGGCGCTGGACTTTGGATGAAGTCGAGCGCGAGCTTGGCCTGGACGGCTGAGCTCAATGACCTCTATTTCCTACATTCCGAAAAACAACGGGGGCGAGGGGAGATCCTTCCAACCAAACCGGGGGAAACGGCGCGCGGGAGCCTCCGGAGCGCCCCCGCCTCCGGATCTCCCCAATGCGCCGCCCTGCCCTTCCCCATATGAAAGGCAGGCCCCCGGGCGGGATGGCGGCGTCCTTGGACTCGGAGGCCGCCGTCCCTTCCTAATTGTCAATGAACCTCCCGGCGAAGAACTCTCATCACTGCGGTTCCTCCTGATCCGCCGAGGCGGAAGCCGCGCTCCGCTGAGCGCCCTACGGGACTTCGTATGCATTAGGATGGTGGACGGGAACGATCCTGTCAAGTGCGTAGCTCTAGCAGAGCATCTCACCAGCCGATTCTATGCGCACGCATGCTTCCCGCCCGGACTCGTGGACGGTCTACCCCGGTCCGGGAGCGATCCGCCCCGGTCCGGCGGCCTTCGCCCTCAGGCTCCGGGAGGCTCCCCTCACCGGGGCGGACGTTCCCCTCGGCGGGGGAGCCGTCCAGGCAAGCGGGCGGGCCTTCCGCACCGGCAGGGGAGCTCCTCCCCCATTGGGACGGGAGACCCAGGCGCCGGGGGGAAACCGTCCGAGCCGGAGGGGGAACCCCTTGACTCGGAGGGGAACGGCTCCCCCGCCGGGGGGAACCGTCCGCCCTTCGGGGGGAATCGCCCGCATTCACGCGTCGGCGCAGCCGAAACAGTCATGCGCAACCCAGAGCTTGACCGCGACACAGCCAGGAGACTATCATGCGCATAGATGTTTACTATGCTCCGCCAGATGAGTTGGGTGGGGCGCGCTCTTTGACATTCGATTCATCTTTTCCCACCTCAGACAGGGACGGGCTTGGGCGGGAGCCTGTTCCTCCTACCATTTTAGAAAGCGTATAATTGGACCATGGATCGCTCGCACTGGGTCCGCTGCCTGATCGTCTCCGCCTTCCTCCTCACTCCTCCCGTCTTCGCGGAGGACGAGACCGGGCCGGCCAGGCTCCTGGCCGATCTCGCTCCCGGAGACTTCCTGAGCTTCGATTTTCCGCAGTACATCCGCGGTTTCAGCCGCGTCGGAAGCCAGTCGGTCTTCCTCCGCAACGAGAACGAATACCTCCAGGCCTTGTGGGTCACGGACGGCACGGAGCAGGGCACGAGATCCCTGGGTGTCATCGGCACGTGGCTCGAAACCGTCGTGCAGTTCGGATGGACGGGGGGCCTCGCCTTCTACGGGGTCGGCTACGAAGAGACGGTGATCTGGCGCACCGACGGGACGCCGGCAGGCACCTTCCCCGTCACGAGCAGCCTCACGCAGCCCGGCGGGTACGGGGTGGCCCTCGGCTCCGTGAGCGATGGGCTCCTGTATTTCCGCGCCTGCTCCCCCGGCCTGGGATGCGAGCTCTGGGCGAGCGACGGCTCGGCGGCGGGCACGGCGCCCGTCGGCGAGATCGTCCCCGGTCCGGAGAGCGGCAGCATTCCGGGCATCCGGGAGATCGCGGCGGTCGGCGGACGGGCCTTCCTGATCGTGGATGAGCCCGGCGGCGGAACCTTCCTCTGGATCGCCGACCGGCAGGGCTTGACGCGCCTCCGCGAGACGCCCGGGGCGAGCCATCTCACCGTGCAGCTCGCCCAGGGCAAGGGCCGCGTCTTCTTCTTCGCGCAGGACGTGGACGGCGGCCTTGAGGTGTGGGCGAGCGACGGCACCGCCGCGGGCACCCGTCCCGTCACGGGCTTCAGCCCGGCGGACCCATTCCCCCAGGAGGGGTTCCTGGCCCTCCTCTCCGGACGCGCCTGGTTCGCGGCCGACAACGGCATCCATGGCACCGAGCTCTGGAGCGTGGGCGACCGGCCGGGGAGCCAGCGCCGCAGCACGAACTTCCCGGATCCCTCCATGTCGATCACGGACGTGGCGAAGGCCGGGCAGCGGATCGTGTTCGCCGCGGCCGGGCCGGGAGCCGCGCGCAGGATCTGGAGCTCCCGCGGGGACGTCCGGTCGACCGCGCCGCTGGCCGGCTGCCCGGGCGGGTGCCCCACGCCGATCAGTCCGCTCGCGTCCCTTGCACCGGGCGGGACCCCAGGCCGCTTCGTCCTCTACGGCTCCAACCAGAAAGGGGCCGGTTTCTGGGTCACGGACGGCACCCGGGCCGGCACCCGGCTCCTCCGCCGAAGCGAGCTGCACGGCTCGGCACAGGTTGCGGCGGTGGGAGGCCGTGTCCTCTTCGCGCTCGGCGAAGCATCCCTTGCCGACGTCTGGATTACGGACGGCACGGCCAAAGGCACCTTCTTCGTTACCCATGGCGAGAGATATGAGTTCGCCGCCGGCGCGGCCGGCGGCTCGACCGTCTTCTCAGGAGAGGGCTATCAGGAGGAGGACTGGCCCGTCTCCGAAGTGCTGTGGCGCAGTGACGGCACGCCCGCGGGCTCCCGGCCGCTCACCCAGGCCAAGATCCCGAGGAGCTCGTCGCCCCAGCTGATCACGCCCTTCCGGGACGGGGTGCTCGTCCAGGACTGCCCCAACGGTTACTACAAGCTCAGGGAGCTGTGGCTCGTCACCCAGGCCGGCGATGGCACCCGCCTGTTTCGTACGGATATCGACTACTGCTACGTCTTCGCGCCCGTCGTCCTGGAAAAGGCCGCGGTCTTGTACTCTGCCGGCTACGGACAGGAGCTCTGGCTGACGGACGGGACACCTCAGGGCACGGCGATCCTGGTCCCGGACTCGAGCTGGCCGTCGGCTCCGTTCCAGTTCGGCGATGAGGCCGCTTTCTGGCTCCACGATTCCGAGCTCTGGCTGACCGACGGCACCATCGGGGGGACCCGCAAGCACCTCGACTTCCCCGCGCGGGCCACCTACCTCGCGGGCAGGTTCTGGTTCTTCAGCGACTCGCGGCTGTGGGTGAGCGATGGCACCCCGGCAGGCACCCTGCCCTTGACGCCGGCCAACCAGACGGAGGTCTATCCCTTCCTGATCGAAGCCGGCAGTCTTGTCTACTTCCAGTTCGACGGCGGGATCTGGAGCTCGGACGGCACCCCCACCGGAACAGGACCGGCGATCACGGCGGCCTCCGGAGCCCTGCTTCCGGAGAGTCTGAGCGTGGCCCAGGGGCGCCTCTACTTCGCCGCGCCGCGGATCGGCGATCCCCGAGGTCCGGCCCTGCCCTGGGTTTCGGACGGGACCGACGCGGGAACGGTACCGCTGGCCGAGGGTGTCGACGCCTTTCCGTCCTTCACGGAGCTGGACGGCCGCGTCTTCTTCGCCGCGGCGGACCCGCTGCACGGCGACGAGCTCTGGTCGACGGATGGGACTCCCGAGGGCACCTCGCGGTTGCTCGACATCGCTCCCGGGCTGCTCGGCTCCCAACCCCGGGAGCTGACCGTCTGGAACGGCAGGCTCTGGTTCCGCGCCCGGGACGCGGTGCACGGCATGGAGCTGTGGTCGAGCGACGGGACCGCGGAAGGCACCCGCCTCGTCCAGGACATCGCGCCCGGCGCCTCCTGGTCGACGCCCGCGCATCTGGCCCCGAGCGACGGGGGACTCTATTTCTCGGCCGACGACGGCGAGCACGGCCGGGAGCTATGGGTGCTGTATCCTTTTTAGCATGAGCACTTCGCAGCGCCTTTCGTGGCTGATCGCCTCCGCCTGGCTCCTGGCCTTTCCTGCTTTCGCCGAAACCGGCCCGGCCCGGCTCGTCGAGGACCTCGCTCCGGGAACACTCTCCGCGGAGATGGGCGCCTCCGGCTTCCTGCCCGTGGGAAGCCGGTCGGTCTTCGTCCGCAACGACGGCGAGCACCGGCTGGCGCTCTGGATCACGGACGGCACGGCGGAGGGGACGAGCCCTCTCGCGGTCCTCTGCCCCCCCTGCGATAGCGCCGTGCCTCTCGGATCGACCGGGAGCATCGCCTTCTACCGGGTCGGCTACAACGATCTGGCGGTCTGGCGCACCGACGGGACCCCGGCCGGCACCTTCCCGGTCACGAGCGGGCTCTCCGTGCCGCCGTCGGACCAGCGGACCCTCGGAGCCCTGAGCGGCGGACGCCTGTTCTTCAACGCCTGCTCTCCCGAGCTGGGCTGCGAGCTCTGGTCGACCGACGGCTCGGCCGCGGGCACGGCTCCGGCCGGCGAGATCGTGCCCGGCCCGGAGAGCGGCGGCATCCGCGAGCTCGTTTCGGCCGGCGGCCGGGCCTTCCTGATCGGGGGCCTGATCGCGGGGCCCCCCGAAGGAGCTACCACTCTCTGGCTCGCGGATGCACAGGGCCTCAGACGGCTCCGCGAGGTTCCCGACGCGAGATCGCTCATCGCCGGGGGGAACCGCGCATTCTTCGTCGCCGGAGGAAGGGAGATCTGGACCAGCGACGGCACTGCCGCCGGCACCCGCCGGGTCGCGGCCTTCCCGCGGCAGCCAGAGGACTCGCCGATGGGGGGGCTGGTCTTCCTCGACGGACGCGCGTATTTCGGGGCCAGCGACGGCCGCCACGGGCTGGAGCTCTGGAGCGTGGGCCCGCGCCCGGGCAGCCAGCTGCGCCTCACCAACTTCCCGGGCCGCTTCGGCTGGTTCGGGGACCTCCGGAAGTCGGGAGACCGCATCGTGTTCCTCGGCACCGGGTCCGGGGGCTCGCCGAAGCTTTGGAGCTCCCGCGGGAACCTCCAGACGACCGCTCCGGTGACGGGCTGCCCGGGCGGGTGCCCCCTGTTCCTCGACCAGCTCACGCCCGTGGCGCCGGGCCGCTTCGTCTCCTATGGCCAGAACCGGGAGGGTGGCGGCATCTGGATCACCGACGGCACCCCCGCGGGCACCCGGCTCCTCCACAAGGCCGGCCTGCACGGGCTGTCGCAGGCCGTTGCGGTGGACGGCCGCGTCCTGATCGAGGTCACCGACGAGTACGAGGTCGGCGAGCTCTGGATCACCGACGGAACAGCCGCGGGCACCTTCCTCGCCACCCAAGGCGGGCCGTCCTGGTCCCACTACTGGGGCTGGTCGGGCGCGCTCTCGGCCGGCGGGGCGAACGGCCGGCTCGTGTTCCCAGGCTTCCGCGAAAGAGAGACCCGCGAGGTGGTGCTGTGGAGCAGCGACGGCTCCCGCAACGGCTCGCATCCGATCGTCGAAGAGCGGGCGGGCCAGGGCTCGCACCCCTCCCGGCTGACACCGTTCCGGGACGGGCTGCTGGCCTGGACCTGCACCGGCGTGGACTCGAAGCTGCTGTTCGTGCAGGGGACCGAGGCCACCCTCCTGCAGTCCGTGGAAGGGCCCGACTGCCAGGCGTTCTACCCCCTCACGGTCGTGGGCAGCGATATTGCGGTCTTCCTCCGGAACGACGGGCTCTGGCGGACGGACGGGACGCCGGAGGGGACGCAGATCCTGTTCTCCAACTCGCCCGACGGCCATCCATTTCAACTGGTCCGGTTCGGCGTCGAGGCGGCCGTCGCCATCTCCGCGAACTCCGGCAACACGTACCGCGTCGACATCTGGCTGACGGACGGCACGCCGGAGGGGACCCGCAAGCACCTCGAGCTCCCTGCCGAAACGGACACGGGCGGTCTCAGTTTCGCGGGCGGCAGGCTCTGGTTCTTCGACCTGGTCTTCCGCCCGGACAACGAGCCCGTGCTGCGCCCCTGGGTCAGCGACGGCACCCCGGCCGGCACCTATCCCCTGGGCGAAAATTATGGCCTCATGCCCCTGCAGCAGTACTTCATCGTCGAGGCCGGCGGCCGCGTCTACTTCCTGTTCGCCGGGACCGGGGAGCCCCTTGCCATCTGGGGCTCGGACGGCACCCCGGCCGGCACGGGGCCCGTGGTCACCGCCGAGTCGGGAGCGGGCGCGCCGGAGACTCTCACCGCGGTCGGGGACCGCCTCTACTTCACCGCTCCGAGGAGGGACGGTACCGCCGCGAGTGCCGGACGGCTCCTGCCCTGGGCCTCGGACGGCACCGACGGCGGCACCGAGCTGCTGGCGGACGTGACGGTCGGGGAGTCCAGCTTCGCCCCCGTGGACCGGTCCCCGTTCGTCGAGTTGGATGGCCGCGTCTGGTTCGCCGCGGCAGACAAGGCGCATGGCGACGAGCTCTGGTCCACGGACGGCACTCCCGAGGGCACGGCCAGGCTGACAGACATCGCACCCGGCCTGCTCGGCTCCCATCCCCGCGGCCTGACGGTCTGGAACGGCAGGCTCTGGTTCCGGGCCCGGGACGACGTGCATGGCATGGAGCTGTGGACCAGCGACGGCACCGCGGCAGGAACCCGGTTCGTCCAGGACATTGCCCCCGGCGCCCCCTGGTCCACCCCCCAGGAGCTGACCGGCACCGGCGAAGCACTCTACTTCTCGGCCAACGACGGCGAGCACGGCCGGGAGCTTTGGTTGGTACCGGAGCTCTAACCGGTCGCCTGGATGTGCCGCACCGTCGGCGGCAGCCCCTCGTCCAGGGTGCGGGGGGTCCAGCCCAGCTCGGTGCGGGCGCGGGTGTCGTCGAAGGCCCAGTGGCGCGCCAGGTTGTTGAGCTGGTCCGGCGCGACCGGCGGCCGGCGCCCACGTATCTTGTAGAGCGGGCTTGCGAGAGTGATCGCGGCGCGGGCCACGCCGATCGGCAGGCTCAGCTTCGGCGGCTTCACCCCGCCCATGGCGCAGACCCGGTCCACCAGGCTCCGCAGCGTCGTGACGTCCCCGGCCAGGAGGTAGTCCCGGCCGACCGGAGCCTTGTCGACCACCTTCACCATGGCATCCACGACGTCATCCAGGAAGATCCACGAGGTTCTGCGGTCGGGTCCGACCACGGCGGGAAAGCGCCCCTTGAGGAGCTGGCGGAGGATGGAGTTCGCCCCCTCTTTCTTGCCTGGCGGGCCGTAGACCAGGCTGGGATAGACGGTGTTCACCCGCAATCCCTGCTTCACCCACTCCCGGATTGCGCGTTCCCCTGAATGCTTGGTGGCGCTGTAGAGGGTGGGGAACGGCTCCCTCGGGGGGTAAGCCTCGTCGGCCGGGGTGCCGTCGTCCGGGCTGCCGCCGAAGTAGGCCATCGAGGAGACGGAAAGGAACCGGCCCGTGCCCAGCTTGTAGGCGAGCGAGGCCACGTTCTCACTCCCCTGGATGTTGACCTGGCGCATCCGTTCCGGCGGCCCGGTGAGGTCGAGGTCGGCGGCGGCATGGATGACCCAGTCGGCGCCGGACATCCCTTCGCGCATCGAGGCGCGGTCCTGGAGATCGCCGGTGAAGGTAGCGACGCCGAGCTGCTTCAAGGGCTCGACATTGCTCGTAGCCCGGACCAGGGCGCGGACTTCGTGGCCCGCCTCCACCAGCCGTTTCGCCAAGGCCTTGCCGATGTAGCCGGTGCCTCCGGTCAGATAGATCCGCATGGACGAGGATTCTAGCGGAGAGAACCTTTTTTAGGCCGACGGGGACTTACAGGAAAGAGAGGCAGGAAGGGCGGGAATCCCGCGGTGGTCGTCCTGGTTTTAACTGGTGAGAGGACGGACCACCGGGAGTTGGCCCGTCCCGGAGTAAAGCTCCGACAATCTCCTAAACTCCCTCTCCTCCCCCCGCGCCGTTCCCTCCACCGCGCGGGGTTTTTTTGGACCCTCACCCCCGCAGCAGCTGCCTCAGCACGTAGTGCAGGATGCCCCCGTGACGGTAGTACTCGATCTCCTGAGGGGTATCGAGCCGCACCCGCGCCTTGAACTCGGTCACCTTGCCGTCGTCTGAAGTCGCCCGGACGGGCACTTCCCGGCCCTTTGCGAAGCCGTTCGCCACGCCCTCGGCAAGGCCCGTGATGTCAAAGGTCTCGCGCCCGGTCAGGCCCAGGATGTCCGCGCTCTGGCCTTCGAGGAATTCCAGCGGCATCACGCCCATGCCCACCAGGTTGCTGCGGTGGATGCGCTCGAAGCTCTCTGCGATCGCCGCGCGCACGCCGAGCAGACGCGGACCCTTGGCCGCCCAGTCGCGGGACGAGCCCGTGCCGTACTCTTTGCCGGCCAGGATCACGGTCGGAATCCCCTCCGCCTGGTACTTCATAGCGGCGTCGTAGATCGGCAGCGGCTCGCCGTCCGGCAGGTGCAACGTAAACCCGCCCTCGATCTCCGGCACCAGCCGGTTGCGCAGCCGGACGTTGGCAAAAGTGCCGCGCATCATGGCCTCGTGATTGCCCCGCCGCGCGCCGTAGGAGTTGAAGTCCTTGGGCGCCACGCCGTGCTCCTGCAGGTACTTGCCCGCCGGGCTCGACGCCTTGATCGAGCCCGCCGGCGAAATGTGATCGGTGGTGATGCTGTCCGCGAACAGGCCCAGCACCCGGGCGCCCTTCACGTCCTGGACCGGCGCCGGCTCGGCTGGCATGTCCGTGAAATAGGGGGGCAGGCGGACGTAGGTGGACTCGGGGTCCCAGGCGTAGGTGGCCCCCTCCGGCACGTCGAGCCCGTTCCAGCGCTCGTCCCCGGCGTAGACGTCGGCGTACTCCTTCTGGAACATCTCGGCGCGCAGGCCGCGGAGGACCGTCTCGTCGACCTCCATGCGGGTCGGCCAGATGTCCCTGAGGAAGACCGGCTGGCCGTCCTTGCCCGTTCCGAGCGGCTCGTTCAGGAGGTCGATGTCGATCCGGCCAGCGAGGGCGTAGGCCACCACCAGCGGCGGCGAGGCCAGGTAGTTGGCCCGCACGTCGGAATTGATCCGGCCCTCGAAGTTGCGGTTCCCCGAGAGGACCGCCACGGCAACGAGATCGCGCTCTTCGATGGCATGCGAGATCTCCGTGGGCAACGGACCGCTGTTGCCGATGCAGGTGGTGCAGCCGTAGCCCACCAGGTTGAACCCGAGCTGGTCGAGATAGGGGGTGAGCCCCGCCTCGTTGTAATACTCCGTCACCACCTTGGAGCCCGGCGCCAGGCTGGTCTTGACCCACGGCTGGACGGAGAGGCCCTTCTCCACCGCCTTCTTGGCAAGCAGGCCCGCGGCCATCATCACCGACGGGTTCGAGGTATTCGTGCAGCTCGTGATGGCCGCGATGACCACGGAGCCGTCCTGCAAGTGCTTCGCGGCGCCATTGGCCTCCATGGTCGTCACATCGGCCTCGGCCACAGCAGTGCCGGCCGCCGTGCCGCCCACGATTTGGAGGCCGGGCGGCGGCTGGGCGACCCGGCCCTTGCGGCCGTTCGCCTTCATGGTCTCCAGCTCCTTGGCGAAGGAGGGCTTGACCTCCGAGAGGCGCACCCTGTCTTGGGGGCGGCGGGGGCCGGCGAGGCTCGGCTCGACCGTGCCGAGGTCGAGCTCCAGGGTGTCGGAGTAGGCCGGCTCGGGCGTATCCGCCGTAAAGAAGAGGCCCTGCTCCTTCATGTAGGCCTCGACCAGGGCGATGCGCTCCGCCGGCCGGCCGGTGAACTTCATGTAATCCAGGGAGACCTGGTCCACGGGGAAGATGCCGCAGGTGGCGCCGTACTCGGGCGCCATGTTGGCGATCGTGGCACGGTCGGCCAAGGGAAGGTTGGAAAGGCCCGGGCCGAAGAACTCGACGAACTTGCCCACCACTCCCTTCTGGCGCAGCATCTCGGTCACCCGCAGCACAAGGTCGGTGGCGGTCGCGCCCTCAGGCAGCGACCCGGAGATGCGGAAGCCGACGACCTGCGGGATGAGCATCGACACCGGCTGGCCGAGCATGGCCGCCTCGGCTTCGATGCCGCCCACGCCCCAGCCGAGCACGCCCAGGCCGTTGATCATCGTCGTATGGGAGTCGGTCCCCACCAGGGTGTCGGGGTAGGCGTAGAGCTCGCCTTCGAGGTCTCCATCCATGACGACACGGGCCAGGTACTCCAGGTTGACCTGGTGGACGATGCCCGTGTCCGGCGGCACGACCTTGAAGTTGTCGAAGGCGGTCTGGCCCCAGCGCAGGAAGGCGTAACGCTCGCGGTTGCGCTCGAACTCCTTCTCCGCGTTGATCAGAAAGGCCGCGGCGCTGCCGTACTCGTCCACCTGGACCGAGTGGTCGATAACCAGCTCGACCGGCTGGAGCGGGTTGATCTTCTTCGGATCGCCGCCCATGGCCGCCATGGCGTCGCGCATGGCCGCGAGGTCGACCACGGCCGGCACGCCAGTGAAGTCCTGCAGGAGGACGCGGGCCGGCATGAAGGCGATCTCGCGGGAGGGCACGGCCTGGGGATCCCAGGTGGCGAGCGCCTCGACGTCCCCGGCGGTGACGACTTCGCCATCCTCGCGGCGCAGCAGGTTTTCGAGCAGGATGCGGAGGGCGTAGGGCAGCCGCTCGAGCTTCCAGCCCCGCGCCGCGAGTGCGTCCAGCCGGGCTATACGGTACTCACGGCTCCCCACCTTCAGGGCCGAACGACTTCCAAAACTGTCTTTCATGATCCTCTCCTCACACCTGGCTCGCAAAGATAACAGACCGAGCCGTATCCTCGCGATGCCCGCGATGCCGGGGTAAGATGAGGGGCATGACGGCGATCGCCTCCGATCTGACCACGCCGCTGCTCCTCCTCGCGATGCCGCAGGTCCTCGATCCGTTCTTCCACAAAAGCGTCGTGCTCCTGCTCCATCATGAGGACGAGGGGAGCTTCGGCTTCATCGTGAACCGGCCCACCGGCATCAAGCTCCAGGAGATCCTCGAGGGGATGGAGGTGAGCTGGCAAGGGGACATGGAGAACGTGGCCCACTTCGGCGGGCCGGTCCAGCCGCAGCTGGGAACGGTGCTGTTCTCCCCCGGCCCCGTGGAGACCGAGGCGGCCTCGGAGGTCTTGCCCGGTATTTCCATTACGCAGCACATCGGCGACCTCGCGCGGCTCGCCGAGACTCCGCCTTCCGATTTCCGGCTGTTCCTCGGCTATGCCGGATGGGGCTCCGGGCAGCTCATCCAGGAGATCCTGCGGAACGACTGGCTCACGGCGCCGGTGCGGACCGACCTGATCTTCGCTTCCGATCCCGAGCAGGTCTGGGACGACGCCCTGCGGTCCGTGGGGGTCGATCCTTCGGCCCTGCCTTCCTGGACCGTGCCGAGCGGCGAGGAGCCCACCAACTGAGCAACATCCGCGGGGGCAAGTCGAAGACTGCCGCCCGGCGGAGAGCGCGGCAGGGCTCCGCATCCCTGAAGACCGAGGAGCACCGCTCGGCCGGGGGCCTGATCGTGCACGGCTCGCAGATCCTCCTCATCTCGGTGATGGAGGGGAAGCGCTGGCAGCTCCCCAAGGGGCACATCGAGGAGGGGGAGACCCCCGAGCAGACCGCGGTCAGGGAGGTTCGCGAGGAGACCGGCGTGACTGGCCGGGTGCTCTCCCCCCTGCCCGGCGTCGAGTACTGGTTCGTGGACCGCGGGCGCAAGCGGGTCCACAAGACGGTCGACTACTTCCTCCTGGAGTTCGTGAGCGGCGACCCCGCCAACTACGACCGCCGCGAAGTGTCCGGCGCCGAATGGATGTCCTGGGACGAGGGGATCGCCCGCCTGACCTTCGAGAACGAGCGCAAGGCGGTGCAGGCGGCCCGAGAGATCGTCGAGAGAGTGTAAGATCCCGCCGGAAACACGGAGGAATCCATGCTGCGCGCCCTGCTGCAAATCGTGCTCAACGGCGTCGCCCTGCTGATCGCCGCCCGCCTGGTGCCGGGGATCCATTTTGAGGGCCGCCTCGTCTACTTGCTGATCGCGGGGCTGGTGCTCGGCCTGATCAACCTCCTGGTCAAGCCGATCGTCAGTGCCCTGTCCTGTCCGCTGATCCTGCTGACCCTCGGCCTGTTCTACCTGGTCATCAATGGCCTCATGCTCTACTTGGCCGATATCCTTCTGGAGGGCCTCCAGGTTGATGGATTCGTTCCAGCTATCCTGGGCGGCCTGGTGATCGCGGCCTTCAACTGGGTCGCGCGGCTCTTCACCCCGGAGAAGTGATGGCTCTCACTCCGGCACAGGCACGGCGAGAATCGGGTAAGGCCCGGCGAGCCCGCGCAGCGGAGATCCTCGCCCGGCTCAAGCGGGAGTATCCGGACAGCCGCTGCTCGCTCGATTTTCAGAATCCGCTCCAGTTGCTGGTCGCCACCGTCCTCGCGGCCCAGTGCACGGACGAGCGGGTCAATCAGGCCACGCCGGCCCTGTTCCGCCGGTGCCCCACGGCCCGCGAGTACGCCGAAATCCCTACGCCCGAGCTCGAGGAGCTGGTGCGGACCACCGGCTTCTACCGCAACAAGACGCGGGCCCTCCAGAACCTGGGGCGGACCCTCGTAACCGAACACGGCGGAGACGTTCCCTCCACCATGGAGGAGCTCAACGCCCTGCCCGGGGTCGGCCGCAAGACGGCGAACGTCGTCCTCGGCAACGCCTTCGGGAAGAACGAGGGGATCGTGGTGGACACGCACGTCCAGCGGCTGTCCCGTCGCCTGGGACTGACCGAGCAGACCGATCCCGAAAAGATCGAGCGCGACCTGGTGCCGCTCGTGCCCCGGGAGGACTGGACGCTCTGGTCCCACCTGCTGATCGATCACGGACGCAAGGTCTGCAAGGCGCGCAAGCCGGAGTGTCCCGTCTGCCGGGTGGCCGACCTGTGCCCCTCGGCGGAGGTCTAAAGATGAAGACGGCTGTCGTCACCGGAGCGAGCTCGGGGATCGGCGCGGCCACTGCGCGCGCGCTCGCCACTGCCGGATTCCAGGTCTTCCTCGGCGCCCGGCGCCAGGACCGTCTGCGCGAGGTGGCCGACTCGATCGGAAGTCTTGCGACTCCTCTCCCCCTGGACATCACCGACGAGACGAGCGTCGCATCCTTTGCCGGCCAGCTCCCCGAGTCCCTCAACCTGCTCGTCAACAACGCGGGCGGAGCGGTCGGCGTGGAGAAAATCGAGGCCGCGGTCGACGACAAGTGGCGCTGGATGTGGGAGGCCAACGTGCTCGGGACCCTGCGGATGACGCGGGTGATCCTCCCGAAGCTGCGGGCCTCCGGAGACGGTCACGTGATCAACATCGGCTCCATCGCCGGCTTCGAGACCTACGCCGGCGGAGCGGGCTACACCGGGGCCAAGCACGCCGAGCGGGCGCTCACCCGCACGCTGCGGCTCGAGCTGCTGGGCGAGCCGATCCGGGTCACAGATGTTGCCCCTGGATTGGTGGAAACGGAGTTCTCCCTGGTCCGCTTCGCCGGAGACGCCGAGCGCGCCAAGGCGGTCTACCGCGGCATGGAGCCGCTGACTCCCGAAGACATCGCAGACTGCATCGTCTGGGCGGCCACCCGGCCATCGCGGGTCAACATCGACGAGTTGGTGGTGAGGCCGCGGGACCAGGCCACGGCGACAATGGTTCACCGGCGGGAGGAGCCGAGCGGGAAGTCGAGTTGAGGGCGGTGCTCGTGCTCCTGCTGGCTATGACGCCGCTCCTCTCCCTGGCCGCGTGCGCCCGCGACCGCAGCGCGCCCGGCCTCTATCGCTCCTACTGCCGGCGCTGCCACGGGCCGAGCGGAGAGGGGCCGAAGAAGCCGGTCCGGCTTTACCCGCACCTCGACCTCCGTTCGTCCCCCATGGTTCTGAGGGGGGGCCGAGCGGCGGTGCGGCAGCGAATCGCGGAGGGGCACGGCCCGATGCCGTCCTACTCCAAGCGGTTGACTCCGGAAGAGCTGGAACGGCTCGTGGACTTCACCCTCCAGATCCCGCGGTCATCCTCGCCATCACCAGGAAGGGAGTGACATGGACCCTCAGCGACTCAAGGATGCCTATCAGAAGCTGCAGCTCCTCGACGAGCGGCTGACCCACAAGGTCCGGCCGAGGCCCGGAGGCGCGCTCGTCCGCCCTTCCGCCGATCAGCTCGAGCAGAGCCTGCGCGACCTGTCCCTCTACACGATCGAGCTCAAGGAGGTCGTCCAGGAGCTCTTCCTGGCCATCGCCGGCAAGGCGAAGGCACCCGGGCAGGAGTAACGTGCGTTGCGCCTTGACACATCCCTGAGCCCCTTAGTAGTGTCGCCGTATGGCGAAAAAGAGGAGCACAGAGGCAACACCTGTCGAAACCCTGGAGGAGCGTGTCGCCCGGGGAATCCGCGAGGGCAGGTTCCGCGCTCCGAAGAAGGAAACCTTCGACTGGGAAGAATGGCGCAAGCTGCCTCGGCCCGAGATTGACCCCGACGTTGCGAAATCGATCCTGAACGACTTGGTCGAAGGCCGGTTTCGATGAAGTTCTGGGACAGCTCGGCCCTGACTACGCTGTTTCTCTCCGAGCCCGCCAGCTACAGGGTCGAGGATCTCCTGAGCCGGGATGCTCGAATTGCAATTTGGTGGGCGACACCGGTCGAGTGTCTCGGGGCTGTGGCCCGGGCGAAGCGGGGCGGCAGGCTTGCAGATTCCAGCATCCGCAAAGCGAAAGCTCTTCTGGACTTTGTGCTCGCCAATGCACTTGAGGTGGAGCCCAACGCCGAGATCCGCGATCAGGCCCGCCGGCTTGTCGTAATCCATTCCCTCCGCGCCGCAGACGCACTCCAACTCGCAGCCTCCCTGGACTGGTGCGGAGGCAATACCAGCAGCGAAAGCTTCGTCTGCCTCGACGACCGCCTCCGGGGTGCCGCTGCCCTGGAGGGCTTCCGCGTCCTCCCCTACTCGGAAGAGGTCAACGAGTCTCGCGTCGAGTACATGGCTGTCTGATCCTCGGCACAGCAGTTGCAGTTTTCTTTTCCGGGTGCACTTTTGCGCCCTGACAGGAGGGAGGAACATGCAAGCCAAGGCACGGTTGTTCGGTCATCCCATCCACCAGATGTTGATCGTGTTTCCGCTGGGGCTGCTCGGCATGTCCCTGTTCTTCGACATCCTGCACCTCGCCACTGACGGCGAACACTGGGCCCAGGTGTCCTACTACATGATCGCGGCGGGGATCATCTCGGGGTTGATCGCGGCACCGTTCGGGCTCATCGACTGGCTGGCGATCCCCGGCGGCACCCGGGCGAAGCGGATCGGCCTCCTCCACGGCGGTGGCAACGTGGTGGTCCTGCTGCTCTTCGTCCTGAGCTGGTTCTCCCGGCGCGATCTGCCCTCCGCTCCCAGCGGCCTCGAGGTCGGCCTGTCAGCCGTGGCGGTCCTCCTGGCTCTGGTGACCGGCTGGCTCGGCGGCGAGTTGGTCGACCGGCTCGGAGTCGGAGTGGACGAAGGAGCCAATCTGAACGCTCCGAGCTCGCTTTCCGGGCAACCTGCACAGGCATCGCAGGGGCGAAAGCCGTGAAGTGATTTCTTTTCTCATTTCTGCACCCCAAGGCGACGCGCATCTCCGATATAGTTGTCGCGGAGATGAGCGACGCGAGAGAGACATCCATTCCCCTGGTCCTGGTGCGGGCAGCGGCCGTCGAGGCGCTGCTCGCCAGCGGCCGCACGACCTTCACGGAAATTGACCTCGAACAGACCCTCGCCTGGCTGGCCGAGCCCGCCCGGAGTGAGATCCTCCGGGCACTCCGCCGCAGCGGATGGCTGGAGGCCGACCCGCATGGCTTCCACCGGCTAACCGAATCCGGCAGGAGGATCCACGACGCGCTCCGCCGCACCGTGCTCGCTCAGGGGACCCAAAACCCACCGATCCCCGAGGGTCTGACGCTGGAGGAGATCGTCCACGCTCTTCTGAACCGCGGCTTGGAGGAGCTCGCCACCGCGGGGCGCGAGGCGCTCGTCCCCATCCTCCCCTCTCCCCCACTCCTCACCACCACGGCCGTCGGCCAGATGGCCGAGGCCCACGCCCTGCAGGCCACCCGGCCCGGCGGCGGAGGCTGAACGGATGAATCAGGCGATCCGCATCTGCGCCCGGCTTCTGCGCGCGGGGGCCCTCCCCCTGATGGACGTGCCCGGGCTCGAGCTACCCGAGGTCCGCCGCGAAGTCGAGCGCCGGCTCCGGGGAGTCGGGCTGGTGCTCGCGACCAGCGCCTACTCCGGTCACGTGGGCATACGCCTCGCGCCCGAGGTAGCCGGCGATCCCGCCTTCGAAGCCGCGTCCAACCTCGGCCTGAAAGCTGATGCCTGCGCCCTGCTGGTCGTCCTCTGGGTCCGCCTCGTGTTCCCCCGAAGCCAGACCGGCGAGAGGACGCCCGATGCCCTTCCCCCCCAAGTGCGGCTGGACACCCTCGCCCGCGAGCTCCGCCCGCTGCTCGGAGACCGCCGCCGCATCCGCGACCTCGTGAGCCAGCTCCGGCGGCTCAACTTCCTCGCCGGAGCGGGCGAGGTCATCGAGGCCGGCCCGCTCCTGGAGCTGGGCATCGACGGCGACCGGATGATCGCGTTCCTCCGCGGAGGGGTGCTGGCCGACCTCCTCAAGGAACGGGCGGAGCGCGGCGCCAAGGGTGCGGAGAGCCTGGCCAGCTCCGCCTCACAGGTGCTGGAGGTCCTGCAACGGTTGGGCGGTTCGGCCGAGATGACCGATCTGGTCCGGGAGACCGGCGCGCCCGCCTCGCGGCTGCGCATCGTGCTCCGCTCCCTGGCCGAGAGGGGGCAGGTGCTCCGCACAGGGGTGCGCCGCTCGGCCCGGTATCACCTGGCCGGCATGGACGCTGGTACGGACGCTGGTACGGAATAAGACCTGCCGCAATGCTACGATCCTTGCGGCCCGCGCTCGCCGCCGGAGCCCTGAGATCTGGAGGCGGCCATGATCTTCCTCGCATCGATCCTCGATCAGCCCGTCCAGGGGAAGTCCGGTGAAGTCATCGGCAAGCTCGACGACCTGATCGTCCGCCTCGACCAGCTTTACCCCACCTTCTCAGGGCTCATCGTCCGCGACGGCCGCCGCCGCTTCTTCGTACCGGCCCGCCACCTCCAAGGCCTCAACGGCGCTGCGAAGCTGGCCTCCTCCACTGTCGACCTGCAGCCGTTCGCGCGCCGCAACGGCGAGGTCCTGCTGCGCCAGGACGTGCTCGACCATCAGCTCATCGACGTGACCGGCCGCCGGATCGTCCGGGTGAACGACGTGCAGCTCGCCCAGGTAGAGGGGAGCTTCCGCGTGATCGGAATCGACATCAGCCCGCAGGCGCTTCTCCGCCGCCTCGGTCCCCGCGCCCTGGCCGGCCGGATCGTGGGCCGGCAGATCATCGACTGGGCCGACGCCCAATACCTCGCCAGCACAGCCCCGGTTCAGCTCAAGGTCTCCTACGACCGCCTGGCCGACATCCACCCTGTGGACCTGGCGCGCATCGTCGACGCCCTCTCCTATCGCGAGAGCGCCGAGATCGTCGCCGCCCTGGACAACGAGACCGCCGCCGAGACGCTGGAAGAGGTCAGCGACGAGCGGGTCGCGGACCTCCTCGAAGGCATGGACCAGGAGCGCGCAGCCGACATCCTGGAAGAGATGACCCCCGCGGCCGCCGCCGACGCCCTGGAGGACTTGGCTGAAGAGGTCGCCGAGCAGCTCCTCGCCCGCATGGAGCCCGAGGAGGCTGCTGATGTCCAGGCCCACCTGGCTTTCGATGAGGACAGCGCCGGCCGCATCATGACCACCGACTTCGTGAGCGTCCCTGTGACCGCCCTGGTTGGAGACGCCCTTGCCGCGATCCGCGCTCTGGAGGAGGTCCCCGACCCGCTGCTCGCCGTGTACGTGACGGGCCCGGATTCCCTCCTGGGATTGGTGCGGCTCCGCAACCTGATCCTGGCCGACCCGGCCACTCCGGTGACCGAGGTGATGGACGGCGACCTGCCGACCGTGCATGCCGAGGATCGGGCCGAGGACGCGGCCCGCGTTCTGGCCGAGTACAACCTCCTGGCCGTGCCGGTGCTCGACAAGAGTGGCAGGATGCTCGGCACCGTGACCGTGGATGACGCACTGGCCGTGCTCCTGCCTGAAATCTGGCAGCGGCGGGGAGCGAGGTCCTTCGCGGCATGAAGTCGAGCCGTCGCCGGCTCCTCCCCTACCTGCTGGCGCTCGGTCCGGGCCTACTCGCGGCGAGCGCCGGCAACGACGCGGGCGGCATCGCCACCTACGCCTCGGCCGGAGCCGCTTACGGCTACGGGCTCCTCTGGGCCATGGTCCTGGTGACCATCTGTGTCGGGGTGGTGCAGGAGATGAGCGCCCGCATGGGCGCCGTCACGGGCAAGGGGTTCTCCGATCTCGTGCGGGAAAGCTTCTCGCTCCGCGCCACTGCCCTGATCCTGCTCACTCTCTTCGTGGCGAACGCCGGCATCATCGTCTCGGAGTTCATCGGCATCGCCGCCGCCGCGGAGCTGTTCGGAGTGAGCCGCTACATCGCGGTTCCAGTGGCGGCGGTCCTGGTCTGGCTACTGATCACCCGTGGCTCGTACGAGCGGGTGGAGCGCGTTTTCCTCTTCCTTTCCCTCGTCTTCCTGGCCTACATCGGCGCGGCCTTCCTCGCCCGGCCGGACTGGGGCGAGGTGCTGCGCCAGACCGTCCGCCCCGCGCCGAAGCTGGAAGTTGGCTACCTTCACCTGCTCATCGCGCTCATCGGCACAACCATCTCCCCCTACATGCAGCTCTACGTCCAATCGTCGGTGGTGGAGAAGGGGGTCAAGCCGGAGGAGTACGCCTACACCCGTTTCGACGTGATCGCCGGGACCGTGTTCGCCGGCCTGATCGCCATGTTCATCATCATCGCCACGGCCTCGACGCTCCACCCCCGGGGGATTGCAATCGAGACCGCGGAGGATGCCGCCCAAGCCCTGGAGCCCATCGCCGGGACTTACGCCAGCGAGCTGTTCGGCCTGGGATTGCTCGGCGCCTCACTGCTCGCCGCCGGGGTCCTCCCCCTGGCCACGACCTACATGATGAGCGAGGCCCTGGGATTTGAGCGGGGGGTGTCGCGAACCTGGGCGGAAGCCCCGATCTTCATGGGCCTGTTTACCGGGTTGATCCTTCTGGGAGCAGTCCTTGCGCTCATCCCCAGCCTTCCCTTGATCCGGGTGCTGGTCGGCGTATACGTCCTGAACGGCCTGCTTCTTCCAGTCGAGCTCTTCGCCATGCTGCGGCTGATCAACAATCGGGAGCTCATGGGAAAGTACGTGAACGGCCCGCTCTTCAACCTCCTGGCCTGGACCATCGCGATCCTCGTAAGCCTCCTTTCGCTGACGCTGATCGCCCTTACGGTCCTTGGATGAAGCTCCCCGTCGACGAAGCCCTTCCCGGGCTCCTCACCTCCCTTCGCGAGACCCACTCGGCCGTCCTGATCGCGCCCACCGGAGCCGGCAAGACCACGCGGGTCCCTCCGGCGCTTCTGGATGTGATCGACGGCAGGATCATCATGCTCGAGCCACGCAGAATTGCAGCCCGGGCCGCCGCGCGCCGGATGGCGGAAGAAGGCGGCTGGCGGCTCGGCGAGGAGGTCGGCTACCAGGTCCGGTTCGACCGCAAGGCAGGACCCTCGACCCGGATCCTGGTGGTCACCGAGGGCATCCTGGTCCAGATGCTCCAGGGCGATCCGTTCCTGGAGGGAGTCGGCGCCGTGATCTTCGACGAGATCCACGAGCGGAGCCTCCACACCGATCTCTCCCTGGCCATGACCCGCCGCGTCCAGAGGGAGGTCCGGCCCGATCTGCGGATCATCGCCATGTCCGCGACGGTCGATCCGGGTCCGATCGCGGCCTATTTAAATTGCCCGGTAATTCGAAGCGAGGGGAGGCTCCACCCGGTCGAAATCCAGCATTCGGACCTGTCGATCCCTGCGGCGGTCCGGCATGCCTTGAAGGAGACGACCGGCGACGTGCTCGTCTTCCTACCCGGCGTCGGGGAGATCGAGCGGACCGCCACAGCTCTTTCAGACCTGGCTGTCTTTCCCCTTTATGGCGATCTGCCCGCCGAGCGGCAGGATGAGGTACTGCGCCCTCTCGACCGCCGCAAGGTCGTCCTGGCCACGAACGTCGCCGAGACGTCGGTCACGGTCGAGGGAGTCACGGCCGTGGTGGACAGCGGACAGGTCCGTCGGCTGCGCTTCGATCCGGCTACCGGACTGGATCGGCTGGAGCTTGGGAAGATCAGCCGGGCCTCCGCGGACCAGCGAGCGGGCCGGGCGGGGCGCCAGGAACCCGGGCTCTGCCTCCGGCTATGGCCTGCGTGGGAGCACGCGACGCTCCCGGAGCGGGAGATTCCCGAGATCCTCCGGGTGGACCTCGCGACCCCGGCCCTCCAACTCCTCTCCTGGGGAGAGACCGACCTCGCCGCCTTCGATTGGTTCGAGGCTCCCGACCCCGCCGCGCTCGCCTCGGCCCTCCTCCTGCTCCGGCGATTGGAAGCTACGGACGATCACGGAGTCACCGAGATGGGACGCCTCCTGGCCCGCATGCCGGTCCACCCCCGCCTCGGCCGTCTGCTGATCGAGGGGCACCGGCTTGGCTATCCGAAGGAAGCTGCCCTGCTCGCGGCCCTCCTCTCCGAACGTGATCCCTTCCCGCGGACACCTCGGGGTGCCGGCCCGCGCCGCTCCTCCCGCTCCGACCTTTTGGACCGCCTTGATGCCCTGGAAGCGAACTGGAATGAAGAGAGATTGAACGCGGGCGCGGCCCGCTTCGTGCTCAAGGCGCGGGACCAGCTCTTCGAACTGGTCCGGAAGGAGCTGGGTCCGGCGCCAAAAACCAGCAATCCTCGCGACGAGGCCCTGCTCCGAGCCCTCCTCGCCGCCTATCCCGACCGCCTCGCCCGCCGGCGTGAGCCGAGGAGCCCCCGAGCCGTGATGGTGGGTGGCCGCGGCGTCCGCCTGGCGGAGGAGAGCACCGTCCTCGAGCCCAGCCTCTTCCTCTGCATCGACATGGACGCGAGGCCCACCGAAGCCCTCGTCCGCCTCGCCTCGGAGGTCGAGCCCGAGTGGCTTCCCCTGCAGACCACGGTCGAGCTGGAGTTCGACGAGGGACGGGAGCGGGTCGAGGCCTGGAAGAGGACACGCTTCGCCGACCTGGTTATCGCCGAAACCGAGGTCCCTGTCCAGCAAGCGGAAAGCGTCCTGGCTGAAGCTGCGGCAACCCGCCTGAACCGCGCCCTTCCGCTGGACGATCCCGAGGTGGCCGGCTTCCTCGCCCGCATTCGTTGCCTGCGGGATTGGATGCCCGAGCTGAATCTTCCTGCCTTCGACGAAGCACAGCTGCGCGAGTTGCTCCCCGCCCTCGCCGCGGGCAGGAAGTCCTTCGCGGAGCTGAGGCGCGCGCCTCTCCTCCCCGTGTTGGAGGGATCGCTTTCGCACGATCAGCTCCGGACAGTCGAGCGGGAAGCGCCCGAGCGGCTGGAAGTGCCGAGCGGCAGCCGCATCAAGCTGGTCTACGAGCCCGGCAAGCCGCCCGTGCTCGCCGCCCGCATTCAGGAGCTGTTCGGGCTGGCCGAAACCCCGCGGGTTGCGGCGGGAAGGGTGCCGGTCCTCCTCCATCTCCTCGCGCCCAACTCCAGGCCGCAGCAGGTCACCAACGACCTGCGGAGCTTCTGGGAGAACACCTACCCGCAAGTCCGCAAGGAGCTGGCAGGCCGGTATCCGAAACATTCCTGGCCCCAGGACCCATGGAACGCCCGGCCGGAGCGGCGGCCGGGAAGGCGCAACTAGCTCCATGCCAGCTCCGCACTCTCCTCCACCGCCGCATACAACTCGTCGATCCTCCTCTGCACCTCCACCGTCCGCCCAAGCGCCGTGGCCGTCCGGCAAAAGGCCTGGATCTCCTCGGCCATCAGCGTCCTCCCCGCCCGATCCTGGAGCCAGCGGTCCAGCACCTGGTAACCGCCGATGCGGTACTCCCAGACCTGTAGAGGGATGCCGTCGAAATATTGACCGTCCTCGTTTACGTAGACCCGCTGCTCGTCCTCGCGGTAGTTTCGGAGCACCTTCCGCGTCAGCCCCAGGCGGCCGCTCCCCTTCTCCCCGATGAACCGGGTGGTCGCGCGAAGCGGTTTCCCCGGCAGATGGAGACTGATCAGCTCCGCACCGAGGCCCGCCATCGCCTCGAACAGATACCGATCATGGGGGAACAGGATGCGCGGGAAGTCGGAAGCCAGAAAGACGGCATACCGGTCGCGGTACCGGTGGCTGTAAAGGACGGCATAGACATAGCCGAGGATCGCCTCGGGGTCTGGAGTGGTCCCCAGGCAGCGTTCCAGAAAGCGGAGGATCTCAGAGGAGACGTTCGGCACCCGGGCCGGAAAGATCCCGTCCGGGAACAACCACAGCGGGAAGACGTAGTTGATGTCATAAGCGCTGACGGCCTTGTGCGCCGCGATCCGCTCGGTCACCAGCGCGCCGGGGCCGTCCTTGCTCTGCCGCGGCACTACCAGGGCCAGATTCCGGCAGCGGAGCAGATGACCCATGACCCGTTCGCGCGGACGCTCCACCAGATAGTCGGCATAGAAGACGTACCGGAGGTCGAACGGCCGAAAGAGGATCTGGGTGAACCGCGCCTCCCACTCCGCATCTTCACCCGCCCGCCGGACCGCCTCCGTCAGCTTCCAGCTCCCCGTATCCTTGGGATAGCTGTCCGGAACCACCTCCCTCGGGAGCAGCCCCTTGCGGAGATGAATAATGCGCTCCCGCAGCTTGTCCTTGTCGAAGTCCATGACAAAAGCATCGCGGGCCGTGAGCACGCCGACCGAGTGCTCGGGAAAGATCTCTGGCAGCGGTATGCCCCGGACGTACAGCTCCTCCAGCCGCGTATCCCTCTCCACAAAGAGGTAGGAAGGACCCCGAGGCTGAAGCACAGTCCATGAGGTCGACTCCACATCGCGGCCGGCGAGCCAGCGGAGCTTGCTAGCCCGGTTTCCACGGAGATCGGCCCGAAAAATAGATTTCTCCAGCCCCTGCTTCTTGATCGCCAGCAGGATCGACACCCCCTGCTCGATGTCGAAAACGTTCTCGTCCCGAGCACCGCTCGGGGTGACCTCCCGCTTCCGCCGGTTCCCGTGTAGGTCCAGGACGAACACCTCGTCGAAGCTGTCCATCAGAGACCGCCGGAGCCCTCGAAAGGTCGGGTTGTCCAGATACCCGTGGTTCAGCACCAGCCCGATCGCGCCCTCTCCGTGGGCTTCGATCTTGCGCTGGGCGAAGCGCAGGAACTTGACGTAATCGTCCTGGAGCCACTTGGCGTTCTTCTCCTTGAGAGGCACGCCATCCATCTGGTAGTAGGCCCGGACAGGGTCGTCCTTCCTCTTCTTGCGCTCCACCGGGTTCTCGGAGTGCCCCGAGTAGGGCGGGTTCCCGAGCACCACGCAGATCCGGGGATCCTCCTTGACCTCCGCCGCCTTGCGGACCTCCCGGGCCAGGGACGTCATCCCGGGGACGATCCCCTGCTTCAGATCCTCTTGGATCAGAGCATTCGTCAGGAGGAGGTTCACCCGGTCCCCCTCGCCCAGCTCGTACCCCTGCTCCGCGAGGAACAGGCTCACCTTGAGATGGCCGATCGCGTACGGCGCCATCATCAGCTCGAAGCCAAAGCTCCGGGGAAGCAGGTGGTCCCGTATCAGAGCGGGCACGCCGGCACTGCCATAGGACTCCCGCCAGCCGTCGATCGCGCAACGGAATGCCTCGACCACGAACGTCATCGTCCCAGCCGCCGGGTCCAGGAGCCAGACCCGCGGGTCCGCGAGCCCGTCGGGGCGGTCCAGCCGTGTGCGCAGCAGGTGATCGAGGGAGCGCACGACGTAGGAGACCACTGCCGGAGGCGTGTAGAAGACGCCTCGCTTTTTTCTCAGCTCCGGGTCGTACTGCCGCAGGAACGTCTCGTAGAAATGCAGGATCGGGTCCTGGTCGCGCCTCTGCTGGAAGTACCTCTGCAAGGCCAGCTTCCACCGGGCCGGGCGCAGAAGGTCCACGAGGTCGTCGACGATCCACTCGATCTCGGGGGGCGGTGAAAGGGAGATGTACCGGAAGACGTCCCGGAGGATGCCGCTGGCCGGAGGAATCCTCTCGTAAAGCGTGCGGCGGTCGAGCTCGCCGTCCTCCCAGCAGCGTGCGGCGAGCAGGCCGTAGGCCACGGTCTGGGCATAAAGGTTGGCGAACTCCTGCTCTTTGAGCTGCGAGTCCAGATGGGTGATTAGCGTGCGGTAGAAGCTGGTCAGCTCCGAGGGCTCCTCCCTGCCCTTGTCGCGCTCCAGGAGGTCCCCGATGCGGTCCCGCAGGAAACCAGCGCGCTCGGCCAGGGCCTTGGCGAGGGTGGCCGCACCCAGGCGCTGCGGCCTCTGGAAATCGAGGAAAAGCTTGATCAGCGCCGACAGCTCCGCGTCCCTTCTCGCCGACTCCCTCTCGCCGAGCCGCGGAGGCCAGGATGCCGCGATCGTCACCCGGGCGATCCGGACCTTGTTGCGGTAGAGCCGAAGCTCCCGGAAATTGGTGAGGATCAGGTTCGGGAACGTATCCAGGTAGCGCTTGAGCTGCGTGCTCGCCTCGGCATCATCCAGGTCAGCCGAGGGCCGCTTCGCCTCGATGTAGCCGACCATTTGATGCCGTCCTCGCCAGACCTGGAAGTCGAGGCAGCAACCGCCGGTCTTGCGCGGGATCGTCGTGACGTGAAGGTCCCGCAGGCCGGCGCGCTCCGCCCATCGGGTCAGGAGCCCGGCGAGGGTGGGATAAAAGCTCTCCTCGCGGGCATCTCCGCGGTCCTCCACCGCGGCAAGGCTCTCCAGATACCCAGAGACGAGGGGGCGATCCTGTTTCGGCATCGCAAGATAGAATAACCTATTTCAACTACACATGCGATCTCATGGCGCCGTTTCAGGTTATCCAGAGCGGCAAGAGGATACACAGTCAATTCCCCTCCTCACGCAGAAAATCCTGGGTGAACCGCTGGACGAACGAGTGCATCTCCTCGTTCAGGTTCAACTTCTCGTATGCTTCGAGGAGGGCGTCCAGCGTGTCCATGTCGCTCCGGTCGAGAACCTCGGCATCGTCGAACAGCCGCTCGAGGAACCTCTGGGCGCGGATCGGCTGCCCCGCCTCGACCAGCCGGCGGGCGATGATCCCCAGGTAGGGGCGCGGAATGCTGCCCTCCTCCGCCAGAGCCGCCGCCGCCTCCAGCGGTAGCTCTCCGGCCACGAGCGCCCACATCAGCTCGGGGGTCAGGCCAGTTACGGCCGGCGCATTGGCGCAACAGCGCTCGTAGGTGCGGCCCGAACGGCAGGGGCAAGGATCGGACGCTTTCGGCCGGGGGAGCGGCATCGGACGGAAATCCCTCCGGGGGAGCGGCGTGGCGTTCCAGATCTGGCGTCCCAGCTCCGTGGCCAGGGCGCGGCGGACCCGGTCCGGCAACCCGGCGAACACCTCCGGGAAATGCCGGGTCGCCTCCACCCGCATCCAGGATAGAAACGCATACCCGTTCTGGAGATGGAGGATCTGTCCGACCGCCACTTTCAAAATCCGGAGAAACATGTTCAACCCGACCCCTTCCTGTTCCTGGTCCATGATATCTGTGGACTCCTTTCGAACACCAGAGGCGGACCATGTTACCCAGAAGGGAAACAAAATCAACCAGCGAACTTTTCTCTGGGGCGTCTCGTCTTAGGGAGAGGTCGGCGTCAAAGCCGAGCGGACCACACAACTGAAGGAGACTCCGAGATGAACCGACAACTCCCGGGCCGGCGCTGGCTCGCTGCCTGCCTTGCGACCCTGGCCCTCGCCGCGCTTCCGGCCTCTGCCCTGGCCGCTCCGGACCAGGACGGCGGCGACGATCTGGCTGCCTACGCCGACAAGCTCCTGACCAAGGCCTACCCGTCTGGAGAGCCCGGCGCCGCCGTGCTGGTCGTCAAGGACGGAGAGACCGTCCTCCGCAAGGGCTATGGCCTGGCCAACCTGGAGCTGGGCGTGCCGATCCAGCCCGACATGGTGTTCGAGATCGGCTCCGTGACCAAGCAGTTCACCGCCGCCGCGGTCCTGATGCTCGCCGAGCGCGGCCTGCTCTCGCTGGACGACGAAATCACCCGGCACCTCCCCGGCTATCCGACCCACGGCCAGAAGATCACCATCGACCACCTGCTCACCCACACCTCCGGCATCCCGAGCTACACCGGCCTGCCGGAATGGATGGAGCGTGTCCGCGAAGACATGAAGGTCGAGCAGCTCATCGCCATGTTCAAGGACAAGCCACTGGAGTTCGCGCCCGGCGAGCGTTGGGCCTACAACAACTCCGCCTATGTCCTCCTCGGCGCCGTCATCGAGAAGGCCTCGGGCAAGACCTACGAAGACTTCATCGAGCAGGAGGTCTTCAAACCGTTGGGCATGACCCGCTCCTCCTACGGCCACAACAGGGAAGTCGTGCCGGGGCGGGTCGAGGGGTATGACAAGGAGAGCGAAGGTTACGAGCGGGCCCGGTACCTCAGCATGACGCAGCCCTTCGCCGCCGGCTCGCTGCTCTCCACCGTGGACGACCTGGCGCGCTGGTCCGACGCGCTCTGGGGCGGCAAGGTCCTCAAGCCCGAATCCCTGAAGCGCATGCTCACGCCGGCAAAGCTCAGCTCGGGCCGTTCCACCCGCTACGCCTACGGCCTGGGGATCGGCGAGTACGCCGGCCGGACCATCGTCGAGCACGGCGGGGGCATCTTCGGCTTCGTCTCCGACACCCTGCGGGTCCCCGACGAGGGGATTTTCGTGGCCATCCTCTCGAACAATCCGGGCAGCAATCCGCAGCCTGAAGCCCTGGCGTTCCGGATCGCAGCCAAGGCGCTGGGTGAGCCGGTCGAAAGCCGCAAGACCCTGAAGCTGGATCCCAAGGCGCTCGACGAGTACGTGGGCGTCTACCGCTTCTCCGAGCAAACGGCCCGCACGATCTCCCGCGATGGCAACCGGCTTTTCTCGCAACGCAGCGGCGGCGAGAAGCGCGAGGTCCTGCCCCTCGCGAAGGACCACTTCACGTTCGATGACGGGGAAAACGAGCTCCTGTTCCGACGCGATGCCCAGGGGAAGATCGCGGGCGTGGACTTCCGTGCGCGCTTCGGCCCGGAGGAGGTCGGTGCCCTGACCAACGAGCCGCCGCCGGCCGAGCGCCAGGCGATCCAGGTCGATCCCGCGCTGTTCGACGCCTACGCCGGAGTCTACGAGCTGGTGCCCGGCTTCGAAATCACGATCACCCGCGAAGGCAACCAGATCTTCCTCCAGGCCACGGGCCAGCCGAAGTTCGAGATCTTCCCGGAGTCCGAGACGAAATACTTCCTCAAGGTCGTGGACGCGCAGATCGTCTTCGCGAAAGTAGAAAACGGCCGCGCCGAGGGCCTGGTCCTGCACCAGGGCGGGATGGAGAGGCCGGGCAAGCGGGTGAAGTGAAGGTTCACCTCCGCCCCTTGCGTCCCCGGCGGACCTTCTTGTCCTTCTTTTTCCGGGAGGGCCGCGAGAGGGCCCTCTCCAGCAGCCAACCGAGTGCGCCCGGCGTCTCCTCCCACAGCTCCCCGGCCGAGGACGCATAGGACACCGCCTCCCACCGGCTCCCCGGCTCCTCGAGCAGCCGCGGCGCCGGTGGGAACTCGCTCCAGGCTGGCAGCAGGGATGGGACGAACCGGTTTCGCCGCACGGCGAGGGTGAGGCATGCCCGCGAGCCGGGCGAGTCGCCCTGGCGCCGGAACGCCAGCAACGTCCGCGTGTAGGCCCACTCGGCACTGTCTTCCTCCGGATAGGCATCCAGAAGGCGTCCGAGCTCGTCATGACGGCGCAGCGTCAGGAGAATCTGGGCAAGATGGTAACGGACCCCCTGGTGGTCCTCCGGGTTGAGGCGGAGCAGCTCCTGGAAGTGCTCGACCGCCTCCTCCCGCAATCCGGCGTCCCAAAGAACCTCGGCAAGGCCATAACGGGCGCGCATGTACGGGCGGGTCTGGATGAGGCCCCAGAAATGCCCTGCCGATTCCTGGAATGGCTCCGGACCGAGTGCCCTCTCTCCGGCCGCGACGCCGAGGGTGAGGAGCTCCCGGGCGCGGTCGAGGTCCAGCTCCCGCGAAGCGAGCGCCCCATAGGTGCTGCCCTGACCGGCCCATCACGGTGAAGTACCGGACCTCAGGCGGGATATCGGGAGCATTCGGAGCGTCGACGCAGATCGGATCGTCGGCGGCGAGGTGGCGCCAGGGCGCGGCCGTCGCAAACAGGGCCGCGGCCTCAGCGAAGGAAGCCATCTGCTCGACGGTAACCCCCTCTCCGGAAAGCGGCCCGTCGAACCAGGTAAATTGCGGGAGCAGGGCACTTGTTTTGGACATGTCGTCGCCCTCCATGACGCCAGACCTCGCTGGCTGCAAGATCTTACGAGATGCAGAGACGAGAGGGAAGCCTGGGATGCAGGAGGACGTTACGAAGAGGTCAGCCCGGGTCCTGAGATCCGGGTGGTTTGGACTCCGAAAGATCCAGGGGGATCATCTGGTTTATCTTCGTGAAGAACCTCACAAAGGTATCCAGTCCACCCGGACCCTTCGGATCGCCTCCACGGGACACGCGGGCAGCGAGGAGAAACATGTCCTTCCAGACTCCGGAGCAAAGGTCCCACGCCTGACTGTACGGCTCCAGGCTTGGATCCTGAGTAGCCGAAGGCGCCTCCTCCCCCATCTCCCGCCGGACCTTGTCCATGAGCGGCTTCAGAGTATCGGTCTCGGCTTGCGCGACCTCGCCGAAGAAGACATCAGGCTCCAAGCCCAAGGCAACGCAGAGGCGGGCGAGCTTCTCTCCCTTGGGCCTGCGCTCACCCCGTTCATAGGCCCCGACGGAGCTGGGGTCGATACCCGATTTCCTGGCGAGCTCCTCCTGGGTGTAGCCACGGCGCTCTCGCCAATCCAGGATGACGCGCCCCACGGGACCACGGTCCTTCGTCTTCATGACGAGCATCGTAGGGGGGACACTGCGGGAACTCAACTCCCGAAAAACGTGATCAATATTCACGAAAAGCGGAGCAAATCTCCGCAAAGCGTCAGAAAGGAAAACCTGCGAGAACCCCGGCCCCTCAAAGGCCCACGAGAACGTGAGTTCACCTCACAATCATTACTAACCATTACTTCCCGCTGATTGACGGAACGACTTCCCTGGAAGGGGACGGAAGTGCGCAACATAAAGCCTTCCAAGCGCAATCTTGTCAGCGGCTACACGACAGATCACCGCACCTCCGCCCCGTGCTCGACGAGCAGCTCGCGCAAGATCGAACGGTGGCAGCGGTCCTCCCGCTCGCAATAACAGCCCACGGAGAAGTGCGTCTGATGGGAAAGGAGGGCCAGCAGCTTGAGCAGCCGCTCCGAGCCGGGCTGCTTCATCTCCCGCCGGTAGCCCCGGACGAACTTCGCCCAGCGCGCCTCCGTGAAAGGCTCGGACAGCGCCAGGCTCACCAGCTCCGCGCTCGGCGCGAGGTCCGGCAGCCAGAGGTCGTAGTAGTTCAGGCGAGCATGATCCTCCTTCTTCACTCCCCGGGGCGGCCTCCGGACCGTCCCCAGGCGAACCCCCTCCTCCGGAACGCGTGGCTCTCCGAGCCGGACGATGCTGATGCTCATGGCTGCAAAGTCCTCCTTCTCTGGTGTAGCCTAACCCCGATGCAAAGCCTGCGATCCCTCGACGACCTCTCGACCTCTCTCGGGCAGAGCCTCTGCCGGGTGGTAAGGGACCTCGCCGCCCAGGGATGGTGCCAGGGCACAGGCGGCAACTTCAGCGTGACCCTGAGCCGCGAGCCGCTGCGGGTGTTGATCACCCGCTCGGGCCTCCACAAGCGCCATCTGGAGCTCGAGGGCCTGATGGTCATCGGCTCCAGCGGCAAGGCGGTCGAGGGTGAAACCTCGAAGCCGTCGGCGGAAGCCGCCCTGCACACCGTGATCGTCGAGCGCACGGGAGCCGCCTCCGTGCTGCACGTCCACTCCGTGGCGAACACCCTCCTGGGAGAGCACTTCGCGGACCGCGGCGGGTTCACCCTGCGCGGCTACGAAATGCTCAAGGGCCTGGAAGGGGTTACGACGCATGAGGCTGAGGTGTTCATGCCGGTCCTGCACAACTCGCAGGACATGCCGGCCCTGGCTGAAGAGCTGGAGCGGCTGCTCGCGGAACGCCCGGGAGCCCACGGGTTCCTCCTGGCCGGTCACGGCCTCTATACATGGGGCGCGAGCCTCGAGCAGGCAAACCGGCACGTCGAGATCCTGGAGTTCCTGTTCGAATGCGTGGCTCGCCGGACGGATTTCAAGCACTATATTGGGTGAAGGCAGGAGGAAAAGAACATGGCAACTGTCACACTGCGAGATGAAAACCGGGTCCTCGAAGATCCGGCCGAGATTTCGACCTTCCTGGCGCCGTTCGGGATCTGGTACCGCCGCTTCGACGGCAGCGACCAGCTCCCCGAGAACGCCACGGACCCGGAAATCCTGGAGGCCTACCGCGAGCCCATCGAGCTGCTCAAGGCCGAGGGCGGCTATGTCACGGCCGACGTGATCAACGTCAAGCCGGAGACGCCCGGCCTGGATGCGATGCTCAACAAGTTCAACAAGGAACACTGGCACGACGAAGACGAAGTCCGCTTCATCGTCCACGGCCGCGGCGTGTTCCACATCCACCCCCCGGAAGGGCCGGTCTTCGGCATCGAGATGGTCAAGGGGGACATGATCCGGGTCCCGCGGGGGACGCACCACTGGTTCGACCTCTGCTCGGACAAGACGATCCGGGCCGTGCGCCTCTTCCAGGACACCTCCGGGTGGACGCCGCACTACACCGAGACCAAGGCAGAAGCGGGCTTCGAGCCGCTCTGCTTCGGCCCGGCCTACATGCCGGCCCCGGGCATCTGAGCCGCGTGCCCCTGCCCCCGGGCGCCCGCGCCGTCCTGACCGACATCGAAGGGACCACCACTCCCCTCTCCTTCGTGCTGGACATCCTCTTCCCCTACGCCAGGCGGCGCCTCGACGCCGCCTGCGCCTCCGGGGAGGCACGTTTCGCCGAGGCCCTGAGCCGGCTCCGGCAGGAGCACGAGCAGGAGATCGAGTCTGTCCCCGACTTCGGAAACGGAACGCCCTACGCGCACTGGCTCATGGACCGCGACCGCAAATCGACCGGCCTCAAGATGCTCCAAGGCATCCTCTGGGAAGACGGCTACCGCGCCGGAGAGCTCCGGGGCCAGGTTTGGCCCGACGTGGCCGAAGCTCTGAAGCGCTGGAAGGAGAACGGCATCCGCACCCGGATCTTCTCCTCGGGCAGCGTCCTGGCCCAGAAGCTCCTCTTCGGCCACAGCGACCAGGGCGACCTCCTCCCCTACTTCGAAGGCTTCCACGACACCACGACCGGCCCCAAGAACAGCCCCGCCGCCTACGCCGCCATCGCCGACTCCTTCGGTCTCCCGCCCGGCGACATTCTCTTTCTGAGCGACGTCACCGCCGAGCTCGATGCCGCCCGCGATTCCGGCATGCAGACCGGCCTTCTCGTCCGCCCCGGCAACAAGCCGGCGGAGGCGAAGGGCCATGCGGAGTACCGAAATTTCTCCGAGTTGGCCTGAGCGCCGCCGTCCCTCCGACACGGGGGTTGGGGAGAGGGGGATGGGATCAACCGGATGGGACCTCAACCGGCCGGGAGGTGAGGGCCTCAGGCGGCCTTGCTGGACCGCGCTCGTTCATAGAGCGTCTCCGGCGCGATATCAGCGCCGTTGGGCCACGCAACCGTTCCACCGTCCAGGAAGAAGCGCTCGAAGTACCCGGGCTCCTTCAGCGGCTCGAAAACTGGGCCAGCCAGCCAGTCCGAGAAGTCGACCAAACCCTCGACTCCATCGTTGAACACCAGGTAGATCCTGTGCCCGCCACGATACTCGGCTCTGACAACCATGGGTAGAAACTCCATGAGAACCTCCTCTCAATCCAGTGGAGCGATCCTCTCGAAGGGCTCACCCGCCCTACCTCGCTGCCAGTTGGCATCCAGTTCCCCGCGGTGCGTGCCGGCCCACTCCTTGACGAGATGCAGGGCTGTCCGAGACCGAATAGTGCCAGCTAAGAGCTCTCCGTCGAAGGTAAAATGCCGTGCTCGCGGTCGAACATCCGGATGATGATGCCGAAGAAATGGAGATCACCGGCAGGACAGGATTCTACTCCTCTCTGTCTCGGTGCCCGGGAGCCTCTCGACCGGGTAGCACAAGGCGCGACGGGTCGGCTTGCCCTGACAGAATTCTCGATGGATCGCAATTCTCTCCGGCAGTAGTGTCATCTTTGTGCCTTCCGACGTGCAGAAGCTCGGTGGCCTACGGACGGGTCCGGGCGGAGGGGCGGGGCGGCGAGGAGGTGGCGTTCGAACCAACCAAGCGCGAGCCGTTGGAAGAGCTGGAGTCGATCCGAGCCTATGACCTCGCCAAGGCGAGTGGCGAAAAGGCCATCCCTTTCGAACATGCTGTCCAGCAGATCGAGAGAGACCGGCGTTGCCCCGGCAGCAAGCCCCACAGGGGCGACAGCATCGGCCCCGGGCGCGAGCCCGGGAGCCCGGGAGCCCGGGAGCCCACCAGGGGCCAGATTCGGAGGAAATGCCTGACGTTTCAAGAAAGCGCATTGAGAGAAAGGATCAGCATGGAACGCTTGCAGGCTGACCCTCACACCGGTATCATGGTGACTGTCAGGAGGTTCCAGTTATGCCGGCCGCCGCCAAAGACTGCCAGATCAGCGTTCGCATCCCCAGTGATACCGATGCCTGGTTGGCCCGACGCGCGGGCAGCAGCCAGAACAAAGCCGAGTTCATTCGCCAGCTCATCGAGAGGGAGAGGCGTCGGGAGCGAGAAGAGAAGTTGCTCGACATGTTCAACGAAGCTGCGGCTCATCTCGTCAAGGACGACCTCGAGGAACGAGAGTCCTTGCTCGGTGCGTTTACCGCTGGCTAGACAGATTGAGAGATCGGAGGGGGGAGATGGAGCGTCCGAAGCCGCTGCGTGGGGAGGTCTGGATGTTCGATCTGAACCCGAAGAAAGGCCGCGAGCAGAAAGGTGTGCGGCCATGTCTGGTCGTGTCGACCGATGCACTCAATCGGTCTGACTTCGGCACCGTGATCATCTGTCCGGTCACCACCACGGAACGCCCTCACTTCAAGTGGCGCGTGCCGGTTGCCACCGCCGACCTGCGGTTGGCAGATACCAGTTGGGAGCCCAAACCGCATTGGGTGGAGACCGACCAGATCGTCACGGTAGATACGCAGCACCGAGCCTTGCGGCACCTCGCGACCCTCCTCAATGAGGAACGGCTCCGATCCGTCGACGACTCCCTTCGAATGATGCTCAATTTGTAGCGCGCCATCGCCGGGGAAAAAAGCACTACCTCAGAAGCGTCTGGCAGCTCGCGGCCGAGCTGGCGAGACGGGTCCTATAAAACGTCTGGCACCTCTCGCTTGGGAATTCTCCTCCGATCTGGCAACAAGCCCGCCGAGGCGAACGTACACTCCTGCGACAAGAGCTTCGCCGAGTTGGCCTGAGCGCGAGCCATTCTGAAGATTGCGGAGCCATTCTGAGCGGCTGAGAGCCGTTCCGAAGAATTTCAAAGCCATTCTGAGGCGCTCGGAACGGTTCCGAAGAACTTCAGAATGATTCTGAGCCGCTGAGAATGACATCGCGCTGTCCCGGAGCCATTCTCAGCCGCTCAGAGCCGCTCCGGAAACTTCAGAGCGGCTCCTGGGATTTCAGAGCCATTCTGAGGCGCTCGGAACGGCTTCGAAGAACTTCAGAATGATTCTGAGCCGCTGAGAATGACATCGCGCTGTCTCGGAGCCATTCTCAGCCGCTCAGAGCCGCTCCGAGAACTTCAGAATGGCCCTGGGGATTTCAGAGTCATTCTGAGACGCTCAGAATGATTCCGAGGAACTTCAGAATGATTCTGAGGCGCTCGAGAATAGCTTCGACTCAGCTCGCGCCCAGACGGATCTTGGTAAGTCTCCCCCTCTCCCGGGGAGGGTGTGCTCGGGGGGACCGGGAGAGGGGGCCGGGGGGTGAGGGCCTATCCGATCCCGTCGTCGCCCCGCAACAAGCCCTGGCCCGGCGGCTTCCCGTTCGGGTCCGCGCTGGGCCCCGACCTCTCCCAGATGACGCCGAACGAGCCGGAGCCGAAGAGTCCGGCGAGGAAAAAGAAGATCCGCATCATGGGTGCTCTCCTGGAGGATGGGTCTCGCTTCGCGGCGTCCTGCCGGAGCAGCCTCACCCCTCTCGACTCAGAGTAACTCCCCCGCCTTTGCGTTCGAGCTGTGCTACTCTTTCGCCGAAACGCTGTAACGACGGAGGGCGACGTTTTGCGAGATGACGACACCGATTCGCCTCACCCGATCAGCCTCGAGCTGTTCGCGAAGCTCTCGACGGGCAGCGCTTCCCCCGACGAGGTAACCCGTTTCATCGTCCCCCACCTTCTGGAGACCTGCCCATCCTGCCGTGCCCTGTACGACCGGCTGCAGGAGATCAAGGGCGATCTCGGCTACTTCGACGAGTTGGTGGCGCTCTTGGAAGCCGACACGGCGCCCGACCTGGCTGCCGCGCTCGAAAGCCTGCCGCCCACCGAGCAGCTCCGGGCCGCGGAGACCGACGAGGCCTTTCACACCTGGGGTTTGTGCGTCTATCTGATCCAGCAATCCAGGAAGGCCTGCCTGAGCGACGCCCGGCGGGCCATAGATCTCGCCATCCTCGCCGCGCGCATCGCTCTTGCCCTGCCGAAGGACACCTACCATCCGGACTGGGTCCAGGATCTCCAAGCCAGAGCCTTCGCACATCTGGCGAACGCGTTGCGCGTCTTTGGAGAGCTAGAGGCCGCGGATCGTGCCTTCTCGGACGCCGAGCGCCGCTTCTCCTGGCAGAATCCTTCGACGGAGGCCGAGCTGCTGATCCTGAAGAGCTCTCTTCGTCGCGAGCAGCGCCGATATCCGGAGGCACTTGAAGCGTCCGCGGCTTCCCTGAAGATTTGCCGGGATCTCGGCGACAGGCGAGGCATCCTGTCCAGCCATCTCCTGCAAGCCAAGGCCTACGAATCGGCAGAGGATTGGGCGAGCGCCTGCGATGTCCTTCGCCGGGCCGAGACGGAAGCGGGTCTCGCGGACGATCCGCGCCTGTTCTCGATGGTCCAGGCGAACCTCGTGACCTGCCTTGTCCAGGCCGGCAGCTATGCCGAGGCGCAGAAGCGTCTTCCTCACGCGAAAGCGCTCTACGAGCAGTATGGCGGCGACACGGACCGTCTCCGCCTGCGCTGGACCGGGGCGCTTCTCCTACAGGGCCTGGGCCGGATCGAGGAGGCGGCAAGGGAGCTGGAAGCCGTGCAGACGGAGTTCCTCGACCGCCGCATGCCGGTCGATGCCACGCTCGTCTCCCTGGACCTCGCGGTCGCGCTCTTCCACTCCGGCCGCTCGGAAGCCCTCAAGAATCTGGCCACCGAGATCCTCCCGATCTTCGAGACTCGCGGGCTGACCACTGAGGCGATCGTGGCGTATACGCTGCTTCAGCTTCAGAGGGCGGTGGAGGGGCGGACGTTTACAGTGCAGCTTGCGGCCGAGTTGGCGAGACGGGTCCGGGCGGAGGGGCGGGGGCGGTAAGGCAGGTCAGAGGAACCTTCACGCAGATAACGCCGAGTTCTCGCCCTTCAGGCGCTTCAGGTAAGTCTGCTGAGGAGCTTTCGTCCTTCCCTTCTCCTGAAACGTCAGGCACCTCCTCCGCGGTACCCTAAAGGTTGACCCGCAGAGCGTGTACAGCCTAAAATGCGCCGTCCGTACTTCATTTGGCTATCCTCTGTGAGAGGCATATGGACCGAATACGTCAGCCTAATGTCCCGAGGCAATACCTCGGCTTTTCCCTACAGGTGAATCGGCTTCTATGGCACCTTCTTCATGCGCAAGCTGGCGATGCGGTTAGCCTAGAGGTACTTGGAGATGTTGCAGTCACCTCTTCTTCTGGAGAGACTGAAGTCGAGGAGGTTAAGAGCCGCACGGATTCGACTTCAAATCCCGTCGCCAATCGCTCTGTGGACCTTTGGAAAACACTCCGCAACTGGATCGATGCGGTCTCGAACGGACTTCTCGATCCTAGGTGTACTCATTTTAGCCTCTATACTACCCGTCCTTTTAGTAGTGATTTCTTGACACGGTTGGTAAACGCAACTGAAGAGACATCAGAGGGGACTATTGACGCAATCTGCGGCGAACTCTGGGGGGAGGCTCCAGAGTTCCCCAAGAAGGGCCATACTGCGGCCGAATTGCAGCCGCATCTTGAGAAAATTTTCTCCCCAGAAGGCCGGGACGCTTTGCGCCAAATACTGCCCCGCTTCTCCTATAGACACGGCAATCACCTACCTAAAGAGGAACTGCTAACCTCCCTTCGAACAAAAGCCATTGCGAATGAGGCATTGGATGATGTGCTCTATCATCTCCTTGGTTGGGTGAAGAGCCACACTGACCAACTGATCGCTCGTGGAGAGCCAGCATACGTCTTCGAACCCGACTTTCACCTTGAACTAGTATCATTTGTACGCAAAATTCATTGCCAGCACATCTTGCATAGCTTCGCACCGCCACTCCCTAGCGAGAGAGTAGCGGAACATTTAGGCACAAGTACCTATATAATGCAGCTTGATATCGTTGAGGCCGAATACGACGACAAACTAAGAGCAATCTCCGATCATTTCAGAGCAGAAATTGACCGAATCGAGTGGGCAGCGAAGGGGTTAGTCAACCCAACAACCTTCGATGAACTGGAAGACGAACTTCTACTCGCGTGGAAGCATCATCAAAGGGTCATCGAGATCAGTCATCGAGACAAATCGGAAGTTGACCGAGGGAAGCTCCTACTCGATCAATGCTGCCTTCATAGGTGCCCGATTCAGGGAAGTGAAGCGCCTCCGCATTTCACCCGCGGTTGCTTCCATGTCTTAGCGGATGATCTTGCACTTGGGTGGCATCCGAGCTATCGGTCGCTCCTCCATCCCCCTCCGGAGAAGCCTTGATGTCCCGACTCAGCCAAGACGTTGTTCAAGTGCAGAATCCAGCACTGGGCGCTTTCCTTCAGTGGCGCTACGCAGTTGGATATACAACTGCTCGCGGGGACGGTTCCGGAAGTCCTCTTGTTCTCGCCTTTTTGGTATTGCCGATGCTTTTCCTGGAAGACAGTCGCAACCTACTGGAGTCCACCAATCGCCCTTCAGGCCTCCGCGCCTTCGCCACCAAGTTTGGCGAATCGAAGATTAGCAAGACTGACATTCTTCTGGGCCTCCACGACAGGGTACGGGATATGCGAGCCCTCTCACTTGAATCCTTGCGGATGGCTCTTGCTTACAGGCTTGTATCGGTGGATGCCGACGGTGCCTTCTCACCATTATCACGCACCTCTCCACGCGCTCTCATTCCTACCAATGTTCGCCTGCTTATGAGGAACGCCGAGAAGCTTGGTGGCTGGTCGGCCGAACTCACTCTGTTCGAGATCTCTAGCATCCTCAAGGTGCAATTCTAATGTTCCTCCAAATCAAAAAACTCATCTTATGGCCCCGCCATATCGACGCAGAGCCCCGAACCATCGACTTCCATCTCGGGGCTGTAAACGTCATCACGGGAGCCTCCAAAACAGGCAAATCGGCTATCATCCCCATTATCGACTACTGCCTGGGCTCCGATGAGTGCCGCATTCCGGTGAACACAATTCGAAAGTCCTGCGAATGGTTCGGCATCCTAGTAGCAACGGCTACCGGAGAGTTCCTCTTAGCTCGACGGGAGCCCGGCAATCAAAAGAGTACCGGCGACATGTACGTCGCTCACGGGACTAGAGTTGAGGTACCGCGAACTATAATAGAGAAGAATACTAACGCGGAGTTCGTCAAGCACACGCTAGATGAATTGGCCGGATTGACCCAACTGGACTTTGGTGATGGGGGATTTTCGGAAAGGCCGAGTTTCCGTGACATGGCGGCCTTCACGTTTCAGCCGCAAAATGTAATTGCGAACCGAGATGTTCTCTTCTTCAAAGCCGACACCTATAGGCACCGGGAGAAGCTAAAAACTATTTTTCCTTATGTTTTAAACGCAATAACACCTGAGACCATGGCGAAGGAGCACGAACTAAAACGTCTTCGAACGGAACTAACTCGTAAGGAGCGGGAACTGGAAGGTGTTCGACGGGTATCGGAGCGCTGGGTAGCCGAGATTCAGGCCAAAATTACGACTGCGAGGGAACTTGGCCTTCTCGCCCGTGACACGCCGGTCCCCGCCGACTTTGCAGGTCGTATTGACCTTCTGCGACGTCTAGCGGCGGAGGGAAATGTAGAAGGCCGCGTAACTGCGGATAGCGTTACCGATGCCGCAAAGGAGTTAGTAGGGCTTCGGAATGAAGAGGCGGATCTTTCCCGGCAACTTGCTTTATTGAAACGGCGCGTTGGAGAGATGACCGGACTAAAGGAAGTGTCAGAGCGTTATCGGGAGGCAGTCGGGATCAAGCGCGATCGGCTACGGATTTCAGAGTGGTTCCAGGGACTGCATGAAGAATCAAGCGAATGTCCGGTGTGTGGCAACAAAATTGTTAAGCCTGAAGATGAAGTCGGAAGACTCGTCGAGGCACTAAAGGCTTCGGAGATTCAAGCGGGCCAGGGCAACCTTATCCCTGCGGCCTTCGACCGAGAATTCCAGCGTGTGCGTGACGAAATGACGGAAGTCACCGGGCGCTTGACTGCGGTCAGCATTCGCCGCCGCGCAATTGAGCGCCAGTCGCAACAAATCGAACAGCAACAATTCCAGGCGCGTGAGGCCTGGCGATTTGTCGGAGAGCTCGGTGAAGCCATTTCTCGGCTTGAAAGCATTCGCAGCGACGGCGTACTCGCAGAAGAAGTCGAGACCCTTCGAAGCCAGACACGAGAGTTGTCTTCTGAGGTTCAGCGGGCTAGGATCGATGAACGTGTTAACGATGCGCTGAGCAAAGTGAGTCTTTTCGTGGGACGACTCCTGCCAGACCTGGATGTCGAGCGCGAGGAGGACCCAGTCTCTCTTGTAATAAGCGAACTGACGATTAGAGTTTCCGGAGACGACCGCAATGATTTTTTGTGGGAGATCGGAAGCGCCGCGAATGCGCTCTCCTATCATGTAGCCGTCACTCTTGCCCTCCACAAACTTTTCCGCGGGTTCCCTAACAGCCCAGTCCCTGGATTCATTGTTTTCGATCAGCCAAGCCAAGTCTACTTTCCTCGCAAAGCTGGGACGGAAAAGGAGGAGGGCTTCGATCCAAAGTTCTACGACGAAGACGTCCAAGCGGTTCGCAGGGTTTTCGAAGTGGTTGGAGATGCGGTCAAGGAGTCCAAGGGAAAACTACAAGCAATCATACTGGATCATGCCCCGATGGAAGTCTGGAGAGGGATAGACAATGTCCATCTCGTGGCGGAATGGCGTGAGGGAAGAAAACTCGTACCTGCCGATTGGATCAGATAGATGCTGGCGAAGCCCCTCTCCGCCAAACCCTAAGAGAAGAATACCTCGTAGCCTTGACTACAAGGCATAGATAATTACCTATTCATGGTTTTATACTACGATTTGGCTTGGGACCTGACTTGTTAAGGTGATCCCTAGGCCGCCTTGAGAAGTCTGCCGGAAGAGGTGCCGGAGGAAGTGCCAGACGGTTAGGAAAGAAGGCCTCATATAAGGGCGAGAACTCGGCTTATCTGCGCCAGCTCGGAGGAGGGTAGAGTCGACGGCGAGCGCGGTGGCTGTAGGTCTCCGGGAGGAGGTGCCTGACGGTTAGGGAAGAGTTGGGGAAGAAGGGGCGAGAACTCGGCGTTATCCACGCCAGCCGGCTCTCGTGGACGTGGTTCAGCGGCTCGGGAACAGGCAACCTCGGGTCGAAAAGTGCTCTACAGCGGTCTCCGAGACAGTTGCAGGATCTGTTTCGACTCTAGGAAGGCAGGCCTCCTCCCTTCCGGTCTCGCTCAAGAGCTCGAAACAGGCGTGGATCGGCAAAGTTCAGGTCAGGACTGCGGCAGACAGGGCTACGGAGGCTGGGCGGCGTAGGCACTCACGAACGGCAGGCCCGGCGGGAACGAGCCCAGAGGGAACCTGACGGGCCACTCTCCCGCCTTGAGCCTCTCGGCAGCCTCTCGGAAGGAGGCGACAAAGGCGGAGTAGGCTTCCCAGAATTTCTTCCGGCCCTCCTTGCTCGCCGCATGGCAGAGGGGCGCCGGCGACTTCTTGGTCTGGGTCGGACGGGTATGGGGATCCTGCCGGAGGATCGCCTCGACACCGAACGGCTCGATCCTCCTTGCTTGCCGGTCGGCACGGGCTTCCGCCTCGATCTCCTTGACCAAGCCCGCGATCCGCTCCCGGTACTGCTCCGGCGTCAGGTCCGCCCAGCAGGGGAGCTGCGACAGCACCAGCTCTTCCTCTTCAGCGTACTTGAGGCGTCCGAAGTCCTCCCCCCGGTTCTTGGCGGCGAACTCCTGAGTGCGATTGAACCACCATCCCTTGAGGGGCTTGCCCCCCAGGATCGACTTGGCGAAGTGGACGCCGGGCCACCGCTTCACCTGGTCGACAAGGCACTCCTTGACCCCGTGCGCCAGATGGTAACGGAGCCTTTCGACCTGGGCCGCAGGCTCGTCGCTGACCACGATCGACTGATAGCGCCGCGACCACATGGTGTTCGGCCAGTTGTGGATCTCCGGCCGGCCGATCTCCGCGGAGAGATTGCCATCCACGTGCTGCATGAAGCGGGCGAGTTGCAGCGCGTCGTCCACTTCGAGCAGGGCGTGCCAGTGGTTCGACATGAAGACGACACTGCAACACCTCACCGGATAGAGCCGCTGGGCTCGGCCGAGCACGCCGAGGATGATCTCGTTGACGGCAGGGCCCGGACGCAGGAGCAGCCGGGACTGGGAGGTACGTACCGTCACCTCCACCAGAGTTTTGCCTTCGGGCACGAAGCGTAGACCTCTTCCCATTTCAAAAAGACAAGGAACGGAAAACGCTTCAGAAATGTCATTCGCTTCAATTTGGAAGGAAGAGACGTGATGCCAGTACATGCCACGGCATGGAGGGAAGCCTCTGTAATTCTCCGGCGGCATTACTTGGGATATCCTCCGCCGGAACTTCTTCAGACCCGAGGACCGCGCCGCCGTGCTAGAATTTCTTCAGCCCTGCAAAGGGGAATCGCCATGGCCGTCCGAGATCCAGTCCCCCGCAAGCTCACCTACGAGGACTACCTGCACTTCCCGGAGGACGGGAACCGCCACGAGATCCTCGATGGGGAGCACTACGTGACGGCGGCCCCGTACCTGAGGCATCAGAGCGTCGTCGCCGAGTTGACGGGGTGGATCGTCCCTTTCGTCCGCCAGCGCCGGCTCGGGCGATTCTTTCCGGCGCCGGTCGACGTCCTGCTGGCCAAGCACGACATCGTCCAGCCGGATCTTCTGTTCATCTCCAATGCGAGCATGAAGATCCTCACGGAGAAGAACGTCCAGGGTGCTCCGGACCTGGTCGTCGAAGTCCTCTCCGATTCGACGCGAAAGCGGGACGAGGGCATCAAGCTGGAGCGCTACGAGATGCTCGGTGTCCAGGAGTACTGGGTGGTCGATCCGAAGCGTAGCGAGGCCCGCATCTACCGCAGGTCGGGAGAGCGCCTCCAGCAGGTTGCGGAGCTCACGGCTACGGCGCGGGATCTCCTGACCAGCCCGTTCTTCCCCGGGTTGGAGATCCCTCTCTTCGAGCTTTTCCTGTAGACCCTCTCTCCCAAAGGGGTAAGCGTTCAGGTACCGCCGTGCCGCTGGTTGGTCTATGGCAGCATAGGGCGGAAGGGAGGTCGGGCATGCGAGCGGCGGTGGTCGAGGGCTACAGCGGAGTGGAGCGGTTGCAGGTCAAGGAGTTGGAGCCGCCGGGGGAGCCCGGCACGGGGGAGGTTCTGGTGCGGGTGCGGGCGGCGAGCGTCAACCCGCTCGACTCGAAGATCCGGATGGGGCAGCTCCGGTTTGTCAGTCCCGCGAAGTTCCCCCTGATCCCGGGCTTTGACCTCGCCGGCGAGGTGGAGGCCGTCGGGCCGGAGGTCACCCGCTTCGCTCCGGGCGACATGGTCTTCGGCCAGACCGGCGGTCGGCACGGCGGCGCCTGCGCCGAGCTTGCCCTGGTTCAAGAGGCGGCCCTGGCCGAAAAGCCCGAGACGCTTTCGTTCGAAGACGCGGCGGCGGTCCCCATGGGCGGGCTCACGGCCCTCCAGGCTCTCCGCGACCAGGGCGGGCTTGCCGCCGGCGAGTGGGTCCTGATCAATGGCGCCTCCGGAGGGGTCGGTCACTTCGCGGTCCAGATCGCCAGCATCCTGGGAGCCCGGATCACAGCCGTGGCAAGCGGCCGCAATCAGGAGCTCCTCCGGGATCTGGGCGCCGAACGGACGATCGACTACCAGACGCAGAATTTCCTCCACGACGAGGAGACCTATCAGGTCATCTTCGATGCGGCCGGCAAGAGCTCCTATGACGCCTGCGCACCCCTGCTCGCCGACAAGGGGGTCTATGTCACCACCGAGGTCGGCCCGGGGACGTTCTTCTCGGTCGTGACCAGCCGCGCCCGCAACCTCTTCGGCGAGGACCGCCGGGCGCGCATGGTCAATGTCCATCCCCGGGCTGCCGACCTGGAGCTTCTCGGCCGCTGGATCCGGGAAGGGCGGCTGAGCCCCGAGATCGATCGGATCTTCTCTCTCGGGGAGATCCGCCTGGCCTTCGAGGCGCTCGAATCCGGTCACACCCGCGGCAAGATCGTGGTGCGGATCGCCTGACCTGGTTTCACGCTGAAACTTCATCGCCGCTTCATACAGCTTTCATCTGTGAAGACCATGCTCATCCTGTGGCAAGGCAGGCCTGCACTTTGAAGCAAGGTGAGGGACGCCTGTTTCTGGTGTAGCCTATCCCTCGCTATCTCTATCTAACAGGAGCCTCTGATCCCCATGGACACACCCCCGCCGGTTCGGGAACGGATCCCGTCTCGCCTCCGTGCCGTGTTCGCCCGCAAGTGGAGCGCCAAGGATGTAGTCCTCATCGTCCTGGCCCTGCTGCTGGTCTCGGTCTCGGCCTATGCGTTCAAGAACCCCCTGGCCGCGGCGTTCGCGAAGCTCCGGGCGGGAGCCGACGCCGAGACGGTCTCGGTGTTCGACGTGGTCGTGGACCGCGAGAACCGGCAGTATTTCGACATTGTCTTTGACAAGGCCCTGGGGACAGACAAGGTGGGGACCGTCCTCGAACCGGCCCCAGCCTCCCTCGATCCCGGGCTCGGCGGCGCTTGGACTTGGCGCGATACCAACGCGCTCCGGTTCCAGCCCAGCGGCGGACTGCCCATCGCGTCCGAGTACACCGTCACCCTCAAGCCCGAGACGTTCCTCCCTGAGGGCATCGTCTTTACCGGCGACGAGGAGATCACCGTCCGCACCGACCAGTTCCTCGTCGAAGGCGTCGAGCTGACCGAGGAGCCGGCCCTCGAGGGCAAGGCCCGGGTCGTGTTCCGCGGCAACGTCAAGTTCAACTACCCCGTCGATCCCACGGTGCTCATCGCCAAGATGCGCCTCCATGATCCTTCCGGCGGCGAGCCGGTGGCCTTGGAGCTGGAGACGGATTGGAACGCGCCCGTCATCTCGTTCCGCACTCCCACGATCCAGAAACAGCGCGACGAGCGCAAGCTGCGGCTCGTCATCGCCCAGGACCTCACTCCCGTCGGCGGCAATGTTCCGTTGAAGGAGGAGTTCGTCCACGAGATCCCGCTGGGGTCGAGCACCAAGCTCGCCATCTGGGGCTTCGAGGTCCAGCCCGGCCCCCGCGAATCGACCGTTGTCGTCCGGTTCTCTTCCCCCATCTCCGCCGCCGTGGCCGAGAAGTATTTGAAGATCGAGCCGCCGGTGCAGACCCGGCTGTCTGCCAACCGCAACGAGCTCGTCATCACTGGCGCCATGCGGCCGGGCTCGTCCTACAAGCTCACGGTCGGCAAGGGGATGCCCGCCACGGATGAAGCGGTGCTGTCCGAGGACTGGACGGCGGACGTCCCGATCCCTGACCTGGAGCCCACCGTCGGCTTCCAGAGCGAGGGGATGTTCCTCGCTGCCTCCGGCAACCGCACGGTCAACCTGGACAGCGTCAACGTGCCCAAGGTGCGGATGACGATCGACCGTGTGTACAGGAACAACCTCTTCTTCCTCTTCAACTACGGTGGCTTCTTCGACGAGGACTATGGCTACTTCGGCGAGCTCCCCCATGCGCTCGGCGACCGCCTGCGGGAAGAGACCCTCGATGTCGGGACAGCCCGGAACCAACGGCGCATCACCCCGATCACGCTCGACCGCTGGGTGGACCTGAAGGACCCTGGCCTCTACCGCATTTCCGTGGGCAAGCCGGACGACTGGGAGGCCGAGCAGCGCTGGCTCCTCCTGACCGACATGGGCATCGTCGCCAAGCAGAACCGGGGCGAGCTGATGGTCTGGGTGTCGTCCGTGCGCGACCTTTCGGCTGTTTCGGACGCCAAGGTCACCCTGATTTCGGACCAGAACCAGCCGATGGGCGAAGGGCGCACGGATGGCTCCGGCCTCTTCCGCGTGGGCGACCTCCCCGATCCGGCCACGCGCCGGCCCTACCTGATCACCGTCGAGAAGGGGGACGACTTCACGTTCCTCCTCCTCGACCGGATGTCGATCGACACCACCGGCCTGGATACCGGGGGCGACGAGGTCCCGACCGGCGGGTACACGGCCTTCTTGTATGGCGAGCGCGACCTCTACCGCCCCGGCGAGACGGCCGAGGGCATGGCGATCGTGCGCGATGCCAGCCTTCAGGCGCCGTCCGCCATGCCGGCCCTGCTCCGCCACCGCGATCCGCAGGGCAAGGAGCTGGAGACGGAGCGCCTCCAGGTGGACAACCGCGGCCTCGCCGAGTGGAAGCTCAACCTGCCCGCCTACTCGCTGACCGGCCATCACACGCTGGAGCTGGAGGTCGCGCAGACGATCATCGGCACCTATCGCTTCCAGGTGGAGGAGTTCGTCCCCGACCGCATCTCGGTCGAAATCCAGCCACCAAAAGAGAAGGTCCTTCCCGGGCAGGAGCTGGTCTACAACGTGGCATCGAGCTACCTGTTCGGCGCGCCGGCGGCGAACCTGCCGGTGGAGACTCGCGTCCGCCTCGTGGATTCGACCTTCACGGCCAAGGGCTTCGAGGCGTTCTCGTTCCGCAATGGCGAGCGCAAGATGGAGCCTCGCGAAGTCCTGGAGACCACGGGCAAGCTGAACGAGGAGGGGCGGAGCGAGTTCAAGGTCACCATGCCCGAGAAGTCGCCCGTGCCTTCCTCGCTCGAAGCCGTGCTCACGGCCCGCGTCCAGGAGCAGGGCGGCCGCGGCGTCGCGGCGCTCACCCGGATGCAGGTCCATCCCTATCCTTATTACATAGGGCTGCGCCAGCTCGGCAACGAGGAGGGCTGGCCCGAGCCGAAGAAGCCGGTGGAAATCGAGTACGTAGCCGTCTCTCCCGAAGGCAAGCCGGTCCCCTCCGGCTATCTGCGGGTGGACTTCTTCGAGGATCGCTACAACACGGTGCTGCGGCGCATCCCCGGCGGCGGCTACCGTTACGAATCCACTCGGGAAGCCGTGCTCCTGGAGAGCAAGCCGATCCCGGCGGGCAAGCCCCGTGGCACGTTCCAGGTCACCCCGACCCGCTACGGCAGCTACCGGGCGGTCGTCGTCGATCCGGACTCGGAGGCATCGTCCCAGGTGGAGTTCTATGCCGCGGGTTGGGGCATGTCCCCCTGGGCGATCAAGAACCCGGCCCGGCTGGAGCTCGACCTCGACAAGGAGGAGTACGCCCCCGGCGATACCGCGGTGGTCCAGGTGCGCGCCCCGTTCGCGGGCAAGCTCCTGATCACGGTCGAGCGCGACCGGGTGCTCGATACGCAGATCCATCAGCTCACGGGCAACACGGCCACCATCGAGGTGCCGATCCGCGGCGAGTACCGGCCGAACTCGTTCATCACGGCCACGCTCGTCCGCAGGGCGCAGGATCTGGAGCCCGGCTCCGCCGGCCGCGCTTTCGGTGCCGTCCCGCTGCCCGTCGACCGGGTGGCGAACAAGCTGACTCCGCAGATCACGCAGCCCAAGGAGATCCGGCCCAACTCGAAGCTGGATATCGGGGTGAAGACCGCTCCGGGCGCCGTGGTCACGATCGCGGCGGTCGACGAGGGCATCCTGCAGCTCATCGCCCAGAAAACACCGCAGCCGTTCGACTGGTTCTACCGGCGGCTCGGGTTGTCGGTGACCTCCTTTGACACGTTCAGCCTGCTCCTGCCCGAGGTAAAACCCCAAGGCAAGGCTCCCGCGGGCGGCGGCGAGGGCGAGGAGGGGATGGCGCAGTACGTCCGCACCGAGGGCATCCGGCGAGTGGAGCCGGTCGCGTTCTGGTCCGGCCCGCTCACGGCGGATGGCGACGGCAATGTGAAGGTCACCTTCCAGGTGCCGGAGTTCCAGGGCGCTCTGCGGGTGATGGTGGTAGCCATCGATGGCCGGAAGTTCGGGTCGTCCGAGGGCAAGACCCGGGTGCGCGACCCGCTCGTCCTCCTGCCCACGCTGCCGCGCATCCTCTCCTTCGACGAGTCGCTCCAGGTGCCGATCACGGTCCGCAACGACACGGCCAAGCCGGGTCAGATCCAGGTCGGCCTCGCGGCTCAGGGACCCGTCAAGATCGAAGGCTCGGCCACGCAATCGGTCGAGATCCCCGTGGGCCGGGAGCGCACCGTCTACTTCACGGTGAAGACCGGGACCACGGAAGGGAACGTCCGCTTCACGGCCACGGCTTCCGGCAACGGAGAGAAGAGCCAGTCGGTCACGAACGTGGGGATCCGGCCCGATCTGCCCGAGGTCTCTGTCGAAGACGCGGGCGGGGTGGCGAAGTCGGAGATGGATCTCGGCGGCCCCGAGGCAGGACGCTTCCGTCCGGAGACGGTACGGCGGAAGCTCCGCGTCGGGCCGCTGCCCCTGATCCAGTTCGCGGGCAAGCTGGAGCACCTGCTCCAGTATCCCTATGGCTGCCTGGAGCAGACGGTGTCCGGCGCCTTCCCGTTGATCTACATGGGCGATCTGGCCAAGGCGTTCGAGCCCGAGCTGTTCGATCCCAAGAAGGGGCACGGCGATCCGGCCGACATGGTGCAGTCGGGTCTGCGGCGGATGTCGCTGATGCAGCTTTCGGGCGGCGGGTTCTCCCTCTGGCCCGGCGGCACGGAGGTCCACCCCTGGGCGAGCACCTATGCCGCGCACTTCGTCGTGGAAGCGCGCAAGGCCGGCCATCCCGTCGATGAAAACCTCTACCGGGGCAGCGTCGAGTGGGTGGCGGCCACGGCCAAGGCCAAGTCGGCCTACGGCTATGACGACCTGCAGCGTACGGTCTACGGCCTCTACGTGCTGGCCCGCGCCGGGCGGCCGGACCTGGGGACCATGGATCACATCCGGACGAAGCACGGCAAGGATCTCCACGCGGAGACCCGCGCCCTGCTCGCCTCGGCTTATGCGTCGGCGGGCAATCCGCGCGCCGTGCAGGAGTTGGTCGGCAGGATCGGCGAGCTCGACCAGGTGGAACGGCAGACGGGCGGCAACTTCAACTCGACGATCCGCAACCGGGCGCTGCTCCTGCTCGCGTTGATGGATGCCGCGCCGACCGACTCGCGCATCCCTGCTTTGGCTGAACGCCTGGGCCGCGACGCCAAGGAGGTCGGCTGGTGGACGACGCAGGAGGAGAGCTTCACCCTGCTCGCCCTCGGGCAGCTCGCCCAGCGACAGGCGAAGTTCCCGCCGTACTCGGGCAGCGTGATCGTCGGAGGCAAGAAGGTCGGCACGTTCACGAACAAGACGGCGACCTTCACCATCCGGGGAACGGAGCCGATCCGCCTCCAGATGGATTCGGGCTTCCAGACCGGCGCGGCCTTCTTCAGCCTTCTGACCCGTGGGGTGCCCACGGATGAGGGCTTCAAGGCCACCAACAACGGGATGGAGATCGAGCGGCAGTTCCTGAACCGGGACGGCCAGCCGGTCAACCTGAACGACGTGAAGCAGGGGGACCTGATCGTGATCAAGACCCGCCTGCGGAGCGTCTCGGGCCCGCTCAACAACGTGGCGGTGGTGAGCCTCCTCCCCTCGGGGCTGGAGGTGGAGAATCCGCGCCTGCAGACCACGGAGCAGCTCCCCTGGGTGAACGACGCGAACTTCCAGCTCGCCTACCTGGACCTCCGGGACGATCGGATCCTGGTCTTCACCGACCTGCTGCCGCCGGATTCCTGGCAGACGTATTACACGCTGGTGAGGGCGGTCGCGCCGGGGGTCTTCCGGCTGCCGCCGGTGCATGCGGAGGCGATGTACAGCCCGGCGACGCAGGCGGTCGGGGAGCGGGGGCGGATGGAGGTAAAAGCCCTCACCCCCTAACCCCCTCTCCCGGTCCCCCGAGCACGCCCTCCCCGGGAGAGGGGGAAACTTGCTCGGTTGCCCGGTGCTCGAGGTCGAGCGGGCTCCGCGGAAGCTCCAGCGCGAGCCGGCGAAGGGTTGGCGGCATCCCCGCACGCTCCAGCGAGCGCGACCGGGGGTGAGCCGCTGCCACTGGAGGTCCAGCCGCTGCCGCTCGGGGCCTGGCGGATGCCGCTGGGGCTCCAGCGGCTGCCGCCGACCCTCGGTCGGCTTCGCCCGGGGTTCGGCCGCGTCCGCCGAAGGTCGGGCGGCACGTGCTGGAGGCCGGGCGCGACGCGACGGAGGCCGAGCGGCGCCTGCTGGAGCTCGAGCGGAACACGCTGGAGCTCGAACGGCGGCGCCGGAGGGTGAGCGAAACGAGCTGGAGGTCGAGCGAGGGACGGTGGGGGTCGAGCGGACGAGATCGGAAGGTCGTATGGAAGTAAAAGAAGAGGTTCCGATGACACCACATTCCCCAGCAAGTCTCCCCCTCTCCCGGGGCGGGCGTGCTCGGGGGACCGGGAGAGGGGGCCGGGGGGTGAGGGCCCGCACCGCCCTAGCCGTCGCCCTCAATATCGTCCTGGCCCCCTGGCTCTGGTTCTTCTTCTTGAACCAGGTCTTCCCCTTCCCCTGGGAAAACCTGGAGCGCCCCCCCGCCGTCGTGGTCATGGACCGCACGGGTGCCCCCCTCCGCTTCTTCCTCCCGGCTGATGAGCGCTGGCGGTTCCCGGTGAAGCTCTCCGACCTCCCCCCGGAGCTGCCCCGGGCTCTCGTGGCCTCCGAGGACCGCTGGTTCTACCGCCATCCCGGGGTGAACCCCATCGCCATCGTGCGGGCGGCGTGGTCCAACCTGCGGGCGGGCGAGGTGGTCTCGGGGGCTTCCACGATCCCCATGCAGATCGCGCGGATGGCGGTTCCCGGGCCGCGGACGATCTCTTCCAAGCTCCGGGAGAGCTTCCGGGCAATCCAGCTCGAGCGGCGGTTCTCCAAGGACGAGCTGTTGGAGATCTACCTCAACCTCACCCCCTACGGCGGCAACGTCGAGGGGATCGGCACGGCGGCCTGGTTCTACTTCGGCAAGGAGCCGGACCAGCTCTCCCTCGGCGAGATCGCGCTGCTCACCGCCTTGCCCCGCTCGCCGGGCCGCTACGACCCGACCCTCCATCCCAAGGCGGCACAGGAGGCCCGCGACCGGATCCTCGCCCAGCTCACGGACCGCGGCGTCTTTCCCCGGGAGGAGATCGAGAACGCCCGGCAGGTGCCCGTCCCCCGCACGCGGCGCAAGCCTCCGATTGCCGCTCCCCACTTTTCCGAGCAGGTCAAGGCGCTGCTCCCAGGCGAGCCGCGCATCCAGACCACCATCGACCGGCGGATCCAGACCATCGCCGAGGAGCAGGTGGTCCACCGCATCCGCGAGCTGCGCGACCAGGGAATCGGCAACGCGGCGGTCGTGGTGATCGAGAACGAGACGCACGCCGTCCGCGCCCTGGTCGGCTCGGCCGGGTTCCGGGAGACCTACTTCAAGGGTCAGGTCAACGGCGCCCTGGCCCGGCGCTCCCCGGGCTCGACCCTGAAGCCGTTCCTCTACGCGCTCGCTCTCGATCAGGGGCGCGTGCTGCCCGACTCCTATCTATTGGATATACCCACCGACTTCTCCGGGTACGTGGCCGAGAACTACGACGACCAGTACCGGGGGCGGGTGACGGTCCGCGAGGCTCTGATCCAGTCGCTCAACGCCTGCGCGGTCCGGCTGCTGTCCGAAGTGGGATTGAAGGACTACCACCGCCTCCTCAAGGATGGCGGCTTGGCGACGCTCGACCGGCCTTACCACCAGTATGGGCTGCCGTTGGTGCTCGGGGCGGGCGAGGTGACGCTGCTGGATCTGACGAATCTGTATGCGTCGCTGGCGGGCGGGGGGGAGCATCGGGGGTACCGGGTGGTCGAGGCTGGACCTCACCCCCTGTCCCCCTCTCCCGTGGGGGAGAGGGGGAACGTAGCTGGGGCCGTCTTGCCTCGCGGCGGTCACGGCAATCTCAGGAACGTTCCCCCTCTCCCCCACGGGAGAGGGGGACAGGGGGTGAGGTCTTTGTTGTTCTCCCCCGAAGCCGCCCATCTCATCACCGAGATCCTCACTGACGTCCGCCGCCCCGACCTCCCCGAATCCTGGGACCTGTCCGTGGGAGCCCCCGGCGTGGCCTGGAAGACCGGGACCTCCTATGGCCACCGGGATGCCTGGGCGGTCGGGTTCTCCCAGCGGTTCACGATCGGGGTCTGGGTGGGGAACTTCGACGGACGGCCGCGCAAGGGGATCTCGGGGAGCCAGCATGCCGGGCCGCTGCTGTTCGACCTTTTCCGGGCCGTCGATCCCGGCGGTGGGAACCCGGGAAAATCAACGGATTGGACGAAAAGAATCCAAGATCTTGATCAGATCGAGCTTTGCGCCGAGAGCCGCGAGCTGCCGGGGCCGTTCTGTCCCCTGCGGATGAAGGCGACTTATCTGCCCGGCCGGTCCCACCTGACCCAGTGCACCTACCACCGCCGGGCGCTGGTGGATTCCGAGACCGGCGAGCTGCTCTCCGGCGATTGCATGCGGGAGCGTCCGCACGAGCTGCGCAGCTTCACGGTCTTCCCGGCGGAGCTGGTGGCGTGGTGGCGGGCTCAGGGCAGCCCGGTGCCCGAGCCGCCCCGGTTCTCCTCCGCCTGCCGGGGGATTCCGGCCGGGGACCCTCCCCGGATCGTGTCTCCGGCAGCGGCGACTCCCTACCGCGTGCGGCGGGACACGCCGCACGAATATCAGCGCATCCCGCTGATCGCCCATGCCAGCGCCGAGGCTTCGCGGCTCTTCTGGTACCAGGACGGCATGCTGGTTGCTTCCACCTCTCCCGGGGAGAACCATTTCCTCCCCAGCCTCCCTGGCGAGCACCGGCTGGTCGTCACCGACGACCTCGGGCGTTCCGACGGAGTGGTCTATAAGGTAGAGTAGGGAGCAAGGTAGTCATTCTAGGGGGAGCCGGACTTGAGTCCGGCTTGGAATGCGCTCAGTCGGGGGGCAGGTTTCCACCGGGGTAGGGCTCTGTCTATTTGACAGGGTTTGACTCGGAGGCGTACAGTTGCATGTCCGTGGGGGAAGGCCTATGACGAGCGTAAACAAAGCTGCCCCATTCATCCTGGCGCTGGCCCTTCTGGGCGGCGTTTCCGGTGCGCGGGCCAACGAGCCCGCCCGGCCGCAAGGTGTCGGCGGACGTGTGCTCGGCGAAACCAATCCGCTGGGAGCTGCCGGAGTCTACGCGTACCAGCTCACCGACCTCAGCCTCCGCAAGGTGCTGACGGACGCGCAGGGCAAATTCCTGTTCCAGAACCTCCCGGCCGGCCTCTACCAGGTCATCGCGCACAAGCCCGGATTCACCCCGGCCGTGGTCCAACTGATCCGCACCGCGGCCAACACATACCAGTTCCTCGACCTTCAGCTCGCTCCCCAGCCCAGGGATGCCAAGGGCAAGGCCGGCGATGATTTCTGGACGATCCGCGCCCGTGTCCCTTCCGACGTCCTGCACGAGATCGAGAAGGACGAGGCGGAGAGGTTTGGCTTGGATGGGATGGCTGCGCCGGTCATCCGGATCGGGGCTTCACCGATCCAGCAGGACCTGTCGGTTGACCGCTTCGATTTCCAGGCCATGACCGGCATCGACCAGATTTCCCAGGCCGAGGGTCAGGTCTCCAGCGGCGGCCTTGGCATCGCCAGGCAGGTCGGACAGGTGCAGGTCGACCTGCGCGGCCACATCCGCCAGTTCAACTCCAGCGACTTCGCTCCGGGCGGGCATATCGGAACCGGCGGCGAGGCGAGCACCCTGTCCCTGGACGTGGAAGGCCAGGAGAGCCACCTCAGCGTGATGTCGCGCTCGAACCGGCTGGTCACCCACGACGGCGGACGGGAGAACCCCGTCGCCTTCGATCACTACCAGGTCAACTTCACCCAGGACGTGGGCTCCAACGGCCGCTCCGACTTCGCCGCGCAGTACACCGAGGAGAACAACTTCCACCGCCATGGCCCGATCGATCCGCTGGACATCCCGGAGGCTTCGCGCTCGTGGCGGGTCGAGGGCGCGTACACGGCTTCGCTCGGCGAGGGCAACACGCTCCAGACGGGCCTCCGGTACCGCGAGCGCCAGTTCGGGCTCAGCGCCCTGAACCGCCGCGAGGACCTCCCTGGCCAGGCGAGCGTCGACCTCTTCGGCCGCGGCGGCGTGCGGGTCCGCCCCGCCGTCCTGGTCGAGTACGGGCTCTACAGCACGCTCTCGGACGGCTCCCTCTCGCTGACCCCCAAGGGCGGCATCGTCCTCCAGATCAATAACAACTGGCAGGTCGAGGCCAACGCCAGCCAGCGGGTCTACGAGGACTCCCCCTTCGATCCGATGTTCTTCCCCTCCCTCTACGAGGATGGCGACCTCTGCGAGCAGGGCACCGAGTCGTGCTACCAGCTCCACTTCGTCCGCAAGAGCGGGGATGACAACCTGCTCTCGATCGGCGCCGTGCAGAAGACGGTCGGCGAGACTCTGCGGGTCTACTTCAGCGACGACTTCTTCGACCGGCTGGAGAGCCTCTACCTGGTACCGGGCGACGAGATCCCCGAGGTGAAGTTCGCCCTCAGCCGCCGCCTGAGCCCGCAGATCCTGACCAGCCTGCAGTCGAGCATCGCCTTCGGCGGCGGCGGCACTTTCGTGGCGGCCGACCGCAAGCCGTACGAGAACCAGGTCCACTACATGGTGACCTCGCTCGACACCCAGTTCCAGAGCACCGCGACCGGCGTGTTCGTGGCGCTCCACCACCTCTCGCAGGAGCTGGAGCCGCTCACCGGACCGGACCGCAGCGCCCCGCAGATGGAGTTCGACCGGCTCCGCCTGGAGCTGACCCAGGATCTGAACATCCTCTTCGACCTCGCCGCCCAGTGGGCCGTCCAGCTCAACATGGAAGTCAGCCGCGGGCCGGTCTCCAGCGATGAGCTGCGGCGGCGGTTGATGGGCGGAATCGCCGTGAAGTTCTAAAGAAACCCCTCACCCCCCGGCCCCCTCTCCCGGTCCCCCGCACGCCCGCCCCGGGCGAGGGGGAGACTTGCATCCGCATCCGGTCTTCTGCTGTTGAATGTAGGGGAGGGGCTTGCCCCCTCCCGGGCGGGGGCGAACGGGATCGCCAAGGGGTCCGCTCATCACAGCCCTCCCCGAGCAAGTCTCCCCCTCTCCCGGGGAGGGTGTGCTCGGGGGACCGGGAGAGGGGGCCGGGGGGTGAGGGTCCCCAACCGCTTGAATCCATTAAAATGAATTCCGTCCGGAAGCTTGGACGGAAGCTCCGAAAACTTCGTAAAAACGAGGGGTTACAGGCGATTCAAACTTCTGTTTGAGTGGCATGGATAGTGCTATTTGGGGTGGGACCGGGGTCTTTACCCGCAATGACTCGCTTACGCGCACTTCGACTGATTTTTGCCCTGACGCTGGCGCTGGTTGCCGTGTCGTTGGGGGGCGTGAGCGTCCTCCGCAAGGTGCAGTCGTTCCAGCCTCTTGGATTCCAGGTGGAACGGGCCGACTGGGCGAGCGGAGTCGTCAGCGTCGCCGTGGTGGACGATCCCGCGACCGGGCTGCAGCAGGGCGACCAGATCATGCTGGCCAACGGCGCCGAGGTCGGCGGCCCGGCCACCCTCGCCGATCATCTTCGGAAAGAGACGCAGACCGAGCTGCTCGTCCTCCGCGGAGGGCTGCCCGTCCAGGTCGTCTATGACCGGCCGGCGCTCGACGTCGACATCCCGTACCTGATCCTTGCCCTGATCGGCGTGGTCTACCTGCTGATCGGCCTCTATACCCTGCTCCGCCAGGCTGGTGGACAGGGACTGCTGTTCTTCCTCTGGTGCCTGGCCTCGGCCGTCACCTACCTGCTGTCCGCGGTGCCGCCGATCGATTACGCGTATGCCCTGGTCCACATCGGGGACACGGTCGCCCGCATCCTGCTGCCGGTCCTGACGCTCCATCTGTTCCTGGTCTTCCCGTCTCTCGTGGACGATCGGATGCGGCGCCTTCTTCCGTTCCTCTACTTGCCGGCCGCGGCGATGCTCGCCCTGCAGCTCGACCTGGCGCTGACCGGCGGCCAGTGGCTCTTCGGCACGCCCACGGACGCGCGCCTCCGGACCCTGGACCGGGTCGAGATGGCCCACCTCGTGGTTTATGCCGCGGCGTCCGTGGCCCTCCTGATCTGGCGCCTGGTGCGGCGGCATGGCTGGGAGCAGCGGCGGCAGACCCAGTGGATCGCATTCGGCATGGCCGGCGGCTACGTTCCCTTCCTGCTCCTCCACGGAATCCCGGTCGTGAGCGGATTCCAGGGGCCGGAGCTGCTGAGGTCGGTTGCCGTCGTCCCGCTGGCGCTGGTGCCGCTGGCCTTCGCCTACGCCATCCTGCGCTACAAGCTGTGGGACATGGAGGTCATCGTCCGGGACACGATCTCCATGACGATGACGCTCCTTCTCGGCATCATCGGCTTCTCGATCATCAACCTGGCGATCAACCGCGGGGTCTCGCAGGAGCTGACGCTGGCGCGCAACCTCCTCTCGATCGCCGCGGGCCTCGGCATTGCCGGCCTGCTGGTGCCGACGCGGGCGGGGCTCTCGGCTGTGCTCGAGCGGATGCAGTACCGGGGGACGTTCGGCAAGCGCCGTGCCCTGTCCGAGCTTGGCCGCGAGCTGCTGCACGAGCGCGACCTCGGCCGCCTCTGCACCGCGCTCCTGCACCAGATCCAGGAGGGGGTGGAGATCGAGCGCACCAACCTCTACCTCGCGCAGGGCTCCCCGCTGGCTCCCGCCCTGGGAATCGTCCGCCGGGAAACGGGGATGCCGGAGCGGATCGCGTTCGACGCGCTCGGCGAGGAGTTCTGGCGCAAGGACGTGCTCGGCCTCTCCGGGCTCGGGCTCCCCATGGAGGAGCTCTCCCCCGCTCAGGAGATCTTCATCGGCGGCTACCGCTACGCCTTCCCGCTCACCGTGCGCGGACGGGGCGTGGGCATCGTCGTCACCGGCTTCCGCCACGACCAGACGCCGCTCAACAGCGACGACACGGAGCTGATCCGCCACCTGCTCAACCAGGCGGCGCTGGCGATCGAGAACGCCCAGCTCCTGGGGCAGCTCCACATCCAGCTCGAAGAGGTGCAGAGCCTCCAGCGCTACAGCGCGGGCATCTTCGAGTCCTCGCCCGCGGGCATCGCGGTGCTCGACTCGGACGAGCGGGTCGTTTCCGCCAACGCCGCCTTCTCGAAAATCGCAGCCATGACCCCGAAGATGCTGGTCGGCCGCGAGCTGTCCGAGGTGCTGGCGGTGGAGCCGCTGCCCGAGACGGGTATGGGACCGATCGAGGTGAGCTGGTGCGATCCGGCCGGCCTGGAGCGCCATCTCCAGGTCAGCCTTGCGGTCTTTGATACGGATGAAGCCCGGAAAAACGGCCAGCCGTTGCGCGTCCTGGTGGTACACGACGTCTCCGAGCGCGTGGCCATGGAAGCCGCGATGAAGGAGCAGGACCGGCTGGCCGCGCTCGGCATGCTCGCTGCCGGCGTCGCGCACGAGGTCAACACGCCGATCACCGGGATCTCCAGTTATGCCCAGATGCTCCTCTCGGACACTCCCGAGGGGCATCCGCACCACGAGATCCTGAAGAAGGTGGAGCGCCAGACTTTCCGCGCCGCGCGGATCGTCAACAACCTGCTCGAATTCGCGCGCGACCGCCAGAAGGAACAGCGGCCGATCGCCCTCGCCCCCCTGCTCACCGAGTGCGTGGACCTCCTCGGCGAGCGGCTGGAGAAGCGGCGCATCGAGATGGTCTGGGAGCTCCCTGCCCCGGAAGATACCGATATCGTGGTCCAAGGCTGCGATGGAGAGCTGCAGCAGGTGTTCACCAACCTGATCGTCAACGCGGTCGATGCCATGGCGCCGACCGCCGGGGCCCCTGGATTCCCGGGCTCCTGCAACCGGCCCGAGGGCTGCCGGCTCACGATCCGGCTGGAAGCGGCAGGCGACAGGGCGCGTGTGCATGTCCAGGACACCGGCCCTGGCATTCCGCCCGAGAAGCTGGAGGCGATCTTCCAGCCGTTCTACTCGACCAAGCTCAACCGTGGCGGCACCGGGCTCGGCCTCTCGATCAGCAACGAGATCGTGCGCCGGCACGGCGGCCGGCTGAACGCGGTGAGCGAACCAGGCGAGGGCGCCTGCTTCGTCGTCGAGCTGCCCCGAATTCCGACTCTATGAACGTACTCATCATCGACGACGAGGAAGTCCTGCAGGACGTCCTCACTGCGCTCCTCCGGAAAGAGGGGCACGTCACCCACTCCGCGTACTCCGGCGAGGAGGGGCTGGAAGTCCTCGACCGCGAGGACGTCGACCTCGTCCTCCTCGACCTCATGCTGCCCGGCATGCACGGCATGCAGGTGCTCAAGGAGATGCGCCGGCGCCACGCGGACGTGGTGGTGGTGGTGATCACTGCCTTCTCCTCGATCGAGACGGCCATCGAGGCCATGCGCGAGGGAGCGTTCCACTACATCGCCAAGCCGTTCAAGAACGAGGAGGTCCTGCTCACGCTCCGCAAGGGGCTGGAGCAGCGGCGCCTGGCGACGGAGAACAAATCCCTCCGCGAGCAGCTCCGGCAGCGCTTCGGCTTCGACAACATCATCGGCAAGGGCAAGCCGATGCAGCAGGTCTATGAGCTGATCCAGCTCGCCGCGCCGTCCAAGAGCAACATCCTGGTGCTGGGCGAGAGCGGCACGGGCAAGGAGCTGGTGGCCAAGGCCATCCACCATCATTCGCGCCGCGCCCATGGGCCGTTCATCACGGTCAACTCGGGCTCCATGCCGGCCGACCTGCTGGAGAGCAACCTCTTCGGCCACCTGCGGGGCGCGTTCACCGGCGCCGTGGCCAACAAGAAGGGCCTGTTCGAGATGGCCACCGGCGGCTCGATCTTCTTCGACGAGATCGGCAACATCCCGATCGACACGCAGTCGAAGCTGCTGCGGGTCATCCAGGAGAAGGAGTTCATGCGCCTGGGCAGCGTCGAGACGATCCGGGTGGACGTGCGGATCATCGCCGCGACCAATGCCGACCTGGACAACGCGGTGCAACAGGGCCAGTTCCGCGAGGACCTCTTCTACCGCCTGAACGTGATCACGATCACCCTGCCGCCGCTGCGCAAGCGCACGGAGGACATCCCGCTCCTCGCCCAGCACTTCCTCGCCTACTACGCGCGGGAGAACGAGAAGCAGATCCGCGACATCTCCCCCCAGGCGATGGAGGCGATGCTCGACTACCACTGGCCCGGCAACGTCCGCGAGCTGGAGAACGTGATCGAGCGAGCGGTCGTGCTCTCCACCGGCGAGGTGCTCGGGGTCGACCTGCTGGCGTCGTCCGTGCGCAACCCCGAGTCGGTGGGGCTGCCGCCGCCGACGCTGCCGGCCAACGGCATCGCCTTCAAGGAAGCGGTCAGCGAGTACGAGCGCCAGATCATCATCAAGGCGCTGCAGGCCTCGAATGGGGTCCAGAAACGGGCTGCCGAGCTGCTGCAGGTCAAGCCAACCACTCTCCATGAGATGATGAAGAGGCTCAACATCTCCTCGGAGAGCGTCGTCGTTTCTTGAGCGTACATGGGTTGTGATGTGATTTCCCCCGCGTTTGCGGGTTGGGGCCGCCTGTCGCCGGCCCCTGAAAGAGGGCTACGAGTCATGTTCCGCAAGTCGTCCGTTCCAGCCTTGGTGCTGGCGCTGATTTTTCCTGTCGCTGTCCTGGCGCAGGCTCCGTCCCGTCCCGGCAGCATCATCGCGCCGCTCTCCGCCGGGGAGACGCTCGATTTCCCGGCCGTCGACGAGAAGGTCCCCCGCCCCGACGCGTTCCTGGGCTATCCCCTGGGGACGCGCTTCACCCATTGGGACCGGATCGTCGCCTACCTGGAGCAGCTGGCCGCGACCTCGCCGCGCGTGAAGATGTGGGAGTACGGCCGCACCTACGAAGGCCGGCCGCTGATGCTCGTGGCCATCGGCAGCCCCGCGAACATCCAGCGCCTGGAGGAGATCCGGCAGGAGCACCAGCGCCTGGCCGATACGACCAACCTCCCCGAGCCCGAGCGCGACCGGATCACGGGCCGCGCGCCGCTGGTAGTCTGGCTGGCGTACGGCGTCCATGGCAACGAATCCTCCTCGGCCGAGGCGGCCATGGGGGTCGCGTACCTCCTCGCCGCCGGCCAGGGCGATGGTACGGGGTCGATCGCCAAGTCGCTGGAGAACATGGTCGTCCTGATCGATCCGCTCTCGAACCCCGACGGCCGGGAGCGCTACGTCAGCAGCTTCGAGCAGCGGCGCGGGCTCGAGCCCAACCCCAACCGCTCCGCGGCCGAGCACTGGGAGCCATGGCCGGGCGGCCGCCAGAACCACTATCTGATCGACCTCAACCGCGACTGGGCCTGGGCCTCGCAGCAGGAGACCCGCAGCCGGATCGCCGCCTACCGCTCCTGGGAGCCGCAGGTCTACGTGGACTTCCACGAGATGGGCAGCGAATCGAGCTACTTCTTCCCCCCCGCGGCCGAGCCGATCCATCCGCAGATCGACCGCCGGGTCGTCTCCTGGCTGGAGACCTTCGGCCGCGGCAACGCCGAAGTCTTCGACGAGCTCGGCTGGGTCTACTTCAAGGGGGAGAACTACGACCTCTTCTACCCCGGGTACGGCGACTCCTACCCGAGCCTGCGCGGCGCCGTGGGCATGACCTACGAGATGGCGGGCGGCGGACGGGGCGGGCTGGCGCTGGCCCTGCCGGACGGCACCACCCTCACGCTCGCCGACCGGGTGGCGCGCCACCTGACCACCTCCATGGCCACGCTGCGCACGGCCTCCTCCAACGGCCGCCGGCTACTGGAAGACTACGTGGCCAACCGGCTCAAGGCCGCGTCCGAGCCGCGGGCCTACCTCTGGGCCGGGGACCAGCCCGAGTCGCGGGCCCTGGCTGACCTGCTCGCCCTGCACGGCATCCGGGTGCAGCAGACCACCCAGGCCACCGAGATCGCGGCGCGCAGCCTGACCGATGAGGATGGCGAGCTGGGCGGCGATTCGGTCAAGCGCTTCCCCCCCGGCACCTACGTGGTCTCGACCACCCAGCCGCTGGGCAACCTGGTCGAAGCGCTGCTCGAGCGCGAGTCGCCGATGAGCGAGTCCTTCGTCGAGCGCCAACGCCAGCGGCTAGAGCAGAACCTCAACGCCCAGTTCTACGACATCACCGCCTGGTCGCTCCCCTATGCCTTCAACGTGGACACCTGGGTTGCCCCGAGCCCGCCCGCGGGCCTGCGCTCGATGACCGAGGTCGCGGGCGGCATTCAGGGTAACAAGAGCGAAGCCGGCCTCGGCTTCCTGGTGCCGCCGCAGGGGATCGCCACCTACCGTTTCGCGGCGGAGCTCCAGAAGCGCGGCATCCGCCACCGGGTCGCCATGGGCAGCCTGGGAAGCCTGGGCAGCCTCTCCGGTACCAGCGGCGAGCTGCCGGCGGGCACGCTGTTCATCCCGCGCCGCGGCAACCCAGAGAACGTGGGCGAGGCCGTGCAGAAGCTCCTGGTGGACGGCGGCCTCACGGCGCGGCCGATCGACTCCTCCTTCGAGATGAAGGGGATCTCGCTCGGCTCCAACGAAGTCGAAGCAGTGAAGCCGGTCCGGGCGGGCCTCGTGAGCGGGATGGGAGTCGATCCCACCTCCTTCGGATTCCTCTGGCACCTCCTCGACGAGCAGATCCGGGTGCCGCACGACCGCCTGGACCTGGCGCAGCTCGGCCAGGTGGACCTCTCGGAGCTGGACGTCCTGATCCTGCCGAGCGGCAACTACGAAGATGCGCTCGGCGCCCGCGGACAGGAAGCGGTGGACGCCTGGGTCAAGGCCGGGGGCGTGCTGGTCGCCATCGGCGACTCGATCGAGTGGCTGCAGAAGCACGAGATGACCGGGATCAAGAGCTGGGAGCCGGAAAAGAAGGGCGCCGGCGAAGAAAACGGCGAGGACGAAGACCCGGAAGGCGGCCAGACCGAGGCCGAGAAGAGCCTGGAGAGCCGCCCGATCTTCACGCCGGGTGCGATCCTGGCCACGCAGATGCGGCCCAACCATCCCTTGACCCTGGGCCTGCGCACGTCGCCGAAGGTGCTGTACGAGGGCACGGTCGTGCTCAAGACCACGGGCGATCCGCGCAAGGACGTTCTGGTGGCGGAAGGCGATCCGGTGGTGGCCGGCTTCGCCTGGCCCGAAGCCGAAGAGCGCCTCTCCGGCTCGCTGCTCGTAGGAATGGAAACCCGCGGCAAGGGAGGAGTCGTCCTCTTCGCCCAGGATCCCGCCTTCCGTCTCTTCTGGAGGGCCACGACCCCGCTCCTGCTCAACGCAATCCTCTACGGCCCGAGCACGGGAGTGGGAGGACGATTCTAGATCTGTGGCGTGTTAGCATCCAGGAGTCGAACAAGCTAGGAATCGAATGCCGTACCAAAAAGAGCTACTCTCCTTCTCTCCCGTTACCGAGATCGTCGACCATTTCGAGCACGTGCTTCGGGACCAGGGGATCTTTGAAGCGCTCCGCTATCTCAACTCGACCACCGAGTATCGCTTCACGGGCATCTACCGCTTCGAGAAGGACTGGGTCAGAAGCGTTCTGCTCTTCGACCGCGGAAACCCGGATCTCCGCGCTGGCGCGGATGTCAAGATGAAAGAGTCCTACTGCATGCTCACGTCGCTGAGCGAAAAGCCCTACCGCATCGAGGATGCTCAAGCCGATCCACGCCTGCTCCAACACGCAGCCCGGGACAACGTGCTCTGCTATGTCGCGGTGCATCTGCTCACTCCAAAGGGCCACTCCTGGGGAACCCTTTGCCACTTCGATTTTCGCCCGCGCCCGATCACGGACGACATGATCGAGGTGCTGGAGGCGGTCCGCCCCTCGGTAGAACGAGCGCTCCGGGGGCGGAAGTGGACGCATCAGGCTCAAATGGCGTCGATGCCATTGCTCTCGCGCTGAAGCATCATTCGACTCGCCTGAGATGTCGAAAGTATACCGGCCCCCCATCCTCGCCACCTGCAAGGGACATCAGTAGGTCCCCTGGCTTGACATCCATCTCCCCCGATTTAATCTCTTCTGTGATGAGGTTAACTCCCCACACCTCCTGGTAGTCCGGCGAATCGGGCGCGGTTACCACAAGGAGGCCGTCCGGGGCAAACTCGTACTTGAAGCCTCTGGCTTTCAGAATGGAGAAGGTTTCCTCCAAGCTTTTCACGCTCACTGGCGTATAGTCGGTGGATCCCGTCGTCACGAGCGAGCCATCTTCATAGAATCCAAACCACTGGAAGGCACTCGGCCAAGGATTCTCCTTATTCACCTTGTCAGCGTTAGTTAGGGATGGGAATCATCTCCCAATAGCCGACCAGCTCCTTTTTAGACGCAAATCTACCTGGCTGCGCGTCAGCAGCCAGACCAATCGTCAGGCTTACCAGAAGCAATACAAAAATCCTCTTCATGTCTCCTCCGGGCTGAGTGGGCTATCTCCGAGTCACAAACTACCTTCTTGTTGAGTGTGAGCCTTCTGCCCAATCCATTTCCGGACACCAAGGACGTCTCTGTCCCTGGTGTCCTGTGGTCACGCGTCCGGAGCGGGGCTGCACATCTGGAGCCGGTTGCCAAACGGATCGTAGAAGGTGCAGTAGGTGACGTAGCCCGGGAAGATCACCGGCTCATCACACTTCACACCTCGCGAGCGAAGCTGTTCCGCCGTGCGGTGGCAGTCGGGAGTGTTCAGCACAACCGTCGTTCCCGGACTCGGATGCCAGCCGGGCTCAGCCGAAGTGATCGCAAGGTTTCCGGCGGCGGATCCGGTGCCGAACTCGATCCATCCTGCGTCCGGAAGGTCGTAGATCGGCGTACCGAGACCGAGGACATCCCGGTAGAACTCGCGCGCTCGATCGAGGTCCGGAACCGGGATCGAGACCACGTTGATACCTTCGAAAAGTGCCATCAACTCAGCCGTTCTTTGTATCCGCCGTGGGCCCATAGACCGGCGGGACCGTGCCGCCCATCGGACGAAGGTAGGCGGTGAGCTGGCCGCGGTGGTGGATGGCGTCGAACCAGAAGTCCCAGAGCGTCTCGCCGATCGGCGCCGTCTTCATGAGCTTTCCGCCGAAGTACATCTTGCCCTCCTGCTCCCACTTCGCATCGTCGGCCGATGACAGCGCCTTTTCCATGTCGTCTGCTGCAGACTCGTACTTCGCGGCGATCTCGTCGAGGGAGCCCGGAGTCGGAACGTTTTCCCATTGGATCTCGCCCGTCTCCAGCATCTGTACCAGCGCGCGCAGCTCCTGAGCCAGGAACCATGCGATGTCGCCCGCCGAGCTGTTGCGCTCGTGCGGCTTGTAATCGAGCCTCTCGCTGGGAAGGGCACGGATGACCTTCACGAAAGCCGGGCGTTCTATCTTGAACCGGCGGATGAAGAACTCAAGCGTTGACATGGGATTCTCCTATTGGGAGTCGAGGAACTCCTCGATCAGCCGCGCGGTCAGCTCGGGATAGCGGGTTTCCTTCTGCGTCATGACAGCCTCGCCAAGATAGTCCCCGTGTCCACCGGGCAGGACCAGCAGGCGCGCACCCGAAATCAGGCGAGTCAACTCGACGGCATGTTCAGGTTTCACGACGTCCTGATCTCCAAGGACGATCAACGTCGGTGCGCGGACCGACCGAAGCAAGTCGTCCGGTACATCCTTGAAGCTCTGCATTCTGGCCGCATCCTTGTCATGCATGGTCTTGAGCTTCTGCGCGTCCGGGTTCACCCGCAAGAACGCGTCTTTGAGCGGCTGCGGCATGTTCGAGAAGTCCGCCTTCTTCATGAATTCCCACAACTGCGGCTGCGCGCCGTCCCGTTTGGTCATGGATGAAGCGAAGATCAGCTTGCGCACGAGTTGGGGATGCCGTATGGCGACCTGGAGGGCGACGCTGGCCCCATTGCTGAACCCGAAGAGGTCCGCCTTCTCGACCTTGAGGTGGCGAAGGAGGGCCGCAACGTCGTCCGCGGAGGACTCGAACGTGACGGGCTGATCACGGTCGGTTGTACGGCCGTGCCCTTGCTCCTCCACTGCGATGACCTTGCGGCTCCTGGCGAAGACCGGGAGCACCTTGCTGAACGTCACCTCAATGGTGGACCCGCCGCCGTGAAGCAGAACAAGCGGAACGCCGTCTCTGCGACCATGCACTTCGTAGTACATGTCGATGCCGTTGACCGGAGCATGGCCGCTCTCGAGCGGCTTCGCTTGAAGGGTTGACACGTTCGCCAGCAGCATCGCGATTGGAACAAGAGAGCGATGCACGGTCACGCCTCCGCCGGCGTGTTCTGTCCGATCCACAATCGATTGCCGTCCGGATCGTCAATCCGAAACTCCGTGAGGCCGTAGAAAGTAACGGTCAGCTCTGGCACAGCCAAGCCATTTTTCCGTACTTGCCGGTGATACTCGACGATGTCGTCAGGATACAGATAGAGGATCGAGTCGCGGGGCTTGTCCGAGTGCGAGTTGATCGACTGATCCACCATCAATCGACACTCGTCGAATCGGAGCATTGCCCAGCCCCAATCGTCGTTTCTATTCTCGACCTCGAAACCCAGCATCCCGCAGTAGAAGTCCACGCTCGCCGGCATGCTCTTGACCGGCAGCATCGGTATCAATCTGTTCATCTTCATACACCCTCCCGGACGAAGCGAATGCTGTTGCCCTTCGCGACGAGCTCCGCATGCAGGAGTCTACGTCATCGACGAGCAGGAAGACTACCGCTCCGAGAGGTCTGAGCTCTACCGGAGCTTGGTCCAAGCGGTACCATTCGACCACGAAATCCGTCTACCATCCGATGCTACGTTTCCTGTATATGTTACGGGTACTGGTGCTCGACCGCCCGAAAACACTACGTTCAAACTATTTCCGGTGAGTGTGCCAGTACCCGCTGTCCAAGGGGCCGTGGCCGGATCGATTTTACTCCAGTCGGGCGCGATGCTGACTTGGTTACCAGCTTGCTGGATGAAAGCCCCATTCCAATCACCCGTAAGATCGTGAACTGACATAGTCCAAACTCCTGTTGAAATTGGTTTTTCGGGAACGCCGGAAGACTTTGCACCTAGTCAGTCCTGGTCAGGCTCTCATATCCGTGTGTGTGTCCGGCTACGGAGGTCACAATTCTATCGAGCGCTCCGCACTGAACCACCGCGATGCGGTCCCAGGGCAAGCCTGTCGTCCAATCCGCATAGTTAAAAAGAATGGCTCCTCCCCGCTCAACCACCTTGTACGTACCACCCAGATTGCCGGCGAACGTTCCGCCCGCTTCGTACGTCCCGTTGTCAACAACGTAGGTCCCATCCAAGTTGAACGTGACTCGCCCGGTTGTTTCGTGGCCATAGTTCGTTACGCTCCAGGTTCCGACGATCGTATCAGTGATATCGCCGCATCCGTTTGGGTCGGCTCCCGCCGGACCTTGCGGGCCTTGCGGGCCCTGCGGACCTTGCGAACCTTGCGGGCCCTGCGGGCCTTGTGGGCCAAGCTGATTCCAGGTCACCGCCGTCTCATTACGACCGCAGGTTTGACCGGCGTTTCTATCGATCAGCCTTAGCGTCCCCTTTTTGATGCAACCGTGAAAGACTCCACCCGCGTCAGGGATTGACGCGTACGAAATGCCCCCAATGAGCGCGACAACGGCGAGGCTGCCTCCAAACACCGCGGCTTTCCGATTCTTGATGGTTGAGTTCATATCGCTTCCTTTCTAGCCAGAGGCTTTGAGTCTATTTGTCACACGGGAAGATGCGGCGCTCCACGTTGTGTCACCTCGCAAGTTTTGAGCTTTCTCATTTGAGTTTCCGTGTTCTGGGGTTGGGATGACTGCGCACCGTTAGCCGGCGGCACCTCCTGATCTCGGGCTCAGCCCCAGCGGGCTCAACCCGAACGCAGAGGGAATCATATCCGCTCCAATGCCGGGTTGACCAGTGGCTCCGAGACCGAGTTGCGCAAGCGGGCATCGTAGCGGCCAAGCAACCATCGACCGAATCCGAAACCAGCGAAAGAAATGACCAATGACGAAACGACGTCCCCGATATCAAGAGTGAAAGGATTCTCTCCCAGTAGATCTTTCAGTGATGAGTTTTCAAAACTGACGCTACTAGCTCGTGCCATAAAGCCGCTTAGCACTTCGTCCCAGGCGAAATAGATCACCCAAAGAGCGACGGCTCCGATCCACCACCTCCTGATGCCGATACGGAAAAACCGGAACACGACGTTGCTCGCTATCCCCCAGAGGACGGCGTCCATGGCCATCGAGATGAATCCCCACGCTACCAATAGAAGGGCTGGACCGTTCATACCATTTCTCCTAAAATTGCGGGCGGGCGACGAGCCGCTTTCGAATCACGAGGACCGTGACGCCTGCCCGGTCCGCTGCAACGGCTGGCTATATCGCGGCCGCTCCGCCGTCAGAAACCGCGCATCACTGCGACAGCTTCGTCCTTCGTGAGCACCTTGAGTTCCAAGCGCTCCAAGACGTCCTTCTCTGACGCCATCGAGCGGAGTAAGACGACCTTGTACACTTCCTTCTTAGCTTCGGGAGATAGAGTACGTTTCGAGCAGTATGCGGTGTGCGCCTTCGCCATCGTTTCCCAAATATCCAGCTCACGATCCGGATTCGAGTCACGCTTGAAGTTGTCGACCCACTGCTCAACCGATTGGCCGTCGACCTCGACGAACACGGCCTGAAGTTTTCGTACGCGCTCCATCTGCTCGGGCGTGAGCGAATCATGTCGGATTAGACCGGGCTGGAGCGTGCTGGGATCAACCCACTTGACTTCGGGCTGAGAGGTCGGTGCTGGCGAGGGTGTATTGCTGGACGACGACTGCTCGCGCCGATCGCAGCCGACGGCGATCAGCCAAGTGAGGATCAGGAAGGCATGTACGCGTCGACCGGGCATGTCGCTCCTCGCGATATACGCTGGGGCCTCGGCGGCGCCGTTAGGTGTCCGCTGGAGGCCGGTGTTCGCCGGCGCCAGGAATTGCTACCAGCGGCTGAGGCGCCCCTAGGGCTACGGCCCTGCTCTGTGCACGATGGATCTGCGTGACGACAGAGAGAGCCACTAAACAGAGACTGATGCTTACAGCCTCAGCAGCGGTTTGCAAGTACGTAGCGTACCTAAAATTCTCAACTGTGTTCGCGCCGCTCATCGCTCGAGATGATGCGCGACCCAATACATTAGACAAGATCCAAAGGCCCCACCACACTGGCAATATCGCAGGCTCCAAAATAATGGTCTGCCAATAAGTTGGGTTATGGCTCGCCTTCCACAAATCTTTCATTGCTTGGTATGGTCTCCAAAGATTCACCACTGGGACGAAGAAATATCCAACTGCCCAACCTGGCGTAATCGGAAGATCATCCGCGCCGAGCGCTCGGACATTCTGATTGGCACGGTAGATCCACCGCCCAAAAACGACAGCCGTGCATAAGTACAGGACTAGCTGCAGAACACCAATTATCTGCTCTCTCAAGTCATTCGCTTGCCCCTCGCTCTCGGAATAGCTCCTGCTCAGCAATTCGATTTGCATGAAAGACGATAGCAGAGAAACCGCGGCGACTGCGGCACCGAGCCCCAGCAAAAATTTCAGAAGCCTCGCAAGACCGGACCGGTCTCGGTACGTTTGGATTGTGTTCATAGCCGCTACCGCCTTTCCAAAAACTTATCTGATCTGCTACCGCTCCCCCGCCGGCGAACGCTACGTTGTGTAAGCTCACAGGCGGCGTCAGCCGTCCTGTGCAGCGACCGGGATACTGTTTGAGGCCCCCTCCCTCCGAGCCTGCGGTAGGCTCGTGGCGTTGAGGATAAAGAAAGGAGGCCTCGATGAGATTCTACACCCAACAGCACCGTCACTACTGTGGAATCGACCTCCATGCGCGCAGCATGTTCGTCTGCATCCTTGATCGATCCGGCAAGACGCTGGTTCACAAGAAGATCGACTGCGACCGAGACGAGCTCCTCCAAGTCCTTCGACCCTACCGCCGCAAGGACCTCGCCGTCGCCGTCGAGTGTGTCTTCTGCTGGTATTGGGTCGCCGACGTATGCGCCCAGGAGGGGATCGAATTCGTCCTCGGTCATGCCCTCGACATGAAGGCGATTCACGGCGGCAAGTCCAAGAACGACCGTCTCGACTCCTACAAGATCGCCTCGCTTCTGCGCGGCGGCAATCTCCCCTACGCCTACGTCTACCCCCGCGACAAGCGAGCCACCCGCGACCTCATGCGGCGCCGGACCTTCTTGGTCAGAAAGCGCGCCGAGCTGCTCACCCATATCCAGAACACCAACACTCAGTACAACCTCCCTGCCTTCGAGGAGAGGATCGACAAGACCAAGGACCATGGAGCCATCATCGAGCACTTCGACGACAGCAGTGTCCAGATGTCCATGGCCGCCGACGTCGCCCTGATCGAAACCTTCGACGAGGTCATCCGCGACCTCGAGCTCTTCCTGCTCCACGAGGTCCGAAAGGATCACGGGCACGGCTTCTCGTTGCTGCGCTCCATACCTGGAATCGGGGAGATCTTGGCTCTGACCCTGCTCTACGAGATCGATGACCTTGGACGCTTTCCCAGCGTAAAGGACTTCCTGTCCTACTCCCGACTTGTCAAGGGCAGGCATGAGTCCGCCGGCAAGACTACGAAGACGACCGGCAGCAAGATCGGCAACGTCCACCTCAAGTGGGCCTTCTCCGAAGCCGCCGCCCTGTTCTTGCGTTGGAACGTGGCAGGCAGAAAGTACTTCAGCCGCATTGAGAAGAAACACGGCAAGGGCAAAGCTCTCAGCATACTGGCGGCCAAGCTCGGACGGGCCGTCTATTACATGCTGCTGCGCAAGAAGCCCTTCGACATGCAACGCTTTGTCAACGTTTAAGGAGGAAAGAGGGTGAGCCCGCCGCCCAACTGGAGCCTCAAGGGCCGAGCCAGCAAGGACCTTTCGATCGGGCAGATCCGTGCGCCTCAGAGCGCGACCGAGGTCCATCGGCACACAGCCTGGCAGCCTGCCCCAGGGATTGGACACCCTCTTTCGCTCAGCTTTTCGCCAAGATGCCGAGATCGGAATCCCCCTCCCATGGCCTATGGATCCTGCCGGAGCTGTGGAAAGCGCGTGAGACGCGCTTCCCACAGCTCCTTGGACGGACGCCCTTCGGGCGCCGCCCACAGGCTCCACAGGCCCGGCGACGAAGATCGGCGTCTTGAATACAAGAAGATCTCGAGAAAGAGAAGGTGACTGCTCTGCCCCTTCCCCGAGCCCGCCGCATAACTGGACACGGTCGATCGACCGCGAGCCCGCACTTTGAATGGGCCGGCATGAGGGCACAGAAACGTTTCTAGGACGTGGAGCCACGGCTTCACACCGCCGCCCAGGCGGCGGCTGAGCCTCGATAGGTGTTTGGTGCAGGCAGTCCCTGCGCCGATTGAGAAACCAAGCAGAGGAGAGCATCTTCATCCGACTCGCGGTCCTGATTGAGCTGGAGCCCCCCGCCCAGCTACTACGGACCCTCTATGCCTTGACCACCGGGGGCCTCATAAGGGTTGGGCGTCATGAAATCCTGTGTTCTCTTCGTTCGGCCGACGAGACTACGCATGATATCCATAGTGACGCTGTCAGCCAGTTGGTTTCCGAGGATCTCTACTAGCTCCGAGTTAAGGTTTACCAGCCGAAGAATAGGCACTGGCCATAATGGGAGGTTCGAGATCACGGGAATCCAGCGACTAATGCCTGCTCCCTTCGTTACACTTGCCCACATCGTAGCCCTGAACCTTGCCCAATACTCCGCCACGTCTGTGGTGATCTGGCCAGCACTTTCTGGTGTTAGAAGTATGACTGGTCAGGTCGTATTCGCCGAGAATCCTCCTTCGCCAGCCCATCATTTTTCACCTCACGCTGTTGCATGACAGCTAGGCTTCGGCAGTCGGCAATAAAAAGGCGATCTTCATTCAAGTCAACGAGCACTAGAAACGTCGGAATTGGGGTCGACTGCCAAAGTCGCTGGTGCTTGGCAGCAATCCTGAGCGCCGGAGGGCTTCCCGCTCCTGGGGCATCTCCGGCCTCGGTAGCCTTGACTTGAATTAGCGCGAAGTCCCCTGTAACGTTCTCTCTTTCGACGCGCTGAAGTAAAAAATCGAATTCATAGTCTGAGTTAAGCTTCTCGACTATCCAACCGTACTGCACAAAAGCGTGAGCAACACGCAATTCGCCGGTATCACCGATCTGGTGCTGTCGTGGCCGTTTCATCGAAGTCAAGTCCAGTTATCGTAGAGTAGACGCCCAACGCCATGGCGCTTCACCGTGCGGACGGCGCAGCCGGCCGGCCGGTGCAAGCGTTTGTTAGCCGTGTAATCACGGGCGCCTCCATTTGAGTAATCGTCTCCTGAAGGAAGGAGTCTCTGGCGGATAGAGCACACGAGAAGGCAAGGAGTCTGGGTGGATGTGTTTCGCCAGCTCCAATTGCTTTTCTGCATGCAGCAGAGAGTCCTTCGAAGTACCGATGACTAGATGACCTTCTTCGAGCGGGCGCCGTGGTTGAAGTTGTTGAGCAAACAAACTGCCGATCAGTCGATTTTGAGCCTCGCGACTTAGATCGCTCAGGTATCCCCCGAGTTCGAGGTACTCTGAATGCAGAGAGCGTCCCAGCGGCTCAAGCGCTTCTACGTCTTCTTCTGTTGGTGCCTTGAGACTGCGAGGTGTAATTCCCTTCGCCGCCAAGTCTGGCGGCGGGTCGACAGGGAGCAGCGGCAAAATTGCCTGATTAAACGCATTGAAGGCCTCCCGACACTTCTCTGACCCACTGGTAATTGCGTATCGAAAGATAACAAACGCAGGATCGATGACCTCACGATACTCGATTGTTCGTATAACGGCGTTGAGAGCTTTGTCAACCTCTCTCTGTTTCTCCAGAAACTGAGTACTGCGTGAACGGACGGGCACAGGAGTGAAGCCAGGAATTCGCGACTGGTGTATGAAGTTGCGCAGCTCTGAAGGAACGAAGAAACCCCAAAGACTGAGGTCAACGAGAGCTTTCTCGGCAGCAACAATCTTTTCGGAAAGGTCGTCGAACAACTTAAGGCGTTGCTCGTCTTTGAGGTTTTCTCTCTGAAGCTCAAGGCTACTACGGTGCTGCCGACCCACTTGGTACACGACGATTAGTACGCTGACCACAATAGCTGTCAGCTGCAGAAGAAACTCTCCGACGCTGCCCCAATCCATAGTTCCCGCCTACTCTAAAGGACTATACCGGCTAACAGCTAGTTTAATCGGCAGCCCACAACTCACCATTGAGAACGAAAGCCGCCATCTTGGCTATGCAGAAAGTCATGCCCATCTCGTTGAGTCTCCTGCTACTTGCCCAGAATTCTACGCCGCTTGCTTAAGCTCGTCAAAGCCATCGAAGGCCGCGCATAAGGACATTCAGTAGGCGGCTTCTGCGACGAATGGTTGACGCGTAAACGTCCACCAGCGATGGAGCACCCAAGCGCCAGAGCTGCGCAGGCATACTCCCCTGCAGGCGGATTCGGCTCCTTTGAGATGAGGCCCTTCCCGCTTCGGATGGGGGGAGCGATGCTTTAGGACGGCTCCGGGAAGCCTCCCCATCTGTAACGGAACCTGCCTGGAACATCGAGGAACCTTCCCTGGCGAACGCGGAGCTTGCCCGCAGGACTCGGGAAACTTCCGCGATGACCGGGCTAACTTCCCGGACCGCCGCGGGAGGTCCCCCGGCGAGCACGGAACCTTCCCGGCCGACCGGGGCAACTTTCCCCGCGAGCGAGGGACCTTCCCGGTTGATCCGGGCAACTACCCGGATGGTTCGGGATGCTTCCCGGATGATCCGGGCAACTGCCCGGACGATTCGGGAACCTTCCCGGACGATCCGGGCAACTACCCGGACGGTTCGGGCAACTGCCCGGAAGATCCGGGAAGCTTCCCAAAACGTCCGGGCACCTTCCCGAATCGTCCGGGGTGCTTCCCGGATCATCCGGGACACTGCCCGTGAAGTTGACCCGGTTTCGTGGACTCGTCATCCTTAGGGATAAGGAGTTCCATGATGGCAAGAGGTAGACCCCCGTATTCTTTCGAGTTCCGACGTCAGATGGTAGATTTGGTGCGGTCTGGCCGCACGCCGGAAGCCCTGTCTCGTGAGTATGAACCGTCAGCTGATTCGATCCGGGCTTGGGTACGGCAGAGTGATCCGGAGGAGGGTCATCGCGAAGAGGGTTTGACGAGTGTCGAGCGTGAGGAGCTGAGCCGTTTGCGGCGTGAGAACCGGCGCCTGCAAGAAGAGCGAGATATCTTGTCAAAAGCCGCGGCCTGGTTTGCTCGGGAGACCGGATCGATCCCACCAAGGTCTTCAGATTCGTGAGAGTCAACCAGGCCATGTACAGCGTCAGGAGGATGTGTCGCCTGCTGGGTGTCTCCGCCAGCGGGTACTACGTGTGGTCGCATCGGCCGCGGTCGCGGCGAGCCGAGAGTGACGAGGAGCTTCTCAAGCAGATCCGGTTGATCCATGAACGCTCCCGCGGGACCTATGGGTCACCGCGGATTCGCGCCGAGCTCGTGGCTTCGGGCATCCCAGTCGGCCGCAAGCGAGTGGCCCGCCTGATGCGCGAAGCGGGCTTGCAGGGAGCCAGCCGTCGCCGGTGGGCTACTACCACGGTCAGCGACAAGAGGGTCCGACCAGCTCCGGACCTGGTGGAAAGGAACTTCTCGGCCGAGGGCCGGGATCGACTATGGGTAGCCGACATCACCTACATCCCGACCTGGGCAGGCTTCCTGTACTTGGCAGTGGTGTTGGATGCCTGGAGCCGTCGGGTGGTGGGCTGGTCGATGGCGACGCATCTGCGCACCGAACTGGTCCTGGAGGCTCTCAACATGGCCCTTGAGCAGCGCCGGCCCAAAGGGGTAATTCACCACTCCGACCAGGGTACGCAATACACCTCCATCGCCTTTGGACTACGCTGCCGCAAAGCTGGAGTGCGTCCGTCGATGGGCTCGGTGGGCGACTGCTTCGACAACGCCATGTGCGAGAGCTTCTTTGCGACGCTGGAGTGCGAGTTGCTCGATCGGCGGCGTTTCAAAAACCATGAGGAAGCGCGCAGGGCCATCTTCGAGTTCCTCGAGGGCTGGTACAACCTCCACCGCCGGCACTCGTCGCTTGGCTATCTGAGCCCGGCCGAGTTCGAGAAGCAGAAGAAGGCTGCCTAGCATGAAGCTAAGTCGAGGCGCGCTACGCGTTTCCGTAGGACCTTGGTGCTGGGGGGCTCTGCCCCCCAGGCCCCCCGAAGACAAGAGGAGAAGACCCGATTCCTAAACTGTCCACAAAACCGGGGCAGGTCCAGTCATCCGGGTAAGATCCAGCCCCCGGCGGAGATCGTGCAAGGGGATGATGGAGGAGGCCTGGCGGATGATCGAGGCCAGGTAGAAACACGTTTGGGCCATGCTCAACCCCTGATCGGCTGCGCGGGATGGAGCCTGCCGCGCGAGGAGCGGGCTCACTTCGCGGAGGCGGGAAGCCTTCTGGAGCGCTATGCCTCCCGCTTCCCCGCCGCCGAGATCAACTCTTCCTTTCATCGTCCACATAGGCCGGCGACGTACGCCCGCTGGAGCGCGAGCGTTCCAGCGGATTTCCGCTTTTCCGTCAAGATTCCGAAGGCCATCACTCACGGCCTTCGCCTCCAGGGCGCCGACATCCTCCTCGACGCCTTTCTTACGGAATCGGCCGGCCTGGGGGACCGGCTCGGCTGCCTGCTGGTCCAGCTTCCGCCCAGCTTGAGCTTCGAGCCCGGCGTGGCGACGGCTTTCTTCGCGGCTATCCGCTCGCGATCGCAGGTCCCCGTCGCTTGCGAGCCCCGCCATGCAAGCTGGTTCACTCCCGAGGCGGAGGAAACTTTGATCGAGCACAAGGTTGCACGCGTAGCCGCGGATCCGGCGCGAGTCCCCGCGGCCGGGGAGCCGGGTGGCTGGCCAGGGCTGGTTTACTTCCGGCTGCATGGCTCACCGAGGATCTACTACTCGGCTTATGAGGAGGAGTACCTGGATGCTTTGGCTTCCCGGCTGGAGGAGCATACCGCGGCTGGACGCCAGGCCTGGTGCATCTTCGACAACACCGTCCTTGGCGCTGCGACGAGGAACGCGCTGGATCTTCTCCTGAAAACAAAGACGGCCAGGCAGTGAGCCTGGCCGTCCGTTCGAGAGGAACGCTTTGGTCTACTGGTAGGTGACGATCAGCTGCGGGCGGTTCGCCTGGGTAGCGGTCTCACCCGGGTAGAAGCCGATGTAGTCGTAGCCATTGTCGTCATTGTCTCCGATCGTGCAGTACACGCGGAGCTGCGTGGTTGCGGTCTTGCTGACCGCGCCCAGGCCGGCGGCGCTCAGGGTGCCCTGCGAAGCCGAGCCGTTGCTGGCCGGAGCCGACAGGGTGACCACGCTGTTGGCCGTCGCCGCCGCCTCCCAATCCGAGAAGGCAAAGGCCGTCGAGCCGCCGAAGCCGCCGTTCGAAATGTCGGCGACGCAGGGGCCGTGCGAGGTGAAGGGAGTGCTTCCGGAAATCGTGCCGCGGACCAGGCGCAGGGTAGCCGCCGTGATCGTGGCGCCGTCCGGAATCGACGAGGTGTTGAAGGAAACGATGTTCTTGTACTGCTCGTCCACGTCCGTGTCGCCGACGCGGATGGCGGTCGTGAGGTTGTCGGTCGAGTTGCCGCCGCCGCCCACGTTCGTGTTCTCACCCGATTCCCAGATGCGGCCGTCCTGCGCAGACACGGAATAGAACGTAACGGTCACCGGGATCGGGCCGCCGGTCACGGTCAAAGTGATCGCTGCCGAGCCCGGGGCGCCGGCGCTGTCGGTTACCGAAGCCGTGATCGTATGGGTCCCGGCCGACAGCGCCGAGGTGCTGAAGGAGGCGCCGCTGCCGATGCTGCCGTTGATGCTCGAGCTCCAGGAGAGGCTGCCGGAGATCGTGCCATCCTCCGGATCGGTCGCGGTGCCGGTGAACGTTACCGAGGAGCCTTGGGCCACCGAGGCGCCGTTGGCCGGCGCGGTGATGGTCACCGTCGGAGGCGTGTTGCCCGGACCGCCGCCAATCGTGAGGCCCGCGGCGTAGACGTCGATCGAGTCGGCCGCGCCGCCGCCCTCATTGCGGTTGTCGGTGAAGATCGAGATGAGCTGGCTGCCGACCACGTCGAGGCCGTTGTAGTCGCCCCACTCGAAGCCGTCGTCGATCTGCGGCGAAAGCACGGAGGTCAGACGGACGGGCGTCGGCCAGGTGTTGCCGCCGTCCGAGGAGACGGAGTAGAACATGTCGACTCCGACCCGCGTCGCGCTGCGCCGGGTGTCATAGAAAATCACATAAACCTTGCCATCCGGCCCGGTTGCGATCCACGGATGGAAGCGGTCGACGGTGTTGGCGTCGGCCGTCTCATGCGGAGTGCGGACGGTCCAGGTGGCGCCGCCGTCACGCGAATAGGCCACGCGGATGCGGCCATGGTTGGCAGCGGGGTTCGACGTGTTTTCCGCGGCCGTGGTGTCCGTCCAGGCGACGTAGATCGAGTTCGCGAATGCACCGCCCGAAAGGTCCCCATCGGCGGACGCGTAGATGAAGGCGCGCCGTGTTTCCATCGCCGGGATGGCGAAGTCGTAGCCGTCGGTCGTGGCGGACACGGTCACAGCCGCATTGAAGCTCACGCCGCCATTGGTCGACTTGCGCATCAGGATGGTTTTGCCATTCGTAGCCGGCCAGAAATAATAAACGTTGCCGAGCTTGTCGGTCGTCAGATCACAGCCGATACCCGATTGCGTCGAACCACTCGACATGGCCACGTTGGCGCTCCAGGTATGAGCGAAGTCCGTCGAGCGGGAGAACTTGAGCGTGTTGTTGTCGTGCCAGCACTGATAGATGTTGTCTTTGAAGGGCGAGGTCGCGAACTTGTCGACATGGATATACTGCTTGTCGCTGGTGTTGGCCGCGGTGAGCTCGCGCCGGCCATCGCCGGGGGTGATGGTCGCCAGGTCATTCCAGGTGGCGCCGCCATCGGAGGAGCGGTACACCCAGACGTTGCACAGCGCGCCGCAACCGCCGAGGGTCGAAGTGTAAGCGTACTGGCCGTTCGCGGACCAGTCGACCGTGGGGTCGCAGCAGGTGCTGCCCTGCGGCAGGGCGCCGGACTGGGTCCAGCTGGTGCCGCCGTTGGTCGAGTACCACATGATCTGGCCCGAGCCGGGGCCGTTCGAGCCGGCGACCACTTTGTTGACGTCGGTGGGATGGATCTTGATCGCGGACTCGGCGGCGCCGGTCGGCGAGGTGATCTTCACGTCCGTGGTCAGGGCCTCGGCCGTCTGCAGCCGGAATTCGTCCTCGGTGAACCCCTTCTCCTGGACCACCACGAAACGGCCGTTCACGACCTTCACGCCGCGATAGATCAAGCCGTTGATCAGATAGCCGCCGTACTTCATCTTGTAGACGTTCAGGGCGGCGCGCGGATACTGGGGGATTCCTCTCCGCGGCATCTCGGGCATGGCCTTGCGCAGCTCGACCCGGAAGAAGACCGGAATGGGATCCCTCAGCTCTTGCTCGTTGGGGGCGAGCGTGGCGAGATCCTCCTTCGTGAGCGAGTAGTTGCGGTCGTCCCAGGGGCCGATATTGGCCAGCCCCGGGTAGTCGACCCGGGGGTCCACACCCTTGCGCTGGTCGACCTGCTGCGCCGTGGCCTCCACACTGAACCCGGCGGCCATGAACAGCCCGGCCACCAGCAAAGCCCGCCAGCGGCGGGTAATTCCGTTGCTTCTCATTCAACTTCTCCCTAAAAGAATCAGCCGCAGCACCCTGCTGCAAGCCGGAAAGCCACCCGAAAGAAGTCCTGCGAGCCGTCTGAGGCGGGTCCTGACAATGAATCTGGTGCTCGCCGGGGGATTTAGGGAGCCGGCGAGGTGGCATCTCCTGTGCAAAAACTTGGAAAGGGGGGCGGTGCGCGGGGAAAAGAAGGAGGAATCATGAAGTTATCGAGTCTTGGCATTCTGCTCATGGTGGGAGCTCTCGCCGGCTGCGCATCGTCTGGCGGTGGTGATCCTGTTGGCGCGGAAGAGGTGATCGAGGCGGAGAGGGCTCTGCAGAGCGCCGAGGAAGCCGGCGCCGAAGAGCGGGCTCCCGAGCTTTTCGAAGAAGCGCGGATCGCTCTTCAGGCCGCTCGCCAGACTTCCGGCGACGCGGCGCGCCGGCGCCTGCTCGAAGCGCGGGACTATGCCTCCGCCGCGGAGGCCATGGCCAGGGCGGAGAGGGTGCGGCGCGAGGCCAACCGCATCCGCCGGGAGGCGGATGACCTCGAGCAGAGAGCCAATCAAATCCGGGAAGACGCAGGGAGACCGCCAAAATGAACACCAGACTACTTCCAGGAATCATCGCTCTAATGTTGGCTCTGGCGTTCGGCGCCTGTTCGGCCGGGCCGCCGCCCGCCCAGATCGCCGAGGCGCGGATCGCAATCCAGGAGGCCGAGCGCGCGCGGGCCAGCGAGCTCGCGTCGAGAGAGTATGACGAGGCCCGCCGCCACCTCAGCATCGCGGAGAGCACCTGGGAGGAGAAGCGGGACGCGGACACGGCCGCGCATTACGCCCGCCGGGCGGAGGCTTCAGCGCGCCAGGCGCAATACGAGGCCGAGGCGAGGACGGCCGAGGAGGCGGTCCGCATGGAGACCGAGCGGCGCAACCGCGCCGAGCTTTCCATCCGGGACGCCGAGATCGCCCGCCTGCATTCGGAGGCGCGCACCGAGGCGGAGCAGCGCGCGGCCGAGGCCGAGGCGCTGGCCAGGGAGGAGCGGGAGCGGAGGGAGGCTGCCGCCGAACGGGCGCGGAGGGAGACCGACGCGCGCCTGTCTGCCGAGGAGCGGGCCCGGGAGGCCGAGCAGATGCGAAGCGAGGCCGAGGCGCGCGCCGCCGAGGAGCGGATGCGCCGTGAAAGCGATGAAGAGGCACGGCAGGCTGAGGAGGAACGGCGAGCCGAAGAGGCGTTGCGGGCTGAAGAGGCCCGGAGGGCCCAGGAGGAGCAGGCACGCGCCGCGGAGATCACCCGCCTGAGAGAGGAGCAGGAGCGGACCCGGGAAGAGCTGCGAGCCACCCTCTCCCGCTTGGCCGAAGTACGCCAGGAGGCCCGGGGGCTCGTTTTGACACTGCCCGGCAGCGTGTACTTCGAAGTGAACAAATCGATCGTCCAGCCGTCCATGCGCTCCCGGTTGACCGAGATTGCCCGCGCACTCTCCGCCGCGGGGGAAGACGCCCATTTCCTGATCGAAGGCCACACGGATGCCGACGGCTCGAACGAGTACAACCTGGAGCTTTCCCGTCTGCGTGCCGAGGCCGTGCGCTCGGTGCTCGTTGCCGGCGGCGTCCCGGCCAACAGCATCGAGACCCAGGGTTACGGTGAAACCAGGCCGATCGCCTCGAACAACTCCTCCAACGGCAAGGCTCAGAACCGCCGCGTGGAGATCGTCCTGCAGGGCTCGGCTCTCGCGCCGGCCCGCTGAAGGCTCCTTCTCAGATTGTTGAACAGGGGCGGGCCTGCAGAGTGCAGACCCGCCTTGTGATTCAGGCCGCTAGCGCCAGCTCGGGCGGATCACACCCATGCGCACGGCGATCCGCGGGCTCTTCGGAGCAGGCGGAGCAGACGACGATCTCGCGCACGGCTTCGTAGCCAACGCCTCCCGCGCCATAGGGGGAGGCAGCTTCAACTTGAGCTGACGTACGAGAGGCCCGAGTACCAACTGGGGCGCTCCTGCTCGTTGCCGAAGAAACCCCAATCGTCGAGCGTCTCTTTGAAGACCTCCTCGTCAAACTCGTGAAAACTCTCGGAGAAGAGCTGCGAGTAGTAGTAACCCATGCCCCGGAGCTCCTCGCACTCGCGACTTGAAGGGCACTCTGACTCAGAGAAGAGCAGGGTTCCAAGCTTGGAGCCGAAGTGCCGCACGAAACCAAGGCTCTGAATCACGGAGCCGTCCTTCAACTCAACCGAAAAGGCAGGCTCAAACGAGAAGCCTAGCTCGTCGGCTGCCTGGACGAAGGTGGAAGTAATTTGATTGGCGCTCATGTGAAGGGCTCAGACCTGCATCAATGCTGAGACTGGCCGAGGAGCATGGCACTTAAGGAAGTAGGCCATGTCATCGGCATCGAGAAAGTCAACAAAAGAGAACTCACGGCTGAACGTTGGAATCCGTGAGACCACCTTTAAGTCTCCGTCAAGAACATCGCCGACGCAACTCCGGAGAGCCTCCGCATACAATGGAATCTGCTCATTCTGCCCGTGCGCCAGACTGCACAGATTCAACAGCTTCTGATTACGGTGCTTCACCAGTCTCGCAATGTCGAGGAGTTGACCATCTCGATCGATAAGGCACATCCGGGTTCTGGCACCATGAGAAAGACCCTCGATAATTATGATCAGGCTCCGGCTACGGTAGATCACCATGTAAGGATTCTGAAAGCCAAGCTCATGAAGCCGAGGAGGATATCTCTGAAAACCGTGCTGCTCGTCCAGGAAACTGAAGAAATGGCGACAAACCTGTTGAAACCGCTCCTTGGAATCTGGTTCAGTGATGTCCTTACACAGAGCGGCAGCCGCTCCCAGCCTTTCTATGTGCCAAAATCGGCGCCATAATCGTCCAATGAAGCGAAGCAATTCCATAGGCGTTTCCTTCGGCTTCGTGACGGCCAACGCTTGTAAGCTCATTGACAGGATGGGCGCGAGCCCAGCCGTTCGGTGCAGCGCATGGTTAGCGGAACAGAAGGTTTCCTACTCGCATATACGGCTATAGCTCCACTGCGGCGCCCCCTTTGCTTATTGTACAGCGGAACTGCCAACTGGCGATAGGAGACTTTGTGTTCTTGTAGGCCGGATTGTAGGCCGGATACTCCCCCCTTAGCTCCGCGAGCAGCGGACCCTTGAAACTTGGCGCACGCCGAGGCTACGCAATATCCACAATGAACCGCCCAGTGACCGCATCCAGTATGGGGGGGGGAATCCCCCGTTTACCCGAGTCGGTAACACAGGGCCGAAAGTTTAGTTTTTAACAAATACTCCGTTCTCGGTAACCTTCACTGGAACCCATTGGCAACTGACTTCGCTTTGGGCCTTCCCCGGCGGGATGTAGCAGCCAAAGATCATAGCCGCTGAACCTCCTTGTGCATAGGCCTTGTCTACCAAGTCTATATTGTACAGCTTTGCAGTAATAAGCACCAGACACAAAGCGATAACAAAAAGAAGGGCAGCAATAACACGTTGATTCTTCATAGCACTATATTCCTTTCACGGTTTGTACTCTGGCACAGGATATGGCCTGAAGGCGTGGAGCACCGTTTACACATTTCTCCCCAAGAGAAAATAACTCTTGCGGGTACTTATGGCTGATTCATACCTCGCCTATTTCACCTTACCGCTAACGCTTGATTGATCAGTGGCACATGGACGCGAGCCAGGTGTCCGCTGCATCAGTGGGTTCTGCGGTATCTACCACGATGCTCCACTTCATGCTATCTTCGATTTAGTTACCTTATTTAACCTAGCTCGCGCCTCAGGGTGAGAATAAGCAGTATAAGAAAGCCATGTAGGATCTCCCAGACACTTTACGTCTTGGCGCGCCAAGCGAACAGCCTCTCCCAACGGCTCACCCGCCAAGAAGTGGCGATAGAATGCCTCCTGAAAGGCACTCGCTGACTCGTCAGACAAATTCCAATACGACCCCACGAAGGCACCGCAACCAGCCCTGATAAACTGAGTAGCCCAGCCGCTAACTCCTGTAATCGTGTCGGAATTCAGTCCCGTTTGGCAGGCGTTGAGAAACACCAAAGGCCTCGTGACACCCAGATTACCCGCGTGCCCTACTAAATCCTCAGGCGTGAGCCCCTCCTGATCTTCTAAATACAACTTCCATCGGCTAGGGTCCCCTCCTGCAGTACTCGAATGCGTTGAAAAATGAAGGGTATCATATCTACCCGAAGCCAAGGCATCATGCACAGCGATAAAGGTGGGAGGAATTTCGTTCACGCTAATGCCTTGGGCTTCAAGCATCACCGGCCTGTCACCGTGAATAAACCATTCTGGGCCACTCTTGGGAGCAATCCAGGCTACGCTCTCAAACGGAAACTCCATCTGTGGCTCGAAGCCTGTAATCCACCTAGTGAGTGCAAAGGCTTCACAGAGGAATGGGCCTTCCTCTACCATCCCACTCTGCCGACGCTTCCAGAGCTTGAATAATTCCCACGGAATAATGCCTTCATTGGATTGAACAAGCACGGTCTTAACCCTACCCTGAAGTTCCCAGAGCAGGTCACCGAGCTCCGCGGGAAGAAGTCGCTCGAAAAGGAAGTTTCCCTTCGATTCCAGTTTTCTTTTTGCAATCTCTCCCTCTTGTCCGCCAGATAGCCGCTCGATGTCACGAAAGAGTTCTCCAAAGAACAACCTTAAATCCTTCGAAAGCGGCACTGGGGGATAGAGTTTGTCGACCACGCCCAGAGAGGCATCTTTTGCTTTTATTTGGAATGACAGAATTGGGCGGCCATCGGCCACGCCATGGTGAACAAGTATATAGAGGTCTGGCGCCAATCGCTCGTCACATCCTGCCCCAGCAGATGAGGCATTGGTAGTGGGAACTGCGAGTGGTTCTCGTGGATAGAGGCTGCTTTGCATCTCCAGCTCCGGCTCTGATAATGTGCTCAGGACGTCCTCAATCGCATCTGTCAGATTAAGCCAAACTCTATCTTGCTCTGCTGGTGTCATCTCGACAAGAGTTCGGTCGGGAGAATTTACGGCTTGGTAGTCTGATAAACTCGTTGTCCTTGAGAAGCGACAGGGACCTATTATGACGGGGAATATTACTGCTCCCTCTAATTCCGCTGCTTGGAGCAGTGGAGGGAGTTCGTTCTCTGCAATGAAGTCGGAAGCCAGAAAGTACTTACTCACGAGGAGTACAGCAACCCTTGCTTCGCTGAGGGCTCTTCTAATCTCGTCCTTCCACTGAGAACCACTCTGAATCAGGGTATCGTCCCACCTCGTAATCTTCCCCTCTCTCTCAAGAGGTCGAAGATGGACCTGCAGCGCCTCCAGCCACTCCCTGTCTTTGTGACTGTAGCTTATAAAGACCCGGTTCCTAAACCTCTTTTTCAGCAGGCTCGCCAAAACAGATCTCTCCTTAGGCACCCAGTAAGTTTCTATGCCGCAGAACAATCTGACGCTTCAGCGCGCAGACGGCGAAGCCGGCTGTCCGCTGGAAGCGTGGGTTCGGCTCTTTGCGCTCATAACCTCACAGGAAACCTGAGGTCTCCGTACTTCAGGAGCATATATACAGCCAGCAGGCTACAGCACACTGGAATCAGAAAATTTTGGATCCATACATAATAGTGACCGAAGGCTGACAGCATCCTAAACTTCGTACCCGCGTGTTCTAGTCTAACGCAATACAGCTCCACATTGGTTTTAAAATCCTGGTACTCAGACTTGGCCTTAGCGTCGAGGCTGGCGAAATCAGGAGGCCATTCTTTGCTCTTCTCGAGACTGTACAATCGCATCAGGAGATCGACGCCGCCGCTGATAAACGTCTTGTCCAAGTTCATCTGAATTCCGAAGTCAGACCAAATCGAACTTTCTCGATACCACATACGGAAGGCGAGAAGGTCCCCAACCCAACTGATTATCAACGCGTAACCGAAGTAGAGCACTAAGGCCAGTGCCACAATATCGAACAATCCTGCTGGCAGCTCTGCGCCAAGCACCTTCAGGTCTTGCAGCGGCACATCGTAGGCCTTCACAAAAAAAGCAACCGACGAGGTTACAACGAGCCTACGCACGACTTTCTCAGTGGTCTCTGAGATCAGTTCTTTACCGCTTACTTTTGGCATGAGCGTCTTTTCGCCGAACCTTAGAATCGCCGTTCGCCGTCCGCATGACTAGGACTAGGACACTACTCTCGTGTTCTACGACGCCTGCCGACCTCAGCCGATGGCGACTCCAAGATTCGCAGAAACATAGACTTAGCAAGTCTACGTCCGTCACCGGAGGGTGTCAATCAGGACGGCTAGTACGACGTGCCCTAAATTCGTTCCGGGTTTTCGGGTGTGCAAGGGCGGGGGGATTCGGTAGAGACGCCCCAGTCCGTTACCACGATCCGGCCGGGTGAACAAGCTCGGGGCGTCTCCCCCACGGCAGGTTGTTGCATTCCAGACCCGCCCTTGTGCCACGGACTTGAAACCAGGGGGCTACGACATCCTGGCGGCCTTTCCTGGCAGCCTTGTGGTTCCTGGGGCCATGAGACGCCCCGACCCTGTACACCCGAAAGCTTCGTGCCAGCGGACTGGGGACGTCTCTACAGCGCGGGACAAAGTGCATCAGCCGCTTGCCAAAGCCTGTCGACGCTTCTCCAAAACTTATAGGCCGCTCGCCAAAGCTCATCGGCGGCTGACTTAACGTATCGGCGGCTCGCCTCAAGCTATCGGAGGCTCCTCGAAACCTATCGGCCACTCACCAAGTCCATCGACGGCTCTCCGAAATCTATCGCCAGCCGCCAAAACTCATGGGCGGCTCGGCTCAAGCCATTGGCGGCTTCCCATAACTCATCGGCGACTCCCAAAACCCATTGCCGGCTCGCCAAAACCTATAGCCGACTCCCTGCAAGCCATCGGCGTGCCGCCAAGTCTTTCGGCGCTCGCCAAACCCCATTGGCGTCTCTCCGCAACTCATCGGCGCCTCGCTGCAAACCATGGGGCGCCGCCAAACTGTTTCAGCGGGTCTCCAATACTTATAGCCACGGCCCCAAAGCCCATTGCCGGCCGCCAATGGCTTACGGGAGGCGCCGATGGCCTTCGGTGAGCCGCCAATACCTTTCGGCGGCTCGCCAATGCGTTGTGCCGACTCCTCGAAATGTATTCTCGCGCGGCAATGGGTTTCGCCGGGAGGGCGAGGCCTATCAGGGAGGGGGTAAACAGGTTGGCGGTCGCTCTGATCGCCGTCCGGAAGCCCTGAAGTCTTTGGGGATCAGCCGGAAGTCCTGACCGGCGAGGGCATTCCCTCTCGGCAACAGGCCGAAGGTCATGGCCGGTACGGAGACGAGGAAAGAGTTACGGCCGAGCTCATCTCGCGCCTTGCAGCGCTTCTGCGGAAAAAGAACCAGCCGTAGCCGCTCCGAACCGGCTCCACGCTTCTGGAATCGGGCCAAAATTTCTTAGGACGGATTTAAGGGCCTTAGATCCGATCTGAGATCCTTAGACCGGTCCTAAGCCTCTTAGATTCGCGGCGAAGCTTCTTAGATCCGATCTAAGATCCTTGGATCCGATCTAAGAAGTTCCGGGCCGATCCAAGATTCTTAGATCCGTCCGAAGGAGCTTGAAGCCGGCCGAAAACTTTTTAGATCCAATACCGGCCACTTTGCTGCCTTGGAAGGAGAGCCCCGGTAGGGGGCGACATGAATTAGCCCGGCACGTGAGTGCCGGGTGATGGGTCGCCAGAACACCCGAAACCCCGGTAGGGGCGACATTCCTCCCTCCTGGGGCTTGCGCCCCACTCCCGTTATGTCGCCCCGTCCGGGGCTCGGATTGTTTCGGATCTCCGTTACCCGGCACTCACGTGCCGGGCTAATTCATGACGCCCCTACCGGGGCTTGGCAATGCAAAGTTAGCGCGTATAGGGGCAAGCCCCTCCCCTACATTGCCGGAGCTTTGGGGATAACGGAGGCGATGTAGACTCCCCCGATGCCATTCAGAGCCGCGCTTTTTCTTCTCCTTCTGCTCGCCGCCTGCGTCCCAAAGTACGCGGGCCTGCCGGAGCGCCCCCCGGCCCAAGCCCCCTCGGTTCCCGTGGTGTTCGTGCCCGGGGTCACCGGGGTCGTCCTCAAGGATTCCAAGACGGGCGAGGTGGTCTGGGGCGAGGGCAAGAACCTTCTCGGCCCCGACGACGACGGCTCCCGGCTGGCCCTCGGCCCCCCCCCAGATACTGCGCTCGAGCCCGTCGGCCCGATCGACCAGATCAGCGTCTTCGGCATCCACAAGCCGATCTACGGTCCCCTCCGTGAGCTGCTCATCCGGGCAGGCTACGTTCCGGAGGAGACGCTCTTCTTCTTCGGCTATGACTGGCGGCGCGACCTGATGGAGAGCGCCGGGCGGCTCCGCCAGCAGTTGGAGGAGATACGGGGGAAGCAGGGGCGCGAAACGCTCGAGGTCGACTTGGTTTGCCAGTCGAGCGGCGCCCATCTGTGCCGGTATCTGGCGAAGTACGACCTGCCTCCGACTTTGGCGGTTCGCCGGCTCATCCTCGTGGGAGCTTCGAACGGCGGGAGCCTGCGCATCCTCCGCGAGCTCGACCGCGGCCGGCGCTATGTCCCGCTGGTCGGCCGCTTCATGAGCCCCGAGGTTCTGTTCACGTTTCCGTCCCTCTTTCAGGATCTCCCCATCTACCGCCGCGACCTTTTTCTGGACGAGAAAGGACGGCCGATGGATGTGGACCTGTGGGACCCCGAGAGCTGGCGTGAGTACGGCTGGTCCATCCAGGGCCGGGATGCGGAGCTTCGACAGGTTCTTTCCGACGCGCGGCGCTTCCAGGATCTGCTGCAGGCGGACTCTCCCCGCTTCGGCAAAACCCGGATCTATGTCGTGGGGAGCACGGACCAGCCGACGCCGGACCGCGCTGTTCTGGTGCGGGACGGGAAGGAATGGAAAACCTTTTTTACCGGCGACTCCTGGCTGGGTCGGCGTCCCGCTCTCGAAGCGCTGGCCACGGCAGAGGGAGACGAGCACGCGACAGTGGCAAGCCAGGATTGGCTGTCGCCTCAGGAGAGGGCCGCCCTCGCACTGCCGTCGCGCCGCGTCAAAGGCGGCCACTTCGAAGCCCTGTTGACAGTCGAGGCCGGGCGATTCCTCCTGGAGGCGCTGAGCCCGTGAAGTGGCAGACGATTCACCGCTGGTGGGTCCGCATCGGCAGCGTCGCGCTGATCGTTTTCCTCGCCTGGAACCTGATCGCTTTCCAGGCATGGGGAGTGCCGGACTCGGCGCTGCGCAGCGACGGCTGCATCACGGTCGAGGAGAATACTGAGCTATTCCGCTTCCAGCCCTGCCGTGCGCGTCCGATGGGCCTCGTCTTTTTCCCAGGCAGCCTCGTCGCTCCGAAGGCGTACGTTCCGCTCCTGAGGTCGGTCGCAGAGGCGGGCCATCCCGCCGTGCTCGTGAAGCTGCCGCTGCGGGGTTATTCCACGGAGGCGGCCTATACGGAGGGCGCGTACCAGGCGCGGAAGGTGCTCGAATCAGGAAGCTGGATGGTCGGCGGGCATTCGAAAGGCGGCTTTTACGCTGCGGAGTATGCTGGCCGGAATCCAGATGCCGGCGGGGCCAGGGGCCTGATCCTCGTCGGCACCACGCATCCGCGCGACCTGGATCTCTCGGGGCTCACGATCCCGGTCACCAAGATCCTTGCGACACGGGACCGGCTGGCGAGCCCGGAGAGAGCGCGCGAGAATGCCGCGCGCCTTCCACCGGGAACGAAGTGGGTGCTGATCGAGGGCGGCAACCACTCACAGTTTGGATATTACGGTTTTCAGTTCGGCGATCGGTTCGCGGCGATCTCCCGCGACCAGCAGCAGAGCGAGCTGGCCGCGGTAGTCATTGCAGCGTTACGCGATCTCTCTGGCGACGCGGCCGAGCAGGCTCGCCGGCAGTGAGATCTCGAAGGAGTCCTTTCCGTCCCTGACGCGGACTTCCAGGCTACGGCCGTCCTTCTCGATGCGGACGTACTCGCGGTCGTTCTCGATCTCCACCAGCACGCCGTCGGGCGCATCTTCCACGGCCCGGAGGGCCTCGGCCGCGACCGGACCCCACTCGCCGAGGTCGGTACGGACATCTTCCCAGACGTCTTCTTCAATCAGCGCGGGCAGCACGGCCAGCCCCGCGTGGACGAGCACCGCCGGCACCGGCAGGTAGAGGTGTGTTCCGTTCGGGCCGGACTCGTTGACCTTGACCGTCACCAATCCGGTCTGAACGATGCTCGCGGCGAGAAGGAACCCCGACCCCATGAGGAGGATTCCGGTTGCCGCCACGAAGACCAGCAGAACCTTCATTAGGGTTTTCATCAGCGTGCCTGGCTTTCGGAGAGCGCGTCGATCCAGATGCGCACGGTCTCGCCGTCGCCGGTGACGGTCACGATCTCGCCCTCGCCTTCACGGGCCAGGGCTTTCATGGCGGCACCCAGGTTGAACTGCTCGCCCGGAGCCGAGAGCAGCGCGTCCACGACCTTGCCGGGGATCTTCATCTCGACCTTTTCGTCGCGGCCGGCCCCCGTCTCATGCGCCCGTACAACCAGGTTGCCGGCGATCTTGGCGACCCGGACCTTGGAGTCGACCTCGTCGACCGTGATGAACGTGGCATCCGGGTGCTTCCGGAGATCGGACCAGATTGCCCGCAGATCGGAAACGGTGATGTCCTCGTCGTTGAAGCGGAGCCGCCCGTCCCCCTTCCCCGAAGCGTCCGCCGGCAGGACGTTGCCCATCCTCTCGACCACGGAGATGGGGAGGTTGATGGAAACGCGGCCGTCCTTCGCGTCGAGGACGCGGATGTGGATCCAGAGGTCGTCGGTATCAGCGGCGCGAGCTTGAAGGGCTCCAAGGCCCAGGGTCAGTAAGGCGATCGGCAGGAACTTCCTGATCATTGTCGTCTCCTCCTTCTCTAGACAGGACGATGAGGGGCCGAAAAAGGTTTCACGCCCCCCTGGTCCAGCTCGGCCAGCAGCTTCTTCGGGGCGACCGTCCGGTATGCCGCGGTGACCAGGTCGGCGATCTCGTCCCAGTCGACCGGCACGTCCAGGTACACCCCCAGCCAGCCGCGGTGGCCCACGTAGGGCGGACGGAAGAAGCGCTCGGGGTTCTGGGCAACGAGCACCTCCTGGGCACCATCCGGGGCGGCGCACCAGAAGGCCAGCCGGTCGTCGTGGTGATGGTTGGCGTAGTTCACGAAGGTCTTCTTGCCCTGGATGAACCAGGTCGGCTCGCCGTGGCTGAGCCGCTCGGTCGTCTCCGGCAGGGCGAGGCAGAGTTTCCGCAGTATCTTCAGGGGGTCCAAGGGGTCAGGTTTGGCCATGCAGAGGATTCTGGCATAGGCTGGCCGGCCCATGAGGACATGCGCCTTTCTGACCACCGACGACCTCGCCGGCTATGTGACTGACGACAAGCTTGCTGAGGGCCCCATGGTCGAGCTCGGCTGGGCCGTGGAGCATGTCCCCTGGCGCCAGCCCGGCGGGTGGGAGCGGTACGAGGCCGTGGTCATCCGCTCGACCTGGGACTATCACAAGCACCCGGAGGAGTTCCTCGCCGTCCTCGAAGAGATCGGCCGGTCGGGCGCCCGCCTCGCCAATCCCCTGGAGCTGGTCCGCTGGAACGCGCGCAAGACCTATCTTCGGGATCTCGAGGCTCGTGGCCTGCCGGTCGTTCCCACCGTCTGGGACCGGAGCCTGTTCGGCGAGCTGGATGCGGACGAGATCGTAATCAAGCCGGCGATCAGCGCCAGCGCGTTCCACACCTACCGGCTGCGGCCGGGCGACCGCTGGAGCGGAGAGATGGAGGCGGCCTTCGCAGGACGGGAGGTCATGGCGCAGCCCTTCCTGCGGAGCATCGTCGAGGAGGGGGAGTACTCGCTTTTCTATTTCGGGGGCGAGCTCAGCCACGCGGTCCTGAAGTCCCCTAAGGAAGCAGACTTCCGGGTGCAAGAAGAGCACGGCGGGCTCATCGAGCCGATCGAACCTCCGGCATTTCTGGCCGCGATGGGGCAGAGGATCATGGAATCCCTGCCCGTCCCGCCGCTCTATGCGCGGGTCGATCTCGTCCGCCTGGACTCGGGCCGCTACGCCCTCATGGAGTTGGAGCTGATCGAGCCGTCCCTCTACTTCCGCACCGATGCGGAATCGCCCCGCAAGTTTGCGCGGGCTTTCGATGCCTGGATGCTCAGCTCGCCGCCAGGCGCGCGGTAAACCTGAGCAGTTGCTCCGCGACCTCGGGTGCCCGGCGGCCGATGCCGCAGGAGCTGGCCACGTCCACCGTCCCCCCTCTCGCGTCCTCGATGCTGCGCAGGATCCCCTCGTTCTCCTCGTAGGAGAGCCCTTCGTGCACGAAGCCGGCGACGAAATGGGTGCTTTCCGGCAGGCGGATGTCCGCGAGCGGCTGATAGAGGTTCGAGTCGGTCGAGGGCGGCACGTTGCCCGCGGCAAGCGGGTAGTGCATGTAGACCAGCTCACGATCCCGCGGCCATTTCTCGACGAGGCGGTTCGAAAGCTCCACCAGAGGTTGGACGCTGTTCACTTGCATCATCGGCATGTTGTGAAGGTCGCCGAGGCAGAGGTGCAGACCGATCCGGGCGCCGGGCTTGATCCGTCCCACGAGGTCGAGGATCGAACCAATGGAGATGGCCTCCATCATCTGGGGATACTCGTAGGCCGCGTAGACTTCCGGCGGGGCTTCGATCTGAATCACCAAGTCGTCCCCCGCCAGCTCCAGCATCGCGTTCACCTCGCGGGCAATGACCTCGTTGAACGCTCCCTGGTAGCGCATCCGGTTCTCCGGGTTGGCGATCACGAACCCGAGGCCGAGGCCGGTGGGCACTCCCATCTGGAACTTGAGGCCATTCCATCCGCCCTCTTCTCGCAGGCGGCGGAAGAGCGGGTAGTACTGTGCGAGCTCCTTGTCGTAGCCGAAGGCGAGGCGGTGCGGTACGTCCTCGGGCTGGCACAGGGGCTCGAGCTGGTGAAGGCCTTCGTAGCTCGACGGAACGCCGTTGCGGGCCCGCACCGGCTCCTTCACCACATGCCAGCTCTCCCGGTCCTTGTAGAGGATCTCGACGGCCCGGATGATCCAGCAGGCGCGCGTGCCGTCGGGAAACTCAGGGGTGCGCTCCCCCACTTCCCCATCCGGCAGGGAGAACAGGTAGGGACCGAGCTCGGCGAGGGCGCGACGCATGCAATCCTCTTCGTCGCGGAACGGCATGCTACCGACCAGCAGGGCGTGGCGCATTCTCTCCCCCTTGTCATTAAGTACCGCTGGAAGAGATTGTACGCCTACTCGGTCACGACCCAGTCGCTGAGGGGCTCGATGCCGCGCTTGACCGCCGGCCAGAGTCCGGATATCTTCCAACGGTAACAAAGCATCGATTCCGGCGTCTTTCCAGGCGCAAGGGAGGGGCCGACATGGCCGAGGAAGTGCTATCCTCGTTCTGTATGCGTGCGACGATCACCGTGGACGGCGAGCTGGCCGAGAGAATCGAACGCTTGAGCCAGGAAAGGGCCACCAGCTTCGAGAATCTCGCGCACCAAGCTCTCCGGGAAGGCCTCGACCATCTCGCAGAAGGAGCTCCCAAAGCGGGAGGAGGATCTGAAAAGAGATCGGTTCGAATCTCCTACACGCATCCGGTCTCCCTGGGCGGCTGCCTTCTGGAGAGCCTCGACGACGTTGCCAGCGTGCCCTAAGTAAAGCTTGGCGCGAGGCGCCTTGCTCGCCCGCACTACGGCCTGTTGTATACCCTACTCGGTCACGATCCAGTCGCTGAGGGGCTCGACCCCGCTCGCACCAAGCCGGACGATGTAACAACCTTTCGAGGCGAAGCGCTGGCCAGGGCCGAGGCTCAGGCGCGGAAAGACCCCGGGGTTGAGCTCGACCTCGGCCTCACGCTCGACGCTCTCCACGAAGAAGTCGCGGGAGAAGCTGCCGGCCATGTGGTCGAGCGCGTGCTCGGCGAGCGAGAGCGCATAGAAGGCGTTGAGCTGCTGGCGCTCGTGCGTCCTTTCTATTCCCCGGGAGCGCAGCCAGGAGCGCACCCGGTAGACATGCGGCCCCTCTCGCCCAGGCAATGCGTAAGGGTAGGTGAAAACGGCCTTCTCGCGCAGGGATGCCGGCAGATCGGCGGGGGCTGCGAGGCTGGAAGAGAGATAGATCCGGCGGAAGCCAGCGAGGTCACCCAGCGCTGCGACATCCTTGCCTTCGAGCCATAGGACGAGATCGTCCGCCTTTGGTAGCGGCTTCTTCGCGTCCAAATCCACGACGCGGCCGCCAAGTTCCTTTCGAAAGGCTTCTGCCAGAGCGAGGCTTTCTTCCGTGTCCCGGTAAATCTGCACGATCCGGGTGGAAGGCTCCAGATAGCTCGCCAAAGCTTTGGCCTCGCCGATGAGGCCGCTGTTAAAATAGATCGTGTAATCACCGGAGCCCGCGGGCAGGAGGGTGCTCGGGAAGAGGCAGGGCACCCCTTCGCGCTCGCAAAAGTCGTGGACGATCCGCCAGTCACCGGCTCCGGACAGCAGCGCGAAGGTGGGTTGCTCCCTCATCTTTGATTCGAGCTGCCCGCGCCAGCCCGCCGCCGGACCCTGGAGGTCCCAAACGTGGAGGACCCACTTTCGATAACCTTTTGCGAGGTCATCCTTGTACGACGGGGAGCCGCCCGCGTGGCGCAGGAGGCCCTCGGTGTCCGCGTTCTTCCGCTGGAAAAAGGCTTCCATCACGGCGAGGATGGCCCGGCGCTCGGCGGGAGCGGCCTGCGGAGTGAACACGGTGGCGAAGTGGATCGCTTCCGCATCCACCCCCGGCGAGGGAGCGGCCGAAAGGGTGCGTAGGTAGGCGGCTAGATGCCCCATGTCCTCGTCGCTCAAGGGGGAGCGCGGCATCAGCGTGGAGAGCTTCCGGCCCACGGGATCGAGGCCTTCCCGCACGGCGCGGGCGAGGCTCGCTTCGGTATAGGCGGGCCGCGTCCGGGGATCGCGGACCCTGGCCCGGTAAGCCGCCGTCTGCACCTCCTGGTACAGCTCCCGGAAGAGGTCCGGCCGCTCCAGGTGTTGCGCGCCAAAGAGCAACGGTCCCGTCACCGCGGGAACGAAAGCACCGCCCTCACTCGCTCCGAACCCGCTGCGGCGGTGACAGGAGGCACAGGCCTCCATGTAGACCTTCCTGCCAGGAGCGGGATCGGAGAGCTTGCGGAGCTCGGCTATCAGATCTTCAGAGCTGACCTGCCCGGTGAGCCGCACCCAAGGACCCTGCGCCGCGCGCAGGAACGTCGAGGGCTCGTGTTGCATCTTGTCGCTGCGGTAGACCCCGAAAGCTTTCTGAACGGCGACGACGTCATCCAGGCTGCCGGTGAAGAACTTCCATTGAGGACCGGCGCGGAAGCGCCTCGCATACTCGCGGAGACGCCCGGGTGTGTCGTGCTCCGGATCGATCGTGATCGAAACCATCCGGACGCCGCCGAGCCGGTCCTGCGCTCCAGTGAACGTTGCGCTGAGGATCGGGCAGACAGCCGGGCAGGTCGTAAAGATGAATTGCAGGAGGACCGGGCCGTCACCGAGCACTGCCGGGAGCGGCACGCGCTGTCCGTCCATGTCCACCAGGGTCACATCCGGAAGTGGGTAATCGCCGACCGTCCGGACGTAGCGGTCCGGAGCTAGCGCCAGCAGACAGAGCGCAGCGAGACAGACCGCAAAGGCTTTCACAACACCTCAGTGGAACGAGAAGACCGCCACGTCGTGATGCATCGGATCGAATTGATAGATACGCAGCCGCCGGGACGGGTCGTAGTTGAGCTCGACCTCGATGCGATGCCGGCCGAGGTCACGGTCCTGCGCAGCCGGCACGCAGATGTACGGGCTGGCCGGCCCGCCCGCCGGCATCGACCAGTGGACGCGGCCGAAGGTGAACCAGCAGCCCGATCCGGCGAACTTGACCGACGATTTGAACTGGTTTTCCCAGCCGCGGTTGCCGCCGAAGTCCGCGATCGTGTACGAGTGCACGAAGTTGTCGCCGTTGATGGCGGTGACCTTGAGCGTCTGCGGCCGCTGTTCCCACTGGTCCCAGCGGCCCCACGCGCCGTCCGTGAGCCAGCCGTAGATCGTATTGTTGACGTAGAGGATCGTGATGTCCGAGTCCGGATCGGGCTCGACCCCCGCCGGCAGCTCGTCGCGGTCCAGCCAGTCGAAGTACGCGGGCAATGCCCGTGTCCGCGCGATCTCGGAAGCACCTTTGAGGTCCCCCTTGTCGACGGCTTTCCGGGCGTCGAGCAGGGCGCGCCACATGCGTTTTTCGGGCGCCAGCTCGCCGATCTGCGAGATGGCATAGAGCGCCGCCTTTTCGCACGCGGTGGGCTGACCATCGGGACCGACGCGCGCCTCCCCAGGCTTGCAGCGGGTGGCAACGCAGCCGGGATTGCCGGGATCGCCGGGCTGGCAGAACACGGCCTGCTCGACCTGCGGCAGCGTCAGGCCCTGGTAATCCCCCGGGCAGGAGGGAGGCGTGCCGCCCGGGTAGCTGATCTTCTTGTGGGCGTTCTCCATGACCTGGACGCGCGGTGGGTGCATCCTCCAGCCCCAGGTATAGATCAGGTTGTAGTACTCCCCGAGAGTCATCTTGATCTTGAAGACGGTGCGCGTGCCCTCGTCCATGTTGTAGAAGGACTGGTCCATGCCCACGTGCGGCGGCGCCATCATGCCCGGCTTGGCAAGGCTCGGATTGTCCAGGTACATCACGAACGGCGAGAAGTCGTCCCGGCCGCGGTTCAGCACGTCGACGGTGTAGGTGACCGTCCAGGGAACTTTCTGGACCAGGCTCACGTCGAGAAAGCCGGTGTCCGACTCGATGCGCTGCCCGAACCAGACCTGGTGGACGTCGACGTTGCCGCCGATCACCTTGCCGTTTTCATCCTTGATCGGCTGCACCGTCTTGACCTTCTCGGGACCGTTGTAGTGCAGGAGGGGAAGGCCGCTGTAGGCGCGGTTCGCAACCGGCTGCCCTTCCAGGATGTCCAGGCCCATCCGGATCGCATCCTTGACGGCCTGCTGCCGGTATTGACGGCCTTCGGGGCCCACCGCCTCCTCCAAGCCCCGGTCGGCGATGTGGTTGATGATCCTGCGCAGGTCGTCCTCGGGGGAAGTCGGATTGATCTGCGAGACGACGGGGTCGCCATCATGCAGGTTGTACGGATTGTCCGGTGTCGAAGGCAGCGTGTTCGGCATCTCGAGGCCGGTGCCGTCGAACATGTTCGTATAGATCGTGGGGAGGAAGTTGGTCCCCGGGAAAGTCTTGTAATCGAAAGGATTGCTGGGCGGAAAGATGCCCTCGCCCGTGATCACCTTGGTAAAGCAATCGCCCGGGCAGCCGGTCGTCGCCGCCTGCGATGGCTGGGGCCGCGGTTGCGGGTAGGGATGGCAGATGCCCGGGACGCCCGGGTATCCCGGAGACTCGGCATAGGGGCACGGCAGATAATCCCATTCCGGTTGTGCGGGCTCCTGCGCGAGGCCTGGCAGGGCCGCAAGGAGCGTCAGGAGGATGCCCGCCACGAGCGGACCCGGGCCGCGGCGCTTGGGCGGGCCGGAGGGTTGTTCGCGCGGCTGCACCCAGGAGAGCCGGCGCGCGATCCATTCCGGGTTCGCCTGCGCCGGGACCGAGCCCCAGAGGCCGACCGAAGCGTTGCCGTAGCGGGCGAGCCCCATGGAGCAGTCCTCGCCGGCATGATGGGACTGTTGGGGCGAGACGAAGAGCCGCGAACGCAGCAGTTCCATGTCTGCGGGCGTGCCGGTCAGCATGAGCCATCCCGGCCCCACGCCGGTCCTTTTCGCAAAACCTTTCAAGGCCCGCGGCGTGTCGTTCTCGGGGTCCACGGTCAGGGAGTAGAAGAAGACCTCCCGTCCGAGGCGGCCTTCCAGGAACGGCTGCACCTGCGCGAGCTTCTCCGCCGAACGGTAGACGGGCTCCGTCGCGATCGAAAAGCAGTGGATCAGAACGGTTTTCCCCAACAGCAGGTCGTCGTGGAACAGCGCCCTGCGGCCGTCATGGGAATGGACCAGCACGTTGGGGAAGTAGCCAGGATCGGAAGGGGTGCAGTCCGCGGCACCAAGGACCGCTCCCACCCCGCCCGCGAGAAGCTCTCTGCGGTCTTTCACTTCTTCCCTCCGTTTCCCGGTCCGGAGCCGCTGTCCTCGATGGTCGGGGCGGCGGGCCGCACCTCGACGTGCGGTGGGCCTCCCGGCACTTCTCGTGGCGTATCGAAACCTTTTCCCGGCTCCACGATGTCCCAGCGGATCATCATCGCGTGGTCCTCGTGGACCACGTTGTGGCAGTGCATGACGTACTTGCCGAGGAAGTCCGGCCAGCGCATGTACACCTTGACCTCATCCTCGGGCAGCAGGACGGCGACGTCCCTGCGCCTGCCGCCGAAGAACGAGCGGATGGGCTTGCGCCTCTCCGGCGGCAGCTGGAAGTACTCGACGACCGACAGCTCGCGGCCTTCGACGTCCTGGATCTGTTCGGGCCTGTACGGCTTGCCGTTGACCTCGAGGATCAGGAACTCCACGAAATGGCTGTGGATCGGGTGCGACCAGTTGCGGCCGCCGTTGCGGAAGGTCCAGACCTCGGCGCTGTTCTGATCGATGCCCGCGTCGATCCGGTTCGGGTCCATGACCCTGCCGTTGATCGTCCACAGGCCGCCTTCGTAATCGAACGTCCAGGTCCGGTGCCGCTTCACGTCGGCGAGATCGACTTTCGGCCAGGGCCTGAAGGAATCGGGGATGCGGCTGCGGTCCGGTCCGGTCGCCTCCACCACGTCGAAGCGCATCAGGAAGCTCTGGGGGTCCGCGAAGTCGAGGCGGGCTCCCGAGGGCCCGGCGCCGTTGGTCTGGGCGAGCAGGTTGTGGAGGAAGACCTGGTCGCCCGGCTTGTACGCCGAAAAGTCCATGATGACGTCGACCCGCTGGCCCACAGCCAGGAAGATGCCCTCAGTGATAACTGGCTGCGGCAGGAAATTGCCGTCGCCCGTGATGGCGATGAACGGCGGGTGCTCGGTGCCGTCGACCTTGCGGCTGGAGCGCAGGAACAGCTCGTAGAAGCGCGACGGCCCGCCGTTCAGGATGCGGAAGCGGTATTTGCGGCGCTCGACGGTGAAGCGCGGCGTGATCCGCCGGTTGACCGTCATGCGGTCGCCCAGCATGCCGTCCGTGTTCCAGGCATCGAACACGACCTGGGCGCCGCCGTCGACTTCCGCGAACTTGATGTCCTGGAGGATCAGCGGGATGTCGTACTTGGGGAAGCTCGGGAGCCTCCAGCCCGTGTCCTCGTCGCCCGTGTCGTCCTCGTCGAAAAGGAGGTAGAAGCCGGCCAGGCCGGCATAGACGTTGGAGGCGGTGAAGTCCAGCCGGTGGTCGTGGTACCAGAGCGTGGTGAGCTTCTGGAGGGGATCGAAACCGGCGGGGAAGTTCGCGTAGTGATGGTCCCAGAACTCGCCCGAGTCGATCCAATCGACCGGGTTGCCGTCGCTCTCCGATGCCGTATGGCCGTTGTGGAGATGGCTCGTGGTCGAAGGGAGCGCCCAGAAGACGTTCGAGTTTCCAACCGTCGGCAGGTTGTTGACGCGGCGGACGAGGACAGGCTCGCCATAGCGCGCCTGGTAGGTCGGGCCGGGCGTGCTGGGCGGGAAGCTCCCCGACTGGAAGCCCCACGACCAGCTGCCGGCCGCGTACGGCGGGTCCGGGTGGTACTGCCAGACGAATTCGGCCTCGTTGATCTGGTAGAGCTTCTGCGGCGCGAACTCGTCGTAGCGCTGGTGAGCGGCCGGATCGGGCGGAGGGCTCAGGTCCGCGACCGGCTGCATGACCGGCGGCACGAACAGCTCGGCCACGAAGGGCCGCGCCGGCGGGCTCGGACGCTGGTCGTCGAGCTCCCGCGGACGGTCGTCCGGAGGGCAGAGGAACTTGAGGAATTCCCTGTGCTGAGCGGCTGCGCTCCCGGGCTTGAGGAGGCTCGTGCCGCCTGCCACGAGCCCCAGCTTGAGAAGGTCTCTCCGAGTCGCCATCGGCCCTCCTCCGCTTGCGCGGAACGGGTCTCCAACGGTGTCAAACAGCTAGGTGGCAGTATTGTAGACGTGCCGGGCTGGTGATGCAATCTACCGGCGCATCTACCGGATTGCCTCTTCTGCTTTTTGCAGCACCCGCAGGAAGTTCTCTCCCAGGATCAGCTTGACACCGGCTTTGTCCACGCCGCGGTCCAGCAGGGCGGCAGTGAGATCAGGAAAATGGGAGACGTCCTCGAAGCCGGAGACCACGTCGGGGATGCCGTCGAAGTCGGTTCCGATCCCTACATGTTCCTCGCCGGCCACATCGATCAGATGGACCAGGTGGTCCACGTAAACGGAGAGGGGGACCTCGGGCAACGGGCGCTCGGCAAACAGGCGCGCGCGGGCTTCCGAATGGGTTTGCGGTTCGGCCATGTAGGCCTCTTCTTCGGCCAGCAGCTCCTCGCGGACTTCCTGTCCCCGCTTCCGGTCGGCCTGGCTCGCCTGCGTGGAGATGAAGGCCGGGTAGGAGTTGGCCATGACCACGCCGTCCCTCCTGGCGATCTCTTTGATCAGGTTGTCCGGCAGGTTGCGCGGGTGGTCGCAGAGGGCACGGGCCGAGCTGTGGCTCGCCACGGCCGGGATGCGCGAGACTTCCAGGACATGGAGGACGGCGGCGTCCGAAACATGGGAGACGTCCGGCACGATGCCCCGGCGGGTCATTTCCCAGATGATCGCCTCTCCCTCTCCCGAGAGGCCGCCGTGCCGCGCCTCGTCCGTGGAGGCATCGCACCACTCGTGCGTGCCCATGTGGGTGAGGGTGACGTAGCGGATCCCCATCTTGACGCAGGCGTCGATCGTCCCCGGGATGGTCAGGGGGCGGCCGTTCTCCAGCCCGAAGAGCACCGCGACCACGCCGCGGCGCCACGCCTTCCGGACATCCGCGGCGCTGACGGCGATCTCCACCCCCTCGGCCGCCTCGATGTGCTCGACGGAAATCCGGTGAAGCTCCCTGGCATGCTCCCAGCCCTTTTCGGGATTGAGCGAGGCCGGAAGGTAGAGGGCGAAGACCAGCGCGTCGACGCCCCCTTCCCGCAGGCGGGGGAGGTCGACATGGCGGTCGGAGCGGCGCTCCGCCAGGCTCGCGGGGCTCTCCCAGAGGCGGGTGGGGACGTCGGTGTGGCCGTCGAGGACCAGGCAGTCTTCGTGGAATCCCATGGCGGAAGTCTATCGCCTCTTTGCCAAGACGTACGTTTTCTCGTACCATTCCCGGAGGAGAAGGAAATGAAGACGATCACCGCCAGCCACGCCAGGACCAACCTCTACCGCCTGCTCGAGGAAACCGCCCAATCCAGCGAGCCGATCCAGATCACCGGTAAGAGGGGCAACGCCGTGCTGGTTTCCGCGGACGATTGGCGGGCCCTTCAGGAGACGGTCTACCTGCTCTCGATTCCGGGCATGCGCGAGTCGATCCGGGAAGGCCTCGATACCCCGCTCGACGAGTGTGCGGAGGACCCGGGCTGGTGAGCCAATGGCGCCTGCTGTACACGAAGCAGGCGCGCAAGGACGCCAGGAAGCTTGCGTCGAGCGGCCTGCGGCCCAGGGCAGAAGTGCTCCTGAAGGTCCTTGCAGAAGATCCATTCCGAAATCCACCGAGGTACGAAAAGCTGGTCGGGGACCTCGACGGCGCCTACTCACGCCGGATCAACATCCAGCACCGCCTCGTCTACGCGGTGGACGAGGAGGCAAAAGTGGTCAAGGTGATCCGCATGTGGACCCACTACGAGTAGGGGTGGTGTATCCTCTCGGCCTCGTGGAGGGTCCTGCCCCGTCCGATGTGCCCTTTAGCCTCGCGTGACCCGACAGCCGGATCAGATTTCACCTGGAACGTACGCATCCGGAGTACGCCAGGAGGCCACGCAATTGCCTCGGCGCGCACCAACATGTTCACGATCTGCGGACAGGCGAGCTTCAAGGAGGCCGATCCGCACCCCAGCGCCATCGAGTACCTGCTGGGCATTCTGGGCGGCGACCTCCTGAGCGGCTTCTCCAAGCAGGCCAACCGGCACTCCATCGTGATCTATGCACTCGAGGCGACCGTGGCTGGCCGCCTGAACAACCCACTCGTCCACCTCGGCGTGATCGGGGAAGAGGGGCACGCGGGCCTGGAAGCGATCAGCGGGACTGTCTACGTCAGCGCCGACGCGGAAGACCTCGAGATCCAACGAGTGTGGGAAGAAACCCTTTTGCGGTCACCGCTCGTCCAAACCCTCGAACGCGCTGTCACCCTCTCCCTCGCCATCCAACTCGTACCTTGAAAGGATTCGCATGTACCGACTGACCGACCAGCAAAAGAGCCTGCTCGACGAGCTTTCCCTGATTGCGGATGAGCACATCTCGCCGCATGCCTCGGACGTGGACGCGCAAGAAAGCTTTCCAGAGCGCTCCCTGGAGGCTCTGGCCCGTGCCGGTTGGATGGGCCTGGCGGTCGGTCCGGAGTACGGCGGCAAGGGACAGGGCCTGCGCGTCACGTGCGCGGCTCTCGACGAGATCGCGCAACGCTGCGCTTCGACGGCGATGGTTTACTTGATGCACCTTTGCGGCAGCGCCTGCTTCACCGCCCATGTCACCGCCCACGAGGGCCACGAGCAGACCCTGCGGGAGATCTCCTCCGGATCCTGCCTGGCGACGCTGGCCTGGAGCGAGCGAGGCTCGCGGAGCCACTTCTGGGCGCCTGTGAGCCAGGCCTCCCTGGAAAATGGCAACGTCATTCTCAACGCCGAAAAATCGTTTGTAACCGCGGCAGGCAAAGCCGACGCCTACGTTGTCTCCACGCGCCTCCCGGTGGACGGGGGCGAGCCGGCCGTGATGCTTTACGCGGTGGACAAGAATGACTCAGGATTCCGCGTGAACGGCGGCTGGAGCGCGCTAGGAATGCGCGGCAACAGCAGCGCGCCGATGGCTCTCGAGGATTGCCGCATTCCGAAAGAGCGCGCGCTTTGCGAAGAAGGGCAAGGCTTCCCCCGCATGATGGAGATCCTGCCGTGGTTCAACCTCGGCAATGCCGCAATCTCGGTCGGGCTTGCCGAGGCTGCGACGCGCGCGACTGTCGCGCATCTGACGGCCACGCGCCTGGAGCACAGCGACAGCCGCCTGGCCGATCTGCCCACGCTGCGTGCCCGCGTTGCCGCGATGCGGATCGACACCGATCGAGCGCGGGCGCACCTGGTCAGCGCGCTCGACGCCATCGAGTCCAACGCTGCCAATGCCATGCTCCTCGTGCTCGAATCCAAGGCGGCCGCGGCCGAGACGGCGACGCGCGTCACCGACCTCGGCATGCAGGCCTGCGGCGGAGCCGCCTTCACCCGCAACCTGGCCCTCGAGCGCTATTTCCGCGATGCCCGCGCAGCCGGCGTGATGGCACCCACTTCCGACCTTCTGCACGAATTCATCGGCCGTGCAATTTGTGGCATGGAACTGTTCTAAAGGATTTCCTATGCCAAAGCCCACTCTCGTCGGAGCCGTCGTTTACGATCCCAAGGTCGCCGTCATCTGGGAGATCATCAAGGACTTTTTCATCGACCAGGGCGAGCCGATCGACTATGTCTTCTATTCGAATTACGAATTGCAGGTCGAGGCCCTCCTCGCCGGCCATATTCATATCGCCTGGAACTCGCCCCTCGCCTGGGTGGACGCGCAGCGGCGCAGCGGCGACACCTGCCGGGCCATCGCCATGCGCGACACCGACCGCGACCGGACCACTCACCTGATCGTCCGGCGCGGCGGCGGTATCAATTCCGTTGACGGCCTGCGCGGCAAGATCGTCGCAACCGGAGCCAAGGACTCGCCGCAGGCGACCCTGCTGCCCCTGCACATGTTGCAACAGCACGGCCTCACACCCTACCAGGACTTCACGGTCCGCCGGTTCGATCTCCTGATTGGCAAGCACGGAGATCACATCGGTGGCGAGCTCGAGGCACTGCGCAGCCTGCAGCGGGGTGAGTCGGACGCCTGCGCGGTCCTGGACCTCAACTGGGAGCGGTGGCAGGCCGACGGCACCGCCGACAGCGTGACTTTACATTCCCTGGTGACGACGCCGCCGTTCGATCACTGCAACTTCACGGTGCTGGAGAGCTTCCCTCAGGCAACGGAAGAGCGGTGGAAGGAAGCTCTCTTCCGGATGAGCTACGACAACCCCGCGCATCGGGAGATGATGGATCTCGAGGGCCTCCAGGAATGGCTGCCCGGCCGCACCAGCGGTTATGTTGCCTTGACCGAAGCTGCCCAACAGCAGAATTTCTTCGCGCTGTGAAACCGCACAAGCTCTTTCCCGTGACGACCGTCGGCAGCTGGCCTCGCCCGCCAGAAGTGCTCAGAGCGCAGCGCAGGAAGGAGCATGGCGCCATCTCCGAAGAGGAATTCGACCGTATCGCCAACGAGTCGATCCTCAGAATCCTCGATATTCAGGAAAAAGCGGGCGTCGACATCGTCACCGACGGCGAACAGCGGCGGGACAACTTCTACTCCTTCGTCGCTGAAAAGCTTGACGGCGCCCGGGTCATGTCGCTCGCCGAGATGCTCGACGTCGTCGAGGACAAGATGGCTTTCGAGCGCATCTTGCAGACGCTCGACGTTCCCGCCTTTTCGATCAAGAATCCCACCTGCGTGGGCAAGATCTCCCGGCGCCGGGCGCTCGCGGTGGAGGACTACCGGTTCCTGCGCCAGCACACCGATCTGCCGATCAAGGTGACTCTGCCAGGCCCCTACCTCCTGACCCGCGATGTGGGTCAAGGAGGTTTCCCGCACGGTCTATGAGAGCAAGGAGGCGCTCGGCGAGGACATCGTGGACGTGCTGCGCGAGGAGTGCCGCGAGCTCGTCGATGCAGGAGCCGATTTCATTCAGTTCGACGAGCCGGTCTTGACCGAGCTCGTCTTTACCCAGGGCCAGACGCTCACTTTCATGTGCGCCGCCCTCGCTGCCCGCAAGGACCCCGCGGAAGAGCTGGAGCTCGCGGTCGATCTCATCAACCGGGTCATCGAAGGGGTGGAAGGGTTGTCGGACGCGCGCATCGGGCTGCACATCTGCCGCGGCAATTGGAGCCGCCAGGAGAGCACCCTGTTGACCGGCTCCTATCATCCGCTCGCACCCTACCTGGCGCGCCTCAACGTCCAACAGCTGGTCCTCGAGTTCGCCACGCCGCGCGCCGGCGAGCTTGGGGCGCTGCTGTCCACCGATGCGCTCCGGGGAGCCAAGGAACTGGGGCTCGGGGTGGTCAATCCCCGGATCGACGGGGTGGAGAGCGCGGAGGCGATCGTGAAACGGGTGGAGGATGCCCTGGAATTCATGCCGCCGGAAAACCTCTTCCTCAATCCGGATTGCGGGTTCGGGACCTTCTCCAGCCGGCCGATGAACAGCGAGGAGATAGCCACCCGAAAGCTCTCGGCGATGGCCGAGGCCTCCCGCATCCTGAGAGACCGGTACTAGCGCGGAATTCCGCCCCCCTCCCCCCTGTTGTAGCGCTTGCCTGAGAACGCCCTTGCCAGAACAGCCCTCATCGGCTAGGCTACCGCGTTCTCGGAGACGGAAATCCACCCGGTACAAAAGCCCGGGAGAAAAGGATCTGAACGTGAAGAAAGACATCCATCCCACTCTGCACATGGTCACGGTGGTTTGTGCCTGCGGCAACACCTTCCAGACGCGCTCGACCCAGGAAGAGGTGCGCCTGGAGATCTGCGGGGCCTGCCATCCGTTCTTCTCGGGCAAGCAGAAGCTGATCGACACCGCCGGACGCGTCGAGCGCTTCAAGCGCCGGTACGGCAAGGGCGCGGAAGCGCCTTAAAGCCAAGAAACCTTGGGCCCGCCGGGGCCCACCAATCCCTATGAAAGAGCCGGAAACCGAGCTGCTGATCGGCGGCCAGGCGTTGATCGAGGGAGTGCTGATGCGCTCCCCGGGCGCCTACGGCATTGCCGTGCGCCGGCCCGACGGCAGCCTCGCCCTCCAGAGGGCCAAGGTCTCCTCCATCGCCAAGCGCTGGCCGGCGCTCAAGCTGCCCATCGTGCGCGGCATCGCCGTGCTCTTCCAGTCGCTCTTCCTCGGCATCCAGGCGCTCAACTTCTCGGCCCTGGAAGCCGGTACGGAAACGCCAAAGGAAGGTGAGAAGCAGGACGCCTCGAAGTTGGCGGTCGCCGGCTCCATGGCCGTGGGCCTGGGGCTCGGCGTCGTGATCTTCCTGCTCGTCCCGCTCTGGCTGACCGAGCTCGCCCAGACGTACGTCTTCGGCGAGATGCACAGCCTGGCCTTCAATCTGTTCGACGGCCTGCTGCGGGGGATCTTCTTCCTGGCATACATCGTGGCGATCTCGCGGATGGATGACATTCACCGCGTCTTCCAGTACCACGGCGCCGAGCACAAGGTGGTGTTCGCCTGGGAGTCCGGCCGCGGGCTGACGGTCGAGAACGCCCGCGTGCAGAGCCGGCTGCATCCGCGCTGCGGCACGAGCTTCCTGCTCTTCGTGCTGCTGGTCTCGATCGTGCTCTTCGCCCTGATCCCGAAGACCGCGCCGTTCCTGGTCAAGTTCGGCGGCCGGCTCGTGCTGGTGCCGCTGATCGCCGGCCTCTCGTACGAGGTGCTGCGCCTGACCGCCAAACGGAGCAGCTCGCCGGTTTTCCGCCTCCTCGTCGCTCCCGGGCTGGCGCTCCAGAGGATCACGACCCAGGAGCCCACGGACGACATGCTCGAAGTCGCGATCGTCGCCCTCCAGGAGGCGTTGCGCGAGGATGGATTGCTGCCTGAAGCCATAGCCACCGCGGAGGAGGCTCCGGCCTTGGCCTGAGAAAAACCAATGTTCGACAAACTGTCCGAGATCGAGAAAACCCACGAAGAGCTGTCCCAGCGGCTGGCGGACCCGTCCGTGCTGTCGGACCACAAGGCCTATACCGAGACGAACAAGGCGCTGGCGGAGATCTCCCGCACGGTCCAACTGTTCCGCGAGTACAAGCGCGCCAGGCAGCAGAGCCGCGAGACCGACGAGATGCTCTCCGGCCTGTCGAAGGACGACGAGTTGTACGAGATGGCGCGGGAAGAGCGCGACCAGCTCCTGCAGCAGGCCCAGAAGCTGGAGGACCAGCTGCGCGTCGAGCTGACGCCCAAGGACCCGAACGACGCGCGCAACGTCGTCCTGGAGATCCGGGCGGGCACGGGCGGCGACGAGGCCTCGCTGTTCGCGGCCGAGCTCTTCCGCATGTACACGCGCTACGCCGAGCAGCAGGGTTGGCGGATGGAGGTCATCGACCTCTCCGAGTCCGAGGTCCGGGGGATCAAGGAGGTCTCGGCCATCGTCGAGGGGCGCGGCGCTTACAGCCGCCTCAAGTACGAAGGCGGGACCCACCGCGTGCAGCGGGTGCCCGCGACCGAGTCCGCCGGCCGCATCCACACTTCCGCGGTCACCGTCGCGGTGCTGCCCGAGGCCGACGACGTGGAGGTCGAGGTGGACGAGAAGGATCTCCGCATCGACCGCTTCTGCGCCTCCGGCCCTGGCGGCCAGGGAGTGAACACGACCTACTCGGCCGTGCGCCTGACCCACATCCCCTCGGGGCTCGTGGTGAGCTGCCAGGACGAGCGCAGCCAGATCAAAAACAAGGCCAAGGCGCTGCGCGTGCTCAAGGCCCGCCTTCTCGAAATGGAGCAGGAGAAGGCCGACAGTGCCATGACCGAGGAGCGCCGCAAGATGGTGGGCAGCGGCGACCGCTCCGAGAAGATCCGCACCTACAACTTCCCCCAGAGCCGCGTGACGGACCACCGCATCGGCCTGTCGCTCCACCAGCTCTCCTCCGTCATGGAGGGCGACCTGGACCCGCTGATCGAGCCCCTGATGTCGCACTTCCAGGCGCAGAAGATGGAAGAGGCGTCGCGGGTGAATTGAAGCCCTCACCCCCCGACCCCCTCTCCCCGTCCCCCGAGCACGCCCTCCCCGGGAGAGGGGGAGTTGTACAATGCCTCCCATCAAGGAGGGCAGCCCCATGAAAAAGACCGCCGCCGCCGTGCTGGGCCTGTGCGCGCTCGTTCTTACCGGGTGCTTTGACATCGAGCAGACCCTGACGCTGGAGAAGAACATGTCCGGCAAGGCCGGCTTCGCCATGAAGTTCGACATGAAGCCCATGGTCGCCTTCATGGCCGGGATGAAACGGGGGATGGAGGGCAAGGAGGGTCCGCCCACCGCTGAGGAGATCGCGGAGGTCGAGAAGGAAATGCTCGCGTCCAGCAAGTCCCAGACGAAGGTCCCCTCGAAGGAGGAGATGGCGAAGAACCTCCCCAAGGGGGTCACCCTGCTCAATTCCAAGATCCAGGAGGAGGGGCTGAAGTTCGGCGTGGACATGCTGTTCGGCTTCGACCACGTCTCCAAGCTGAAGGACATCGACCTCAAGGCTCCGGAGGCAAAGGCGGACGCCGCGGACCCCGGCCCAGGCGGTCCCCCCCAGGGGCCGAGCCCCATGGATTCCCCCTTTGGCGGCCTTCAGGTCACGGACGAGGGCGAGACGTTCCTGGTGACGAGCCCGGCCAGCAACCCGATTGCCGACCAGAGCGAGCAGGCTTCCCAGATGGAGATGTCCCCCGAGGAGAAGAAGCAGGTCGAGGACATGCTCGGCAAGCTGCGGGTGGCCTTCAAGATCACCGCCCCCTTCAAGGTGGTCGAGCACAACGCCCACCGCAAGGAAGGCAACACGCTCGTCTGGGAGTACAACCTGGACTCGTTCGAGAAGATGAAGCCCGAGGAGCTGGCCCAGGGGGTTCGGGTGCGATACAAGAAGTAGGGATTGATCCCATCCCCTCTCTCCCCGGCCCTCTCCCCCGCCTGCGCGGGGAAGAGGGAGCCCCCCGCCCATCCCGCTCGCCTAGTCAGTCTCCCCCTCTCCCGGGGAGGGCGTGCTCGGGGGACCGGGAGAGGGGGCCGGGGGGTGAGGGCCCGCCCCCAACCGCCACAGCGCCGCCACCGTCAGCTCCCCGATCCGGTGGAGCTCCTCGATCGTCAGGTACTCGTCCGTGCCGTGGCCGCGGTAGGGCACTCCGGGCCAGGCGGGGCCGAAGTCGATCCCATCCTTGAAGAGCCTCGCCTGCGTGCCGCCGCCAATCGCGATCGGCCGGCCGGGCGTGCCAGTGACCTCTTCCCAGACGGCGAGGAGGTTCGCGACCAGCTCACCCTCCGTGGGGACCAGGTGCGGCTGATTGAAGAGCTGCACGGCTGGGGCGATCTTGCCGCCTTCGAAGGCAGCTACCTTCTCCGCCACCCGCTCCTCGATCTGCTTCTGATCGATCCCGGCCGGCACCCGGATGTTGATCCGCGCCGCGGGAGCGCCTTCTTCTTCCATCAGGAAGACGAGGATGGAGGTCATCGGCCCCATCACCGGATGGTTGTGGGCGATGCCGAGGCTGCGGCCGTCCGTCTCCAGGCCGACGTTGGTCCCCACGAACTTCGCGAGGGAACCCCAAGCGTCGAGGCGCAGGTCCAGGGTCGCGAGGAACGCCGTCAGGTCGCCCAGGGCATCGTGTCCGCTGGATGGATCGGACGTGTGCCCGCCCTTGCCCGCGGCCGCCAGCTTGAAGAGGTTCCCTTCGCGGGTCACCGTCAGCTTGGCGGGCGGATGCTGAGAAGCCCACCTGGCGGCGAGCTGGTCCAGGTTCTCCTGGGACCCGCTCCCCACCCACTCCATCAGCGCCTCGCCTCCCTCGGGGATGATCGAGTTGCCGCTGCCCCCGGACATCTTCGCCACCCGCCAGGAGCCCCCTGTCTTCTCAGACGGTTGGGCGCGGAAGGTGATGAGACCGAAGGCCTTTTGGGCGTGGGTCACGGGATAGTTGGCATCGATGCCGAGCGTGCGGTCCGGCATGGGCGCGCGCTCCAGGTAGTAGGGGATCTCCTCCCAGCTCGACTCCTCGGCGTTGGCGACGAGCAGCCGGAGGGTCCAGCCGAGCGGCCAGCCCGTGTCGCGCAGGGCCGCCATGGAGTAGAGGGTCACGACGATCGGACCCTTGTCATCCTCCGTTCCCCGGCCGACGATGCGGCCGTCCACGATCTTCGCCTCCCAAGGCGGCGACGACCATTTCTGGCCCTGGACGTCCTGCACGTCGCCGTGGGTCAGGACGGCGAGGATCGGTTTCGGACCGGGCAGGGTGATCTCCTCGACGCGGCCATCGAAGGACTTGAACTGCAGGCCGAGCCTTTTCGCCTTCCCCTCCAGCCACTTGCGCTGCTTGCCGAACTCGGAAGCGTCCCAGTTCGTCCGTCCCTCTTCAGCATAGGTCCGGAAGCGGACCATCTCCTGCAGGTCGGTGACGATCCGGTCGCCGTACCGCGCCACGAGGTAGCGCCGCAAGAGGCAGGAGGCGAGGGCGGAGGACTCGGCAGGAACGGCCTTTCCCGGCGCCATGGCTTCCAGCCGGGAGGCCAGGCCGGCGTCTCCGGCTTTCTTCGCCGAGGAGGCAATGGCCTGGCGGAAGAGGCGGAAGCCATCCGCGCCGGTCTGGGCAGCCACCCTCGGCATCATGCGGGCACCGGCCTCGATATGGGTACCGAGGCGCTGGCACTCCGAGCCCCCGGACAGCTCTTGCGCTTGAATGGAGGAATTCATGGAGAATAAGAGCGTGAGGACGGCTCCGGCGATCGTCTTGTTGGTCATGGCGCTCTTTTACCATACAGGTGAGAGCGCAGCACCCGCCCAACCGATCCGGATCACCGGCCGGGTGGTCGAGGGCCAAAAGCCCTTCGCGGGTGCCCGGGTCGAGCTCTACCCTGCCGTTCCTATCAATAAGGACGCTCTGCCTCTCAAGTCCACCCGGACCGGACCGGACGGCACCTACGAGCTGCTCGCCCCGGAAAGCGGCGCATACCGGGTGGTCGTGCAGGCGAAGGACCGCCTTGCCCTCGAACACCTGGCTGTTCCCGTGGTGGAGGAGGTCTCCCTCCTCACGGCGGAGCTGATGCGCCCCTCCACCCTCGAGATCCAGGCGCTCGGACGGGACGGACGGCCACTCGCCGGGCTCGCGCTCCGGGTGGCGCGGTCCATGGACAACGCCCGCTGGCGCCACCACTTCGGCTGGCAGCCCGCCGACCGTCAAGGCGTCACGGGTCCGGACGGCAAGCTGACTCTTCCGCGCTTGAAGTACGAGGAGCTGAACGTCTACGTCACCGATCCTCTCTACCTGGGCCAGGCGGCTTCCGGGGTCAGGGACGACTCGGTGACCGTGCGCCCCGAATCCCGTCCCCGGACGCTCGAAGTCGTCCGGCCGGCTCCGCTGGAGATGGTCAGAGGGAAGGTCGCGGACGCCCAGACAGGCAAGCCGATCGCCGGAGCCCTCGTCTGGAGCGGACTGCCGCCCGACCTGCCGCCCGTCCGCACGGCGAAGGATGGCACCTTCGGACTGCCGGTGCCCGCGGCCGGGAGGCTCTTCGCCGTGGCGGCCCCGGGGTACGAGATGTCCGAGCCTCAGCCCGCTTCGCCCGCGAAGCCTGTCGCCGTCGCCTTGAAAAGAACGGCGGCGATCCGGGGCCAGGTTGTTGATAAGATGGGCGGGCCCATCGCGGGGGCCGCCATCCAGATCAGCCCGGGCCCTTCCCGGTATAGAAATCTCTCCTCCCTCGGGTACATGTCCCAGCTCCTCAGCGGTGACGATGGCAGCTTCTCCATCCCGGGGCTGCTGCACGGGGGCGTGTACCGGCTTTCCGCCCACCGCCAGGGGTATGGGCGCAGCGAGGTCGAAGTCAAGGTTGTGATTGATAGCCAGCCCATGCCGGCCCGCATCGTCCTGGGCTCGGGCGCGACCGTAACCGGCCGGATCGTGGACGAAAGCGGAAACCCGGTGGCGGAGGCCGAGGTCATCCTGTTGAACGCGGAAAACCCGGAGCCCGCCAGCCTTGTCCGGACTGCTTCGGAGGCCACGGGGGCGTTCGAGATCCCCCACCTGATCCCGGGAACCTTCCAGGTCTTCGCCCGGCGCGCGGGCTACGCGTCCGCCTTGCGCGCCGGGGTCCTGGTGCCCGAGGGAGATACCAAAGTTGATGCCGGCGCGATCGTCCTGAAGGCCGGATCGGCGATCGAGGGGCGGGTGACCGACGTGAGCGGCCGCGCGGTCGAAGGGGCGCACGTCCGCACCTGGTCGGAGCATGAGCTGATCGATCCCAGGAGGGCGTTCGTCAACGTCGAGAACATCGACGAGGCGCCTCCTCCCGACGCGCGCTCCGGCCCGGACGGACTCTTCCGGATCGAGAACCTGGAGCGGGGCCGCCGGTACTCCCTGTCGGTCGAGCATCCGGCCCACCCGCAGGAATCGGTCCCGAACGTCGAGGCGCCGACGGCCGAGCCGGTCCTGATCGAGCTTCAACCCTTACGCACCCTCTCGGGCCGGGTCGTGGGACCCGACGGCGAGCCGGTCAAGGATGCAGAGATCCATTCCATTTCCACGACCGGCTTCGGGAGCCATTCGATGGGGTCTCTGGGCCGGACCAACTCCGCGGGCGAGTTCCGGGAGACCGGCCTGAAGCCGGGGCCTCTCGACCTGCAGGTCACCGCGAGCGGCTACAGCGAGACCTGGTGGAAAGGCGTCCAGGTGCCACAGGACCGCGACCCCGAGCCCATCACCATCACGATGGAGCGCGGGGCCATCCTCGAAATCCGGGCTCGCGACGGGGAGGGGAACCCGCTGGCCGGCGTGCGGATCATGGTCTGGCCAAAGACCCCTTCGTGGCCTCGGATTCCCAGGCATCCATTCAACCGCCCTGCGACCGACGGCGACGGGATTGTGAGGATCGACGACCTCGCTCCGGGTGAGTATTCCGTCTCCGGCTCGATGCACGGCACCGGCCGCGGTGCTGAAGCGAACGTCCGGCTGGGGCCGGGGACCACCCGGGTCGATCTCCTGTTCGAAAAGGGGGCCGCGATCTCCGGCCGGGTGGTCAATGAGGAAGGGGAGCCGGTCCCCTCCGCCAGCGTGCACGTGCAGTCAGGTGCCGCCGAGGGGGAGGGGATGGAAAGGCGAGACGGCTACTCGCAGGCTGACGGCTCGTTCGAGATCCCGGGCCTTCAGGAGGGAGAGTACCGTCTCACTGCGTCCGCCAAGGGGTATGGAACGTCCGAGCCCCAGAGGTTGCGGCTGGGAAGCTCAGGAGTGGAAGGGCTCGAAATCCGGCTCTCCCGGGAAGCCAGCGGCGCCATCAGCGGGCGTGTGCTCGGGCTCTCCCCGCAGGCGCTCTCCCGGATTCGGGTCGAGGCCGAGACCCTCGTCGGCTGGGATAATCCAACGAGCCTGGTGGACGAGCAGGGCCGCTACCGCCTCCCCGGCCTCCGCTCCGGAGACTGGATCGTGAAGGCGTACCCGTTCGATGGCGGCCGCGCAATCCAGGAGGAGGTCGTCGTCGAGCCGGGGGCCGAGGTGGTCCTGGACCTCCAGTTTCCAGAAGGGCTCACCTTCTCCGGCCGCGTCCTGCTCGACGGCCGCCCGCTGCGGGGAGCGCAGATCCTCGCAGCGTCTCTCAAAAAAGAGGACTCCCACGCCATGGCCGGAACCGACTTCGAAGGAAGGTTCTCCCTTGGCCCGCTGCAGCCCGGCCCTCACTTGTTCCTCGTCCACGGAGCTGAGGGCGTCCTGGGGACCTATCGGACCGTCCAGCTCCAGGAGGGACAGGAGATCCGGCTGGACATCGAAACGGGCGGCCTTCAAGGGCGCATCCTGGCGCCTGGCGGGGAGCCGGTACCGGACGCGACCCTCCAGTTCCGCGTCGTGGATCCGGCCACCGGGCAAGCGGTTCCGGACTTAGGCCCGACCATACGCAGCGACGCCCAAGGCGCGTTCGAGATGCTTTCCATTCCGACCGGCCTCTACACCGTGGTCGTACAGAAGCCGGGCTACAAGGAGACTCATCTGCGGCTGGAGGTGCGGCCCGGGGTGGCGGTTCAGGACATCCTTCTCAAACCTGGGGAGATGTGATCATGGAACCGGCGTGCTACGAAGAGGCCCTTCGTCTCGCGGGATGGCTGCTGGCGCACCAGGCGGACCTTGCCACGAAAGGCGACGGCGTTCCCCTGCCGCTCGCGATCTTTGCCGACGATGACATGGAGTCCCCCCGGCTGGTCGCACCGCGCACGGATTCCGATTCTTACGAGCAGCAGGTGATCGCGGGGCGAATCATCATCTCGGATCAAGGTAGCCGGCTTCGCAGTTGGGCCTTGGCCTGGGACGAGGATCTGGGTTCCTCGGGCAGGGCTCTGCTCGTGGAAGCGGGCGGCAAGGGCCTCAGCCATCCAGTCACGTTTTCCCAGCGGTATATCCCCAGCGGCGAGCAGGAGCTTCGACTCGTGGGCGACCTGGATCTGCTCGGCGAGGAGCTGCTTCCGCCTGCGGTTCGGGAGATCCTGGAGTCCCGCCCCTGGCTCCTCCTCGTTGCTGAAGGTGCTGCGAGCCATGACGAGGCAGGGCAGGCATGGGTTGCCCGGTACTCGCGCCGCGACCATGAACGGTCCCGCTTGGGGATAGGTGGATTCAGCTTGCTCGTCCCCGAAGGCTGGGCTTTTCGCGCGGCCGAGAACGGCAACGGCTGGGTGATGATGCGGCTATGCCCCTGGGAGCATAGGGAGTACGAGCCCACGATCCTTACCCTGCTTGCCAGCTGGCCGGATCATGCGGATCTCGAGGATGTGATCGAGAGTCAGAAAGCCATGCGGCTGAGCAGCGGAGGCGAGGTGCTCCGGGAGGAGATTTTCACTCTGCCTTCGCCGGCGCTGCCGTCGAAGGCTGGCCGCCTGGCCTGGAATGGGGAGAGAGAAGGCCGGAGCTATCGAACTGAATGGGTCTGGGTGCCCACGGACGTGGCGGGCAGCTTCCTCTTGCTATGCGCGACATCCATGAGCCCGGGGAGTCGGGACATCGTGGACCGTGCTCTCGAAGCCGTTCTCGCGTCCCTCGATCTGCCCCAGGGAGGCAGCGGCACAATGCCACGAAGCGCGAGCGGCAGCGTCTGGGCGGCGCTGAAGAAGCTCTGGCAGAGGTGAGGATTTCCCGTCATTTCTCAGGCTGTTGCCGGTGAGGAGCGCTTTTCCGGAAGCCTGCCGGTCATCGGGAAAGCCAACCCCGGATTGCGGGTTGCGCGCGCCGCGCCCAGGCGAAGCGCTCACCCTCGTCGTCACCACGCCCGGACGCTAATTGGGCAGCTGCCCGGATGACCCGGATGACTTGGGCAGCTGCCCGGATGACTTGGGCGGCTGCCCGGATGACTTGGGCAGCTGCCCGGACGACTTGGGCGGCTGCCCGGATGACTTGGGCAGCTGCCCGGATGACTTGGGCGGCTGCCCGGATGATTTGGGCAGCTGCCCGGATGACTTGGGCGGCTGCCCGGATGACTTGGGCAGCTGCCCGGATGACTTGGGCGGCTGCCCGGATGACTTGGGCAGCTGCCCGGATGACTTGGGCGGCTGCCCGGATGATTTGGGCAGCTGCCCGGATGACTTGGGCAGCTGCCCGGATGACTTGGGCGGCTGCCCGGATGACTTGGGCAGCTGCCCGGATGACTTGGGCAGCTGCCCGGATGACTTGGGCGGCTGCCCGGATGACTTGGGCAACTGCCCGGACGACTTGGGCAACTGCCCGGACGACTTGGGCAGCTGCCCGGACGACTTGGGCAGCTGCCCGGACGACTTGGGCGGCTGCCCGGGTAGTGTCCTACTTTGAATTCCGGGGGCGGTAAGCCCCCCGCTTTTTGCCCGTCGCACCGTCAGACAGCAGCTCCACCAGATCCTCCACAGACCAGACCGAGGAGGCAACTCCGGCAGCCATCGCGGGAGTAACCCGGAGGCTCTGGTGGATGCGGCAGAAGTTGTAGTGCGCGAAGAACAGCCCGAGCGCCGCCGTGTGATTCTCCAGCTTCTTGGAGAAGGCATTGGTAAGCCGGGTGAAGCGGCGGATGGACATCCGCATGGTCAGATTGGCGCGCTCCACATAGCTGGTGGAGACGTGCTTGGGATCGGGGCAACCCTGGACCGCTGACTTGGACGTGCCGGTGCAGATCGCGGGGCTGTAGCGCACCTCTGGACCTTCCGGAGCGGCACCGTAGTGCTTGACCAGCTGCGCGAAGTCCACGCCCCCGCCGAAGGCATCCTCTACCGCAGACAGGTACATCTTGTGTCCGTCCGTCGTGAGCTGGACACGGTTCACGAGCCGGGAAGCGATGTCCTGCATGAACTCAGTCGCGCACCCGCTGTCCCGCGTTCCCACCAGGAAGGACGGGACCAGCTTGGTATCAGCGTCCACGCAGGTGAAGGTCCAGACATCCCCGAAGCCGAACGTGCCGACCTTGTCCTGCGGGACGTTCTTCGCCTTGGCGTACACGAAGCTCCAGATCTCGTCCACCTGAATCCGCTTGCACGGGAGGTTCCGGAGTTGCTCGTCCTGCATGCGGATGCAGGCGTCGCCGATCTCCCGCCATAGCTTCATGACGGTGTCCTTCGAGACGCCAGCCATGCGGGCCGTAGCGCGGATGCCGCAGCCCTCCACCAGGGCGGACACGATCTGGACTCGCTTCGCGGTGCTGAGCACGTTTGCCATACTAGACATTATGCGTGAGCGCCCTCGCAAAGTCAAGAAGTTTGTTTTGGTCCTCCCCCGCCATCCGGGGGAGAGGGGTTGACAGCGTATCACTAGATCATCTAGGCTGGATGGACAGGAGGTAATGAATCTACATGGATGAAGTCTCTGGAGTCGTTCGCCCTGGCGAGCAGCTAGCCGAAGAGTTGAAGGTCCGCGGGTGGTCGCAGCTCGATTTTGCCCGAATTCTTGGCCGAGACCCCAAGGTAATCAATGAAATTGTCACGGGCGCCCGGGGCATTACGCCTCGTACTGCCAATGAATTCGCCGCAGCGTTTGGCACCACGCCTAAGTATTGGCTCGACCTGGAGGCCGCCTATCAGCTCTCCCATGTTGGCGAGGTCGATAACGGAATCGCACGACGTGCGCGGCTCTTCAAGAGGGCGCCGGTTCTTGCCGAAATGATCCGGCGGGGGTGGATTGAACCGTCAGACGACGTTGAAGTCCTCGAGCGCAGAGTTCTCAGGTTTTTCGGAATTCAATCTCTTGAGGATGAACCGGAACTCTGGCCCCACGCTGCGCGGAAGTCATCCTCATACTCCGAGGTAACGGCACCGCAGTGGGCGTGGCTTTTCCGTGCTCGCCAACTTGCCATGGCCACGCAGGCGGAGCCCTTCACGCCATCGAAGCTGGACGGGGCGCTAGCTCAACTCAAGACATTGCTTCAGCATGCACCAGAAGCACGACGCATCCCTGGACTACTGGCCGCAGCGGGTATTCGACTGGTTCTAGTCGAGCCGTTGACAGGATCGAAAATCGACGGTGCCTGCTTTTGGCTCGACAGCAAGTCTCCTGTTGTCGCGCTCTCAATCCGTTTTGATCGAATCGATAGTTTCTGGCACACTCTCATGCATGAGGTTGCTCACGTAAGAGCACAGGACGGCCTGCGCGGTGAAACTGTTCCTATCGATGTCGATCTCGTGGGGGATCAATCGCGACTCTCGGACAAGCCGCCAAGCGAGAAGGCCGCAGACGCCTTCGCGGTGTCGTATTTAGTGGACCCAGCGGAACTACAAAGCTTCATAGTGCGCGTGGGGCCTCTTTACTCGCGTCAGCGAATCGTGGGCTTTGCAGGCCGCATCAAGGTACACCCGGGCATTGTTGTGGGACAGCTTCAGCACCGCGGCGAGATAGGTTACGCTCAAAACCGCAGCCTCTTGGCTAAGGTAAGAGAGACAGTCGCCACTTCGGCTATCACTGATGGGTGGGGCTTTACGCCAACCCTCACAACCAGAGAAAGGAATCAGGTCACAGGATGAGTTACGGTGAGCAACTGCGACGAATTGCTGATCGATTCTTCGCGCAAGAAGGGAAAGATCAGGCTACCGCGCGCGAGATTGCGGCTTGGGCGGTTAACAACGGCCTTTGGCAGCCTCAGCCCTCCGATTACATCGATCAGTGCGCGGACCAGATCGCAAGGGCCATGCGGGAGGACTACTACGTAGATCCGCAGGGTAGAACGGTGAGGACAAAACATGCCGCGCGCTTAACTCAGGGCGGCCAGCAGTTGGATCTTTGGGCGGACATCCGGACCGCTTCCAGACAGTACATGCAGACAGCCTTCCAGCAGCGACGGCACCAGATACTTGGAGACTGTAGGCAGTTGAAGACCGACGTCGACTCTTTCAATGACAACACAGCGGTCGAAAGCCCGATTCAGATGAGCTTTGACTTCAGCCTGGACCTTGAGGAGCTTGAGGCAGCGGCAGGTTTCTAGGGACTGGCCCTATTTTTCCCACCGCGCCGCCGCGGCCTTTCGAGCGCTCTCCGCCCGCTCCTCAGGCGTCATTTTCGCGGCGCGGGCCTTCCCCCCCTTCACTCCACCAAGCTTCCCCAGGGCAACCGCAGCGGGGTTTTTCTCGCGCTCGGGCTCAGCCGGGGGAGCTTCGCCTATGGCTTCGAGGAAGACGGCGTGCGCGAGCTCGTTGGGGTCACGGGGTCTGCGTGGGCGCTTAGGCATGGTACTAGGGTAACACGGGCGGGAGGCCGAAACCTTCCCGCCCGTGGAGACTACGTTTGCTCTGAGATGTGACGTTCAACGGTAGCGGTGACTGCCTCCCCCCGGGCGTAGGCGGGTGCCAGCTCGGCGGCAAGGGAGCGGGCCTGCCCTGCCCGGCGCAACGTGGCAATCAGCTTGCCGGTAGGCAGGTGAATCAAGGTGAACTTGTGACCCGCAACCGGGCCTTCAGCCGTTCCCCTGAAGCAGGCGAAGGGAGGGGACACCATCCCCCGCACCGTGATCTCTGCGCCGTCCAGGACGACGCGGAAACGCCCACGGTGCCAGGACAACGGGATCGGCCTGCCTGCCCTGGAGCGCGCTTCTAGATAAGCATCCAGGGCGCGGCTTGCCCACGATCCGACAGAAGCGAAGCCTTCCCCCTCTGCCGCCTGTTTCCAGCGTGCGCTCTGGTGGACCGTGGCGCGCACCGTGAAGCTCGCCGTCGTCATGGCCATACGAAGCCCTCGCTCTCGCGCTCCAGGTGGTCCTCGAACCTGTCCAGCGCGTCCTTCAGCTCGTAGCGGATGTTGCGGGGCCGTGGATGGAGGAACGTCTGGCAGCGCTCGGGCAGAAAGCCCACGGCATCCCGTGACGACTTCAGGACCCTACGAAGCAGCTCCCTTCCGGCCGCGTCCAGGTGCATGTCCTCCCGGGCGGGTGGCAGCTTTTGGCGCGCCACGTCTAGACCCTCCCCTGGCGCTCTTGCCAGTCGCGGATAAGGCTCTCCGGGGTCTCTTGCACAGCCCGCGTGAGCAGGTCTTCGAGGGGTGCGACGTGGTCGTGCAAGGCGCACTCGATCGAGCCGCGAAGCGAGAACGTCAGACTCTCCGGGATGACCCCATTGCCCATGGCTTCCGCTTCCAGGGGATCGGGGAGACGGAAGTGGAGCTGTTCCAGGAACCAGCGCAGCAGCGCGACGAGCTGGAGCATGCGCTTTAAAACGCTCTGCGCTTCTTCTTCTAGATGGGTAACGGGCGGGATAGACTTTGGCAAGCCGGGCATAGGGGTCTCTCCTGTGCTTGGTCAGGCTCGGCGGGGCGGGTCACAGCGCCTCGTCGGGCCGCTTCACGTGTATGGAGGGGAGAGCATTCCCCCCTTCCGCGTGCTAAGCTACAGGAAACTCAAGAGGTTAGGTCGGTCGGGGCGGTTTTAATTTCAAAATGGGACACTACCGCTGCCCGGATGATTTGAGCAGCTGCCCGGACGACTTGGGCAGGCGCCCGAATGATTTGGGTGGCTGCCCGGACGTTTCGGGAAGCTTCCCTGATCGTCCGGGCAGTTGCCCCAACCGTCCGGGTAGTTGCCCGGAAGGCCCGGGAACCCCTCGCCCAGCGAGGGGAAGCTTGGATCTTCGACAGCCAGGGCGGCCGGCCGGGTCCTGGAGGCGTCCTCGCGCGAGCCGATCGCCGGCGCCCTGGTCTGGAACGGCAATATCGGCGGCATGTCCTGGGCGCGGACCGGCTCCGCCGGGACTTTTGAGATCCGCGCTCCCTCGGGCGACCGGGGGCGGGTCGAGGCCTCGGCGGCAGGGCGCACGCGCGCCCTCTACCGCTGGCAGAGGGACGAGAACCCGCCGGTCACCCTGCTGCTGGAACCCGCCGCCCCCATCTCCGGCCAGGTCGTCGACGAAGCGGGCAAGCCGGTTCCTGCCCGGCCGGACCTCGAGCGCGGCGCGGGCGCTCGGGCCATTGTGGAGGCTGGCCTGGACCTCGAAGGGCCCCGGCTCCAGGTCTCCTGCGGGACCGTGCACGTGGATCTGGTACTGCGGCGGCCCTCTCCCTGATGTTGTGATCTCCCGCCGGGCGTCGCCTCCTTCCCGAAAGGAGACGACCCTTGCGAAAGCCTTTGCTTTTCCTCACCGCCATCACGGCGGCGCTGCTGGCTCAGAGCGCCGCTGCCTCGATCACCGTCCCCCGCTGGCTCGATCCCCCCACGATGGACGGCAAGTGCGGCGATCCCGCCTACCAGATGGGCGGCGCGAGCCTCCCCGGACAGGTCTCGATCGTCCACTCTTCGCTCGACCTCTATCTCTGCGTGAGCAAGCTGCCTGCCGGGACCGAGCGCATCGCCGTCGGGCTCGATCCAGACCTGTCCGCGGACAGCGCCCCGGGCACGGGCGACTACGTCTTCAGCTTCACCAACACGGGAACGGTCAAAGCCGAGCGCGGAGGCCCGGACGGCAAGCTCGTGCCCCTCGCGATCCCGGCAGCCGATGCCTCTGCCGCCTTCGCCACGGGGAGCGCCGAGGTGCGCATCTCCCTGGAATGGCTCGGCGGCTACGCCCGCACGGCCGGCCTCGGCCTGACAGTCGAGGGCAAGGGAGGCGCATCCCTCCTGCGCTGGCCGGAAGCGGCCGCTCCCGGCTCACCCCGGAGCTGGGGACAGCTGGCGCTGGCTCCGGTCTATGACCAGGGGGCATCCGCGGGCTCGGTCTTCCTCGACGGCCGCGAGAGCTACCTGGTGGTGCCCTTCGCGCCCGAGCTGAACCCGAAGGAGCTGACCGTCGAAGCCTGGGTGCGGGCCGTGGACGGCGATTGCGGCACGCTGGTGGGCAATGGCCAGGCAGCCTCGTACCGCCTGGCCCTCTGCGAAGGAGTCCGCTTCGGCCACGGCGGCGCCTCCTCCGTGCTCGGCGCCCGCCACCCCCTGGGAGACAGCTGGCATCACGTGGCCGCCACGTTCGATTCCGACGGCGTGCGGACCCTGTACGTGGATGGCACCGTCGTCCTCCAGCCCGGATGGGAGCCGCCGCACGAATCGGACGAGGAAGAGGAGAGTGGGGCTCCAATCCTGCTGGGGTCCTCGGCCCTCCCCCTGCGCATCGGCTCGGACCGGGACGATCCCGACCGCGATCCGCTCCACGGCTACGTGCGCGAGCTGCGGATCTGGGACCATGCCCGCTCGGCCAAAGAGATCCTCGAAACGGCCTTCACCGATCTGGACGGCGGCGAGCCCGGCCTCGTGGGACTCTGGCCGTTCACCTCGGACCTGCGCGACCTTGCCGGCGGCCATGATGCCGGAATGATCGGCAACGCCTCCCTGGCAAGGGAAAAGCCGCAGGCATCGGAGTTCCCGGAGCTGCCGGCCGGCGAGCCCTATGCCTATCCCAAGCGCAAGCCGTTCCCAGCATGGAATGCCCAGGTCCCCGCCGTCGCGGACGAGAAGGGCATGACGCTGGACGGCGATTGCACCCGGCCCGAGTACGCCCGGGCCGCGAAGCTCGCCATGGAGCCCGAACGCTCGGTCCACATGAAGATGCTCGTGGCAGGCGACGCCCTCTACCTCTGCACCAACATCGTGCTGGGCAAGGCGGGCAACCCGAAGAGTTCGGTCACGCTGTGGATCGACCGCGACGGCAAGCCCTCGACCCAGCCCGGCTCCTCCGAGCTGCGCCTGCGCCTCACTCCGGACGGCAAGCTCGTGGCGGGTACCGGCAACGGCCTGGGTTATGGAGGGACGCCGCCCTCGGGCATCACGGCAAAAGCATTGAGCGGGGACAGCCTCCGGGCGCAGGAAGACCTGCGTCCGCTCATGGCGCCCTGGTGGTCGGGCGAGATCCGCATCCCGCTCAAGGCACTCGCCCCGTTTGCCGCGGGCTCGCCCCTGCGCTTCGCCCTGGCCTACGACGGCGAGGCCCCGTCAACGTCCGGCCTGCCTCAGGAGATCAAGGCGCGCTGGCCCGCCGTCTTCCAGGACCTGAGGTCCGACACCTGGGGAGTGGCCGGCACCAGCAAGGCGACGGCCACGTCCGGAGTCCTATCGGCGATGCCCGCGGCCCTCATCTCCTCCTCTCCGCGTACCTCCATCAACTCCGAGACGGCCCTGGCCGCGGGCAACCCCGCCCCGGTGCCGCCGACCGTGGCCGACTTCGACGACCGCTGCCCCTGGTGGCGCGGGCCGGCCTACGTCTTCGACGAGGATTCCAAGTGGCCGCTCGTCGACGCCAACCGTCCGGTCCTGCAGGTCTCGGGGATGCTCAACAAGGTCTACGTCTCGGCCGAGGACTCCAACTACATCCACACCAGCCACGACGTGGACATGAAGGCGACCCTGCGCCTGGAAGACCGCTTCGCCACGGTCGGCGGCGACTCCAACCTCGTCCTGGAAACCGAGTCCCTGGGCTTCCCTCCGACCCTCGACCGGGACCAGGGAGCGCGCCCCAGCGTGGGCGACCACATCACCGCGCTCGGACGCTGGATCTTCGATTGCGGCCACGAGCCGAAGACCGAGATCCATCCCGTCCCCCTCTTCGAGAGCGACCGGCTGGAAGCGCGTCCGCTCTGGCCGGGAGGCCCTCAGCGGACGGTCCGCATGGTCCGCGTCTGGATGAACGCCGACCCGGAGCCGTTCGGCTACGAGTTCACCGGGCCATTCACTTTCGACGTCGAGATGCCGCCCGCGGGCTGGGCCCCCTTCCTGCGCGTGGTCGAAGGGGATTCCAGCCGGGTCGCCGGCTCGCTGGATAGCGGACGGATGACGATCAGCGTGGACCCTCCGGACCGCACCGGCACCTTCTATTTCGAGATGATGGTGGGCCACCTCGTCCAGCCCGAGGACGGTCTCTCGCGCCTGTCGCGCACGGCCACCATGGGCTCCTGGGAAGTCGAGATCCTGGACGATCACGACCATGGGTTCCCGCCCGACTGCTTCTCGATCAGCGCGACCGAGGACTGCGGCGAGCTGTACTACGCGGTCAACGTCAACGGCACCTGGCGGCAGCTCCTCTGGGACCACACGATCGCGTCGAGCCAGCGCGTCGGCATCCTGGATTCCTTCCCCGTCTCCGGGACCGACCTCAAAATCCAGGTCACCGGCTATGAGCACGACACGACGATCAACGGCGGCGGCGGCGATCCCCTCTCTCCCGATCCCAACCAGAGGCCTGAGGACCCCAGGGTCGACGGCTTCAACCTCGGGCAGCTCGCCAACCCCCAGGCTTCGCCGCTGGTAGCTCCCGGCGGGGATTGGAAGCTGCACTACTCGGTGACTCCCGGGGGCGAGATGCCGGCCAGCCTGCTCGACGAGCCCTTCTGGTCGCCGCGCCGGGCCACCGAGCCCAACGATGGTACCCATTTCAGCATGGGCATCCTCAACGTCCCGGCCCGGAACATGCCGGCGAGCCTCACCAGCCACAACGGCTTCCTCACCGAGCCCGGCTCGGCCTACCCGCCGAGCGGCGAGCTCGTCCTGTTCGCTCCCGAGGTGGACCGCTACCGCTTCTCCCTCACCGACTTCGCGGACGTCGAGGTGCTGCCCCTGCCGTCGCCGCTCGTCCTCGACGTGGAACGTTGGAACCCCTGGCACGCCTCGGGCTCCCTGCCCGCCACGCTGAAAGTCCAAACCGCTCCTGGCCAGACCCAGGACCGGAACACCGGCGACGTGATCGGCTTCGCCGGCGCCAACCTCAAGGTCTCCAGCCCGAACGGCCGCGCCGGGGACCGGCAGTATGCCGTCCAGGTGCGGACCACCTACCGCGAGCTGCCCTTGGACTGGGGCGAGTCGCAAGATGCCCAGGGCCGCACGATCGACCTGACGGCAGTCCAGCCCATCCCCGCGAGCTACTGGTTCCCGGAGAAGCGGGTGCTGGCGGCGGACTGGGCCTGGCAGCACACCGCCGGGGACACCGACACCTACCGGGTGATCATGCCGGCAGTGCCGGGACCGCCCGCGGGACACATTTCCTGCCGGTTCGACAACCTGGGGCGGCTCATTGTCCGAGCCCACCCGATGACGATCTCGTCGTCCCTGGGAAACGGGACCGGTGTGATCGTGCGGGCGGCCCCTCCCAGCGGCGGAGCGGTCCTCGTTTCGGTGACCGCCTCCGGAGCCCGCCGCCTTTACCAGCTCGAAGCGGAGTGGGAGGGCTCGCGCTACTACACGCGGAGCGAGTGCGACGAGCTCGGCCGGCAGATGGCCATGATCCGCAGGCTGACGCCGGAGGGGGAGCTGGAGATCATGAAGGGGATCATCGCGCTCGAAGGCGGCCGCATCCCAGGGCACGGTCCCTGGCCAGGACCCGATCCGGGGCCCACGGACCTCCCGCCCCTGGGGGACTTCCGCGTGATCCGCTTCGAGAAGGGAGGTCCCCTGGACCTGATCGTCTCCAGCCCTGACGGTCAACCCGTCCTCGCCCGCCTCTTCGACCAATCGGGCATTCTGGTCGGCGAGGGCAAAGGACTGGACGAAGCAACCGCCGGCAAGACTCCCGCCCCCGCGGGCTTGGTGCCGCACACCCGGCTGAGAGCGGAAGGGTTGGAATCCGGCGACTACCTGCTGCAGGTCGTGCCCAAGGATGGTAGCAAGGGGAAACAGCAGGTGCCGCTGGGGTTTGACGAGCGGCCGTAGTAAATCCAAGCAAGAGAAGGAAGAGGACGGGGGCTCAGGCCCTCGTCCCTTTCTTTTTGCCTGCTAGACTCTCGCTGCACTCAGAAAGCGATCATGCAAGTCAACGCCCCTTCCTTGCCGCCGTTATCCCGGGAACAAGTAGACCGTGTCGTCCAAACGCTCCGGTCTTTGTATCCCGGCTGGGAGTCCTTCGACGACCCGCGCTTCGTCGAAGACGAGATCCTCTACAAGAAAAAGGTGATCGCCGAGGCCGCCAACCTGCTGTCCGCCTCGGAGCTTCGACGTCTCCTCGCAGAGAGTCAATTCGAGGAGATCCTCAAGCGCCTGGAGCACATCGGCAAAACCAACCTCCTCTACCTCAGGGTGCGGATGTCCGGTGATCTCGGAATTCTCTACCAACCCAACCCGGACAAGGCGGGTTTCTTTGCAGCCCTTGTCGACCTTCTGCACGGCGAGGGAGAGTCCTCGGATCGCCTCGGCCGTTATCTTGCCTGGGTCGAGGGCGCCGGCCTGCTGAACAAGTGGACCTTTCCAACCTACTTCCTCTACATGTGCCACCCGGAAACCGAGATCTTCATCAAGCCGGTAGTCACGGCTCGATTTCTAGGCATGCTTGGCTTCCAAGAGAAACTCGAAGGTCCCTCTTCCGCTTGGTACGCAACGATCCGGAACCTCGCTCACGAGCTCCGCAAAGCCCTTGCTGACCGACGCGCGAAAGACATGGTGGACATTCAGAGTGCAATTTTTATCGCTGGCCAGGAGGAAAACTTGCCCGCCCCCTTCCCTCCGCCGCCGCCCCCTTTCGAAAGCCTCCGGGCCTCTCTTCGTTCAAAGGGTCTCTACTTTCCCTCCGAGGTGATCAGCAACTACCTTCTAGCCCTCCAGACCAAACGCTTCGTGATCATCACGGGCATCTCCGGGACCGGGAAGACCCAGCTTGCATTGGAGGTGGCCCGTTATTTCCAGCCGAAGGTACGGACTGCAAAGACGGTTGACATCCCCGACGGCGCGAGGGAGGTGACGGTTGCTCCCTACATGATCAAGTACAACCGCATTGTTCTCCCCGCGGCGTTCGTCGGAATACTGGCCCTGCCGATTCCGGAACCGGAGACGTATAAGTCCTCGATCGAGGTGGTCTATCCTGAGGGTCGAGTGCGGCTCAGCCTCTGGCGGTCGGCTGACCGCGGTGTCGTCATCCTGCTGTTCAAGGGCGAGCTCCGGACCTGGTTCCGACGGTCTTTAAAAGTAGGCGACAAAATCTACCTTGCCGCCGAAGATCCGGAGGACGGCTTTAGTACCATTCACTTGGGTATCCCCCGAACCATCATTGAGGAGGCCGCCATCGAGAACTATGTGGTCGAGGCAGTGCGCCCGGATTGGACCGACCACCGAGGCCTGCTGGGCTACTTCAATCCGCTGCTGGAACGTTACGTCTCGACGCGTTTCCTCGATCTGGTTTTGCGAGCGAGGGAAGACGAAGGTAGAGCACAGGAAGAGAATCGATCTCCATACCCCTTCTTCGCCATCCTCGACGAGATGAACCTCGCACGCGTCGAGCACTACTTCTCGGATTTCCTCTCCGCCTTGGAGTCGGGCGAGCCCCTCCGGCTGCACGACGAGCAGTCCGTGGAAAGCGGCGAGACCGAGGATGCCGTCCCAATCCCGCGCTCCCTCAAGGTCCCCAAGAATCTCTTCTTCACCGGCACGGTCAACGTCGACGAGTCCACCTACATGTTCAGCCCCAAGGTTCTCGACCGTGCTTTCACCCTGGAGCTGAACGAGGTCGACCTCGACGGCCTGTCGAACATTGGCAACCATGAGGATGGCGGCCCCGGACTGCATCTCGACCGCTTTCCCGAACGGCTCGTCTTCGAGGGCTCACCCGACTCCAAGCACTGGGACCACCTGGGTGAAAAACCGAAGCAAATTGTGAAGGAGCTGAACGTCCTCCTCGCCCAAGAGAACCGGCACTTCGGCTACCGGGTCGCCACCGAGATCTCCCGCTTCGTCACCCTGGCTGCCGAGCAGGGCAATGGCGAGGAGGCTCAGCGCGCCGCCTTGGACCTCGCCCTGCTCCAGAAAGTCCTGCCGAAACTCCATGGCACTCAGCAGGAGTTGGAAGACCTGCTCAAGAAGCTCGTCCACTTCGGCTCCGGGGCCGCGCTCCCCCGCTTCACCGCCAAAGTCGAACGGATGCTCCGGCGGCTTGAGCGCCAGGGCTTCACCTCTTTTATCGAGTAGGTCGTGGCCGTCGGGATCCACACGCGCCGAGGCGGACAGCCTCCGGCTGACGGCAAGCTCAGGGGCGAGCTCGATTGGCTCGTCTCGGGCGATCACCAAGCCCTGACCGACATCGCAACGGCGCTCGGAAGGCTCGCCGAAAGGATCGGAGACACACTCCTCCTGAGCTTCGGCAACGCTGTCGGGTTCTTCGAGATCCCCCACTATGGGCGTGTCGAGGTCGTCTCCGGCAAATGGACCCGGAACGACTTCGACGCCATGCTCGCCGATCTCACCGCGACCGCATCCGCACTCCCGTTTCGCGGCGGCGAGTCCGCGGCTCTTCCCTACGATCGGAGCGTCGCCGCCCGCCGGGATCTCCTCTATTCTCTCTTCGTTTATGTGCGACACATCCTTTCGGACTCTGCGCCTCGCGACGAACGTCTTCTTCCCGCGCTCAACACCATCCTTGCGGACCCGCACCGCCGTCTGAAGCAGGAGCTGGTCTCGGAGCGTCTGGAGCGAGCCCGCGGAGTCGATCCACGAACGTTGGAACGGCTGGTCTCCCAATCCGGCCCCGTGGTGCGGGCCTCGGGCCGACAGGCTGCGGCTCCCCTCGCCCTGGCTCTTCATGGACATCTGCCGGAACGGATCGAGGAGCGCCGGACATTCTCCTCGCTCGACACAGCCGAGAACCGCTTCATCAAGAGCTTCCTCCAGACGTTGGACGCGATCCTCGATCAGATGGAGATTGCCTGCCAGGAGTTGCCTGACCCTTTCTCTCGCCGTACTCTTGCAGACTGCGATCGCCTACGGCGCAGGCTCGCGCCCTTCCTGCGCCATCGGATGTGGTCGGAGGTCGGCCCCATGATCCATCTACCGGCCTCTTCCACAGTCCTCCAGCGCCGCAGGGGCTACCGGCAGGCCTTTCAGCACTTCTCCCGACTGCGGCTCGCCGCCCGGGTCCCGCTCGATCGCGACCTGGTCCGGAGGCTGCTCGAAGCCCGCAACGTGGCGGAGTTGTACGAGCTATGGTGCTTCTTCACCGTGGTTCGCGGCGTCGAGGAGATACTCGGCCCGCCGTCCCACGCCGACGTTCCCAAGCCACTGCCGTTTCAAGTGGCGGTCTACCAGAAATTCAGGATCTCCTGGCCGGTCGGAACCACCCTCTTCTACAACCACTCGTTCCGTACTTTGGAGAGACGCTCGTACTCGGTGCCCCTTCGTCCGGACATCACGTTGAGCATCCCAGACACCGGCCTGCATCTGTTCGACGCGAAGTTCCGCCTGGAGTCTCCGGCCCTCATGATGGATGAGAACGACGAGGACGACGATGGCCGCCGCGGCTTCAAAAGGGCCGATCTCTACAAGATGCACACCTACCGCGACGCCATACCCGGCACGCGCTCGGTCTGGGTTCTGTATCCTGGAACTGAGACGCGCTTCTTCGGGATTGGGCATACAACGTGGGACGGCACCGGCCGGCTTTCAGAGCCGCTGGAGGGAGTGGGAGCCGTCTCCCTTAAACCGGGGCCGAATCCTCTCGAACGACTCCGGCCGGTCCTGGCTGCTCTTCTAAGATAGGCGAGAGAGGGGGCTTGGCCGTGAGACGCGGAAGCCTATCCGCGGGAACCGCAAATCTATCCGCGTGACACGGAAGCCTCTCCGCGTGAGCCGCAAACCTATCGCGTGACGCGGAAACCTATCCGCGGGAACCGCAAATCTATCCGCGTGACGCGGAAGTCTTTCCGCGGGAGCCGCAAACCTATCGCGTGACGCGGAAGACTCTCCGCGTGAGCCGCAAATCTATCCGCGTGACGCGGAAACCTATCCGTGTGAGCCGCAAACCTATCGCGTGACGTGGAAACCTATCCGCGTGAACCGCAACCTATCCGTGAGACGCGGAAGCCCGCCGTCGACTGACGACGAGCTTGCCGAGGGATATGGGATGTTGTGTCCTGGACCTAGTGACTGGATGGGAGAAGGCGAGGTTGCCGCGGCCAGCAGGCCGCGGCAACCCTGAGTGCTCTACTTGAAGTATCCGACCACGTCCACCGCGAGGTGCGCGTTGCCGGGACCCGGGATGACGAAGTACACCTGGAAGGTGCCGTCCGTTTCCAGGGACACGATGGTGTTGTTCGGCCTCACCTGTCCGGACCCGAAGTTCACCGTGCTGGTGAATGGACGGTCACCGGCGGTGGGATAGATCTCAATGTGGCCGGAGTTGGACGGATCGATGACCGTCACATTGAGCGCGAGCGCGACCGCATCCGCGGGAATCGAGCACAGGCCGGAGGTGGCGACTTCCGTCTCCACTGCCGCAGTGATCGGCGTTCCCGGCCCGGTGCGGGTATCCAGGAGCCGGCAAGGCGGCACGATCGTGTAGTAGTCCAATCCCACGACCAGCGTAGTGTCGCTGCCCGTGTTGTCGGCCGGCGTCGGATCGGTGCCGTTGGCGCCGTCGTCCGCGATGGTGGCGGTGTTGGAGATCTGGACCAGACCGGTCGGCCGCGGATCGGCGACCGTCACGGCGAAGGTAACCACCTGATTGCCGCTGCCGGCGGCGAGGGCGCCGATCGCGAGAGTGCAGGTGGAGCCGGCGTTGGCGTCCGGTACGCAGGACCAGCCCGCAGTGCTGGCACCGGAGTCGAACGTCGTGTCCGCCGGTACGGTCTCGGTGATGACGACCCCCGTGGCGCCTTCGTTGCCGTTGTTGGCGTAGGTGAGCGTGTAGGAGATGGTGCCGCCCGGCTCCACCGAATTCCCGCCGTCGCTCTTGGAGATCGACAGGTCGGGAGCGGCGGTCACCGGCGTGGTGTCGCTGGCCGAGTTGTTGGCTGGCGTCGGGTCGGCGCCGCTGGCGCCGTCGTTGGCAATGCTGGCGGTGTTGGAGATCTGGGTCACACCGGCCGCCACGGGATTGACGACGGTGACGGCGAAGGTGGCCGTCAGGGGGCCGCTCGTGCCGGCAACGGCGCCGATCGCGAGGGTGCAGGTGGAGCCGGCATTGTTGTCAGGCGCGCAGACCCAGCCCGCGGTGCTGGCGCCGGCGTTGAACGTCGTGTTCGCCGGAACGGTGTCGGTGATCACCACGCCCGTGGCGCCTCCGCTGCTGGTGTTGGAGTAGGTGAGGGTATAGGAGACGGTGCCGCCCGGCGCGACCGAGGCTCCGCCGTCGCTCTTGGCGATCGTCAGATCCGGAACCACCACAATGGCGACATTCACGAAGCACACCTCGACGTCGTTGAGGGTCGGCGTGACCGTGTTGTTGGTCGTCGAGAGATAGGCCTTGTACTTGAGGTACCGGTTGCCGTTGAACTGGCTGAGAGACGCGCCGCTGGTGGTGAAGAACGTGCCCGCGGTCGTGTCGGGACCGACGAAGTTGAACGGCCCCGTCGGCGAGTTGCTGGCGGCGACCTGGAAGCTGATTGCCGTGTTGGCCGGAGTCGTGGCGTTCCAGGAAATGGTGGTCCAGGTCGGTGTGAATCCGACTGCCGGGTTGGCGTCCTTGAGGCTCGACTCGAACTCGCCGGACGGCGGGAAGCCGGTCTGCACGTAGACCGCGAATCCGAGGTCCCGGCCGCCGCTCGTCACGTCTGCCGTCCAAGTCGTGCCGCTGTTGGCCGAAGTGATGCGCTGGCCGTTCGCGTAGGGGTTGCTGTTGGGCGCGGTGCAGCTGCAGACGTACGCATACGTTCCCGCCGACGGGTTCGCTGACGCGCGGAGCACGATCGCGTACCGCGTTCCGGCGGTGATCGAGAGGGGAGCACCGAAGACCGCGCTGAAAATGCCACCCGCGGCGGTGTTGAAGCCGGGGATCGTCGCGGTGGCGAGATCGGGGCCCGTGGGCAACGCCGGGGTGCCAGTCGTGGCCCGGATCGAGACGGTGAGGTTCGGGGTCGTGCCGGTGCAGCCGGCGCAGAACAGGTCGAGGTCGACCTGCGTGAGCTCACCGGTCTGGCCGGCGAGGAAGGTCTGGGCGACCCAGGCCGTGGAGGTGAAGCCGAAACCGTTCGCGGTGACCGTCGCGTTCTGCTGGTCGACGTTGGGAATGTTCAGCAGGATGACCTCGTCGGGACTGGTCGTCACATCGACGTCCTCCCCCGTGCCCGCCTGGAAGTCCGCCTGGGTCGTATCGGTGAGGCACGCGCTGGCCGGCGCCGAGTCGAGCGAGAAGTCCTGCGTCGTCGTCCCGCCGTCGGTGATGACGATGCTCGTGAACGATTCCGATTCATAACCCGAAGCGCTCGCGGTGACCTCGGGGTAAGTGCCGGCAGGCAAGTCCGTAAAGGAGTAGAAGCCGCTGCCGTTGGTGGTCGTCGTCCGGGCGCCCAGCTCGACGGTCGCGCCGCTGATGGGGGCGCCGCCGACCGTGGCCGTCACGGTGCCCGAAAGCGTTCCACCGTCTCCGACCGGGGTGCACTCGGCGTACTTGAAGGAGCCGATGCGCGTCTTCCACCGCATGTTGGCTGCCTGCGAGACGGGGTTGGCGTACTCGTTGGTGTACCAGAAGGTGCAGCCGTCGGGGTCGAGGGTCATGGAGGTGTAGTCGCCCCAGCGGGCGCTGGTCGTCTGCGACGCCGTGCCCGTGAACATCGTCTGCTCGGTCTGGCTGAACGTATTGATCGGGTCGCCTGCCAGCCGGCCGGCATACTTGATCGAGGGGAATTCGGTGGTGGCGTTCGACGTGCTGTAGCCGATGGCCATGTTACCGGCGCGGTCTACGGCCAGGCTGGGCATGAAGCGATGAATCACGTTGGCAGCGTCCGGATCCCAGGTCGCGGCTTGCGTGATGTTCACGGCCACTGTGCCGCCGGAGACGTCCAGCTGATACCAGCGCGGAGCCGCGAATCCCGTGGTGTTCGCGCGGCGGACCGTGTGGGTGTTCCACAGCGACTCGACGCCGCCGAAGTTGACGTACTGGTTCTGCATCATCGCGCGGATCTGGAGCACGTCCAGAAGCTGCGCCGTACCCGGCTGCGGCGCGTTGGCCACGGCCGCGTTCGGCCAGCCGGTGGCGGCGAGCGGCTCATCAGGCCCGGTGAAGGTCGAGAGCCCGATGCTGTCCCAGTCGACGTGGAACTTGTAGACCGTCAGCGCATTGAGGAAGTTCCACGAGGACACGAAGTAGTTGGGCGTGCCCGGAGGCGGCGTGCCGGTCTGCAGGCGGGCGTTGCTCGGGAGGATGGTGAAGTCATCCCCCTGGTCGAAGGTCACCACCTGGACGGTAGGCGCGCCAGCATACATCTGCGCCTTGTTGAAGGCCCACGCCCGGGTGGTCGCGAAGCCGCCACCGGCGGGGAAGCCGAACATGTTCGCCGACATGTAGATGCCGTCGGTCCAGACTCCCATTTTCGGGTAGTCGTTCAGGAAGTCGTCGATCCTGGTCGAGTAGAAGTACCAGCCTCCGGCCACCGGGTCGCTGGTCTGGGAGACCGCGAAGCACTGGAAGGCCTCCGGCGGGTTGACGGCGCCCAGACCGTCGAGCGTGAAGGCGAAGTCGGTGAGCACCCACCGGTCCTCGAAAGTGTCGTAGAGGATGATGGGGTCGCCGAAGTTCTCCGTGTCGCACTGGTTGCCGAAGCTGCCCTGGCTCATCAGGGTGTCGAAGGTGAAAGCCGCGATCTGCGACCCGTCCGTCTTATCGTAGATGCCCACCGATGCGTTGACCGCCTGGATGTAGTGATCCGGGCCGACGTCGCCGACGGGGTCAGGAGGGCTGCCGGAGCCCCAGTTCTCGCGGTCGAGGCCTTCGAAGCCGATGATCGGCGGCGGAGCCGGAGCGTTGCGCTCGGGCGAGATCGACGGGACCTGCGGCGCGGTCGGGGCGCCGGGCAGCTCCACCGGCCGGAACGGCGGCTCGCCGCGCTCCGGCTTGTCGCGCTCGCGGCGCGGCTTTTCGGGCATCGCCCGCACGTCGATCTTCGTGCTCCCGGCGCGCTGCAACGTGCGCTCGACCGGCGCTCCGGCGGCCACCTGGGCGCGCCGGGTGCTCTGAAGTTCCTGGGCCGCGGCCGCTGTAAAGCATGAGAAAACAAATAACAATGCGACGAGGAAACGTTTCATCAATCAACTCCTTGAGAAGCGCGAAAATGCGACCGCCTGGCTCGTCACCGAGTCGGGCCGTGTGCACAGAGACTCCAGCCCGAGATAGGCAGCCTTGGGGGTACTTCGAGAGACTGAACCCCCTTCTATCAGTCTTCGGTGGATTTGTCCAGCAGGATGCGAGGGAGGGAGGGCTGAGGGGGTGGCGGCCACCCCCTCAGGCAATCATGGTGGCGGTTACTCGAAGTAGCCGACGACGTCGATCGTCGCGTCGTTCGTTCCGACCGAGCTGTTGTGCAGGGTGAAGATCCCGTTGGCCAGCGCAACCACGGCGTTGTTGGCCCTTGTCTGGCCGGACCCGAAGTTGAGCGTGCTGGTCAGCGGCACGGCGGTGCCATCCTCGAAGAGCGTGAAGTGGCCGGCGGCGCCGCTGTTGACCACCGTGACGTTGAGGGCAAGCGCCCGTGCCGTTGCCGGGATGCCGCAGCTACCGCCGGCGGCGTCGACGTCACGCTGGACACCCGAGGCCAGCGCCGGTCCGCCGTAGGGTCCGGCCGCGAGGCGGGTGTCGAGCAGACGGCAGGGGACGACGGCGTAGTAGGAGCCGCCCACCGACACGCTGGTGGTGTCCGTGTTGTTGGCGGTGTCAGGGTCGTTGAGGCTCGAGGTGACGGTCACCTGCGCCTGGAGGATGTCGGTGTCGGGGGCGTTGACGGTGACGGTGAGCTGGTGCGATCCACCGGCGGCCAGGCTGGCCAGCGACCAGACACCGGTGCTGTTGTCGAAGGTCCCGTCGGTCGGCGTGCCGCTCATCGGCAAGCCGGGGAAGCCGGGGAAGGAGACCGTGGCGCTCACGCCGAAGGCGGTCTGCGACCCAGCCGGAAGCGCGGCGAGCAGGCTGTCGAGATCGATGGTGAAGGTCACCGGATCTCCCAGCTCCACGTCGTTGCTGCTGGCCGTGATCTCCACCGCGAGGTCGGCCTGCCGCGGCGCCGACACGCAGACCTGGGCCTGGTTGTCGGACGGGTCGCCGTCGAGCGGGGTGCCGGCGGTGACCTGCGCCAGGGTGCAGACTTCGTCGATGACGTCGATGGTGGCGGTGATCTGCAGCGACGCCGAAGCGCCGTTGGCGAGCGGGGCGGGGAGGGTCCACAACCCGCTGCCCGAGTTGTAAGCGCCGCCGCCGTTGTCGGAGACGTAGCTGAGGCCGCTCGGCAGGACGCCTGCGACGACCACGCCGGTCGCCGTGTCCGGGCCGTCGTTGGTCACCGTGATGGTGAAGGTGACGTTGCTGCCCACCGTCTGCGTGCCGGCGACGCCATTGGAGACCCGCAGGTCGGCGGTGCCGGCGCCAGCCGCGCTGACGACCGCGAAGACCTCAGCGCGCTCGCCCTCGGCATTGTGGTGGTGCAGCAGGAGGCCGCCGAGGGAGCCGTTGGTGGCGAGGTTGGCGGTGTTCCAGGTCACCGGGATGGTGCCGTTGTCGAGGTCCTCGAACAGCCAGGGGAACGACCCGTAGTCGAGGCCGCGCGCCGCGTAGTTGTAGAAGAAGGGTCCCGCCGCCTCGTCGTAGATGGCGCCCGCGGCCGGCGTGCAGTTGGGGAAGGCGCAGAGGGGATTGAAGCCCGGGCAGGTGACCACCTTGTAGCGGAAGGCGGTAGGAGTGGTGTCGGTGCCGCCCAAGGTCAGATTGAGCTGGGCCGGGGTGGCAGCCATGAACATCACGTTGTTGTCCAGCAGCCGCGTATCGAGGGCGTTGGGGGCCAGGAGGTTGACCGCGCCGCCCGCCGCGCCGCCACCCCCTCCCGGGAGGGTCAGGAAGCCGCGGACGAAGGTGTCCTGAGCGTTCAACGCGCCGCCGCCGAACTGGCTGGCGAGCGTGGCGACGTTCGAGTTGACCAGCAGGCGGTCCCAGGTGCCGTTCTCGTCGCGGTCGATGCAGACGGTGAGCGCGACGTCGGTGAGGCTCGACCAGGAGCCCCAGGTCGAGAAGCCGAAGAGGACGAGGTCGTCGGCCACCGCGGGGGTGCCGCTGTCGTCGAACCCTACGCCGCCGTACTGGATGTCGGCCGCGGGGATGGCGCTGACCGGGTTGAGCGGCGAGACGACCTGCAGCTCGAGCGGGGTGACGAGCGAAACCACCGTGGCGGGGAAGGTACCCGTGCAGGTCGGCCCCGCGGCGAGCGCCCCCGTGCAGACGTCGGTGCCGTCGAGGGTCAGGTTTGTGCTGCCGGTGCCGGCGCCGCCGGTGACGACGGCGTCGTCGGCGGTCATCCGCGAAGCCGGGCGGGCGGCGCTGTAGAGCGGCACCCGAAGCTTCAGGTTGCCGCTCTGGCGGAAGGTGAGGTGGGCTCCTTCCTCGGTCAGCCAGCTCCGGGCTATGTTGCCGAGGCCCGCGAAGGGCGCCGGCGCCGCCTGGGTGGGCGCGACGGAGGCCTCGCGGACATGGTTCATGTTCGCCGCGGTGGCGTTCATCTGCACGTTGATCGTGGCGGTGCCGTTCGCCGGCACGGCCACCGAGGTCTGCCCCCCGGCGATCGAGAAGGCGAGGCCCGGAGCATCGTTGACCGGCGAGCCGTTGGCGTTCAGCGGCAGCTCGACCGCGATGTCGTAGGTCTGCGCCGTGGCGCCGTGATTCACCACGCGCACGGACTTGACCTCGGCGCCCGTGGTGACGATGTCGCGCTCGGCGAAGGAGACAGAGACGAGGCCGTACTCGTCGTCGTTGAAGGCCGTCACCTTCTGCGGAGCGGTTAGCTCGGCGTCGGTGCGTCCGGCGCCGGCGCGCGCGATGCCGATGTGCGGACCCGAGCCCAGGGGGCCGAGGCTCACGTCATGAAGCGCGTTGTTCATCACCAGCGCCTTCAGCTCCTCGACGTCCCAATCGGGGTGGAGCTGCCGGAGCAACGCCATGATGCCGGCCACGTGCGGCGCCGCCATCGAGGTCCCCGAGATGGTGAGCGGTGCGCCACCGGCGATGAAACCGGTGCCATTGGGCACGATGCAGCCGGTGTTGCCGGCTCCGACGCCGGTGCAGGTGATGCCGGTCTGCGTCGAGGTGATGTTCGTGCCGGGTGCGGCGACGTCGGGCTTGAGACGGATCGGTGAGGAGGAGGCGCTGCGCGGACCGCGCGACGAGCTGGCGCTGATGACGTCGCCCGCGTGGACCCCCTGGTTCGGGCCGTTGAGCGTGCCGTTGACCGGCGGCGCCGCCCCCGTGACCGCGAGCCTCGTCGCCTGGCTGACGAAGACCGAGGGGATGGTGATGACCGGCGCGCAGCCGCCGACGGTGGTGCAGGCCATCAGGGTGAGCCCTGGATCGTCGGGCACGTTGTTCCCGACGATCGCGGCGATGGCGCCGTTGAGCTGCGCGTTGCGGACCTTGATCTCGAACCCGCAGAAACCGCGGTCGATCAGCGCGATGTTGCCGGCCACCGCCGCGGCGTTGACGAACGGCGTCTCGCAGCCGTCGCTGACCGTGCCACCTCCGGCGGCTGCGACGCCGTCGTCGACGAGCACGACGTTCCCCGTCTGGCCGTTGGGCGCCGGCGGCGGCGGCGGCGGGTTGTTGACGAAGTTTGCGGGCAGCGCGGGGTAGCTGCCGGCGATGCCGGGCGGGCTGTTGACCTGGAGGACCGAGCCGCCGACGCCGCTGTCGCCGACGTTCGCCACCGCGATCGCCCGGCCGGCGACGCCGGGAGCGCCGACGATGAAATAGGTGTCGGCGCTGTTGCCCGCCGAGGTGACGACGCTCACGCCGATGAGGGCCGCGTTCTCCGAAGCCTCGGCCGTAGGGTTGCTGACGCTCCCGTTGGCAGAGCCGAGCGACATGTTGATGACGTCGAGGTGGTCGGACAGGTCGGCGTCGTCGTTGGGGTCCATCGCCCACTCGATGGCCTGCACGGTGAGGTTGGTGCCGCCGCCGCAGCCGAAGACGCGCAGGGCGTAGAGGTCCGCTTCGGGGGCCGTGCCGGGTCCGACGCTGAGCGTGCCGAACGGGACCGCCGTGTCGTAGGGACCGGGGAAAGTGGTGTCGGTGGAATCGACGACCCCCAACCCGGCGGCCGTGCCCGCGACGTGCGAGCCGTGGCCGTTGCAGTCCATCGGGTCCGGATCGGGTGTCGCGACGCCGCCGTTATAGGCGTCACCTGCGAAGTCGAAGCCGCCCACCACCTTGGCGGTCGGGAACTCCACGTTCGCCTCGCCGGTGTCCAGGCCCGTCCGGTCGTTGTTCTGGTAGTCGGTCAGGTTGCCGGTCCCGCCGAAGTGCGGATGCTGGTAGTCGATCCCGGTGTCGATGATGCCGATGGAGATCGCGTCGCCGGTGGCGGCGAACGGGAGGCCCAGGGTGTTCTCCCAGACCTTGGGAACGCCCAGGAAGGGCACGGAGGTCGAGTTCGACGGGTACTCGAGCACCAGCGGACGGACGGAGCGGACACCGGGGATCCGGGCGATCTGCGGCAGGGCTTCCGGACGCACCGCCACGGCGACGGCGTTGAGGGCCTTGCTGACGCGATAGATCTCGATGGCCTCGATGGCGGGCGACGAGAGCGCCGCCATCACGCCTTCCTGCTGCGCGGCGACCTCCTGGAGGTGGCTGCGCGTGGCGCTGGCCGCGGCCGCGGTGGCCGCCGCCCTGTCCAGGCCGCGGCGGGCTTCCATCTCGCGCGCCCAGACCACGGCGCCGGGAGCCAGCGAGAGCTCGATGACCACCTGCAGGCGGCCATCCTCGGACAACGGCTGTTCGAAGGAGCCGGGCAGCGCCCGCTGCCCGGCCGGCACTGCACTCACGTCGGGTGCCCCATGCCGGGAGGCGGCACTGAGCAAGCCCGGCGCGGGCAGCAGCAAAACGGCTGCGAGAGCGAAGGTCAGTAAACGTGACGGACGGTGATTGCCGCAATGAAGCATGAAAATCCCCCTTGGCTGCAATAGAAACGGCCGTGAGCCGAATCAGCAAAATCAAGATTCCGGGCGCTGGTCCTGATGTAAGCGGCTTAGTCTAGGCCTGCCCAGAGGATTTGGCAACAGGCGAGCAGCCCCACGGTGTAAAGTCAGGCCCGTGTCGCCCACCATCGCGCAGCTCCTGGCCGAGGCCCGCCCTCGCCTTGCGGCTACTTCATTCGAAGCTCCTCCGCGAGAAGCGGCTCTCCTGCTCGGATGGCTCCTCGGCCTCTCCGAAGCCCAGATCCTGGCTCATGGCGAGCGGGAGGTGCCGGAGGAAACGGCCGAGCGCTTCCGGTCCCTCCTCGAACGGCGGCTGACCGGCGAGCCTGTCGCCTACCTGTTGGGAGAGCGGGAGTTCTACGGCCGGCCCTTCGCCGTGGACCCGCGGGTGCTCATCCCGCGGCCCGAGACCGAGCACGTCGTCGAGGAGGCGCTCGCCATCCCCCTGCCGGAACGGCCCTGGATTCTGGATGTGGGGACCGGCTCCGGCATCCTGCCTGTCACGCTGGCGCTCGAAATCCCCGGGGCTCGGATGGTCGGGACCGACATCTCCCCCGGCGCGCTCGCCGTGGCTTCCGGCAACGCCCGGCGGCATGGAGTCTCAGACAGGACGCTCTTCGTGGGCGCGGACCTCGCCCATGGGCTCGACCTCGCCCGCTTCGACCTGGTCGTGAGCAATCCGCCCTACATCGATGCCGGGGATGCTCCTTCGCTCTCCCCCGAGGTGGTCGACTTCGAGCCGCACCTGGCACTCTTCGCCCCCGGTTTTGGGGACGGGGGAGACTCTCTCCTGGCCCGGCTCTTCGCGCTTCTAGGGAGTGGCCTCCGGCCCGGAATCCGCGCTATCGTCGAGATCGGTTTCGGTCAGATCGAGGCCGCCCGCCGTCATGCCGAGGCATCCGGCTTGCACTTTGCCGGCTCGCGCCGCGACTATGCAGGCATTCCCAGGGTGGTCGTTCTAGAGCGCCGGTGATCCGGCAAGGGGAGTCATGGACAAGTTCCACATCGTAGGTCCCACGCGGCTGGTCGGCCGCGTCAAGCCGAGCGGCGCCAAGAACGCCGCCCTGCCCGCCCTCGCAGCCAGCCTGCTGGCCGACGGCGAGCCGCTGACCCTCCATCGCATGCCCCGGGTGCGCGACATCCGCACCATGATGCGCCTGCTCGACCACCTGGGGGTCAGTTGCGACGAGTCGAGCGGTGCAATGGTCCTGCGCCGCGACCGGCCGAACCCGGACCACGACGCTCCCTACGACATGGTCAAGACGATGCGCGCCAGCGTCCTCGTGCTGGGGCCGCTGCTCGCCCGCTTCGGTCATGCCCGCGTGTCGCTCCCCGGCGGCTGCGCCATCGGCGTGCGCCCCATCGACCAGCACCTCAAGGGGCTGGAGGCGCTCGGAGCCGAAGTCACACTGAGCCATGGCTACGTCGAGGCCAGGGCCGACCGCCTCCGGGGCGCCCGCTTCCGGTTCGACATGCCGACCGTGACCGGCACGGAGAACCTCCTCCTCGCCGCCTCCCTCGCCAAGGGCACCACCGTGCTGGAGAACTGCGCGCGCGAGCCCGAGGTGGTGGACCTCGCCAATCTCCTCAACGCCATGGGCGCCCGCATCTCGGGCGCCGGCGAGGAGACGGTCGAGATCGAGGGCGTCGACGGCCTCGGCGGCGCCGAGCACGCGGTCATCCCCGACCGGATCGAGGGCGGGACCTACCTGATCGGCGCGGCCCTCACCCGCGGCGACGTGACGCTGGAGGAGGCCAGCCCGGCCGATCTGGCGCCTCTCCTGGACAAACTGGCGGAGGTCGGTGCCAAGGTGGATGTCGATGGCACCAACATCCGCGTGCGCGCCGAGGGCGACCTGAATGCCTGCGACCTGGAGACCCAGCCTCATCCCGGGTTCCCCACCGACCTGCAGGCTCAGTACATGACGCTGATGACCAGCGCGGCCGGCGTGTCGACGATCCGCGAAACCATCTTCGAAAACCGGTTCCAGCACGCGCCCGAGCTCATGCGGATGGGTGCCGACGTCCGGGTGGACGGCGGCTCGGCCCGCATCCTCGGCCCCAGGCACCTCACCGGGGCAGCCGTCATGGCGACCGACCTGCGTGCCTCCGCGTGCCTGGTCCTCGCCGGCGTGGCGGCCGAAGGGGAGACGGTCGTGGATCGGATCTATCACCTGGAACGTGGCTATGAAGGAATGGAACTGAAATTGCAAAGTCTGGGCGCACGGGTGGCTAGATGGGTGGTTTGAAGAGCCGCCCGTTCCCCGGCTCCGGATGATCGTCACCCTAACCTTACTCGCCGCCACCGCCGCCACCGCAGCCGGTATTGTGGCGGATCCGCGTCCGGCCCTTCTGGAGATGCAGCTCGCCGGGCGGCAGCGCGAGGCCCTCGCGCGCGTCGAGCAGGAGCTCCAGGAGAGGCCGGATGCGTCGCAGAAGCTCGGCCTCGAGTACCTGCGCGGCCATCTGCTCGACGAGCTCGAGGATTCCCGAGGCTCGGGCGAGGCCTTTGCCGCCGCCATGGCCCGCACCCCGGAGCTCGGCGCCTACAGCCGCTATCGCCTCGCGCTGGAGCAGGAGGGTAAGGGGCATCCCGAGGTCGCCGCCGGTCTCGTGGCCGGGGTCGTGGACAGCCGGCGGCCGGCGCTATTGAAGGATGCGGCCCAGCTCCTCTCCCGCACGCTCGCGGCCGGCGGCGACTGCCGGCTCCTCGGCGGCCTCAAGCTCGAGGAGCTGCCCGCGGCGCAGCGCCGGGTCCTGACTCTCTCTCAAGCCGACTGCGCGCTGCGCTCGGGAGCCCGCGAGCTCGCCCGCGGCATCTTGGTGGCTCTCCTGGAGGAGAACCGCAACGACGACACGGCGCGAGCCGCCGCCGAGCGCCTGGCCGGGCTCGCCTCCGACCGCGAAGGTGGGCGGCTGCCGCTCCTCCTTGGCCTCGTCTTCCATCAGCACCGCGACTTCGAGCGCGCCCTGACGCATCTCCACCGGGCTCTGGACCCGGCGGAAGGGCTGTCCGAGCGCGAGGTGTCCGAGGGGCGCTACGCCCAGGGACGCTCGCACTTCTGGCAGGAGCGGTACGCGCCGGCCGCGGTCGTGTTCGGCGGCCTCGCCCATGTCTCCCGCCGGCCCGAGGAGCGCTCCCGCGCCCTCTACCAGCAGGGCCGCTCGTACGAGCTGTTGGGCGAGTGGGAGCTGGCGGCGGAGAGCTTCCGGCGGGCCTACATGGCTCAGCCCGAGGGCGAGTGGTCGGCGGCGGCGCTCGTCTCCATCCTGCGGCTGCGCTGGCGCAGCGGTGCCGAAACCCAGGTGAGCGACGTCTATGACCTCCTCGCCTCCCGCCGCGAGTGGCGGGAGCAGGCGCTGCGGGCGAGCCTCTTCCTCGCCTCGTCCGACATCGTCCGCGGACGGCACGACCGCGCGCGGGCCTGGCTCGACCGCGTCCCCCGTGAGACTCCCGAAGAGCGTCTGGAGATCGCCTACTGGCGCGGCCGGACCGCGGAGCTCGAGCGCGATCCGGTCGGCGCCGTGGCCGCCTATCTCGAAGCATTGCGGATCGAGCTCTATCACCCGCTGGCGCAGTCGGCCCGCGAGCGGCTGAGCTCCGGCTTCCTCACCAGGGCGGCCACGACCGAGGCCCGGCGCATGGCCGCCTCCGACCGTTTCGAGGACCTCTACGGCGCCTGGCTGATCCTGGGCACCGACAACGAGACGGGCAAGCGAGCCTGGAAGCGGGCGCGGGAGATCCTGCTCGCCGACCGCACCAAGGCGCCGTTCGTGAAGCTGACCGAGGTGCCGGTACGGAGCTGGCCGATCTGGGAGAAACCTGCGCGCCATTCGGAAGAGATGCTGCTCGCCCTCGGCATCCTGCACGAGGGGGCTCCGGCCGTCCGCGAGCACTTCCCGGTGAGCGAGCCGTCCCTCGCCTTTACCGGTTGCCGGCTGCTCTCCCGCGGGGGCGAGCACGAGCGCTCGATCATCCTTGCCGAGACGCTGCGGATCCGCGCCGGAGACCGGGTGCCCCTGATCTTCCAGCCGAAGGAGTTCCACGAGCTCCTCTATCCGTCGCCCTACCGGGAGATCCTGACCACCCAGACCCGTCTGCGCGGCGTCCCGCCCTCGCTGCTGGCGGCGATCATCCGCGAGGAGAGCCGCTACGACCGCCATGCCCTGTCGCCCGCGGCGGCGCGCGGCCTGACCCAGTTCACGCTACCCACGGCGCGCAGGATCGCGGCCGAGATCGAGCTCTCGCGCCTCGATCCCGAGGACCTCTACCGGCCCGAGGTCGCGCTGGCCCTGGGCGCCGCCTACGTGGCCAACCTGCTCAAGGAATTCCAAGGTGCGGCGCACGTCTCCGTGGCCGCCTACAACGCCGGCGAGCCCCAGGCTGCGCTCTGGAGAAGCTACTGCTTCAGCCCCGAGATGGAAGAGTTCTTCACCAAGGTGGGCTTCCAGGAAACCCGGAACTACCTGAGGAAGGTGCTGACCAGCCGGGCTCATTATGAGGAGCTGGAGTAAAGGACCCTAAGGACAACAAGGACCTCAAGGACACCAAGGACACGGCTTGTCCTTGTTGTCGTTGGTGTCCTCAGGGTCCTTGTTGTCCTTTACTGGAATTCATCCTTCTTCCCGATCCGCTTGACCACCGGCGGCAGCTGATCCGCCGGCTTGTCGAAATAGACCTGAATGTCCGCGGCCCGCCGCAGCTCCTCGGTCCACTTCACCAGCTCCTGGTTGAGCCGCTGCTCCTTGAGCACGGCGCGGATCTGGTCGCGCACCTCGTCGATGGGCGGCAACGGCTGCTTCTGCTTCTGCATCTCGGGCGTGAGCACGTTGCGGTAGTAGGCCGTGATGTCGTCCAGGCTCACGAAGACCCGCGGCCCGAGCTGCTCCTCCACGTGCGTGAAGACCATGAGCTGCCGGGCCACGAGCTGGCGCAACGCCTGCTGGCTGAGCCCGATGCCGCGGAGCATCTGCCGGTACTCTTCCTCGCTCGGGAAGCGCGCGCGGATCTGGGCCACGTTCTTTTCGATCATGTCCACCGGCACCTGCTCGAAGCCGAAGCGGTCGATCTCGTGGAAACGCAGCCGCTCCTCGACCAGGCCGTTGAGGATGCGGCGGCGGAACTGCACGTCCCCCTCCCCTTCCCGCGGCTGGACGAGGCCGAGGACGATCACCCTCTCCAGCTCGGAAGCGAGGATGGGGTCCTCATCCACCACGGCCATGACGCGGTCCTTGAGCTCGGGCGTCTGGGCAGAGGCGTTCTGGGGAGCTTGAGCCGCGCCGGCAGGCATGGCTAGAGCCAGGGCTAACAACAGGTAACGGGCTTTCATTTGGAGACATGCTAGCATCGGCGCGGCCATGGCAGAAGCATCTACGTTGAAGGTCGGTCTCGCGCAGATCGACTGCCGGCTGGGCGACATCGCCGCGAACCTCGAGAGCCACCTCCGCTGGATCGAGCGAGCGCGGGAGCGGGGGGTCGGCCTCCTCGTCTTCCCCGAGCTCTCCCTCACCGGCTACCGGCTTCTCCACCTGACCTCGCGCGTCGCACTGCCGCCGTCCGCGCCCCAGCTCCGCCGGCTGGCCGAAGCCGCCGGCCCCATGGCGGTCGTCGTGGGCTTCATCGAAGAGAGCGACCGCGGTGTCCTCCACAACACTTCGGTCCTGCTCGTGGATGGCGCGCCCGTCCTCTTCCACCGCAAGCTCTACCTCCCCACCTACGGCCTCTTCCAGGAAGAGCGCTTCGTGCGCTCGGGGCGCCGGCTGGACCTGGCGACCCTCCCCTGGGGCCGGATGGGGATCCTGATCTGCGAAGACCTCTGGCATCCCGGGCTGGCACGCCGCCTGGCCGTGGCGGGGGCGCACCTCCTGGTCGTGCCCTCGGTTGCGCCGGGACGGATCGGCGCCGGCGAGCTGCCGGTCAACCACGAGACCTGGGAGACGCTCACCCGCTCCACCGCGATCCTCGACACCTGCTGGGTCGTCTACGTCAACCGCGTGGGCTGGGAGGAAGGCTCCTTCTACGCGGGAGGGAGCCACGTGGTGCGGCCCGGCGGCGAGATGGTCGAGCGGGCGCCTCTGCTGGAAGAGCACCTGCTCGTGACCGAGATCGACCTGCGCGAGGCCGACCGCCTGCGCTGGCGACTGCCCCTCCTGGCCGACGAACGCCAGGACATAGAAGGACCGGAATGATCCGCAAGGAGCAGGTACCGCAACGGCTGGTCCTGAACGCGCCCCTGGCGGTGAAGGTCCTGACGAGCTTCATCCTCGACGCGGTGGAGACCTCGGGCATGGCCGGAGTGGTCGTGGGCCTCTCCGGGGGCGTGGACTCTTCCCTCTCGGCGGCCCTCGCGGCGCAAGCCCTGGGTCCGGAGCGGGTGCACGGCTTCCTCCTCCCCTACCGCACCTCGAACCCCGCCTCGGAGCAGGACGCCCGCACCGTGGCCGAACACCTGGGCGTCCCGCACCGGGTGATCGACATCTCGCCCATGATCGATGCCTACTTCCAGATGGAGCCAGACGCCGATCCCGTCCGCCGCGGCAACAAGATGGCGCGCGAGCGGATGACGATCCTCTTCGACCAGGCCAAGAAGCGGGATGCGCTCGTGCTCGGAACCTCTAATAAAACCGAGATCCTGCTCGGCTACTCCACGGTCTTCGGCGACAACGCGAGCTCGCTGAACCCGCTGGGAGACCTCTACAAAGCCCAGATCTGGCAGCTCTCGCGCCACCTCGGGCTGCCCTCCGCGGTCATCGACAAGGCGCCCTCCGCCGACCTCTTCCCGGGCCAGACGGACGAGGGGGACCTGGGCTTCGACTACCTGACGGCAGACGAGGTCCTCTATCTCCTCTTCGACGAGGGCCTGCGGCCGGAAGAGGTGGTGGCGCGGGGCTATGACGAGCGCGTGGTGCAGCGGATCCTGAGCTACGAGCAGCGCTTCCGCTTCAAGCGGCGGCTGATGCTGATCGCGCGCCTCTCGGGCAGCGCGGTGAACCTGGACCAGGAGATCCCTCGGGACTGACATGGCCGGCAAGCTGGTGGTCGTCGCCACCCCGATCGGCAACCTGGACGACCTTTCGCCCCGCGCCATAGCCGCGTTCGAACAGGCCGACCTCGTCGCCTGTGAAGATACGCGCCACACGGGCCGGCTGCTCGCGCACCTGGGGATCAAGAAGCCGCTGATCTCCCTCCACGAGCACAACGAACGGCAACGCCTCCCCCGTCTCCTGGCCGACCTGGAAGAGGGCAAGACGGTCGCGGTGGCGAGCGACGCCGGCACGCCGCTGCTCTCCGACCCCGGCTTCGTCCTGGTGAGGGAGGCCGCGGCGAAAGGCATCCGGGTGGAGCCGATCCCCGGACCCTCGGCAATCCTGACCGCCCTGGTCGCCTCCGGCCTGCCGCCGCACCCCTTTACCTTCGCGGGCTTCCCCCCGCCCAAGTCCGGCAAGCGCCGCACCTTCTACAAGGCCTGGGCCCCGCTCGGCCACACCCTGATCTATTTCGAATCCCCCCACCGCATCCTCCCCAGCCTGGCCGACGCCCTCACCGAGATGGGAGACCGCCCCGCCGCGATCGGACGGGAGCTGACCAAGATGCACGAGGAGGTTCTGAGGGGAACGCTGTCCGAGCTGCTGGAAGAGCTGCGGAAGCGGCCGTCTCTCAAGGGGGAGTTTGTGGTGGTGGTGGGCGGGGCGACGACGTAAGACCGGTCAATCAGGCGGCCTGTTCCTCGTTCTGGATGAGGACGGTCGGCCTTGATGCCCTCGCCGGTATCGGCAGACCCTGCTCCTTCAGCAGTTCGACGTGCTCCTGCATTCCCCATCTTGCCTGATAGAGGCAATCCTCGACCGAATGACCGACCCCGGTGAATCCCTCGAGGTCCGGAGAATAGAAGCCGAAGAAATTGGGATCGTCGGTGGCTTCGATGACCAGTGAATACGCGAGATCGAGCATCGGAGATCCTTTCACTTCGTGCGGACGCCGGCTGCCTTGAGGATAGCGTGGCAGGTGCCCCTTGGGGCCTCATGCGAGCCGTGGAAGTCTACGCGCTAGCATGGGGGCCGGCCACGGACGAGAGGGCTCCTTGCGCTGATCTCGACGCTCTTCTAGCCTATGTCCATGACTTTCGAGTTACCGACTAGCGTTGAGAGGAAACTTCGCGACTTGGCCGAGAGCCGGAGCTGCCAAGTCCCTGAGCTTGTCGAAGAGGCAGTCCGGCAATACCTGGAACGCGCCTCCGCCGTAGACGTGAGCAAGCGGCGAGGCCGGGGGTCGTGGGAAGAGATTCGGCGCCAGTTCCCCCGGCAATGGCTTCTGGTCGAGGCGATCGCAGCTCACTCCTCGGAAGGCAAGAGAATCCTGGACGACATTGCGGTGCTGGATGCTTCCCAAGAAGCGGGGACTGCCATAAAGAGCTACCAAGAGATGCACCGCAGATCCCCGCAACGCGAGCTCTACGTCGTGCATACCGATCGAGAGGCGTTGGACATCGCCGAAATCGACTGGCTTGGAATCCGGACGGCATGAAGATCCGCCTTGAAGGCGGTCTCCTCTCGTAACAACCACTTCGAGGTATGCAGGCCGGCCCGACGGGCCGGGAGAGCTTAGCCCAGGGCTGCGGCCGCAGGCCAATGCCCTGGGGAGAAAAGCCGACAAAACCCGTGCGGCCTGAAAGGCCGCGAGAGGCTCGCCTCCCACAGGTAGCGTCGTTCGACAGGTTCTCGCGGCCCTTCAGGCCGCACCGGATGTGACTCTTGTTTTCCCAGGGCATTGGCCTGCGGCCGCAGCCCTGGGCTGGATTCTGCCGGCCCGTTGGGCCGGTTGGTCGTCGACGGATTGGGAGTTTGCAGTAGTGGTGGGAAGTGCTTACGATGTAAGGCATGTCAGGCCCATTTGACGACCTTCCTCCCGACCCGGTCATCGAGTTCTACAAGAAAGATCTGGACATGACCCTGATTCGGGAGAACCTGAAGCGTACCCCGGAGGAGCGCGTCCGCAAGCTGATGGAGCTTCAGCGCTTCGCTGAGGAACTGCGCAGGGCCGGCCGGGAGGCCCGGTCCAGGAAGTGACCGACTTCGGGCGTCTCCTCCAGATCCTGACGGAGGGTGGGGTCCGTTTTATCCTCGTGGGCGGCGTAGCCGCAACAGTCCACGGCGCTACGCGTCTCACCCTCGATATCGATGTCGTGTACTCCCGGGATCCCGAGAATCTGGCACGGCTCGCCTCGGCGCTGGCACCCTGCAAGCCCTACCTGAGAGGGGCTCCTCCAGGGTTGCCGTTCCGGTGGGACGCCGAAACCCTTGAACGCGGCCTTAACTTCACCCTGACGACCATCCTTGGAGACATTGATCTCCTCGGAGAGATCGCCGGGAATGGAACCTATGACCAGCTGCTCCCCGACAGCTCATCCGTCCGCATCTTCGAGGTCGAGTGTCAGTGCCTTGATTTGAAGCGGTTGATTCAGGTCAAGCGTGCGGCCGGACGCGCCAAAGACTGGGAAGCAATCGCCGAATTGGAAGCGATCTTGGGGGAAAGTGTTCCCTAGTCACGGAGCGTCCGGAAAATCTCCCGCACTTCGTCATCCGTGACGAGGTCAAGGCCGGCGGGCGTCCGGGCTCGCGAGTACCCGCTCCCCCTTCCAAGGTAGTGAGACCGCTCCTCGTCCTCAGCGATCTTCTCGTTGAGCAGCTCAATCTGACGCTCAAGATCAAAGCCGCAATCACTCTGGAGCTGCTCGAGCGACTCACACAATGCCGTTAACTCTTCAACGCTAGAGCAATCGTAGCGTTCTCCTCTGGCACCATTTTGCTCGTACTGCCGGAGTGCAATTTCCAGTTGATTATCGTCGGCTTCGCTCCACTCGATCGCCCTCGCAGAAAAGGCAAGGATATGAAGCCAGTCCTCAGCTCTAGCCCGGATTTCTCACCGAGGACATGAAAAGGGGCTACCTCCGGTGGTATAAGTGTCGTGTCAACAAGCACTTGTACCACAAAGGGAGGATAGCCCCGTGACGACAGACTGTACCTTTCCGCAGCTTGAGTTTCAAGGGTTGACTCGGCGGACGGTGGTGGCGTCATTCGACGGCGGTACCCTAAGCTCGGATGGCGGTGTCTTGCTGTTATCCGAGGTGGACCGACGCTTGGGGCTGTTGGAGGAGTTTGCGGCCTGTTTCGAGGATCACCGCAATCCAGCCCTGGTCGAGCACAGCGTCGTGGAGTTGGTGCGTCAGCGTGTGTTTGGGCTGGCTCTTGGCTACGAGGATCTCAATGACCACGACGAGCTGCGCAGCGATCCGCTGCTGGCGGCGGTGGCCGGCAAGGCCGATCCGACCGGTAGCGACCGTCGCCAAGAGCAGGACCGTGGCAAACCACTGGCCGGCAAGAGTACGTTGAACCGTTTGGAATGGGGGGCTGTGAAGCAGGATCGCTATCGCAAGATCATCCTCGATCCCGAGGCGGCTGACCGCTTTTTCGTTGATGTCTTCCTGGCCTCCTATCGGAAGGCTCCGGCAGAAATCGTGCTGGATCTCGACGCTACCGACGATCCTCTGCATGGCGAGCAGGAAGGCCGTTTCTTCCATGGCTACTACGGTGGGTACTGTTACCTTCCGTTGTATATTTTTTGCGGCTCTCACCTGTTGTGCGCCCGTCTGCGGCAGGCCAACGTCGATGCATCTTGCGGTGCGGTCAGCGAGCTCGAGCGCATCGTGTCACGGGTTCGCGACAGGTGGCCTGAGGTGCGCATCATCGTACGTGGAGATTCGGGGTTTGCGCGTGAAGAGCTGATGAGTTGGTGCGAGAGCCACGGCGTGGACTTTGTCTTCGGTCTGGCGCGCAATGCTCGGCTGCAGCGCGCTCTCGGGGGAGAGTTGGAGCAGGCTCGTGCGCAGTTCGAAGAATCCGGCAAGGCGGCGCGCGTGTTCAAGGATTTTGTCTACCGCACCAAGAAAAGTTGGTCTCAGCAGCGGCGTGTGATTGGCAAAGCCGAGCACTTGGCCAAGGGCGCCAACCCGCGCTTCCTTGTGACCTCACTGAGCAGCGAACAGTGGAGTGCTCAGATGCTTTACGAGAAGCTGTATTGTGCCCGTGGCGAGATGGAGAATCGTATCAAAGAGCAGCAGTTGTGTCTGTTTGCCGACCGCACCTCAACTCATCACTTGACCAGCAATCAGGCGCGTCTATGGTTTTCCTCGGTGGCCTACGTTCTGCTCAATGAACTGCGCCGTCTGGGCCTGGCAGGCACCGATCTGGCTCAGGCGCGCTGTGACACGATTCGCATCAAGCTGCTCAAGATTGGCGCTCAGATCAAAGTGACGGTGCGGCGCGTCTGGGTACATTTGTCCAGTTCCCACCCCAATGCGGCCCTGTTTGCGCGGATCGTCAATCAGTTGCGGGCAAGCCATCCCGCGCTGGCCTGATCTGTCGTCAGAAATCCGCTCTTGTCCAAACCTCTCCAGGCTGAGGTGTCTCTGGTCGGTCGTAGGAGCGTGCATCGGGCGAGCAACTGCCCGCGACTTACGCTCTTCTTGCGTTTGCTTGGGCGGCCACGAGGGTGCGCAGTGGCGCACTATCCGTGGCAGTGCGCCACCCGAACCGGTCGTGGACGCGCAAACTACCGCGGTGAGACCCGTGGTGAGAAATCCGGGCTAGCGGAGGCAATTTGCTCCAGAACCTCATCCAAGAGCCTTCGGTATATTTCGCGTCCTCCGTTATCGAAGAACCACTGATTTTCCATGATCGCGGTTAGTAGCCGAAGCATCGCACCGAAATCATCCACCGGTTGCGGGTTCCACTCTTCAACAAGAACCTCTGTTAGCTCAGCAGCCATCACGGAGAGTCTCGGTGACTTGTGACACGCAGCCACTTCCGCAAGGAATCCAATCCTGCCCTCATAGCCTATATCGATTGGGTAGCCTGCCCGAATTTCATCCGCCAGCTTCTCCCACCGCATCGATGGTCCCTTTAGCAGACGCGAGAGCGATTGACAGAGAAGATCGGTATTTTTCGTTAGGACCGACCTGAGTTGGCTGCTAGGTCGGGCAGAGCCAAGCTCCCAAAGGTTCACGATCTGCCTGAAACGTACTGCCGATTCGACGAGATCTTCGGCGATCTCGCGCTCTTCGGTAATCACCGAGGCTACGCACTCCCGGACAGAGGGATTCAGATAGCTCGCCTTTCCCTTGCTATACGATAGAAAAGCACCATCCAATTCTTGAAGCGCACGGCGGAAGTCTCCCGCCCGGATTTGGGCATGGTACTTGGCAGCATCGTGGTGGTGAAGAGCAACGAATGCAGGCTCTAAGTCCACCGTGTCAGTCAAGCCACCCAGCGTCTCGAAGCTGAGAAGGACGCGGCGAGCGGCGTCCGAGATCTGCTGACGGAACGCGTGAGCCCAGATCATCTCTGGTGCTTTCAGCAGGGCCGATACGTGCGCCCTATAATCATACGCGGGAGTCTGCCTCAGGCGTGAATAGGCAGACAGCCACTCGATCACTCTCGGATTGAAGTGTTCGTGCTTAATGATGTCAAGGAAAAAGTCATCCTTCAGCGCTTCAGCCTTATACTCTGGCGGCAGGTCACTGAAGTAGAGGTGGTTGTAAAGAAGCCGAGCCCGGTGCCCATATGAATAGTCATTCAGCTCCAAGATACAACGGTGCTCCAAAATCGGGCTATGGGCAAGTCGCTCCGAGATCTGGAGCGCGCCTCTCAATATATGCTCCCGGGTCGTGAGAATGAACCGGGAGTCGGGTGACAGTCGGACCATCTCCATGAAATCCACCATCGCCGCGTCCTGATTCCTGCCAAGGTATTCGCGACGGTCACCCAAGAATGTCTGACCCAAGAAGTCGTCGTAGTAGAAAACTTGCCTGTGCGCAGGCTTGAAGAGAGCTTTCGCTTCGGCAATTTCCGCCTTGATCACGACCGGCTCATACCCATCTTCCAAGTGAGCAAAAAGAAGCACCTCGGCCAGCGTGGTCTTGCCTATCCCTGGAGGGCCCGTCACGACAACAATTCGACTTTGGCTGAGGATATCCTGCGCGCGCAGGTAAGCGTCGCTCTTCACAAACAGAGGCAACTTGCGGTGGACGCGGTCAATCTCAAAATCTGTCTGGCACACCGTCGCATTGTGAAGCACTCTATCGAGAACACTCGTGCTTGTGAGCCATAGCTTGAAGTTAGCGCGCTCGACTTCGGGGTGATGACTGAGGAGACCCTCAAGATCGTCCGCACCGTAGACATCCCGAACAGTCAACACGAACGGTTGAAGCGCCGCTACGATTTGATTCTTATTGCCGGGAGTGAGACTGACAGAGGTTGCCACGACGTAGCGGGTCGGAGCCAAACGTCGAATCTTAGGTAGTTCGCCGTCACGCAGATGCGCCAGCAGCTTGACAAAGCCCGAGGTAGCGTAGTGCTTGCATTGGACAATCGTCGAGCCCTTATCGGTCGCCACGTATCGCAAATCGATCCCATGATCACGGCCACTGCGGAAGGATTCGAGCGCGACCTTCCACTCCGCCTGCAAAAGATCACGAACCAGTTCTTCGAAGTCCTGGCTAGAGAGGGATTCTAAGCGGTACCGTGCCATCAGCCGTGATCTTCCTACTTCCTCACTCCTTGGCCATCTCTTCCGATTTACCTTCGGAGCGGCGCATCTCGATCAGTTCGTCCGAGAGTCGGCGACCTTCGGGGATGTAGGACCTAACCATCGCTTGAGCGCGTCGGATGCCCGCCCTTAGCGACAAGAGACCAGTTCCAGGGCTTGCTTCAAGATTGGCGTTGCGTCGATCGAGCTCCGGGATCTGAGCTTGGGCCAATGGAACGGCATCTCGTGTCGTCGCAATCGAGTCCCAGATCTCCTCCGCCAATTGAAGCCTCTCCTGGACGCTGAGCATCAGGGCTTTTTCCAGGAGATCGGTTGGCATAGCGAGATTCTACCTTGGTCCCGCTTATCCAAGGATGCCGGCGGGACGCCGGCGCTCCCAGGGAGACAACAACAGATCGGCTCCGGGCTCGGCACCTCGCGGATGCGCGAGGTGGGAGGGAAAATCGACGGGCACACGCCCCCGTCCCGGCCTCCCCCGGAGCCGACGCACGGCTTCCCTGGAGACCAGGTCCCCTTCATTTGGGCGGACGGCGGCGTCCTTGGACACGGAGGCCAGCCGTCCTCTTCAATTTTCAAAGAACTACAGCAGCGCAGACGATAGCCTGCGCGGATCGTTGAGTCAATAGTTGACGCAATGTCAGTTCTGTGGCATCCTCTCGGCCGTTCCGGTGGTTTTGCCGAGCTTCGGCGAACGGACGCCGAGGGTTGGCCAAGACTGGCCGGCCTTCGGGAGTAGCTGCCGGTCTTCGGCCAGAGGTTGCCGAAGGCCGGCAAGGGTCAGCGGAAGGCCGGCAGGAGCCGGCCGGGTCTCCGCGGAAGATGGCGGAACACCGGCTTGGACTGGCGGATGGCCGGGAAGCATCTCCGAGGTTCGGCCAGGAGCAGCCGAGGGCCGGCCAGGAGCGGCGGACAGCCGGCAACCGTTGGCCGGACTCGCGCCAGAGCTGGCGGATCGCCGGCAACGGCTGGCCGAGGCTCCCGGACGATCGGCTGACGCTCGGGAGCGGTTGGCGGGAGGCTCCGTGGAGCCGCCCGGTTCTTTGAAAACTGAAACGGGACGGCGGCCTCCGAGTCCAAGGACTCCGCCGTCCCCCTCTCGGAAAGGGGCTCTGGTCTCCGAAGGAAGGCGTGTACCTGGCGGACCTGCAAACCTCCCCTGCGTATCTCGGAAAGAGCCACCCAACTACTCACACACTGGCGTTTAATGGTGGTGGCCCAGTTTGTCCGGAAGCGCGTATCCATCAACCAGGATTCAAAAAAACCAGGCGACGATGAATCCGATGAGCATCGGCAGGAAGAGAATGAAGAATGAGACCAGGCCTACGAGCCGCTTACGCCGCCGGGATGCTTCCCGGTGCTCGACCTCTTCGGGATCGTCCGCTTCGGGAGCAGCCGACTCGAAGGAGCCGAGGGCCTCGCGAGCGCCTGCTGCATCGCCGACGGCAACCTGAAGCCGGAGGCCACCCATGGCGGGCATGAGGCCCCAATCGATGCTGCCGGTACTCTCGTCCTGCAGCATGCTCTCAATGCCAGCAGATTCCAGCACCGCTCGGGCACCCTGTGCCTGTGTCAGGTCGTTGAAGGTCGCAACGGTTTGGAGTTTCTCACTCATGCGCAATACCTCCGCCCGTCGCCTGAATCTCTAGGAGCAACTTGCTCACTCCGCCTGGGGTTGAAACCCCAGGCTAGACGGGTTCAGCCCCTCCAGGGCTGTTTAAGTTAGCGCCTATGCCCCTTGTGGGTGCCCTTCCGGAGGGCGGCCACAAGGGCCGCCCCTACATGAAACGCATCGTCTTTAGTGCGAGGGGATGGCGCTCAGGTACTCGTAGATCGCCTTGAGGTCCCGGTCGGTCATGTGCGCGTAGACCGGCCAGGGCATCACCTGGAGCAGAGGGCCGAACTGGGGGTGACGGTCGGGATCGTGCCCGGTCCGCATCAGGCGCTTGAACTCCTGGAAGGTGTGGCCCGCGGGGAGGCCGTCCGCATCCGGCGTGATGTTGGCGGAGGTGAACGGCCCGAACTCCACGCCGCCTGCCAGATAGCCGTCGACGTTGATCTGCTCCGGCTCCCCTTCGAACGGGTTCCCCCCCGGCGCGTAAGGCGGGTTGGTGTGGCAGTCGTTGCAGCCGCCCTGAGCGTTGACGATGTAGCTGCCCAGGCCGACGAGCGCGCGGTCCCGGCCCTTGAGCTTCAGCTTCACGGGCGAGATCTGGAATCCCCGGTTGATCCGGTCCTGCTCGGGGTCCCTGTTCTGGCCCGAAGCTTGAGGAAGGTTGAACAAAGCCGCACATCCGATCACCGATAGAGCAACGACCCACGGTTTTCTCATGCTGCTCCTCCCTTCGGAGAAAGGTTGAGCCTCCATCATAATGCCGTCCATGGAACCGATGATCCTGCTGGAAGGTCTCACCCGCGAGTACGGAGGACGGCCAGCGGTCCGCGAGCTCTCGCTGGAGATCCCGGCGGGCGAGGTGTTCGGCCTGCTGGGGACGAACGGCGCCGGCAAGTCGACCACGCTCAAGATGCTGGCGACCCTGCTCCGGCCGAGCGCGGGCACGGCGCGCGTCGGCGGCCACGATCTCATCGCCGAGCCCAACGAGGTGCGCAAGATCATCGGCTACGTGCCCGAGGGGGCCGATCTCTACGAGGTCCTGTCCGGCGAGGAGTTCCTCGATCTCGTGCGCGACCTCCACCGCGTCCCTGTCGAAATCGCCGCGGAGCGCCGCGCCGCCTTGGTGGGCTCGTTCGCCATGGAGACCGACCTGTTCCGGACGATCGGCGAGTACTCCAAGGGGATGCGGCAGAAGCTCCTTTTGATTGCCGCGCTCCAGCACGACCCCACGGTCCTCCTCCTGGACGAGCCGCTGGACGGATTGGACGTCCAGGCGCAGGCCGCGCTCAAGGATTTGCTCCGCAAGCGTGCCGATCAGGGAGGCTGCGTCGTCTACTCGTCCCACATCCTGGAGGTCGTCGAGAGGGTCTGCGACCGGGTGGGCATCCTCCACCAGGGGCAGCTCGCGGCTCTCGGGGCACCGCGGGAGATGACGGCCGCGAGCGGCGAGGCGACGCTGTCGGACCTCTTCCTGCGCATCACCGGCAGCCGGGGAGCGCCCGCCTGAGCCGCGCCGGAGACCGCCTGATCCGGCTCCTGGGCGGCGACCCGGAGGTCTTCCGCCCCATGCACCGGGCGCGGAGACTGATGATCCAGCGCCAGGCCCGGATCGTCCAGAACCGCAAGAAGGAGCGGGTACGCGGGGCCTCCCCGTTCCGGACGCTCTGCTGGTTCGCGGCCTTCTACGGCTTCTTCTTCCTCCTCGTCGCGGCAACCAGCCTTCCCTTGCTGGGAGCGGGGGTCACCCTCACCCTGGGCTGCGCCTTCCTCCTGCTGATCGTCATCACCGAGCACCTGGACGTGCTCGTCGATCCCCGGGGGGCCGTGGTGCTCGCCGCGCATCCTCATGATGACCGGTCGTTCCTGCTCGCCAAGCTGGCGGTGATCGGACGCAGCCTGGCGATCCTGGGGGGCCTTCTTTTCCTCCCCACGGCGGTGGTTCTCGGCTTCAAGCTCGAATCGCCCGCGGCGCCCTTCGCGTTCCTGGCCGGTGCGGCAGGAGCGGTCGCGGCCACAGGTGCATCGGGGATGCTGCTCGGCGCGCTGATCCTCCGGCTGGCAGGCCGCAGGGGGCTCGAGCGCCTGATGCCCTGGTTCCAGGGCGCGTTCCAGGTGGGCTATCTCGTAATCGTGGGCTCGGAGCGTGCAATGCGGACGCTGACCTCGCCTGACGCCCTGGAGACGATGAGGTGGTCCGTGCCGGCGTTCTGGTTCGCCGCTCCGCTCGATATCGTGGCTGAAGGCGCGGGCAAAGCTGCCCTGGCGCGCCTGCTGCTCGCGGCGGCGCTCCTGGCCCTGGTGCTCCTGGCCGCGACGCGCTGGCTGGGCGACCGTCTGGGAGAGCGCCTGCTGGAGCCGGTTGAGATCCGGCCCCGGGAAAAATCCGCGCCGCGCAAGTCCCAGCGGCCGGCCAGGGGCGACCGCGGCCGGCTCCTCGCCCTGCTGCGCGTCCACCTGCGCGCGGATTGGCGGACCCGCTCCGAGCTCCTGGTCACGCCGCTGCTGATGGTCGTGTGGATGGTGGTCTCGATGAGGGGGGACGACGGCGCGATCAATACACCGTTGGTCTTCTTCTACGTCTGGCTCCTGCTGCTCTCCGGCGACACGTTGACCCGCAGCTCGCGGCCGGACACCCTCTGGTTCCTCCTCGTCTCGCCGATCGACCGCACCGCCTTTTCGCTCGGGACGGTCACCCTGCTCCGCGTCCTCCTGCTCGCGCCGGGCTTCGTGGTCATAGCCTGGCTCCAACTGCGCACGGCCGGCTCCTGGGAGCAGGGGCTTCCAGTCCTCTTGGAGATGCTCGCGGTGGGCGACCTGATGGTGCTGCTGGGAAAAGGGCTCTTTCCCGAGTTTCCGTTCTCGCGCCCGGCGAGAAGCGAGGGCGGGGCGGGAGGGCAGCGCACGGCATCGCTGCTGACCGGCGGACTGATCAGCGGCATCGCGGTCGGCGCAATCTTTGGATTCGGACATTTCGGGACGACCGGAGTCCTGACCGGGGCGGCTTTCTTCGGACTGCTCCGCTTCCCGGCCGCGGCCTGGGCCCGCAGGCGAGCCGCCCGCGCGGTCGAGTTCCTGGAGCTGTCCTACTCCGAGAGCCTCACCTTGCGGCCGGCGGGGAGCTGATTGAAGACCTGGACCTTGCCGCTCGGCCAGCGCACGGTGAGGCGGTCGGCCGCGGCGGCCTGGCCCAGGCCGTAGTGCGCGGCCAGGGCGTTCTGCGACTCGAAGGACGAGCTGGTCCGGACGTCGCGGATCTGGGTCTTGCCTCCCACCACCAGCTCCAGCCGCGCGCCAATCCCCGAGCGGTTGCTCTTCGCCCCGCTCAGCTCCACCGCAAGCCAGTTGCTGCTCCCGCTCACATTTTCGTATACCTCGGCGAGATCGTTCTGGCTGGTGACGGCCACCTCCAGATCGCCGTCGCCGTCGAGATCGCCGGTGGCGAGGCCGCGGCTGACGCGCACCACGTCCATGCCCGTGGCCTTGTCCTCCCGGAACTTGCCATTGCCCAGGTTCTCGAAGACCTGGTTGCGCTGGGCGTAGGTGGCCCCCTTCAGATGCATCTCGGGGTTTTCGTTGATATGGCCGTTGGCGATCACGAGGTCGAGGTCGCCGTCCTGGTCCAGATCGGCGAAGTCCACGCCGAAGGCGAGGAAGAAGACCGTGGCCTCGGCGACCTGGGCGATGTAGCGGTAGTCCGCGAACGTGCCGGCGCCCAGGTTCTTGTAGATGCCGTGGGTCTCCAGGATGAAGTTGGTCACCACGATGTCGACGAGGCCGTCGCCGTCGTAGTCCTCCATGTCGACTCCCATGCCCGCCTCGGCCTTTCCCTTGGCGCTGAGCGCGGTACCGGACAGCAGCGACTCGTCCTCGAACGTGCCATCCCCCTTGTTGCGGAACAGGAAGTTCGGCTTGCCGTCGTTGGCCACGAAGAGGTCGGGCCATAGGTCGTTGTCGATGTCGCCGAAGACGGCCCCGAGCCCGGGGCCGACCGCGGCTCCAAAGCCGGCCGGCTGCGTCGCATTCTCGAAGGTGCCGTCCCCGCGGTTGCGGTAGAAGCTGTCCGGCAGGCCGTTGTACGCCTGGGGTCCGCAGTAGTCGGCAGCGCCGGTCCTGGAGTCGACGCAGGGCTTGAAGGTTTCGACCGAGAAGTCGACGTAGTTCACGACGTAGAGATCGAGGTCGCCGTCGCGGTCCGTATCGGCGAAGGCGGCGGCGCTGCTCCAGTGAGGGTCGGACGTCCCGGCCCGGGCGGTGCCGTCCACGAACGTGCCGTCCCCCTGGTTGATGAAGAGCTGGTCAGGACCGAATTCGGTTACGAAAAGATCGAGGTCGCCGTCGTTGTCCACGTCGCCGGCTCCCCCACCGAGGCCGTACCCCGTCACCCGGATGCCGGAAGCCTCCGTGGCGTCCACGAATCGGCCGACGTCATTGCGGAAAAGCCGCGACCGGGGCTCCTCGCCTTTGTAGGGATGGCCGGGGATCCGGCCGCCGTCGACGAAGAAGACGTCCTGGTCGCCGTCCGAATCGTAATCGAGCAGGACCAGGCCGCCGGAGGTGCTCTCCAGGATGAAGTGCTTTCCCGAGCCGCCATCGTGGCGGCGGAAGTCGATCCCCCAGGCCTTGGAGACTTCGCGGAAGCGGATGCCCTCCGCCATCGCCGGGGGGCAGGCCACGAGGGCGAGGAGAAGAGTCAGTGCCGACCGCCTCATGGCGGGAAGCCTACCATCCGGGCCTGAGGTCGAGGGCGCGTTAACGCCGGTTGAACTTGCGCATCAGGTCATTGACGCTTGGACCCGGCTTTGGAGGGGGAGGCGTCTTGCGCGAGTCAGGCCGGGCAGCACTGCCTGCCGCCTGGCGAGGCTGCTGAGTGGGTGGCGACTGGAGAACCTTGATCGAAAGGCTGATGCGCTCGCGCTGGTGGTCGACCTCGAGCACCTTGACCTTGACGATCTCCCCCACCTGCACGGCCTCGCGGGGGTCGGCGACCCAGCGGTGGGTCAGCTCCGAGACGTGCACCAGCCCGTCGCGATGCACCCCGATGTCCACGAACGCTCCGAAGTTGGTCACGTTCGAGACCCGCCCCTCCAGCACCATGCCGGGTTCGAGATCCTTGACGGAAGTTACGTCCGACCGCCACTCCGGAGTCTTGAACTCCGGCCGGGGGTCGCGGCCCGGACGGAGCAGCTCGGTGCGGATGTCCTCCAGGGTGAAGGTGCCCAGGTTCTGCCCGGCGTCGGCGAAGCGGCCGAAGTCGAGGCGCGAGACCAGGTCCTTGTTGCCCACGAGGTCTCCCACCGGCACGGCGAGCTGCTCGGCCATCTTCTTCACGACCGGGTAGCGCTCGGGGTGGACAGCGGTGTTGTCGAGCGGGTTCTCCCCGCCGCGCACGCGCAGGAAGCCGGCGGACAGCTCGAAGGTCTTGGGGCCGAGGCCCGGAATGCCGGACAGCGATTTCCGGGACCTGAACGGCCCGTTCGCCTCCCGGTGCTCGACGATCGCCCGGGCCACGCGCTCGGAGAGGCCCGATACCCGGCGGAGCAGCGGAGCAGAGGCCGTGTTCAGCTCGACGCCCACCCGGTTCACCGCCCCTTCGACCGCGGTGTCCAGCTCCCGCTCCAGCGATCTCTGATCCACGTCGTGCTGGTACTGGCCGACCCCCATGGAGCGCGGCTCGATCTTGACCAGCTCGGCCAAGGGGTCCTGGAGCCGGCGGGCGATGGACACGGCTCCGCGCAGAGTGACATCGAGCTGCGGCAGCTCCTCGCGGGCCACCGCCGATGCCGAGTAGACCGAGGCGCCGGTCTCGGGGACGATGGCCACCACTACCTTGTCGAGCCCCGCTTCTTGGACTGCCTTGCGGGCGAAGGCTTCGGTCTCGCGGCCGGCCGTGCCGTTGCCGACCGCCACCGCGTGGACGCCGTGCTCCTTGATCAGGCGAAGGACCGTGGCCGCCGATCCCGCCTCGTTGGCGTGCGGCTGGACCGGATGGATGACCTCGGTGGCGACGACGCGGCCGGTGCCGTCCACGACCGCGAGCTTGCAGCCGGTGCGGAAGCCGGGGTCGAGCCCCATGACCGGCACTTGGCCGAGAGGCGCCTGGAGGAGCAGGGCTTCGAGATTGGCGCGGAAGACGGCGATGGCCTGGGCCTCGGCGCGCTCGCGCATCTCGGACCGGACTTCGTTGGTGATCGAGGGCCGGAGCAGCCGCTTGTAGCCGTCGGCCGTGGCCGCGGCGACTTCACGCCCGCAGCCCGTATCCAGGGGAACGCTCCAGGAGCGGGCGAGGCTTTCCACCTCGGCATCGTCGTCGATGCGCAGGTCGGAGAGGAGGAAGCCCTCGCGCTCACCCCGCAGGGTCGCAAGCAGGCGGTGGGAAGGGATGTCCCGGCCCAGCTCGTCGCGTTCGAAATAGTCGCGGTAGACCGCGGCCTCCGGATCGTTTTCCTTGCCGGGGAGGACGCGCACGCGGAGGATGCCTACGGTGGCGAGCGTCTTGCGCAGCTCGGCGCGGCGCTCGGCATTCTCAGCCAGGCGCTCGGCCAGGATGTCCCGCGCTCCGGCCAGGGCCGCGACGGCATCCTCGACCCCCTTTTCCGCATCGACATAGGACCCAGCCAGGGCGGCGGGATCGGCTCCGCGGTCCATCGCCTTGGCAAGGAGGGTATCGGCGAGCGGCTCGAGCCCCTTCTCGCGGGCGATCTGGGCGCGGGTACGGCGCTTGGGCTTGTAGGGGAGGTAGAGGTCTTCCAGCTCCTGTTTTGTATCCGCGGCACGGATGGCCGCTTCCAATTCGTCCGTGAGCTTGCCCTGCTCGCGGATGCTTTCCAGGACGGCGTCGCGGCGCTCCGTCAGCTCCAGGAAGTACTCGCGGCGCTTGAAGATGTTTTCGAGCTGCAAGTCCTCCAGCCCGCCGGTGGCCTCTTTGCGGTAGCGGGCGACGAAGGGGACGGTGGCCCCCTCGGCAAACATCCCGGAAGCGGCTTCCACCTGATGTGGCCGGCAGCCGACTTCCGCGGCGATGATCTCCAGGAAACGGGATTCCAGAACGGCGGTCTTGCTCATGGTCAGGGGGTCTCCTCGGTGCGGACGCCGTATCCTAAACGAAGTCGGGAACCTTAAAGGGGTTCGTGCGTTAATCACTCAGAGATGGACGCCATGGCACCAAACATCATGAGCGACGCCGTCGGACAAGCCCCTCCCGATCTCGATGCCGGTCTGATGAACCGGGTCCGGTCGGGGGACCGGGATGCCTTTTCCGACCTGGTCGACCGGCACAAGGACGCGGTGGTCAACTACCTCACCCGCCTGACCGGCAACCGGGACCGGGCCGAGGATCTGGCGCAGGAGACCTTCCTCCGCCTGTTCCGCTCGGCTGGCGGCTACACCGAGCAGGGGCTCCTGCGCGCCTACCTCTTCCGCATCGCCACCAACCAGGTGCGGTCGGAAGAGCGGCGCGAGAAGCGGCTCCGCTTGCTGATGCCTTTCCTCGGCGGAGGCAGGCATTCTGAGCCGACAGCTCCAACCGGACTGCTCCGGCAGGAGCTTCACCGGGAAGTCTCGTCGGCGGTCGCGCAGCTCCCGTTGCGCTACCGGGTCCCCCTCGTGCTGCACGAGATCGAGGGCTGGGCCTACTCCGACATCGCCCGCGAGCTTGGCTGCCGGGAAGGCACGGTGAAGTCCCGGATCCATCGCGGACGGAAGCACCTGAAGGAACGGCTTGCGCCTTATTGGAACGGAGGAACGACATGGAAGACCACAGCGTAGGGCCCCTGCTGCGCGAGCTGCCCCGCGAGCATGCCCGGGAGGGGTTCACGGCCCGCGTGATGGCGCGGCTGGATTCTCCCGAGCCGAAGCCCTGGCTGCACTCCCGGCGATATCGGTTGGTCTTCGCGACGGCGGCTTTGGCGGCGGTGGTGGCTTCCGCGGGAATCCTCCAGGTCCACACCGGACGGCAGGAGGCGCTCCGGACGGCCGAGGCGCGGAAGATGCTCCGGGAGCTGCGCAGCGAGCACGACAGCCTCAAACAGGAATTGCAATCGCTCTCCCAGCCGCCGGTAGTCTACCTCGGCGGCGACGACGAGGTGGACCTGGTGGTCGACCTCTCGCGGGTCCAGAGCGCAAGGTTCTAGACAACGGATCCCTCAAGGAGGATTGACCATGAAGAACCCCTCTATCTACGCCCTGGCCGGGTTGCTGCTCGCCGGCTCCGCCGCCTGGGCTCAGAAGCAGCCCACCCCGACCCCGAAGCCGGTGGTGCGGGAAAAGATCGTCGTCGTCGACAAGGATGGCAAGCAGCACGTCTGGGACTCGGAGGGCACGCCCGTCCGCCGCGGCTTCCTTGGTGTGGGCCTGACCGAGCTGTCCCCTGAGCTGCGCGCTCATTTCGGCGCCCCTGAAGACGCCGGGGTCATGGTCTCCAGCGTGGAAGACGGCAGCCCCGCTGACAAGGCGGGCTTGAAGGTTGGCGACATCATCGCCTCCCTGGACGGCAAGGATGTGAAGTCGAGCTGGGACATCCGCTCCCAGGTCCGGGAGCTCAAGGAAGGGGAGCAGGTGCCGGTCACGGTCTACCGCGACGGCAAGGCCCAGAACCTCTCCGCCGCCATCGCGATGCGCGAGCGGCCGGAGCACGACATGGCGCCGCTGCTCTTCCGCGGCGGTACCGGCGATGGCGAGCACCAGCCGATGATCCTCGAGCTGGACCGCGAGCAGCTCCGCAACCTGCCGCGGGGGCAGGGCGCACCTGGAGAACGCGACGTCCTTCTCCGCCGGATGCGCTCCCCGCGCGAGGCCGAGCTGGAGAAGCGCCTCAAGGAGCTGGAGAAGAGGCTGGCCGATCTGGAGAAGCTGCTCGAAAAGAAGTAGGCCCTCACCCCCCGACCCCCTCTCCCGGTCCACCCAAGCACACCCTCCCCGGGAGAGGGGGAGACTTACTAAAACCTGAGCAGTTCCCGAGCCGCCGCCAGCGCCTTTCCCTTGTCAGGCAGCAACGCGTTTTCCAGCACCCTCGCGTAGGGCACCGGACGATCGGGGTAGGCCACGCGGCGGATCGGGGCGTCCAGCCAGGGGAAGGCAGCGTCGGCAAGCCGGGCCGCCACCTCGGCTCCGAAGCCGAGGGTGAGCTGGGCCTCGTAGACCACCAGCGCCCGGCCGGTCTTCTTCACCGAGGCCAGCACAGTCTCCTCGTCGTACGGAACCAGCGTCCGGAGGTCGATTACCTCGGCCTCCACCCCTTCTTTCGCCAGCTCCTCCGCCACTTCCATGCAGGTCCAGGTCGTGGCGCCGTAACCGATCAACGTGATCTGGTCCCCCGGCCGCATCGCCCGCGCCTCTCCCAGCCTGCCCACGGCATCGCCCTCGGGCAGGATCTCCTTGATACGGCGGTAGAGGAACTTGTGCTCGAACATCATCACCGGGTTCGGATCGCGGATCGCCGCCTTGAGCAGAGCGCGGGCGTCCGCTGCAGTAGCCGGGCAGACCACCTTGATCCCCGCCGTGTGGGCGAACCACCCCTCGGGGTTCTGGGAGTGGAATGGCCCCGCTCCCACTCCGCCCCCCGTGGGCAGGCGGATCACGATCGGGCAGGGCACTTCCCACCGGTAATAGAGCTTGGCCGCGACGTTCACGAGTTGGTTGAAGCCGCAGGAGATAAAGTCGCCGAACTGCATCTCGACTACCGGACGGTAGCCGAGCAGGGAGGCGCCGATGGCGATGCCGATCGTGCCACTCTCGGCGATGGGGGTGTCGAACACCCGCCGCGGCCAGCGGGCGTGAAGCCCCTTGGTCGTGCGGAACGCTCCCTCGAAGACGCCGATGTCCTGTCCCATGACCAGCACCGACTCGTCCCGCTCCATTTCCTCGTGGAGGGCGCGGTTGATGGCATCCACGTAGGTGGTTTCCTTCCCTTCTGGCCGGGAGGTGATCACCGCAGGAGCTTCCGAAGGAGCAAAAACGGACCGGAAGGCAAGGGAGGGATCGGGCGGAGCGGCACCGATGGCGGAAGTGATCGCCGTCTCGACCAGCTCGGCAATCCGGGCTTCCAGGCGGCCCCGGGTCTCCGCGTCGAGGACGCCTTCCTCTTCCAGACGGCGGGCATAGGCGGGGACGGGGTCGGCGGAGCGGTAGGAGGCCAGCTCGTCGGGCGGCACGACCTTGAGCGAGTCGTCCCCTTCGCTGTGCCCGCGCATGCGGCCGAGCATGGCCTCGATCAGCGTCGGACCCTCGCCGGCCCGGGCGCGGGCGACGGCGCGCTCCAGGGCCGCGGCCATGGCGTCGGGATCGTTGCCATCCACGGTTTCAGCGGGGATGCCGTATCCCGGGCCGCGGTCGCTCAGCCTCTCCGCCGCGTATTGAAGATGGGCCGGGGTCGAGAACGCGTAGCGGTTGTTCTCGATGACCAGGATGAGCGGCAGCTTCCACACGGCGGCCATGTTGAGCCCCTCGTGGAAATCGCCCGTAGAAGTGGCGCCCTCGCCGATGAAATTGATCGCGATGCGGTCGCTCCCGTTCTGGCGGAAGGCGAAGCCGCAGCCGGCGGCAACCGGAATCATGGCGCCGAGATGGCTGATCATGCCGATGTGGAGGAGCCCGTGCTCCGGGGCCAGGTAGCCGTAGTGGAAAGAGCGCTCCATCCCCTGGGAGAAGCCCTCCCCCTTACCGAGGAGCTGGCAGGCGAGCCGGCGCAGCAGGTGCTCGGGGTCGGGGCGGCGGCCGTCGGGCTCGCCGAAACCGAAGCCGGGGAAGGTGCGGGCGGGATCGAGATAGTAGGCGAGGATGGCCCCGAGATCGCGGTGCAGGGTGCAGAGCGCGTCGCCCGCTCCCAGAGCCAGCCCCGCGGGGATGGTAGTGGCCTCGTTGCCGACCTCGCTGTACCACTTGGAGACCCGGCCGGTGAGCAGCAGGGCCTCGAACCGGGAGTCGAAGTCCCGAGTGAGCTTCATGAAGGCGTATCGCAGACGGCGGTCCATAGGGGCGCGAGTCTATCGGAAAGAACCTACCGCATGCTCTTGACCTGCTTCTCCAGCCGCTTGCGATGGCGGTTCTCGGGGTCCATCTGGAGCAGGATCTTGAGGGACAGCTCGGCTCTCGCGGCGTCACCCTTCTGAATGAAGTCCTCGACCTGCCGGACGCCCTGCTCGAGCGACTGCTGCTTGCGGTAGTCGGACTCCAGGCGCTCGACGTGGGCGAACATCTCTGCTGCGCGCGGGCTGGCCGGCACCGTCTTGCCCATCTCCGTGGCGTCCTCCCGGGAAGCGAACCAGTCGTGATCCTCCAGATGCTTGCGGAAGCGCATCTCCAGGAACGACACCCTCTCCTCCCGCGCCACCAGGCTCTTCATTTCGTCCAGGCGCTCGCGGTAGAAAGAGAGGGTCACCCGCGGAATATCGAGCTGCGACAGGGCCTCGAGCTCCTGCTCGGCGTCGCTTACCCGGTGCTCCTTGAGCATCTCGTCGAAGCGGCGGCGGCGCTCGTCCAGCTCCACTCCGGTGCGCGCCTCCCGCTCGGTTGCCTCGACGTCGGCGCGGAGCGACGCGGCCTTCTTCCCCGCGGGATCATTGCGCACCACGACCTCCAACTCGCGGCGGGCGGCTTGGACGTCCTTGCGCGCCAGGGCCTCGCGGCCCGCTTCCAGAGCAGCGGCGGCGCGCTTCTCCTGCTCCAGCTCCTGGGAGAGACGGCCCAGGGCGGCCTCGTGCTCGGCCCGCTTCGGGCTCTGCGGATCGAGCTCGGCGAGCGTCTCCAGGGCCAGGCGCGCCAGGGGGAGCTGCTTGCGCTGGATGTAATTGGAGAGCACCTGCTCGGTCTCGGCAATCCGCCGCCGGCGCTCGGCCTCCGCCTCCTCGGCGACGCGCTCCTTGAGCCGCTGCAGGCCCAGCGCCCTCGGGCTCGCCGCCTCGACTTGCGCGATGAGCTGCCGCGCCTCGTCCAGCCGGCCGGAGGCCAGGGCGGCCTCGATGCGGGACAGGTCGACCGAGGTCTCCTGGACCCGGCGGGCGGCGCGGTCGATCTGGGCGAGGAGGTCGTCGCGCTCCGTCTTGGTGAGCTCGCTGGTGCTGCGCTGGCGCGGGGCCGGCGCCGGAGAGGCGTCCGGGACGGCCGCAGCCTTTTGGAAAGCCGCGGGGATCTGGATCTCGCGCGTCTCGGCCGCGGACATGGACTGCTCCACCTTGTCCAAGGCCTGAATGAGGCTGATCGCATCCGGGATGCGCTTCTCGCGGTCGCGCTCCAGCGCCTGGAGGACCACCCGGTCGAGCTCGGCGGGCACGTGAACTCGCGGGTTGCGGCCCGCCAAGGGGAGCGGATCTTCGGAGAGGCGCTTGAAGATGAAGCCCGCCTGGCTCTCGGACTCGAACGGAGGCAGGCCCGTGATCATCTCGTAGAGCACCAGGCCAAAGGAGTAGATGTCGCTCCGCCGGTCGAGGCCATCGCTGCCCGACGGGCTCGCCTGCTCGGGCGAGCAGTACTGGAGCTTGCCCATGAACATGCCGACCTGGGTAATCTCATGGTCGTGGCCCGTATCGCGTTCCAGGGTACGGGCGAGGCCGAGGTCGATGATCTTGATCCGCTTCTGCCCCTGCTTGTCCTCGGTGATCATGAGGTTGTCCGGTGACAGGTCGCGGTGGATCACGCCGGTGGCATGGATGGCTTCAAGCCCGCGCAACGCCTGGATGCCGAGCCGGATCGCCAGGGGCGGGGGGAAAGGGCCGTTTTGGCGGATCCATTGGCCGATGTCCTCGCCCTGGATGTGCTCCCAGACCATGTAGAAGCTTCCCTCCTCGGGGAGGGCCGCGAAGTCGTACAGGATGGCGACGTTGGGGTGCTTGATCTGGGTGGCGAGCCGGGCCTCGCGCATGAAGCGCTTCTGGGCCGCGGGGTCGGTCTGGAGGTCCTGGCGGAGGATCTTGATGACCCGCAGCTCGTGCAGGTGGATGTGGCGCACCAGGTAGACCTCGCCCATGCCGCCGCTGCCCAGGCGCTGGACGATCTCGTACTTGCCGTCAAGGATTGTCCCTGGCTCACGCAACAAACCGACACCTCCGATGGATGAGCAGGTATTGTAGCAGGGGGGAAGAGGGCGCCGGTGCGCCCTCTATCCTTACTCTCCGATCTTGGTGCCGCAGGAGGGACAGAACTTGGAGCCGGGCGCAAGCTTCTGCCCGCAGTTGTGGCAAAAGGCAGGCGCGGCTCCGGCCGCGGCAGCCGCTCCTGCTGCGGCAGGCGCTCCACCAGCGGGGGCCGCAGGGGCCTGCTGCCCTCCGCCCTGCCCTCCGGACTGCATAGCCTCGCGCATCATGCCGGGGAGCATCATGCCCATCCCCGCGCCCATGCCCATGCCCATGCCGGCTGCCACGTTGCCGCCCCCGCCGCCTTCCTGCTGGGCGGCGTCGCCGATGGCGCGGGCCGTCTTGAACTTGAGGTAGGTGTTCATGTCGCCGAGCGCCGCCATGCCGCTGCGCTCGTCGATCAGCTTCTGCACCTCTTCGGGCGGCGTGATCGCCCCCATGTAGAGGTCGACTAGCTCGACGCCGTACTTGGTGAAGTCGTCCGCCACGCGGGCCTTGAGCCCCATGGCCAGCTCGTCGTAGAGCCGAGGCAGGTCGAACACGGAGGTCAGGTTCTCGCCCAGGACGTCGGTCAGCCGGGCCACGATGACGTCGCGGAACCAGTCTTCCAAACGCTCGGTCGTGTAGACCCCCATGGTGCCGACCACGCTGTTGACGAACTGCTGGGCGTTGGCCACCCGCAGCGCGTACTTGCCAAAGGCGCGGAGGCGCACCATGGCCAGCTCCTGGTCACGGAACGGCACCGGCTCCTTGGTGCCCCACTTGAGGTCCATGAAGGTCTTGGTGGAGACGAAGACCACCGCGGCCTGGAACGGCGACTTGCCGCCGAACGGGATGCCGAACAGGCTCGCCAGCAGCGGGATGTTCTGCGTGGCGAGCGTATGGCGGCCGGGGCCGAAGGTGTCGAGCGCCTTGCCGTCGCGGAAAAAGACCGCCTGCTGGCTCTCTTCCACGATGAGCTGGCTGCCGAGGCGGATGTCCGACGTGCCGTTGGCGGGCCACCGCGCCACCAGGGTCTTGCCACTGGGGTCCTGATGCTGGATGACATCCATGGTCTTCTCCTATCTCCTCAGACGCCCGCGTCCGGTCCGCCGGCCACGTCGGCCTGGACTACGTTGTTGATCACCAGCTCGCGCTGCTTCCACTTATCCTCGAGCACCCGCACCCGCTGCTGCACCGGATCCAGGGCCTTGGCGGGATCCTCACCGCCCGGGGCCGGAACGGCCGCGACCAGCCCTTCCAGGTCTTCTACGTCCTGGAGCACGGAAAGATCGAACTCGTACAGGCGCTGCAGCTCCGCGTCGCCGATCTTCACCGCGTCGAACAGGCCGCTCGCGCCGTAATCGGAGAAGCGGACGGCCTGGGAAAGCCCGTCGAGCTGCCGATCCAGGCGGTCGAACGCGGTGAGCGCTCCGATCTTGCCGGCGTCCGTATAGCTCCGGGCCCTGTCGCGCAGCGCCGCCTTGAGCCGCCCCAGCTCCGTGGAGAGGTGCTCGCGCTGCAACTTGTCCACGTCCCGGCGCAGCTCGCGGTCCTGAAATCCCCGGTAACCCGGGATCTTGTCTCCGAGCCGCTCGAGGACGTTTCGCTGGCCCTTGGCCTCTTCATAGCCGTTGGTCATCGCATTCCTCCTGAAGGGGCGATCCTATCAGAGAGCCGGGAAATCCAAATAAATGGAACAACCTCAATTACTTCCCCGAGAGGAGCTGTTGGCGTTATCCTTCAGGGGCTGAAAACATTCAAGGCCGTACCCAACGTGCTAAAGAAGCGTTCGACCTTTCTGATGGCTCTTGCGGCGGGCCTGACCCTCCTCGGCGGATGCTCTCCCCGGGAGAAGACGGCCCCGACCGCTTCCAACCTGGTGCTGATCACACTGGACACCGTGCGCGCCGATCACCTCGGCTCCTACGGCTATGCCGCGGCCAAAACCCCCTGGCTCGACCGGATGGCGGCGGAGGGAGTCCGCTTCGCCCAGGCTTCCGCGCCGGTGCCGCTGACCCTACCGTCCCACTCCAGCATGCTTTCTGGGCTTCTCCCGCCCCACCATGGGCTGCGCAACAACGGCGCAGGATCGTTCCCGGACGGCAAGGAGACCCTGGCGACCCTGCTCTCCGGCCAAGGCTGGCGCACCGGCGCTTTCGTCGGGGCCTTTGTGCTCGACCGCCGGTTCGGCCTGAGCCGGGGATTCCAGACCTACGACGACGAGATCGAGCGTGCCCCGGGCGCCACCGTGGCCCTGGAGGCTGAGCGCCCCGGGCGCGAAGTCATGGACCGGGCGCTGGCCTGGCTTGGACAGGACCCCGCAAAGCCGTTCTTCCTCTGGGTCCACCTCTACGATGCCCATGCTCCCTATTCGCCCTCCTATGACGGCGAGATCGCGGCGGTCGACGAGCAGGTCGGCCGCCTGCTTCAGGAGTTGGAGCGCCGTGGCCTCTCCGGGAGCACCGTGGTCGCCGTGGCCGCCGATCATGGCGAGTCCCTGGGAGAGCACGGCGAGCTGACCCATGGCCTCCTGCTTTATGAGCCGACCCTGCGCGTGCCTCTCCTCGTCAAGGCCCCGGGATTGGCTGCGAGAGTGGTCGAGACGCCGGTCAGCCTCGTGGACGTCGGTCCTACCCTCGCCGGCCTGGTCGGCAAAGCGCTGCCTGGGAACCTGGATGGCCGCGATCTTTCCCCGTCTCTTCGGGAGGGCAAGGAGCCTGCCCCGGCAGACGTCTACGCCGAGACGCAGTACCCGGCCGTGTTCGGCTGGAGCCCGCTCTCCGCCCTCCGACGCCGCGATCTCAAGTACATCTCCTCGCCCAAGCCTGAGCTCTACAACCTCACTGATGACCCACACGAGTCGAAGAACCTCCAAGGAGCCAAAGAGCAAGAGGGCTTCGCCGCACGCCTGGCCGCGATCGAGTCCGGTGCCGTCGAGACTCAGAAGCTGCCGGCCGATGCCGAGACCCGCTCGAAGCTCGCTAGCCTCGGGTATGTCGGCGGTGGAACGACGCCGTCCCCCAAGAAGACAGTGCGCACCGGCCGCAATCCGGTCGAAGCGGTAGACCTGTTCCAGCGCTTCGAGCGGGCTCACAACCTGCTCGGCTCCGGAGACGCTCAAGCAGCTCTATCCGAGCTGGAGTCCCTGGTGGCCGACGATCCGGAGAACCCGGTCTTCCGCGGCAAGCTGGCCCAAGCCTGGAAGGAGCGCGGCGAGCTCGATCGCGCCGTGCCGCTCTACCGGCAGGCCGCCGAGGACGCGCCGGACGATCCCGAGGCCTGGTACAACCTCGCCACCGCCCTCCAGCAGGCCGGCCAGACCGGCGAGGCCCGCGAGGCGCTCACCACGGCCATGCACCTGGACCCCTCGCGGCCCGAGGCCCACAACACCCTGGGAATCGTCCATCTCGCGGAGGGCAAGCCCGACGCCGCCCGGCAGGAGTTCGAGCTGGCGGCGCAGCTCGATCCGCGCAATGCCCACGCCCTGAACAACCTCGGTAATGTCCTGCGCAGCCTCCGCCGTCCTGCCGAGGCTGAGGATGCCTACCGCCGCGCCCTGGCCGCCGCTCCGCGCTACGCGGAGCCCCTGAATGGCCTGGGAACGCTGGAAGTGGAGCGGGATCGGCCCGCTGCCGCACTCTCCTATTTTGAGCAGGCTCTCCGTCTCGCCCCGCGGTACCACGAGGTCCGCCTCAACCGGGCGATCGCCTACGACATGGCGGGGGAGACGGAAGCCGCGGCTGCCGCCTACCGGGAGTTCCTGTCCGCGACCGGGCAGGATCCCCAGTTTTCGGAACAGCGCCGCGCAGCGCAGCAGCTGCTCGCCCGGCTTTCCAACCGCGCGACGGGCGTCGCGCCGGACCAGAGGAGGTGATCAGCCGCCCTGACACGGTTGGAGAGCCGTTCGGATCAAGGTCTTTCAGGAATGGAGCTCCGTTCCTTTTTCAATCCATAGGACTCCCATAAGGAGGTCGAGAGTATGAGCTTGAAGAAACCTTTCACTGCGGTCCTGCTCGCGCTAGTGGCGCTGGCGGCGATCGCCACCCTCGCGCCGGCCGCGAACGCCCAGATGTCGGCCGCCAACCTGAGCGGCCGAGTCGAGGACCCGGAAGGCGCCGCCCTTCCCGGCGTCACCGTCACGGCCAGGAACAACGACACGGGCCTCGACCGCGTGGTCGTGTCCGGCTCGGACGGCGGGTTCACCCTCCCCTCGCTCCCGATCGGCCTGTACACGGTCACGGCTGAGCTCTCGGGCTTCGCCACGGTCACGATCGAGGAGGTGCGGCTCAACGTCGCCACCACCCGCTCGCTCGAGATCGAGATGAGCTCGGCCTCGGTCGAGGAGCAGATCACCGTGGTGGACGAGGCCCCCCTCGTCCAGACCACGCCCAGCATCGGCACCGTGGTCAGCGAGGAGCAGCTCGAGAACCTGCCCCTGAACGGCCGCCAGTTCGCCAACCTGGCCATCCTGGCGCCCGGCACCGGGCTCTCCTACAACTCCGACCCGACCAAGCCCGGCCAGCTCACCGTCGCCGTCAACGGCGGCATCGGGCGCAACGTCAACTACGTGATCGACGGCGGCGACAACACCGACGACACGATCGGCGGCGCGCTGCAGAACTTCAACCTGGAGAGCGTCGCGGAGTTCAACATCCAGACGCAGCAGTACAAGGCGGAGTACGGCCGCTCCTCCGGCGGCGTCCTCACCGTGGTGACCAAGACCGGCACCAACAACTTCGAGGGCAGCGCCTGGGGCTATTTCCGCGACGACAGCCTGGCCACCCGGACCACGTCCGAGGAGCTCGCCGGCGTCGACAAGCAGCCCCTGGAGCGCCAGCAGTACGGCCTCGCCATTGGCGGTCCGATCGTGCGTGACCGCGCCCACTTCTTCGCCACCATCGAGCAGACCGACCGCGAGACCGTCTACACCGTCAACACCGGCGGCATCCTGCCCAGCCTCGACGGCACCTCCGTGCCCATCCCGTTCGAGGACCGGCTCGGCACCGCCAAGATGACCGTCGACATCTCGCCCGCGCAGTACCTCCAGGTGCGCTATGGCTTCCAGGAGAACAGCGACAAATATGGCCCGAGCCCGCTGGCGGCGCCCGACTCGCTGGGCACGATCAGCAACGAGTACAGCTCGGTGCTCGCCAGCCACACCCTGCAGTTCAGCTCCGATACGCTGAACGAGTTCCTGTTCCAGTACACCAAGTTCGAGAACCTGATCACCGCCGACTCCAACGCGCCCAACGTCTACTTCCCGTCCGGCGTGCACTTCGGCCAGAACATCAACACGCCGCAGAGCACGAACCAGACGAAGTACCAGTACCGCGACGACCTGAGCTTCTCGCGCACCCTCGGCGGCCGCACGCACCAGCTCAAGGCCGGCCTCAACTACATCCACGAGCCCGTGCTCGGCGGCGACTTCTCGACCGGCCTTTCCGGCCAGTACGCCCTCAAGGAGGACCGCCTCGGCTCGCCGGTGACCGACATCACCGTCTTCGGCGGGTTCTTCGGCGAGGAGACCCCGGTCGACCAGTACAGCGGCTACGTCCAGGACGACATCTACTGGAACGACCGCCTGACGCTCAACCTCGGCCTGCGCTACGACTACTGGGACGGCTTCGACCTCGACCAGCGCTCGAACCCGATCTGGCAGCACCTGTCGACGCAGACCCGGTTCACCGAGTACTACCTGCGCGACTTCCAGGGCGGCAACGGCGGCGTGCTCGAGAACGACGACGACAACATCGGCCCGCGCCTCGGCTTCACCTACGACCTCAAGGGCGACGGCCGCCAGCTCCTGCGCGGCGGCTGGGGCATCTACTACGACTTCCCCTATACCAACGCCACCATCCTCTTCCCCTCCGCGGCCGTGCAGTCGAACTACGGCGTGGTCTACAACAACCACAACGACCAGGGCATCAGGAACCCGGACGGCACCCTCTTCCAGCCGGGCCAGCCGCTGCCGCCGAACCAGCTCCCCAGCGCCGACATCCCGCCGCCGAACGAGGTGGCCTCGCCGACGCTCGCCACCCCCTACGCCGCGCAGGGCTCGCTCGGCTACTCGTGGCAGGCGACCAACTGGCTCGGCCTCAACCTCGAGGCCGTGCGGATCAACTACCGCGACATCCCCTACCGCTTCCGGGCCAACCCGTTCAACGACGCCAACCGCAATGGCGTGCAGGATCCGACCGAGACCCGGCGCTTCCCGTTCGGCAACTTCCGGATGTGGTACGGCGACGGACAGGCCAACTACACCGGCGTCAACCTGAGCGCCCGTGCCCGCTTGAGCGACAAGCTCGAGCTGCAGAGCTTCTATACCTACTCCGAGACCACCGGCAACGTCCTCGCAGGCGCTGACGAGTTCCGCCTCACGGATGCCGGCCACCAGTCCGACCTGGGCGGCGCCCGCCGCGACGTCTCGCCCAACCCGCTCGACCCGCAGTGCTCCAAGTGCTTCGGGCCGCTCAACACCGACGCCCGCCACCGCATCACCCTGAGCGCGGTGTACCGGGCTCCGCTCGGAATCAACGTCTCGGGCATGTTCCGCTACCGCTCGGCCCGTCCGTACAGCGTCTTCAGCACCACGGACCTCAACGGCGACGGCTTCCCCTACGACTTCCCGGGCGGCACCGGCGTCAACACTGAGCGCGGAGCTTCCTTCTCGCAGCTCGACCTGCGGCTGTCCAAGGAGTTCACCTTCGCCAACCAGTTCGGCATCGAGCTGATCGGCGAGGTGTTCAACGTGTTCAACGAGGAGAACCCGACGGCGTTCAACCGCCTGGGTGCGCCGAGCGCCTATGCCGGCGACCCGCTCCAGGGCGAGCAGCGCCTGGCGCAGCTCGGCGTCCGGTTCAGCTTCTAACCTCCTGACGTGACGGCCTCTGGGGGCGCTTCGGCGCCCCCTTTCCGTCTTCCACCACTTCCTTCACTTCCCTCACCCGCACCGCGTCCTCATCCGGGACGATGTTGGACCCGTACCGCCGCGCGTACACCTGCGTCAGCTCCGCGCCGAAGAACAGGATCTGGGTCGAGTAGTAGATCCAGAGCAGCACGATGACCAGCGAGCCCGCCGCCCCGAAGACGGAAGCCGCGCTGCTGTGCCCCAGGTACAGGCCGATCGCGAACTTGCCGATCGTGAACAGCAGCGCCGTGATCGCCGCGCCCACCCAGACGTCGCGCCAGGCGATCTTCACGTCCGGCAGGAAGCGGTAGATCATGGCGAAGAGCAGCGTCACCACTCCGAAAGCGATGACGAAGTGGATGACCTGGAAGACCCACTCGGCCCCGGGGATCAGGCCGCTCATGTAGCCGTTGACCGCGGCCAGGCCGGCCGAGACCACCAGCGAGACCAGGAGCAGGAAGCCGATCCCGAGGATCATGCCGAAGGAGACGACCCGGGTCATGATGAAGCCCATGATGCCGCTCTTCGGCCGGGCCTCCACGTTCCAGATTTTGTTGAGCGCGCTCTGGAGCTGCGCGAACACGCCGGTAGCGCCGAACAGGACCGTGATGCCCGCGATCACCGTCGCCAGGATGCCGGTCTTGTCACCCTGCTTCGCCGCGTTGCCGACCATGGTCTGCAGCGCCGCCGCCCCCTGGGCGCCGAGCAGGTTGTCGAACTGGGTGTAGATCTGCCCCTGCGCAGCTTCCCGGCCCCAGACCAGGCCTGCGACGGCGATGACGATGAGCAGCAGCGGGGCGATGGAGAAGATCGTGTAGTAGGCGAGCGCCGCCCCGAGCTCCAGGGCGTCGTCCTCCTTCCATTCGTTGAAGCTCTCCTTGAGCATGTCGAACGCGGGCTTGAGGCTCATGGTGGGGGTACCTCCTTCAAGCGCTTGGAAGTCTTCTCAAGTCGCAGGTTTTTGCGATCCAGGCTCCAGCCTTTCGAAATCCTTGTGGAACGAGCCGAACTTGAACGTCCACCTCCCGCCGCCCTCGCTGGAGAGGAACGGGCCCTGGAGGAAGGGATAGCTCTGGGCCTCCACGGCGCGGCCGGCCGCGGCCGCGCTCTGCCCGGGGATGAAGCTGAGCCTGGCGCCGTCGCTGGCGGCGTAGCGGAGCTCGGCCCCCGGCGACGACGCTCCTTCCAGGCGGGCCGCCGCCACCTTCTTCTTCCAGGCCTCGAACTCGCCGTGCTCGGCACGGCGCCCCACCTCCAGGGCAACAGTGGCAGGTTGGCGCTTCGGCACCGCGACCCAGGAGCCGCGGATGAGCTTGCTCTGGCCGTAGTAGTCCGGGAAGCGCTCCTGCGCCGCCGCCACGTCCCAGCCGCCCGGGCTGACCAGGGCCACGTAGGTGTCTCCGTAGCGCGAGACGGCCACGTCTCCCATTACCTCGGGCTGCGACCAGGCGGGCGCCAGGTAGGCGTGGCCGAGGGCCTCGCCCGCGCCGAGCCGCGCCAGGACGAGGTTCTTGTTCCCCACGGCCTGGTCCTGGCTGATCCAGCTGCGCCAGCGCTCCTCCGTCGAGTTGCTGGTGCGGCTCCAGAGGTAGACGGGCGCGAACTCCGTCCCCTCGGCATAGAGGGTGGCGACGATCTCCTGCCCGCCCGAGACCTGCAGGTCCATGCCGGCCACGGTCTGGGCCGTGCCCAGGATGTAGTCCGGCGTCGCGTAGCTGTAGAGCGAGGCGTTCAGGTCCTTGCGCTTCCCGAGGGGGATCTGCCGCCGCTGCTTGATTTCATAAGAGGCCTGTTTGCGGCGGTCGGCGAGCAGCTTCACCACCGACTCCGGGACCTCGTAGCGGCCCACGGCCAGGTCGGGCCGCTCCATGAAGTTCATCCCCTCCGGCTTGCCGATCCCCGCGAGCATCCAGGCCCAGGCGGCCCACGGCGTGCTGCGGTCGCTGAGCGCCCAGTGGCTGTAAGTGCGCGTCTTGGCGCCGGCCGGGAAGCCGCCGACCTGCTCCTGAGCCCAGGCGGCGAAGATCAGGTCGAGCTGCCGCGCGGCCAGCTCACGCGTCCGTGCCTGCGGGGCATGGTCCGCGATCTGGAGCAGGGACGTGATGGAGAGCACCATGTAGCCGTGGCTTTCGCCCTCGTACCAACCCTTCTGGTCGTGGGCGAGGAGGAAGGCCTCGACGTAGGCGCCCCACCCCTGCGCGCCGGGCGACTGCGGCGTGCCGGCCACGGTGTGCGCCACCAGGCTGCGCGCCATCGTGACCATGCGCTGGTTCTCCGTCTCCTTGAACGCCCAAGGGTCGCGGATCGCCTCTGCGCCCGGCGGCGGGGGCGAGGTGGAGACCTCGGCGCGCATGCGGTCGCGCAGCTCGGCGGGAAGCACGTCCGGATACTGGAGAAGCAGGCGCTGGAGGGGGAGCTGGGTGCGGGCGCACTTGCCAGTGGCCCACCGCTTCGAGCAGGAATCGAGAGCCGCGGCGGCCCAGCGGACCGCGTCCTCCCGGCGCTTGGCCGCGTCCGCCTTGCCCTCCGCAGCCAGACCGGCGGAAGCCAGGGCTCCGGCGGCGAGGTTCTGCTGGAACTCGGGGCCGAGGCCGCCGCGCTTCCCCTCCATCCGCTGGATCTGCTCGACGGCGAGCTCCAGGTAACGGGCTTCCCGAGGAGCGAGGCTCGTTTTGGGGGCCGCAGTGCCCACGGCGGTCACCATGGCGGCCAGCAGGACTGCCAAACCGGCTGCCAGGATGCCAGCGCGGCGCGGGTTGAATGGGTTGAGGTGCTTCATCGTCATCGACTCTCCTTCATGCAGGAACCGTACACACTTCTTGCATGGGTGTACGGTGCAGGACGCAAAAGCGTCGTCCAGGAGAAAACAATGGAGCTCGTCGACCTTCTCAAGATCTTCGCCGTCATCGCCGTGGTCGCCCTCGTGCTGGCCGCCGTGGTGCTCACCTATGCCATCCGCAAGCTGAAGCGCATCCGGGTGCCCCCCGATGCCGATTTCTTCACGGCGGTGCGCGCGGTCCCCCTCTCCCTGGTGATCGGGCTCGACCTGCTCGACCTGGCGCTGGACGTCTTCTCGGCGCCGATCATCTGGATGATCCTGAACCGCGCCGGGCTCCAGGCGCTGCGCAACACGGCTGCCGTCGAGGCGCTGATCCCGATCACCGGGCCGATCCCGACGCTGACGATCGCCTGGGGCGCCGCCCGGCTGTTCAACCTCGGCCGGGCGTACGACCCGAACGTCATCGAGACGCGGCAGGTCGGCCCCAACGAGTATGCTCCGCGGCCGGGTACCCGCTAACCCATGCCTACCTGCATCATCGTCAACCCCGGCGCGGGAAGCGTGGAGGATCTGGCAATGCTGGAGTCGGCGTTCGCCCGGCTTCCGGACAGCCATGTGCTGCGGACCGAGGCCGCCGGGGACGCGGAGCGGTTCGCCCGGGAAGCCGTGCTCGGCGGCGCGGACCTCGTCGTCGCCGCGGGCGGGGATGGCACGCTCAACGAGGTGCTCAACGGCCTCTCAGAGGACTTCGGCAAGGCCCGCCTCGGCCTCATCCCTCTGGGCACGGGCAACGACTTCGCCCGCTCGATCGGCGTGCCGAGCGACCTCGAGGCGGCCATGACCATCCTCCTGGAGGGGACCGTCCGCAGCCTGGACGTGGCCCGTGCCACGATTGGCGAAACCTGCCGCTGCTTCGTGAACATGTCGGTCGGCGGCTTCAGCGGCGAGGTGAGCGAGCGGGCGAGCGAGGCCAAGGAGACCTGGGGCCCGCTGGCCTACCTGCGGGGAGCGATCGGCGCCCTGCCCGAGCTCAAGGGCTTCCTGACCAAGATCACCCTCAACGGCGGCGAGGTCCTGAGCCTGGAGACGTTCAACATCGTGGTTGCCAACGGCCGCTACGTGGCCTCGGGCATCCCCGCGGCGCCGACGGCGGTCCTCGACGACGGGCTGCTCGATATAGTGATCTCGCCCATGACCACGATCCCTCAGCTCGCCGTGCTCATGCCCCAGGTGCTGCTAGGCCGGCACTTGGAGAGCGACCTCCTGCTCTTCCGCCGGGCCACGCGGGTGGAGGTCGAGTGCGATCCGCCCATGGCGTTCAACGTCGACGGCGAATTGATCGGGGAGGGAACGGCTCGCTTTGAGATCCTCCCCCGGGCGTTACGCGTGATCGTCGGTTCCACGGCGGAGGAGAGCGCTTTCAGCGCGGTGGAAGACGGGGCGAGCGGGTAAGGTTGAGGTTTCTCTCTCTTCATTCGCCCGAAACCTATTCTGGCAGTGCTCCCGAGCGTGCTGCTCAGAGCGTGCTCTTCGACGGCAAGCCGGCGGCGTGGGTAATCGGCCCCAAGAGCGCATCTGCCGGTACGCTCGAATCGTAGAACCGGCGAGGACGCCCCATTTCCACAGTGCTGCTGACGCTTACCTTCTACATTCAAAGCTCAACGCGCATCGACCCATTGCAAGCAGACGCGGCGACCTGTTCGGGGATCAAACCCGAATCGGATACATACCTTCCGACGGGGCGCATCCATAACAGCCAGGAGACTCTCGGGTGCCGCTTCAGCCATCAAGAGATCTCCTCCGTCCGCCTCAGAGCTAATCTCCATATCCGAGGGATCTGCCTCCGCAAGTACGAAGTTCCGGCTGACCTCCCCGTGCCTGTCCATTACTTCGGCGATTTCGCTCATGAACACACGCAATTGTTCCATTTGCTCGTCTCGGTCTGGCATCGCCTGTTCTCCTCTCAATCTGGTTACTTCCTCTTTATTGGACGATAGGCGCCTTCTACGGTTCGCTGATTGCTATCCATGAAGTCAACCTTCTCGCTCTTGGCTTCCAGAACAATGGCTGCCCCCTCCTGCGCGAGTACGACGGGAAGGAAAGTAACGTCTATGCTCCCGCAACTACTTGCAGCCTGCGGAAAAGAAAGATCTGCTTTCCGGCCTGTTCCACTGGCGAGCATTAATCCCCCTTCATCCTTGATCACGAACCCGGCATCCTCTCGGTTGGTCACAACTTGAAGCTTACAGACAGGTTCTTGAAATTGGACAGGGGAGACATAGTTTGTACCAGGTGCTATCCACAGCCTCTGATCCGGAATTACCCGTAGAACCACCTGCTCGAAAACGTGGTCGTTTTCACTTTCGGGGACAGAGTTCAAAACACCAATACGCCCGCGCTCGTGGATCTGCCGGACTACACCGAGCAGGAAAACGTCGGCCTTGACCTCCATCTGAATCGGCACCGACTCGAGGTTACCGGAAGGCACTCCGTTTTGCACCGGACGGCTAAGAGTCGCGGGGACTTCCAGCATCAGGTCGAAGTTATAAGCCCCGGCCACCCTGATATCGCGGATCGACCGAAAATCTGCGAAAAACGTTCTGCCGTCATCCAGAATCGCAGTCGTCTTTTTCTCGATAGCGTCGGCCAGTTTCGTTGCGAAGGTCTCTGTGGCGGAGACTCCCGTCGATGCGCCGGCAGAATTGCCCGACGCCGATGTCTTCTCAGTGGAGTCCTTTGTTACCTTGGCTCCTTCACCTCCAGTGATTCCCATGTTGGCTGACGCCTGCAGTTGTGCGCTCTCAGTCAGATCTCCACGACTGAAGGTCGCGATATCGGCTTCTTTGGGCTTGAAATCCAAGAAGCGGACCTGCTGAGGAACTCCCGACGGCGCTTGGAGCCGAACCATCATAGCCATGTAACTAAGGCGGTCCGTCGAAGTAGTGGAAAGAAATCCAGACGAGAAGTCTATTGACACGCGAGGGTAGTAGAAATAGACATCTCCGGCAGCGGAGCAACTATCGCGGCACTCCTGCTCCGTCAACTGCCCTCCCAAGGCTTTATCATCCTCAAGACAGTCAGCGACGCAAGATTTGAAGTCGGAGCGACATCCTTCGTTACAGACCGCGCTATGATGCAGCGCCGTAGCGGGACCCAAGTCCGCAACATTCCGGACCCTGGCTTCCAGGAGCTCTTGAAGCTCGATTTTCTTTTCGGTAGATAAATCTGCTTGCGTACTCAGTAGTAAAGTTGAGAGGCCGGTAAGGAGGTTAGCCCGGATTTCTCACCGAGGACATGGAAAAGGGCTACCTCCGGTGGTATAAGTGTCGTGTCAGCAAGCACTTCTACCACAAAAGGAGGATAGCCCGTGACGACAGACTGTACCTCTGCTCAGCTTGAGTTTCAAGGGTTGACTCGGCGGACGGTGGTGGCGTCATTCGACGGCGGTACCCTGAGCTCGGACGGCGGGGTCTTGCTGTTGTCCGAGGTGGACCGACGCTTGGGGCTGTTGGAGGGGTTTGCGGCCTGTTTCGAGGATCATCGCAATCCAGCCCTGGTAGAGCACAGCGTCGTGGAGCTGGTGCGTCAGCGTGTGTTTGGGCTGGCTCTTGGCTATGAGGATCTGAATGACCACGATGAGCTGCGCAGCGATCCGCTGCTGGCTTCGGTGGCCGGCAAGGCCGATCCGACCGGTAGCGACCGTCGCCAAGAGCAGGACCGCGGCAAACCGCTGGCCGGCAAGAGTACGTTGAACCGATTGGAATGGGGGGCTGTGAAGCAGGATCGCTATCGCAAGATCATCCTCGATCCCGAGGCGGCGGACCGCTTCTTTGTCGATGTATTTCTGGCCTCCTACCGGAAGGCTCCGTCAGAGATCGTGCTGGACCTGGACGCTACCGACGATCCTCTGCATGGCGAGCAGGAAGGCCGTTTCTTCCATGGCTACTACGGTGGGTACTGTTACCTTCCGTTGTATATTTTTTGCGGCTCTCACCTGTTGTGCGCCCGTCTGCGGCAGGCCAACGTCGATGCATCTTGCGGTGCGGTCAGCGAGCTCGAGCGCATCGTGTCACGGGTTCGCGACAGGTGGCCTGAGGTGCGCATCATCGTACGTGGAGATTCGGGGTTTGTGCGTGAAGAGCTGATGAGTTGGTGCGAGAGCCACGGCGTGGACTTTGTCTTCGGTCTGGCGCGCAATGCTCGGCTGCAGCGCGCTCTCGGGGGAGAGTTGGAGCAGGCTCGTGCGCAGTTCGAAGAATCCGGCAAGGCGGCGCGCGTGTTCAAGGATTTTGTCTACCGCACCAAGAAAAGTTGGTCTCAGCAGCGGCGTGTGATTGGCAAAGCCGAGCACTTGGCCAAGGGCGCCAACCCGCGCTTCCTTGTGACCTCACTGAGCAGCGAACAGTGGAGTGCTCAGATGCTTTACGAGAAGCTGTATTGTGCCCGTGGCGAGATGGAGAATCGTATCAAAGAGCAGCAGTTGTGTCTGTTTGCCGACCGCACCTCAACTCATCACTTGACCAGCAATCAGGCGCGTCTATGGTTTTCCTCGGTGGCCTACGTTCTGCTCAATGAACTGCGCCGTCTGGGCCTGGCAGGCACCGATCTGGCTCAGGCGCGCTGTGACACGATTCGCATCAAGCTGCTCAAGATTGGCGCTCAGATCAAAGTGACGGTGCGGCGCGTCTGGGTACATTTGTCCAGTTCCCACCCCAATGCGGCCCTGTTTGCGCGGATCGTCAATCAGTTGCGGGCAAGCCATCCCGCGCTGGCCTGATCTGTCGTCAGAAATCCGCTCTTGTCCAAACCTCTCCAGGCTGAGGTGTCTCTGGTCGGTCGTAGGAGCGTGCATCGGGCGAGCAACTGCCCACGACTTACGCTCTTCTTGCGTTTGCTTGGGCGGCCACGAGGGTGCGCAGTGGCGCACTATCCGTGGCAGTGCGCCACCCGAGCCGGTCGTGGACGCGCAAACTACCGCGGTGAGACCCGTGGTGAGAAATCCGGGTTAGGGCGTGGATCGATTGGAAGAAACGGTGGAGTGTTGGTGCGATCGTGCGCCGTAAAAGAAAGGAGCACGGGCTGAAAGCCTTCGCTCCCGTACTTAAGCTTGAGAAAGCTCAGGAAACTTTGGTAGCTAGGCTGCTCCTTGGTCTCGGCCTGTTGTATGGCTGGATCGATCGGCCTGCCATCGGGATCGATTCTAAGGATTCGCTTCTCGTTGTCGGTGCCAGTGGGAGCGATCAAGTGCGGATATAGCTTGGCGACCTCGTCACAGAGAAGTTCCTGCTCCAATCCCTGCTTCTTTTGCTCGGGCGAAGCAGTGTCAGAGGGAGCAAAGTCATCGCACCCGGCCCGGATGAGCGTTCTGTGGCCTGTTCCTACAGTTGTACAGCCGGTTAGTAGCAGAACCGATAAACCCCTCAAAAGGGTTTCATATCGCTTCATGAGAACGCCTCCTAGTCAAGGCTGGCGACGTGCCGCCTGCCTAGATGAGGAGACGGACAGACGCCAAGAATTCCTACACCTTTGTTCTTACCTCTCGGCCCGGAAGCCATCCTGAGCCAGCATCCACCCACGCATCCCGATGGACTCGTCTCGGTGTTTGGCTTGGCGTTCTCTCTCGTTCAAGCGAAGTGCCTGCCGATAGCCAGCCGCGGTTATCCATCACCACAGGACCAGAAGGCTCGCGAAATACAGCAGGCCGGCTCCGGGTTCGGGACCTCGCTCCTTGGAAGGGGACGCGTGCAACCTGCGCGAGGTGGGATGGGAAAGGTTTCGAGGGCGTGCGCCCTCGTCCCGGCCTTCCCCCGGAGCCGACCGGTCTCTCCTCCTCGACGGGAGAAAGACGCAGGGCTTCCCTGAAGACCAGGTCCCCTTCAAAAGTGGCGGACGGCGGTGTCCTTGGACCCGGAGACCGGCCGTCCTTCTAGTTTTCAAAGAACACCCTCCCTGCCCTCCCCCGCTTCGCGGGAGAGCCGCCTGGGACGGGTTGTGGTTAGAGAGAAGAAGAGTGGGGGCACGCCCCCGAGATCAGAGGATCACCGTCTTATTCCGGCAGGGGCGGCGGCGGCTCGGCGGCCTTGCGGCGGCTGCGGCCCCGGAACGGCTGGACGCCGAACTCCGCCAGCTTCTCCGAGTCGATTCCGTAGTGCTGCTTGACCGCAAACTTCAGCACCGTCACCAGTCGCTGACCCTCGACCATCACCACCCCCAGTTCCTGGGAGGCGTCCTGCTTGGCCGCGGTCAACTGCGATTGCGTCTGGATCAGCTCCTGACCCCGCGTCGCCAGCGTGCCGAGCTGCTCCCGCGGCACTACCAGGTGGCTGAGGTCCGCGCCGTTCGCCAGCAGCGCGGCGAACCACCGCTGCCAGCTCCCCAACATCCCCGCGTACGTCGTCTCCTTCGACATGGTCCTTCTCCTTTCCAGGCCCCGTGGGACCCTGCTTGCCCGGCACCGGAATGGCGCCGGAATCCGTCCTGCCTGCGACGTGAAGAGAGGATGCCACAGGATTCCGGCTGTGTCAATAGTGGATTCATTGACATCTTAATGGGACTTTCGACATCCTCTATCTAGTTGTCGCGGCAGGCCGGATGGGCGCCCTTCCGGAGGGCGGCCACAAGGGCCGCCCCTACATGAAGGCTATCCATCACGGGAGAGAGGGGCAAGAGTTGGCTCAGCTAAGCCGACGGCGAGCCAACGTCAGTTGGCGGTGGCTCGCCGTCCACTGAGCTGAGGCGTTTTTCCCGGAGATGGGACAACTTGAGTTGACGGCGGGTCATCTGAGTCGACGGCGGTCCGCCGCCGCGGGAGATGAGGCAACTTCTCCCGACGGCGGGTCAAACAAGTCGACGGAGAGCCGCCGTCGACGGAGATGAGCCAGCTTCTCCCGACATCGAGCGACTTCTGCCGATGACGGCCCGTCGTCGCTGGAGATGGGGCAGCGGAAACTTAGCTGAGGCAACATGAGTCGACGGCGGGCCGCCGCGAGCTCATGTTGGCCCAATGCCGGTTGACGGCGAGCCGTCGCCAGCCTGTTTCAGCCAAACGCTCAAGAGGCCACCGCTTCTATCGACTTCGCCCGGGCGCCCTGATACCATTCCGCGCAATCCTTGATCCACCCGCTCAGCGGGAAGGGGGCTAGACCTATGCAGTCATCAAAGGCTGTGGGCTTTGTCTCTCGTCTGGCCGCAACCGGCGCCCTGGTCTTCACGGCGCTGAGCTTGGCCCACGGCGCAAAGCCGCCGGTGAGCCCTCCTGGAAAGCCTCCCTTCGAGATCACCGAGGACCGGCCCCGGTGCAAGAGCTACAACCCGCAGCGCCGGGCCCTCTTCGGCACCACGCACCTGCACACCGGCCTCTCCTTCGACGCCAGCATCCGCTTCGTCGACTACGCGAACGGCAACGACCCCCGCGGCGCCTACCTTTTCGCCCGGGGCATGGCGCCGATCAACATTCCCGAGCCCTCGGGCCTGCAGCCCAAGCGCCGCCCCTCCTGCAAGGATCCGGCGACCGAGTCCGGGGACGGCCCGAGCCGCACGCCCTGCATCGACGAGCCGTTGGACTGGGGCGCCGTGACCGACCACTCCGAGCACTTCGGCGTCATGGGCTTCTGCAAGAACATCGGCGGCAAGTACGTGCCCGAGAGCATGTCGATGGAGTGCCGGATGCTCAACGGCTTCTTCTACGAGCCGCTGCGGGCCCTGAACCCAGGGCTCGGCAAGACCCTCGCCTCCAACGCGTTCACCCAGCTCACCATCATGAACCTCGGCGCGATCAGCAAGAACACGAACCTCCCGGTGTGCAACAACAACCCGGAGCTGTGCAACAAGGCCGAGATGGAGGTGTGGAGCGAGGTCCAGAATGCCGCCGAGGAGGCCTACGACCGTACCGACGAGTGCAAGTTCACCAGCTTCATCGCCTATGAGAACGCCTCGACGCCCCTGCTCAACAACTGGCACCGCAACGTGATCTTCCGCAACGACCGCGTGGTCAGGAAGCCGGTCAACGCCATCGACATGGCGGTGGTGGTCAACAAAGACTCCCTCAAGGACCCGATCGATACCCTGGTCGCCGTCGTGCCCGACGAGCCGCGGGTATGGCCGGTACCTCCGGGCACGAAGGTCAACCATCCGCTGCCGCAGCCGTTCTGGAACAAGCTCGAGGAGGACTGCACGAAGGGCAAGAACGTCACCCCGGGCAAGGCGCGCCGTTGCGACTTCATCACCATCCCGCACAACTCGAACCTCGGCGGCGGGGTCATCGCGGATGGAAAGACGATCTTCCCGCCCATGTTCCTCGATCCCTACAACGTCGAGGACGCCAAACGGCACCAGCAGATGGAGCCCCTGGTCGAGATCTACCAGGACAAGGGCGCCAGCGAATGCCGCTACGACCCGCGCTTCCTCGCCGGCACCAACACCATCGACGAGTACTGCGCCTTCGAGATCCTCAACGGCAAGAGCCTGGGCTCGGCCTCGGGCGTCGGCTCGGGGGGCAGCGGCGAAATCGCCGCGCCCGACACCTGGGGCGACCGCGCCTACGTGCGCAACGTCTGGAAGGACGGCATCCAGTATGCCGCGAAGAAGACCTACGACGGCATCAACCCCTTCAAGATGGGAGTGGTCTCCGCTTCCGATTCGCACACCGGCGTGATGGGCTGGCATCCGGAGACCGATCAGTGGCCGGGGCACCTCGGCATCGACGACGCCTACCCCATGGCGGATACCTCGACGATCCAGAACGGCACCGGCGGCCCCTCGGTGGTGTGGGCCGAGGAGAACACCCGCGACTCCATCTTCGAAGCTCTCCGGCGCAAAGAGACCTACGGCACCAGCGGCCCGCGGATGAAGGTCCGTTTCTTCGGCGGCTGGAACTATCCGTCGGACGCCTGCGGCAAGGATCACGTGGACATCGGCTACAAGGGCGGAGTGCCGATGGGCGGCGACATGCCCGCCCGCACCGCCGCGGCCGGCGCTCCCACCTTCATCACCTCCGCCATCTGGGACGACCACATCAAGACCAAGCTGCAGCAGATCCAGATCGTCAAGGGATGGGTCGACGGGCACGGCATCTCGCACGAGCGGGTCTACACAGTGGCCGGCGACCCCGGCAGCCCGCTCAACCCGCAGTCGGGGATCAACCCCGCCACCTGCAAGGCCAGGCCGGAGCTCGGCACCGAGCGCCTCTGCGCGGTCTGGAAGGACCCCGACTTCGACCCGAGCCAGCACGCGTTCTACTACGTGCGGGTGCTCGAGGAGCCGGTTTGCCGCTACAGCACGCTGTGGTGCCGCAAGTGGATCGGGGTCGACCCTCTCAACACCGGCAAGTGCAACACCCAGCTCGCGGCGCTGCAGAGCGGCAGCCTCGCCGACAAGGCCAAGGCGGATCACGGCGCCAAGTGCTGCTCGAACCAGACCACCGACACCTTCGTGCAGCCGGTGATCCAGGAGCGCGCCTGGACCTCGCCGATCTGGTACGAGCCGGCGGCCGCCAGAAGCGTCGCGAAGAAATGAAGTGGCTGAAGTCTCCGGCGCTGCACATGCTGGCGCTCGGCTCTCTGCTCCTCGCGCTCACCGAGCTCGCGGGCGGAGGCCTGGTGCCGCACAAGAAGCGCATCGAGATCCCCGCCCATCGCATGGAGGCGATGCTCAAGGACTTCGTTGCCGACACCGGCCGCCATCCGACGCGGAGCGAGTGGGAGCAGATGGTCGACATGCAGGTCGACGACGAGGTCCTGTACCAGTACGCGCTGGCCCTGGGCATGCACGAGAACTCCGCCGCCCAGGCGCGCCTGGCGCAGATCGCCGAGTTCGTCGAGGCCAATCCGCATGAGGCGACCCAGGCCGGGAAGGCGCGGGCGGCCATGGACCTCGGCCTGCACGAGGGGGACCTCGTGGTGCGGCGCATCCTCGTCGACAGCGCCAAGCGGCTGATCCGCGGCGTCGTGCTGCTGCAGAAACCGATGCCGGAGATCGTCGAGGAGTTCCACGCCGCCCATGCCGAGGAGTTCACCCGGCCGGCGCACATCCGCATCTCGCAGGTGGCGGTCAACGGCTTCGTGCGGCCGGACTCGGAAGCGAGGGCCCGCGAGCTGCTCGCGCGGATCCGCGCCGGGAAGCTCGGCTTCGAGGCCGCGCTGGCGCTCGCCGACGAGACGCCGGCACCGGTTCACCTGCCGCTGCAGACCGCGCAGGGCCTCGAATCGGAGCTCGGCAGCGACTTCGCCGCCGCGGTCATGAAGCTGCGGCCGGGAAGCTGGTCGGAGCCGATCCCCTCGGACTACGGGCACCATCTGGTCTGGGTCCATGAATACCAGGAAGCCCGCGCCCTGCCGCTCGAAGCCGTGCGGGATCAGGTCGAGCAGGCACTGCTTCAAAAGCTGGCCGACGACTGGCTCCGGCTGCGGTTGCGCGAGCTGCGAGCCGAATTCGAGATCGTCGTGCCGGGGAGTGCCGCATGATGAAAAGATGGGCCCTCCTCTTCGTCTTTGCTCTCGCCGTCTCCGCTCCGGTGCTGGCTCACCAGTTCGCGCCCGCCCTGCTCGAGGTCGAGGAGCTTGCGGCCGGGGAGGCCGCGGTGAGGTGGAAGCAGCCCGCGGTCCGGGTGCAGGGCAGCCAGCTCCGTCCGGTGCTGCCGGTCGAGTGTGAGGGCCTCGGCGATCCGGAGGTCAAAAAGGAGGGCACCGGGATCCGCGCCAGCTGGCGGATGCGGTGTCCGGGAGGCCTGACGGGCAAGTCGGTGGGAGTCGAAGGCATCGCCGGCAGCCAGGCCGACGTGCTCCTGCGCATCACCCTGCGCGACGGCCGCCGGATCCGGCACGTGCTCAAGGCCGAGGCGCCCAGCTTCAGGATCAACGCCGACAGCAGCCGTGCCGGAGTCTTCAAGGACTACGCCGCGCTGGGAGTCGAGCACATCCTGCTCGGCTGGGACCACCTCCTCTTCGTGCTGGCCCTGGTGCTGCTCGTCGGCTGGGGAAGATCGCTGCTGTGGACGATCACCTCCTTCACCGCCGGCCACAGCGTCACGCTCGCCCTGGCTGCGCTGGGAGTGGTGCACGTGCCGCAAGCCCCGATCGAGGCCGCCATCGCTCTCAGCATCTTCTTCCTCGCGGTCGAGCTCATCAACGCGCGCAAGGGCAGCCCGACGCTGACGCAAAGAGCACCCTGGGCGGTCGCCGCCGGTTTCGGCCTGCTGCACGGCCTCGGCTTTGCCGGAGCCCTGGCCGAAGTCGGCCTGCCCACGGCGGAGATCCCGCTCGCGCTCTTCGCCTTCAACCTCGGCATCGAGCTGGGCCAGCTCGCCTTCGTCGGCACCGTACTCCTCGCCGCCGCAGCGCTCCGCAGGGTACCCGCCGCCAAGCCGCAATGGGCGAAGGCCGCGGTGGCCTACGGAATCGGCACGATGGCCGCTTACTGGTTCCTGCAGCGAGCCGTCGCGCTGATGTGATCAGCGCCCGCGGCAGCGTTTCAGCGCGGCGGAGGAGGCAACGAGTAGGTAGGCCCCTCCACCCAATGGGTAGCTCCCTTAAATGAGCGGGTGGCTCTCCCAGACGAGCGGGTAGCGGTCTCAAACGAGTGGGTAGCTCGTTCAGACGAGCAGGTAGGGCCTTCAAAACGAGCAGGCGGCCGGCGCAGACGAGCGGGTAGAACCCTCTACCCACTCGTTGGGCCGTTCTACCCAGCCGTTGCCTGGCCGCGGGGCTTGCGCGCCCTCACGAAAGCGCTCATCACCTTGCCATCCACCTCGTCCACGCCGGTGGAATCGATGCCGGCGTCCTGGAGGAAGGACTTGGCGTCCTCGGCGCGGTAGATGCGCGTTGGCTCCACCTCGACCTCCTCGAAGCCTGCCTCGGCGAGCAGACTGCGGTACTCCGTTTCCTGGAGCGCGCCGGCCACGCAGCCGATCCAGAGCTCCACGCTGCGCTTCACGGCCTCCGGCACCTCGCCGCGGAAGACCACGTCGGAGACCGCGAAGCGGCCTCCAGGCTTGAGCACCCGGAACGCCTCGGACAGCACCTTGCGCTTGTCCGCCGAGAGGTTGATGACGCAGTTCGAGATGATCACGTCCACGTGGCCGTCCGGAAGCGGGATCGCCTCGATCTCGCCCTTGAGGAACTCGACGTTCTCGACGCCGGCCTTGCGCTGGTTCTCCCGGGCGAGCGCCAGCATGTCGTCGGTCATGTCGAGGCCGTAGGCCTTGCCGGTGGCGCCCACCCGCCGTGCCGAGAGCAGCACGTCGATACCGCCGCCCGAGCCGAGGTCGAGGACGACCTCGCCCTCCGCGAGCTGCGCCAGCGCCGTCGGGTTGCCGCATCCGAGCGAGGCGAGCACCGCCTCGGCGGGAAGCCCCGCGGTCTCCTTGGAGTCGTAAAGGTCCGCGGTCATGGGGTCCTTCGTGGAGCTGCAACCGCAGCCGCAGGAAGAAACTCCACCCTTTTGCGCGGTGCGGGCCGCCTCGCCGTACTTCGCCTGGACGACCTCGCGGAGGGCGGTGGGATCGAGGGTCTGGGGATCGGTGCTCATGTTCGTTTCCTTTCTTCTTGTTGTCAGTTGCAACTATCCGGTTAAAAAAAGGGCCTCAGGGAATGCGGCAGCAGCTTCCGCCGCTGGCGTCGACGCTCGCGGAGGCGGCGCGGGCGAGCCGGCGGATGAGCTGCGTCATGGACTGCCGGACCTCGGGAGCGAAGTCGGCGAGGAGCTGGCGCTCCTCGGCCAGGATCGACTCCCGGATCCTTCCTTCGAGCTCCCTGCCCGCCGGGGTGGGTTCGAGGTACACGGCCCGGCGGTCTTCGGGATGAGGGGAACGGGCCACGTAGCCCTTGCGCTCCAGTGCGTCGATCACCCGGCTCGTGGTGCTCTTGTCGAGGTAGAGGTGCGCCGCGAGGTCGTTCAGGGTCATGCCGCCCCGCCGCACGAGCCCCTCCAGCGCGTAGCACTGGGAGACCGAGATGTCGAAGCAGCAGATCCGGTCCCGGTCCCGGAACTGGTAGACGCGCAGGAGATCCTCCAGCGCGAGGTACAGCTCCTCCGCGTCCCCGGCCAGCGAGGGGTCTTCGGTAAGGATCGGGAGGCGGCTCAGCGTGCTCACGGGAGGAGATTAACAGGGTTGGTTGTCAGTTGCAACAGTCTATCTTCTGACACGGGAAGACGCTCCCGCCGGCGCCGAAGGTGGTAATCTTCGGTATCGATCCGCTAGGAGGACGCGTGCTAAGATGCCTTGAAGACGCTGGAGAGGAGCCACCATGGCCATCCGAGACACTGCCCGTCGCAAGCTCACCTACGAGGACTACCTCCTCTTCCCCGAGGATGGGAAGCGCCATGAGATCCTCGACGGAGAGCACTACGTGACGGCGGCTCCCTACCCCAGACACCAGAGGGTCCTGGGTGAGATCCATGGTCACTTCTACGTCTTTCTCCGGAAACACCGTCTCGGGCAGGTCTACCTGGCTCCCACGGACACCCTGCTCTCCGAGCACGACGTCGTCCAGCCGGATCTCCTCTTCATCTCCAATGAACGGTTGACGATACTCAAGGACAAGAACGTCCAGGGGGCTCCGGATCTGGTCGTCGAGGTGCTCTCCGACTCGACCCGCCGGAAGGACGAAGGCATCAAGCTCACCCGCTACGAGAGCTGCGGCATCAAGGAGTACTGGGTGGTCGATCCCTCGCGGAGCGAGGCACGAATCTACCGCAGGTTGGGAGAGCGCCTTCGGGGAGTGGCGGACCTCTCGGCCGCGGCGGGGAGCTCTCTTTCCAGTCCGCTGCTGCCTGGACTGGAGATTCCTCTTGCCGAGATCTTCCAGTAAAAAAGAGGCCCGGCGACGTTTGGAGAGACGATCGCCGGGCCGAGCCGAAACGGTTTTCTCAGGTAATTGGCAGTCTCTTTGCTTCCGGATTCAGGACGGGGGAAGGTTCCCCCGCTCATCCAGGTATACGCAGAAGCCCGCCGCAACCCGCCATCTCGATCCGCGGGGGGTTTACTGGCCCTGCTTCCCTGGTAAGATGACGAAATCCTCGTTCTCGTCCGGGGCCTGTCGCCTTCTGTCGAAAGCCGAGGAACGAAACCGCAGAGGAGAGACAATGGGTAAGCGACTGTATGTAGGGAACCTTTCGTACTCCGTGACCGACGCCGACCTGCGCGAGGCCTTCACCTCGGGTGGCTATGAAGTTGTCGACGTCAAGGTGGTCATGGACCGCGACGCGGGGCGCCCCCGTGGCTTCGCGTTCGTCGAGCTGGCGACCGACGAGGAGGCCAACAAGGCGATCGAGCAGATGAACGGCCGCGACCTTCAGGGTCGTGCGCTGAACATCAGCGAGGCGCGTGAGCGGACCGGTGGTGGGGGCGGCGGCGGTGGCCGCGGCGGCTTCGGAGGCGGCGGTGGCGGCGGCCGTGGGGGTGGCGGCGGCGGCTACGGTGGCGGCGGCGGCGGCCGGGGCGGCGGCGGTGGGGGCGGCGGCTACGGTGGCGGTGGTGGTGGTGGCCGACGCGAGCGGTGGTAGGGGGCGGCCCCTAGCATGAGGAAGAGCAGCAACTCTTTTGAAAAACGCCGGAAGGAGCTAGCCCGCAAGGAGAAGCAGCGGGAAAAAGTGGAACGCCGGGAGCAACGGGAGCGGGAAAAAGCTACCCGGGCCCCCGGCAGCGAAGGCGAGGACCCGGATATCGCCGGCATCGTCCCGGGGCCTCAGCCCCGGGAAGAAGAAGACGCCTGACGGGTCAGCTTAGCGGTTCCACCAGGGCCCGGCCGAGGCTCGCGCCGGCTTAGGCCGGCGTGACTCCTCGGCTCGGCCCGTATTACCCTGGCCCTGGGCAGTCCTCGCTCCGGGAGCGCGGTTGCCAGCAGCCGCAGGCCGAGCCGTAGCCGTCGCGGGTCGAGCCGTAGCCGACGCAGGCCGAGATGAAGCCGTCCCGGGCCGAGCCGCCGTACCCGGCTGGTTCTGCGCCTTGCGCTCTGCCTTGGCCTTCGCCCGTGCCCGCTCCTCGGACTTTCGCGCCCGGATCTCTGCGATCCGCTCCGCGATCGGGATCTCCAGCTTCTCAGCCGAACCGCCCTGGGAGTAATCGAAGCCGGCGAGCTGCTTCTTCGGCAGGCTCTTGCCCACCGTCCGCTCGATGGCCCGCAGGTCGCCCTGCTCCTCCTGCGACACGAACGTGATCGCCTGGCCGGTCGCGCCGGCACGGGCCGTCCGTCCCACCCGGTGGACGTAGTCCTCAGGCACGTTGGGCACGTCGAAGTTGATGACGTGGGAGAGCCCCTCCACGTCGATCCCGCGCGCCGCGATGTCGGTGGCGACCAGGACCCGGTAGCGCCCTTCCTTGAAGCCCGCGAGGGCTTGCGTGCGCTGGGTCTGGCTGCGGTTGCCGTGCACGCGGTCGCACACCACCCCGTGACGCTCCAGGAACGCGGCGAGACGGTTGGCGCGGTGCTTGGTCCGCGTGAAGACGATCGCGCTCTCGATCTTCTCGGTGCGCAGCATCTCGAGCAGCAGAGCCGACTTGAGGTCCTGGCGGACCGGATAGATCGCCTGCTCGATCGCGGTCGGGGGCGCGGACGGACGCTCGACGTCGATCCCGACGGGGTTCTTGAGCATCTGGTGCGCCAGCTCCCGGATGGGCGCCGGCAGGGTCGCAGAGAAGAACAGGGTCTGCTCGGCGCGCGGCAGGTGCTTCAGCACCCGGCGGATGTCGGGCAGGAAGCCCATGTCGAGCATGCGGTCGACCTCGTCCAGGACCAGGACTTCAAGGTCGGCAAGCTTGGCATAGGGATACTGAAAGTGGTCGAGCAGGCGGCCCGGGCAGGCGACGATCACGTCGATGCCACGGCGGAACGCACGCTCCTGGGGCTCCATCCCGACGCCGCCGAAGACGGCCGCGGCGCGGATCTCGGTGTGGCGGCCGAGGTCGTTGAAGTGCTCGACGATCTGGGCGGCAAGCTCCCGGGTGGGGGCGAGGACCAGGGCGCGGGTCGAGCCACGCTTTTTGCCGATCAGCCGCTGCAGGATCGGGAGCACGAAGGCCGCGGTCTTGCCGCTGCCGGTCATCGCGCAGGCCAGCACGTCGCGGCCCTCCAGGGCCGGCGGAATGCCGCCCTTCTGGATGGGGGTCGGCTCAGTGAAGCCCAGGTCGGCGATGCCGCGCTGCAAGGCGGGATGGAGGTCGAAAGAGGTAAAAGTCATCAGGTGTACGTGTTCTTTCCGAGGGTACGGGACCCTTCGAACAATTCCGGCAGGAAGTAGGGGATATGAACGGAGGACTGGCCGGGGAGGCCGCCGTTGTGGGCTTCAAGCCCGATGGACGACGAAGGATCTCATACTCGGGGCCATCTGGCAAGTCATTCCTTTGAAAGGGCTTCACAGCCCTGCTTCTTCAGATCAACCTTCCAGAGGCCGTCGTGGCCCTCGATCAGGAGCGTCTCTCCCTTTTTCACGATGCCCAGCTTGCCGAAACAGTCGGGATTTGCCCCGAGCCGCAGGAGAAGGAGAGGGATCGTGTTCGAGTGCCCGACGATTAGAACAGCTTTGTCGCTCGGATGCTTCCCGCGCACGGTCGAGAGGAAGGTTTCCATCTTGTCCGCGGCGATGGAATCGTCGTTGGCCGAGATCGGAATGCCTTTTCGTTTGGCGAGCGGCAACCCGGTCATCAGCGTCCGGGAAGTGCGGCTGGTATAGACCGCGGCGATGTTCGAGTCCTCCAGACGGGAGGCGAGGAACTCGGCGCGGACCTGGCCCCCAGGGGAAAGCGGCCAGAAAGCGTCGAGCTCGCGCTCCTGCGGCCAGCCTTCGGACTTCTCGGCGTGGCGCACGAGATAAAGAGTGTCGAGCGCCGCGGCCGGGACAGCGAAGAGTATGACGAGGAGGAGGCAGATGCCTCCTCCAGCGGCACGGAGAGGCCTCATGGATCAGTCCATCTGCTTTCTCAGCACGGTCGGGATGTCGTAGTCGTCGACATTCGACCAGTTTGGGCCGAAGCCGCCCGGATCGTCTCCCCGGACGTGGGCGATCGCCTTGCGGTAGAACGGAACGTCCTGCTGCTCGGGCCGCTCCGTCTCCTCCCGCTCCGGGGCCGGAGCGGACGTGAAGCTCGGCACGCTCACCGCGACCGGACGGTTGATCGACAGCGGAGGCGGAGGCATCCGTGGCCGGTCGTCCATGCCGCCGAAACCGCGGTCGAAGCCGGTGGCGATCACCGTCACCTTCATCGCATCTTCCATCGTCGGGTCGATCACCATGCCGGAGATGATGTTGGCGTCGGGGTCCACCGAGTCGGCGATGATGCGGGCCGCCTCGGCCACCTCGTGCAGCGTCAGGTCATGACCGCCAGAGATGTTGATCAGTACGCCGCGGGCACCCTGGATGGAAGTCTCCTCCAGGAGAGGCGAAGAGATCGCCCGCTGCGCCGCTTCGAGGGCCCGGTGCTCGCCCTTGGCGATGCCGGTGCCCATCAAGGCCATGCCCATGCCGGTCATGATCGTCCGCACGTCGGCGAAGTCCACGTTGACCTCGCCCGGGACTGTGATCAAATCGCTGATGCCCTGCACGGCTTGGCGCAGCACGTCGTCGGCGATCCGGAAAGCCTCGTGGAGCGGCGTACCGCGCTCGACGAAATTGAGCAGCCGCTCGTTCGGAATCGTGATCAATGTATCGACCGCGTTGCGCAGCTCCTCCACCCCGCGCTCGGCCTGCTGCATGCGGCGGCGCCCCTCGAAGCCGAAGGGCTTGGTGACCACCGCCACGGTGAGCGCGCCGATCTCCGCGGCCAGCGAAGCGATGATCGGCACCGCGCCGGTGCCCGTGCCGCCGCCCAGGCCGGCGGTCAGGAAGACCATGTCCGCGCCCTCGAGGGCCTCGAGGATGCGCTCGGTGTCCTCCAGCGCCGCCTTCCTCCCCATCTCGGGATCGGCGCCGGCGCCGAGGCCTTTCGTGAGCAGTCCGCCGATCTGCATCTTGATCGGCGCGCGGCACTTCTGGAGCGCCTGCAGGTCGGTGTTCGCGGCGATGAACTCGATGCCGCGGAGCTGCGCGTCGATCATGCGGTTGACCGCATTGCCGCCGCCGCCGCCGACTCCGATGACCTTGATGCGTGCCGGAATGGAATCCGCATCGCGGGCCTCTTGAACGCGAAGCTGCGCCTCGCGCAAAGTCTCTTGAGCGTCCTGATCGTCAAACAGAATCATGATTCACCCCCTTTTCGGGTTTGATGTTTCAGAGCAGATCCGAGAACATTCCGCGCAGGCTTCCCATGACGCTGCGCATGCTGAATCCCGTTCGTTTCGGTTGGAGCTTGCCCTGGTTCTCCTCGGCCCCGAGGGCATAGAGGAGAAGGCCCGATGCCGTAGCCCAGGTCGGGCTGCTGATCACATCCACCAGTCCGCCGAGGCCCCGCGGCAGCCCGTAGCGGACGCCGGCATCGAAGATCTGCTCCGACAGCTCCAGCAGCCCATCGAGCTGCGCGCCGCCGCCGGTCAGGACGACACCGCCCCGCAGCCCCTCGTCCGAGGCGTGCTTGCGGAAATCGTCGCGGACCAGGTTGAACAGCTCCTCGGCGCGCGGCTGCAGGATCTCGCAAAGCTCGCGCTTGGGCACGACTCGCGAAGTGCCGCCGGCGACCGTGGGCACGGCGATCCCTTCCTCCTCCGTGACCATGCTCGGCAGGCAGCAGCCCTGCTTGACCTTGATTCGCTCGGCCTCGGCAAAGGGTGTGCGCAACACCATTGCAAGGTCGTTGGTGAAGTGCCCGGCGCCGATCGGCGCCACGGCGCTGTATTGGATCTCGCCCTCGGCAAAGAGGGCGTATTCGGTAGTTCCGGCTCCGACGTCGATCAGCAGCACGCCGAGCTCGCGCTCGTCGGGCGTCAGGATCGCCTCGGCCGTGGCGATCGGTTCGAAAACCATTTCGACGACCTCGATGCCCGCCCGGTTGACGCAAGTCAGCAACGTGCGCGACCGGGTGATGTTCGAAGTGACGAGGTGGACCATCACCTCCACGCGCGTGCCGAGCATGCCGAGGGGATCGTCGATCCCGCCCTGCTCGTCGACGATGAACTCCTGTGGCACGGCGTGCAGGATCTCGCGGTCGGACGGCAGTGCCGCCGACTGCGCCGCCTCGAGCACGCGCTGGATGTCCTGGCGCGAAATCTCGCGGTCCTTGCGCGCGACCGAGACCATGCCGCGCGAATTGACGCTCCGGATGTCGGGGCCCGAGATACCCACGTAGGCGCGTGAGATCTCGACCCCCGCCATCACCTCGGCCTCTTCGCTCGCCTGCTTGAGCGCCTCGACCGTGGCCTCGACGTTGACGATATTGCCTTTGCGCGTGCCGCGGTTCGGAGCCAGGCCCTTGCCCACCACTTCGATTCCGCCTTTGTCATCGCGCTGTCCGATGAGCACGCCTACCTTCGAGGATCCGATGTCGATGCCCACGAAGTAAGGTTCTGGTTTGGCCATAGCCTGGTTTTCCCTCTCCTCAGTTTGACGACCTAAGACCTGAGCTCCGGCCCGCTGCGCTGCGGGTTCGGGGCTGCCGGCTGCACTACGATCCGGCGAGAGAACCGGAGATCGACCGCTTGAATCGCCGGATACCGGCGGTCGAGCTCGGGGAGCAGCTCTATCAACCTCTTCACCTTCGGCCCCACCTGTCCCCGCGTGACCAGCAGCGGGAAGCGGAGAGAACCGGTGTGGAGACGGAAGTCCTGCTCTCCGAGCACCTCGATTTTCGAAAGCGCCCCCGCCCACGAGGGCTGCACCCGCCCCAGCTCCCCCGCAACTTCCAGGGCGCCGCCCACACCGTCCGACGGCGAAAGCTGCGGATGCGTGAAGACGACCACGACGAGCCCGGTCTTCCGCGCCTGTTCGGGATCTTCGACCGGAGCGATCGGACGGCCCTTCTGGTCCGCGTAAACGAGACCACCGCCCTTCACCAGAAGGGCCACCGGCGTGCGTTCCGTCACCTTGACGCGCAGCCGGTCGGGCAGCTCTTTCGCGACCTCGACCGTGTCCACCCACGGGTTGCGCCGCACTGCCTTCTCGACGCTGTCGATCGGCAATAGCACCAGGTTGCCGCCCTCGAACGGTGCCACGGCCGCGCGCAGCGCCTCGGCGGGAATCCGCGGCGTGCCGGCCGCGACGACGACCTCTTTGAGATCGAACCGCGACGAGGCAAGCACCCAGGTGACGAGCGAGGCCGGCATCGCGACCAGCAGGAGCGACACGGCCAGCGGCCGGAGCAGCGCCACGATCGGATTGCGCCTGCGGCGGCGCGGAGGAGCGCCCGAGCGCCGGAACTCTTCAGGAGTAGGAAGGACGGGAGCGACGCTCACGCTGTCTCCTCCACGGGCTCCACGAGTTGCTTGCCCAGCCGGTTCACGTCCCCGGCGCCGAGAGTAACGATCACGTCCCCTTCGCGCACGTTTTCGAGAAGGACCGCCGGAGCGTCCTTCCAGGACGGCGAATAGTGCACGTTGCGATGGCCGCTCCGCCGCGCCGCATCCACCACCAGCTCGCCCGTGACTCCTGGGATCGGCTGCTCGCGCGACGGATAAACATCGATCACGACCGCGAGGTCCGCGCCCAGCAACGCATTGCCGAAGCCCTCCGCCTGATCGAGCGTGCGCGAGAAGAGATGCGGCTGGAACACCGCCAGCACCCGGCCGCGCGGATAGCTCTGGCGCGCTGCTTCCAGGGTCGCAGCCACCTCGGTCGGATGGTGCGCGTAGTCGTCGATCACCGCCGCGCCGCGCCAGTCGCCCAGGTACTCGAACCGGCGGTGCACGCCCGAGAAGCCGGCGATGCCGCGGGCCATGGCCTCGAACGGGATGCGCAGCGCGAGCCCGACCGCGACCGAGGCGAGAGCGTTGAGCACGTTGTGCCGCCCCGGCATCGGCAGGTCAATCTCGCCCAGGATGCTTTCTTTCCAACGGACGGAGAAGCGGGTCCCGCCCTGGCGCGGCTGAAGGTCCACCGCCGCCAGCTCGGCCTGCGGCGAGAAACCGTAGGTCAGGATGCGGCGGTCGGCGATGCGCGGCAGGATCTGGCGCACGTTCGGATCGTCGAGGCAGACGATCACGCGGCCAAAGAACGGCACGCGGCTCGAAAACGTTACGAATGCATCCTGGATATCCTCCAGGTCGCGGTAGGTGTCGAGATGATCGCGGTCGATCGTCGTGATCACGGCGACCACCGGAGTCAGCCGCAGGAAGCTGCGGTCGAACTCGTCGGCCTCGGCGACCATGTACTGGCTGCTGCCCAGGCGCGCGCCCGTGCCGAGCAGGCGCAGCCTGCCGCCGACGATCACGGTCGGATCGAGCCCGGCTTCAGTCAGCATCGTTCCAACGAGCGAGGTCGTCGTGGTCTTGCCGTGCGTGCCTGCGACCGCGATGCCATAGCGCAGCCGCATGAGCTCGCCCAGGATCTCGGCCCGCCGCACCACCGGAATACCGCGCCGCCGCGCCTCGCGGACTTCTTCGTTCTCCTCGGACACCGCCGACGAGATGACCACCAGCTCGACGCCTTCCAGGTGATCGGGCGAGTGACCCTTGTGTACGTCGATCCCCAGCTCGCGCAGGTGAGCAGTCGCCTCGCCGGCCGACAGATCGCAGCCGCTCACTTCGAGCTGTGCCCGCTCGTAATTGCAAAGGATTTCCGCAATCCCGCTCATGCCGGCGCCGCCGATGCCGACGAAGTGGATCCGGTTGAGGTCGGCGAATGGATTGAACATCAGCCCGCCCCTCCCAGAAGCTCCATCCGATCGGCGATCTCGGCCACGGCGCGGGGCTTGGCGAGCGAGCGGGCCGCGTGCCCCATCTTTTGCAGCGTGGCGGGAGCGGCGAGCAGTTCCAAGAGGCGGTCCGCCAGCTTGTCCAATTCGTTCGACAGCAGCATCTCCGCGGCTCCGGCTTCGGCGAGCAGCCGGGCGTTGTCCACCTGGTGGGCCTGGGCGATCGAAAGAGGCAGCAGCACGGAAGGCCGTCCCGCCGCGCAGATCTCGGCCAGGGTGATCGCTCCGGCACGGGAGACGAGAAGGTGGCTCTCCGCCATGGCGCCGGCCACGTCGTCCAGGAACGGCACGACTTCCACCTGATCTCCAATCCCTGCCTGTGCATAAGCCGCCCGCGCCTCTTCCAGGTTGCGGGGGCCGGCCTGGTGGAGGATGCGTACATTTGGCAGACGCTTCGCCACTTCCGGCATGACCTCGTTGATCTGCTTCGCCCCCTGGCTGCCGCCGAGCACGAGAAGGCGCGGAGGATTCATGACAGGTAGCTCCGCGGGAACCTCGAAGAATCGCGCGCGGACCGGAACGCCCGTCACCCAGGCCGGGCACTTGAGGTCGAGCGCCGTCTCTGGGTAGCCGATCGCCGCCGCGGACGCCCAGCGAGAGAGCCAGCGGTTCGCCACACCAGCCCGGGCGTTGGGCTCCAGGAGGAGGATCGGCCGGCCCGCCATCCGCGCTCCGACCACGGCCGGAGCCGAGACGTAGCCGCCCGTGCCCAGCACCACATCCACCTTGAGGCTGTGGATCAGCTTCGAGGCGGCGCGGCCCGAGGCGGCCAGCGTCGTCAGCGACTGCACCCTTCCGACGAGTCCGCGGCCGACCATCGGCTTCGCGGGCAACGCGTGGAAAGGGATTCCGCGCTCAGGCACCAGGCGCGCCTCCAGGCCAGTCTCATTGCCGGCGAAGCTCACTCGCCACCCCCGCTTCCCAAGCTCCTCTGCAACCGCGAGCGCCGGGAAAATGTGGCCACCCGTGCCGCCACCCGCGAGAAGCGCGTGAAGAACCGGTGTGGTCGTCGATGTCTGCGGAGTGGCCATCGCATTCCCATTCATCCGTGCTGCGAGACGTTGAGGAGGACGCCGCAGGCGCAGAGAGTTACCACCAGGGAAGATCCGCCGTACGAGATGAACGGCAGCGGGATCCCCTTGGTGGGGAAGAGCGCCACGGTGACGCTGACGTTGATCAGTGCCTGCATGACGAGGACACCGGTGAAGCCCCAGCCGAGATAGCGACCGAACGTGTCCGGCGCCTTGGCCCCCGCGAGCATCCCGCGCCAGGCGAGCACGGCGAATGCGGCGACCATCGCGAGCGAGCCGATCATCCCGAACTCCTCGGCCACGATCGAAAAGATGAAGTCCGACTCCGGGTGCGGCAGGAAGTAAAGCTTTTGCACGCTCTGCCCCGCTCCCACGCCGAAGACGCCGCCCGAGCCAACCGCGATCAGCGACTGCAGTGCCTGAAAACCGCTGCCGAGCGGGTCCTTCTCCGGGTCCAGAAACGCGAAGAAACGCTGCCGGCGGTAGGGCTCGGCCAGCACGAGAGCGATCAGCAGCGGAGGCACTAGAGCGAGCGCGCCCAGGATGAAGCGCCACGACAGCCCAGCCATGAAGATCATGAAGAAGGCCGTCGCCCCGAGCAGCACGGCGGTCCCCATGTCCGGCTCGATCAGGATCAGCGACGCGAGCAGGCCGGTGAAGAGCGCCGCCGGAACCAGGAACGACGCCTGGTTGACCTGCTCCTGCTTCTTCTCGATCAGGTAGGCCAGGAACGGGATCAGCGCGAGCTTCGCCAGCTCCGACGGCTGGAACGAGAAGCCGCCCACGAAGAACCAGCGGTGCGTCGCGTTACGCTCCGGCGCGAACAGCACCAGCACCAGCAGCGCCATGACCCCGAACAACAAGGAATAGATCACTGCCGGCCGGCGCAGCGTCCGGTAATCGAGCACCATGATCCAGACCATCAGCACCAGGCCCAGCCCGGCTGCCACCGCCTGTTTGATCAGGAACGGATTGAAGGTCAACGGCTGCTGCTGGCGAGCCAGCGCGGCGGACGCCGAGTAGACCATCACCAGCCCGAACGCGAGCAGCAGGGTCACGGTGGTGAAGAGCACCTTGTCAAACGCGAGCTTCTTCGCCACTTGGCCCTCCCAATGCTTCGCGGACCAGGGCCTCGAAGACCTCCCCGCGATGAACGAAGTTGCGGAACTGATCGAAGCTCGCGCAAGCCGGCGAAAGCACCACGGCTTCTCCTGCTTTCGCTGCCTGAGCGGCCGAGCGGACGGCGCGCTCCATCGTCTCGGAATGCTCCAGCGGGACCGCGCCTCCAAGCGCCTTCTCGAAGTCGCCCGCCGACTCGCCGATCAGGTAAGCGCGGCGAACCTTCTGCCGCACGATCGGAGTCAGGGTCGTGAGGTCCGCGCCCTTGTTGCGGCCGCCCAGGATGAGATGGACCGTGCCATCCTCGAACCCTTCGAGCGACTTCGCGGTCGCGGCGGGATTGGTCCCCTTGGAATCGTTGTACCAGACGACCCCATCCTTCTCGCCGACCCGCTCCATCCGGTGCGGAAGCCCCTTGAAGCCGGCGAGCCCCGTCCGCAGTTCCTCGGGCTCGGCGCCGATCGCCCGCGCGAGCAGCGCCGCGGCCATGGCGTTCTCCAGGTTTTGCACCCCGGCGAGCGGCACGTCCGAAGCCAGGAAGAGATCCACGTCCGGCTCGCCCGGCGTGACCTCGATCACCCGGCCGTCGCGCGCATAACAACCATCCTCGACCCGGCCCCGCCGCGAGAAGAAACGCTTGCGCGCCTGGGTCTCTACATCCAAGGTCTCCGGATCGTCGGCGTTGAGCACGGCGATCCCGGCCGCGTCCTGAGTCAGGAACAGCCTCTTCTTGGCCGCGCCGTAGGCCGCCATCGACCCGTACCGGTCGAGGTGGTCCTCCGCGAGGTTGAGCAGCGCCGCGGCGCGGGGTTTCAGCGTGACGATCCCCTCGATCTGGAAGCTCGACAGCTCGACCACGAACACGCGGCCGACGGGGCCGTCGATCTTTCCCACCAGCGGATCGCCGATGTTGCCGCAGACTTCCACTTTATGTCCCGCCGCCTTGAGCATGGCGCCGGTGAGCGCGGTCGTGGTGCTCTTGCCGTTGCTGCCGGTGATCGCAACGACCGGCCCGTTGACGAACGGCGCGGCCAGCTCGACCTCGGCGATCACGGGTACACCCTTGCGCCGCGCATCGATCAGGAGCGGCTTGTCCATCGGCACGCCGGGGGAGACGATCACAGCGTCGAACCCACCCGCGGGAGGCGGCAGCTCGGACGGCTCGCCGCCGGGCCAGAGCTCGAACTTTCCGGAAAAATCCGAGACATCCACATCTTTCTTGGAGTCAACGGCGACCACCGACACGCCGCGCTCGAGCAGCATCTTCGCGGCGGCGCGGCCGGACATCCCCAGGCCGTACACCAGCACCCGCTCGAAGCGGCCTTTGCCCCAAGGAGCTTTCATCGCAGCTTCAGTGTGGAGAGCGAGAGCAGCGCGAAGAGGATCGACAGGATCCAGAACCTGACGATCACCTTCGGCTCGGCCCAGCCGATCAGCTCGAAGTGATGGTGGATCGGAGACATGCGGAAGATCCGCTTGCCCCGGAGCTTGAACGAGGCCACCTGGAGGATGACCGAGAGCGCTTCCATGACGAACACGCCGCCCACGAGCACCAGCAGGATCTCCTGCTTGGCGAGCACCGCCACGGCTCCGATGCCGCCGCCCAGCGCGAGCGATCCGACGTCGCCCATGAAGACCTCGGCGGGATGCGAGTTGTACCAGAGGAACCCGAGGCCGGCGCCGAACAGCGCGCCGCAGAAGACCGCCACCTCGCCCACCCCGGGGATGTGAGCGACCTGCAAATAACCAGCGATGACCTTGTTGCCCGCGATGTACGTGAAGATCGCGTAGGTCGCCGCGGCCACCGAGGTCGTGCCGATCGCGAGGCCGTCCAGGCCATCAGTCAGGTTCACCGCGTTCGATGCCCCGACCAGCACGATCATCACAAATAGGATGTAGAACCCGCCCAGGGGCAGGTAGAGCTGCTTGAAGAACGGGAAGCTCAGGTCCGTATCGAAGCCGGGCAGCCAGAGCAAAGCCGCGCCCATGATCGCTGCGGCCAGAAATTGAAAACCGAACTTGGCCTTTGCGGTCAGCCCCAGGTTCCGCCGCTTGCGCACCTTGATGTAGTCGTCCGCAAATCCGATCGCGCCAAAGGCCGCGGTGACCAGGATCACGATCCAGACATATTTGTTGCCGAGGTTCCCCCAAAGCAGGGTCGCGCCCAGGGCCGCGAACAGGATCAGCAGCCCGCCCATCGTGGGCGTGCCCGCCTTGACCTGATGGGCCTGCGGGCCCACGTCGCGGATGTTCTGGCCGACCGACAGCCGGCGCAGCGTGCGGACGAACCACGGACCCAGCAGCCAGGACAGGAGCAGGGCCGTGACGATCGCCGCCGCCACACGGAAGGTGATGTAGCGGAAGACGTTGAACGCCGGGATGATGTCGCGCAGCGGGTAAAGCAGGTGGTAGAGCATTAGTTCGTCTCCACCAATCTGCGGACCACCGCATCTAGCCCGACTCCGCGCGACGCCTTGACCAGAACGAGATCGCCCTCGCGCACTTCTTTCGCCGCCCACTCCGCGGCAGCGGCGGCATCCGGAACCCAGTGCGCCTCGGCCCCTGAAGCCCCGGCAACCAGCTCGCGCGACAGCTCGCCCACCCCGAGGATCGGAGAGAACCCGAGCTTTGCCGCCAGCTCGCCCGACTCGCGATGGAAGCGCGGTCCCTCAGGACCCAGCTCCCGCATGTCACCCAGGATCGCCACTCGCCTCTTGCCTGGTAGCAGCGCTGCTCCTTCCAGTGCTTTCGCCACTGCGGCCGGATTGGAGTTGTAGGAGTCGTCCACGACCGTGAAGCTGCCCCGGTGGACGACGCCGCGCATCGAGGCCGGCCGAACGTCGCGCACGGCCTCGGCAATTTCTATTAGAGAAAGACCGAGAGCCCAGGAGCAAGCAGCCGCCGCCAGGCAGTTCTCCGCGTTGTAAAGACCGTGGAGGGGAAGGCTCACATCCGCGGTCTCGTTGTCCGCTTCCAGGCGGAAGCGGCTGCCGATCCCTTCCGGTCCGGGAGCGAGGTTGCGCAGCTTTACATCCACGTCCTCCGACTCGATGCCGTACCGGACCACCCGCCCGCCCTGATGCCTGCGCGCGATGCGCGCCACCTCGGGATCGTCGGCATTTGCGATCACCGGCCCGCCCGCCGCGAGCCCCGCCAGCAGCTCGGACTTGGCCTCGGCGATCTCCCGCACACTGGCGAAAAACTCCAGGTGCACCGGCCGCACGACCGTGAACACCGCGGCATCGGGCCGGCCCATCAGGCTCAGCTCGCGCAGCTCGCCCGCGGTGGACATCCCCATCTCGGCCACCATCCACTCCGTGCCGTCCGGCACGTTGAGCAGGCAGAGCGGGAAACCGATCAGGTTATTGAAGTTCCCCACCGTCTTGGAGATCCGGAAGCGGGACTCCAGCATTGCCGCGAGCAGCTCCTTGGTGGTCGTCTTGCCCGCCGAGCCCGTGATCCCCACAAGCTTCTTCGGCACACCCTTGGCCCGTACGTGACGGGCGAGATCCTGCAAAGCCTTGAGCGTGTCCTCGACGCGGATCACGGCCACGCCTTCCGGAGCCGTGACCTCCTCCTGGACGACCGCCGCGCCAGCCCCCGCCGACACCGCCGTGCTCACGAAACGGTGGCCGTCCGTGCGCGTTCCGCGCAAGGCGAAGAAGACCTCGCCCCCCTTGACCGCCCGGGAATCGATGGCCGCGCCGGCACACTCCTTCCCGGGATCGCCAGAGACGATCCGGCCGGCAGTCGCCCGGGCGATCTCATCCGCGGTCAGACGTGCCAAAACGCTCCTCCAAAGCCTTGTGGATCTCCTCGAAATCGGAGAACGGAAGCTTGCGGTCGCCCACGATCTGCTCCCGCTCGTGCCCCTTGCCCGCGACCAGCACGGCCCAGCCGGGCTCGGCCGAAAAGATCGCGTCGCGGATGGCTTCGCGGCGGTCCGGAACCACCCGGTAGCCGCGTCCCCCGGGGCCACTGCTCTCCCGCACCCCCTCCTCGACCGCGGCGATGATCGCCAGCGGGTCCTCGGTCCGCGGGTTGTCCGAAGTCAGAATCGGCAGGTCGGCCAGCTCGCCAGCCACCTTCCCCATCAGCGGACGCTTGCCGCGGTCGCGGTCGCCACCACAGCCGAACACCACAGCCACTTTCCCCAGCCCCGCGATCTCCCGCGCCGAGCGCAGAGCCGCATCCAGCGCAGCATCCGTGTGGGCGTAGTCGACGAACACGGCGAACGGCTGGCCGCGATCAACCGGCTCCATCCTTCCCGGGATCGGATGCTGCGCCGCGAGCGCCGCCGTCACCGCCGAATGCGGGAGATTGAGCGCCTCGGCCGTAGCGGCAGCCGCGAGCACGTTCAGCAGGTTGTACCGGCCGAGCAGACGGGTCACGAACGGCACTTCTCCACGCGGCGTGATCAGAGTACCGACCGTGCCGGCCGGAGTCATCTGCACCTCGCGCACCCGCACCTGCCCGCCCTCGCCGAAGGTCACGGCGTCCGGAATCTCCTCGGCCAATCGCTGCCCGTACGGATCCTCCACGTTGATCACCGCCCGGCCGTCCGGCTTGAGATGTCCAAAAACCTTTCTCTTCGCCGCGAAGTAGCTCTCCATGTCCGGGTGATAGTCCAGATGGTCCCGGGTCAAATTCGTGAACACAGCCACGTCGAAGGAAGCCCCGGCGACCCGCCCCATGTCGAGAGCGTGCGACGAAACTTCCATGGCCACTGCGCGAGCGCCAGCGTCCCGCATCCGGCGCAGCGTGCGGAACAGGTCGGAAGCCTCGGGCGTCGTGTGCCCGCCCGGGAAGGTCCGGTCCTGGAAGCGGTAGCCCAGCGTGCCGATGAACCCGGCCGGCAGATTCGCATGGTCCATCACCGCCGAGATCAGCGTCGCCACCGTGGACTTGCCGTTCGTGCCCGTGATCCCGACCATCACCAGCTCTCGATCCGGATGGCCGTAGACTGCCGCGGCCAGCGGACCCAGCACGGACCGCGGGTCCTCGACAGGTACCCAAGGGACATCTATCGAAACAGGACCCGGCCCAACCACAGCCACCGCTCCCTTCTCCACCGCGGCAGGAGCAAAGGCGCGGCCATCGAAGCGCTGCCCGACCAGGGCCACGAAAAGATCGCCGGGCTCCACTGCCCGCGAGTCGTGGGCGACGCCGGTGATCTCAGGATTGGCCATAGGCAGCACCTCCAGAACCTCAGAAAGGCGCATGAGAGCGACCTCCCCCGGTTGAGGCAGGCACGCTCTCGGGCTCCACGATCCCAACGTCTTCGGCCGGTTCAAAAGCAACCGGCACGGGCTGCTCTACCGCAGGCGGGCTCTCCTCCGGAGCGGGCGCCACGGTCGCCATCTGAACCTCTCCGGGCCAGAGCCCCGGCGCCTGGCGCTCCGGCCGGATGCCCAGGTACAGCAGCACCTGCCGAGCGATCGCTCCAAACACCGGCGCCGCCACCTGCCCACCGTGGTACTCCCACCCCTGCGGCTCGGCAATCGCCACGACCCCAGTCATCACCGGACGGTCCACCGGCGCGAAGCCCACGAAGCTGGGGAGATAACCGTTGCTCGAGTAGCCGCCCCGCACCGGGATCTGCGCCGTGCCGGTCTTGCCCGCCACCCGGTAACCCTTGACCCCGGCGCCCTTTCCCGTGCCCTGGATCACAACCCCTTCGAGCAGATGACTGAGCTCCCGAGCCGTGGCCGGAGCCATCGGGTGCCCCATCACCGCCGGCCCGCTGTTCTCGGAATGGCGGACAAGAACAGTGCCGCCTTGGCCGATCCCCGCCACCACGTGCGGCCTCATCAGGGTGCCCTCGTTCGCCACCGCCGACACCGCCGAAGCGAGCTGAAGCGGCGTGACCGAAATCCCCTGGCCGAACGAGATATAAGCCTTGCCGCGCATCCCCCAGCGCTCCATCGGGTGGAGGATGCCCGAGCCCTCGCCGGGGAGGTCGATCCCGGTCGGGCGGCCGAAGCCGAAGTCCCGGATCGTCTTGTACAGGCGCTGGTCGCCGACGATCAGCGCGGCCTTGATGACGCCGACGTTGCTCGACTTCTCCAAGACCTGCGCAAACGTCAACCGGCCGAACGGCTTGTGATCGCGGATGCGCTTGCCATAGACGACGATGCCGCCCATCTCGCAATCGAACTCGTCGGTCGCGTGCACCAGGCCCGAGGCGAGCGCCGCCGCGCCCGTGATGATCTTGAACGTCGAGCCCGGCTCGTAGACGTCCATGATCGTGCGGTTGCGCCAGCGCGCCGACGAAAAGCGGCCGAACTCGTTGGGATCGAACGAGGGATAGGACGCCATGGCCAGCACGCCGCCCGTCCGCGGATCGATGAAGACCGCCATGCCGCGGCTCGCTCCGCGCTCCTCCACCGCCCGCTGCAGCTCGCGCTCAACGATGTGCTGGATGGCCGCGTCGAGCGTCAGGTGTAGATCCTGGCCCGGCTCGGCCTCGGCGAACGACAGCCCCGGCGCTACCACCATGGCTCCGCTCGCATCGCGCAGCACCGTGCGCAGCCCCGGCTTGCCCGCGACCTTCTCGTCGTACAACAGCTCGAGCCCGGCCAGGCCGCTGTTGTCCGTGCCCACATAGCCGAGCACCTGGGCGGCCAGCTCGCGCATCGGGTAATAGCGCTTGGCCTCGGGCAGGAAATGGATGCCCTTCAGATTCAGTGCCCGCACGGCCTCGGCGACCGGCGGATCGAGCTTGCGCGCCACCCAGATGAACTCGCGGTCACGCGCCAATTCGCGGGCGAGCTTCTTCGCGTCGAGCCCAGGGACGGCCTGCGCGAGCTTCGCGGCCGCGTCGAAGGGGTCGAGGATTTCGGACGGTACGGCATAGGCGGAATCCACCTGCACCGACACCGCCAGCTCCCGGCCGCGGGCGTCATAGATGGTCCCGCGCGGAGGATCGAGCTTGATCACGCGCTGCTGCTGCCGCTCGGCCTTCGACACGTAGTGCTCGTGCTGCGCCACCTGCAGGTAGTACAGACGCCCGGCGATGGCCGCGATCCAGAGCGCGCCGATCAGGGCGGCGATCTTCAGGCGCGGTATCTCCAGCGAGCGAAGCTTCACGGCATCTCCTCCCAGAACACCACCTGCTCCAGCGCGGGCGGCTGCATGCCCAGCTCCTGGACGGCGCGGCGCTCGACCTGGGACGGGCTCGCCAGGTAGGCAGCCTCCAGGCGGAACTGCCGCTCCTTGCGGTTCAGATCGAGCAGCTCGCGCTCCAGCTTGTCAATGTGGTAGCCCGTGCTCAGCACCTGCAGGTGAATCCAGATGTACGCGAAAACACCTCCGCCGAGCGACAACACGACCACCATCACGAGAGCAAGCTCGCGGTAGCGGCGCCGGTCGCGCTCGCGGACCAGGTAGGTGTTCACTACCGGCCGCCGGAGGGCGTACGCGTTCCTCAAGAGATCAGATCCTCCTCGCAGCGCGCAGCCGCGCGGAACGGGAGCGGGGATTGCGCGCGACTTCTTCTTCGCTCGGCCGGACCGGCTTGCGGGTCAGGGCCTCGATGACCTGCGTCTCGGCATGAGGCCGGCCGGTCACCTGGTCGATCTCGCCGCGGGCGCGGTCGCGCAGGGCGTTCTTGACGATCCTGTCCTCCAGGCTGTGGTAGGAGATGATCACCAGCCGGCCGTCATCCTCCAGGAGATCGATCGCCTGCTGGATGAACCCCTCCAGGCCGGCGAGCTCGTCGTTGACGGCGATGCGCAGCGCCTGGAAGACCAGCGTGGAAGGATCGACACGGCTCCCCTCCTGCCAGGGCGGCCGGCTGCCCTTGACGCGCTCGATGAGGCGCTTGAGCTGCCCGGTGGTCTCGATGGGCTGCTCCCGCCGCGCGTCCACGATCGACCGCGCGATACGCCTCGCCTGCCTCTCCTCGCCATAGTCGCGGATGATCTTTTCCAATTCGCCCTCCGATCCTTCGTTCACCAGGTCGGCCGCCGTCCGTTCGGCGAGCCCCATGCGCATGTCGAGCGGCGCGTCGAAGCGGAAGCTGAATCCCCGCTCCGGCGTGTCGAGCTGCATCGACGACACGCCCAGGTCGGCCAGGATTCCGGCAATGCCCGCGGGCTTGCCGGTGATCCCGAGGCCGGCCAGGGCCGGTTCCAGATGGTGGAAGTTGGCGTTGACAAAGCGCACACGCTCCCCAAAAGGAGCGAGGCGCCGTGCCGCCAGCTCGAGCGCCTGGGGATCGCGGTCGATCCCGACGAGCTGGACTGAGTCGGAAGCCCGCAGGAGCGCTTCGGCGTGTCCGCCCAGGCCGAGGGTGACGTCGACGAAGAGGTTGCTCCCCCTCTGGGCTCGCTGGGGTTCCAGGAACGCGAGGGTCTCTTCGACCAGGACGGGCAGGTGCTGCGTGTCCAACGGCTTGGGTGGCCCTCCTCGACCGGGCTTTCAGCTCCTTTAGATACCGAGAGAGCTGAGTGCACGGTAGTCATCCTCCGTGAACGGCTGCTCGTTCAGCCGCGCCAGGAAACGCTCGCGGTTCCACACCACCAGGTGATCGAGCTGCCCGGTCACCACCACGTCCCCGTTCATGCCGGCGCTCTCCCGCAGGATCTGAGGGAGGAGGATCCGGCCCTGGACGTCCACCTGCACCTGCTGCCCGAAGTAGTTGACCCGCTCCAGGTAGCGCTTCTTGACGGGGTCCGTGGTCGGGACCGACTGGAGACGCGCCTCGACCTCCTCCCAAACGGGCAAGGGGTAGATGTGCGCGGAATCGCCCAGCACGGAAGTGACAAAGAGGTCGGGGCCGTGACGCTCCTCCAGCAGCCGACGGAAGTCGGTAGGGATCTTCAGCCTCCCCTTATCGTCGATCTTGGCCGGCGAGCTTCCACGGAACATATAGGGGGCCCCCCACCCCGAAGTACATCTGTCCTGGGATGGGATCTTAGCAACCTTCCTCCACTTTTGTCCATTTCTTCCCACTTTCTTCCACTGAAACCCGCTCCGGGCTGCCGAAACGCCCACTCCAGACCACCAGAGAGGCGCAAACAAAGCGAATGTGGGGACGGGAAGTCAGTGACCCGCAGTCCGTCAGTCACTTCCGAGCCACCGGTAACTGCCTTCCTCGGCCAGGTAAGTGACTTCCGGGGGCAGGTAAATGACTGACGGAACCCAGGAAACTCACTTCCGGGGGCAGGGAGGTGACTGACGGACCGCGGGTAAGTGGCTTCCGAGGACAGGGAAGTGAGTTACGGAGGCTCGGATCTCACTTCCGGGGGCAGGGAAATGACTGACGGATGCGGGGTCACCGGGGCCGCAGGCCGCGGAGACTGTCGAAACCTCCGCCGACCTTGCCAACCGAAAGAACTCGGCCTATAACTCCGCAAGGGGAGCGCATGGCTGCAGATCAATCCGCAAGACGGTGGCCGGTCCAGGACGCAACGGCTCATTTCAGCGAGTTGCTGGAGGCGAGCCTCAATGAAGGTCCGCAGATCGTCACTCAGCAGGGCGTTGAGGCCGCCGTCCTGGTTCCAATCGCGGAGTGGCGCCGGCTCCAGAGCTCGGCGAGGCCGACGCTCAAGGAGCTGCTCCTGGCAGAGGCGCCACGAGCCGAGATCCCTGTACCTCCACGCCACCTCCCCATGCGATGATCCTCGGTGTACCCACGCCGCAAGCGGAAGTGGAGGCCTCCTCAAGTTGACCTTCCAGAGCTTTCTGGTACGATTGGGGCGCAAATCCGGCGTAGCACAGCTACGGACAGGAGGTGGCGCAGGAAAGCTTTGGGAGGAACGGGCGCTATCACCGGAAGGCGACATTTGCATCTGCATCGCGCCGGCTCCCACGGAGAGGACAACAATCAAAAAGGGCGGACCTCGTCACTTGCGCACCGTAATCTGACAGAGTGAAAGCAGATGCAGCGGGCCGACCTTCTCACGGAACTCGACTATGACCGCTCTCCCAACTTCCTCCGCGCCGGAGAGGAGAAGTTGGAAGCAGCGCTGGCGTATGGCCACATCTTCAGACTAGCAGTGAAGGAGCGGAGGCTGAGGGGAGTGTATACCCTGAGGTCGCCCAACTCATCAGCAGCGATGCCTGTCGTTCCTATCGTCTACGTATGTGACGCCGAGAGTGACAAAGATGCGGACCTGACACACCAGTTGGTCTGGAATCAGGACATCGTCCCCTTTCTCGTCGTTCAGACCCCTTTCAGTATCCGGCTTTACTCTGGCTTTCGTCATCAGCGGCTCAAGAGTGGAGGCACAGACGGCCTTCTGCGTGTGTGCCGAACGGCCACCGAAGTGGCGGCACTCCTCAAGGACTTCTGCGCTGATTCCATTGACAGCGGAGCCGTATGGCAGAAATGGGGTGACCAAGTACGGCCAGAAGGCCGAGTAGACTGGCGACTATTGGAGAACCTGAGGGCGCTCGATCGATGGTTACAGCAACACGGCGGGCTATCTGATCGCCTGTCCCACGCCCTGATCGGCAAGTATGTCTATCTCCGCTACTTGCGGGATCGCGATATTCTTTCGGATCGGAAGCTTCAGAGCTGGGGGCTCACAAAGGAGCAGGTCTTCGGCCGTGATGCGAGTTTACCCATGGTTCGGGAGTTGATCTCGCGCTTGGATGAATGGTTGAATGGCTCAGTCTTTCCGATCGACTTCGAAGCAAGCGACGGCCTAACGCAGGACCACCTCCAGAGGGTTGCAGCGACGTTCGCAGGAGACGAGCTACTCGAAGATGGAGGCTGGCAACTCCATCTTGACTTTCAGGCCTACAACTTCTCCTACATTCCGATCGAGACACTTTCAGTAGTTTACGAACAATTCCTACATACGACGGTTGGAACTGACAAGACCCGCGGTAAAGACGCCGGCGCGTATTACACACCGATTCCCGTTGTAAACTTCATGCTTGCGGAATTGTCCGAACGCCGGCCACTTAAGCCTGGCATGAAGGTGCTGGACCCATCCTGCGGCTCCGGGGCCTTCCTGGTTCAGTGCTATCGCCGACTCATCGAGACCGCATTCCCGCCGAACAGGAGTGAAAAGCCAAGCCCAATCGCCCTCCGCGGGCTCTTGCAGCAAAGTATCTTTGGCATCGACCGTGACGCTGACGCATGCGGAGTGACGGAACTCAGCCTAGCCATCACTCTCCTCGACTACATTGATCCGCCAGACCTTGAAGATCGTAGAAGAGTCAAGCTTCCGTCCTTGCGAAATACAAACATTTTTAATGCTGACTTCTTCGCCAAGACCTCTTGGCGGAGGACGCTAGGGAAACGGACGTTCGATTGGGTAGTCGGCAATCCACCGTGGAGAAAACTTATACCTGGCAAGCTTGCCGAGGAGGACAGGCCAGCGTGGGAGTGGATGGCTGGCCAGAAGCAGCGCCGCACACCAATAGGTGATAACCAAGTGGCTCAAGCTTTCGCTTGGGCAGTAGCTGATCTGGTAGCAGACGACGGCGAGATCGCATTCCTGCTCCCCGCCATGACTCTCTTCGAGGACCCGTCGCGACCCTTCCGTACCTCCTTCTTCCGGAAGTTCCGCGTTGTCTCCATAGCCAATTTTTCAAATCTTGCCGAAGTTCTATTTGCCGGCCGCTCGCGTGTGCCGGCCGCGGCCTTTTTTTATCGCAGGCGCCAGTCGTCTTCCGCGCCCACAGAACTGCTGGGTGATGAGTATGTCCGCACATATTCACCGCTGGTGGCGAACCAAGAACCTACGCGCCCGGTGGTCGAGCACAGAAGGAACGAGACGTGGAGCCTCGTGCTCAATGCCAGTGAGGTTCGGGATATCCCAATGGACAAGGTGATCGATGGCTCGGGCCAACCCTGGAAATTGGCCATATGGGGCAGTTACCTTGACGAGAACCTACTCGACCGATTGCGGCGTCGATTTCCCTCTCTAGGTACAGTGGAGAATCAAGGTTCCCTCATTGCTTCGGAAGGGTTACAACTGCGCCGGGAGTCGGATCCCGAAAAAGAGGATGCGGAAGAGGTTCAGCTTGTAAAGGAAGTCATCGGCAAGAAAAAATTGGAGCCGAGCGCTCTCAGGCAACATCATCATATCTTTGCATTTCCAGCTTATTCGCTCAACAAGGTAGCCCCCGAACTCGGCTACGTGCGAAAGCGCGGAGGGCTCTTGCCGTTGGTGGTCTGCCGCCCGCCGCACGTGATTGTCGGCGCCAACCGACGGTACGCCGTGTACACGGATGAATACTTGGTCGTACCGCCGCGGCAGATCGGATTAATCAGCCCCAAGCGCAACAAAGACTTCCTGAAGGCCGTATCGCTTTTCCTGAGTTCGGATTTCGCATTTTACCATCAGTTCCTTGTGTCGACACAATTCGGAATCAAGCGTGACGTAGCAACCCTTGAGGCATTGCGTGAGATCCCGTTGCCTGTGGCAAATCTCTCCGCTAAGGAGTTGGCGCCTTGGACTCACCTTCACTCCAAGCTCGTTGCGGCTACGCTTCACCAGTTTGCAGTCGGTGATGGCGACCTTTTCTCTATGAGCGACCCGGTTGGGGCAGAGCCTTTACCAGCCTTGCTCAAAGCGCTCAATAAGCTTGTCTCAAAAGTGTTGGAGCTCAGTGAGCGCGAGATATCGTTGATCGAAGATTTGGTTCATGTGCGTTTGGCGCTCAATGACGGAAATCTCGGCTCTGCGGCAGCTAGCCCCCCCACTGTGCCTCAGATGCGTCGCTACGCTGGGCGTCTCAAGGCAGATCTCGATACCTTTATTGAGGGGGAACTGCCAAGGCGATATCAGGTGTCCGTCATTTATGACGCCTTGTCTGCAATGGTGCAGGTTGACCTGACTGATACACGCGAGCCTGCCCAGATACTTATTGAACAGGCAAGCGCGGCGGTTGCCTCCGAACTAGCTCAGATTCGCGCCAGGATGCGGAGGCAATGGAGCCAATGGGTCTACTTCGATCGTGACCTGCGGGTGTTCGAGGGCACGCGCACCTACCTCTTCAAGCCAATGCAGCGGTTCCATTGGACCGAGAGCCAAGCCATGCTTGATGCTGCCGACATGATAGCGGATACCCTTGCAGGGGCAGGGTCACAAATTGAATAGATCCCGAGCCCATGGGATGTCGGCCAACACCGCCGATCTGCGGCTCGTGTTCGTGACTCGAGTTCACCAGTTGCTGGAACTGGGCTATCGGAGAATGAATTCCACGGCACTGGCCGCGCAGGAAGAGCCTGTTATCACGGGTGAATTGGCTCGGGCAATGAACGAAGCAATCGACGATGAGCGCTCGCCGAATTGGACGCACTATTTCCACGTACAAGATGAGGAGCCGGTCAACGCTGACGAACGGACGGGTAAGCACCGAAAGAGGATCGACATTGGCGTACGATCGTCGCAGCCCCGGCCGCGCAACCACTTTTCGTTTGAGGCCAAATTGTTGAATCGCAAGAAGCGGCTGCGTGATTACCTGGGACGCGAAGGCCTGCAATGTTTTCTGAAATCTGAATACGCCGCCGATGAGCAGGACGCCGGAATGTTAGGCTACGTTCAGTCGGATACTGAAGAGATATGGGCCGCGAGTCTTCAGGAAAAACTCCGCGAAGCGGAGACTAAGCACGGCGTGTGTGACGATTGCTTCGGCCGCGAGCATCGATTCAGGGCCGGCCCGGTGCACACATACCATTCGCGTCACCTTCGGACCAAGCCAAGATCACCCATTGACATTTATCACACATTTCTTTCCTTTCCATAGCCTTAGATCAGCACTGCGCTCACATCCCTACCAATCGCGCCTTGGCTGGCGGCAATTCCCTTCTGATCAGGGATCGAGTCAACCCCGGTGGGCGGCTCTCGCCGCGGACCGGGCATGCCGCTCTGCCTGCTCCGGCCTCTTCCTTCTTCGATGAGAGAAGGCATCGATCCGGCTCGGACCTGCGCACCTGAAACGGGAACGCCGCCCGTCCTAAGCCGCGACGGCGGTCCCTCCGTTCGGGAGCGATGCCGCCGCGGAGGACAGCTTCCGCCCCCGGATCGCGCATGCCGCCCACGGCGCTACGGACACTTTCCCGCTCCAAGGGATCATCACCATCCAGATGGGCAACACTACGATTCCAAAGGGAAACACGACGATCCGGATGGGCACGCCACAAACCGGAATGCGCACGCAGCACTTGCAGAGGAGAGCGTCGCATCCCAGGCTGGCGACCGTTCCCATCCGGACGGGAGCCTTCCACACCGGGATGGCGACCTCTCCCATCGGTCTGGCGACGGTCCCCACCTGCATGGGAGCCTCTCCCATCGGGATGAGCAGGGTTCCGACCTGGAACAGAAGCTCCACATCATGACGAGAGCCTCTCCCAGCAGGATGGGGGCGTCTCCCATCCCGGTGTGAATGGTGCCCATCGGGATCGTAGCGTTGCCCTCACGGCTCCAACAGTGGGCGCCATGCCGGCACGATGCGGACCGTTCAGCCTCCAACCTCGGCAGAGCCTTCCTGGAAGACCGATCAGCCTCGATGACGGCGCCACGAGCCTCTTGTCCTTCCACGAAGGACATATCAGCGCATATTTGTCCTTGCAGGAAGGACAAACGCGGCAGCAGCGCACCGGCTCTCTTTCCCGATGATTCCGAGCCGTTCCGGCCCGCTGGCTGCCATTCTGAAAAACTCGGAGCCATTCTGAGGTGGCTCAGAGGCATTCTCGGGAGCTCAGAGCCATTCTGAAGCCGCCCGGAATCATTCTTGAGATTTCAGAATGGCTCCGGCCTTTCTCAGAATCATTCTGAAAAGCTCAGAGCGGCTCTGAAGCGCCCAGAGCCGTTCTCAGATTCTCCGAATGGCTCCGAAGTACTTCAGAGTGATTCTGAGCCGCCGAGAATGGCTTCCCGGAACCTCGGAGCCATTCTTGGGGATTCAGAATGGCTTCGAGCTATCCAAGAGTCATTCTGGCCGGCTCAGAGCGGCTCTGAAGAGCTCAGAATGGCTCTGAGCCGCTCAGAATGGCATCCAGGGACTTCAGAATCGCTCTGAGTTGCGCGGAGGCACCGATGGCAGGATAGAGCTCCTGCCTCAGTGGCAATGCCGGACATCGATTCTACCTTCCACCTTCGAGCCGTCGGCCGGGGCGCAGAGGACATCGAGGGTGCCACTCAGATCCTGGAAGTCGTTGACCCGCCAGCCGGTGGGCTCCACGGCCAGGTCCAGCCTTTCACATTGATAGGGATAGACGACCAGGCTTTCCCCTCCCTCCAGTCCGGTGACCCGGAGACCGGAGCCCTGGAGGGGATCGACGACGGCTCGGATGACGACCGGCGGCGCTCCCAGGATGAAGCCGAAGAACTGCTCATGTTCGCCGGACAGGCAGGCGCTCGGTTTCCACTGGAGGGGCTCGCCGCCAGCCATCTGCAGGGTCAGCTCCCCGGAGACCGACGGGGTTGCGACATCGCGAGCCTCCCGGAGCGCCGAAGAAAGCCCACAACCGGAAAGCACGAGGGCGATCAGCAAGAGAATGGAGCGCATGGGTTCTCCTCCGCGCCCGAAGGATAGCTCAAGGCCTGAGATCCGAGGGCTACTCGGACGTTTCCCGGATCTCCGGTCTTCCTCCCAAGGAGGCAACATCCCGCACGTTCTTTTGAATTGCCACCGCGGCAAAGAGGCTCAGCAGGAAGGCCATTGCATAGAAGCCCTTTTCGCTGCTCGACAGAGATGCATTCCACAGGCCGATCAGAAGCATGAGGACCGAGAGACCGAGCGAAAACCAGCACAGGCCGAAGTAGATGGCCGTTACAGCGACTCCCTCCAGCCTGTCACGCACGGACTTTTGCAACGAAATGGCCGAGAACAGGGCATACATGAAGATGGTGAAGTAGAAGCCCTTCTCGTTCAGCGGCATGCCGGCGTTCCAGAGTCCAACCAAGTAGGCGACGGCCCCGGCCAGGAGCGCGGTCCACGAAGCTCCGATGAATGCGCCGGTCGGTCGTTGGGCTTGCGGGGTCATGTAGATCTCCTTCTCCCGAGGCACAGAAGGAGCTCCTGCCTCGCACTATCGTGGCAAAGGCCGCGAAAGTATTTCGCCTAACCACGCATACCCCCTGCCTCCTCAGGCACTCAAGACAAGAGCCCAAAACAACTGCGGCTCCTCACAAGAGGAGCCGCAGGGATGAAAAGAGAGATTACCGGCCGGGCGGCGGCGGGGGCGGCTCTTCCGCCGCGGGAGGCGTAGCTTCCACGACCGGCGGCGGCGTGTTCGTGGTCGGCTTGGGCTCGGGCAGGGCGCCCGGCTCGCCAGCGGTGGAATCCTGCATCGGAGTCGTGCCCAAATCGGTCGTGGCCGGCGTCACGGCCTCGTTCAGTCCGAGCCGCTCGTCTTCCGTGGGCGGAAGCGTGCCGAGCAAGCGGCGGAACCCTTCGGCTCCCGGCGGCGGCTCGGCCACGATCAGCGACTTCTTCTCCAGCTCGGCCATGTAGATGGCGACCTCGCTCTGCATCCGCCGCCGCTGCTCGCGCATGCGGATCTGCTCCTGCACTTCGGCGAAGGGGGGGACCCGCGCCTCGCGGCGCTCCACCACCTGCAGGAGATGCAGGCCGCCGCGCCCCGCCACGGGCTCCGTCAGCGTGCCGGGCGCCAGCTTCCAGACGGCCGATTCCAGGCCGGGGTCGAGATCCCCCGGCGAGACCCAGCCGATGTCGATGACGTTGCTGGTGTGCCCCTTCTGGGCATGCTCGGCCACGGCGTCGGCGAGCGGCTTGCCTCCTGCGACCGCCTGCTGGATCGAGGCGGCCACCGCTGCCCGCTCCTCGGCGGTGGGGAGGCCCGCCTCTTCCAGCACCACGACCTCGCGGAGCTGGAGCTGCTCGGGCAGGCGGAGCTCTTCCCGGTTCTTCTGGTAGAGGCGCCGCAGGTCGTCCTCGTCGAGCTGAATGCGGCTCTGGACCTCCCGGCCCATCACCTCCCTCGCCCGTATGTCGCGCCGCAGGCGTTCCCGGAGCTGGGGCTCGCTCATCCCCGACTGAGCCAGCGCCGACGCGAACTGCTCGTCGCTCTCGATGCCGAAGTTCTGCTTCATCTGCCCGACCTGCTGGTCGACCTGCGACTCGGCGACTTCAATGCCGAGCTGCTCGGCCCGGGATTCGACGAGGAGCTCTTCGAACATGTCCTTGAAGGCGAGCTCGTTGACCTGGGCGAGGAGCTGCCGGCGCTCTTCCTCGCCGAGCTCCTGCTGGCGCATGATGTCCTGGGCCATGCCGGCGCGCCGCTGCTCGAAGTCATAGAGAGTGGCGATCTGGTCGTTGACCCGCAGCACGACCTTGTTGACCAGCTCCGCGCGGAGCGCGGCCGGCAGCAGCAGGGCGAGCATAAATAAGGCGAGAAGTGGAAGGGCGAGGAGTCGCTTTGTATTCATCAGAGATAAGAACCCTTGTAGTTGAAGGGAAGATTCCGGCCGTGGACCTCGACATTGTATTGGGTACGCCCCTCCCGCACCAGCTCCGCGAGATGTCGGTCCGCCCGCTCCTGCCGCAGACGCTCGACGATCTCCTCCCGCGCGTCTTCCAATGGCACCACCCCGGCGGGAGGACGGTCGATCACCTTGAAGATGTGGAACCCGTACTCCGCGGGCACGACCCGGCTCACTTCCCCGGGCTTCAGGGAGAAGATCACGTCCGCGAAGGCGGGAGGCAGGTCTTCCCGTGAAAGCTCCCCCTGGTAGCCGCCGGTCTGGGCACTCGGGTCGCGGGAGATCCGCCGCGCCACCTCGATGAATTCTTCCCCGGCAGCGAGCTGCTGGAGAGCCTGCTCGGCAGCGGCGCGGTCGTCGGTGAGGATCTGGCGCAGCCGCACCCGCTCCGGCCGGACGAACTCCCGGCGCCGCTGCTCGTAGTAGCGGACGATCTCCTCCTCGGACGGCTCTTCCTCGAGGTTCTTCAGAAGGAGCGCATCCATGGCATCCCGCGGCCCGCGCTCGGTTGATTTGAGCAGCCCACGGTCGCCCGCCATGCGCACCAGCACCTTCTCGTCGAGGAATTGGTCAAAGAGCTGGGAGAGCACGTCGCTCGCGAGCACACTGTCCGAGTCGCCCGCGGTCCGGGCCACGTACTTCTCGAACTCGGAGTAGTGGACCTGCTGATCGCCGATGCGGGCGACGACGTCCGGGGCGGGGGGTTCGGGGCGGGCGCAGGCGAAGGCGAAGAGTAGAAGGAGGAGAGCCGCCCTCCCTGGACCCTCACCCCCGTCCCCTCTCCCACACGCACTCACTCCCGCCCGGGAGAGGGGCGCCACCGCCCTTCCGAAAACACCTGCCAACCAGAAGCAAGTCTCCCCCTCTCCCGGGGAGGGCGTGCTCGGGGGACCGGGAGAGGGGGCCGGGGGGTGAGGGCCTCTCACTGCGCCAGCTCCTGCAACGTCTCCCGCGCCACCCCCAGCATCTCCCTCGCCCCCCGGGCAGTCAGCGTCAGCACCCCGGTCGGGCTGAAGGTCGCCCCGGGCCGGGTCGAGACCATCTCGATCAGCCGGTCGACGTCGATCCTCGCATCGCGCCGCAGCCGGATGATCAGCTCGCTTCCCTTGCTGGAGATCGACTGCACCCGCAGCGTCTCGGCCAGACGCTTGAGCGCCGCCACCTCGATCAGCGTCGAGACCGCGTCGGGCAGCGGGCCGAAGCGGTCGGTCAGCTCGGCCACGATCTCGCTCTCGGCATCCTCGGAAGCGGCGATCTTGCGGTAGATCTCCATGCGCAGGTTCGCGTCTTCCACGTAATCCTGCGGGATCGACATCGGCACCGGCAGATCGATCGCGGTCGAGGGCGCCTCCTCCACCGTCTCGCCGCGCAGCTCGCGCACGGATTCTTCGAGGAGCTTCAGGTAGGTCTCGATGCCCACCGCCGTGATGTGGCCGCTCTGCTCGCCTCCGAGGAGATTGCCGGCGCCGCGGATCTCCAGGTCGCGCGCGGCGATCCGGAACCCCGCGCCGAGCTCGGTGAACTCGCGGATGGCCGCCAAGCGCTTGCGCGCCGTCTCGGAGAGTACCCGGTCCTCCTGCACCAGCAGATAGCAGTACGCGAGCTGGTTGCTCCGCCCGACCCGGCCGCGGAGCTGGTAGAGCTGCGCCAGGCCGAAGCGGTCCGCGCGGTGGACGATCATGGTGTTGACGTTGGGGATGTCGATGCCGTTCTCGATGATCGTCGTGGCCAGGAGCAGGTCGAACTCCCGGTTCGAGAAGGCATGCATCCGCCGGTAGAGCTCTTCCTCGTCGAGCTGGCCGTGGCCGACGGTGATGCGCACTCCGGGCACGAGCTCCCGCAGCGCGATCAGCATCTTTTCGATCGTCTCCACCCGGTTGTATACGTAATAGACCTGCCCGCCGCGTTCGATCTCGAACTCGATCGCCTCGCGCACCAGCTCGGGATTGAACGGCAGGATCGCGGTCTCGACGGCCATGCGGTCTTTGGGCGGAGTTTCGATGACCGACATGTCGCGCACCCCGGCGAGCGAGAGCTGCAGGGTCCGCGGTACCGGAGTCGCCGACATGGCGAGCACGTGGACGTTCTTCTTGACCTGCTTCAGCCGCTCCTTCTGGCCGACGCCGAAGCGCTGCTCCTCGTCCACGATCATCAGGCCCAGCTTGGGGAGCTGGATGTCCTTGGAGAGCAGCCGGTGGGTGCCGACGAGGATGTCGATCTTCCCTTCGGCCAGCCTCTTCTTGAGGTCGCGCATCTCTTGGGGTGTGCGGGAGCGCGAAACCATTTCGACGGTGACCGGGAACCCCGCGAACCGTTTGCGGAAGACTTCCAGGTGCTGGTCGGCAAGGATGGTGGTCGGCGCGAGCACGGCTACCTGATAGCCGCTGTCGACCGCCTTGAACGCGGCGCGCATGGCCACCTCGGTCTTGCCGTAGCCGACGTCGCCGCAGAGGAGGCGGTCCATGGGGCGCTCGCGCTGGAGGTCTTCCTTGATGACGGCGATCGCCTCGAGCTGGTCCGGGGTCTCCTCGTAGGGGAAGGCAGCCTCGAATTGATGGAGGAGGTCGCTGTCCGGGGGCATGGCCGGGGCCTGGGCGATCTGGCGCTCGGCGTAGAGCTTGAGCAGCTCGCCGGCCATGTCGCGCATGCCGCTCTTGACCCGCGCCTTGGTCTTGTTCCAGGAGGTGCCGCCGAGCTGGTCGAGCCGCGGCGCGATCCCCTCGATGCCGCTGTACTTCTGGATCAGGTCGAGCCGGCTGAGCGGAAGGAGCAGGCGCTTGCCCCCGGAGTAGGAGATCTCCATGACCTCCGTCTCCCCCGCTCCATTCCCCGACGCCCCCTCGCGCAGCACGGGAGGAAGATGGCTCGTGCCGTCGCCGTCCCCGCCCACGCTCCGCAGGGCCACGAACTGGCCGATGCCATGGTCGGAATGGACCACGTAGTCCCCCACCCGCAGGTCGCGCAGGCTGGAGACGAACGGTCCGTAACGGGTCCGGGTGGCCCGGCGCTGCGCCCGGGCCTGGGGGAGAAGCTGCTGCTCGCCGTAGACCGCCACTCCCGCGGCCGGAAGCCGGAAACCGCGCCCCAACTCGCCCGTGACCAGCTCGACTCCGCCGCGGCCAACGGTCAGCTCCCGCCCTTCGAGCAGCTCTTCGATCCGGCGGCGATGGGCCGGCGAGACCACGACCAGGCAGCGCTCGCCCCGGGCACGGGCGGTCGCCACCTCCTGGGGGAAGCGCGGGAGCTGTCCATGGAAGAGGTCGGTCAGGGTGCCGTGGAAGTCCGCGCCGCCTCCCCTATTGTCTCCAGACAGGACCAGGTCGCGCAGCCGGACTTCGGCTCCTTCCAGGATCTCCCGCACGCGGTCCTCGGGGATTTCGAGGTCTTCCGGTGGCAGCGCGAGCTTGCGGTGAGCGCGCCGGGCCTCGAAATCGACCCGCAGCCGGCCGGCGTGATGGGCGACCTCGGACTCCAGCGCCGGCGGATCCACGGTGAGGACCAGAGCGTCGTTCAGGAGGCCGGCGAGGTCCACGGTGCCGGAAGCGAGGAGCGGCAGGTAGTTCTCCCAGCCCGGGAAGCTGCCGCGGTTGCGCAGCGACTCCAGGATCTCCAGCGCCTCTGGCCCCATGTCGAGCTCCGAGAGCCCTCCCACCATCAGGTCGGCCAGGCTCCGAGCCTCCCGAGCGCCGCAGGGGAAAAGGCAGAGGGGGAGGACGCGGACGGAATCGAGCGTGTCCTCGGAGCGCTGCGAGTGGGCGTCGAACCAGCGGATCGACTCGACCGTGTCGCCGAAGAAGTCGAGCCGCACGGGCGACTCCTCCCCTGGAGGATAGAGGTCGACCAGGCCGCCGCGGACCGCGAAGTCCCCCACCTCGTAGACCAGGTCCGTGCGCTTGAAGCCGAAGCGCACCAGCCGGTCGGCCAGCTCCTCGAGCGGATGATCCTCTCCGGGGCGCACGTCGAAGGCCGATTCGGCAAAATCTTCACGGCGGGGGAGCCGGCGGAACAGCGCCCGGGGCGTCGCCACCACTGTCGAAACCCGGCCCGAAGCGATCCGGTCGATGGCGGCGGACTCCTGGGCGCGGACGAGCAGCGAGGTCTCGGCTTCCTGATAGGGAGTGAGGGACGGGGCAGGGAAGTAGACCACCCCCTCCTCGCGGCCGAAAAGGCGGGCGGCCTCGATCCAGGCCAGGGCGTCGGCCTCACGGGGGACGATCACGAGGAGCTGCCGGCCGAGATCGTGGGCCAGGAGCTCGCCCACCCAGGCGGCGGCGGGAACGGGCAGGCGCACGACGTCCCCGAGCCCCTGAATCAGGGACTTGTAGGGCGCACTTGTACGCAGCGTCCGTGAGAGCTCCTCCCACACGCGGTCGGTCATACGGAAGGAGTGTATATCGGAGGGGCTGCCTCAGGCGGCTGCTCTGGTTCGGCGCGTCCGGCGCCGGGATGCGTCGATCCGGGCCATCACCCAGGCGGTGCCGCGCACCAATGCGGGCGGCAGGAGCATCCCGGCCACCACGCCGGTCAGGAGCTGGGTCATCCACTCGGCCCAGGTGATCTCCTGGGGCCCGAGCACGAAGCCACGCAGGCTCATGCCGATTCCCCAGAGCACCGCTACCAGGATTCCACCGCAGAGAGCCGATTCCGTTGCCTCGTCCATTTTCTCTTTCACAGCAACCCCTCCATGCTCCATCTCTACGGCAAAGCGCGTGCCAACACGCCACCCCGGAGGCTGTGGTAGGTTTCAGGTCCCGGAAGGAGGGATTGAACGATGCCTGACCGTTTTCCTCAGGAGGCCGTTTTGCGGGATGGCCGCCGGCTCCTGCTGCGCCTGTTCAACGAGAACGACGTGGAGAACCTCTATCAGTTCTTCCATCACCTGCCCGAGGACGTCCGGCGCTTCGCCTGGGACCGCATCGACAACCGGTCGCTGGTCGAGAGTTGGGGCCGCGAGCTCGATTACGCCAAGGTTCTGCCGGTGCTCGCCTTCGACGGCGGCAAGCTCGTGGCCGACGCAACCCTCCACCGCCGCCACGGGAGCCCGCTGCGCCTGGTCGGCCGGATCAAGTGGCTGATCGACCCCGGGTACCGCGGCCTGGGGCTGGGGACGGTCCTGGTCAACAACTTCATCTCCATCGCCCGCAGCAACGGCCTGCGCCACCTCACCTGCATGCTGATCTCCGACCTGGAGTCGGACGCCGTGCGCACGCTGAGCGACCTGGGCTTCCAGGGCTACACCATCCCGGGCTACGGGACGGACCCTGACGGCAGCCAGCACGACATGATCAAGATGGTCCTGAAGCTGTGAGGGCCCTCACCCCCTAGCCCCCTCTCCCACACGCACTCACACCCGCCCGGGAGAGGGGGAACCGGATCGGAACCGGACCTTTTGTCGGTTTTGCTCTTGGGCGGTGGCGCCCCTCGCCCGGGATTGCCCGGCCGCAGGCCGGTGTGGCGTGTGGGAGAGGGGACGGGGGTAAGGGTCACTCCTCGTCCCGGCCGTGGGCGTGAGCCGGCGGCGAGGTGGCCTCCACCGCTTTGAAGCTCTCCAGCACGCGGTAGCGGTGCTCCGCTCCGCTGGGCACGACCCAGGAGTTGCCCGGCTCGAGCAGGACCGTCTGCCCCTCGATCGTCAGCTCGGCCTTCCCCTCCAGCACGTAGCCGACCGTCTCGTACTCCCGGCGGCTCGCGAATTTCCCCTCGTTGCCCTCTTCGGGCTCCTCCTCCCACAGCCGCATGGCCACGTTCACCCCGGAAGCGAGGTACTTCTGCCCCATCTTGCCGCGGGGCGAGTGCGTCGAATCGATCTTGGTCACCGTTGTATCCGCCATCTCGTTCCCTCCTCTGGAGACCCGCTCTTGCACGAGCGTTGCCAGTCACGTCTGGGTCTGATTCTGACCCGCAAATCAGCTCTTGACCCACTCTTTCGGCTCCAAAGTTGACCCGGCTCCTTGTAAGTCATTGATTCTTCTAGATCGCATTGCTGGCACACGCTCTGCACTTCAGGCCCCTGTTCAGTAGATCCCTTTTGCTCTCGGTTTCCGGAGAATGGCGAGGGGGCCCGGCGGGGCCCCCTCGGAACGTCTCCATGGCACGCGGGTTGCTCCTGACACCCGGCGTGCGAAAGGAGACGAGATGATCCTGCTGAGCAAAGCCCAAGAAATCCTGCTGATCCAGTACCACGAGGTCAAAGGCGAGCGGCTGGGCGCCGAGACCGGCCAGATCCTGACTGAAGAGGACTTCAAGAACACCGAGCGCATCACCCCCGGAATCGACTTCGAGGGCGCGCTGGACGACCTTCTTGCCAAAGGGCTGCTGGAGAAGAACGGGGAGACGGAGTACCGACTGGCCCAGAAGGGCTACGACTATCTCTATGCGGGCGCGGGGCACCGGACGGGAGAAGGCTAACCCCCAGCTCGTTTCACCTTGTAACCAGCCTTGACCAGCTCGGCGACCAGCCTGTCGGCATGGTCGCCTTGCACCTCCACCTCGAAGCAGGGATCACCGGCGGCGGTTTTCGACAGCTTGAGCCCGCCGCCTCCCCCGCAGAGGCGCTTCCATTCCGAGAGCAGGCTCGAGGCGTCCTCCCGCGTCAGGACGAGGGGACTCGCCACGGTCACGGTCTTGCCGCCCCGGCCGGATTTCTCGCGCCGTACACGCACGTCCTGCTCTGCCGGCGGAAGGCTGCGCCAGGGCTCCCGGGCGGGAGCATCGGCCTTCCGCTCCACCGGACGGTCCGAAGACCAGACGAGCCTCCCTCCCCCTTTGGGCTTCATGGAACATCGCCTCCCCGGTCCGGCGTTATAAGATCAGCGGTCCAAGAACCCCATTCGAGGCCCTGGAGAGGAAGAACCCGTTTGGACAAGATCCGTAATTTCTGCATCATCGCCCACATCGACCACGGGAAGTCTACCCTGGCCGACCGGCTGATCCAGCGCTGTGGCGGGGTCGAGGACCGCGATTTCCGGGACCAGATCCTGGACTCCATGGACATCGAGCGCGAGCGGGGCATCACCATCAAGAGCAACACGGTGAGCCTCCTCTACAAGGCCAAGGACGGCGAGCAGTACCAGCTGAACCTGATCGACACGCCCGGCCACGTGGACTTCTCCCACGAGGTCCGCCGCTCGCTCATGTCCGCCGAAGGGGCGCTCCTGCTCGTCGACGCCTCCCAGGGCGTCGAGGCCCAGACCGTGGCCAACCTCTACCTCGCCTTGGAGTTCGACCTGGAGATCGTGCCAGTCATCAACAAGATCGACCTCCCTTCTGCCGAGGTGGAGCGGGTGCGCGAGGAGATCGACTCGGACCTCGGGCTCGACCCCTTCGAAGCCGTGCTCTGCTCGGCCAAGCAGGGGATCGGCATCGACGACGTGCTGGAGGCGATCGTCGCCAAGCTGCCGCCCCCCCAGGGCGATGCGGCCGATCCGCTGCGCGCCCTCATTTTCGACGCCCATTACGATGCCTACCGCGGCGTGGTCCTTCTGGTCCGCATCAAGGAGGGGACGGTCCGCCCCGGCGAGACCCTCCGGCTGATGCACACGGAGAAGGAGTACAAGGTAGAGGAGGTGGGGCACCTGCGCCTCCGGCGGGTCAAGACCGACGAGCTCAGCGCCGGAGACGTGGGCTACATCATCGCCGGTATCAAGATGGTGCGCGACATCACCATCGGCGACACCGTCACCAATGCCCAGCGCCCCGCGGCCGAGCCGCTGCCCGGCTACAAGGAGGCCAAGCCGGTCGTCTTCTCCTCGATCTATCCGATCGCCACGGACGACTATGAAGACCTGGCCCGCGCCCTGGAGAAGCTCCACATCAACGACGCGGCCCTGACCTATGAGAAGGACTCGTCCGCGGCCCTGGGCTTCGGCTTCCGCTGCGGCTTCCTCGGGCTGCTCCACTTGGACGTCGTGCAGGAGCGATTGGAGCGGGAGTACAACCTCTCCCTGCTGCTCTCCGCCCCCTCGGTCCGCTACGAGGTGACGCTGGAAAAAGGCGAGACGCTCTGGGTGGACAACCCGGCGCACTACCCGGACCCGTCGGCGATCTCCTTCGTGCGCGAGCCGTACATCAAGGCGACGATCCTGATCCCGGAACGCTACCTGGGCCCGGTCATGGAGCTCTGCCGCGACCGCCGGGGCTCCGGCCTCACGTACGAGTACCTGTCGCAGGAGCGCCTGCAGGTGTCCGTGGAGCTGCCGCTCGCCGAGATCCTCTTCGACTTCTACGACAGGCTGAAGAGCATGACCCAGGGATACGGCTCCTTCGACTACGAGCTGACCGACTACCGCGAGGGCGACCTTGTCAAGGTGGACATCCTGGTCAACGGCGAGCCGGTGGACGCCCTGTCGCAGCTCGTCCACCGCGAAAAGGCGCGCGCGCGGGCACTGCACTACTGCGAGCGGCTCGCCGAGACGATCCCCCGCCAGCAGTTCAAGATCGCGATCCAGGGGGCGATCGGCGGCAACATCATCGCCCGCTCGACGATCACCGCCTTCCGCAAGGATGTCACGGCCAAGTGCTACGGCGGCGACATCAGCCGCAAGCGCAAGCTGCTCGAAAAGCAGAAGGAAGGCAAGAAGCGGATGAAGATGGTCGGCGCGGTCGAGATCCCGCAGGAGGCCTTCCTCGCCGTGCTCAAATCGGATACGGGGTCCTGAATGACGGAAGCTCCTTTGATCCTGCCCATCTTTCCCCTGACCGGCTCGCTGCTGCTTCCCGGCAACCTGTTGCCGCTCAACGTCTTCGAGCCGCGCTACCGGAACCTGGTGGCGGACGCCATGGCCGGGGAGCGCCACGTCGGCATGATCCAGCCCGTCGTCCCGCGCCCGGACAACTGGGTCGACGCCGCGCAGGAGCCGGACAATCCGGACCTCTATCCCATCGGCTGCGCCGGCCGGATCGAGCGCTGCGAGCCGCAATCCGACGGACGCTACCTGATCGTCCTCCGCGGGATCGGCCGCTTCCGCGTCACGCGCGAGCTGCCGCAGCGGCGCGGCTACCGGCAGGTGGAGGCCGACTACTCGACGTTCACGGCCGACGCGGCCGAGCCCGCCATCCTGCTCGACCCGTCGCGGATGCTCCGCGCGCTCCGCGGCTTCTCCGAGGTGCAGGGATTGGAGTTCGACTTCGACCTCCTCGGCGCGCTGCCGGGCGTCTCCCTGCTCAACGGGCTCGCCGCCGCCCTGCCCTTCCGTCCGGCCGAAAAGCAGGCACTTCTCGAGGCTCCCGGCCCGATGGAAAGAGAAGAGCTCCTTTTAACGTTGATGGGTATGGGAATCGAGCCGCTTTCGGCTGACGAGTATTACTCCCCTCCGATGGTCAATTGAATCAGGACTAGCCGGGGATATAGAAGGAGACTGTCATTTCCAATCAGATCACCGGGGATACCCGGGGCATCAAGACATCCGAGGTCAGCGCACTGGAGCGCACCTACCGCCGCCGCGTCGATCCGCGGCAGGTGGTCTCACCCGAGCTGGCCCGCCATCTGACCGAAGTTTCGCGTCAGCTCGGCCGCCAGGTCGGCGTGATGCTCGACCGCGACGGAACGGTCCGCAACGTCATCCTGGGCGACGCCAGCACCCTGGAGCTGCCGGACATCGGCCGTCTGCGCGGCGGCATCAGCCGCTTCCGCGGCCTTCGCCTCGTCCACACGCACCTCAAGGGCGAGCCGCTCACCAAGGACGACCTGAACGACCTCGCGCTGCTCCGCCTCGACCTCGTCGCCATGATCGAGGTCCTGGGCGATGGCCTGCCCGGCCGCATCGAGGTCGCCCACCTCGCGCCGGAAGCTTCGGTCGACGACGGTGACGGCCAGGCTGACTCCGAGCCTTTCGAGCGCATAAAGATGCGGGACGTCTACCAGCTCACGACCGAGATGGACTTCCAGGCCACCATGCGCGCCCTCGAACAGGAGGTCTCGCGCGTTTCCAGCGACGCAGGCGGGACCGAGAAGGAGCGCGCCCTGGTCATCGGCATCATGCCGGATGACGACCACTTCGAGGAGATGCTGGAGCTGGTCCGCTCGGCGGACGTGGCCGTTGCGGGCACGATGCGCCAGAAGCGCTCCAAGGTCCATCCGCGGACGGTCGTTGGCTCGGGCAAGCTCCAGGAGATCGTGCTCGAAGCCATGCGCCGCCGGGCGACCGTGGCCATCTTCGACATCGATTTGAAGCCCGGCCAGGCGCGGGCGTTCGAGGACGCGACCGGCCTCAAGGCCATCGACCGCACGCAGCTCATCCTGGACGTGTTCGCCCAGCGCGCCCGCAGCCGGGACGGCAAGCTGCAGGTCGAGCTCGCACAGCTCAAGTACTCGGTCCCCCGCCTGACGGAGAGGGACGCGGGCCTCTCGCGCCTGTCCGGCGGCATCGGCGGCCGGGGTCCTGGTGAAACCGTGATGGAAGTGGGCCGCCGGCGGATCCGCGACCGCATCCGGGCGCTGGAGAAGCAGGTCGAAGGCCTGTCGAAGCAGCGCGACCTGCGGCGGCGCCGCCGCCGGGAGGAGGGCGTGCCCGTCCTCTCGATCATCGGCTACACGAACGCAGGCAAGAGCACGCTGCTCAATGCCCTCACCGGCAGCGAGATCGAGGCCGCGGACAAGCTGTTCATGACCCTCGACCCCACGAGCCGCCGCCTGCGTTTTCCGCGCGAGGGAGAGGTTGTCATCACCGACACGGTGGGCTTCATCGCCGACCTGCCTAAGGATCTGGTCGCCGCCTTCCGGGCAACTCTGGAAGAATTATCGGATGCCGACCTGCTCCTCCACGTCGTGGACGTCGCCGATCCGCACGTCGAGCAGAAGCTCAAGGCGGTCGAAACGATCCTGGAGGAGCTCCACCTCAACGAGACCCCGCGCATGCTGGTGCTCAACAAGGCGGACCTCCTGGCCGAGCACGAAGTCGAAGCCTTCGCCAAACGCTTCGGAGGCATCGCGGTCAGCGCCAAGACGCGCAAGGGCCTCAGGGATCTCATCCATGCGGCAGAGGAGCGGCTGGGACGGGAGAAGCCGTTCGTGAAGGAGTACGGAGAAAAGGATCCCCCCCAGGAGGCGCAGGAAGAAGAGACAGATCCAGAGATCCAGCAGCTCTGGGTTGAGGAGGCGGAGCGTCGGGATCAGGAGTACATCGAAGGCAAGGCAAAAGCTATCTCAGGGGACGAAGCTATTCGTGTAGCTCGCTCTGCTCTTGGACAGGGGCCTCAGCGGTAATATTTTGGCGACCTCCGCTCCCGGCCTATACCTCCACATTCCTTTCTGCTCTGCCATCTGCCCGTACTGTGACTTCGCCGTCCTTACGGGCGGGGCGGAGCGGCGGGCACGATTTACAGATCACCTAATCCAGGAGATCGCGATGTGGTCGTCCGAGTTGGAGCCGTTCCGGGGGATGGACACCATCTACTTCGGAGGCGGCACTCCCTCCGCCCTTTCGTCGGAGCAGCTCGGCCGGATCATCGAAGCTTCGAAGGCTTCCCTGCCTGTCCGGGAGGATGCCTGGATCTTCCTGGAGGCCAACCCCGAAGACGTCACCCCCGAAAGCGTCCGCGCCTGGCGGGACCTCGGGGTCCGGACTATCTCGCTGGGCATTCAATCCTTCGACGCTGAGGCCCTCGCCTTCCTCGGCCGCCGGCATTCTCCCGAGCAGGCCCGGCGGAGCGTCGAACTGGCCCGAGGGGCCGGGTTTCACACGGTCGCCCTCGACCTGATTTATGGGCTTCCCGGACAGTCAATCGAAGCTTGGCGGCGGACTCTGGAGACCGCCGTCGCTCTCCAGCCCGACCACATCTCCTGCTATCAGCTCACGATTCACGAGGGGACGCCGTTCGGGTTTCGTCTGGAGCGCGGCAAGTTGACCGAGGCGCCCGAGGAGAGCCAGGCGGAACTGTTCCTTCTCACCCACTCCTTTCTCCGGGATGCCGGCTGGCCCGGCTACGAGGTCTCGAACTTCGCCCGCTCTTCCGAGCACCAGTCCCGCCACAACCGGAAGTATTGGGACCACACTCCCTACCTCGGAGTGGGACCTTCCGCGCACTCTTTCGATGGCCATCGGCGCTGGTGGAACGAGCGAAAGATCAAGCCCTACGAGGCTCGGATCGATCTCGGAGAGCGGCCCATTGCTGACAGCGAGGAGCTGAGCACTCCGGACCTCGCCCTCGAAGCGTTGATGCTTGAAATTCGGACCGCGGAAGGGATCGACCTGCGGCTCTTCCAGGAACGTTACGAAGTGGATCTCCTTGAGCGGAACGCCCCGCTCGTCGAGCGGCTGAGCAAAGAGGGTCTCCTACGGGCTGAAGCAAACCGGCTGGTCCCAACCCTGGAAGGGCTCGCTATCGCCGACTCTATGGCAAGGGATTTCGAGGTTTCCATACCGTAACGCCCCGCCGGCTCGCGCTGTACAGACGATCCTCTGTCAAAACCACGTAGCGGGCGCCGTCTTCGGGTGGCCTCATGGAGTATCGGTAGGATCCGGTCCCCACGTCATAGACATCCAACACCCTCCGGCTCCCGCCAAGGATGTAAAGGTCGTCCCCTACCACGCTGCCGCTGATGGCGGCCACCGGAGCGTCACCGACACTTTGCCTGCCTGCCGAGTCGACGCGCACCTTGGGCAGAGGGACGGGCTCGATCGTCTGCCGGAAGAAGCGGAGGCGGCCATCCCACGTATACGAGATGAGCAGTCCGGCGTTGCGGAAGGGATAGAGGAACCTGTCTCCAGCAGGGATGATCCAGCCATCGGCGGCCATGGAGGTCTGGAGGTCCTCCGGGAAGAGATTCCCGAAACTGCTCTCCAACTTCCCTTCCTCGGAGTACCTACGGAAGAGGCCCTCTCCTCCCGTGGAGCCTGTTGCGGCGAAGCCATCTCCAGAACCCGGCGTCAGCCGTGCCACCGGTGGGTCCGGCTTGATTTTCCGGAGTAAACGGCCGGCAGCGGAAAACACTGTAATCTGCGTGCGGTCCAGGTCACAGATCCAGACTTGCCCGTCCGGCCCGACCGCCACATCGGTCGGATTGGCTATCGAGGGATCTCCATAGGTGGTCAAGGTCCGGCCCTCAGGGGAGACCCGGAGCACCCGGGAAAGGCCGGAGTCCAGGACGTACACGTCCCCTCCCGGGCCGACCCGGAGCAGGGTGGGTAAATCCAGATTCTCGCCCACGGGAATCTCGGCGATACGCTCGAACCCTGCCTCTTTCCAGACCCTCTCCTGGACTTCCTGAGGGCGCGGCTGTGGCGAGCCGGGGACGAGCGTCAGCGGGTAAGTTCCCGCGCGCCGGCTCAACGAGCCAGCCAGGACTCCGACGACGACCAGCGACGCCAGGACCATCCAGAAGGTGCGCTCACGGGGCATTTCCAACCCTCGACCCGGCTCACACCTTCAGATGGACCGCGTCATTCCGGTTGACGGCAACCGCTGCCACCGCACCAGATCGGACCCTGGGGTCCGCACCCGGGCTTGCAGTAGATCGCCTCGGACTCGGACGGGAAGAAGCTCAGTCCCGCGACGATCACGGAAGCGAGCAGGAAAAACAGACGGAGCGTTGCAAAGAGCTTATTCATGAGCACCTCCTTGGAGATTCCGTATCGGATCGAGGGGATCGAGGGTTGGAACAGGCCTCCTCTCGTCGAGCCAGACGCTCACTGCGAGGCCGAGCAGGAGCACGTTCTGCAGGATGTGGAAGGAGGTCGCCTTGCCGAGCGTGACCGTGAACCAGCAGCCGCACTCTACCCCTGGAGCGTAGCGCTGGTTCACCGCCAGGGCGACGGTGAAGGCAAGAAGCAGGACGGCGGCGAGCAGCGACGCGGGCGCCCGCCAGGCCTTGATCAGAAGACCCACGCCCACCAGCAGCTCCGCCAGGATGACCGGCAGGGCCAGATGCCGCTCGAGCCCCTCGGGCACGAGTACGTAGCCGCCCAGTGCCTTGACGAAGCCGCCGTAGTGGAAGAGCTTGTCGATCCCAGCGTAGAGGAAGAGCGCGGCCAGGAAGAACAGCGAGAGCGCGCGGACGGTCTTCACATAAGGTAACCGTGCGCGGGGCAGGGAAAGAGGGACAAGGCAGTGGGGCCGGCGGGAGACCGCCGGCCCTGATGGAGAGGCCTACTTCTTGGTGACCGTCATCTCCATGCTCTTCGACTCGGCGCCGCCGGCGGGCTTCATGTACATCTCCATGTTGAAGCTCTTGTCATCCTTCCAGGTGACGACGATGCGGGTGCCCGTCATCTGACCGGTCATGGGATCCATCATGTCGGCTGCCGTCGTGCTCGTGCACACCTTGCCGCCCGAGTCGCAGGTGCCGGTCGAGTACATGATGCCGGTGGTCATGTTGTCCGCCCAGGAGCTGACGTACTTCTTGGTCATGTTGTCGTAGCCTTCCAGGGCACGCCCCTCGAACGGCTGGCCCATGACGTTCCCCTTCCAGACCGCCTGGAGAAACCGTCCGTCCAGGATCATCTCGCCGTGCATCGTGCCGCTCCACTCCATCGGAGGAGCCCCGGGCGCCATGTACATCTTGCTCGTGAACGTCCAGTCCCCCGCCATCCGAGCCAGGCGCTTGTGGTTCTCGCCCGGCGCCATGTTCTTCATTGCCTCCTGCATTTCGGGGCTGTTCATGTCCGGCATCCCCGCGGGGGGCTTCTCCTGCTGCGCCAGGACAGGCATGGACATCAGGGCCAGAAGACACAGGATTGCGGTCCCACGTACCTTCATCTCGACCTCCTTCTCATTTCATGTGACGTTGCTGGATGGATCAGGCTTGAATTACGCCCAATTACCGCATAGACTACTCCACGACGCCTGTAACGTCAAGGGGTCATTCGGACACGGTTTTGCGGTCTTGATCCCCATGCGGGAGACTGGAGATATACTTACCGAGCCATGAAGACGAAGGTGACCGTCTCCATCGACGACGAGCTGATCCCGAGGGCAAAACAGTCTGCCCGCAGGAGAGGGATCTCTTTCTCCGAGCTCGTCGAGGCCTCGCTTCGGTCCGTCACCGAAGAGCGCGAGGGCACTTCCTTCTCGCAGCGCTGGCGCGGGAAGTTCCATCCGGCGGGTGGCGACGACGAACGCCACAAGGCCCTCGCGAAACGCTATCTGTGATCGTCCTCCTCGACACGGATGTACTGATTGACCTGGCGCTCGATCGGGTTCCCTATGCCGAAGCGGCTGCCGGGTTGATCGATACTCTCGAACAAAAACCAGGGTCAGCCTTCGTGGCGTGGCACTCGTTATCCAATTTCTTTTACATGGTGGCGCCTACCCGGGGAAAGCATCAGACCAAGGACTTCCTCTTGGACCTGACTCGCTTCGTCCTCGTGGCGCCGACAACCACGGAGGGTCTCCTGCTCGCCGGGAGGCTCGATTTCAAGGATTTTGAGGACGCTATGCAGGTCGCCGCGGCTGTCGCGTGTCAGGCAAGCGTGATCGCGACACGGAACCTTCGCGATTACCGCCGGTCGCCGGTTCGGGCGGCGGAGCCTCAAGCGGTACTCTCCGAATTGCTTGTAGATCGACCCTGATATGGCTGCCCCCATCTACGATTCCTCCGCGATCGAAGTCCTCACCGGGCTCGAGCCGGTGCGCAAGCGCCCCGGCATGTATACCTTCACCGACCGTCCCGACCATCTGGCACAGGAGGTCGTGGACAACGCCGTCGACGAAGCCATCGCCGGCTATTGCTCGAACATCGTGCTCACCCTGCATGAGGACAACTCCCTCTCCGTGTCGGATGACGGCCGCGGTATGCCGGTCGATATCCACAAGGGGGAGAAGGTCCCGGGCGTCGAGGTGATCCTCACTCGCCTTCATTCGGGAGCCAAGTTCTCGGACAAGAGCTACCGCTTCTCCGGCGGCCTCCATGGCGTCGGCGTGTCCGTGGTCAACGCCCTCTCCAACCGGCTGGAAGTCCGGGTCAAGCGCGACGGCAAAGAGCACCTGATGACCTTCGCGGATGGCCGCAAGGTCTCGAACCTCAAGGTCGTCGGCACGGTGGGGGTGCGGAACACGGGCACCACGGTCCATTTCTGGCCCGACCCGGGCTTCTTCGACTCGCCCAAGTTCACGGTCCCCAAGATCAAGCACAACCTGCGGGCCAAGGCCGTGCTCTGCCCGGGGCTGCGCATCCGCTTCGTCCACGAGGGGCATTCCGAGGACGACACGGAGTGGTATTACGAAGACGGCCTCAAGGCCTACCTGATGGACGAGCTCCACGACGCCGAGCTCGTGCCGGCCCAGCCCTTCATTGGCCATTTCAAGGGCCCGGACGAAGAGGTGGATTGGGCCGTGGTCTGGCTCGGCGACGAGGGCGACCTGGTCGCGGAGAGCTACGTCAACCTGATCCCCACGGTCCAGGGAGGCACGCACGTCAACGGCTTCCGCTCCGGCCTGACCGACGCCGTCCGCGAATTTTGCGAGTTCCGCGACCTGCTCCCCCGCGGGGTCAAGATCGCACCCGAGGATGTCTGGGCCCGCTGCTGCTATGTCCTCTCCGTGCGGATGAAGGACCCGCAGTTCACCGGCCAGACCAAGGAAAGGCTGTCCTCCCGCGATGCCGCGGCCTTCGTCTCGGGGGTGACCAAGGATGCCTTCGCGCTCTGGCTCAACCAGCACGTCGAGGATGCGCAGCGGATCGCCCAGCTCGCGATCGACAGCGCCCAGGCGCGCCTGCGGGCGGGCAAGCGCGTGCAGAGGAAGACGGTCACATCCGGTCCGGCCCTGCCCGGCAAGCTCGCGGACTGCACCAGCCAGGACCTCAATCTGACCGAGCTGTTCCTGGTCGAGGGCGACTCGGCCGGCGGCTCGGCCAAGCAGGCGCGCAGCCGCGAGTTCCAGGCCATCATGCCGCTCCGGGGCAAGATCCTGAATACCTGGGAGGTCGACTCGTCCGAGGTGCTGGGCTCGCAGGAGGTCCACGACATCGCCGTCGCCATCGGGGTCGACCCCGGGTCGGACAGCCTCAAAGGCCTGCGCTACGGCAAGATCTGCATCCTGGCCGATGCGGACTCCGACGGCGCCCACATCGCGACGCTCCTCTGCGCCTTGTTCCTCAGGCACTTCCGCCGCCTGGTCCTCAACGGCCACGTCTACGTGGCCATGCCGCCGCTCTACCGGATCGACGTGGGCAAAGAGGTCTACTACGCGCTCGACGAGCACGAGAAAAAGGGCATCCTCGACCGCATCGAGGCGGAGAAGAAGCGCGGCAAGCCAAACGTCCAGCGCTTCAAGGGCCTGGGAGAGATGAATCCTCTCCAGCTCCGCGAGACCACCATGGCGCCGGAGACCCGCCGCCTCGTCCAGCTCGTCCTCCAGGAAGAAGAGGATGAGAGGACCAACCGCACCGTCGACATGCTCCTCGCCAAGGCCCGCTCCGGCGACCGCAAGGAGTGGCTCATGATGACCGGCGACAAGGCCGAGGTGGAAGTGTGAGGTGTGAAGTGGAGGACGATCCATTTTTCACAGACACGCCTGTCTACGACGGACCCGTACCGGCCGACCTCTCCGAGAGGCACGACGACTACCTATACCGAGAGCTTGAGAGGGATCTCCACAGTGAAGACCCTCCGGTGACACCCGAATGGCCCGATCCAGATCAAGGCTGACCTCCTCGCCCCCGCCGCCGCCCATCCTCCCGTTCGACGACGTGGAGCGGCAGCCGCTCTACGAGTTCACGGAGAAGGCGTACCGCGATTATTCGATGTACGTCATCCTCGACCGGGCGCTGCCGAACCTCGCGGATGGCCTGAAGCCCGTGCAGCGGCGGATCATCTACGCCATGTCCGAGCTGGGGCTCGGGCCCAACGCCAAGCACAAGAAGTCGGCGCGCACCGTTGGCGACGTGCTGGGCAAATACCACCCGCACGGCGACGTCGCCTGCTATGAAGCCATGGTGCTCATGGCGCAGCCGTTCTCCGTCCGCTATCCGCTGGTGGACGGCCAGGGCAACTGGGGATCGCAGGACGATCCCAAGTCGTTCGCGGCCATGCGCTACACCGAGGCGCGCCTCACCCCGTTCGCCCAGGTGCTCCTCTCCGAGCTCGGCCAGGGCACGGTGGATTGGGGGCCGAACTTCGACGGCACCCTCGACGAGCCCAAGCTCCTCCCCGCCCGGCTTCCGAACGTGCTCCTCAATGGCGCATCAGGCATCGCCGTGGGCATGGCGACCGACATCCCGCCGCACAACGTCGGCGAGGTGGTCGAGGCCTGCGTCCGGCTCCTCGACGACCCCAAGCTCCCGGACGAGGAGATCTTCAAGGAGATCAAGGCTCCCGACTACCCGACCACGGCTGAGATCATCACGCCCCGGGCGGAGATCCGGAAGCTCTATGAGACCGGCTCGGGCTCGATCCGCATGCGCGCCACGTGGGAGAGGGAGGACGGCGACATCATCCTCACCGCCCTCCCCTATCAGGTTTCCGGCAGCAAGATCATCGAGCAGATCGCCAAGCAGATGGAAGCCAAGAAGTTGCCGATGGTGGAGGACCTCCGCGACGAGTCCGACCACGAGAACCCGACGCGGCTTGTAATCACCCCGCGATCGAACCGGGTGGACCTCGAAGGTCTGATGGACCACCTGTTCGCCACCACGGACCTGGAGCGGACCTACCGGGTGAACCTGACCATGATCGGCCTGGATGGCCGGCCGAAGCAGTTCAACCTGCGCGACCTGCTCCAGGACTGGATCACCTTCCGTATCGAGACCGTCCGGCGGCGGCTGCGCTTCCGCTACGACAAGGTCCTGCAGCGCATCCACATCCTCGACGGCTACCTGATCGCCTTCCTGAACATCGACGAGGTGATCCGGATCATCCGCACGGAGGATGAGCCCAAGCCCGTGCTGATGGCCCGCTTCCACCTGACGGACATCCAGGCCGAGGCGATCCTGGAGCTGAAGCTGCGTCACATCGCCCGCCTGGAAGAGATAAAGATCCGCGGCGAGCAGGCGGAGCTGGTCAAGGAGCGGGATGCCCTGGAAAAGATCCTCAGCTCCGAGAAGCTCCTTCGCCGCAAGGTCAGGGACGAGCTGATCGAGGACGCCAAGACCTACGGCGATCCGCGCCGCTCGCCGATCGTGTCGCGAGAGGCCGCCCGCGCCATGGACGAGTCCGTCCTGATCCCGACCGAGCCGGTGACCGTGGTCCTGTCAGAGAAGGGCTGGGTGCGCCAGGCCAAGGGTCACGAAATCGATCCGAAGGAGCTCTCCTACAAGGCTGGGGACGCATTTCTGCAAGCCGCGAAAGGCCGCAGCAACCAGCTCGCCGTCTTCCTGGATTCGACCGGCCGGACCTACTCCGCCCCGGCGCACAGCCTGCCGTCGGCGAGAGGCCAGGGCGAGCCGCTCTCGAGCCAGTTCACCCCGCCGCCAGGAGCGACCTTTGTGGCGCTGATGATCGGACCCGAGGAGGACCAATACGTCCTGGCCTCCACCGGCGGCTACGGTTTCGTGGTGAAGCTCGGCGAGCTGCACGGCCGCAACCGGGCGGGCAAAGCGGTCCTGAACGTCTCCGGCTCGCGTCCCCTCACACCCCAGAAGGTCAACAATCTGGATACCGAGCTCCTGGCCGCGGCCACGGACGAGGGCCGCCTGCTGATCTTCCCCTTGAACGAGCTACCCCTGCTGCCTAAGGGCAAGGGGGTGAAGATCATGAGCCTGAAGGGCGAGAACCTGGTGGCCGTGACCCCGCTGCCCCCCAACGCGCACCTGATCGTCCGGGCGGGTCAGCGGTATCTGAACCTGAAGACGTCGGAGTGGGCCGAGTTCATGGGCAACCGGGCGCTGCGGGGGAACAAGCTGCCGCGGGGGTTCCAGAAGGTGGTGGGGCTGGAGGTGGGATAGCAAAAATCCCGCCGGGAGGGCTGTGATCCTCCCGGCGGGCTGGAAGGGTCTATTGCTCGATCGGCAGCTGGTAGAAGTCCGTAGACTGCGACTGGTTGCCGACGCCATCGACCGAGTAGCGCAGGACCAGCCACTGCCCCGGCTGCACGAAGGACGGCAGGGGGATCTCCGTCGTCTGTCCCGGCGCCAGGGTCACGGACGTGCCGCCCGGCAGCGGGGCGAACTGGCTCGCCAGCGTCTCGTTCTCCCGGTTCAGCTCATGCAGGGGAAAAGGCGCGCTGGCCACCGCGAAGTTGAGGTTCGAGACCACCATCGGATTGCCAGTCTGGAACTGGTGCGTGAGCACCAGCCTGCGGACGCCGCTGTGGTAGGTGACCCGCGTGGTCAGGTTGTACACGACGCTGCCGGGGACCCGCCCGCCGGATTTCGTCGTCCAGAACATGTCGACGATGTTGAAGGGGTTCTTCACGCACCAGCCGACGTGGACGAGGTCTCCCAGCAGGATCGGAGCGTCCGTGCCATTGAGGTTGCGCCAATGGAGGAACGTGTTCGGTCCCGCCGGTACGGCGGTGAAGGAGTTGAAGTGGCCGCCCGGATAGCCATCGTACCGCCAGGTCAGCGGCTGGGCGCCAGTGATAACGACCCCGATGTCATAGGCGACGGGGCCGAGGTTGATCAGGTCTTTGTTGATGCAGTGATCCGCGGAAGCGGAGGCTGCGAGCGTGAGCGCGAGGACGGGAGCGACGAGGACACTTTTCAGAGACATACACGACTCCTGTAAAACCGTTCTTACGACAGATTCCGACGTCAACCCCGCGCGAGGCCGGCAGACCATATTTTAATTCAGGTGATTATGTCAAGTATCAAAAATGCTAGGCGAGACGCCGCCGGCCGGGAGAGCCGGCGGCGTCTCGAATCAGGTCAGCGCAGGCTCAAACTGTCGGCGATCTCCTGGACGAGCTCCATGTCGATGCCGGGGGCGGTCAGCTGGGGCTCCTCGTCGAGGTCCGGGGGCGTGAAGCCCTCGGGGATGTTGCCGTCGACGAGCAGCTCGGAGCCGTCCTCGGGGTGCGTTCCCCTCCAGACCTCGCCGACCCGCTTGTAGTCGTTGGGGCTCCACTGGAACATGATGCGGTGGAGGCCCTTGTCCTCCCACTTCTTCGCCTCGGGGAACTTCTTGTTGCTGATGTCCGGGACCGGGAAGAGCTTGGAGAGGTCCGCTCCGGTCAGGATCTCCAGCGCCCGGGCGTAGGCCACGATGTGCACACCGCCACGTACCAGCAGGAAGCCCACCATCTCGCGCGCCGTCGGGTCGTCCACCATCTCGTAGACGCGGATCTTGTTGGCGCGCGCGCCACACTCCAGGAAGAAGTTGTGGATCAGGTCGAGCTTGAGGTTGCCGCTCGAGAAGACGTTCGCGCCCGTCCACGGATTGCCCATCGAGTCCACCGGCAGAGCAGATTGGCCGCTTGCGATGAAGTGGTAATGGTTGCGCATGTCCACGCTGTCCTTGAGCGGCGTGGCCGCGGGGTTCGTCCCCCGCTTGGTCGAGCCGGTCAGGAGCAGGTTGATCGCGTAGGAGACGAGCTCGATGTGGCTGTACTCCTCGGCCGCGATGTTCGCGATCAGGTCGTAGTAGGGACGCAGCTTGTTCCGGCCCCGGAAGTTGAAGGACTGGAAGGTGTAGTTCATCAGGGTGGACATCTCTCCGAACTTGCCGCCGAGCAGCTCTTGCACGGCGGAGGCGGAGTTGGGCGAGGGGTTCTTCGGCCGGGGCAGCTCGATGGGGAGCTTGTCGATCCGCAAAATCATTGGAGCACCTCTTTGCGAGTAAATGGGACGGCATGCCGGTTCCCGTGGACGGAAAAATCACAGCAATTGCGGTGCCACTTCTCGTCATTTCGACAGCAATCTACGGATGGTTCCGCCTTCCCACCGGGTCTACTCTCACTCAGGAGGTGAGAGCCATGATCCCATTCCGAGTCGTCGGTATCCCTGAAGAGTTGGCCCAGCAGGCCCGGGCCGAGATGAGGTCGCCGCAGTATGGACATCCCGCCCACACCGAGATCGCGAAGGGGTACGGACCGTGCCGGTCCTGCCTCGGCAAGTTCGAGACGGGCCGGGACGAGCGGCTCCTCTTTACCTACAACCCTTTCGCAGGGCGGAACCCGTATCCGTCGCCGGGGCCGGTCTTCGTGCACAGCGAGGCGTGCCCGACCTATGACGCCGCGGCGTTTCCGCCAGAGCTGCGGGATCTACCTCTCACCTTCGAGGGCTACGGCCAGGACCGCTGGATCGTCGCCCGCGAGCGGGTGACGGATGGCGAGGTGGAGCCCGCCCTGGAGCGGCTTCTGGCCAGGGAGGATGTGGAGTACGTCCACGTCCGCAACACGGAGGCGGGATGTTTCATTGCATTGGTGGAGCGGGCATAATGAGGGGATCATGAGCCTGTCCATCGACGAGATCGAAGCTGAAGTCCTGAAACTTCCCGAGGAGGCTCGCACAGAGCTGATCGAGAGGCTGATGACGGGCTTTCAGAAGACCCGGGGGTGGGACGACAAGATCGCCCGCACCTGGGCCGAAGAGGCCGAGCGCCGGAGCCGGGAGATGACGGAGACCGGGGATGAGGGGGTGCCTGCCGAGGAGGTCTTCCGGCGTCTGCGCTCACGGCCTAGATGAAGGGCATCAGCTTCAACAGGCTTGCCGACCGAGAGTTGACCGAAGCAGTCCAGCGTTACGATGCCGAGTCCCCAGGCTTGGGCGACCGGTTCCTGGAAGAGGTCTACGGGGCTCTCGGCATCCTCCTCCGGTTTCCCGAGGCATCCCCCCGCGTTCGTGGTCAGGTCCGCCGATTCGTCCTGCCCAGGTTCCCCTACTCTCTGCTTTACGAGCTCCGGGACGCAGACCGCGTCCGGATCCTGGCCGTGGCGCACCAGAAGCGCGACCCGCGCTACTGGATAGGCCGCCGGTGAGACTCCGCCAGAGCTTCTGAAGAATTCTTGCGCAGCCGTCGGCCAGCGAACCAGACCAGCGCCGCGACCAGCAGGACCAGACCGAACATCAGGAAGGCGCTGTCTAGGCGGGCGGCGGTGGCGCCGGTCAGGGCGTAGAGGAGGGCGGCCGGGAGGATGCCCGCGGCCGAGGCCACCAGGAAGCGCCGCCAGCCGAGGGGCGAGGTGCCCGCCAGGATCGCCACGCTCTCGGCCAGGATCGGGACCGGCCGGGTTACCACGACCGCCAGGTCTCCCCACTGCCTCAGCAGGGCGTTGGCCCGGCGGCGCTCGTCCTCGGGTACGAATCGGTGGAGCGTGGCGCTCCCCCTGCGGCCCAGCGCGAACCCGACTGCCGAGGCGGCCAAGCCTCCTGCGAGGGAGAGCAGGGTGCCTCCGACGATCCCGAACAGCGCGCCGTTGGCCACCATGATCAGGCTTGCCGGCACGGGGAGGAAGATGTCGGCGATCAGGAGCGCGACGCCGATCGCCGCCGCGCCCCAGCGGCCCGACCCGGAGAGCCACGGGCCGGGATCGGAAAGGAACGGGATGTCCATCGCCTCCACGATACCGAAGAGCGCCAGGAAGAGCGCCGACATCAGGGCCAGCAGGATCCAGTACGACCGCATCTCGGGGAGCTCCGCAATTTCAAGGGGCAGCCGCTGCCCTCTGAATTCAGCCTATCCGATTTCAGGGGGCAGTCATTGCCCTCCGAATTCAGGCTGTCCCATTTCAGGGGGCAATCACTGCCCTGCGAATTCGAGCCTTCCAAATTCAGGGGGCAGCCGCTGCCCCGCGAATTTGTACCGTGTAATTTCAGGGGGCAGTCACTGCCCTTCCAATTTGGACGCCCCAGTTTCAGAGGGCAATCGCTGCCCTCTGAATTCGGACCGTGTAATTTCAGGGGGCAGTCGTTGCCCTTTGACTTTGGACGGCAGCGAACCTTCTAGGAGGGGCTCCCCTTCTTCCGGCGACCGTACGGACGCCGGGGCCGGACGTTGAACTCGACCAGGGCCTCGTTCTGAGTTCCGAGCGCAGACTTCAGAATCGACCGGAGACGTCTCGCGGACTCCTCTCCCTCTTCCCTGGCCTGCCGGAGCTCTTGCGTGGCTACCTGGCGGCGGGCCTGCAGGCTCTGGCGCTCGGCTTCCAAGGCCTTGGAACGGTCCCGCAGACTCTCCAGCGCTTCGAGCACCGGCGTGATCTCGGGGTGCTTCGCCACCCGGCTGCGTGCAGCCGCGATGAGCGAGTCCCAGTCGACAAGCGTGTCCGCCAAGGCCACTTTGGGCATTCCGCCTCCTTGAGAGATATGCCCCATTCTACCTGCTAAACTCCGCCGTCCGTTTATCGAAGAAGACGTATACAGGAGACGAACCCGATGTTGATTCAGTTGGACCGTGAGATTACGCAGGACCTCGAGCGCGCCGCGCGCCTGGAGTGGCTGGAGGCCAACGGCCTCGGCGGCTGGGCCGGCACCACCGTCGCCGGCCTGAACAGCCGCCGCTCCCATGGCCTCCTGGTCGCGGCCACGCCCGCCGGCCGGCAGGTCCTGCTTTCCCGCCTCGACGAGACCATCCACGTCGACGGCGGCAGCTTCGATCTGGGCTGCAACCAGTTCCCCGGCACCATCGCCCCCCAGGGCTTTCAGCACCTGGCGTCCTTCACGCAGGACCTCTTCCCCGTGTTCGAGTACGAAGCCGGCGGCGTGCGCCTGCGCAAGACCATCGCCGCCGTGGACGGCGAGAACACCACGCTGGTCCTCTACGAAGTGCTGGAGGCGCCCGGGCCGTTCATCCTCTCGCTACGGCCTTTTCTAGCCGCGCGCGACCTGGAGGCCCTGGCCTCCGCCAATGGCGAGATCTCGCAGGAGGCTTCGTTTGCCGGCGGCACCCTCCGCCTCCACCCCTACGCGAGCACGCCCGAGGTTTTCCTCCTCGCTCCCGGCGCGGAATTCCACTCCCAACCGCAGTGGTGGTACCGCTTCGAGTACGAGGCCGACCGGCGCCGGGGCTTCGACTTCCAGGAGGATCTCTGGACGCCCGGCCTCTTCGGCCGCGAGCTCGGGCCGGGGGACCGCTTCGGCGTGATCGCCTCGACCGCGAGCCCCGCGGGCCGCGACGCCTTCGCCCTGGTCGCGAAGGAGAAGAAGCGCCGCGAGAAGATCCTCCAGGGCTTGCCGGTCCAGGACCCGCTCTCCCGCTTCCTGGGCCTGGCCGCCGATTCCTTCCTCATCCGCAAGGGTTCCGCCGTGGTGGATGGCTATCCCTGGTATGGCGAGCAGAGCCGCGGAGAGCAGAGCCGCGACGCGCTGATCGCGCTGCCGGGACTCTGCCTCGTGACCGGCCGCCACGACGAGGCACGCAAGATCCTGAAGGCCCTCTCCAGGACGAGCAAGGACCCGTGGCTGTTCGTCGCCTCCTGGAAGTACCTGCAGGCCACGGGAGACGAGGCGTTCGTCCGCGACACGCTGCTGCCCGCCCTGCGCAAGATTCAGCCGGAGGGCACCGATGCGCTCGCCTATAACGCGCTGCGCATCCTCTCGGAGTTGGAGGCGCGGCTCGGCGATCCGGTCGAGGCGAACCATCTGGCCAAGCAGGCGAAGGCGGTCCAGAAGAGCTTCCAGGAAACTGTGCAGGCAGAGGGGATCCTCGCCCTGAGCCTGCCTTTCCCGATCCTGCCCAAGGCACGGGCGGTCCGGCTGTTGGAGGCATTGACGCAGCTCTACACGCCGGCGGGCCTCGGGGGGCACACGTGGCTGCTCGGTCCCTACATGACCGCCCTGGTGCGGGTGAACGGCGCGGCCGGGCGGAAGCAGGCGCGGAAGGTGATCGAGGCGCTGGAGCTCGGCTCCCTCTCCAACCATGGAGCCGAGCCCCGGGCGATCAACGTGGCCGAGGTGCTGCGGGCTTACGTGGAGGACGTGGCTACTTCCGCCACCCCTCCCCGCGTTTCGGAGCCCCCGCAGGACGGCGGGAAGGGCCGCGCTCAGGCTCGGAGCGCCCGCCGGAGCCCTCGCCGGGACGGTCAGGGCGCCTAGGGCTGCCGGGACCCTCGGGACGGGCGATCCGGGCCTCCACGGGACGGTTCCGGATCGTCGCCCGGGACATCCGCTCCAGCACCTGGTCCCGGTACTGTTCCGGGACCTCCACGAAGGTGAAGTTGTCGTAGATGTCGATGGAGCCGATCGCCTTGCCCGGCACGCCGGCCTCGTTGGCGATGGCGCCCACGATGTCGGCGGGCCGGACGCCGTTGCGCCGGCCCGCGGAGAGGAAGAGGCGCGCCATCCCCCCCTCCACCGGGGCCATGTCCCGCGCCTCGGGCTCGATCTCCACGTCCAGCGGTTTGTCTCCCCGGGCCAGGCGGGCGGCCGCGGCGGCGATCTCCGCCATGTCGAGCCCCTCTTCCTCCGCCAGCTCCTCGACCAGGGCGAGGTAGAGGTCCAGGTCCCCCTCTTTGAGCGTCTTGCGGATGCTGTCCTTGAACAGGGCCACGCGACGGGCGGCTACATCCGCCTGGGTGGGCATCCGCATGGGCTCGATGCGCTGCTTGGTGAAGCGCTCGATCTCCTGCAGCATCCTGCGCTCGCGCGGCGCCACGAAGAGAATCGCCACTCCCGTGCGGCCGGCCCGGCCGGTGCGGCCGATCCGGTGGACGTACGATTCGACGTCGTGCGGCATGTCGTAGTTCACCACGTGGCTGATGCGCTCGACGTCCAGGCCGCGGGCAGCCACGTCCGTGGCCACCACGATCTCCGCCTGCCCTGCGCGCAGCCGGCGGATGACGGTCTCGCGCTGGGCCTGGTTCATGTCGCCGTGCATCGCCTCGGCGGCATAGCCCCGGCCGGCGAGCTTCTCGGCCAGCTCCGCGGCGCCGGTCTTCATGCGGGTGAACACGAGCACGGCCGTGACGGGCTCGGTCTCGAGGATGCGCGTCAGCGCCTCCAGCTTCTGCGGACCGTGGACGTTCAGGTAGCGCTGATGGGTCTCCGGCACGGTGAGGGTGCGGCGCTCGATCTCCACCATCACGGGGTTGCGCAGGTGGCGGGACGCTACGCGGCGGATCTCCGGCGGCAGGGTCGCGGAGAAGAGCGCGGTCCGGCGCTCCTCCGGCATCTGGGAGAGGATCCACTCCACGTCCTCCAGGAAGCCCATCTTGAGCATCTCGTCGGCTTCGTCGAGGGCGACCATGCGCACCTGGTCCAGCCGCAGGGTGCCGCGCCGCAGGTGGTCCATGATCCGGCCCGGGGTGCCCACGACCACCTGGACCCCGCGCTGGAGCCGCTGCTGCTGGCGGTCGATCGGCTGGCCGCCGTAGACCGGGAGCACGTTGACCCTGCCCAGGTAGCGCGAGTAGGTGTGGAACGCCTCCGAAACCTGGATCGCCAGCTCGCGGGTGGGGGCGAGGACGAGCGCCTGCACCCCCGGGAGGCTGAGGTCGAGCTGCTGCAGCATGGGCAGCGCGAAGGCCGCGGTCTTGCCCGTGCCGGTCTGCGCCTGCCCGATCAGGTCCCGCCCCTGGAGCAGCGCGGGGATCGTCTTGGCCTGGATCGGCGTCGGCCCCTCGTACCCCACCTCGGAGAGCACTCTGAGGAGCGGATCAGACAATCCCAGGTCTGCAAAAGTCGGCGTCGTAACTGTGCTCTCCGGTGTGACTGCGTCTTCGCCTGTCATGCTCATCTCCCTACTCCGGTTTCACTACGGCAAGCCCTTGTGACGGGAAGCGCCCGTCAAAGGTGTACAGCGGCTCAACTTTCATGTCCCGTGCCTCAGCCCAGAGCATTACATCCGGGAGGGAGTACCGATTCGAATCGCGGCAGAGGAGTAGGGCTTCCACGACCCGGGTTTTGGGCAGGACAGCCAGACGGAGGTTGGATTTCTGGACCAGGGCGACGAGCGCATCCACCACCGCGGAACGCGGCACCCGATAGACCTTTGCCAGGACATGGGCCGTTTCCAGCAATGCGATTTCGCTCAGGATGAGCGGCCCCCCATCATCCAGGAGGCGTGCGGCAATCTCCGCCATGTGGGGCGGATCACCTGTGATGTACCTGACGATGATGCTGGTATCGAGGAATCCAGGACGCTCCCTCTCCCTCACCGTTTCTCATCCTCTTGGGCCCAGTCCTCAATCGTCGCCTGAGCCCAGGCCTCCTCCTTGGCTTGCGGCCACTCCTCTTCAGAGACCGACCGCTGCACATAGCCGGCAAGGATGCCTTTGAGCGAGCGGTTGTGCTCGGGAGGGTAGAAGCGGAGCTCTATGTGATTCCCTACGATGGCCTGAACGGCGACGTAGCCTGGCTCGATCCCCAGCGCATCGCGAATTGGCTTCTCGATGACGATCTGCCCCTTTTCTCCTACCGTGCTAGCCATAGTCATACTGTACTCGAAAAGTATGACTGGCAGGGCCTGTGAACTTCGTCACACCCCTGCATCCCCAGATGGAGTACCCTATCAGTCGGACTCCCGTTCATGATCCGTCCTATGCCGAAGCAGGTCATCCAGGTGGGGGGCCATATGGTCTCTCTGCCCGAGGGCATCACCGCCCTCGAGTGGGCATTGGAGCGCGTCAACTACCAGAATCCACGCATCCGCGCCTTCCTCGGGTCGATCCGGCTCCTCGACGGCGTGATGGAGAGCAACTACGCCATCCTCCACTGCTCGCCCGAGCGGCTGCTCGACATCTGGCGCAAGGTGCGCCAGGTGGCTGACCTGATCCGCCACCGGATCGCGCCGCTGCTGGACGGGCCGTCCAAGATCCCGGCCCTGGAAGAGGCCCGGCAGAGCGCCGAGACCTCCCTGGGCATGCTCGACTATCAGGTGCTGCGCCGGCTGGAGAGCTTCCCCGAGGACGTCCCCGAGGAGCAGCTCATGGACGTCCGCAAGCTGCTCTGCATCTCGATCGGCCAGATCCATGCCTTCCTCGTGGACACGTTCGGCGAGTTCATGGCCAAGGACCCCCGGAGCCTGCACGACTCCGATTACTTCCTCTCCCGGCGCTTCCCGCAGGACATCGAGGAGGCCGAGTGGCTGCATGCAACACTCGTGCGGCTGGGCGAGTACATGCAGCGGCTCGACGAGGCCCGCACCCTCCACATGACCGCGCAGGCCGAGCACATGCGCCAGGAGGAGGCCGTCCCCACCCGGCATGGCTGGTCCGAGACCCGGGCCTTCCTGAACGTCCTCCTCGCCGGGCTTACTCCCAAGCTCAAGGAGGTGCTCGCCCTGCGCGGCGTGCGCTTCTACGAGATGGAGATCCTAGACCGGCTGGCTTTCGACATCCCGTGCAATTGCCGCACGGCGCTGGAGATCCACGAGGTGGCCTCCGAGATGATCGACGCGCTCAAGGGATCGGTGGGCGCGTCGCAGGCGGAGCGGACCCAGAACGTCCAGGACCTGCTCCACTGCCACGCCGCCTTCAGCCGCCGGTTGGCGGCCCTGGTGACGGACGTGGACAAGGCCCTTCAGGACCTCGTGGCCTTCATCCCGCTCTGGCTGGAAGGGGTGGAGAAGCGCCGGGCGCTGCTGCTCAAAAGGGAGCTCGGTCAGCAGCAGGCTCGGGCCGAGGAGCTCGAGCCGCTGGCGGCGATCACGGCAAAGGTGAAGCGGGGGTAGGGAGACGATCCCTGGGAGCCCAGGGGGCGCCATGAATGGCGCCCCTACAAGCAAGATCCGACATCATTGCTGGCCCGATCCTGCTTGTAGGGGCGCGATTTATCGCGCCCTTCCGGAGGGGACCCTACTCGTCGTCGCGCAGCAGCGCCGACCAGGGGCTCTCCCCGTTGCGGCGCAGGATCCGCATCCGCATCCGCTTGACCCGGCTCCACTTCACCAGGGGAACCCCGACCTGCTGCTCCAGCATGAACCCGAGAACCGCTCCAAAAATCAACGTGCTGACAAATGTGACCATGACAACTTCCTCAAAGCTTACGAATGACTCTGCCCCGGGCGGACAGATGCTTGCCCGCGACGGAACGACCTGCCTATATCCCTTTGACGATAACCTGGTCCAGGATTCTAAGCTGGCCCCGGCTGCTCGTCAACCACTTTCCTATTACGAATACGCACCCAACTGGGTTTACCCGCCAGGGGGATGGGATCAATCCCGCCACGCGGCATGTGCCTTGCTATCCATTAGGCGCCGTTCACCGACCCTTCGTTAGGAGAACCATGGCCGAGACCATTGAGATTTCCACTCTTCGCCGCACGCTTCGACGCACTTTCGGCTTCCGCTCTCTCCGCGAGGGTCAAGAAGAAGTCATTCGTTCAATCGTCGAGGGCAAGGACACCCTCGCCATCATGCCTACCGGCGCAGGCAAGTCCCTGTGCTATCAGCTCCCCGGCGCCCAGCTCCCGGGTACCACCATCGTCGTGTCCCCCCTGCTCTCCCTGATGAAGGACCAGGTGGACAAGCTCCAGGAGCTGGGCATCGGCGCCGCCCAGGTCAACAGCACCCTCACCACCCGGGAGGAAACCGAAATCCTGGAAGGGATCGAGAAGGAGCAGCACGAGTTCGTCTTCGTCACCCCGGAGCGCCTGACGCAGCCCGGGTTCCTGGATACCCTGAAGACCAACGAGATCGACGTGTTCGTGATCGACGAGGCGCACTGCATCTCACAGTGGGGACATGACTTCCGCCCCTCCTACCTGCGGCTGCGGGAGGCGGTCGAGGCCCTCGGCAACCCGCCGGTGCTCGCCCTCACCGCCACCGCGACCCCCGAGGTCATCGAGGACATCCTGCGCCAGCTCGGGCGCGAGGACATGCAGGTCATCTCTACCGGCGTGTTCCGGGAGAACCTCCGCCTGGAGGTGATCCGTGGGGCCGGAGAGGAATCCAAGCTCCACCACCTGGCCCGGCTGCTCGGAGAGATCGAGGGCTCGGGCATCATCTACACCTCGACCGTCAAAGACTGCGAGACGGTCACCGAATACCTCCAGGGGCTCGGCTTTCCAGTGGCCCGCTACCACGGACGCCTGGGGGGCAAGGAGCGGCACCGCAACCAGGACAGCTTCATGGCCGGCGAGCTCAAGGCGGTCGTGGCCACGAACGCCTTCGGCATGGGGATCGACAAGCCGGACATCCGCTTCGTCATCCACTACAGCATGCCCGGGACGCTGGAGGCCTACTACCAGGAGGCCGGGCGCGCCGGACGCGATGGCGATCCCGCCCGCTGCGTGATGCTCTTCCAACCGGAGGACAAGAACACCCACATCTTCTTCCTCAACGGCAAGTACCCCAAGCGGGAGCACTTCGAGGTGATCTACCGCGCCATGGAGCGCCTGAAGGCCGACCGCCAACCCGTCACCGTGAACGACATTCACGAGCGCGCCAAAGCCGTGGCCCAGAACAAGATCCGGGTGGTGCTGCCGGCGATGAAGGACATGGGGCTGCTGGAGGAGCCCGAGACGGGGAGCTTCCGCCTGCTCCGCTCAGGCCTCGAGCCGGAAGAGATGGAGGAGCTCGGCAAGCGGTACGAGAAGCGGGCCGAGGCGGACCGCGACCGCCTGCGCCGCATCATCCTCTACGCCCAGACCGCCCTCTGCCGCTGGAAGTCGATCCTCGAATACTTTGGCGAAAGCCAAGCCATCGACAGCGACAAGTGCGGAGTTTGCGACAACTGCGGCCGGCCCATCGCCGAACCGGTGGTGTCGCACGATCGGCTGGCCATCCTCCCCCCGCGGTCCAAGCCCGAGGTTCTCCCCCTGTCAGCGATCCTGGGAGAGAAAGACGCGTCCGCCCTGCGCGAGGGGGACAGCCTCACCCTTCCCATGTTCGGGACGGGAGAGGTGAGGCTGATCAGCCCGGAGAGCCTTACCGTCGCTTTTTCGGACGGGGAGGTGCGGGAATTCCGGAGGTAGAGCTGCCGGTAGCCGGCGCCGCTTGCGGGGTCTCCGAGTAGCGCTGGTGCAGGTGGACCGGCGGCTTGGCGACCTTGTGCAGCCGCTGGTTGAGCATCTCTACGAAGACCGAGAACCCCATCGCGAAGTAGATGTAACCCTTCGAGATGTGCTGATCGAAGCCCTCGGCCACCAGTGACATGCCGATCAGCAGGAGGAAGCTGAGAGCGAGCATCTTGACCGTGGGGTGGCGCTCCACGAAGTTGCTGATCGGCCCTGCGGCGACGAACATCACAGCCACCGCGATGACCACGGCCGCCATCATGACGGCCAGCTCGTTGGCCATGCCAATGGCGGTGATGACGGAGTCCAGGGAGAAGACGATGTCCAGGGCGAGGATCTGGACGATGACGGAGGTGAAGGAGGCAGCGACCTTGGCGCTGGCGTGCCCTTCCTCTCCTTCCAGCTTGTCGTGGATCTCGTGCGTGGCCTTGGCGAGGAGGAAAAGGCCGCCTACCAGGAGGATCAGGTCGCGGCCGGAGATCTCCTGGCTGAAGACCGTGAAGAGCGGGTTCGTGAGCCGGGCGATCCAGGCGAGCGACGCGAGCAGGGCGAGGCGGATGAACATGGCCAGGCCGAGCCCGACCTTGCGCGCTTTCGCCTGCTGCTCCTGGGGTAGCTTGCCCGCCAGGATCGAGATGAAGATGATGTTGTCGATGCCCAGGACGATTTCGAGCACCGTCAGGGTCAACAGGGCAATCCAGCTCTCGGGGCTGCTCATCCACTCCATCGCGCCACCTCATGCAACTAGGTTCTCCTCGGGTGATCCGGGAGCGGAGCGGATTCTATAGAATCTGCCGGCCATGAGCGACACCACTACCCGCGACATCCGCGTGCAGGTCGCGAGCTTCTACGACGAGGATCGCAGCGCGCCCCAGGAAAGCTACTACTTCTTCGCCTACCAGGTGAGGATCTCGAACGTCGGCACCCGGACGGCGCAGCTCCTCAGCCGGGAGTGGATCATCACCGACGCCACCGGCTATGAGCAGAGGGTGGAGGGCCCGGGCGTCGTGGGCGAGCAGCCGGTGCTCGGCCCGGGCGAGTCCTTCGAGTACACGAGCTTCTGCCCCCTCTCGACCCCGGTCGGCTCCATGCATGGAACCTACCGCATGGTCCTGGAGGACGGCGAAGCTTTCGACGCGGTCATCGGGCCGTTCTCGCTGGCGGTCCCGCACGCGGTGAATTGAGGGCTCCGTTTTTGCACCTTTCTGAGGCATGCCTGCCGCCAAGCCCAAGAAAGCGCCGCCAAAGACCACACTCCTGGAAGCCGAATTCCCGGACATCGACCTGCCCATAAAGCCGCCCTACCCGCCCTGGGAAGCCGAATCGGAAGGAAAGATCCCCGCGGAACCCGGGTGGCTTTACGAGCCCAAGTGGGACGGCTTCCGCTGCCTGGCCTTCCGCAAGGGGGACCAGGTGCTCCTCCAGTCCAAGGCGGGCCAGCCCCTCGGCCGCTACTTCCCGGAGCTGGTAGAGGCGCTCGGCAAGCTCCCGGTCAAGACCTTCGTGGTGGACGGCGAGATCGCCCTGCCGGCCTTCGATGACCTGCTGCAACGCATCCACCCCGCGGAGAGCCGCATCCGCAAGCTCGCGAAGGAGACTCCGGCGAGCCTCCACGTCTTCGACCTCCTGGTGGACAGCCGGGGGGAATCCCTGGTAGAGCTGCCCCTGAAAGATCGGCGCGAGCGGCTGGAGGCGTTCTTTTCGAAAATCCCGGAAGGTGGCCAGATGTTGCTCTCCCCCGCCACTCCGAAGCTCAAAGAGGCTGAGAAATGGATCGGCGAGGAGGGTTTGGACGGCGTCGTGGCCAAGCAACTGGACTCCCCCTACCTCTCGGGCGAGCGCGGCGGCATGGTCAAGGTCAAGCGGATGCGCACGGCCGACTGCGTGGTCGGCGGCTTCCGCTGGGCCCAGAAGGCTCAGAAGGCTCAGAAGGAAAGACTGGTGGGCTCGCTGCTCCTCGGCCTCTACAACGACGCCGGGCAGCTCGACCACGTGGGCTTCTCGTCCAGCTTCTCCGCCGAGGAAAAGAAGGAGCTGGAGCCGGTCCTGGAGCCCCACCGCGGAGGCAGCGGCTTCACCGGCAAGGCGCCGGGAGGACCGAGCCGCTGGTCCCAGGGGCGTTCGACGGAGTGGGAGCCTCTCGATCCGGTCCTGGTCTGCGAAGTGCGCTACGACCACTTCTCCGGCGGGCGCTTCCGCCACGGCACCAAGTTCCTCCGCTGGCGGCCGGACAAGAAGCCGGAGGCGTGCACGTTCGCCCAGGTGCGGGCGAAGAAACCTACCGCCGCGGGCTGATCCGCAGCTCGGGCTCCGGATGCGGCGGCTCGTCGTCGAGCCGGTATTTCGGATGCGCGCGCCAGGCGCGGACGGCGGCCATCAGTCCTGCGGTCGACTCCATGGCGTATTCCTTCCAGGCGTCCGGACGCTGATGCCGCCCCTTCTTCGAATCGTGGGCCGCGAGGAAGTCCTCGAACCCGCCGGAATAGACCTCCTCCATGCGATCGAGCCTCTCCTCGAGCTGGGCCATCGCGCTGCGGTAACGGGTCCAGCGATGGCCGTCCCAGTCGAGGGCCTGGACCTTCTGACCCGCGATCTGGCCGCGCAAGGCCAGCCTCTTCACCCGCTCTTCCGGCATCGTCAGGTTCATACCCCCCTCCTTCTCGCTCAGATAGACATGCGCGACGCGGTCGCGGTAGCCGGGGAGCCGCATCTGGGTGTTGTCGCTCCAATTCTGCATCGTGTTGAGGATCGTGCCCAGGAAACCGAAGAGCCCCGTGATCGGCGTCCAGGTGGGCTGCACGGCTTCCCCCGTCCGCGAGGGGAACCAGACGTTCTCCTTCTCGTCCGGATTCGGCTCCTGGCCCTTCTTCAAAGGCCGCAGATTGATGCCGAAGGTCGGGCGCGTGGGGAGGAGCCCGTCGAAGAAGTGGACCGGGAAGTTGCTGGTGATGCCGCCGTCCGAGAACCAGCAGGGCGCCAGCTCCAGCTCCTGAGCGCCCGGTTCGTCCTTCCGCTTCCAGACCACGGCGTGCAGGGGAATGGCGCTGATGAGCATGGGGAAGCTCAAGCTCATCCGCGCCGCTACGATTACCGGCAGGTCGGCCGGGGCAGGCATCCGACGAAACGGGGTCTCTTTCTCGATGCGCTCGATGAGAGCCTTCTCTCTTTCATCGCGCGGTAGTGGGAAGGGGTGCTCCTCCATCCACCGGACGATGTCCTTGGGGAAGAAGCGCCGGAGCTCCTCCGGATCGAAGAAGAACTCCCGGCTGCTGGTGGGGAGCCGGACCGGCCAGCCGTGGGTGAGATTGGTGGTCATCACCTCCAGGTTGAGCGCCCGCAAACGCGGATCGTCCTCCTGCTTCTCGCGGTCGCCCGGCCCCCACAGGTCGCCGAAGGTGAGCGGCGATCCGGTCTTGCCGGCGATCTCGTCCAGCAGGCCGGCCAGCCAGGGAGTGAGAGCCTCGGGAGAGTTGCGGCGGGGGGGCTCGTGCGCGGGCATGCCGCTGCACATTCCGAAAGCGTTGCCCTGAATCGCCTTGACCGCCTTCCTCGCGAAAGAGACCAGCGCCACCAGGAGCGCCCAGAACAGCGTGAAAAACACGCGCAGGGGCATGGCCCGGTTCGTGATGAGCTGGCCCTCCGAGGTGAAATCCGCCACGAGCCAGAAGATTCCGAGCCCGAGAAGGGCGCCGATCAGGAACGCGATTGGGTGAAAGCGGACGAGCTTCAACGCCGTGTTCGCCAGCTTCTTGACCAATGCGAAGAGCTTCGCGAGCCTCCCGGGCTCCTGGCCATCCTCCCTTTCCTTTCCTGGGGAGATCCAGGTGAGAAGCACGGAAAAGGCCGGCCGGGTCTTCGGCGACGGCTGGAACAGCAGCCCGAGGTTCTTGGCGAGGAAGCCCGGAAGCTCCGCCAGCTTCGGGAACCCGCCGCCAGGGGCCTCCCTCCCGTACTCGGCTGCCGCAGCCAGGGCCGCGGCGATCGCTCCCGCGGAGGTGCCGCCGATGTTCCGCAGCCGGTAGGTCTTCGCCAGCTCGACGACCGCCAAGGGGTAGACCACCCCGCTGGTGATCCCGCCCTTCATGATGACGTCGCACTCCTGGGTGGGATTGGAGAACGCGGATGGCTGCATGGGCACCTCCAGGGACAGTGCCGGGGAGCTTACCAGAGCCATGCCAGAGGAAATCGCGTTGACAGCCTCCGGCGCGCGGAGTAGAGTCGCCCGGCCATAAACATCTCATTTGAGAGGGCTCCGATGAACGCGAACCCACCGCCTCGCCATCAGCCTTTCGTTCCCGAGAACATCTCGATGACGGAGTTCACGATGCGCGCCGTGATCCCCGGCCTCATCATGACGCTCATCCTCGGAGCCGCCAACGCCTACCTGGGCCTGCGCGCCGGGGTGACGATCGCTGCGACCTACCCGGCCGCGGTGATCAGCATGGCGGTCATCCGAGCGTTCAAGGGGTCCATCCTCGAAGAGAACATCGCGCGGACGGCGGGCTCCATCGGCGAGTCCGTGGCAGCCGGCGCGATCTTCACGCTGCCGGCCTTCGTCATCGCCGGCGTGTGGCCGTCCTTCGCCCCGGAAGACGCGTACTGGAAATCCACGGCCCTGATGCTGGTCGGGAGCGTCCTCGGCGTCCTCTTCGTCTCGCTCGTGCGCCGTGTGATGGTCGAGGACCGCGAGCTTCCCTTCCCCGAGTCGGTGGCCGCTTCCGAGATCCACAAGGCCGGACAGCGCGGCGCCCAGGCGGCCAAGTTCCTCTTCTACAGCATGGGCTTCGGCGCGCTGATCTACATCCTCGGCGTCCTGCGCCTGTACGCGCCGGACAAGGACCTCCTGATCAAGATGGGCTCCCTCGCCGGGCTGAGCAGGATCAAGCTGGGGGCCGATGCCGGCGCTCCCGCGTTGGCCACGGGCGGCGTCACCACCTTTGCGGCGCCCAGTGTGAGCCCGGCCTACCTCGGGGTCGGCTACATCATCGGCCCCGAGCTCGCGGCGCTCAACTTCTCCGGCGGCGTCCTCGCGTGGGGCCTCATGGTCCCGCTCCTCATGTTCCTCCTCGGACCCCAGCTCCAGAGCTTCCTCCCCCCGGGCACGGATGTCGCGAACCCCGAGAGCTGGGCCACCCAGGTCGGCCTCGTCTGGCGCTTCATCGTCCGGCCCATCGCCGTCGGCGGCATGCTCGTCGGCGCGGCATTCACCCTCTACAAGATGCGGAAGAACCTGTTCGGCGGGCTCGCAAAGGCCTTCGCCGAGCTCAAGGGCAAAGTGCAGCACGACGAGACGATCGGACGGACCGAGCGCTACATGAGCTCGCGCACGGTGTTCGCGCTCATCGCCGTCGTGTTCGTCCTCATGGTCTTCCTCTACGTCTACATGTCGGGCCTGGTGATGGGAGCCATCGTGGCCGGCCTCGTGATGCTGGTGGCAGGCTTCTTTTTCGCCACCGTCTCCGGCTACCTCGTCGGCCTGATCGGCTCCTCGAACAACCCGATCTCGGGCCTCACACTCTCGACCCTGATCATCGCCGCCCTGCTGATGGTCTCGCTCGGCGTGTCAGGACCGAGCGGCATCGTGGCGGTCCTCGGGGTCGCCTCCGTCGTCTGCGTCTCATCGGCTGTGGCCGGCGAGCTGCTCCAGGACTTCAAAGTCGGCTACATATTGGGAGGAACACCGCGCACCATCCAGATCGTCGAGCTGATCGCCGTGGTCTGCGCGAGCCTCGTCATGTACTTCCCGCTGATGGTCCTCCACTTCGGAATGGGAGGCTTCGGTTCCCCTCAGCTCCCTGCACCGCAGGCGGGGCTGATGGCGTCCCTCGCTCAAGGGATCGTGGGCGGGGACATGCCCTGGGCCCTCGTGGTCGTCGGCATCTTCATGGGCATCGCAATGATCCTGTTCAAGGTGCGCAGCCCCATGCTCGTCGCGGTCGGCATGTACCTGCCGCTCTCCACGACGTTTGCGATCTTCGTCGGCGGCATGATCCGCGGGCTGACCGACATGATGCGCGAGCGCAAGGGCTTCAATGAGGCACAGAAGGCGCGCGTGGAAAACGTCGGCGTGCTGGTGGCCTCGGGCCTGATCGCCGGCGAGGCGCTCATGGGACTGTTGACCGCGACCTTCAACTTCTTCGAATGGCCGGTCCCCGTGATCTTCGAGACTCCCTCCTACGTCTTCGGGCTCGTGATCATGGCGCTCCTCGCCTTCGTCCTGGTCCGCGTTCCCCTGGCCAACGCGGGCAGCCCGGATGAGCCGGCGCCGCCGGTCGCGATGATGTAGTCGGCTGGAAGGGCAGGAAGGCGCATGGCGATACCTGAAGTGCTTCCCGACCGGGCCGCGACCCAGGAGCCCTCCCCCGGGGAGACGCCCGCCTTCCGGCCCTTCATCCCGGCCGAGGTCAAGCTCCCCGAGCTGACGGTCCTCCCCCTGATCCTGGGCACGGTGCTGGGGGCCGTCTTCGGCGCCTCCTCGCTTTACCTCGTGCTCAAGGTGGGCCTCACCGTGAGCGCATCGATCCCGGTGGCGGTCATCTCGGTGACCCTCTTCCGTCTCCTGCGCAAAATGGGCGGCCGGGGCGCCTCGATCCTCGAAAACAACATCGTGCAGACCGCGGGCTCGGCGGGCGAATCGCTCGCCTTCGGCATCGGCGTGACCATGCCGGCCGTCCTCATCCTGGGCTTCGACCTGGACATCATGAGGGCGGTGCTGGTCTCCCTCCTCGGCGGCCTGCTGGGCATTCTGATGATGATCCCGCTGCGGCGGGCCATGATCGTCGAGCAGCACGGCATCCTCAAATTCCCCGAGGGCACGGCCTGCGCCGAGGTGCTCAAGGCCGCGGCCAGCCCCGAAGAGCGGGCCATCGCCGCGCGTCATGGCGCGGGGATCTCGCTCGACGCCGGCCTCGGAGCCCGCACGATCTTCACCGGCTTCGGTATCGGCATCCTCTACAAGACGGCCATGGCGGCCTTCAAGACCTGGAAGGACATCCCGGAGAGGGTCTTCGGCCCGCCGTTCACGGCCGCCTCGGTTTCCGCGGAAATCTCGCCCGAGCTGCTGGGCGTGGGCTACATCATCGGCCCGCGCATCTCCGCGGTCATGTGCGCGGGCGGCGTCCTCGCCTACCTGGTGCTCATCCCGGCCATCAAGTTCTTCGGCTCGGCGGCGACCGGGATCCTCGCCCCCGGCACCATGCCCATCGGCGAGATGACTCCGGACGACATCCGCAACGCCTACGTCCTCTACATCGGAGCCGGGGCGGTGGCGGCGGGCGGCATCATCAGCCTGTTCCGCGCCTTGCCCACGATCTGGCACGGCATCCGCGCCGGCCTCTCGGACTACAAGGGCCAGCGCAGTGCGGCGGCCGAGCTGCCGCGCACCGAACAAGACCTGCCCATGAAGCTGGTCGTCTTCGGCAGCCTGGCCCTGGTGGCCATGATCCTCCTCTTCCGCTCGCTGCACATGAACCTGCTGGGCGCGATCCTGATCGTCCTCTTCGGCTTCCTCTTCGTCACGGTCTCGGCCCGTCTGACCGGCGAGATCGGCTCGTCGTCGAACCCGATCTCGGGCATGACGGTGGCGACCCTGTTGCTGACCTGCCTGACCTTCCTGATCCTCGGCTGGACCGGCCCGACCTACTACGTCACCGCGCTGATGGTCGGAGCGATCGTCTGCATCGCCTCCTCGAATGGAGGCACGATCGCGCAGTCGCTCAAGACCGGCTTCCTCGTGGGAGCCACGCCGAGGGCCCAGCAGCTCTCGATCATCGTCGGCTCGGCCGTCTCCGCCCTGTTGCTGGCGCCCATCCTCCTGCGCCTCAACGACTCAGGCACCGTCTACGTGCCGGTCGCCGACCGCAACACCGGAGCGATCGTAAGCCAGGGCTACGCGCCGAACCTGCAGGTTCCTCCCAACCTGCTTCCGACACTCAAGGAAGAGAAGCTCACCGGACCGCAGTCCGCCGACGATCCGGGCACCTACCGCGTCTGGCACAAGACCGACGAGCAGGGCGGCCCCGCCGGCCGCTATCTCGTGAATGCCCAGGGCGTCCCCGTCTACCTCGTGGACCCGGGCATCAACGGAGTCCACGACACGAGGCCCAACGGCCAGAGGGTAGACAAGTTCGACGCCCCGAAGGCGACGCTGATGTCCTACATCATCAAGGGCATCCTCAACCGCGAGCTGCCCTGGGGGCTGGTCCTTCTGGGGGTGATGATCGCGGTGGTGCTGGAGATGTCGGGCATCCCCTCCCTTGCCTTCGCGGTGGGCGTGTACCTGCCGATCTCCTCCACGACTCCGATCCTCGCCGGAGGCCTGATCCGCTGGCTGGTAGACCTCCACCTGCGTAAGAAGCTCGCGAACCGCAACATGACCGAGGAAGAGCTAGTCGCCGAGGGAGACAAGAGCCCTGGAGTCCTGATGGCCTCGGGCTACATCGCGGGAGGAGCCATCGCCGGCATCCTCATCGCCTTCATGGCCGGAGTCCTGACTGACTTCAACGACCGGGTCACCCGCTTCATGGAAGGAACCAACCCGTTCTTCGCCGGGCCCTCCGCGGACGCCTTGGCGCTGATCCCCTTCGCGATCCTGTGCGCGCTGCTCTACCTGGCAGGGCGGGAGCTGATCCTGAAGGGGAAAAATCCTTCTACGTAGGGGCGGGGCTTGTCCGGGCTTGTCCCCGCCCGGCCTCGGGAACTTGTCTCGGCGGCACCAATCAAGTACTTTTCTGGTGATGAGCCGCCCAGCCGTTGTCCGCGCGCAGGATGCCCCCGCCCCAGTCGCCTGCACCATCCGTTTTCCCGCGGGGCTCCGCGAGAAGATTGCGGCCGACGCGGAACGCTGTGGACGGAGCTTCGACGGGCAGGTGATTGCCTTGCTGCGCCGGCACTATGGAGAGGACGTCGACATTGCTCCAAACCCCGCCGAGATCCTCGCGCTGGCAGTCGCCAGCTTCGCGGATGTTCCGGCTGCGGAGCTGGGTCTGCTGACCCGAAGACTCCGAGAGCCGGAAAGCTGAACGGATGGAGCACGAGCCTCCCTTCGAACGAATCACCAAGGCATCGGGCGCGGACCTTCGCCTCGTAGACTGGTCGAGATGATCGCATGCCGCCCGGCCCCAGCATCGCCGCGCTCCTGCGCCTGATCGACCAGGCCTACGACAAGAAGTCCTGGCACGGCACCAATCTGCGAGGATCGCTCCGCGGGCTCAGCGCCGAGGAGGCGGCCTGGAGGCCGGCCGCGGACCGTCACAACATCTGGGAGCTGGCGGTTCACGCTGCCTATTGGAAGTATTCGGTCCTGCGCCGCCTCCGCGGCGGCGAGCGGGGTGGATTCCCCGTGAAAGGGAGCAACTGGTTCCGACGGCCGGAAGGCGGCCCGGACGAGAAGGCCTGGAAGAAGGATCTCGCCCTGCTCGGCACCATGCACCGCGATCTGCGCGAAGCGGTCGCGGGCCTGTCCGACGAGGCCCTTGACCAGGTCCCGCCCGGCAGCAAGACCCGGATAGACGACCTCATCTCCGGCGTGGCTTTCCACGACATCTATCACGCCGGGCAGATTCAGTTGCTGAAGAGGCTGCGGCAGGAGAAGAGATGAAACCGATCCTCGCTCTGGCCCTGCTCGGACTGGCCGCATCCGCGATCCCCGAGCCAACCCTCTTCGCCCCCGGAGTGATCTCGACCGGAGAGTACGAGTCCCACGCCGCCTTCTCCCCGGACGGCGAGACCCTCTACTTCCTCAAGAACACGGCCGACTTCGGCCATTGGACGATCGTCTCATCGAACCTCCGGAACGGGAGCTGGACGGCTCCCGAGGTCGTCCCCTTCTCGGGCCGCTACAGCGACGCCGACCCGTTCGTCACTCCGGACGGATCGAAGCTCTACTTCATCTCCACCCGTCCGGTAGACGGCAAGCCCAAGGAAGACCTGGACATCTGGATGGTCGAGAGAAAGGGGGAAGGCTGGGGCGAGCCGCGCAACCTGGGAGCGCCAATCAACTCGCCGGGAGCCGAGTGGTTCCCCACGATGGCCGCCGACGGCACCCTCTACTTCGGCTCCGACCGAGAGGGAGGCAAGGGAGGAACCGACCTCTGGCGCGCCCGCTTGGTGGACGGCAAGTACGCCCAGCCCGAAAACCTCGGAGACGCCATCAACTCGCCGGGCGAGGAGTACGAGCCGCTGATCTCCCCCGACGGCACCGTCCTGATCTTCATGGCCGCCCGCAAGGGAGGACAGGGAAGCGGCGACCTTTGGGTCAGCTACCTCCGCGACGGAGCCTGGACCCCTGCGGCGAACCTCCCCCCGCCGATCAACTCCCCGGCCTTCGAAGTAGGTCCCAAGATCACGCCGGACGGCCGGACTCTCCTCTTCACCAGCACGCGGCGGACGTTCGCCGTTACGCCGCCTGACAAGGCCCTCAGCTACCCGGAACTGTCGCGCCAGCTCAACTCGCCCGGCAACGGCCTGGGCGATCTCTATCAGGTGGATCGGCAAGCGCTCCGGCTCGACCGCCCGTGGCGCTGAGCCCTATCCGATCTGCCGGTAGCGCTCGATCGAAGCCGGCGCCCCGAGCAGACCCGCGGCCTTGCTTCCCACCTCCCGGACGTGAGGGGTCTGGGAGTGGGCATCCAGGTGCTCGGCCGACTCCCACTCCTCGATGAAGGCGAACTCCGCCGACTTACCGAGCCCCCGCACCAAGTCGTAGCGAATGCAGCCAGCTTCTTTCCGGGTGGGCTCGACGAGCACCATGAGCGCCTCCTCCAGTTCCACCTCCTTGCCCGGAGCGGCGGTGAACAGCGCGAGCACATGGACGGTGCCTTGCATCAGATGCTCCCCCTTGTTCGTCTCTCCAAAGACGTGTAGATGATCGAGTACAACTCCAAATCTGTGCTAAATCCGACTTCTCAGAGTGCCGAGAGAAGGTCTTCTCGCCGCATTTTACGCTCTCTTTCACCTAGTTGGATCCTCAGTCACCTCCTTCGTTGTACAATCTCAAAGGCCCCTTCTAGGGGAACCGCCTCAGACGGCTTACCGCGTGGGTAGGCTTGGACGGAACGAACAGCCAGTCGTTGCCGAAGGGCACTTCATTGGACGCAGTGACCGTACCAACATTGTGACCAATCGCGCATCTGAAAGCGATCCCAGCCAAGCATGGACTACCCCTACGAACAATTGGACCCTGAGCGATTTCAGCAGTTGTGCCAAGCTCTTCTTGTAAGAGAGCACAAGAACCTGCAGTGCTTCCCGGTAGCTCAGCGTGACGGCGGAAGAGATGCTGTAGCTTTCATCAGAAATGCACAGGAAAGGGAATTCCTTCTCTATCAGGTGAAGTTTGTACGTCGGCCTCGCTCTCTAACTGACGAGCGTGCATGGTTACTTGACACCATTAAGGGCGAAAGGGCAAAGATCGAAGAGTTGGCAAAGCTGGGCGCCAAGCAGTTCGTGCTAATCAGCAACGTACAGGGCACAGCACAGTTGCAGGCAGGATCTATCGATAAGGCGCAGCGGTTACTGGATACCTTGCCAGTCCCTGCAATTTGCTGGTGGCGCGATGACTTGAACCGCCGCCTTGATAATGCCTGGGACTTGAAGTGGGTGTATCCCGAGTTTATGACTGGGCCGGATCTTATTCGCTCGATTATTGAGAGGGGACTGTCGGATAGTCAGGAGAGACGTACAGCAGCGATTCGCGCGTTCGTCAGCGATCAGCATTCAAAAGATTCCCAGGTGAAGTTCAAGCAGGTCGAGCTCCAGAACGGACTGCTTGATTTATATATCGACGTGCCAATATCTTTTCCTTGGAACGCGGTCAACAAAAAGCAACACCACGAATTTAGGCTACTTTTCAACAGTGTAATCCAAGATTTGTCGAGCCCGGAAGCCCTTCGGGTGGACATTTCGGAACCGTATACGGTACGCGAAGAGGGCTTTGTTTACTACTCTCAACGAGATGAGGAAAGAGGCATTGGTACGGCGACGCTCTTGTTGCATCCAAGCGGTCAGCACTACCTGCAGCGCATTGTGCTTGAAGGTGCCCCTGGACAAGGGAAGTCCACAATTACCCAGTACGTATGCCAAGTACACCGCATGCGCCTGCTCGGGATGGCAGAACTAGAAACCCTACCTGAGCACCACAGAGATTGCCCCGTACGTGTACCCTTCCGCATAGACCTACGAGACTTGGCAGCATGGCTAGAGAGAAGGAATCCGTTTGCTGCGTCTGACGACGAAGGATTGCCCACCTACTGGCAAAAATCTCTTGAGAGCTTCCTCGCAACGCAGGTAAGGTACCACTCTGGCGGAATCGAGTTCTCTGTCGCGGATCTTTTAGCAGTGATGCGGATCAGTTCGGTGTTGCTTGTGTTCGATGGCCTTGATGAGGTCGCCGAGATTAAGCGGCGCCAAGACGTGGTGGATGAAATAAGAGACGGAGTTCGACGCTTGGAGGTCAACGCCTCTGCTCTTCAAGTGATCGTCACAAGTCGCCCAGCGGCGTTTGCCAACTCCCCAGGCCTTCCCTCTGATATTTTTCCCTACTTCGAGCTAGCTTCTGTTAGTCGGCCGCTAATTGACGAGTATGCCGAGAAGTGGATCAAAGCTAGGCGCTTAGGTCCCTCTGATGCGCGAGATGTTCGTCGTATTCTGAAGGAAAAACTAGACGCCCCGCACCTACGTGACCTAGCTCGCAATCCCATGCAGCTAGCAATCCTTTTGAGTCTTATACACACGCGGGGTGCGTCGTTGCCGGACAAGCGAACGGCACTTTATGACAACTATGTTGAGTTGTTCTTTAACCGCGAGTCAGAAAAAAGTACGATTGTTAGGGAGCATCGATATCTTCTAATTAACATACATCGATATCTCGCTTGGACGCTCCATGTTCAGGCTGAAACGGGTCGAGGGGGAGGCAGCATCCGTGCTGATGAACTAGAGAAGCTTCTCAAGCGATATCTAGATGCAGAAGGCCACGATACAGCATTAGTTGGGGACCTCTTCACAGGAATAGTGGAGAGAGTAGTTGCTATTGTGTCACGTGTTCAGGGAACGTTTGAGTTCGAAGTGCAGCCTCTCCGAGAATATTTTGCTGCCAGGTATTTGTACGAAACCGCTCCTTATTCGCCCCCTGGAGGAGAAAAGCGAGGAACGAAGCTCGATCGGTTTGATGCGATCAGCAAAAATTTTTACTGGCTCAACGTTACACGTTTTTACGCAGGCTGCTACAGCGTCGGCGAATTGTCTTCTCTGATTTCCGGCCTAGAAGACTTGCTGGAATCTGCAGATTACAGGTTCCTGAGCCATCCTCGCGTGCTGGCGTCGATGCTTTTGTCTGACTGGGTGTTCACTCAACATCCGAAGTCCGTGCGAGAAGTAGTAGCGTTGATCTTGGACAGGATAGGAATTCGCTTCATTCTCGCAGCAGGCGGCCGCAGGGGTAGCATGGGCGCTTCGCTGGTATTGCCAAAGAAATGCGGCCGAGACGAGCTTCTCGGTCGCGCAATTGAGCTCTTGGCGCAGAAGCCGCATCGGGACTTTGCATACGACGTTGTAGAGCTCATTAACCAGAATGACGGCGCACCCGATGTCAATGCTCGGTGGATGAGCGAACTTAAGAAGGCTTCTGGCGAGGCACGCACATCGTGGCTCGAGTATGGGATGTTGATGGGACTTGTTGCCAAGCTCAACAATCTGGAGTTAGAAGAGATCACGTCAGATGAGAGTCTCAATGGACGACGCATTTGGATTCTTCTTAGTGGTCACCAAGCAAACTGGCTAGCAGCGGATGAAAGCCGCGCAGGAACGGTGGTGGATGACATTCTTGGGCGTTGCGTTACTCGTTCGCATGGGCTTCGTGGCAAGCAACTTCTAGAAGCATTTTGTTCAGCCATCGAACCTAACACGTACATAGCTGGGTACTACAGCGGTTATTCTGGCCCGCTCGCCGATATTAATACTCGACGTGGTATGGGAGGATTGACAACCTATGTACCCTCTGACGAGAAACTGAGTCCGATTCTCGCCGCATGCCATAGAGTCGTAGAAACAGCAAAGGAGCAGTTGCAGAGGCCGGCCATTGAGTGGGCGACTAGTCTCACAACTTGGAACGCTGTCGTTGAGGAGGCACGTTCAATCTGGGGCGATCGGGTGGCACTGTGCCACTATGCAAATGTGGCGGCGGGGATCCGTTCGCAGGCCGAGCAGTGCTCGGACACGACGGCGCTTTTTGATGAGAACGCCCCATTATGTCGACGTGTCCGCTACGCTCGCCTGCGTGCCGGGACTCCACAGTGGTGGAGTAAACAGTTGGATCAGATTCATCAAAGGGTGCACGCGATACTCGCCTGCGAGGTACTTATAACGTGGGGAAGTGGGTCCACGGTGGTGCGATTGGCTTCGAAGATTGATGTGGTGCTCAGGGACCTCTCTGAATCCGATTGGACAAGAGTCCATTACGGAATAGAGGCTGCCTCATCGATTGTTCGCACGCACTCTCTCGCTCGGACCGGCAGCATAGATGTCGGGGCTTTGCCCAAGGGTTTATCAGAGCGCACGCTGGTAGCTTTTGGATTAAGGTCTGATGAACAGACGCAGCTACACTTATACGAGACTTGTCTAAAAAAGTATAAGGGGAGGGATCTTGCGGTCCTTCAATTCTGCCAAAGCCGAGCCTTGGAGGCAGCACTTGCAGGTTCGGATGGATGGCGGGAGGAACTCAGCATGGTCGAGAGGTGCTACTCGCTTGGTACCTCAATCCCGAGATACATATTGCATCGCTTGGCAAGGCCGGACGCGAGGGGGCGCTTACACAAAGATCTTGCCTTCGAGATTGTAAGTAAGCCGGATCGATATCCAACGGCACTTGTAGCGTTGGCCGAGATGACGCAGAGGGTGGAGGTTGGTAAACGACTCGCCTCTGTAGGCTCAGTCGCCAAAACTCAGAGATGGTTTGAGCCGGACTAGCCCGGATTTCTCACCACGGGTCTCACCGCGGTAGTTTGCGCGTCCACGACCGGCTCGGGTGGCGCACTGCCACGGATAGTGCGCCACTGCGCACCCTCGTGGCCGCCCAAGCAAACGCAAGAAGAGCGTAAGTCGCGGGCAGTTGCTCGCCCGATGCACGCTCCTACGACCGACCAGAGACACCTCAGCCTGGAGAGGTTTGGACAAGAGCGGATTTCTGACGACAGATCAGGCCAGCGCGGGATGGCTTGCCCGCAACTGATTGACGATCCGCGCAAACAGGGCCGCATTGGGGTGGGAACTGGACAAATGTACCCAGACGCGCCGCACCGTCACTTTGATCTGAGCGCCAATCTTGAGCAGCTTGATGCGAATCGTGTCACAGCGCGCCTGAGCCAGATCGGTGCCTGCCAGGCCCAGACGGCGCAGTTCATTGAGCAGAACGTAGGCCACCGAGGAAAACCATAGACGCGCCTGATTGCTGGTCAAGTGATGAGTTGAGGTGCGGTCGGCAAACAGACACAACTGCTGCTCTTTGATACGATTCTCCATCTCGCCACGGGCACAATACAGCTTCTCGTAAAGCACCTGAGCACTCCACTGTTCGCTGCTCAGTGAGGTCACAAGGAAGCGCGGGTTGGCGCCCTTGGCCAAGTGCTCGGCTTTGCCAATCACACGCCGCTGCTGAGACCAACTTTTCTTGGTGCGGTAGACAAAATCCTTGAACACGCGCGCCGCCTTGCCGGATTCTTCGAACTGCGCACGAGCCTGCTCCAACTCTCCCCCGAGAGCGCGCTGCAGCCGAGCATTGCGCGCCAGACCGAAGACAAAGTCCACGCCGTGGCTCTCGCACCAACTCATCAGCTCTTCACGCGCAAACCCCGAATCTCCACGTACGATGATGCGCACCTCAGGCCACCTGTCGCGAACCCGTGACACGATGCGCTCGAGCTCGCTGACCGCACCGCAAGATGCATCGACGTTGGCCTGCCGCAGACGGGCGCACAACAGGTGAGAGCCGCAAAAAATATACAACGGAAGGTAACAGTACCCACCGTAGTAGCCATGAAAGAAACGACCTTCCTGCTCGCCATGCAGAGGATCGTCGGTAGCGTCGAGATCCAGCACGATCTCTGCCGGAGCCTTCCGGTAGGAGGCCAGAAATACATCGACAAAGAAGCGGTCCGCCGCCTCGGGATCGAGGATGATCTTGCGATAGCGATCCTGCTTCACAGCCCCCCATTCCAATCGGTTCAACGTACTCTTGCCGGCCAGCGGTTTGCCGCGGTCCTGCTCTTGGCGACGGTCGCTACCGGTCGGATCGGCCTTGCCTGCCACCGAAGCCAGCAGCGGATCGCTGCGCAGCTCATCGTGGTCATTCAGATCCTCATAGCCAAGAGCCAGCCCAAACACACGCTGACGCACCAGCTCCACGACGCTGTGCTCTACCAGGGCTGGATTGCGATGATCCTCGAAACAGGCCGCAAACCCCTCCAACAGCCCCAAGCGCCGGTCCACCTCGGACAACAGCAAGACCCCGCCGTCCGAGCTCAGGGTACCGCCGTCGAATGACGCCACCACCGTCCGCCGAGTCAACCCTTGAAACTCAAGCTGAGCAGAGGTACAGTCTGTCGTCACGGGCTATCCTCCTTTTGTGGTAGAAGTGCTTGCTGACACGACACTTATACCACCGGAGGTAGCCCTTTTCCATGTCCTCGGTGAGAAATCCGGGCTAGGTGTTTGAGCGGAGGAGGTGCGAGCCCGAGGACGGTAGAGTCGGCGGCGGGCGCGGTGGCTGTAGGTCGAGGGAGTAGCTGTTCCCGGCGGCTTTCGCCATAGTGCCGGTGCCTCAGTCTCGACCCTGGCTCCGTCTCCCGCCGCCGCTCATCGAACGGAGGAAGTGACAGGCGTTTAGAGAAGAAGAAGGCGTAACCACGGCGACAGTCTCGGCCAAAGGAGTTCCGACGAGCAGGTGACCCGTCCTTACAAGGCATGTTTACGGGAAATCTCCTGCCGACGGCGCCCAGAACGTGCTCTCAGGACTCCCGAAGCCTTCATCCTCCCTCCGTTTGCGCTCCGAAGGACAGTCCTCTCCCCTTCCTCTCTCGATTCGCGAGCTCGAGAAGGCCAGTTGCCGGCAAGCTGAGAGTCAGAAACGTCGCTTAGCCACCTACGGAGGCAGGCTCGGGTAAGCTCTTACGAACGGCAGGGCGGGCGGAAACGAGCCCAGAGGGAACCTAGCTGTCCGGTCTCCCGCCTTCAGCTTTTCGGCGGCTTCCCGGAACGCGGCCACGAAGGCGGAGTAGGCCTCCCAGAAACTCTCCCTGGCAGCTCTCGACGCTGCATGGTAGGCAGGTGCCGGCGACTTCTTGGTCTGGTTTGGACGGCAATGGGGGTCCTGCCTCAAGATCGCCTCGACTCCCAGCGGCTTGATCCCCCTCGCCTCCCGGTCGGCCCGGGCTTCGCCTCAACTTCCTCGACCAGCTCCGCGATCCGCCCCCGGTACTGCTCCGGCGTCATGTCCGCCCAGCAGGGAAGCTGCGACAGCACCAGTTCCTCTTCCTCGGCGTACTTGAGCCTCCCGAAGTCCTCTCCCCGGTTGCGGGCGGCGTACTCCTCGGTCCGATTGAACCATCGTCCCTTGAGGGGCTTGCCCCCGAGGATCGACTTGGCGAAGTGGACGCCGGGCCAGCGCTTCACCTGGTCGACCAAGCCTTCTTTGACTCCGTGCGCCAGATGGTAACGGAGCCTCTCGATCTGGGCCGCCGGCTCGTCGCTGACCACGATCGACTGATAGCACCGCGACCACATCGTGCTCGGCCAGTCGTGGATCTCCTTCTTCCCGATCTCCTCGGAGAGGTTAGGAAGTGGTAGGCATTTCGAGAAGTTGCGCCGTCATAGTGTAGTATCTGCGTATATGTGTCGCACGACCCACAAACCCAACTCGGGAGGAGCCAGGACATGAAACGAGCGATTGCTACCTTTGGTCTGATCGGTCTGCTGTCCGCCAGTCTTCTCGCCGCCGCGGACGCTCCGGCCGTCGCGGTGGGGGAGCCCGCCGGCTTGTGCGTCGCCTCAATCCCCACGAACCCGGGACAGCCAGGCTTTCCCACTCCGGACCAGCGGACTACGTGCAGCGCGGTTGCCTACTGCGCGGGCGGCTCGCAGGTCAGTTGCTCGTCGGGCACCTGGGACTTATGCGAGACCTTCTATGCCTGCAGCTATCCCTACGCCGAATGCGGGGTGAGGTGCTTGAACAACTTCAGGTTCTGTCCGGGGTATAACTATTCCACCTGCAGTTGCTGAGCGCTCGGAGCTCATCACTTCTCAGGGTCCGGAAAGTCATTTACCTGGCCTCGGAAGTCCCTTCCAGCGTTCTGCACCGGGCTTCAACGCCTACGCAAGAGAAGCGGCTACAGTCGAGCCTTGTCCGGCGACTCCGAGCCTCTCCAGCCATTTTGGAGCCATTCTGAAAAGCTGGGAGCCATTCTGAAGTACCTCGGAGTCATTCCTGGGTCTTCAGAATGGCTCCCAGCTTCCTCAGGATGATTCTGGGAATCTCAGAGCGGCTCTGAAGATCTGAACACCGTTCTCAGCCGCTGAGAATCGCTCCGAAGTCCTTCAGAGCCATTCTGAGACGCTCAGAATGGCTTTCAGGGATCCCGGAGCCATTCTCGGGACTTCAGAATGGCTTCGAGCTTCCTCAGAACGATTCTGAAACGCTCAGCGCGGTTCTCAGCCTTTCAGAGTGGCTCCGAAGAACTTCAGAATCATTCTTAGCGGCTCAGAATGGCGCGCTACCGCTATGTGCAGTCCCGGTTCAGAGCACCAGGACGGCAGATAGTAGCGCAACACAGTAGGTGTAGGTGTAGGTCATGTAGGTTTGGTGATCGGCTTGCCGCGAGCGGACGGCAATGCAGCGAACCGCCGTCAGCCAGCTCGTGCCTGCGAGCGCGGCATCGCACAGGAAGAGAACGGCGGGGGAAGGATTCGCAGGGACGAAGAGCAGGAGGTGGGCCAGGACGGGGAGCGCGGCCATCACCCCGCAGACGAGGATGCGGGTCGCCCACTCACCGGCTACGATGGGAAGCGTCCGGCGCCCGGCCGCACGATCGCCTGGGATGTCCCGCAGATCCTGCACCGCCACTGCCGCGTTGAACGTCAAAGACACCACGAGGATCCAACGCCAGCCGGTCTCCCCGATCGGGGTGACGATCTGCCAGGCGGCCGCGAGCTCGGCGATGGTCCCCACGACCATCGCCAGGTTCTTGCCGAACCAATGCTTGGAGCCGCCGAGCAGGTTGTGGAAGATCACCACGGCCTGCCACAGCACCACCCATTCCAGGACACCGAACAGCCAGCCTAGCGCCGCATAGATTGCCATGCCCGCCCAGAACCGCCGGTAGACACCCGTGATCGAGACCAGCCCGGTGACCAGAGGCCTGTGAGGTTTGTTGATCCGGTCCTCGGCGACTCCGCGAACCTGGTTCGAAGTGCAGAAAACATAGATGTAAAACCAGAACAGCACCGCACATTTGAGCAGGGACACCGTCAGCTCCACCCCGGAACCCTCCGCGTGGCGCCAGGCGGCCACGGCGAACAGCAGCGCCGGATACCACGCGGTGGAGAGATCCCCGGCGACGAATCGCCAGCTCAAATAGAGCTCGAACCACGCGCGAGTGAAGAGGTTGCTGCCTGACCTCTCGATGATGTCAACCATGGCGCGGCTGGACCTCCATCGGCAGCTCGCTCGGGTGGACAGCTCCCGTGACGGCCTCGTAGATCCGGCGGGCCGCTACCGGGCGCAGCCGCCACCGGGCCGTGACCGTGGCCACGACGGTGATCATTTCCAGGAAGGCAAAAGACTCTCCAATGCATTGATGGACGCCCGCGCCGAATGGAAGGAAAGCGGTCTGAGACTTTGCCTGAACCCGATCCGGCAACCACCGGTCCGGGTCGAGGCGCGTGGGATCCGGATAGAGGTTCGGATCGTGGTGCACGGCATAAGGGCTGTACAACACCGTGCTGCCCGCAGGGATCCTGACGCCTCCCAGCTCCAACGTGGACAGGGCACGCCGGGTGAGCAGCCAGGGCGCATACAGGCGCAGCACCTCTTTGATGAAGCGGGCCGTGTACTCGAGCCTGCGGACTCCCTCCGCGGGGGAGGCTTGTTCGATCCCGGCTGCGTCGACCTCGGCCTGGATGCGCTCTTCGATCCCGGGGTTCCTGCCCAGCTCATGGAAAGCCCAGGAAAGGGCCGCGGCGGTGCTCTCGATCCCGCCGATCATCAAGGTGATGATTTCGTCGTGCACTTGTTGATCGGTCATGGCTTCCCCGGATTCGGGGTCGCGCGCCGCGAGGAGCATCGACAGCAGATCGTCGTGCGCAGTTTCGTCCCGACCGTCCCGGCGGCGTGCGGTGACGATGCCGGAAATGATCTGCTGGAGACGGACCAGGGACTGGTTGAACTCGCGATTGCCCGGCGTGGGAAGCCGCCCCAGAAAAGCGAAGGGCAGGATCGCGCGCAGGAAGACTCCTTTCATCATGATGGGCAGCCAACGCCGCACCCTCGCGGTTGACCTCCTCGTCGGCGGAGGCCGAAAAGAGCGTCTTCGCGGCGATGGCGAGAGCCAGGTCCGCCATCTCGTCGTCCATTGGAACCACCTGCCCCGCCCGCCAGGTTTCCGCCCGGGCGGCGGCGAGCTCGCTCATGACCTTGGCATAGAGCGCGGTCCTGGAACGGTGGAACGCAGGTTGGACCAGGCGCCGCTGGCGCCGATGGAGCTCGCCCTCGGATGTGGCGATCCCGTTGCCGACCATCGCGCGTGCATTGGCGAACAGCGGCCCCTTGTCGAACTCCTTCGCGCGCGAGACCAGGACGTTCCGGATCAGCTCCGGATCGTTCACGAAATAGGCGGGGTTGATCCCGATGTAGATCTTCACCACGCTGCCGTGGGAACGCACTGCCTGCACGAGCTCCAGCGGGCGGCGGGCCAGCGACAGCGCGTGACCGACGAGCGGCAATCGGCCGGGAGGCGAAAGCGGCAAGGATGGCGGCCTGTCCAGTGTGCGTCGCATGACAGCTCTCCTTGTCCGAGAGACTGCCGCGAGGCCGCCAGTTATCTCATCTGGAGCTGGCGGCCGGCTCCCAGCATCCTTCGAGCCGGCCGCCGGTTGGCTGTTCGCCTTCTGGTCGACGCCGACGATGACCGCCGCTCATCTCGTGATAAAGGCGCCGGTATCTCCTTTTCCGCACAGGTTTCCCGGCGTGTTCACGTATACCCGTTCGGCTCCGGTCTCCACGTCGGTCACCGTCAGGGTGTACTCGACATCGGAGAGGGCCCCGTAGAAAACCCAGAACTTGCCGTTGACCGGCCTGCCATCGAGAACCTTGACGACGAGCTCGAGGTTGGTGGGATCGAAGAACCAGAAGTAGCCTGTCTGATCGGTTCCCGGGATTGCGGTTCCTTCCCCTTCGACCCCTCCGCCATGCTGATTCTTCCAATGCACGGAAACCCGGAAACGGCCGCCCAGAAGGCAGAGCGCATTGGACCCGGGTGAGCAGGCCAACGCGGCGGACGGGCCAACCGGCCGCAGCACGTATGCCGCAGCCGAGGGATTGGGATAGTACTCCGGGAAGGCGGTCGTATCCCCCCTGCCGCAAAGGTTACCCGGCTCGTTGCGATACATACGGACCGCCCCTGTCGCAGTGTCGGAGACGCGCAGCAGGTACTCCACGTCCGAGAGGGCGCCATAGAAGACCCAGACGTTGCCATTGACCGGCCGGCCATCCTCGACGAACCGCCGGGCATGGTCGGCGCCCGCACGCCAGGCCGGCCGTCCTTCGATCCCATACAGGATGGAGAAGGCGGCATGGATGTCCATGTTGTGCTCGGTGCTGGACCAAGGTTGCCGCATGGGCTGCGGGCCCTCCGGATCCTTGTAGCCACCGAGGAATCCGGGATAGAGGCCCTCTTGCGACTGCAAAGGCAAAAGGAATTCGCCGATCCCGCGCGCAACATCGAGGTACTCTTCCCCTCCGGTCCGGAGGTAGAGTGCCAGAAGGGCCAGCATGACCCACGCATTGTTCCCGGCGCTGAGCTGGCCCTGATCGATCTCGAAATACTCCTGTTTGGCCTCGTCGAGGAAACCGGGGATGGGGACGGTGCCGCTCTTGCCGTTCGGGGTCCAGCCCGGCGGCAAGGCGATGTCTCCCGCCGCGTAGACGTCGCGCAACCGTCCGTCCACATGGGTGCGGTCATGGCGGGAGGCGTACACGAAAGCATCGCCGATCAGCCGGGCACGCCGCAGGTCTTCGGGCGTTCCTTGCGCCAGAAAGGCAAGCAGCGCCAAGGCGTTGTCGTAAGTATGGGCTGCGTTGCGGAGGACGAAATCGAAGTCGCCCACCGGGGCCGGCAGGCTCTGGAAGGGCAGGGTCTCGAAACTCCTCAGAAGCCGGGGCTGTGCCAGGCGGGCCTCGCGGGCCGCCGGGCTGAGCTCGAACTGGATGTCGTCCAGGAAGAACACCGCTCCCTTGGGGTTTTCCCGGACGGAGGCGGCCCAGCCAAAACCGCCCAGGACGTAGCTCAGGTCGGCTCCGGACAGATCGATTTGATAGGGCAGCCATTGAGCGGTGAGGCGGACACGCAGGTGGATGGAGGGATTGGAGTCCGGGTACCGCGCCTCCTTGAGGCCCGTGTCCGGGTCCCAACCGACCCCTCCCACGAAGAAATCGACCTGCTCTCCGCCCTTGGCGCCGCGGGCCCAGAAGGTCAGGGCCGAGGCTCCGGTGAGGTCGATACCCGCGTTCGGATAGGTCCCGAAATTCAGGAGAGGCGCCCTGTGGCCGGCGGGGAGCACACCATTCAGGAAGAAGAACCCGCCGAAGGCGGAAGGCGAGGAGGCGATGAGCTCGTTGCGGGTGGCGGTCGCTCCCGAATGGGGCTGGTCGGTGGAGCCGCCGAGGATCAGGACCGGCGCGTGCTCGTCCGGGATCTTGGCCCGGGCATGGAAGTGGTTGCCGGCCGAGCCGAGGTCGTCATAGACCGGAAACCTGTCATGGAACTGGTCCATGACCCTGCGCAGGTAATCCAGGCTCGCGGCAGCCGACTGACACGCCTCGGGTGAACACTCAGGGACAGACGCTTTTGAATCCGAAGGGACACCGAGCAAGCAGGCCACGAGGAGGGCATTCGGAATCTTGGCGCCCCGTTTCGGGGAAGGGCGCATGAGCTACCTCCAGAGCAATTTCTAAAGTATACCATGCGGCGGCAAAAATTGGCCCTTGGAGCCGGCTCTGCTCGTAAGATGGGAGGGATGGGAGCCCGCACGAGCGCACTGGACCTGATCGGCGGAACGCCGCTTGTCGAGCTGCGGCGGATCCATCCCGGTCCGGGGCGCCTCTTGGTCAAAGCCGAGCACCTTCAGCCCGGAGGCAGTGTGAAGGACCGCGCCGCGCTTCGGGTCATCCTTGATGCCCGCGGATCCGGCCGCCTGGCGCCGGGCCAGGCCGTGATCGAGATGACGAGCGGCAACATGGGCTCCGGCCTCGCCGTCGTCTGCGGCGTGCTCGGCCATCCATTCACCACGGCGATGTCCGCGGGCAACAGCCCTCAGCGGGCGCGGATGCTCGAAGCGCTCGGGGCGGAGGTGGTCCTCGTGCCCCAGGTGGACGGCCGGCCCGGCGAAGTGACCGGCTCCGACATCCAGGCGGCGACCGAGGTGGCCATCGAGCTCGCCCGGAGCCGGGGCGCGTTCTACGTCGATCAATTCCACAACCCGGCGTGCCTCGCGGCACACGAGGAGGGCACCGGGCCGGAAATCTGGAAAGGCCTCGGCGGCCGGCTCGACGCCTTTGTGGCCATCGTGGGCACCGGCGGCACCTTCCTGGGCACTTCGCGGTATCTGAAGAGCCGGCGCTCCGGAATCCTCTGCGCCGCCGTGGAACCCATGGGAGCCGAGATCCTCGCCGGCAAGCCGCTGGTCAAGCTGAGGCATCGGCTCCAGGGGACCGGGTACGCCCTCATCCCTCCTCAGTGGGACCCCGCCCTGGCGGATGTCTTCCTCGCAGTCTCCGACGAGGAGGCGACGGAGTGGCGGCGGCTCCTCGCCGTCCGGGAAGGGCTGCACGTGGGCTTCTCATCGGGGGCCAACGTCTGCGCGGCGTCCCGGCTCCTCGCCAGCGGCCTCCTCCACGCGGAAGCGACCGTGGTCACGATCCTCTGCGACACGGGGCTCAAGTACTGAAAGCCTGCCTGTCGATTTCAGGCACCTTCGTTCGACTACAAGTAGAGCCAGGAAGCCCGGCTCCCAAACAGACAAACCAAGAGGAGATACGACAATGCGAGTAATGGTACTGGTCAAGGCCGACAAGGATTCCGAGGCAGGAGTCATGCCCAGCGAGCAGCTTCTGACCGAGATGGGCAACTACAACGAAGAGCTGGTGAAGGCCGGCATCATGCTGGCGGGCGAGGGGCTCCACCCGAGCTCGAAGGCCAAGCGCGTCCGCTTTTCCGGCGACAAGAAGACCGTGATCGACGGACCCTTCGCGGAGACCAAGGAGCTCGTCGCCGGCTTCTGGATGTGGCAGGTAAAGTCGATGGAGGAGGCGATCGAATGGATCAAGCGCGCTCCCTTCCAAGAGACCGAGATCGAGCTGCGCCCGGTCTTCGAGGCCGAGGACTTCGGCGCCGAGCTCACCCCCGAGCTCCGCGAGCAGGAGGATAGGCTCCGCAACCAGATGGAGGAACAGCAGAAGAAGTAAGAGGCGTCTACAGGTACCGCTCGCGGAGGATCGCGAGATGGTGCGCCAGATGCCCGGCCGCGATATAGGCCAGCGCGTTGACCGTGAACGTCATCCCGCTGGCCACGCCGCTCCGCATCCAGGCCTCGGCCGGCAGGTTGCGGAAGAAAGCCAGCGTCGACAGGCGGCATCCCCGGAAATCCTCGACATGGTTCGCCCACGCAAAATCGTCGGCCCGGGCAGCGGCGGCACTGATCTTCTCATCGAAGCTCGGGAGGGGGCCGTCGAGGCCGCGGGCGAACCAGAGGGCGCGGAACACGAACAGCCGCTCGCAGTCGTTGATGTGATTGATCACCTGCCGGAAGCTCCACTTGTCCGGCGCGTAGCGGTGAAGCGACTTTTCCTCGGTGATGCCGGACAGCAACGCAAGGGTTTCATCCAACTGGCCCTGGAGGACGTCGACCACGTCGCCGTCCGGGACCTGATCGATGTACTTGAAGTAGTACGGCGCGGCTTCGTGAGGCTCTGGGATCGGCATGATCAATACTCCGCAAAGGCATCGTCAGGGTAGCAGTACAGCCAGCGCTCGCCCGGCTCCGCCGAGGCGATCACGGGATGCTCGGTCGCTCGCGCATGTTTGGTGGCGTGGCGGTTCGGCGAGTTGTCGCAGCAGAGCGTCGTGCCGCAAGTCTGGCACGTCCGCAGATGAACCCATTGAGAGCCGGTCTTTACGCACTCGTCGCAGACCCGGCGTTTCGCATGGGTGATGCTTGTGATCGCACCGATATGAGAGCAGGCTCCGTCTGGCGTCATCTTTTCTCCTTACTCCTGGAGCACCCGGTGGACGAAGGCGACCGCGATCGATCCTTCACCGACGGCCGATGCCACGCGTTTGATGTTGCCTCCCCGCACGTCGCCGACCGCGAACACTCCGGGCAGGCTCGTTTCGAGAAGGTAAGGCGGCCGGGCGAGCGGCCACTCTGCGTCGGCCAGTTCTTCCTTCGACAGGTCCGGACCCGTCTTGATGAAACCTTTCTCGTCGAGCACGATGCAACCTTCCAGCCATTTCGTGCTGGGAGCGGCACCTGTCATGACGAAGACGTGGCGGATGTTGTGGGCCTCGACATCCCCGGTTTGCCTGTCCTGCCAGCGCACGCGCTCGAGATGGTTGCTTCCGTCGAGGGTCACGAGCTCCGTGTGCGTCCGCAGCACGATGGAAGGGCTTTGCTCGATGCGCCGGATCAGGTATCGCGACATGGTCTCCGCCAAGCCGCCCGAGCGGACGAGCATGTGCACGCGCCGGGCCGTCTGCGCGAGGAAGATCGCCGCCTGTCCGGCCGAGTTTCCGCCGCCCACCACGACCACTTCCTCACCGCCGCACAACTGCGACTCGATGAACGTCGCGCCATAGTAGATACCGGCGCCTTCGAACTGTGACAGGTTCGGCAGCGACAGCCTCCGGTACTCGGCGCCTGTCGCGATGATGACGGTGCGCGCCGGAATTCGCGGACCGTCGCCGATCTCAATGGCATAAGGTTTCCGAACGCATGCGAGCCGCCGGGCGCCTTTCGCGACCATCAGCTGGGCGCCGAACTTTTGTGCCTGGGTGTACGCTCGCGCTGCCAGCTCCTGACCCGAGATGCCGGTTGGAAAGCCGAGATAGTTCTCGATCTTGGAGCTCGCGCCCGCCTGGCCCCCTGGCGAGCTCGACTCCAGCACCAGGACGTCGAGCCCTTCCGACGCGCCGTAGACGGCGGCCGCGAGCCCCGAGGGCCCGGCGCCGATGATGACCACGTCGCGGAGCTGCGCCGGGTCGATCGCCTCGTTGAAGCCGAGGCAGTCGGCGATCTGCTCGTTGGTCGGGTTCCGGAGCACCAGGTCGCCGCGGCAGATCAGGAAGGGAATGTCGCCCTCGCCGACCTGGAACCGATCGAGCAGGGCCTGGACGTCGGCATCGCGGTCGAGATCGATGTACGTGTAGGGATGGCCGTTGCGGGTCAGGAACTCCTTGACTCGCAACGTTCCGGCGCAATGAACCGACCCGACGAGCACGACGTCTCCGACCCCCGAAGCGATCAGCTCCACCCGGCGCAGGATGAAGGCCCGCATGAGGATCTCGCTCAGCTCGGGGTCGGTCTGCACGAGGGCCATCAGATTGTCGTGGTCCAGCTCGATCACCTCGCCCGGCTCGGTCACGCGCGCCCGGACCAGCGAGCGCCGGCCGGAGAGCATGTTGACCTCGCCCGTGAACTGCCCGGGCTCGTGGAGGACGACGAGCGTCTCGATATCGCCGGCATTGCCGGAGGGCCGGACGATCTCGATCTTTCCTTCTCTTACGACGAAGAACGGCACGCCCTGGTCCCCTGCCTCGACGAGGATCTCGCCGCGATGGATCGGCCGCACGCTCCCGTGCGCCGCGATCCGGGAAATCTGCTCGGGGGTCAAGGTCGGAAAGATCCGGTCGGTCTGCCGCTCGATCTGCAAGACGGCGCTCGCCGTGGGCTCAGCCATGGCCGTAGTCTATCTGACATCCGCTATGATTCCGGCGGAAGGAGGGTCGGTCAATGCTGGGAGACAAGAACGCCATCGCAACGCTCGGAGTCAAGGACCTCGAGGCAGCCAGGGAGTTCTACGGGGGCAAGCTCGGCCTGCAGTCGGCTGGTCCCGACGAGCCCGGAACGCTCGGGTACAAGGCCGGAAGCTCCGCAATCCTCGTTTACGAATCGCAGTTTGCCGGGACCAACAAGGCCACGGCCGTGACCTGGATCGTCGGCGACGTCGATGGAGCCGTCCAGGCCCTCAAGGCCAAGGGAGTTTCCTTCGAGCACTACGACGACCTTCCGGACACCCGGCTGGAGGGCGACGTCCATGTGTCAGGGGACATGAGGGTCGCCTGGTTCAAGGATCCGGACGGCAACATCCACGCCCTCGTCACCGGTTGATGAGCGAAGCCTCCGTCTCCGCCGATCCGGCACCGGCGGCATCACACCCGGAAGCGGCCGGACGCTACGACCGGTCCATCGTCGAAGGGCCTTTGCTGCCCGCGGTCTGGAAGATCGCGTGGCCCACCATGCTCGTCAACATCATCGGTGGGGTCCAGGGCATCATCGATCACGCGCTCGTCGGCAACCTTGTCGGCTTCAAGGGCAATGCCGCGATCGGCGTGGCATGGCAGATCTTCATCATCGTCATCGTTTTCATCACCTCGCTGTTCACAGGTATGAGCGTGCTCGTCGCGCGCTTCGCCGGCGCAGGCGAGGAAGACAAGGTCAACCGCACGGTCTACCAGGCGTTCCTCACGGCGATCGGGATCTCGCTTCTGATCATGGCGCCGCTGGGGTACTTCCTCTCGCCGTCTCTGCTCGACTTCGTCAATGCCGCGCCCGAGGTGAAGGCGGAAGCCCTGCCGTTCCTCCGCATCGCCTTCCTTTACAGCGGAGGGATGCTCGTCTTCTTCATGCTCGGCGGCGCATTGCGCTCGGCAGGCGACGCGCGGACGCCGATGATCCTCGGCATCGTCATGACGGTATTGAACATCGTGCTGAACGTCGTCCTGATCCGCGGGCTGGGGCCGATCCCCGCGTTCGGCACCGCCGGCTCGGCGATGGGGACGATGATCGCTTCCGGCATCGTCTCGCTTTACGCCCTCGTAAAGCTGTGGAGCGGCGGATGGGTCGTGGCGTTCCCGCGTGGGCAGGGCTACGGTCCGGACTGGACCATCATCAGGTCGCTTTTCCGCTTCGGCCTGCCGACCGGCATTCAAGGGATCGCGATGAACGTCGGCGGAGTGTTCATGATGGCGTTCATCGGCTCGCTCGCCCAGAGCGCGGCGGCCCAGGCCGCCTTCGCCGTCTCATACAGCCAGCTCTTCTCGTTGATCACGTGGACTTCGGTCGGGCTGATGGGCGCAGCCGCGGCCGTCGCCGGACAGAACCTCGGCGCGGGCCATCCCGACCGGGCCGATGCGGCGGTGCATGTGGCGGCGCGCTTCGGATTCGCCGGCGCGGCGCTCATCGGGTTCTTCTTCCTTGTCTTTCCGCGGCAGCTCCTCGCCATCTTCGGCATGAACGAGCCTGCCGTGGTCGAGATCGGCGTGCAGCTTCTTCGCGTGCTGAGCGTCTCGGGCCTCTTCATCGCCGTCGCACTCACGTACACGGGCGGTTTGCAGGGAACCGGGGACACGAAAAGCCCGCTCTACATCTCGATCGTTTCGCAGGTCCTCGTGCCTCTCGGCATCTGTTTCGTGATCCAGAAGGCCGGCAAGCTGGACGCGATGGACATCTGGATCGCGATCCTGATCGGTCACATGACGCGCTGTGTGCTGAGCGTGATCCGTTTCAAGCAGGGGAAGTGGCGCAACATCGAGGTGGACCTCGAGTAACGGCCCGGCGCCCCGATCGGGGGCCATCGCCGGGCCGTTCGGGCATCAGTGGCGAGGATGGGCTGACGGAAGCGGGCGGTCGATCTCGACGCCGCCTTTCCAAACCCGCCGGATCGCCCGGGTGGCCTTGATGTCGGCCGTCGGATCGCCCTCAACCAGCACGAGGTCGGCCCTCAAGCCTTTCGCAATCCGGCCGCGGTCCTTGAGGCGGAAGGCCGCGGCAGCCTTCGAGGTCGCCCCCTTCAGCGCATCGATCGGCTCGAGCCCGGCCTGGACCAGCAGCTCCAGGTCGCGGCCACATGTCCATCTCGGTCGTGACGCCGAACTGGGCCGCCCGCTCGAGCTCCTGCCGGCTCCAGGCATGAGCGTGGCTGTCGATCAATCCGGGGAGGAGAGTTGCGCCGGTGCCATCGATCACAGGAATTCCGGCGGGAGGAACGGCATCGACACCCACGGCGGAAATCTGACCCTTGAGCACCACGACCGTGGCGCCGGAGATCACCTGGGTGCCGTCGAAGACTTGGGCATTGGTGATCGCGAAGGAATCGGAAACGGCCGGGGGAGCCGCCATGGCGGCGAGGGGCATGAAGCTGACGAGCGCTGCTAGAAGAAAGCGCAAAGTTGATCGCATGAGTTGCATCCTTTCTTGCTGACGTTCCAGGCGGCCCTCCATGGCCGCTCGTTCAGGGATACGTCAACGGGATGCCGGAAGCGCCAGGCCTCAGATCCGGATGCAGATCTTCCCGAAGCCCCCGCCGCCACCAGCGTGAACGCGGCGCAGAACTCTTCCAGCCGGGAAGACCGAGCGACCACCAAGCGGAGGCCGTGGACCGCGATAGCCCGCTTCATGGCTTCGAAGCTCTCGGTGGCCTGCGAAGGTGCCCAGCATGCGGGACTTGCCGCATAAGAATGAACGCGAGCAAGACTTAGGCGTCGATCCTGCCGAGATTCCGATCAACTGATCGCTCCTCCGAGGTGGACCGCACGCACGAATCAAGCCTGCCGCCCACGAGCCACACCATTAGAACCGACATCTGTCCTGAATCGTACAACAGCTTTGAGCAGCTTTCGGGACGATTGGTTTGAAAGAGCGCCGAGAATCTGGCTACGGTCGTGACCAATTCGATTCTCCATCTACCATTCTGTCTAGCTTCGCGGTAGTATAACCCCGTTGGTTTACCAGCAATAAGCAGTGTGCACTATCATAGATGTTCATGTCACAATAGGGTGGCGCAATGCAGATGCCCAAAATCATTCGTACTGGACTTTCTCTGATCTTTGCATTTGGACTTTGGGGTGCCTACGATTCACTCAGCGCACAGGAAACCCTGGAGTGCCAAGATGATGATGTCGAATGCCTCAGAGATCTCCTCTCCCAGATTGATGGCGAAATTGGACGCCTGCAGGAGACGGCGAGAGAGACCGAAAAGCAGCTTCATACCACCCAGCAAAAATTGACCGCAGCAGAAGCGGCACTAGCTGATGCCCAAACAAGAGGTACTAATGGTGCGGGAGCAGGTCCCGCAGCAGAGCAGCCGAGAAACCCACCTATTAAGACGGCAGGATCGCTACAGCTAGTTCCCATGCACGAGCAACTCGATGATAGCTCTAAACCTCTAGCCGTTGGTGGGATTGTAGCTGACGACGTGATTGTAGGGATCTACCAACTAGACCCTCCGGGGCTGACGGTGGATGCCCATCGCTTTGGTCAAAGTCGACTCACGCTGATTTTTAGCCCACACGTTCTTCCCGGCTATCTAAAGATGGCGAATGATCGAGAGTTTTTTCTAAGGGCGACTGTGGAGAACCCAGATAAGAGTTTGTTTCGAGTTCAGGTTGTGCCTGGGCAGGAGGCTGCGGCACCACCTGACCTTGCACCAAACGAACGCAAGATATTTCCGATTCATTCTCAGGCTGTGATAGCGTGGAAAATTAGTCGTAATAGTATCTTCTCTGTCGGGACCTATCCGTCTAGCCTTGAGGCTCAACTTGGCTCACGTCTTGCCAATTCCCAGGAACCGATCAAGTGGGACAAAGAGTCTGTAGTGCTGGCTTCCAATTTATCTATTCGAGCCCCTGACCCGGCAAGGTGGGCTAAAGAGAATCTGGACCTATTGAGTACTGCGCTTGGTGTTATCGGCACAGGGGGAATAGTGGGCATCTGGGGGGCCATCCGGCACTCAAGGCGCAAGTCGAGCAGAAAGGGGTAATGGCATGCCTAAGCAGAGAACACACGGATCCCGCCCATACCTGCCGCCAGGCAATGAGCGACCAACTGCAACGCTCGGGCGCATGCTTTTAGCTTCTATCCTTATCGCTAGCGGTGGCTGCGCAGCGCAAAATGAGATAACCCAAATCAGAACGATCCTTGCCGACTTGGATGGACGCGTGAACTCAATCGCGACCAGCATGGCCAATACAAGCGCCGCCGCGGAGCAACATCACGCGCAGGCGAGCAAACTATCCGCCTTTATAACCGACGTAAAGTCACAGGTAGATCTTTTGGAATCGTCGATGCAAACTCAACTAGATCAGCATTCCGCAACCCTGAAAAACGAGCTCGACCAAGCTGAATCTGAAAAGCAACAAGCTCTCTTACGAGAATTAACCTCCTTCAGGAATGAAATGAACTCTCACATCGCTTCAATAGAGGCAGGGCTTGCCAAATCTGAAAGCCAGGCTCGCAGGGAGGCTACAGGGACACTTGGTTCAACCCAATTCACTGCCTTACACAATGCTAGCCAACAACAACTCGCGCAGATTACCAATCTAGTAGCCCGCGCAGACAATCTTCAAAAACAAATGGAATCCCTAGAATTCACATTGAAAACTGAGATAGACAGCGATCGTAAACAGGCGACACTGGAACTAGAGGAATCCCAGACTAGATTTTTGTGCACGATCGCCATTCTTAAAGATCTGATGAGGGTTAACAGGAAGGAGTTGGGGGATACCATCGTCGTTGCTCGCGATCTGCTTAAAAGGCTCCAAGGAAATAATAACCCTCGACAGGAGGCGAGCGGTTCACCTCAGCGCGAAAGCGCTTCCGTCAGCAGTGTTTCCGAGTACTGTTCCAAATTGGAACCCAGCAAGATCGTTGATGCGCCTCAATAATAGGCTAGGCTTGCCGAGCGGCAAGCCTGCAGAGGCGTAGCGGCCCTCCATGGCCGCTCGTTCAGGGATACGTCAACGGGATGCCGGAAGCGCCAAGCCTCGAGCGGGGCAGCTTCGCTGATGTCCACCGCGGGCCTGCTTGGAAGCGAATGCGCGCCCGCAGCCTTGGCAAAGGACGCTGCCCAGTGGCTGGGGACGAGAGCTGGCCACCGCGGCCAGAATGCAGCCTGTGGCGGTCAACCCATGTGCGAGCGCCGCCAGGAGCTCTTGATTCGCCAAGCCCCCGGCGAGGGCCGGTGCAACCAGCCCGGCGGATGCACCGAGGACGAGCGCCCATGCGATGCCGAGGGCGATCCGCCACCGAGGCGCCGTGAGAGCCGCATGGGCGAGGTAAGCGACGCCGCCCGTAAGGACGACCGCCATTGCCACGGCGGCCACGATCAACAAAAGCTGCTCGCTATCGGGCGAGAGGGGTCGGCGGCCAGCCGCCAGCGTTGTGAGGACGAGCCGGGATCCCTGTACGAGGAAGGCGGCTCCAATGAGGACATAGCCGAGGCGGGGGTTGCCCATGGACCTATTATTCTACTTTCAAGTAGAAAAAGGCAACCGGCAAAGTTTCTGCTTATGGGACCCTAATGCAGATCTTCCCAAAGTGCCCGCCTGCCGCCATCAGCTCGAACGCCGCCCGGGAATCTTCCAGTGGGAAGACCCGGTCGACTACCGGACGGAGGCCGTGGACCGCGATCGCCCGGTTCATGGCTTCGAAGCTCTCGCGGTGGCCTACGAAGATGCCCAGCATGCGGACGTGCTGCATGAAGATCAGGGTCAAGCGGACCTGGGCATCGATCCCGGCCAGGTTGCCGATCAGGCTGACCGCTCCGCCGAAACGGACCGCCCGCAGCGACTGGTCCAGGGTGCCCGCGCCGCCCACCTCGACCACGAGATCGACTCCCACTCCCCCGGTCAGCTCCTTGGCCCGCGCGCCCCAATCCGGCGTCTCGCGGTAGTTGATCCCCTCGGCGGCTCCCATCTCCCGGACCCGGACGAGCTTCTGATCGCTGCTGGAGGTGGCGATCACCCGGGCTCCGAGGGCCTTCGCAAACTGAAGGGCGAAGAGAGAGACGCCGCCGGTCCCCTGGACCAGCACCGTGTCCCCCGCCTTGACTCCCGCGGCCATCAGGGCGTTCCAGGCGGTCACGGCGGCGCAGGGCAGGCTCGCCGCCTCCTCGTCCGTGAGATGGTCCGGGACCTTCACGAGCCCCTCCTGGTCCACCGCCATCAGCTCGGCCAGCGTGCCATCGAGCGGACCTCCGAGCGTGGAGCGCGCCTTCTCGCGGGTCGGCTCGCCGGCCAGCCACTGCTGGGCGAAGATCGGGCAGACCCGGTCCCCGACCCGGACGCGGGTGACGCCCTCCCCGAGCTCCACGACCTCGCCCACTCCGTCCGAGCAGGGGATCAGCGGGAGCTTCAGCTTGGGGTTGTACTTGCCCTGGACGGTCAGCAGGTCGCGGAAGTTCAGCGAGGCGGCGCGCATCCTCAACAAGGCCTGTCCAAAACCCGGCCGCGGATCAGGGCGCTCCGCCACGGCCAGATTGTCCAGCCCAAAGGCGTGGATCTCGGCGGCCCGCATCAGCCTTCGAGCGCCTTCCGCATCCGGTCCAGCAGCTCGCGGGCGGTCGGCTCGGAAAGCTTCCGGGCCGGCCAGCCGATTCCGAGCCCCTCCTGCCCGAACTTGGGAATGATGTGGAAGTGAACGTGCAATACAACCTGATGCGCCTCCGAACCGTTGTTCTGGAGGATGTTGTAGGCCGAGGCGCCGGTGGCTCGCATCACCGCGCGGCAGAGGCGGGGGAGCACCCGGCCGATGGCCGCGGACGACTCGTCCGAAAGCTGGTGGAGCTGCGCCTTGCGCTCCTTGGGGATCACCAGCGTGTGCCCGTCCGAAAGCGGTCCGATGTCCAGGAACGCGAAGACGTGCTCGTCCTCGTACACCTTGTAGCTCGGGATCTCTCCCGACAGGATCTTGTCGAAAATGGTGGGCTGATGGTCGCTCATGGCCGGCTATTCTAGCCGGCCCGCCGAAGCCCGAACACAACCACCCGGTATCTGGACACAATCGCGGTGAAATTCCCTCTTGACATGAGGTAGAAGTCCGCTATCGTAAAGATCGTGGACGAGAACGTGGCCCCCGACCAACCTCCGAGTACCGATGACATCGCGGCCCCTTTGGCTGTCCGGCGCGGGTCGTCGGACAGTGGTTTGTCTTTTCGCGTCCAATTCCCATCAACCTCGGCCCCGGCGCTGGCGCACGGTCCTCGTGAGCGGTGCCGTACTCAAGGCCTAACGTAACCCGATCATGACCACCGAGCCCTCCGGGGCTTTTCTGCCGGGTGATCGATCCTGGCGGGCCGTCCCTTATGAGACGGCCCCCGGGACCGCTCTGTCCATCCGTTTCACCCCCGCTTTACCTCACGGAGGAAAACCGAGATGAAGCGAGAGGCCTTTGCCTCGATCGAAACCGAAGCTCACCGGCGCGACGCGATCTGCTCGCTGTTCGGAGAGCGCTATGAGCCCTCGCACTGGAACGACTGGCGCTGGCAGATGCGTCACCGGCTCACTCGGCTCGATCAATTCGAGAAAGTGTTCCGGCTGACGGATCAGGAGCGCCGCGGCCTGATCCTGGCGAGTGAGAAGTTCTCCGTCGCGATCACACCACACTTTGCGGCGCTAATCGATCCGCTCGATCCCGGCTGCCCGCTCCGTCTGCAGGTGGTGCCCCAGGACTCCGAGCTGATCGTCAGCCCGGACGACATGGCCGATCCCTGCGGCGAAGACAACGACACCGTGGTCGAAGGGCTCGTGCACCGCTATCCGGACCGCGTCCTCTTCCTCGTGCTCGACACCTGCGCAGCCTATTGCCGGTACTGCACCCGCAGCCGGCTGGTCAGCCAGGGCGAGCTCGAGCCGCTCGGCCGCCGGGTCGACGCCGCAATCGCCTATCTCGAAAAGCACACCGAGGTCCGCGACGTGCTGATCTCCGGCGGTGATCCTCTGCTCATGTCGGATGCCTCGCTCGACCAGCTCCTCGGCCGGTTGCGTGCCATTCCGCACATCGAGTTCGTGCGCCTCGGCACCCGCATCCCCGGATTCGTGCCGCAACGCATCACGCCCGAGCTGGTCAAGGTGCTCCGCAAGCACCGCGCCTGGCTCTCGATGCACTTCTGCCACGCCCGCGAGCTGACACCCGAAGTGGCCGAAGCCTGCGACCGCCTGGCCGACGGCGGCATCCCGCTCGGCTGCCAGACCGTGCTGCTGCGCGGAGTCAACGACACGGTCGAAGAGCTGCGCGACCTTTTCCATGGGCTGCTCAAGCTGCGCGTGCGGCCCTACTACCTCTATCAGGCCGATCCGGTGGTCGGCACCGGCCACCTGCGCACCACGATCGAAAAGGGCTTGGAGCTGATGGAGCAGCTCCGGGGCCATACCACCGGCTACGCCGTACCTACCTATGTAGTGGACGCGCCCGGCGGCGGTGGCAAGGTCCCGCTCCAGAACAAGACGATCCTCGACTACACGGACGGGCAGGTGAAGCTGCGCAACTGGTCGGGCGAGACGTACAACTATCCCGATCCGGTCGAGCACCGATGAGTGCCCTCCGATGAAAGCGTCGAGGCCGTTGCGGATCGGACTCTGCTACGACCTCAAATCTGACTACCTGGCCGCGGGGTTCGAGCCCCACGAAGTCATGGAGTTCGATGAAGAGGTCACCATCGCCGGGATCGCGGGGTCTCTCCGCGGTCTCGGCCATCAAGTCGAGCGGGTCGGCCGGGGGACCGAGCTGACCCGCCGCCTCGCCGCGGGCGAACGGTGGGACCTGGTCTTCAACTTCGCCGAAGGCGTGCGCGGGCGCTCGCGCGAGGCGCAGGTGCCCGCGGTCTGCGAGATGTTCGAACAGCCCTACACCTTTTCGGACCCGCTCACCTGCGCCGTAACCCTCGACAAGCCGCTCGCCAAGCGGCTGATGAGGGACATCGGCCTGCCCACGCCGGCCTTCACCGTCGTGGAGACGGAAGAGGACGTGGAAACCGTTCCCCTCGAGCTGCCGCTCTTCGCCAAACCCGTGGCCGAAGGCAGCTCGAAGGGGGTCAACGCCAGCTCCCGGATCTCAACCCGGGGCGAGCTGCGCGAGACCTGTGCCGCGCTGCTCAAAACCTTTGGCCAGCCCGTGCTCGTGGAGCGCTATCTCCCCGGGCGCGAGGTGACGGTGGGCATCGTCGGCAACGGCGGCGATGCCCGGGTGGTGGGGGTGATGGAAGTCGTCTTCAAGAACGGTTCGGATACCGACTACACCGCGACCAACAAGGCGGAGTGGGAGGAGCGAATGGAGTATCGCCTCCTCGACGGCGATGCGCTCGGGATGCGTTCGAGAGAAGTAGCTCTGGCGGCCTACCGCGCCCTCTCTTGCCGGGATGCCGGCCGGGTGGACCTGCGCTGCGACGAGAACGGCGAGCCGTGCTTCCTGGAGATCAATCCTCTCCCTGGCCTCAATCCCGTTTACTCGGACCTGCCCATCCTCTCCGGCATGGCCGGCATCTCCTTCGATCAACTGCTCGGCTCGATCGTGGACGCAGCCAGCCGCCGTTGGGGTCTTTGAGCTGAGAGTTGTAATCGCTCACAACCCGGTCGGCGAGGAGGACGACCCCTCCACCTCCGACATCCTGGCCCAGGTGGAGCTCGTCGAGTCCGCGCTCGGCGAGCTCGGGCTCCCCTCCGTCCGGCTCGCCATCGATCCGGCCCGGACCCTGGAAATCTTTCTCGAACAAGCGCGCCACCGAGAGATTGTGATCTTCAACATGATCGAATCTCCGCCGGGGCGCCCTTACATTCACACGGACAGCACCGCGGTCCTGGAGCTGGCGGGCCTTTCCTACACCGGCTCTCCTCCAGCGGCGCACGCGCTGACAACGGACAAGATCGCGACCCGGGCGCTGCTCGCCTCCGAGGGCGTGGCCGTCGCACCCGGCGGCCGTTTTGATCTCGACCGGCCAGAAGTGCTCGACCGCGTGTCTCCCCCTTGGATCCTGAAACCGGCCTGGGAAGACGCCTCGATCGGAATGGAGGGAGATCCGGTCTGCACCACCCGCGAAGCTGCCCTGGAGCGCGGAGCCGGGCTCGCCCGCCGCTTCCCCGATCAACCCGTGCTCGTGGAGCGCTTCCTCCCTGGACGGGAATTCAACGTCTCCCTGCTGGCAAATGGAAATGCCGCCGATACCGTCGAGGTGCTCCCGATCGCCGAAATGCTTTACGACGGCTATCCCGAGGGGATGTCCCGGGTCCTGGGCTATGACGCCAAGTGGGACGAAAGCTCCTTCGCCTACATTCACTCAGTCCGCGGCTTCCCGGAGGAGGCTCCAGTGCTCGGCAGGATCCGCGAGATGGCCCTCAAGGCCTGGCGGCTGTGCGGGCTCGAAGGCTATGCCCGGATCGATTTCCGATTGGATGAGGACGGCGTTCCCCACGTGCTGGAGGTGAATGCGAATCCGTGCCTCGCGAGGAATGCAGGGTTCATGGCGGCGGCGGGAATGGCTGGGCTTTCGCCGGGGGAAGTGATCCGCCGGATCTTGGAGGTGGCTCGAAAGCTCCTCACCCCCAACCCCTCTCCCATCGCACACCCTTCCCCCGGGAGAGGGGCGCCCCCTCCCGTGAAGATTCGCCGGTCCCTGGAAAGCAGCGATCGGGCTCCTCTGGAAAAGCTGATCGGTGAGACAGCCTTCTTCAATGCGGAGGAGGTCGAGGTCGCCCTGGAGCTGATCGATGATCGGCTGTCCCAGGGCGAGGCGAGCCACTATCGCTTTCTGGTCGCGGAGACGGACGGGGAGGTCGGGGGTTATGCCTGTTGGGGCCCCATCCCGGGCACACTCGCCTCCGCCGACCTCTACTGGATCGTGGTCGATCCCCGGCACCAGGGAAAAGGGATCGGAGCCGCCCTTCTGAAAGATGCTGAAGACTGGATGGCCTCCGCCGGCCGCACCCGCGTCTATGTCGAGACCTCGACGCGTGGCCAGTACGACGGCACCCGCCGTTTCTACTTCGCCTGCGGCTACGAGCTGGCGGCGGAGCTGGATGACTTCTACGGGCCGGGAGATGGGAAGGCGATGTTTCTCAAGGTGTTGAGCTGAGGCCAGCTCAGGTGGCGTCGGCATGCAACTTCAAGCCGAGAGCTCTGACAACTTTGAGGACTGTATCGAAGCTAGGGCTGCGTTCCCCCGAGAGTGCCTTGTAGAGACTCTCCCGAGAAAGGCCGGCGTCGCGAGCCACCTGGGCCATGCCCTTGGCGCGCGCGATATCTCCTAGAGCCTTGGCAACGAAGGCCGCGTCTCCGTCAGCCTCTTCGAGGCAGGCCTCGAGATAGGCTGCCATTTCCTCTGGAGTCCGCAGGTGCTCCGCCACATCGTAGCGCCGGGTGGTGGTCTTGGTCATGGGACGCCTCCTACAGGTTGCGCGCAAGATGAAGAGCGGTTCTGATGTCTTCGGCTTGGGTGCTCTTGTCGCCACCCGCCAGAAGTACTATCAACTCCTGCCCACGTTTCGCGAAGTACACGCGGTAGCCCGGCCCGTGGTCGATTCGCAGCTCCGAGACGCCCTCACCCACCGGTCGCACATCCCCCGGATTCCCCATGGCCAGACGCTCGATCCGAGCTTGAATGCGCGCCCTGGCCCGGAGGTCGCGCAAGCCATTGAGCCATTCGGCGAAGACCTCCGTCCTCCGGATCTCGATCACAGAGAGATTGTAGCCAGCAGGCTACGCCTAGTCAAGCCCACTAAGATTCGGACGACGTTAGAAGGTGGAGGCGCCGGCGGGATTCGAACCCACGTACATGGTTTTGCAGACCGGTTGGTTCCCATGCCTTCCGTCCTATATCTGCTTGGTTCTTCATGGAATAGCGGTTTGACCCGGGAAGGCTCCATGCTCGTGTGTCAATCCCGTGTCACTCCCCCGCCCACAGCCTCTGGAAGACCCCCGGAGCAGGGCGCGTGGCCACCATATATAGGTGCCTGACCTTGACGTACTGTTTTTAACAAGTATACTCTCATCTAAGATTCAGTCGAAGCTTTCTAGGGGCATCCGTCTATGACCGAGTCACTTCCGCTTCTGCGCATAAGTTCCGGTTTTCTGGGCACACGGATTATTGCACTCTATGGGACCCACATTCTCATAGGCCGACGCCCCACCCGTAATCTAGGGGTGACCGAGGAGATGTGCACGGCAGACGGGGAGCCAGCACTTCGACGCAACTTACGCAGACTACGAAGCATAGAATTGGGGGCAATTACCCATGTCCGCGAGGAGTTCTCCACTCCTCACAAATGGTTGACACGCTCCTCGCAAATCGGAAACAGCCGCTTTACTCTTCTGTCCAAGCACCACAGGCCCGTGCGCTTCACGATTCAGCATCAACAAGTCGAGTCGTTCCGCAGAGCCCTAAAATGTCTAATAAGCGATCGCTATTGGATTCGAACCCCGTGGCAGTCCGAGGGATGCGGCTTAGCCGTTGCGCTGGCTATAGGGGCGTTCTTACTGCCATTCCTCGCGTTGAGCTTATATTCCGCGGTCAGCGAACGTAGCCTGCTCGCCGCCGGCAGCGCACTCTTGCTTGTCCTATTCTCTGTCGGATTGATTCTTCTTCTGACTCGCAGAGGACCCTGGATCCCCTTGGACAATTTCCCGGCGGGGCGCTTGATTCCGCAGCCGAATCAACGGCGGCCGACGAGAGCCCGGAGCCCCGTCTACTCGCCAAGTTTGGGCTGGACGCTCAAAATTCTTGGCGTGGCCTATTGGATTGTGATCGCCAGCCCTCTGACGGATAACTTTGGCCACAATCAACAGTTGTGGACACTCGTATGGCTGCCGGCGCCTTGGCTTATATGGACAGGTTATCGGCTTTGCCAGCGCCCTTACAGGCCTCTGAACCCCAAGGATTCACGCAAGTCGATTCTTTTCTTGCGTCCCTTCGTCGACGACGACGCCGCCACTCTTCAACCCCCCGGTTTGCTGGCGGGGATCACCGGCGTTCGCTCACAGATGAATACGAATACGGGACTTGTTTCAAAGCTGCAACTGGGACAGACATCTGCGCAGGATCTCATGTACTCTTTGCATCCCGTCCGGCTACTGCGAATGATTTTCAACTACGGCGTAGGATCGTCCGAAGAATCGATCGCACGGTTTTTTGAGGTTTACGGCCCTGTCGTTGCCATCGGAAGGCCGGGCGAACGTCTTGCCACTCCAGGCTCGGAGCGCCTTTATATATCTGATGACCAGTGGCAAGAAACTGTTAGATCTGAGATGATTAAATCTCAGGCATTGGTGATTCAACCTGGGACCTCTATGGGCATCCAGTGGGAGTTCGAGCAGATCCGTACCCTTGTCGAACCTTTCCGCGTGTTGCTCTGCCTAGTCGTATTCTGGAGAAATCCCGAGCCTTACGAAACTCTGCGAAAATTTGCCAGGGAACACCTCGCGGTGGAGATGCCGCGGGTAGTCCCGTTTCTTGACCGGCCCGCGTTCGTATACTTTGATCGGGAATGGGTTCCGCGGCTGCAGGAACTTAGTTATCGATGTCCTACATTATGGCCGCTCACAGCCGATGCGGCAGATCTAAGATACTCTTTGCAACCCTTTATCGAGGGGATGTTTGGTGGAGACCGCGAACCGCCCCGGCCACCTCGATGGAACAGAGGAATCGGTACGCTGGCCGCCAACATCGGCGCTGTCATACTCGCTGCCACGATGATTTTTGGTCCTCTGTGGATAGTCCATTCTGCCACCGAATCTTTTATTGACCCGATCATGCGTGAGCCTGATAATATCATCCCCGAGAGCTTACAAATTCCCGATTTGGTCCGCCGCTCGGACAAAACAACTTTGAATGGAAGATCGGTTGGTTACAAGATCGACGTACCAGAATCCCTGGTCAAGGCGAATCCCGAAAGCGAAATAGTTGAGCACTGGCGGAAAACCCCGGACAGCCGCCTTTCCCTTCAAGTAGTGGCACATGCAGACCAAGAGGACATATCGCCCATTGCACAGCAGCGCCTTCATATGAATTCGGGAAAGGACATCCTGGAAAGCAAACTGGAATCTGTCCGCACGGTCCAGCAAGCAGGTGTCGACTGGACCGAGGTGCGGATCGTCGTAACTCTCAAAAACGGCATGAGAGCGAGAGAAATCTCGCGGATTACCAGCGACTCCACACACGGCACCGTGCTTCTGATCTGCATTCTTGTGGAGTTTTCGGAGTCGGACCCGATCTACGGCCCAATCATGGACGACATGCTCCAGTCTTTCCGGTTTGTCGGAGCATCGACTCGTCAGCCGGCGACCGAATAAGGAATCTCCTCGACACCATGATACACATGTCCCCCGCGCGCTCGAACGCGTTCGACCTCATCGTCTGCCCCGCGAGACAAACCCTCGATGCGGAGAATTGCATCACAGCGATCTGCCAAGGCGAGGGAGAGGGGCATCATGATGGCATCATACATCTGGGGACCCGCCACCTGTATCACCGGAAGGGCCATGTTGACGCCGATGATTGGGACATGGCCTCTGCGGAACACTTGGTACGCAGCTTGGTTCAGAGCGAGAAGATTGGCCTCTCGATCAGCGTCGTTGTTGGCGCCGGTGCTATAGGGTCCTGAAATCATGATCCACACGAGCTCGATACCTTTTCTCCGAAGCCCAGGATCTCTCAGTCCAGATCTCACCTGGCGTCGAGCCAGGCGCGGGCCTCTCCCTCGATGGTAAAGATGTTGCTCACCAAGCCCCGGTTGGCGGCGACGGTCACCCCGAACTTCTGCGGGTCGATCATTTCCGGCCGGGCAACTATCGCCAGGCGCACGCTCCCTCTCGCCTCCTCAGCCCACTCCACGACCGCCAAGAACCGTTGGAATGTGTCGGGCGAGGGAAATCCGGTCAGCGCCGTCGTGTCGACTAGGAGGTCCCTGGCCTGATTCGATCGAGCGGCCGCGATGGCGGCGCAGACCATGGCTACCACTTCATCGAACGAGACGTAGCCAACAGGGCGATAGACTGCACGCCCCCCCTCCATAACGAAGCCGTCGAGCTCGTCCAAACCACCCTCCTTCGCCGAACGCTGCGGCGCTTCACCGTACGGACGGCGAAGCCGGCCGGCCGGTGGAAGCGAGGGTTGGGCGCTGACACAACACTATTCTACTGGACCCCCCGAAGGGCATAAGAACTTCCGAGTAGACAAGCCGTCCGTCCGCAAGGCCCGCGTCAGGCGGCAGATTACGAACCAGGGGTGCCGCCCTAGCTGCGTGTAGACGGACTTCTGTCTCATGCCGACCGATACCGTGCGAAACCGTAGTACTTTGGCCGGTCGTCGAGCCGCACATGCAGCCAAGAGACGCCAGCGCCAGCGGTGCTGAGCCATACCGGCTTGGCGCTCATCCGCCGAACCATTGCGTCTCCGACAGCTTGCCACAAGGCATCCTGTTGTCGCTCTGGCGCCTCGCGCACGAAGGCAGCGAGATGCCCGTAGGCAGAGGCCGGAGCCACTGGGCGCGGGACCACCATGATCGCGTCTCCACCAAGGTTGGAAAACACAAGAACTTCCAAGTGCGGCTGGCTCTGGAAGTGCTCGACGAACGCGTCGGGGTCAGGCCGGCGCGCCAAGCCTGGACTATCGAGCACCACGAACTCGAACGGCCGGCTCGCGGTCGGCGCGGATACCGGCGGTGTCTCCCACCGGAAGGCCGTGAACGACAGACCGGCGAGCAACGCGTTGAACCAGGAGCGGAACTCTGCGTCGGTCTGCCAGGCTTCTACGACCTCTGAATATGAGGCCGCGTCCGAGCCTCGCCTCAGCACGAACCGCAGTGTTCCAGACCGCCCCACGTCGCTGATCTGCGTCGTCCACATTGTCTGCTCTGCCACCTAGCGGCGTATGCTGCTCAGCGGCCAGGAAGCGGAGCTTTCTGGTCCGCTGGAGCAGCGGGGTTGGGCGACATCCCTTCAGTAGCTAGGCTGCGCGCCTCAAGCCCTTGGATCGCTTTAACGATCTCGCGCCCCTTGATGACGTAGCCAAGGTGAATCATGACCTCTGAGCGTACCATCGCGCGAACCGCCACTGGCGCGGGGCGCACTACGATTTCGCCGGAGACATCTTGAACCGGGCCGGCGTGAAGGACACCGAGGAAGTAATGAGAAGACGTACCGAGGTCGCGCGGCGCGTAGAACACCACAGGTGAGCCGGAAGATCCCGGGAAGCAAGCCATGTCGATGACGACCTGAGGGTGCCCGTCAAAGTCGATCGCCGGGTGGCTGGCGGTAGTACCTAGCCTAATCATCGGAAGGTTGTTCTGCTCATCCCAAAGGCCAATCGGGTAACCGATCATGGCGACGTTGGTGATCGCCGGAAACCTGCCGAGTTCCTCGTCGGTCTTAACTCCGTGCGCGCCCATCTGCCTGTAGAAAATCGAGTCGAGTGCGCTGCCCGCTAGGTTCTTGAGGTGCTGGACTGGCATTACGCATAGATCGATGTTGGGGTCAGGATGAGGGAACCACTGGCGCTCGAAGTCAATGAAGTCAACGACGGTACGCCCCGGAGGAGTAAGGGCATGGAGTTGCGGTGCCGCCGCTGTGTGGAAGACGATGCGAGCATGTAGGGCCCCGTCAACGACGTGCTTGTTTGTAACGAGATACGTGCGCCAGTTGTCGGGTTCGCCGTAGTCGAAGAAAAAAGCGGTTCCTACCCCGGCGCTACCATCCGCGCAGCGAACCTGCACGCGCACAGTCGAGTACAGCAGTTGCGTACTCTGGTGCATTGCGTCGATCGTGTAGCTCATAGATGTTCCGAGTGTCGCCGCCGAGTAGGCCAGGGACCCTTACGGGTCCCCAACCCCTCTAAGAACCGTACGTGCGAGTTTCCCCGCATACGGCTCAAGCCTTTCTAAGGCCGATTTTGTCGACCCGGCTGCTGAGTGGCCCGGGTTGATAATCCTCATGGCTGAGTCCTCGCCGCAGCGAAGGTACGGGCTCGCATCCGACGCTGCTTCTCCCTGCGCTGGCGGAAGTAGTCGTCGTAGTCGGGATCGTAAACCGTCGCTTCAGCTTGTACTTTAGCATGTCGACGGATCGGCATGCTACTTGTCCGGTACAGGTCCATGGTTCCCCAAGACCCATCCGGGTTTTTCCGTGGCGCCGTGAAGATCGACTCCTGGTGGGGACCCGTGCGGTAGTACTTCGACCGCACCCAGCCCTTTCCTTTCGTCGGATGCCTCCTCTTGGCCCACTGCCATAAGGCTTGGAAGACGCGTAGGTCAACATATCGGAAGGCGCGACTGGCGACAAGGTACCTCTGTTGATGCGCCCAGCCCCTCAGTTTGCTGTTGAGCTGACGGATCAGGTCGAGGGCCTTGGCCGACCTCTGGGTTCGGATCAGCCTGCGGAGCTCCTGAACAAAATCCAGGATGTTGCGCTTCGATCGCCTGATCAAGAGCTTGCCCCCATACTTGCGGACCGTAGCTCCCAGAAACTCGAACCCGTCCTCTATGGACGTAATCCTCGTTTTCTCTTCCGAGAGACGAAGACCCCGTTCCGCGAGAAAGACCTCCACGGCCGGACGCACTTTTTCCATGAGCTGTTCTCGCGAACTGCCCGTTACGATAAAGTCGTCTGCGTAGCGCACCACGTTGATCTTGGGGCGGAGGTTTCCCCGGCGATGAGGATCCGCCTGCAAGGCCACCGTCTCAAGTCCATTCAATACAAGATTGGCTGCTGCCAGAAGGGATTCAGGCCCCTAGATTCACCCTGTGGTAAGGGTGGTCCTCTATCAATCGCCGATGAGGACAACTTCATATAGGAAGCGACATCGTGTCGCAGCAACGCTATCGGGGCTCACCGGCAGCGTAGCTGTCTGGTGCAGCCCAGGGAGGTTGAGCGCTGATCCACCTCTTCCTCTGCCCGGTTGTTGCAAAAGTAGAGCCTCGGAGGCTCAGGCGTGTAGCCTGGCCTGACGCGAGGCACCTATAGCTGGGCTGCGCATGTCGATCACCGATCACCTCAGAGTAATACCAGCATGCTCTCACTGGAATCGCCTTCTTCTAGTTTGATGGACGCTTTCCCCATCTCAAACGCGAACGGAATATCCTTTCCCGCACCTAGAGCTTTGTAGAATCCTAAGGAAAAAGCGGCCGCAGTGGGGTCTGGAATGCTGGATCGCATGCCAATGACATACGGGATGTGCCGTCGGATCACTCGCGCTTGATGCTCGGAGTAGCAGGAGTTCAGCACAACGCAACGGACCGTATCCTTGAAGAGCTTGAACAGGCTCGAGAGTGCGTCTGTCGATACTACCTTAGGCTCGCCCATGTCATCCTGAAGGATAATGCCCGACTCATTGCCATGGCCGGAGAAGTGAACGATCGTCGGTGATTCATCGAGCATCGCCTGCATCAGAGTTTCCACCGTTACCGCCCACTCTTGCTTGAGTTCGAGGTTCTCGCGTTCCTTAGCAAGCTTCAGGCTGGTTTGAATTTTCTTGACTTCCCTATCAAGCTCCAGCGGCGAGCTCGCGGAGTTGGCGCCCAGAAAGAGAATCCTAACCTTTTCGGGAACCATAGGCGCGAGGAGCTTGTTTTGCTGGCGGTTGAAACCAAAGAGTCTCCGGCCAGTGTACTCCTCGACGATGGCTCGATGAAGGCTCAGGGCGCGATTCTCGGCACCGTCTTCATTGAATCTGATGCCACCCAAGAGCGCTTTTGTGTCGGCTTCCTTCCAGGTTCCAAGGGCGATCCTCGCCCCGACACGGAAGAAGGTTCCAAGCAGAGCCGAGATACCGTCGACAGCGTTGATTACCGCGCTCTCCTTGCTCGTCCTTAGCTCCGCACCGTTCGCTCCTTCGAAGATCAGGAACTGCTCGTCGGAGCTGCTCGAAAGCAGGTTCCACAGGCGCTGTTCTGTTTGCGCCAATCGCTGGGCGAAGCCCGCCTCTGAAATATCTTCATCTGTGAAATAAAAGAAGCTGACTTTTGTTTTGTCACGTTCCACGATCTCAAAACCTAGACTTAGGCCGTTGCTTGCGGTGAAGTAGTTGGTGAACGTCTGGCATAGATCAAGGATGAGCGGTGCATTGCCTTGGCTTACGGAGATCGTACGAAGTTCAGTTTGAAATCGATATTTGATGCACCCTGGCCCGATCTCGACTGTGCCCGACTTCATAAGCCGGTTCAGTCGCTCCCTGGAATCCGTCGTGATCCTGCTGAGGTTGGCGTTCTCAAACCGAATGATCCCGGTCGGTTCCTCCTTGAAGCTCATCTGCACGTCATGATTGAACATCTTCTTCTGAGGGTCTGTGCTAACGAAAGCGAGGGTCGCACCGGTCGTTACCTCAATCTGATTGAATTCGACCGCGGCCCCTCGGTACCGCGCCGAAGAGCGGACCGCGTCGAAGGATGTATTAATAAACTCGGTGATTGATGCGAAGGAGACATCGCTGAAGACAACCTGGCAGCTAAAATGCGTACTCCTGAAATCCGCGAAATCTTTGAACTGGACTTTCAAAAAGCCTGCCGCCGATTCGGCGCCAAGGGTGAAGAAAGCACTGGAGAAGTCTGTAATTCCGTGGAATCGAGAGCCTTCGAACTTGACCACGTAGCCGTCCCTGGTGCAGGTGAAGCAGGCGTCTTGGAAGAGGGCGTAGCTCAGGAAATCAACCTCAGTGAAGAAGGCACATTGGGTGAGTTTCGTCTTAATGAAGTCAAGGCCCTTGAAGCGACTATTCTTGATTATCAAGTCGCGAGCGAACGTCGCTTCGCGGAATACTCCGCCGTCTTGGAAATCCACACCCGCGAGCACGAATGAATCGATAAATGTCGCACCTATGAAGTACGCGCGCTTGCGGAAGCTAGTATCCTCTATGCTGAAGATGTGTTCCCCGGGGCCACTGAGCTTGGTTCCTACTAATACGAACTCCGCAAAGTCGTAGTAGCTCCACGCGGCGTCAGCGTCGAGCAACTGTACGAGTTGGAGGAAGTTTGCCTTGAAGCCGTTTTCCCGCTTCCAAGCGATCTCCTGACTGTGGAAGATGCACGCCCCGCGATCGTCTATCGGTAGTACAAGCGCGGATCCTGCTTGCGACCGAGACCTTTCATAGAATTCTGGATAGGGGCATCGCTCACCCATAGCTCGGGGCATTGTCGCAAAGTCGGCCGCGTAAACGTGGTTACACATCCGGCTCAGCAATCTCCCCGGCGAGGCGGGAACGGCGCTGTTTGGCTCGATCGGCCGAGTTAGGCGGAAAACTCAGTAGCTGGGGTTGAATAGATTCCTTTATCTCAGTGCAGAGGGCTTCACAGAACGACACCAGTTCGGGCCGCCAAGTGTCGTAGAGTTGAAGAGGATCGAGCCACAGCACGTCATTGGGCGCGTCGATGATTTTCTCAAGTTTGGCGTTTGGGTCGGCCACCATGCGGATTTGAATCGCCTCAGGAGGTGCATTGTCGAGGGGTCCAGGTGAGTGCACCACGACCAGGGGTGTCGCGCGATGGACTGAGGCGTCGCGCCACCGGACAACTTGGTTGCAGATTGGGCGGAAGCCGTTGAACCGCCCAAAGGATCTCGGCGAGGAACTCTGCAGGGCGTTCCAGAAGCGACCTTTGGACATGTCCTGCTCGCGGTCAGCGAGGTTGAGGCTGTGTAAGTCGCTCAGGGAAATGGAGCCCGCATCAAAGAGCGACTTGCACGCGCTGAAGAAACCAACCAAGTAGCTGCCGATGATCGTAGCGCCCCAAATGGGATCGGGGTGTCTCCTTACATCGCTGATGAACCAAGCGTAGAGATCGATGTCGCTCATCCTCCGGCAGATATTCTCGGCGTGCCGAAGGTGGAAGCTCCTCCATCCCGTTGGGATGTCTGGAAGGATTGGCTCGTAGAACGTGTCAAGTTCGATAAAGCAAGGTGGAACCGTCAGCTGTGCCGCGAGGTAAGCCGACCGGGAATAGAAGGTGGTTCTCATACACCTACGCCTGAGTTTATACGGCATCCTTCGCACACGCATCCAGGCCGCATAAGCAACTGGATTTCAGAATTGAACCATAAGTCTAGCTGCCGTTGGTTTCAAGCAGGTTAGCGAAGGCAAGCTTGGTTGTCAATGCGGCGGATCCTGGCGGATAAGACTGACATTGGCGGCTTATCCGTCCGGATCAGGGGAAGGAAGTCCTGCGGAACCGCTGATTCCAGGGGAGTTGGCGATCGCCTACCGTGCTTCGTCTTCAAGGACTTGCGCCGGATAAGTGTCCGGTACGGAGGCCGGCGAGACGCCGGCGTTCCCAGGGGGGCGCGCGGCACTCTTGGCGTGGTCGATGGGACCCAGCCCTTTGTAGATGGGGGACTCAGCAGGCTTCCTGGACGGTTCGGGCAACTGCCCGGATGACTTGGGCAACTGCCCGGACGACTTGGGCAACTGCCCGGATGACTTGGGCAGCTACTCGGATGACTTGGGCAACTGCCCGGACGACTTGGGCAACTGCCCGGACGACTTGGGCAACTGCCCGGACGACTTGGGCAACTGCCCGGACGACTTGGGCAACTGCCCGGACGACTTGGGCAGCTGCCCGGACGACTTGGGCAGCTGCCCGGACGACTTGGGCAACTGCCCGGACGACTTGGGCAGCTGCCCGGACGACTTGGGCAACTGCCCGGACGACTTGGGCAACTGCCCGGACGACTTGGGCAACTGCCCGGACGACTTGGGCAGCTGCCCGGATGACTTGGGCAGCTACCCGGACGACTTGGGCAGCTGCCCGGATGACTTGGGTAGCTGCCCGGACGACTTGGGTAGCTGCCCGGACGACTTGGGCAGGTGCCCAAAGTTTTCGGGCAACTCCCCGGATTTCTCGGGCAACTGCCCGGATCGTCCGGGAAGGTGCCTAATTCATCCGGGAAGGTTCCTGAATCGTCCGGGCGCGGCCCCGCTCAAGGCCGTTCCCTGGGCTTCTCGATCCCCAGCCAGTCCGCCACCCTCCCCGCCACTTCCGTGTTGCGGAAGGTGCCGGCGTTCCCTTTCCGGATCCCCGCTCCGATCGCGAGGTAGCTCGCGTGCACGGCCGGGTAGTTATTCAGATACCCGTGCATGCCGTAGGTGTCCGTCGGGGAGAGGGCCTTGTCCGTCACGGGGTCCGACTCGTGGCGGAAGACATAGCCGGGCTCCGTGATCAGGATGAGGTCGCCGCTGTTCGGGTGATCCATCTCGATCTCCCCGGCCTCCGCGGGAGTCACCATGCGGAGGATCGGATGGCCGTTGCGGTCGGACCAGGCGGCGAGATCCTTGCGGAGCTTCTCCATCAGCCCCTCCGCGCCGGACACGCCGGGCTGCAGGTAGATGTGGCACATGCCCCCCGCGCTGATCGAATCGGCGCGGCTCTCCGGCGCGGGGGTCTTGCCGTCCGCTTCCAGCAAGAGCAGCCCCCAATCGCGGAGCAGCGTGTCGATGTCGATCCGCGTGTGGGCCGGCATCATGCCGTGATCGCTCACCACCAGGACCGTTGTCGTGCGCAGGTCCACGGCGGCGAGCAGACGAGCCAGCTCGCGGTCGACCGACTGCCAGACCTGCAGCCGCGCGGCGTCAAGAGAGGCCGCCCGCTCAAGGGAGAACCCGGGCTGGCGCGGATCGACGAGCAGGAGCTGATGGCCAGCCTCGTCGATCACCGGTGTGTACGCCATGAGCAGGTCCCACTCGGAGTAGAGGGCCGTGGCCAGCGTGGCATCCATGAAGAAGGTCGAGAAGCGTTCCGCCTGCTCGACCCAGGTGTCGAGGTCGATCCCTGGCCGCCCCGCCCAGGCCTCATCCAGCAGGTCGCTGTCCGGAGGACCGGGCCAGATCAGCCCGCCGCGGTGGAGCGCGGCTTCGAACTCGGCCGGGTAGGCGCTGAGCGGGTATTCCCCGGCGAAATAGAGCCTGACGCTCGGTGGATCGCTCTCCAGGATCTCGAGGACCTTGACCCAGCAGCCCGGGGCCTCGCCCTCGTTGCAGGGCACCAGCGTCCACTCCCCCTTTTTGAGCGAACCCTTCCAATCCCGGACCGTGCGCGGCTCCGGCTTCTGGCTGGGCGTGTTGACGTAGATCAGGCCCCAGTCCGCGCTCCGCCGCTCGTTCCTGCCGTCGGCGCCGGGCCAGGTAGAGACCCCGACCCGCAGACCCTGCCGGTGGGCCGCCTCCCAGAGCGTCTCGGTGTCGATGTCCGCGGCAAAACCGCTCACTTTGTTGGCGAGAGGCATTCCCGGCAGGCGGACGTCGTTGGCGACGATGCCGGTCTTCCCAGTGGGATATCCAGTCGCCAGGCTGATGTGGTTGGGCGCGGTGATCGTGGGATTGGCGGGCACCAGCGCGTCCGCGACCTGCCCTTCTTGAAAGAAACGCGCGAATCCGCCCGCGTCGAGCTTCCCCTCCTTGTACAGCCGATGGAGCGTGATGGTATCCGCGCCGTCCAGGCTCAGCATGAGGACTTTGCGGGGCCCGTGCGAGGGAGTTGCCGTTCGGCAGGCGAGGGCTGCAAGAAGAAGGAAGAGGGCTCGTTGGCGCACGGCTCGCGAATTTACCACGGGGGCAAACCGGAAAGGACAGCAAGGACACCAAGGACTCCAAGGACAGTTCTTTGACGTCCTTGTTGTCCTTGTTGTCCTTGGTGTCCTTCCTCTCCTACACCCGCAGCCGCCGCTCGTACATCTGCTCATACAACGGCAGGCAGACGTCGATCACGGCCTGGTGCTCGGAAGGGACGCGCCGGTCGCGCTCGCGGTACGGCTCGAAGCCGGTGCTCTTCAACACCGCGTCGTACCAGTGCGGAGCCCACACGCCGTCCGTGTCGCGGGGCCCGGGAGGCCAGCTCAACATGCGCTCCGAGAAGTCGATGCCCAGGCGGCCGCACCAGGCGCGCAGGTGCGGCTCCGGTGCCTTCAGGAACTCCCCGGCATCGATCACGACCGGATCCGAGCCGGTGAGCTCGCGCACCTTTTCATAGATCCGGAGCTGCGCCGGCACGCCGATGTCGTCGGCCGTGACGGTCGGCCGGCTTTTGACATAGGAAAGGAGCACTTCCCGCGGATCGCGGATCAGAAAGGCATGTTCGACCTGTGTGAACCAATCAGTCGCCACCTCGGGCAGCAGGTGGTGGGTCATGTGCTTCTGATAAAACACGGCGCATCCGTGGGGGACCGGGCCGGTCAGGAAATCCACGACCTTGCGCCAGTCCGTCTCGCCCGCTGCGATCACCTCCTCGCGGCCGGGATGGTCGAGCTTGGTGCGGTCCAGATAGAAAGCGTACAGAGGCTCGTCGACGACGGTCGTATCCGGGCGGTTCTCCCAGGCGCGCATCATCGCGGTCGAAATGTTGCGCGGCCCCGACCAGGCGGCGATCCGGAGACCGATCATGATACGTCGCGCCTCATCAGCTCCTTGTACAGGCCCTGCAGCCGCTCGACCATGGGGCCGCGCCCTGGGCTCAGGATGCGTCCGTCAACCTCGGTGACGTGCACGACGCCCGCGAAGGTTCCGGTCACGAAGGCCTCGTCCGCGCCATAGACCTCGGTCAGCGAGAAATCCTTTTCGAAAACGGGGATGCCGGCCTCGCGGCAGACGCGGATCACGTTTCCCCTCGTGATGCCGGGAAGGCAGTAGCGGCCCGTGGAGGTCCAGACCTCGCCCTTGCGCACGATGAAAAAGTGAGTCGAGTTGCAGGTCGAGACGAAGCCGTGCGGATCGAGCATCAGCGCCTCGTCGTAGCCGGCCTGCGCGGCCTGGATGCAGGCGGTGATGTCGTTGAGCTTGCTGTGGCTGTTGAGCTTGGGGTCCTGAACGTCGGGATAGCCGCGCCGCACGTGGACGGTGAACAGCCGCAGCCCCTTTGCGATCAGCTCGGGCTTGGGCTCCTTGTGCTCGGGGATGATGACGACCGTGGCCTTGCCGATCGTGAGCCGCGGGTCCTGATAGGGCGTGCGTTTCACTCCGCGGGTGACCATCAGCCGCACGTGGACGCCGTCGGACATCCCGTTGGCCTCGATCGTCTCGCCGAGGGCTTTGATCATTTCGTCCCGGCTGAGGCCGATGTCGATCATCAGCGCCTTGGCGCCTTCGTACAGCCGGTCGAGATGGGCGTCCAGGAAGGCGAAGCGCCCGGATACCAGGCGCAGCCCCTCCCAGACCCCGTCTCCGAGCACGAACCCGGAGTCGAACACCGAGACCTTGGCCTCGGGCCGAGGCACCAGCGCCCCGTTTATCCAGATCAGGACCCCGTCGTTGCGAGGATCGTCCTGGAACTCGTGAACGCCAGTGGTTGTCTCCGAGATGGGTTCCATGACGCGAGGGATCTTACTGCGAAAGCTTCCGCGCGAGGTCACCTGTCCGGATCACGCCCGGCTGGACGACTCTTGCGTTGATGCCGCGCAGATGAAGCTGTCTTCCCAACGGCGAATTCACGAACTTCAGGGCATCCGCCCCGAACCTCTCCACGAACTTCTTGCAGCCGGTATGGGGCTGGTCCGTCACCTGGATGACCGCGGAGCCCAGCGTCAGGCGGGTTCCTGGAGGCAGGTTGTCGGCGCTGAGGTCCAGATCGAGGAAGAGCTGATCCCCAGCGAGCTGCCAGCGGTCGGGGTGCCGGGCGACCAAGGCGATCACCCGGGCATTCATGATGTTGAGCTGCATGTCCGGGTGGGAAGACCCGTCCGGTGTGCGGGAGCTCCCCCGGGTGCGCCAGTTGTCACCGACGAGGCCTTCCACGAGATCGAGCTCGGCTTCCTGGAGCACCTCCCGCTCCTCGATCCGAGGCCGGCGGACGATCAGCTTCAGCGGACCCTCCTCTTTGGGAGCGCCGCGGATCTCGTCGAGGCCAGCCTCAAGCTCTTCCAGAGTCACCATAACGGACGGCCGCCTTGGCGCGGGCTTTCGTAGCTTCGACCTCGCGGTCACGTGGCGGAGAATTGGTGACGAGACAGCCGAGCAGCTCGCGGGCCGCCTCCGTCACCTGGTACACGGCCCTGTTGAAGGCCGGCTCGTTGGCTTTGGACGGCTTCGTGAAGCCGCTCAGCTTGCGGACGAATTGCAGGGCCGAGGCGTGGATTTCGTCGTCCGTCGCCGGCGGCTCGAAGTTGTGCAGGGTCTTGATGTTTCGGCACATGGGGAGATCCTCCTCTGCAGGCCATAGCCTATCGCGCCCTGGACATCCAGGTAAAGACGCTCCGGCCTGCCCATTTCCCTCACTTTTCAAGTAACTGGATTTGATATGTTTTTTCGGTAACGCATGCCCCCCGCCTGCGCCAGAGTATGCGACTCGCAAAAAGCGGATCACTACTCCTCAAAGGATGCTAAATGAAGAGACTCGTTCTCACCACGTGCGTAGCCGTGACCCTGCTTGGCGTCGGCGTCATCCAATCACAACCCGGGACAGGCGAGATCAAGCTGCCCAAAGACGGCGAGATCATCCTGCCGGCCGACAAGCAGATCCTGGTCGACGGGAAGGTGCTCTCCGCGACGGTCGAGGGTATCTATCTCAAGAAGCTCACCGCCGAATTCATCAAGCGGTGCACGGGCAAGGCTGTCGGTTGCGCCATTGCGGCAGTAGGTCCGCACGGCATGTGGTCCGAGGGGGCGACGGGCGACGCCCGCCGCGCTCCTGACGACCCGCCCCGCAAGCTGACGGCGAACGACAGAATGACCATGGCGAGCGTCAGCAAGACCTTCACCGGGACCGCGTTGCAGCGGCTGCTGTATACCAAGCGAATCTCCGTGGATGACAAGATCGGTCCCCATCTGCCCAAGTCGTGGGCGCGCACGCCGATGGTCGACAACGTGACCTTTCGCCAGCTCCTGACCCATACCAGTGGGCTCCCGTGCGGCAAGCTCATCTCCTTCGACGATTTGAAGAGCTGCCTGGCATCCGCCACGCCAGCCGCCTCAGGCTATGCAAACTCAAACTACGCCCTTATGCGGATCCTCATCCCGGAGATCATCGGAATGCGCGGGGCCGGCGCCTCGCACGCGGAGGTGTACCGTGACTATGTCAACAAGGCGGTCTTCGCGCCCGCCGGCCTGCCCTTGATGCAGTGCAAGCCGACCGACGCCTTCCCTGCATTGAGCTACAAGTCCGCCACGGCCAACAAATGGGACTTCAGCAAGGTCGGGCCGGGCGAAATCTGGGGCGACATGAGCGACGTGTGCGGCCCGCAGGGCTGGTGGCTGTCGGCCCGCCACATGGCCCAGACGATGAGCGCCATCATGACTCCGGAAAAGATCCTGCCGGCATCGCTCGTGGAACGGATGAAGAAGGAAAACCTGGCCGTCAACTTCGGTGACCATGGCAACGGCCTGCAGTCCTGGGCACACGGCGGCGGCCATCCGGCGGAGATGAACAACGGCGAGATCAATACCCTGATCATCCACTTCAACAACGGCGTCAGCGCAGGAGTGATCGTCAACTCCCCCTATGGAGCCGGCGTTGCGGGCAACTACCTCGGAGACCTGCTCGCCTCGGTCAAGGCGGCGGGTTAAAGCGGATCGCGAGGGGCACGAGCGCGCGCAGCGCTCGTGCCTGGCTCCTCGCTTGCGAGCACGTGCTCGATGCGCCGGTCCGGCACGAGCCAGATCAGCGCAACGAGAACGTAGAGGCCCAACGAAACCCACTCTGACAAGAAGGCCATGGGAATGGCAATGATATAGATGACTGGTGACAACTTGCCCTTCCAATCACCGCGGACAGCTTTCTTTAGAAGCGAGCCGGGGCCCTGCGATGCGATGATCAGTTCCTGCAGGATGTAGTAGGCGATCGCGGCCATGAGCAGCACCACCCCATAGAGGGCCGCTGGCGTCGAGGCAAAGTGGTTCTCTCCCATCCAGCCCGTGGCGAAGGGGACCAGCGACAGCCAGAACAGGAGGTGCAGATTGGCCCAGAGCATGGGCCCGGTCACCTTGTGGGTCGCATGCAGCATGTGGTGGTGATTGTTCCAGTAGATGCCCAGGTAGACGAAGCTCAGCACATAGCTGAAAAACACCGGGACCAGGGGCTTCAGCGTCTGAAGGCTCTCTCCATGAGGCACCTTCAGCTCCAGCACCATGATCGTAATGAGGATGGCGATCACGCCATCGCTGAAGGCTTCCAGTCTGCTCTTTCCCATGGGGGGATTCTAGCCGAGGCCGGTCGATCCGAAGCCACCCGCTCCCCGCCCGGTGTCTTCCAGGGTTTCCACTTCGTCCCACTCGACGGGCTCGGCCCGGGCAATGACGAGTTGGGCGATGCGGTCGCCGCGCTTCAGGGCGAAGGGGGCCTCTCCCAGGTTGACCAGGATCACTCCGACCTCCCCCCGGTAGTCGCTGTCGATCGTGCCCGGAGCGTTGAGGATTCCGATGCCATGGCGAAGGGCGAGGCCGCTCCTCGGACGGACCTGGCCTTCCCAGCCGAGGGGGATCTCCAGCACCAGGCCGGTAGGGATGAGCCGGCGCTCGCCGGGACGGAGCACCACCTCGTCTTCGACTGCGGCGCGCAGGTCGAAGCCGGAGCTCCCTGGCGAAGCGGGGGAGGGAAGCGGGAGATCCCGGGCGGCGGGGAGCCGCTTGATCCTCACCTTCATGGCTGGCTCAGCGGCGGCTGGTGTTCGGCTTCGGGGTGCGGCCGTCGGGCATCTGGCCGTCCTGAGGCAGCTGATTCTGGGGAGCCGTGAGGAACGCGGGCAGCGGACGGCCCAGCCAGCGGGTGCTCAGGTTCGGGAGGCGCATGGGGTCTCCTCCTCCCAAGGCGATGCCGCGCCCGGGATCCCCTCCGACGCCCGAAGGATTGCCGCCCATCAGCCCCTGAAGCAACTCCAGCGTGAAGTGCCACTCGTCGTAGCGGGTCCGGCCGTTGAAGATCAGGATCGACTCTTTGCCGCTGCGGCTGTGGACCCCCGTGAACGGCCCGATCTGCTGGAGCCCTTTCTTCTGGCCGATGCCGGTGTCCGGATCGATCTCCAGGTCGTCGTCAGGCTCCTGCGGGCCGTCATTCTGGTCCTCTTGCCCGGGTGGCGGCTGGCCGCCGGGGCCGGGCGGCTGCGGGGTGAGCGGCTGGCCCTGGCCTCCGGGCGGGATCAGTACCCAGTTACCGTCTTCCGACATCGGGTCCTTCCAGAGCTTGCGGATCGAGCGCGGCTCGACCTCGACCAGCTCCTGGATGCGCACGGGCAGACGCTGGAACCGGTTCTGGAAAATGCGGATGGCTTCGGCGTACTGAAAACCGCGGGAGATCAGCTCTTCCTCCCGCTCGCGGCGGATCACGTGGCTCCACTTCGGCAGCGCGATCGCCAGCGCGATGTTCATCAGGGTCATCACCACCATCAGGATGACGAGGTTGTACCCTAATTCGGAGTGTTTCTTCTCTACCATTCCGCGTAGGGCGTCCCATCGAGTGAGAGGGCCGGGGAGCCCGAGTGAACGTCGACGATGCCCGGCCCTCCGTCGCCCTCCTCGGTCTCCACGGGCGGGTTGTCCGGATCGGTCTCTTCCTGGACCACCACCCAGGTGTCGCTGCGCTTGGTGATGTCGTTCGGGATCTTGCGCAGGTATTTGGCTTCGACCAGGGCTTCGAGGCTGGCCGGATAGCGGCCCTTGTCGCCGTAATACTGATCGATCAAGTCGCGCATCGTATGCAGGTTCGTCTTCAGGACCGCTTCGTTCGCCTTGCGCGGCAGGTCCTTGAGCTTGGGCATCGCGATCGCAGCCAGGATGCCGACGATGGCTATGACGACGATCAGCTCCAGCAGGGTGAAGCCGCTCTCGGAGTTCCTCTCGGTCTTGGGCTTGGGATCGTGCATCGCACACCTTCCTTTTCTCACCACTGGCGGTAGGGCACTCCGTTGAGCCCGACGCCGCCCGACTCCGAGTAGACGTCGAAGATGTTCTCGCCGCCCCAGGAGTCGGAGTCGGGCTCGTCCTGGAAGCTGCGCATGCCCCATTCCGCCTCGCCCGTCATCGGGTCCACGGGGATCCGCCGCAGCAGCTTGAGCTTGCGGTCGATCTGGCCCGCGATCTCCACGCCCTCGACCAGGTCTTCCAGCTCCGCGGGGTAGCCTTCGGTGCCGATGTCGACAGGAAGCAGGCCCATGTCGCTGTAGCGCTTGTAGGTATCGATCGCCTCGCGCATGGTCCGCAGGTGGTGCCGCAGCTCCATTTCCTTGGTCCGCCGGGCGGTGAACTTGACCGCGGGCAGCACGGCTCCGGCCAGGATCACCATCACCGCGGCGACCATCACCAGCTCGGCGAGGGTGTAGCCGGCCTGACCGCGAGCCGATAGCTTCTTCATCATCTTCAAACTTCCTATCTCACCCGGATGTCGGCCGACCGCGACCGCACCGGGACCACCGGGCGCAGCTCGGCGTCCATGGCCTTGCTGCGCGAGAAGTCGATCCGGGTCGAGCCCGAGCGGATGGCCCGGAAGGTGACCCAGGCCACGGTGCCCTGCCCGGTCACCCCGGGCACTTCGCCCATGCGGCTCGCGCCGAGCACGACCTCGCCGGGACGCGAGGCGTCGGCCAGGATCTGCGCCTCGACCGGGAAGGTCCCGCGCTCCACCTGTTCGACCACGAGCGCCGCCGGGTCATAGGAGAGCGACAGCGGCAGGTGCGAGATCGGATGGTCGGCCGACGCCTGCACCTTGACCACGAAGCGCTCGCCCGGATTCACTTTCAGGTTGCGAGGAGCGAGCCAGACCTGGACCGGCGCCGGCGCCTTCTTCGCAGGGAGCGTGGCCCCGGCCGATTCCGAGGAACGCTCCGTGCGGTAGCTCCCGAGGAGAGTCCGGGGAGAAGACGACGCCGCTTGTAACTTGGCACTGCCGGGCGGCTCCTCTACGTCCTCATCCTCTGAATCCGGCGGATTCGGCGGCGGGCTGTCGAGCGGGTTCGTGGTCGGCGGCCGGAAGATGTCGCTCGGAGGCGCCGAGGGGACGAGGTCGATGCCCGTCGGCGGCTGCTGCTCTTCGGGGACCTCGCCGCCTTCGCCTTCGTCGATCATCTCGCCGCCGTCCTCGGGACGCAGCCCCCGCGGCAGGCGCTGGAGCCGGCGGCGGATGGCGTCCTGGATCTCTTCCGGGGTCTCTTCACCTGCCTCGAACGGACCGTCGACGTCGGACTCGACGCGCGGGCTGCCGCCGCGGAAGGTGATGTTGGCCTCGGTGCCAACCCAGATCGGCAGCAGGTCTTCTTCGGTGATCTCGGCGTTGCGGATGATGTGCGGCGTCAGGGTCAGGATGACGTCCGTGCGCTGCGCGTCGGTCCGCTTGTTGGAGAACAGCCGGCCGAGGATCGGGATTTCGGAGAGCCCCGGCATGCCGTTCTCGGAGTTCGCTTCGTCGCTGCGGATCAGGCCCGCCAGGAAGTTGGTCTCGCCGTCCTGCAGGCGGATGACCGACTCGATGGTGCGCGTGCCGATGATCGGCTGGTCGCCGCGGTAGGAGTTGATCTGGTCGACCGCGACTTTGACCTTGAGCGTTACCTCCCGGTTGTGGTGCACCCGCGGCTCGAGGTCGATCCGGATGCCCACGTCCTGGTACTGGAAGGAGGTGATCGGCACGACGCTGCCGCCGACCGTGTTCGAGGTGTTGAAGGTGGTCAGCGGGATCGGCACCTTGTCGCCGATCACGAGGCTCGCCTTCTCGCCCTCGGTGATGCGGAGCTGCGGCTTGGCGAGGAGCTGCGCGTCGGAGTTCTGCTTGACGAAGTTGTAGAGGAAGTTCGGCAGCGTCAGGAACCAGTTGCTCTGATTGAGGAACTCCAAATCGGAGATGCGCACGCGCCCGGGGGCGGGGGTCGCGCCAGTGCCCGTACCGGTCGTGGCACCCGTGTCGAGCGTCTGCTGTACCTGGTAGGAGGACAGGCTCACGCCGATGTCGCGCAGCCGCAGCGAGTTGATCTGCAGCAGCTCGACGTCGATCACCACCTCGGCCTTGGACTTGTCATTGGCCTCGATGATGCGCTCGGCGACCTTAACCTTGTCGGCCGTATCGCGCAGGATGATGGCGTTGAGCTGCTCGTTGGTGGCGATCTTCTTGGCGTCGACCAGGCTGCGCAGGATCGTCATCATGTCCTTCACCTCGGAGTTGGAAAGGAAGAAGGTCTGGATGACGAGGTCTTCGTAGGTGCGCCGGTTCTGCGGCGTGTCCTGGGCGATGATGATCGTGTGCTCGTCGATCACTTTATAGAAGTGGTTGCCGGCGCGCATCAGGGTCTCGAGCGCGGACTGCGCCGTCACCTGCTTGAGCTCGATGCCGATCTCCTGGTCCTTGAGGTTGGGATCGAACAGGACGTTGATGCCGAACGCCTGCCCGAGGGCGCGGTAGATCTGCATGATGGAGACCGGCTCGGGGAACTCCATGTCGATCGGCTTGTCCGAGCGCGGGTTGAGGACGGGCGGCTGCGGCCGGGTGCCGCGCGTCTTCTTCTTCAGCTGGTCGATCGTGGACGAGTCGCGGTTGGCCCGCTGGGCCGCGTACGCCTGGCGCACGTGCTCGAGCTGGGAGAGGGCGTACTGGTTCGTCGGATCGAGCTGAACGGCCTGCTGATACTCGATCATCGCGCGCTCGGTCACCCCCGCCTTCTCGAACTCCTGGCCCTTCTCGAAGTGGGCCTGCGACGCCTTGATCTTGGCGCGGATCAGGGATGCCTTGTAGGCGAGGTTCTCCGGGCTCTGCTCCACGGCCTTCATATATTCCAGGACGGCCTGGTCCCAGTCGCCACGCTGCGCGGCGATCTCGGCCTGGCGCGAGGCCAAGTGGCTCGTGCAGGAGGCAATCGGCAAAAAGACCGCCAGCAGGAGCAGCAAGACCGGGAACCGCACGGTGACTTCACGCATCTTCGACACTCTTCCTCCGTTCTTAGCGGCTAGCGCCCGGCAGGCGGTAGCCGCTGCGGCGGCCAGTTGGGAAAGCCCACGAATTGGATCTCAACGGACTCGATCCCGATCTGGCTCACGATGAACTTGTCTTGTATCACCTCACCCTCTTGTACGTTGAGGATGGTCTTTCCGTCCGTGAAGACGGCGATCGGGCGCTCTTCGGGACCGAACTTGCCAAGGTATTGGAGCGTGAACTGCGGCGGCTTGGGCTCGGCCGCCTTGGCGGCGGCGGCGGCCCGCTGCTGCTCCAGCAGCAGCTGCGCCTGCCTCCGTGCCTCGATCTCGGCCGCCGTGAGCGGCCTCGGCGGAGGCGGCGGAGGCGGAGTGGGCGCCGGAGGAGGCGGGGGCGGGATCACGAAGCGCCAGGGGTCGCGCCCCGGCTTGAAGTCGCGCGCCGTGCCCCCGAGCTCGGCGATGCGCAGGTCCACCACCTCTTCGACCTGCGGGCGCTCCGGCACCTGCCCGAGGCCGCCGACCCGCCCCATGGGCTGAAAGTCTCCGGAGTCGTCCCGTCCGCCGACCGCTTCTCCGCCGCCCATCCCCAGGGCGGGCCCGATCCACTGCCAGGCCGCGAACAGGGCCACGATGCCGAGGACGGCGAGCAGCATCTTGGTGCGCCCCTCGTTCACTTAGGGCTCCCTCCGCGCGGCGACGCGGCGCGCCGCTCCCGCCTCTACCGAACCGGGCTCCAGGGAGAACAGGGTCGAGATCCTGAGGCTCATCCGCAGCTCCGGACCCGTATCCTGGCCCGCCTCGGAGAGCGTGATCGCCTCCAGGGTCAGGAACGAGTCGGAGTGCTCCATCAGGTTGATGAACTGGCGCAGCTCCAGGTACGTCCCCTCGACGGTGAAGTTGTGCGACCGCTTGACCAGGCCGTAGTCCTCGATCGCCTCCTCGGGGTAGGAGAGCGTGCGCGGATTGAGCCCGGCCTTGCGGGCCAGCGACTTGACCTCGCTCGTCACCCGGGTCAGCCGCTGGCTGCGGGTCGCGAACTGCTCATTGTAGAGCTGCCTGACCGCGACCTCCGCGGCGGCGGCGCGCTGGAGGCGGCGCTCCAGCTCCTTGCGCTTCAGCAGCTCCGGCTGGAGCTGCTTCTGAGCTTCCCCGAGGTTGGCTTCCAGCGACTGTACCTGGTCGGCGTAGCCGAAGCGGTAGACGGAGAAGGCCACGGCGTTGGCCAGGAAGAAGAGCAGCGCGGGCACCCAGACCCAGAGGCGCAGGCGCCAGATCTCGGATTGGTCCTTCATTCCGTCTCCGATTCGTCGGCTGAAGGCGCCACGGGGGGAGCAGGTGCCGGGGTCTCTTCCTCCACCACCTCCGGCACTTCCTCGACGGTCTCCTCGCCGGTCATGCCCGGCGCCGGGTTGCGCGGCTTGTAGGTCACATGGATGTTGAACGTGATGCGGTCGCCCTCGTCGCTCTGAGCTTCCCCCAGGAGGTCCGGGTTCTCGAAGTACTCGCCGAACAGGTTGTCGACGAACTGGTACATCTCTTCGTCGTTCTTGGCCTCGGCGGCGATGACCAGCGGCACCTGGTCGCTGGCGAGCGGCGCGGCCCTCTCGCCTTCGTTCCGGCTCCGGCTCCGCGGGCCCTCTTTCCCGCTGATCGCCGCCGGCTGGAGCTGGATCAGGCGCACGTTGTTCGGCATGATCGCGGTCAACCGGTCGAAGAGCAGGCTCCAGGAGAAGGTGCGCTCCGCGATCTTGCGGTTCAGGAACTCGACCTGTTCGTTCTGCTGCTCCAGGTCGAGCGCGGCGAGGCGGGCTTCGAGCTGGCCGATCGCCTCCCGCTCGCGCTCCACCTGCTCTTCCATGCGGACCAGCTCGTCGCGCTTTTCGGTCGAGCCCGAGAGGTAATTCCAGAACAGCGTCACGTTGCCCAGCAGGAGCAGCCCGCCGAGGGCCCAGAGGAGCAGGGCCACCCGGGTCACGGGCCGCGTGTTGAGGAACGGCCGCCGCGAAAGGTTCAAGTGCGCCATCAGTCGATCTCCTGCCGGACGGCGCCGAGCATGGGCGCGATCTCACGCCAGGGGGGAGCCACCGGGTCTTCGCTGCGCAGGGAGGGCAGGGTGCGGCCGTCGATCGGAATGACGGAGGGGGTCGCCGGGCCCTCGCCGAGCCCTTCGCGCAGGCGCTCCATCCAGTTCTGCTCTTCCTCGGGAGGCGCCAGCAGCAGCACGGGGCCGAGCGTCGAGCCGGGGAAGTGCTCGTGGAGGAAGTTGCGGGTGAGCTTGAGGTCGCGGGTCACGAAACCGACCTGCGGGCCTTCCGGCATCCCGCCCGTGAACGGCTTGTAGCGGTGCAGCACGGGCTCGCCGCCGCGCGCGAAGATCAGGGTATAGCCCTCGGGCTCGACCTGGACGACTGCTGAAAAACCATCCCCCGTGGAAGGACCACCAGGGATCTCCACGGCCGCCAGCAGTGCCAGGCTGGCGCTGGTGATGCGGCCGATGCGCACGTGGTGGGCGGCGAAGGCATCCTCCACCTGCGCGAGGAGCTGCTCGACGCCGAAGCCCAGGAGCAGGCGCCGGGGCTCTTCCTGAACCGGCAGCGGCTCGACCTCGGCGGCGCTGACGCGCAGCTCGTCCACTCTAAAGGGGACGAGGCGGCGCAGCTTCCAGCGCAGCACCTCGTCGCGAGGCTCCGCCTGGCTGGGCACGTCGGTGATCTCCGAGAAGCTCACCCGCAGCCAGGCGTCGGGCACGACCAGCGAGGCGTCGCGGATGCCTTGGCCCGCCCCCTGGACCACGCCGCCCACGAACGCGGTGAAGGCCGCGGGATCGCGCAGCGGTCCACCGAGGAGGCCGCTGTGGAAGGAGTCCGGAGGCACCGCGGCCTGCCGGAAGTTGCGCAGCCGGAAGCCTTGGCGGTCGCGCACGAACTGGCCATAGCGCAGCCGGTGCCCATCCAGCGAAAAGGCATGCGGCGGAGCCGGCACCGGGTCGTACCCGAGCAGCTTGCGGATGCCGGTCAGGCCGCTAGTCCACGAAGGTGACTTTGTTGATCTCACGCAGCGTCGTCACTCCCCGGAAAACCATCTCCAGCGCCGATTCGCGCAGGAAGGTCATCCCCTCTTCTTTGGCCGCGCGCTTGATCTCGGACGCGGGCCGGCGGTCCAGGATCAGCTCCCGGATGTGATCGGAAAGGTCCAGCAGCTCGGACACCGCGAGCCGCCCGAGGAACCCGGTGCCGTTGCACTCGATGCAGCCCGTCCCCTCGTAGAACGTGAAATCGGAGTACATCCCGTGATCGAGGCCGCTGTCGTCAAGGAGCTGCCGCGAGGCCTGCACCGGCTGTTTGCAGTGCTGGCAGATCTTGCGCACCAGCCGCTGCGCGAGCACGCAGTTGAGCGCCGACACGAAGTTGTAGAGGTCCACCTTCATGTTGAGGAAGCGGCCCAGCACGTCGACCACGTTGTTGGCGTGCACCGTGGTGAACACGAGGTGGCCGGTGAGCGCCGACTGGATGGCGATCTGCGCCGTGTCCTCGTCGCGGATCTCGCCGACCATCACCTTGTCGGGGTCGTGGCGCAGGATCGAGCGCAGGCCGCGGGCGAAAGTGAGCCCCTTCTTTTCATTGACCGGGATTTGCGTGATGCCGCGCAGCTGGTACTCGACCGGGTCCTCGATGGTGATGATCTTGTCCTCGGAGGACTGGATCTCCGACAGGCAGGCATAGAGGGTGGTCGTCTTGCCCGAGCCCGTGGGACCGGTCACGAGCACCATGCCGTAAGGCTCGCGGATGAACTTGCGCACCTTGCGCATGGTCTCCTCGTCGAAGCCGAGGATGTCCAGGCGCAGGTTCTTGAACTCCTTGTTCATCGACTCCTTGTCGAGGATACGGATGACGCAGTCCTCGCCGTGGACCGAGGGCATGATCGAGACGCGGAAGTCGATGGTGCGCCCCTTGAGGCGCAGCTTGAAGCGGCCGTCCTGGGGGATGCGCTTCTCGGCGATGTCGAGCTCAGCCATGACCTTGATGCGGCTGATGATCGTCTGGTGGTGCCGCTTGTCGATCGGCTCCATGGCCTGGTAAAGCACGCCGTCGATGCGGTACTTGATGATCACTTCCGTGTCGCGGGTCTCGATGTGGATGTCGCTCGCCCGGCGCTGGATGGCGTTGAACATCGTCGAATCGACCAGCTTGATGATCGGGCTGGTGTCGGAGGTGATGCGGTCGATCGACAGGATCTCTTCGCCGTCCTCATCCTCCTGGACCAGCTGGATGCGGAAGTCCTCGCTGGCCTCGTCGAGCACGCGCTGGGCGCTCTCGGACTTCTGCAGGATCTCGTCGATCGCCGAGCGCAGGCCGACTTTGACCTCGATCCGCTGGCCGAGCAGCATCTCCATCTCGTCGAGCTTGGTGACGTCGGAAGGATCGGCCATGACGACCGACAGGCTGCCGTCGTGCTGCGCCTCGGGGATGAACTGGTAGCGCAGCATCAGATCGAAAGGGATGCGCCGGAACAGGTCGTTGTCGATGCGGAAGCGCGTCATGTCGACGAACTCCAGCCCGTAGCGGTGGGCGAACGCCTCCGCGCTCTGGCGCTCGCGGGCGATCCGCTCGCGCGCCTGCTCGATCGTCTCCGGCTCGGGGACGCTCGACTTGCTGCCGTTCATCATGCTGTTGGTAACACCGTTCATCACTGCCATCGAGGTCTCTCCAGAATCTCCAGTGCTAGAACTGCGAGTCACCGAGCATGCTGAACATCGGCAGGTAGATCGCGATCAGAAGGATCGCGATGATGATGCCCATGAACACCAGCATGAGGGGCTCGACCAGGGAGAGCAGACGCTGCATGCGCGTCTCGATCTGCTCGTCCAGGAAGTCCGAAACGTTGGTCAGCATGTCGTCGAGCGAGCCGGTCGCCTCGCCGACCTTGACCATGTCGATCGACATGTCGGTGAACACCTCGCTGCGCTCCAGCGCCTCGTGGAAGGGCTTGCCTTCGCGCACCATCTGGATGTTCGGCTCGATGCGGTCGCGCACGTAGGAGTTGCCCACCGAGGCCACCGCGATCTCGAAGGCCGGCACCAGCGGGATGCCGCCCGACAGCAGCGTGGCGAGCGAGCGGCAGAACTCCGCCAGGGCGAAACGGTGGAGCACCGGCCCCATGAACGGGACCTTGATCTTGACGCGGTCGAGCGCCACCCGCCCCGAGGGCGTGCGCCCCCAGGTGCGCAGGAACAGGATGCCGCCGCCCAGCACGATCAGGATCACCGGCCAGTTGCCGGTCACGAACCCGGAAGCCGAGAGCACCATGCGCGTGATCAGCGGCAGCTCCGCGTCGAGCTCCTCGAAGAAGCCCATGAACTTGGGCACCACGTAGATTGCCATGATGATGATCATGGCGATCGACGTGCACACCAGGACGGCCGGGTAGACCATGGCCGAGATCACGCGCCGCCGGGCATCGAGGAGGAGCTTCATGTAGCGGATGAAGCGCCGGATGACCGATTCGAGCTCGCCGCTGCGCTCGCCCGCCTTGAGGGTGGCGGGATAGAGGCGGGGGAACATCTCACCGTGGGCCGCGAACGCCTCGGAGAGGTCTTCGCCGCTCTTGACCCGGTCGCGGATGTCGGTGAGCACCGCCTTGAAGTGCGGCTGGCGCATCCGCTCCAGCATGAGCTCGAGCGCCTGGAGCAGGGGCAGGCCGGCCTTGAGCAGGGCCGCGATCTCCTGGTTGAAGACCATGAAGTCCTGCGTCGGGATCTTCCGCCTGCGGCGCATGCGCCCCGCGGCCGAGGCCGTCCCGGCCATGCGCGTGGGCACGCCGCGGCGGCGGACCTCGAAAATGTGCAGGCCGCGCTTCCCGAGGTCGGTCCGCAACGCCATCTCGTCGGCGGCGTTGAAGACCTCCTCCATGACCCGGCCATCCGGGGTGCCCACTCGGCAGACGAACTGCATTGTCCCCTCGGTCTCCTCTATTTCTTCGGCCTATTGCTTCGGCTGTTGGGCCGGGCGTTGTTGCTTGCCCTGCCGCAGCGTGAACACGACCATCAGCGCCTCATGGCTCTCCTCGCTGCGGGCGAGCACCAGGTTCGTAGTTTGCTCCAGGGCCACGTTCAGGTTCTTGGGTATCCGCGACCCGCCGATCCGGCGCTGGTGGCGGGAGATCCGGAAATCCGACATCCGGACGCGCAGCCCTTCTTCCCCTTGCGTGATGGCGCCGAGGCGGAAGCTCACCTCGTACTCCCCTCCCAACGTAAAAGTGACCGCCTCGCCTTCCCGCGAGGAAAGCCGCGCCTGCGCCTGCGTGTCGAAATTCTCGTACGGCAGCACCGCGCGCAGCTTCCGGGTGAGGAGCTCCGGCAGGTCCGAATGGCTTGGAGCCCCCGAAACCGCCGAGCGCGTCGCCCGGATGATGAAGATGTCCAGGTCGAGCGGCCGCGACGGGTGATCATATCTCCGCAGGGCCGGGATGACCTGGCCGAGCACTGCCGGTGTGTCGCGGATCACCAGCGTGTTCGTCGCCGGCTGCAGCTCGACGGTCCCACGGTTGCTCAGCATCGTGGAGACGAGTTGGACCGCCTCGGCAGCCGGCCGGTTCCGCAGCGTGAACGCGTGCAGGACCAGCTCGCCATCCTTGCGGATCATCTGGGCCGAAACCGGCCCTGCCGGCGCGGCCAGAAGAGCGATCCAGAGAAGGACCAGGACGGTCCGGCGAACGGAAGGCATCGGGCTCAATCGGGACTCCAGGATCACGGGGGAGGAAGGCCTGCCCGGCAGCCGGGGCTCAGCCGCCAAAGCTCTCGTCGAAGCTCTCATCGAAGACCATCACAACCGCGAGCTCCTGGTCCCCCAGGTGGTAGACGCTGGACCCCCCCGGCAGATCGGCTCCCCCGTCAAGGGCCGCCGCGGGCTCCACCAGGCTGGCGCGGAGCCGCGCAGATTGCTCCGGTTCGTCGGAGGGGATGGTCACGGCCGCCAGGGCCAACACCGCGGCTGCCGACCAGCGCTTCCAGCCGCCGGCCGCACGGCGGCTCCTCTTCTCCAGACGGCTGGCCGTGCGCATCGCGGCCACGGCCTGGCGCACCGAATCGACCTCGGCGCGCTCCTGCGCCTCGGTCATCGTGGCCGCCGGAACCTGCGCCAGCCGCCGGAAGACCAGGGTCGGATCGGACTTGAGCGCGGCCTTGCGGCAGAGCTGGCAGCCGCCGTCGAAGTGAGCCAGGGCCTCGTTCCAGCCCTCGGGCTCCGCGCCGCCACGCTTGTCGAGGCGGTGGGCGGCCAGGGCGGTCCACTCCGGGCAGCTCACAGCGAGGCCTCCGCAACCGGCTTGGATGAGGTTCCGAAGCTGCCGGCGTACTCCGGGTAGCGCTTCGTCAGCTCCTCGCGGAGGTACCGGCGGGCGTTGAACAGGTGATTGCGGACCGTGGACTCGCGGCACTTGAGCACATCCGCCACCTCGGCGGAGGAGAGCCCCTCGACCTCCTTGAGGAGGAAGACGGTCCGCTGCTTCTCGGAAAGCCCGGCGGAGAGCTCGCGGAAGATCGCGGCCACCTCGCCGTGCTGGACGCTGCTGAGGTCGCGGTCGGAGCTGCCGTCCGCCAGGTGGAGCAGATGCTGCCGCACGGGCTCATCGCTCTTCTCCCGGCTCTTGCGCGAGCGCAGGTGGTCGATGGCCAGGTTGCTCGCGATGCGGTAGATCCAGGTGTTGGGACTCCACCGTTCGTCGAACTTGCGGCGGTTCTCCCAGACCTTGAAGAAGGTCACCTGGACGACGTCCCGGGCCTCCTCCGAATCGTTGAGGATGCGCTGGACGAGCTGGAGGAGAGGCTTGGTCTTGCGGCCGATCAGCTCGTTGAACGCGGGCTCGTCCCCCTCCCGGACCGCCAGGAGGAGGTCACGGTCGGACACGTCCGCCCAGGGGGCAGGCTGCGTGCGGCGAGTGAAGACGAGCTCTAGCATCAGTTAGATATACGGAGCGGCTCCGGGAAACGTCTAGCACCTCATTATACTGCCCGCCGATGCGCTCGCTCCTCCGGGGTCTCTACCAGCTCGCGGCCGGCTCCGTCCTGCTGATCGGCGGGCCCTTCCTCCTGGCCCGCAGAGGGAGCCATTATCTACCGACCCTGTCCGGAAGGCTAGGCTCCTCAACGACTTCCGTAGCTCCCAGGGGGGGACAGGGCGGATTCGTCTGGATCCATGCCGTCTCGGTCGGGGAAGTGGCGGTCGCGGCCACGCTGATCAAGGCCCTGCCGCCCGGGCTCCCCCTCCTGGTGACGACCGTGACCCCCACGGGCCAGGAGCGGGCGAAGGCCCTGTTCCAGGACCGGGCCGAGGTCGCCTACCTCCCCTTCGACCTGGGCTTCGCCGTCCGGCGCTTCTTCGACCGCTTCCAGCCGAGGGCCCTGATCCTGGTGGAAGGCGACTACTGGCCGCTGGTCCTCTCCGAGGCGAAGCGCCGGAGCCTCCCCGTGGCCGTGATCAACGGCCGGGTGGGCGACCGCAGCTATGGCCGGATGAAGAAGCTGCGCCGTCTCCTGGGCTATCTCTTCTCCCGGGTAGACCGCTTCGGAGTCCAGAGCACCGAGGACCGCGACCGCCTGGTCTCCCTGGGCGTGCCCGCCGAGCGGGTCACCGTGACCGGCAACCTCAAATACGAATCGCCCGAGCCGGCCGTGAAGCCCGATCTGGAGGAGCGCCTGCGAGCCCTCGCGGCCGGACGGCCGATCCTCCTGGCCGGCTCTACCACGCCCGGGGAGGAGGAGCAGATCCTGGATGCCTTCAGCCGTCTCAAGGGAGCGATGCTCGTGATTGCTCCCAGGCACCCCGAGCGCTGGGACGAGGTGGCGGCGTTGCTTGGCGCCAGGGGGGTCAACGCGGTCCGTAGGAGCGGGATTCCCGGAGCCCTCACCCCCCGGCCCCCTCTCCCGGTCCACCCGAGCACACCCTCCCCGGGAGAGGGGGAGACTTACACCTACCTCCCAGATGTCGTCCTTTTAGATAGCCTCGGAGAGCTCGCCGGCCTCTACCGGATCGCCGCCGGGGCGTTCATCGGCGGTACGCTGGCTCCCAAGGGGGGGCACAATCCCCTGGAGCCGGCCCGGTTCGGAGTGCCGGTGGCGGCCGGCCCCTCCATGCACAACTTCCGCGACATGGCCGAGCGCTTCGACCAAGCGCAGGCCTGGCGCCGGGTCAAGGATGCGGAGGAGCTGGCGGCGGTCTGGGGGGAGTGGATTGCCGATCCCGAGGCCGCTCGTGAGCAGGGGGGGCGGGCGCTTCGGCTTCTGGAAGAGAACCGCGGGGCCTTGGGGCGGACCTTGGAGATGCTGGGGCCGGTGCTCTCTTAGATGGACAACATGCGACAAAGTGTGGCATCTCATCCTGAGCGTTATTTCTCGCTCCGTAGGAGCGACACCCGTCTAGCCTGGGGTTTCAACCCCAGGAGCGGTGCCGGGCGCGACCCCAGGAGCGGTGCCGGCGTCCGCCTGGGGTTGAAACCCCAGGCTAGACGGGTTCAGCCCCTACAGGGCTGTTGGGTGGTCGTACTCCAATGAAGTCCCCTCCCCCCTCCGCCTCCCCCTGGCAGCTCCTCTATGGGGGTGCCCACCGGCTCCGGTTCCGGTGGTACCACTCACGCTCCCGCCATCTGCCGCGCCCGGTGGTGAGCGTCGGCAATCTTCACTGGGGGGGTACCGGCAAGACTCCGCTCACCGCGGCAGTCGCCGCCCATTTGCGGGACCGGGGGCTCGCGGTCTGCATCCTCTCCCGTGGCTATGCCAGCCGGGGGAGGGGCGTGCGGGTGGTCAGCACGGGGGACGGGCCGCTCCTGGGGCCGCTCCTCGCGGGCGACGAGCCGGTGCTCCTGGCGGGCGAGCTGCCGGGCGTGGCCGTCGTGGTCGGACCCGACCGCTTCGAAGCTGGGATGGCCGCCCTCCACCGCCTCCCCCGGACGCCCGACCTCTTCCTACTGGATGACGGCTTCTCCCACCTGGCCCTGCGCCGGGACCTCGATCTCGTGGCTTTTCCGTCCTCGGACCCTTTCGGAGGAGGCCGGCTGGCTCCAGGCGGGCGGCTGAGAGAGCCTCTCGCCTCGATCGCCCGCGCCCATGCCGTGCTCATGACCAACGCCGGATCTCCGGAGGATGGCCGGTCGCTGGCCGAGGCGCTGCGCTCCTACGGCTTCACCGGACCCGGCTTCGCGAGCTTCACCCGGCCTGGAAGCCCTCGCCGGATTGATGATGGAGGGAATCACGGAGAGCTGAGGGAGGGGGCAAAGGTGTTCCTGGTCACAGCCATCGCCCGGCCGGATGGCTTCATGGCCACCGCCCGAACACTGGGCTTCGAGGTCGCCGGAGAGCTGCGCTTCCCCGACCACCACCCCTACCCCGCCCCGAGCCTGGAGAAGATCGCGGACGCCTTCCGCTCGAGCGGCGCCGAGGTCGTCCTCACCACGGTCAAGGACGCGGTCAAGCTCCTCGGCAGGCTGGATGTGCCCCTCGCCGAGCTGCCCATCCGCGCCGAGCCGGAGCCGGCGTTCTGGGAATGGCTGGACGGGAGGCTACCCCCCCGGCCCCCGGGGCCGGTTGGAGATCAATGAAAAACCGCCCCATCCGCCACCGGATCGAGTACGGCCTCTATCTAGCCCTCAAGGGATTGCTGCGCGCCCTCCCTCACGAATCGGCGCGGGGGCTGGGGCGGAAGGTCGGCGCGCTCGGGCATGCGCTCGACCGGCGGCATCGCGAGGTCGCCCTGCGCAACCTAGAGCTGGCCCTGCCCGAGATCCCCCCAGAAGAGAGGAAGCGGCTGGCCAAGGAGTGCTACCGCCATTTTGGCGCCGCCCTGTGCGACACCATCTCCTCGACCCGCTTCGACCCGGTGGAGATGTGCCGGCGGTTCACCCTGGAGGGATGGGAGAACGTCGACCTCGCGGACCGGACGGGCAAAGGGTTCTTCGTCCTCTCCCCCCACATCGGCTTCTGGGAGATGGTGGCGCCCCTGGTCGGGCTCTACAAGGGACGCTTCCACATCGTCGTCCGCCCGCCGGACAATCCCCATCTGAACAAGGAAGTGCAGGCCCTGCGCACACGGTTCGGGAACCAGGTCATCCCCAAGCGGGGCGCGGCGAGGCGGATGCTGGAAGTCCTGAGGGAGAAGGGGATCATCGGCATCCTGATCGATCAGAGGGTGCAACCCCAGGAGGGGATCGAGGTCCCCTTTTTCGGACGGCCCGCGCTGACCTCGCCCGTGCTCGCCCGCCTGTCGCTGCGCACCGGAGCCCCCGTCCTGCCCGTGGCCCTCTACCCGGAGCCCCAGGGAAGATACCGGTTCGTCGCTCACCCCCCAATCTTCCCGATGGAGGGAGCCAAGGGGGACGAAGCGGTCCTGGACCTGACCCGGCGGTATCTGGAGGTAGCCGAGCAGGACATCCGCCGCCATCCCGAGCAGTGGCTCTGGATGCACCGGCGGTGGGAAGCGCGCAAGTGAGCCCGGAACCGGAAAGGACCTCAAGGACAACAGGGACAGCAAGGACGCGGTCCTTGTCCTTGAGGTCCTTGGTGTCCTTGTTGTCCTTGACGCGCAGGAGCTGGCCCCTCCCCCTGCTCGTCCTCCTCGCCCACGCCCTCCTCTTCGGGGATTGGATCGTTGACGACGCGGGGATCACCTTCGCCTATGCCCGCAACCTCGTGGCCGGGCATGGCCTGGTCTCCCAGCCCGGGCTGCCTCCGGTCGAAGGGTTCTCCAACTTCCTCTGGCTGCTCACCCTCGTGCCGGCCCTTCTCGCCGGCCTCTTCCATCCGGTGATCGTCCCGAAGCTGGTGAGCCTGGCGCTCCTGGCAGGGTCGTTCATCCTCCTCGACCGCGCCCTCTTCGCTCTGACGGCAAGCCGCGCGGTCTCCCTGGTGACGCTCCTGCTGCTCGCCGTCTGCAGCCCCTTCGTGATCTGGACCGTCTCTGGCCTGGAGAACCCGCTGTACGCCTTTCTCCTCTGCCTTCTCTTCTGGCTGATCGTCCGGGAGCGAGAGGGCGGCGCGGTCCCATGGGTAGCCGGAGCCGTGGCGGTGGGCCTCGCGCTGACGCGGCCGGAAGGCATCCTCTTCGCCGGCCTCTATCCTCTTCTTACGCTCACCACCGGCAAGGGCGCCTGGAGCCGGGCTTTTCGATACGCCGCAGTCTTCGCCCTCCTCCTGGGAGGGTTCCTCCTCTTCCGCTGGTCCTACTTCGGCGACCTCGTCCCGAACACCTTCTACGCCAAGGGCGGGCCGAATGCGCAGGTCTACCTGAGCCTCCTCACCTTGCAGCCGATGTTGACGGCCAAGGCCTTCAAGCTGTTCGAGTCCGTGGCAGGACCGGGCAACGTCCTTCTGCCCGCAGCGCTCCTGGCGGGCACGGCCTTCCTGATCGGACGGCGCCGTTTCGAGTGGAAGCATGGCATCCTGCTCGCCTTCGCGTACTTCGGGGCCGTGCCCTTCCTGCTCCTGCCCTTCGACTGGATGGAGGAGTACCGGTTCGGAACCCCATTCTTCCCCTTCCTCTATGCCTACGCCGTGACCCTTGCGGCGAGCCTGGGGGAGATGCCCTTCCCCGATCCGGCACGCAGAAAGCTCCCGGCCCTGGTGGCCGGACTGGCCGCGGTGGGCTTGAGCCTGGGCCTCTTTGCCAGCCGGTCGGCGCACTTCGCCGCTGCGCCGACGGTCTCTTTCCAGGAAGTGGCCGAAAAGTTCGGCCTCCGCTACAACCGCTACGCGGACCTCCTGGGGCTGGAGCAGCCCTCGATCCTGCTCCCGGACGTGGGCGGCACCCTCTGGGCCTCACGGCTGAGGGTCTACGACCTCGTCGGCTTGACCGACCGGACGATCGCCAGGACCCTGGAGAAGAACCCCGAGGCGTTCTACCAGTACATTTTCGACGAAGCGAAGCCGACCTTCATCCACCTGCACCATTACTGGACGCTGCAGGCCGCCCTCGGCCACGACCCGCGCTTCCAGCGGGATTACCTCCCTCTCTTCCAGGTCTTCGAGCCGGCAGTGCGAGAGCGGGCGGGAGGCGTCCCGCTCAGCTCGGGAGACTTCATCCGGCGGGATGTGATCCTTGGCAGGGAGGCGGCGGTGGCGGCGATCAAGGCCGACCTGCTGGACTACTACCGCCAGCGCGCCCGCTCCGAAGGCTGGCCCGAGGAGGTTTTGCGGGATACTCCCCTGGCAGGAGAGAAGCCATGATCCGGCCGTGCTCTGCCGCGGGCCCTTTCCGAGCCTCTCCCCCCGACTTCCGGACGGTTCCCCCCGAAGGGCGGACGGTCGCCGCGCACGGGTGAACGATTCCCCCCGGCGGTGGACTGTCCGCCCCAACCCGGCGCCTTCCACCCCCAGCCGCCGAGCGATTCCCCCACGGGCGCGAGCCATTCCCCCCGCCGGGGGAGCGGCCCGTCCGTTGGGGGGGACCGCTCCCCCCGAGCGGCGAGGCGTTCGCGGACTCCGGCGAGTCTTTCCCCCGTTGGGGGGACCGACGGCCGTGTCGGGGGCGGCCGTCCGCTGGCCCGGTTGAATGGCCCGCCGTCCGGGGGGGAACCGTCCGCCCATCGGGGCAGAAGATCCGCCCCGCTCTCCGAGCCTTCCGTCTCAGCACCCGGGAGGTCGGCACCTTGGGGCGAGCCGTCAGCCCTCTGCGGCGGATCGCCCGGCAGCGTCGATAACTTCTTACATGCACAAGGGGAAGCCGGCCTGCAAGCTCTGTGCGTGGTCTATTGACAGCCATCAGGACAGGACATACTATGCGCAACTCTGCGTGGTCATTCAACTGAGCCCGACTCTCAGGGCCCGCTCTTTGACAATCGATTCACTTAGCCTACCTACACCAGGGACGGGCCTTGGGCAGGCCTGTCCCTCCTACCTCATAGAAGAGGCGGGGCTGGTGCGGTAGCCGTGCGCGCTTTTGGCGCGATCAGCACCCCTGCGCCGGCCTTTCCCCTCTTTCACAAGGATTGGACGCCAGAGGACATGGATGCGTACTTCAGGGTGCGGCGCTCCTCCCGCCTCCTGGCAGGGTCATTCTTGGCGGATGGAGTCCATCACTCCCGGATCGATCGGCCCTGTCTCCTGCTCGAGCTCAGAGAGTAGACGAGCCAGGCGATCGTGCTGCAATTGGTTCCGGAGTGCGCGGTTGACGTAGCTCGACAGCCTTCGCAAGCCGGCCGCTTCGCGAGCCTCGGCAACGAGCCCTTCTTCCAGAGTGAGGGAGACTTTCTCCGTTCGCATGCCCAAATCTTACTTCGCGTAGAGCGGCTCTCCTGCGTGGCCAAAGCCGGCTCCAGCCCGAGGGCCGCGAGGGCGGCGGATCGTTCGCTGAGCTGATCCTCAACTCCGCCGCCCTCGCGGTCTGACAGCTTACTTCGCTCCTTTCTGCGGACCCTTGGCCTGCTCTTCCTCGGCCTCCTGGGAACCGGCGGGGCGGGCTCCCTTCTGCGGACCCCGGGCCTGGCGCGCCTCGTCGGCAGGGGAGCCAGCGGGTTTCGCGCCCTGTTGCGGTCCTCTGGCCTGCCCGCGCTGAGCCGCGGAGGAAGCCGCGGCTCCTCCTCCACTCTTTCCTTGCTTCCCCGGTGCACGCTCACGGCCGGGCCGCGGAGGTGAGCTCTCCTCGACTGCCTCCTCGCCCTCGCAGCACCCGCTGAAGAGCACGGAGCAGTTCACCAGATCTTCGTACGTGGGCGGCTCGCCGCAGGGGTCGGGAGTGCTGCAGACGTCCGGCGGGCAGATGCACCCCTCCTGAAGCGTTGCAATGATTTCACGCGCGACGCAACGCCCGAGCTTCATGCCTTGCACATGGTCGGAGCGCCAGTGAATGCCCGCCCAGAGGCGTGCCATGCCCGCGTTGTCCGCCAGCTTGTCGAACTCCGCCGTATAGTCCGGGAAGAAGAAGGAGAGCATCTCGCTGGCGGCCCCCGCGTACGTGCTATGGCCCGATGGATAGGAAGGGTGCCGCGGCGTACCAGGAGAAGGGGTCGGCATCGTACGAAGCGCCCCGTCGCCGGATCCTGTGGCATTCACCTCCCGGTTGAAGAGCACGCTGATGCGGTAGTCGTACTCCCACGGCCGCGGGCGGTAGCGGACGCCGGCGCGATTGGTGAACCACTTGTAGTACCAGGCCGCGAGAAGGGCGCTGTAGATGGCCATGTCCAGGGCCGCCCAGATCAGCGCCTGGCGGGGCGGCGAATAGTTGAACCTCGCGATCAGGAAGTTGAGGGCATGCCGGTGTGCCAATCCGGGCGTCTCGCTCTCGAAATACCGCGCCAGCTCGCGCCCGGTGAGGATCACGGGCTCGTCCTCGCTGCGCTCGCGGTTGAAGACCGCGCCCAGAGGTTGCGGGCGCAGCTGCAGGAAGGGGCTGATGGCGAGGCGCTGCCGGTTCGGCGATGCCGGGTTCGCCAAGGCTCCAGGGTCGTCGCGCAGCGAGGCGAGCTCCTTGAGCTCCTCGATCTCGGCCGTGACTATCTCTAAATCGGTCGGGTAGTCCGGGAAGTAGCACGGGTTTTCCGGATCGTCCGTCTTCACGATCAGATCCTGGATCCGCACGATGCAGGGCACAGCGCAGGGATTGATCGTCCAGAAGCCCGCCTCCGGCTCGACCTGCGGCCCACGCAAGTCATACATCGGATGGAGGGGGATCGGTGGCGGCCACGGCACTTCCAGAGGCCCGGGCCCGTTCAGATTTCCACAGCACAAGTTCGGCATAGAGATCTCCTTTCCACTCTGCTCGGAATTTCGCAGAGCGCAAACCTCGACTGTACGCTCCCGATCAAGTTTCTCGCAATCTTTAAGAAACTTAGATTTATTGATATGATGCCTGGGGAGGAGACGCCAATGAGAAAGCTATGGAACCGTTTGTCCTTGGTGCTCGCCATGGTGATCGTTGGGCCCGCGGCCTGGGCTGGAGTCGCCAAGGTCAGCTTCGATCCGGGGCGCGTGCAGTGGGATGCCCAGGTTGAACATGACGGGGCGGTCCTGACGGTGTCGCTGCCGAGCGGGGAGGTGGTGCGCCGGGAATTCGGCGCGAACGAGACGCCGGCCTTCGAGCTGCCCTCGGGCGCCAGGGACGGCGCGTACACCTACGAGCTCCGGCTGGTGCCCCTGCGCAAGGCGGAGCTGCTCGAAAGCTCTGTCGTGTCCGGCGCCTTCCTGGTCCAGGCCGGCGCGATCGTCGTGCCTGGGGGAAAGGAGCCGCAGGTGCGCAAGGTCACGGCGACCGACCAGGTCTTCAACGACGACCTGATCGTCAGGGGGAGCGCGTGCGTCGGCACCGACTGCGTCAACAACGAGAGCTTCGGCCTCGACACGATCCGGCTCAAGGAGAGCGCCCTCCGGATCAAGTTCGAAGACACCAGCTCCTCTCCGGGCTTCGCGAGCAACGATTGGCAGCTCACCGCGAACGACTCGGACAGCGGCGGTGCCAACAAGTTCTCCATCGAGGACATCACCGGCGCCAAGGTCCCCTTCACGATCACGGCGGGGGCCGCGACCAACTCGATCTTCGTCGACAGCACCGGCCGGGTCGGTTTCCGGACCGCCACGCCGGCCCTCGACCTCCACGTCAACACCAGCGACGCCCCGGCGATCCGGCTGGAGCAGAACAACTCCGGCGGCCTCGCGGCCCAGACCTGGGATATTGCGGGCGACGAGGCCGAGTTCTTCGTGCGTGACGTGACCAGCGGCTCGCGCTTGCCCTTCCGCATACGTTCCGGTGCGCCCACAAGTAGCATCGACATCTCGGCGGCTGGCAACGTGGGTATCGGCACGGCCAGCCCCTCGCAAAGGGTGGAAGTGGAACTCAATCAGGACGCCAATACGATCGCCTTGATCGAAAACACGAACACGGGCACCAGTGCCAACGCAGCCTGGCGCGCCCAGTCGGATACGACTTCGATGAACCTGACCGCGCACGGGAGCGGCAGGACGGCCACGAGATTCGGCGTGACGCTTGGCGGTCGAGGGGAGATCCTGCACGTCGGCGGCAGTGGAATCATAATCGGGACGCTCGAAGCAGACGACATCATCCTCGGTACCAATAACACCAACCGCTTCCAGATCAACGGCAGCACCGGGGCGGCGACATTCAGTGGCAATGTCACCGTCAATGGCACGTTCAGCAACCCGTCCTCACGTGCGCTGAAGGAGAGCTTCGAGCCCATGGATCCGAGCACGGTACTGAAGAAGTTCGCCCTGTTGCCGATCAACGAGTGGACCTACAAGAGCGACGAGCGCAAGCTGCGCCACGTCGGCCCGACCGTCGAAGACTTCCAGAGCGCCTTCGGTCTTGGAACGGAAGGACAGTACATCTTTCCGATGGACGTCCAGGGCGTGACCATGGCCGCGGTCCAGGGCCTTTATCAGCTCGTGCTTGAAAAGGATGCGCAGATCGTCGAGCTGCAGAAGCGGCTGGACACAGAGCTCGCCCAGATCAAGGCTTTGATCACTTCGCCTCGATCCAGCGCCCCTCCGGTAGCCAGGCCCTGCGCGTCAGATCGGCCTTGAGGATGTAGGCGCCCAGGGTTCCGAGACGGCGGGGGGCCGAAGGTTCGACCTCCCGCCCGCGGAATCCTTAGAACAGCCGCAGGCTGAACAAGGCTGGGGTGACGGTGGCGACGCTGCGGCTGATGGTGACCTCTACATAGTAGGAGTTGTTCGCGAAGTCCGGCTGGGGCGTGAACGTGCACTGCGTGCAGGTGGGCCCCAAGGCCGTATCGCTGCTCTGTACGGCGCAGACGAGGATGGGCGTGCCAGTGCACCTCGGGACTCGCATGAGCCTCGCGGTGACCTGGCCCTGCGTAGTGCCGTCCTGTGAGGTCATCTCCAGGACATTCCAGGGAGCGAGCGGGAACTGCCCGGAAACATTGTCGACATTGAAGCGGGCCACGACCGAGGTGAGGCTGTTCACGGGATGGAAGAGCGCGGGCCCGTTGACCTGGAAGGGAGTGGACTCATCGACCGTCCCGGTCGAGCCAATCCGAGTCCAGTCGGGCTGGGCGCTTGCCGACAGCGAGAGGACCAGGAAGAGGACACCGTAAATCCACGAGATCCGAAGCCTGTTCATTTCCGTCTCCTTCGCAGAAGGGCGGTTGCCGCCCCAGGTGGACAGCTAGAATAATATAATTTTAGGAATATCTCTACTTGCGTTGCCGTCCAGGGCGCGTTCCCCTCACTCCACCCCTACCCATCCGCCCGCCGGGACCCACGCCTTCTTGCTCAGGTCGGCCTTGAGGATGTAGGCGCCCCGGGCTCCGATGCGGCGGACGGGGCCGAAGGAGACCGGCGGCCCGTAGCCGGTTTCGAAGCCGCGCAGCAATTCCAGCTTCTCGATCAGGCCGTCGCGGGTGAGAGTTCGGCCCGACCGCTCGAGCCCTTGCAGCAGGACCTCGGCGGCGGCGAGGGCGGAGAGCTGGGCCGAGCGTTGCTCCCGGCTGAGCCCGTGAGCCGCGGCGAGCTTGCGGTAGGCCTCGGATTCTCCCGGCAGGGCGGGGACCGCGACGAAGATGCGGCCGTCGAACGAGAGCGGCGCGGAGAGGAGCGAGGCGTCCGCGGCCCTTCCCGTCGCGAGCAGGGTTGGATGGGAGCCGCCCTTCTCGGCCTCGCGCAGCTTCGCCAGGGCTTCGGCACCCGTGCCGGGAAAGATCAGCGGATCCTCCAGCCTCTCCTGTTTCGCGAAGCGGGCCAGAGCGCGCGTCTGGTCGTCCAGCCCCGGGGAGAGATGGAAAACGTAGCGGTTTTCCTGCGGATGGAGCGTGAAAGGACCGACCAGGGGCACCTCCTGCTCCTCGAAGACCTTGGCGAGCTCGCCGTCCGCTCCCGCGAGGAAGGCCCCGGCGACGGCGAAGACTTCTTCTCTTCGGAGGAAGTCCCTGACCTGGGAGGGCCAGCCCTCGGCCGGACCCGTGAGCTCAAGGGTCCGCAGCTCGATCCGGCGGCCCCAGAGCTCTCCGGTGTCCTGGAAACGGGCGGCGAGGGCCGCTTGAACCGGCTTGGACAGGTACGGCGGCAGGACGGTTCCGATCCGGACGGTGGCGTCGCTCACTCCCGGGTCGGAACCGTGGCCCAGCGTCTTGATGTAGGAGATGAGGGCGGCCATGTCCTCCTGGCTCATCCGGTAGCGGGGCATGGCCACGTGCAGCGGCTCCCCCTTGGAGCTGATCCCCATGGAGATGGCGCGCTTGAGGGAGCGCTCGTCGTCAATGCGGGTGAGGTCGGACGGCTTGACTCCCCCTTCGGCCTGGCCGCGGCCATCGCGGCCATGGCAGCCCGAGCAGGGGAGGGCGGAGGCGGGGACCTCCGTCCCCCCCTCGGTTCCTCCCTCGGCGCCAATCACAGCCGTGATCTCCCCGGCTCCCTTCAGGTAGATCTCCCGGCCCCGCTCCTCCCGGGGGGCGGCCCCGAGCAGGAGAGGCAGGAGAAGAAGGGAAAGGATTTTCATCCCTGGTCGTTGACCACGCTGTCGACGATGGGGAGGATCTCTTCGGGAGCGGCCAGGCCCATGGCTTTCTTCCACAGGCCGGTGCGGTCATTGCCGATCAGGAAAAGGTTTTGATGCGCCTCGGGCGTCTCGACCGACTGCCCGAGCTTGCCCAGGGCCGCTCGCACGTCCTCGGGTTTGCCGGTCAGGAAGAACCAGCCCGGCTTTGCCTTGAAACCTGCCGCGTACTCGCGCAGCTTCGCCGGGGTGTCGTTGACCGGATCGACCGAGATCGAGATCAGGTAGACGTCCTTGCCCAGCCGGTCGCCCAGCCAGTCCTGCACTTTTGCAAACGTGCGGCTCATCACAGGGCAGGCCCCGGTGCAGCCGGTGAACATGACGTCGATCACCACCGTCCGGCCGCGGATCAGGTCGGAGTAGAGCTTCATGGTCTTTCCGTTCTGATCGACCAGCGGGATGTCTCCGAAGTACGCCGCGGCCGGGTTCCTGGCGGCATGATCGATCAGCTCGGCAATCTTTGCCGGCGGCGCGAGGCCGTAGGCCCGGGTCCACTCGCCCTTGGCGTCGTTGCCGACGAAGACCAGCGGCGTGTGCTCGGCGGGATCGGCGGTGAACACCCCGAAGGCGTCGAGCAGCTTGCGCACCTGCGTGGCATCCCCGGTGACCAGGGTCCAGCCAGGGCCGGAGCCGAATTTCGCGGCCCAGGCCTTGAGCCGTTCGGGGGTGTCCGTGCGGGGGTCGACGCTCACGGAGATCAGGTGGACGTCCTTCCCCGCCCTTTCCCCGAGCTGCTCGCGCAGCTTGCCGAAAGTCGCTCCCATCGGCGGGCAGACGGTGGTGCATGTGGTGAAGATGAAGTTGACCGCCACTACCTTGCCTTTGACCAGGTCGGTGTGGAAGCGGACCGGATGGCCGTCCTGATCGACCAGGGGGACGTCGGGGACGGCGAGCTGGAGAGGTTTCTCTTCCGGAGCGGCTTCCGGAGCGGCCTCCGGCACGGAACTGTGGTGCTCATGCTGTCCGAGGACAGGCAGGGCGATGAGAAGGGCAAGGATGGGGCCAAAAAACTTCACTTTGTTTCTCCTCGGTTCGCGAAGAAGGTCAGGGGCGGAGCATCCTCCAGGCCGATCCCCGCGGAGGGGACCTCCAGGAAGACGTAATAAAGGCCGGCCTGCGGAGCCCGGAAGCGGACTTCGTAGATCCCATCGGACACCTCGGCCGCGGCTTCCCGCAGTTGCCAGGTGCCAGGGGAGAGGAAGGCCATCCAGCGCACGCGCAGCCCCGTCTTCGGAGCCCCTCCGTCGGACGAGGTGATCCGGTAGCGGACGCTCACCTCCTCTCCAGCTCCCACCTCCCCGGGCTCCGACAGGGGCTCGATGAGCAGCGCCGGCCGCCGCTTCGCCGCCAGGACGGCATCTTCCGCCACCGGGAGAGGAAAGCATTGCATCAGGCGCGGCGCGTTGAGGAAGACGGCGAGGTCGTGCCGGCCGGCGTTGCGCAGACGGGTCACGGTTTCGTAAACACCCGGCGCGGCCTCGCGCAGGCTGCGGTCCACCACCAGCACGGCGCGCGGCTGGCGGCCGTAGTTCTTGAAGTGGCCCATGGGCGCGGCCATGCCTTCCTTGTAGAAGTAGATGGCCTGATCGAGAGGGTTGGCCACCAGCACGGCCGCGTCCCCCACCGCCTGCACGATGCCGGCGGCGGGAGTGGGGAGCGGGAGGTTGCCGGGCGGGTTCTGGCCGCCGGGGAAGTCGGCGGCGGACACGGGCGCGCCCTCGTGCCCCAGCTCGCGGAGCGGGATCATGAGCACGGTTTCGCTCCCCCGGTGGCGCACGTAGGCGATCTCTTCCGTGAAGGTCACCTGGTCGGGCCCGTCTTCCATCTTGCCCGTCTGGATGATCTTGCGGACCGCGGCGTCGATCACCTGGACCTCGTCCTCGGCCGGATTGACGGCGAGGGCCAGCCGGCCTCCCGGAGCAAACCGGATCTGGGAGAGGCCCGGCTTGCCCGCGAGGCGGACCCGGACCTCCTCCCCCTCGATCGCCACGATCGCGCCGTCCCCTTCATGCGCCACCCAGGCCGAGCCGGCGAGGTCCGACCAGGTCACGGAGACCGGCCGGAGGCCCGTGGCTACGTCCCCGACTTTGCGCAGAGTCCGCGCGTCGATGACCGAGACCGTGCCTTCGTCGCGGTTGGTGACAAAGACGCGGTCGCGTCCGAGAGCGAGGTCGTGGGGACCCTTGCCGGTCGAGATGCGGGCCGTGAAGGCGAGCCCTTTCGCGTCCACGGCCGCGACGCCGCCCTCGATCCCCACCCAGAGACGCTCGCCGTCGAGGAGCAGCCGGCCGGGACGGGGAAGGGCGACCTTCCCCACCACCTTCCAGCCGTGGGTCTCCACGACGGCCACCGCCCCGGCGGCCGGCATGGAGACGAACAGGCGCTCGCCGTCGGCGGAGAGCGCCCAGTCCTCGCCCGGGCTGTCGAGGAAGACCATGCCCAGCAGCTTGCTGCCGCCGAAGCCGAAGATCGGATCGACGACGGAGATGGTGGCATCCTGGTTCAGAGCCAGGACGTAGTAGGTGTTGAGGTCGACCTCCGGCGGCGAGAGGACCGAGCCGCCGAGGAAGGCGGAGATCTTCTCGCCGCAGGAGCGCTGGCCCTCGGCCTTGCCGGCGGGAGGGAGGTCCAACCACGCGGCCGGGAAGAGCCCGGTGAGGGGAGAGCCGGTCGCGGCGTCCGAGATCCGCAGCCGCACCCGCACGTCCTGGGCCTCCTTCAGCTCACCGGCTCCCCCGATCGGCTCGACGGACATGTCCACGGCGAGGCCGTCCTGGACGGCCCGGTGCTCGATCCCCAGGAGGGGACCGGGCACCAGGGCCATCAGGAAAAATGCTGCTTTACGGCACCACACGGAACAGTCCCCAGATGCCGCCGTCGAGCAGCCACGCCGCGTAGTCGCGGTAGAGGTAGTCGCCGGCCACGCTGAACTTGCCGCCCGCGCCGTGCTGGACGAGGACGTCGAAGTGGTTGCTCGGGCCGTGACCGCCGCGCGCCCCCTGCCACTCGGACTCCGGGTTGTCGCCCAGGGCCGCGGAGCTGGTGACGTACGGCAGCTCTTGCCAGATGTGGCCGTGGAGGTCGAAGACGTGCGACTGGGTGTGCCCGCCGGGATGCACGGAGCGGAAGCGCACCGTCTTGCCGGCCCCGGCGACGAACACCGGGGTCTCCGGGTCGTAGCCGCCGATCCAGTCGTTGGACAGCACCTGGTCGAACAGCGTGAACTGGCGGGTATCCTCCGCCGGCCAATCGGGCGCCAGGCCGATGCGGAACCAGATCGGCTCGGTGCGGTAGTTGACCGCCTTCTGCCCCGAGCCCTCGGGGTCGCCGCCCACCTCCAGGTTCTCCACCGGAGCCCCGTCGGCGTAGCGCTGGTTGACGTCGTCCTGGAAGACGAGGACGTTCTCCAGGAAACTCGCGGCGCCGTAGTCGATCGCGGCCGAGGCGCGGGTGAGCTTGCCGTCCGAGTCCACGATGGTCTCGTCCCAGGTGGTGCCCGGCGGCTCCACGATCAGCGCTCCCACCGCTCCCTTGTTCGAGTGCTTGATGGGATCCGCCGAGGAGAGGCCGGTCGAGCCGAACTCGATCGGCCGCAGACGGGTGTCCGCGTTGGGGGTGTCTCCGGCGTACAGGTAGTAGGCAACCTTCTGGCCCGGAGGCACGGTCTGGATGGCGTAGTTGGGGTTGAGCCCGACGTTCGTGCCGTCGCTGCGGCGGATGTCGTAGTAGAGGAGCTGCGGATGCAGGCCGACGTGCAGCGAGGGGGCGACGTCGTTGGCGTTGAAATCCTCGATGATCATGGGCATGGCGTTCCAGCCCGGCAGGTCCTCGTACTTCTCCGGGATGGCGTTGTAGAGGTTGATGCGCACGCACTCGCCGGCATTCGCGCGCAGGATCAGCGGCTCGCGCCGCACCGTCTGCTTGACCCGCGGACGCGGCCCGGTCGGGGACGGCACCCAGTTCAGGTCTTCATCGCGGACGAACATGATGGCCGTCGGATCGTTGAGGGGCCCGTAGCGCACGCTCGGCTGCGGCGGATCGAAGTCGTCCTGATGGATCTTCACCGCGGTGCCGCGGCGGTTGTAGATGAGGGCGTCAAGTGCACCGGGATCGTCCTGCAGCGCCTCCTCGGCCCAGACCGCGACCACGTTGTAGACCCGGTACTTGTTCACGGGGACGTCGGCAGGGCAGGCGATCTTGATCGGAGTTACCTCCTTTTCGGCGCCGGGGACCTTCTGGTTCACGGCTTCTGCCTGGGAAATCTCCGCGAGGTCGGCATCCGTGGACGATGCCCTGCCCTCTTCGTTGGTGGACAGCCGGGTCAGGTCTTCGGTGATGCCGTCCCGGTAGACGCGCAGCAGCCCCCACATGCCCGTCCACTGCCACTCGGAGGCCGAGCTGGGCTTGTAGAGGAAGTCGGCGAGCTCGCCGTCCTTCAGGCTGGGCACGCGCGGCACCACGAAGTCGAACCATTCGGAGATGCCCATGCCCTGCGAGTTGCGGTAGCCCGAGTCGGGATAGTCCGGCTCGGCCAGCCACTTGACGCCGTGGACCGTGAAGTTGTGCGGCTCCTCGTGCGCTCCCACCAGGATGCGGACGTGCACCCGGTCGCCCTCGAAGGCCCGCAACAGGGGCGTGAACGGGTCGCCGGGGGTCAGTCCCTTCGTCAGGGGCGGATAGAAGCCGGGCTGGACGTTGAGGTCCGGATCGAGCCGGTTGGTCAGGCTGGCGTAGGCGAAGGAGAGGTCGCCGGGCTGCCCGGCGGCCTGCTCGTTGGTGTTGGGGTTGCGCACGCGCAGCGCCACCGGCTCGTTGCGGTAATTGACCGCGACCATGCCCGGATCCTCCGCCGAGACAGCCTCGGGGCAGGGCGGCAGGAGCCCTTCGGGGTTGGGGATGACCGGCCCGTCGGGATCGTCGTCGTTGGTCGGGCAGACGTCCGGCTTCTCATAGAGGACCGGCGGAGGCAGCTCCTTGCGGCCCGGAGGATTGATGGCGCGGGCCGGATCGGCCAGGCCGTTGCCGCCGCCGGTGTACACCGGGCAGAGCGGGCTGCCCGGCTCGTAGGCGAGCTGGAAGTCGGCGAAGGCGACCATGAACTCGCGGTAGGTCTGCTCCTCGGTCAGCCCCTCGACCTTCGCCTGCCAGCTCGTGGGCCCGCCGTCGTGGGTGAGGCCCGGGGAGTTGTCGGTCGAGAGCGGGGTGCCGGTCTCGTTGTGGAACCAACTGGAGCCCCTGGGCTCGACCACCAGGCCGGCGTAGAGGCCGACCTGCTGGTGGGTCGAGGGGCCGAAGTGGTCGTGGGTGAAGACGGTGCGGATGGTGCGCTCGCCGCCGTTCATCGTGGTGATCGGGTCGGCCCACCAGCGCTGCACCGTGGTCTGGGCTCCCAGCCAGTCGTTGTGGCCGTCGCAGTCGGCATCGTGCGAGCCGCTGAAGAAGGGGTGGGGCTCCGCGACGGGGCATTCCTCCTTGTTGATGGACCCCGATCCGCAATCGTTGAGCACGCGGATGGCATCGATCCTTTCCTGCACCTCTTCGGGAGCGAACGAGCCATCCTCGTAGTTGAAGCCGTTGGCCGCGCCGTCCGAGGAGGTGACGTCGAACTTCACCAGATGGATGTGCTGGCCCAGGATGTCCGTGGGCGTGCGCACCTGGAAGTCGTCGAGGTGGTACTCGCTGGGCGTCAGGTTGGCGAGCCAGAACTCCACGCACTCGCCGCTCTCCACGCGCATGAACAGGGGCTCGGGCGGCTTGGGCGGCGTGCCGGCGAGCGGGCTCAGGTAGTCGTCGACGTCGTTCCACAGGGAGATGATCCGCTGCTGCGGGTAGTGCCAGCGCTTCTTGTTGAGGAACGTGTCGAGCTGGATGTCCGCGGCTTTGTAATACCGCATGTCCTCGACCGGCTTCCCGTCGTCCTGGATGCAGGGATCGGCGTACGGGGCTCCGCGGACCGGCGGCGCGCCGTTGACCTTGAAGTACCCGTGGATGCCCTTGGGCGTCGGCGTCTTGTAACCCACCGGGTTGGCGTGGAAATCCATGGCCACCTCTTCGATGGGCTCGCCGTCCTCCTCCAGCCAGTCCACGTCCAGCTTGACGAGCACCTTGCTGAAGTCGTGGCGGGTCTCGGTGCTGACGGCGCTGCCGTCGACGACCACGTGCCGGGGGAGGCCGCCGTCGTGGATCGTGTCCAGGGGCGGATGCGGCGGCCGGCGGCCGGCGCGGCCCGGGATGAAGAACGGATAGCCCGGGTGCTTGCCGTCCCAGCTTGCCAGGTCGACCTGCCCGTCATTGATCGCGATGTGGCCGGGCAGCGGCGCCATGGGCAGCACCGGGATCGGCACGACGGCCGGGATCGGCGTCCCCCGGGGGATCTCGCCGTCCGGCAGGGCGCGGGCTCCCACCACCGGCTTGCCCTCGTTGTCGATCTCCGTACCCATCTCCAGCACGTCGTGCACGCGCCAGAGCCCCCACATGCCCTGCGCGAAGTGGGGATAGAAGTGGCAGTGGAAGATGGCGTCGCCGACCGTGCGGTTGCGGTTGCCGCTGCCGCGGTAGGCGATCTCATAGGTGAAGGACGCGCCCTGGCCGATCGTCTGGCTGTCCAGGTACGCCGACTGGTCGCTGCGCGGCGTGTGCACCCACTGGTGGGCATGCAGGTGGAAGACGTGATGGTCGTCCGTGCCCGCGTGCAGGTTGCGGAACTTCACGTGCTCGTTGAGGTAGCTGTGGTAGACGTTCGACGGGTCGTCGGGGAAGAACGCCACCTGCGCCTTGCGGCCGAGCTGGGGCTGGCAGTTCTTGCCCACCTTCAGATCGGAGATCGAGCACGGCTTGCTGGCGGGCACGTCCACGACCATGGCCGGGTCGCCGACCGCCCAGGAGGAGAGGAAGAACTCCTCGTACTTGCACTCGTCGCAGTCGTGGACCGGGCCGACGCCGATACGGTTGGCAAGGATTTCCGCGCCGATGCCGCCGGTGCCGTAGTTGATCGCGAACGCGTCGCGGACGCTGTGCAGCGGGTGCTGGAGGACCTCGTCCTCGAAGTGCGGGAACGCCTGCACGGCGCCGATCTCGTCATGGAAGATGATCGTGAACTCCCGGAACGGTTGAGTGCGGTTCGGGAACGTGGGCGTCGTGGGATAGGGATAGGTGTTCTCATCGAAGTTTTCGGCGCCGGGGCCGGTGATGACCGCCGTCAGGTCGGAATGGAAGATGATGTTTTCCCACATCATCTTGAGGATGGGAGTGCCCGCCTTCGGATGGGTCGACGGGTAGAAGGCGTCGTAGTCGATGACCGGGAAGCCCTCCGCATCGGGAGTCGAGGCGAGGTCCAGATCCTCGCGGGTGACCTGGCTCCGATACCACTCCGAGCCGGCGGGCTCGACATTGACCGCGCCGAACAGGCCGGCGGAGATGCTGCCGCCATCCCCCTCGCCGCCGGCGATCGCGCCCATGCTGTGCATCAGGTAACCGCCCTCGCGCTCGGCGTAGAGCATGTAAGTGATGCTGTCGCCGGGCATGACCACTCCGTTGCCGGCGGTGCCGTTCGCTCCCACGTTGGAGCCGTCGTCGCGGATGGTCTGCAGGAGCTCCATGCCGACCACGTGGATCGAGGCCGCGCGGGTGTGGGGCTGCTCATCGTCTTCCGGCGACGGGTTGAGCAGGTTGCGGAAGTGGATGGCGATGCAGTCGCCCTCGTTCATGCGCAGCACGAGCGGCCGGGGGCGCTTGCCGGGCCGGAGCGCCACCTTGCCCGGCTCCAGCATGGCACCGGGGCCGGTCGACACCACGTCGTGCTCGAGCGCGTAGATCATGCCTTGCGGCTCGACCGCGCCGTAGCGGTTCCAGAAGAAGACCTGGTCGAGTGCGACCACGCCCGCCTGGATCAGGCGGTTGCAGCCTTTGGGTGGAGGAGCCGGTCGTTCTTCCTGAGCGGAAGCGAGGGTTGGCAGCAGGAGCAGGGCGAGGGGAAGGAGTTGAGGCAGACGGATCCTGGGGCGCTGACTGGGCACAGCACGTATCCTCCTAGTCAGAGTTGAACACCAAGGGCGGAGCCCGAAGGCCACACCCGAAAACTCCAATGTCTCGCGCGCCCGGTGAAACCCCAGCCTCGCCCCATTTGCAACAATCATTCCCTGGTTTGAATAAGATATTTAGATCCTTCCGGTGTGCCGGCTCGGGAAAAAGTGAAAGCAAACCGGAGCCGCGTCGCGGCCCGGAGATACGAGGGAGGTAGGAAAAAAGACAAGGGGGTTGTCGGATTTGCCCTCAGATCCCGTCCAACTCGGCGAGCAGGCGGTCGACCTCGGCCTCGGTGTTGTAGAAATGCGGGGAGACGCGGAGCCGTCCCGCTCGCGCCGCCACGATCACTCCGCGCCCGGCCAGCTTCCTGGCCGTCTCCTCCGCATCGTGGTCCGGATGCACGGCGGTGACGATGCCCGAGGTCTCCCCCTCCGCACGCGAGGAGATGACTTGCCAGCCGCGCTCGGCGAGACCGGCGGCAGCGCGGTCGGCCAGGGAAAGGACGCGGCGCTCGACCTCGTCCATCCCCGCCTCGAGAAGGATCTCCAGGGAGGCTCCGAGCGCCGTGATCCCATAGGCGTTCAGGGTGCCGCTCTCGAATCGCTTCGCCCCCTCGTTGAAGTCGACCTGGAACTCGGTCCAGCTGAGCTGATCGCGCATGGAGCGCCAGCCCGACCGGGTGGGACGGAGGCGCTCGACGATCCGGTCGGAGACATAGAGAAGGCCGATCCCCTCGGGACCGAGGAGCCACTTGTGAGCGGAGCCGACGGCCGCGTCCACGAGATCGCGCTCGACGTTCAGCTCCAGGGCGCCGAGCCCCTGGATGACGTCCACGACCAGGAGAGCGCCGCGCTCGCGGCAGGCCTGGCCGATCCGGGCCAGGCCGCAACGGTAGCCGCTGGCGTACTGGACCCAGGAGAGGGCCACCATGCGGGTCCGGCCGTCGATCCGGGAGATGACCTCATCGTCGTCGACCCGGCCGTCCCTCTCCGGGACCTGGCGGTACTCGACTCCGTAATCGGCGAGGCGCATCCAAGGATAGACGTTGGAAGGGAAGTCGAGGGCCGCGCCGATGACGTTGTCGCCCCGTTGCCAGTCGACAAAACCTTCCGCGATGTAAGACAGCCCCGTCGAGGTGTTCTCGCAGAAGGAGACCTCGCGCGGTTCACGGGCGCCGAGGATCTGCGCGGCAAGCCCGCGGACCCGCTCGGTCTCCTTGTTGCGGTCGGCCCAGTGCTGGTCGCCGGTCCGGGAGACGTCCTCGGCCATGGCAGCCATCCGCTGCACCGCCCTCCGGGGCAGCGGCGCCACGGCCGCGTGGTTCAGATAGGCGTAATGCTCCGTCACCGGAAATTCATTCATTGATTTTCCTCCCGCCCAGCTTCAGCTCCAGGAGGAGCAGCGCCGGCAATCCGATCCCGAGGATGCCCGCGTAGTGCAGGCCCCGGTAGAGGAGGGTGCCGGCCACGGCATCCTCCCGGTTCATCCCCATCGCCACGAAGGAGCCGACCATGGCGGCCTCGGTCGTCCCCAGGCCTCCGGGCGTTCCGGTCAGCATACCCGCGGCGTTGCCAAGAGACACGCCGGCGAAGATGACCAGCGTGGATACGTCAATCCCCAACGCCCGGAACACGAGCCACTGCGAGATCAGGTTCAGGAGAAAGAAGCCGAGGCCCAGGAGCCCTGCGCTGACGTGCAGCCTGCCATGGCCTAGCAGCCGGACGAAGACCCCGACCGCCTCGTGCCCGTGCGAATAGAGCTGCTGCATCCGGCCCTCGGCCTTCTCCGCGCCCCGGGCGAGGAAGCGCACCAGGGGGTTCTCCATCGGGTTCCGGCTGCGCCGCGTCCAGATCACGGCCACCGCCGCCGCCGCGAGCAGGGCCACCGCGGCAGCCACTCCCAGCCAGGGGTGCCCGAAGAGCGGCGCGGCCACGATGACCGCGATCCAGGTGCAGGTGGTCATCACCGTGTGGTGCGCCACCTGGTCGTAGAGCACCACGCCGTAGATCAGGCCGAACGGCCGCGAGAGGTACCGGGCGAAGTAGCGCGCCCGCATCAGCCCGCCGATCAGCCGGGCGGACGGGGTGATCAGGTTGAGCGCGGCCGAGGCCATCAGCACGATGAAGCCCAGCCCCGCGCGCGGGCTGCGCTCGACCGCGACCTGCGAGGCGAGCCGGAAGCGGAGGTCCCAGAGGAAATACCGCCCGAGCAGCAGCAGCAGGCCGGGGACGAGGAACCACCAGCTCGCATCGGACAACCGGCCGGCGAGGTCGGACCACTGGATGTCCGAGATCAGGCGCCAGGTCAGCCAGAGCGCCAGCACCGTGATGCCCACCTTGAGCAGACGGAGGCCCCAGGTCTTGAGGGCGGAGCTCTTGGGGGGATCAGGGGTCATAGGCGGCCGGTCCGAGGGGCGCATAGGATAGCGCACCATGGACGACACCCCGGAAACCCTGGAGCTTCCCACGGAGGAGATCCGCAAGCTCGGCTACCGCATCGTGGATTTGCTGGTGGACCGGGCGGCCACCCTGCCCGGCCGGCCCGTGACCGGCTGGGGCGGCCGCGAGCAGCTAGAAGCCCTGTTCCGCGAGCCGGCGCCAGAGCAGCCCCGCGGCTCCGGCGAAGTCCTCGACCGGCTGGAGCGCGATCTCCTCCCCTGGTTCATGCCCATCGATCACCCGCGCTTCTTCGCGTTCGTCCCCTCGCCAAGCAATCTCGTGAGTGTATTGGGGGACGCGCTCGCCGCCGGCCTCAACCCGTTCCTCGGCACCTGGTTCGCCGGTTCGGGACCGGCCGAGATCGAGCTGGTGACCCTGGACTGGCTCCGCGACCTCTGCGGCCTGCCCGCGGAAGCCGGCGGCCTTTTCGTCTCCGGCGGCTCGGTGGCGAACCTGACCGCCCTCCATGCCGCCCGCCATGTCCGCCTCGACTCGCGGGGGGAGGATCCCGGGCGCGCCATGGTCTACCTCTCGGATCAGACCCACTCCTCCGTCGAGCGGGCGCTGGCGGTGCTCGGCTTCCGGCCCGAGCAGATCCGCAAGCTCCCGGCGGACGAGGAGCTCCGTCTCTCGTTACCTCTTCTAGAGGAAGAGATCGCGGCTGACCGGGCGGCAGGGAGGATTCCCTTCTGCGTCGTCGCCAATGCCGGGACCACGAATACCGGCGCCGTCGATCCCCTCTCCGGTCTGGCGGACCTCTGCCGCCGGGAAGACCTCTGGCTCCACGCGGACGGAGCGTACGGTGCGGCTGCGGTCCTCTGCGAGAGGGGAAGGAAGGCGCTTGCCGGGCTGGAGCGGGTGGATTCGCTTTCGCTCGATCCGCACAAGTGGCTCTTCCAGCCCATCGAGATCGGCTGCGTGCTGCTGCGCGACCGCCGGCTCCTCCAGGACGCCTTCACCATCCACCCCGAATACCTGCAGGACGTCCACCGGGACCGCGAGGCCGTGAACTTCTGCGACCACGGCATCCAGCTCACCCGCGGATTCCGCGCGCTCAAGCTCTGGATGTCCATCCAGGTCTTCGGGATGGATGCGTTCCGCCGCGCGGTGGACCGGGGCTTCGACCTCGCCGAGACGGCCGAACGCATTCTGCGCGAGTCTTCGCGCTGGCAGGTAACCACCCCGGCCCAGATGGGCGTCGTGAGCTTCCGCTACAAGATGCCCGGGAGGACGGAGGAGGAGCTGGACGCGCTCCAGACCGGGATCGTGGACGGCCTCCGCGCCGAGGGTTTCGCCCTCGCCACCTCGACCCGCCTGCGCGGCCGGACCGCCCTGCGGCTCTGCACGATCAACCCGCGGACGACCGGCGAGGACATCCGGGCCACGATCGAGCACATGGCCCGCCTTGGGGAGGCGTTGTGAGAAACTCCTCGCCTTGAGAGGAGAGCATCATGAAGATTACCGTAATGAAGAATGGCCCCTTCCGCGTGGAGGGGGACGACATCCAGATCGTCGATCTCGAGGGCAAGGCTTACGGCCTGGGAGGGCGGACGGTGGTTTCCCTCTGCCGCTGCGGGATGTCCACCAACAAGCCGTTTTGCGACGGCAGCCACAGGCACCACGGCTTTCAGGACGAGCCCATGGCCCGGGACCTGCCGCCGAAGGCGGTGTGAAAAAGACCTCACCCCCTGTCCCCCTCTCCCGTCTCGGGAGAGGGGGAACGTTTCTGAAGCAGTCGTGCCTGACGGAGGCAAGATGGCCTGAGCTACGTCCCCCCTCTCCCCCCCGCGGGAGAGGGGGACAGGGGGTGAGGTTTCTTCTGCTCGCCCTCCTCCTCGCCGCCCCCGCCCTCGCCCAAAGCCCCTCGGCCGACTGGCGCACGATCGAGACGCCCCACTTCCGCGTCCACTATCCGGCGGAGTCCGAGGCCTGGGCACGGCGGTCGGCGGCGCGCCTCGAATCGATCCGCGAGCGGGTGGCGGCCGAGATCGGGTACACGCCCGGGGAGAGGGTCGACGTCCTGGTCTCCGATCCGGTCGCGGACGCCAACGGCATGGCGATCCCGATCCTCGGCTGGCCCCGGCTCGTGCTCTGGACCAGCCCGCCGGGACCCGAGTCCACGATCGGCCACTACTCGGACTGGGCCGAGCTGCTCCTGGTTCACGAGGAGGCCCATCTCGTCCACCTGCTGCGGCCGTCGCGCAACCCCTGGCGGCAGCTTGCCTCACGCTTCGTCCCGATAAGCCCCCTGGTCCTCGGCTCTCCGCGCTGGGTCACGGAAGGGTACGCCACTTTGGTCGAGGGACGGCTGACCGCCTCGGGCCGGCCCAACAGCGACCTGCGCGCCGCCATCCTCCGCCGCTGGGCCCAGGCCGGCAAGCTGCCGAGCTACGGACGCCTCGCCGCGGACGACCGGAGCTGGCTCGGCGGGAGCATGGCCTACCTCCTGGGCTCCGCCTACCTGGAGTGGCTGGAGGAGCGCGCCGGTCCGGGCAGCCTCCGCAACCTGTGGGCGCGCATGACCGCCCGCCACACCCGCAGCTTCGACGAAGCCTTTGAAGGGGTCTTCGGCGACTCTCCCGCCGACCTCTACGACCGCTTCCGCGCGGAGATCACCTGGCGGGCCCTCGAAGCCGAACGCCTGCTTCCCGTTCAGGAAGACGAGCTTTGGCAGGACCTCTCCTGGAACGTGGGCGACCCAGCCCTCTCTCCCGACGGCAAGCGCCTGGCGATCGTCCTCGGGTCCCGTGACCTGCCGGACCGCCTCGTCGTCTGGTCCACCGAGCCGAACGAGGAAGCAGAGAAGGAATGGGAGGAGCGCCGCAGGGAGATCCTGGAGCGCGATCCCGAGGACGTCCCCGCCGAGCGCACCAGGCCGCTCCCCCGCGAGGCGCTCCACACCCTGCATGCCCGGGACGGCGTCGAGCCCACCATGCCCCGCTGGATGCCGGACGGCAAATCCCTCCTCTTCGTGCGCTTCGAGCCGGACCCCGAGGGCTTCCTCCATCCCGACCTCTTCCTCTGGGCCCTTGAGAACGACGAGGTCCGGCGGATTACCCGCGAGGCGGACCTGCGCTTCCCCGACCCGTCTCCGGATGGCACCTGGGCCGTCGCCGTCCGCCACCGCCACGGCTTCTCGCAGCTCGTACGGGCCGACCTCGCCACGGGCGAGGTCCGGGAGGTCACGCCGCCCTCCGTCGAGGAGGTCTATGACCGGCCGCGGATCTCTCCCGATGGATCGCGGATCGCCTTCGTCCGTCACCGGGAGGGCGCCTGGCGGCTGGTCATCCGGGATCTGGCTTCCGGAGAGGAAAAGATCCTTGCCCCGCCCCGCGGCGGAACCATGGTGGCTCCGGCATGGGGTCAGGACACCGTCTATGCCGTCGTGGGCGACCGCGGCTTCATCGACGTCTGGGCTTTCCCTCTGGATGGCGGAGAGCCCGGCCCCGTCACCCGCACCGCTGGCGCCGCCTTCGCCCCGGCTCCCTCTCCGGACGGCCTCTTCTACCTTTCCTTGGAGCCGGACGGTCTGGACCTCCGCCGGATCGACCTCGGCCGGGCTGCCGCCCTTCCGGATCTTCCTGCCGAGCTGGCCCCTGTCATCCGTCCCCTGGACCCGGCGCCGCCCGAGCCTTTCGCCACCACCGAGGTGTCGGAGGACCGCCCATACGGCTTCGGACGGCAGGAGCTGCTCCCGCTGATCGGCGGCAGCGCCTCGTCCTCAGGGGGCAGCTTCGAGCTGGGGGTGCGGGGCGGCGACGTGGTCGGACGGCTGGACTGGCTTCTGCTCGGCGCGATTTCCGGGAGCGCCGGGAGCGACGGGGCCGAGGGGGGAGCGCTGGCCGCGGCCTGGAGGGGCTGGCCGGTCGAGGTCGGCTTCCATCTCTTCCAGGCCGAGGATCTCGATCTCGACCGCCGCGGCGCCGAGGTCTCCACACGCTGGGACCGGCGGTGGAGCGGCGGCGCGCTCCGCCTCGACGGCCGAGCCCTCTTCGGTGAAGTGGAGTCCCTCGACCAGGAGATCGCTTCGCTCTCCGCTGGAACCGCTCTCTTCCGCCGCTGGGGCTCCTGGCGGCTGGAGACCGGAATCGCCGCGGGCCATGAATCCGGCAACACGGACGGCGACGGATGGTCCCGCTCCACCGGCCGTATCCGCCTGGGCCTCGGCCACGACGGCTCGCGGCTCTCCCTGAGCTGGAGCCGCGGCACCTCCTCGGACGTCCGGCACGCCTTCGACCTCTTCCAACTCGGGGGAGCGGAGACGAGCCTTCTGCCCGAGAGCGCCCTCTCCGGCCGTGCCTTCGTGCCGGCGCTGCCCGCGGGGGCCCTGTCCGGGGAGGAACACGAAGGCCAGAGGGCCGAGCTGGACCTCGGCTTCCTTCCCGCCCCGCTGTTCTTCGAGCGCCACCGGCTCTGGTCCGAAGACAAGGGCGGCTGGCTCTCCCTGGCCGGAATGGAGCTCCGCTGGTCCATCGCCCCCATCCCCCTGGGCCGTGTGCCCGCCCTGGACGTCCGGCTCGGGGTGGCGTGGATTCTGGAGGACCCCTCCTTGGAGCTGGAGGACGAGACGCGGTGGTGGGCGGTCACGGTCTGGCGGCCGTGAGCCTCGGATCTCCTTTCCGGTGAGATAGCCGGGCCTCTCGCGGCAGCTAGCCGATGAGCACCTCCCCGGCGATACCGCAGGAGTGAGGAGAAAGGAGACCGAGATGGCCACAACGAACGTACCCGGCAAGGCGCTGCCCGGAGTTGGGTTCGTCCTGCCCCTGAAAACCCTGACCAACACCAAAAACCTGGCGAACCCGGGTCAACTGACCTACATCGACACGGCCGCCGACCCGTGGGGATTCCTCGGCAACCCCTACGGGACGCCGGCGCGGGCGCAGCGGGCGCAGTGGAACAAGCTCGTCTGCCAGCGCTACGGACAGCCGAAGGAGGGAGACATCCTGCCTTACCCGGGCACGGCCGTCCATTCGACCAGCCCTGAGGAGGACCTCGAGACCATTGCAACGGAGGATCCGGGCTGGTTCAAGACGGTGGGCTATGGCCCGGGCCCAGCCGGCAGGAATGGCAAGCCGACCCAGCTGGAGGTTCATGACGTGCAGTACGCCAAGGGGGTCAGGGAGAAGGTCGCCAGGCACGCCAAGGAGCTCCGGACGCCCGAAGGGCCGTAACGGCTAGCCGAGCGGCCGTGGCTGCTAACGGAGAAGCGACGGTGGCTTCGGCTCGAGCGACGGCGGCTCAGACTTGAGCAACAACCGCTTAGGGCCAAGCCATGGTCGCTCAGGCTCGAGCCATGACCGCTCGAGGAGAAGCCACGGCCGCTTCACGCCAAGCCACGGCGGCTAGGCTTCGAGCCGCGACGGCTAGGCTTCTAGCGACATCCTCCGGGCCTGAAGCCGCGGCCGCTCCGCGCCAAGCTACAATCGCTTCCTGATGTCCGACCATTTCCTGATCCTCCGGCTCGCCGGCGACTTCTATACCAAGGCGCGGAACACCCGGATCCGCTTCCAGCGCCGCCTCGCGCACAACGTCCAGGACGCACTCAAAGCCCACGGCATCCCCCACAAGCTCCAGACCACGTGGAGCCGCTTCTACCTGGAGACGCCCAGCATCGCCAGTACCGCCGCCATGGAAGTATTGCCGCGGGTCTTCGGCATCCAGTCGGTCTCCCTGGTGGAGCGCCGGCCGTGGGAGACCCTGGAGGACGTCGTGCGCTCGGGCGTCGAGGTCTTCGGCGAGGGGGTCCGCGGACGCAGCTTCGCGGTCCGGGGCAACCGGCGGGGCGGGCGCGAGCTCCTGCCCTTCGACTCCCAGGTGGTCGAGGCCGCCCTCGGCTCGGCGCTGCTCGAGCACGCTCCGGATGCCAGGGTCAACCTCCGCGAGCCGGATGTGACCGCCCACGTCGAGCTGGAGCCCGGGCAGGCCCACTACTTCCACGACAAGCTCCGCGGGCACGGCGGCCTGCCGATCGGGGTCGAGGGCAAGGCGCTCTCCCTCGTCTCCGGCGGCTTCGACTCCGCCGTGGCGAGCTGGCTGATGCTCAAGCGCGGCGTCCGGCTCGACTACCTGTTCTGCAACCTGGGCGGCGCCGCCCACCGGATGGGCGTGCTCAAGGTCATGAAGGTCATCGCCGAGCACTGGAGCTATGGCACCAGGCCGCACCTCTTCGAGGTCGACTTCCAGCCCCTGATCGAGGAGCTGCAGGCGAAGAACCACCCGCGCAACTGGCAGATCGTCCTCAAACGCCTGATGCTCCGCGCCGGCGAGCTCGTCGCCCGCGACACCCGCCGCCTGGGGCTGGTCACCGGCGAGGCCATGGGCCAGGTCTCGTCCCAGACCCTGCAGAACCTGGCGGTCATCAACCACGCCGTGTCGCCCTCGATGCCCGTGCTCCGCCCGCTCGTCGGCTTCAACAAGGACGAGATCCTCATGGTGGCGCGGAAGACCGGGGTCTTCGACCTGTCGGCGGCCGTGGGGGAGTACTGCGACCTCCTGCCCAAGCGGCCGGCCACCCGGGCCTCGCTCGCCGAAGTCCTCCGCGGCGAGGCGTCCATGACGCCCGGCCGCCTGGAGGAGCTGGTCGAGGAGCGCAAGGTTTTCGACCTGCGCAGCCTCGACGAGTCCACCCTCGGCCCCGCGGGGCTGGAGACCGGCCACATCCCCGAGGACGCGACCGTCCTCGACCTGCGCTCCAAGCCGGCCTTCAAGGCCTGGCACTACCCCGGGGCCGTCCACCTCGACTTCCAGCATGCGCTGGAGAGCTGGCCCTCTTTCGGACGCGACCGTGGCTACGTCCTGGTCTGCGAGGTGGGGCTCAAGAGCGCCCACCTCGCCGAGAAGATGCAGCAGGCGGGCTTCCGCGCCTGGAACTTCCGCGGCGGCCTCAAGGAGATGATGGCCCTGGCGGAGCGCGAGCGCGGCTCCGATCCGAGCGATCCCGCATGGGCCGCGCTGCTGGCCCCGGCTTTGCGGGACTGACGTTTCCCCACTTCGCGACTTATCGCCCCACGACGCACCTCGCTTGCGCCAACGGCCCCGCGCCGCTATCCTAAAAATCAGTTCTTGCTTGCTCGCAACCCTGGACGGATGATCTACCCCTTCCGCTCTTCTACCGAACCCACGCCGCGTAACAGCGACCCGTGGTTCCGTGCGCTCGCCGAAACCACCTCGACCGCGGTCTTCGTCTACTCGGACCAGGTGCTCTATGTGAACCCGGCCACGGAGGAGCTCACGGGGTACACGGCCGAGGAGATCCTGGGGCAGCCTCCCTGGTTCCTGGCCCATCCCGACCACCAGGCCCTGATCCGCGAGCGGGTCCAGGGGCGGCTCCGCGGCGAGCCGCTGCCCACGCGCTACGAGTTCAAGATCCTGACCAAGGACGGCCAGGCACGCTGGATCGACGCCACCTCCGTCATGATCGAGCTGGATGACCTCGGGGGTATCGGTACTGCCGCCATGGTCACGGCGGTGGACGTCACCGAGCGCAAGCTCGCCGTGGAGAGCCTCCGCGAGGCCAACGCCCGCCTGGAAAAGGCGCAGCAGGCGGCCAGCGAGAGCGAGGAGCGGCTGCGCGCCATGGTCGAGGCCCTGGCCAAGGAGAAGGAGCTCGCGCAGATCACCCTGGCCTCGATCGGCGACGGCGTCATCCGCACGGACGCCACCGGCATCGTCGACTACCTGAACCCGGTCGCGGAGCGGCTGACCGGCTGGAGCTCCGCCGAAGCCTGCGGCCAGCCCGTAGGCCTGGTCTTCAGCGTCATCGACGAGAACACGGGCAAGCCACTGCCGAACCCGGTGGAGCGCTGCCTGAAGGAAGAGGACTTCGTCGAGCTGCCCGGCTACTCCCTTCTCACCCGCCGGGAGGGGCGGGATGCCCGCGATCTTTCGGCGGGGCGGGACGTGGCCATCCGCGAGTCAGCCGCTCCCATCCGCGACCTCCTGGGCAGGATCGCCGGCTGCGTCCTGGTCTTCAAGGACGTCACCCAGCTCCGCGGCATGGAGCGGGAGATGATCTACCTCGCCCGGCACGATCCCCTGACCGGGCTCATCAACCGGCGCGAGTTCGAGAAGCGGCTCCAGCACTGCCTCGCCACCGCCCGCGACGAGGCGCGCCTGCACGCCCTGTTCTACCTCGACCTCGACGAGTTCAAGGTGGTCAACGACACCTGCGGCCACCTGGCCGGGGACGAGATGCTCAAGCAGGTCACGGGGCTCCTCCGCTCCCGGCTGCGCAAGACCGACACGCTCGCCCGCCTGGGCGGCGACGAGTTCGGCGTGATCCTGGAGGACACGGCCCTGGAGGGTGCCCGCATCGTCGGCGACTCCCTGCGCACCGAGGTCAAGCGCTTCCGCTTCGCCTGGCTGGAAAGGATCTTCGAGATCGGGGTCAGCATAGGCCTCGTCCCGATCACCGGCGAGAGCCTGGACATGGCCCAGGTGCTCTCCGCCGCCGATGCCGCCTGCTACGTTGCCAAGGAGGGCGGTAGGAACCGCATGCACGAGTACCAGCCGGACGACAGCGCCCTGGCCGAGCGCTACGGCGAGATGCAGTGGATCCACCGCATCCACAAGGCGTTCGCCGAGCACCGCTTCTTCCTCTACCAGCAGAGCATCCATCCGCTGCACAACCTCGGCGACGAGCCGCCGCTGTGCGAGATCTTCATCCGCATGGTCGACGAGGAGGGGCGGATCGCCACCCCCGGCGCCTTCATCCCCGCGGCCGAGCGCTATCACCTGATCGCCTCGATCGACCGCTGGGTCGTCCACGCCGCCTTCGTCGCGCTCGCCTGCCGCACCCTCTCCCATGGCGACGAAACCTGCTTCGCGATCAACCTCTCGGGGCAGTCGATCGGCGACGAGTACTTCCTGGAGTACGTCCTGGAGGAGATGGAGCTGACCAGCGTAGAGCCGACCCGGATCTGCTTCGAGATCACGGAGACGGCCGCGGTGAGCAACCTCACTCAGGCCATGCGCTTCATCGAGGTGCTCAAGAAGTTCGGCTGCCGCTTCGTGCTCGACGACTTCGGCAGCGGCCTCTCCTCCTTTGCCTACCTGAAAAACCTGCCGGTCGACTTCCTGAAGATCGACGGCGCCTTCGTGCGCGACATGGTGAGCAACCCGGTGCAGCGGGCGCTGGTGGAGTCGATCCACCAGATCGGCCAGGTCATGGGCCTGCGGACGATCGCCGAGTCCGTGGAGAACCGCGCCACCCTGGAGGCCCTGAAGGAGATCGGGGTCCACTATGTCCAGGGTTATGGCCTCTCTCACCCCGAACCCCTGGGTTAGGCGCGGTTTTTGCTATCTCCCGATGTCATCGGGGGTAGTGCTTCTATGGGTGAACGTTCATCGGTCCGAGTCCTTTCTGCGGCCTCCGCCAAGGAGGAGGCCAAGCTGCGTGAGCAGGACTCGCTGGACCGCAGGATCTCGATCCCGCCGCGGGAGGTCCCGGATCCCCGCCTCCGCGTCCTGGACCAGATCCCTGCCCTGGTCTGGACTACCGACCGGGAGCTCCGGTTCACCTCGGCCCTCGGCGCCGCCCTGGCCTCGCTCGGCCTCGACTCGGGCCGGCTTGCCGGCCGCAACCTCTTCGAGCACTACGGCACCCGCGACCTGAGCTTCCCCCCGATCCGCGCCCACCTGCTGGCGCTCTCCGGGGAAGCCGTCGACTTCGAGCAGGAAGTCCAGGGCCGGCTCTTCCACAGCCGGGTCGAGCCGCTGCGCGAGCCCGTGGACCGGATCGTGGGCACCGTCTGCATGGCATTCGACATCACCGAGCGCAAGCAGGTCGAAGAGGCCCTCCACCGGGAGAAGGAGCGCGCCCTGGTCACCCTGGCCTCCATCGGCGACGGCGTCATCCGCGCCGATGCCGAGGGCAGGATCGACTACATGAACCCCGTCGCCGAGAGGCTCACCGGCTGGCCGTCCGAGCGCGCCCTCGGCCAGCCGGTCTCGGAGGTCTTCCGGATCGTGGACGAGGCCACCCGCCTGCCGCTGCTCGATCCGCTCGAGCGCTGCCTCGCCGAGGGCAAGGTCGTGGAGTCGCCGGGGCACGCGCTGCTCCTGAGCGGCGACGGCAAGGAGTACTCGGTGCGCGATACCGCCGCGCCCATCCGCGACCGCCGGGGCAATGTCCTCCTCGGCGCCGTCCTGGTCTTCAAGGACGTGACGCAGCTCCGCGGCATGGAACGGGAGATGATCTACCTGGCGAGCCATGACGCGCTCACCGGGCTGATCAACCGCCGGGAATTCGAGGCGCGGCTCAAGCGGGCCGTCCGCACCTCGCGCGCCGAGCAGCGCCACCACGTCCTCCTCTATCTGGACCTCGACGAGTTCAAGATCATCAACGACACCTGCGGCCATCTCGTGGGCGATGAGATGCTCAAGCAGATCACTGCGCTCCTGCGCTCCCGGGTGCGGCGCAGCGACACCCTCGCCCGCCTCGGCGGCGACGAGTTCGGCGTCCTCCTGGAGGATTGTCCGATCGATCAGGCGCGGGAGATCGCCGAGGAGCTGCGCCGCACCGTGCGCGAATTCCGCTTCTCCTGGAAGGACCAGCTCTTCGAGGTCGGAGTGAGCATCGGCTTCGTGTCCATGAACAACGACAGCGGCGACCTCGCGCAGATCATGAGCGCCGCCGATTCCGCCCTGTACGTGGCCAAGGACAGCGGACGCAACCGGGTGCACGAGTACGAGGCCGATGACACCCTGGTGGCCGAGCGCTACGGCGAGATGCAGTGGATCCACCGCATCCAGCGCGCTTTGGAAGAGAAGCGCTTCCGCCTCTTCTACCAGCTCATCCAGCCGATCGGGACGGAGCACACCGGCCGCGAGCTGCTCTGCGAAGTCCTGCTGCGCCTGCTCGATGCGAACGGCACGGTGATCGAGCCCTCTGCGTTCATGTCGGCGGCCGAGCGCTACCACCTTGTCGGCGAGCTCGACCGCTGGGTCGTCCACACCGCCTTCCGCGCCCTCGCCGAAGCGCAGCGCCGGGAGGTCTCGCGGCCGGTCCTCTTTTCCATCAACGTCTCGGCGCAATCCCTGGCAGACGAGACCTTCCTCTTCTACGTCCTGGAGCAGATCGAGGAGAGCCTCGTGGACCCGCGGCGCCTCTGCTTCGAGCTCACCGAGACCGCGGCCATCAGCAAGCTCGACAGCGCCATCCGCTTCATCTCGGCGCTCAAGGTCAAGGGCTGCCGCTTCATCCTCGACGACTTCGGCAGCGGCCTCTCCTCCTTCGCCTACCTGAAGGATCTGTCGATGGACTTCCTCAAGATCGACGGCGAGTTCGTGCAGAACATGGTCGACGACCGGGTCAAGCGGGCCATGGTCGAATCGATCAACCAGATCGGCCACGTGATGGGGCTGCAGACCATCGCGGAGTGGGTCGAAAACCGCCAGACCCTGGAAGTCCTGCGCGAGCTCGGCGTCGACTACGCGCAGGGCTACTGGCTCTGCCACCCGCAGCCCCTGGTCCACGACATCTAACGCGGTTTGTAAGCCACTCCGTCGATCTCGACCGCGGCGCCCAAAGCGAGGTCCACACCTCCGACAGTGATGCGGGCTGGCGGCTCCGATCCGATGACTTCCAGATAAGCGGCGTTCATCTCCGCGAACGTCTTCATGTCCGCGAGGTAGACGTTCAACTTCACCAGGTCCGCGAGCGAAGCTCCGCACTCTTTCAAGATGGTTTCGATGTTCCGCAGCGTCTGCGCGGCCTCCGGTCCGGTGCCGCCCTCGACCAGCTCCAGCCCGCCGGGCTTCGTGCCCAGCGTCCCCGCGACATAGATAAAATCCCCGGCCATGACCGCGTGGCTGAACGCGGGCAGGCGGCCGAGCGAATCGACGTTGATCTTTGTGGCTTTCATGGTTCCGATATTATCCGATGCATGGGCCCCGCCGCCTGCACCATCGTCGCCAAGAGCTACCTGTCCTATGCGCGGGTGCTGGCCCGGTCGTTCCGGGAACATCACCCGGACGTCCCCTTCTTCGTCCTCCTGGCCGACGAGGTCGACGGCTGGTTCGATCCCGCGGCCGAGCCTTTCCACCTGCTCCGCCTCGCCGACCTGGGGATTCCCCGCCTGGAGCGCTTCCGCTTTCATTACACGCAACAACCGCTGAGCTACGCGTCGACTCCCTGGCTGCTGAGCCATCTCCTGGACCGGGGGTTCGACCGTGTCGCCTTCTTCAAGCAGGAGAGCCTCGTCCTCGCCGACCATACGCCCGCCTTCGAGAAGCTGGAAACGTGCTCGATCGTCCTCACTCCCCACCTGCTGGAACCGGCCGGGGCAGAGCGCGAGCTCAACATCCTCCTCTCTGGTACCTTCAACATCGGCTTCCTCGGGGTCTCTTCAAGGGCCCGAGAGTTTCTGGCCTGGTGGCAGGACCGGGTGTTCGCCCATTGCCGCCATGATGTCGCGAAAGGCATGCACTGGGAGCAGCGCTGGATCGACCTGGTGCCCGCGCTCTTCGAGGACGTCTGCATCCTGCATGATCCCGGCGCGAACGTCGGCCACTGGAACCTGCCGGAGCGCGACATCCAATCCTGCCGCCTCCTCCGGTTCAGCGGCTTCAGCCCGGACGATCCGGCGACCCCGACGAAGTACTCGACCCGGCTGACGATGGCGGACCTCGGCCCGGCCGCCGCGGTGTTCGATCGTTACCGGACCCTGCTCGAAGAGGCGGGGTACCACGAGACCAAGAGCTGGCCGTATTCCTACGGCTTCTTCGACAACGGGGTGGCGGTCCCGGACCTCGCGCGCCGGATGTATCTGGATCTCGGCGAGGAGGCCGCCGCCTTCGGCGATCCGCTGCGGTCGGCATCGCCGGATAGTTACTTTCAATGGCTCAAGCCGCGCCTCTGGCAAGCCATCTATCATGAACGGCCCGACGTGCAGAGCGCCTTCCCCGACTATCTCGGCGCCGACAGCGAAGCCTTCCGCAACTGGGTGGCCCACTTCGGGATCCGGGAGCATGGCATCGCGGAGGCCTTCATTCCATGATCGCCGCCGGAACCGTCGTCGCCAAGAACTTCCTGGCCTTCGCGCGGGTCCTGGCGCGCTCCTTCCGCGAGCATCACCCGGATGTTCCGCTGTTCGTGCTCCTCGCCGACGAGGTCGACGGGTACTTCGACCCGGCGGCCGAGCCATTCCAACTGCTGCACCTGGAAAACCTTGCGATTCCCGACCTCCCGCGCTTCCTCTCCCAATACTCGCGCCAGCAGACCGTCGTGGCGGCGAAGGCCTGGCTGCTCAGCCATCTCCTCGACCGCGGGTTTCATCGCGCCGTCTTCCTCGATGCCGACCTTCTCGTCCTCGGAGACCTGACGCCGCTCCTCGCTCCCGCCGGCGATCCAGCGGTCCTGCTGACGCCCCACCTGCTCGCGCCGCTCGCGGGCGGAGACCGGATCGCGCGGGAGCTCAACATCCTTCAGTCGGGTATCTACAACGGCGGCTTCCTGGGAGTGTCCGACTCGCCGGAAGCCCGCCGGTTCCTCGCCTGGTGGCAGGAGCGCCTTTCCCTCCACTGCCGGCACGCGGTCGCGGAAGGCCTGCACTACGACCAGCGCTGGCTCGACCTCGTCCCCGCCTTTTTCGAGGACGTGGGCATCGTCCGCGACCCGGCATTCAATACTGCGTACTGGAACCTGCCCGAGCGCAATACCCTCGCTGCCCGCTTCTTCCACTTCAGCGGCTTCAATCCTGACGAGCCGCAAGCCGTCACAAGGTACTCGCGCCGCGTGGCGATGGCGGATGACCTCGTTCCGCTGTTCGACCGTTACGTGAAACTGCTTGAGGAGGCGGGCTGGCACGAAACCAAGAGCTGGCCGTACGCCTACGAGTAAACGCACTCCAGGATTCAGGGTCTTTCTGGGTATCGCGGCGGTCAAGACCGGCTGCTGACCTTGGAGGCCCCTATGAGAAAAAGATTTCAATTCGCAGCGCTCTGCGCACTTCTGAGCCTCGTGCCGGCCGTGGCGGGAGCCGCCGGTGGCATAGCCTACGTGAGCGATAAGATCAATTGGTCGCAGACCCCTCCCCTCTACTTCTCCGTGGCCGGCGCTCCTCCGAACATGTGCGGCATGCTGGTCACTGTACGCAACGGCCAGTACCTCTTCAGCCCCGGCTGGATCTGCACGAACGCCAGCGGCACCGCCACCAAGGGTCCCTGGACCTGGGCAAACACGCCCGGTGACCAGAAGGACTGGAATGCGTACATCGAGTGGACCGACGGCACCAAGACCACCACCTTCGAACACTACTGGGACAAGACCTGCCCGGTGATCAGCCGCACGTCCGCCAATGGCGCGCCGCCCACCGCTTGGAGCGGCAGCGCGATCGACAACGTGCATGGCGCCGGCTTCCATCCCAACTGGACGCGGATCTATACGATCTTCGAGGACCGGAACACCAGTCTGCGCTGGCTTCCCGGCCACACGGGCTACGACGCCGCAAGTGGAACCGTCGATGCCACCTTCAGCGGTCAATACTCGACCTTCGGCTACTGGAGCAACCCACAGATCCCTCCGGCGGGCGCGCACGTCACTGGGCATACCTATGCCTGGACTACCTGCATGACGGACGGCGACGCCCTTTGCTCTCTCTCCTGCCTCTCTTATGAGTTCACTCGGTAGAAAAGGAGCCTGTTCATGCTTCGACAACAGAAACCCTGGATCCTGCTCGCCGGCCTCGTCCTGTTGACGGCCGCCGCGGCAGCGCAGACGAATGGCAACGCCTATTTCAGCAGCCCGATCAACTGGTCCTCGACGCCCAACCTCTACTACACCGTCTCGGGCGGACCGCCCAACACCTGCGGAGCACTGGTCAGCACCCGCAACGGCGTCCCGCTCCGGGCGGACAACTGGTTGTGCACGGATGCCGGCGGAGGGGCCACCAAGGGCCCCTGGACCTGGGCGAACACACCGGGCGACCAGACCGACCAGAACCTTCGGATCGAATGGCCGGACGGCACATCCACCGCCTGGAGGGATCACGTCTGGGACAAGACCTGCCCCACGATGCGGAGGCTCTCCTCCGGCGGCAGCCCGCCTACCTCCTTGTCCGGCGATGCATGGGATGGGCCGTGGGGCGCCGGCTTCGGATTCGGATGGTCGAACGTCTTGACTTTCTTCGAGGACATGACGGCCCACACCTACTGGTCAACCGGCATGACCGGATACACCCGGACCAGCCCGTGGCCTGTCACGACCACGGTCACCGGGAGGCCGGGCTTCTACGTGACCTGGAGCTCCTCGGCAGTCGCGCCCGCCTCGGCCCATCAGCCGGGTCACACGTACCGCTGGTGGGCCTGCATGGTCGATGGCGACAACCGTTGCGCGGCAGATAGCTACTGCGCGACTTACACTTTCACGTATTAGAGGAACCCGCGCCGGGGCCGGGGTTGCGCGCCCCCGGCCCCGGTCTTATAGGCTCTCGCCATGAGAGTCCTCACAGCCCCGTCCCTCGAAGAGGTCCGAGCCGCCCGCGAGCGCCTGATCGGAACCATCGTGCGCACTCCGCTCGTGCGCCTGAATTCCGGCACCGGGCCGGCGGAGGTCTGGCTCAAGCTGGAGAACCTCCAACCCATCGGCTCGTTCAAGCTGCGCGGCGCAGCCAACGCCATGAAACTGGCCAGCTCCGAAGAGCTGCGGCAGGGCGCCTATACCTGCAGCGCGGGCAACATGGCCCAGGGGGTCGCCTGGAGCGCCCGCGAGCTCGGCGTGCCGGCCACGGTCGTCGTGCCCGAGCATGCGCCGGCCACGAAGCTCGCCGCGATCGAGCGCCTCGGCGGCCGGGTCGTAAAAGTGACCTGGGAGCGCTGGTGGCAGGTGATGGTCGAGCACTCCTACCCGGGGCTCGACGGCCTTTTCCTCCATCCCGTGGCCAACCGCAACGTGATGGCGGGCAACGGCACGATCGCCCTGGAGATCCTGGAAGACCTCCCGGACGTGGACACGGTCCTCGTCCCCTTCGGTGGAGGCGGGCTCTCGAGCGGCATCGCCGCCGTGCTCGCCGAGCTGCGGCCCGAGGCCCGCGTTTTTGCCTGTGAGGTCTCGACCGCCGCCCCGCTCGCTGCCGCCCTGGCCGCCGGCTCTCTTCAGACCATCGACTATCAACCCAGCTTCGTGGACGGCATCGGCGGCAAGATCCTGCTCCCTGAGATGTGGGAGATCGCGAGCAAGCTGATCGCCGGCTCCCGCGTCGTCTCGCTGGAAGAGATCGCCGGCGCCATCCGCCTCCTCGCCGAGCGCCACCGGGTCATCGCCGAAGGAGCGGGAGCCGCCTCGGTCGCTGCTGCCCTGGCGGGCGTCCCCAATGCGAGGAAGGTGGTCTGCATCGTTTCCGGCGGCAACCTCGACACCGCCAAGCTCTGCGAGATCCTGGAGGGGCGAGTGCCCGTGTAGGGAACGCGCTATCATCACAGGAGTCCATGATCCCAAGCCGCCTTCGGGCGCTCCTGCTCGCGAGCCTCCTCATGGCCGCTCCGGCCTCCGCCTCCCCGCGGGGACTGCCGGCCACCTGGAAGGAGCTCGGACTGGACGACCTCGACGGCCTGGTCTGGATCCGCCAGACCCTGCCCCTCGACGAGGAGGCGCGCCTCGCCGCCGCCAGGGATGGCCTGGGGCTGCTCCTCGGACCTCCCAGCAGCGGGGGTTACGAGGTCTACGCGGGCGGACGGTTGCTGGGGCGCTCCCGCGGCTGGTCCTCCTCACTGCCTTTCGCGGTTCCCGAGGTCTTCCGGGTGCCCCGCGGCGCAATCGGAAAGGGCGGCACCGTGAGCCTCGCGCTCCGGGTGCGGCGGATCGACTGGGCCTCGCACCTGGATCCGGATGGGGGGCCGGTCGGCGACATCCTGACGCTCGGCTCCCATCAGGCCCTGCAGGACCGTAATCAGAATTCCTGGACCAGGGCCCTGCTGAGCGAGGTGCCGCTGCTCGTCCTCGCCGCGCTCTTCGTCGCCGCGGCCCTCTACCACATCCTCCTCTTCATCCGCCGGCGCAAGCAGGTCGAGCACCTCTGGTTCGGCCTGCTCTCCCTGGCCTTCTCGATCAACACGTTCGCAAGCACCTACTGGATCTACGAGCTCACCTCGAGCCGTGCCCTCGCCATGCGGACGAGCGACCTCACCGGCCATCTCGCCGCTGCGCTTGCGGTCCAGTTCGTCTGGCACTTCTTCTCGCGGCCGATCGGCCTTCCGCTCCGCATCTATCAGCTCTCCCACATCGCACTGGCCGCCTTCATCGGGCTCTGGCCGAGCGTCCAGCCGGTCCTCGCCAGCTCGGCGTTCCGTGGGCTTTGGCTACTCCCCCTGCTGGTGCTGGCAACCGTGCTCATCGCGCAAGAGGCCCGGCGAGGCAGGGCGGAGGCGCGGAAGATCGCCTTCGGCGGCCTGGCGATGATCGGCATTCAAATCCTGGAGCTGGCGCGGCAGATGCTCTCGCTGCCGATCCCCGTCTCCCTCGCAGGTTTCGGGTTCGCGGCGGTCCTGGTAGCCATGGGAATGGCGCTCTCCGACCGTTTCCGGCGGGTCCACGACGAGCTCGACCTGCTGCGCCTCCGGCTGGAGGAACAGGTGCGCGACCGCACCCGCGCTCTGGAAGAGGCGATGGAGCAGGCCCTCGCGGCGAGTCAGACCAAGAGCGAGTTCCTCGCCAACATCAGCCACGAGATCCGCACCCCGCTGAACGGCGTCATCGGAATGGCCGACCTCCTGGCCACCACACCCCTCCACCCCCGTCAGAAGGACTACGTGCAGACCCTCCTGGTCAGTGGCCAGGCCCTTCTGGAGCTGATCAACGACATCCTCGACTTCTCCCGCATCGAGTCGCGGAAGCTCACCGTCGAGCGCGCCCCCTTCCTCCTCAGGGATGTGCTCGGGGAGAGCCTGGAGATCATCGGCCCGATGGCCACCCGGAAAGGACTGGCGCTCCGCTCCTCGATTGCCCCAGGCACGCCGGAAACCGTGATCGGCGACCAGGCCCGCACCCGCCAGGTGCTGCTCAACCTGCTGAGCAACGCCGTCAAGTTCACTCAGCAAGGCGAGGTGCGTGTGGCGCTCTCCGCCCATGCTCTGGACGGCGGGAGCTGCGAGGTCCAGTTCGCCGTCACCGACACAGGCATCGGCATCTCCAGCCGGGACCTGGAGCGGCTCTTCATTCCGTTCCATCAGCTCGACGGAACGCCGAGCCGGCGCTATGGCGGCGCCGGGCTCGGCCTGGCGATCAGCAAAAGGCTGACCGAGCTCATGGGCGGAGAAATCCGAGTGGAGAGCGCTGAAGGGCAGGGCTCAACCTTCTTCTTCACGCTGCCAGCGAAGAGTGCCTAGGCAGCCTGGCTCTCTGCAGGTGGCTTGATCAGGCTTTCCGCGGGAATGCCGAGCTCCCTGTGCAGATTCCAGATCATCTTGAGAGTCAGAGGCCGTTTCCGGCTCAGGACTTCGTACACGCGGTTGGATCGGCCAATCATTGGCTCGAGATCCTTTGCAGTGAGCCCGCGCTGATCCATCACGAACTTGATGGCCTCCACCGGGTCGGGCAGCTCCAGGGGAAAATGCTGTTGTTCGTAGGCCGCGACCAGCGTGACAAGGACATCGAGACGCTCGCCCTCGGACGATCCTGGTTCTGCACGCATCATCGTCTCGATCTCCCGAAGAGTCGCTCGATAATCGGCTTCTGTCTTGATAGGCCTGATGTCCATGCCGTACTCCTTCAATTCAAATTGTCTGTGCATCGATCCGATCGTATTGGGAGTGGGTCCCCAGAAATCGGATGTACACAACCCGGTAGCCGTAGTTGATCCAGACGACCAGGCGGTATTTGTTTCCAGCGATGTTGAACACCACCCGGCCATCCTGGAGGATGCTCGCTTGACCGAAATCGGCCTTTACCTCGGCGGGTGTTGCCCAATCCGCCTTGACGGCATGCCGATACCAAGCAAGGACAGGCTCCCGTGCGTCCATGCAGCTCGGGTTCGCTTCCCAGAAGGCCTTGAGCGTCGAGAGCGCGATGACACGCACTCCTCTATTCTAGTCCCAATTTGGGACTACGGCAATTCGTGGCGCGGCAGGAGCAGATGGCTGTCTCCGAACTCGTGCCAGAGATAGCCCTCGCGCACCGCCTCTGCATACCCTGAGCGCACCACCTCTCTCGGCGCGATTGAGTAGAGCAGAGCGAGATGACTTGCCAGCGGGTCGTGCAGGCCAGTGATCAATCCATCGACCGTCTTCACGGGCCGACCCGGATGGATCATCAGCCGCGTGAACCCCGCGGCCGGACGGACCCGCTCGCCATCCCAGGCCGACTCCAGTGCGCGGACGACGGTAGTGCCAACGGCCACGACCGGACGCCCCTCCTGTCTGGCTGCCGTCACTACCTCAGCTGTGGCTTTCGGCACCTCGAACGGCTCCGCATAGAGCACCTGATCCTCGACCGCCTCCGCCTCAACCTCGTGACTGGAGACGCCCGCATGGAGTGTGATGCCGGCCAGGGCGATCCCCTTGGCCCGGAGGGTGTCCACAACCCGTTGCGTAAAAGGCCGGCCCGCGGACGGCATCTCGGCGCTGCCCGGATCGCAGGCGAAGAGAGTCTGATACTCCTCGATCCCCGGGTACGGCGCCTCCAGGTAGCCGTAGCGGATCGGCGAGCCCATCCGCTCCATCACCCGCCGGAGATCGCTCTCGACCCGGACGAACCAGAGCCGCGGCAGGCCTGGATGGGGAGCGATGAGGCGGGCGGGCAGCCCCGCAATCTCAAATATGTCGCCCACTTCCACGGCGAGAGGACCCGGCTCCGAGGCGCTCTTCCGCAGCTCCACCAGGTACAGCCCGCCGCCGTATTGCGTCGAGACATTGGCGAGGATTGGACCCAGGCCGGCGTGCCAGGCGGGCAGGCTCGCCGGCAGTGTCGCGCTCGTGTTGACGACCAGAAGCGTGCCCGGCGCGAGGAAGCGGGGAAGATCTCGGAAGCGCGCGTGCTCGTGCCCGTTTTCCGTCGAGACCAGTAGCCTTACCTCGTCCCGCCCCAATCCGAGGCGCTCGGGCGGTCCATCCGCCTGGAGAGCCCGCGGACGGTCGAAGTCCAGCTCGATCTTTTTCATACGGCCACCGCCTCCAAAGCCGAAGCGTTCACTTCCCAGCGTTCCGCCTGCGCCTGATAACGCTGGCCCGTCACCGCCGAGGGAGGCTGTCCGAAGAGCCATGCCCAGAACGGCAGGGTCACTTCAGGCAACGGCCGGTCGGAGATGTCCTCTCCGGGGAAAGCCTCTTGATGCATGCGCGTGCGCAGATCGCCTGGATCGACCGCCACCACACCGATCCAGCGCCCGGAGAGCTCGTTGGCGAGCGTGAGGCTCGCGAGATCCAGAGCCGCCTTCGTGAGACCGTACCCGCCCCATCCCGGATATCCGCCGCGGGCCGCATCGCTAGAGATGTTGACGATCAGTCCGCCGCTCTCCTCCAGGAGCGGAAGCACCTCCTGAATAAGTGCGAGAGGAGCGGAGACGTTGACTCGAAACGCTTCCTCTAACTCCGGCAGCGGGTATTCGGCCAGCGGCGGGAGAGGAGTCGCCCCCAGCTTCGAGGCGTTGTTGAAGAGGATGTCGAGCCGGCCCAATCCGCTAGCAGCGCCAGCCAGCTGGCGCCGATGACCGGGATCGGTCACATCGCCGGCGAGGGCGATCACCTCTCCGCCATGACGGCGAAGTGACCGGGCCGCCGCCTGGAGATCCTCCTCCCCTCGGGAAGTGATTACGAGTCCATAACCTTGCGCGGCGAGAAATTCGGCAACGGTGCGGCCCAGCCCCCGGCTGGCGCCCGTGATGATTGCAGTGCGATTCATGGTGTGCCGTCCTTTCGTTGTCATGGTCACAACGATAGGCCTCGGCGCCGCCGCGCACATCCGGCGGGAGAACGGTTTTCAACCTGGACAAAAGGACAGGGGTTGATCCCATCCCCCCTCTCCCCATCCCTCTCCCCCGCCTGCGCGGGGGAGAGGGGGCCTAAACCAGCCCGCGCTCCCGCGCCACCCGAACCGCCTGGGTCCTGTTCTTCGCGCCGAGCTTGGAGAGGATGGCGCTGACGTGGAACTTCACTGTACGCTCGCTGATGAAAAGCCGTCCGGCGATCTCCCCATTGGCAAGGCCCGACGCCACAAGCTCCAGCACCTCTTTTTCTCGCGCTGTGAGTGCGTCCTCGCGGACCTGGCGCAACAGCTTCGAGGCGATCACGGGCGGAATCAGCGCTCCCCCGGTGCTCACGGTCCGGATGGCGGCGAAGATCTCGGCGCGCGGCGCTCCTTTCAATAAATAACCTTGAGCGCCGGCCTGGATTGCGCCGACGATACGCTCGTCCGTGTCGAACGCGGTCAGCACCACCACCTGAACTGCCGGATCGGCCACGCGCAACCGGCGGATCGCCTCGATGCCGTCGAGAATCGGCATCTCCAGGTCCATCAATACGACATCCGGCCGCAGCCGAGCCGCCTCGGTCAGCGCCTCGGCGCCATTGCCGGCCTCGCCGACCACTTCAAAATCAGGCTGCGTCGCCAGCATGGCCGCGAGCCCGTCGCGCACCACCGGATGATCATCGGCGAGGAGGATTCGAATCATAAGGAACCTCGGCCGTGATCCGGGTGCCGGCGCCGGGAGAGCTTTCGACCTGAAAGCTCCCGCCGAGCAGGCGAGCGCGCTCCCGCATGCCGACCAGACCGAAGCGGCCCGACGAGGCCCCCTCCGGAAAACCCTTTCCATCGTCCTGAACTATGAGACGGACGCTCTCAGTCGAGATCTCCAAGCGAAGTTCCACACAAGCAGCGGCAGCATGCCGCAAAGCATTGTGAATCGCTTCTTGGGCGATGCGATAGAGGCCGACCTCGACGGCAGGAGGCAATGGCACGCTGGAAGGCGAGGATTCGAAAGTCACGGTCGCAGTTTCCGCCGCCAGGGCGGCGAGCGCCGCCGGGAGCGTCCGTCCTTCCAGTGGAGCGGCGCGGAGGTCGAGGACCGAGCGCCGCGCCTCCTCCAGCCCCTTGCGGGTGAGGTCGAGCGCGGTGGACACGCTCTTCCGGACGCGCTCCGGATCCGACTGTTGAGCCAGAAGCGCCTCGGCGGCTTCGAGCTGAAAAGCTATTGCGGAGAGATCCTGCGCGATCGTGTCGTGGATCTCGCGGGCGAGGCGGTTGCGCTCCTCGGTCTGGGCCGACTCCAGCCGGCGCGCGTGCAGCCGCGCCCGCTCGACAGCCACGCCGAGCAGGTCGCCGATCGTGTGGAGGAGGTTCAGCTCGTCCTCCTCCAGTTCGCGCCACTCGGGGCCCGCCACATTGAGCATCCCCAGCCGCTTGAGCTCGTCGCCGGTTGAAACCTGGAGCGGGACGCTCGCGTGATATCGAAGCCCGGCTGTCGGGGCCGGCTCGAGCTTGCGCAGACGGCTGCAGGTGATGACGCCGATGTTGGCAGCGCCATCGAGATCGCCATCCTCGAATGCTTCGAGGCAGTAGCACCATCCGGCCAGAAGCTTCGGGTCCTGCAGGAGGGCAGGAGGAAGGTTCTGAGCCGCGGCAAGGTACGGCTCCTCGGAAGCCTCGTCGAAGAGGAGCACCCAGCCGGTGCTCAGACCGAGCAGCTCGGCCACCTTTTCGAGAGCCCGCGCGAGCAGAGCCGGGAGATCGACGGACGCGTTCAGTGCCCGCGCCACGTCGTTGAGGATGGATAGCTGCTGCTCTCGATCGCTCATATGGCAGGTGCCATATTATCCCGCCATGGATGCCACCCGCCGCCAAGCCCTCGCCGGAGCCGCCGCGCTAGCTCTCCTGCCCCGTTTCCTCTCTGCGGCCGGACCGGAAAAGCCGCGCACCCTCCGACCCGGACGGCTGCGTCCCGGAGACACCATCGGCCTCGTAAACCCGGCCGGAGCCGTCTGGGAGCCGGTCAATATCGAGATCGTGGCCGAATCCCTGACTGCGCTCGGATTCAAGACGAAGCGGGGGGCCAACCTGCTGGCGCGCCACGGCTACTTCGCCGGAACCGACGAACAGCGCGCCGCCGATTTGAACGGAATGTTCGCCGACCCAGAAGTGCGCGCGATCCACTGCGTCCGTGGCGGCTGGGGCTGCGCCCGCCTGCTTCCCATGCTCGACTGGAAGACGATCGCGAAAAACCCCAAGATCCTGCTCGGCTTCAGCGACATCACCGCGCTCCTGCTCTCCCTGCACGCGAAGACCGGCCTCGTGACCTTTCACGGTCCCGTGGGCAACTCACAATGGAACCCTTTCAACGTGGGCTACATGAAGCGGGTTCTCCAGGAGGGAGAAGCGGCCACCTTCGAAAACCTGAAAGAGATCGATGAGGACCACCTCACGATCGTCGAAAACCGAGTGCAGACCCTCCATCCCGGAACCGCGCGCGGCAGGTTGCTCGGCGGCAATCTGACCGTTCTGACGAGCCTCGTGGGATCGGGCTACCTGCCGGACTGGGAGGGCTGCATCCTCTTCCTGGAAGACGTGGAAGAGGCGCCCTACCGGATCGATCGCATGCTCACCCAGCTCCGCCTCGCGGGCATCCTGCAGAAAGCCCGCGCCGTGATCTGGGGGCAGTGCACCGATTGCGGTCCCGGCGAAGGCTTCGGCTCGCTGACCGTGACCGACGTGCTCCACGACCATCTGAAGCCGCTACGCGTTCCCGCCTGGTCGGGAGCCATGATCGGCCATATCGAACGCCAGTTCACGCTGCCGGTCGGAGCGGAAGTCGAGGTAGATGCAGCGCCCGGAACGATCAGGATGCTGGAGTCCGCGGTGAGGGATTGATTTCCTCGTTCACCTTGGCGAGGCGCAGGAGGAGCTGCAGCTCCGCCTCGAAGTGTTCGGGGGTCGGAGTCCATCTCGATCCCGCGTCCTCGCTGTACGAAAGGATTCTCTGCGCCCGGCTGTACGAGACCGCCGGCGTTCCAAACGCCTGGATCACGAGGAGGATGCCGGAAGCCTCCAATCTCTGGCGGAGCGCGGGCTCGGCCATCTCGACCCGCGAATTGTCGATCCTCCAATCCTGGCCGCCTGGCACGTCCAGCAGCTCGATCCCGAAATCGTTGTACCTCGAGCCGCTCTCGCCGCTGTACCGGTTCCGGCCGGGGATCATCATCGCCCGCACCCGCCGTCCCTGCCAGGTCCCCGTCAGCCAACTGGTGGACCCCCCGCCGCCATCGCCGGCCACCGTCCCGTTGATGATGGGGACGAGCGGCGACCAAGCCTTCGTGAACCGCGCGTTCTTGAAGGTATAGATGACCTTCCCGAGCGCGAAGATGAAGATCAGGAAGAAGAAGAGCACGACCGACCCTAAGGCCATGTCCGAGCTGCCCTCGATCCACTCTTTCATCGCCACGCCTCCTTGCTAGACTCCGGCCATGGACATTCAATCCTATCTCGACCGGATCGGCTACTGCGGCCCGCTGACTTCCACGGCCGAGACCTTGCGCGCCTTGCAGGTGGCCCATCTCCAGACGGTCCCCTTCGAGAACCTCAGCATCCACGCCCAACAGCCGATCGTCCTCGACGACGAATCCCTGTTCGACAAGGTGGTGGAACGGCGGAGAGGCGGCTTCTGCTACGAGCTCAACGGGCTCTTCGCGGCCCTGCTGCGCGCCCTGGGCTTTCAAGTCACCATGCTCTCGGCCGCCGTGGCGAGGCCGGACGGCACTTTCGGCCCGGACTTCGATCACATGGCACTTGAGGTCGACTTGGAGGAACGCTGGCTCGTGGATGTCGGCTTCGGAGATTCCTTCCGCGATCCGCTGCGGCTGGACGAGCGGGGAGAGCAGCCGGAGGGCGCGCACGCCTTCCGGATCGACGAGGACGGCGGACATCTCCTCCTCCTGAGGCGCGACGGCTCCGAGAAGCCCTGGCAACCGCAGTACCGCTTCACCCTGCAACCACACGAGTATCCGGACTACGCCGGGATGTGCCACTTCCACCAGACCTCGCCGGAATCGCACTTCACCCGCCAGACCCTCTGCTCCCTGGCGACGCCGGAAGGGCGCGTCACCTTGAGTGGGACGAAGCTGATCACCACCAAGGGCGGCGAACGGCAGGAGAGACTCCTGGCAAGCGAAGAGGAGCGTGAGGCTCTTTTGCGCGAGATGTTCGGCGTGGCAGTCTGACCCGTCCCGATTTCGGGACTGATCCGGGCGCCTGGGAGGCGCCAGTCCCGTCCGCGGGACGGCCAGTTTTCTCGACTTCCTTTCTTTTCAGTGACTTGGCACCTGGCCGCGACCTTGCCCTATGGGAGCGGCACAACGAGGCGCCCAGCCGGCGCTACAACCAAGGAACTCTGTGGAGAAAGAAATGTTCAGACACCTAGAGATGACCCGCGGCATGCACCTGGTGCTGCTCGCCGCGATGTTCACCGCCACCCCGTCGCGCGCGGCCCTCGCCGGCCCTGCCGTTTTGACCGCCCCCCGAAGCATGCCGGTGCTCCAGATCAACTACTTCCCGCCTCACCCCGACCGGCAAGAGTACCTGAGCCGGGCCGAGACCGGGCTGAACCAGGACATCCTGGTGAGCACGATGCAGGCGGCGACCCAGGCCATGGTCGACCAGTCCCTGCCGCTGATCAGCGATGCAACCCGATACCGCGGCTACCGCAACCCGGCCGCGCCGCGCTTCCTGGAGTACTCGCTGCTGGAAAAGATAGACATCTTCGGCCCGATGCCACGCGGCCACAAGCTCCCGAACGGCAGAATCCGCCCCAACTATGGCCTGATCCTGGATCAACAGAATGTGTGCGACTACGTCGACAACCGCGGAGTGAAGGAGGTCTGGATCTACGGCTACCACAACGATACGCCGGGCGGCATCGAGCCCGATGAGTCGCGCATGCACAGCCGCTACGGCGACGTCAGCAATTCCTGGCCGAAGGAAGAGGATGTCGAGCCCGAGTTCCAGATGCCGAAGTGCGCCAACTCCTACGTGATGTACAACTTCGTCTACCAAGTGACGGGGGACATCAGCAACACCATTCACAACCGCCTGCACCAGATCGAGAACGTGATCTTCTACGCCGAAGAAGACCACGACTATCCGCCAACCGATGCCAATGTGATCGGCAGCGTGTTCTGGGACGACTTTTCGGTGTACGGCGAGCGCGGCTCGCTGCCGGGCTACAAGGCCTCGTGCGGCAACACCCACCGCCCACCCAACACCAACAGCGAGTACGTCTACAACTCGGGCGAGGACCGCTGGAACAACTGTGCGACCTGGCACCCCGACGATACCCAGACGGACTACGTACTCGGAGACTGCAATCAGTGGAACTGTACGGCGACCGGCTTCTACAAGTGGTACATGCAGAACATGCCCGGCTATAACAACGGTATCGTCTTCAATGGCCAGTACATGCGGAACTGGTGGGAGGCGATGGCCGACTTCAACGCCTTCATCGATGGCGGCCACAGCCTGTATTCCAGCTACCCGACGACCGATTTCGAGTTCAACATGGCCGCCAGTGCGCTGACGGTGCAGGAAAGCGGCGGGTTGGTGCGCTTCATGGTCACTCTGAACAAGCCGGTGCCAGCCGGCCAGAGCATATGGGTGGACTTTGCCACCACCGCCGGAACGGCCACGGTCAACAGCGACTACGCCAGCACCGGCGGCACGCTGATCTTCACTGAAGGCCAGACCAGCCAATCCTCGTGGGTCGCCATCCTGGAGGATGGCATCAGGGAAAACGCCGAGTCCTTCACGATCAGCCTGGTTTCGGCCGTCGGTGGGCGCCTGGGCGCCGCGACCGACACGGCCGTCATCATCGCGGCCAACGACAGCCTGACGCTGCCAGCCTCCGAGACCGTCGTTGAGGAAGGTACCGGCGCGCTGATCATGATCAACTTGAACGCGCCATCGGCCCAGAGCGTGACGGTGAGCTACGCCACCAAGGATGGCACTGCCCTGGCCGGCAGCGACTATGTGGCCACCAGCGGCACAGTGACCTTCGCCCCCGGCCAGGCCAGCAGGATGATCGGCGTCTCGGCCCTGGGGGACGGGATCGCGGAAGGCAAAGAGACCTTTACGCTGACCCTCAGCGCGCCATCCAACGCTCAGCTGGGCAAGCCTTCCAGCATGAAGATCACGATCGTCGATAGATCGAACCAGTTCTAGAGCCGGCCACAGTTCGTCCGCCATTCAGCCGCGCCCCGTCGAGAGATTTTCGGCGGGGCGCGGCTGAAGGCGGCGATCAGGCACACGGCCTGCAGCCTTCGGACGAGATGCCATCCGCCTTCTCGCATGCCGTAGCCGGATTGGGAATCGGCGCCTGTTTCTGCGGGCCGGAGACCCCGGCCAGCGCGTGGGCCCTGGGCGCGCTCTGCGGCGCCCTTCCGGACATCGACGTAGCAGGATTTAGTTTTGGGGTCCGCTATGGATCGGTCTGGGGTCACAGGGGGTTTACCCACTCCCTGGTATTCGCGGCGGCTCTCGCGGGAGCGATCGTCGGCCTCGGATTCCGGCAGGGATTGCCAGGGCTGCCGCCCGGCTGGATGTGGCTTTATCTGTTCCTGGCCACCATCTCCCATAGTCTCCTGGACGCGCTGACCGACGGAGGCATAGGAGTGGCCCTCTTCTCGCCCTTCGACAACCGCCGTTTCTTCTTCCCTGTGCGGCCGATCAAGGTCGCTTCTTTTGGAGTGAGTTGGCTGTTCACCCGGCGCGGCGCGGCCGTGCTCGCCAGCGAGCTCAAGTGGGTTTGGCTACCCTCGGCGATCCTGGCAGGGATCGCCCTGGTCTTTCGCACCCTGGGTGGCGCCTGAGGACAAGGTCGTGGCGATCTACAAGGCTCGCTACGATTTATCGAAGGGACGGCGGGGAGGAGCTACGATACACTCTCTGGGTTACGTTGAGGAATCGGATGGCTAGCGTGCGGATTGACGCCACCACCGCAGCGACTCTGAAACGCCTATCAGCACGGCGCGGGCAGACGCAATCTGCGGTGGTCCGCGATGCCATTGCCCGCCTTGCCGAAGAGGAAGGCGAGCAACTCTCAGCTTACCAGCGACTCGGGGCCTTCATCGGAGTCGTTGACAGCGGCGGGAAACAGCTTTCGGAGAACACAGGGAGGCAGCTTAGCGAGTTTCTCGTGAAGAAAAGGAAGAACGCAGGCCGCCCTACTTGATGCCGTTCGCTCTGACCTCCCAACACTGGGCAGGCTCATGACCGCTTCTTTTGCCGCACCCGCCGCAAGGACCGGAGGTCTGCCCGATCCTGATCCCGCCCGGCGCTCTCCTTTTCCTGAATCAAGTCGTCCAGGGAAAGGTAGTGGGCGTCCACCTCCCCAAATTTCGCATCGACCCTGGACTCCCAAGCGGCCCGGAAACCTTGATTCCCCGCTAACCGGGACAGCAGGTCGATCCGCGAGGGAGCTACGCCGAGTTGGATGATGCTGCCAGGGGTCGTCAGGTCGGCAAGGGTCAGGCCGATATCACTGCCTAGAAAGGCGCGGATAGCCGCAAGGACCCGCTCGGCATTGTCCGGAGAGGGCTCGATGAAAAGGTCGAGGTCCTTGGTCGCCCGGGGACGGGCGTGGAGCGCAACCGCGTGCGCCCCGACGATCAAATACCTAGCGCCGCTTGCGTTTAACGACTCGATAAACTCTTCGTAGTCGCGGGATCTCATTGATTCCCTTTGCCCGGAGTGACGAAAGCAGGCACTCCTCCACAGCCCGGACGCGCTCTTCGGGAGTCATCCCTTCAAACCAGAAGCGGAAGTCCTCCTCCTCTCCCTCACCCTCGCTCAGGACGCGAGCCTCCCAGACTCGTCCATGCCTGTCGGTCGCTTGGCCTCGCTTCTCCATGCGGGGATGGTATCGCAAAGCGGGCTCTGCAAGTCTCGCAGCGACACCTTCGTCGAGATCCTACTTCGGTTTGACTAAGTGTCCGAAATGAACTTCGAGAAGCCGGAGAATCGTCACAAGCCACTCGATTCTCTTCCCCGGCGGGAGCGCCAGAAGCGAGCTCGGTCCTCAAGGCGAGTACCCCACAGTAGCCTAACATACCCTCCTTGTAGGCCTAAATGAAGTCAGTTACTGGCGCAATAATGGCCGCAGGCGCATACTCCTGCAACTCTGAAGGGAAAAGGTAGTGCTCACTTACAGTAGGCGCCGATTGAACTGTTGCGCCTCTGCAAGGCGGGTCTAGCGCTTGACTTTCGCCCCCTTGACGTCTAGTCTCAGCTTGCAATGAATGAAGTGCCGCTACTAAGGAGCATAAGATGAGCGACCATTCGAGCATTGAATGGACGGACGCAACTTGGAACCCGACTCGCGGGTGCACAAAGATCAGCTCCGGGTGCGCCCACTGCTATGCAGAGACGTTCGCAGAGCGCTTCCGCGGAGTTCCCGGCCATTCCTACGAGCAAGGGTTTGATCTTCGGCTCGTTCCCAAGAAGTTGACCCAACCTCTGGAATGGCGAACCCCTCGGATGATCTTTGTAAACTCGATGAGCGATCTGTTTCACGAAGGAATTCCGACGGACTACATCGAGAAGGTCTCTCGAGTTATGCAGCTCGCGAATTGGCATACATATCAAGTGCTAACCAAGCGCTCCGAGAGAATGAGAGACCTATTGAAGACCCGCCTGAAATCTGTGGCTCGGGAGTCACACATCTGGTGGGGAGTGAGTGTCGAGAACCGTCAACAAGGCCTCCCGCGCATCGAGCACCTGCGGGCTACTCCAGCCGCGACCCGGTTCCTGTCGGTTGAGCCACTCTTAGAATCCTTAGGGAAGATCAATCTCAGCGGGATAGATTGGGTAATCGTGGGAGGTGAGAGCGGACCGGGAGCGCGGCCTCTCGAGGAATCGTGGGTGCTTGAAATTCAGGAGCAGTGCCAACGTGCCAATGTGGCCTTCTTCTTCAAGCAGTGGGGCGGAAGAATGAAATCCAAAAATGGCCGCGAACTTCAAGGACGTACCTACAATGAGATTCCACGCCGGGTCACGCATAGAGTGAAGGATCGGGCTTCGCTAAGCGTCGCTATAGCAGAAATCCAAGCGCTCTGCTAGGTGGGGTACACAGCAGCAGGAATCATTTTCCTCGTACAGGAAACTTTACCTTTACTGCCGGACCGAAGGTCCCACTACGCCGTTTTTTTGGAGAGACTTCAATCTCGCCATGTGCTTCCATCTCGAGCAGAACATCGCGATAGTTCTTTTCGACATAGTTCGTGTTGGGATGATGTTCCAGAAAGATCTGCTCGAATGTCATTAGATGCCCAGCAAATCGTTCGAGTAGAGCACCATGAAGTTCCTCAAGCGGAGTCTTGCTCTGGCTAAACAACCCGAGTTGCTGAGGCTGAGCCCCGTTGCGACTGTAAGAGAAGGAAGGAATTCCGCTGGCATCACGGTGACTACGCTTCTGCATGATGTTCTTCATCACGCGCAATCCCTTCTCCTTCTGCGACATAAAGAAAAGGCTATCGTGGCGCTTCTCAAAATCATAGCGGTGAACATACTTTACGCCAACCTCGTGCAGTGCTTCTTCCATCGCAGCATGGACTTGTTTCTCTCTGTCTCGCGGATTTAATCCCGCCAACGTTTCTCGTAGATCACGCGCGCGGTCTCGACCGAAGATGGCATCCATATGCTCCACGAACTCCGGATTTGAGATAGCGGCATTAATCCGCCTGTAATTGAAAAATAAAATAGCATCCCGACCCCAACCTACATTCATGAACCTGGCAAAAAGCTGCCGACTCAATCCTTTATACCCAAAGGGATCCACGAATAGAACCGCGGGGAAATCTCCGAGGTGTTTTAGAAATTTTAGAGAATTCTCCAGGACAACTTCCTCGCGCAGGAGAATCGGGCGCTCGCGGAGCCTATTGATCCCGGGCAAAGACATCACAGTGCTTTCTAATTTATCGGCAGATTCTTCCTCCATTTCGTTGAGAATAATGCGAAAGCGGCTAGCATAAGGAGATGATATGACGTGTTCTAACACAAGTATGGGGGTGGATTTTGTCCCATCCTCTTCGAATGTGCCCGCCCCGGCAAAGAGTTCCATGTATGCAAGCGGGCCTTGGCTTACCGCACCAATGATGTTGAGCCACGCAGGGAAGAAGCTAGCTACAATGTCAGTTTTCGCGCGCGATTCTGGTGTTTGCCTTTCAAAGAAGCTATCAGTAGACATTCCTATCCCCTACATAAGTTAGTCCTCTTCAAGAGTACTCTAGATTGAGACTCGACTCAATGATTGATCGACTAGGTGCGACCTGTTGTTATAGGTCAGTCAAGGGGAAAATATCTTCTCTGTATCCTCGGCAATTCCACCTCCACCACCCGCCCCCGCCAGTAAGTCAACCGCCCCTCTGGCAGAATCCACGCCACCTCCCCCTCCCGCGGAACCATCACGCCCTCCATCCGCTCATACCCCCGGAAGTGCCCCTCCCACGGAGTCGGCACACCCTTGCCGTTCACGTCCCGATACCTGGCGGGCGTGTAGACGCTCACGATCTCTCCCTTCTCGTTGAAGCGGAAGTCGAGGGAGACCGAGACTCCGGAATCCGTGAGGGTGGCTCGGGCGCCGTTGTCGTCAATGGGCTCCCAGGTCAATCCCCTTCCCGGGAGGAGCGCGGTGGGAAGCCAGACCGATTCGGCCAAGTAGCGGTGGAGCGCCCCGGAGGCAAGGTCGGTCCTTCCCCAGGCGTTCACGACGGGGATCAGCCCGGCTACCCTGGCCCGCATCGAGCCGTTGCCTTCAAGGTAGCTGTCCCGCACCCTGACCGTCACCAGCGGACCCATGCGGATGGCCGCATCCCAGACGAAGCCGGGCGGATCAACTGAAAAATGCTGCACGCTCTTGAAGGGGCTCCAGGGCGCGTCGAGGCTGCTCCTGAACTCGCCCTCGTGCTCGATGCGGGCGGTCCGGATGAGTGGTTGGCCCGGTGATAGTGCGAAATCGAAGTAGCGGATCACCGGGGCCGGCAGGCCCGCGAGCTGGTTGCGCGTGAAGGTCCCGGCGGTCCCGCCCGGGGCGAGTCGTGCGACGGCTCTCGCCGTGGCCCGGTTCCAGAGAAGGGTTCCCGTTCCGATGGCGGTTGCCGCGCTTCCCGCAACCCCGCCGGCGACTGCGGCCATGACCCGGATCCAGCGTCTCATCCACCGAGGGTACCGCGGAAGGCACTTCCCTGCGTTCGGAAGTGACTTACGGACGTCCCGTAAGTCGCTTACCCGGCCTGGGAACTCACTTACCTGCACCCGGAGTCATTTACCTGCCCTCGGAGTCTCACTTTCCTGCGCCCCGGAAGTGACTTACCTGTGCTCGGAACTCACTTATCTGCCCTCGGAACTGACTTACCTGCTCCCCGGAAGTCGTTTACCTGCCCGGGTAAGTCACTTACCAACCGTCCGTAAGTCGCTTACCAACCGTCCGCAAGTCACTTACCTATCGTCCGGAACCTGTGCGGACGGTTCCCCAGCGTCGTCCCGACTTCGGGACTCGGCGGAGCGCCTCGGCGGGGCTCAGTCCCGGGGCTGGGACGGCGATTTCTTTTATTCCCTTTGTTTTCAGCGACTTGGCGCTTGGCCACGACCTTGCCTTGTAAGAGCGGCACCACGAGGCGCTGATCCGGCGCCAACAACGCCACCCGAAAGTGGCAAGGAGAACACCATGAAGAAGGCTGTCTTGTGCGCTCTGCTGCTCGCCGCCGTCGCCATGTCCGCGTCCGCCGAGACCTACGTCGGGAACAACGGTGTGAGCTACTCGGGGCCGAACCGGGGGGCTCTGTACTCCTGCGACTACACCAATTACAGCGGCTCGGCGGTTGACCCGGGGTACTCCTACTGGACCCTGACCGTGTTCCAGGACGCCAGCGGCAAGCCGATGCCGCGGGGGACTGAATTCTTCCCGGCGACCCTCCCGAACGGCCAGCAGTTCTGGGAGAACAACAAGGCGACCTGGGCCAAGCCGGTGAACAAGATCGATCCGCTCACCGGCACGACCTACACGCAGTGGGAGTACACCTTCAACCCCTCCGGACCGCAGTGCACCAAGGCGAACGCCTTCTTCGGCGGGTACAAGCTCACGTTCGGTGATTGCAGCGACGGCCACTCGCGGATCTGCTGGCTGGTGAACTGAGGAACGGGGCCGGGGCCGGCTCGCCGCCGGCCCCGGTTTACGCCCCCGGAACCTCCATTGTCCCTTCCGAGACCAGGACAGTGCTCCCTCCGACTCGGACGGCGGTGATCTCGCCTCCCTGCTTGTCCACTTCGAGGTAGAGGAGGCTGGGACGGCCCATTTCGAAGCCCTGTTCGACGACCCAGGAGAGGGTTCCGTCGGTCTCCGGGGCGCGGATTCCCAGGTAGCCCCCGAGGGCGGAAACCGCGCCGCCCGTGGCGGGATCTTCCCCGATGCCGAGCTCGGCGGCGAACATGCGCGCCCGGATGTGCGAGCCGGAAAGCTCGGGCTCGCGGCACATCACGAACACTTCCCTCGCCCATCCCCCGAGCAGGATCTCTTCCCAAACGTCGATCCTCAGGCGCGCCCGGCGGAGCGCATCCCGGCTGCGGAGCGGGATGAAGAGGAACGGGCCGCCGCAGGAGAAGCCCTGCGGGTAGTCCTCCCCCCGCTCAGCACGTCGTCGGGAGCGAGTGAGAGCATCTCGGCCAGCTCGGCCGCTTCAGGCGGCGTCGGGCCCTGCTCGGGAAGCTTCGCCGCCGTGAGCTGCGTGAAGACCGGACGGCCTTCCTCGCTGCGGATGAGGACGGGGACCGGGCCGACCCTCTCCTCGAAGACGATCCGCGTCTCGGGTCCGGTGAGGGGGATCTCTCCCAGGGCGGCGAGCACGTAGGCGGCACCGACGGTGGGATGGCCGGCAAAGGGAAGCTCGGCCCTGGGCGTGAAGATCCGCAGGCAGCGGGTGTTCTGCGGCTCGGCCGGCGGCAGGACGAAGACTGTTTCCGAGAGGTTGAACTCCTGGGCGATCTGCTGCATCAGTTGGTCGGAAAGCCCGCGGGCATCCGGGAAGACCGCCAGGGGATTCCCTTCCAGCGGCCGGCTTGTGAACACGTCGGCGGTGATGAATCGGCAGCGCATGCGCTGCATTCTACCTATTCGTGGCGCAGAGCTTCGATCGGGTTGAGGCGTGCCGCCCGGCGGGCGGGCAGGATGCCGAACACGACTCCCACGGCTGCCGAGAACAGGAAGGCGACCAGCACGATCTGCGGCAGGATCACGAACGGCACCGAGAGTGCCCGCGCCGCGAACCAGCCGCCGCCGAGTCCGGAGAGGATGCCGATGGCGCCACCGAGGCTCGAGAGGACGACCGCCTCGACGAGGAACTGCAGCAGGACTTCGCGCGGCAGCGCTCCGATCGAGAGGCGGATGCCGATCTCGCGCGTCCGCTCGGTCACGGAGACGAGCATGATGTTCATGATGCCGATGCCGCCGACCAGCAGGCTGACCCCGGCGATGGCTCCGAGGAGCGCGGTCATCGCTCCCGTGGCGCTCGCCATGGTGGCGGCGATCTCTGCCATGTCCCGCACGTTGAAGTCGTCTTCACCGTTGGCGTTGGGCCGGCGGCGCTGGCGCAGGAGCGATTCGATCTGGCTCTGGACGAGGACGGTCGGCCGGCCTTCCGCCGCCGAGACGTAGATGGAGCCGATGTCGGTATTGCCCGCGATGCGGCGCTGGAAGGTGACCAACGGCAGGAGGACGACGTCGTCCTGGTCCTGGCCCATGGCCGCCTGACCCTTCCCGGCGAGGACGCCGATCACCTCGGCCGGCATGCGCCCGATGCGGACCTGCTGGCCGATCGGGTCCTGGTTTCCGAACAGCTCCTTGCGGACGGTCTCACCGATGACCACGACTGCCCGGCCCGAGGAGACCTCGCTCTCCGTGAACACCCGGCCCGAGCCGATGCCGTAGCCGCGCACGTCGAGATAGTCCGGCGTGGTGCCGATGACCGAGGTGCGCCAGTTGCGGTTGCCCGAGACCACGGGCGTCTGCTGCTGCGCGGCCGGCGCGATGCCGGCCAGGCCGGAGATCTCGCGCTGGATCGCGGTGACGTCTGCCCTTTCGAAGGAGCGGCCAGCGCTGACCGAGGGTCCCCGCCGATTGGCACCGGGGGAGACGATGAGCAGGTTGTCGCCGAGCTTTGCGATGTCGGCCTCGACCTTGGCGCTCGCCCCCTCTCCGAGGGTGACGAGGACGACCACGGCGCCGACGCCGATGATCACGCCGAGCATGGTCAGCAGCGAGCGCAGCGTGTTGCGGCGGATCTCGCGCAGGGACATGAGCAAAGTGGAAAGGAACATCACGCGGCCTCCTCTTTTTTCTCTTGCTCGGCGACGATGAGCCCGTCGCGGAACACGATCTGCCGCCGGGCCCAGGCGGCGACGTCCGCCTCGTGGGTGACCATGACGATGGTCACGCCCCGCTCACGGTTGAGGTCGGTCATGAGCTGCATGACTTCGTCGCTCGTGGTGCTGTCGAGGTTGCCGGTCGGCTCGTCCGCGACCAGGAGCACCGGATCGGTGACCAGGGCGCGAGCGATCGCCACGCGTTGCTGCTGTCCCCCGGAGAGCTCCGCCGGAGTGTGCCCTTCGCGGCCGGCGAGCCCGACCGAGGCCAGCGCCTCGCGGGCGCGCTGCCGGCGCTCCGCGGCGCGCATCCGCTTGTAGATAAGCGGCAGCTCGACGTTTTCCAGGGCCGTGGTGCGCGGCAGCAGGTTGAACCCCTGAAACACGAAGCCGATGTAGTTCCGCCGCACCAGGGCGAGTTGGTTCCGGTCGAGCTTGCCCACGTCCACGCCCCGGAAGAGGTACTCGCCCGAGGTGGGGACGTCGAGGCAGCCGACGAGGTTCATGCAGGTCGATTTTCCGGAGCCGCTCGTGCCCATGACGGCAACGAAGTCCCCTTCGGGAATGCTCAGGTCGATCCCGCGCAGCGCCTCGACCGCGGCCTGCCCTGTGCCGTAGACCTTGCGGATGCCGCGCAACTCGAGCAGAGGCTTGCTCATGACTTTTCCTCCTGGGCGGCCACGTCGATGATCACTTCATCCCCTGCCTTGAGCTGCGCCGAGCGGATTTCAGTATTGCGACCATCGGTCGCACCCGGAGTTACCTGGAGGGAGACCGGCTGGCCCTGGCGCAGGACCCAGATGGTCGCTGCCTTGGCGCCGGGCTGCTGCCGCCTCTCACCCCGCGGGCCTCTCTGGCTGATCCCTGGAAGGAAGAGCCCCGAGCGCTGTTCCTGCTGGGCGCTTGCCACTTCGGGCGGCGTGAAGCGCAGAGCCGCGTTCGGGACCAGCAGGACGTTTTCCTTGCGCTCGGTGACGACCGAGGCAGTGGCGGTCATGCCGGGACGGAGCAGCAGCTCGGCGTTGTCCACCGCGAGCACGGCTTCATAGGTCACGACGTTTTCCGCGGCCGTCGCCATGTTGCGCAGGGAGACGACCTGCGAGGCGAACTCGCGGCCCGGGTACGCATCCACCCGGAAGGTGGCCGTCTGCCCCTCGCGGACCTTGCCGACGTCGGCCTCGTCCACCTGGACATGGAGGGCCATGTCGGTGAGGTCGCGGGCGATGGTGAAGAGCACCGGCGTCTGGAACGACGCGGCCACGGTCTGGCCCGGCTCGACAGCGCGCGAGAGGACGATGCCTTCGATGGGCGAGCGGACGGCGGTCTTCTGCAGGTTGGAGCGGGCTTCGGAAAGCGACGCCTCGGCCACGGTCGCCTGGGCGCGGGCGGAGGCAACGTCGGCCTCGGCCCGCCGCGCAGTCGCCTGGGCGGCGTCGAAGTCCTGGTCCGAGATCAGTCCGGCGTCGCGCAGGCTCCGCAAACGCGCGAGGCTCTGGTTGGACTCTTCCACCGTGGCCTGGGCGCGGGTCACGGAGGCGCGGGCGGCGCGCAAACGGGCCGTGGCCTCCTCGGAAAGGGCCGTGGCCTGCTCGGGATCGATTGTGGCGAGGATCTGGCCCTTCTCGACATGGTCGTTGAAGTCCACCAGGACATCCAGGATGCGCCCCGAGGTCTCGGAGCCTACCTCGACCGTGTCGAGGGCTTTGAGGGTGCCGGTGGCGGAGACGGTCTCCACGAGATCGCCCACGGCGGCCGGGCCGGTGATGTAGCTGGTTCCCCCCTCGGCCTTCTGACGGCTCCGCAGACCCAAGCCGGCGGCGGCGATCAGCGCGAGCACGATGAGGCCATAGACGATCCTGCGCGTCCAGGAACGGCGACGGCCGTTGTCATCCAGGCCCAGGGTGGCCAGGATGTCGGCCGGTTGCTGTGTCTGTTCGATCAGGCTCATTGCTTCCTCCTCGTTACACCCGGTGCAACCGGGTCGGAGAAAGCGATGATTTCCGGAATGGGGCAGGCTTTACATTGCTTACAGAAACCTTACCTGGAGCTGACGTTGGGGTTAGGCTGCCGATGGATTGCCGATAAACTGCCGATAGATTGCCGATAACGAGTAGGAGCGCGTCCGGCGGGCGGAGTCCGCCACCTCGAGCCAGCCGTCCTCCACCCATTTCTGGAGCAGGACGCGGGCCGTCCGGTCGGAGAGGCCGAGCGCGGCGGCCACATGATGAGCGGTAACTCGCTCGTGCCGCGAAAACAGACCCAGCACCGTGCGAGCCCTCGGCTCCAGGCGGCGCAACGCCTCAGGCTCCAGGGAGATTCCGGTCTCCGCCGCTCGCAGGGCTTCGTTCTTGGCGGCGGTGGACACTCCCGCCAAAGTGTCGAGGAAGTACTCCGGCCAGGGGGTCAAGTCGGCTTCGGCGCGGCCCTCGTAATAGTTGTGGTGCGGGTGCACGGCGAGGGAGCCGTAGTAGGCGGCGAGGTCCCGGGCATGGTGCTCTTCCAGGGAGAAGAGCCCTTGCAGCCCATGGCCTCCGCGGTGAAGCAGGAACGTGGCGAGGAGCCGGGCCGTGCGGCCGTTGCCGTCGTAGTACGGGTGGATCGTCACAAATTGGTAATGAGCGAGCCCGGCGATGACCGGGACCGGAAGCCGCTCTTCCTCGGCCTGCCGCACCCAGGAGACTAGTCCGGACATCAGGAGCGGCACGTCTTTCGCCTCGGGCGGCAGGTAGACGAGGGCTCCGGACTCCGAGTCGCGGATCACGTTCTGCCCGTCACGCCAGGGGCCAGGCTTCGCTCGGGCTCCCCGCTCGACGAGGCCGTGAATGCGCTGGATGAGATCCTCGGTCAGAGGCCGCCCACTCGCCGCCCACTCCTCTACCCTGAGCAGAGCGTTCCAGTAGTTGCGGACTTCAGTCGCGTCCCGCTCGCGGCCGTGAAACTGCACACGGTTTCCCCCGATGGCCTGCTCGGCCTCCGCCAGCGTCAGGCGGTTGCCTTCGATGCGTGTCGAGTAGTGGCTCGAGCGCACGCGGGCGCGGCGCCTCAGCTCTTCATGGACGGCCGGAGGGATGGCAAGGTGCTCCACGACCGCGGCGGCAGCACCCACTTCCATGAGGGCACGCGCCATCGCCGGGGTGAGGCGATAGCGCGGTACCCAGGCTTTCACCCCGCCTTCACCTTGCGCGGACCCGCGGACCTCACGCCCTCGCTCACCTGGTCCTCGTACTTCTCGAAGTTGTCCGCGAACATTTCGGCGAGCTGGGTGGCCTTGGCGTCGTAATCGGCGGGGTTCTTCCAGGTCTCGCGGGGGCGCAGCACCTGGTCGGGCACCCCTTCGATGTGTACCGGAACGGCCAGGCCGAAGTTGGGATCGTTCCAGGTCTCGACATCGTCCAGCTCGCCCGAGAGGGCCGCGGTCACCATGCGGCGGGTATTGGCGAGCTTGATGCGGTGGCCGACTCCGTAAGGGCCGCCCGTCCAACCGGTGTTGAGCAGCCAGACGTGAGCGCCGTGCTGGGCGATCTTCTCGCCGAGCATGCCGGCGTAGACGCTCGGATGGAGCGGCAGGAAGGGCGCTCCGAAACAGGTGCTGAACGTCACCTTGGGCTCCGTGATCCCCTTTTCCGTGCCCGCCACCTTGGCCGTGTATCCGGACAGGAAGTGATACATCGCCTGCTCGGGCGTCAGCCGCGAGACCGGCGGCAGGACTCCGAATGCGTCGCAGGTCAGGAAGACGATGTTCCTCGGGTGGCCGGCCATGCCGCCCAGGTCCACGTTGCGGAGCTGGGTGAGCGGATAGCTGGCGCGGGTGTTCTCGGTCAGGCTGTCGGAGTCGAGGTCGAGATGGCGCGTCTCGGGATCGCAGGCCACGTTTTCCAGGATCGTGCCGAAGGTCCGCGTCGTCTGGTAGATCTCGGGCTCGCCCTCCGGGCTCAGGCGGATCACCTTGGCGTAGCAGCCGCCCTCGATGTTGAACACGCCATCCTCGCTCCAGCCGTGCTCGTCGTCACCGATGAGCGTGCGGTCCGGATCGGACGACAGCGTGGTCTTACCCGTGCCCGAGAGGCCGAAGAAGAGGGCCGTGTCGTCCTTGGACGCGCCGTAGTTGGCGCTGCAGTGCATCGAGAGCACTCCCATCTTGGGGAGGAAGTAGTTCATCACGCTGAAGATCGACTTCTTGATCTCGCCGGCGTACTGGGTGCCGCCGATCAGGACCATCCGCTTCGCCAGGTCGAGCAGGATGAACGTGGAGCTGCGGGTGCCGTCGCGGCCCGGATCAGCTTGGAGGGAAGCCACGTTCCAGACCACGAACCCAGGCTCGAAGGAGGCGAGCTTCCCCGGGTCTTCCTCGCGCACGAACATGTTGCGCGCGAACAGGCTGTGCCAGGCGTTCTCGGTGATGACGCGGACCGGCAGACGATGCTTGGGATCGGCTCCGGCCGCTCCGGCATAGCCGTCGAAGACGAAGAGGTCCTTGCCGCGGACGTGCTCCCGGGCACGGGCCAGCAGGCCGTCGAGCTTCTCGCGCTCGAACCTGCGGTTGACGTCCCCCCACCAGATGTCGCTCTCGATGGATGGGTCGACCACCATGAATTTGTCGTTGGGGGAGCGGCCGGTGTGCGGGCCGGTGAGGCAGACGATCGGCCCTTCGGCCGCGGTCACGCCCTCGCCGCGCTGGATCGCCATCTCGTACAGCCGAGCGGGAGGAAGGTTCCAGTACACCGTGCCGGCATCAGCGATGCCGTGGCTTTCGATCCCGTGGCTGCTCTGGTACGGCCCTTCGTTTCGCATTCCGTCACCTCAAAGTAGTTATCGCGCCTGGCTCATCCAATCCACCAGGAGCCTCGACATCGCCTTCATCCCGATCGCGACCGCGCTGTCGTCGGCGCGGAAGGTCGGAGTGTGAAGGCCGCCGGATGTGGTCCCCGGGGCGACGACGCCCAGCCGGAAGTAGAACCCGGGGATCTCATTCGCAAAATAGGCGAAGTCCTCGCCGCCCATGGAGGGCTCGACGACCTTTACGTTGCCGGCCCCCACCGACTGCGCCAGGAGCGCGGCGGAGGCCTGGGTCAGCGCCGGCTCGTTGACCGTGGCCGGCGCGTTCTTCTTGTACTCCAGCTCGTACGAGCCGCCACCCGCGCGGGTGATCCCGTCCAGGATCTCGCCCATGCGGCGCTCGATCGCGCCACGCACCTCTTCGTTATAAGTGCGCACGGTGCCCTCAAGGTGGACTTCGCCGGGGATGATGTTGAAGCGTTCACCGCCGCGGAAGATGCCGACGGTGATCACGCTCGGCTCCAGCGGCGAGAGGTTGCGCGAGCGGATCGTCTGCAGCGCAAGCACCGCCTGCGAAGCCATGACGATCGGGTCGACGCTCAGGTGCGGGTAGGCGCCGTGGGACTGCTTGCCCTTGACCTTGGCCACGAACTGATCGACCGCGGCCATGGTCGGACCCGGGTTGTACCCCACCTGCCCGACCTGGAGGTCCGAGAAGGAATGCAGGGCGAAGATCGCCGCGGGCTTGACGTCCCGGAACACCCCTTCCTTCAGCATCAGGTCGGCCCCGCCCTCCTCTCCGGGCGGCGGGCCCTCCTCGGCGGGCTGGAAGACGAAGACGACCGTCCCGGGGATGTCCGCCTGGAGGGACTTGAGCACCTTGGCCACGCCGAGCTGCACCGAGGTGTGGATGTCATGCCCGCAGGCATGGGCCACCCCGATCTCCTGGCCGAGGAAGGTGTCGCGCTTGGTGGAGCGGAAGGGGAGGTCGGTCTGCTCGGTGACCGGCAGGGCATCCATGTCGGCGCGGACGGCTACGACCGGGCCGGGCTTGCCCCCCTTGAGGATGCCGACGACGCCGGTCTTGGCGATCCCGGTCCGGACTTCCAGGCCGAGCTTCTTCAGATAGTCGGCGACCAGGGCGGCCGTCTCGGTTTCGCGGTTGCTCAGCTCGGGGTTCTGGTGCAACTGGTGGCGGATCTCGACGATTTCCGGGGCGGTCCGCTGGACGGCCTGGTCGATCCGCGCGGAGAGATCCTGCGCCCTGCCCGGAAGGGGGGTGAGAGCGAGAAAGGCGATCGCCGCCGTCGCGCAGCGGAAAGACATGATTCCTGACCTCCGAGCCCGAGTTTGGAGCTCTCCGGAAGCGGAGAACCCCGGGAGCATACACTGGCGTAGAATCGCCTGCCAGCGGCAAGCCCACGCACAGCCGGCCGATATCTTTTTTCATCTCGAAGGAGGCTTTTTGAACGTCGAGAATCGGAAGATCCTTGTTCTGGGGGGAGGCGGAATGGTCGGCCTGGCCATGTGCCGGGAGCTGTTGGAGCGGCATCCACGGGAGATCCAGATCCACAGCCTGACCCTGGCAGAGTCGGAAGAGGCCTGCCGCGAGCTCGCCCCCCTGGCCGGGACCACGATCCTCACCCCCTCGGCCGGAGACATCTTCGGGCTGGTCCACGGGGGCACCCGGCGGGAGAAGATCCGCGCCCAGCTCAACCCGCTCGCCGGCGACGACCTCCAGGGCTTCATCCTCTACGACCTGCTCGTCGGCTCCCGGCCGGACATCGTCATCGACGCCGTCAATACCGCCACGGGGATCGCCTACCGCGACATCTTTTCCGCGGCTGACAAGGTGCTCACCCAGGTCGACGCCGGAGAAATCGGCGAGGCCGAGGTGGAGACCCTCCTCGAAGGGCTCTCCATGCCGCGCCTGATCCGCCACATCCAGGTCATGTACAACAGCCTGCTCGAAGCCGGCACCGGGGTCTACGTCAAGGTGGGCACGACCGGGACCGGCGGCATGGGCCTGAACGTCCCCTACACCCATTCGGAGGAGAAGCCGAGCCGCAACCTCCTGGCGAAGACCGCCATGGCCGGCGCCCATTCGATGCTGCTCTTCCTGATGGCGCGCACGCCCGGCGGCCCGATCGTCAAGGAGATCAAGCCGGCGGCGGCCATCGCCTGGAAGCGGATCGGCTACGGCCCCATCCATCGCAAGCGGGAGCCGATCCATCTGGTGGATGCGCAGCCGCGCCCCCTGGGATCGACCTTTTCGACCGACGACCCCGGCGCCGCCCGGGTGAGGGAGGAGACGTTCGACAACGTCTTCATCGATACCGGCGAGAACGGCGTCTTCAGCCTGGAGGAGTTCGTCACCATCTCCAGCGGCGAGCAGATGGAGTTCGTGACCCCCGAGGAGATCGCCAAGTACGCCGTTTTCGAGATCCTGGGGGGCAACACGGGCTACGACGTAATGGGCGCTCTCGACAGCGCGGTGCTCGGCCCGACCTACCGCGCGGGCCTGCTGCGCCACTGGGCGATCGAGAAGATGACCGCGCTCGAGAAGGAGCATGGGGTGCGGAGCGTCGCTTTCGAGCTGCTCGGCCCGCCGAAGAACTCGAAGCTGCTGTTCGAGGCCCACCTGCTGCGCGCCGCATTCCGGACGATGGGCGCGGTGCGGGAATCCACGGCCGAGCTGGTCTGCGAGCGGCTGAACCGGCTGGTCCGGGAGGAGCCCGAGGAGGCCAACCGGATCGTATCGGTGGGCATGCCGATCCTCCTGGAGTCGGGCGAGGTCCTGCGCGGTCCCAAGGTGATCGTGCCGCCGGACGCCTGCAACGAGGAGGTCACGCCCGGGAAGCTGGAGCGCTGGGTGCGCGACGGCTGGGTGGACCTCCGCCTCGCCAACTGCGCCAAGTGGGTGGAGCGCTACCGCCGCATCCAGGAAGAGGTACAGTCGCTCCCCGAGGGGGACACCTCCAGCCGCAACCTCCGCGACCGCTTCTTCTGGAACGAGGCGCAGGGGATCCAGCCGGGGAAGACGGTGGCTTGGATCCTTTCGACGGAGGAGGGGGGGTGGCGGTGGAAGAGATGAACCTCACCCCCTGTCCCGGGCGCGATGAATCGCGCCCCTACAACCTCGCCGGAGGTTTTGTAGGGGCGCAATTCATTGCGCCCGGGCGGGGGAAGCGATCACCCTACCGCGGCGGCCACTCCTGCTTCGGAGCCGCCGGCACCTTCAGCTTCGCCGGCGGGTTCTTCCGCAGCTCTTCCTGCAATACCTCGATCGCCTTTTCGAGCGACGGGTCCTGGCCCTTGGCCACGAGGTCGGGGCGGTCGATCACCTCGATGTCGGGCGCGACTCCCTCGTTCTCGATGCCCCAGTTGCCCTCCTCGTCCAGGAAGCGGAAGGTGGCCGCGGAGAGGTTCGTGCCGTCGATCAGGTCCGGATTGCCCGAGATGCCGATCAGGCCTCCCCAGGTCCGCGTGCCGATCAGCGGGCCGAGGCCCGTCTTCTTGAAGTAGTAGGGGAAGGCGTCGCCTCCCGAGCCCGCCTGGCCGTTGATCAGCGTCACCTTCGGACCGGTGTGGACGAAGCCCGGCACCCGCTCCGGCTGCTCGCCGCGGCGGATCCAGTAGTGCAGCAGCGGACGGCCGAGCAGCTCGACCATCTGGTCGGGCACGAAGCCGCCCCCGTTGTAGCGGTCGTCCAGGATCAGGGCGTCCGTCTGCGTCTGCGGGTAGAAGTACTTGAAGAGCTCGCGGTTGCCCTCCACCGCCGTGTTCGGCAGGTGGATGTACCCGATCTTGCCGCCCGAGGCCTTTTCCACCTTCGCCCGCGTCGCCAGCACCCAGTCGAGATAGCGGAGGTTCTGCTCCTTCGCGACCGGCCTCACCCGCTCCACCCAGGCGCCCTTGGTGTCCGGCTTGTCGTTGACGAGCAGCGTCACCACGCGGTTCGCCTTGTTCTGTAGCAGGCGGTAGAAGTTGTCGATCCCCTTGGTGGGCGTGCCATCCACCGCCAGGATGTAGTGCCCCACCCTGACGTTGACGCCCGGCTCGGTCAGCGGCGAGCGGAAGTCCTGGTGCCAGTTCTCGCCCGGGTAGATCTTGGTCACCCGGTAGTAGCCCGACGTGTGGGGCTCCACCTCGGCGCCGAGGAGGCCGTTCTCGACCCGCCTGGGCCCCGGGCGCTCTCCCGGCTGGATGTAGACATGGCCAGCCGAGAGCTCCGCTCCGAGCTCGCCCAGGATCCAGTCCAGATCCTCGGTACGGGCGGCATGGGGCAGCAGCGCGCCGTAGCGGTCGCGCATCGCGGCCCAGTCCAGCCCATGCATGTTCGGGTCGTAGAACCAGTCGCGGAGGATGCGCCAGGCGTCCACGTACATCTGGCGCCACTCCTCCTTCGGCTCGATGCGGAGCTCGAGCTTCTCCAGCGCCAGCTTGCCGTCGCCCATCTTCTGCCCGGGCTTGGCATCGACGATGCCGAAGGCCTCCCCTTGGCGGTAGAGCACCTTCTTGCCGTCGGCCGACAGCTCGTAGCCGGCGACCCCTCCATCCAGGACCGTCTGCTCCTTCTCGGCCTTGAGGTCGAACATCTTGAGCGCGGTCTGGGGACCTTCCCCGACCCGGTAGAAGATGCCATCCGAGTTGGCCTGCAGGCCGCGGTAGTCGCCGGGAGCCCCCGGGATCGCACGCACCCGGTTCTCGAAGCCGTCGAAGTCGATCTTCACCCGGACCGGCGACTTCACTTCCGCCGAATCGGGGCCGTCACCAGCCTCCACGTCGCCGCCTTTGCTCTCTTGAACGGCATCGGCGGCATCCGCGGCATCCGCGATCATCGGCGTCGGCGGCTTGCTGTCCTTCCCCGGCTTGGCGCCGTCCTCCTTCCACTCCTCCTCGTCGCTCGTGGGGAGGAAGAGCGCCGGCCCCTCCTTGGAAAGCACCGCCACGTAGACCCGCGTGGGATTCGTGTAGACGTAGGTGAACTCGAAGCCGCTGAAGGTCAGGTTGAAGTCGCGGTTGGACAGGAAGTAGAGGTAGCGCCCATCCGGGGAGAAGACCGGGTTGGTGTCGTCCGTGAACCCGCTGGTCAGCCGGGTGGCTTTCTTGGTGTCCAGCGAGTAGACCCAGATCGAGTCGAGCTGCGTCTCCATCTCCTTGGTGTAGGTCAACCAGCGGCTGTCGGGCGACCATTTGTAATCGAAAATGTCCTCACGGTCGCTGTAGTCGGCCTCGGTCGTTTTCCCGGACTGCACGTCCACCCAGAAGAGATGCTGGTCGGAGTCGCCGAACGCGATCTTCTTCGAGTCGGGGGACCAGACGGGCGGGAAACGCCAGACCTTGCCGCCCGTGGTCACCCGCCGCTCCTCACCAGAACCATCGCTCGGCCGGACATAGACCTCGTACTCGCCGCTGCGGTCCGACAGGTAGGCGATCCAGCGGCCATCAGGCGACCAGACGGCGTCCATCTCCCGGATGCCGGGAGTGGAGGTCAGGTTGCGGATCTCCCCCTTCGCCGCCGGGACGGTGAAGACCTCTCCCCGGGCGCCGAGCACCGCGCGCTTGCCCGTGGGCGAGACAGCCATGGACTGGGCGTCCGCGGTCACATTCTTGAAGTAGGGAAGCGTCGCGGGGAAGTCGCCATGGACCTGGACCGGCACCTGCCGCGTCTGCCCCGAAGACGTGTCGAGCACGTGGAGGTAGCCCGCTTGTTGATAAACGATGCGGCGGTCGTCGCCGCTCGGCCAGAGCACGTCGAACTGATCATGATTCGTAATCTGGCGGGTCTGGCGGCTGCCGAGATCGTACGAGAACAGGTTGAGCTGCCAGCCGCCACGGTCCGAGGTGAAGAAGATCGTGTTGCCGATCCAGACCGGCATGTTGTCCGTGCCCACGAAGTCGGTGAGCCGCTCGGCCGTGTCCTTCTTCAGGTCGTAGATCCAGACATCCTGGGCGCGTCCGCCGCGGTGGCGCTTCCAGGTGCGGAACTCGCGCATGACCGGCGTGTAGACGAGCTTGGTGCCGTCCGGCGAGAGGGTGCCGGTGCCGCTCTCCGGGACCTGGAGCGGACGCTCCATGCCCCCCGCGAACGGCACGAGATAGGGGCGGCCGATGCGGTCGCTCCAGGCCACCCGGTGGGACTTGAAGAGCACCTCCTTGCCGTCCGGGGTCCAGCCGAAGACCTGGTTGTCCACGCCGCCCCGGGGCGGGAGCGCGCCGATATCGTTGCGGAAGGTGAGCTGTCTGGGCGGCGCGCTGCCGTCGGCCGGGATCACGTGCACCTGGTTGGTACCGCTGTACTGGCCGGTGAAGGCGATGTGCTTGCCGTCCGGCGAGAACTTGGGGAATTGCTCCATCCCGGGATCGGCGGTCAGCCGGCGGGCCTCACCCCCCGAGGCGCCGACCGTCCAGAGATCGCCGGCATAGACGAACACGATCGTCTCGCCCTGAATGTCGGGGTAGCGCAGGAGGCGGGTGCCGAGATCAGATTGGGCCTGCGCCGCAAGCGGCAGTAAAAAAAGCAAACAAAGCAATCTACGCACGGAAGCTCCTTTCGGAACGTTGATCGATCAATGTGCGGGTGGGATAGGCAAGCTCGATCCCCTCCGCTTCGAAACTTCGCAGCAGGTCGAGCAGGACCGACTGCTGCAGGTCAAGATGCAGATTGTTGTCCGGCGACAGAACGAACCAGACCGCCTCGAAGCGCAGCCCGGACTCGCCCAGCCCGGTCAGGTGCGTGTGATCGAAGCGGAGCTGCTCCCGCGTGTCCACGAGCCGGCGGACGATTTCGGGGATGCGCGCCACCTTCTCGGCCGGAGTCTGGTAGACCACGTCGAAAGCGTGCGAAACCCGGCGCTCCCCCATCCGCTTGTGGTTGCGGATGCGGCTGCGCACCAGGTCGCCATTGGAAAACACGAGTTGCTCGCCCGTGACGCTCCGCAGGTGGGTGGTCTTGATGCCGATGCTCTCCACCGTGCCGGTGAAGTTGTCGACCTGGATCTGGTCGCCGATCACGAACGGCTTGTCGAGCACGATCGAAAGCGAGGCCAGCAGGTCCCCCAGGATGTTCTGAACGGCGAGCGCCACGGCCACGCCGCCCACTCCCAGCCCGGCGATCAGGGCGGTGACGTCCACCCCCAGGTTCTCCAGCGCCAGGAGGAGGATGACCGACCAGAGGACGACCTTCCCCATGAAGCCGAAGGCCCGGATCATGGTGATCGATGCGGAGTCGGACTCCGTGCGCCGCTTCCGGTGGTTCTCCATCCAGAAGTTGATGGCGACCAGGGCCCAGAGGGCGAGCTGGAGCAGGAAGGCGAGGATGGCCGCGGTCTTCAGGTACCCCTGCAGGCGGGGCACATCCAGCGAGACGGCCGCCAGGGAGAGCACCGGGAAGAGCACCAGCAGCCAGCGGGTGCGCCGCACCATCTCGACGAAAAAGTCGTCGACCTGGGTCTCCGTGCGGGAAGCGAGGCGGCTGACCCGGCTGACGACGATCCGCTTGATCAGGGCGAGGACGAGCAGCACGGCCACGGCGATGGCCAATGCCATGATCCAGTCCCGCGCCGGCTCCCCGAGGAGCTGTTCATCGAGCCAATCGAGGTTCATGGGAGGGCAGGGGTTGCAGTCACAGAGAGGAGGATGCTATCACTCCAGGCCTGCGCGCCTCCAAGCGCGCATCCCAGGAGATTTATGACCGACCGCAGCTTCTTCGACCAGGTGAACCGCAACTTCGACAAGGCGGCCGCGCTGACGAGCCATCACCCCGGACTCCTCAGCATCATCAAGACATGCAACAGCGTCTATCACTTCACCTTCCCACTGCGCCGGATGGACGGCTCGGTGGAAGTGATCCACGCCTGGCGGGCGGAGCACAGCCACCACAAGCTGCCTACCAAGGGGGGCATCCGCTACAGCCTCGACGTCAACGAGGACGAGGTGATCGCCCTGGCCGCGCTGATGACCTACAAGTGCGCGGTAGTGGACGCTCCGTTCGGTGGCGCCAAGGGGGGCATCCGGATCGACCGCAATCAGTACACGGTCGAGGAGCTGGAGCGGATCACCCGGCGCTACACCTTCGAGCTGGTCAAGAAGGGCTTCATCGGGGCGGGCATCGACGTTCCGGCCCCGGACTTCGGCACCGGCCCCCGCGAGATGGCCTGGATCGTGGACACCTACACGGCGATCGCCTCGGACAAGCTCAATGCCCAGGCCTGCGTGACGGGCAAGCCGCTCGCCCAGGGGGGCATCCGGGGCCGGAACGAGGCCACCGGCCGCGGCGTGGCCATCGCTGCCCGCGAGGCCTGCAGCGTGAGCGAGGACATGAAGGCCCTGGGGCTTTCCCCGGGGCTGGCAGGCAAGCGGGTGGTGGTCCAGGGGCTCGGCAACGTCGGCTATCACGCCGCCCTTTTCCTCCAGCAGGAGTACAAAGCGGTCATCGTGGGGCTCCTGGAGTATGAAGGGGCGATCCACAACCCGGACGGGCTCGACGTGCTGGAGGTGGTGAAGCACCGCAGGGAGACCGGCTCGATCCTCGGCTTCCCGGGCGCCAGGAACCTGCCGAGCAGCGCCGAGGGGCTGGAGCTCGACTGCGACATCCTGGTCCCCGCCGCGCTCGAAAACCAGATCACGGCGGACAACGCGCCGCGTATCAAGGCAAAGATCATCGTGGAGGGTGCCAACGGTCCGACCACGAGCCGGGCAAGCGAGATGCTCTCCGAGCGCGGCGTGCTGATCCTGCCCGACCACTATGCCAACGCGGGCGGCGTGCTGGTCTCCTACTTCGAGTGGCTGAAGAACCTCTCCCACGTCCGTTTCGGGAGGATGGAGCGGCGCTTCGAGGAGAAGGCGTACTCCCGGCTGCTGGGCGCGATCACCAGCGCCACCGGCGAGCAGTTTTCGGACGCCGAGCAGAAGGAGATCACCCACGGCGCCGAGGAGCTCGACCTGGTGAACTCCGGCCTGGAGGACACGATGACGCTCTCCTACCACCGGCTGTGGGAGATCCGCAACCAGCATCCGGGCACCGACCTCCGCACCGCGGCCTTCATAGACGCGATCGACAAGATCGCGGTGTGCTACCAGGATCTGGGGATCTTTCCGTAAAAACCTCACCCCCTGTCCCCCTCTCCCGCGGGGGAGAGGGGGGACGTGACTCAGGCAGTCTAGCCTCACGTTCAGGCACGGCTGCCCCAGCTACGTTCCCCCTCTCCCCCGCGGGAGAGGGGGACAGGGGGTGAGGTCTAGATCACCCGCAACGGACTGGCCCCCGCCCCGAAGTTCCGCAGCCGCACCGGCAGCCTGCGCGCCCCCCACTCTCCGGGAGGGCCTTCAAAGCGGCCGGCGCAGGCCGTGCCGCAGCTCGCGCACTTGCCATCCGGGGTCAGGTTCCAATCGGTCATCACGTACCAGTCACGGCCGATTAGCGCATCTCCACAATTGTGGCAGCGGGTCGTCCCCCCGGCCTCGTCGTGGACGTTGCCGGTGTAGGCGTAGCGGACTCCGTTCGCCAGGGCGATCTTCCGCGCCCGGGTGAGGGTCGCGGGGGGCGTCGGCGGGTAATCCATCATCTTCCAGTCGGGATGGAAGGCGGTGAAGTGCATGGGCACGTCGGGGCCGAGCCTCTCCACGACCCAGCGGGTCATCTCGTCGACCTCCTCGCTGGAATCGTTCTCGCCGGGGATGAGCAGCGTGGTGAGCTCGAACCAGACGTCCGTCTCGTGCTTGAGGTAGACGAGCGTCTCCTTCACGGCTTCGAGCGAGCCGCCGCAGATCTTGCGGTAGAAACGCTCCGTGAACGCCTTGAGGTCCACGTTGGCCGCGTCCATGTGCTGATAAAACTCGACGCGGGGCTCGGCGCAGATCTCGCCTGCCGTGACCGCCACGGTCCTGATCCCCCGCTCGTGACAGGCCTGCGCCACGTCGACGGCATACTCCAGGAAGATGACCGGATCGTTATAGGTGAACGCCACGCTCTTGCATCCGAGGCGATGGGCGGCCTCGGCGATGATCTCGGGCGTGGCCTGATCGGCCAGGGTGTCGGTCTCGCGCGACTTGCTGATGTCCCAGTTCTGGCAGAACTTGCAGGCCAGGTTGCAGCCTGCCGTGCCGAAGGAGAGCACCGGCGTCCCCGGCAGGAAGTGGTTGAGCGGCTTCTTCTCGATCGGATCGACGCAGAACCCGCTCGACCGGCCCCACGTCTTGAGGACGATCTGGTCTTCCTCACGGGCGCGAACGAAGCAGAGCCCGCGCTGCCCTTCGAGCAGCTTGCAGAACCGGGGGCACAGATCGCACTGAATCCGCCCGTTGTCGAGCGCGTGCCAGTACTTGGTGGGGACGGTGTCGGAGAAGGTGCTCATGCCATTCAAGAAAACGGCGCGGCGCGGCGGGGGATTCCCTGGCATCCAGCTCTCTCGAATCCATTCTGAGAATCTCAGAGCCATTCTGAAGTGCCTTGGAACCATTCCTGGCGCCTCAGGATGGTTTCGAGCTCCTCAGAACGATTCTGAGAAGCTCAGAGCGGCTCGGAAGATCTCGGAACCGTTCTCAGCCGCTCAGAACGGCTCCGAAGACTTCAGAATCACTCTGAGCCGCTCAGAATGGCTTTCAGGGATCTCGGAGCCGTTCCTGGCACTCCAGAATGGCTTCGAGCTTCTGGGAACGATTCTGAGAAGCTCAGAGCCGTTCCCAGACTCTCAGAACGGCTCTGAAAACTTCAGAGTCATTCTGAGCCGCTCAGAATGACTTCCAGAATCTCGGAGCCGTTCCCGGGACTTCAGAATGGCTTCGAGGTTCTCGGAACGATTCTGAGAAGCTCAGAGCGGGGCTGAAGATCTCCGAGCCCTTCTCAGCAGCTCAGCATGGCTCCGGAAAACAAAAAGGGGGCGCGGACAAGCCGCGCCCCCTTCTCACATCTCGGCGGTTGAAGCCTACTGATTCACGAAGAGGCCAGTCCGAGCAATCGCCGGGCTTCGCGTGCGACGCGTCCGAAGCCGCGGGCCCGGGCGTCCTTTTCCACGGCGGCGAGGAGCTCGCGGCCTTGGGCGCGGTCGCCGCGCTCCGCCTCCAGCCTGCCGAGCTCGAGGCGGGCCTCCAGCGCCAACCCGGCAAAGCCGGTGGCGCGGGCCTGATCGCGCACCCCTGCGAGGAGGCGCCGCGCCTCCGCAACCTCTCCGGCGGCCGAGCGAACCTGGCCTGCAGCGAGCTGAACGGTCATGTGCAGCACGAACGACTCGCTCTTCGCCGCCAGGCTCTCGGCCAAGGAGATCTCCTCCCGGGCCTTCGCCAAGCTGCCCTGAGCGGTGAGCGCCCGCGCCAGCATCGCCCGCGCCTCGGTCTCCTTTTCCGCCTGGGCTTCGGCACGAAACTGTTCGAGAGCCTGCCCGGCGAGCAAGCGAGCTTGTCGGGGGTCGCCTTTCTCCTTCTCCAGCAGGAACCCGGCTATGGCGAGACGGCTCTCGGCGATGGTGTCCTTTTCCCCTAGCTGGACACGCAGCGCCAGGGCCTCCTGATGTTTCTGCCAGGCCTGGTCCGCGTCCCCTTGCGTCGCCAGCAGCCACGCCAAGTCTTTTAGGAGATAGCCGATGCCACTCTGATCGTCGATCTCGCGGGCGATATCCAAGGCATCCTCGAGCATCTTCTTCGCCCGCGCCAGCTCCCCCTGATAATGGAGCACGACGGCGAGGGATCCCAGGATTACTTCTTCGTTTGCACGGTTGCCGGTCGAGCGGAAGATGGCGAGCGCGTCGTTGCATCGCTGCCGGGCCTCGGAAAGCTTGCCTTGGGCGATGAGCGGGATCACCATGTTGTATAGCAGGTTCGCAGCGAGCTGCTCGTCGTCGATTTCATGGGTGACCTCAAGGGCGTCTTCCCAGGCCGCTATCGCCTGTGCCTTTTTTTCCTGCAGGTCGAGAGTCGCACCGATGCGGTTGAGCTGTACGGCCTCCCCGGCGCGATAACCCAGCCGCTGGAACACCTTGAGCGCATCTTTGTGTAGCTGCAGCGCCGCCCCTTTGTTGCCCTGGTTGAAGAAGACTTCTCCCTGCTCACCAAGCGTCCGGGCGAATGCGGCGTCATCGCCAACCTCGGCGTAGATCTGTTGCGCCCGGTCGAATGCGTCCAGGGCCTTCTGATACCTCGCAGTGGAGGCATAAGCTCTGCCCTGCTCCAGGAGGGCCTGGGCGACGAGCAGGCGGGCTCCCTGGCGCTGGCTCTTCTTCTCCGCGGTCTCGGCGAGCTCCCGCTGCCGCTTGAAATCCGACTGAGACCTGGCCGCGGCCGCCTCGGCTAGATCTAGGCGCGGATCGCCGCCGGAGGGCAAGGTGCGCAGCGACTCGATCGTGGTCAGTGCCGCCTTACCTTGGCCGGCCATATTCTGGAGCACGGCCAGCCGCAACCCGTATTCGAGCTCGTCCGGGAACCGTTTCTCGAGCTCGCTGTAGATCGCGATTGCCTGGTCCCACTGGCGCGCGCTCTCCCAATACTGCGCCTTGACCTGCAGCTTCTCTACCTCCGGCAGCCGGCCTGAACGGTCAGCCGCGAGCTTGGCCGCCTCTGTCGCCTTGCGGTCGTAGCCGAGCTTCTGTAATGCCTTGGCCAAGCCCAAATACGCCAGCGGGTACTCACGGTCAGCCTCGATCGCCTTCTCGAAGAACTGGCGGGCCTTCAGAGCATCGGAAACCCGCAACTGCTCCAGACCCTCCGCGTAAAAGCGGGCCGCCGTGCCCGAGTTCGGCCGGGAGGCGCGCACGCCCTGCGCCTCGGCTGGCGAAAGCTCGCCCACCCCCAGCGCGGCGCGAAGGCGGGAGCCGAGCTGGTCAATCATCGGCGACAGCTCGCTGTCTGTCTCGGAGAAGGTGGTCACCACCTCCCCGGAAGGCGCCTGCTGCACCTTGACGTGCACATCCACCGGACGCCCGGGGCTCGCGTAATACGAGCCGAATACCAAAAAATCGGCTTCGAGATTCAGATGCAGGCGCTTCAGCGTCTCAGAGGAGAAGCTGTACGCCTTAGGCAACGACAGCTCGCGCTTGACCCGCTCCACCGTCTCGCCGGGCACCAGTCGAAGCTTCTCGCCGGCGCCCAGCGCGTCGGGGAGCCAATCGAGGAGCATCGCTTCGATAAAATCAACCCCGCGATCGTCCTTCAGGTTCCTGAAGCCGAGCACGGCTACCGACGGCCGCTCGCTGGCCACCTTCTCGGCCATCGCCGGCCGCTCACCGGCCACCTTCTCGGGGGGACGCAAGATCCACAGAACGGCGAGGAGTGCGACCAGGGCGAGGCCGGCCGCCTCCGCGAGCCAGCGCCGCCGCACCAGACGCTTCCGGCTCGGACCGGGCTCGACCTCGGCACCGCCGAGACGGGCAGGCTTGAGCTTGGGATCGGGAATCTCGGCGGAATCGCGGTCGACCATCGCAGGCGGCTCCGGGCCGCCGGATGTGTCCCCGAAGGGGGCTGCCCCCGATCTGGCTGCCTCCTCGATCCTCTGGCAGATCGACTTCAAGACGGCATTGCGCCTAGCCTTTCCCAGTGTATCGAGCGGTCGGGAAACGTCGTGCGCGGCTTGGAGCTCCCCCAACGGGGTCTTCTCGTAGAGGCATGCGGACAGCAGGACCCAGCAGAGCGTCACCTTCCGCTCGGCTGCGGCTTCGATCAGATAAGGCAGCTCCTCCTGGACGATGAAATCGGACGCCAGGAAGTTGGAGCTGACCAGCAGGACCCCGATGCGGGCCGAGGCCAAGGCCCTGTCGATCTCCTCGCGCCATTTCTGGCTCGGCTTGATCTTGCCGTCCCACCAGATGTCGACCACTCCGTTGTGCACCAGAGGTGCCAGCATGGCCCGCAGATCCTCCAGCCACCGCTTGTCCTTGTGGCTGTAGCTGAGGAAGACCGCGGGACGGTCGCTCGTTGGCAGGGATGCTGGAGGCACTGCAAAATTGTAGCGAAAAGCTCCCTCGCCGTCCCTCCTCTGCTGCGCAGGAGCACCGGGTCTCTGTTCTACATCCTCCAACTGCTCGGTCACGGAATCGGGATCAGAGTCGTGACCGGGTTGTTCGCGTTGTCGAGCTGGATGGCGTCGAAGCTGACGCTGTAGCGGCCCTCGGCCTCCATCACCCCCGTCACCCAGGTCTGGGCGGCGGTGTCACCATAGATGGGGATCACCTCGGGGTGCTGCAGATTGAGATAGATCCATCCGAAGTCAAACGGCGCCAGCAGGTCGGTGGCGACGTCGACCCGTTGAGCCTCGTTCGGGATCAGAACCTCCTGCTCGCAGGTCGGGTCGCCCGAGGGGCAGTCCTCGGTGGTGACAGGCTGTTCCTGCTCGTCGAAGATCACGATCTGGGTGGCCTCAAGCGGGTACCAGGTGCTCGGGCCCTGCAAGTTGCAGTTGTAGGCGGTGTCGCTCTCGTCGGCCTCGCGCCAAACCAAGTAGGCCGTGCCGCCGCTGAAGCCGCCGCCCTGGCCACCGCCCTGGAGATATCGTAGGTGTTGAACGGTCGGCAGCGGCTCGCGACAGTCAGCCCCGGTGGCGCCGTTGTAGATGCCGTAGAAGGTGTGGTCGCCCGGCATGAAGCAGCAGATCGGGCCGGTCTCGTTGTCGACCAAGCAGGCCTCGATGGAGACCATCGTCTCGCCATGGGCGAAGTGCTGGGACGGGTTGACGTAGAGGTAGTCGCCCCAGAGGACATTCTGGAAGGTGAGGAATGGAGCGTAAAACGCAAAGTCCGAAGGGAAGAAGAGATTGCAGGCGTTCACGGTGTCGACCGTGACGTAGCCGCGCAGGATGTTGGTGTCCGGCTGCTTGGAACCGGCGCAGTTGCCGGTCGCCGGGGACTGATTGCCCTGGAACCAGGCCTGCAGGTGGTTGCGGAACGAAACGCTCACCGCGCCCGGCGCGTACGGCAGCACGGAGCAGGAAGCGAAGTTGATGTCCTGGGACACCGGGCCCTGCGGGCTGATGGTGTCGTTCGGATCCTGGCCGACAGAGGCCGTGCGCGGCAGGTTGCCGTTCTGCAGGATGTCGCGCAGGCTGATCGTCTGGACGTCATAGCCGGTCAGGTACACGTCGAAGTCGACGGCCGGAACCGACTGGTCGGTCCAGACCGTGACGTGCGCCAACACGGCGGTCGCCGAGGCGTTGTTGATCGAGAACAAGGTGTTCATGCCATTCTGGTTGGCGATGTCCAACTCGAAGTACGGGAGCAGCAGCGTCGCGGCCGGCACGTCGTCGATCGTGCCGATCGCAGCGGACGCTTCCTGGCCGAAGCCCAGCAAACTCATGAGAATGAGGCAAAGGCAAAGCTTTCTCATCTCGCCAATCTCCTCTGAGCGCCGAAGCAGATGCGAAGCCGTCGCTGTATCGCAAAAGCATACACCGAGAATTCGCCTTTCAGCAACTCAAAAACAAAAAGGGGGCGCGGACAAGCCGTGCCCCCTTCTCACATCCCGGCGGTTGAAGCCTACTGATTCACGAAGAGGATCCAGTCCTCCATCGCGCCCTGGCTGCAGCCGTTCTTCCGGTGCCCGCTGCCCAGACCGGCCTCCACGATGATCTGCTCGCAGGAGCAGCCCGCGGTCTGCTGAAGGGTGAAGACGGAGCTGCCGCCGTTCGTGTCGAACGTGGTGTCGCCGTCGATCAGGGCGTAGTGGTTGGGCTTGAGGCCGCTGGTGGGCACGCCTTCCGGCCGGACCGTGCCCAGGCAGAGGTCGTTGCACTCGTCGGCCACGCCGTCGTTGTCCGCATCGAGCTGCTGCGGGTTCGGAGTGGCCGGGCAGTTGTCGCAGGCATCGCCCACTCCGTCGCCGTCCTGGTCTTCCTGACCGGGGTTCGCGGTGGTGCGGCAGTTGTCCTGGTCGTCGGCGTCGCCGTCGGCATCGGCATCGCTCATGATGAAGAGCGCCAGGCCGTCATGGTCGGCCGAGCGGAGCGGCGTCGCCGGGTCGGCGTCGAAGCCGAAAGGAGCGTCGGAGTTGCCGCGCGAGTGCTCGGCGCCGCGCATGAAGGGGGCGAGCCCCTGCGAGGTGACGCCGTGGTCGAGCGCCTGCGCGCTGCCGTCGAAGACGAAGGAGTAGCGCTGGTCGACAGGCTCGTTGAACGTCTGGTTGGTCAGGTCGGGGTTCACCTCGTCCGTGGCCGGGATCAGCGCTCCGGCGGGGTCGGGATTGCCGGTGACCTGCCCCATCACGTCCACGTAGCCGTCGGTGAACTGGAAGGCGTTGAAGTCGCCGATCGCGACGAGGCGGAGCCCCGGCGTGCCGGTCTGGAGCTGCTGGATGAATTGCGAGAGGCGGAGCGCCTGCTGGTGCCGCTTCTCGCGGACCCGCTGGGCGTTGGCGCTGGCACCTTCGATCCCGGAAAGCGAGCGCTGGTGGATGGCGATGACGGTGATCGGGAAGGCCACGCCGTTGCCGGTGTAGGAACCGGTGAGGACCAGCGGCGGACGGTCGTTCAGAAGGGCGGTCGCGCCATTGAACTCGAACGTGTCGTCCTTGCCGAATTGCGCGATCGAGCCGACCTGGACCGTGTCGCGCACCAGGAAGCCGACGTCGATGCAGCCGATGTCGTTGCCTTCCTCGAGGTAGGCGGTGTAGCTCACACTCGGATCGTCGGCGAGGATCTTCGCCGCGAGCGCCTGGAGCGTCGAAAGGTTCTCGACCTCGGAGACAGCCAGCACGTCGGGCGAGCCGAGCACGGTGCGGACCTGGAGCGAGAACTTGTTCAGCCGGTCGGCGAACTGCTGCGCCGTGGCCGTCTCCTCATCGCAGGAGGGATCGTCCGTAGTGTCGAAGAGGCGGAAGAGGTTCTGGCTGGCAACCGTGAACTCGCCTGCCGCGCGCGGACGCACCGGAGTGGGCTCGATCGTGCCCACCGCTTCGAGCGCGGTCGGCCAGATCTGGTAATTGCCGAAGGAGAAGGCGAGCGGTCCCTCGGCCAGGACGACCACCGAGCCTGCCGCGAGCTCGATCGTGGGCCCGCCGAGCCCGTTGTCGATCTCGAAAATCTCGGGGTTGCCGTCGAAGACCGGCAGTCCGGGAAGGCCGGGGTAGAGGATGCCCGGCTCGCGGAAGGGACGGTTCGGGGTGGCTACGATCGAGGACTCGCCGAACTGGTTGGTGGGGCCGGAGACGGTGCCGTTCTCGATCCGCACCAGCATGTTCTCGAAGCGCTCCATCTCGGTCGCCGGCTGCGGCGGGTTGGGCGAGGGAAGGGCCGGTCCGAGCTGGGCCGGGGCGGGCAGCGGATTGCCGGAGGAGATCTTGATCACCTGCACGGCGCCGCCCATCTCGGTCATGTTGAAGAACTCGACGACCCCGCCCTGAACGTCCACGAGGTCTCCGAGGACGACGGCCGGAGCCGAGCCGGTGAAGACGTAGAGGCCCTCCGAGGTCTCCGGATCGGCATCGGGGGTGGGATCCTGGATGAAGAAGCCGTCGGCGCCCACGGCGGTGACCACGTTGTTCTTGGTCAGGACCGTCTGGCCGGCGAAAGGCGAGGCGAGGCCGTTGCCCTGGATCTCGTAGATCTCCTTCTCCACGACCGCGAGGCAGGAGCCGGTGATGTCGCCGGGGTGGCAGCCGAGCCCGTTGAAGGTGTTGTTGGCGAAGCCGTTCCACTCGAGGCCGGGAACGAAGGCGTCCGCCCCGTTGGTATCGCCGCCGGTCACCGAGGCCTTGCGGCGGATGGTGTTGTCGGCGGTCGAGGTCACTCCCGTCCCCCACTCGGTCCCGGGATCGAAGCCGATCTGGCCGATCACGTCGAGGACCGTCGTTCCCCTGCGCAGCACGACGGCGTCGTCGCCGTTGAACCAGCTCGTGGACGTGTTCGTCTGGTCGGCCACGGCGAGGATGGCCGCATCGGCGGAGATCTGGGCGAGCACGAAAACGTCGTCGGGCTCCACGGTGCCGACCAGATTGATCGTCGTGGCGGGGGTCACACTGCCGTTGAAGAACATCTGGACGTTGTAGCCGTTGGCAGACAGGTCGATCGGCGAACCGGTGCCGTTGTAGACCTCGACCGCCTTGTTGAACGAGCTGCCCTCGATGTACTCGGAGAAGAAGAGGTCGGCCGCGTTGGCCCCGACCGGGGCGACCAGGGCTATAAGGACCATGAGAATCCCGGCCACCAAACACAAGGGTGACTTACAGGGAGCGGGGCTAGGCATTCGCAAACACTCCTTCCAGATTGCAGGGGAACGATCCAGGTGAACAGCCGAAGGTCTATAGGATAAGGATGCGGGTTGACCGCCAAAGTATTGTAACGTGACGGCAAAGTGACTTTGTTCCCGAATCTACGCAGGCGCTTGCGCCGGATTTTTGGATGGCTTTTCGCGGGCTTGCTCGCCTGGCTTCTCGTCCTCACGATCCAGACCGTCGCCTTCTCCCGGAACTACAGCGAGCGGTCCTCCGACGCAGCCATCGTCCTCGGCGCGGCCGTTCAGTCCGGCCAGCCGTCGCCGGTCTATGCCGCGCGTCTCGATCATGCCATCGACCTGCGCCGGCGCGGCATCGTCCGGTATCTGATCCTGACGGGCGGCGTCGGCGAGGGCGATGCCCTCTCCGAGTCTCAAGCCGGGGCGGCTTACGTGATCGCCCGGGGAATCCCGGCCCAGGACATCCTCATCGAGTCCGTCTCTCACACGACGCTCCAGAACCTTACAGAAGCCCGCCGCCTCCTTCGATCCGCCGGGCTCCGGAGCGGGCTGCTGGTCAGCGATCCTCTCCACATGCGGAGAGCCCACATGATGCTCCGCGACCTTGATCTGGACGTTCTGCCCTCCCCGACCCCGCACAGCCGATACCGGACTCTGCGCTCCCAGGCCCCGTTCCTGGTTCGCGAGCTATACTTCCACCACCACTACCTTGTATTCGGAGAGTGAGACCCATGTACGGCTGGAAAATCGCTGCCTTGCTGGCCTTTGCCGTTCTGTCCTGCGCACCGAACACGGCTCGCCGTGGCCCGAGTGAGGAGGAGCAATTGCTGGCGCTTCACGAGGAAGGCCTGCGGGCACATCTCGCGAGCGACGTGGATCTCCTGCTCAAAGCGGAGGAGGATGACTACGTCGTATCCAGCCAGGGTGGGATCAGTCATCCGGATCGGGAAGCACGCCGGCAGTTTCTCGGGCCTTATCTCGAAAGCACCCGATTCTCGGTGTACCGGGATCAGATCCCTCCGGTCGTCAAGGTCTCGAAGGACGGCTCGCTCGGCTGGGTGGTCGCGCAGATCGAGGCGCGAGGCGATCAGTCGCAACCGGACGGCACCGTCGAGCCGCTGGAGTTCGTAAGCTCGTGGATCGAGCTCTATGAAAAGCGCAATGGCCGATGGCTCCGGATCGGCAACGTCTCAAATTTCAAACCAGAGAGCGGAGGCGGGAATGGTGGAAGCTGAGGTCCGTTCGAAGAGTCCCTTGTGGTATTCCATCGCGGCGCTTGCGGCGATTCTCCCGGCGATCGGCACGGCGGTTGCCACACGGGGAGTCATCAATGCCTTCCGGGGGATAGCCTTGACAGGCAGCGGAGGTGTCGGAACGGTTTCGGTGGGTCTCTACGAGGCAAACCGCCCCCTGATCGTCGCTGCCGTGGCAGCCGCCGCTCTCGCAGGCTGGCTCGCGGTGGTCGTTCTCCGCAAACCCCAGGCCTTTCCAGGGCTTCCGCTCTCGCTTGCGCCGCTCCTGGCTTTGGTCCCGGCCTTCTTCCTCTGGATGGTCGAGAGCTCCATTCTCGAGGTGATTGACCCCAATGCCACGGGCTCCGCCACCGATGTCGCCGATGTTTCACAGCGCCTCGCCCGCCTCGTGACCGCAAGCTTTGGCGGTGCGATCGCGGTCATCGCCATCGCGATCGTAGTCTTCGTGGTCTCACTGACGCGCTCGAGGCCCACCGACTCCGCCTTGCCGCCCGTGGCCGTCTGGGCAGCCGTGACGGTGCTTCTGATCGGTCTTGCGGCAGCTTTCTACATGCGCTCTTCGTATCTGTATCAGGTAGGGCAGACCGGCCAGCTGTGATCTCGTGGATCGAGCTCTATGAAAAGCGCAATGGCCGATGGCTCCGGATCGGCAACGTCTCGAATTTCAAACCATCGAGCGGAGGCGGGAATGGTGGAAGCTGAGGTCCCTTCGAAGAGTCCCTTGTGGTATTACATCGCGGCGCTTGCGGCCATTCTCCCGGCGATCGGCACGGCGGCTGCCCTGCGGGGAGTCATCAACGCCTTCCAGGAAATGACCATGACCGGCAGCGGAGGTATCGGATCAGCCGTAGCGGGCATGTACGAGGCAAATCGCCTCTTGATCGTCGCCGCGATAGCAGCCGCCGCCCTCGCGGGTTGGCTCGCGGTCACCGTTCTGCGCAAGCCCCAGGCATTTCCAGGACTTCTTCTCTCTCTTGCCCCGGTCCTGGGCTGCGTCCCGGCCTTCTTCCTCTGGATGGTCGAGAGCACCCTTCTCGAGGTGCTCGGTACGGGCCGATCCACCAATATCGCCGAGGTTTCACCGCGCTTCGCCGGCCTCGTGGTCGCAAGCTTCGGAGGCGCGATCGCGGTCAGCGCCATCGTGATCGTGATCTTCGTGGTCTCACTGACACGACTGACGCGACCGAGGCCCACGGACTCCGCCTTGCCGCCCGCCGCCGTCTGGGCAACCGTGACGGTGCTTCTGATCGGTCTTGCGGCAGCCTTCTACATGCGCTCTTCGTATCTGTATCAGGTAGGGCAGACTGGCCAGCTGTGATCATTTCGCCAGCGCCGACAGCTCTTCGATCGGCCGCATGGCTCCGCCCCGGATCACCCAGCGGACCTTGCGCAGGTTGGCCGCGTTGGCCGTTGGATCGGCGGCTACGATCAGGAGGTCGGCGAGCTTGCCCTTCTCCACCGTTCCGATCTCTTTTTCGCGCCCCATGGCCAGCGCGCCGCCCCGGGTCGAGGCGACCAGGACCTGCATCGGCGTGAGCCCCGCGGCCTGCATGGCATCCATCTCGGCGTAGACCGAGGGGCCGTGGAGGGTCAGGGGGTTGCCGGCGTCGGTCCCCATCGCGATCGGGATACCCGCATCCAAAACCTTTTTGAGGTTGGTGGCGGAGGTCCGTCCCCGCCCGGCGTTGCGCTCCGAAAACCGCTCCATCGACTCTTCGTTGACCTCATCGTCGGGCTTCGGGGTGACCTGGGCGGTCTCGGCGATCTTCGCCCGGATGGCGGCATTGACGCAGCCGTTGGGGTCTTCGAACGCAGGGGCCTGGCGGCGGAGGGCACCTCCCAGGAGTTGCTCGTAGCCGCGCATGACCGTCAAGGTCGGGCAGTAGATCGTTCCGGCGCTCCGGGCGAGGTCGAGGAACTCCTGGTCCACCGGCCGGTCGTCGACACTGTGGACCAGCAGCTTCGCCCCGGCGCGCAGCGCCTCCTTGGCTTCCATCAGGCCGGTCGCGTGGACGATCAAGGGGATGCCAAGCCGGCGCGCCTCTTCCCCGGCGGCCCGGACCGCGGCGGACATTTCCGCCATGCTCCCTTCCTGGGTGCGGATGAACCAGACCTTGACCGCGTCCGATCCCTGGGCCTTCAGATACCGGGCGCCCACCCGCGCCGAGTCCGGATCGGTGATGTGGACGAACTGGCGCTCCCCCGGCAGGTTGAGCCAGTGGTCCAGGGTCGAGAGCAGGGGGCCGGCCGCGGCTACCCGGGGTACATCGGTCCTCGGCTCGAAAAGGTCGGAAAGGGAGACGGTCCAGGGGTAGCCGCCCACGTCGAAGGCGGCGGTCACTCCGGAGCAGAGCAGCGAGCGGCCGAAGCGCTCCGGATGGGCCCGGAGGTCGGCCACGACCTCTTCATAGGGATGGCGGCCGCGCACGTCCAGGGAGTCGGGGCGGCCGTCCGCCCAGCCGGTCTGGGAGAAGTGGACGTGGGCATCGACCAGACCGGGGGTGATCCAATGGCCGCGCAGGTCGACCGTATCGATCCCTTCAGGGATTGGGCAGGACGCGCGCGGGCCGGCGCAGTCGATCTTGCCGTCGCGCAGGATCACGACGGCATCCGGGACGGGGGCCGCGCCGGTGCCGTCCACCAGGGTGGCTCCCACCAGGGCACGCGGGGGAGGCGGCACGCCGGGCAGGGCGGGGAAGGCGGTGCTCACCGCGATCTTCCAGCCCTGGGGCGTCTCCAGGAAGAGGCGCTCCGAAATGCCGGTGACTTCTTCCTGGCCGTAGCGCACCCGGTAGCGGTAGGTGCCGTAGACGACCCCGGGGCGGACCGGGGTCAGCCGGAGGTCGTCGGCGGCGATGTGGTCGGGCCAGGCCTCGCCCGCCGTGGCAGCCAGGCCCTGCGGCCCGGAATAGCCAAGCTGGAACCCGTCGGGACCGGTGCGCACCAGCCCGTCGGACTCCAGGTAGCAGGAGAGGTAGGCCTCGCGGTCCTTGTCCCGGATGGATTGAAGATTCTTCTCGAATACCTCCCGCGCGGCGGAGGTATCCGCTTCCGGGATGGCCCTGGCGGGGCCCGCCAAGAGGGTGAGCATGACGATCGGGATGAGGTATCTTCCTTGCAAGGTCAATCTCCTAGCTCTCGGCACGACTGGGGGTCGGGCGTATGGTAACAGGATGACGTCTGCGTCCATTGCGCGCCGCTTCCGGATGGCTTAGAGTGTGCTCCTCAAAGGCACAACCGCATGAGCGGGTGACCCAGGGAGACCCGAGAACGGATGACACCCGCGATCGAACCTGCGTACCGACGATCCACTGGACTGGTCGACGTGCTCGACCGGGTGCTGGACAAGGGATTGGTCATCGCCGGGGACATCCGGGTGTCCCTGGCGGAGGTCGAGCTGTTGACCATCCGCATCCGCCTGCTGGTCTGCTCGATCGACAAGGCCGAGCAGATCGGCCTCGATTGGTGGCGTCAGGACCCGAACCTGTCCGTCGCCGCCCGGCAGCTCTCGGTCGAGAACGAGGCGCTGCGCCAGCAGATCCGGCAGCTCGAAGAGAAAGTTGCAGCCTTGGCAGTGGAACGTCCTCGCCGGGAGGGCGCGAGCGCCCGCCCTGAAAAGAAGAATCCCAGGGGGTAGGAAATGCCGGTCGAACGAGCTTCCGGTGGAACCAGTCTGATCGATGTCCTGGACCGCGTCCTGGACAAGGGTATCGTCATCGATGCCTGGGTGAGAGTGTCGCTGGTGGGCATCGACCTGCTCACCGTCGAGGCCCGCATCGTGGTGGCATCCATCGATACGTACATCAGGTATTCAGAGGCTGTGTCCGCGGCCCCGACCGTTTCGCGGCCGGGATTGGAGTCTCGGACCTCGGAGGACTTGCTGGCCGAGAACGCCTCGCTCCGGGCTCAGCTCGCGGCCTCCACGGCGCGGGAAGCGCTGCCGGCGCGGCGGCGGTCCAGGCAAACCAGCAAGCTGTAAGCCGTGGCCCGAGTCGCACCGTTCACCGCTACCCCACAGGTCCGGGGCGGAGTCGGCTCACGAGCCCGGCTCGCGCTGGTCGACTCCCTGCTTGCAGAGCAGGAAGTCCGCCCCTGCGCCGTGCTCACCCTGCGCTGGCTCGCACGCCACGCCGGGATCGAGCGCGGCCTGTGCGCCGTGGTGGAAAGTGAATCCGCGCGCCTCGTCGGCCTCACCGGCCTCGGCCTGTCCCTCGCCTCGGTCGACGCGTTCAGCCTGGACCTCAACGACCGCATGCATCCGCTGGTGGTCGCCCTGGCGGCCTCCGAGCCCGTGGCTTTCTCCGGACCGCAGCTCGACACTCCCCTGGGAGCCGAGCCGTTCGTTGCCGTGCCGCTCGCTGGAACGGGCGAGAGCGGCGACATCGGCCCCGGCCTCCTCCTGCTCGCCGGCATGGACAACGCCAACGAGGAGGACACCCGCTGGGCCGCCGAGGTCCTGGGTGCCCGCCTGCAGTCGCTCTGGTTCAAGCGGTCCCAGGTGGATGAGCGGCGCTACAAGCGCGAGCAGAGCTGGCTCTTCGGCGTCATCAACGCGGTCACCGACCCGATCCTGCTCACCGATTCGGAAGGCAGGATCCTGGTCGCCAACGGCAGCGCCGAGATGCTCCTCACCGCCGACGATCAGAAGAGCGAGGGCCGGCGGCGGGCCGTGGCGCTCAACAACATGCTGTTCTCCGCTTCGACCTTCACCTCCAGCTCCGGCGGCGGGCCGACCCGCCACGAGCTGCTGCTGGTCGATCCGACCGAGGGCCAGGACCTCCTCTTCGAGGTCATGAGCACGCCGGTCAAGATCCGGGTAGGCGAGACCGGAACGGTCTCGGTGCTGCGCAATGTCACCGACCTGCGCCGCGCCACCGACGAGATCGAGGAGAACTACCGCCGGCTGCGCATCGCCGAGGCCGAGACCCGCGCCGAGCGCGACCGACTGGACCTGATCCTCAACTCCGCGCTCGATCCGATCCTGGTGACCGACCCATCGGGCAACATCGTGCTCATGAACCCGCCCGCGGAGCGCATGTTCACCGTCTCCCCAAGTGGCAAAAGCGCCGAGGCGGAGCGCCGGGTGCGCGCCAACGACGCGGTGTTCACCTCCTTCATGTCGGGCCTCTACGCCAGCCAGTCGTTGCGCTGGCGCGGCGAGCTCTCCCTGATCGATCCCAAGAGCGGCGCCACGGTGCCGGTCGAGGCGATCTCGGGCAAGGTCCTGTCGAAGCACGGCGAGGACACCGCCGTGGTCACGATCCTCCACGACCTGACGGAGGCGGTGGAAAAGCAGCACCTCTACGAGCAGGTCAAGCGCCACTCCGAGGAGCTGCGCGAGAAGGTGCGTGAGGCCACGGCCGAGCTGGCCGAGCAGAACGAGCTGCTGCGCCGCCAGGCCTTCCAGCTCGAGCAGGCCTCGGCGGCCAAGTCGCAGTTCCTGGCCAACGTCTCGCACGAGCTGCGCACGCCGCTCAACGCGATCATCGGCTACACCCACCTCCTTCTGGAGGGGGTCTCGGGCGAGCTCAACCGGCCGCAGACCGAGAAGCTCGGCCGCCTGGAATCGAACGCCCGCCATCTGCTGTCGATCATCAACGACCTCCTCGACCTCGCCCGCATCGAGTCGGGCAAGATGCCGGTCCAGCTCGAGCACGTCGTGCTGCAGGAGCTGATCGACGAGGTGATGACCGAGGTCGAGCCGCTGATCGACGGCACCAAGCTGACCGTGACACGGAACATCTCGGAGGATGTGCCCGAGATCCAGACCGACCGGCAGAAGGTGAAGCAGATCATCCTCAACCTGCTTTCGAACGCCTTGAAGTTCACGCCGACCGGATCGGTCTCGATCCGCCTCGACTACGAGCCGGGGAAGGAATGGATCTCCGTGGCCGTGGCGGATACGGGCATCGGCATCTCGGAAGAGAACCAGAAGACGATCTTCGAAGCGTTCCAGCAGGCCGACAGCTCCTACGCCCGGCGCACGGGCGGCACGGGCCTCGGCCTGACGATCTGCCGACGCCTGGCCTCGATCCTCGACGGCCAGATCACCCTGTTGAGCAAGCTCGGGGAGGGATCGACGTTCACCCTCGTCCTCCCCCGCCAATCGAGGGCTTCATGAGCGATCCGCAGCCGACCGACCCTCCGGACCCGATACCGGCACCTCTGGTGCTGGTGGTGGATGACGTGGCGCACGGACGCGAGATCTTCGCGGAGTACCTGGAGTTCCGGGGCTTCCGCGTGGCGACCGCTGCCGATGGCCTCGAAGCGCTGGACAAGGCTTTCGAGCTGCTGCCGGACATCATCCTGATGGACCTCTCGCTCCCGCAGCTCGACGGCTGGGAGGCCACCAAGCGCCTCAAGGGCGACGACCGCACGAAGACGATCCCCATCATCGCCCTGACCGCGCACGCCCTGGCCTCCGCCCACGACAAGGCCATGGCGGCCGGTTGCGACTCGGTGGTGACGAAGCCGTGCGTCCCCAGGGACCTCGAAGCGGAAGTCCGGCGCCAGCTCGCCGCCCGCTCCGAACGCTCTTGACCTGACTAGAGGACCCGCCATGCCCAGAGCCAAGGAACCGACTGGAAAGCCAATTGGGAAGAAGACCGCCGCGGCCAAGACGGCGGCGGCCAAAAAACCCGCGGAGCCGCGGAAGCGCTCGGCGCGGGTAGCACCCCCCGTCGCCGAGGCCATGCCGGCCCTGGAAACTCCCGGAGCGCTGGCCGCCGCCCGCCTGAATGCCGCCGGTACCGTCGACGTCCTCGAAAACCGTCCCAGCGAGCAGAGCGGCAAATACGTCTACTGCATCATCCAGGCGACCGAGCCCCTGCGCTTCGGCCGCATCGGCATCGGCAGCGAGCCCGCCGACGTCCACACGGTCAGCTACAAGGACATCGCAGCCGTGGTCTCCGATACGCCGCTGGAGGTCTACGACCCGACACGCGAGAACGTGCTCGCCCACGAGCGGGTCAACGAGGCCGTGATGCGCAGCTACACGGTCCTCCCCATGTCCTTCAGCACGGTGTTCAAGACCAGTGAGGACATCGTCGAGCTGCTGCGCACGGCATACGACGCCTTCCATGACGTGCTCACCAAGATGCAGGACAAGCTGGAGTTCGGCCTCAAGGTGCTGTGGGAGCCGGAGCTCGTCATCCGCGAGATCGAGAAGGATGACGACAACCTGCGCCTCCTGCGCCAGCAGATCTCGCATCAGAAGGGCTCGACCTACTTCGCCCGCATGCAGTACGGCCGCCTCGTGGACTCGCTGCTCGCCGAGCGCTCCGAGACGCTCGTCGCCGAGATCTTCTCCGCCCTCGGAGCCGTGTCGGTCGCATCGCGCGCCAACAAGCCGATCGGCGACAAAATGATCCTCAACGCGGCCTTCCTGGTCTCCCGCGACCGCGAGCCGGACTTCGACGCCAAGGTGAAGGAAATCGACGCCAAGTACGAGAACCTGATGTTCAAGTACACCGGCCCCTGGCCGCCCTACAACTTCGTGAACATCCGGCTCAAGCTGGAGCGGGCCACAGAGAACCGCTGATGCTGATTATTGACAGCCTCCTCATCGGCGGCATCCGCTTCGTCCTCGACAAGGTCGCGACCGCGGTTGACCAGGAGATGAACGACGAGGGGAGGCTGCGCGAGGAGCTGCTCGCCGCCCAGATGCGCTACGAGCTGGGCGAGGTCTCCGACGAGGACTTCGTGGCCTTTCAGGACGACATCCTCGAGCGCCTGCGCGAGATCCGCAACCGGGAGCGCGAACAGGCCGGCGGCGCTGCCGCAGGAGCGATGTCCTTCCAGCCGGGCGCTTTCGACGTCGACGTGAGCTTCACGGGCGACCGTACCTATAGCGAAGAGGAGGAGCCATAACCCTCCCTCCCTTCCGTTTCTTCGGCGGCAAGGGAGGCGTAGGCAAGACCACCTGCGCCGCTGCAGCCGCCCTCGCCTCCGCCGAATCCGGCCACCGCATCCTGATCGTCTCCACCGACCCGGCCCACTCCCTGGGCGACGCCCTCTCGACCCCCCTGTCCGCCGAGCCGCAGGCTCTCTCCACCCGCACCGGCACCCTGCTCGCGGCCGAGCTGGACGTGGAGCGCGCCCTCGACCGCTGGCTCGGGGAGCGGCGCGAGGCCCTGCGCAAGATCGCCGAGCGCGGGACCTACCTGGACCAGGAGGACGTGGACCGGCTCCTCGGCCTCTCCCTGCCCGGAGCCGATGAGCTGGCGGGCCTGATGGAGCTCACCCGCCTCGCCCGTGAGAGCGGAGCCCGCGAAACAGTTGTAGATACCGCGCCTACCGCGCACACCCTCCGCCTGATGGAAGTCCCCGGCCTGCTCCAGCGCTTCGCGGGAATCCTCGACGCCCTCGGGGAGCGGCATCGCATCCTGACCGAGAGCTTCGGCAAGAGCACCGGCGGCATCCGGCAGCCGGACCTGACCGACGAGCTGATCTCCGAGATCGAGGAGGAAGGGCGCGAGATGGGAGAGCTGCTGCGCGACCCCGCGCACGCCTCCTTCTCCTGGGTCCTGCTGCCGGAGGCGCTCTCCATCGCCGAGACCCGGGACGCCCTGAACGCCCTCGACGAGGCGGGCATCCCCGTGAGCGAGGTCATCGTCAATCGGGTAGCCGGACACCCGGGAGAGATGGAGGCGATCGCCGAGATCCGGGATGTGTTCGGAGACCGGAACCTGCGTTTCCTGCCGGAATTCGAGCGCGAGCCGAGGGGGCTGCCGGCTCTCAGGAAGGTGGCGAAGGCGTTTTCCCTGGGACCGCCGGCTTCCAGCCGGCCTCTCCGGAAAAGCCGGCTGGAAGCCGGCGGTCCCAGGGGAAGAAAGATCATCGACGACCTCGCACCACCCGGCATCCGCCTCCTGTTCTTCGGCGGCAAGGGAGGGGTGGGCAAGACCACCTGCGCCGCGGCCGCCGCCCTCGTCCTCGCCGAGAACCAGGACGTCCTGCTCCTCTCCACCGATCCCGCCCATTCGCTGGCCGACGTCCTCGAAACGCCACTCGGGGATGACGAGCGGCCGATTCCCCACGCTCCGAGGTTGCATGCGCGGGAGCTGGACGCCTACGCGGCCTTCGAGGCCTGGCGCGGGCGTCATCACGACGAGCTCGGGGGCGCTCTGGGAGCCTTCGCAGGAGAGAGCCGGGACGCCGTCGAAAAGCTCCTGGACATCACCCCGCCCGGGCTCGACGAGCTGGTCGCCCTGTCCTCGATCCTCGATGCGACGGAAGAGGACAGGTTGCTGGTGGTCGATACGGCGCCGACCGGGCACGCCCTGCGCCTGCTCGAAGCGCCGGAGCTGGCCCTGGAATGGGACCGCGCCCTGCTCTCGATCCTCCTCAAGTACCGGGAGGCAGTCAGCCTGGGGAGCCTGGCCGCCGAGATGGTGGAGCTGTCCAAGAGCCTCAAGCGCCTCCTCGCGCTGCTCCGCGACCCCGCCCGAGCCCGGTTCGTGGCGGTGACCCGGGACGCCGAGCTTCCCCGGCGCGAGACGGTCCGGCTCCTGGAAGAGCTGAAGCGCCTTTCCATCTCCGTGCCCGCCGTGATCGTCAATGCCACGGAAAACGGCGAAGCCGAGTGGAAAGGGTGCGCTATCATCACCGCGCCCGCCGTCTACCCTCCGCCCCGGGGAGCCAAAGCGCTCGCCGGGTGGGCCCGGACCTGGAAACAGTCATGAGGACTTCCGCGACCTACCTCTATTGCTTGGTGCGCACCCCGGGGACGCTCCCGACCGAAGGGGCTCCGCCCGGCCTGCCCGGCCTCTCCGCCCTCCGCGCCCTTGCCGTGGGCGACAGCCTCTGGCTGATCGCGGCCGACGCTCCGCTCCCGGAATACGAGGCCGCGTCGATCCAGGAAAACTTCCAGAACCTCGACTGGGTCTCCGAGCGCGCCATGGCCCACGCAGCCATGGTCGATCACTTCGGGGAGACGGGGACGGTGGTCCCCATGAAGCTCTTCACCCTCTTCGCCGGAGACGGCCGCGCCTTGGAGCACGTCCGCTCCGAGCGCGGCCGGCTGGACCGGATCCTCGACCGGATCGCCGGCTGCCAGGAATGGGGGGTGCTCGTCCGCTTCGACGAGGCAAAGGCGAAGGAGGTCGCTGCCGACGCTGCCGAGAAGGCGCGCCGGGGATCGGGAGCGCAGAGCGCGGGTAAGGCCTTCCTTCTGCGTAAGAAGATGGAGCAGGAGGCCTCCCGTACCCTGCTCGCCCGGCTCCGGGGCGAGATGGACGAGGTCTTCTCCGACCTGGAGGAGCAGGCGTCCGAGGCACGCCGCCGCGAGCCAGTCTCCCCATCCCCGCTGCTGCTCGACGGCGCCTTCCTCGTGCGGTCCGAACAGGAGGCGGGATTCGAGAAGACCGTCGACCGCTGGGCGAAGCGCCTTTCGGAGCAAGCCTGCGAAGTGACCCTGACCGGCCCATGGCCGCCCTACAACTTCATCGGGGAGGAGGCATCGTGAACGAGCTCGAGGAATTCTCCGGCCACCCGGAAAACTCGCTGCTCGATCTGGTCGACAACCTCCTCAACCAGGGGGTCGTGATCCACGGCGAGGTGACGATCGGGCTGGCCGGAATCGACCTGGTCTACCTCCGTCTCTCCGCCCTGCTCTGCGCGGCGGACCGTGTCCTGCCAAAGAAGGCGTGAGCCCTCTCTACCTGTATGCCGTGATCGACGAGGAGCCCGCCGAGCCGCTGGGAGCCGGGCTGGCTGGAGAGCCCCTGCGCCTGATCCGCTGCGGCGAGCTGCTGGTCGTCGCGGGCGAGGCCGATCCCAAGGTGACTCCCGAGAACCTGGCTGCCCAGGACGCGGTCGTCCGCCGGCTGAGCGTCACGGCAGTGCTCCCGATCCGCTTCGGCGAGAAGGCACAGGACGAGGAGGAGCTCCGCAAGCTCCTCAAGCCGCGCATCTCCGATCTCGCAGCAGCGCTCGACCGGGTCCGTGGATGCGAGCAGATGACGCTGCGGGTCTTCGGAGAGCCGGTCCCTCCACCTCCCAATCTGCCTGAGCCTTCCGGTCCAGGAACCCGCTACATGGAAGCCAGACGGCGAGAGATCGAGCGTGCGCGCTCGCTCCCCGAGATCGAGCCCTTGCTCGACCGACTGCGTCCGCTGGTGAGGGATGAGCGCATCGAGCGCAAGGAACAGGGCAAGCTCCTGGGCACCGTCTACCATCTGGTGAAGAGAGAGGACGTGCCAGCGTACAAGGAGACCCTGAAGGAGGAGCAAGGCATCACCGTCAGCGGCCCCTGGCCCCCCTACGCCTTCGCCCCGGGATTGGGAGATCCGACATGAGCGATACCCGCGACGTAGTCCGGCTGGAGATCGAAGAGCTGGAGGCCATCCGCCAGGAGATGGAGCGCCAGGCCGAAGCCCAGACCCCGCGCTGGAACGCCGATCCCGAGGAGGTGCAGCGCTCCGTCGTCCGGCTGGTCCTCGCCCTGGTCGAGTTCCTCCGCAGGGTGATGGAAAGGCAGGCGATCCGCCGCATGGAGGCCGACACTCTCACGCCCGAGGAGATCGAAGCTCTGGGCGTGGCCCTCATGAAGCTCGAAGAGACCGTCAACGACATGGCCGCGCGCTTCGGAATCGAGCCCAAGGATCTGAACCTGGATCTGGGGCCGTTGGGGAAGCTGATTTAGAACCTCGTAGCCTATGGATGAGTTGGATCGATCAGCCGCAGCCCTTTGAACCGGCTGCCGTAGAACCCCCGATCACGCATGAGAAGAGCGTCTGCCTGAAATTGGGCGTGGGCGCCAATGAGGAAATCGGCCACGATGCGGTCCCGGTCACGCCGGCGTACCGTCAGGCAATAGTCCTCGGCCGGGGGCCCCGCATCTCATCAAGGATCTCGTCTACTGGACGGTCGAGTTGGAGCGTCGCCCAGACTTTGTCGACCGGGTGGCTGCCGGATATCCCCTTCCGGAGGAGAACGCCTTCCTCCCGGAGCTCGAATTCCACCGGCGTACCGGGCATCAGCCCCAGCCGCTCCCGGACCTCGACGGGCACGGTGATCTGACCTTTGGAAGAGATGGTGCTTCGCATGGGTAGAGCGTACTCCGCTTCACCCGGAATGTTCAATCTGCCCCCTCTCCCGGGATCGAGCGCAATCCAGCCGTCTGGACCTCCCACCCATTGGGTAGACCCCTCCATCCTGCCGTTCGGACTCTCCACCCGTTGGGTAGACCCTTCTACCCGGTCGTTTCGGGCTTGCTACCCGCCAGGTAGCCCCCTCTACCCGGACGTTTCTGGCTCGCTACCCAGTGGGTAGACCCCTCTACCCAGCCGTTCGGACTCGCTACCCGTTGGGTGGACCGTTCTACTCGGCCGTTCGGGGCTTGCTACCCATCGATCAGCCCCCTCTCCCCGGGCGGGCCGGAGAGTGAGGGTTGACTTTCCCCCCCATCTGCGATGGAATCAGGACCGATCCGGTACTGTTTCATCCGGTGGGGGCCATCGGATGGGAGCAATTGCATGATTCGAATCACCAAGCAGACAGACTACGGGATCGTACTCCTGACACACCTGGCGGCGCAGCCGGACCGGCACCTGAACGCTCCCGAGCTGGGGGCCGAGACGCAGCTTCCGCTGCCGATGGTGAGCAAGATCCTGAAGCTCCTCGTGCGCGAGGGGCTGCTGATGTCCCACCGCGGGGTCAAGGGAGGCTACAGCCTGACCCGCCCGCCGGGCGAGATCACGATGGCGGAGATCATCGCGTGCCTGGAAGGGCCGATCGCCATCACCGAGTGCATCGACGACGGCAGCGACTGCTCCCATGAGCGGCTCTGCCCCGTGCGCAGCAACTGGCAACGCATCAACGCCGCGGTCCGGGGTGCCCTGGAAGGGATCACCCTGGCCGAGATGACCCATCCGCTGCCGGGGATCCAGAAACTGGTCACCATCGGCGACGGCAGGTTCGGAGCAACTGACGCTTCAACTGAGAAGACTCGGTCGAGAGGCCTGACCCTATAAGAAGGAATCGAGGGAGAGACATGCAGAGCAGCTCAAGCACTACCATCGAGCAGTTTGCGACGCAGGACTACAAGTTCGGCTTCGTGACCGATGTCGAGCAGGACAGCCTGCCGCCGGGCTTGAACGAGGACGTCGTGCGCTTCATCTCCGCCAAGAAGGGCGAGCCCGAGTGGCTCCTCGATTGGCGCCTGCGCGCCTACCGGCATTGGCTCACCATGGAGGAGCCGCGCTGGGCGAACATCCACTACAAGCCGATCGACTACCAATCGATCATCTATTTCGCGGCGCCCAAGGCCGGCCCGAAGAGCCTCGCCGAGGTCGATCCGGAGATCCTCAAGACGTACGAGAAGCTCGGCATCCCGCTTCACGAGCGCGAGATCCTCGCCGGCGTCTCCAATATCGCGGTCGACGCGGTCTTCGACAGCGTCTCCGTGGCCACGACCTTCAAAGCGAAGCTGGCCGAGATGGGGATCATCTTCTGCTCGTTTTCCGAGGCGGTGCGCGAGCATCCCGAGCTGGTCAGGAAGTACGTCGGCTCGGTGGTCCCGTACACGGACAATTTCTTCGCCACGCTCAACTCGGCGGTGTTTTCGGACGGCTCGTTCGTCTACATCCCCAAGGGCGTGCGCTGCCCGATGGAGCTGTCGACCTACTTCCGCATCAACGCGAAGAACTCGGGCCAGTTCGAGCGCACGCTGATCATCGCGGACGAGGGCGCCCACGTGTCCTACCTCGAGGGGTGCACGGCGCCCATGCGCGACGAGAACCAGCTCCACGCCGCCGTGGTCGAGCTGGTGGCCCTCGACAACGCGACGATCAAGTATTCGACCGTCCAGAACTGGTACCCGGGCGACGAGAACGGCAAGGGCGGCATCTACAACTTCGTCACCAAGCGCGGCAAGTGCGAGGGGCGCGCCTCGAAGATCTCGTGGACGCAGGTGGAGACCGGCTCGGCCATCACCTGGAAGTACCCGAGCGTCATCCTCAAGGGCGACGATTCGATCGGCGAGTTCTACTCCGTGGCTTTGACCAAGGGCTGGCAGCAGGCCGACACCGGGACGAAGATGATCCACATCGGCAAGAACACGAAGAGCAACATCGTTTCCAAGGGCATCTCAGCCGGCCATGGACAGAACACGTACCGCGGCTCGGTGAGGATCCTCAAGGGAGCAGACGGCGCGCGCAACTTCTCGCAGTGCGATTCCATGCTGATCGGGCAGGATTGCGGCGCGCACACGTTCCCGTACATCGACGTGCAGAACCCGACGGCACAGATGGAGCACGAGGCCACGACGTCCAAGATCGGCGAGGACCAGATTTTCTACTGCAACCAGCGGGGGATCTCTACTGAAGACGCCGTCTCGATGATCGTCAACGGCTTCTGCAAGGAGGTCTTCCGCGAGCTGCCCATGGAGTTTGCCGTCGAGGCCCAGAAGCTGCTGGCGGTCAACCTGGAAGGGAGTGTCGGCTGATGCTTCAGATAAAAAACCTGCACGTTTCCGTCGAGGGCAACGAGATCCTGCGCGGGATCGACCTCGAAGTGCCCACCGGCGCAGTGCACGCCATCATGGGCCCCAACGGCTCGGGCAAGAGCACCCTGGCGCGCGTCCTGGCTGGCCAGGACGCCTACGAGGTCACCGGCGGTGAAGTGATCTTCGACGGCAAGGACCTTCTGGAGATGGATCCCGAGGAGCGGGCCCGCGAGGGCGTGTTCATGGCCTTCCAGTACCCGGTCGAGATCCCCGGCGTGAGCAACACCTACTTCCTCAAGGCGGCGCTCAACGCCGTGCGCAAGCACCGCGGCCTGCCCGAGACCGACGCCATGGAGTTCCTCACCCTCGTGCGCCAGAAGATGAAGCTGGTGCAGATGGAGGAGTCGCTGCTCCACCGCCCGGTCAACGAAGGGTTTTCCGGCGGCGAGAAGAAGCGCAACGAGATCTTCCACATGGCCGTGCTGGAGCCGCGCCTCGCCGTGCTCGACGAGACCGACTCGGGGCTCGACATCGACGCCCTGCGCATCGTCGCCGACGGTGTCAACGTGCTGCGCCAGCAGGACCGCTCGTTCCTGCTCATCACCCACTACCAGCGGCTGCTCAACTACATCGTCCCCGACCGGGTGCACGTCCTCCTGGACGGCCGCATCGTGCGCTCGGGCGGCAAGGAGCTGGCCCTGGAGCTCGAAGAGAAGGGTTACGCGTGGCTTGAAGAGGCTGCCGCTCAGCCCGTGGGGGCGTAAGGATGACGATTGCTACTCAAGAGCTGACCGGAGCGGCCCGCTTCGCGGCCGACTTCGACCTGTTCCTGCGCGAGCTGCCGGCCTCCGAGCCCGCGGCGGTCACGGCTTTGCGCCGCATGGCCATCGAGCGCTTCGTCACCCTCGGCTTCCCCACCCTTCAGCAGGAGGCGTGGCGCCAGACCAACGTGGGCGCGATTGCCCAGGGAGCGTTTACACGGCCCGAAGGGCCTGAGCCGGCGGTAGACCTCTCCCGGCTGGAGCCGCTAGCCGAGGGCGCCGCGGCCCGCCTGGTCTTCGTCAATGGCCGGCTCTCGACGCGGCTCTCGTCCCTGGGCGAGCTGCCGGCCGGCGTGATCGTGGCGAGCCTTGCCGAGGCGCTGGAGAAGACGCCCGACAAGGTCGAGCCCTGGCTCGGACAGCACGCCCGCTTCGACGACCATCCGTTTGTGGCCCTCAACACCGCGTTCCTGCGCGACGGCGCGCTCGTCTGGGTGCCCCGCGGCGTGATCGTCGAAAAGCCCATCCACCTGATGTTCGTCTCCTCCTCTACTGGGACGGAGCCGATCGTGACCTTCCCGCGCAACCTCTTCGTAGCCGGCGAGAACAGCCAGTGCACGCTGGTCGAGACCTACGCGGGCGAGGGTGCCTACTTCACCTGCCCGGTGACCGAGCTGGTGGCGGGCCCCGCCTCCGTGGTCGATCACTACAAGGTGCAGATCGAGAGCCGCGAGGCGTTCCACATGGCCACGTTCCAGATCGAGGCGGAGCGGAGCTGCACGCCCAGCTCGCATTCGATTTCAATTGGCGGCGCTCTGGTGCGCAACGACGTCAACGCCGTCCTTGACGGCGAGGGCATCGACTGCATCCTCAACGGCCTCTATCTCGCCGAGGGGCGGCAGGTGATCGACAACCACATGCGCGTCGAGCACGCCAAGCCGCACTGCGCCAGCCATGAGCTGTACAAGGGCGTCCTCGACGGCGCCGCCCGCTCCGTGTTCAACGGCCTGATCCATGTCCATCCGGGAGCGCAGAAGACGGACGCCAAGCAGTCCAACCGGAACCTGCTGCTCTCCGCGAACGCCATCGCCAACTCGAACCCGCAGCTCGAGATCTTCGCCGACGACGTGAAGTGCACTCACGGCTCCACCGTCGGCCAGCTCGACGAGGACGCGATCTTCTATCTCCGCTCCCGCGGTATTGGACAAGAGGCGGCGCGCAGCCTGCTGACCTACGCCTTCGCCAGCGACATCGTCGAGCGCATCAAGGTCGAGCCCGTGCGGCGCGACCTCGAAGAGTTCCTCTTCGCCCGTTTGCCCCAGGGAGAGGTCGTACGACAGGCAGTCTGATGTCCGTTCCGCTTGCAGCTTCGCAGATCCTCGCACCCGGTTACGATCTCGGCCGGGTGCGGGACGACTTCCCCATCCTCTCGCGCAAGGTCAACGGCAAGCCCCTGGTCTACCTGGACAACGCGGCCAGCACCCAGAAGCCCCGCGCCGTGCTCGATGCCTTCGCCGACTGCTATGGCGGCTACTACTCCAACGTCCATCGCGGGGTCCACACCCTCTCCCAGCTCTCCACCGAGGCTTGCGAGCAGGCGCGGGAGACCGTGCGCCGGACCCTGGGAGCCGAGCGTTCGGATGAAATTGTCTTCGTCCGTGGCACAACAGAGGCAATCAACCTCGTGGCGTGCAGTTGGGGCGGGCAGACCCTCGGCCCTCACGACGAGGTCCTGATCACCGGCCTGGAGCACCACTCCAACCTCGTTCCCTGGCAGGCACTCTGCGAGCGGCAGGGGGCCCGGCTGCGGGTCGCGCCCCTCGACGACCGCGGCGAGGTGATCCTCGAAGAATTCGAGCGCCTGCTATCGGAGCGCACCCGCCTGGTCGCGGTCGCGCACGTCTCGAACGCGCTCGGCACGATCAACCCGGTGCGCGAGATGGCGGACATGGCCCACCGGTACGGCGCGCTGGTCCTGGTGGACGGCGCCCAGGGAGTGCCTCACCTGCAGGTGGACGTGCGCGCCCTGGGCTGCGACTTCTATGCCTTTTCCGGCCACAAGGTCTACGGCCCCAGCGGCATCGGCGTGCTCTACGGCCGGGCCGAGCTGCTCGAAGCCATGCCTCCGTGGCAGACCGGCGGCGGCATGGTCCATGGCGTGACTTTCGAGAAGACCACGTTCGCGCCGCCGCCGCACCGCTTCGAAGCCGGCACGCCCTTCATCGAAGGGGCCATTGCGCTCGGAGCCGCGCTCGAATACGTGAGCCAGATCGGGCTGCCTGCCATCGCGGCCTGGGAGGCCGAGCTGCTCGCCCATGCCACGGAGCGCCTCCAGGAAGTCCGCGGCCTGCGGCTCGTGGGCACTGCCCCGCACAAGGCGTCCGTGGTTTCCTTTGCCATGGAAGGCATCCATCCGCACGACGTCGGCACCATCCTCGACCAGGAGGGGGTCGCGGTCCGCGCCGGCCATCACTGCGCGCAGCCGGTGATGGCCCGTTTCGGCGTGCCGGCGACCACGCGGGCTTCCTTCGGCCTCTACAATCAGATGGAGGACGTCGACGCCCTGGTCGCCGCCCTGCACCGCGCCCGGGAGCTCTTCGGCTGATGTCCGACCTGCGCGACCTTTATCAAGAGGTCATCCTCGACCACAACCGCGTGCCCCGGAACTTCGGGAAGCTGGAGAACGCCAACCGTGAGTCCGAGGGGCACAATCCCCTCTGCGGCGACCGGGTGAAGGTCTTCCTCCATGTCGAGGGGGAGCGGATCGAGGGCATCGCCTTCCAGGGCTCGGGCTGCGCGATCTCCACGGCCTCGGCCTCGCTGATGACCGAAGCGCTCAAGGGCAGGACGGTCGAAGAGGCCCGCCGGCTCTTCCACGGCTTCCACGACCTGCTGACGACCGGCGGCGACGGGGACGGCCTGGGCAAGCTCGCGGTCTTCGCGGGAGTGCGCGAGTACCCGATCCGGATCAAGTGCGCGACACTCGCCTGGCACGCGGTCCAGGCCGCGCTCGAACAAAAAGACCAACCCATCTCGACCGAGTAGGGAGGACATACCATGGAACCGATCACCACCCCGCCTGCCGCACAGGATCTCGAAGGCGAGATCGTCGACGCGCTCAAGAGCGTCTTCGACCCCGAGATCCCCGTCAACATCTACGAGCTGGGCCTGATCTACGACCTGGAGATCCAGCCGGAAGGCCAGGTGCAGATCAAGATGACGCTCACCTCGCCGGGCTGTCCCGTGGCGGGCTCCCTTCCGGGCGAGGTCAAGGCCAAGGTGGAGCAGGTTCCCGGCGTGGCCGCGGCCGACGTCGAGCTGGTCTGGGACCCGGCCTGGAACCCCTCCATGATGACCGAGGCGGCCCGCCTGCAGCTCGGCATGTTTTGAAGATTTTTCCTTCGCGCTTCCTCTGAAATCCCCGCTCTCGGGGGGCCGGGCCTGGACTGAAACCTGCATAGTTCTCCCGGGACGGGGCACCCCGCAAAAGGGACCCTCATGACCATTCCAGGAAACCAGACTATGCGGACACAATCCGAGACGATCCGGGCTGTAGAAGACCACCTCCCACAGGAGAAGTCTGAGGGCACGGGCAACGCCGGCAAGGCGGCGGAGATGCGCCTCCTCCGGCAGGGGGATGAAGCAGCCTCACAGGACCAAGGCATGGAGGCCATGGGCAGGCTCGCGGGCGGTATCGCCCACGTGTTCAACAACCTGCTGACCGCCATCTCCTGTGAGGTCGAGCTCGCCCTGACCCGCCTGCCGCCCGACGAGCCGGCGCGGAAGAACCTGCGCGAGATCGAGCGCGCCGGAGACCGCGGCGCAGCCCTCGCGCGCCAGCTCCTCGCCTTCAGCGGACGGCAGGTTTTACAACCCCGCCTGTCCCAGCTCAACAACCTGCTGGCCGGCCTCGAGGACCGCATCCGGCACATCCTCGGCGCCTCCATCGAGGTCAAGATGGCACTCGACCCCGACCTTCACCGGGTCCAGATCGACGCCGCGCAGGTCGAGCAGGCCATCCTGCACCTGGTCACCAACGCCCGGGATGCCATGCCCGACGGCGGCCGTTTGACCCTGGAGACCCGCAACGTGGAGCAGCCGCTGCGCTCCGCTCCCGGTCACTGGGTGGAGCTCAAGGTGAGCGACAACGGCCCGGGCATGCCCGAGGAGGTGCGGCGGCGGGTCTTCGAGCCGTTCTTCAGCACCAAGCAAGGGGGCGAGGTCACAGGGCTCGGCCTCTCGACGACCTACGGGATCATCACCCAGAGCGGGGGTCACGTCATGGCGGACAGCGAGCCGGGCAACGGCTCACGCTTCCTGGCCCTCCTCCCCAGCGGCGAGCTGATGGCCGACGCCGACGGTCCGGGCGGTATCAACGGCAAGCCCTGGGAGACGATCCTGCTCGTCGATGACGAGGACAACGTCCGCCGGCCCCTCTCCGAGATCATGAAGAGCCACGGCTACAACGTGCTGGAGGCGGCGGACGGCGCCCAGGCCCTGGAGATCTGCCAGCAGCACCAGGGGCCGATCCACCTCATGGTGACCGACATCCTGATGGGCAGCATGAGCGGAGTGGAGCTCGCCGAGAAGCTCTCGTACGACCGGGCCGGGATGAAGGTCCTCTTCGCCACCGGCTATCCCGCCGGGCTGGCCGAGGGCTCCGGCCTCGACGCCGAGGACGCCCACCTGATCAAGAAGCCGTTCACCGGCAAGGATCTGGCCGCCAAGGTCAGGGAGATGCTGGAGAGCGGGGACTAGCCACGCTCACCGTGGCCGTGCGGAGCTGATAGATCCCGCTCCGGCTGTCCGACCAAAGGAGGCGGAAAGTACCGTCCGGCAGAAAAGTCGCCCCGCCGTCCATGGCCGTGCGTTCCCTCGACGAGGGTAGGAGGGCTCCGCCGTCCCGGGAGGAGAAGGCGAGCACGCCGTAAGTCCCATCCGGATGACCCACCATGGCGGCGGCAAGCCTCAAAGCGGCTCCTCCATTCCTCTTAGGAAGTTCCGGCGTAATATGCATACTCATGAGACCCGAGACAGAACACATGATCATGACCCTGAAGACCTTGATGCGAATCCTCGGCTTCCGCAATGCGGATGTCGAGCGCAAGCTCGGGTGGAGTGTCAGCTACATGAGCCGTCTCTTCTCCGGGGGGATCGAGCTTCGCTTCGAGCACATCGTGGACATCGGCGGGGCGCTGGGATTGAGGCAGGACGAGGTCTTCCGCTTCGCCTATCCCGACCTGGGCGAAGAGCCGAGCGAGGCGGCCAGGCAAGTGCGGATTGCCGCGGCCAGCCTGGGAGGCATCCGTCTGCCCGCGATACCAGCGGCGCCGGCGGCACCTGTCCCACCCGCAATCACCGAGGCGGATGTGGAGCGCATCGTGGCCAAGACCCTGCGCCGCTTCCTCAGCGACGGGACACCGCCGGACGAGAAGTGATCGACGGCTCACGGTGGCGGTCCACCCAGTACCCCCAGGCCACCAGCAGCCACATGGACTGAGTAACCCAGGCCACTGCCGTGGAGCTCGGCGGCGGCTCTCCAAAAAAGTTCACGAAGTAGACGGCGAGCAGGAACAGCACGAGCCCTGCCAGCGCGATTTTCCCCGTCCGGTCCCGCGGAGCCGTCGAGCGGACATAGAGGAAGGCTCCAGCCAGGAAGAGCGGAACCTCCACCGCGAGAGTACCCGGCAGCGAGTTCCACAGCCCCAGCCCATACCGCTCCGCGCCGCCGGCCGTAAGCGGCAGGTCGGGCCGGTGCATGACCAGGTCGAGCACCCAGTGGCTGACCACGAGCGCCGCCAGCAGCACCGCAGCGGCGGGACGGGAACGCCGCGCCAGCTTGTACACGATCCCGAAGACCGCGCCCCACCCCACCATCGCGATCAGGCTGTGAGAGTACGGGTAGTGGACGAAGTCCAGCGGCGTGACCACCGTGATCCCCGGATCGATGCGGACCTGTTCGACGCCCATCAGCAGCAGCGCCGGCCAGAGCAGGTCCGCGAATTGAGCGGCGAGGAACAGTGTGCCGAGGGACACGGCGGGCGCGAAACGCTTGGCGCCGAACCCGAGACCGAAGTGACCGATGAACATGGTGAAGGGAGTCTACACCCCCTTGTCCAGCTCCATCACCAGACTTACAACCGCATCTGAAATCCGCGTCATGGCCGCGGCATCGAGCTTCTCCGCCGTGTCCCCGGGGGCGTGAATGGTCTTGAGGGTCGCAGGGAGAAACCCTTCGGCCAGCCCCGACTCCTTGCCGCCGTGGAGCAGAAGCCAGAGCTGGTGTGCCTCCAGGGCCGGCACGATGGCCAACGAAAGGTTCGGGATCTTCGCCGCCTGGAAGCTCCTGTCATCACCCTGCGGGAAGTTGGGGAATTCCATGCAGGCGAAGCGCTGCTCCGCACAGGTGTGCCACATGGCACCGTAGACCTGCGCATTCCCTTCACCCTTGGCGGGGCCGAAGATGAGGGTGTCCCCATATCCCGCGATGTCCACATTGATCGCCGCCGCGACCTTGCTGTCCAGGGACTTCACGTAGTGGGCCGAGCCGAGCAGCCCGATCTCCTCCATGTCGAAGAAAACCACTCGGATCCTATGCTTCAGGCGGCGTCCCCGGAGCGCCTCGGCCACGCGAGTGAGCACGACCGCCCCGGCCGCGTTGTCCACCATGCCATGGCTCAGGCTTCCGTCCTGAAGACGGGCCGCATCGAAGTGCGCACCGATCACGATGTCCTGCGCCCCCGATCCAATCGTGACGATCAGGTTCTGTCCCTGCTCGCGGGAATCCTTTTCCCTGCGCTCGTTCGGGAAGGCCTGCACCTCGAACTCAAGGCCGCGCTCGCGCAGCAAAGCCGTCAGCGCTTCGAGCCGCTCCGCGTTCGAAAGCCGGTCCAGGCGCGCGGCTTCCGCGGTTTGTGCTTGGAGGATGTTCGGGACGAGAAGGCACAGGCAGATCAGCAGGGTGCGCAATTGAAATACCTTTCAAATGCCGCCAGGGCTGTGCGGACGGAAGAAGAGATCTCCGGATCCTCGACGATGCCGCGCTCGTCGAGCTTTCTGCCCAGCAACGGCACGTCGATCGACGCCTCATCAACGAGCCGCCCCGACATCGTCGTTACCGTCTCCCTCAGTGACGCCTGAGCGTGTGTCGCCCGAGGAGACGCGTTGAGCAGGGCGACGGGCTTGTAGACGAACTCCTCGCCACCGACGCAGACCTCCATCCCCTCCGGCGCCAGGAGAGCCACGGCACGGAGGGGAGCCGTGTTCGAGGAGACGGCCCCGTAGGCTGCCTGAGATGGCGAGAAGCTTCATCGAGTTCATGCTAGCATTCTTGCTGGCAGGAGGATCTGAACATGGCAACTCTCACCATCAGAAATGTGTCGGAGGACGTGGTGAAATCCCTGAAGTCGCTGGCCCAGAGGAATGGCCGCTCCATGGAGCAGGAGGTTCGGGAGCTTCTCGAAGAGCACATCGGCGAGCGGCTTTCGGTCCTGGAGCAGATCGAGGCTTCCTGGGACAAGCAGAAACGTCGTCCCACGGCCACCGAGGTGGACAGTTGGATTGCGGCGGGGCGTGAGTGAGAGCCGTCGTCGATACCAACGTAGTCGCCTATTACCTGCTCGGAACCCAACCCTTCGCAGACGAGACGCGTCCATTCTGGAAAGCCCTTGAGGAGGCCATTGCCCCGGCGCTCTGGGAGGCCGAGTTGGCCAACGTCATCTGGATGTCGATCCGCGCGGGCGTCCTGACCTTGGACGAAGGCAACCGTCGCCTTGGCCTCGCAGCCCGCTTGGGGATCCGATCCATCCCGAACAGGAAGCTCTGGCACGGCGCCCTGACCCGAGCGGTTCACTCAGGAGTTGCTGCCTATGACACCCTCTTCATCGAGCTCGCCTCCAGGGAGCAGCTCCCGCTCGTCACGTTCGACCGCAAGGTGCTCGATGCCTTCCCTGAGATTGCCAAGCGTCCCGGGTCTCTCGTCGAGGCTCACTGAACTACAGCTCCGCCTTCTCCAACCCCGCCAAGTACAACGCGTTCCAAAGCAGCTTGAAGGTGCTGTGCGGCTGGGCGCGGTGCTGGGGGCGGAAGCCGATCAGGACCACGCGGCCCTTGCCTACCTTGAAGTCCACCACGGCTGCGCGCTTCTCCAGACGCTCGCCACCCTTCAGATAACCGCTGACCAGGATGTCCTTGGAATCCTCCGGATAGGAGGCGACGACACGGCGCTCGAAGCGCCCGTCCGGGGGGCTGGTCTGGAAGGCGGGCGAGTCGGCGAAGTAGGCGGTCTCCTCTTTCCTCAGCCCATGGCTTAGCGGATGCTCAGGGTCGAAACGGATGCGCAGCATGGAGCCGGGGGCGTTGAAATCCTGCGCCGAGACCTTGGACAGGACGTTTGTCACCGGCAGGCCCAGCAGGTCGATCACGTACTCGGAGGACTCGTCCAAGGCCACGAGTGTGCCGCCGTCCTCGATCCACTTCTTGAGCTTCTCGCCACCGTCCCCGATCCCGCCGGCGTAGGGCGGCGGCAACGGGTCCCAGAAACGGCGGGCCTCGGCCGAGCCGGGCTCTCCCTTCTCCAGGATGTCCTTGCCTACCGCCGGAAGCAGGATGACATCCACCTTCCCCTTGTACGCGGCAGCCTTCATCTGCTCATTGCTCAAGTTCTCGAAGCGGAAGCCATAGCGCTCCAGGAGGAAGCGGGTCCAGCCCTCGTCCATGCTCGCTACCCAGGGCTTGTAGAGGCCGACGCGCACCGGCTTGACCCGGTAAGCCGGACCCTTCGGCGCCTGCTCGAGCGAACGGACCGGCACGCGCAGCTCACGGGAGAGGCCGCTCAGCTCTTCGGGAGTCATCGTGCCCGCAGGGAGATAGAAGTCGCCGGCCATGCCCTCAGAGTCCGCGGGCCGCTCCAGCCAGAACACCTTCTTGCCGTCTGCCATCAACCGGTTGAGGGCCGTGAAGGCCGAGTCCGCCGCATGCGAAATGACATGGCCGCCCGCTCCGGGGGCCACGTCGCCCCCCGGCCAGACCGGCTCGGTGACTGCCGACAGGCTGGATGCGATCCCCGAGACCGGCGCGTCCGCCTCGGCCACCTCGACCCCCATGGCGATGGGGAGCGACCAGGAGGTCACGTCGTACGGCGCCATGATGGGGCCGCCCTCGAACGGGATGACCTCGGGGTAGCGCTGCGAGCGGAGCATGGTCAGGAGGAACTGCCGGTAGGGCTGCGCCGCGGGGATGACGTAGGTGCCCGCGGGCCAGACCTGCCGTCCGAGGGTGACGGGGGCGGCGGCGCGCTGCACCCGGACGCCGTGGCGCAGCAGCAGGTCGACCAGCAGGGCCGCGGCGACCGGATCGCGCTGCTCGGACGGCACGATCCAGGCGTAGGGCGGCTCCGAAGTACCGCGCGCGGTCGCCTCGCGGGCCATCTTGTAGACATTGAAGAGGATGCTCTCGCGGTACTCAGCTCCGGCCTCCAGGAACGCGCGCGTGGCGATCAGCTCGTACTCGACGATGTCGCGCAGCCGCCACCACCCGCCCGGCCAGGGAGAGGGGAAGTTGGAGCGCCGGTCGTACTCGGGCAGCCCCTTGACCCCGCCGCGCAGCTCGCCGGCCTCGATCGAGAGCGGCGTCGCGATATTGGCGCTCGCCACCTCGGTGAGCAGGCCGGTGACGTTCTTCCACCAGGCGGTATTGCGCGTGCCGCCCGGCCAGTAGCTGTCGAAGATCATGTTGCTGCCCACGCCGAGCTTGCCCCCCTCCTCCAGCCGCATGCTCATGACCGTGCCGAGCAGGTCGGCCGTGCGGAAGATCAGGGAGTGGACCTCCGGGGCGAGCGGATCGGCCTGGGGCGGCACGAACATGCGCGGCCCGGTGGCGCCCATCTGGTGCTCGTCGAGGAAGATCTGCGGGAACCAGCGGTGGTAGAGGACGCCGTTGACCGCCTGCGACTCCTTCTGGGTCAGCATGTAGAAGTCGCGGTTGTTGTCGTGCCCGACATAGTGGTGGTACAGCCAGGGCATCGGCCCGCCTTCGAAGGGGGTCCCGAGCTGCTTGTTGTACCAGTCGACCACCAGCACCTGCCCGTCGGGGTTGATCGAGGGCATGAGGAGGAGGATGACATCGTCGAGCCAGGCGAGCATCCGCGGATCCTGGGTGGTGGCCACGTCATGGACGAATTCCATGGCCATCTGGGTGGAGCCGACCTCCGACGAGTGGATGGAGCAGGTGACGAGGGCGATGGTCTTGCCCTCGGCGGCCAGGGCGCGGGCCTGCTCGGCGGAGAGGTTGTCCGGCTGAGCCAGCTGCCGCGCGATCTCCCGGTAGCGCTCCAGGTTGGCCTGGTTCGCCTCGGAAGTCAGGACCACCACCGGCATGTCATTGCCCAGGGTGGAAGTCCCCGCGGACTCGATGCTCACCCGGTCCGAGGCGGCATCCACGAGGCGCAGGTACTCGACCACCCGCGGCCAGGGCGCGAGCTTGCGGTCCTCGCCCACCCGGTGGCCGAGGAAGGATTCGGGAGTCTGGATCTGCGCGAGAGACGGGAGCGGGAGGGCCAGGACGAGCAGGACGAGGAGATGTCTGCGCATGGGGCGGAGTCTACCCCACTCGAAATGGCAGAGCCCTTGCTTCTGTTTACCCTACGTGACACCCTCGGGAGTTGGAGCACGAGGGGGAACCCTTCGTGGATCCCTCCCTCCGGTGTCCTGAATCGAGGACAAACATGAAACGTTCCCTCAAAATCCCGGCCCTGATCCTGGCCGTCCTCCTCATCCCCTCTCTGGGAGGCTCCGTGGAAGGTCCCCCGGCAAACGAGGAGTTCCGCTACCGCTGGCAGCTCCGCAACTTCATGGGCGCGGTGGCCGGCCTCTTCCTGCCCCGGCAGGGCGAAGGCTCGCTGACCTTCAAGAGGACCAACGGGCACCTCAAGAGCGAGCTCACCATCACCTCGCCCCAGAGCAAGCAGGAAGGCTACTTCCGCTATGGCTCCGAGGTCGACGTGCTCACCCTGCAGCCGATCCGCGCTTGGAGCGCCTACTCGTGGCGGGGCGAATCCAAGTCCAAAAACGAGGCGGTGGACAAGGAGGGCGTGCTGGACGTCGCCGCCGGCATCTATGCCATCCGCAACGATCCGCCCACGAAATCGCGGCGGATGCAGATCTGGTCGGACGGCAAGATCTATCCCGTGGTGGTCATCCCCCTGGGGATCGAGACGCGCCAGCTCCCGCACGGCAAAGTGAAGGCGCGCCACTACTCGATCCGCGGCGTCAACGTCCCCAACGAGCGCCGCTGGAAGGGCAAGCTCGACCTCTGGCTCGCCACGGACGCCGCCGCCACGCCGGTCGAGATCCTCATCTCCCGCAACATGGCCGACGTCCGCATGGAGCTGATGTCGCAGCCCTGACTCGGTTTCCGGTATCCTCCCTCTGGAACGGGATAACCCGAGAGGAGGGAAGCAGACATGAACCGCTACAAGTTGGGTGTGATGACGGCGGCCCTGGCCCTATCCATGGTCATGGCAATCGGCTGCGGCAAAAAGGCCGACGATGACGCAACGGAAACTCCGGCCTCTGCCGAAACCCCTGCGAGCGCTCCGATGGAGACCCCGGCGACCGACGCCCAGGGCATGACGGTCACGCTGACGGGCTCGCCCACCGACACGGACTTCGCCGGCACGGTCTCGGTCACCCCCGAGGGGACCGGCGTCCGCATCGTCGCCGACGTCGCGGGGGTCGACAAGGACGGCAAGCATGGCATCCACGTCCATGAGAACGGGATGTGCGACCACGAGGGGGAGGGTGGCCAGCACTTCACCTCGGCCGGCGGCCACTTCAACCCGACCGGCACGGAGCACGCTTGCCCGCCGACCGATCCACGCCACGCGGGAGACCTGGGCAACATCGAGGTCAGCGGCGGCATCGGCCACCTGGAGCTGTCCGTCCCGAACCTGACCGCCGATCAGCTCAACGGCAAGGCGCTCATCCTCCATGCCGGCGAGGACGACTGCAAGACGCAGCCGACCGGCAACTCCGGCGACCGGCTGGCCTGCGGAGTGGCCGGCGGCACGAGCACGATGTAGAGACCGACAGGATGAGCCGGCGAGCGTTCCTGATTCTTCCGGTGGCCCTGGGTCTCCTCGCGGTATCCGCGGTCATCGGCTTCGCCGGCTCCCCTGCCAATCCACCGGGCTGGACCCCAGCCAATCCTCCGGCAGGTTCCGGAGCCATGGCACCGAGCCTCACCGTTGCAGGCAAGGACGTGCTCCTGACTTGGCTGGAGCCGCTCGGCCTCCCCAAGGAACCCACCGGCCATCAGCTCCGCTTCTCCCGCCTGTCGTCCGGCGGCTGGTCCAAGCCTACGACCATCACCTCCGGCCCGGGCTTCTTCGCCAACTGGGCCGACTTTCCCGCCTTAGGCCAGGCGCCGGACGGCTCCCTCGCCGCTCACTGGCTCGCCAAGACGGGCGACGGCACCTACGCCTACGGCATCTATCTCGCGCGCTCGACGGACGGCGGAGCCACCTGGTCGAAAGCCGGGATGCTCCACGACGACAACATCCCGGCCGAGCACGGCTTCGTCTCCTGGGTAACGGGGCCCGCGGGCCTCCGAGCCTTCTGGCTCGACGGACGGGAGACGGCCAAAAAGGGTCCCATGACCCTGCGCACCGCGATGCTCGACCAGGGGATTCCCAAGACGAGCGAGCTCGTGGACGACCGGGTCTGCGACTGCTGCCAGACCGACGCCGCCCAGGCCGCCGCTGGTCCGGTGGTCGCCTTCCGCGACCGCACGGCCGACGAGGTCCGCGACATCTACGTGGTGCGGTGGACCGCCTCGGGCTGGAGCAAACCCGTCCGGGCAGGCGCCGACGACTGGAAGATCCCCGGTTGCCCGGTAAACGGGCCGGCCATCGCCGCATCGGGCAAGCACGTGGCAGTGGCCTGGTTCACCGCCGCCCCACCGGGACCCCGAGTTCAGCTCGCCGTCTCGAACGACGGCGGGGCCACTTTCGCCAAGCCCGTCCTGATCGACACCGGCAAGCCGCTAGGCCGGGTAGACCTCGTCCTGGACGGGACCGACGCGGTCGTGAGCTGGATGAGCCTGGTCGGAGACAACGCCGTGATCCGCCTCCGGCGCGTGAGCGCCAAGGGCAAGATGGGAAACCCGGTGGCAATCGCGGCAACCAGCGCCGCCCGCGGCAGCGGCTTCCCCCGCTTGGCTGTCCACGCAGGCCGCCTCCACGTGGCCTGGGTCGAAGAGGGGGATCAGGGACGGCGGGTGCGGATGGGGAGCTTGCCGCTCAGGAGTGTTGGCCCTGGCTGAGGGGGTAAGGCAGTGAGCGACCTGACTAAGTATGTGCAGACTCGGGCAACGTGCGACTCTGAGTTCGCAGACGGCCTCGAATCAGGGTATGCCGGTTTCAAAGTAGGCGCCCTTCTCCGCCAAGCTCGCGAGAAGGCTGGACTCACCCAGGAGCAAGTGGCAGAGCGGTTGGAGACGAAGAAGTCGGCGATCAGCCGAATCGAGAACAGCACCGGGAGTATCCGGTTCTCGACCCTGGAGCGTTATGCGCGAGCTATCGGTTGGCAGCTGAACCTGGAGCTCCGCCCTGCTCGAAAAAGCTCCAGCCCGCGCCAGTAGCAGCGGCTTCCCCCGCCTCGCAGTCCAGGCGATGGAGCTTGCCGCTCAAGTCGTTGCTATAGTGGCTCAATGGGCACGCCCACGAATCCCGAGCCGGAGCCGGCCCCCTCGCTTCAGGCCGAGTCTCCCGACGGTGTCGATCTCACCCTGATCCGCTGGACTCTCAGCCTGACGCCACTCGAACGGCTCGAGCTGCTCCAGGACTGGGTGGACGGGCTCACCGAGTTGCGGAATGGGCGAATCCCGGAGCGTTAAGTTCCGGGGACTCCTCCAGGCTCTGCTCCGGCATGAGGTGGAGTTCCTTGTCGTCGGCGGAGTCGCAGCCCAGCTCGAGGGCGCCCCGATCGTGACGTTCGATCTGGACATCCTGTACGACAACACGCCAGAGAACCTGGATCGTCTTCTCGGAGTGCTCCGGGAGCTCAAGGCGCGGTACCGAGACCCAGCGGGACGCCACATCGAGCCGGACTCGACGAAGCTCAAGACCTTGCGGACGCATCTCCTGCTGACCGAACTCGGCGCCCTCGACCTCCTCAGCCAGATCGGAGCCGGCCGCACCTATCAGGATCTCGCCGGCCGCACCATCCTCTATGAGCTGGGCGAGGATCGCGTCCGCGTCCTAGAGTTGTCCGCCGTGATCGAGTCCAAAGAGCAAGCTAACCGGGACAAGGACCGTGCGGTGCTGCCGGTGCTCCGGCAGACGTTGATCTTGAAGAACGGGATCAAAGACGATGGGCGACTTGACTAGACTCCTTCGGCCGTTCTGCCCGCTCCTAGGGGCCACTCCCCCCGGCTAGGGCCTCATTCGCCCAAAGATCTGGGACATTCCCCCCTGACTCCGAGTTATTCCCACCAACTCCCGGAGCATTCCTGTCGATCTCGGAGTCATTCCCGCTTGCCTCGGAATGAGTCATCCTAAACTCTGAATGTCCCCAAGTCCGCACTGAGACATTCACGCCGAGCTCGGAATGCTCCCGAGCCTGCCCTGGATCATTCCCGTGGCAAGCGGAAATACCGCCAGCTCGGGGGGAATCGTTCGCCTCTTGGTGTGAATGGCGCAGAGCTCAAGGCGGGAAGCGCGGAGGCGTACCGGAACCGTCGCCGAATGCTTCTGAATGTACCAGGCACAAAGGAGAACGTTTTGCAGAGCGGCGGGAATGTCCGCGAGGCGCTTCCGGATGTCACTCGTGCACGGGGGAAGGAGCCGCGCCGGTCTTGCGATAGGTCGTGGCCCTCTGGCCGCCGCCGGGAGCCTCGACTCGGAGGGCGCCGGATCGGGTCAGATCCTGGAGAACCCGGTAGAGGGCGCCGCGATCCGGCTCGTAACCGAGCGCCTCGCATACGTCGCCGCGCGTGAACTTCTCGGGCAAGCTCGCGAACGCCTCGCGGACATCGGCGTCCACCTCCGGGGCGCTCCTCCGCCGGGGCTTGTCGGGGGGCCGGAGTGTCTCCTGAGCGGGAGGCAGCGGAGGGGCCTCCGCGTCCTCCTCGGCCTGGACCATCCAGACCAGGTCCAAGGCCCGCATCTGGGCCCGGTGGGCTGACTCCATCAGCTCGATGCCTGCCCGAAGCTGCTCCTCGATCCGCTGCTTGCGCCGTTCGTATTCGTCGCGAGTCATGACGTGCACGATTACAACTGAATGCGCGTAGCATTGCAAGAGGGTGCTCAGGCTCTCCGCTGGTCCTCTGCTAAACTGGAGCGACTATGGAAGCCAAGGCTCGTACTCAGCGCATCGAGGCGGAAATCCCGGCCCAGCTCTTCGCTGAGATGCAGTCGCTCGTCAACACCGGCTGGTTTCGGAGTGTCGATGACGTCGTGCTCGATGCCCTGCGGCGATTCCTCGACTCGCACCGAGAGGAGCTTATGGAAGGGCTCCTCCGCGAGGACTTGGAATGGGGCCTTCGTGGCCGAGATTGAGGCTTGGCCCATTGCGATTTGTGACGCGGGTCCCCTGATTCATTTGGCCGAAATCGGCTGCCTCGACCTTCTCCAGGACTTCCAGGCCGTCTTGATCCCTGAACAGGTACAAAAAGAGGTCTTACGCCACCGACCAGATGCGCTGGACGCTCCCAGGCTTTCGGTCCGCTACGTTCCGGTAAAGGTTTCCACGGACCCACACTTCAAGGCGCTCGTTAAAGCGTTTTCTCTGGATTCAGGGGAGCAGGCGGCGCTCAGCCTCATGGATCGTGACCCAAACGCCTTGCTCTTGACGGACGATGCCGCCGCGAGGCTGGCCGCCAAGGCCCTTGGCTTTCGGTCTCAGGCAGCTTGGGCGTGCTCTTGCGCGCAAGGCGCCTGGGGAGACGCACAAAGGCCGCAGTCCTTGCAACTCTTCGAGACATCCCTTCACGTTCCACCCTCCACATCCGCGCGAATCTTCTCAACGATGTCATCGAGGAAGTAGAACGGTCCTAGGGCTGATTCACTCGCCCAACCCTACCCGCGCCCGGCCCAGATCGCGGACCTCGCTCCGCACCCAGGCCTCCACTTCCTCCCACTCCAGGGAGAGCGCCAGCCTCGGCATGGGCTCTCCTTCGATCTGGGAGAGGTCGGCCAAACCTTTGAGCGCCTGGAGGGGGAAGTCCCTGACGTGGCCGAACTTGTCCTCGGCCCGGTGGAGCAACTCGGCCAACGGCAGGGCGCGGCAGAGCAGGTAGAGGTCCACGAAGTCCCGCCGCGTCCCGCGGCTGATGATGGCGCCGAGCTTCATGAGGCCGAGGTCCACGGCCGAGATCACCGACAGGCCGGAAAGGTCTTCGAACGGCTCGATCAGCGGATAGGGGTAGTAGTAGAGGCGCAGGCCCACCCCACCCTGGAGGCGGACGAAGAGGTAGCCGTCGCGGGCCGTCTCCACCTCCGTATCGGGAGCCATGGCCAGCAGGTCGCCCAGGAGGTCCCGGCGGTCGGGGCTGACCAGGCGGTTCGTTCCGCCCATGAGGTCCAGGTCGCGGACCGGACGGTGGCCTGTGTACAGGGCCAGGGCGGCGGAGCCGGCGAGGTAGAAGTCGTCGGCCCAGGGGCGGGAGGCGAGCTTCGCCAGCAACTCCTGCGCTCGGGGGGAGAGCGACTCGGTGTGCTCCAGGGTCAGAGAGGCCATAGTGCGCTCCGGACCGGGACCTCGCCGCCAGCCGGCCGGTCCAGCACCGCCTCCCAGAAGGCGCGGCTGCGGATGGAGAGCTGCCGTCCGCCGCGTTGTTGCAGCCAGGCGGCGAGCTCGGTTTCGGGGACGCTGCGGGTGAGCCAGCGGAGGTCGGCCTCGTCGCCGTCTTCCAGAAGGCGGGCGATCAGGAAGGGGAGACCCGCGGCTAGATCGGCATCGGCGTAGCCGGGGAAGAGCCGGCGGGTGGTCTCCGGCGGCGTAGGTATCTCCAAATCAGGCTTCCCTGGCCAGTTCCTTCTTCCTGCGCGGGAGGGTGTGGACGGTGGCGTTGTTCTGCTCGTCGTCCATCTCCGCCTCCAGGCTGCGCTGGAAGTAGTCGAGCGTGTTCTTGAACTTGAGCTGCAGCTCGCGGCGCTGCATGCGCAGCTCGCCGATCTTGCCCTCGATGCGGGTCGACTGGTCGATGGCCTGCTGCACGATCTTGTCGGCCATCATCTCGGCCTCCTTGACGGTCAGCTCGGCCTCGCGGCGGGCGTTGTTGGTGATCTCGTCCGATACCTTCTGGGCCCGCAGGAGCGTCTGCTGGAGCTGGTGCTCGCGCTGCATCGTCTCTTCCAGGCGCTGGCGGTAGTACTTGTTCTCGCGGTCCAGCTTCTCGATCTGGGCCAGCCGTCCGGCCAGCTCCTCGGCCATCAGGACGAGGAAACCCTCCACCTCCGTGGTGTCGAAACCCCTCATACGCTGGTTGAAACGCATCTTCTGGATGTCGATCGGAGCGAGTGCCATACAGACCTCCTGGTACGAACCTTCGGGAAAGAGATAGCTATCCTAGCATGAATACCCGCTATCCCTTCTGTCTAGGCCCGAACAGGGAGGTGCCCACGCGGACGTGGGTGGCGCCTTCCTCGACGGCCACTTCGAAGTCGTGGCTCATGCCCATCGAGAGCCAGCCGGGGAAGCCCGGCCACTCCGGCCGAGACCCCAGCTCGTCGCGCAGCTCCCGCAGCCTGCGGAACCAGGGCCGGGATCCCTCCGGGTCGTCCGCCTCGGGAGGGATGGCCATGAGCCCCACGATCTTCAGGTGCTCCAGGCCGGCCAGCGGACGGACGGCTTCGGCGAGCCCGCCGGGAGAGAAGCCGTGCTTGGTCTCTTCGTTGCCGAGGTTGACCTCCAGCAAGCCGGAGACCTTCAGGCCGCGGCGGCCTGCCTCCTGGTCGAGCGCCTCGGCGATCCGCGGCCGGTCGATGGAGTGCACGGTCCGGAAGAGGTCGAGCGCGGGCTTGACCTTGTTGGACTGCAGCGGCCCGATCAGGTGCCACTCAATAGTTGTTCCCATGTCGGGGTCGGCGAGCTCGCGGCTCTTGGCGACCGCCTCCTGGACGCGGTTCTCGCCAAAGACCCGCAGGCCCGCTCGCCAGGCCTCGGCGAGGACCGTGGCGGGCTGGGTCTTGCTGGCGCCGACGAGGACGACTTCTTCAGGACGCCGGCCGGAGCGGTGGCAGGCCTCCTCGATGCGGCGCGTGATCTGAAGAAACCGGTCCGCGATGTCCGGCATCAGGCCGGCTCGGCCTCCAGGTAGAGGATGCGCTTGCAGCTGTCGCACTGCACGAGGCCGGTGCCGTTGCGGATCTCGACCACGGATTGCGGCCGGACCCGGTAGTTGCAGGCCGCGCAGTGCCACTCGCGCTGCCCCTTGCCTCCGGGCCGCTCGATCAGCCGGACGGAGGCCAGGGCACCGCTCGGGTAGCGGTCCAGGATGCGCTCGAACTGGGAGACAAAACCGCGCGGGAGCTTGCCGCGGAGCTCGGCAATGCGGGCCTTGAGGTCGGTGACCTGCTGGGTCACGGCGGGCTTTTCGGATTCCCAGCGGGCGAGCTCGGTGGCGTAGCGCCCCTGCAAGTCGCGGAAGCCCTCGCGCCTCTCCTCGAGGTCTTTCTGCGCTTTTTCGTGGAGCTCCAGCGACGACAGCGCCTTCTCCTCGGAGCCGGAGATCTGGCTCTTGACGGTGTCGATTTCCTGGAGGAGTGCGCCGTATTCGCGCTGGGTGCTGACCCGGTTGATCTGCTGCTGGTACTTCTTCAGCTTTTCCTGGGCGTCCGAGGCGGTCGCTTCGGCGGTCCGCCGCTCCCTTGCGGCTTCTTCGACCGCCTTCTCGATCTCATCGATCTCGGCCTTTCTCGATGTGTGCTCTTCGTGAAGCTCACGCATCCAGTCCGGAATGCCGTGGAGCCGCCGCTCGGCATCACGCAGATGGTTGAGAGCGGCTTGCAGTTCCACGATGGTTTCGAGGTTTTGATTCATAGATGGGGTCAGTTCTCCTCTCCAAAAGACAGGGCAGGCCGCGCGCCCGGCGTGTGCCGTCGAAGGGGGGAGGCTCTTCGCGCCGGGTTCGCCTGCGAAGTGGGTCCACCTGGATTCGAACCAGAGACCTGCCGGTTATGAGCCGGATGCTCTAACCGCTGAGCTATGGACCCGGAAAATAGCCCGCCAGGGGGCGGCTTGTCAGTATATATCAGCGTTCCTTCTTCCGGGTGGCCTGCTTGCCCGGCTTGCGCGCCTTCTCGCCCCCGACCTCGGCCCATTCGTGCGCTTCCTGCGACAGCGGCAGCTCGTCGGGCACGAACGTGCCCCAGGCCCGGACCAGCCGCGCCGCCATCTCCCGCGTCCTGAGGGGGTCGCTCACCGGACGCGTCCCGCGGGCAGTCCAGCGCTCCAGCTCGAGCTGCGGAGCCCCGATCCCATGCAGGGGGAGCGTGGAAGAGAAGCGGTCGCGCAGGCGGGTGAACACGGCCCTGGGAGGCTCCTGCAACTGCTCGCGCGACTCCTTGGAACGGAATGCCATGCGCGCCAGGTAGTAGCCGGCCTCGGGCGGCGCGAAGCGGGACTCCCAGAGGAGCTGGTCGTCCCCCTCGACCAGGGAGAAGCGGTTCGTGCCGTTGGTCAGATAGAGCTCGGACACGGCGGGCACGTTCGATTGGCGGAAGAGGCTGGGCGCCGCTGCCGGCGGGACTTCGCCACCGGCTGCCACGACGAGCGTGGCCCAGATCCGGGTCGTCGGCACGCGCTGCCGCTTGGGCATGCGGATCTCGCGCTCGAAGCCCGCCGGCAGCTTGACGATAAGTGGCACTTCCAGGAGCTGGCGGCCGAGGTTTCCGCCGTGGAGGATCTGCCCCTTCTCGCCGAACTCTTCGCCGTGGTTGGCGGTCACCACGAGCAGCGTCCGGTCCCACTGGCCGCTGGCGCGCAGCGCGTCGAGGAGCCGGCCAAGCTGCTCGTCGGCCGAGGCCACGTTGAGGCAGTACATGGCCCAGAGCCGCCGCCGCTGGTTGAGCGGCAGCGGGGTGGCCGGATCGAACCAGCGCTCGATCTCCATGGGAAGGATCTTGCGCGGGAGCTGCGGCGGCTGGCGGCCGAGCCGCGGGATGAACGCGTTGTTGCGGACATAGGGCGCCGCGGGCTCGGGCAGGTGCGCCCAGACGAATTGCCGCTCATCCTCGATCCCCCTCAGCCGCTCCATCAGGCGGGCGCCCTTGCCGTAGTTCTGGAAGGCGTCGAAGCCCTGGTTGAAGCCGAAGGTGTGGCTGTTCCACTGCCCGCTCCAGTGCCCCGCCGTCTTGTAGCCGGCGGCCTTCAGCGCCTCGGCGAGGGTGATCAGGGCCGGGGAGAGGCGCGCGCGCCCCTGGAAGAGCACCTGGTGCTGCCAGGGGCGCAATCCGGTGAAGATGGTGGCCATCGTGGACCCTTCCCAGCTCGACGACGCGATGGCCGGCCCGGCCCAGTCCGCTTCCCGGATCAGCTCGTCCATGCGGGGAGTGAGCCCGGGCTCGCCCCCGAGGCCCTCCACGGCGTCTGCCCGCAGGGAGTCCAGGGTGATGAGGACGATGGGGCCGTCGTGGGGGTAGTCGGGGGCGCAGGCGGTGAGGAGCAAAAGGAAGAGGAGAGCCCTCACCCCCGACCCCTCTCCCGGCCGCACACCCGGACCCCCGGGAGAGGGGAGGGCGCGAGATCCACCGGTCTTGCCATACGTGGCTTGCCCGGAGAAGAAAGCCAAGCCGCTTCCTCGACCGAGCCACAGATGGAGAGGACGCCGGAGCTTGCGCGCCCCCCTCTCCCGGGGGTCCAGGTGTGCGGCCGGGAGAGGGGCTGGGGGTGAGGGCTTCAGATAGCCTCACCCGGGCAAGGGATACAACTGCCGGTAGCTGTCCGACAGCACCAGGATCCGCTTCACGTAGGTCTTGGACTCTTCGATGTCGAGCCCTTCGAGGAAGCGGTCGAGCTCCTTGGAGCTCGATTCCTTCCACAGCCTCTTGATCCGGTACGGCCCGCCGTTGTACCCGGCCAGGGCCAGCTCGACGTTGCTGTCGAACATGTTCAGCACCTGGCTGAAGTAGGTCGTGCCCAGGCGGAGGTTGTAGGCCGGGTCCGAGAGCTTCTCGTGGGAGTAGCTCAGGCCGGCCTTGCCTGCCAGCTCGCGCGCCGTGGCCGGCATGAGCTGCATCAGGCCGCGGGCGCCCGCCCAGCTCTGGGCTTGCGTGTCGAAGGCGCTCTCCTGGCGGATGATCCCGTAGACCAGGTGGAGCGGCAGCCGGTTCTGCGCCGCCCAGGTGCGGACCGTGTCCTGGTAGTCGACCGGGTAGTAGAGGCGCCGCGCCTCCTCCGGCAGGGTGGCCTGGTGGGGTCCGCCCAGCGCGGGGAAGGCCTCGCGGATGGTGAGCATGCTCTTGCGGCGCTCTCCGTTGCGGGATTGCACCAGCGCTTCGAGGGCTTTCCGGGAGCGGCCGTCCGCCTGCGTCTTCCCCGGCAGACCCACCAGCTCCATCTCGGCGATCGCCAGCTCCTCCAGCCCGAGGTCGGTCAGGAGCCGCGCCCGCTGCAGGACGGGGTCGTCCGGCCAGGACTCCGTATCGCCGATATTGCGCTCGTCCATGGCCGGGGCCTTGCCGCGCAGGCGCGTCAGGGCGTTCTTGCGGTAGAAGTCGGTGGTGTCCGACGAGGCGACCTCGCGGTAGATCTGCTGGGCACGCTCAGTCTCGCCGAGGGCTTCGAAGGAGCGCGCGGTCCAATAGCGGCTGCGCCGGCCGTCGCTCATGTCGGGATAGAGGGCGAACAGCTCCGTCCAGTAGCCGACCGCGCTCGAGAAGTTGCCGCGGCTGTACTCGCGCCAGCCGCGCTGCCAGAGGTGGGAGGCGCCGGTCGTATCCCTGGGATCGAGCCGGCGGAGCTGGCGCAGTACCTCGATCGACTCCTCGAAGCGTTCGTCCGCCAGATCCTTGTAGAGGGTGCGCAGGGCCTTGATCGCCAGCTCCGAATCGGCCGCTCCCATCTGCCCCACCTTGCGCAGATGGCCGTGGGACCGCTCCAGGTATTGCTGACGCTGGACGGAGGGCATGGTCCGTCCGCGGCGGGCGGTCGCCACCTCGGCCGCGGCCTGGGCACGTGCCCATTCCAGCGCTGCGACCTGCTTCGGGCTGGAAGAGGTACGGCCGGAGAGCAGCTCCAGCGCTCCGAGGCCCTCGTTGATCCGGGTCATGGCCTCGGCCTTGAGCAGCGCCCAGTCGAGGCCGCGGTCCCGGGCGTCGGCCGCGTCCAGCACGACCAGGGCGCTGGCGTCGAGCTTGATGTCGAGGAGCGAGCGGGCGCGCCGCTTGAGCTGGTCGGGCGTGAGGATCGCCGCCCACTGCAGCTCGGTATCTCCTTCAGATCCTTCAGAACGGAAAATCTCGGCCACGGCGAGCTCGGCCGCTTCCGTTGGCGAGTCGGCGAGGAGGCGCCGGGCGGCTTCGCGCCGGACTTCCAGGTCGTTCGCACCGATCTGCCAGGCGAGCTTCTCCAGCCGGGTGGCGTCCGGTCCCGACACCTTCTCGCGCCGGGCCTGCGCCACGAGGTCGAGGGCACGCTGCGCATCCCCGTGCTTCCAGGCGAGCTCCGCCGCCTCGGCGAGGGCCCGCGGCCGGAGCGGCGAGGCCGGATAGTCGCCGAGGAGCTTGGCGAGCGAGGCCTGTGCCAGGAGCGTGTGGCCCCGCGCTTCCGCGGCATCGCTCAGCGTATACAGCCGCCAGTCTTCCAGCAGGCCGTCGGGGTCCTGGGCGGCGAACAGGCGCTCCTCCGCCTGGCCTACCTGCTGGCAGGAATGGGCGTAGAAGCCGGTGACGAGACGGGCGAACCCGGCCTCGGCTCCCTTGCCCGCGGTGAGCGGAGCGAGGGTTTTGGCGGCTCCATTGCAGTCGTCCCGGCGCACGGCCTCGGCCGCCTCTGCGAAGAGCAGGGCGGTGCGGTCGGACTTCGCGACGAAGGGGACCGCGGGGTGCGGCCGGATAGCCGGCTGGGACGCGGTGCCCAGCAGCAGGGGGACGAGCAGGAACAGGGCAGAGGGAACGAGGTTCTTCCGGAGAGGCTTCGGCGAACGGCGACGGCTCGAGCTGCTCAACGTCTAAAGCTCCTCGACGGGCACGCGGAAAATACCGGCGCCGTGGGTTACAACATCAACCGGGGCCCATCAAATCCCGAGGGCCTTGGCGTCGCCAGCCGCAAGGATGCGGACCAGCTCCTGATAGAAGTAGTCCGTGGTCTTGAGGATGCGCGCCTCGACCCGCTCTTCGTACATCTGCCGGGAGCGGTCGATGTCCTCCCGGAGCCGCTCGTACAGGTCGCGCTTGCGCCGTCCTTCTTCCACTTGCTCTTCATTATAGAGCTTGATCTCGCTGACGAGGAGCCGGGCGAGCCGCCGGGCTTCCTCATGGAGGGGATCGTCGGTCACCACCGGCTGCCGCGCGGCGGCGCCGAAGGCCCAGCCCGGGCCCTGCACGTCGCTCGGCGGGCGCACCTCGGGAGTGGCGGCCACGGCGGGAGTGTTGTCACCCGACTGCGCGGGCGGCGCGGGCGGGGCGGGAGGCGGCACAGGGCGGATCGGCGTGGGCGGTGCCATGGGCCGCTCGGGCTCCAGGTCCGGGACCGGTATCGCAGGCATCGGAGCCGGTGGAGTCATGACTTCACGCAGGCTGGAGCGCTGGAGAAGGACCGTGGCTTCCGGGCTGGAAGCAGCGGGAACGGGCTCGGGCTCGTCGATGACGGCGGAGAGGCCCCGCAGGTCGACCTTCTGGGTCGGCGTCGCGGTTTCCTCCTCCACGGCCTCCGCGGCGATGGGCTCGCCCCAGCCACTCGCGGGCTCGGCGGCGGTGTCGTCGATCGACTCCAGCTCGTAGGTCTCGGAGTCTTCCACGACGGCAGCCCAGGGCGCAGCGGTATCGGGTGCCAGGGGCTCCGGCTCGGCCATCACCTCCACCTCGTCCATCTCGGCCATCTCATCCACTTCGACATTGGAGGTGGTGCCAGCGGGGCTTTCCCAACCGGCGGAGGCGGGCAGCGCCTCGGTGCTCAAAGCCTCGGCCGGCGGCTCGGCAGCGGCGGACCAGGTCTCGGTCGGCCCCGTCTCGTCCTCGGCCTCCTCGGTATAAACCGGGATGGCGGCGGTCTGCGCGCCGACCTCGGAGGCAGGGGCGGCAGGCGGCTCCTCGGCTTCAGGCTCCTCGACGGCTTCCTCGGCGTCCGGGACCGGAGCCAGGGTCGCCGTGGACGAGCGCTCGCGGAACGGCAGCGACTCGATGGCGAGGGCAGCGGTGTAGCAGAGGACCTGGAGCGCCTCGGGGGTGAACGGGGCGCCGTCGGTGCGGTCGGCATAGAGGGCGGCGGCCACCCGGTCGCGCAGGACCAGGGGCACGAGCACGCCATCGCGCGGGACCGGGCTGTCGAGGCGGCTGCACAGGGCGGCGCACTCGTCGGCCGACAACCGGGCCGGGCCCTGGCCCTCGAACGCATGGCTCCACGAGCCCTCCCCGGGAGCGCCCAGGTTGACGTCGCGGACCGTGGAGTCGGCGTCGCCGAAGCCGTGGCCGCTCCAGCCCCGCACCTCGCCGCCGCGCAGCAGCAGGATGGCGGCCCGGGAAGCGTAGCGCGCCGATTCCTGCATCAGCGCGGTCAGGATGTCGGCCTGAGAGCGGGCGCGGTCGATGGCGCCGAGCGCCTCGCGCAGCTCGGACACGCCGCCGCGGCGGGCGTTGGAGGCCAGCCCCTCGGCCAGTCCCCCGGCCAATCCCTCTGCCTCTGTACGGACCGCGGGCTCGAGGTCTTCGTGGGCGACGAACGATTCGGGCACCGGCGGCCGCAATTCGGCCAACCGTCCCAGAAGGTCCTCGCTGCTCGTACGCAGCCACTGCGAGACCTCCTGGCGCATGTCGGCCACCGTGCGCTCGAATGTGGATCCGATCTCGCGATTGAGTTGCTGGACTTTTTCCGAAAGGGACATCCTCAGCTCTCCGCAGCCTGTCTCTAACAGGGAATCGACTTAAGGAATCCGATTATTCTGTACCCTCCCCCCCATGTCAAGGTTCGAATCCCTTGAAAGAGAAGGGCTTTCGCCTCCTGGCTTGGTCGGCTCGGGGCCCGTGTGGTACGTTGCCGCGGTGTTGAGGTGGAGACAGGGAACCTGCCTGCTGCTGGGGGCGCTAGTCCTCCTGCCGGGTTGCGGATCGCCCCCGGAAGAGCGCCAGGACGCCCGCCAGGCCGAGGTCACCGTCGCCGAGTGGGACTGGCTGCAGCAGACCAAGCAGCGCCTCGACGAGCAGCGCGAGCGCCTGGCCCAGCTCGAGGCAAAGTCCGAGGCCGGCAAACCGCCTTCCGAGGAGCTCCTCCGCCTCCGCAAGGAAGTCGGCGACCTCGGCGAGGACTTCAACCGCCGCCTGGTCGAGTATGTAAATACCCACGCGTCCAGCGCTGAAACCCCCGGCGAGCGCCAGCTCGCCGCAATCCGCATGAAGAGCGACGAGGACATCCTCCTCGCCCGCGAGTACGTCGAAGAGGCCGGCGACTACCGCCGCGCCATCGAGATCTATGAGACGGCGCTGGCGGCCGATCCGGACAACCCCAGGCTGCGCACCGAGCTGGAGGCCGCCAAGGCGCGGCGCTACATCACCCGGGAGCGCTTCGCACTGGCCCAGGAGGGGATGGCCCAGGACGAGGTCCGCCGCCTCCTCGGCCCGCCCAACCTGCAGGATGTGCGCGACTATCCCGAGCGCGGGGTCACCGCCTGGTTCTATCCCAAGGATGCGAGCGGCGCCGCCGCCGCGGTCTGGTTCCGCAAGGGAGACGCCAACCCTGAGGCCTACCAGCTCGACTTCGATGCCATCCAGCCCCCAGCCGCGCCCCCTGCTCCCGCCGGCACTCCTCCGCCCCGGCCTTGACTTTCAGCCCCGGATGGGCGACGCTTCCGGTATGCGTCCCCATGGGGCCGCTCCTATTTCCCAGAGAAGGTGAGGTGAGGTTTTAATGCCCGTTGTGCATGTGCGCGAGGAGGAGAGCTTCGAAAACGCGCTCCGCCGGTTCAAGCGCAAGGTCGAGAAGTCCGGCATCCTGACGGAGCTGCGGAAGCGCCAGCATTTCGAGAAGCCCTCGGTAAAGCGCAAGCGCAAGGCCGTGCAGGCTCGAAAGAAGATGATGCGGAAGCTGCTGGAAGAGCGCCGCCAGGGTCTCGCCTGACCTCACCTTAGACGCTAGAAAGAAATCAGGAGGAGGTCCCCTCGGGGCCTCCTCCTTTTGTTTTGGTGGAAGAAACTACTGCGCCTTCTTCTTCCACTCCTCTTCAGTCAGCAGGTTGACCGGCTCCAGCTTGCGGGCGGTCAGGGCCTTGTTCGCCGCCGCGAGCTCGTTCTTGCCGATGGCGTCCAGCCGGGCCGCGGCCTTGTCGAGCCGCCCGCCCATCACCGCCATCGTGTCGAGCTGCGCCTTCGTCGGCCGCCCCTCGTAGCCGTTGACCCCGCCGTAGAGATAGCCCAGCTTCTCGCGGAGCTGCTCCTCGCCCGAGAGCCAGCCGCCCTCGCCCGTAGCCACCAGGGTGGCGTGGAACTTCGTCAGCTCGGTTGCAAGGCCGTCGAGCTGCTTGCGCAGCTTGTCATTCTGCGGCAGCCCCTCGGCCCGCTTCTGCAGGCCGTCCCGCGCTCCGAGGGTGGCGTCGACCACATAGGTCAGCCGCTCCATCATGCCGTGCAGCTTCATGGCCGTGCCGTACTGAAGGTCGCGGTCCTCGGCCGTGTGCGTCGAGCGCGGATCGGTCACCAGCTGCACCTGGCTGTCCAGCGTCTGGCTCCCCTTGGTCAGCTTCACCGTGTAGGAGCCCGCCTTCACGCGCGGGCCGAAGAAGGAGAACTGCGACTGGATCACCGAGTTGCCGCCCGGCGTGCGCGGGCCTTTCGTCCGCATCGGCCAGGCCACGCGGTTGATCCCCTTGCGCTTGCCGGCCGGCAGGGTGGAGAGGAGCGTGCCCTTGTCGTCATAGACCTCCAGCTTGAGGTCGCCGACGATGTGGCGCTTCTTCAGGTAGTAGGTGACATAGGCGGCTTCCTCGGGAGTGCGGCCCACGTACTCCTCGTCGCCCGGGAACTCCTGCACCGCCGAGGGGATGACCATGGCCGACGGCCGGGAGGGGAGGAACGCCACCTCCTGCTCCATCACCTCGCGGGTCAGCTTCCGCAGCGGCGTGATGTCGTCCAGGATGTAGACGCCGCGGCCATGAGTGGCGAGGATGAGGTCCGCGTCCCGCGGATGGATCGCCATGTCCCGGATCGCGACTTTCGGGAAGTCACCGCCCGTATAGCGGGCCCAGGCCGCGCCCCCATCGACCGAGATGAAGAGGCCCTGCTCCGTGCCCAGGAAGAGCAGGTCCGGGCTCTCCAGGTCCTGGTGGATGGAGTGGGCGTAACCCTCGACCGACGCGGTCATCAGCGGCTTCCAGGTCTGGCCGAAGTCGGTGGTCTTGAAGACGTAGGGCTTCATGTCGCCGGTGGTATGGCCATCCAGGGTGACGAAGGCCGTGGCCTCGTCGAAGCGGCCGGGCTCGACGTGGGAGACCCAGGTGTTGGCCGGCACGCCGGACAGGTTCTTGCTGACGTTCGTCCAGCTCTTGCCGCCGTCGCGGGTGACTTGAACGTACCCGTCGTCGGTCCCCACCCAGATCACGTCCTTGTTCTTCGCCGACTCGGCGATCGAGTAGATCGTGGTGTGGTTCTCGGCACTGGAGTTGTCGACCGTCAGGCCGCCGGACTTGAGCTGCTGCTGCCGCTTCGGATCGTTGGTGGTGAGGTCGGGCGAGACCTTCTCCCACGACTCGCCCCTGTCGCGCGAGCGGAACAGGAACTGCGCGCCGATGTAGATCGTGCCCTTCTCGTTGGGGCTCAGATGGATGGGCGTGTTCCAGTTGAAGCGGTACTCGGGGTCCCCGTCGAGCGGCAGGGGCTGGATGTCGCGGCTCTCGCCCGTGGACAGCCGCCCGCGCGAGATCTTGCCGCCCTGGTACTCGACATAGACCACGTCGGGGTCCGTGGGGTCGCGGAAGGCCCAGAAGCCGTCGCCCATGCCGATGTTGCGCCAGTTGCGGTTCTGAACGCCGGTCGCGCCGCGCGAAGGAGCGGACCAGGAGCCGTTGTCCTGCAGGCCGCCGTAGACGTTGTACGGCCAGTCCATGTCGTAGCTGACGCGGTAGAACTGCGAGACCGGCAGCGACTTGACGTGCCGCCAGTGAGCCCCCTTGTCGCTGGAGATGTAGACGCCACCGTCCGTACCCAGCACCAGCTCCTGCGAATCCTTCGGGTTGATCCAGAGCGCGTGATGGTCGCCATGGACGCTGCCGCCTCCCGGGCCGAACGAGCCGTTGAAGGTCTTGCCGCCATCCGAGCTGACGGTGAGCATCAGGCCCGGCTTGTAGATGGTGTTGTGGTCGTTCGGGTCGACGACGATGTGGGCGAAGTAGAAGGGGCGGACCTGGATGTTGAAGGAGGAGTTGACCTCCTTCCAGCTCTCGCCGGTGTCGTCGGAGCGGTAGAGGGCAGTGTTCTTGGCCTCGACGACCGCGTAGACCGTCGAAGGCCGGGACGGCGCCACGGCGATGGCGATGCGTCCCTTGGTGCCCGTGGGCAGGCCGGTCTCGGTCTTTTTCCAGGTCTCGCCGCCGTCGGTGCTCTTGTACAGGCCCGAGCCCGGGCCGCCGGAGCTGAAATAGGAGGCGCCGCGGCGGAACTCCCACATGCCGGCATAGAGGATGTCCGGCTCCTGCGGGTCCATGTCGATGTCCGAGCAGCCGGTCTTCGCGTCCACATAAAGGACACGCTTCCAGGCCTTGCCGCCGTCGGTGGTCTTGTAGACGCCCCGCTCCTCGTTGTCGTTCCACAGGTGGCCGGTGGCGCAGACCCAGACGGTGTTGCCGTCCTTCGGGCTGACCCGGATGCGGGCGATGCGCTCGGAATCCGGCAGGCCCATCTTCTCCCAGTTGTCGCCGCCGTCGGTCGACTTGTAGACACCGTCGCCGACCGAGACGCTGTTGCGGACCCAGGACTCGCCGGTGCCGACCCAGATGGTCTGGGGGTTCTTCGGGTCGACCTGCACGGCGCCGATGGACTGGATGTGCTTGTCGAAGACCGGCTTGAAGGTGATGCCGAAGTCCTTGGACTTCCAGACGCCGCCGCTGGCCGAGCCGACATAGAGGGTGACGGTGTCGCCGGCCACTCCGTCGATGCCGGCGATGCGTCCGCTCATGACGGCCGGGCCGATGTTGCGGGCCTCGAGGCCGGCGAAGGTGTTCGAATCGATTTCGGTCTGAGCCTGTGCTGCCATGGCCAATCCCGCCGCGGCCAGGCAAAGAAGCCTCTGAGGCGTGCGCATCTCGCGCCCTCCTGAAGAAAGAATTGAGATTGAACGCGGAGGCCGCTCCGGTGAGCGGCCTCCGAGGGGTTTACTGCTGTTTCGGCGGGGCCGGGGTCTCGGCGGCCTTCGCCGGCATGTCGAAGCGGCTCGACGCGATTTCCGGGTTGATCTCGATCTTCTCGAAGGTGATCGTCTGACCGGGCCCCGGGCCGCCCTTCATCTTGGACTGGATGGAATGGGCGAAGATCATGCCGCCGACCTCCTTGTAGTCGCCGAAGGTGGTCTCGCCCTCGATCTCCTGGCCGCGGATCTTGGTCTTGCCCTCGGCCTTGATCTCCAGGAAGCTGTCGGCGTCCAGGAAGAGCGTGGCGACGTCGCCGTTCTTCTTGGTGACCTTGAGCTTGTGGACCGGGGTGCCCTCGACGTCGCCCTTGCCCAGGTACTCGACCTGGTTGCCCTTCTCCTTGTAGTCGACGAGCGGGCCGTCGATGTCGGCCTGGTCCTCGACCTGCTTGAGGTCGTCGCCGGACATGGTCTCGGGATCCTTCTTGCCCATGAACGGCATCACCATCCAGCCGGTCTTGCCGTCGTAGGCCTGGATGCCGGTCATGCCCTGGAAAGTGAACTCGACGCGCATCTTGTTCGGGCGCGCGGTCTCGATGACCATGGGGGCCTCCATGCCGGGGCCCATCATCATCTTGCCGCTGATGCGCATGGTCTGGACCGCCTTCAGCTTGGCGAGGCCGCCCTTGGCCTCGATGTTCTTGGCGATGATCTCGTCGGCGGTCTGGGCCCAGGCGGCCGAGCCGATCAGGCCTGCCAGGAACAGGCAGGCAAAGGTCTTGCGCTTCATGGATATTCTCCTGTGGACTGTTTTCACGGATGCTTACCGATTGAGCGACACGTCAGGATACCGTACCCAAACCCTCCGGCGCTACACGGCTCGTCTTCTATACGCCGCGGCGGGACAAATGTTGCCCAACGAGTGGGTAGAAGGTTCCACCCACCGGGTAGCCCCTCCAAACGGATGGGTTGGCGCTGCAAACGAGTGGGTAGCCGATCCAAACGAATGGTTGGAAGGGTCCACCCAGCGCGTGGCTCCCCGCAAACGAGCGGGTGGACGCTGGAAACGAGCGGGTAGCCCCCTCCACCTGCTCGTTGGGACGATCTACCCGCTCGTTGGAGGGCTCCAGCTCACAGTCCGAGCGACGGATAGCGTTTCATGTAGGGGCGGCCCTTGTGGCCGCCCTCCGGAAGGGCACCCCACAGGGGGCATAGGCGCTAACTTTGTATTGCCAAGCCCCGCCAGGGGCGTCATGAATTAGCCCGGCACGTGAGTGCCGGGTCCGGGTAACGGAGATCCGAAACAATCCGAGCCCCGGACGGGGCGACATATCGGGAGTGGGGCGCAAGCCCCATGAGGGAGGAATGTCACCCCTACCGGGGCTTCGGGCGTTTGGCGACCCATCAACCCGGCACTCACGTGCCGGGCTAATTCATGACGCCCCTACCGGGGCTCTTCCTTCCAAGGCAGCAAAGTTAGCGCGTATGCCCACAAGGGGTGCGGCGGTGGCTTCGAGCCAAGCCATGGCGGCTTCAAGCCTGGCCACGGCGGCTTTGAGCCAAGCCGCGGTCCCTTCAGGTCAAGCCATGGCTCCTTCAAGTCAAGCCGCGATCCCTTCCCGCCAAGCCATGACTCCTTCACGCCACGCCATGGCTCCGTCAAGCCAAGGAGTGGCCCCTACAAGCCAAGCCGTGGCGGCTTCATGCCGAGCGGGGACGGCGCGGCCCCAAGCCACCGCCGCTTCAAGGAGAGTTGCCCTCCCTTCCGCCAGCGGCTAGGCTTGCGGCGGCCTTCCGGCCGTCCTTTTCCTTGGAGGTGTTTCATGCGGAGATCCCTTCTCGTCACCCTCGCGGCGATCAGCCTGTCAGTCCTGCCGCTGGCCGCCGTCGATCCCAGCCTGCTCGCCGGGCTCAAGGCCCGCTCGATCGGCCCCGCGGCCATGAGCGGCCGCATCGCGGCTATCGCAGCCAGTGAGCCCTCGGCATCCAACCCGGGGACGGTCTACGTCGGCACCGCCACCGGCGGCGTCTGGAAGTCGGTCAATGGCGGGCTCACCTGGCAGCCGGTCTTCGACGACCAGCCCGTTGCCTCGATCGGCGCCGTTGCCCTCGATCCATCCAATCCCGACGCCGTCTGGGTCGGCAGCGGCGAGGGCAACCCGCGCAACAGCGTCTCGGTCGGCAACGGCATCTACAAGTCGCTCGACGGCGGGCGGACCTGGCAGCACCTGGGCCTCGAGAAGACCGAGCGCATCCACCGCGTCATCATCCACCCGAACGATCCGAAGACCGCCTGGGCGGCTGCCATGGGCCAGGCCTGGGGGGAGAACCCCGACCGCGGCGTCTTCAAGACCCTGGACGGCGGCAAGACCTGGCGCAAGGTCCTCTACGTGGACGAGCGCACCGGCTGCGCCGACCTCGTGGCAGACCCCTCCAACCCCAACAAGCTCTTCGCCGCCATGTGGGACTACCGGCGCTGGCCCTGGTCCTTCCGCTCGGGCGGCCCCGGCTCCGGCATCCACGTCTCCCACGACGGCGGCGAGAGCTGGAAGAAGCTGACCGAGGAGGATGGCCTCCCCAAGGGAAACCTCGGCCGCGTCGGTCTCGCCGTGGCCCCCTCTGACCCCCGCGTCGTCTACGCCCTGGTCGAGGCGAAACAGAACGCCCTGCTCCGCTCCGACGACGGCGGACGCTCCTGGAAGACGGTCAACAGCGAGGGAGATGTGTCGCCGCGTCCCTTCTACTACGCGGACATCCGGGTCGATCCCCGCGACCCGAACCGGCTCTACCGCCTCGCCTCGGTGCTCCATGCCTCGTCCGACGGCGGCAAGACGTTCGAGTCGATCGCCGGGTTCCGCGAGGTCCACCCCGATCACCACGCCATGTGGATCAACCCCGCCGACCCGCGGCACATCCTGGAGGGCAACGACGGCGGGGTCTACGAGAGCCGCGACCGCGGCGCCTCCTGGCGCTTCATGTCCAACCTGCCGCTGCCGCAGTTCTACCACGTGCGCTACGACATGGAAGTGCCCTACAACGTCTATGGCGGCCTGCAGGACAACGGCTCCTGGAAGGGCCCCTCCGACGTCTGGGAGAACGGCGGCATCCGCAACCATCACTGGCAGGAAGTGGCCTTCGGCGACGGCTTCGACACCGTGCCCGACCCGCGCGATTCCATGCGCGGCTACGCCATGAGCCAGGAGGGTTTTATCGTCCGCTATGACCTGCGGACCGGCGAGCGCAAGGACATCCGGCCGGCGCCGCCCGCGGGCGAAGGCGACCTGCGCTTCAACTGGAACGCGGCGATCGCCATCGATCCTTTCGCGCCGGACACGATCTACTTTGGCAGCCAGTACGTCCACAAGTCGACGGACCGGGGCGACACCTGGACGACGATCAGCTCCGATCTGACCACCGACAAGCCCGAGTGGCAGAAGGCGGGTGAGGCGGGCGGACTGACTCCCGACGTCACCGGCGCCGAGAACTTCACCACCCTGATCGCCCTGGCGCCGAGCCCGGTCCAGCAGGGAGTGCTCTGGGCGGGCTCCGACGATGGCCGGCTCCATGTGACCCGCGATGGCGGGAAGACCTGGACGAGCGTGGAGAAAAACGTCCGCGGCGTGCCCGAGAACACCTGGATCCCCCACGTTCATCCGTCACCCCATGACGCGGGCACGGCCTTCGTGGTCTTCGACAACCATCGCCGCTCGGATTGGACGCCGTACGTGGCCAGGACCACGGACTTCGGCCGCACCTGGACCAGCCTTGCTACGAAGAATCTCCGCGGCTATGCGCTCTCCATCGTCCAGGACCCGGTCGATCCCGACCTGCTTTTCCTGGGGACCGAGTGGGGCCTCTGGGCCTCGCTCGACGCGGGCAAGGAGTGGATGAGGTTCGATCATGGCGTGCCCACGGTCTCGGTCATGGACCTGGCGATCCATCCGCGGGAGCACGACCTGATCGTCGCCACCCACGGCCGCGGCCTCTACATCGTGGACGACATCCGGCCGCTGCGCTCGGTCTCCGAGGCCACTCAGAAGGAGGCCATCCGCCTGTTCGAGATCGGCGACGCGATGCAGCACCAGGTCGCCCAGACCGGCTCGTCGCGCTTCCCCGGTGCGGGCGAGTTCCGCGGACAGGGCCGGCCCTACGGCGCGCTGATCGCCTGGTCGATGAACGTCCCCGGCCTGCCCCATCCGGACGAGGAGATGGAGCGCGAGCGCAAAGAGGCCGAGCGCGCGGAAAAAGCCGAAGGAGGCAAGCCGCTGGTCATGGACGACCCTTCCGCGGAGGAAGAAGCGGGAGGCCGACGTGGAGGCAAGAAGGGTCCCGAGGCGAAGATCGAGGTGCTCGACGAGTCGGGCAAGGTGATCCGCACCTTCCAGGCGCCGGTGACCCAGGGGGTGAACCGCGCGGCCTGGGACCTGCGGCGCGATGCCTACAAGCGGATCCCGCGGCGGGACGTCAACCCCTTCCGCGAGCCCGCCGGCCCCGAGGTGCTCCCCGGAACCTACCGGGTCCGCGTCTCCTACAAGGACCAGAAGTCCGCTGAGCAGACGGTGCGGGTGATGCCCGATCCCCGGTACGAAGGGCGGCTGGCCGGCAGGCAGGCCAACTTCGAGGCCCAGGAGCGCGCCGGCAAGGTCCAGGAAGCCCTGGCCACGGCGGTGGAGCGGATCAACCAGACCCGCACGGACATCGACGCCGTGACCGCGAGGGTCAAGGCCCGCCAGGAGAAACTCAAGAAGGACGAGAAGGACCCGGCTGGCGAAGAGTTGACGAAATCAGCTCGCGAGCTGCGCAAGAAGCTCGACGACGTCGAGAAGCGGCTCTGGCAGCCGGAGGGAACGAAGGGCATCGTGGCCGAGACCGACGCGGAGAACCGGCTCAACTACGCCATGCGGGCGATCGGCTCGTCGTACGACGCTCCCACCCCGGCCCAACTCACCTACCTGGAGAGGGCCGAGGCGGAGTCGCGCAAGGTGCTGGCCGACTTCAACCAACTGTTCTCCCAGGACGTGGCGGCCTTCCGGGCCAAGATCAGGGAGCTGGACGTGCAGCTCCTGCCCGAGACGCAGCCGATCTCGATCGACGGCGTAGGGGCACCCCTTGTGGGTGCCCTTCCGGAGGGCGGCCACAAGGGCCGCCCCTACGGCGACGAGGTAGAGTAGCCGAAGATGGAAGACAAGTGGATCGCGCTCAAGCAGGCGGAGGGGGACCGGCAGACGGCCTGGTTCCGCCTGGACGCGATCTCCGGGATCGCACCGGCGGGCCTGGGCAGCAAGGTCTGGGTCCACGGCACGCCGGTGCTCGTCGAGGAGAAGCCGCCGCAGATCCTGCAGAAGATGAAGACGGCCAGATCCCTGTATCCCCCTCGGGAGGCCAAGGAGGATTCAAACTCCCAGAAACCTCCTGCGTAATAAAGGACGGAGGGACCATCCGACATGACTTCCAACCTCGAAGTGCGGGACGTCCGGAAGAGCTACGGCAAGTTCAAGGCCGTGGACGGCGTCTCGTTCGCGGTGCCCGAGACGGGCACCATCTTCGGCCTGCTCGGACCCAACGGGGCCGGCAAGACCACGACCATCCGCATGATCATGGACATCATCGCCCCCGATTCGGGCGAGGTCCACCTGTTCGGGCGCAAGCGCGGCGCCGCGGAGCTGCGCCGCGTCGGCTATCTCCCCGAGGAGCGCGGCCTCTATCCCAAGATGACCGTGATCGATCAGCTCCTCTTCCTGGGCGAGATCCACGGCCGCAAGCGCCGCGACCTCGTGCCCGCCATCGACCGCTGGCTCGACCGCGTCGACCTCGCCAAGTGGAAGAAGTCCAAGGTCGAAGAGCTGTCCAAGGGCATGCAGCAGAAGGTGCAGCTCATCGGCACGCTCCTCCACGAGCCGGAGCTCCTGATCCTCGACGAGCCCTTCTCCGGGCTCGATCCGATCAACCAGGAGCTGTTCCGCGACCTGTTCCACGAGCACCGGAAGCAGGGCAGGACCGTGATCCTCTCCACCCACGGCATGGAGCTGGCCGAGCGGATGTGCGACCACATCTGCCTCATCTCCCAAGGCAAGGTGGTCCTCACCGGCGGCCTGCGCGAGATCAAGCGGCGGGTGGGCGGCAACGCCTACCGCCTGGTCGCCGAGGGGGACCTCGACCGCGTCGAGGGGCTGCCCGAGGTCGAGCAGGCCGTGGTCAAGGACGGCGTGGTCAAGCTGCTCCTGCGGCCCGATGCCGAAGGCCACGAGACCCTGGTGCGCCTGGTCGAGTTCCTGCGCGTCCACGAGTTCCGCTCCGAAGAGCCGGAGCTGGAGCAGATCTTCATGAAGGCGGTGCGAGATGCAGCTTGACAACATCCGGATCGTCGCCAAGCGCGAGTACCTCCAGCGCATCCGGAGCAAGGGGTTCTGGATCGGCACGGTGATCTTCCCCGTGTTCGCCGTGGTCATGACCGTCCTCCCCTCGCTCCTCATGATGCGCTCCAAGACCACGCAGGCGATCGTGGTCCTCGACGGCACCGGCCGAGTCGCCGCCCAGCTCAACCCCAAACAGCCAAAGGAAAAGACGGCTCTGGAGCCGGGCGGCGGGCAGATGCGGATGGCCAAGGTCGAGCTCATCCCGGAGGAGGTGCAGCCGGACCGAAAGGCCCAGGAAGACGCCCTGAACCGCCGCGTCGTGGACAAGGAGATCGACGCCTGGATCCGGATCACCCCCGGAACGCTCACCGGCGACCCCGTCGAGTACCACGGCCGGAGCACCTCCAACTTCATGACCCAGCAGGTGCTCGAGGACCGGCTCACCGATGCCGTGCGGCGGGTGCGCCTGGCCGACGCCGGTTACGATCCCGACAAGGTCGGCGAGCTGTCCGCGGACGTGGACCTGCGCACGATCCGCGTGTCCAAGGAAGGTAGCCGCGCCGAGGGCGGAACGGGAGGCTTCCTCTTCGCCTACATCCTCTTCTTCATGCTCTTCCTCTCGCTGCTCATCTGGGGCCAGCAGGTCATGAACGGCATCCTGGAGGAGAAAGGGAGCCGCGCCGTCGAAGTGATCATCTCGACGGTCAAGCCCTTCCAGCTGATGATGGGCAAGCTCACCGGCATCTGCCTGGTCGGCCTGACGCAGTTCGCGATCTGGCTCCTCACCATGGTCGTGATCAGCGCGCCCGGGCTCCTCAGCGCCATGACCACGATGCCCGACCAGCTCCAGATCCCGACGCTCAGCCCGCTGATGGCGCTCAACTTCCTCCTCTTCTTTGCGCTCGGGTTCTTCGTCTACGCGAGCTTCTATGCGGCCCTGGGCGCGGCCTTCAACAGCGTCCAGGAAGCGCAGCAGGTGGCCGGGACCATGAGCATCCTCTTCTCCATACCAGCGATCCTGATGCCGATGGTCATCAACGCCCCGAGCTCGACGCTCTCGACCGTGACGTCGTTGATCCCCCTGTTCTCGCCCGTGCTGATGCCGCTGCGCATGGTCACCGAGACGCCGCCGGCCTGGCAGATCGCGGCCGCCTACGTCCTGACGTTCGGGTTCCTGGTGCTGATGGTCTGGTTCTGCGGCCGCATCTACCGCATCGGCATCCTCATGTACGGCAAGAAGCCGACGATCCCGGAGCTGCTGCGCTGGGTCAGATACTCATGACAGACTAGCCTCGTGTACACGCGCCCCACCACCCGGCAGAGCTTTGGCGGAGGGGGTCTCAGCGGGCCGATCCCGCGCGACCTCCTCTTCATCGCCGGCGCGATGCTGCTCTCGGTCACCCTGGGCGCCTTCGCCTCCACCCGCATCATCCCCCTTCTGCTGACGATCACGCCCCTCGTCTGGCAGCGGGGCTTCCTCTGGCAGCTCGTCACCTACCCCTTTGTGCACACGGCAGGGCCGAGCTTCTGGTTCATCATCAACCTGATCCTGCTCTTCCTCTGGGGGCGGGACGTCCTCTCGGGGCTGGGCCGGCGCCATTTCTGGCGCATGCTGCTCTTCGCCGGCATCGGCGGGGGCATCCTGGCCACCCTGACGGACCTGACGCTGTCCCTGTCCGGGTGGACCGCTCCGAACCCGTTCGTGATGATGCAGGGCTGGACCCTGATGGCCATCCTGCTCGCGGCATGGGCACGCGCTCACCGGGGGGCCACGGTCCTCTTCATGTTCATCCTGCCCATCGAGGCCGGTTACTACGTTGCGCTCGAGCTGCTCGGCGCCTTCCTCGGCCTGCTGGTCACGCGGGATGTGCCTGGCTTCGTGGGGATCTGCACGTGCATCGGCCTGGGCTGGTTCTACGTGGACCGGAGCGGCCGGATCGGCCTGCGACGGAAGGACTTCCGGGAGTACCGGCTGCGTCTGGAGCGCTGGTGGATCCAGAAGAAGCTGAACCGGGCCAAGAAGAAGCGCGGCTTCCGCGTCATCCCCGGGGAAAAGGGCGTCAGAAAAGGCCCCTGGGTGAATTAGGAGGGTGGAGGCGGCGGGTAGAAGCCGGTGCGCACGAAGCTGTCGAGGTAGATGGCGATCAGCTCCTCGTCCAGGTCCGGGCAGGCGATGCCGGAGCCGGCGAGGCCGTTGCGGGTGTTCGTGCCGTCGAAGACGATGTCCTTGAGCCGGCCGTCTTCCCCCTCGGCCGTCGCCTTTTCGGCGAGCTTGTCGTAGTTCTCCGCCACGCCGATGAAAGCGGACAACGCGTTGCCGGAGTCCACCCGGGCGGTCTCGACGACCCGATCGATCCAATCGCGGAATGGAAGCGGCTCCAGGGGATAGCCGTAGGCGCGGATCATTTCGTAAACCCTCCGGTAGGTCGGCGGGCTCGGGTGAGGAAGCTGGAAGAGCCGGTTCGCGCTCCCCGCCTCGAGGGAGAGGTGGACGATGGCGCTCGCCACGTAGTCGACGGGCGTCACATCCAGGCGGTAGTCGTCGATGGGATGGATTCCCATCTGGATGCAGCTCTTGATGAGGCTCCAGACCATGTCGCGCTGGTTGCCGATGCCGGTCCGGCTGTGGCCGGAGAGGACGCCCGGCCGGTAGATGGTGACCGGCAGGCCGCGCGAGCGGGCGATCCGGATGAGCCGTTCGCAAACCCACTTGGTCTCGCCGTAGCCGCCGAACAGCCCCTCGATGCTTTCGGAGTCCTCGTCCTCGTGCACGACGGGATGGGCACGGAAGCCGTAGTCCCCCTCGGGCGTGGCGGCGATGCTGGAGATGAAGTGCAGGGGCTTGGCGCGGCCCAGGGCGGCGAGGCGGAGGGCCTCGGCGGTGCCGTGGACGTTGGCCGGAGCGAGGGTCTTGTAGGGGTAGTTGAAGTTCACCCAGGCGCCGCAGTGGTAGACGGCGTCCACCCGGCCCGCGAGCTCGCGGAAGGCCTCCTCGGCGAGGCCGAAGCGGGGCTCCGCCAGGTCGCCCGGCACGGCGGCGATCCGGCCGGCCATGGCGCCGCTCCACAGCTCGCGCTCCTCCAGGGCGGCGCGCAGCCGGCGGAAGGCCTCTTCGGCGCCGTTCGCGCGCACGAGGCAGTGGATCCGCGCATGGGTGCGCCGCAGCAGCTCGTCGAGGACGTGGGAGCCGAGAAAGCCGGTGCCGCCGGTGAGGAAGATCTCGGCCGGCTCCCCGGCCTCGCCGTTCCAGGGCGCCGCGGGCGCAATCTCCGGATCGAGGAAGGAGGCCTCGGCCCACAGGTCGACCTCCTCGCGCCGGGCGGCGAGGGCGGCCGCGCCCTCGCGGTGGATCAGCTCCATGGCCTCCGCCATGCGCGCGATGGTGGGGGTCTCGGCGAAGTCCCGCATGGCGAAGTCGATCCCGAGGTCCCTGCGCAGCCGGACGAGGAGCTGCGGCGCCAGCAGCGAATGGCCGCCGAGGTCGAAGAAGCTGTCGTGGACGCCGATCTCCTCGATGCCGAGGACCTCCTGCCAGATCGGGACGAGCCGCCTCTCGAGATCCGTCGCGGGCGGCACGTAGGCGTTGCGGAGGTGGGCGGGCCGGGCGTGGCGGGCGACGGGAGCGGAAGCCTCCGCGGTTTCCCCCGTGTCCACGGCAGCCGTCCGGGTCCGCGGCGGATCGATGAAGTAACGCTGCCGTTCGAAGGGATAGGTGGGCAGAGGCACCCGCAGGCGCCGCTCGTGGGCGTAGAAGCCGGCCCAATCCACGCGCAATCCGGAGAGCCAGAGCTTGGCCAGGGCGGTCAGGAGGAAGGCGGTGTCCGGCTGGGGGTCCCAGGAGGAGCGCAGGGTCGGGATCGCCATGAGCCCGTGCGCCGACTGGAGCGTCAGGGCGGTCAGCCCCTGGCCGGGTCCGATCTCGACGAGCACGCGCTCGGGTTCGCGGGCGAGCTCGGCCAGACCGTCGGCGAAGCGCACGGCCTGGCAGAGGTGGCGCACCCAATAGCCGGGATCGGTCGCCTCTTCCGGGGTGATCCAGGTGCCGGTGACGTTCGACACATAGGGAATCCGCGGCGGCGCGAGCCGCGTCCGTGCCACGAGATCGGCGAAGGCGCCGCGGATGGGCTCCATCATCCGCGAGTGGAAGGCGTGGGTGGTGGTCAGCCGGCGGCTGGCGAGGCCGTGCGCGGCGAGCCGGCGCTCGAGGTCGGCGACGGCGGCTTCGGGACCGGAGGCCACGGTGACGGACGGACCATTCAACGCGGCCATCGACAGCTCGCCGCCCAGGAGCGTGCATGCCTCGGCCTCGGAAAGAGGCATGGCGAGCATGGCGCCGGCCGGCAGGCCGTCGATCAGGCGGGCTCGCCGGGCGACGAGAGCCAGGGCGTCGCCGAGGGAGAGGACACCGGCCAGGCAGGCGGCCACGTACTCGCCGAGGCTGTAGCCGATCAGGGACTGCGGGCGGAGGCCCCACTCCATGAGCAGGACCGCCAAGGCGTACTCGACGGCGAAGACCGCCGGCTGGGCATAGAGGGTCCGGTCGAGCTCGCTCGCCGTCCTCCCTCCGCGCCCGAGCAGCGCCTTCATGTCCACTCCGGCGCCGGTCTCGGAGAGGCCTTCCGGGAAGAGCAGGCGGCGCAGGTCGAGGCCGAGGTGGGGCTCCAGGAGATCGCAGCACTCGTCGAGGGCAACGCGGAAGGCGGGCTCGCCGCGGTAGAGGCCGAGCGCCATGCCGGGGTAGTGCTCGCCCAGGCCGGGGAAGAGGAACGTCACAGGCCGGTCCGCGCTCTCCTGCTCGCTACGGAGAATCCGCCGGGGATCGGCAAGCGCCGCCAAGGCGTCCTCGCGGTTGCGGCAGACGAGGGCCAGCCGGTGGCGGAAGGCGCGTCGGCCGGCCTGGAGGGTGTGGACGATGTCGGCGAAATCAAGCTCCGGGTGCTCGCGCAGAAAGGCGGCGAGCCGTCCGGAGGAGGTCTCCAGGGCGGCCGGCGTCCGGGCGGAGAGGAGGAGGAGCTGCCAGGGGCGGGAGGCGCTGCCGGGCTCCGTTTCGGGCGCCTCCTCCAGGATGGCGTGGGCGTTGGTGCCGCCCATGCCGAAGGAGCTCACCCCGGCCCGCCGCGGCGTGCCGTTGCAAGGCCATTCGCGGGCAACGGTGTTGACGTAGAAGGGGCCGTCCTCGAAATCGATCTCCGGGTTCGGCGTCGAGAAGTGGAGGCTCGGCGGGAGCGTCCGGTGCTTCAGGGCCAGGATGGCCTTGAGGAGGCCGGCGATACCGGCCGCGGCCTCCAGGTGGCCGACGTTGGTCTTGATGGAACCGAGGGCGCAGAACCGCTCACGCTCGGTGTGTGCGCGGAACGCCCGGGTCAGGGCGGCGACCTCGATGGGATCCCCGAGGGGAGTGCCGCTGCCATGGGCCTCGACGTAGCTCAGGGAGTCGGGGCTCACCCCGGCCACGGCCTGGGCCAGGGCGATGACCTTGGCCTGGCCGTTGACACTGGGCGCGGTGTAACCCACCTTGTCCAGGCCGTCGTTGTTGCAGGCCGTGCCGCGGATGGCGGCAAGGATGGTGTCGCCGTCGGCGAGCGCCTCGGAAAGGCGCTTGAGCACCACGACGCCGGCCCCCTCGCCGAAGAGAGCGCCCCGGCCGCCGGCGTCGAAGGCCCGGCAGCGGCCGTCCGGCGAGAAGATGCTCCCCTCCTGGTGGAGATAGCCGGCGAGCTGAGGGAAGTTGATCCGGACGCCGCCGGCCAGGGCGATGCCGCAGTGATAGGAGAGGAGGCTCTGGCAGGCGAGGTGGACCGCCACGAGCGAAGTGGAGCAGGCGGTCTGGACGTTGACGCTCGGCCCCTGCAGGCCGAGCTTGTAGGAGATCCGCGTCGTGAAGTAGTCGCGGTCGTTGGCCAGCATGAGCTGGAAGTTGCCGACCTGGGCCGCGAGCTCCCGGTTGGGCATGAGGTTGCTCATCAGGTAGGCCGGCAGGCTGACGCCGGCGAACAGCCCGATCCAGCCGTCGTAGGACTCGGACACGTAGCCCGCCGACTCCAGGGCCTCCCAGGCGCACTCCAGGAAGACCCGCGACTGCGGGTCGAGCAGCTCGGCCTCGCGCGGGGAGAAGCCGAAGAAGGAGGCGTCGAACCGCTCGGCGTCCGCGATGGGGGCGGCCGCCCTGACGTAGTCCGGGCTGCGCAGGAGCGCCGGATCGACGCCGGAGGCCAGCAGCTCCTCCTCGGTCAGGTCGCGCACGGAATCGACGCCGTCGCGCAGGTTGCGCCAGAGCTCGTCGAGGTCCCTGGCGCCGGGAAAGCGGCCGGCCATGCCGATGACGGCGATCTGCTCCTGGACCTCTTCGGCGTCGGCGATCTCGTTTTCGTCCATGCCTGCTATACCCCGGTCATCGTCTTGAGGCGCTTCATGATCTTCCGCTGCTGTTGGAGCGCGGTCTTCTGCTGTCGGGCGAGGCTCTCGACCTCCTGGAAGGAGGCCGCGTCCTCCGCGCCTGCGAGGTGCCGGGCGAGCGCTCCCACGCTCGGATTCCGGAACAGGTCGATCACCGTCAGCTCGCGGCCGAGCGCCTCGCGCAGGCGGCCGTGGGCGCGCACGATCAGCAGGGAGTGGGCCCCGAGATCGAAGAAGTTGTCCTCGATGCCGACTTGATCGATTCCCAGGAGATCGCGCCACACGGCGGCGATGGCCCGTTCCAGCTCGGTCCGGGGCGCCACATAGCCGGCGCCGCTGGCGCCGGTATCGGGCCGCTCTCCCCGCGGCTCGGGGAGCGCCCGGCGGTCCACCTTGCCGCTCGGGGTGAGCGGCAGCGCGGGGAGGTCGAGGTAGAGGACGGGCACCATGTATTCAGGCAGGCGCGCCAGGAGGAACCTCCGCAGCTCGGCTCTGTCCGCCGGCTCTCCATTCATCACCAGGTAGGCGACGAGGCGGGAGTCTCCCTGCGGCGTCCGCAGGACAGTGACGGCCGTGTCGCGGATGCCGTCGTGGGCGCGCAGGGCCGCCTCGACCTCCCCGAGCTCGATGCGGAAGCCCCGGATCTTGACTTGGTGGTCCACCCGGCCGAGGAACTCCAGCTCGCCGTCCGGCCGCCAGCGCACCAGATCGCCCGTGCGGTACAGCCGTGCTCCCCGCGCGCCGCCGAACGGATCGGGGACGAAGCGCTCGGCCGTGATCTCCGGCCGGTTCAGGTAGCCGCGGGCGAGGCCGGAGCCGCCCACGTGCAGCTCGCCCGGGACGCCCACCGGCGCCGGGCCGCCAGAACGGTCGAGGACGTAGGCGCGCGCGCCGGGGACGGGGCGGCCGATCGGCGCCTCGCCCGTCCCTTCGGTCAGGTCGCAGCGGGTTGTGACGATCGTCGCCTCCGTAGGCCCATAGGTGTTGAGGAGCTGCACGCCGGGACCCACCTTCTCGCGCCAGAGGGCGAGCCGGTCGGGCAGCGCCTTCTCGCCGCCTACGATCACCAGCCGCACGCAGGCGGGGAGGGTCCCCTCCCGGCCCAGGCCTTCCGCCAGCTCGTGCCAGAAGGCGGTCGGCAGATCGAGCACGGTGAGGCTCAACCGTTCGGCTTCCCGCAGGAAGTGGGCGATGGAGCTCGCCATGTCGTCGGGCCGGAGCACCAGGGTGGCCCCGCTCGCGAGAGCCGGATAGATCTCCTCGGCGCTGGTGTCGAAGCTCATCGAGGCGAACTGGAGCACCCGGTCCCCCGGCCGCAGCCCGAAGTCCTCGGCCGCGCCCGCGATGTACGCCGCGATCGAGCGGTGCTCGACGACGACTCCCTTGGGCCTGCCGGTCGAGCCCGAGGTGTAGATGACGTAGGCGGCGTTGGCCGACAAGGCAGGCGTTCGCTTGTCCTTGCCGTCCTTGGCGTCCTTGAAGTCCTTGAAGTCCTTGCTCCTCAGCACCACCACGGCCCCCGAATCCTCGATCATCCAGGCCAGGCGCGCTTCCGGGTAGGCTGGGTCGAGAGGCAGGTAGGCGCCGCCCGCCTTGAGGACCGCGAGCAGGGCCACGATCATCTCGGGGGAGCGCTCGACCCGGAGCCCCACGAGAGTCTCCGGCGCCACTCCGAGGCTGTGGAGATGAGCGGCAAGACGGTCCCCCCGGCGATTCAGCTCGGCGTAGGTGAGGATCTCGCCGGCGCCTTCCAGCGCGATCGCCTCAGGGGTGCGTCGCGCCTGCTCCTCGAACAGCTCGTGCAGGCAGCGCTCCGCCCCTTGCGCCGCCGGCCCCACGCTCCACTCGCCGAGGATCTGCCGGCGCTCGTCCTCGCCGAGCAGCGGCAGCTCGTGAACGGACCGGTCCGGCTCGGCGAGCGCGGCGCGGATCAAGGCCGCGAGGTGGCCTCCCAGCCGGGCGACGGTCGCCTCCTCGAACAGGGCGAGGCTGTAGGTGAAAGCTCCCCCCAGGCCTGCCGCGTCCTCGCTCAGCCAGAGGGTGAGGTCGAAGTCGGCATGGCCCTGGTCGACCGGGATCGTCTCCAGGCGGACGCCGGACAGGTCCACGGCCGCCCGCGGGAAGTTGTGGAGCACGAGCATGACCTGGAACAGCGGCGTGCGCGACAGGTCGCGCTCGATGCGCAGCGCCTCCAGCAGCTTCTCGAAGGGGACGTCCTGGTGCGCGAAGGCTTCCAGGGTCACCTCGCGGGCGCGGTCGAGGAGCCGGCGGAAGCCCGGGTCGCCCTCCAGCCCCAGCCGCAGCACGAGGCTGTTGATGAAGAACCCGATCAGCCCTTCGAGCTCCGTCCGGCTGCGGTTGCCGCTGTAGGTGCCGACGGCGAAGTCGTCCTGGCCGCTGTAGCGGCCGAGCAGGGCGGAGAAGGCGGCCAGGAGGGCCATGAAGAGGCTGGCCCCTTGGCCCTGCGCCATTTCGCGGAGACCGGCAGACGACTCTGGCGGCAGGCGGAAGGGGTGCTTGGCGCCCTCGAACCGCTGGACGGGCGGGCGCGGCCGGTCCGTGGGCAGCTCCAGGGGGGCGGCCCCCGCGAGCTGCCGGCGCCAGTAGCCGACCTGCTGCTCGAAGCCCTCGCCCGCGAGGAGGCCGCGCTGCCAGGCCGCGTAGTCCGCGTACTGGACGGGGAGATCGGGGAGGGGGGAGGGGCTGCCCACGGCGAAGGCCTCGTAGAGCGCCGCCAGCTCGCGGTAGAAGATCGCCATGGACCAGCCGTCCGCGACGATGTGATGGAGGGTCACGAGCAGCAGGTGCTCGCGGCCGGAGAGGCGCACCACCGCTGCCCGCGCCAGCGGCCCGCGCTCGAGGTCGAAGGGAGCGTTCCACTCGCTCGCCGACACCCGCCGCGCCTCGCTCTCCCGCGCCTCGTCCGGCAGCGTCGACAGGTCGATCACGGGGACGGGGATGCGCAGCTCGGGCGCGACCACCTGGACCGGCTCGCCTTCGGTGCCCGCTGTGAACGTCGTGCGCAGCGATTCGTGCCGGCGGACGATCTCCTGAATGCTCCGCTCCAGCACGGCCAGGTCCGCCGGTCCCAGGACCCTGCCGCCGCCGGGGACGTTGTAGGCCCCGGTGCCCGGCTGCAGGCGGTCGAGGACCCACTCCCGAAGCTGGGAAGCGGAGGCTGGGAAGCGGCGGCGGTCGCGGGGCAGGCGGGGGATCCGGCCGGCGGCCTCGGCCTGCCCGGAACGCAGCTCGGCCACGGTCCGGCCCAGCTCGGCCACGGTCGGCCTCTCGAACAGCGAACGCAAGGGCACCTCGACGCCGAATGCCTCGCGCAGCGCGGCCACGGCCCGGGCGCCCAGCAGCGAGTGGCCGCCGAGCTCGAAGAAGCTCTCGTGCCGGCCGATCCGCTCGAGCCTGAGAAGATCGCGCCAGATTGCGGCCACCCTCTCCTCTTCCGGGGTGGCCGGGGCCACGGCGATCTCCTCGGTCCTGCCCTCCTCGCGGTCGGGGGCGGGGAGGGCCTCGCGGTCGAGCTTGCCGTTGGGAGTCAGGGGCAGGCGCTCCAGCCAGACGAACGCCTCGGGCACAATGGGATCGGGCAGGAGCCGGCGGAGGAAGTCGCGCATCTCCGCCGGTCCGGGACGAAGAGCTCCCGGAGCTGCTGCGAGCCACGCCGTGAGGGCTCCGCGGAACAGGACCGCGGCCTCGCGCACGGCGGGATGAAGGACCAGGGCGGCCTCGACCTCGGCGGGCTCCACCCGGAAGCCCCGCACCTGGATCTGGCGGTCGCGGCGGCCGGCGAGGTCGACCGCGCCGTCGGACCGGTAGCGGCCGAGGTCGCCCGTGCGGTAGATGCGGTCGGAAGGATCGCTGGTAAAGGGGTTGGCGCCATAGCGCTCGGCGGTCAGGCGCTCGTCGCCCAGGTAGCCCACGGACAGGTGCGGCGTGCGCACGCAAACCTCGCCCAGCTCACCCGGCGCGGCGAGGTCCCCGGCCCCGTTCAGGACGAGGAGCTGGACGCCGTCGATGCCCCGGCCCACCGGCACCCGGCGCGCCGGCCAGTCCCCCGCGCCGGAGGCGTTGTGCCAGGCCATGGCCTGGGGGGTTTCGGTAGTGCCGTAGAAGTTGACGCAAGTGACGCGCGGAGCGAACGACCGCAGGCGGGCCACGTCGCGCTCGGTCAGCACGTCGCCGCCGAAGAAGGCCCACCGCAGGTCCGGCAGGGCCGTGCCGCCATCGGCCAGGACCTGCCCGAGCGCGGGCGTCAGGTGGCAGACGGTGATCGCCTGCCGCGCCATCCAGCCGGCTGGCGAGCCCAGATCGTCCGGGCCGGGGATGCACAGCGTGGCCCCGAGCGAGAGCGGAGTGAAGACGTCCCGCAGCAGCGGATCGTGCGCGAGCCCCGAGAGCAGGCTGAAGCGGTCGCCCGCGCCGAGGCCGAAGGTTTCCGCGTGCCAGGCGCAGAAGTGGGCAAGGGGGCCATGGGTGCCCAAAATCCCCTTCGGCTTGCCGGTCGAGCCGGAGGTGAAGGCCACGTAGGCGAGATCGTCCGGGGCCGGGAAACGGACTGCTTCGGCGACGGCCTCGACCTGCAGCCCACCGTTGGCGATCTCGATGCGGACGCGAGGCGCCGCCTGGCGGAGCGCGGCCTGCCGGCGTGCCTCGGGGTGGGCCGGATCGAGGACCAGGAACGCCGCGCCCGCGTCCAGCACGGCGAGGAGCGCCTGCACCAGCGGCGCGCTCCGCTCGGCGAGGATGGCGACGACATCGCCGCTTCCAATCCCCAGGTCGCGCAGCCGCCGGGCGAGCCGGTCCGACCGCTCCGCGAGCTCGCCGTAGGTCCAGGCTCCCTCGGAGTCGATGACCGCCGGCCGGTCCGGCGCGAGCCGCGCCTGCTCGGCGAAGCGCTCGTGCACGGCGGTCCAATCTCTGGTCGCCAGCGGGGCACGGGGATCGGGCAGGACGGCCGCGGCCTCGGGCGTCAGCAGGGAGATCCTGGAGATGGGAGTGTCCGGCTCCGCAGCCGCCCGCTCGAGGACGCGGCGGAGTTGGGCGAGGAACCCCGTCATGGTGGCGCGGTCGAAGAGGTCGGCGTTGTAGACCAGGTCCAGAGAGATCTCCCCGGTCCGGATCTCCTCGGCGTAGACCGTGAAGTCGAAGCGTGACGGCATCTCGCGCGTCGGGACGGTCTCAATGGCGAGGCCGGGCACGTCGAGCGACGGATGCGGGAAGGCCAGGAAGTTGAACAGCACCTGGAAGAGGGGAGAACGCGAGAGGTCGCGTCCGGGCTGCACCTCTTCGAGGATGCGCTCGACGGGCACCTCCTTGTGCGTATAGGCGGCGAGGGCGGTCTCGCGCACCCGGCCGAGCAGGCCGCGGAACGCCGGATCGCCGGAGAGGTCGACGCGCAGGGGGAGCATGTTGAGGAAGATGCCGATCATCCGCTCCAGCTCGAGGCGGTCGCGGCCGGCGACCGGCGAGCCGACGATCAGGTCCTCCTGGCCGCTCCAGCGGGAGAGGACGACGGCAAAGGCCGACAGCAGGACCATGAACGGGGTGGCCCCCTGGTCCGCGCCGAGGCCGCGCAGGCCGTTCGCCACCTCCGGCGGCACGACCAGGACCTCGCTCATCCCCCGGAAGCTCTGGACCGCCGGCCGCGGCCGGTCCGTGGGCAGGTCGAGAACAGGCAGCGGCGGAGCCAGCCGCTCGCGCCAGCCGGCAAGCTGCTCGGCCATCTCCCTGTCGCTCAGGCGGGTGCGCTGCCAGCTCGCGAAATCCGCGTACTGGACGGGCAGCGCGAGCAGGGGCGAGGGCTCGCCGGCGGCGAAGGCGCGGTAGATCTGCGTCAGGTCCGAGAGGAGGACGGCGCTCGACCACCCGTCCCCGATGATGTGGTGGCAGACGAGCACGACCGCGTGGTGGTCCGGCGCCAGGCGGACCAGGTTTGCCGTCAGGAGCGGAGGACGGGAGAGGTCGAACCGGTGCTCGCCGGCCCGCACGGCGAGCCGCTCGGCCTCGGCCTGCTGCCGCTCCGCGGGGAGAGCCGAGAGGTCCATCAGCGGCAGCGGGACCTCCATCGCCGGCAGGGCCGGCAGGATGCGCTGGACGGGGCGGCCCTGGATCTCCACGAAGGCGGTGCGCAGAGACTCGTGCCGGTTGACGACCTCGGCGAGGGCGCGGCCGAAGGCGGGCACGTCGAGGACGCCCTTGAGGCGCACGGACTCGGTCAAGTTGAACGCGGGGGTCCCCGGCTCGAGGCGGTCGAGGAACCAGAGCCGCTCCTGAGCATAAGAGAGCGGTAGATCGCCGTCCCTGGGGACGCGCGGGATGAGGTTCTCGGCGAAGCTCGCCCGCTTCTCTTCCTCCAGGACCGCGATCAGCTCCGCGAGCTCCGCCACCGACGCCGCCCCGAACAAACCTTCGAGCCGCACCTCCGCGCCCATCTCGCTCTTGATCCGGGAGAGGAGCTGCAGGCCGAGGAGAGAGTGGCCGCCCAGCGTGAAGAAATTGTCAGCGGCCCCCACCGGCGCGATGCCGAGGAGATCCTCGAAGAGGCCGGCGAGCCGCTGCTCCAGTTCGCCGCGCGGAGCCTCATAGACCGTGCCCACGGCGGGCCGTGGCTTGCGGGGAGCGGGAGAGAGCGGCTGCGCCGCGACGGGAGCGGGCTCCCGTGCTCCGATCCAATGGAGCTTGCGCTGGAACGGATACGCCGGGAGGGGAACCAGCAGCCGCCGCTCGCTCGTGTGGAGGGCATGCCAGTCCACCTCGGCTCCGGCCAACCACTGCCGTCCCAGTGTCTCCAGGGACTCCGGACCGTCCCCGTCCGGCACCGCCGTCGCACCGGTCCGGCCCTCGTCCGCCACACCGAAGAAGACGCTGCGCGGATCGCGGGAGGAGAGTGCCTCCCGGGCCTCGGCCACGCTCCGGCAGACCAGCATCCGCCGGTGTGCCAGCTCCCGCCGCCCCATCTGGAGCGTGAAGGCCACGTCGGCGAGGTCCAGCTCGGGATGGCGGGTCAGGTGGTCCGCCAGGCGGTCCGTCATCGCCTCCAAGGCGGGCTCGGCGGCTGCCGAGAGCACGAGGAGCTGCCAGGGACGGGACGGCGTGCCCGGCGGGATGGGCGGCGCCTCCTCCAGGACCGCGTGCGCGTTCGTCCCACCCATGCCGAAGGAGCTCACGCCCGCGCGCCGGGGCTCCGGCCCGGACGGCCAGGGGATGGGCGTGGCGTTGACGAAGAAGGGGCTGTCCTCCAGCTCCAGACGCGGATTCGGCCGCTGGAAGTGCGGCGTCGGTGGAATGACTCCGCTCTCCAAAGCTAGGGCGGCTTTGATCAGCGACGCCGCTCCGGCCGCGGCGTCGAGGTGACCCACGTTGCCCTTGACCGAGCCCAGGGCGCAGAAGCCCCTGCGGGGCGTTGCCGCCGCGAAGACCTGCCGCAGGGCGGCCACCTCGATCGGATCGCCCAGGGGGGTCGCGGTGCCGTGGCCTTCGATGAAGCCGACCGTCTCGGGATGCACCCCGGCAACGGCCTGCGCCAGAGCCAGCACGGCGGCCTGCCCGGCGACGCCGGGGGCGGTGAAGCCGACCCGGTCGTCGCCGTCGTTGTTGATAGCCGTGCCGAGGATCACGGCATGGATGGTGTTGCCGTCGGCCAGGGCGTCGGCCAGGCGCTTCAGGGCCACGATCCCCGCGCCCTCGCCGTCCACCGAACCCCGGGCCGCGGCATCGAACGGGCGGCAGTGGCCGTCGGGGGAGAGGATGCCGTCGGTCTGGTAGAGGTAGCCCGCCGGCCGGGGAGCGCAGATGCGGACGCCGCCGGCCAGGGCCAGGTCGCACTCGCCGTTGAGCAGGCTCTGGACCGCGAGGTGTACGGCCACCAGCGAGGTGGAGCAGGCTGTCTGCACGGTGAGGCTCGGGCCCCGCAGCCCCAGCTTGTAGGAGAGCCGGGTGGCCAGGAAGTCGCCACCGTTGCCCAGCATGGCCTGGAGCTGGCCCATCGACGTCAGGGCCTCGCGGTTCGCGATCAGGTTGAAGAGCAGGTAGCTGTTGGGTCCGGCGCCGGCATAGACGCCGATCAGGCCGCCGTAGCTCCGCGGGTTGCAGCCGGCGCGCTCGAGGGCCTCCCAGGCGCACTCGAGGAGCAGCCGGTGCTGGGGATCCAGGATCTCGGCCTCGCGGGGGCTGTAGCCGAACAGCTCGGCATCGAAGAGCTCGGCGCCATCGAGGGCCGCCCGGGCCGGCACATAGGCGGGGTCCTCGAGCTGAGCGGGATCGATACCCGCGGCCAGGAGTTCCTCGCGGCCGAAGAAGGTGACCGACTCGATCCCTGCCGCCAGGTTCTCCCAGAACCGTTCGAGGTCGGGGGCGCCGGGGAACCGGCCCGCCATGCCGACGATCGCGATCCCGGGAGCCGGTCCGTTCTGTTCATCCATCGTTCAGAACCTCCAGGATGACCCCCACCGTCGCCCCCCGCATCACGTTGATCACCCCTCCCTCTTCCTGGGTGCGCGCTGCGCGATGAGCGAGACTCAGGAACCCTCCGCCGTAGCGGTCGCCCAGGACGAAGAGTCCCCAGACCACGTCGTGGGGTCCCCAACCCCGCTCGCCGTGCTGGTGGACGTACGGGAGCGGCTCGACCCGTTCCTGGACGATCCAGTCGCCTTCGGCAAGGGCGCGCTCCACCCGCTCGCGCCACACGGCCTCCGGCGTCGCGGCACCCAGGTGGACCGCCGAGCCCCGGCCGGCCCGGGCCTTCTTGATGACCATCTCCTCCCGCGCCTCCAGAACGAGCTCGGGGAGCCAGACCTCCCGGCCCTGCCGGCAGGCCGGGGCCGCGGCGAGCCGGCGTGTCCAGGGCACGTGCCGGGAGACGAGATCCCGTTCTTCGGGGCTCAGCCAATCACCGCCCTCCGACAACAGGGCCAGGTTGCGCTTGTCCGTGAGCACGGCGCGCACCGGAGCGTTGAAGAGTTTCAGGCTCCCGGCCTTGAAGCAGCGCAGGGCCTGGGGAGCGGTCCCTTCCTCGTGAAGCTCGACGGCGGCATGGATGCGGCGGTCCCCGGCCCACAGGGCTCCCACCCGCTCGCGCAGGCTTGCATACGGGAGGATCAACAAAGCTCCCGGCGAGACTCCGGCGTAGCGATCCGCCAGCCAGGCCTCCAAGTGATGCCCATGGGCGGCGGTATGCTCGGGCGTCACCAGCGCCACGTTGATCTCGCCATCCACGCCGGCCAGCTCCCGGGCCTCGGCCGCGGCATGGGCGAGGAGCAGCGCCACGGTGTCTCGGCAGGCCACGCGGAGCCGCTCCTCGCGCAGGAACCGGGCGAGCGCCGGCACCCGCAGGTAGGCCTCGGCCCAGAGCGGGGCCTCCCAGCCGCCCAGGGCGCTCAACATGTTGAATTCCAGGCACTTGAGCCCCTCTGGCGCCTCCAGGAAGTCGCCCCGGCCGACGACGGCGGCCAGGCCGTCGGGCTCCTGCACCATCGTCCGGGCCAGCTCGGCGCTCGCCAGGTCGTAGTAATCCCGGAGACGCTCGGGGTCGTTGCCGAAGAGGCGACGCGGCAGGCTCTTGATCAGGCGCGCGAGGCCAGTGCTCACGCGTTCCATCTCCGCCACGCGGGTCCGGTCCACCAGGGCGGGCCAGGGCTGGAGCGGATAGGGGCTGCCGACGCCGTGGCGCTCCAGCTCCGCGAAGCTGGCGCGCTCCAGGCATTCCGGGTTCGCCGCGGCGAAGCGGAGGAACGCCGCGCTCGCCCGCGACAGCCGGCCGTGCAGCGCCTCGGCTTCCCTCCCCCAGGAGCCCCCCGGGGGCGGCGGCGCGGGCACGGCCATGCGCTTGCGGGCCTCCAGGAACCGGCTCTGCCGGATCGCCGCGCGGCTCCCGGCGCGCTCCCGGGCCTGCCCGGGAACCTCTTTCTCCATCGCGGCCGGCAGGGCGAGGTGCCGGGCCAGGGAGGACACCTTCGGATGGCGGAACAGGTCGACCATGGAGACGTCGCGGCCGAGCCGTTCCTTCAGCAGCACGTGGACCCGCGCCAGGGCAAGCGAGTGCCCGCCCAGCTCGAAGAAGTTGTCGTGGACCCCCACGCGCTCGACGCCCAGCACCTCGCGCCAGATTTCGGCCAGGAGCCGCTCGGCCTCGCTGCGGGGCGGCACGTGCTCTGTTTCGGCGGCATGGACGGCGCGGCCGGCGGGGGCCGGCAGAGTCCCGCGGTCCACCTTGCCGTGGGCGTTGAGCGGCAGGGCCTCCAGGAAGACGAGGTCGGAGGGGACCAGCGGCTCGGGCAGCGACGCGGCGAGGAAGTCCCGCACCTCGGCAGCCGTGGGCGCGGGCTGCCGCGGCACGAGGTAGCCGACGAGCCGCGGGCGGCCCGGCTCGTCCTCCCGGACCGCCACGGCCGCCGCCTCGACGCCGGGATGGCGCGCCAGCAACGCCTCCACCTCTCCGGGCTCGACGCGGTAGCCGCGCACCTTGATCTGGCTGTCGATCCGGCCGGCGAACTCCAGCTCGCCGCCCGGCAGGAAGCGGGCGAGGTCTCCGGTCCGGTACAGGCGGGCGCCCGGGGTGTCCGGGAACGGGTGGGGGACGAAGCGCTCGGCAGTGAGGTCTGGCCGGCCCAGATAGCCGCGAGCCAGGAAGCTCCCGCCGATCGAGATCTCGCCCGCCACTCCCGGCGGCACCGGATTGCCGTGCGCATCCAGCAGCCACACCCCGGCGCCGGGTAGCGGCCGGCCGATCGGCACCTCCTGCCTGCCGGCCCTCCCCGGAACGTTCAGGTCTGCCCCGGTGACCTGGATGGTCGCCTCCGTGGGGCCGTAGGTGTTGAAAAGGGAACCGGATGGGAAGCGGAGCTGCCAGGCCGCGAGCCTCTCGGCCAGGAGGCGCTCGCCCCCCGCGCTCACCAGACGCAGGGACGGCGGCAGGGAGAGGCCTTCCGTCAACTGTGCCGCGACCTCGTGCAAGTACGCTGTGGGCAGGCTCAGCACCGTAATCTCCCGCTCACGGCAGCCTTCCAGGAAGGCGGCGACCGAGGAGAGCATGGCGTCGTCGCGCAGCACCAGCTCCGCTCCACCAATCAAGCTCGGGACGATCTCGTCCAGGCTCAGGTCGAAGGCTGGCGAGGCGCTCTGGAGCACCCGGTCTCCCGGCCGCACCCCGTAGAGCCCGGACACGCTCGCCGCGTAGGCCGCCAGGGCGCCGTGCGGGACCACCACGCCCTTGGGCCGGCCGGTCGAGCCGGACGTGTAGACCAGGTACGCCGCGCTCCCGGGGAATAGCTCGACGGCCGGGATCTCCTCCTCCACACCATCCTCGACAAAGACCACGGCCGGCGACCCCGGGGGCGGCTCCGGTCCCCGGCGCGAGGCCAGGACCGCCACGGCGCCCGAATCGGCGACCATCCAGGCCAGCCGCTCCTCGGGATGCGTGAGATCGAGGGGCACGTAGACGCCGCCCGCCTTCCAGATCCCCAGCAGGGCCACGATCAGGTCCGGGGTGCGGGGCAGGCAGACGGCCACCCGGACCTCCGGTCCCACACCCAGGTCGCGCAGCCGCCGGGCCAGCCGGGCCGCTCGCCGGTCCAGCTCGCCATAGGAGAGCGTCCGGCCGACGCCGGACACGGCCGGCGCCTCCGGAGCGGCCGTGGCGCGCGCTTCGACAAGCCGGGGGACGAGCCGCGGATCGGGCGGGCCGGCCGCCAGGGCCAACTCGACGGTCACCTGGTGGCGCTCGGCCGCGGACAGGACCGGCAGCTCCGAGACCGGACGCTTCGGGTCCCCGGCCACCGCCTCCACGAGACGCTCGAACGCGGCCAGCAGGCGGACCGCCGTAGAGGCGTCGAACAGGTCCCGGTTGTACTCGAGCAGCGCCAAGAGCCCGCCCTGCCGGTCTTCCAGGTACAGCGCGAGATCGAGCTTGGCGGCGCCGCTCTCAACAGGCAGGAGCTCCAGCCGGAGCCCGGGCATCTCCAGAGGCGGACGCTCCGAGGCGTCCAAGGTGAAGGCCGCCTGGTACAGAGGCGAATGGCTCAGGTCGCGCTCCGGCTGCAGCTCCCGCACCAGCCGCTCGAACGGGACGTCCTGGTGCGCCCAGGCGGACAGCGTGGTCTCCCGCGCCCGGGCCACGAGACGGTCGAACCCCGGATCGCTCGCGAGATCCAGGCGCAGCACCAGGTTTTCAGCGAAGAGGCCGATCAGCGGCTCCAACTCCACCCGGTTGCGGCCCGCCACGGCCGTGCCCACGACCAGATCCGTCTCGCCGGTGTAGCGCACCAGGAGCGCGGCCCAGACCGCTAGGAGGGTCATGAAGGGGGTGGCTTCGAGCCGGCGAGCGAGGCCGCGGAGAGAGCGCGCGGCCTCCGGCGTTAGGGCCGTCCTCAGGCTGCCGCCGCGGAAGGTCTGGACCGGTGGCCTCGAGCGGTCGAGCGGCAGGGCGAGCAGCGGCGGGGCTCCGGCCAGGGTCTCCCGCCACCAGGCGAGGTGCGGCTCCAGGGCTCCGCCTTCGGCGCGCCGCCGCTGCCAGACCGCGAAGTCGGCGTACTGCACCGGCAGCTCCGGGAGCGCCTCCTGCCCGTACAGGGCCGCCAGCTCCTTCAGGAAGATCCCCACGGACCAGCCGTCAAAGGCGATGTGGTGGACCGTGACGAGCAGCACGTGCTCACGATCGTCCAGCCGCAGCAGGGTGGTCCGGAGCGGCGGCCCGGCCTGGAGGTCGAATGGCTGCAGGGCCTCGGCCGACGCAAGGCGGATCGCCTCTTTCGAGAACGCCGGAAGCGCCGACAGGTCCACGATAGGCAGAGGCAGGCCCAACCTCGGCGCGGCCACCTGGACGGGCATCCCTCCGGGCGCCGGGAAGGCGGCGCGCAGGACCTCGTGCCGGGCGGCGATCCCCGCGAGGGCCTCGCGCAGCGCCGTTTGGTCCAGAGCGCCGCTCAGGGAGGCCGCCGCGGGCATGTTGTAGACCGGGCTCTGCGGATCGAGGCGATCCATGAACCAGAGCCGCTCCTGGCCGAAAGAGAGGGGCATTCCGGGCTCGTCGCGAGGCACCGGGACCAGCGGCGGCTCCGGGAGGTCTCCCGCGCTCCGGGCGGCCTCCACCCTGGCGGCCAGACCGGCGATGGTGCGCGCCTCGAACAAGGCGCGCAACGGCAGATCCACCCCGAGGACCTTGCGCAGCCGCGACACGACCCGCGCGGCCAGCAGCGACTGGCCGCCCAGGTCGAAAAAGTCGTCGTTCAGGCCGGGTCTCTCGATGCCGAGGAGGTCCTCCCAGATCCCGGCCAGCAGCTCGTGGACCGGAGTCCAGGCCGACGCCACCTGCGTGGCCGGCGCGGGTCGCGCCTGCCCTGGGCGCCGCTCCAGCCCGGGGAGCACCGGCAGGTCGGAGAGCCGAAGCCCGGGATCAGCCCCGGCGGCGGCCAGGAGCGAGGCGAGCCCGTCCAGCAGGCGGGCGACCGTGGCGCGGTCCCACCGGGCCGCCGCGTATTCCAGCTCCAGCTCGATCCCCTCCTCCCGCTGCACTGCGTACAGGGTGAGATCCACCTTGGCCGCGCCTGTGGGGACAGGCCGCGGCTCGAGCGCGAGGTCCCCTGCGCGCAGCGGACCCGCCGGCCGCTGGAGCACGAACATCACCTCGAACAGCGGGTTCGCACCCGCGCTCCGCTGCGGACGCAGGCGCTCCACCAGCAGCTCGAAGGGGAGGTCGGCCCGCTCGTGGGCGGCGATCGTGCTCTCCCGGACTCGCCGAAGCAGCTCCCGGAACGCCGGATCGCCCGACAGGTCGGCGCGCAGCACCAGCGTGTTCAGCAGCGGGCCGACAACGCCCTCCAGATCCCGGTGATCGCGGTTGGCGAAGGGCGATCCCACGGCGAAGTCCACCGCATCGGAAACCCGGGAGAGGAACGCCTGGAAACCGGCGAGCAGGACCATGAAGAGCGTCGCGCCCGATTCCCGGGCGAGAGCCTCCAGGACAGACGCCGTCCCCGCTGGGAGGGCAGACGAGACGGCGCCTCCCCGGTCGCCGAAGGAATCGGGGCGGTCGGCCGGCAGGTCGAGCGGCGGCAGGCCGGCCAGCCGCTCCTCCCACCAGGCCAGGCGTGCCGCCAGCGCCTCGCCCCGCATGCGCTGCCGCTGCCAGACGGCGACGTCGGCGATCTGGAGCGGCGGTGCAACGAGGGGGAATTGCAGGCCTCGGGACAGGGCGCCGTAGGAGGCGCCTAGGTCCCGGGCGAGGATGGCGAGCGACGCCTCGTCGGCCGCGATGTGGTGGAGGGTGAGGAGCAGGCGGTGCTCGCGCTCCTCCAGGCGGAGGAGGGCCGTGCGCCAAGGCGGCTCCGCGGCGAGGTCGAACCGCCGCCGGGCCTCCTCACGGGCAAGGCGCTCCGCCTCGGCGGTCCGCGGCGCGGCAGGCAGGGCCTCCAGGCCGATCACCGGCAGCGCCAGATGCGCCGGATGCGCGACTTGAACGGGTCCGGCCTCCGTCTCGGAAAAGCGCGTGCGCAGCACCTCGTGGCAGCGCGCCAGGTCGCGGAGGGCGCCGGTCAGCGCCGGGATGTCCAGGGGGCCGGCGAGCCGGACCTCGCCGGCCACGTGGTAGGCGGGCGAATCCGGATCCAGGCGGTGAAGGAGCCACATCCGCTCCTGGGCGAAGGAGAGGGGGAAGGGCGAACCGTCCCGGGGCTGCCTCTCGGGCGGAGGAACGCGCCAAGGCGGCGCCTCGATCGCCAGGCGCGCGAGACCGGCCACCGAGGGCGCGCGGAAGACCGCGGTCAGCGGCAGGTCGAGGCCCAGACGCTCGCGCGTCCGCGCCTGCACCCGCACGGCCAGGAGCGAGTGCCCACCCAGATCGAAGAAGTCGTCGTGGACGCCGACCTCCCGGAGCCCCAGGACCTCCGCCCAGATGGCTGCCAGCGCCTTCTCCAGGGACGTGCGCGGCGGCTCGTGGCCGGGCCGCCCCGACGGTTCCAGCGCCAGGCCTGCCAGGGCCTTGCGGTCCACCTTGCCATTGGGGGTCAACGGCAGGGCCTTCAGGACGACGAAGGCCGAGGGGATGAGGTGCTCCGGCAGGCGGCCGGCCAGCCACGAGCGGAGGTCGATGGACGCGGAGGCCGCGACGTACGCCACCAGCCGGCGCTCAGCTCCCTCGCCGAGGGCGAGGACGGCCGCCTGCCCGACCTCGGGGTGCGCCGTGAGAACGGCTTCGATCTCGCCGGGCTCGATCCGGAAGCCGCGGATCTTCACCTGATGATCGAGACGGCCGAGGAAGAGGAGCTCGCCGTCCGCCCGCCAACGCACCCGGTCTCCGGTGCGATAGAGGCGGGCCCCGGGACCGTCGTCCGCAAAGAGACTGGGGACGAACCGCTCAGCGGTCAGGTCCGGGCGTCCGAGATAGCCCCGCGCCAGACCCTCACCGGCCAGGAAGAGCTCCCCGGCCACGCCGGGGGGCACCGGCCGCCGCTCCCTGTCCAACACCCGCGCCCGGGTGCCGGCCATGGGCCTCCCGATCGGCGGCTCCCTCTCGCCGTCCCGCTCCTGGTCGGCGATGGTCGAGTAGGTCGTATCCTCAGACGGGCCGTAGAGATTGACCACCCGGCGGACGCCGACATCGAACAGGGCGCGGACCAGCTCCCGCCGGAGTGGCTCGCCGGCCACGTTCACCGTCTCGATCCACCCGGGCAGGCTGCCGGCGCGCAGGAGCTCGGAAACCGCCGAGGGCACCGTGTTGATGAGCCGTACCCCGGCCGAGGCGGGGATCTCCGGCAGATCCAGGGCGTTCCCGGCCAGGACCACCCGTCCGCCCCAGCAGAGCGGCACGAAGATCTCGAAGACCGAGAGGTCGAATCCTAGGGAGGTGGAGGCGAGCACGCCGTCCAGCTCGCGGTCCGTGAAGGCCTCCCGCGCCCATCGCGCCAGGGCCACCGCGCTGCGGTGCTCGATGGCGACCGCCTTCGGCCGGCCCGTCGAGCCCGAGGTGTAGATGAGATAGGCGAGGTTCTGCGGCGAGGGCCTGCGCGGCGGCGGAGCAGGTGGCGCGAGGGCCTCCAAGGCCCAGTCCAACCGGACCCGCGGCAGGTTCGTCGCGGGCAGCCGCTCCCCGGCATCGTCGACGAGCAGCAGCGCCGCGCCCGAGTCCTCCAGCAGGAACGCCAGTCGCTCCGCCGGATATGCGGGATCCAGGGGCACATAGGCCCCTCCCGCCTCCAGGACAGCCAGCAGCCCCACCACCATGTCCGGCGTGCGGCCTGCGCAGACCCCGACCCGCACCTCTGGCCCCACTCCCAGGCGGCGCAGGTGGGCCGCAAGGAGCCCGGTCCGCTCCCGCAGCTCCCGGTAGGTAATCTGATCCTCGCCGTGCACCAGGGCCGTAGCCGCGGGCGTGCGCTCCGCCTGGGCCGCGATCAGCTCGTGCAGGCAGGGTCCCGGCGGCTTCAGGGGAAGGGGAGGGCCGACGCTCCACGCCCCGAGTTGGCGGCGCTCGGCCTCCGACAGGATCTCGATTGCTGCGGCGGGCCGGCCGGGATCGGCCGCGGCCGAGCGCAGGAAGCTGCCGAGATGGCCGAGGAGACGATCGGCCGTGGCGGGATCGAAAAGGTCGGCGTCGAGCTGCAGGGAGAGCGCGAGCCCGCCGTCCTCGACCTCGGCCGCCATCAGCATGCAGTCGAGCTGGGCGCGGATCTCCGGCAGAGCCATCGCCTCGAGGGCGAGACTCCCGAGGTCCGCCCGTGCACCGGCCTCCCCCAGGGCGAAGGGGGCGAGGGCACGCTCCTCCGGGCTGCGCCCCGGCTGCAGCACGAGCATCGCCTGGACGAGCGAGCCGCCGGCCTCGCGGTCGCGGCGCAGCTCCCGGGCCAGCCGCGGGAAGGGGTAGTCGCCGTGCTCGAAGGCTTCCACGGCCACGGCCCCTGCCCGCGCCGTCAGCTCGGCGAACGAGGGGTCGCCCGCGAGGCGGAGACGCAAGGCCACCGGGTTCACGAAATAGCCGACCTCGGTGTCCAGGCCGGTCCCACCGCGGCTCGCGGCGGGCGCGCCCACGAGCACCTCGCCTTGACCGGTCCAGCGGTGGAGGACCGCCTGGAAGCCCGCCAGGAGCGCGGCGTAGAGAGTGACGCCTTGGGATCGCGCCACGGACCGGAGCGCCTCCGCGCCTCCGCCCAGCCGCATCGGGCGGGCGATGCCGCGCCAGCTTCGGACCGCGGGCCGGGAGCGGTCCGCCGGCAGATCGAGGACGGGCAGGTCGCCGGCAAGGCGTTCGTGCCACCAGGCGCGGAGACGCTCGCCGCGGGGGCCGGCCAGCGCCTCCTCCCGACGGCGGAGCCACGCCGTGGTGCCGGGGCCGGGCGCAGGGAGGAGCGCTGGCGGTCCGCCGCGCTCCTGTTGGCAGAGCCGCGCAAGATCGCGCAGGAGCACGGCCGACGACGTGAAATCCACGATCAGGTGGTGGACGGCGATCAGGAGGACCGCCCCGCCCGTAGGCAGGACCCAGGTCCGCACGCGCAGCAGCGGCTCCCGCTCCAGGTCGAACGGGCGGAAGGCCTCCTGCGCCAGAAGGCCCGGCAGGTCGGCCGCTTCCGCGGTCCCTTCCTCGAAATCGGGATCGAGCCGGGCGTGCACTCGCCGCACAGGCTCGCCGCACCGTGCCTCGAACGTAGTGCGGAGCGCCGGATGGCGATCGGCCAGAAGTGTGAGCGCGCGGCGCAGGGCAGCGGCGTCGATCCCGCCTTCGACGTGGGCCGCCCCCGCCAGGTGGAGGGCCGCAGCCCCGGGGTCGAGACGGTCGAGGAACCAGAGGGCTCGCTGGCCTTCGGACAGGGGGTGCTCGCCCGGCGCGTCTGGCGCGGCGTCCGGCGCGGGCGCGGTTCTGGCTGCAAAGCGGTTCGCAGTGCCGGTCCTGGCTTCCAGCTCCCGCAGGCACAAACCTTCAAGGAGCGCCTGGAGAGGGATCTCCACCCCGGTCCGCTCCTCGACGGCGCTCCGCAGCTCGGCGGCGGCCAGGGAGTCCAGGCCCAAAGCCATCAGCGAAACGTCCGGATCGATCTCCGAAGCATCCCGCCGCAGAACGCGGGCGACCTCCTGGAGGAGAGAGGAGGAGGGGGACGAGGAGGGGGTCGGCCCCCCCGTCCGGGCCACCACCGTCAGCATCCCATCCAGATACGCCGCGCGGCAGGCGGCGCGGCGGATCTTACCGCTGGACGTCTTGAGGATCGTGCCGCTTCTCAGGAGCACGACCTCCTCGACCGCCACCTCGTGTTCCTCGGCCAGGGCGCGGCGCACCGCCTCGGCGGCGGCCGGGTCGGAGGCGGGCGAACGCTCCACCTCCTGCAGGATTACTAGCTGCTCCTCGCCGTTGCGGTCGATCGAGAAGGCCGCGCCGCAGCCTGGCCGCAGCGCCGGATGGCTCGCCTCCGCCGTCCGCTCCAGATCCTGTGGATAGTGGTTGCGTCCGCGCAGGATGATCAGGTCCTTGAGCCGGCCGGTGACGAACAGCTCGCCACCGGCCAGGAACCCGAGATCTCCGGTGCGCAGGAAGGGCCCTCCGCCGAGCCGGGCGCCGAAGGTCCGCTCCGTCTCCTCGGGGCGGCCCCAGTAGCCGGCGGCCACGCTCGGCCCCGCCACCCAGATCTCTCCCACCTGCCCGGCCGCGCGGGGAGCGCGGGTCTCGGGGTCCACGATAGCCACTGCCTGCCCCGCGGCGGCCCGGCCGCAGCCCACCAGCAGCCGGCTGCCGGGGGCGCCGTCCAGAGCCTCGACTGCCAAGTTCCTTTCCAGCGCCGCCGCATCCACCGAGCCCACCACCGGGGGCTCCCCCGGCGAGCCGCCGGTCACGAAGAGCGTGGCCTCGGCCAGGCCGTAGCAGGGGTAGAACGCCTCCCGCCGGAATCCACAGGGAGCGAAGGCCGTCGCGAAGCGCTCGATCGTCTCCGCCTGCACGGGCTCGGCGCCATTGAACGCCACCGTCCAGCCGGAGAGGTCGAGAGCCGCCTTCTCCTCCGCGCCAACCTTGCGGACACAGAGATCGTAGGCGAAGTTGGGTCCGCCGCTCGTGGTGGCGCGGTAGCGGGAGATAGCCTCCAGCCAGGCTGCGGGCCTCTGGAGGAAGGACAGCGGCGACATCAGGACCGCCCGCGCCCCCACGAAGAGCGGTTGCAGCACGTTCCCAATCAATCCCATGTCATGGTAGAGCGGGAGCCAGCCCACTACCACCGACGACTCCGACATGCCGAACGCGGCGCGGATGGCCTCCTCGTTGTGAACGAGGTTGCCATGGGTGACCACGACTCCCTTGGGCTCCGACGTGGAGCCCGACGTGTACTGGAGGAAGGCCGGATCGTCCGCCGCCGGCGCGGTCTCGCGCCAGGTCCCGGCCAAGCTCGGGTCAAGCTCGTCAGTGGCGATCCATGGAATGCCTCCGAGCTCAGGCGCCTTCTCAACCAGAGCCTTGGAGCTGGATGCGATGCTTGCCGGTGCCACCACGACCCGCGGGCGCGCGTCGGCAGCGATGGACCTCAACCGTACCAGCGGACGGTTTCGTCCAGGTGGATAGGCGGGGACCGCGATAACTCCGGCGTAGAGGCAACCCAGGAACGATGCAACGAATCCGAGCCCGGGAGGATGGAGGAGGAGCGCCCGTTCGCCCGACGCGCCGATCTCCTGGAGAGCGGCGGCCACGGTCCGCGCTCGCGCGTCCAACCCGACCCAGGAGATCTCCTCAACCTCCGAGCCACCCGCATCCAGGAACGTAAACGCCGTCCGCCTGGATTCCACCATAGCTCTTCGCCGTAGGACATCGATCACCGACGGAGCGGCTTGTACGGCGGTCGGCATTCCATGCATACAAAACAAGGTGCGCACGGACGAATTTGCGCGCCGCGAGCGGTTCCCTGGACGCACCGAGGCTCTGGCTGGAAGCCAACCTCGACCAGCGTCAGAGGTTCCAGACTCTATTGTTTCCGGAAGGATTGGAGGTCAGGGATGGGCAGGTTCGAACCGGGAACGTTTGGTAGACCAACTGCGTGTGAATTGGAACTCCGTCCTAGCTTGGCTGCGGGAAGTCCAGACCTGGAGCCAGCCAGCCGGGGCAGAGAGCCATTAGCGCCCGTGACGGGCAAGGAGCTCGCGGACAGCCGGCACCAGCTCCGTGGGGATCTCCATGACCGTCTGGGTCCGGTCCTCGAAGGCGGCTTCATCCTCGGCTACCGCCTCGGCTTCGGTCTGCTCTTCATAGTGAGCCAGGACCCGACGGACCCGCTCCTCGTCCCAGCCCGGGGGAAATTTGTTGTGCTTCACTTTCGTCTCCTCCGGCGGCGGTAGGCCGCCAGCGGCCTGCCTACTAGATCATACGCCGTTATGACGAACACGCTCTGCGGAATCGGGTCAGGAACATAGACAACCCTCAAGTGCCGCCCGGTCTCTGTCTGCCCTACTGCAATCCGAGCACCGTCGTCTCCGGGGCGGTCCTCCCCCGGCCGACGGAGCACGTCCTCTACCTCTTCCTGGCTCACGTTGTGGCGATAGATGTGAGGCTCCCCGGTTTCTGGGTCCACGTAAAAACGGATCTCCACCTCACGATTCTACTGCACCGGAGGAAGATACGAGAGAGCTTGAGGAGAGGTAAGACTGGTGGTAGCCCCAACCGGGGCGAGTTCGAACATCGGCACCCATTCAGAACTGTCTACCTTTTCACGCTTGGAAAAATTTCTCCGGCGCCTGGACACCTTCCGGCGCCAGGAGGTTGCGGCTTAACGGAACCGCGCAGGGGCGGCGTTCCTCGCCGTCCTCCCTGGCGTCAACTACTCTTGTGCAGCGCGCTGACTCATCCCTTTTGCTACTGAGAGGGGGGCTGTTGCCTCACGAAGTCTGCTACCAATAGCGGGCTCAAGGAGGCAAGATGCCAAAGAAGGTAAGCACCGCGACGCGCCAGGCGTTGCTGAAGGCGATTGGGGACCGCTACCGAGCGGGCACGAAGGAAGCGAAGCTGCGCATCCTGGATGAGTTCGTTGCGGTCACCGGCTACCACCGCAAGCACGCGATTCGGTTGTTCAATGCAGGCCCGCGACCCAGCGAATCGACCCAGCGACCACGCCTACGCCTGTATGACGAAGCGGTGCGCGAGGCGCTGATCGTCCTGTGGGAGGCCTCGGACCGTGTCTGCGGCAAGAGGCTCAAAGCCCTCCTGCCGATTCTGGTCAACGCCCTCGAAAACCACGGTCGCTTGACACTTGAGGCGACGGTGCGCGCCCGGGTGCTGTCTGCCAGCGCCGCAACCATCGACCGCTTGCTGCTCGCCACCCGCGCGGCGGTCTCAGGGCAGCGTTCGCGCCCGAGGGCAATACCCGCAATCCGGCGGAACGTACCAGTACGCACGTTCGCGGACTGGAAGGAACCGCAGCCAGGCTACATGGAGGCCGATCTGGTGAGTCACGGTGGGGAGTCTGCGGCAGGAAGCTTCGTCCATACGCTCACGCTGACAGACGTAGCCTCCGGGTGGACCGAGTGCGTGGCGCTAGTCGTCCGCGACGGCGCGCTTGTCGCGGAAGCGCTCGAGGGGCTACGCACTAACATGCCTTTCCCACTGCTCGGATTCGATACCGACAACGGGGGCGAGTTCATGAACGAGACGGTTGCGGCCTACTGCGACCAGCACGGGATTGAGCTCACACGGTCTCGCCCATACCGCAAAAACGACCAAGCATGGGTCGAGCAGAAGAATGGTGCCGTCGTTCGCCGCCTAGTCGGTTACCGAAGGCTCGAGGGACTCATTGCCGCCAAGTCGCTCTCGCGGCTCTACGCAGCATCTCGGCTGTTTGTGAATTTCTTCCAGCCTTCGTTCAAGTTAGCCTCCAAGACGCGGCTGGGGTCGAGAGTCCGCAAGAGCTACCATTCGCCCGAGACGCCACACAGCAGACTCCTGGCCTCCAATGCGGTCACGGAGGAGATGAAAGAGCGCCTTCGAGAGGTAGCAGCGAAGCTTGACCCGTTGAGCCTCCTGGAGGAGATCCGAGCCGTTCAACATCATCTTGCTGAACTTGCCGCGGGTCAGGCGCCGCATCTTCCTCCTTGTCACGATGGAAACCTGGATGCCTTTCTCAAAGGTTTGGCGACAGCCTGGCAGCACGGAGAAGTCCGAGCAACGCACCGCACCGTGCCAAGACCGGCGCGTGACTGGCGCACCCGAAGGGATCCTTTCGAGACGGTCTGGCCAGGTGTACTTGAATGGCTCGAGGTCGAACCAGACCGCGTTGGCAAGGAACTCTTTGAGCGCCTCCAGTCTGAGCACCCGGGAGTCTTCCCCAATAGCCAGCTGCGCACGTTTCAGCGCCGGGTCAAGGATTGGCGACGCACCGCCGCGCGGAGGCTTGTCTTCGCAGCCTCGCCGGAACCGTCACTGTGGAAAACGCCCCCTCTTCCCCCGGCACCCCCATCACCCCGGCCGGCGGTCTGACGGGGTATGGAAGGCTGCCGCCCCCGCCCTACCACCGGCACCCTCCCACACCCCTTGGAAAACGCTACGCGTTTTCCACAGCCAGCCGGCCACGACGGCGGCGAGGATCGACTCGGGAAGAGCGAGTCCACCTGCTGGTAACATTCCTCAGTGAGGCAACACGGTGCACAGGACTAATTGTCGCTGCGCACCGTCCCTGCTGTCCTTGTCCTTTGTCGTCCCTTTCCGTCCATGTTCGTCCTGCCGAACCCCGCCGAAGAGACGCCAGTGATCGGACTCGCTTAGGCAGCGAAGGAGGCGGGCGTTGCCAAAAGCTTGGCTCCAGACCCCCCTCCACACGTCTCTACGTCTCTGGCCACTCGCCCGAGCGGATGCGGTCCGCCGCTGCGCTGGCGCCGATCCACCCTAACTCCGGCCTCGCGGCAGCTAGGTGACTTGCCCAATCGGGTCTTCCGTAGCGAGCATAAGAATAAGCTGTGGTAAGGTTAATTTTAACTACGGATAATTTATGGCCACAACCGAAAATGCAGATGCTGCTGTAGAACGCCTTGCCGCGTTTGTCAGCACATTGCCTGCACAGGTAGACATCAATCGCGAAGAGGATCTGCAGCGACTCGCCGCGTATCTGTTCGCTATTGCTACCCTTCTGCAGAAGAGATTCTGGAACGCTACATGGGATGAACTCTGCGAGCCGGGAAAGCCACGCCTCGCTCCGGCCCTCGCTCAGCTCCAGAATCTGCAGCCCCAGACCCCTCCACGCGAGTTATACCGGTTCCTTATAGGCGCCTTGGTCGCGATTGAGGATCGACTGGCTAAGCCGTCTGACATCGAGAGATTTCAACTCCGGCCCAACCCCCGCTGGATCCCGCTCGACCGGGAGGACGGCCATCAGCTCGATCTAGTCGGCCGGGTCGCCCTGTGGCTGCGCCCTCCTTCGCTTGCACGGCGGGTCTGGCAGCACGCCCGCCAAGCACAGCAGGACAGACACCACCCCCCTGTGCGCCCGCGTCCGCCAGCGGCCGAGTTAGAGAGACTGGCATTGTTCTGGGGGGATGGCCAATTGCCAGAAGCACGTCCCATCCCTCGCTCACGTCGGCTCTCATCCTTTGATGACATCTGGCCCTATCAAGGGGGGAGTTTTCCTCTAAGGGTGGCGCTCTGTCCGCTTATCAATGGATCGAGCCCGGTGTTCGAGATTAACGCGAAAGGCCAGGAGTTCGCCGTCTGCCGGCCTGATGGGCTGAGCGGACGTCGAGAGATGGAGCAGCACCTCACCGAACTCTTCGCAGAAGGGGCGCGTGAAGGTGTAAACCTCTTTGTATTGCCAGAGCTGTCGATCGACAAGCAGGCGCGCCAGTTCCTCACTTCCCTCGTCCGCAGTTACCCCGGCACTCTACTGGGCGTTATCGGTGGCAGCTTCCACATCTGGAAAGAGGACAGTTCCGCAAGTGAAGGGGGGGGCGAGACCAACCCAGACCGACCAGTCAACGAGGCAGTCTTTTTGGATGGCGGCGGAGAGGTCGTATGGAGGCAGGAAAAGCGCGGGCATTTCAGCATTTCCCGCGAGGTGGTGGATAAATTTCCTGACTTCTTTCCCAGCCGGCCTGACACGCTGCCCCACGTCCAGATCACAGAAGGTATCCGTCGGGGCAACTCGCTGGGCGTCCTCGACACCCGCATCGGCCGCCTGTGCCTGCTGATCTGCGCTGACGCCGTTGACCCCGATTGCGACTACCGCGAGGTCGTGCGCCGGATTCGCCCGGACTTTCTGTTCATCATCTCGCTCTCTCCCGAGAGTGAGCGCTTCGAGAGCTTTGCGCGCGAGCTAAAGGATCTTGCGATCGGAACCCTATACATCAATTCCGCGTGTGCCTGTCCGCGGGGGGAGGAGCTGGCCATTGTGGACCTTGCCTTTTGGGCAGAAGAGAGCACTCCCCCGACCCAGATCAAATGGCGAGCGGGAGGACGCCCTATGCGCTACGACTTCGCAGCCCAAAGGTGGAGGCCCTCCCGACGTGAGGCAGGCGTCTTTCTGCTGCGGCGATCACGGGCGCTGGCCTTAGACCTTGGAGCGTTCTTTCGGCGCTGGATTGAGCCATCCGACCTCGATGAGCAGTAAGCTACCAGAAAACCCCTTGACTTTGTAGTCCGCAACAGACAGCATACGGAAAACCCGGGCGCTACCTGGCGCCCGCCCTTACACTTACTTACTGCTCAGGAGCAGTCAGCGATGAATTTCCCCGACGAAAAGCGGCCCGCAGCCGACACTGAGGTCCTATGCGGCCAGCTTGAGCGTGAGCTTCACCTCCTTCGACAGGGGGAGTTAGACCCCGAGGAACCCCTTCTCTACGAGGTCTATGCCCGGCAGATATTAGCCGAGTGCTGGCGTCGCGTCAGCGGCGGCGACCTCGCCGCGCCAAGCGACCTCGTCTCTCGTCTCGCGGGGGCCCAGCCCTTTATCAACGCGTTTCTGCCAGAGCCGGACGATCCGCGGGCCGAGGCGGCCCGCCAGATGCACCATCTCCTGATGGAACTGGCACTCGCCGCACGCACTCTTGAGCCAGCCCGAGGCAAGGCCCGACTCGCCAACCGCAGCCGATCTTCTGCTGAACGCGAAGTGCTGCGCGTGCTCTCCTCCTATCCCGACCGCTACCTGCGCCGCGGCGAGGTCCATGAGAAGATGCGACATGGCGATCGCAAGCTCTCGCAGGTAAGGGTCGGGCAGATTCTCGTCAGCCTGCATCACGAGGGGCTGCTGCAGCGGGTCCACGGCACGGCCCGAGGTAACCCCTCCGCTGCCTTCTACGCGCTCTCGGAAATGGGCGTCGAGGTCTGCCGTGAGTTGGATCAGAATCCGTTGTCGGATGAGTTACCCCTGTTCTCTGTCGATGTCGACTCGATGGAGAACCTGCTGCGACCTGACCTCGTTGCACCACCCAGCCGCGGTTTCACGCGGCAAGGCATCAAGATCGCGACCTTCTACTCCTACCGCGGCGGGCTCGGTCGCTCTCTTGCCGTGGCCCATGTCGGACGGCGGCTTGCCTCCAAGGAACCGGAGGAACGCTTCCTGCTTATCGACATGGACCTCGAGGCTCCGGGGTTGAACGAGTACTTCGACGTGCCGCCGGGGAGCGCAGGTTTGGAAGGGCTCGTCGAGGGGTACTTCGCACGACCGGCCGGGGACCGGCGTGCCTGGCTCGCCAAGGCGGTCCAGGAAGGCTCCTATGTAATGCAGGCCGCTGGCCTGAAGAACCTCTTCGTCCTGCCCAGCGGAAGCCCGGGCGCAACCTCTGAGAGAGGGGGCGTGTCTGAGCGCCTCCAGCAGGAGGTCGCCCGTGCGCGCCTCGGTCCCGACAGTCGCCCCAGCCTGCCCGAGGACGGATTTCTCGCCGACTTGCGACAGGTCCTGCATCAGTTGTATTACCGTGTCCTCATCGATGCACCCGCCGGCTTCAGCCCGACCTCCTACGCCAGCACCGTGCTGCTGCCGGATGAGTTGGTGCTCTGCCTGCGCCCCAATCCGAAGACGTTCGACAGGGTGCGCAGTGTGCTGGCTAGCTTCCTCTGGCGCGAGGCCGGCGAGAGGCAGCGCTCCCTGGTGACTTTCGTCTTCACGCCTTTTCCGCTGGAGGCGCGGGAGCGCCCCGAACGCTGGATTGAGAAGCACCTGCTCTCGGGGCGTACGGCGCCTGGGCGTCACTTCCGCATCGTCCGCCTCTACCAAGACAAGGGCATTGCCTGCGGCGAGAGCGGCCCGGATACTCTGCTTCTCAAAGGTTACGATTTCTTAGCCACCTTGATCGGCTCGGCCATCGTCGATCCTGACCTGCTTGAGACGATCGAGCCGGAGTTCGCCCGGCTCGCCGGCGCCGCTGCCGACCGTAACCAACGCCCGGGTGGAGTGCTCGTTCCCCCGCCCTCGTTGGCGCGCAAGCCTTCCACCGCCGACCTTTATGCCCACTCGAGCGCTCGGCATGCACCCGAGGCGCTCGCCGGGCTCGCCACGGTCCGAGGCAGATCATGAAAACGCCAGTCGACGTGCGCGACAGGAACGTATTGTCGGCCGCCCTTTCCCAGGTCTTTCTCCTCGTAGAGAAAGCCAACGCTCAGTCGTTCCGGGTGGCGCGAAGTGGGGAGGACAGCGTTCCCGGAGTGCAACCGGTTCCCTTCCAGGACAGCGCCCAGCGCATTCTCCGCTCGGGTTGGGGATGGGGCCAGTACGCCACAATTCCCGTTTTGATGAGCCGGGCGAAGGTGCTCCCCCCGGTCGAGGAGAGAGTAATCGAGGCCGCGGCCGAGCTGCTGTCCGGGCTCAACCTGCGGCTTCCGCGGGTCACGGAGCAACTCTGGGAGCTTGCGCGGGTGTGCCCGGGTCTTGACGGTCCAACGTTCTCAACAGCCGCCATTGAGGGCTATCCGCAGCCGGCCCGCAAGGTGCCGATCTGCTACTACGAGGAACCCTACGATTCCATTGCGGCGGTACAGCTCTTCCTTGAAAAAGTTATGGGCGAGTCCGGGCGGGCGGTCGACCACTACATCCAGAGCTGGCTACGCACCGTGTTTGGACTCGTCTATGACAAGCCAACAAAGTACGTCCTTGCCACCATCTGCGAGCGCTTCAACAACCTGTTCTACGGCTCACCCGTTCCCTCCTCGCAGGAAATCCATACTCGACGTCCAGAGACCCTCGGCTCCTCGCTGCTGATCTCCGAGATCCTGCGCATCCTGGACCCGAGTGATGAGCGACCATCCACTTCCCTGGAAGGAGCGGATCCAGCGCTCCTGCGCCGGTCGCTTGGCATCTATCTGTTCATCCGCTTTTGCCGCCAGGTGCGCTGCCGTTACTTCTGGTTCCCCGAGGAGCAGCCGGGCGGCAGGAAGCCCCACCGCACCGCGGATTGCCAGTGTGTCACGGCTCTGCGCCCCGTGGCCTACACGTATTTCCAAGCTCGCATGTTCGGCCGGATCTCGGCGGTACCCGGACTCAGCAACATCTTCCGCGGTGGCCTGCTGCCGCGGACTCACGATGGTACGACTATGTTGCTGCTCGGTCCTCCGGGAGCTGGCAAGACCGTGCTCGCCCTCCAACTCACGGCAGACATCGCCCGCTTCGGGGGTCTCGCGATCTACTGCTCCTTTGAGGAGAGCTACGACCTGCTCGTCGACCGGCTGGTTACGTTCGGCCAGTACCAGCCCGAGAAGTTTCAGGTGATCGAGGCCGGACCCGACCTAGAAGAGTTGGTACGCACGGCGCAGGTGCACGACCCACTAAAGGGGCTGCTGATCCTGCTCCGCCTCGATGAGGTCGGGGGCGAGCTTCCCCCCTTGCCCGAGGTGATCCGGACCATCGAGAGTTCGACGGCATCCTTCCAGGGTGAGCGGGCAATCACCATCGACAGCATCAGCGCCCTTGGCTTGCGGGAAAGCGAGGGCATGAGTGAGGCATTTCGTCGCCGGGTCAATCTGCACGCGCTGGTCAAGGAGATCGAGAAATCTCACCTTCTGGGGCTGCTGCTGGGTGAGGAGGGGGATCCCGGCGCCACGACGCTCGGTTACCTTGTTGATACGGTGCTGCGGTTCAGCTTTGATGAGCCGACGCATACGCGAGCAATCGAGATCTCCAAGTGCCGCCTGCAGGACTATCAGAGCGGCCGTCACCCGTTCCGCATCGTCGATGGCAGAGGGACCGTCATCTATCCCTCTTTGGTCTCCCGCCGCAGCAGCCTGCGACGGCGCGTCAAATCGACTTTGAGCGAGCACCGCATTATCCCCTTCCCAAAGTCCTGGCGCCAACATTTGGATCTCGCGGGAATCCACGAAAAGGCGTCGGCGCTACTCTGGGGTCCGCCGGGAGGCAAGACGTTGCAGCTACTGCACCTGCTCACTACGCCGAGCTTAGAGCATACCGGCAGTTTCGAACACGACGGCCGGCCCGACTTGGAGCGGTGGAGGACAGCGCGCAGCCTTGGACCTCCGCGCAATGTCCTGCTTGTCACCTTTCGCACCACAGAGGTCAACTTCGCCCAAGCGCTACGGCACCAGCGGGCTCTCCACCAGAGTTGGGAGCGCATCGGGCGCCACCGGATGCGCTGGTACTCGCCAGGCGAGAACATCACCGGTGACCAGCTTGTCACCGAGATTTGGAAGTACATCAAACAGAGCCGCCGTGACGGGGTTCCCGTCGAGCGCATCGCCTTCGACGAAACTGAGACCGCGGAGGACTTCCTTCCCGCCCTTAAGCGCGAGCCTCTTTTCTGGCCAACTCTGCTCGAGATGACCTCGACCGAGGCGGCGACTACCTTCTTCGTCTATGGCAGCGCGAACCGCCGCTCCCAGCTCATGGGGATGCTGCGCTCGAGCGTCGACTACGTCTTCAATGTGAGCCGTGGGGAGGTGCCCGTCATAATGCAGAAGCAGCCGAGCTTGGAGTACGGTGGCAGCTCACTCCCGATGAGGTCGACGGGAGCCGTATGATCGGCTGAGGCAGTCACTTGGAAGCAGCTCGACAACACGGATGAGATGAACAGCCACAATCTCACTTTGATGAACAGCTGCCGTTGGATAGTCTGCCAATTGAGGTATGTATCGCGAGCGGCGTCGAGATCTCTCTGCTATGCCCAGACAAGTACAACTCTTCCCTTATCGAGACTCAGTCCTGGTCCCGGATGAAACGGGCATCGTCAAGCTTCGTCTCATTCAAACAGCTTCTGGCCAGCCGTTGGTGGGTACGCGTAACATTTCGAGAGCCCATGCACCTGCGGAGCCCTCGTCCAGTCAGGTCGAAGACTGCAGATCATTATTACATTCAACTCAGCCGAACAGCATAACGGTCATGTCTTTTCATCCTGGACTTGCCGCCTGCGAGGAGGACCTTCGCCTGCTTGCAGCAGATCGAACGGTGATAGGACTGGCTGGCATCAATCGCAACCGGCAGAATGTTACTCTGGTCGCCACATCTGGCACGCTAATCACTCAGGCGAAAATATCACTTTCGTCAGAAGACGAAGACCTTCGGGTGGAGAGAGGCTCTAAATTAGAGATCTTTGCGCCAGCTTCGGGTGACCTACATGCGGTCCGCTGGGCCGTGCTGAACTGTCACGACTATACGCATGTCGATCTACTACGTGTGATTCAGGAGAGTCGGATTGAGCTGTTAATCGTAGTGACATACAATCCTGCGACTAGCCTGTATTGGCAGTATGCCACATCCGACATTCACCGCCTTTTTTGTTTTGTCGCCATAGCTAATATCGCGGAGTGGGGTGGATCAGGTGTGTTTGCGCCGTTCCGCAGAGTAGGTCTTGAGAAGAATGCTCAACTTCGAGCAGGAGGGCAGGTTTTTGGCTCTCGTGGAGCCGGCGAGTTTCAAGTAGATATTGATCTGGATATTAAAGAGCTTCGCACCATCAGAAGAGAGTTTACCGAAAGTGGGTTTGAAGCTCCGCTGATTCAACACGCGCGCGGAAGCATTTACACCGCGATGGTCCCATCCGAGCACTACATGGATACACTTGATCGAGGCGCCGGTCCACCAGAGTTTGACGATGCTCGCGATGTGCCGACCGATTGGAGCTTGGATAGACCTAGAATTGCAGTCGCACAGCTCAACCACATTGGACGGCAGGTATATATCGACACAAAGTATCGCATTCGGCACGATGCGACCTGTGGCAATTTTGAGTATCTTCTATCCTTGAAGTTATTGGAACTCGAAGCGCGGTGCCGCCACCTGGGCCCCACTGACTCCGGCACCCTTCTAGATCTTCTCGTATTTCCCGAGGTCTTCGTTCCGCGCTCATTCATGGGAACTCTACAAGAGTTTAGCGATCGTACGGGATCGATTGTCATAGCTGGTTTGGACTACCCGGATGGCGGGGAAGAGGAGAACGCCAACGAATGTGCAATAATACGACCCCACAAAGAAAGCGTCTTGTACCGGAAAATAAGTCGATCGCAGTATGACGCGCACCGCGATAATGCTGGGCATCGAATGCCGATGCTTAGAGGACGAGAACTGCTTCGCTTCACTAATGAATTTGGGCGCGGTTTCGGAGTTCTCATCTGCTACGACTTCAGTCATGTCGATTTGATGTGGAATCTTAACCTCTTGAATCGTAATGTTCCCCTCGATCTGGTCGTGGTCGTTGCGCACAATCCATTTGCAGAGCTTTATCAGGCGTGCTGTATTGCGGACGCTCACCGCTTCTACCAATACGTTGTAATGTGCAATGTGGCCGAGTATGGCGGGAGCGGCGTATTTGGGCCTATTCGAACCTCCGGCGCACGACAGGTTGTTTTCAATGCCGGCAAGGGAAGCGAGTCTGTCACCCTTGTAGACCTGCACCTTCGCGAGCTTCACGACGCTCGATGCAAGAAGGATAGAGAGCTACATGACGGCGAATTCATGCGCCGCCCCGGTATATTTCAGAAGAGGTTGCCAGATAACGTGGCAAGGATTTGCGCAGAAGCCACTGAAAAGTGACTACCGAATGGGTCCTACGCCCGCCCGAAGACGTCAGGATGCTCGGCAATCTGGGCCGCCAAGTCGCGGTCGTAGCGGATGACGAGAACCCTGTAACCCTGGTGGATTAGCTCTCGGCGCAGCTCCTTGTCCCGGGCGCGCTGGGCAGCCTGGTCGTGGACGGGGCCATCGCAGAAGACGTGGACGTTCGGGGAGTAGAAAAAATCCGTGATGCAGTTGAGCTCGGGGACGGACTTCTGCGCTTCGTCGGGCAGTCGATGGTGCCCGGCCACCAAGGCATCGAGGAAGTCGCGTTCGAGCTGAGAGCGGGCGTCGGTGAGCGAACGTAGCCAGGCGAAATGAGCGGCCCGGTCCCGGCCTCCCTGCCAAGGCTGGGTCTCGCTCGCGGCTAAATCGAGGAGGACCGGCAGCACGCGGCGGCGGTCGAGCTGGAGCGCCTCATGCTGGTTGCCGAAGCTCATCAGGCACTCGTAACAGGCGGCCTGACAGGCGGGCTTGGTATCACTTCCCTGATCGTCGAAATGGCAGCGCTCCAACGCTTCTCTCGCGGCTCGCGCAATGGCATCGGGCTCTTCCACGAGCCGGCGGAGGATTCCGGCGCCGCCTTCGGTGGCTTCGTAGAAGAGGATGGCTCGATGCTCGTCCTGGCCGACTCTCTCGGCGGCGAGCTCGGTCTCTTCGAGTTGGAAGAGCTGCTCGCAGCCGCGCTGGAGGGCGTATTGGAGGGTGGCGACCAGAGCGGGATCATTGCGCAGCTCGGGCCGGGTGAAGCGCACGAGGAGGACGTTCTGGGTTCCCTGGACGCACAGGCGGACGTTCTCCGTGCGGCGGGGACGCGCGTTGGTTCTCGGGGTCTGGGCCGTGGGCCCGACCTCTCCGCTTTCCAGATCGACCAGAAAACCGGTGGTGATCGGCGCGCGGAAGCCGTGATTGATTCGCAGAAGAGAAGCGGCAGGTGCGTAGACGAGACGCAGAATGGGTGTCCCATCGAGACTGACGTCGGCTTCCTGAGTACGCGCGGCTCCGCCTTCCTGGGAGAATTGGAAACAGGCTTCCAACTCGTAGCCGCGCCGCCGCCGTTCTTCTTCGTCACAGGTGATGCGCTCGCGCCGACGGGCCCGGACATTTGGCATTTCGAGCAGGGCGAGGATCTGGCTGTTCCCTCCGTCGAAGCGGATCTGACAGACCGGGCAGAGGTCGAGCGCCGGCTCGGTGTAGGCGCCGCAGGAGCGGCAGAGGCGCAGCGTCCGCCGCCTCTGGTCCAATCCTCCCGGCGGAGCCTGGAACCCGCTGACCTCCCATTTGGTTCCCTCGTGGTAGAGAATGTTGTTCGGCGCGAATTCCCGCAGGGCGAGGAAGCGCGGGCGGACGATAAATTCGCCGTCTCCCCTTGGAACCCAGGCCCGCACGGGCAAGGCCGGGAAGTTGTAGCCCGGCAGAAAGCCTTCGCTGGCGAGATAGCGGTAGGGATAGAAGTCGCCTTCCTCCCGGGTCACGTCGATCTGCCGCAGCAGGTTCAGTTGCCGCAGGGCCTCCTGGAGCCGGTTCTGGGCGAGGTCCTGATCGTCGCGGCGCCGTGCCCGAAGGAGGTCGGCCTGGGCGACCTGGTACTGGCGCGTGGCGGTGCGATAGAGCTCCCGCCAGCGCTCGAAAGCGAGGTCGAATTGCCGGGGCGCATCCTCGATCACCCTGTCGATCCAATCGTCGGTGAACCAGCCTGCCGCCTCGCGCAGCCTGGCGTCGGATGCCAAGATCTGGCGCACCTGCTCGCGCAGCTCGTGCCGGGCCGCGGCCCCAAGCTGAATCTGGCTGGCAGGATCGGTCCGCAGGCGCAGGTCGTCCGCATCGGTGTCGATGACCTGCTCGATGGACTGCCCCAGAGGCAGCCGGACCCGGGAGAGCCAGACGGCGTGCACATGGGCGCGCAGGAGCGCCTCGTTGGCAAGATCGAGACGTGGGGGGCGCACGCTGCCCGCGACCATCTCTTCCCGATGCCGGAAGAAGTACTGGTCGTGGCTGTTGATCGAGCCACAGTAGGTGAAGATGAGACCCGGCTGTCCCTGGCGGCCGGCCCTGCCGCTCCGCTGCGCATAGTTGGCCGGCGTGGGAGGGGCATTGCGCAGATGGACCAGGTCCAGGTCGGCAATGTCCACGCCCAGCTCCATGGTGGGCGAGCAGACCATGTACGGAAGGCGCCGGCCGAAATCGCTCTCTTTCTGCGCGTCCCCCTCGTCCCAACGGAAACGGCGTTCGCGCCGCGCCCGCTCTCCGGGTTTGACAACCTGGGCGGTATGCTCCCGCGCTTCGAGCGCGGCCAGGGCCGCGGCGGGCTGCTGGTAGAACCGTTGGAAAAAAGCGTTCACTCGCGCGGGCGCGCCGCTGTAGCCTTCGCGCGTAGAGCGGCGAACGTAGATCGGATCAAGGGGCGGTGGCGTGCCGTCTCCCAGCCGCCACAGCAGGCAGCTTGCGTCGAGCTGATAGAAGTGATGGTCGTCCACCGGGTCGAGCCGGACGAGGAGCCCCTGCCCCACCAGGAGCGCGAGAAAGGCCTGGATGAACGGCGGGTACTCGCTGGTGCTCAGGTCGAGTTGGCGGCGCAGGAAGGTCCCAACCGTGCTGCGCGCGTTCAGACTGAAACCTTCCACGGTTTGGCTGGAGCTGCCGCGCAAGACGAAGCGCCGGGCGGTCCTCAGCTCGCTGCCATCCGGATCGAGACCCCAAAACTCGTTGAGGAGCTGGTCCGAGCGGCGGCGGAGCTGCTGCTGCGCGGCGTCTTCCAGGCTGCGGCTGGAGATCGCCAGCTTGCGGCGGAGCTGGTCGAGCACCGCGCGCAGGAGAGTCTGGCGGGCTGACGGCGCGAGGCGTGCGAGGACCGGATGCACCTCCCAGCGCGCATCGTCCGCGCAGAGGGCCTCGAGCCCTCGGTATCCGATCCGCAGCAACCCGACGTTTTCGAGGTTCGGCTGCACCACGCGCCAGCCCCGCCGCAGGTCTTCGTAGAGGCGGAACTCGATGAGCTGGGTGAAGGCCCGCTCCACGTCCCTTGCCGCGGCCGACTGCGGAATGAGCTCCGGATTCCGAGCGATGTCGCGCAGAGTCAGACCGCAGGTCGAGAAGACCGCGTCCGCGACCCGGTCGAAGGTGAGCTCGCTCTCCCGTTGGAGCGCCGCATAGAGGGCGGAGCGCAAGAGGGAGACATGGACGAAGTCGTTGAAGTGCCCAGCCTGAAGAGAGGCGTCCTGCCGGTTGTCGGTGAAGGAGAGCAGCTTGTCCCGAGGCGCGTCCAGACCGCCGGAGTGCCGCAGGAGAGAGGTCGCCAGAACCGTCGTCGCACTGCTCCGCCCCTCGCTCGACAGGGAGGCGAGCTTGGTGAACTCTCCTTCGCGCCGGCTGTAGAACTCTCCGCAGCTCAAACAGAGGGAGAACGGCGCCGGCTGCCACCACATCTTGAGCGCTCCGGCGCGCGGCGTGGCCGCGCAGGCGCCGTCCGGAGCCACCCAGAGAGCAGTGGGAACCCGGTCCCGGTAGTCTTTCTTCACCCGCCCGCGTGCGTCGAGCCATTCTTCGGGGATCCGCCCCTCATCCCAATCGTTTTCAGCCGGCGCCAGCATCAGATATCCGGGCCGGGTGAGGTCCTCTTCGCCTGCAAAGCCGACCGGATGGGGTAGGACGCGCGAGTCCCGCTGCAGCGCATGGTAGTAGTCCTGTCCGCACTGGCGGCAGAACTTGACCGGGACGAAAAGCCGGCCTCCCCCGGCCTGGAGCTGGCCCTCCAAGGAGAACTCGCGCACGTCCGGCGCTTCCAGGGTGGCGAACAGCTCACGGCCCTGGCCGATGAACTGATGCAGCTTGAAGGCGAAGGCCCGGGCCCCGTCGTCACGGGAGAGCTCTCCCCCACGATTCAGGAGCTCCTGCAGACGGATCTCACAAAGGGCCGAGTCGGAGCCGCTGTCCCCGGCGAGCCGGGCGGCAGCTTCCGCCAGGGTGCGGGGCATGCGGCGCTTCAGGCGTCCTTCGTCCTCGGGCTCCACTCCGAGCTCCGCCTCGACCCAGCGCGCCAGGGGATGCCGTTGGAACCCGTCCAGTGTTGCGGGCACGGGTCCGGCGAGCGCCTCGGCAAGCTCGGACTGGGAGGGCTTGCCGCCTTCGGTGAAGGTGACGAGGGTCTCTTCGATCACTTGGCCGGAGGTGAACGGGTGCCCGAAGAGACGCTCGGCGAACTCCGCGACCGTGGCGCGCCGTTCGTGCGGGGTCGCGGAGGGGTGCGAGACCATGGTGGCGCTCGTGCCCACGTGGAGCAGCCTGGGGGCGGCGCACCGCTCCTTGAGCCGCCGGATGAGCATGGCCACGTCGCCGCCCTGCCGGCCCCGGTAGGTGTGCAGCTCGTCGAAAATCAGGAAGCGCAGCCCGCCGCCCGTCCGATCGAGGAAGCGCTGGTCCTCCGGACGCACCAGCATGAGCTCGGCCATCACATAGTTGGTCAGCAAGATCTGCGGTGGGTGCAGGCGCAGCCCCTCGCGCTCGTCTTCGGACGTCTCGCCAGTGTACTTGGCAAAGGTGACCGGGAAGGGACGTCCGGTCCGGAGCTGGTAGCCGTCCCGAAGCTTTTCCAGGGCTTGGAGCTGTGAGCTCACCAGAGCGTTCATCGGGTACACGACCAGGGCCGCGACCCGATCCCCCGCGGCGGGCCTGCGCAGGAGATCATCAAAGATGGGCAGGAAGTAGGTCAGGCTCTTGCCCGAGCCCGTCCCGCTGGTGACGACGTAGCTTTCTCCTTTGCGGGCCAGGTCCAGCGCCTCGACCTGATGCCGGTAGAGGTGGAAGGGCTTGCCTTTGCCATCCCTGAAGATCTGCGCCGCCTCGCGGTGCAGGGTTTCCTTGCCCGCCAACTCGGCCACGGTCGCCGTCCTCTCATAGGACGGGCTCACCTGGAGCAAGAACGGCGGCCACAGCCGCTCTTCCTCGACCAATGCCTGGTCGACCGCTTGCCGCGCCCTCTCATCGGCGATGCTGAAGAAGGATCGGACGAAGTCGCTGTAGTCGTCGAGGACGCTCGCGTGGAGACCGAAGATGTTCATAATTGGGTGCCCGGTGGTGGATTCAGAGTCGTCTGGTAGGGCTGGCCGGTTCTCTGGGCCTCCAGCATGGCGTCGTAGATCTCCAGAATGCGATCCTTGGTACGGTAGTGGCCGTGCGCCTTCTCATCTTTCTGGCGGACCAGCGGAAACTGGTCGAGAATGAAGCCAACGGCATCGCGCGGTGTCGGGAAGTTGCCGCGCAGCCCAGCAAGTTGCTCCGGCGTCTCCCTCTCAGCCTGTCTCCACTGGCTCACGTCGCTCGGCAAGTAAAGATGAAAAAAGGCGGCATCCAACTCGCAGCGGATCTCAAAGCGGCGTGCTTCGTTCCATTGAAACGGTAATCCGAGATACCCACAGCAACGCGCCATTGGCGTCAGGTCCGATGAGGAGTACACGAGTTCCAGCGCGCGAAGTGCGATCCATGTCCTGACGCTTGACTCGACATCAAAGGGGCAAGCCTTCTGAAAGGCTGCAGGGTCAAGGACAGGGAGCTGCTTGGTAATAAAGAAGTTGAAGTTTGCTCCTCCAACCTTCTGGCGTACGACGTAGTCGAAGCAGAGAGAGTTCAAGGCAGCCAGTAAGGCCAACTGCAGATCTGTCTCGACTCCAGCGAGGATCATCAGAAACTCGCTATCTCCTACCGCGGCGATAGGTATAGCAGTAAAGATTCCACTTCTCTCGTCCGTTGTTCGACAAACCCGGCGATAGCCTAGAAGCCATTTTGGACTGAAGCGACTGACCAGAACCAAACCAAAGTTCTCCGGCTGACGGAGTTGAACATCGAAGGAATTTAGGAGTTCTCGGGTCAGCGGGAATGTGTGCTCCAACTCTTCCGCGAGGCTTTCGGCTCTCCCGTTTCCCATGCATCTGGCCACAGCACCGTCGAGTTCAAACATGGCTGCCGCTTTTAGTAATTCTTCTGCCTTGGCGGGCTCGTGTCGGTTTAGGTAAAAGCCAGCAACCCACAAGCAGAGGAGATGCTGTAGGCTCGACCGATGCTTGAGTCGAAGCGCGAGAAAGATCGGCTCCGGGAACTTTGGTATAGCTGCCTCAACGACCTCCTCCTGAACCCAGTACCGGGGTAGGGCGACAAAAGTTGATTTCCCCTTTTCTTCCATCGTGACCTCACGCGCAGTGCCCGCGTCCACGTAAGTCGCCCACCGATGGTCGAATTGATGCAGCATCTTTGCTTCATACAAAGGTAGGTACCGCTTATGAGAGCCAAGAAAGACATTGCCTTCGAGGTGATAGCCTTGCAGCACCAAGGCATCAGCAGCCTGGAAGTGCCTGGAGTCAGACGCCATGTTGAAGAGCCCTTGCGAAAACTTGACACCCCAGAGGTTTTCCTCCTCGGAACTCTCCCTTAAAAGAATTGGCACGCGGCGATAGATTGCCTTAGTCAACTCTGCATCTCGCCGCGACTGAAAGATCGTACAGGTTTTCGTGTTTGGATTCAGAAGCTTAATTTCAGCAACAGAAAGCGTGAAGCGCTTCTCATCCTTGTATAGATCACTGACCTCCTTGGCATTGAAAACAAACTCCGGAGCTTCAAGCATGCCCTGAGAAGCACCTCGCACGGTGAAGAGGCAAAAGGGGTCACGGCTATCGGTGGCCAGGAACATCTGTCGTATTTCAAAAAAGCTGAACAAGCTAACAAGCGCCTGCTTTTGGTTTAGATCTTCAAAGAAGAGCTTCGTGGTATCCGCAAATGCAATACCTGAGGGTATAACAATCCCCAATCTCCCGCTAGCGGAGATGAGACTTCGACAGACCTCTGCGAATACAGCATATGTGTTGATCCGGCCACGCCCGGTAAGAGGAAACCTGCCAGCCTGAGCCAAGAAGGTTCGGAGGGCGTTGAACGCCCGTAGCGCCAGAGAAAACTCCCGGTCAAGACTGGGGTTAGTTTCCCTCAAGGCCTCAATTAGTCGACTGCGTTCCGCCTTTTGTGGACGCCCTGGCAATTCGAGCATCACGAGCCGCAAAGAACTCCTGCTCCTTGAGTTCAACCTGTTCCCAGGGGGGATTAGAGAGCACCACGTCGAAACCACCATTCTCGAAGACCTCGGGAAATTCGAGTTTCCAGTGAAAAAAGCTCTGTTGTTGAGAAAGCACGTCCGCGCTCGCCTTCACGCGAGCATCAATCGGCCGGCCGGACAGATGATCTGCGAGGGTGCCGGAGGTGATCGCTGGGAGATCCGGGTTCTGCGGCTGAAAAAAAGCCGCCGTCCATAGGTCGCAGACGGTCCGCTGGCGCTGCCAAATCGGGTCTGCGTGACTCCTCTCAAAGAGATGCTTCTTGCGCCGGATCGCCTCAGGCGAATCATCCGGGATGGCATCGACTTCGCGGCTGTGGCGGGTGAAGTTGACTAGGCTGACGTCCGGAGTCCACTCCACCGAACCCAAGCTCATCTGCCCCCCGCGCTCCTCCCGGTTCCGCTTGGCCAGCGCACGAGCTGTGGCCTTGTCATCTCCTTCGAGCGGCCTGAAGGCCTCGTCTGGAATACCCTCCGCCAACGCGTCGAGATCGAATACGCCGACGAGAGAATCGCCCAAGCGGATGCGGTGGTCGAGGAACGTCAGCGGCTTATCCCCGGTGTGGCTTTCCAGCCACAGGGCCACGCGGCACAGGTCCACGGCGAGCGGATTCTTGTCCACTCCATAGATGGAATGGGAGATCACGTCGCGCACCGCCTCACGCACTCGTTCGGGGGCTGGCTCGTCCTCTCCACTGCGAACACGGGCCAGTTCCTTGCCCAAGCGGCGCGCCGCCGCGAGGAGGAAGTGACCGGAGCCGCAAGCGGGATCGCAGACACGAATCGCAAGGATGGCCTTCTCCGGTTCCTTCGGCCGCGCGGCGAGCCGGTCGGCCAGGACCGGCTCGAGCGCCGACTTGATCAGCTCGGCCACGAGCTCCGGAGGGGTGTAATAGGAGCCCGTCGTCTTCCGCTCGGAGCCGATGAGAAGAGCGAAGAAAGGCCTCCCGACCGTTTCCTCCTCCACCGCCGGATGGAACTCCAGAAGGCTTTCGTACACCGAGCCCAGCTCCTCGACGTCAAGCGCGGCGTAGTTGACGCGCCGCGCGCTGGAGCGGCTCTCCTGATACCAGGCGAGATGCCAGAACGCTTCGAGCAGGTCACGGTTGGCGATCGTAATGTGATCGAGATCCTGCGGGCTGAACAGCTCGCCGTTGAGCGCGGCCAGGTCGAGAAGGCGAGCGAACCGCTCGTCGGCCAGAAGCCGCCAGAGGACGCGCAGCGACTGCCAGACGTCATCATGATCCGAGAAGGCGCCGCGCTGATCCAGCAGGCGGCGTAGGCGGCCGATACCGTAATGCTCGCGGTAAAGTGGAGATCGGCTCAGCAGGCCGCGGTCCTCGGAGACAAGGAGAAAGAGGAACCGGTAGACAAGTCGGAGAAGCTGCCGATAGAGATCGTCGGGGGTGATGCGCTCGTTGCCGGTGCAGGAGCGCGAAACACGCTGGCGCAGCTCATCGTTGGCCGGATGACGCAGGAAGCCGTTCGCTAGGTATGTGAGGCATTTTTCCACCCCATCGCGCAGATGCTCGCGGACGCGCCCTCCCTGCTCTTCCGAGTGCTCCCGGTATTTCTCCAGCAGACAGTCGCGGGCATCGTCCTGCGCCCGGGGCAGCCTGGTGCGGTGGAGCAGGCGGTACAGGGCCATGAAATCCTGGAAGTGCTGCCCTTCGAGGAGAACCTGGAGGTCGAACTCCACATACGCCTGGCGGCGGATGAAGGTGCTGTCGCGCAGCAGCCGCAGAATCAGGCCGTTGGTGACCAGTCCCCAGACGTGATCCGTCCGGTTGAGGTACTCCTGGACGAGCGAGTGAGGCGCGAGCCGCGGCCGGCCCGAAACGGGCACTCTTCCGAGCGGCTGGCCGGCTCCGACGATGTGTATTGGGGGCGCATCCTCCCCGGCCCCGGCCTGATGGGAGATGGCGAAGGAGAGACCATCCACGTCGTAGGCCTTCTGGTTGTAGCGCAGCTCGTAGCCGAGCAGGCCGAGAAACGGAATGACCCAGGCATCGCGTGTGACGGTGGTTGCGGGGTCGTCCGGCCGCAGGCGCGCCAAGCGGTTCTGGAACAGAACCCAGAGGGCACGGGCATCGGCGAAGAGCGCGGCGGCCTCGTCGGTGAGGCTGCGCCGGGCCTCCAGGCCGAAATCGGCGGGTTTCTGACCGGGGAGATCCGCCGCCAGGAGTTGGTCGAGGAGATCGGATCCGAGGAGGCCGCCTTCGATGCGGATCGAGGGGAGCGCCGTCATCCGACCACCGGCTGCAGCACGAGAATCCCCAGGAGATCGGGCGGGACCTGCGGAGCGACCGAGAGATCGCGCACCCGGAGGGCCACGGCCTGACGCACCCGCTTGTGGCTCTTTTCGAGTTCCCCCGCGCGGGCCTCGATCCGCTCGCGCAAGCTCGTTTCAAGCGAGGGCCAGGCATCCAGCACGAAGCGGGTCAGCTCCCGCTTCTCGGCGGGGCCGATGTTGGCGTCAGGCCGTGCCTCGGCGAGAAGCCGGAAGGCTTCCTCTTCAGCGAGCCACACCGGCGCTCCGCTCCCCGCGCCCGGGGTGAACCCGGTCACGAGAACCTCCTCGGAAAGCAAGGCGGCGCGGTCCGGTCGATGGAGCAGATACCGGACGCGCAGGAGCATGATGGTCGTGAGGCGCGCCACGGTGCGCGTGCGGATCACGCCGCAACGGGAAGCGGTGGCGGAGCCGCCCCGGGTCAACGCCTCCTCCAGGAGGTAGCGCGCCAGCGTGGCGACGAAGGGGTGATTGCGGCCGAGGTACTCCGCGCCCTCCGGCGTTGGCGAAGTGAAGGTGATCAGCCACGTACCGGACTTGACGGGAGGCAGAGCGAAGGAGATCGGCGTCGGAAGGGGAGCCCTGGCCTCGGTTCCCACGGCGACGCGGAAGACGTCGGGGCGCTTGTTGTCGCGAGCGATGCCCAAGCCGAGGCGCTGCGCTGCGGCAAGGACGAACTCGCGCACGGCATCGGGATCGCCGAGCACCGCGTCCGTCGCTTCCAGCTCCTGCCGCACGTCGCCCGCCTTGAGGCCGCGCTGTGCGAAGCGGTGGCGGCTGGTCTTCTCTCGTTCAGCATCCAGTTCCCAGCGGCGATGGAATGCGGAGACCTGCGGCACCCCCAAGTCCAGCACGAGTTGCTCGGCTGAGCCGCTGTCTCGGCGGCGCCGGAGGAAGAGGGCTTTCAGGACGGCCTCGGTCACGCTCTCGCTCTCTTCGGGGACCGGCACGTGCGTACCCAGGGTGCGATGGATCTCCCGGGCCTTGTTGAGCAGCACCTCCAGCACGATTCCGTCCACGGCGTTGTCGGGGCTGAAGTAGCGGATGCTCCGGACGACCGGGTGCTTCTGGCCGTAGCGGTCCACGCGGCCATCGCGCTGCTCGAGGCGGTTGGGGTTCCAGGGGAGATCGTAGTGCAGGGTCGCGTTAAAGGCGTCCTGGAGATTGATCCCCTCGCTGAGGCAGTCGGTGGCCACGAGCACGCGCGGCTTGTGCGCGGACAGTTCCTCCACCTTGGCGCGGCGCTCGTCATCGCCGATGCGACCGGTGATGGCCACCACGCGCAGATCGGGGAAGGCTCGTCGCAGGGCCTTCTGCAGCCCTTCGGCTACATAGTCGGCGGTCGCGATGTAGCGGCACCAGATGATGGGGAAGAAACCCTTGCGGAGGAGGTCGCCGACTAGGCCGGCGCAGCTTTCGAGCTTCGAGTCGCCCGCGGTGAGAAGGGCCTTGCCGAGCCGGCCGAGCTCGCGCAGGCGGCGGCGATCGGTCTCGGCCAGGGTGGCCTCGGCCGACTCGACGGGGGGCGTGGGCTGCTCGTCGTCGGTGCGATCGTCGCTGGACTCGAAGATGAAGGTGCGGAAGTCCGGCTCTTCGTCGTCCATGGTGGCCAGCGCATCGTGCCGGGTTTCCAAGGCCCTGACGGCGGCGGCGGGGCTGGACATCACGCAGCGCAACAGGGCGAGGGCGCCCCAGTAGCGCACCCTCTTCTGCCGCTGGTCAAGGGCCTCCCCCGAGCGCACGATCTCGGAACAGAAGTCGTAGGTCTTGGCGAACAGATCCTGATAGGCGGGGGAGAGGCGGTAGATCTCGTCGGACGGTTCGCGGGTCGGGAAGCAGTGCTCCCCCTCCCAATCGGTTTCGATGTCGCGGCGGGTGCGCTGGACGAAATGGCGGGCCAGCTCGATGCGCTGCGGCTCGGTCAACGCGGTGGTGGACCACTCGCCGAGCTCCGGCCGCAACAGGGCGAGGAGGGAACGGAAGGCGCTCTCGACGCCGCTGTGCGGGGTGGCCGTGAGCAGGATGAGATGGCGGTCCTCCTTGGCGGCGATGGCGCGGACGAGCTCGTGGCGCTGGTGCTGACTCTGGTTGCGGTCGGAGGCGACGGCGGAGCCGTGGGCTTCGTCGACGATGACGAGATCCGGGCAGTTCAGCAGGAAGGCGTGCTTGTTGCGGTCGCTCTTGAGAAAGTCGATGCTGGCGACCTGGATCGGATAATGCCGATAGATGCTCTCGTGGCCGGGCTTCTGGCGCTCGAGCTGGCCGATGGTACCGGAGCGAATGATGACGGCTTCGAGGTTGAACTTCTCGGAAAGCTCCTTCTGCCACTGCTCGCAGAGATAGGGCGGGCAGAGGACGCAGAAGCGCTTGATCTCGCCGCGGTCCCAGAGCTCCCGGGCCACCAGGAGGGCTTCGATGGTCTTGCCGACTCCCACGTCGTCGGCGATGAGCAGCCGGACGGGGTCGAGCCGCAAGGCCATGAGCAGGGGGACGAACTGGTAGATGCGGGGGCGGATGGAGATGGGCCGAGGGAGCGGAACGGGGTGGCTCCTTCGCGCAGAGTGAGGCGCGCCGCCTGCCACAGGAGGTGGGCGCCGGCGGCATCGGAGAGGTCATCCACGGTGGGCAGCGGGAAGTTGGCCGGCTCGATGCGCTCCTCGGGGAGGCTGCCACCGATGAGCAGGGAAAGCTCCCGGTGGATCGCGACGACGTCGTCGGTCCCACCGGTCAGAGGACGCAGGAGGTGGACGTCGGGCTGGTCGCTCGGGAGGAGGACCCAGTCGCGGTTGCGGCAGTGGACGATGGAGCCGGGGTTCATGATGTCTTACAGTCCACAGCTTATCTCTCGCCGGTCGTTCTCGCCAGCGGGGGAACCTCGGTGCTTGGGCTCTAAGGCTGTGTAGGGACGGCAACCCTCCCGCCCACCCACGCAAGTTCGACCCTCCTGCAGGACGGCGACCTTCCCCCCCAAATTCGCTGACGCAAGCGCCCCCTCTCCTGCGAGCCCTCGTGGCAGCGCCGGAGCAGCTCTCGCCCGCCCACCGCACCCGCCCCCGAGCTCCTCCGTCGTCTCAGTTGCGGTGGGACGGCGACCTTCCCCCGCAGATCGGCTCCGCGCAAGCTGCTCGCCAAACTGCTCCCACCCTCGCTTTGCTCAGCCTCATCGCAGACGGCGACCTTCCAACCCACAAGGCCGGGTGGGACGCGCCGGAGACTGCGGCCGCGAAAAGCCGTCCTCCGTTCCTCCGTCGACGCCCACCCAATCCCCGTCCGCCCGCCCTCTTCCATTTCCCCCACCCTCGGGCCCCGCAACGTGCCGTGGCATTCGGGAGCCTTCCCCCGCCCTCCGGCCCGGGAGCTGCCCGCCCCTGGCTCCGGCGGGGTCGGCGCCACCCGCCCGCCGCAGGGCGGGGGTCCGGTAACGCGGCGTTGACCCGACCCCGCCCTGGCGCGCCACCCCCGCCTCCGGGCTGCGCCTAGACATAAGCGAGGCTTATGTCAACCAAGGGCGGGCACCTACCCGGGCCTCCCCCCGGAACCCATCCCCGAGCGTATCGAGCACGCTACGGGGCCCGCCCCCGCCCACCACCCACCCGAAGACCCCGCAGCTCGGCTCCGCTGACGCTGCGCCGAACTGCTACCCCCACCCAAGAGAGACCCGCCCACCCACCCCCCACCGCCCGCCCGCGGACCCCCCACCCGCCCCACGGCGCCGCGTCTTGTCGCGCTGCGCGCGAGCCGCCTGACGGCGTCTCGTGCTCGTCCGCGCCAGCCACGGCGCCTCCCCCCCGCCCGGCCTCGTTCAAACCCCCTTCCCGTGAGTGCTTTTTCACGCGGGTTTGAACCAGGAAAAGGACCCGGCCGGCATCGAGCAAACGCAAGCCCGGCGGGCTTTTGCTCGCCTCAAAAAACGGAACCAGTTTCGTTTTCGACCTGTTTGCCGCCAAAGAGAGGGAGAAGCCGACGGTTCCGTGGACACAAACCTCTGGAAAAACAGCACTTCTGGGTCGGAGCCCAGACGGAAAAGCGAGTGACCAGAATCACGTTTTTGGTTACTCGGCACAGACGGACGATTCCGCCCTGCATTGTCGTCCTCACCAAGGCTCCCTGACCGCCAGCAGCACGACGAGATGAACCGAGAGGAGGACAACGACGAGAGTGTTGACGCAAGTTACAGCGTTCCTCATAGACCGCGCCGATTTCGAGGTTTCCCCTCCCGCGGAGACCCCCTTCGGGTCCCCGCCAACCCCTACCGCTCAGGCGGGCATCTGGGTCATCGGTGCCCCGCTTGAGACCCGCTTTGCACCGCCGTCCTCCAGGGCTGTCGCGAGGGGGCTCAGCTATGGCTCGAAAGACGAGATTGTTATTCTGAAATCTGCGTTCCCCTCTATCCGCATGCGGCCGATCTCCTTTTCTTTGTGTAGGTTCCGCCAAATCGCGCTCCTCTCCCACTTGCAGGTATTGCGGTCCAGAGAGGAACCTGCTCTCCGACACGAGAGGAGGCGAGATGGCGAGCCACTCACCCTGGAGCCAACAAGCACCGGACCCAAAAGGGGGAAATCAATCCCCCTTTTCGGATTTCCTCCAATCTCCCCATCTTTCATGGAATGAGTGACTTACACCAGATGAGGCCTTCCTGCCCATTTGGAGGTCTTGCGCTCCTGGGGGCACTGTGCCCTTCGGCGAAAGGGGGTACTCCGATGTCAACGCAGTCAGCACGGAACCAGGAAGGAGCGGCCCGGCCGACCCGCGCACCTATGGGCACTGAGCATCGGACCGCAGTCTGGGAGACCTCCCGCCAGAGCGGGTCTGGCCTCGTCATCCTCCTCGCGGTCGCCGAACACTGCGACTCCAACGGCGAGTGGACCGTCGATCAGGCCAGCTTGCAGAGCCGCGTCCGTCTCACCAATCGGCGCGTCCGGCAAGTCCTCGCCGACCTAGTCGCCGCGGGCGAGCTCGCCGTGATCTCCCACCACGGCCGCGGCAAGCTCTCCACCTACCGTCTTCTCGTCGGACAAGAAAACTGGAAGCCGGCAGCCGCTTCTGCCCGAAAAGAGGAAGCCGGCAGCCGGTTTTCCAGTGAGAAACCGGAAGCAGACAGCCAGTTTCCGGCCCCCCTTTCTCCCCCATTTCCCCCAGACCCCCTATACCCCCTTAATCCCCCAAAACAGCAGGAGACCTTCGGTCTCCGGCCCCTGACGGGGCCGCAAAGCGCAACCTTCCGAGTCAACCTGCTCCTCGAAGAAGCGGGTGTTCCCCTGCCAAGTCCAGCGCAGATCGGCCTGTGGTCGAAGACGCTGGGAGGCATCGAGCCGCTCCTCGCGCTTCTCGGCCGCCTTGTCCAGGCAGGTCTCGCGAACAAGCGCGAGCCGATCGGCTACATCCACCGCGTCGTCATGGAACGCGCGGCCAGGCCCGAGCCCATGAGGCCCCTCAGTGCCCGAGCCGGCCGCGATCTCCTTCGAACCGCCGGAGCCGACGACATCCGGCGCGCCCAAGCCCTGCGCATCATCGCCGGAAAGCGAGGTCAATCATGAACCCAGAAGCTGCGTCTTCGTCCGTCCCCTGGCCCCGGGGTGCGACCCACTGGCTCTGCCGCCGCTGCGGAGAGGACCAGGTCGCCTTCCGCAAGCTCCCTGCGGACCTGCTCTGCCACACCTGCCGAGACGCGCAACCCGTCCCCTTTCCGGAGGAGGCCGCGGGAATCCCCGAGCGCTACCGCCGCCTCACCCGGGATGGCTGGGTCGCTCATTTCCAGCGCCCCTGGCCCGAGGCCCTGGAGCGCTGGACCGGCTCCCCGCACTGGGTTGCTCTCTGGGGGCCGACCGGCACCGGCAAGACCGGCCTCGCAACCGTTGTGCTCGCCGAGCACCTGCGCACCGGCCGCCGCGGACGGTGGATCTCGGGCCCGGAGCTCGCGTACCGCATCCAGCGCTACTTCGCCGATGCCGAAGACGTGCTCGCGCCTCTCCTGGTCACTCCGCTGCTCGTTCTTGACGAGCCGCTCTCCGGCTCCTCGGCCGACTGGTACGTGGAGCGCCTCACGCTCATCACCCGCGCCCGAGACCACCGGGGGCTTCCCACGCTGATCACCAGCCAGCTCCTACCCGAGCTGCTCATCGAGCTGAGCCCCGCGGCACCGCCGCCGCTCCTGTCTCGCTGGCTCTCGGGCCTGCACATTCACGACGAGCTCGGCGGCGAAGACGTGCGGCTGCGGGGGGCGCTCTGATGACCAGCCTGCCCTACAGCGAGGAGGCTGAGCGCGCCGTCCTTGGCGCCCTCTTGCTGGATCCGCCGCGCATTGCACAGGTCCGCGCCCGCCTGGAGCCGCGCGACCTGTACCTCGAGCGCCATCGGCGGCTGTACCTGGCCATCCTCCATCTCTCTGACTTGGGCTCCACTCCCGACCTCCTCACCCTGCAGGCCCACTTCGAGCAGGCGGGAGGCTTGGAGGAGGTCGGCGGCCTGGCCTATCTCGCCACCCTCGACCTCGACCTGCCGGACCTCGGCCGGCTCGACGGGTACGCCGACGTGATCAAGGAGCGCAGCGTCCGCCGCGATCTGATCGTGGACGTGCAGCTCACTCTCCTGGAGGCAGCCTCCACGGCCCGCCCGGTCCATGAGCTCCTGGCCGATGTCCGCGCCTCCGCTGATCGGCTCCTGGGCCATGCTGCCCGTGGGTGCTGGCAGACAGCCGGCGAGGTCGTAGACCGGCTCCTCTTGACACTCGAAGAGGGAAACGGTGAGGCCTTCTGCGGCCTCTCCTCCGGCTTCCCGGGCTGGGACCGGCTCGGCCCCGGGCTCCTGCCAGGAGGCCTCTACGTCGTCGCCGGCAGGCCCGGCATGGGCAAGACCTCGCTGGCGCTCGACCTCACCCGGCATGTCGCAGTGAATCTCCGGCGGCCGGTCGGCGTCTTCTCTTTGGAGATGCGCTGCGACGAGTTGGGCCTCAAGCTCAGCTCTGCCGAAGCAGACCTCGCCTCGGGCAAACTGCGCGTCGGCCACCTCTCCGGCCGGCAGTGGAAGGACCTCTTCGCCGCCGCACGCCGCATGACCGCGGCGCCGCTCTTCCTGGATGACAGCCCCGGCCTGGGGCTGCGCGATCTCGAAGCCCGGGCTTGGCGGCTCAAGGTCAACCATCCCGGGCTCGCGCTTCTGGTGGTCGATTACCTCCAGCTCCTCAACGCCGGCATCCGCGTCGAGCACCGGCGCCTGGAGATCGCCTATATCGCCCGCCGGTTGAAGGAGCTGGCCCGCGAGCTCGGCGTGGTGGTGCTCGCCCTGTCGCAGCTCAACCGCGAGCCGACCCGCCGTAGCGATGCGCGCCCGCAGCTCGCCGATCTGGCCGAATCCGACGCGATCGGGCAACACGCCGATCAGGTCGCCTTTGTGCACCGTCCCGAGGTCTACGCACCCGACGATGTGAGCCTCCGCGGCCTCGCGGAGGTCATCGTCGCCAAGCACCGTCACGGCGCAACCGGCACTGTCGAGCTGGTCTGGGCCGGCGCGACCACCTCTTTTCGCAACCGTCCGGAGCCGGCCGAATGAACGTCCGCGGCCAGCGCCGGTTGTCTTTGGAAGAGTGCCGGAAGATCCTCGGGGAGGACGCGCCGGCCGACGAGCGCCAGCTTGAAGAGCAGCGCGACCACGCCTACCACTCGCCAGCCTGCTGCTCGAAATCTACCTCGCCGAGAAGGCCAAAACCCGTCCGGTCGGCTTGCCGGATGATGCTGAAAAATGATATAAAGAGCGTGTAGAGAATCCGAATGTTGCCACAAGTGGCGGGAGGAGAATCCATGAGAGCCTTCATCTACACGCGGGTCTCATCCGAGGAACAGGTCTCCAACCTGTCTCTCGACGTCCAGGAAAGAACCTGCCGCGAGTACTGTGCTCGCAACGGTTGGGCCGTCGAGGCCGTCTACCGCGAGGAAGGGGAGAGCGCGAAGACGGCGGATCGCACGGCCCTCCGGAAGATGATGTCGGCCCTTCGGGCTCACCCCGGCCGGGTCGACTTCCTCGTGGTGTACGACACCTCGCGCTTTGCACGAGACGTCTATGTCCACTCCTCCCTCAAGCAGCTCCTGATGAAGTCGGGAGTCCGCCTCCGCGCTGCCACTCAGCCCCTGGACGACACCGCCGCGGGTCGAGCCATCGAGGGCGTTTTCGCCGTCTTCAACCAGCTCGACAATGAGCTGCGTGCGGAGAAGATCGAGGCCGGCATGAAGGAGACCGTGGCGCGCGGGCGATGGCCCTGGAAGGCGCCCATCGGATACCGCAACGACCGCAGCCCGGAAGGCCGGAAGATCGTGGTCCCCGACGAGCAGGCCCGGCTGGTACGGAAGGCCTTCGAGTCTGTCGCCGCTGGCGAGGCCCCCGCGAATGTCCTCCGCCGAGTGACAGCCCTGGGGCTCGCCACGAAGAAGGGCCGCCCCATCCGCCTCCAGGAGTTTCGCCCGATGCTGCGCAATCCCTTCTATCGCGGAGTCGTGCGCTCCAAGCATTGGGGGATCGAGACCGAGGGCCAGCACGAGGGCCTGGTCGATCCCACGACCTGGTCACAGGTCCAAATCCAGCTCAGCGGCCGCCCTGTGGCTCCCGGAATGCTGAAGCGGACGAAGGAGCATCCCGAGTTTCCGCTTCGCAGCTTCGTGCGTTGCGCGGCCTGCGGGAAGCCCCTCACCGCATCCCTAAGCCGAGGCCATACGGGCCAGCGCTATGGCTATTACCGGTGCTGGAACAAGGATTGTGGCGCCGTCCAGATCCGAGCCGAGCGCCTGGAAGAGCTCTTCGGGGAGCTTCTCCGTAGGGTCCAGCTTGTGCCCGGAATGGTGCGCCTGGTCGAGAAGGCCTTGCTCACTCTCTGGGAGGAGCTCCGGGGTGGATCGACCCAGGAAGTCGCCGAGGTAAAACGGCGCATCAGCGAGCTGGAGCAGCGGAAGAAGCGGCTCGTCAAGGCCTACATCTACGATCAGGCCATCGACCGGGCCACCTATGACGACGAGCTGGCCGGCCTCGAAGAGGCCCTGACCTTTACGTCATTGGAACTCCGGGACGCGGCCGTGGAGGACTTCGACATAGAGGCCTCGCTCGGCTTCGCGAGGGCTGTCATGACAAGGACTTACCAGCTTTGGGAAGCGGCAGACCCGGACCAGAAGCGGCGCCTGCAAAAGCTAATCTTTCCCGAGGGCGTCAGCTTCGACGGAGAGGCACACGGAGAAGCGCTTGGAACCCCCGTAACTGCCTTGATTTTCAGTGCTTTAGGCTCGGAAATGACCGGAAATGCGGGCTTGGTAGCCCCATCGGGGACGAGTTCGAACATCGGCACACATTCAGACCTATCTACCTTTGCGCGTTTGGAGAAATTCCTGCGGCGGCTGGACTCCTTCAGGCGTCAGCAGGTTGCGGCTTGAGGCACACACGCCGGGACAAGGGCGGCGGGAGTGATGGCGAGTCTAGCCTCCTGGCGCCCAGCATAGATCTCCCGAAGTAGCCGCGATTGTGCTCCTTGCCGAAGGGTATCAGGGACTCAACCTTCCAGCCGGGTGCCGTGTCTTAAAGAGACATGACCTGCTTCGCGCGCGTTCGCGTGTCATAAGATAGCAGCATCGTGAACACGACAGGCTCCCCCCGTGGATGGTGGCTCGCGGCTGCGGCACTGGCAGCCGGTCTGCTGGCGTGTGGGCCGGCGGGTCCCCCTGAGGAGAAAGAAATACCAGAGAGGACGGCGACGATGAGCGCAGCACAGCCGGTCAGAATCGAGCCGGGCCAGAAGGCAGGGCGCCCGCTCGCCGAAGGGGCGACGCACCCGTATCTCGTTCGGCTGGAGGCCGGCGAGTACGTTCGCATCGCCGCTGAGCAGCGCGGAGTCGACTTGGTTCTGCGCCTAGTGGCGCCTGGAGGCGACTTGATCGCCGAGGTGGACAGCCCCACGGGCACGCAGGGGGCCGAGCGGGTCTCGGAAGTCGCTGCTGTTTCGGGCGACTATCGGGCCGAGGTGGTGGGAGGCGAAGGGACGACGCCCGGAGCCTATGAGATCCAGATCGAGGAGAAGGGTCCGGCCACCGAGGCGCACCGCCGCCGGGTCGAAGCCGAGCGGGTGTTCCAGGATGGTGAAGGTCTGAGGCGCGACAAGAAATATGAGGACGCGATCGCCCGGTATGAGCGGGCATTGACGCTCTCAAAGGAAGCCGGGGACCCCGGCGGCGAAGCCGCGGCCCTCGTCTCGATAGGATGGATGAAGGAATACCTCGACCGCTGGGAGGAGGCGGCCGGCCTGTGCTCGAAGGCCGCGAGGCTCTTTCAGCAGGCCGGCGATCCCAGGGGACAAGCCCGAGCGCTCAACCGGTATGGGCGCATGCTGATTCGTTTGGGCCGGTACCGGGAGGCTCGGCAACCCCTCGAAGATGCGGTCCGGTTGTTCCGCGCCGCTGCCGATCCGGAGAGCGAAGCCAGAGCGCTCAACAGTCTAGGCAACGTCCAGAACTCGGAGGGGCGTTTTGATCTGGCGGTCGATACCTATACCGGTGTCCTGGAGATCTGGCGTCGGCTCAACGGCAGCAGGGACGAGGCCATCGCCGTGCTCAGCCTTGGCAATCTCTATCTGGAGCACGGCAAGTGGACCGAGGCCCAGAATAACTTCAAGAACGCGCTGCGGATCGCCGAGGCCATCGCCGACGACGGGCTTGCCGCCGACGCGCTCGACGGCCTGCACGAGGTGGCGTACCGCGAGGGGCGGCTCGTCGAATCCCGTGCTCAAAGCGAGCAGGCGCTCGCGCTCTATCGCAAGCTCGGAGATCGGCGAAGCCAGGCCATCACGCTCATCTCCGTAGGCTCGGTTCTCCTCAAAACGAAAGAGCCGCAGGAAGCCCAGGCACGCTTCTCCGAGGCTCTCGGTCTCTTCCGCGCCGTTGAAGACGCGCACGGGGAAGCCATGGCCACGGCGCACCTGGCGCGCGCCGCACTAGCCCGCGGCGAGGCCCGCCAGGCGCTCCACCTTGGGCAGGACGCCTTGACCCGGTTCGAGAAGCTCGGCTATCGCTATGGCTTGTCCCTGACGCACTATGTCATCGCCCAGGCCCTGTTACAGCTCAAGGATCCGGACAAGGCGCTGCGCGAAGTGGAGGCGAGCATCGATCTCGCGGAGAACCAGCGTGCCGAGACGGGAAGTCTTGAGACGCGGGCCTCCTACTTCGCGACCCGGCAGCACTACTGGGAACTCTACATTGACGTCCTGCTGGCGCAGGACCGGATGCACCCGAATCAGGGGTACGCGGCCCGCGCCTTGGAGGCGGACGAAAAGCGCCGCGCCCGCAGCCTGTTGGATGCCCTCGCCGAGGTGCGGGCCGAGGTCCGGCAGCACGCCGACCCCACGCTCCTCCGGGAAGAAGAGGAGGTTCAGCGGCTCCTGGACCACGCCGTACAGTCCGAGGAAGCCGAAGCTCTCCTCGCCCGCCTCGACCGGGTACGCACCCGGATGCGGCAGGCGAGTCCGCAGCTGGCTCGGCTCGAAGAATCGAAAACGCTTTCTGTGGCTGAAATCCAGAAACGCCTCCTCGATACCGACACATTGCTGCTCGTTTATTCGCTAGGCGAGGAGCGGAGCGTTCTCTGGCGGTTGACGAGATCGAACCTTGCCTTCCACCAACTTCCCGGGCGCGAACGCATCGAAACAGCGGCCCTGCTCGCCCGCGACTTTTTGTCCCGGCGGCTCCGGCCCGGCGCCAACCGTCGGCAGAAGGCGGTGGACGACCTCGCGGCCCTTGTGTTCAAGCCGGTGGCGGCAGACCTCCCCAAGTACAAGCGCCTGCTGATTGTCGCGGACGGCGCCCTACAGTTGATTCCCTTCGCGGCGCTTCCCGATCCCGCGGCAGTACCGGCGGCGGGCCGGCGGCCGTTCCTGGTCGAGAGCCACTCGATCATCCATCTCCCTTCCGCCTCGGTCGGCGCTGCTTTGAGGCAGGAGCGGCAGACGGGGCCGCTCCGCCAGCCTGGGCCTTTGATCGCAGTTCTGGCCGATCCGGTTTTCGACGCCTCCGATCCCAGAGTCCATCCCGGAAGCGCTCCGCCGCCGAAACGTGAGGTGCCTCGCGGACACTTGACTCGCTCGCTCAACGATCTGGGACTCTCCGATCTGGAGCCCTTGCCGTTCTCGCTCCAGGAGGCCGAGGCGATCCGGGACCTTTGGCGTCCCGGCGAGGTGTTGCCGGCTCTCGGCTTCGCCGCAAGCCGCGAGGTGCTGGACGACGAGCGATGGCGTCAGGCCCCGATCCTCCACTTCGCCACCCATGGCCTGCTCAACGACCGGCAGCCCGAGCTCTCCGGGCTCGTCTTCTCGCTGGTCGGCCCGGACGGTGCACCACGCTCCAACGGGTTCCTGCGGTTGTACGAGATCTATGGCTTGGACCTGAACGCCGATCTGGTGGTTCTGAGCGCTTGTCAAACCGCCGTGGGAAAGGAGGTGCGCGGAGAAGGCCTGCTCGGAATGACGTGGGGCTTCATGTCCATCGGTGTGCCGCAGCTCGTGGCCAGCCTGTGGAAGGTGGAAGATCGAGCCACGGCGAAGCTGATGAGCCGCTTCTATCGGGAGCTCTTCAACGGCAAGCGGCCTCCGGAAGCCCTGCAGCACGCCCAGAAATCGATGTTGGGAGAGCCCGCTTGGAGCGACCCGTCCCTCTGGGCGGGTTTCATTTTCCAGGGGGACTACGACAAGAGGCCAGGTGGTGGCATCGAGGCTACAGACTCGGGAGGAAATGACCCTGCAAAGCGCGCTGGCACTGGGGGCCTGCCGCCGCCGAAGGTGAGGCCACCCCGGCCGACGAAGGCGAACCCGCCGGAGCCTCCAAGATGAGCGATCAAAGGCTTTATTTCACCGGCATCAATCCCACGGGGAAGTACCTGACGCCGCCGGCTTCGCTCGAGCGGATCGTCAACCGACTGCTGGAAGAGGGATGGACGGCTCCTCCTGAATGGGTTCTCGAGTGGACAAAGAAGCACCATGTCGATGATCCGCTACGCAAGCCGATCTTCGAAACGGATCGTCCCTGGGACCTGACCGAGACTGGCTGGGGCGTGGTCTTCGCTCCGGATCTGGACTCGCGGGTCCGCACCGAGTTGGAAGAGCTCCTGGAACATCGCCGCCGGCAGGCCACCGCCGGCGGCAACAGCCACTACTACGCCGAATACACATACCGAGGGGAGGAAACCTTCCATTTCGTGCGGGACCACGGCGGTCACCCGGGAATGCCGGCAGATCCGGACTTCATTCCCTATTACCTCCTTCTGGTGGGAAATCCAGAATCTTTACCATACAAGTTCCAGGCCGAGCTCGACGTCAACCACGCCGTAGGCCGGATCCACTTCAAAGACCTCGCGGACTACGGCAACTACGCCAGAAGCGTCGTGAAGGCCGAAGATCTGCCGAGGCCGCGGTCCGAGGAGATCGTCTTCTTCGGCCCGGAGCACGAAAAGGATCCTTCCACCGAACGGACCGCGCAGAAGCTCGTCCATGAGCTGGCCGAGTCGGTCCTCGAGCCGGGAATGCCCTGGAAAGTCCACGAGGTGCTCGGCAAGGACGCCCGGAAGAAGGATCTTCATGCCTTGTTGGGAGGTGCTAAAACGCCGGCCTTCCTATTTGTCGCCTGCCACGGCGTGGGTTTCGACGCGGACGACACCCGCCAGGAAGAGTGCCAGGGAGCGCTTGTCTGCCAGGATTGGCCGGGACCGGAGGATGAGGAAGGAGTCGGTGAGGATCAATGGTTCGCCGCCTCCGACGTGCCGGAAGAGGCGGCTTCCCTGCACGGCTTGGTGGCGTTCTTCTATGCCTGCTATGGCTTGGGCACTCCGCAACGCGACAACTTCGACCAGACGGCGCTTGCCAAGCCCGAACAGATTGCGCCGGGTTCTCTGGTTTCGCTCCTGCCCCAGCGGCTGCTTTGCCCCAAGAACCTGCCGCCCGATACCGGCGGTGCGCTGGCGGTGATCGGCCACGTCGACCGTGCGTGGACGGCGAGCTTCGAAGGCTCGCCGCGGAACGAAGGGATCGGCGCCATTCTCTACGGAGTGCGCCGTCTGCTCCAGGGCCACACGGTCGGCTGGGCGATGGAGTACCTCAACCAGTCCTACGCCGCCTTGGCGGCGATGCTCGGGAATATGGAAGAAGGCTGGCGCTTCCACGAGAAGGTGGACGGTGAGCTGTTCGCCCATTTGTGGCTGCTGCGCAACGATGCCCGGAACTTCGCCGTCTTCGGAGATCCGGCGGTGCGCCTGCCGGGGATAGGGGAGCCGAAGGCCCGAAAGGAAGTTGGTGCCGGGCCGGCGAGCCTTCAACACCAAGAGGGCTTGGCTCACACAAAAAAGCCTAGGTTCGGACACCAACCGTGCCGTCGTGCTCGCCGCGTACCCTCATCCTCGCGATGACCCGCGGCACGGGCGCAATCTCGATTCACCTTTCGGATCGAGTGGGCCTATCTTCGAGAAGTGATCTCCAATCCGCTATGTTCGATTCGAAATGTGCGCTGACGGTGCTCAACCGGTTGGCCGGCCGCAAGTTGGATCAGATGTCCCGGCTCGAAGAAGCTCTTCGGGGACGGCTGGAAGAGCTTGCAGCCGTCGCACTCGACGTAGCTGTGGAAACAGGCGATCCGATCGGGCGTGTGCTGGCGAATCAGATCGAGCTCAGTAGCAGTTTTGAGCTGGTCAACCACGTCCTCGAGATCTGCGATGAGGGCGCATATCAGAGTTCCACGCCGTTGCGCGAAGTCGCTGCCGAAGCGACCCGAAAGATGCTCGATTTCTGCCAGAAAATCTGGCGGCACCCCGACCTCGAGCAACAGGCGGAGATCGCGCGTTTGGCGCTGAATCTGGGTTTTCGGCTGAGAGCGCTTGGCCGGCTGGAGGAAGCCGTGGGGTACATGCAGGATGCCTTAGCGCGCTACCGCCCACTTGCCGAGGAGACGCCCGAGAAATTCCAGGCCCGGCTTGCAATCTGTCTTGACAATCTGGGGATCGTCTTGAGCGACCTGGGACGGCTGACGGAAGGACTCGAGGTCACCCAGGAATCCGCCGAGCTGAGCCGGCGGCTAGCCGGCGGATCGACCTCCTCATCTGAACCAGATCTCTACATCATCCTAAATGACTTGGGCAATCGGCTGGCTGCTCTCGGTCGGCTGGAGGAGGCCTGCGATGCTACCCAGGAAGCCGTCGACCTCTGGCGGCAGAGGCGCTCCATGGGAGTGGAAAGCGCTAGCCGGCTGGCCCAAGCCCTTTCCAATCTGGGGGCCCGTCTCTACTCGCTGGGGCGACATCGCGAAGCTCTTCGAGCTACCAGGGAAGCCGTCGAGTTGAATCGGCAACTCGCGGCCGAGCGCCCCGACGCCTGCTTGCCCGATCTGGCCGGCAGTCTCCTCAATTTGGGCGCCATGCACAAGGCGGCCGGTTCCATCACCGACGCGCTGCTGGTCACTGAAGAGGCCGCCGCCTTCTATCAAAAGCTGGCACTTGAGCGCCCGGACGCCTTCTTGTCCTCCCTTGCCTCCTGCTTCCTGAATGCCGGTGTCTGCAAACATCTGCTCGGTCTAAGGGAAGAGGCGATCCAGGATTCCCGCGCAGCGGTCGTAATCCTTCGTCGTCTTTTATGCCAGCATCCGGAAGCATTTCAATCCGGCCTTTCCGAGGCCTTGAATAACCTCGGAGGTTTGTTGCACGGCCTGGGGCTTCGAATGAAGCCTTGGAGGTTGCTCAGGAGGCCACCGATAAACTCCGGCGGCTTTCTCTGCGGCACCCGAAGGCCTTCGAGGCCGCAATGGCCAAGAGCCTTCACAACCTCGGTACGATGCTTCAGAACGTGTCGCGCCTGGAAGAAGCGCTGCAGGTGACCCGGGAATCTCTGCTTCTGTTTCGCCGGCTCCATGGAGAACACCCCGATGCTTTTAAACCCGAAATCGCCAGCACCCTCAAAAACCTGGGCGCCCTTCTTCGCACACTGGAGCGCCCTGAGGAGGCACTCGATGCGACGCTGGAGGCCGTCGAGCTTCTACGCCGCTTGACTCGCGACCAGCTGGCCGCCTTTGAGCTCGAGCTCGCGGCGAGCCTGAACAACCTCGCCAATCAATTGGATCTCGTCGGACAGTTGGAAGAGTCGCTCGCGGCGGCACGCGAATCGGTGGCGCTTGGGAGGAAGCTCGCTCTCCACCATCCGGAAGCCGCTGCACCCCAGTTGGCTCTGAGCCTGAGCAATCTGAGCGCTTTGCTGGAGAGCAATCTGAAATCCCCTACCGAGGCTCTCGCTACGTCCGAAGAAGCACTCCACCTCCTGATCCCGCTGTTCCTGCGGCACCCGGAAGCCTTCCGGCACCGGCTGGCCTCCGCCGTCGTGAACTATGGAGAGGCGGCGAAAGCCGCGGGAGTCGATGTCAATCGAGAGCTGTTCGCCCCTATCTTGCAGATGTCGGAGCTCCCGAAGGAGTAAGCGGAGCCCGGAGACGAGACATGGATGGCAAAGCGGCCCTGACACGCTCACCCGGCTGGTTTCCGCGTAAGCCCGCGCCTACGGGAGAGGCCAATCGGTGAACATTGGAGCTGTTTCACCGCCCGCTGCCGATCCTCCTGCAGCTCGCAAAGCCAATCGGAATCCTCGGTTAGCTGCTTTCTGGCGGCGAGCATAAGCCAATGCAAGGCTTCGTCCAGGCAGTCGAGGGCATCTTCAGGTCTGCCGATCTCAAGGAAAGCTTGGCCCTGCATATGGAGAGCTTCGGCCAAAACCTGTCGCAGACTGGGCTGGCGACGACTCCGGCGGCGATAGACGTCGATCGCCTCTCTGAAAAGCGCTATGGCGGATCTCGGCTGTTCCAACTCGCAGAGCACCGAACCCAACAGAGAGAGATGCGTCGCCAAGTCGATCTCGTCGTATTGGGAGCCTCTTTTGCCGACGGCTTGACGTAACCGAGTGACCAACTCGCGGAGGATGGGAAGAGTTTCCCGGACCCTCCCGAGTGCGTGCAGCGCCTCTTCGAGTGCGACGAGACAGTCGATCAATCTCTCCGCAAACCTTTCCGGATTTCGCCGGCTGAAGCGCCGGTAGAGCCGAGCCCCTTCCTGGTAGACATCGACGGCTTCCTCCCAAAGCTCCAAGTGAATCAGAAGAGCACCAAGATCGTGCAGACTGTCTGCCAGGTCCGGGAGGAAGACTTCGGGTTGCCGCTGTGCGAGCTTCCGGTTTACGGCAACAAGCTCACGGGCCAATTGACAGGACTCCTCCCAACGATTGAGCTCGCCCAGGCACTCGCCGAGATTACCGAGAACGGTCGCCAGCTTGGAAAGGAATAGCTCCGGACTCTCGCGAACCAAAGCCTGGAGCAGGTCATGGGCTTGACGGAAGTAGGGGAGGCCTTCCAACCAATTCCCCTGTGTACCGAAGTGGAGGCCCAGGTTGTTGAGGCACTCTGCGATACGCGGCTGAAACGTCGATAGCTCCTTGGCGGCAAATCTACGATAGAGATCCAACGCCTCTTGGGCCAGCGGGATGGCGTCTGCAGAGCGGCCCAGATGCCCGAACAGGACTGCCAGTGAGTTGAGACTCGCTGCGAGCCCTGGGCCGAACGTCTCGGCGCGGGCGGTGGCGAGATGCCGGCGCAGCTCGACCGCTTCCTGACAGACCTCCAGGGCCTCTTCCAACCGGTGAGCTGCTTCGAGATGGTCGGCCAGATTGGCGAGGCTGATCGCCAGATCGGGAAGATAAATGTCGGGTAGCTCCTGCGCCCATTGGCGATTGAAATCCACGGCCTCCCGGGCGATGCGTAGGGCCTTCCGTGCGTGTCCCGACTCTCTTAGAACCAAGCCAAGATTCTCGAGGACGCCGGAGAGTTGGCTGATCAGGATGTCGGTGCGGGTTACGGGCATCCGGCGGTACAGACGGAGAGCTTCTTCGAGAACGGCCTGTGCTTCCTTGGCTCTTCCGAGCTGGTACAGGGTTCCGCCCAAATTGGTGAGACTCGCGCTCAGCGAGCTCAGAAACCGCTCCGGCCTTTCGTGCGCAAGCTGGCGGTACAACTCGACGGCTTCTTCCAATGGAGGGATTGCTCGGCGCGGGTTCCCCAGATAACTCCAGCAGTTGCCCAGGTTGTTGAGACTGTGAGCCAGCCCTTCGCTGTAGAGAGCGTGGTGAGCTCGGGCCAGGCGCCGGTAGCGGGTCACCGCCGACCGGGTGACCTCGAACGCCTCTGGCAAGCGCCGCAAGTCGACCAGGCGGCTTCCGAGGTTCAAGCTCAGCTCGGCGAGCTCTGCCCGTTGTGCTTCGTCGGGACGAGACCATTCACTCCGTTTGAGCTCGAGCACCTTGCGGGTGGCCGCCAGCGCGATTTCGTGGAGGGCCAAGGAGGACGAAAGCCTGGGTTCCGCGCATCGCTGTCGCAACCTCTCCACCACCTCGGGCGAGGCGCTAGTTGAAACGATTTGAGCAAGCAAAGGCCCCAGGGCGTCTCCGGTTTCCACCGCCACCTCAAGCGAGGCCTCAGCCAGTTCGTCCAGCCGTGGGGTGAGAGCTTTTTCCAGCAGGGACGTCTGGGAGGCGTTCCGCGAAGCGAGACGGCTGAGGACGGTGAGGGCGTGCTTGGGGTTCATGGCTCAGGCCACTGAAGCGCCGCCGAGGGCTGCCTCGATTGGCCTTAGAAGATCCTGGTCCGGTGCTCTTTCGGCAGCCTCCACTAATTGGCGGTAATTGTGGACGAGAATCGCCATTCTCGGCCCGTGAGCTTGCGGGTGCCGGTGGAACCAGGGCGCGAGGGTCCGCAACCCCTCTTCCACGGCGTCCCAGGCTTCGGATGTCCGTCCCAGGGCATGGAGCGGGGCCGCCAGATCGCCGAGGCTCACGGCCAGGCGCGGCAGGAAGGCCTCGGGATTCGATGTGGCAAGTCGATTGAGAAGGGCGACGACTTCCTGTCCGGCCTCAAGAGCGTCTTCGTGGAGCCCCAGATCGTCGAGCACGATCGCGAGATTGCGAAGGGCGACGGCGAGCGGGGAGAGGAACGCTCCCGGCGCCTCGGTCTCAAGCCCTCGCAGGATTTGAACCGCGTCGCGCCCAGCCTCCAGAGCTTCGTCGAATCGACCGGAGTCTCGCAGGTGGGCGACCAGGTTGCCGAGGCCGGCGGCCAGCTCCGGCAGGTGCTCGCCGGAGTGCTCTTCGGCGAGCCGGCGTTTGATCGTGATCGACTCCCTGGCGGCGGCCAGCGCTTCTTCGCTCCGACCGGTGCTACGCAGGCGGATGGCCAGGTTGCCCAGGCTCATGGCGAGATCGCCGAGAAAGGCCTGCGGCAGGATCTCCGCGAGCTCCCGGAAGATCACCACGGACTCCTGGGACGGCCCGAGGCTCTCCTCGCTCCGGCCCAGCTCTTGGAGCCGTGTCCCCAGATGATCGAGAGAGGTGCCGAGCACCGGCAGGAAGGTGGCGCGCCGTTGGCTTGCCAGCTCACGGTAGAGTGCCACGGCTTCGGTTGTCACCGCCAGCGCTTCGTCCCGGCGCCCCACGTCGCGGAGCTGCGAGCCGAGATTCGTGAGCCCCATCGCAAGGTCTTCGCGGTAGGTTTCGGCCCGTTCTTTGGCGAATGGGCGATAGATCGTCACGGCTTCCTCGGTGGCCGCGAGGGCTTCCGCGAATCGGCCGAGGTCGCGGAGGCGAAGCCCGAGGTTGGTCAGGGCATTAGCGAGGCGCGGACCATGTGGTACAGGATCGCTCTCCGCCAGCCGGCACGTGATCGCCACCGATTCCCGCGCGACCTCCAGCGCCTCCAACCGATGCCCCGCGGCAGCCAGCTTGTTCCCGAAATTGCCCAGGGCCCCGGCCAGCTCGGGGAGGAAGGCTTCCGGGCGGATCTCGGCGAGTTGGCGAAAGGTCTGGGTGGACTCGCGGGCGTGGAGCAGAGCATCGTCCGTCCGGCCGAGTTCGGCCAGCAGGGTTCCCAGATTGTGGTGGGTCCGCGCAACGTGAAAGAGATAGACATCGGAACGAGCTTCCGCCAGGTCTTTGAAGACGTCCAGAGCTTCTGACATGGCCGGGAGCGCCGCCTCCCTCTCCCCTTTGGCTCTCCATCGCAGAGCCAGATTGTTCAGAGCGTCGCCGAGTCCCGAGAGCGTTTCGGCGTTACGGCCGGCGGCGACCAGGCGGCGCCGGATCTTGAGGACTTCCTGGGCGGCCACCAGGGCTTCCTCGTGGTACCCGAGGACGGCGAGGGCGACTCCTAGGCTCTGCATGCTCCTGGCGAGATCGGGAAGGACGGTGTCGGGCCACACGCCAGCGAGCTGGCGGAGAAGCTCGACCGATTCGTGCAGCGGATGGAGAGCTTCTTCCGGCCGGCCGAGGTCAATGAGCTCGCTGCCCAGGTTGTCGAGGCTCCCGGTGAGACCGGGAAGGAAGGAGGGGGCGTGCCGCAGGACGAGCCCACGGAAAAGAGCCGATGCCCGCTGAAATTCCTGGACCGCCTCCTCGTGCCGCCCGGCTCGCCGAAACCGGACGCCCAAGTTGTTCCGGAGAGCCGCCAGCGCGAACAGCTGCTCGTCATCCGGCTCCGGCCATTGCGCGAGCAGGGCATCCAGGTGCTTCCGGGCCGCCACGAGGGCCACCTCCCGGAGCGGCAGGGAATCGACATACGGCTCGCTCTGGCAGAGTTCCGTCAGGCGCGCGGCGAGCTTGTCGCTGCCGTGGTGGTCCAACTCTTCCGCCAGAACCTGCCCAAGGGGGTCGCCGATTTCGAGGGTGACTTCCAGAGCGGGTTCGGCGAGAGACTCCAGGCGCTCGTTCAGGGCCGCCGCGATCATCCAGCGGTTCGCCTGGCCGCTGCGCTGGGCGAGGCGGGTCAGGCAGGTGAGGGTGGATTTATCGGGGGCGGCGAACATTTTCAGCTCCGAGCGCCTGCAGTCTCTCTCGTTGCGTCTCGGAGCATGGAGATCCTGTTCTTCAAGAAGAGAGCCCCTCGGGCCGCCACCGGCAAGAGCTCGGGCCGTTTCTTCGCCAGCCGTCGGATGAGGACCATCGCCTCCCGGCTCGATCGCAGGGACTCTCGCCAGCGGCCTGCGAGAAAGTACTGGTTGGCCAGATTGTGGAGAGTATCGACCAGCAGGAGCTCGTAGACGTCAGGTGTGGCCGATGAGAGCTCGCGAAGCAATCGAACGGCTTCCTCCCCGGCCGTGACGGCGGCCTTTTTCTGCCCGGCCAATCCGCGGTGATAGGCGAGGTTGTGGAGCGCTCGGGAGAGATCGGCACGATGGGCGTCCGGCGTCTCAACGGAAAGCTCCTGCCAGATTGAGACAGCCTTCCGCAGACGACGGACGGCAGCCTTGAGGAATCCGAGATTTCCCAGTGAGGCCCCCAGGTTTTCCAGGTTTACAGCCAGTTGCTTGCGGTAGAGCCGGGGCTGCGACTGCGCCAGGTTCCCGAGCAGGCGATGAAGCCGCCGCTGGACCCACAAGGCTTCCGAGAAATTCCTGATTTCCTGGAGGATGATGGCCCGGGTCGACAGGATCTGTACCAGCGTCACTTTGGAGAAGAGGCTGCCGTCTTGCATCAGGTTTCCGCAGATCTCGACCGCCTCATCGTTGGCACTGGCGGCCTCGCGGAGGGATCCGAGTGATAGATGGGCATTCGCCAGATTCAGCAAGCCTTGAGCCAATGACGGCTGGAAGGCAGAAGGCAGCTCCGCGGCGAGCGTTCTGCGGAGCGTTACAGCTTCCTCCAGAAAAGGAAGCGCGTCATGGCTTCTGCCGATGCCTTTCAGCCGAAGGCCGTGAAGCTCCAGGCTGTCGGCGAGCGCTTTCCGTGCTTTTTCGTTTGCGGTGGTCTGGAAAGGAGGACTCCGGCGGAGAGATAACGCTTCTTCGGAGACGGCTACAGCCTTGTCGGTTCGGCCCATGGTTTCGAGAAGTATGGCGAGATTCTGCAGGCAAAGGATGAGCTCCTCCATGTACACAACCGGATTGCTCGCGGCGAGCTCGCGGTAGATGGCTGCCGCCTCGTCCGCAAGCTGCAGAGCAGCTCCCGCCTGATCGATTTCGGCAAAGAGTGCTGCCTGATTCGATAGCTTCATGGCGAAGCGGTGCTGGAAGACCCCGGGGCGCGAGCCATGGAGCTTACGCAAGATGTCCGTCGCGTCCCGGGCCACCTGGGCTGCCATTTCGACCTCACCGACGAGATAGAGCTGTTTACCCAGATTGTTCAGATACTCGGCAAATCGGGGGAGAAATGACGAAGGCTCGGCCTCCGCGATGTCGCGGCCGATTTCCGCTGCCTGCCGTGCCGCCTCATGGGCTTCTCTCCACCTGCCGAGCTCCGAGAGCCGGGAGCTGAGGAAATAGAGGCTGCTCCCCAGAGAGGACCGGAAGCTGTTGGGGTCCTCTCGCCGAAGCTCGCGGTAGATCTCGACAGCCTGGGAAATCGCCTCCAGCCCGGCGGAAGATTGACCGAGATTCCCGAGCTCCATGCCCAGGATCTCCAAACTGCTGGCCAGGTCGGAGGGATCATGACGATTCTCCCGCTGCAGGCGGGAAAACAGCTCGACGGCCTCGGATGCCGTCCCGGCGGCGTCCTGGTGGCGTCCCAGCACAGACAACGTCACGGCAACGCCGTGGAGACATTGTCCCAGCACAGGTTCGAAGAGCAGGGGCTGGTCGGCTGCGAGCTCGCGGGCACGCTCGAGAGCTTGGCGGCCGACTTCCAGGGCCTCTTCGGAATGACTGATCGCGCGGAGGCGCCGAGCGAGATTCCGGGACAGCCAGAGATCCACCAGCGACTCCCGATCGCTCGCCGTTTCGGGCCTCGCAAGGCGCCGAGTCAAAAGACGGCGGGTCACGGTGAGCGCGAGTTCCATCAATGGAACCGGGTCGCCGAACCGCCGCGCATCGAACCATCGCATGACGCGGCTCAGGAGCTTTCGATCCTCAATGTCTTGAAAGACGTCGTCCAGCACCCGGCCGATCGGGTCCCCGGTCTCGAGGGCGACCTCCAGAGCAGACTCGACGAGGATCTCCAGGCGTTCTCGCAGAGCGAGCTCGATCCATCGCCGCGTGCCGGAGTTTCGCTGGGCCAGGCGTGTCAGGGTGGTGAGGGTGCCCTTGGTGGCGTCGGCGAACATGGGAACCACTCAGAAGTCTGGCATCAGGCTTTGCAACTCTGGACTTGGAAGCCGGAGATCGATTAGCGTGGTTCCCCCAAACCGGGCAGGCGCACAGCGGGGTCTCCGAAGACCATAAAATTTCGAGCGTCGTTGCGGAGCCGCCAGAGCTGTGCTAGTTCATCGGCGTTTACGCCATTTCCCCGGTGCCATTCTTCTTCTACGTTGCCCTGCATCGCAGCCAGAGAAGCGTAGGATTGATTGAGGTACTCCATTGCCCAACCGACCGTGTGGCCCTGTAGCAGTCGGCGTACCATATGCTTGTAAGCGCTAATTCCCTCTCCGCGAAGAGAGCCCGTAAAGCCTTCCGTCCACGAGCGGTCCAGATGTCCGATGAGCGCGAGCATGCCGCCACTCCGATGAGCCAGCAGCTTTTGCGGCAACTGCGAGACGAAGGCCTTCGGCGTGATCGGCCGCGGTTTGCCGAGTGAAGTCTGGTCGAAGTTGTCGTGCCGGGGGGTTCCCACGCTGTAGCAGCCGAAGAAGAAAGCCACCAAGCCCTTTAGAGAAGCCTCCTCCGATACATCGCTGGCGGCAAACCACTGCGCCTCGTTGACACCTTCCTCATCTTCCGGTCCGGGCCAATCCTGGCAAACCAAGGCCCCTTGACACGATTCCTGGCGGTCGTCGTCCATGTCAAATCCCAAGCCGTGGCAAGCAGTGAAGAGAAACGCAGGAGTCTCGGGGCCTCCTAGAAGAGAGCGAAGCTTTTTCTTGTCCGCTTGAGTGCCGAGCACCTCCTGAACTCTCCACTCCGGCCGTAGCTCACGAACTGACTCTGCCAATTTGTTGATCAGGTCCTGAGAGGTCTTGTGCGATGCTGGATCATTCTTGTGCGCTGTCCCGAAGAACGCTACCTCCCGGGGACGCGGTTGGTTTCGCGTCTCTGCCACTACGACACTGCGCGCGTACGCGGCATAGTCATCGACCCGATCAAAGCAGATCCGACCCACTGCGTAGTTGATGTCGAGCTCGGATTGAAATCTGTAAGGCAGTGACTCAGGATCGCCTACAAGCAAGAGGTAGTAGGGCAAGAAATCAGGGTCAGCTATCATGCCCGGTCTAGCGCCGTTGCGCTTCAAGAAGTCAAAGGCTGACCCGTCTTGGTATGTAAGCTCTCGGTAATAATGGCTGTGGTAACGGGCTGCTTGGCTGCGGCGATGATCCAAGAGTTCCTCAAGTGCGGCACGCACACGCCGGTCGAGGTTCGGGGCGAATACCACACCCCATCCAGTTTCCGCCAAATCCCAAGGGCGTTGAGCATCCAGAATTGGCTTACCTCGCGGACCGTCGACGGTGCGCTCTTGTGCCCGCCGCATGGCCCACTCAGGGGGAGATTGAGTCTTGTTAAGAAGACCAGAATCAACTCGGCGATTCCCAATGCATGCTTCCACGTACTCATTCTGGGCGACGCTGACTTCGCCAGGGTGATCCCGACGCAAAATCTCATACTCGGCCAACTCGGGGCCGTCTACCAAACTTCCCGGATCCCGGTGGAAGTGTTCCCAACGCCGTACTCGTTCTTGAAGATGCTTGCGAGTCAGGCGGGAGGTGCGTGACTGTTCGAGCCATTCGCGCAATTCTGGCCACTTTTGAAGGAGAGCATCATGGGTGAGCTCTATCGACATTTCCCGGGTCGAGGGGTCACGGTCCGCGGTGAGGAGACGATGCTGGACCAAGTGCTCCACAATTGCTTCCGTCTCTAGGACACGATCGGGATCGAGGTACAACTCGCTCCGGAGCACGCGGCGCCGAGTGTCCGGTGTATCCTCTCCCGGCTGAACCAGTTCCACGAGAAGGCGGCGAGCCAGCTCCCTTTGGGGAGTTGAGAGCTTTTCGAAGGCCGATTCGGCCCAATTCGCGATAGCGCCCTTCACTTCCCCAATGGCGCGGTAGGCAGCAAACGTCAAAGTCAAGCCCTCACGTCGATTCCATAGCTCACGAAGGGCCTGTTGCAGCAAGGGCATGGCTTCGATATACCCACGCATTTCTGCCAAAATTCGCTCAGCTAACCCCTCCTCGAAGCGCAACCCAGCCTGCTGTGCTGGACGAATGATCGCCTGGCGGAGATCGTTTTCCTGAAGGGAACTTACGTACACCTGACGGGCCGCGATCCGATCCGCTAGCTCGGGGAACGCGTCCAGGTGGGCGTAGAAGTCGGCACGGAGAATGAGTACCACCGTAACCTTGGCAGATGAGGGACCCGAAGCATTGAGCAAGTTGATGAAGAAAGCCTGACGCTCAAGCTCAGTAGAACCTTGGGTGAAGATCGCCTCGCACTGGTCGACGACGACCAGAAAGTGCATCGGAGCAAGTCTTTCAATCTGGGCCTTCAGGGCTCCATTATTTTTGTACATTGCCAAAGCGAAGTCTTCTTGCCAATCGTTGAAAGACTCTTGGTGACTCACGAAGAATTCTGAAAGGCGACCGGCAAGATCCTTGAGCGGGCTGCGACCCGGTTTGACAGGCACGATCCTCCACTCAGCACTGCCGGAAATCGCACCTTTACCCAAAGCCGGGATCAGGCCGGCGTAGACCAATGAGGACTTGCCGCTTCCAGACGGACCAACGAGTGCGAGGAAGGGACTTTCACGAAGACGCTCGATCAGGTGTGCGGTGAGTGTCGTCCGGCCAAAGAAGAGATCGGCGTCTTCAGTTCTGAAGACCTCGATACCCCTGTAGGGAGGTCTGTCCGCCATCTCGGTAGAGATCTCCTCGGCTCCTAAGGTTTGAACACCTAGTGGGGCAAGATCGGGCGCTTCTGGGGCAAGAGCCTCAACGACCGCTCTGCTGATGCTGACCAGCGCCTCCTGCCGATCCGCTCCTCGCAGCTTACTCAAAGGGCGCAAAGGTTCGAGGGCTGCCTGGATGTGCCGAAGCGGCGAGTACTCGTGAAGGCATGGGCTTACCAGAACCCACAGGAGCTTCACCCTCTGACGCCGAGCCGCGTCGAGCAGAAATGGGAGCTCCTCGTCTTGAATGAAGTCTGACGCCAGGAAGTTTGGACTGACGAGCAAGATTGCCAGCCGAGCGGAGGCGAGCGCCTCAGCGATTTCCTGCCTCCAGATCTGGCTCGGCTTAATCTTTCTGTCCCACCAGATGGAGGCGATCCCGGCACGAACCACTGGCGCCAGCATGGTGCTGAGAGCATCGAGCCACTTGCCATCCTTGCGGCTGTAGCAGATGAAGACCGAGGAGTGGGTAGTAGCGGTGTCCATGAGCGGCCAAGTGTTCCGGAGGATCGCAGAGATTCTATCACGAGCCGCGCCAACGCATCTCCTCTCACGCCCCGCTCCGCGGCCCCAACACCAGATCCAGCAACTCGTCCGCCCCCTTTTCGAGTTCGCGCTGAGCAAGGTGCTCGCCCAATAGGTCGGGCTGGAGGGGCTCGATCCAGCGCTTGCCTGGGTAGATGTCGTGGAGCAGGCGGGCGACTTCCACAATAACTTGCCTGGGTCTGTTCTCGAAGAATCGAAGTTTGCGCAGTACCTCGACAGCTTGCTTTTCCTCGGCTACTCCTCCTCCGAGAGTGATGACGGCCATAGCCGAACCGATCCCGGGTAGGATTTCGGGAGGCAGTCCCCGGTCTCGCACATGAACCTCCCAGAACTTCCTCTCGCGTGCCAGGACTCGGTCCAGGATGCCATCCTCTCCTTTGGCCTTTTCCTCCCCTTCCACCTCAATCAGCGCCTTCATGTGGAGAAGTAGGCCATTGTCGAAGAAATCGGCATCGAGGTCGGTGGGCGGTTCGGAAGGAGGTGTCACTTGAAGACGCTGGGAAAAGGCGTGCGCTGCCAGCTTGTAGGAGGCCAGACGAGCATCCATTGAGTCAGCCAGCGGCGAGAGCGAATGCCTGGAGGCCTGGCTGTTGAGAATCTCAGCGACACCCTCTTTCTCACTCTTGAGTTGCTCCCACCAACCAAAAGCATCCCGTGCCAGAAGAAGGAGCCGGATCGGCCTAGTTTCAGTTCGATACATTGCACGCAAGATTGAGATCAGAAACGGCTGATTGGTCTCCGCATAGTCCACGATCATGAGGACCTTCACTTCCGGCCGTGCCAGCGCTTCCCAGGTCTTCTCGGGAAAGTGAAGGGCCTCAGAGGTGACGAACCCTGCCCACCATCCCTCGGCTCGCATCTGTGAGGCCACTTCGTGGGCCAGCCGAGTCTTGCCCGTGCCGCCAGGACCCGTGTAGAGGCGGACGCCCATTGAAGAGGGGTCGCGGCACCAGACCAAGAGATCTCGAAGCTCAGCCTCGCGGCGATGGAAGGGGACCACTCCATATTGGGCGCGAAGCAGGGCGCCCGGAGAGTCAATATCTTTCCTCCACGAAAGGGTCAAAGGCGTGAGTTGCACCGGCTGTTGGTCCTCCACTTGCCGGCGCTGAGTTGGCTTGACAGCGGGCGGCTCGCTTGAAGCCAAAGGGTGAGCGAAGATGGTGTAGGCAAGCCAGGTTGGGTCCCTCTGATACCGTTTGTGGAGGTGGAGCCGTGCTAAACGGACGGCTTCACCGATGGCTTTGCCCTCGAACAGCCCCTTGTAGATCGCCTTCGCCATCTCTCGGGACTTGCCAGGCCCGATCTTCCAGTAGGTACCAATGAAGGCTCCGGCGTTTGCATCGAGAAAGCTGCGAGCCCAGTCGCCCGGTGGGGTCAGCGCGAGAGCGCTCCTGTCCATGGCACAACCACTGAGGAAGATGAGAGGCCTCGCTAAGCCGAGATTTCTCGTCTCGCTGAGCAGGTCCTCGGTAGTGAAAGGTGGGGGCTTGTCCAACTCGATTCCCCATTGGTTGGCATTATCGCTGATGGCAGCCCCGTAGCCCGCAAAATGCCAGCCGTCAAAAACGCCTGAGATCATGGCCTGCCGGACCGACAGAAAGGTCGGGTCGATGCCGGAGACCTCTCGACCCTGGCGCTCTGCGAGGGCACGGATCTCCTTCTGCTCCGCAGCAAACTCCGTGCACTGCGAGGTTTGCGGGACCACCAGCGCCAGGTTACGGAGCGGAAGATGTGTCCGGTGACGTTTGCCGCGAATCCAACGTGTGACAGCGAATGCCTCACAGAGGAACGGCCCAAGGATTCTCTGGCCTCGTCGGTTCCTACTCTGGAGACGAGCTATCTCCCAGGGGATGTAGGATTCTTCCGATTGGATCAGCAGAGTCAGAGCTCTGCGGCGACGTTTCCAGAGAATCTCTTGCAACTCGAGAGGAAAGAGCTCCCAGATAGCTTGACCCTTGTCAGCGATCTCTGCCTCGGCAGCTCGACTGGCCTTTTCCGTGTCCAGAGGTAGATTCTCAAGATCTTTGAAGAGATGGTGGAGAAACTTCTCCGGGGCCGCAGGGAGTGGTTTGAGGGGCAATGTGAGCGAGTTAATCCCCTCATCCGGGGCGCTGATCTCGAATGAAAGGCTGAGCGACCCGTCAAGCCGAATGGCGATTTCGAGATCTGAGACCATTGATCTGGCACCCTCGGTCGTTTGTCGAGAGGCCGTCGACTGAATAGTCTGAACAGTGGCTCCTCGACGATCGAGCGAATCCAATGAGTATGCTTGGCGAGTCAAGAAGCTTTCCAAAAGTCTCTTATGCTGTGTGTCAACTCTCTGTACTTCTCGGCACGCCTCCAGGTACTCCTTCTCTACTGAAACCATTTGGTCAGGATTCTCGCGGCTCCAAAGCTCGATCTCGTTCAACTCGGCTCCGCGAATTAGGCAGTCCTTGCTTCGGTCGTACTCTTCCCAGACGCGTATGCGCTCCTGAAGCTGGGAATGAGTCGAGCGGGAGGCTCTCGATTCCTTGATCCACGTACGAAACAGCGGCCACTCTTGGAGAAGGGCATCATGGGCAATCTCGACCAAGTTCTCCTGGGTTGAGGGATCACGATCTGTGGTGAGGAGGCGCGCCTTTATAAGTTGTTCCAAGGCTCCTTCAGTTTCTGGGGTTCGATTGGGCTCGGTAATGAGATCCTTTTGGTAAACTCGTCGTCGAGCGGCCCTTTGGGGCTGAACAAGCTCGATTAAAATGCGACGCGCCGAGGCTTGTTGTGCAGTTGATAGCTTCTCATAAACTGAGTTGGCCCAGTTCGCGATCGAACCCTTCACATAACCAATGGTTTTGTACGCAGCGTACGTCAGGGTATTGTCCTCGCGGCGCTCCCACAACTGGAGTAGCGCGTGCTGCAGCAAGGGTAAGGCGCCCGCCTGGCCCTCCATCTCTCTCAGAATCTCATAGTCCAGGTCTTTTTCGAAACGCAAGCCTGATAACTCCGCAGGGCGTCTAATCGCTTGCGACAGATCGCTCTCCTGCATTGGCGTGACGATAACCTGTCGGGCGGCGATCCGCTCTGCCAGGTCAGGGTAGGCCGCGATGCGCGCATAGAAATCTGTCCGTAGAATGACGACCGCGGAGATCTTCGCAGATACAAGACCCGTAGCATCAAGGAGGTTTGCAAAAAGAGCCTGACGCTCCGAGTCTGAAGATGTAAAGACTTCCTCTAGCTGATCAACAACCAACAGGATGTGGGATGGAGCCGTCCGCACTTCGGTGGCCAATGCATAGGGACTCTTACCCATCTCTGTCACAAGATGATCGATTCGATCGCTCGGCGAAATATCAGGATCCTCGAGGTTCAACAGCCGTGTCGCGAGATCTCTTAGGAGATTGTGCCCTGGCCTGAAGAGCACGATGCGCCAAGTCTTGCTTTCCGGGAGAGCTCCTTTTCGCAGAGCAGGTATCAAGCCAGCACGAACCAAAGAGGATTTGCCACTCCCTGACGAGCCTATAACTGCCAGAAAACGCCTGTTACGAAGACGTTCAACCATGTACCCGATCAACGCATCACGGCCAAAGAAAAGATCGGCATCGTCAGTTTTGAAAGGCAACATCCCCAAATATGGGGGGCGATCCACTCGGGAATGGACCACCGCTTGGGGGCTGACTCTTGAGTGGTATGGTCCCGGTTCCTCGCCGCGAATCCCGCAAAGCAAACGCCAGAAGGCATCGGCGTCCCCTAAGCCAGAGCTGAAATCTACCCAGGTGAAGCGCTTCAGGAAGGGCGGTAAATCTGCCTTATCCGGCAATGACCCAGGAAGGAAGACGGCGAAGACTCGAAGCATTCCACCGTTCGCCCGGTGAGCCAGAGCGGCCCGCATTTCTTCGTTTTCCCAGGTGCCGGGCCCATGAGGCCCTTGGAAGACGGCACAGGTTTTACTCTGAGATAGCGCTTCTTCGACCTCCTCCTGCCAGGCTTTGCCGGGAACCAGATTCCATTTATCGAAAAAGAGATTGACGCCCTCAGCACTCAATTTTTTGGCAAGAATCTCTACTGCCGGTTTATCAGCACTATTGTGACTCAGGAAGACGTCATGCTTGTTGCCGCTCATCGATACCCCTAGCGCCACTCGTCACGCCCCGCTGCGCGGCCCCAGGACCAAGTCAAACAGCTCGTCCGCTCCCTTTTCGAGCTCACGCTGGGCCAGGTGCTCGCCCAGCAGGTCGGGCTGGAGGGGCTCGATCCAGCGCTCTCCCGGGTAGCACTCGTGGAGAAGCCGGGCCACTGCGGTCAGCACGGCGACCGGCTGGTCTGCGAAGAACTGGAGACCGCGTAGGGCTTCGAGCGCCTCCGCCTCGCCCTGGACGCCGCCCCCCAGGGTAATGACGGCCATGGCGCGGCCGATACCGGTGGCGATCTCGCGAGAGATTCCGTGGTCGGCGGTCCGCGTTTCCCAGAACTTCCTCTCGCGGTCCAGGATGCGGTCAAGGATGGGGTCCTCTCCCTTGGCCTTCTCTCTTCCTTCCATGTCGATCAACGCCTTCATGTGCAGGAGCAGAACTCTCTGGAAGTACTCGGCATTCAGATCGTCGGGCGCCTTGGCCGGGGGAGTCTGAAGACGCTCGGCAAAGGCCTTGGCCGCGATGTCATACGAAGAGGCGCGGGCTTCGAGCGAGTCGGCCAGCGGCTGGAGGGAGTAGCGGGAGGTGGCCGGACCGCTGAGGAGCTCTCCGACGCCGTCGCGTTCACTCTTGAGCTGCTCCCACCAGTCGAGCGCCGCCCGGGCGAGCAGGATGAGCCGCACCGGCCCGCGTTCGAGGCGATACATCTCCCGCAACACAGGGATCAGGAACGGCCGGTTGGTCTCCGCGTAGTCGACGATGAAGAGAAGCTTCCCTTGCGGCCGGGCCAGCGCCTTCCAGGTCTTCTCGGGAGACTGGATCGCTTCGTTCGTAATGAAGCCGGACAACCAGCCTTCTTCCTTCATCTTCAGGGCTGCTTCGAGGGCTAGCCGGGTCTTACCCATGCCGCCGGGGCCGGTATAGAGGCGGACCTTGACCGTAGAAAGATCACGGCACCACTCCTGGAGATCGCCGAGCTCTTTCTCGCGGCGGTGGAAGGGGACGACAGCAAACTGCGCGCGGAGCAGGGCGCCCGGAGAGTCGAGGTCCTTCCGCCAGGGAAGAACCGGGATCGTGAGCTGTGACGGCTTGCGGTTCGCCGGCTGCCGGGCTGGCTTGAGCTCCGCACAGGAGGCTAGGGGATGGGCAAAGACGGTGTAGGCCAGCCAGGTGGGATCGCCCGGATATTTCTTGTGAATGCCCCTTCGTGCCCGCCGGAACGCTTCACCGATTGGCAGGCCCTTGAAGAGGCCTTCGTAAAGGCTCTTCGCGAGCTCGCGGGACTTGCTGTCTGTGACTCCCCAGTAGGTGCCGATGAAGGCTCCCGCCTTGGCGTCGAGGAACCCGCGAGACCAGCCACCTGGTCCGGTAAGGGTCAGACCACCCCGGCCGGTGGTGCAGCCGTTTAGGAAGACGAGAGGACGCGCAAGTCCGAGGTTCCTCGGCTCTCCGAGGAGATCTTCGGCGGCGAAACGGGGCAGCCCGTCTAATTCGATGGCCCAGCGGTTGGCGTCGTCCCCGATGGCCATGCCGTGACCCGCGAAGTGCCATCCGTCGTAATCCCCTGAGGCCAGGGCTTGGCTGACTGACAAGTAAGTCGGCTCGATGTCGGTGGCTTGGCGTCCATAGCGTTTGGCGAGAGCGTGGATCTCCTTTTGCTCGACGGCGGCGCCCTTGAGCTGCGAGTTCCGCGGCACGACCAGCGCCAGGTTCTGGATTGGCAAATAGGTCTGATGACGATGGCCGCGGACCCAGCGGGTGACGGCGAAGGCCTCGCAGAGGAACGGCCCTGCGACGACTCGGCCGTCCCGGCTCCGGCCCTGTAGCTGGGCGATCTCCCAGGGGATGAAGAGCTCGTCGGACTGGATCAGGAGGGTCTGAGCCCTGAGGCGCCGCTTCCAGAGGAGATCTTGAAGCTCGCGAGGGAAGAGCTTCCAGACGGCTAGTCCCTTGACAGCCAACTTCTGCTCGGCGATTTCGCGTGCCTTCTCCTTGTCCAGCGGCAGATTCTCGATGTCCTTGAACAGATGGTGAAGGAACTTCTCGGGTGGCATCCCGAGGGGCACCGCAGGAAGCGAGACTGTGTTGATCCCCTCGTCCGGATCAGGGGCATGGGCCTCGAAGAGGAGCGCACCGGTGCCGTCCAAGCGAATGGTGATTTCTAGATCGAGGGTACGGGGCAGGGACTCTGCGGCGATTTCTGGCGAAACCATAGGGCATTGACCCTCAAATGGCGTATTTGAACAAAGATTATAGCAGAGGATATACTGCGTTGAGCAACTCACCCCTGTGATTTCAGCCAGCCCCACCTTCGTTGACCCGCGGCGGTCCACCCATGCGACGCTGACTCTGCTTACCAGACTCGCCCAGCGAAGGCCCGAGGCAGAAGAGTGGCTGTGGTGCGCCTTCCGCCACCGTGTGGACTCGCTGGCTGAAATCGCTCTTGACGTGGCAGTGGAAACCGGGGATCCGATCGGGCTCGTGCTCGCCCGGGAAATCGACAAGGACGCCGACGAAGAGTTGGCGAATCAGTTGATGGACCGGTGCGATGAGGAGCGATATCGACCTTCCGTGCCCCTGCGGGAGGTTCATCTCGCTGCGACCGTGAAAGCAAGTGACCTCTTCGCAGTTCGATATCCACCGAGTCGAGGGCTTGCCGTGGATTACCACGAATCAGTAGAGAGAGAAAGGGCGCGCCTGGCCAATAAACGTGGGAATAAACTGAGTAACCTGGGGTGCCGTGACGAGGCTCTGAAGGCTGCCGAAGAGGCGGTGACCGTCTGTCGCAAACTCACCGCGTTGCGGCCGGACGCGTTCCTCCAGGAGCTTGCCATGAGCCTCAACAATCTGGGCTCGATTCTTAGCGATCTAGGTCGCAGTAGGGAGGCCCTGAACGCTACAGAAGAGGCGTTAGCTCTCCGGCGCAATCTCGCCAAGCGGCGGCCCGGTACTTTCCTGCCGGAGCTTGCAATGAGTCTCAACAACCTCGGCGTGTTTCTGAGCGGCTTGGGCCGCGGTGAGGAGGCGCTGAACGCGGCAGAGGAGGCGGTGGCTATCTATCGCGATCTCGCCAGCCAGAGGCCCGACGTTTTCCTCCCGGAACTCGCGGCGAGCCATAACAGCCTGGGCAACAGGCTTAGCGATCTCGGGCGCCATGAGGAAGCCCTGAAGGCTAACGAGGAGGCGGTGGCTGTCTATCGCGAGCTTGCCGACCAGCGGCCCGACGCTTTCCTTCCCGACTTGGCGACGTGCCTGCAGAACCTGGCCAACAGACTGAGGGATCTGGGACGTGGGGAGGAAGCCCTGAAGATCACCCAGGAGACGGTGGTTCTCCATGGCGATCTTGCGGCCCGTCGGCCCGACACCTTCCTTCCGGCCTTGTCCGGGAGCCTCAACAATCTGAGTGCGATGCTGAGTGATCTCGGCCGCCGTGAGGAATCCTTGAAGGCTGTCGAAGGAGCGGTCCGGACCATGGCTCCATCTTTCCTCCGGCATCCACCTGCTTTTGGTTTCTGGATGAAAATTTTCATCGATAACTATCAGCAACTTGCCGAAGAGGCCAGCCAAGCGCCCGATCAAGAGCTTCTCCGGCCGATCATGAGCGTGTTTACAGACCTAGCCCTGGAGCTGCCCGACTCCCCGAGCTCTCATGCCACGCTCGCCGCTCCTGATTCTTTGAACGAACAACTTAGCAGAGGATAGGCTGTGCCCACCAGGCGATGCGCTGGAAAACAATTAAAGAATCAAGCCTCCGGGCTGATCTGGTGTTCTCGAGTTGCAGGCACCGTTCTCTTCGCAGGCTCCGGCGGGGCATTCGCTGGCGATCGTGCTTGGAGATCGAGGATCTCCCGCAGATTATCAAGGCTCATGGCGAGGTCGTTCGAGAACATCTGGGGCCGCTCCTGATCGAGGTGCCGATAGAGTTCGACTGCCTTTCTGGCTGCCGCCTCCGCCTCGGGCAGGAAGCCAGTTTCCGCCAAGATCACCCCGCGGTTCATACAGGTCATGGCTAGGCCAGGAATGGCGACCACCGGATGATCTGGAATCAACTCCTGCCAGAGCTTGACCGCCTCCGCCAGGCAATCCAAGGCTTCGATAGCCTGTCCCAGAGTGAAGTGTGCCAGGGCGAGGTTGTTCAGGACCGTAGCCAGATCCGGAGGAGAGGCTGGCGCAACGCCGGTGGCGATTCCTTGGCGAAGCAGCGCCGCCGATCGCTCAAAGGCCTGCAAGGCCTCCTCCACGGAGCCGGTATCTCCCAGCAGGTTTCCCAGGTTCATCAAGGCGTGGGCCAACAGAGACAGGCCCGGCAAGTCCGAATCTTTTCCGAGGGAGACCGATTCACGACTGATTTTCAGTGCTTCCTTGAGCCGGCCGCACCGTCGCAGGAGGGAGCCGAGATTGTTCAGGCTTGCTGCGAATTCCGGTCGGTACGCTCCAGGCTGTTTCTTTTCCAACCGGCGGCAGATCCTTACCGCTTCTCGGACTTCCCGCACCGCCTGCGGAAGATACCCCAAGTCTCTGAGGATGAGGCCCGTGTTGTTCAAAGACCGTGAGAGCTCCGGAAGAAAGCGCTTCCCTCGTTCTTTCACAAGTTGGCGGTACATCGCGACCGACCTCCGAGCCGCTTCCAGAGCACCCATGGGCCGACCCAGCTCGAACATCGCTGCGGCGAATCGGTCGAAGGCCGAGGCCAGATCGGGAGCATGCGCCCCGGGAAGTCGGCTGGCTAGGCGCTTAGAGAGCCTCAAGGCTTCGCTGGCGACGCGAAGTGCCTCCTCGCTTTTACCGACTTCCCTCAGCCACGATGAGAGACTATCCAGACTCGTGGCCAATGCCGAAGAAAAGACTTCCGGGCGCGTCCGCGCCAAGTCGCGGTAGATACCTACCGACTCCTCCGTCGCAGCGAAAGCGTCACTCCATCGCCCGAGCTCATGGAGGCTTGACGCGAGCCCACTGAGAGCCATGGCAAGCTCCGGGCGGTAAATATCCGGGCGGAGCGCTCGGAGCTCCCGATAAAGGTCGACAACCTCCCGCGCGATTTCGAGACTCCCTTCAGGACCGCCTAATCTGCGGATCATATTGCCGAGATTGTGAAGGCAAATGGCGAGATCGGGCCGAAGTTTGGGCCTGTCTCCCACGATCTGCCGCAGAACAGAGACCGCTTCCTGATAAGCGCGAAGTGCTCCATCATGATCCTCGAGCGTCTGCAGCACGTTACCCAGGCCGTTGAGGGCCCCTGCGAAGCGGGGGAGAAAGTGCGGTTCGATCCGAACGATTGTTCTATAAGTTTCCACCGACCACTCGGTCTCCCGGCGAGCTTCATCCAGTCTCTCTAACTCCCTGAGAGCGGCTCCCAGGGCCTCCCGGGAAGCTGCAAGATCTGACAGGTAAAAATCTGGAAGGCGGTCGGATAAAGGTTCCAACAGCTCGACGGCTTTGCACGCAGCTTGACGAGCGGCCTCCATCTGCCCGGAAGCTTCCAGACGAACGCTGAGATTGCGATAGAGCCTCGCCAGCTCGGCTTGTTGCTCCTCATCGGGCAACTGCCATTGGGAAAGGCGATTCTCGATGAGCTGGTGGAGTGCTGCGACGGCAAGCTCTCGCAGAGGTACCGAAGAGGCATTCTCGTCGAGCTGCTCTGCGAGCCGCTCCAATGAAACCTGGTCATCGCCCCAAACGAGCCGGGAGAAAATCGTGCCGATCGGATCGCCCGTTTCTACGGCTACTTCCAGCACCAGATGGGCCAGATCTTTCGCCCGCCCGCGCAGTGCCTCGACGAGCCGATCGCTTTGGTCAGATTTGCGTGCGGCCAATCGATTCAGGACCGTCAATGTGTGCTTTTTGTCCACTGGCTAGTGCAATCCCATTGGTTAGCGCAATCGAGCTGATCGGACGAGGTTAACTCGGTACAAGATCCGGCGGCCTCCGGCACCGGCCGGCACGCCAGCGAAAACGGGTAGGCCATTTCTCCATGGTTCACTCTCGCACATCCCCTCGCACCAGATCACGGGTCGCCAGATTGACCAGTTCGACGCGGCGATTGGCAGTACGCCCTTCTGCGGTATCGTTTGGCTCCACAGGGTAGTCGTCGCCGAAACCGGTGACAGTCAGGCGACCAGCCGCGACACCACAGCGCCGTACGAGAAAAATCTTGACGGCCTCAGCCCGCCGAAAGGAGATTTCGATGCGGACTCTTCTCGTTCTCCCTTCCACGCTGTCAGTGTGTCCTTCTATCCGGATACCAGACCCAGTGAGACCGCCGTCCTGCAGCGCCTTGGCGACTTCCCGGAGCTGCTCTTCGGCGGCCATACCCAGAATTACATCCTTCGGCCGGAAGCCGAGACGGAGGGGGACTCGCGGGCCATCGTAGCGGGACGAGCCCCGAACAGGTCTGCGCAACAGGATCCGAAGGATTTCCTCTGCAGAAAGACGCTCCCCCCGCGAAGGAGAATTCTCCTCTTTCAGGAGCTCTTCAAGATCGAGCACCAAATCTTCGGCCGAGCGGCGAGCGGCTGTAGCACGAGCGGCTACCGGGTCCGCGGAGGCGCCTTCGAGGAAGCGCTGCACGGCGGCTCGAGCCTCGACATAAGACTCCCTTCCCCTCGCCCGCAGAAGGTTTCGCGCATAGCCCAATTCAGCGTAGCGCTGTTCCGAGTCGCCCTCGAGGCACGATCGAAACCTGGCCGCGGCTGCGGCAAATTGCGCTCGACGCTCGAGTCGTACACCCAGTTCGCAAGGTGTGGTGGGATAGGTTGGGTCGATCTTGCGAGCCCGCCGGAAGAGCTCCTTCTGCCGCATTAGGGTTCCATTGGTAAGCGCTTCGGCTACGAGGCGTCGAGCCTCCTGGCGGACGCGGACGCTACGAGCGAAGACCTCGACTTCCAGCAGGAGAAGCCAAGCCAGGAAGCACAGAGAAGCGATCGTACCCAGGAATCGTGCTTTTTCCATGCCTCACTTCCAAAGGCAACGGAAACCGCCGTCGGGCGCGGAGAGCGCGGCCTCTTCCCAAACAGGCTCTTCGGTAGAGCATTCGTCGAACTGCGCAAGATAGGAGCCTCCGAGGGAGGCCCTCTTCGTACCGGAAACTCCAGCAGTCCATTCCCAGACGTTGCCGCTAAGATCGAAAACACCCTCGCGGGTCTGGCCGGCTGGGAAGGAACCGGCCGAGGCGGTTTCCGGGAAACCGTCTGGCTCCAACTCCGGACCGATGCCGCGATACGTCCGCGGACAGGTGCGATCGCAGAAATTGAGTAGTGGGCTGGCGGACTGGTTCGATCCCCAAGGGAAGCGATACTCAGCCGTGTGGGCGACAGTCTGCCACTCCTCAAGCTGCGGTAAACGGCCTCCGGCCCACTCGCAAAAGGCCTCCGCGGCGTACCATGAGACCTGGGTCACGGGATGGTCGTCGAGTTTGGCGGGATACTCCCGCCAGGAAATCCAGGATCTAAGATAGTCGCCATCGTGGAGGGTCGGCTCGATGCGATCCCGACGCCATCGCTGGTTGGAGAGAACGAACTGGAGGAACTGGCGTTGAGTAACCTCGTAGCGGCCAATACGGATTGATCCTACGCGGACTGTTTCGAAGGTGGGCTTCGCCGTCGATCTGGGGAGAGCGGACAGGGCACGACCGATCATCTTCGAATCGATCAAGGCCCAGAAGACGATCATCACCAAGCACAAGGCGAGCCCGATAGGCCAGACCATTCGGAGAGAACGTTGCCAAAGCCCAGATCCGGGGTTCGGAAGGGCCTCCTGGAAGCGTCGTTCCCGCGGGTTAAAGATGAAGCCATCGGCCACCCGGGTGAAAACAACGGGTATGGCCCACTCCATCGTGGAATGCTCTTCAGCGAAAATGGCTTGGCGACCTTCGGTGACGGCCGTGTCGAGAGGCTCGCCGGCGGCGAGCCGGAGGTGGACAGTCCGGCTGAACGCAATCGCAGCGTCGTCCGAGATCGGGAACTGCATCGCCACGACGGCCGGAAGCCCTGCCATGACTAGAGCTGTCGCCACTCCGGCGAACGGATCCAGCCCTTTCCCTCCCACGGTCCGGGCAGTGTCGCAAGCATTCAGGAAGACGAGGCGAAGGCTCGTGAGGTCTTTGAGAAGAGTCACTAGCTCTTCTGCCGAGATCGGATCGGCCGCTCCGTTCTTGTCCTCGAAGACGAGGCACCCTTCACCAGTGCTGGTGTCGAGCTTCGCATGCCCAATGAAGTGGAGAATGTTGTAGGGGCGGCTCAAGAGTGCCTCTCGAAGAGTACTCGCGCGGGGCTTCTCCAAAACATCGACCTCGACCTCGGGCCGGTCTCCCCAGGCCTGCTGTATGTCTTGCCACTCCCGGGCAGAGTCGAGGGACGAGAGGCCGGCAGGCGCCGAGATCACCACGAGGATCAGCAGAACAGACGGGCGTCGGAACGGAACGGCTGGTCGCGGCACCTCCAGGTAACGCACAACTGGAGTAAGCCGGCTTAGGGCGAGAAAATCGCGGGTGTCCGGCTGGCGGAGGAGCTCCCAGGGAAGGCTGTGGGGAAGTGTAGGGTCACCCGATGGTTGTTCATCGAGCTTGAAACGCAGTTGGACGCGGAGACCACGGCTTGGGACGACTCCAATGCTGCGCGCCCACAGGAGACCAACCTGACCAGAAAAGAGGGCTTGGAAAAGCTCTTCACCGATATGGTGGGGGGAAAGTTGGTTGGCCGGTGGCTTTCTCGCGCCGAGATCGCGGTCATTTCGGACCATACTGGCGCGTATACAAGCCCACTCGTCCGGATTCCAAGGTAGACGAAACGAGCCTTCTCCCTGACCTGCAGGAGACTCAAGGACACGCACTCGAAACTCGTTATCCCGCCGTGCACCGACCTGGACTACAAAATCCTTATACTGGATCGTAAGCCTCCGATAGTTAGTCGCCACAGGGAACTGGCCTTCGCCATGCGCTGCCATCCGACCGTGCAGGACGACAACTTCCCAATTCCTGCTCACGCAGAGGCCCTCGCGCTCAGTTCACCCATCGTAGGGACGGCAACCCTCCGCCCACCCGCGCAAGCTCGACCCTCAGTATAGAACGGCCAGCTTCCCCGCCCTCGCAGATGCAAACTCCCCCACTCGAGTTCCAGCCTTCCGTTATGGACGGCAACGTCCCCCCAGTTCGCTGACGCAAACGCCCCCCTCTCCTGCGAGCCCTCGTGGTCGCGCCGGAGCAGCTCTCGCACCCATCGCACCCGCCCCGAGCTCCTCCGTCGTCTCGGCCGCCACGGTGGACGGCAACGTCCCCCGCAGATCGGCTCCGCAAGCTCCGCCGAACTGCTCCACCCTCTCTTCGCTCAGGCTCCGCGCCGACGGCAGTCTCCTATCTACAAGGCCGGGTGGGACGCGCCGGAGACTGCGGCCGCGAAAAGCCGTCCTCCGTTCCTCCGTCGCGCCCACCCATCTCCCGTCCGCCCGCCCTCTTCCATTTCCCCCGCCCTCGTGCCCCGCAACGTGCCGTGGCATTCCGGAGCCTTCCCCCGCCCTCCGGCCCGGGAGCTGCCCGCCCCTGGCTCCGGCGGGGGCGGCGCAAACGCAGGTCGGGGATTCCGGTAATGGCGCCTTACCCGAACCCCGCCCTGCGCGCCACTCCCCGCCTCCGGGCTGCGCCTTTACATAAGCGGGGCTTATGTCAAACCAGGCGCGGGCACCTACCCGGGCCTCCCCCCGGACACATCCCCTGAGTTCAGTGGAAGCACGCTACGGGGCCCTCCCCCCAAGCAAGGCCCGGCAGCTTGGCTCCGCTGCGCTGCGCCAAACTGCCGAGTCAATCTGCATCCCGCCCACCCACCCCCACCACCCACCCCCACCACCCGCCCTACGGCGCCGCGTCTTGTCGCGCTGCGCGCGAGCCGCCTTCGGCGTCTCGTGCTCGTCCGGGCCAGCCGCGGCGCCTCCACCCACCCACCCCCGTCCAAACCCCCTTCCCGTGACTGCTTTTCTACGCAGGTTTGAACCAGGAAACGGACCCGGCCGGCATCGAGCAAACCCAAGCTGGGTGGGCTTTTGCTCGCCTCAAAAAACGAAACCTAGTTTCGTTTTTCCTACTTATGCCGCCGGCGAGGGGGAGGCCGCGACGGATCAGCGCGGCTAAATCACTGTCAGCCAAGCACTTCCACGTCGCCGCCCGGCCGGGAAAGTCACTGATCAGAACATGAGTTTTGGTCAGTCCGGCCAGTTGAGGATAGAGGCCCTCAACGCACCAATCCCCGGAACTCCCCAAGGAGCTGCTCCAGCGCAGGGCGCAGCGGGACCACCTTCTTCCGCCGCCCCCGCTCTAGCGGACTCTTGCGGATCAGTACCGACCCCAGCCGGTCCACGTCTGCATGCAGATACAGCTCCGTCGTCGCGATCGATCGGTGCCGCAGAAGAAGCTGCACCTGGCGGATGTCCACGCCCTCCTGCAGCAGGTGGGTGGCGACGCTGTGACGAAGGATGTGCGGCGAAAGCCTGCGCCCCGACGCCCCGATCCCCACCTCCGCACAACGATCGAGAAGGATGTTGCGCACTGCCCCCCGGGTCAGCGGCCGGCCCCACAGAAACCGTCCCGCGGGCCGGACTGCCAGCCATACTCCGAGCATACGAGAGACCGCCCGGTCCAGCGGCAGGCGGATGTCCTGACCCGAACCCTTCCCGCGCCGCACCAGAACGCTGAAGATCTGGCCCGTCTCGTGCCACACCACCCACTCCGCCTCCAGGGGGCCGATCTCCGACGCCCGCAGCCCCGCCATATAAGAGACCCCCAGCAGCACTCGGTTCCGCATCTCCAGAGGATCCTGCGGCAGCGTCCCTGGCGAGTCCCCCCAGAGCAGCCGACCCACCTCGGCGACAGTCAGCACTTTGATCTCCCGCCGGTAGGGCCGCGGTCCTGACAGCGAAGCACCCGGGTTGTTCTCGATGATCCCGTGCGCCAGGCACCACTCCCCCAAGGAGCGGATCGCCACGACCAACCCGCGGCGAACGCTTTCCCCACGACCCGCCACGTGCAGGCGCCGCAGATGCTTCTCGATCGATTGCAGATCGAGATGAGCTATCGGCTGAGCAGCATCTTTGAGCAATCGCTCCACAAGCCGCCGGTACCTCCGGGCGGTCGCTTGCGATCGCCCGCGAACGCTGACCAGAGACGATGTCCAGGAATCAAGAATGGCCAGATCATCCGTCCATTCTTCCACGCCGCGAGGTGCTTCGATTTCATCGAGATGTTTGTGGTCACTCTCTGCTGCCTGAGCCTCGGTAGATTGAGTTTTTTTATCCATGGGAACACGCTGACTCGCAAGGCCAACGCTAGTCAACTGGACCAGGTCGGTCGAGGGAGGTGGTTTGCGGCTGAGCTCGCCGCCTACCTCACTCTCGCGGCCTGCCGACTTTCCCCCGTCCCGCCCTGCTGGGTGAGAAGGAAGAGGCGGCGCTCCACGGCACATCTGATCGGGTCTGAGCGGTAACGCAGCCGCGGCACATGATTTCCAGGCGGCCATGCGACCAGCCTTGGTGTCAGCACCCTCGAAGCACCGTTAACCCGGCGTGCCTTCGAGAAGCGATCTCAGGCCCACCCGCCCAGGAAACCGACGCGAGCACTCGCGGTCGGTCGGCCAGCCCCGTTGGCGAGGGCGAAAAGGGTGAAGTAAAGCGCCCCTTTTCCTTCAGAAAGGGTGAAGTAAGTTGCACCTTTTCCCTCAAAAAGGGTGAAGCAGGTTGCACCTTTCCAACTCGAAAGGGGGAAGCAGAGTGGACCTTTTCTCCTCGAAAGGGTGAAGCAGGTTGCACCTTTTCTGGAAGCGGATTGCACCTTTTTCGTCCCCCTTCTCCCCCCTTTTCCCCCAAACCCCCTAATCCCCCCTTATCCCCCCAAAAACAGGAGGCCTTCGGCCTCGGCCCCTGGCGGGGCCGCAGGGCGACGGGCTTTAGAGCGGGGCTCGGGAAAGCGGTCCTGGAGGTGTGTTACTCGCCATTTGTCCTGATCATCCGGACAAATCCCTGAGCCGCGAAAGTCTCGATCTCCCGTCGCTTCTTGCAGTTACACGCTGGTTGCACCGTCCACCGATTTGAGATCTCGCACTCGAAGGGTCAACCTGCTCCCGAACATGCGGCGCCTAACGAATGGAGCGCCACGATCCTCGGAGAGCTATCCCATGTCCCTGGAGCACGTGACTTTCCTTCTGGACCATTCGACCCAACGAGGTCCCCGTCTCGTCACTCTGCTCGCAGTGGCCTTCAACTGCGATCAGCGCGGCGTGTGGACCACCGGTCAGGCGACGCTGCGGAGAGAAGCTCGTGTGGGGCGGACCCGCATCAAGCAGATCCTCAAAGACCTGGTCGCTTGTGGCGAGCTCTCCGCCGTCTCCCACCACGGCCGGGGACGGCTTTCAACATACCGGCTGCTGATCGGACCGGGAACGGCAAACCCCCTTGGCCATCCCGTGATGAGCCCGGAATCGTAAGGATCATCCTTACGATCCTTTTCATCAATCAGCTAAAGATCCGCTTTGTAATGTGCAAGTTACGACGATACCGAGCTTTCCCCGATTTGCAACACTTGCGCCTCTGGGAGGAGCCTGTCCTCCAACGAAAGAGGGGGCAGATGCTGGATCAATCACCACAGAAGCGACCGGCGACGGCCGGACCGGAGCCAGTCTGATGCGACTCGATCCCGAGCACGCCCACGAGCTTCTCACCCGCGTCGATCCTGGCCGGGTGCGTTCCGGCCAAGCCATCGGACTGCGCGATGGAGCCCTCCTGGCCCTCGTTGCGGCCGGCCTGAGCGCTGTCGAGATCGCCACACTCCGTGCCTCGGCTGTCACCATGACCAGCGGCAAGCTCCTTGTCGCGGTCCGTCGGCACGGCCTCACCTGGTTCGTCGTGCTGCCCACCGACCTCGGAGCCCGGCTGATCGCCTGGCTCACGGAGTGCCGGCTCTGGGCCGTGCCTGAACCGGTCTTCCGAGGGAGCCGAGGCCCCCTGACCTCCATGGGCATTTGCAAGGTCCTCGAACGCTACCGCAACCACCACCAAGTGCCGGTGCGCCGGCGCCCGAAAGTTTCGCCGAGGCGTAAATTAGGCGTTGGTTTGTGATATGATTTCTTTGGCTGAATGCCGCAAGATCTTGGGCGAGGCCGGGCGCGGGCTCTCCGATGCCGAACTCGATCGCCTCCGCCAGGAGCTGTACGGCCTCGCCGACATCACGGTGACGTGCTTTTTAAACAAGAAGAACAGGGCCGCCACCCATCCAGCCAAGGAGCCTTCGGGATGACCTCACTCCGGGCGATCATCTACTGCCGCGTCAGCAGCAAAGAGCAGACCCACAATCTCTCCCTCCCTGTCCAAGAAGAACAGTGCCGAGCCTACTGCAAGCTGAAGGGCTTGGAGGTCGACCGGGTCTTCCTGGAGCGAGGCGAGTCCGCCAAGACCGCGAACCGTACTGAGCTTCAGGCGGCCTTGTCGTATCTGCGCGAGCAGAACAAACGGCGCGTGAACATCCACGTCTTCGTGGTCACGAACGTGGACCGCTTCGCCCGCGATGCCTTCGATCACGCGATCATCCGCAGGCATCTGGCCGGGCTCGGTATGACCCTGCGGGCGGTGAGCCAGCCAATCGACGAGACCCCGGCCGGTAAGTTTATGGAGGGCATCTTCGCCGCCCTCTCCCAGTTCGACAACGACATCCGGGGCGGGCGGACCAAGGCCGGCATGCAGGAGGCCGTTCGCCGCGGCCAATGGGTCTGGAAGCCGCCTCTGGGCTACCTGCCGGACGAAAAGACCCTGAAGCTCGATCCTGAGCGCGCTCCTCTGGTGCGGCTCGGCCTCGAGCGCTTCGCCACCGGCCTGTACTCCAAGGCACAGGTCCTCGAAGAGCTTACCCAGCGGGGCCTCCGCACTCGGCAAGGCCGCGAGCTGTCCCCCCAGAAGTGGGGAGAGATGCTCACCAACCGCGTCTACATCAGCCGGATCGTCCAGCGTACCTGGGACATCGAGACCGTCGGCAACTGGCCCGCCCTGGTCGACGAAGACACCTTCTGGCGCTGCCAGAGCCTCCTCGCCACGAATGGCGAGATCGTGCCGAAGGAGCGCAACAACCCGGACTTCCCCCTCCGGAGCTTCGCCACCTGCGGCCACTGCGGCAAGCCCCTCACCGGCTCCTGGTCTCACGGCAGGCGCCAGCGCTACGCCTACTACCACTGCCCCCCGAAGGTCCGCTGCCGCAAGACGAACGTCCGGCGGCGCGACCTGGAGGCCCAATTCGTGAGCCTCCTAGAGCGCCTCCGGCCACACCCCGAGCTCGTAAGCCTGTTCCGTACCATCGTCCTGGATGTCTGGAAAGCCCGGAAGGAAGACGTCGCGGCTCTGCGGGCCGTCGCCGAGCGGAAGATGGCGGACCTCAAGCGGCGCAAGGATCAGCTCGTCGAGGCCTTCATCTTCCAGAAGGTCATCGACGAGGCCACCTACAAGGATCAGCTCGGCAAGCTGAACGAAGCCATGGTTCTGGCCGAGATCGACCAGCACGACCATAGGAGCGAAGAGCTGGACATCGAAGCCGTGCTCGACTTCGCCGAGAAGGTTTCCCTGGACGCACCGAGGCTCTGGCTGGAAGCCAACCTCGACCAGCGTCAGAGGTTCCAGACTCTACTGTTTCCGGCAGGATTGGAGGTCAGGGATGGGCAGGTTCGAACCGCGGTAAGTTCCTCATTCTACGAGGAGTTACAGCACTTCACGGTCCCTGGGGAACGTTTGGTAGCGCATACGGGATTCGAACCCGTGTTACCGGCGTGAGAGGCCGGCGTCCTGGACCCCTAGACGAATGCGCCACATGTCCATTGGCAACCTAGAGCCCAACGAACGGGCGTAGGGTAGCACACCTCCAAACGGGGGTTCAACCCGGTTTTATTCCGATCCGTCCTGCCTTTCAATGTAGTACCGTACCCTCTGCGGAACTCTCCGCGCGAGGTCACGGATGCCCTGGAAGCTGGTCGCCATCGAGGGACAGCTGTCGGTCCCGGTTGCAAGCAGCCGTCCCTTGATCGTGGGGCGGTCGGTGGCCTGCGACCTCTCGCTCAACGATCCCACCGTCTCGCGCCAACATGCTGAGATCGATCTGGCCCCCGGCGGCGAGGGGGTCCGGGTGCGCGACCTCGCCTCCACGAACGGCACGTTCCTGAACGGCCAGCGGGTCTGGGACGGCGTCGCGCCTCCCGGCTCCCGCCTGGCTTTCGGGAAAGTGGCCTTCGAGGTGCGCGAGGAAGAGCCCACCGCCATCGTCACCCCCGGATTGTCCAACACAGGCGAGGACCTCCCCCTCGACGCCACGATCCTGCGCCTGATGCCCATCCGCGGCGCGGCCAACATCTCGGAAAGGCTCTCCGAAACCGCTCAGGGCACCTCCCGGCTGCGCATCGCCGGCCAGTCCCCCGCCGACCGGCAGGAGCGCAAGCTGGAGCTCCTCATCGACATCGCCAAGGAGCTTTCGGGGCAGGCCGACATCAACCGCCTGCTCGAGCGGATCGTGGACCTCACCTTCCAGGTGATGAGCGTGGACCGGGTCGCCATCCTGCTCTCCGGCGACGAGGGGGAGCTGCTGCCGCGGATCTCCCGGCATCGGGATCAGGGAGAAAAAACCTCATCGGAGCCCTGGCGCGTGCCGAGCGCCATTGCCCGCAAGGTGGTCAAGGAGCGCGTCGGCCTGCTCCTGGAAAACGTGCCGCTCGACCTGGCCGGCGACGGCACCATCCTCCACCACGAGGTGAAGAGCGCCCTCTGCGCGCCGCTGCTGGGGAGCCAGGGGACGATGCTCGGCCTCATCTATCTGGACAACCTCGGCGCCACCCACTCCTTCGGCGAGGAAGACCTCGAGTTCCTCGCCGCCTTCTCCGGCATGGCGGCGGTCTCCCTGGAGAACAGCCGCCTAATCGAGCGCGCGCGGCGGGAGGCGGTCGTCCTCTCCAACTTCCAGCGCTACTTCGCCCCGGACCTGGCCGAGCAGATCGCCGCCCAGGAGGGCTCGGTGCAGCTCGGCGGCTCCAAGCGCCGCGTGACCGTGCTCTTCGCCGACATCCGCGGCTTCACGTCGCTCTCCGAAGCCATGAGCCCGGACGAGATCGCGACCCTCCTGACCGAGTTCTTCACGGTCATGGTGGAGATCGTCTTCGAGAACGGCGGCACGCTCGACAAGTTCATCGGCGATGCGCTGATGGCCCTCTGGGGAGCGCCGATCGCGCACGACGACGATCCCGACCGCGCCACCCGCGCCGCGGTCGCCATGCAGCTCGCGCTCCAGCGCCTCAACGACGATTGGAGCCGCAAGGGCCGGCCGCAGCTCTCGGTGGGGATCGGGATCGGCCACGGCGACGTGTTCGCGGGCAACATCGGCAGCGAGCGGCGGCTGGAGTACACGGTGATCGGGGACGCGGTCAACACGGCGGCGCGGCTCTGCGCCGAAGCCGGCCCCGGCGAGGTCTTGATCGCCGAGCCGCTCTTCCGCGAGCTCGCCACCCCGCCGCCCGGCGAGAGCCTGGAACCGCTCCCCCTCAAGGGCAAGGCCAACGCCGTCGCCGTCTACCGCATCAACTGGCAGGGCGCCGGCGTCCTGTCTCAGTAGAGAGGCTCACTCCTTCTGCAGAAAGACCACCCGCACCCCGTCCGGGTCGTGGGTCTCGAAGATCAGGTTGCCCTCGTCATCCTTGCGCAGGCCGCCGGGGATGTTCTTGTCGCGGAAGAGGCACTCCGAGTACGCCTGCTCGGCCGAGGCGACCACCATCACCAGCGACATCTTGTGCTGCGGCCCCTGGTACTCGAAGCTCTCGTCCATGCGGCCCTCGTCCTCGCCGGCCGGGCGGCCGAGCACCTCGATCACGCCGGAGCCCGCCTGGAAGAGCGCCCCCCGGCCATCCTCGCGGTCCCAGTTCTGGAGGCGCGGCAAGGATAGGGAATCCCCGTAGAAACGCAGGGCGCGCTCGAAGGACCGCGTGCGGATCACTACTCGGAACTGCCGGATCTCCATCTCGTATCTCCCCCCTAGGTATCGCCTTCGGACGCCTGGCCTGACGGCCCGGCGTAGGCAACGCATTATTGCATCCGGAGACATTCGGAGCACATTCGGAGAGGGACTTTCAAAGTCCGAGGGGGGTGGTATCCTCTGCGGCGTGAAACAGAGTCGTCTCCGCGGTGCCCCGGCGCTCGCCGGCCTCCTGCTCGTCTTCGTGCTCGTCGCCGCGTTCCAACTGCCCGCGCCCCCGGGCCAGCCGGCGCCGCTCGGCGGGGAACCGAACCGCACCCCTACCGTCTCCCTCGACGGCCAGGACATCCGGGTCCCGGTGACCATCAACCCGTCCGGTCCGCTCGTCGCCCTGGGGCCCCTCGCCCAAAGCCTGGGCGGCGAGGTCATCGCCGACGAGTCCGGCGAGAGCACCACGCTCCGCATCGAACAGACCGACGTGGTGCTCGGCCTCGGCAGCGCCATCATCACGGTCGGCGAGACCCTCGTCTCCCTCACCCAGCCGCCGGTGCGCGGCGAAGGGGGGACGATCCTGGTCCCCCTCGACTTCCTGCGCAAGACCTGGGGCGACCTCCTTGGCTACTCCTTCGAATGGCGGCCCGAGGCCTCGCGCCTCCTGGTCGCCCGCCGCGGCGCCCGCGAGCTCACGGTGCTCACCGACGTGGTCCACCAGCAGGGGATCACCACGGTGGTGCTCCAGTTCGCCGAGGTGCCGCGCTACCGGATCGAGAGGCAGGCCGGCGAAGTCCACGTGCAGATGATTGCCGACCGCCTGGCAGTTCCGTTCCAGCGCCCCGTGATCGTCGATCCCCTGGTCCGCGAGGTCGCCATCACGCCGGAGCAGGTGCGCGTCCAGCTCATGCCGGGGGCGGAGGCCCAGAGCTACGTCCTCGAGAACCCGTTCCGGATCGTGCTCGACGTCCACCAGCCTTCCTCCGTGAACGTCCCGACGCCGACGATGTCCCGGCCCCGGGATCTGCCAGGCCTGCGCACCATCGTCATCGATCCCGGCCATGGCGGCACCGAGACCGGCGCCATCGGACCCAGCGGCATCCAGGAAAAGGAGCTGACGCTCATCCTCGCCCGCGACCTGGAAGCCCGCCTGGAGCAGGCCGGAATCCGCGTCCTTCTGACGCGCAACGAGGATGGCAACGTCCCGCACGACACCCGGACGGCCATCGCCAATCAGAACAAGGCGGACCTCTTTATCTCCATTCATCTGAACTCGTCGCTCGGCTCGGGCGCGTACGGCACCGAGACCTACTTCCTGAGCGCCGAGGCCACGGACGCGACCGCTGCCCGCGCTGCCGCAACTGAGAACACTGCGGATGCCGAGAACACGGTCATGGAGCCGGCTCCCGGGGAGACCCCGGCGGACCCGCAGGCGATGGAAGACCTCGAGCTCATCCTCTGGGACCTGGCGCAGAGCCACCACATGTCCGAGAGCCAGCGCTTCGCCAAGCTCGTGCAGGGGGAGCTCAACCAGACCCTCCAGCTCCGTGACCGCGGTGTCAAGCAGGCGCCGTTCCGCGTGCTCATGGGTGCGGCCATGCCCGCAGTCCTGGTCGAGCTCGGGTTCCTGAGCAATCCGGACGAGGAGAAGAAGCTGCAGGACCCCGAGTACCGCGGCAACCTGATCTCCGCCCTGGCCCGGGCAGTCCAGCGCTACAAGGCCCTGGTGGAAAACCGGCCCGATCCGACGGTCCCTGCGCCGTCTGCCACACCCGCTCCACAAGGGACGCCGGTTCCTCAGCCTGGAGGGCCCGCAACGCCATGAGCCGGCGCGCGGCGGGGTTGGTCCTCGGCGCAGCGCTCCTCCTCCTCGTCGGCGGCCTCACCTGGTGGCTGCTGGCGGGGCGGAGTGGGCAGCCCGAGGCGAAGGGGAGCGTCGAGGAGGCGGGCGGCCCCGTCGCGCCGGTCCAGTTCATCCTCTACTTCCCGGCGGACGGCGGCCGCCTCGCCGGAGAGCGCCGCGAGCTGCAGGTCACCGAGTCTCCCCGCGACCGCACGCGCAAGATCGTCCAGGGCCTCCTCGCGGGCCCCAAGGCGCAGAACCTCTACCGGCCCTTCCCCCAGGGGGTGAGGTTGGGGTCGGTGCTGCTCGTGGACGACGTCATCTACCTCGACTTCGTCTGGGACGGCCACCCCGAGCCGCCCTCCTCGGGAGCGACCGAAGAGATCCAGCGGATTTACAGCGTGGTCGACTCGATCTGCCTGAACGTGCCGGAGGTGCAGCGGGTCGCGCTGCTCTGGAACGGCTTCCAGCGCGTCACCTTCGGCCATCTCGACTTGAGCCAGCCGATGCGCCCGGACCGGAGCCTCGTGGCTCAGTGATCGACGCGATCGGAGTGTTCGATTCCGGAGTCGGGGGCTTGACGGTGGTCACGGCGCTCCGCCGCCGGATGCCGCGCGAGTCGATCCTCTACCTGGGGGACACGGCGCGCCTCCCCTACGGCAGCAAGTCGCCGGACACGGTCACCCGCTACACCCGGCGCAACATCGAGTTCCTGGTCGAGCGCGGGGTCAAAGCGGTGGTAGTGGCCTGCAACACGGCCTCGGCTCTGGCCCTGCCGGACCTGGAGCCCAACTTCCTCAACATCCCCACCTGGGGAGTGATCGGACCGGGAGCCCGCAAGGCCACCGAGGTGAGCCGCGGCAAGGTGGGCATCATCGCCACGGAAGCGACCGTGCGCTCGGATGCCTATGCCCGGGAGCTGCGCCGGCTGCGCCCCGGCCTGGAGATCCTGAGCCAGGCCTGCCCTCTCCTCGTGCCCCTGGTCGAAGAGGGCTGGCACGATGATCCGGTGACGGAAGAGGTGGCGCAGCGCTACCTCGCGCCGCTCCTCGAAGCCGGGATCGACACCCTGGTCCTCGGCTGCACGCACTACCCGCTGCTCAAGACGGTGCTCCAGCGGGTCGCGGGCCCGGACGTGGTCCTGGTGGACTCGGCCGAAGCCGTGGCCGAAGTGGTGGCCGCGGGCCTGGCCGAGCGCGGCCTGGAAGCGGGAGATCAGCCGCCCGCGAGCCACCTCTGCGTGACTGACGCCGGAGAGGGCTTCCGCCGCCTCGCCAACCGCATCCTGGGGGAAGCCAACCTCCCCCTGGAGTGGGTGGAAGTGACCTGACGGCCTCAAAAACCAAGCGCTACGGTCCCTTCCCGGCTGCTGCCGACGAGAACCTGGCCAGCTTCCGGGACGGCCTCCGGGACGACGATAAGGCGCCGGCTCGTGGAGGGGATCCCGTCCTCGGCGTCCAGCAGGCCCAGAAAGCTCCCACCGGCATCGAGCAGCACCACGACTCCGTTCGAATAGAGGAGGAACCAGCGGCCCGCCGAGTCGATCGCGAGATCGACCGGATGGCCGGGGACATAACCTCCGGCCACCCGCGGATGATCGACGCGGAAGAGCACGGCCTCGAAACGCTCTCCGTTCCAGCGCTCCACGGTAGAGCCCACCGCCCCGATGGCCTTCCCGCCGCGTGCCAAGGCCGCCGTGGCGTACTGCGAGATCCGCACCGACGAGCCGTCCCGGCGAAGCTCGAGGACTCCCATTCCGGTGGCTGCCCAGACAGCCCCGCGCTCCGGCACCTCCAGCATGTCGCTCACCGCGCCGGCCCGCCGGTCGGCGAGCGCGAAGGAAGCGGCGACCCGGTCTCCTTCGATCACCTGGACGTTGTGCTTCACAGCCTGGTCGAAAGGGGTGCTCCCCAGGACTGCCCAGACCGCCCCTGAACGGACCGGCAGCAGTTGCAGCACATGAGGACCGGCCAGAGGCCGTTCCTTGCCGATCCTGAGGAGCCCTCGGGAACGCAGGATGGCCAGGATGCCGCCGTCAGCCCCATAGGCCGCCTGGCCGTAGTTTCCTTCTGGGATCTCCCTGCCGGGCAGCCAGCGGCGATCGACCCTCCATGAGCCATCTGGCCTCCGGACCAACTCGGCCAAGCCCTCGCGATGGGAGGAGAAGAGGAGCCGCCCGCCGCCGGGATGGACCTCCATCGGCAGGGCGTCCGGGGGCAGCCCCGGCTCCGGCGGCGGGCCGGAAGCCGATTCCACGGCGCCGTCCCCGCCGAGGCGGAAGAGCCCCTGCGCGGTTCCCACCCAAAGGGCATCGCGCGCCGGGTCCATCTCCAGAGCCGTCACCCGCGCCACCCTGGGATCGCCGGCCCAGGAGGACAGCTTTCCCTGCCGCCACGCCAGGACTCCCTGTCCTGTCGTGCCGATCAGGAGCTGGCCCTTGCGCTCGTCGGCGGCGAGACCGGTGACCTCGGCCGGGAAGGGCGCCTCCCCAAGCGGCGCCAGAGTCTGCCGCTCCTCGTCGAGCCGGTACAGGCCGTAGAACCTGCGGGGAGCGCCGCCTTGAACGACCTCGGTGACCTCGGCGATGACCGCCACGGCCAGGCTTCCGGAGCCGGGCTCGCGCGCCAGAGCGGCCACCCCCAGTAACCGTGCCGAGGCCAGCGCGCCAGGCAGGGCGGGCACCCGCCAGACCTCTTCCGCCTCCCCGCAAATGCGGTGCAGCAAGAGCGCCCGCGTGGAGCCGGCCTCGGAGCCTGCCTCGGAGCCGAGACCGCCGAAGAGGGCGCAACCCTCCACCCGGTCGAAGGCTCCGGCCGTCCATTCCACAGGGCCGCCGCGCGGATGCCAGGGCACGAGACGGCCTCTCTGGAAACGATACTGGCTGGCCTCCGCTCCCTCGCCGAGGGGCGACTGGGCTCGGAGCTGGAAGAGCAGGGAGCCGTCCAGGGGGGAGACGACGACGGGATCCGCCTCCCGGCCCACGGGCAGAAAAGCCACCGGGGTTCCTGTTGAAACGTCGATCGCCACCAGCCCGCGGTCGGTGCCGGCGAAGACCCGACCGGAGGGCGCGTCGGCTTCGACATGGCGGACGATCGCGGAAGGAAGGCCCCTGCGGCCTCTGCCCATGCCCCAGACTTCGCCAGCCGTCTGCCGGACTCCCCCGCCGTCGAGCGCCAGCCACGCGCCGCCGTCTCCGGGAGCGACATCCAGGATCCGGCCTTCGCCCCAGGCGACCGGCGAGACCTTCAGAAGGCTCCGCTTGATCGAGACGGTGAAATCCGGCGCTCCCTCGGGCCAGCGGACCTCGCGATCCCGGTCGCGGACCTCCAGGTAGAAATCCAGCGCCTGCCCCCGCTCGAGCGCGGGCAGAGAGGATTCGAGCAGGAAGCTCCCATCCTTCTCCGGCACCACTTTCATCGGCACCCGCACCTCGCCGCCGCCCGTCCGCCGGCCGACCAGGACCCCTCGCGGAGCGGAAGCTCCCGACACCCGGACCCGCAACGGCCCCTCTCCCACGCGCCGGGGGACCGCCAGCGGCTCCACCCGCATCGGAAGCACGCGGAAGCGGTAGCTTGCAGCGGCGCGGGCCGGGTGCCTCAGCCGGGCTCCCCCTGCCGTGCGCATCTCGAAGTGGTAGGCGATCTCCGTCCCCGCGGGCTGGCCCGGGATCCCGGCGCTCCACTCCCCGCCGGGCTCCGGTGCCAGCTCGCGCTGCCCCGAGCCCCGACGGCGTCCGTCCGCAGCGAGCAGCTCGAAGCTCACCCGGCCGCTTTCGATCGCCGCCCCGCCGAGGACGGCGACCCTGACCGGATACGGTCCGGAAGCCGGCAGCACGTCGGCCGGACGCTCGGACCGGAAGACGGTTGCCCCGGAGGCGGAAGCCTCCTCGCGCCCCGGTCCTGCCCCGCAGGCAAGGACCGCGAGGACGAACGCATAGAGGCAGACCCCGCGGCGCACCTCAGTAATCCGACATGCCATCGGCGGTGATCAACGCGTAGGGCGGAGGGACGGTCCACAGGCCGTTGCCCGGCAGAGTCGAGAGCCGCTCGTTGCCGTCCGCCGCATCCCGCGTCCTGACACGATAGTAGATCCGGCTCATGGCGCCGCCCGCCTGCAGAGTGGTCCACTGCGCGGCGTCGGGCTGCCAGGTGCCGTAGCACTCGGCGGAGCCGGCGGTGGTGGGGTCGGTGTCCACAGCGATCCAGCCGCTGTTCACGGTGGAGCCGCCGGGGAACGTGTCGCTGGTCGAGACCTCGACCTGGAACTTGGTGTTGCACAGCGAGGTGGCCGTCACCGGCCGCGCGCTGCCGGCGGCGTTGAACCGGTAGCGCGGACCGGTCCAGGCGTGGAACGTGGGCGCCACGCCTCCCAGCTCCAGGAAGTCGTGCTCCCAGTGGTCGATGCCGAACGTGTCGAGGTCGTCGGCCAGGTCGTTGTCGTCGATGTCCACCACGGCATCGGCGCCGTTGTCCGCGGCCGGGCAGGCTGCGGGATCGGTCGTGCCCGCGTTGCCGTCGATGCAGGCGTACGGCACGAGGAAGAGGCCGGTCCTGGCGAAGCCCGCGAGCACTTTGCTGGTCGTGTGGTTGCCGTTGTGGGCGAAGGCCGGAGGCCCTCCGGGCATGCCCGAGGTGGCCCACTGGTCAGCCATCTCGGTCTCCAGGTCGAACAGATAGCGGTAGAGCCCGAGGTCCGTGCTCCCCGGCTCCGAGCCGAAGAAACCCGTGTCCTTGAGCGCCCGGGTGAAACGGACGAAATACTGGGGATGGCCGGAGGGGCGGCACTTGCTGCGCATCCCGAGCCGGACCTGCCAGAGCGCCGCCGAGGCCATCTGCATGTCCGCATAATCGCCGGTGGCAGCGTCCCGGTGTTCGGGGAAGTGGTCTCCGGGGCTGCCTGGATTGAACGGGGCCGTGACCTCGTGAAGCCGCGGAAGCCCCCCGGTCTCCACGTGGCCCCGGCTCCCCTGGCAATTGTTGCTGGCGTCGACCCCGCCGAGGTTCTTGGCGACCCAACCGGCGGTGCAGTTGGTGTTCTCGAAATGGTCGGCCCAGGCATCGGCCAGGTCGTGGAAGCGGGTCGTCCAACCAACCGGGATGCTGCACGGTCCCATGCCGCACCAGTTCACCGGCCGCGTCTGGGTGAAGCGCTTGACCGAGTTGTGGGCGAGCTCGTGGGAGACCACCGTGTTGTCGTGGGCGAAGTTCATGTAGTTCGGACCGCCCGCGGTCCCGTCCGAAAAGCTGGGGCAGGCTGCATCGTAGTAGCCCTGGCACGCGCCGTAGTCCATGTCCGACCATGCGCCGCAGCCGGCCGTGGCCGACTCCACGCGCGGATCCCACGGGCTGGTCGGAAACGGGGTGAAGATCCCCTGATACACGGCCTGCTGCCAGTTCACGTGGAAGTCGGCGAAGAAGTTCACCTGCTGGAACGTGACATTGCCGCCGGAGGAGCAGACGGCGCTGGCGCCGGCGTTGATCGGCGCCTGGTTGAACTGGGCGAAGGTCGCGCTGCTGCCGCCGCTGGAATCCGGGATGCTGACGTCGTTGGCATCGAAGCCGTTGTTCAGGTAGTCCACCCGGTCGGCGACGCCGGCGAGCTTCAGCGTGTACTGCCCCCCGCTGGCGCCGTCCACCTCGAAGAACTGCGCGACCGTCCCGCCGGTCCCCGGATCCCGCCGCCAGATGGTCCCGGTGGCGCCGACGTCGGAAACCAGCGGCTCCATCCTGAGGATCTTGAAGGTCTCCGCATCCATCCAGAGCAGGAAGGGCATCTCCCGTCCCAGGGCGTAGCCGCGCAGGATCATGCGCCAGGCATAGCGCAGGGCGACGTCTCCCTGGGGATCATTGCCGTAAGGCAGGAGGACCAGGTAGGGGCCGTCGTCCACGGCTTTGCCTGCCACACGCTCGATGCCCCTCACCTTGGCGAGGGAGCGGTAGGCCTGGTCGACCACCTGCGGCCGGGGCCGCTCGCGGTCGTCCTCATATCCGGGCTTGCGGTTGACGACGGAGTAATGCTGGATCAAGGTGCCGCGCACCGAGGTGACCGTCTGCCCTTCCCAGCGCGAGGCGAGCAGCAGGGTGTGCTCGATGGGCACATCCCCCTCGACCTGCAGGAACGGGTACTCGATCGCCAGGCGCTCGATGTCCGCCTTGAACTGGGCGAAGGTGAGGCCGCGGGCCATCTGCAGGGCCATCTCCACGTTGGGGGTGGGGCTCCGCTTGCCCAGGAACGCGTCGATCATCTCGAAGCTGTTGCGCCGGACGGCCTGCGGGTAGGACCGGTACTCCCTCTCGAGCAGTTGGGCGACGCCTGCCAGGCTTGGCCGGCTTTGCTCGACACCGTTCTCGGGCGGCATGCGCAGGCGCTGGGCTCCGCCCGCGAAACCGACCGCCCGCAGGATTGGCTCGATCACCTGGGCCCGCACCTCCGCGGCCGTCACGACCGCCTGCTCGCGAGGCGGCAGGGTGACGAAGACGCGGTCCATGTCGCGGGCGGGGAATTGCGCCCTCGCCTTGTCTGGCAGTGCAGCGGGATCGACCTTCAAGGGCCGCCTCTCCCGAATGGTGGGAGCATCGACCTTCGGCAGCCGGGCCTCCCCGGGCGCAGGCAGCTTCGGACGGTGAATGCCGGCGCAGCCCGCGGCCAGCGCAGTCAGGATTACTACCGTCAGTAGACTCCGCACCTTGCGAACCATGGCGTTTCTCCTTTAGTCCTATCCGCAAAGGCGTGAGAAGCGGCAGAAATGTTACAGAATGCGAAAACACGGAAGGTCAAAGAACCGGGGGGCGCAGACCTCGCGCCCCCCGCGGGTACATCTACTTCTTCACTCCCTGACTAGGGTTGCACCGTCTCGGGCAGAGGCGGCGGCGGCGGCTTGGGGGCGGCCCGCACCCGGGTACGGTTCGGAGCCACCTGGAACTGCACCAGGCGCTCGTTCCTCGTCCCGAGCAGGCCCCTGACGAGCGCACGCAACCGGCGGGCGTCCTCTCGGGTCTTGTGCATCAGGGCCCCAAGCTCCTGAGTGGTCTCCTGGCGCTGGGCGGCGAACGAATCCTGGCGCCCCTTCGTAGCGTGGAGCTGACTCAGGTTGGACGCCACGGCGTCCCGCTGCGGCCCCGCTGGGACCAGAACCTCGGCGTTGTCCTCGAAGGCCCGGAGCAGCTTCTCCTGGTCGAGGACGAGATCGGCATACGAATTGTTGTCTGGCATGGTCTTTCTCCTTTCATGGTTTTGTCTGTTTTGTTCGTCTCTTCTTCGTGCACGACTGACCTCAAGCTCACGATCTATTCATCGCGGAACCTCCTTTCTCAAGCCCGAGAGGTCCGTTCCCCGCGGGCGACTCCTTGCTGCTGTGACAACGATGCGCATAGTAAGAGGCGACCGAGAGCTTGTCAAGCCCTTTTTGCGCATCGGCATGGGATTGAATACGGACGGGAGCGCCGCGGCGTCTAGCCGGACGGCCTCATGGACGAGCCGCCCCAAGAGACGGAAGGCTCCCCCGGACGGGGGAAAGGGCCGCCGCTGGCAGGAGAGGCCTCCCCTCAGCGGCCGGGCCGCTCCCCTGGAGCGGCGAGGAGTCCGCCGGCTGCCGGAAGGGCCTCCCCCCAGCCGCCGAGGCTCTCCCCCCAGCCGCCGGACGGTTCCCCTCGAAGGGGAGGCCTCCCCGTCACTGAGGGGGACGCTCCCCGCATGCGGGGGGATCGTCCCGCAATCCGGGCGGGAGGCCCACGGATCGGGGCGAGAGGCGGCCAGATCGGGGCAAACGGCTCCCCTGCCGAGGGGAACCGTCTCCAGCAGTGCGCATAGAGGCTACACTTCCGGGCGAATTTGCAGCCTGGCCCTTGACAACGCTCCCTGGCTCTACCAAACTACGTGCATATCAATGGAGGGTCGAGATGCCTATCGACCGTGAACAGCAGGACCGGCGGCGCAAGGTGGTCGTAGAGATCCTGGCGACCACGCCGGTGAAGAAGCAGATTGAAATCGTGCGCGCCTTGCGCAAAGTCGGTTTCAAAGTAACGCAGTCGAGCATAAGCCGGGACCTGAGGGATCTCGGCATCGTCCGGAAGGAAGGCTTCTACCGTTTGCCGGCCGCAAGGGGGGACGAAAGCGAGATCAACAAGATGGAGTCCTTCATCCGGCGGGCATGGACGGCCGGCCCCTACATGATCGTGATCGGCACGACGCAGGGGACGGCAAAAGCGGTATCGGCGGGCATCAAGGGAGCATCCTGGCCCGAAGCGAGGGGCATCCTGGCCGAGGACGACACGATCTTCCTGGCCACGGACAACGTCTACGACACCCGGCTGCTGCTCCAGCGGCTGAAGAGGATCGTAAAGACGTGAAGCCCCGAGAAGGTTCTTTGACAACTAGGAAGGGACAGCGGCCGCCGAGTCCAAGGACGCCGCCGTCCCGCCCCGCCGTCAGAAGGCGGGGTTGCGTTGGCGGGAGCTCCGGAGGGTGGAGGTGTGCTCCGGGGCTCCCGGCGGCGCTGTTTCTTGAAGGGGTACACTAGGGTCTTGGAGGTGCTGTCATGAACGAAGGCTCCGACACCAAGCAGGCCGTGATTTCTTACCCTGCCGGGTTGCCGCAGCTCCTCAAGCTGTCTGACAACGAATTTGCCCGCGAGCTCCGGTTCCTGGCAGCGGCCAAGCTGTTCGAGCTGGGGCGGCTGTCCTCTGGGAAGGCGGCGCGACTGGCAGAGATGAGCCGAGTGTCCTTTCTCCACGAGTTGGACTGGATCGGCGTACCGGCGATCAATCTTCGCGACGAGGAGGTTGAGGCCGAGGTCCAGGCAGCCCGCATTGCTGGGCTGCTCGAAGAACTCGAGCAGGAACTCGGACCGGTTGATCCTCAGGTCATCGCGGAGGTCCGTCAAGCATGGCCTTTACCTGACAAACTGACTGCAAAGCGCCACGACGCCTGATCTTCTCCTCCAGCGCCTTGATCGCGTTATCCCCTGGGAGACCACAAGGTGCGTGCCTTGAAGGCCGGGCCCACGTTACCCCGGACGAGGCACTGGGTTGTACACTTGCTGCGCCGCGCCGCCGACTGCGGCAGGAAGCTGAGGGACTCATGATCAAGGTCAGTCTCAAGGAAGCAGAAGGACGCCTAGGTCGGCTCATCGATGAAGCTACCTCCGGGCAAGAGGTCGTCATTGCGAATGCAAGTGGCCGCACTGTTCGACTCGTGCCCGTAGCACAGGAGGAGCCCAGGTCCACAAAGAAGGTGGGACATGCTCTGGACCGCTTCATGGGTACCTGGACCGCCGAGGAGGAGGCTGAATTCCTTAAAGCTGTCGAGGTCTTCGAGCAGGTTGACGAGTCCTTCTGGCAGTGAAGATCCTCCTCGACACGAACGCCTACTCCGCCCTGAGGCGCAATTACAAGACCGTCGCCGAGCTCGTACAGGAGTCGGAAGAGGTTCTCCTTTCAGCCGTTGTCGCCGGAGAGTTGCTGTTCGGCTTCCGGAACGGCTCGCGTTATGAAGAGAACGCCCGCGCCCTTGAGGACTTTCTAAAAGATCCCAACGTCCGCGTCTTGCCAGTTACCTGGGACACGGCTGATCTCTTTGGCCGCATCTCTGCCGATCTGCGGAAGAAGGGACGGCCAATCCCGACCAACGACATCTGGATCGCTGCGCATGCGCAGGAATCAGGCGCGGACCTCATCTCATCCGACCCACACTTCGGTTACATTGACGGACTTTCCTGGCGGTCGTTCGCAGGGCCGGGGTAGCCCCAGATCATTCACGGATCAACGCTCCGCCAAGAGGCGAGCGGCGGCTCCGGCCTCGATCTCGTCTCTCTCCCACCCCGAGACTGAGCTTCGAAAAACCGAGCAGACGGAATGCGTCACGGTGCAGCGTCTGTCCCTCGAGCGTGCTGACGACGAGAGCACGGGCGAAACGCTTGCTGACCCGGGCTGCCTGTGTCAGGTAGAAGTCTCCGCCGCTTCCCCGCGGGATCGACCACAACCGCTCCAACTCCTCCTGATAGGCCTGCCAGAGCTGCTCCTGAGTAAGGCCGCCAGCGTCATGAATCCGGCGCAGGATGACCAGCGTGCTGACCTTGAACCGCCGCGCCAGGCGGTCGACCTCAACACGTAGCTCGGCGTCCCTTCGATGCTCGGCTCGCAAGATGGCAAGCGGCACCAGGAGCTCGGCCGCGACCTGGTTGCACCAGATTTCGACGTCGTGCGACGGCGCAGAGGCGGGTCCGCTGTCGGAGAGGGCGGACCTCCCGAGCCAGATATGGGCCAACTCGTGCGCGAGCGTGAACATCTGCGCCGCCTTGGTGTCCGCGCCGTTGATGAACACGAGTGGCGCGAGATCATCCGCCAAGGCAAAACCCCGGAACTCCTCCGGATCCAGATTGCGCCGGTTGTTGTTGCCGACAACGCCGCTCACCATAACCAAAACGCCGAGCACATCCGCCTGGCCGATGAAGCAGCGCAGGGCATCGGTCCAGGTGGGCATTCGGCGACGCTCCTCGACATCAAAGCCGAGAACGTGCCGCATGCTCGCCGCGGTCGCCTCGATGCCGCTCCCAAGTCTCACCGAACCCACGAACGGAAGCGCCTCCTCGCCCATAGATCGTGCGAAGTCGCGGTACCACTCCTGGCGTTGCTGACAAAGGTAGATGGTGTCGAGCAGATCCGGGCTCGGCCGCGCGATGCGAGCGTTGGCGACAGTGCGGAAGTCCGGGATCGGAACGCGCTCGATGGGCGGCTCTTGAAGGAAGAGGTAGCCGACCGGAGTGTGCGTGGCCTTTGCGAAGCTTTCGAGTTGTTTGAGCGTCGGACGCTCTTCGCCTCGCTCCCAGGCGCCAAGCCCTGGAAAGCGGCGGGCCAGCGCACCCGGGTCGAACCCGGAACGCTCCCGCGCCCAGCGCACCAACTCTGGCTTCACTTCAACTCGCATCAGGGCGACTACCTCCCGCGCAGGTCAATTTTCCTTAGGGAGGATATCGCACTCCGCCAAGAGGCGCAGGCTCCAAGCGGAGCGCGATCCGAGCCTCCCTACCAGAGCCTCTTGCGCGTCAGGCTGAAGACTGCGAAGTCTCCCGGCCGGTAGCTCGCGACCGGCTTCCAGATCCCGCCGTCGACACGCTCGAACGAGGCCTTGGGGATGAGGGATTCGGAGGTCGTCTGGATGCGGAGCCAGTACTCCCCGGGCTCCTTGACCGTGAAACGCAGCCCCCACGTCCAGGTCTGCGCGACCGCCACGCGGCCGGTGTCGACCACCGTGATCGCTCCTGCGCCGGTATTCTGATAGATGACCACGCGCGTGCTTTCCGCCAGACCGCTGTCGTTCACCACGTGAACCACGATGCTGTCGTTTTCCAGCACGGAAACGGCACTGGTCACATACTCCAGCTCGAACGCCGAGCCCTCTTGATCTACATTCTCTTCGGGCATGATGATGCCTCCTGTCTGTCCCGGCAGCTCGATCACTGCCGGTTTCGAGGAGGTACTGCCGCGAAGGGGCCTGCTATCTCACTCGATGCCGAGCAGCTGGACCTCGAAGATCAGCGTGGACCCGGGAGGGATCGCGCCGGAGCCCTGGTCTCCGTAGCCAAGGTCAGGGGGGATGGTCAGCTTGCGCTTGCCGCCCACCTTCATGCCGGCAATTCCCTGGTCCCAGCCGTCGATGACCTCCTGGGCGCCCAGCCGGAAGGTGAACGGCTCCTGGCGGTCGAGGCTCGAGTCGAATTTGGTGCCGTTTTCGAGCACGCCGGTGTAGTGGACCGTGACGACTTTGCCCGGCACAGCCTCCGCGCCCTCGCCCACCTTCAGGTCGACGTACTTGAGGCCCGTGGGGGTGCTGGTCTCTGTGCCCTCGGCCTCGGTTTGGGTGGTCTCGGCTGGAGCCTGGGCCGACTTGCCGTTCTGCGGGTCGGCGCAGGCGGCGGTCAGAAGAAGAAACGCGGTGGCGGCCAAGGCCGCGATCCAGGTGTGGGGATGTGTCTTGAGTTGCATGGGGCGATTTTACGTCATCCAGCCCGCGCCCTTGCGCAGCACCCAGGTGCTCATGGATCTCTGGTTCTGGACGACGGTGGTCTTCAGGGGCTCGATCCAGCTTCCGCCGAGCTGTTCAGCCGCGCGTAAGAGCATCGCCTCGTCCACGAGGAAGCGCTCCGAGCCGTCCGGGAGGAGGTAGCGCCTCCCTTGAAGGGATCGGACGAGCGGCTCGATCCCGATCGTCGAGGCCAGGCGGGCAAAGAAGAGGCCGCCGGGCCTGAGGACCCGCCACATCTCGCCGAGCATGCGGCCGAACTGCGCCTCGTCGCGGGCGAAGTGGAGGACCGCGCTGCAGATCACCACGTCGAAGCGCTCGTCCGGAAAGGGGATCTCCGACAGGTCGGAGACCTGGAAGCTCTCCGGCGGAAGCTCCGGTGCGAGTTGGGCCGCGAGGGCACGGACCTGGGACACGGCCCGGGGGTTTTCGTCCACGGCGAAGACCGGGTAGCCCTCGCGGAGGAAGTACACGAGGTTCCGTCCACCGCCACAGCCTGCATCGAGGAGGCTCATGTCCGGAGTGAGCCGCCCCTTCAGCAGTTGGTCGAGCAGGTAGATGTCGATGTCGCCCAGTTGCTTACGGAGTTCCATGGCGCGGAGGATACTCCGAAGATGCCGGAGCGCCGCTGCGCACGGGAAATGCAACGGGCTGGCCCGCCACACAGGAGATGGAGGTGACAGCATGCACTCACAGCAGCCGATGAGGTTCAACAGGGTCGCGATCCTTGATCCGGAGGTCAACAACATCGAGGGCGCATCCCTCCTGGTGCCGGAGGGGTGGACGGTCGGGGGCGGCATCCGCTGGAACCCGGATTTCTCGCAGCAGGCCGATCTCCTCATCCAGGTGAACGATCCGCGCACGGGCGCGTCGGCCTTCACCCTGCCGTCGCAGCAGTTCGTCTGGACGACGCAGCCGTTGGAGATGCCGGTCTGGTCGAACTGGCTGGGCTCGGTGCTGCTCCCGCCGGCGCGCGATGCCATCGAATTCCTGAGGGCGATCTACCTGCCCGGCCCGCTGCAGCACCTGGGGGGATCGCGGATCGTCGGGGTCGAGGACGTGCCGAGGGCGGCGGCCGAGATCTCGCGCACCGCCGGCCCCACACGCACCGTGCGGGTGACCCGGGTGCGCCATGCCTATGAGTGGGGCGGCCGCGCATGGGAGGAGGAGGTGACCATCAACCTCGTCTACGAGCAGCCGAACGTCGTCATGTTCTGGTGGGGCTACGGCACCGCGATGCGCGCGCCGGCCGGCGAGCTGGACCGGATGCGGCCGGTGCTCTCGGTGCCCCTGCAGTCGATCCGGTACACCCTCGAATGGGAGGCGGCGCTCGAGTATGTGAGGGGGCTGTTCCGGCAGAACATGCGGAGTATCGTGCGTCAAACTGGAGCGCTGGGCAGGCTCATGCGCGAGCAGGCAGCGCAGATCTCCGAAATGCACCGGCGGGCCTGGGAGGACCGGCAGGCTTCCCAGGACCGCCAGAGCTTCGCCCTCCGCGAGGTCCTCGGCGGGATCGAGACATACAAGAACCCGTACGACTCGCACACGGTCGAGGTGCCCGCGGGCTACGATTATCAGTGGATAAAACGCGACGGCTCGGTCTTCCAGACCAGCAACCCTCAGGACAACCCGGGGCACGGCACCAACGAAGAGTGGCAGCTCATGGACCGCTACAGGCCCGGTTGACGGCCGGCGGGCTGTAAGCCCGCCGGAATCCATCTAGGGGCAGGTCGCGAACGCGTCCGTATCCTGGATCGGCAGGAAGGCGCGGTTGACCGGATTGTTGTACGTCTTCGTGGTGCCCGTCTTCGTGTCGAGCACGGTGAGGGTCACGCCGACGTTGGTCAGCCCGCTCGCGAAGAACCAGTAGCGGTTGAAGGCCGAGCAGGCGTTGAGGACCTTCACGTCGACCTCGACGTTTTCCGGCGAGAAGAACCAGAAGTAGCCGCTGTCCTTCGTGAACCAGACGGCGCGGCCGGTGCCGGTGGTCCCGTCGGGGAGCTGGAAGGTGGCCGAAACCCTGAACCGGTCGCCGCTCAGGCAGAGGGCCGTGGTCGAGGGTACGCAGGTGCCTTCGGAGAAGATGACGGCGAGGCCGGTGACCGACGGAGCGCCGGAGATCGCGCCGGCGAGCAAAGCGGTTCCCGTGCTCAGATCGATCCGGTAGAGCCTCGAGCCGCCGCCGGGATTGAGCGCCGCATAGGCAGTGCCCGTGCGCGCCGAGATGTCGAAGCCGACGAACGAATCGAACGCAGAGACTCCGAGAGGGCCGATGGTGTTCAGCACGCCGTTGTTCGGGGGGTTCTGGGTGACGAGGACGTCGTTGCTCACGTCGATGTCATAGAGGGTCGTGGTGGTGGCGCCGGCCAGGCTGTTGGTGTAGCCCGCTCCCACGGCCACCGGGCTGTCCCCCGCGTTCACATCCCCGGCCGCGAAGGCCAGCGGCGTGTCGGTAAAGGCCACCGCGCCTGTATCCGGATGGAGGCGCAGGTTCTGACCCGCGTCGCTCACCACCCGGATGCGGTCCACGGTGGGGTTGAAGTCGAAGCCGAACCGGCTCCCGGTGAGGGTGAAGGGGGCCCCGACCTGGGCCGCCGCGCCTGTCGTGAGATTGATCGTGTACAGCCGGCCGCTGCTGCCCAGGCCGTAAAGCTGGCCGTTCAGGGGCCGGAAGTCGATCCCTTCCAGGCTTTCGCCTGCCTGCAGGCCCGTCACCGTTACGTTGCTCCGAATCGTGCCCGGCGAGGCGCTGTCGAAGCTCAGGAGCTGGTTCGTGGAGGTTGAAACGTAGAGGGTCTCAGCGGAGGCCGCGAGGGTGCCAAAGGCGAGACAGACGAGGGTTACCCAGATGCGCTGCTTCATTGCTTCTCCTCCAACTCGTGAGCCGTCAGCGACTCGTCTCTAGTACGATGCCGGTCGCTGATTAGATGAGGTGCGAGAACGTCACATGATCGCAATCCGCGCAGCCCGGCCCGGCGACGCCCGACTTTGGTGCGAGATGCGCCATGCGCTCTGGCCCGAGGGTCCGGCCGAGGAACATGCCGGCGAAATCGAGGATTTCTTCGCCGGGCGCTCCCGGGAGCCTCTCGCGGTGCTGGTTGCTCAAGTGGGCGATACCGCCCCCGGCCAGCTTGCCGGATTCGCCGAGCTCTCCATCCGGCCCCAAGCCGAAGGCTGCACGACCGACCGCGTGGGCTACCTGGAAGGTTGGTATGTCATCCCCGAAGCACGGGGCCAGGGGGTGGGACGCGCCCTGGTCGAGGCCGCGGAAGACTGGGCCAGGGCACAAGGCTGCACCGAGTTTGCCTCCGATACCGCGGCCGGCAACGAGCTGAGCGCCGCTGCGCACCGGGCCCTGGGTTTCGCGGAAGCCGCTCTCATCCGCTGCTTCCGCAAGGATCTCTAGCGCGGCCGCCCCACAGCACGGCCGGGCCATGGTCCTCAGTTGACGGTGGTCGTCAGCGTGTAGTTGCCGACGGCGCCGCCCGATACCACGACGTAGTAAGTGCCCGTTCCAGGAAGGGCGATACGGCGTAGTTGGCCGTGCCGCCAAAGCTGGTCGCGAGGACGGTGCCTGACGAATTGAGGATCTGGACGGTGCGGCCAAATCCGGCCCTGGCCGTAATGGTCTGGCCCCCCTTTGCCGTCAGCTTGTAGTAGTCCTGCTCGCCGAGGGCGCTGATGCTGCCCGAGATCTTGAACGTCTGGTGCAACGGCAGCACCTGCGCCGACCCCATCGCATTGTGCAGTGCCCCTGTCTCCGGACGGGTGATGACCGCGGTCAGGCTGTAGGGTGCCGCGGCAGAGTAGCCGCCGACCGAGGAGAGCACCCGGATGTAACGCGGCAGCGAGAAAAGGGAGGTTGTGTGGGTGATCGATTCGTTGGCCGTGCCGGCGTTGTTGGAGCTGGCTGCCACCGAGAACAGGGGGGTTGAACAGGTGCCGCCCAGCCCCAGGGTCCGCAGCAGGTTCAGCTTGTAGTCGTCGGCCAGGCCGGTCAGGTCGATCTTGAGCGTGTCGCCGATGGCCGTGGCCTCGAGCTCGAAGGTATCGAGGTCCGCGGCGTGGTCCACGTAACCGGCAATGACCTGGCCGGACAGGATCTCCCGGGCGGTACGGTAGGAGTCGTTCGTTTCGTAGGGATCGGCGAAGGACCAGGAGCCCACGTTGAGCTTGCCGCTGCCGAAGACAATGTTTTTCGTGCTGAAGAAGAGCGCCTGGTCGTAGCTCTGGGTCCAGTCGTCGTCCCTGGCGTGCAGGCGCAGCAGCGACTCGATCCCAGCCGCATCGAGCGTGGGATCGTCCTCGAAGAAGAGCGCCACCGCACCGGTGACGTGCGGAGCCGCCTGGCTGGTCCCCTGCATCAGCATGTGCCAGGTATCGGTTTCCCAGACGTCGTCGACGGTCGCCGCCACCTCCTGGGCCAGCGAGGAGACGATGCCCATTCCGGGCGCGGCCAGCTCGGGCTTGCTGCGGCCGTCCCGCGTCGGCCCCCGGCTGCTGAAGTCGGCGATGTCCCCAAGGGCGGGGGCAACGGCATAGGAGGGAGAGGTGCCGTCGATGCTGTCCCAGCAGGTTTTGGTGACGTAGGCGCCCACCGTCACGGCGTCGTGGGCCGTGGCCGGGATGCCCAGCGTCTCCTCCGCGTCAACGTGGGTCGTGAACTCCGCGATTTCGCCGGCGCTCCCCAGGCCGCTGACCGCCCAGAAGTCGACCCAGCCCGAGCCGGCGACGGTGTTGCCGGTGAGCGCCATCTGCCAGGTGCCGTCAGCCGGCGGCCGGATCGAGGCATTGTCGAAGATGAGCACCACGATCTCGCGGTCGGCCGTCCCCTGGCCGAAGTTGGACGTGGTGTTGTTGCAAAGGTAGACCGCGCCGTCGCTGCCGGCAGCATAGTATGCGCAGCCAGCCGTCAGGTTCCGGCTGTAGTAGTTGCCGCCCGGCGACCACAGGTGGACCGTCAGGTTGTCTGTCGACGGGTAGTAGCCGACGACGTAGAGGGCGTCGTTGCCGCTGCCGGCGTTGGCGGTATAGGGCGGGACCTCGAAGTCGGGGCCGATCACAGACACGAAGCCCATCGCCTGGACCTCGGCATGGATGTCATCCCCCCCCTCGTTGCCGGCCGCCACCACCACGGCGCGTCCTGCCTGGGCATTGACCAGTGCGTCGATCTCCTCTTCCATGGGATCGGTGCCGTCATGGGCGCCGATCTGGGTGCCGAGGCTCAGGTTGATCACCGCCGGCAGGCCGAGGGCGTCGGCCTGGTCGAAGATGTAGTTCATGGCGTCGATGATGCCGGTGCTGCTCCAGTCCGTCTTGACGAAGATGATGTTGGCATTGGGGGCCATGCCGGTGTGGGTGTAGCTGGCGCCGCCCGCATCGGGCGCCGCGCCATTGCCGGCGGCGATGCCGGTGACGTGCGTACCATGACCCCAGGCGGCGGAGTCGTCGGCCTCGGTGCACAGGCCGGCATCGATGTCCGCGCTCGTCCACTCCCGGCCGTAAGCGTAGGCGGCCGGAGAGGGGCCCGCGGCGCTCGCCTGGTCCCAGAGGTAGAGGATGCGCGTGTTGCCGGCAGCGTCGGTGAAGTCCGGGTGATCGAAGTCGATTCCCGAGTCGACCACGCCGACGACCACGCCCGCGCCGGTGTCGCCCGAGAAGACGCCTGCCGCCTGGGACCGGATGTGGGAGGCGCCGCTCTCGGAGACCGACTGGTTCAGGTTCGGGCGGATCGGAGTGGGCAGCGTAATGAGCTGGACGTCCGGCCGGGATGCCAGGGCGGGCAGGGCCGAAACCGGCACGGTGACGGTGGCGCGGCCGTCGCGCAGCGTGCGGACCTTGATGCCGAGGGCTTCGAGCTGCTCGCGTGTGGCGGTGGTGCGCAGGAAGAGGTTGAGGGCCTCCTGGCCGTTGATCCTGCGGGCACCCTGGCGCCCGCCGAGGGGGGAGCGCAGGATCTGGGGGATGCCGGCGGCCGGCTGCTCGATCAGGGGCTCGAGGAGAGGATGGACCTGGGGGCGCCCCTGTTGGGCCGAAGCGCCGCCGGCCAGGCCGAGCAGCAGCAGGAGGGTGACAAGAATTCGTCGGGACATCGTCGTGGGCTCCTTTTGTGGGTCGCGAATTGAGTCGCGGTACAGGCCGCGGAACGCCGACGATGCTCGCTGCCAAGCGAGTCAAGGACGTCTTTGATCGGTCAAGAACAGGTCAAGAAACGGTCAAAGCCGGAGATCTGAAACCTCTTTCCTATTTTCCCGTACCTCCCTCTCCATGGACCTCTTCGGTGAGCTCGGTCACCTTGCCCTCGCCTCCCGCCTGAAGCGGCTCGGCGAGCTCCTCCAGTCCCAGGTATCCGAGGTTTACGCCGAGCAGGCGGTGAGCTTCCGGGCGCGCTGGTTTCCGGTGCTGATCGCGCTCTACCGCACCTCGCCCCTCTCCATCGTGCAGCTCGCCGCGACCCTCGGCCTCACCCACACTGCCATCGCACAGATCGCGCAGGAGATGGAGGGGCAGGGGCTGCTCGGGTCGCAGCAGGATCCCCGGGATGGCCGGCGCCGCCTTCTCAGCCTGACCGAGGAAGGGAAGGCGACGATCATGCGGCTGCAGCCACTCTGGGAGGAGGTCCGCGCCGCCACCGCCGAGCTGGTCGCCGAATCGGGTCACGACCTCCTCGCCGCCATCGCCGCGGTCGAAGAGCGGCTCTCCGTCCGCTCGATGGACGACCGCCTGCGTGCCCGAATCGACATGAAACCAAAGGAGACCCCGTCGTGAGAAAGAGACTCTTCGCCTACGCGCTCGCCGCCTCGATGGCCTTGCCTGCGCTGGCACAGCCGCCGGCCCTGCCGGCGCCGCCGGCAATCACCGCCCAGGACCGCGCCGCGGTCATCGACGACATCGCAACCGCGCTGAACAAGGTCTATGTCTTCCCCGAGACCGCCAAGAAGATGGAGGAGCATGTGCGGAGCCAGCTCAAGAGCGGCGCCTACGACAGCCTCGGGACGATGGACGCATTTACGGAGAAGCTGACCGAGGACCTCCAGTCGGTCAGCCACGACCTTCACCTGCGCGTGGTCTGGAACCCCGCCCCGCCCGGCGGCGAGGAGGAAGGACCGACCCCCGAGCAGCAGGCGAGCTACGAGCGGCAGCTCCGGCGCGACAACTACTGCTTCCGCAAGGTCGAGCTGCTGCCCGGCAACGTCGGCTACATCAAGCTCGACTGCTTCGCGCAGGCCGACCTCGGCGGCGCGACCGCGATCGCGGCAATGAATTTCCTGTCCGGCAGCGACGCGCTGATCTTCGACCTGCGCGACAACGGCGGCGGCTCCCCGAGCATGATCCAGCTCCTCACCAGCTATCTGCTGGCCGGCGAGCCGACCCACCTGAACAGCTTCTACATCCGCGAGGGAGACCGGACGGAGCAGTTCTGGACCAACGCGTGGGTACCCGGCCAGCGCATGCCCGACGTGCCGGTTTTCGTCCTCACCAGCGGCCGCACCTTCTCGGCCGCCGAGGAGTTCACCTACAACCTGAAGAACCTGAAGCGGGGAACCCTCGTTGGAGAGACCACCGGTGGCGGCGCCCATCCGGTCAACTTCCACCGGGTCAAGGGCTATCCCGTGGGCGTGAGCCTGCCGTTCGGACGGGCGATCAACCCGGTCAGCGGTACGAATTGGGAGGGGACCGGTGTCGAGCCGGACATCAAGGTCCCGGTGGCGGAAGCGCTCGAAGTGGCGCACGCACGCGCCCTCGCCGCCGTGGCGGAGAAGGCCACCGATCCCGAGCACAAGGCCGCGCTGGAGTTCGTGCGCGGTGTGCTGGAGGACCGGCGCAAGCCCGCCACACTCTCCGCCGCCGAGCGGCAGGCTTTCGCCGGAGCCTACGGCCCACGCAACATCACCGTAGAGGACGGCGCTCTCTGGTATCAGCGCGGGAAGGGCCGCAAATTGCGGCTCCAGCCGGTCGGCCAGGACCGTTTCCTGGTGGGTGACCTCGACGATTTCCGGCTCCGCTTCGAGCGCGATGCGAGCGGCAAGGTCGTGAGCCTGGTCGGCCTCCACCCCGATGGCGACGAGGAGCCGAACCCCCGCGGCGAGTGAGAGTGCCGGTGGGGAGCTACAATCCCCCGCCATGACGGAACTGCTTCTCTACAACCTGTCCGAAGTGGCCACCCCGGAGGGGACCGTTCCCCTCCGCGGAGCCGATCAGCGGCGCGTCCGCCGGATCCGGGGAGCCGAGGTGCTCTGCCGCGACGGCCTCATCGTTTTCGTGGGCAGCCCCGAGGAGCGCGTCCGCTCGTTCGGCGAGCTGCCCGATGCCGAGCGCCTGGACGGCCGGGGCGGCACGGTGATCCCCGGGTTCGTCGATCCCCACACGCACCTACCCTGGGCAGGCAGCCGGGAGGAGGAGTTCGCGGCCCGCCTCGCGGGGACGACCTACCAGGAGATCGCGGCGGCCGGGGGCGGAATCCTCTCGACCGTGGCCGCGACCCGGCGCGCGGGGGAGGAGGAGCTGGCCGCGAACGTCCGCCGCCGGCTGGACCAGATGCTCGCCTGGGGCACCACGACCGCCGAGGCCAAGAGCGGCTACGGCCTCTCCCGGGAGGACGAGCTGAAGCAGCTCCGGGCGATCCGCGCCGCTTCTTCATCCCATGCAGTGGACCTCGTCCCAACCCTTATGGCCGCCCACGAGATACCGCCTGAGTACCGGGGGCATGGCGCCGACCGCGGGAGGTATCTGGACCTGATCTGCGAGGAGATCATCCCGGCCACGGCGGAGCAGGGGCTGGCCCGGTTCTGCGACGTGTTCTGTGAAGAGGGGGTCTTCACCGCGGCGGAATCGCGCCGGGTGCTGGAGGCCGGTGTGCGGCATGGGCTCGCGCCGCGGCTCCATGCCGACGAGTTCGTGGATTCGGGCGGCGCAGAGCTGGCCGCGGAGATCGGCGCACTCTCCGCCGACCACCTGATCGCCGTGTCGCCGGCCGGGGTCGATGCCCTGGCCCGCTCCGGGGTGACGGCGGTGCTCCTCCCGGGCACGAGCTTCTTCCTCATGAAGCACAAGTACGCGCCGGCCCGCCGCATGATCGAGGCGGGCGTGCCCATCGCCCTCGCGACCGACTGCAACCCCGGCTCCTGCCATACGGAGTCGATGCCGGCGGTCTTCGTGCTCGCCGTGTTCGAGCTCGGGCTGACCATCGAGGAGAGCCTGACCGCCGCCACCCTGAACTCGGCCTGCTGCCTGGGGCTGGGCGCCGAGGTCGGCTCGGTCGAGCCGGGCAAGCGGGCGGACCTCGTGCTGCTCGATGCGCCCAACCTCCTCCACCTGGCGTACCATTTCGGGATCAACCCGGTGGCGGCCGTGGTCAAGGGGGGCAGGGTGGTGCGCCGGGCGGGATGACGTACAATCAGGGTCCCATGATTCAAAAATCCGTCTCTTGCGTGCTCTTTACGGCTTTGCTCGCCGCGGGATCGCTGGCTGCGCTGCCGGGGCGGCCGGGAATCGCCAAGGCCCGCCAGACGGAGCCGGCGCCTTCCCCCGCCCCCCAAGAGGCCGGCCGGGAGGTCGTCACTCCCTCCGGGCTGCGCTACAGGGACCTTCGGGTCGGCGAAGGGACGGAGGCAACGAAGGGCAAGACCGTGGAGATCCACTACACCGGCTGGCTCGAGGACAACACGAAGTTCGACGCCAGCCAGGATCCCAGCCTCCCGTTAACCTTCCGCATCGGCATCGACGACGTCATCCAGGGCTGGCACCAGGGGGTCGCGGGGATGAAGGTCGGCGGCCGGCGGAGGCTCGTGGTCCCGCCGGAGCTGGGGTACGGCAAGCAGGGGATGGGCAGGATCGTCCCGCCCAATGCCACGCTCATCTTCGAGGTCGAATTGGTCAACGTCCGCTAGAGCTAGAGGGGAGGAACCTCGCCATGGAAACCCAAGAGAAAGTCACCGAATCCGGGCTCAAATACACGGACCTCCAGGAAGGGACCGGCGACGAGGCCCGCACCGGCAAGACCGTCGAAGTCCACTACACCGGCTGGCTGAAGGACGGCACCAAGTTCGACTCCAGCAAGGACCGCAATCAGCCGTTCCGCTTCCCGCTCGGCGCCGGGCACGTGATCCGGGGCTGGGACGAGGGGGTTGCCGGCATGAAGGTGGGAGGAAAGCGCCGGCTGACCATCCCCGCGGACCTGGGCTATGGAGCGCGCGGCGCCGGCGGGGTGATCCCGCCGAACGCCACGCTGGAGTTCGAAGTGGAGCTGCTGGGCGTCAAGTAGGGTTTGGAAGAGCTCCCTCTCCCCCGGCACGGGGGAGAGGGTTGGGGAGAGGGGGGACGGGATCAACCCTTATAGACCGGCCGGATGTCTACCGGCACGTCGTTGAGGCGCTCGATGGCGTCGAGCAGGCTCTTCTGCGGCTTGCCGTACTTGTCCAGGAAGCTCTTCGTCCCCTCGTAGTCGCCCGCGGCCTGCAGCATCAGCATGTCGTGCAGGAGGTCGCGCATGGCGCCGGGGAACTTCTCGGAGACGGCGCGGAAGCGGCCGGACTCGTCAACCTGCAGCGCGCCCTTCTCCATCAGGTAGCTGAACTGCGCCACGACCCCTTGGCCGTGCGCCTCGTGAACCCCGAAGCGGGCAGAGCGGAACAGGCCGGCCACGTACGTCGGCTCGAGGGTGCGCCGCAGCTCGGCGGGCATCTCCCCGCGCTGCATCAGGGCCAGGATGTTGTAGACGCCCATCACGTCGGCCTTGGCCTCTTCCAGCGTGCTGAAGAGGTCTTTCAGCTCCAGGCGCACCTCGGTCTTCTTGCCATCCTTCGTGATCGTCCCCGGTCCGAGGCCATGGGACAGCTCGTGGTGCAGCACCTCGTTGAAGTAGGCGTCGAAGGAGACGTCCTTGATCTGGTCCTGGGCGATCACCCGCTCGGCGATGGGCATCAGGATCTGGTCGTACTTGGCGCGCATGGTGTTGCGCAGCAGGACTTTCTTGGAGCCCTTGACCTCGCGCACCCGCTCGTCATTGGGGAGGTTGAAGGCCAGGGTCTGCACGCCGGCCTTGGTGTCGCCAGCGGTGAAGACCGTGTCCACGACCCGGATCGGGCTCTCGGTGCCGCGGTTCGGGTTCTTGTGCTCGTCAGGGATGGGGAGGTTGCCCTCCAGCCAGGGGAGCCGCTCCTTGTAGCGGGTGAGCGCGGCCGACTCTTTCGGCAGGTTGACCGTGACGAAGGCCTCGAACGCGGTCTTGTAGCCGAAAAGGAGGTCCTCGTAGGTCTCATAGGGCCCGATGGTGACCTCGACCGGGGCGTCCAGGTCCATCCAGGCCATGTCGCTCTCGTAGTAGTCGTCGGTCTCGAAAGCGGTCGCGCGCAGCTCCAGGAAGCGCTTGAGCGAGGCGTTCGAGGTAGCCGCGGCGGCCTCGCGCAGGAGCTTCGCCGCGGGCTGGAGCCACTGGCGGTACTCCTGGGAGTAAGGCACGGCTTTCAGGCCGGAGCCGTCGCGCCGGATCACGGTCGTGCCCGAGGTGAAGCTCTCCTTGTCCGCGGCATGCTTCTCGACCCAGGACTCGAATTCCTGCTTGGTCATGTCCTCGGGGTAGTAGCCGGCGCCCTCCGGGTGCGGCTTGTCGCCGAGGAAGGGCTTGAACTCGCCGAGGCGGTCCCAGGGGCCGGCGTTGAGCTCGAAGAACTCGCGGGCGGCCACCGAAGTCTTGCCGTCCTTGTCGGTCCAGGCTGAGACCTTGTCCCTCATCTCGGGGTTGCCGACCCAGACCTGGCGCAGGAAGATCTCATCCATCTGGCGGGCGGCCTGGACGAGCAGGTCGAGGACGCGGCGGTCTTCGGGGGAGAGGGCGGAAAGGTCCGCCTCCAGCGGAGTGGGCGAGAACTTGGCAAGCCTCTGCTCGATGTCAGGCACGATCTTGATCTCCGGAGCCTTGCCCTGAGCCGCGCCCGTGGCCGAGGGCGGCTCTTCAGCCGGTCCGGCGCAGGAGGCGAGCGCGAGCAACGCCAGGCAGAGAAGGTGGATACGCATGGGGTCTCCTTTGGGTCGCCTCCATTCGAGGCGTGGACCCCGTATCCTGGCACACTCTCTCCCGCAGCCGCACCACCTCCCCGACCACCACCAGCACCGGCGAGGCGAGCCCCGCCGCCTTCTCGGCGATCTCCGAAAGCGGGGAAACCACGACCCGCTCCCCCGGCAGGCTGCCCCGCGAGATCGCCGCCGCCGGAGTGGAGGGCAGCCGGCCGTTCTGAACGAGCCGCTCCGCGATCTCACCCAGACGGGCGTGCCCCATGAGGATGACCAGCGTATCCACCCGGGCGGCGGCCTGCCAGTCGACCCGGTCCCGGCCGTCGCAATGCCCGGTCACCACCATGAAGCTCGCCGCAATCCCGCGGTGGGTCACCGGAATTCCTGCCAGGGCTGGGACGCTGAGCGCACTGGTGACGCCTGGCACGACCTCGCAGGCGACCCCCGCCTCGGCGCAGGCGAGCAGCTCCTCGGCACCCCGGCCGAAGAGGAACGGGTCCCCACCCTTGAGCCGGACCACGACCTTCCCTTCCAAGGCATGACGGATGAGGATGCCGTGGATCTCCTCCTGCGGGCAGGAATGCCGGCCCGGCTCCTTGCCGGCGTAGATCAGCTCCGCGTCCTCGGGAGCCTCGGCCAGCAGCTCGGGGCTGACCAGCCGGTCGTAGACCACTACCTCGGCCCGGCGCAGGAGGCGCAGGCCGCGGACGGTCAACAGGTCCGGATCGCCCGGCCCGGCTCCTACCAGGTAGACGCTCACGGGCTCACACCGAGGATTTCGGCAAAGCGGCTGCGTGCGGCCTCTTCGTCCCCCTGCCGGAGCAGGTCGAGCACGTCGGAGTCCACCAGCCGGTACCAGAGCTCGCGCCGCTCCCCGAAGTCGGGCCGGCTGGCCAGGAGCGGTGCCCGCACCGTCCCTGCCATGGAAAGGAAGCGGCCATACTCTTCCCCCAGCTCGCTCTCCAGCCGTTGGCGCAGGCGGACGGCGAGGGCTGGCGCCTTGCCGTTGGTCGAGATGGCGACGGACAGGTCCCCCCGCCGCACGATGGCTGGAGCGATGAACCCGCAGTGAGGAATGTCGTCCACCGTGTTGATGAGGATGTTGCGGCGCTGCGCCTCCTGCCAGACCGCCTCGGCGATCTCAGGCGGCTGTCCGCAGACGATGGCGAGGACCATTCCGTCCAGGTCGCTCTCCTCGTAGGAGGTCCGGTGGGTGACGACGGCCCCGGCCGCGAGCAATCCATGGACCTTCTCCTCGGCGAGGGGGCCCGTTCCAATCACGAGGCAGGAGCGTCCGCGCAGGTCCAGGACGACGGGGTACATCAGACCTCCAGGCTCTGGACCGTTACCCCATGGCGATCGATCTCCAGGGCCAGCCGGACGCGGTCGGTGCGCAGGCCCAGCCGGAAGACGCCGGGGGCCTGGACCGTGAAGAGCATCTCCTCGACGACCTGCCCGGCGAGCTCGCGCAGCGCACGGTTGACCGAATCGGTCGCCTGCCTCGCCGCCGCACCGCGCGGAGTCCGGTGAAAGAGCCGGAGCAGCGCCTGCTCGCTCTCGGCCCCGTGCAGCTTGCGGGCACGCCCGGTCTGGAGGGTCATCTCGGTCAGCGCCTCCAGCGGTCCGAGGAGGCCGTCCTCCACGGTCCCCCCGGCCACGGCGCCGGCCAGCTCCTCATACCGGGCGCGCGCCCCCGGCTCGCGGACGGTGGCCAGGACTCCCTCGATCTCGGCGAGCAGGACTTCACGCTGTGCCGGATCGACGTCAACGCTCACTCATTACCCCGGACGGCATGGAGAGCACCGCGGTGCAGGATGGCCTCGATCTCGTGCTCGAACCCTCCGGTCTCCAGCGGGCAGTGGATGCCGCACTCCTTGGGCGCGTTCGTCTCCCACCACCAGCGTCCGGCGCGGGGGTCTTCTCCCTCGGCCGTGGCCCGCGTGCAGGGGGCGCAGCCGATGCTCGTGAAACCCTTTTCATAGAGCGGGTGCATGGGCACGTCGTGCTCGCGGACGTAATCCCAGACCTCCTCCACGGTCCAGTCGGCCAGCGGGTTGATCTTGGCGAGGCCGCCGTGCTCGTGATCGATCTCGACCTTGCGGATGTTGGCCCGGCTCGCCCACTGCTCGCGGCGCAGGCCGGTGATCCAGGCATCCAGGCCTTCGAGCGCGCGGCGGACCGGCTCGACCTTGCGCACCTTGCAGCAGAGCAGCCGCGCCGGCACCGCACGCCGGAACAGGTCGGGCCCGTACTTGCCCACCATGCCCTCCACCTGGCTCGCTTCGGGGAAGAAGACCTCGACCGGGATCCCGTAGCGGGCGCGCACGGCCTCCATCACCTCGTAGGTCTCCTGCGGCAGCCGGCCGGTGTCGACCGTGAAGACCCGGACGTTCGGATCGATGCGCCAGGCCATGTCGAGGAGGGCCATGCCCTCGGCCTGGAAGCTGGTGCAGAGGGCAATATCGCCGGCATTGTTGCCCCAGCGCTCCAGTGCCCATCCGAGCACTTCCTGGGGAGTGGCGAAATCCAGCTCCAGGGCGAGCTGGCCGGCTTCGTATTCGTCGAGCAGGTCGCGCTCGTCCGGGGGAGAGGAAATCACGTCAAGCATGCTGTTCGACCTTTCTGAGGATCTCGTCGTCGGCGAGACGGATGAAAAAGTTCTGGATGGATTCGTTGCCCTGCCGCTCCTGAATCCAGGCGCGGACCAGTCTTTCGATCACGAGGTGGACTTCAGTCGCAGCTACCCGCTTGAGGACGGGCCTTCCGATCGCCGCGTCCCGGGCCAGGCCGCCGCGCAGGAACAGGTCGTATCCCTGCAGCCGCTCGCCCTGGGGACCGCGCTCGCGCAGGGTCGTGCCTTGGAGGCCGATGTCCCCGATCCAGTGGTGGGCGCAGGCATGAGGGCAGCCGTCGAGGTTCAAGCGGAGGCTCGCCGCCGCCTCTCCGAACACGCGCTCCAGGTGCTCCACGATCTCCTGCACCCGGCCCTTGGTCTCGGCCACGGTGTAGTTGCAGAACGGGTCGCCCGTGCAGGCAATGCTGGTGCCGCGCAGAGGACCGGCGCCCAGCGGAAAGCCGAGGTCGGACACCCTGCGGACAATTTCGTCCACCCGCTCTCCGGGGATGCCGCTCAGGAGGAAGTTCTGCCGGCGGGTCAGGCGGATCTCCCCGCCGAACGACTCGGCGAGGTCGGCGACCGCGCGCATCCGGTCTCCGTTCATCAAGCCGAGGAAGACCGGGAATCCGGCATAGAAGAGGCCCTCCTGCCGCTGCGCGTGGATGCCGGTGTGGTCCTGCTCTTCGGTGGGCGGAGGAGGCACGGAGCCGTCCGCGAGCGGCCGGCGGAGCTGCTGCTCGACCCGGGCGCGGAAGGCCTCCGGGCCGGTGTCGTTGACCATGAACTTGAGGCGGGCCCGGGTGCGGGAGAGCCGGTACTTGAGGTCTTCGCGCCAGACGTCCACGATCGCCCGGAGCACTTCCAGCCCTTCTTCGAGAGGCACCCAGACGCCGAGGTCGTCCGCCAGGCGCGGCCAGGTGGAGAGCCCGCCTCCGACCCGCACCGCGAACCCGGGCTGGTTCTTGACGACCGAGCCGATCAGGGCGATGCAGTGGATTTCGGGCGCGTTGCACTGCCCGGGGCAGGCCGCGACCGTGATCTTGTGCTTGCGCGGCAGGTCGGAGTACTCGCGGTTGCGGACGAAGAAGTCCGCGGCCTCCTCCAGGAAGGGCCGCACGTCGAAGGGCTCATCCGCCGCGATCCCCCCGACCGGGCAGCCGGTGATGTTGCGCACGTTGTCGCCGCAGGCTCCGGCGGTGGTCATCCCGCCGCGGTCCAGGATCTCGAGCACCTCGGGCAGCTTGGCCAGCTCCAGCCAGTGGAGCTGGATGTTCTGGCGGGTGGTCAGCTCGCCATGCCCGCGGCCATACCGTTCGGAGATCTCGCCGATCACCCGCAGCTTGGCCGGGGTCAGGATGCCGCCCGCGATCTTGACCCGCATCATGAAGTGCCCGAGCTTGGGCTTGTCGTGGTACAGGCCGTACCACTGCATACGGACGAAGTCCTCCTCGGGAACGGCCTCGTACCCCGTCGCGATCATGGCGGGCAGGTCGTGGATGACGTCGAGCCCCGGCTTTTCCTTCTTCAGCCGCTCCACCGAGTTGCGCTTGCGGACAAGCTCCCAGGTGATTTCGGACTCATGGATCCCTCGGATGGTGCTCATCGAAAGACGGACCTCCCATCGACCGCGCAAAGCGGGGCCGCGTACACGTCAAGACGGGATGGATATGTCGAAGGGAGGCGGATGCAGGCGGGCCGGACGGCCCTCCACACCCGCTAGCTACAGATGCAACAAGCGGGGGTTTGGGCGACTGCGCCAGTCAGGGGGGCGAGCAACCAATGCATTAATGACAATGTTAGTCGTCTTTGCTCCGGCTGTCCAGCCCCAGACCTGACACTGCTTCAATTACCGTGGTAATATGAGCCGTGGCCATCGCGCATTCAAAGCTCACCGCACAAGGACAGATCTCCGTCCCTACCGAGGTTCGCAGAAGGCTCGGCATCGGACCCGGCTCGATTTTGGAATGGGATGAGGAAGGCGAGAGGATCGTAGTCCGGAGGGCGGGGCGCTACACCTCGGAGGACGTGCGCCGGGCTCTGTTCGAGGAGGCACCCGAGCCGCGGACCCTCGAAGAGTTGAAGGAAGGGGTCCGGCAGCACGTCAGAGACCGCCATGCGCGCCGTTGATACCAACGTCCTGGTCCGTCTGGCAACAGGGGATGATGCCAAGCAGACAGTGGCCGCGGAGGCGTTCGTAGGTTTGGGGGCCTGGGTTCCACAGATCGCGCTGGCCGAGGCAATGTGGGTCCTGTCCTCGGTATACGACCTGAGTCCCCAGAAGATTGCGACAGCCATCGAGATGTTCCTCAACCATGAGTCTCTGACGATCCAGGACGCCGACGTGGTCTCTGCGGCACTCAAGAGCTTCCGCGAACGACCGGCGCTAGGTTTCTCTGACTGCTTGATTTTGGAGGTCGCGCGGAAATCCGGCCATCTGCCTCTAGGCACTTTCGACCGAGATCTCGCCAAGCTCGAGGGCACCCACAAACTGCCGGCGTGAGAGCTACCTCGGAGGACGTTCCATGCACCTACGATCAATCCTGCTCGCCCTGACTGTCTTTACCGTTGGCACGCTCGCCAGTACAACGGCGCAGGCCCAGGAGGGGCCGGGCTTCCGCGGCTGGGGGCTCCGCGCCGGTGTCTCGGACCGGCCCGACCAGCTCCTGGTCGGCATCCAGGCCGACTTCGGAGAGCTCATCAACAACCTCCGCTTCGAGCCCAATGTCGAACTGGGCGTGGGGGACGATCAGACGATCCTCTCGCTCAGCGCTCCCGTGTTCTACCGCTGGCCGGAGAGCGGGCCGTTCGACTTCTATGGCGGCGGCGGAATCGCCGTCGGGTTCGTCGACCGGGACGAGGCCGACGACCCCGGGGAGGACGACGGCCTCGAGTTCGTCATCGCTCCCATGCTCGCTGCCGGGCTGGCCTGGCCGGTCGGGGAGAGCGAAGCCGGTGTCGAGCTCGCCGTGACCGCCAACGAGCTGCAGAACTTGAAGCTGGTCTTCCGCTGGATGTTCTAGCCCGGCGGCGTTGGCGGCGGTGGCAGGAACCCGGGCGGCAACGGGCGTTGCGCCTCCGGCTTGTCCAGGGAGCCGTCCCGGACGGCGGCGCGGACGGCGACGTCCAGGATCTTTTCGCCTTCCAGCAGCTTCGTCTCCCGGGTCTCCACCAGGAAGATCAGCTCCAGCTCGGTCCGGTCCGGGCTCTCCTTTGCGATCCGCTCGCGCAGCTCGGGGGGCAAGTCCTCCAGGGCATACACCCAGGATTCGATGACGACGTCGCGCGTCTGGATGGCAACCCGGCCTCCCGGCCGGCCCGGCTCCCAGGCCGGCCCGCTCTTCTGGCTGTAGCGGAGGATCGGCGGCGGCCCGAGGAGGATCAGGGCACGGCCGCGGTCGGTGAGGCTGCCGCGCATCCCGCCGTCCGAATAGAGCCGGTCGGCCGCCTCCACCCTCTGGTAGAAGGCCTTCGCGGTCTCATTGCCCGGCTGATCCGGATCAGGGTCGCGCCGGCGCCAGAAGCTCTCCAGCCAGTCGACCGCCTCCCGGTTCGTGCGCATGCGCTGCACCTGGCGCAGCTCGTCAGGGAGCATCAGCCAGCGGGTCGGGCCATCCGCCAGCCCTGCTGCCGTGGAGGTCCGTCCCGTCGACTGGCAGGCGAGGGCGAGCCAGCACAGTATTGACAGGACGGCGGGCAGGACCAGCCGGCGAGCGCTTGCCATACGGATGTTTTCCAGCCCTCCTGCCGGCGCGGCCGGCTAGTTGACGTCTGGTTCGCCCATCGGCTCCGGCGCCTCCTGGATGGTCCCGAAGGCCTTCTCGTACTGGTCCAGGTTTGCGGCCAGGGCACGGATGATCCGCTTCAAATGACCCGGGCTGGTCACGACCCGGGCCGTGACCACTCCCTGGGGAGGCAGCAGGTTGATGAAATCCAGGACGAACTCCTCGCGGGTATGGCTGATCCGCAGAAGGTTCGAGTAACGGCCCTTCAGCTCCTCGTCGCTGATCTTGACCTCGAGCCCTTTCGGGGTCTCCTGCACGGCAAATCTCCTTGTCGGTGTGTCCGATGCTACTTCATTCGGCGTAGATAGAGCGCCAGGTCGCCTACGTTCGTCCCGGTGACGCCGGTCCGCAGGAGCGCCCCGGGGGCTTTCTCGAGGGCCGGCAGCGAATCGTGGCGGGCCAGGGCCGCCTCGGGATCGATCCCGGCCCGCCGGATCGTTTCCCAGGTGCCGGCTTCGACCGCCGCTCCCGCCGTGCCGGTGGTCCCATCCTCGCCGTCGGTGGCGAGGGAGAGGACTACCTCGTCCTGCGCCAGCTCCCGGGCCGCGGCCAGGGCGAGCTCGCCGTTGCGGCCTCCCCGTCCGTCTCCATCGTGGACGGTGACCGTGGTTTCTCCTCCCAGGACGAGGGCCACGGCTGGCCCTTCCAACGAACGGCCCCGGGCTACCAAGTCGCGAGCAGCAAGGGATGCCTCGCCGGCCAGCTCCCCTTCGGTGACGGAGAAACCCTGCCTCTGCGCTCCGGCCGCGACCGCCGCCGTGGCCAGGCGGACGCTCCCAATCACGACGTCCTCGACCCTCGGGTCGGCGAACAGCCCAGAAGCGATAGTACCGGGATCGTCCCCCGGCACGTCGGATAGGAGGAGCGCCAGCACCCGGCCCTTGGTGAAACGGAGCGCGCCGCCGCCCTTGAGGGCCGAGAGGCGCTTGCGCGCCGCATTGACCTCGCCGATGGGGAGCCCGGAGGCGAGGAGATCCCTGTGGGCTTTGACGAGGTCCTGCAGGCCGAGCCCCGGGGAGGGCAGCTCCAGGCAGGCCGAGGCGCCGCCGGAGATCAGGGCGAGCAGGGTCTGCTCCGGGGCGATCCCCTCCAGCCAGTCGCGCAGCCGCTCCCCCGCGGCGAGGCTCTGCCGGTCGGGCAGCGGATGGCCGCCGGTCTTCTGCTCCCAGCTTGGATCGAGGAGGGCCGGGCTGGAGTGGGGCCGGATCAGGAGTTTTCTCGGTGCACGCAGCTCGCGGGCTCCCCGCGCCATGGCGGCCGAGGCCTTGCCGACCGCCAGGATTGCGTCGAACTGCGATTGTCCCTGGTAACCCCGGCGGGCCAGCTCCTCCCGCACCAGGCGCTCGGGGTCCACCGCTGCGATCGCCACGGTGGCCAGCCGGCGGGCTATTTCCCTGAGAGTGGCTGGCATCAATCCTTCCGCCAGCGCACCCCGCCGGCAAAGTCCCAGCGATGCTCCGGGAAGTAGACGCCTACCCCGCGCTCCCGCGAGCTGACGGTGAAGGTGACGACCCGCCGCTGGTAGTCGTAGGGGGCACCGTCCCGCGAGTGGACAGCCGCGTCGACCACATAATCGCCGGGGCCGAGGCGCAAGGACGGGCAGGTCAGGCGGACGGTGACCTCCCCCTCGAAGGAGTCCGGGGTGAGGCCGCCGAGGTCGGTGTTGGTGCCCCAGCACTCGATCCCCCGCGGCGTGGAGACGGCCACGCCGAAGACGAAGTCGGCGAGCGGCTGCTCGGCCCTGGCGCGGATCTCGAACGTCGCGGGATCGCCCGACTCCAGGTGGTAGCGCTCGCCGTCCGGGCCGAGGAGGCGGACCGAGGTGATCTCAGCCTCGCGCGAGCCCCAGCGCAGGGGCTCACCTTCTGAGCCAAGGGGCCCGAGCTCCATCGACTGGCGCTGCTTCTTTGCGGCCTGGTGCTCCTCCCCCTCCTTCTCCGCGACCTCCTGGCGGTAGGCGTCGATGACCCGCCGCGGGGTCCCGACCAGCTTCTGCACTCCGTTTTCGAGCCAGAGCACCCGGTCGCAGACCCCCTCCACCAGGTCGAGCGAGTGGCTGACCAGGAGCAGCGTCCTGCCCTGGGCGAGGAACTCCTCGATGCGGCGGATACAGCGGTGCGCGAAGGCTTCGTCGCCGACCGCGAGCACCTCGTCCACCAAAAGCACGTCCGGATCGGTATGGACCGCCACGGCAAACCCCAGGCGGACGTACATGCCCGAGGAGTAGTTCTTGACCGGCTCTTCCATGAAGTCGCCGAGGCCGGAGAACTCCACGATCTCGTCGTAACGGCGCTCGACCTCCTTGCGCGAGAGGCCGAGCACGGCGCCGTTGATGAAGACGTTCTCGCGCCCCGAGATTTCGGGGTGGAACCCGGCCCCGAGCTCGATCAGGGCGGCGACCCGGCCATCCACGATGATCCTCCCGCTGGAAGGCTTGAGCATGCCTGCGACCAGCTTGAGCAGGGTGGACTTGCCCGAGCCGTTGCCGCCGATGACGCCGAAGGCCTCGCCCTTCTCGACCGTGAAGTCCACCTCGCGCAGCGCGGCAATGGCCTCGTCGCTCTTGAGGTCGGTGGTTAGGCTGCCGCCGACCAGGGCACTCTTCAGGGTGCGGAAGCGGTCGCCGGGCATGGTCCGCCGGTAGAGCTTGCCCAGCCCCTCCACCCGGATAGCGGGGACGGATTCATTCATACCGCCTCCACCAGGGTCTCCCGCAGGCGCTCGAAAAGCCAGGTGCCGATCAGCCAGCAGGCGAGGCTGACCAGGGCCATCTGGATCCAGAGCTGGGACGTGGGCCAGTGGCCATGGAAGAGCACCTCCTGGTACGCCAGGGTGAACGGGGTGAACGGGTTCAGGCGCACGATCCACCAGACCACCCTCAGATGCTGGACCGACTCCAGGGGGTAGAGGATCGGGGTCAGGAAGAAGAGCAGGGTCAGCAGGTTGGCCAGGAGGTCGCGGACGTCCTTGAAGTGGACGGTGACCGCCGCGAACCCCAGGGCAAGCCCCGAGATCATGGGCAGGTGGAGCAGCACGATGGCGGGCAGGAGCACGACCGAGAGGCCCCCGGCGCCATGGTCGGTGAGGAGCCAGCTCGCCAGCCCGGCCGTCAGGACCACGGGCAGGGCCAGGAGCAGGTGGACCAGGTTGGAGAGCACCGTGACCATGGGCAGCAGCTCGGCCGGGAAGACCGCCTTGCGGATCAGGCCGCCGTTGGCGATCAGCGACATCGACCCTTCCAGCATCGAGGTCGACAGCCATATCCAGGGGAAGAGGCCGCTGACCACGAACAGGGCGTAGGGATCGGCCCCGGCGACCCTTGGCTGGAACACGATGCTGAACACGAAGGTATAGACCGCGAGCAGCAGGAGCGGGTTGGCCAGCGACCAGAGGAAGCCGAGCGCCGACCCGCGGTAGCGTGCCTTGAGCTCCCGAGAGGTAAGTGTGGCCAGGAGGCCGCGGAAGCGGAAAATCTGGCCGGCGACTCTGAGCATGAGGGGGCAACTCTACAACACGGACAAACACGGACGGACACGGGCTGCCTTGGAAGGAGAGCCCCGGTAGGGGCGTCATGAATTAGCCCGGCACGTGAGTGCCGGGTGTGATGGGTCGCCAGAACGTCCGAAGCCCCGGTAGGGGCGACATTCCTCCCTCATGGGGCTTGCGCCCCACTCCCGATATGTCGCCCCGTCCGGGGCTCGATTGTTTCGGAGCTCCGTTACCTCCGTTACCTCCGTTACCCGGCACTCACGTGCCGGGCTAATTCATGACGCCCCTGACGGGGCTTGGTATAGGGCAGGGGAGGGAGCTCCTACGCTAGACTCCCTCTTCCATGACCCCCTGGACCCCGGTGGACCTGCTGCCCGGCCTCTACGCCGGGGGCATTGCGATCCTCCTCTGGTCCGCGCTCCGCCGCTGGTACGACGCCGTTCCGGCCCGCATTCTGGCCGTCTTCTCGGTCGTTCTCCTCATCCTCTTCGGCCCGGTGCTCTTCGGCGGGAAGCTGCTGGTGCCACTGGACAACCTGCGGGGGCTGACGCCGTTTCACCGGCTGCCCGAGGTCGAGCCCCACGGCAACATCCTCCAAGGGGATCTGATTCTGCTCATCCAACCCTCCCTGGTGGCGGTGCGCATCCAGCTCGCGGAGGGCCGATGGCCGCTGTGGAATCCGTGGGTGGGCGCCGGGATGCCGCTGCTCGCCGACCCCCAATCCCAGGCGCTCCAGCCAATCGCGCTGGCGGCCCTGCCCATGCCCTGGCAGCGGGCGGCTGGCGTGATGGCGACGCTCCGGGTCCTCCTGGCCCTGACCTTCTCCTTCCTCTGGATGCGCCGGCAGGGCCTCGGGGAGGGTCCGTCCCTCGCCGGAGCGCTCGCTTTTGGCCTCGGAGGGTTCCTGATCCTCTGGCTCGGCTGGCCCATGGCCAACTCGGCAGCATGGCTGCCGGTTGTGCTCTATGGCCTGGTCCGCTGCCGGCAGGAGGGCGGAAGGCGGGACTACCTCCTTCTCTCGCTCGCCACGTTCGCCCTGCTCCTCGGTGGGCATCCCGAGACGGTCCTGTACGCCATCGGCCTCTGCCTGATCTGTGATGTCAAAAGGATGGCCCCCGCGCTCGTCCTTGCCGGCGCCGTGGCTGCCCCGGCCCTGCTCCCGTTCGTGGACTACCTGCCGCAGACCCTCCGCGCCTCTCGGGAGTCAGCTCCGCAAATGGGGACTCTCGCCGAGCACTGGCTGCCGATCGTGGCTCCGAATGCCTATGGCAACAGCCGTTTCGTGGACTACTGGGGACTGAACAACACCAACGAGGATGCCGCCGGCTTCTGCGGGTCCGTCACCCTCCTGGCCGTCCTGCTCGCGCTGTGGGCAGGGCGCAGGTTTCCGCAGGAGCGGCTCTTCCTGGGCGTCGCGGTCCTCTGCCTGCTCCTGCTCTCCCCCTGGGGACCGGGTACCCGCCGGCTGCTCCTCCCCCTCGCCTTCAGCCTGTCCTACCTTGGGGCCTGCACGCTCGAGCGGGTGCGCCTCGGCGAGATCCGGCGATGGACCGTAATCCTGGCGGCCGCCGCTCTGGGCGCGGTGATCGCCTGGGGATATCTCTCACAGGAAGGCCCGCTGGAATCGCTGCGGATGGGCTCCCTCCACTGGCAGGGACGGTTCCTGGTGCTCGGAGCGCTGCTCCTGGCATTCGGGAGACGCTGGACTGCCCCGGCCGCCGCGGTGCTCATCGCGGCCGAGCTGCTCCTGATCCACCTGCCGGCGAACCCGCCCATGCCGCAACGGCTCGCCAACGTGCCCAACGCCCCGATCCGGTTCCTTCAGCACCACTTGGAGGATTACCGGATGGCCGCGCTGGGGCGGAGCTTCCCCCCCAACACCCCCTTGCTCTACGGCCTCTCCGACGCCCGGGTCTACAACCCCATGGCGCCGGCCGAGTACCTGAAGCGGCTGGAGCCGATCCTGGCGGGCTGGTGGGGAGAGATGCCCGAGCTGAGATACCGGGGAGAGGAAGATACGCGGTCCTACCAGGAGCTGGGGGTGCGCTACCTCCTGACCCCTCCCGGAGTGCGGCTCCCCCTTCACCTCGCCTTCCGGGACCGGGACGGCTGGATCTACGAGATCCCGGATCCGCGCGCGGCGGACCTGCAGCCGCTCTACCGTCCGCGGACCTTCCTCCTCGGCTGCCTGCTGGCGGCGCTGGGACTGGCGGCTGGAGCGGCCTGGCTGGTTCCCCCGCCTTGAGCTACGGCGGCTTCGTCCCAAGCCAAGGCGGCTTCGTCCCAAGCCATGACTGCTTCAGATGTAGGGATGGCGGCTTGGCTCGAAGCTGCCTCCGCCGGTCTTCAAGCCATGACGGCCCGGTCTAAAGCCCCAACCGCTCCGACTCGTTCTGAAGCGCCTGGATGACGTTCGCGATGTGCTCGTCCAGGGGGACGCCCAGCTCCTCGGTGCCCTGGAAGATGTCCTCGCGGTGGACGCCGCGGGCGAAAGCCTTCTCCTTGAAGCGCTTCTTCACCGAGGCCACGTCCACGTCCTTGACCGACTTGCTCGGCTTGACCAGGGCCACCGCCGTCACGAAGCCGGACAGCTCGTCGCAGGCGTAGAGCGTCTTGGCGAGCTTCGTCTCCCGCGGAACCCCGGTGTAGGGGGCATGGCCGAGGATCGCGGTCCGCATCACCTCGGGATAGCCCTGCTCGGTCAGGACCTCGATGCCCCGGTAGGGATGGTTCTGCTCGTCGGGCCAGCGCTCGTAGTCGAAATCGTGGATCAGCCCGGTGAGGCCCCAGAGCTCCTCGTCCTCGCCCCAGAGGCGGGCGTAGTGGCGCATCGAGGCCTCGACGGCGAGCGCGTGCTTGCGCAGGCCTTCCTTTTCCGTGTACTGGCAGAGGAGCTGCCAGACTTCGTCACGACTGGGAAGTCTCTCTTCGGTCGTCATGAGGCGTACGGTAGCAGAATACAGGTAGAATTGAGGAGTGAGCGAGACCCGCAAGCTGACCGTCCGCTGTCCCGACTGCAGCTCCGACCTGGTGATCGATGCCGAGACGGGCGAGGTCCTCTCCCACCGCAAGGCCAAGCAGCCTCTCGCCGGAGGCAAGGACTTCGACTCCCTCCTCAAGGGGCTCGACGACGACAAGGCCCGGGCCGAGGACGTCTTCCAGCGCGAGGTCGCGGCCATGAAGGACCGCGATCGCCTCATGGAAGAAAAGTTCCGCGAGGCCCTGCGCCGCGCCGAGGAGGACCCCGACCAGGGGCCCCCGCGCCGCCCTTTCGACCTCGATTGAGGCGCCGTGGTAGAATCCACCCGGCTGTCCGGTCCGCCCCCCGCCGCCATAGCCCGAGCTGAAGCTCCAAAGAGACGACTATCGATGATGCAAGACCGCACTCCAGCGGGTCCCGCCACGGGCCCGGGAAAGGACGCAAAACATTGACACCATGGTGGCTGCGCCCCACGGCCGAGGGCGCCAAAGAAGACAAGGACCGGCCGCAAGAGAAGGAAACCCCGACCTCCATCGCCCCTGAGAGCGTCCCGCTATCTCCGGAAACCCTGAGAGAGACGTCCCCGTCGCTGGAAGCCGAGCCGGCTTGGCGCCACGAGCCCTACGAGGCGATAGCTGAACCGGAGCCCGCCTGGCGCAGCCAGCCCGTGCCCACCGAGTTCCTCGAGGAGGAACCGGACGAGTCCGGCGAGCTGCAACTGGGCCAGCCTGAGCTGGTCCCGGAGGAGCCTGCCGACGAGGCAGATGAGGACGACGAAGACGAAGAGGAGGTCTCCGCCCAGTCTGAAACCGCTGAGGGCACCGAGGGCACGGAGGACTCCGCTGCTCAGGAAGAAGCCCGGGGCGAAGCCAAGCGCCGCCGGCCCCGCCGCAGCCGTGGACGGGGACGCAAGGAGGGCGGCAAGGAAGCCCGCGCAGCGGCTCCCGCTGACGAGGACGAAGAGGAAGCCGCCGAGCCGGCGTACGAGGAGCCTCCGGTTCCCCGGCGCGTGGCCGTCAACCCTCCGATGGCGCCCCTGGCCCAGATCTCGCCCTCCACTGGCAGTACGGGCGGCATGACCCAGATCCGCTCCGCCCGCACCGAGAGCTTCACGATCCCGGCGAGCGACTTCGAGACGGTCGGCCGCGAGATCATCATCTCCGTGCCCGAGCGCCAGCGGATGACCGACGAGCGCAAGATCGCCATGTTCTGCGACCTCGAGAACATCGCGCTCGGCGTCCGCGACTCGGACATCGGCAAGTTCGACATCGAGCTGGTCCTCGAGCGCTTGCTGGAAAAGGGCAAGATCATCGTCAAGAAGGCCTATGCCGACTGGGAGCGCTACAGCGACTACAAGCGCGGCTTCCACGAGGCGGCCATCGAGCTGATCGACATCCCGCAGAAGTACTACTCGGGCAAGAACAGCGCCGACATCAAGATGGTCGTCGACGCCATGGACCTCTCCTACTCCAAGGAGCACCTGGACACGTTCGTGATCCTGTCGGGCGACAGCGACTTCTCGCCGCTGGTCTCGAAGCTCAAGGAGAACAACAAGTACGTGATCGGCATCGGGGTGAAGAACTCGTCCTCGGCGCTGCTGATCGACAACTGCGACGAGTTCCTCTACTACGAGGACGTCTGGCGCGACTCCCAGAAGGGCCCGAAGCTGGATGGCCTGAACAAGAAGACCGCCGAGGCTTTCAGCCTGATGGTCGACGCCATCCAGGCGCTGCTCCGCGAGAACAAGGACGTGCTTTGGGGCTCGATGATCAAGCAGACGATGCAGCGCAAGAAGCCCTCCTTCAACGAGGGCTACTACGGCTATGCCAGCTTCTCCGAGCTGCTGGAAGACGCCTCGCGCAAGAACATCATCCGCCTGAAGAAGGACCAGCGCTCCGGCACCTACATCGTCACCGGCTTCGCCACGGGCAAGGAAGCCCCGGCGAGCACCCGGCGATAGGCTACGTACTGACTGAGGGCTCCCGAAGGGGAGCCCTCAGAAGCCCTCCGGCCATTTCCTCGCCGCGTGGAACACGCTCAGGATCTCCACAGTCTCATCACGGATTCGATAGGGAACGATGTAGGGGAGGCCTGAGACGATCAGCTCCCGGGTCCCTGGGATGCGGCCGGGCCGCCCCATGGCTGGGTGGTCCGCCAGACGGGCGACTGCGTCGTGGATCTTCGTCGCGACTCGGCTGGCAGCTCCAGGTCGGTCCCGGGCGATGCGCTCGCACGCGGACTCAAGGTCTCTAAGGGCTCCCCGAGTCCACCTAACTCGCATTCATCCAGCGCGTAAAGACGGCCGCGACCTCCTCGTCCTCCGCAAACTCCCCGGCATCGGCCTGTCTGATTCCACGCTGAATCTTTGCGAGCTGCCACTCCTGCAGCTCGACATAAGAGCTGATCGCGTCGGCGGCCAGCCCCTCCTCGGAACGAGCCGTCGTTCGTGCCAGTCCTTCCAGACGTTCCTTGATGTTGACCGGAAGGGTCACGGTCACGGTCGCCTTGGTGTCGCTCATTTCGGACAGAATAGCATGTTCAGACGCTCTCTTCCCAGTCCGGCCGGCTCCACGCCCTCTCCCCCACCCGCTCCAGACCCTCGGCTTCCAGGCGTTCGGCCAGGAGGTCGAGGAATTGGTGCTGGCCTTTCACCACGGCGAGGTTCAGGAAAAGCTCGCGGCCCGTGCCCCGCTTTTCGACCACGACTCGCAGTGCCTCGGTGCCAGGCTTGGGATTGCAGGCGAGGACACGGGCGAACGGGACCCGCGTCGGCTTGAAGGTGTGGAGCGGCTGGTAGTAGAGGGCCTCGGTATCGACGGCCACTGCCGGGCGGCCGGCCGTCCACCAGATCTTGAACAGGCTCACCCAGAAAAGCAGGCTGTAGGCGAGGAGCACCCCGAAGGCGCGGCCCCAGGCCTGGGTCTCGCCGCGCTCCAACCACCAGGAGCCGACGCCCACCACCGCCACCACCCCCACGCCCCAGATCATCGCCCGCCTGCTGGTGCTCCGCACCCAGGGACGGAAGGGAAAGGCGGTCATCTCAAGCCCCAGAAGGACCCACGCCCCCCATCGACTTGAGCTGGCGGTTCGCCACTGCCAGCATCGCGAGGTCGGGCGTGCCTACCGACTTCAGCTCCGCAAGGAGCTGCTCGGTCCGGGTCACGAGCGGCCGGCGCTCCTCGACCCAGGCGTCGACCGCCCGGTTGGCGTCCCCGCCCTTGCGCACCCCGGTCAGGACGCGCGCGGTCAGCTCCCCCTGCTGGCTGAACAGGTCATCCATGATCGCCGTCACCGCCAACTTGTCCCAGACCTTGTCGGTGGGGAGGCCCGCCGCCGCCCGGCGCAGCCAGTCGAACCCGAAGCGGGCGCCGATGCCGAAGTAGGTCTTTCCCACTTCCGGCAGCGGTACCGAGGCGACACGGGAGATCCGCACGATGTCGAGCAACGGCAGCATCCAGCTCAGGGAAGAGATCCGCTGCGCCAGCTCCTCCGGTACCCCCTTGGCCACCAGGGCCGACGCCTGGTGCAGGAGGTGCGCGCGCTCCATCTCGGGGATCAGCTCGCCGAGCTGGCCCGTGAGCTCCCGCACCCGGGCACCGTACGCCTTGATCTGGCCGCCGATGTCCAATGGCTGGCGGCACTCGGTCAGGAACCAGACCGTGGCGCGCTGGATCAGCCGGCCGCACTCCAGCAGCATCTGGGCCTGCAGAGTGGCGGGGACCTTGTTGTCCAGCGCCTCGATCGCGGCCCAGGTCTCGCGCAGGGCGAAGACGTCGCGGGTGACCACATAGGCGCGGGCCATGTCGGCCGCGGACAGCCCGGTCTTTTCCTTGACCTCGTGGACGAAGGTGACCCCGGCCCGGTTCACGATGCTGTTCGTCACCGCCGTGGCGATGATCTCCCGGCTCAGCCGGTGGCTGCCGATCGCTTTCGCGTACTTCTTCCGCAGCGGGGTGGGGAAATAGAGCTTCAAGTCTTCCTGCAGATGAGGATCGTCCGGCAGGTCGGAGGGGAGGATCTCCTCATAGAGCGCCATCTTGGAGTAGGAGAGGAGGACGCACAGCTCCGGCCGCACGAGGCCGAGGCCCTGCCTGGCGCGCGCGGCAATCGCCTCGTCGTCGGGCAGGAACTCGATCGCACGGTTGAGCCGGCCGCCCCGCTCCAGCTCCTTGACGAACCGGGCCAGCCTCTCCAGCAGGTGGGCGCTGACCGCTTGCGTCACCGACAGCGCCTGGGTCTGGAGGTAGTTGTCGCGCAGGACCAGGGCGGCGACCTCGTCGGTCATCTCCCGCAGCAGCTCGTCCCTCTCCGGCCGGGACAGCTTGCCAGAGCGCTCCACATCGCCGAGGAGGATCTTGATGTTGACCTCGTGGTCGGAGCAGTCGACACCCGCCGAGTTGTCGATGAAGTCGGTGTTGAGCCGCCCTCCGCGCAGCGCGTACTCGGCGCGGGAGCGCTGGGTCATGCCCAGGTTCGCCCCCTCGCCGATCACCTTTGCCCGCAGGTCCGCGGCGTCCACCCGCAGCGCATCGTTGGCCCGGTCGCCCACGTCGGCATGGCTCTCGGTGCGCGCCTTGATGTAGGTGCCGATGCCGCCGAACCAGAGCAGCTCCACCTCCGCCTTGAGCAGGGCCTGGATCAACTCGGCCGGGCTCACGTGCTCACCCGCGATGCCGAAAGCCTGCGCCATTTGCGCTGAGACCGGGATCGTTTTGGCACTGCGGTCGAACACGCCGCCGCCTTCGGAGATCAGCGCGGGGCCGTAGTCCGCCCAGGAGGAGCGCGGCAGCTGGAAGAGCCGCTTGCGCTCCTCGTAGCTGCGCGCGGCATCCGGGTCAGGGTCGATGAAGACGTGCCGGTGGTCGAAGGCTGCCAGCAGGCGGATGTGCGGCGACATCAGCATGCCGTTGCCGAACACGTCCCCGGACATGTCGCCGACGCCCACGACCGTGAAGTCCTGGGCCTGGGTGTCCTTGCCGAGCTCCCGGAAGTGGCGCTTCACCGATTCCCAGACGCCGCGGGAGGTGATGGCCATCTTCTTGTGGTCGTAGCCCGAGGAGCCGCCGGAGGCGAAGGCGTCGTCGAGCCAGAAGCCGTACTCCGCGGCAACTCCGTTGGCGATGTCCGAGAAAGTGGCGGTGCCCTTGTCCGCCGCTACAACGAGATAGGGATCGTCGTCGTCCCTCCGCACCACGTCGGGCGGCGGTACGACCTTGCTGCCTTGCAGGTTGTCCGTGATGTCGAGGAGCCCGCGCATCAGGGTCTTGTAGCACTCGATCCCTTCCTTCTGCAGCTCCTCGCGGCCGCCTGCGGGTGGCCGCTTGACCACGAAACCGCCCTTGGAGCCGACCGGCACGATGACCGCGTTCTTCACCACCTGCGCCTTCATCAGCCCCAGGACCTCGGTGCGGAAGTCCTCCGGCCGGTCCGACCAGCGGATGCCCCCGCGCGCCACCCGGCCGCCGCGCAGGTGGATCGCCTCCACCCGGGTGCTGAACACGAAGACCTCGCGGAACGGGCGCGGCAGTGGAAGCTCCTCGATGAGCTGGGAGTCGAGCTTCAGGGAGAGGTAGCTCTTCAGGTTGCCCGCGGCATCCTTCTGGAAGAAGTTCGTCCGCAGCGTGGCCTCGACGAGGTTCAGGAAGCGGCGGAGGATGCGGTCCTCGTCGACGTTCTTGACCTGGTCCAGCAGGGTCCCGATCTCGGAGACCAGAGTGGCGGCGCGCTCGTTCGCAGTATCCTGCGGGGTCTGCCGGGCCGGGTCGAACAGGATGAGGAAGAGGTCCATCAGGCGCCGGGTGATCTCCGGGTTGCGCGCCAGGGTGCGCTCCATGTACGCCTGGCTGAACTGGATCCGGGCCTGGCGCAGGTACTTGCAGTAGGCGCGCAGGACGGTGACCTCGCGGCCCACGAGCCCGGCCTGCAGCACGAGCCGGTTGAAGCCGTCGTTCTCCATCTCTCCCAGCCAGACGTGGCCGAAGACCTCTTCGAACGGGGCTTTGACCTGCGCGAGATCGACCGGCGAGCCATCCTCTGGCATCAGCTCCATCATCAACCGGAAGTCGCGGATGGAGACCTCGCCGCTCTCGGCCGGCCGCACGTCGTAGGGCATCTCCTCCAGCACCTTGAGCCCCATGTTCTCCAGCATGGGAAGGATGTCGGAGAGGGGGATCGTGCCGCCGCTGCCGTAGATCTTGAGCGCGACCTCGCCGGGTCCGGCCTCGGGCGAGCGGTAGAGGTCGAAGGCGAGGTTGCCGGTCGCATAGGCGCGTTCCAGCAGCTCGACGTCGAAGACCGCTCCGGCCCCTCCGAAGCGCTCCTGGTAGACGGCCGGGAACGCCTTGCCGTAGCGCCGGGCCAGGCGGAGGCCCTCCTCCTCGCCATGCTTCTCGACGAGGGCCTCCTGCAGATGCTCGCCCCAGGAGCGCGCCGCGTCCTGGAGCTGCCTCTCCACCTCCTCGGGGTCCACGTTGGGGATCTGACCCGGCGTGGTGGCGACGTGGAAGTGGAGGCGCGCAAGGGCCTCGTCGGTCAGGTGCGTGTGGTGTCCGGTCACCTTGCCGCGGTAGGCGCGGGCGAGGATGGCCTGGAATGCGAGGCGCAGGTCGGTGTCGTAGCGGTCCCGCGGCACGAAGACCAGGCAGGAGACGAAGCGCTCGAACGGATCGCGGCGCACGAAAAGGGCGATCCTCGGCCGCTGTTGGAGCGGCAGGATGCCCATGGAGATCCGGAACAGCTCGTCCTCGGAGATCTGGAACAGCTCGTCGCGGGGGTAGGTCTCCAGGACGTTGGTCAGCGCCTTGCCGTCGTGGCTGTCGGAGGGGAAGCCGGCGCGGTCGAGCGAGCTCTCCACCTTCTGGCGCAGGATCGGGATGGTGCGCGGGCTGCGTGAGTAGGCCGACGCCGTGAACAGGCCGACGAAGATGCGCTCGCCCGTGACGTTGCCATTTGGATCGAAGCACTTCACGGCGATGGCATCCATGGGCACTGCCCGGTGGATGGTCGAGAGGCGGTTCGCCTTGGTGATGAGCAGCAGCGCCGGTTGGCGCAGGAAGTGGCGGACGTCCTCGGGCAGGGTGCCCAGGTTGCGCAGCCCCTCGAAAATGGGGAAGGACTCGTTGCGCAGGATGCCCAGCCCGGTCTCGGGGAGCACCCGCGCCACTGCCCCCTCCCCTTCGCCTGCGAAGCTGTACTCGCGGTAGCCAAGGAAGGTGAAGTGGTTGTCCACCAGCCATTCGAGGAAGGCGATGCCCTCGGCGATCTCCTTGCGGGGGAGCGGCGGCGGCGTCTTCTCCAACTCGGCCACGAGGTCCCAGCAGCGCTTCCGGATCGTGTTCCAGTCGTCCACCGCGGCGCGCACGTCCGCCAGGACCGCCTCGACCCGGGTCCGGATCTTTTCGTGCCGGGCCGCGGGCTGGGCACTCACCCGGACATGCATGAGCGACTCGGACGGCCCGCCTTCCCCGGGCTGGGGCAGGTCCAGAAGGCGGCCGTCCGTATCCCTTTCCACATGCACGATCGGATGGATCAGGAGCTGAACCTCGGCGTCCATGCTGCGGAGCTCGGCGCTCACGGAGTCCACGAGGAAGGGCATGTCGTCGTTGACGATCTCGACGGCCGAGTGCGACGACTCCCAGCCATTGGCCTCGATGCGCGGGGTGTAGACGCGGACCTTGGGCTGTCCCGGCACCCGCTCCTGGGCATGCTCCCAGAGGGCGAGGGCCGCGCCGGCCAGGTTGTCGGGAGTGTCGCCGAGGATGTCGGACGGGGGGACGTGGGCGTAGAGCTGGCGCACGAACCGCTCAGCCAGCTCAGAGGTACCACCGTCGAGACGGGCGCGGACGCGCTCGACGACCTGATCGATGAGCTCCGCCTTGGACTTTTCGCTGATCAAACCATGCTCCTCCAAGGGCCGCCGGCCCACCAAACGGGGGGAGTCTATCGGATATGCTCCAAACCGCCGATGTCCTTCCTCCCTCACGTCGCAGTCGTAGGCGCCGGTGCCTTCGGCGGCTGGACCGCCCTTCGCCTGCGCGAACGGGGGTGCCGCGTGACCCTGATCGATGCCTGGGGTCCGGGGAACGCCCGTGCCAGCTCCGGCGGCGAGACCCGCATCCTCCGCGGGATCTACGGGCCGGACCGGATCTACGTCGAGTGGGTGGTCCGCTCGCTCGCGGCCTGGCGCGAAGCCGAACGGCGCTTGTGCGGAGGGAACACCCCTCTCTACCATCAGACCGGAGCGCTCTGGCTGTGCAGCCCGGGAGATACCTATGTCCGGCCTGCTCTTCCCCTCCTGGAGGAAGCCGGGCTCACCGTGACCGAGATCGGGCTGGACGAGGCCCGGAGGCGCTTCCCTGAAGTCGGTTTCGAGGGGATCTCCAGCGTCTTTTTCGAGGAGACCGCCGGCTACCTGATGGCCCGGCGGGCATGCCGGGTAGTGGCCGAAGCGGCGGGCGGGTTCCGCCAGGGCATGGTCTCGGTAGAGGGAGACCGGGTCCTTGTGGATGGCTCCGTACTGAAAGCCGACGCCTTCGTCTTCGCCTGTGGACCATGGCTCAACACCCTGTTCCCTGAGGTGGCAGTCCACCCGACGCGCCAGGAGGTCTTCTTCTTCGGCACCCCGGCGGGCTGGCGCGATCTTCCACCTAGGCCGGTCTGGATCGAATCCGGGGAGCGGTTCTTCTACGGCATCCCGGGCAACGACCATCGCGGCTTCAAGGTCGCGGACGACACCCGTGGGGAGCCGTTCGATCCGACCTCGGACGAGCGCTTGGCGCGCCCGGAGGTTCTGGAGCGGGTACGGCGGCACCTCGCTCTCCGCTTCCCCGCGCTGGCCGGTGCGCCGCTGCTCGAATCCCGAGTCTGCCAGTACGAGAACAGCCCGGACGGTCACCTCTTCATCGATCGCCACCCCCGGCTTCCCAACGCCTGGATCGTGGGGGGCGGCTCAGGGCACGGCTTCAAGCTCGGGCCAGCCGTGGGGGAGCATGCCGCGGCCCTGGTCCTCGGAGAGGCGGAGCCTCTGCCGCTCTTCCGGCTCGACCGCCCCGTCTCCCTCCCGCGCACCCAGTTCACCGCGCGTTGACAAATGGCGCGCGGTGTGGTCAGACTCTCTGAGATTCGGATACAATCTCCTGATCATGCCGACCGAGTTGACCACCGAAGAGTCGAAAAGCGTCCTCTCTGAGCTGGAGAGCACCATCCGCTTGTCCGGCCTCTCCCGGCGGGAGGTCGAGCGCAGGCTTGGGATGGGGCAGGGCTACCTGAACAGCCTTTTCAAGGGGCGCATCCAGCTCCGGGTGGCCCACGTCTACCAGATCGCCCGCGTGCTGGGGATCGAGCCGCTGAGCCTGTTTTTCGGGGCCACGCCGCCCAAGAACCCGGAGTGGCTCCTCGGGGAGCTAGGGCTGCAACCCGGAAGGAAGCCGCCCGCGGCGCTCCTGGCGTTGCTTGGAACGCTGCCCCGAGAGGAGCTGCAGGCGATGCTTCGCGAGATGATCCGGGACGAGATGGGGCGGCAGAGTAAGCTCTAGAGCGCTTCCGGAGCGTGCTGCTCCAGCACACTGGCGACCATGGCCACGAGCTCGAGGGTGGCGCGGTCGCGCTCGAGAGCGTCCCGGAGCATGAGGAGGGCGGCGATGCTCTCGCGGGCGACATAGCGCGAGCGGAAGACTTCCAGCGTTTCCGTGACGAGGCTCCGGACGGCCTCGGTCTTCCCCTGCCGTAGCCAGACCGCCGCGAGCTCCAGGCCCAGGACGGCGGAGTGGTAGATCTGGCCTCGCTCCTCAAACTCCTCCCTCACCTGCCGGAAGGCCCTCTCCGCCTTGTCCCACTCGCCCAAACCCGCGGCGATCTTCCCCTCGATGCCTCTCAGCTTCACCAGGTCGACCGCGCCGGCATGGCGGGCGTAGAGGGGCCGCATCTCGAAGAGCTGCAGGCTGGCCCCCCGGAACTCCCCGCGCTCAACCCGGAAGAGCAGGATGTTGTGCAGGACGAGGAAACGGAGCTTTGGGTCGTCGTCCTCGCCGATCTGGCGCAGGGCCTGCGCGAGGATCAGGATGCCCTGCTCGGGGTCGCCGCTCCTGCCGGTGTAGATCCCCCGCTTCACTAAAACCCGCGCCGCGCTCTTAGGATCACCGAGCTTCCGGTGAATCGTGTAGGCCAAGTCGAGCGCTTGGAGGGCCGCCGGGAAATGCCGCTGGTGAGACAAGATGCCGGCGGTCAGCTCGGCCAGCCGCGCATGAAGCAGCTCGGAGCCGCTCCCCTGCTTGCGCAGCTCCAAGGCGCGACCGATTGCCTGCTCTGCCTGCACGAGGACATCCGAGACCCGGCAGGCGTTCGCATACTCCCCCCAAGCCCTAGCCCTCAGGTCGAAGGTCTCGGGCGCACCATACCTCTCCGGGTCAAGCCGGTCCGCCGCCTCCGCTGCCAACCCGGCGAGCTGCAACATCTGCCTGGGATCTTCATGGCGCAAGCTCCAGCTGCGCTCCAGCAGCGCCTCGCAGAGACCCCAGGTCCAGAAGTCCGCAGCATTGGGCAGGACGCCCGCCTGCGCGCCGCTGAGGAGCTCGGAAACCTTTCGGCCTGATTCAGCCCGCTCCCGCTCGCGGCGTCCCTTCAACTCAAGGACACGGGCGAAGGCACGGCCGATCGGACCGTCGTAGTCCGGATCTGTGTCAGGAGGCACCTCTCCACGCCCTGGCCGGAACATGGCATCGACTAGCGGTGCCATCTCTTCCCGGCAGAGGCGGCAGCCGCGCAGCAGGTGAAAGAACACGAGCCGGCGCTCGGCGGGGGCAAGCCGGCCCAACAGAAAGCCCGTCAGCAGCTCGCTGGGCGGATGTTCGGTCATACGGCTCCTCCAAGACAGGATTGCGGGAAAGCAGAAAACCCACTGCATTCTCTCACATTTGGACGCGGCTGAGCGCAACTGCGGGCGAGGTTGGCATCGAAAGCCACCTCGCCCGCCCGCCGCGGCTCTGTCAACCGTTTGGGTCGATCTCGGGCCCGCAGCCCCCCTCCGAGCAGACCTGCGGGCAGGGCCGAGGCCGAGGTTTTCCATCAGGGTCAATCTCGAGTCCACAGTCCCCTGTGGCCTCGAACGCGGGCTGCAGGAAGGTCACACCGCTCCAGAGCCTGCCCAGCCAATCCCAAGCATCGCGCCAGACCGGCCCCTCCGCCGCCGCCGGACTCGCTCCGCCGAGCACCATCATCGCCACGAACACCACTGCCGTGATTCCTCGATGCAGATTGCTACGGAACATTGTCGTCCTCCTTGCCGCGGGCCGGGCGGTTCCGGAATGGTCCCGACGCCCACGGAAGCAACGTTTGTCGTTGCTATGCGTGCCTAGTATAGATACTTGTCACGCTAAAGGGAAACAGAATTCTCGTATAGAGACGCCGCAATCGTCTCCAGAAGATCCTATGCAGCTTCCAGGTTCGTAGATCAGATGTCCTCAGGTACCGGATTCGAGTTCCTGAGTGTTGACAATCATCCTGATCTTCAGAAGAATGTGCTTCGCGGCGCGTGAGCGCCGGAACCGGAAAGGAGGGAGCTATTGGGGACCACGGAGGGGGACTCCGCCGAAAGCCTGGGGAGCCGGATCGCACGGCTGAGGCGGGCGAAGGGCTGGAACCAGAAAGAGCTCGCAGATCGAGTCGGGGCGAGGCCGACCCAGATCAGCAAGTACGAGCGCGGGATCTACCTCCCGCGGCCCGACCTCCTACCCAAGCTGGGAGAGGTGCTGGGGGTTAGCCTGGACTACCTGATGACCGGCCGCAGCGGCGGAGAGCCCCGGCGCGACTTCCGCCTCCGGGAACGCGTCGAGGCGCTGGAGACCCTGCCCGAAACCCAGCGCAGCAACCTCGTCTCCTTCATGGACGCCCTGCTCGCCGCGCACCAGTTGCTGAGCCGCTACCAGGAGCTTCTGCACCAGCACGGGGGGCAGCCCCGGAAGAAAGGGAGTTAGTCACGGACGAACACGGGCCTTCACGGACTCACAGGGACCCCTGCAGTCCGTGATGTCCCTCTTTGTCCGCTAATCCACCCTCAGCACGGCGAGGAAGGCTTCCTGCGGGATATCCACCCGGCCCACCCGCTTCATCCGCTTTTTGCCTTCCTTCTGCTTCTCGATCAGCTTGCGCTTGCGGCTGATGTCACCGCCGTAGCACTTGGCGATGACGTTCTTGCTGATCGCCCGGACCGTCTCCCGGGCGATGATCCGCGAGCCGACGGCCGCTTGGAGCACCACCTCGAAGAGCTGGCGGGGGATCAGCTCCTTCATCTTCTCCACCAACAACTTGCCGCGGGCGTACGCCTTGTCCCGGTGGACGATCAGCGACAGCGCGTCCACCGGCTCGCCGTTGACCAGGATGTCCAGCTTCACCAGCTCGCTCCGGCGGTAGCCCGCCAACTGGTAGTCGAACGAGGCGTAGCCCCGCGATGCCGACTTCAGCCGGTCGTAGAAGTCGTAGATCACCTCGCCGAGCGGGAAGTCGTACTCGATCAGCACCCGGTCCGTGGTCAGGAACTGCAGGCTCCGCTGCTCCCCCCGGCGCTCCTCCGCCAGGGCCAGGAGCCCGCCCACGTACTCCGAGCGGGTCACGATCGTGCCCTGGATGTACGGCTCTTCCAGGTAGTCGAGCTTGCCCGGCGGCGGGAGCTTGGACGGGCTGTCCACCTCCACCAGGCTGCCGTCGGTCGAGTGCGCCAGATAGCGCACCCCGGGCGCGGTGGTGATCAGGTCGAGATTGAACTCGCGCTCCAGCCGCGCCTGGATGATCTCCATGTGGAGCAGCCCCAGGAAGCCGCAACGGAAGCCGAAGCCAAGCGCGCCCGAGCTCTCCGGTTCGAATGAGAACGAGGCGTCGTTCAGGCGCAGCTTGTCCACCGCGTCGCGCAGGCCCTCGTAATCGTCGGCGCTCACCGGGTAGAGCCCGGCGAAGACCATGGGCTTGAGCTCCTGGAAGCCGGGGTAGGCCTCGGCGGTCGGACGGTCGGCATGCGTGACCGTGTCGCCGATCTGCGCCTGGATCAGATCCTTGATGCCGGCGTAGAGGAAGCCCACCTCGCCCACCGAGAGCTGGCCCACCTGCGCCGGCTTGGGGCTGAAGATGCCGAGCTCGTCCACCTGGTACGCCCGGCCGGAGGACATGAACCGCACCTTGTCTCCCTGGCGGAGCGTGCCGTCCACCACGCGCAGCATGCAGACGACTCCCCGGTACGGGTCGTACCAGGAGTCGAACAGCAGGGCCTTCAAGGGCGCGTCAGGGTCCCCCTGGGGCGGCGGCACGTCGCGCACCACCCGCTCCAGCACCTCCTCGATCCCGATCCCCGACTTGGCGGACGTCAGCACCGCGTCGTGGGCGTCGATGCCGACGACGTTCTCGATCTGCTCCTTGACCCGGTCGGGGTCGGCCGCGGGCAGGTCGATCTTGTTGATGACCGGGACCAGCGTCAGGTTGCCGTTGATCGCCAGGTAGGCGTTGGCGAGGGTCTGGGCTTCGACCCCCTGCGCTGCATCCACGACCAGCAGCGCCCCCTCACAGGCGGCGAGGCTGCGCGATACCTCATAGGCGAAATCGACGTGGCCCGGCGTGTCGATCAGGTTGAGCTGGTAGGCCTCGCCGTCCCGCGCCTCGTAGAAGAGGCGGACGGCGCGGGCCTTGATGGTGATGCCACGCTCGCGCTCGAGGTCCATGTTGTCCAGGACCTGGTCCATCATCTCGCGGTCGGACAGCGCCCGGGTCTTCTCCAGGATGCGGTCGGCGAGGGTGGACTTGCCGTGATCGATGTGGGCAATGATCGAGAAGTTGCGGATGCGCTCGTTGGGCCTCATGGGGCACGGCAGTCTACAGTCATTTACCCGGGGCAGGTAAGTCACTTACTTGTGGCCGGAAGTGACTTACCCACGCACGGGAGTGACTTACCAGCGTCCGGAAGTGACTTACGGACGGCAGGGACTCGGTTCCGGAAGACCGTGATCAGGGCGACGCCGGTCAGGATCACGGCGGCGGCGCCGATCATCTTCCCGGTAAGCGGCTCGCCCGCCAGGGCCCAGCCCAGGAAGACGGCCACGACCGGGTTCACGTAGGCATAGGTTGATACCAGCGCCGGCGAGGTCACCCGCAGCAGCCAGACATAGGCCGTGAAGCCCAGGGCTCCGAACACCACCAGGTAGGCCAGCGCCAGCCCCGACTTCATGGAGGCGCCCGCCAGGTCGAGGCGGCCGGCCTCGCCGGTGAGCAGCCCCATCACCATCAGGAGTGCGCCGCCCGAGAGCATCTCCATGCCCGTCGCCAGCAGGGGTGACTCGGGCAGCGGCACGTGGCGCGAGTGCAACGAACCCCAGGCCCAGCTCACGCAGGACAGGAGCAGCACTCCCACTCCCATCATGTCGAAGCCCCCTGCGCTGCCCGGCCTCACCAGCATCACAAGGCCAGAGAAACCGAGGGCCAGGCCGGCCACCACACCGAGGGTCGGGCGGGTGCCGTCCTTGCGCAGCCACTCGAACAGGACCATCCAGAGCGGCACGGTGGAGACGAGCAGCGCCGCCACCCCCGAATCCAGCCGCTGCTCGGACCAGACCACGCCGCCGTTGCCGCCCAGCAGGAGCAGCCCGCCGATGAGCGCCGCCGAGCGCCAATGGACCCGGACCGGCCGCGGCGCCCCACGCCAGCGTGCCCAGCCATAGAGAAGCGCGCCCGAGATCAGGAAGCGCACTCCGGCCATCCAGAACGGCGGTAGGGTCTCGATCGCGAAGAGGATCGCCAGGTAGGTCGATCCCCAGATGACGTAGACGGTGCCCAGAGCCAGCGCAATCTTCAGGCCCGAGGCACCTTTATTTTCAACCATGGGCCGCCTCCTCTTCCTCAGCGGAGTCCAGTGGCAGGAGAGAGCTTTCGCGCAGGGTGTCCAGGACGACCGTGGTGCGGGTGGACCGGACCGGCTCGACCGCCTTGATCTGGTCCTGTAGTAGACGGCCGAGCGCCTTCGCGTCCCTCACCCGGACCTTGAGCAGATAGCAGTCATCGCCGGCCACGTGGTGCACCTCCTGCACCTCGGGGATCCGGGCCAGCCGCTCGCCGGCGCACTCGTCCCCCACCCGCTCGTCGGTGCGCACGGCCACGTACGCCAGCATGCCGAGGCCCAGCGCCCTGGGATCGATCCGGGCCTCGTACCCCTGGATGACCCCGCGCTGCTCCAGCTTGCGGATGCGCTCCAGTATCGCCGAGGGCGCCATCCCGACCTGCCGCGCGATCTCGGCGTTGGGCATGCGGGCGTTCGACTGAAGGATCGTCAGGATCTGAAGGTCTGTAGCGTCGATCATTCGGCATCTCTCCTTACAGAGAGATGATACGCAGGTTTATGGGGAAAGTTCAAGAACGACCCCATCCGGGAGAGGGGGCGGGGCAGACAAGGGTGAGGAGGGGCGGTCTACCCGCCGTCCCTGTCCTCGGGTGGGGCGGGCAGGGTAGCACGCCGGCTCGCGGTCTCGAACTTGGCTTTGGCGAAAGCGGCGATGCCCGGGAACTCGGCGCGGAACTCGGTCCTCTGCCCCGGGGGCAGCGCGTCCTTGAGCAGGGCGGCCTGGCTCGTGGCGATCAGCCCGCCCTTTTCGTCCAGGAGCAGTACCTTGACCTTGACGTCCGCCTGCAGAGAGGTGGAGCCGTTCTTGAGCGTGCCGCTGATCAGGAGGGTTTTCTGGTCGCTCGCCTGGTTCCAGGCCTCCACGGTCACGGGGGACTCCGGAGCCGCCTCGCCCTCCGCCTGCTCGGCCGGCGCGGCCGACTGTACGTCCTTGTCCGTGATCACGCGCACCGACTTCCTGCGCTCCGGGGATTTCTCGGGCTCGGCCGCGGCCTGGGCATCGGCGGCCACCGCCTCTTCGGTAGCGCGGCGGCTGGCGTCCAGATCCACTTCGGCCACGCGGAGCGAGGAGAGGTTGCCGTCGAGGGTTTGGAAGACCACCAGCTTCCCCTTCACCTTCCACGCCCCCTTGGTCTCGACCCGGGCTCCCTCGCGGGTGATCAGCCAGTCGGCTCTCGCCGCACCGGGGATGAGGGCGGTGAGCAGAGCTGCCAGGACGAGCAGGGCTCCCCGGCGGCGCAGGTTCGCGGATGGTCGCAGCATGTCGGTGCTCCTTTCCCTCTATCTTACTCGCTGTTGGCGGCAACGATCGTGTCGCGCGGGAAGGAGAGCAGCGCCCGCGTGCCGCCGCCGGGCCGGTCGTCGAGGCGGATCCTCCCGCCGTGCAGGGTGACGATACGGTGGGCCAGGGAGAGCCCCAGGCCCACGCCGCCGCGGCGGCCGGTTGCGAACGGATGGAAGAGCCGCTCGCGCATCTCGGGCGGCAGCCCTGGGCCGCGGTCCTCGACGGCCAGCTCCACCCCGTCGGGTCCGGCCTCGATGCTCAGTTCGACCGGCCCCTGTCCTCCCGCCTCGCGCTCGGCCTGGGCGGCGTTGTGCAGCAAATTGCGCACGGCCCGCTCGAGGAGCTGGGAGTCGCCCCGCAGGTGCACTTCGGCAGCAGATGTCACCCGGACCTCCATCCCGGCGAGGGAGGGATCGGCCGCGGCCCGCCGGGCGAGCCGGGTGAGGGAGAGATCCTGGAAGCGGGCGCTGCCCGGACGGGCAAAGGCGAGGAAGTCCTCCAATACCCGCTCCAGGTGGTCGGCCTCGTGGCGGATCTCCGCCAGGTAGTCGGCGATCGACTCCTCGTCCGGGCGGCGCTCGATCAGGGTGAGGTAGCCGCGCAGGGTGGCCAGACTGTTGCGCAGCTCGTGCGCCACGCCGCCGGCCATCTCCCCCAGGCGGGCGAGGCTCTCGGCCAGGCGGCTCTCCCCGGCCAGGCGCTGCACCTCGGTCAGATCGGCGAAGAGCACCAGCCAGCCGCGGACGCTGCCGTCGTCGCGCCGCAGGGGGTGGACGGTGAGCCCCAGGGTGCGGGCCTCGCCGCCCGTCTGCACCGAGATCTCCCGGCGCTTGGGCGCGCTCTGATCAGCCACGGCGGATTCCAGGAGGCTGTACAGCTCGGGCTGGGTGGCGAGAGCCTCGGCGAGCGGGGTCCCCGGCGGGGGCGGCTCGATGCCGAGCAGGGCGGCGGCCACGGCGTTGAAGGCCAGCACGTTGCCGGCGCGGTCGAGGAGCAGGAGCCCGCTCTGGAGGCTGGCGGAGAGGGTACGCTCCAGGGCCTCGATGTCGTCCTCCGGCCGCCGGGCCTGCGCGCTCGTCGTAATGGCGCGCTCGAAGGTGGCGAGGAGGAATTCGATCTCCCCCTCCCCCGGCTCGCGCTCCGCTCCCATCTGGCGCGCCCGCTCGATCAGCGTCTCCCATGGGGCCATCAGGTGGCGCAGGAAAGAGAGGACCAGGAGAAGCAGGGCGGCGTTCAAACCCAGCACGACCACGGAGAGCACGCCCACCCCGCGCTGCTGCGCCGGGAGCACCTCGGCCCCGAGATCGACCCGCACCCAGCGTCCCGTTCCAAAGGGGGCGCGGCCGGCAACCCGGTCGGGCAGGATCTCGTCGGGGCCGGCGGCGAGGGCATCCCCCACAAACGGGACGAGCAGGCCGGCGGAGGGGATCTCCCCGGCGGAGACTAGGGCGTCGCCCTTGCGGTCCGCCACCGCGATGCCGCGGGCCTGGGGGGCGAACGAGCGCAGCTCCGCCTGCGAGGGGAGGCCTCCACCAGCCAGCCGGCCCGAAATCACCTCCGCCAGGCGGACGGCCTCGCCGCGCCGCTCCTCCGCGAGCAGCTCCAGGGCATTGCGGAACGAGAACAGGGTGAAGGTGGATAGGACGACCAGCAGCAATAGCGCCACGGGCAGGAGGATCAGGACCTCGCGGCGCAGCCCCAGCGCAGGCCGGCGCGTCCTGGTCATCCCCCTCGTCATAGGAAGCGCATGTAGAAGCCGATGATCGCCGGGCCGGCGAACAGGGCGATGAGGCCGCCGAGCGCCAGGAAGGCGCCGAACGGCAGCCGGGTGCGCATCCCCTCGCCCGAGCGGCTCATCAGGGCGAGGCCCACGATCGAGCCGGCGAGGACCGCGAAGAAGAATGCCACCAGCAGGGCCTTCCACTCCAGGAACGTGCCGATCAGCGCCATCATCTTGGCGTCGCCCAGGCCCAGCCCCTCCTCCTTCCGGATCAGCCACCAGAGCCCATAGATCGCGAGCGGCAGCCCTCCGCCCAGCACCGCGCCGAACAGCGGGCCGAGCATGTGCCGCCAGGACAGGCCCAGGGCCATCACGATCACCGCGTGGAAGAGGAAACCGAGCGCGATCCCCGGCCAGGTGATCCGGTCGGGCAGGATCATGTGGTCGATGTCGATCATCGCCAGCACGATCATCAGGCAGCCGAAAACCGCCGCCATCAGCGCCGGAAGGGTCAGGCCATAGGCGAAGACGCAGCCCATGAAGAGCAGCGCCGTGGCCGCCTCCAGCAGCGGATATCGCCAGGAGATGCGCGCCCCGCAGGCCCGGCAGCGTCCGCGCAGCAGCAGGAACGAGAGGACCGGCAGGTTGTCGAGGGCGCGGATCGGCGCGCCGCAGGCCGGACAGCGCGAGCGCGGCGTGACCGTCGACATCCCGAGCGGCAGCCGGTAGATGAGGACGTTCAGATAGCTGCCGACGATCAGCCCGAGCACGGCCACGTAGGCGAGGATCAGCCAGAAGGGGACCACAGTAGGGTGATTCTACCGGCTCCGCCGGTCCAGGAGCAGCGCGCCGAGCACGAAGGCGAGAGTTGCGAGGGTGACGGCGGTTCCGAGAGGGAGCAGGCGCTCACGGTAGCGCAGCTCGAGGACGTGCTCGCCCGCGGGCAGCTCGACCCCGATCTGGCCGGCGGCGGTGGGGTAGACCGGCAGCGGCGTGCCCCCGGCCTTCTCCAACCTGGCCTGCCAGCCCTCGTCGAAGGTCTCGGCGAGGACGAAGAAAGCGGGCGACTCCGAGCGGTAGCGCAGGCGGAGACGGCCCCCCTGCTCCTCCAGCTCCAGCGGCTGGGGCATGCGCGGGAAGGCCTTCTCTCCCACTGGAGCTCCACTCCGGACGGCGTGCTCGTGCCGCATCACCGCATAGCGCGAGGCCCGCGCCGCGGCCAGGGCCGATCCGGGATCGGCATGGAAGGTCACGCGCGGCACGAAGCGGTGACGCGGGAGGACGAACGGGTTGTCCAGCTCCCGCATGATCGGCGCGTCGGGGTCGCGGGCCACCTCGGCGGTCCAGGCGGCCAGGTCCTTGCGCAGCAGGACCCTGCTTATGCTCCACACCCCCAGGAAGCGCCACGCATCGTTCGGATCGCGGCGCCAGTCCTGGTGCAGGGCCTCCAGGGCGCGCGCCCCCCAGGGAGTGAGCATCAGATCGAAATCCTCGTTGAGGCCGTACGGGATGCGCCAGAGCACGGCGCTGTAAGGCTCCATCCGCCGCACCAGCATGCGCACCGAGGCGGCGGAGCCACCCCGCCGCGGCACGGGCTCGGGCTCGTCATCGGTGCCCTCCTGGACGAAGAGCCGGGTCTCCGGCGCGGGCATGGCGACCGGTGGCGGCCCCTCGAAGATGGCGGCCGGCGCGGTTTCCACGAGACCATGCCCGTAGTGCCAGAGGTCGGCTGCGAGCAGGACCGTGGCGCCGGCGGCGAGCAGCCGGTCCGGCGGCCGGCGCCAGCGGCAGAGGGCCAGGAGCACGGCCACCGCTGCCGCGGTTGCCAGGGCAGCCCACCCCTCGCCCCGCAGGTAGGCCACACCCCGCGCCGCCCCTTCCGGACCCAGGCCGGGCTCGCCGTAGCTGCGCACGAACCAGTCCGCCAGCCGGGGGACCCGGTAGAGCAGGGCGGTGACCGCCCCGGCGGTGGCGAGCAGGACCAGCGACAGGGCGAGGGGGAAGTCGGCCCGCTCCGGCCGGCCCGCCCGCCGCTCCCGCAGCAGCCAGTCCCACCCCAGAGCACCGCAGAAAGTGAGGGCGGCCACGGTCAGGACCGCGAATTTCTCGGGGAAGCGGAGCACGCCCAGCAATGGGATCGCCTCCCGCAGCGGCTCGAAGAGCGGATTGTGGCGCCCCAGGGCGAGGAAGGCGCCAGCGGCCAGGGCCAGGGCCCAGGCCGCACGCCGCGGCACCGGCCAGCGGGCGAGGGCCGCGATCCCCAGGACCGCGAGGAGCAGGCCCGGATAGACCGAGGGGACGTACGGGAAGTCCCGGTCGTGCAGGTTCCAGCCGAAGAACAGCCCTTCCTGGTCGCGCATGGGGTCGCCGAAGAAGCGGGGGAAGGCCAGCTCCACCAGCCGGGCCGGCGGGGCCGACCAGACCGTGGCCCTCTGCGCATCCAGGCCCCCTGCCCGGGGAGAACCTGCGAAGCGCGCGCCGGTCGGAAGCCATTGGACCGCGGCGAGCGCCACCGCAAGGGTCAGGGGGACCAGGAGCCGGAAAACAGCACGCGGGCGGCCCCCTCCGGTCAGCGATGCCGCCGCAAGGGCCAGGAGGCCGAGGCCGCTCATCACCACCGTCACCGGCTCGCCGTTCAGGAGCTGGAGGGCGAGGGCGACGCCCGCCAGCAACGCGGGCCGGCGCCATCTACCTGGCTCCGCCCGTAGCGCGGCATCGGTCCAGCCCAGGAACCAGGGGAACCACGCCATGCTGCAGAACAGCGTCAGGGCGCTGATCAACGAAAGCAGGCTGCCGCTCCCAATGTAGCCCACGGCCGCCAGGGCCGCACCGGCCCGGCCCGAGCCCAGGCGCCGGGCCAGCCACCAGGCTCCGGCGAACGCGACGGCCGCGTGGAGCACGACCAGCAGGTTGAGGGCGTAGGCAGGCGGCAGCGCGAGAGCGAGCCAGCTCGGCGGATAGAAGGCCGCGTAGCTCGGGTTCGACAGCACCGGCTGGCCGCCGTTGAGCCACGGGTTCCAGACCGGCAGGCCCTCCTCCGCCAGCCAGTGGAACGCAGCCCGCAGGGGGAGGTGGAACAGCGGGACGTCCCGGTTCGCCAGGATCGTCCCGGGCGAGAGCAGCGGCGCGAAGAGGCTCAGCAGCCAAGCCGCGCCGAGCAGGACCGGCAGGCCGGTGGCAACAATCCCGGCCAGGCGGCGCAAAGAACCCTCAGCCCCCCTTCGGCGACGGCCAGCGCACCATGAAGCCGTCGGCCCAGACGATGTCCTGGTCGTAATCCGTCGACTCGAACGAGGTCACGGTGTAATCACTTGTCGAGAAGGCCTTGTTCCGCCCCTGGCTGCGGATCAGCATGATCTGGCGCTCGTGCACCAGGGACCCCGTCTTGAGGTAGTACTCGTAAGGGAACTTCCAACCGTCGATCGGCGGCACGACCTGCAGGTAGTTCGGCGCCAGCAGGCTTTCCAGAGAGGCCGCCGTCCTCGGCGAGCCGTACGACCCGAGGACCACGTTGGAGTTGGCCTGTCCCGCCGCCGCCGCGCCCACCTGGTCCGTCAACCAGGAGAACATGGCCGTACCGGTGATCCGGACGTCCGCAATGGTCCGCTTCTGCTTCGCCTTCTGCATCGCATCCAGCAGGTTGGGGATCAGCATCGAGACGATGATGCCGATGATAGCGATCACGATCAACAACTCGATGAGCGTGAAGCCCTTCTGTGCGGCTGTCGCCCTGCGCATCTCAACGCCCTCCAATTAATGTACGAGATCCCTTAGGGCAAAGCATGTGCCAGGACAGGCGAACCTGCAAGTCCATATAGTTCAGCTACTTGCACTCGTGCGCATAGGTCTGTTAGGACAAAAAACGTCAGCCGCGGACAAGACGTGTCAGTTCCCGCCGGGCCCGGCATAGCCCGCCACCACGCGGCGCATCCGCTCCACTCCGCGGTCGAGCTCGTCCAGGGGGATGCGCTCGTCCGGTCCATGGATGCCCCGCAGGTCCTCGCCGGCCAGGGCGAAGGTCGTCACACCGTAGGCCGGGATCCGCCGCTCACGGAAGAAGCGCGAGTCGGTGAAGCCGGGGATGAAGGTCGGGACGACCGGCGCGTCGGCCGAAAGCACCTTCCGCAAGGCGCCGTAGAGGCGGCCCGCGGCAGGAGAGGGCGGGGCCGGGGGCGAGGTCACCAGTACCTTGACTTGGAAGCCATCGCCCAGCGCACCCTCGATCTCCTTCAGGAAAGCGTTGGCGTCCGTGTCGGGCAACAGCCGCACGTCGATGCGCGCCGAGGCCCGGTCAGGGGTGACATTGATCCGTTCGCCGCCGCGCAGGACCGTCACCTGCACGGTGTCCACGAACAGGTTGGCCATGCCGGGGAACAGGAACTCGCTCGGTCCGCCGGGGCCGACCACCTTGTCGATGTCCCCCAGGACGCGCTTCCAGTGGTCGTTGTGGAGCGGCGCGATAGCTTGCAGGTAATTGCGGGCCGGCGGCGTGACCCGCCAGCGGATGGGGCGTTGAAGCATCCGGGCGAGCCCCTGGATGAGCTGGTGGTTGGCGCTCTGCGGATTGAGCCCCGAGGCATGGCCGCCGCGCCCGGCCGTGGAGGCCTCCAGCCAGAGAGGGCGCTTCTGAGCCACCTCGATCCCCCACCAGAGGAGCCGCTCGCCGACGGCTTGGGCGCGCCCCCCCTCGCCCAGCACCGCCTCAACCCCGTGGAACATCTCCGGCCGGTTCTGCAGCAGCCAGGAGGCACCGCGCAGGCCGCCGCTCTCCTCGTCGGCCACCGCGAGGAAGATCACGTCGCGCTCGATCGGCACCCGCCGCCGCTTCAGCTCGACGAAGGCGGCGAGCTGCGCGATGCCCAGGCTCTTGTCGTCGAGAGCGCCGCGGCCCCACAGGCGTCCGTCGCGGACCTCGCCGCCGAAGGGGCGGACGGTCCAGCCCGGACCGGGAGCGACCACGTCCATGTGATGGAGCAGCACGACGGCCCGGCCGTTGCTGCGGGGCGACGACAGCCGCGCCCAGAGGTTGGCACGCCCGTCAGGGGTGCGGGCCACGTGCGACGGGATGCCCTCGCGCTTCAGGATGCCGGCCAGGTACGCGGCCGCCAGATGCTCCCGGCCCGGCGGGTTCGTGGTGTCGATACGCAGGTAGGCCTGCAGCCAGCGGGCAGGCTCGGACAGCTCCAGGGGCCGGGCGCCGGGCAGAGCGAATATCGCCAGGGCGATGACGAGGGCCTTCAGTGTTTTGAGCATCGCGGCGGGCAAGTCTAGACAAAAAAAGGGGGCGCCACCAACCGGGCGCCCCTTCTGAGGAGGGAGTATTCTTTCCGTTGCGTACTGCGTCTTGCCGCTGTCTTTACCGCTTCTGGGGCCAGCGGACGAAGAAGCCGTCGGCCCAGACGATGTCCTGGTCGTAATCGGTCGGATCGAACGAGGTGACCGAGTACGTGGTGCTGCCGTTGACGCTCTTGTTGCGGCCCAGGCTGCGGATCGCCATGACCTGCGGATCGAGCGGGGCGGCAGTCTTCAGATAGTACTCGTACGGCGTCTTCCAGCCGTCGACGTTCGGCACTTCCTGCATGTACTGGGGGACCAGGATGCTGCCGACAGCCGCGCCGGTCAGCGGCGACAGGTAGGAGGTGAGGACCACATCCGACGCCGAAGCGCCGGCGGCCGCAGCGCCCACCTGGTCGGTCAGCCACGAGAACATGGCCGTGCCGGTGTTGCGCACGTCGGCTACGGTCCTCTTCTGCTTCGCCTTCTGGAGCGCGTCCAGGAAGTTCGGGATCAGCAGCGCCGCGATAATGCCGATGATCGCGATGACGATCAGCAGCTCGATCAGGGTGAAGCCCTTCTGACGGTTCCGGATCTTGGTCAACATGAGTACGGTCTCCTCCGTGGTTTCAAAAGCTGTCCCCCCGGATCTTTCCTTGGGGCGCCCACTCCGTTCGCCAGAGAGGTATAGCAGGGGCGATGCCAGCCCCTAAGTCATTGATTCTTCGTGTGTTGCCTCGGAAACTCCGACAAAAAGTGACAGCGCTTGCAAGCCGCCGGTGACATCCAGTGTCACTCCTGTCCGGGATCCAGGACGAGCCGCCGGACGAGGCCGCGGTAGACCTTAACTCCGTCCACGAACCCGGGTAGCGCGAAGCGCTCGTTGGCCTTGTCCACCTGCAAGGTGTCGGTGTTCATGATGAGGAAGGGCGAGAAGCCGTAGGAGGGCACTCCCACCGAACGGAAGAAGCGCGAGTCGGTGGCCGTCCACGGCAGGAAGTACGGCCCCGTAGGCGCGTCTGGATAGTGCTCCGACAGCGTCCCGATGATCGCGCGGTAGGCAGGATGCGCGGTGGAGCTGCTCGCCACGGCGGGCGGCTCGTCCAGGGTGTAGCTGAGGCCGGCGAGCATCCAGGCCGGCACGAGCTTCGGCATCTCCTCCTCGAGCTTCGCCCCGGGCAGGAGATGGATCTTGATCAGGAGCTGCCAGCCGCCGCCGGCAGCCTCCTGCACCTTGAAGGGGACGGCCTCGTTGCGGAAGAAGGACTGCAGATAGGACGGCAGCTTGCGGAAGGCGGCCACGTCCCGGATGGTGGCATCCGGGTCCTCCAGCAGGCCGCGGAGCTCGCTGTGGTCGCGGGTGGGCGTGTAGGTCTTCAGGACCTCCCTGACCTCGGGGACGATCTTGAGGTCGGTCGCGGTGTAGCCGGTCTCCCTGAGCGTCTCCCGGAGCTCCTCCAGAGGCTCGCGCTCCGGAGCGCAGACGAGGAGGTCGACGTAGCGCTTCTGGCCGATCTCGGTCCCCCAGAACTTGATCTCGTCGCGTGCCCGCGCCTCGACCACGCCACCCTCGGTGAGGACCGCCCAGAAGCGGCGCACCCCCTCCGGGTCCTCGGCGATGAGGCGGCGCACGCCGAGGCGGCTGCCGCGCTCCTCGCTGCTCGTGGCCAGGAAGAGGACCGAGCGCTCGAGCGGCCGGCCGCTCTCCTTGAGGTCGACCATGGCGAGGAGCTGGGCGACGGCCACGCTCTTCATGTCGAACACGCCGCGGCCGTACATCCACGGCGTGTCGATGAACGCCTCGAACGGAGGATGGAACCACTCCTCCGGCTTCACGTCCTCCACGTCGATGTGGTTGTGCAGGACGAGCGGCCGGGGATCCTTCCCTTCGAGCAGGGCGTAGAGGTTCGCCTTGCGCTCGCCCACGACCTCCAGGCGGGAGGGGATGCCGGCCTTCTCCAGCCGGGAGGCGAGGAAGCGCGCGCCCGCGATCTCGTCGCCGGTGGCCTCGCTGGTGTCGATCCGCACATAGTCCCGCAGGAGCTGGACCTCGGGCAGGTTCCGGTAGTCGGTCTCGACCCAGTTCTCGAGGACCGAGCCCTCGAGCGGCCGGTTGAGCCAGGAGACGAGCAGCCACGTGATCCCCGCTACGAGGATCAGGCTCCCGTAGAGGGCGGCGCGGGCAGCCGCGCGCCGGCGGCGTTGGAAGGGCGTCCAGATTGGTCGTGGCATCGGCGCGCATGATAATAAGTCAATAGGTCAGGTATGCTCCACTCCGACTTGAACGAGACCTCCTTTTCTCCTCCGCGCTGGCTGGTCCCGGCAGCGGTTGCGGCCTGCCTCGCCTACCTGGGAGCCGAGCTCTTCCTCGTGGGCGGGCTGGGGTTCCCCCTGGACGACAGCTGGATCCATCTCCAGTTCGCGCGCAACCTGGCGGCGGGCTGGGGCCTCTCATACAACCCCGGGGAGCTGGTGACCGGCTCGACCGCGCCGCTCTGGACCGCGCTGCTCTCCCTGCTCATCCCCCTTCCCGGGAGCGTCCTGGCCTGGACCAAGCTCCTGGGCATCGCCTTCCACGCGGCCAGCGTCTCGGCCGCCTGGCGCCTGGCGCGGGAGCTGGGGCTCGGCCGAGGCCTCGCCGGGATGGCCGCGTTCCTGATGCTGACCACGAGCTGGCTGGTCTGGTCGGCGCTGTCGGGCATGGAGATCCCTCTCTTCATCTTCCTCTCCCTCTGGGGCCTCCTCCTCCATCTTCGGGAGAGGCGGAGTCCGGAAGCTCCGCCGCTCTCCATCGCCGTGCTGGCCGTGGCTTCGCTGGCCCGGCCGGAGGGCCTGCTCCTCCTGGTCCTTGCGCTCTTCGACCGGCTCCTCGTCTTCGACCGGGAAGATGACGAGCTGGTCTGGAGGCGGCCTCCGCTGCGGCCGATCCTGGTGGGGACCGTCTTCGCCGCCCTGGCCCTGATCGGGCCGCTCCTGGCCTACCGCTGGGCCGGAGGCTCCTTCCTGCCCACGACCTTCGGCGCCAAGGGGGCCGGGCTGCGCCAGATGCTGCCCAACCTTTCATACGTGCACACGGTGATCGGCGTCTTCTTCCGCTCGCAGCCGTTCCTGGCACTCCTGACGGGCGCCGGGATCGTCGCCCTGATCGCCCGGCTGGGCACTCGTGAAGACCGGGGGCTACTCCCCGCCCTCTGGGTCGCGGGCCTGCCCCTGGCCTACTCGCTGCTGGCGCCCGGCCCCACGAAGCTCATGGGCAACTTCGGCCGCTACTACTTCCCCCTGCTGCCGGTGGTGATCGTCCTCGGGATGCTGGGGCTCGAGCCGGCAGCCAGGGCGCTGAAGAGGCGTCCCCTGGGAGCATTGCTCGCCGGGCTGATCCTCGCGACCGCTCTCTGGGGCTTCACCCAGGGAGCGATGCGCTACGCCCGCAACGTGGCCAATGTGGAAGACAGCGACGTGAAGATCGCCCGCTGGCTCGCCGGGCGGGTGCCGCCGCAGGCGGTGCTCGCGGTCAACGACATCGGCGCGATCAAGTTCCTGCTCCCCAACCCGGTCCTGGACTTGGCGGCGATCGCCAACCCCGAGATCCGGGACGAGGTGAGCCGGATCATGGCCGAGACCGGCCTGCCCTGGGCGGAGGCCATGGCCGAGGCGATCGTCCGCAGGCGGCCGGACTACGTCGTCGTTTTCCCCAAGTGGCTGCCGGCGCTGGATTCCGACCCGCGGTTCCAGGCAATCCACCGGCTGGAGATCCCCGACAACATCACCATGGGTGACGACGAGATCGTCGTGTACGCGTTGTCATACAATCCCGCCCCGTGAACGTCCCAATCCTGGACCTGCCCCGAGTCCATCGCCGCATCGCGCCCAAGCTGGAAGAGCGCTGGCAGCGCATCCTGTCCGAAAGCTCGTTCATCCTGGGCCCCGAGGTCCGGGAGTTCGAGGCAGCCTACGCCAGCTATCTGGGGGTGAAGGCCTGCACCGCGCTAGCCAACGGCACCGACGCCCTTGTGCTGGCCCTGCGGGCTTTGGAGCTGCGGCCCGGCGACGAGGTGATCGTCCCGGCCTTCAGCTTCTTCGCCACGGCCGAGGCCGTCCTCCTGCTGGGAGGCGTGCCGGTCTTCGCCGACGTCGATCCCGAAACCCTGAATTTGGACCCCGAGGACGCGGCCCGGCGGATCACCGACCGGACCGTTGGGCTCCTCCCCGTCCACCTCTACGGCCGGCCGATCGACGTGGACGCCACCCTGGCCCTCTGCGAAAAGCGCGGCATCTGGATGATCGAGGACGCGGCGCAAGCCCAAGGCGCGGCCTGGAAAGGCAAGCGGGTCGGAGGCTTCGGCAGCCTGGCCGCCTGGAGCTTCTACCCCACGAAGAACCTGGGCTGCTACGGAGACGGCGGCGCCGTGACCGGCAACGACAAGGATCTGGTCGCCAAGGTCCACCTGCTGGCGAACCACGGCCAGAAGGGCCGCTACCACCATGTCGAGGTGGGGACGAACAGCCGTCTCGACAGCCTCCAGGCCGCGGTCCTGAACTGCCGGCTTGAGCTGCTGGAGGAGGACAACACCCGCCGCCGCGAGCTGGCCTGCCGCTACCACGGAGCCTTCAACGGCGTCGGAGACATCCGGCTGATCCCCGACCCGCCCGGAGCGCTCTCGGTCTACCACCAGTACACGATCCGCACCGCGCGCCGCGACGAGTTGATGGAGCACCTGAAGTCCCGCAGCGTGGCCTCGGCGGTCCACTACCCCTCCCCGCTGCACCACCAGCCCGCGATGGAAGGGAAGATTCACGTGGAACCCGGAGACCTCGCCGTGGCCACCGCCGCGGCAACAGAGGTGCTCTGCCTGCCCATCTTCCCCGAGCTCACCAACGAGGAGCACGAGCGGGTGTGCGGGGCCGTGCGGGAGTTTTTCGGGGCGTAGGGTCCGGTACACTAGCCGCATGTGTGCCGTGGTGACCTCCGACATCGCGCAGGACTTCGCCGAGGCTTTGGCCCAGCGGCTGAGAGAGGATCTGGTCCAGGTGGCGCTTTTCGGGAGCCGAGCCCGCGGCGAGGCGCGATGGCGATCGGACTACGACCTCATGGTGGTGCTGCGCAGCGCCTCAGGCAAGGCGCGGGACGAAGTCCATGGGCTTGCGGCTACGCTCGAGCTCGAGCACAACGTCGACCTGTCCATCAAGATCCTGGACCGGGAGCGCTTCGAGCAGCTTCGACGGTCCTCCCCCGGCTTCTGGCGCAACTACGCGCGCGACGAGAGGGTGCTATGGCCACGGACGAGCTTGCGGAGCGCATAAAGGCGGGCTTCGCCAGAGCCAGTGAAGCCTTTCTCCACGCCCAGGGGTTTCCTCTCGGCGAGTGACGAGCTGTCTTGTGAGCCTCTCGTTGGCCCTTTTCAGGCTCTAGCTGGACCTTTCGAGCCTCTCATCGAACCTTTCGGGCCTCTCAAACAACCTTTCGAGGGTCTCGACGGACCTTTCGAGACCCTCGTCGCACTCAACGAGCCTCTCGCGAGACCTTTCGGGACCCTCATCGGACCTTCGAGGCTTCCGTCACACCTTTCGAGGGCCTCATCGAACCTGACGAGACCCTCGTCGGTCCTTTTGAGCCTCTCGTTCCACCTTTCGAGAGGCTCATCAGGCTTGACGAACCTCTCATCGGACCTTTTCAGAGGCTCGATGAACCTTTCGAGGCTCTCGCCAGCCTCGACGAGCCTCTCGTTGAGGCCGATGAAAGTCCCCGCGGTTATAATGGGCCGCCTGACCCTTTGACGGTCTTCCCAGAAATGAACGCGGAGACGTACCCTGATGCCCCCGAAAGCTCGTGTAGCCGTATTGAAGACCCGCCCCGAGACCGTCCTGGAGGACGTCGCCCGGACCATGGAGCTGGCAGGGGTGAAGCAGCACCTCGCACCCGGCGCGACCACCATCCTCAAGGACAACATCTCCTGGCACTTCCCGTTCCCGGGCGCCAACACGACCCCCTGGCAGCTCGAAGGGACCATCCAGAAGCTGCGGGCCGACGGCTATACCGACCAGGTCTGCGTCCAGAACAACACCGTGGTGACCGACCCCAAGAAGGGCGAGCGCCTCAACCGCTACCTGCCGGTGCTGGACAAGTACGACGTGCCCGTGCGGTACAACTGCTTCGAGGACGACCTCAAGTGGATCCAGTACCAACCCAAGGGCAAGATGCTGGTGCTGCCGAAGATCTACCCCGAGGGGATCACGATCCCCGAGTTCTTCCTGGGCAAGAACATCGTCCACCTGCCCACGGTCAAGTGCCACATCTACACCACCACGACCGGGGCCATGAAGAACGCCTTCGGCGGCCTCCTCAACACCCGCCGGCACTACACCCACTCGTGGATTCACGAGACCCTGGTGGACCTCCTGACCATCCAGAAGGAGATTCACACCGGCCTCTTCGCGGTGATGGATGGCACGACCTGCGGCAACGGCCCCGGCCCGCGGACGATGATCCCCGTGGAGAAGGACATCCTCCTCGCCTCGGGCGATCAGGTGGCAATCGACGCCGTGGCCACGAAGATGATGGGCTTCGACCCGATGTCGATCCCCTACATCCGGCTGGCGCACGACGCCGGGCTGGGCGTGGGCGATCCGCGGGACATCGAGATCGTCGGCGAGGACATTTCGAACTGGAACTTCCGCTTTTCGGTGGGCGACAACGCCGTCTCCCGCTTCGGCGACCTGGTCTGGTTCGGGCCGCTCAAGGGGCTCCAGAAGCTGCTGTTCCGGACGCCGCTGGTCTACTTCTTCGTGTTCGGCTCGTACTTCTACCATGACTACGCGTGGTACCCCACAATCGGCAAGATGCGGACCGAGCGCTACGCCAAGACCAGCAAGTGGATGCGCCTGTTCGAGACCTACCCCGAGGCGAGCCCCGCCAAGGCAGAGAAGGTCGCCTGACTCCGGAGACTCCTTCTGAGGCCAAGCCGGAGCCGACGGGCTCCGGCCTGGAGCACCTCGGCCGCCGGCTGCTGATCCCGCTCGCCCTCGGCCTGCTGGCGCTGATCGGCCTGATCCTTGTGGCGGATGCCCGCAAGCTCGCCGGGCGCCTGAGCGACTTCGACCTCGCGCTCCTGCTGCCCGTCCTGGGCCTGTCCCTGGTCAATTACGCCCTGCGTTTCGTCCGCTGGGAGATCTACCTGAAGGCGCTCGGCGTGCGGCTGGCCCGCGCCCGAAGCCTCGGGGTGTTCCTGGTCGGATTCCTGCTCTCGGTGACGCCCGGCAAAGCCGGTGAGCTGGGCAAGGCCTGGCTGGTGCGGGAGCTCGGAGGCGGACCCGCGCTGCGGGTGGTGCCCGCCGTGGTCGCCGAGCGGGTGACGGACCTCCTCGGCGTGCTCGTGCTCCTGTCGCTCGGGGCTCTCCCCTTCCCCGGAGGGCGCTGGATTGCCGCGGCAGGGCTGGCAGCGGTGGCCGTGGCGATCCTCCTCCTGACCTGGCAGAAAGGGGCGGACCTCCTCTTCCGCCTGCTGCAACGGCTACCCATGGTGGGTCCGCGGGTGCCTGTCCTGGCGGAGCTTTATGGAACTCTGAGGGAGCTGCTCTCTCCCGGGCTGCTGGCCATGGCGCTCGGGCTCGCCGTGGTGGCCTGGGGCGCTGAAGGGGTGGGCTTCTTCCTGGTGGTCCGCGAGTACGCGCCGCAGGCGGAGCTCCTCGCCGCGCTCTTCAACTACACGGCCTCGACCTGCCTGGGGTCGCTCTCGATGCTTCCCGGAGGCCTCCTCGCCGCCGAAGGCTCCCTCACCGCCCTCCTGGACGCCCAGGGCCTCGACACCGCCACGGCCGCCTCGGCCACCCTGATCATCCGCGCCGCCACCCTCTGGTTCGCGGTCTTGCTGGGGTTGGTGGCGTTGCCGTACGTCCTCCGAAGGTTGGCGGCCCTTTCGGCTCCCGGATCATCCACCCGGCGCTGAGGGAGGCGAGCAGGGCGAGCCCGGCTGCGGTCAACATGACTCCGCGGAATCCCTTCAGAAAGGATTCATCCAGGGCAGAGCGGATGCGCCTCCGCTCCGGCTCGCTCAGCGAGGCGGGGATCTCCAGGGCGGCGAGGCCCTCCCGCTGTTCCGCGATCCCCTGCCGCACTTCGGGAGGTAGATCGAGTTCCGCGAGCCGGCGGTCCAGGTCCCGGCCGAAGAGGCCCAGCATGATGACTCCGAAGGCGGCGACGGCGAGGAGCCCCGCCCCTCGCGAAACGGCATTGTTGATCCCCGAGGCGATGCCGGCGTGCCGCTCTTCCACCGAGGCCATGACCGTCGTGGTCAGCGGCGCCACGCTGATTGCCATGCCCAGCCCCAGGACCACCATGGCGGGAAAGAACGCCGTCCAATACCCGCTGCCCGTTCCGGGCACGGCGAACAGGGCGAATCCGACGGCTGCCACGGCCGGACCGGCGATCAGAGGCAACCGAGCCCCATAGCGGTCCACCAGCCCGCCGGACCATCGGGACAGCGACGAGACGAGGAGGACGAACGGCAGCAGTGCCGCCCCGGCCGCCGTGGCGGAGTAGCGGTGGACCTGAATCAAATTGAAGGGCAGGAAGAACAGCGACCCTCCGAGGGCGGCGTAGAGCCAGAAGGTCAGGAGGTTGGCCCCGGCAAACGTCCGCGAGCGGAACAGCGAGAGGGGCATCATGGGAGCCGGCATCCGGGCCTCGGCCCAAAGGAATCCGGCGAGCGCCGCCACCCCGAGGATCAGCACCGGCCACGACGACTCGATGAGCCCGAAGGTCAATCCGCCCAGCCCGAGCGTGACAAGCAAGGCGCCCGCGAAATCGAGCCGCTTGTCAGCCTGCTCGTCGCGGCTCTCCGGCACGAATCGCAAGCCGATGGCGAGGACTGCAAGGGCCAGCGGCAGATTGAGGAAGAAGATCCACCGCCAAGACGCGTGATCGATGAGCCAGCCGCCCAGAAGGGGGCCGATGGAAGCCGTGACCGCGCTGAAACCCGACCAGGTGCCGATGGCCCGGCCGCGCCGACTCGCCTCGAAAGAGGCCGAGAGGAGGGCGAGGCTCCCCGGAACCAGAAGCGCCGCGGCGATCCCCTGGACCGCCCGAGCCGCGATGAGCTGTTGGGGGCTGGTCGCCATGCCGCACCCGGCCGACGCCAAAGCGAATCCGACGACGCCCAGGAGAAAGATGCGGCGGCGTCCAAACCGGTCGCCCAGCGCGCCGCCGACCAACAGCAAGGACGAGAGGAAGAGGGCGTAAGCCTCCACCACCCACTGCACCTCGGCCACGGTGGCACCGAGCTGCACTTGGAGAGCCGGCAGCGCCACGTTCACAGCCGTACCATCGAGGAACGCCATGCTGGAGCCGAGAATTGTGGCCGCCAGCACCCAACGCTCCCCCGGTCCGCGGCCCGGGAGCCCAGCTTGGCCGGAGCGGATGACTCCGTCGTCGCAGGGGGTCAGGACTTGCAGAGGTTGTTCCCTCCTTGGGGAGGATTGTATTCGCTGCCTCCTGGGATCGGTGGCCGGAACCCGACTCTCACACCTGCTCCGTTAACTCGGTGCGAGCAACGGGAGAGGCGAACTGGGACCACCCGTAGGAGTAACGATCAGCGAGCGCACTTGCCCAGTACAAACCGGGCACGACTCCATGCGCCTGCCCCCCTATCGCGCTCATCCCGATACGTGCAATGAACTGGCGCTCAAGCCTACCAAAATGCTCAGGAAAGAGTTGGAGCGCCGGCAAGTAATCATAAAGCGGGCGGCACTGGTCATATACGTGGACGTCCAAGTACATGTTTGTCGACTTCGCCATGTACTTCGCACGCCAGTGCCTATCCAGAACCGGGTGATACGGATAGCCGAGCTGATTCAAGGCAAGTTGTGCAATCAGGTGCAGCATCGGCAGATCACAAAACCAAGCCGTCTTACGATCCGGGAATTTGCGGTACGTGCTGACCAGAGCAGCAAGTGCCTGGTCGGCCATTAGCGGCAGGTATCCCTCATCGATGCACCACAGGAGATCACTTAGATGCACGGCACCCAATCTGGACGGCTTATAATTGCTCCCGTCCAAAGATGCTAAATTTTCAGAAAACTCGGCGAGCCACTTCACTGCCAAGTTGTCTTTCGCCACTCTTTCCTTCAGACTTTCGAGAAACCGCCACAGTGGATAGTTCTGGGGCGACAACAAGAAGTCCATCCCGGGACCCCAGCCCTCGTCCCGCACTGGCAGAGAGTGCTCGGAAAACATGGTTAACAGCGCCTTGGGGTCGGCAGCCACTTCCTCTGCCTTATCATAAATTTTCGGATCTTTCTGAAAGACACTCCGCCGTGCGTCTGCGGTCCGGAGCAACCGGAGAGCCGGCTGAACCCGGTTTGCGTACAAAGAAGGGTATTGCGTACAGAAGGCGGAATAGAAAAGGTCGATACGCTGCTCTATATCCTTCCTCAGGTCATCCTGACCGGACCACTGGTCCGGCGCAACCTCCGCGTACCACAAGGCATCAGGATCCGACTCCGCGCAGTAGCCCAGGGCATTGCTTTCGACAAAGGGTTGATGGCGGAAGTAATCAGCCAGAAATTGGACACTGCCTTCATCTGGGGCGAGATCGCCGACATTGACCACCAGAGCAGCCAGGTTCTCCAAGACCTGTTCGTCGAAAACGGCGTGCAGCGTTCTATATGGCTTGCTCGAGGCCGAAGGTAGCGGTGCGGTGAAGTCCAAGTACACCACATCGAATCGCTCTCGAACGACTCGGATAAATTGTTCGAAGCCGCCATGGAAGATCTTTAGCGCAGGGAAGAGGGTCCGGGCGCGCTCAAGGGCGGCGCCATGAGCTTCTCTATCCTGTTCAATGGCCCACACATTCTCGATGCGTACCCCGAGATCGGCAAGCACCCTCATATCATTCTCAGGCTCAGGACCACAGAGATAAGCAACTCTCAACGTTGAGGGCTGGCGCTGCCCGTATCTGTCTCCAGCAAACTCGAGCCATGCCGAGAGAGCTTCTCTATCCAAGCCATCTGAAATCCGGGCACGTCGGAGAATTGATTCACAATAGTCCCATGCGCTCTCGAAAGCATCAGCTTGAAGTATGCGCGTTCGTGCGCGCTCACTCGTGAGCGCGCTGACCGCGTGTCCCCAGAGCAAGCGGCGGGAACGCTCCTTTACTGGCTGTTTATACCCGTGCCCCGTACTGTCCGAGATCGTTTCAGGCACCCTTCAAGCCCCACCCGACCTCTCGCCGCAGGGTATCCCTCTGATATTCGATCTCGTTGAGCCGCTTGGGCCCCAGATCCCGGAGGACCGTCTCCCGCGAAACCCGGCCAAGCAGGAACTCCTCGACCAGGGTGTCTTCATAGAGGGCGTCGATCCCCCTACGCAGGGCCTGGGCGAGCACGGTCGCCTCGTCCTGGCCTCGATGGGAGACGAGGAATTCCAGGTGCTCGGCGAGCTTTACATCCTTCATGCCTTCAGTTTAGCACCAGGGGCCAGGCTGACGCCTTGAGGTTGTGGCGGGGAATTCTTCTCGACCGGGAGACTCAGCCGAGCTTCTCCTGAAGCCGTTCCAGAAAGCCCACCTGCCCTTTCAGGATCTTGAGCTTCGCGACGTCCATCGCGAACCATCCGGCCCGGTCCACTTCCGGAAACTCCTGCATCCGCCCGGACTTCGGGGGCCACTCCAGAAGAAAGGTATTGCTCCTGAGGAGGGCCGGATCGAAATCGCCCCGGACAACCCAGGCATGGACGATCTTCCCGCCTGATTGCTTGATCGAGCCGAGAGGGATGGCTTCGCCTTGCGCAGAGGCTCCGGTCTCCTCCTCGAGCTCGCGTCTTGCAGCTTCCAGAGGATCTTCGCCCTCGTCGATTTCACCCTTCGGAATGGACCACGCCCCCTCGTCCTTCTTGCTCCAGAAAGGACCGCCGGGGTGGATCAGCAGGACTTCCAGGATGCCGGAGGCCTCACGAAACAGAAGCAGGCCCGCGCTTGTTTTTGGCATCGCCCTATTCAAGCCCCGCAGCCGCGATGGTCGTGAGCAGAAAGAGACGATCGGGTCGAAGCGGGAACGCCTGAAAACCGAAGGATTGGTAGAAAGCAGCCGCGCGCTCGTCCTTTGCATCTACCACGATCGCAAAGACGGCGATGGAGCGCCCGGCCCCCAGCACGCGGTGGATCGCCGCGGCCAACAGAAGCTCACCTACGCCCTGCCCGCGCACGCGCTCATCGCGGGCCAGACGCCCGATCAAAGCTGCGGGTATGGCGTCGTACCGCGGCAGCTTGCGTGCAATTTGTTCTGGAAGATGATCGAGGGAAAGCGACAATGAGCTCAAGCTGTAAAAGCCGACCACACCCAGGTCGTCGTCAACGCCTACGAAAACCCGCGCAATGTTGCGCTTGTCATCCTGGCTTGCACGAAGCTGAAACCAGCCGTCGAGATCTGGCTGGCCACAAGAGAACCGCGCTCGATCGTGTTGCTTCCCCAGCGGCTCGATCTTGATCCCCAAGACGGTTTCAGCCCAGGACTTCGCGATGGCGCCTCAGCGCTGCCCGAAGCTTTGCAGTCGGCGCCGGCGGATCCATCACAGCAGCGAGGAAGGCATCCCGGTCCGCACCCACGAGCACCATCCGCTCATGCTCCTCGAGAACCCGGCGCGCCCCCTCGTACGCGAGATCGCCTGCCGTGAGCCCCGAGACTGCCATTGCGCGCTGGATGAGTTGCTTGGCCGAAGGAGCGACACGTAGCTCAAGGCGTTCTTTCTTGAGCTCACGGTCGGCAGACTGCTTACGTCGTGTGGACGTCACCATTGCACACCTCCTTCGCTCCCAGTGTACGGGAATATGCCGTGCATCTCAACTAGATGATGGGACAGATGAGCATCTCGGGCAGAGCCCTAAGCGCTCACGATCCGATCCATCCCAAACCTCGGCAGCTTCAGCGCCTCAGCCACGATCCTCAGAGCCGCCTCCTCCGGCATCAGCCCGATGAGCTCGCTTTCCAGAACCCGGGTCCCCAGCGCCTCGGCCTCCTGGCGGACCCGGTGGAACGCGGTCAAGACTGAAGTCTGCCGGAAATCCACCAGGTTCATGCTCACCTGCGCCCGCCCACGGCTCTCCAGGTAGACGCCCATGGCCCTCACGGACGGCAGCCCTCCTCCCGATTCCCTCACCTTGCGGGCGATGGCCTTGGCGATGGCGACGTCGGCCGTCTCCAGCACGACATTGAAGGCGATCAGGAAGAAACGCGCTCCGATGACGGTCACTCCGGCGGTGGGGTGGACCCGGGCGGGTCCGAAGTCGGGGGTCCAGGCCGGGTCGGCCATTTTGGCAGGGAAGCCTTCGAAGCCTCCGCGGCGGATATCCGCCAGCCGGCGGCGGTCCGGCGTACGGGCAGCCTGTTCGTAGAGGTAGACCGGCAGGCCGAAGCGCTCCGCCACCTCGGAGGCGAGGGCCTCGGCCGCGGCCACGGCCTCTTTCATGGGCGTGTCCCCAAGAGGGATTAAGGGAGTCACGTCCACGGCTCCCACCCGGGGATGCACTCCCGAGTGCCGAGTGAGGTCGATCTCGCGGAGCGCCGAGTCGTAGAGGGCGAGGAGCCCGGCGCGGAGGTCCCCGGGCTCTCCGGTCAGGGTCAGCACCGAACGGTTGTGGTCGGGATCGGAGGAGAGGTCCAGCAGCCGGACCCCCGGGACCGAGGTCACTGCCGCCGCCAGGCGGGCCACCACCTCGGGCCGGCGGCCCTCGCTCACATTGGGGACGCACTCCAGCACGGGCGCCAGAATACAGCACGGCATCTCGACCCAGGAGACGGGAAGGCGGCGCCGGCCCCCTCTCCCTCACGCAGGTGAGGGAGAGGGATGGGGAGAGGGAGGATGGGATCAATTGCCGCGGGGGAGCCGCTCTGCTACGATACCCGCGACTTTTCTGACTCCGAGGACGTATATCTACCTGTGTGCCATGTCATACGCCGGTAATCCTTCGCTCTCATCCGATATCCAGAACCGCGTCCTCGGCACGTTTGAGCAGACGCTCGGGCTCGCCGCGGAGGGCAGCCGGCAGGAAGCCCTCCTGGGATGCGACTTCGTCCTGCGCATGGACCCCCACTTCGAGCCCGCGCGCCAGCTTCAGGAACGGCTGCGCAACAGCTCCGGCGCCGTGAGCGTGGACGACCTCCTCGCTCCCGCTACCCCGGCGATCACTGATCCATTCGCCGGGGCGATCGACCTACCCGACCTGGACGGGTTCGGCGCCGCCGCCCCTCCGGCCGGCGACCTCCGCTCCCGCTTCCAGGCCCTCCTGGACAGACGCCAGTTCCAGGAGCTGATGACGCTCGCCCAGCAGCAGCAGGCCGCCGTCGGGGCCGATGCCGAGCTGATGCGCATCGCCTCCGAAGCCCAGGAGCGTCTGGAAGCCGAGCCGTATGTGACCAAGTTCCTGAACGCGGCCCGCGAAGCCGTTCGCCAGGGGAACCGGGAGGAGGCCGAGCGCGCCATCAACAAGGTCCGCGCCCTCGATCCCTCGCATCCCGCCATTGCCGAGCTGACCGGCGCACCAGCTGCTCCGATTGCTCCCCCGGCCGACGGCTTCCTCGCCCGGGATTCCGGCTTCGAGCTGTCGCTCGACGAGCCTTCCCTCGGGTCGGACCTGAATACTGCGGGTTTTGGCACCGAGCTGCCCGATCTCACCTTCGACGAGCCTTTGCTCGGCTTCGCGGAACCCGCGGCGACTCCGTCCCTCATGGATCCGGAGCTGATCTCCGCCGCCGACTTCCAGACCGACATGTTGTCGAGCGGCGATTCCGAGACCGACCGCAGGATCAAGCAGCTCCTCGACGAGGGCCAGACGGCCTACCAGGCAGGCGACGTTCAGGGCGCCATCGATGCCTGGTCGCGGATCTTCCTGATCGACATCGACCATCAGGAGGCCGCCCGCCGCATCGAGCAGGCGCGCAAGGTCAAGGCCGAGAGCGAGCGCCAGGCCGAGGAGGTCTTCCACGAGGGCCTCGCCAAGATCGAAGCCGGCGACCTCGAGGGCGCCAAGCAGACGCTCCACCGCGTGCTTGAGATCCAGCCGAGCTACTTCGCGGCCCGCGAGTATCTGCAGCAGCTCGAGGCCGGCCAGGTGCCCGGCTCGCGGCCCGCCCCGCGTCACGAGGCCGCGGCCCAGCCGGCGCTTCCCACGGCCTCGGACCTCGACCTCGAAACCGCCACGGGCGACCTCAAGGAAGAGATCCTCATCCCGCCCGATCCCAGCGAGCTGGCCGCGGCCGAACGCCAGAAGCCAAAGGTCAAGCCCGTGCCCATCCGCGAGGGCAAGGCACGCAAGAGGTTTGCCCTGGTCGGCAGCGCCGTGCTCGTGCTCGCCCTGGCCGGCGGCGCGTTCGTCTACCTAAACAAGGACCGCCTCTTCCCCAATTCGCAGACGGAGGACCCGGCGGCCTCGCAGGCGTCCGGAGAGGATCCGATCGCGCGCGCCCTGGACCTCCACAAGGGGGGCAAGACCCCGATTGCAGTCGCCCAGCTCCGCCGGCTCCAGCCGGACGATCCGTCCTACGCGAAGGCCCAGGAGCTGCTCGCGCAGTGGGATACGTCGCCGGCCCCCGCACCCGGGGTGCCCGGTGGGCCCGCGCCCGCCCCGGCTGCCCCGGTGATCCCGCCGGAGCGGCTGGCGCTGCTCACCTCGGCCCGGGATGCGTATCAGGGCCGCAGCTACCTGGAGGCCATCGAGCGTTACGAGGTAGCGCAGCAGAAGGGCCGGCTCGATCCTTCCGACGCCGAGATGCTCGCCAGCGCCAAGCGCCAGCTCGAGCCCATCTCCGCGCAGATCAACCTCTTCGAGCAGCACGAGTGGGAGGTCGCGCTGCGCGACCTCTGGCGCCTGCACGAGGCCGATCCGGGCAACCGGGACGTCACCCGGCTCATGATCGACTCGTACTACAACCTGGCGCTGCGCGACCTGCAGAGGATGGACACGAAACAGGCGTTGCAGAACCTCCGCGAGGCCCAGGGCCTCGACCCGAAGGACAGCGACCTGCAGCGGCAGATCGCGTTCGCGGAGACCTACCAGAGCCGATCCAAGGACATGCTCTACCGGATCTACGTCAAGCACCTCCCACTGCGATGATGAGACACGAAGAGGACACCCCGGACGAGCCCCTGCTCTTCGACCTTCCGCTCGAGCCCGAGCGGGGACGGAGCGCCCCTTCCGCACCAATATCCGAGCGCAAGCGCGCCCCGCGCGCGGCTTCCCCCCCGCCCCCTGAGGCCACTCTGTCGTTCGACGAGCCGGAAGAGCCCCCAGAATTGGAGACCGCAGGCCCGGCCGGAAGGGCCGGGCTCGGCAGCCGGATCTCGGCCGCGGGCGCCGATCTCATCGTGCACGCGTCGGTCGCGGTGGGCATCCTGATCGGATGCCGTTTCATGGGCGTCTATCCGATCCTCTCCGACTGGCCTGCCGTGGCCCTGTTTCTGCTCTCCTTTTCCTTCCTCTACACGGTCGTGCCGCTCGCATTCTGGGGCCACACCCCGGGAATGGCCTGGGCCGGGCTCGACGCGCGCAGCCGGGATGGCGAGCCGCTCGCCTTCGACCAGACCGCCCGGCGCTGGATCGGAGGGATCCTGACCCTCCTCCTCCTCGGGCTGCCGCTCTTGATGGCCTTCAGCGGACGCTCTCTAAGCGATCTCTTGAGCGGCTCCGAGACCCTCTCCAGCCGCTCGGCGGCCTGATGACCGAGCCCGAAGGGGCCCATGCCGCCAATGCGGTCAACACCTCTCGGTCCCGGGAGCTCGAGGCCCTCAACGAGATCGCCCGCACGGCGACGCTCGACCTCGAGCTGCGCCCGATGCTTCAGCGCATCACGGACACGCTCCTGCAGAAGTTCGGCTGGCCGTGCGTGGCCCTCGCGTCGGTCGATCCCGAGCAGGAGTTCTTCGTATGCGAGGCCCTCTCAACCCTGGTGCCGTCCGCGGTCAAAGTCGGCTACACCCGGCCTCTGGGCACAGGAATCGTGGGCGAGGTGGCGCTCCAGGGCGAGCCGATCCTCCTGGACGACGTGCTCGCCTCCCCCAATTACGTGGAGACCATGCCCGGCGCCCGTTCCGAGCTCTGCGTGCCGGTCCGGCATGGCGGCCGGATCGTCGCGATCCTGAACCTGGAGAGCACCGAGCCGGGCGCCTTTCACGACCAGCTCCCGCTGCTGGAGACCGTGGCCGAGCAGATCGCCGGGGCCATTGCCTGCGCCCGCCTGTATCAGGAGGTCCAGCGCCGCGCGCTCCTGCTCGAAAGGGTGAGCGAGGTCTCCAAGGCGGCGCTCGAAGCGGGCGAGCTCCACCCCCTGCTCGACCGCATCGTGCACTACGTGCAGCAGCACTTCGAGCTCGCGCTGGTGAGCATCCTGCTCGTCAACGCAGAGCGCACGGAGTTCGAGCTCGCGGCCCGCGCCGGCACCCTGAAGCTGCGCGTGGATGCCGGGGCCCGCTGGCCGCTGCGCACCGGCATCGTGGGGCGGGCCCTGCGCCTGGGCAAGACACAGCTCGCGCTCGACGTGCGCATCGACCCCGACTACCTACCCCTGCACGAGGAAGTGACCTCCGAGCTGGTGGTGCCGATCCGGTTCCGCAACCGCACCCTCGGCGTCTTCGACCTGGAGAGCACGACGCCAGACTCGTTCTCCTCCGAGAACCTGGTGGTCTTTCAGACTTTCGCCGACCAGCTCGCCGGCGCCATCCACTTGGCCGCGATCAACCAGGAGCTGGAAGAAGCGAACCAGCGCCTCCAGCGGCTCTCCTCGATCGACGGCCTGACCGGCATCGCCAACCGCCGCCAGCTCGACGAGACGCTGCAGACGGAGTGGCGGCGCTCCTTCCGCCACGACACGCCGATCTCGGTGGTGATGTTCGACCTGGACGAGTTCAAGCTCTTCAACGACGCTTACGGCCATCAGGCCGGGGACGAGTGCCTCCGCCAGGTGGCAACCGCTCTGCGGGATGTGCTGCGCCGGGCAGGCGACCTGGTGGCCCGCTACGGCGGCGAAGAGTTCGCGGCGGTGCTGCCGGAGTCCGACCTGCGGGGCGCGCTCCAGTACGCGGAGGCTGCCAGGCTCGCGGTCGAGAACCTGGCGATCACGCACGGCAGCTCGCCGGTCGCCCCGGTCGTAACCGTGAGCGTGGGGGTGGCGTCAGCCCTGCCGCGGAGGGGAGGCTCGCCCACCGAGCTGATCGCCCGCGCCGATCAGGTGCTCTACCAAGCGAAGAGGAAAGGGAAGAACAGAGTCGAAAGCGCGGGGGATTAGCGTTCCCGCCAGATCGAAAATCCCATCCAAAGGTTCCCAACTGCCATAGCTAGGGCGAAAGCAGCCAACGGCAAGCCTCCCGGCCAGAGCGCCGCGAGCCCGCCAACCTGATAGATGAGGCCGGTCGTGCGGAACGGCGGGAAGGCCAGCCCGCCCAGCATGTAGAAGGAGTGCCCCAGGAGCAGCAGCCAGAGCCCGGGGAGAGCCCAGGCCGCATCCTGCCAGACGAGCAGGAACGACAGCGCGAGCGCCGCGAGCGACAGGTTGCCCTGCACGCCCAGCACCCAGGAAGCGAGCGGCGTGCTCCCGCCTCCGAACCCTCCGCCTGACCTCCGGATCCCCACGATCTCCACCGCTCCACCTATGAGAATCACGCCCGACCAAGTGAAAAGAACAGCCGTAGGTCCGCCCATGCGGAGCGCCAGCGGAGTGATCAGAGCGGCAATCGGCAGCAGCACGGCCCAGGCGAACCAGGACCACGGATTGCGGAGGAAAGGACGGCTTGCCTTGCGGAAGTGCTCCCGCACCGGTTCGAGATCGTCCTCGCCGGTGCGGGTGTCGGAGAAAAGAGGCTCGTACTCGCTCAGCGCGTTTCCGCTAGATGGATCTGGGTCTCGGCGCGGCGGATGGCCCGCTGACGTGCTGCGAACTCGGCGTCGGTGATCGAAGGCATCTCCTGGGCCTGGGCGAGCGCGCGCTCGGCCGCGGCCGGATCGATCTCCTCCACCGCCTTCGCCTGCTCGGTCAGGAGCGTCAGACGGTTCTCCACCATCTGGGCGAAGCCGCCGTCCACGAAGAAGCTGCGGTTCCCCTCCGGGGTTTCCACCCGGAGCGAGCCGATGCCCATCTTGAAGAGCAGCGGCGCGCGGCCGGGCAGGATGCCGACCTCGCCGTCGTGCGCCGGGAAGGCCACGAACGTCGCGTCAGCCTCCAGCACGGCCCGCTCCGGAGTGATCACACTGCAATGAAACGTGTCGTTCTTCGCCATGCGCGCCTCGCCGGTCTACTTCTTGTCCTGGGTCGCCATCTTTTCGGCCTGCGCCGCTGCGTCCTCGATCGCGCCGACGTACATGAACGCCTGGTCGGGCAGGTGGTCCCACTTGCCGTCGCAGAGCTCGTCGAAGGAGCGGATCGTGTCCTCGCGCGAGCAGTAGATGCCGGGCAGGCCGGTGAACTGCTCGGCCACGAAGAACGGCTGCGACAGGAAGCGCTCGACCTTGCGCGCCCGGCGGACGATGATCTTGTCCTCCTCGGAGAGCTCGTCGACGCCCAGAATCGCGATGATGTCCTGGAGGTCGCGGTAGCGCTGGAGGATCTGCTGGACCTTGCGCGCGACCGCGTAATGCCGGTCGCCGATGTACTCCGGCGCGATGATGCGGCTGCTCGATGCCAGCGGGTCCACGGCCGGGTAGATGCCCTTCTCCGAGATGCTCCGCTCTAGGTTCACCGTGCTGTCCAGGTGGGCGAACGCGGTGGCGGGCGCCGGGTCGGTGTAGTCGTCGGCCGGCACGTAGATGGCCTGGATGCTGGTGACAGCCCCGCGGCTGGTGGAGGTGATGCGCTCCTGCAACTCGCCCATCTCCGTGCCCAGCGTCGGCTGATAGCCCACGGCCGAGGGCATGCGGCCCAGCAGCGCGGACACTTCGGAGCCGGCCTGCGAGAACCGGAAGATGTTGTCGATGAAGAGCAGCGTATCGACGCCGGTCTGATCGCGGAAGTACTCGGCCATGGTGAGCGCCGACAGGGCCACGCGCAGGCGCGCTCCTGGCGGCTCGTTCATCTGGCCGAACACCATCACGGTCTGATCGATGACGCTCTTGCCCGTATCGCCGATCTTGGCCTCCTGCATTTCCAGCCAGAGGTCGTTGCCCTCGCGGGTGCGCTCGCCCACTCCGGCGAAGCAGGAGTAGCCGCTGTGGAAGCGGGCGAGACGGGCGATCAGCTCCTGAATGATGACGGTCTTGCCTACGCCGGCGCCGCCGAACAGACCGGCCTTGCCGCCGCGCACCAGCGGGCAGAGCAGGTCGATGACCTTGATGCCCGTCTCGAACAGCTCGGTTTTCGAGGACAGCTCCTCGAGCTCCGGCGGCGCGTGGTGGATGGGCCGGCGCTCGCCGGCCTTTACCGGGCCGAGGCCGTCGATGGGCTCGCCGACCATGTTGAACACCCGGCCGAGCGTCTCGATGCCCACCGGCACGCTGACGGGCGCGCCGGTGTCGAGGATGTCCGAGCCGCGCTGGAGGCCGTCGGACGAGCCGAGGGCGACCGCGCGCACGCGTCCGCCGCCCAGATGCTGGGCCACCTCGCACCAGAGCGTCTCCTGCACGGTCTCGCCGAGCACCGTGCGCGCGACCTCGACGCGCAGGGCGTTGTAGATCCCCGGCAACTGGTTCTCCGCGAACTGGGCGTCCAGCGTAGAGCCGATCACCTGCGTGATCCGACCGATGTTTCCTGCCGTATTTTGATGAGCGTTCTGCATCTTGATTTCCGATCTTTTGAGGGCTCAGGACAGGGCGTTGGCGCCGCCGACGATGTCCAGAAGCTCCATGGTGATCTGCGTCTGCCGGGCGCGGTTGTACTCCCGCGTCAGCGCTTTGATCATATCGCCCGCTGCATCGGTGGCCGCCTTCATCGCGACCATGCGGGCGACCTGCTCGGAGACGATCGCGTCGTTGAAGGCCTGGAAGAGCCGCACGCGAACGGTCGCCGGCAGCAGCTCGTCGAGAAGCTGCTTGGGGTCGGGCGAGAACTCGTACTCGACCGGCCGCGCCTCTTCTTTCTTCTCTCCCTGCTGCTCGGTCGAAAGCGGCAGGAGCTGCACCACCGCCGGCCGCTGCACGCCGGCTGAGTGGAAGCGCATGTAGACCACGTGCGCCGAAGCGATCTCGCCGCGGATGAAGCGGTCCATCAGGTCGTTCGCGATCGGCTCGATCTGCTCGAAGCGCGGCTTGTCGCCGAGCCCCGTCGTCTGCTCCGCCACGTCCCGCCGCAGGAACTTGAAGAAGTTGATCCCCTTCCGGCCGACCATGTGAACCCGCGGCACCACCCCTCGCCCCCGCTGCTCCTCGATGTGACCCACGGCGCTCCGGAGCACGTTCGAGTTGTAGCCGCCGGCGAGGCCGCGGTCGCTGCTGATCACCACCACCGCCGAGCTGTTCACGTCGTCGTGCGTCTGGAGCAGCGGATGCTCGACGTTGCCGGCCGCCCGCGAGAGGTCGGCCACCAGCTCGGCCAGCTTCTCGGTGTACGGCTTGGTCGCCACCGCCCGGTTGAAAGCCGCCTGGAACCGGGCGGTCGCGATGAGCTGCATGGTCCGCGTGATCTTGCGGATGTTGCGCACCGACTTGCGCCGCTTGACCAGGACTCTTCGATTCGCCATGACGATCTATTCCTAGGCTGCCGCGCCGCGGGCGTGGGTCTTGAAATCCCGGATCACCTGCTTGATGCGGTCCGCCAGGTCGTTCGGCATCTCGCCGGTACGGTTGAGCTCCTCGAGCACCTCGGGATACTCGTCACGGAAGTGCTTGAGCATCGACTCTTCGAACGGCCGTACCTGGGGAACCGGCAGGTCATCGAGGTAGCCCTGGGTGGCGGCGAACATGGAGATGATCTGCTCGCTGACGGGATACGGACGGTACTGCGGCTGCTTGAGCAGCTCCACCATGCGCTGGCCGCGGTCGAGCTGGCGCTGGGTGGCCTGGTCGAGCTCGGTGCCGAGCTGCGCGAAGGCTTCCAGCTCGCGGAAGGCCGCGAGGTCGAGCCGCAGCGTGCCGGCGACCTTCTTCATCGCCTTGCGCTGCGCGTTGCCGCCCACGCGCGAAACGCTGATGCCGACGTTGATCGCAGGACGCACGCCGGCGAAGAACAGGTCGGGCTCCAGGTAGATCTGGCCGTCGGTGATCGAAATCACGTTGGTCGGGATGTAGGCCGAAACCTCGCCCTCCAGCGTCTCGATGATCGGCAGCGCGGTCATCGACCCGCCGCTGTCCGGGAAGCGGTGGACGCGGTACTTATCCTTATCTTGGAGCGTGTCGAGGAACGCCGCGGCCTTGTGCTTGCCGTGCGGACGGTGGAACAGGCCGAACTCGTCGTCAGGCCGCACGTCCGCGGGAGCGGCGAGCCCCTCCGGATGCTTGACCGCCAGTTTGCGGTCGCGGCTGTCGTCCGGCGTGTCCTTCGGCACCACCGCGAACTCCTCGCGCAGCTTCACACTGCGCTCCAGCAAACGGGAGTGGAGATAGAACACGTCGCCGGGGTAGGCCTCGCGGCCCGGCGGCCGGCGGAGCAGAAGCGAGAGCTGGCGGTAGGCCTGCGCCTGCTTCGACAGGTCGTCGTAGACGCACAGGGTCGCCTTGCCCTCCTGATACATGAAGTACTCGGCCATGGCCGCGCCCGCATACGGGGCGATGTACTGCAGGGGAGAGGGGTCGGCCGCCGACGCCGAGATGACGATCGTGTAATCCAGAGCGCCATGCTCGCGCAGCTTGTCGATCAGGCCGACGACCGTGGACTCCTTGAGGCCGATAGCGACATACACGCAGATGACGCCGCTGTCCTTCTGGTTGAGGATCGTGTCGAGGGCCACGGCGGTCTTGCCGGTCTTGCGGTCGCCGATGATCAGCTCGCGCTGGCCGCGGCCGATCGGGATCATGGCGTCGATGGCCTTGATGCCGGTCTGCAGCGGCTCGGTGACGGGCTGGCGCTCGGCGATGCCCGGCGCCTTGAACTCCAGAGGCCGGCGGTGCGGCGTCTCGATCACGCCCTTGCCGTCCAGCGGACGGCCGAGCGGGTCGACCACGCGGCCGATCAGCTCGGGACCGACGGGCACGGAGAGCAGCTCGCCGGTGCGCCGCACCTCGTCGCCCTCCTTGATGCCCAGGTAGTCGCCAAGGACGACCGCGCCGACCGAGCTCTCTTCCAGGTTGAACACCTGGCCGAACTCGCCGTTCGCGAACTCCAGGCGCTCGCCGGCCATGGCACCGGTCAGGCCGTAGATCCGCGCGATGCCGTCGCCGACCTCGAGCACCTTGCCCACCTCGGAGAGGTCGACCTCGGTGCGGTATTTCCGGATCTCTTCGGTGATGACCGATCCGATCTCGTCGACATTCAATCTCATGTTGTTCCTCAGTGTTTCTCGAAAGATTTCCTATTTTGTTCAGGCGCGGGCGCGGACGATCTCTTCGGACGCGCGCCGCTCGAACGCCTGCCCGAGCTCGCGCAGCCGGCTCGCCACGCTGCCGTCGATCTTCCGGCCTTCGACCTCGATGACGATGCCGCCGATCAGCGACGGGTCCACCTTCTCGATCAGGCGCGGCTGCTTGCCCGTGTAGCGGGCGACGGACTCGCGCACTCGGGTCCGTAGGGCTTCGTTGAGCGGTACCGCCGTGCGCACATGAGCCTCGACGATGCCGCGCAGCAGGCCGTGCTCGATGCGGTAGCCCTCGGCGATGGCGCGCAGCAGGCCGAGCCGGCCCTTGCGGTTGACCACCTGGAGCGAGTCGACGAGCAGGTCGCTGGCACGGCCGCGGAAGGCGCGCTCCAGCGTGCGGGAGCGGTCCTCGTCGTCCACCAGCGGGCTGCCCAGGAACTGCTCGAACTCCGGGCTGCGGTCGAGGAATTTCACCGCCTCCTGCAGCTCGCCGAGGAGGTCGTCGGCCTCGCCCTGCTGCTCGGCGAGCTCCAGCATCGACTTGCTGTAGATGCGGGCGATGGCCAGCTCACGGTCGTTCACGTTCGCCATGGCATCAGATCCGCGGTGGTATCGCCGAAGCGTTCACGCCGTCGAGCGACTCGGCGATGAGGCGCTCATGGTCCTGGGGTGTGAGCTCGCGCCCGATCATCTTGCCGGCCATGTCGGTCGCCAGCCGGGCGGAAAGCAGGTACAGCTCCTTGGTGGCGGTCTCGGTCGCGATCTGGATCTCGCGCTTGGCGCGCTCGAGCCTCTTGTCAGCCTCGAGTTGGGCGTCCTCCTCGATCCGCTGCTTGACCACCACGGCGTCGCGGCGCCCCTCCTCCACGATGGCCGTTGCCTCAGCGCGGGCCTGAGCCAGCCGCTCCTCGTACTCCCGCAGACGGGCCTCGGCCTCGTCGCGGTCGCGCTTGGCGGTCTCCAGCGACTCGCGGATGAAAGTCTCGCGGGCCTGGAGCGTGTTCAGGATCGGCCCCCAGGCGAACTTGCCGAGGACGATCAAGACGATGACGAAGATGATCAGCGTCCAGATTGCGTTGCCTAAGTCGCCGGCGAAAGGATTGCTCGCGCTCCCACCGCCGTGCTCGGCCTCCGCGGCCAGGGCGGGAGCCGCAAGCACCAGGGAGACCATAAAAATCATTGCTCTATCGATCATGTGCGCCTATCCGTGGTCAACGCCCCTCCCCGGCATGGAGAGGGGCGGTTCCATGTTCCGTACTTAGCCGAGGACTGCCAGCAGCGTCACCACCACGGCGAACAGGGTGGCGCCCTCGATCATGGCGGCGGTGATGATCATGGCGGTGTTGATGGCGCCGGCCACTTCGGGCTGGCGGGCCATCGACTCGACCGCGGCCGAGCCGACCCGGGCCACGCCCGCGGCGCCGCCCATGATCACCAGTCCGGCGCCGATCGAGCCGCCCAGCTTGCGGGCGCCGTCCGTGGTCAGGAAGTAGGAGCTTTCATTGCCGGCGACGGTGGCATCGGTGCCCGTCTGGGCGGCGGCCGGAGCGACCGACGCGAACATCAGGACGAAACCGGCCACGATCATCATCAGAGCGATCTTCGCAGTCCTCTTGCTCATGGGAACTAATCCTTTCGTTTCCTTTGTGGCAGCCGTGCGGGGCCGGCCGTCTTCATCGATCGCCATCGCAGCTACGCCTCATGGCCCGCGTGCCCCGCGCGATCCGGGCATGGCGAATTCAAGTCAAATCAGTGCTCGTGCGCCTCATGTCCGTGACCGTCGCCGTGATGGCCCTCATGATGGAAGACCACCGACTGGCCGATGAACAGAGTCGTCAGGAACGTGAAGATGAACGCCTGCAGGAAGGCGACGAAGATCTCCAGCATCGTGATCGCCACGCTGCCGGCGATCACCGGGATGGCGATGCCGATGCCGCCGCCCCAGCCCATGGCCGAGCCCGCGGTCAGGATGAAGCTGACCAGCACCGCGAGCAGGATGTGGCCCGCCATCATGTTGGCGAAGAGCCGGACGGCCAGGGCGAAGATGCGCGCCACCAGGCCGATGATCTCCACCGGCACGAGCAGCGGCGCCAGCGCGATCGGACCCGGGCAGAAGTGCGCGAGGTAGTGCTTGCCCCCGAGCCGCAGGCCGTTGACCACCATCATGATCATGGTCAGGATCGCCAGCGTCGCAGTGACCCAGATGTTGCCCGTCGCCGTGCCGCCGATATGGGTGCCGAACAGCGGCGACACCGCGGCGATCGGCAGCAGGCCGAGCAGGTTGATCATCAGGATGAAGAAGAACACCGTCCAGATGTACTTGATGAAGCGGTCGGTGTGCTCGCCCAGGTTGGGCTCCGCGACCTCCTTGCGGAGGTACTGGCAGATGCCCTCGATCGCATTGGCGAATCCGGTCGGGACCAGGCTGCCCACCGCGTCCGTACCCCGGCGCTTGCGCACGAGCATCGGCAGGAACAGGCTGAGCAGCACTCCGGCCACGATCATCATCACGATCTGGTCGGAAAGCACGGTCAGCGTGCCGATCCCGGTATGGACCTGCTTCAACGGATGCTGGACCACGTGCTCCAGCGGGTTGGCAGCCATCATCATGAAAGCGAGCATCGTTATTTATTTCTCCAGGGCGGACGCCTGCAAGGCGTAACGGGTGTCCACCACGAGTTGAACCACGTAGCTGATCGCGACCCAAAGGAGCAGGGGAGCGCGCAGGAACCAACCCGAGAGGACGGCTGCCACCGCGAGGATGACCACGGCGCCGAGGCGGATGGCCATCGAGAGGAGGAGCGCCTGCGTCCGCGCGGTCTGGCCTCCCCGGACCAGGGCAATCGGCACTCCGCCCAGGGCGGAAGCCAGGATCCCCACCGCGCACCCGGCGAGCATGGCCGGGATCGCCTCCTCCCCGCCCAACCGCCGGGTCGGCACCCATCCGACCAGGGCCAGGGCCGCGGTGACCGCGACCACCCAGGCCAGGAACCGCAGGTATCCGCCCGCGGAGGGCGAGCGGCCGGTCATCGGTCAGGGCGCTCGGAGCTGCCCTTGGATTTACCGGTGCTCCGCCCAGAGTCTCTGGTAGCGAGCAACGACTGTCGAATCAGGTTGTACATGCCGCCGATCAGGCCCAGGCCGACTCCGGCCAAGAGGCCCCACGGATCGGTTCCCCAGTGCCGGTCCACCCAGTAACCCAACAGGGTGAACCCCGCCACGGCCCCGACCAGCTCCACTCCGATGCTCGAAAGCCGGACCCAGCTTCTGTCAGGCTTCTTGCCGGGCATCACGAGCCTGCCCCTCTCCCTCGGCGGGCGCAGTGTAGCACAACTTGGGCTCGCTTGTGACAAGTGTCACAAGGAAAGGTCCCGGCGGGTTTTGACCTCCTGCCTCACCCGTTCCAGGAAGGCATCGACCGTCATCTTGCCCAGGTCGGTACCCGAGCGGTGGCGGACGGCGACCTCGCCGGCATCGCGCTCGGCATCCCCGACCACGAGCATGTAGGGGATCTTCTTCACCTGGGCGTTGCGGATCTTCTTCTGCATCCGCTCCGAGGAGAGGTCGACCTCGACCCGCGCGCCGCCGGTCGCGGTCGGGACGTCGGCACCGAAGATCTTCGCCTTCACTTCCAGGGCGTAATCCACGTGACGGTCCGAGATCGGGACGATCATGGCCTGGACCGGCGCGAGCCAGGTCGGGAAGGCGCCGGCATAGTGCTCCAGCAGGAAGGCCACGAAGCGCTCGTGCGAGCCGAGCGGCGCCCGGTGGATCACGTAGACCGGATGATCGGCGCCGTCCTCCCCGATGTAGCGCAGGTCGAAGCGCTCGGTCGCCAGGAAGTCGAGCTGGTTCGTCGAGATCGCGTACTCATTGCCTACCACGCTCTCGATGATGAAGTCGATCTTGGGACCGTAGAAAGCGGCGTCGCCCGGGCTCTCCTCGAAGGGCAGCCCCGACTCCTCCATCGCCTCGCGGACGATCTTCATGGCCGCCAGCCACTGCTCCGGCTCGTTGACGTACTTGTCGAGCTTGTCCAGGTCCGGCATCGAGAAGCGCATGAAGTAGTCCTGGATCTGGAGCAGGTCGTAGTAGCGCGCGTGGAGGCTCATCACGCGCTTGAACTCCTCCTTCGCCTGGTCGTACGTGCAGTAGATGTGCGCGTCGTTCTGCGCGAAGCCGCGCACCCGCATCAGCCCGGTGAGCACGCCGCTCGCCTCGTAGCGATGGCACACGCCGTACTCCGAGAGCCGCAGTGGCAGCTCCCGGTACGACCGGTTCGTGGACGAGAACACGAGGTGGTGGTGCGGGCAGTTCATCGGCCGCAGGTAGAACTTCTGCCCCTCGATGTCGATGGGCGCGTACATGTCGTCCTTGTAGTACGGCAGGTGGCCCGACCGGTAGTAGAGATCCTCCTTGGCGAGGATCGGGGTCACGACCGCCTGGTAGCCGTCGCGGCGCTCCTCCTCCGTGGCCAGCTTCTCCAGCTCCTTGCGCAGCACGGTGCCGTTCGGCAGCCAGAGCGGCAGGCCGGCGCCGACGTCGTCCGCAAAAGTGAAAATCTCCAGCTCCTTGCCCAGACGGCGATGGTCGCGGCGCTTGACCTCCTCCAGCCTCTGGACCTCGGCCTTCAATTCCTGGTCATTCGGGTAGGCGAGGCCGTAGATCCTCTGGAGCTGCGGGTTCTTCTCGTTGCCGCGCCAGTAGGCGCCGGCCACGGTGAGCAGCTTGAACGCGCCGATTTCGCCCGAATGCTCGACGTGCGGACCGCGGCAGAGATCGACGAACGAGCCAGTCTCGTAGAAGCTGACCTGATCGACTCCTTCGCCATCGGCCGAAGCCGCCATCGAATCGTCGCCCGTCTCCTTGGCGACGGCGGTCGTTCCCTTCTCCTTGAGCAGGCCCAGGAGCTCGACCTTGAACGGCTGGCCCGCCCCGCTCATGTAAGAGATCGCCTCCTCGATGCCAACCTCCCGCCGCACGTAGGGGAGCCGCGCCTTGCGCAGCTCGCGCATCTTCTCCTCGATGCGGGGAAAGTCCTCCGCGCTCAGGGACTGCGGCAGGTCGATGTCGTAATAGAAGCCGTTGCGCGTGGGTGGCCCGACGCCGAACTTGGCCTCGGGCCAGAGCTGCTGGATCGCAGCGGCCATCAGATGCGCCGCCGAGTGGCGCATCTTGAAAAGCTGGGGATTCTCATCCGTCTGTTTGCGTGCCATATGGGTACCTATCGCCTCCGAAGGGCCGGAGCCGGGCATCATACCGCACCGCGTTCCGCCTAGTGTGTGTGGGCTTCCCGGGGGTCGCGCGCCCGGTACAGGATGACCTGGACGGGCTCCAGGGTGACCAGACCCTCGGAAATCATGGAATCCAGCTCGGGCAGGAACGCCTCGATCTTTTCCTTGGAGTCCACGATCTCGACCACGATGGGCAGATCCTCGGACAGGCGCTGGATCCGGGCCGTATGGATCAGGTTGTGGGCGCCGTAACCCTCGATGCCGCGCACGACCGTGGCACCGGCCAGGCCCTTCTCACGGGCGCACTGGACGATCGCCTCGTAGAGCGGAGCGCCATCCCGGCGGTCCGACTCCCCGACGAAGATGCGGACGAGCAGGCCTTCGCCCTTTTGCTTCATCAGTCGGGAAGAATCGGTAGAAGGGCCACAGGCTTGACCGGCAGGTTGCAGGGCAGGTCGAGCGGCACCAGGATCCGCCGGGTCAGGATCTCCTGCTGGCGGTTCACCATCTGCTCGAGCGTCATGGAAGCGAGCAGCTTCTCGACCGCGCTCTTGATCTCCAGGAAGCACTCGCGGATCACGCAGTGCTCGGTACCGACCTCGATCGTGCACGGCAGCGCAAGGATCTGGTCGATCGGGGTCGTCTGCCCCTCCAGGGTGACCAGGATGTCGCGCAGGTTGATCTCCGAGGCCGGCCGGCCGAGCATGTGCCCGCCCTGGGGACCGCGGTTCGAGGCGATCAGCCGGTCTTTCGACAGCAAGGCCAGGATCTGGCGCAGGTAGGGCTCGGGGATGCCCTGGCGCTGCGCGATCTCGTGGCTGTTCACCGGGCAGCCGCGCCCGCTCTGCATGGCGATGTAAAGCATCGCGCGAATTCCGTATTCGCCTTTGGTGGAGATCTTCATGATTTGTTACCTCATTCTAACACAAGCCCCTTTCCCGGAAAGGATCCCGGGCAGGGAAATGAGGTCGCGCAGGTCGCCTGCGCCGCGTCCGCGGGTGAGGTGGAGCGCCCGCATGCCCACGGCCTGCGCCCCCTCGACATCCTCCAGCCGGCCATCGCCCACATGCAGGGCCGCGCCCGCCGGAAGATCCAATCGCCGGAGAGCCGACTCGAAGATCCGCGGGTCGGGCTTCTCCACGCCGACATCCGAGGAATAGACCAGGGCGTCGAAGAGGCGGGCGAGCCCCAGGCTCTCGAGGACCTCCGGGAGCCGGTGGTCCCAATTGCTCACGACTCCCAGCTTGAGCCCCTGGCCGCGCAGGGCGGTGAGCGTATCGCGCACGTCCGGGTAGACCTCCCAGGAGTCGGCCCGGGAGAAGCGGGCGAAGAGCTCGGCCGCGGCGAAGCGGGAGGGGGGCGGAGCGTCCAAATGCTCGCACAAACGCTCCAGGAACCGCTTCCACCATCCCGCCGGACCCTCGGGATGGGACGTAAACCGGTCCCGGGCCGGATCGGCCACGCAGGCCAGCTCCTGCCAGACCAGCCGGACCAGCCGCCCGGCTTCATCGGGAGCGACGTGCACGCCATGCCGGCCGAGCACCTCGGCATAGACCTCTCCCAGCCGGGGGCAGTAGATCAGCGTGTGGGTGACGTCGAAAGTGACGGCGCGGATGATCGGGACGGGAGGCGTGCTGGCGCTCACCTGGAGAGGATACACGCAACCCATATGCTACATTCCCCGCTCGGATGCTTTCGAAATGGCAGCGGATCTCCGCGATCCGGGCGGGGGATGAAGGCTATTTCGCCTACCATGCCCCCCGCTACGCCTTCCTTCTCGATCTGCTCCGCAGACATCAAGCCGGTCCCGGCTCAACGCTTCTGGACATCGGACCTTCGCGCCTGACAGTGCTGATCCGCGAGCAGCTAGGGATTACCGCGGACTCCCTGGGCTTTGGCGAGGACGGCGACAGCCTCGGAGGCGGGCGGCACTTCAGCTTCGATCTGAATCAGGCACAGTCGCCGGAGAATTGGAGAAGAGGCCTCCCGCGCTACGACTTCATTGTGCTGGCCGAGATCCTCGAGCACCTCTACACAGCTCCCCCGCTGGTCCTTGCCTTCGTCAAATCATTGCTGACGGACGATGGCGTTCTCGTCCTGCAGACGCCGAACGCCGCGTCCCTATCGAAAAGGATCAAGCTCCTCCTGGGAAGGAACCCGTACGAGATGATCCGGATGGACCCGATGAATCCCGGACACTTTCGGGAGTACACCCGGAAGGAGCTGAGCGCCCTGGCCGACGACCTCGGGTTCCGCGTGGAAGAGCAATCGACGTCGTTCTACTTCGATACCCGGTTCGCGCATCGGCCATCCGGCGAGTCCGCGGGGAAGCGCCGGATCCTCGGGCCCGCGAAAAACCTGATCTATCGTGTCCTACCCGCTCCCCTTCGCGAAGGGATCACCATGGTCTGGAGGAATCACTCCCCCGGCCGGTTGCGGCCATAAGCCTCGTGGGCTCCGACCAACTCGCCGGCGGAGATCGCGGCGAGGAGGGAGATCTCGCCGCCGAGCAGGAACGCGGCCACGATCTCGGCGAGCTTGTGAGCCTTCCCGTCTCCCAGGCAGCCGAGCATCTCCAGGCAACCGCGCGCCGTTCCCAGGCTCGTGCCGCCCCCGACCGTGGCGACCGTCAGCGAGGGCAGAGTCACCGTCGCGTAAAGGTCCCCTCCGTCCAGGACTTCGATACGGGTGAGGCCGACCGCGGAATTCGCCACGTTGGCGACGTCCTGCCCACAGGCGATGAACAGGGCGGCGAGGCCGTTCGCATAATGGGCGTTGCAGGTCGTGGAGCCGGCGTGGAACTGGCCGAGCACGTTCGCGTCCCAAAACTCCAGCATTCGCTCGGAGGTCGTCCCCAGGTAAGAGCTCACGATTTTCGCCGGGATGCGGGCGCCCGCCACCAGCTTCTTCCCCTTGCCGCCGAGGAAGAGCGAAGAGCTCGCGTGCTTCTCCGAATCGAGAGCGCTGAAAAGATAGAAATCCGGCGCGACCCCCTTCGCGACCAGCCAGCGGCAGGCGCGGTCGGTCGCCTTGGCGACCATGTTCATGCCGCTGGCGTCGCCCGTCGAATAACAGAAGTGGACCATCACCTGCCGGCCGATCGGATAAGGCTCGATGCGCAGCAACCGGCCATGGCTGGTGGTCGCCTCGGCCTCAGCTTTCAGGGATTCGAAATGCCTGGGAAGATCCTTGATGAAATCGGCCGCCTCGGCGATCCCGGGAAAGATGAAGAGCGGCGACAGCCGGTTCTCGTCCACGAAAAGCCGGACGACCGCCCCGCCGGAGCGGGTGAGCGCCAGCGCCCCCCGCTCATAAGAGCGCACCAGCGCCCCCTCGGTCGTGGCCATCGGGACGTAGAAGATCCCGTCCGCATCCTCACCCCGGACCCGCAGAGGCCCGGCCACGCCGACCGGCACCTGTACCGCTCCGATCGGATTTTCGATGTTGCCGCGCATCTCCTCGGCCGCGAAGGAGAAATCGCCCACCTGGCCGAGGTCCGCGCCGGTCCGCTCCTCGAGCCAGCGCCGCCGGGCCGCGATGGCCTCGGCCGAATAGCCCTGATCTGCAAACCGGGGAATCAGGTGAGACATGCCTGCCGCTACACTCGCATCATTCATTCTGTCCTCCGCACAAGATCCAGGCGATCCGGGGAGGAGAACGTTACGGCTCGATGGCAGTGCGGCTCAGTGCGGAACATCAGGCCCTACCGAACAGGCAGGTGCCCGACCAGGGGCGCGATGCGGAAAAGCCCGGCGCCTCCAGCCTCGCGAAGAGGCGCATCCAGAAGGGCAGCCGCTTCAGGCGCAGGCCGGTCTTGAGCATCGAGCACACCTCGAGCGGCTTCCATCCGTAGGGGACGAAGAACTCCGGTCCCTCCTCAGGGCCCCACTTGAGAGGCGCGTTTGCCTGGCCGAGCTGGCGCCCCATCTTCTTCTGAAGCATGCGCACGAGCGCCGGCGAAGCCAGGTCAGTGACCCAGCGCTGGAAGCTCGGAGCCGTGGCGAGGTCCCGGGCCAGCGAGGCGACCTCTGCCTCCGTCAGATAGACCAGGAGCCCCTCCGAGAGGATCATCAACTTCCGTACCCTGCGGCTCAGGCGCGCGAACAGCTCGCGGCGGCTATCCACGTCCGACAGATCCAGGCGGACCCGTTCCAGAGAGCAGACCGGCCTCTCGCTGCCGAGGATCTCCTCCTTGTAAGTGATCAGCTCGGGGAGGTCCACCTCGATCCATTGCAGGGAAGACGGCAGCTCCATCCGGTACGGCCGGGCATCGAGGCCGGCCGCGAGATTGATCACCATGTCCGCGCCGTGGCGGACCTCCTGCAGGATGAGCTGATCGATCAGCCAGGTGCGCGACGTCCAGGACCACAGGTGACGGCCCGAGAACGGGATGGCGGCAGCGATCTGCTCGCCGCGCTCGCCCGCCAGCCGCCGGGCGAACGGGTCCTGGAACACGGCATCGGGACGCTCGCTCTCGATCGCCCGGAACACAGCGACCCAGCGCGCCGTATCCGAAACGTTGCGGATCAGGGGCTCGGTTGTATTCATGGCGCTCTCCCGGGACACTCTCACAAGGACATTGTCCCGCAATCGTACCCGAGTCACCTTCAAGACTAGAATGGCGACATGGATGGAACGCGCAGACAGGACATCCGCCCCGGGCTCACCGTCGAGATCGTCCTCAAGCAGGACCAGAGGACAGGCACCATAGGTTGCACGCATCAACAAAGGACATCGCCCCGCGCCCACCGCTTAGCCTAACTCCGATTCAATCCGCAAGTCCTGCCGTTACATGATCCGAATTCGAGGGTCCCCTGGCCATGACTTAATAACTCGTTAACAAGCCAGGAGGCAATGCACGATAACTAGAGATTATCTAGCGTGCATGACCACACCTCGAATCGAGGTACATGCGAGATCCCCGACCAAACCTCGCACGGAGCGCACTGCTGGTGCGCGATGGATGCTTGGCACTTAATTACCTCGAAGCGAATACAATCCTTTATTAGTTCGTTCGTCAGAGACTATCGGCAGGGTCCGGTCGCGACTGTTGTCGCAAATCTCGGCTCCGGCGGCGTGGATTACGGCGTGCTCTCGTATACTCACCTACATCTCGACCTTGCGCCCCAACAGCTTAGAAATGTGCGTTTCCGCATCATGGCCAATATTGAACACCTCCCCCTTCCGGCATCATGTGCCGACCTCGTCCTCTGCGTCGGTGAGGTGCTGAACTTCTCCTCCCCTGAACTAGTGATCAAGGAGATAGCCCGCATCGCGAAACCTAGCGCGCTTGTACTGCTGGAGTATGAGTCCAGTCAAAGCCTGGAGTTCTTCGGCTCTAGAGTTCAGAAACCTGAGTCGTCTGCTATAACAACCTTTTACAACGGCCGAGAAGTGGAGCTCCGCGTTTTCAATCCGCGCTTCATCTCAAGTTTGTTAAAAACTGCGAACTTCGAGGAGCTCCGGACCAGCAGCTTCCATATTATTTCGGCCTTGATCTACCGCCTCACCGGGATAGCAGGCTTTGCCGCCACGTTCGCAGGCGCTGACCTCATCCTGTCTCGCCTGCCATTCTTTAGGTCGAGAGGGTGCAATGTGATCGTGGGTGTCCGATTGCGTGACTCACGCTTGGGCAGGAACAGGGCTGCAGGATGAGTAGAGCGCAATTAGCGATTCTTTGCCCTCTAGTGGCAGAGCCTCAAGTAGCTCTCGAAATGTTGCAGTAAATATCTTCCCGCGTTCGCGATGGTTGCCAACATGGTTCATGCTGAACGATTTGCAAAGCCCTACTCCACTGGCAGTATAGGCATTTGCACAGACCTCGCGCACGAAGATTCCGCTCTTAGCCAATTCACAAGCCACGTCAAGAAGTGAACGGAATAGCTTCGCAACAGCCTTGGGCCTGCGATATCTTGGCTGAAGTCCCATCGATACGAAGTAGATATCGTACCAGCCAGGCAACTCGAAGAGCCTAAGTTTGTCGGCTGTTATTTCGCTGTCTATCAATTCACCTCTCGTCGCCTGTTCAAACTCTTCCCGGAAGAGGGGTACAAAGTGCCAGTAGCCAGCTATCTCGCGGGCTTCTGTAGTAAGTAGTCTCCAAGTCTCTGGGTGGCTCATGAAAACGGGCGCCCATTGTTTAGGCACCCCCTCGTGGGCTTGTTCTAGGTCCTCAAACATTTCATAGTCAAGGCTGATGAGCTTTTCTAACAGCTGTTCTCCGCTCCAACCTGCACTGATAACGCTGTTGACATCCGCGACGTAAAGATCGTCGATACCGACGGGCTCTGGCCATGTCTGTATGGGACAGCACTTTTCATTCGGGACACCAATAGAGCGGAGGAAGTGAAGAAACTCGGCTTCGCGAGTATCGGGATCAGTGAGATCCACCCTGTCAAGTCTGCGGACGGCCCCCCTCACTTGCGACCAGTCGACAGGCTCTACGAGTATCGGCACGAGCACTCTGGTTTCTCCAAGCGGATCATCGTAGATGCGTAAGGCCGCTTCAAACGAGACCCACCTACTTCGAAGAGCCGAACGGGAGATAACGAGCACAAGCGTGTTGCTCGCCTCTATCGCCCTCTCTATCGCGAGAGCCGTGTCTTGGCCAGACTTAATGCAATCTTCGTCGAAGAAAACTGTCAGTCCAAGGCCTCTAAGAAATCTAACAAGTTCCCGAACCCAGGGTTTCTGTTTACTATTATGGCTTAAAAAAAGGTCGTAGGATTCAACCATAGATAATCTCTAGTTATCGATGACTGGCCACTGATGCAAAGACCCATGCGGCCGGCAGGCCTAAAGGGGCTGTGCTCTCGATTTGGCTCGGCTTGAGCCATTCTAGCACTATCGAGGAGTCGCGCCAAGGCTTTAGCAGTTGGGGCGCAAACGTTTTCTTGGATGCCTGCTCGCAAGTACGCGACGTTGTCCTGCCTCGCGTATCTCGGCATAGATCTGAGTTGTCAGGATTGAGGAGTGCCCGAGAAGAGACTGGATGTACCGGATATCAACCCCTTCCTCAAGGAGAAGGGTCGCCAGGGAGTGGCGGAGCATATGAGGTGTGAGGCGGGGCCGGAGGCCTGCGCTAAGGGCGTGCTTCCTCAGGGCAGCGCGAACCGACTGCTCGGAGAGACGACTACCCAAACGGTTACGGAAGAAGGGCCCAGAAACAGACTCAGGGTCACCGGTGAGCGACAGGTACTCTCGAAGGATTCCCAGAACCTCATCGTGCCACAAGGGAAGGATCCGCTCTCGACCTCCTTTGCCAAGTATACGAGCATGCCCTCGTCGGAGATCCACATCCAAGGTACGGAGATTGCAGATTTCCGCTACGCGAGCGCCGGTTGCGAACATTATCTCTAAGACAGCGATGTCTCGAACTAGCGTCCTATACATCCGAGAGTCTCTGTCCGAAATCTCCTTCTTCCTCCGATAGAGATGCCGAAACAACCGGTCCAACTCCGTCAGTGGCACCGTCCGAGGCAACCTCTTTTTCTCCTTGATGCGTACATCGATCTTTCGGAAGGGATTCACCGCAACCTCATCCTCCCGCTCCAAGTGGTGGAACATCGCCTTGAGGGTTGCCACCTTCCTCTTGATGCTCTTCTCGGCCAAGGGGCCAAAGAGGCTCTTGATGTAGGCGCGGAGGGCGACCTTGTCGATCTGGGCGAGCTCGGTCAGGTTGAGCTCGGTCTCCAGGTAGGTCCGGAACTGCCTCAGGTCGATCGAGTAGGCCTTGAGGGTCTTGGGGCTGAGGTTCTTTTCGTACTGACAGTGGAAGAGAAATTGTGCAATGGCGTCCTGTACGGTCATCCGATGCCCTCCCGGAAGTCTTGAAGGGCAGAATGATAGCGCTAGAGACGGCGACTTGCGATCCGTCTGGGCGTAACACGGGGGTTGCCGTCGCCCCTACCGGGGCTTGGGGTATGGGGTTTCCCACCACCCCCGGCTGAAGCCGGGGGCTACATGCCGGTGCCCCTCCGGGGCACATTGCCGTTGACCTCAGGGATTGAGCCGGCCCCTGCAGGGCTTTGGGTATCTTTCACCCCCGGCTGAAGCCGGGGGCTACATGCCGGTGCCCCTCCGGGGCACATTGCTGCGGATTCCGACGAAGCCGGCCACCCATTCCGACGTGAAGGCGGCCACCGATTCCGAGGCGAAGGCGGCCACCCTGCCGGAGCTTGCGGCGAGCAGGGCTCATGGTGGATCGAAGTGGCCGCCTTGAGGCCTGCTACGGCCCTCTGAGTCTGTCATCTTTTCTCTTCTCTTCGTCTCTTTCATGACCTCGTCGTCGCGGCTGTGGGAGCTGTGTGGAATCCTGGGTGGGTGGTGGGCGGGCGCCCAGGATTTCCAAGGGGTGTGGGAAGGTCCGGAGGGCGGGCGGGTGGCGGCCCGGAGCTTTCCATACCCCGTCAGCTTCCATAGCCGGGGTGGGGGCTCCCGGAGGGGTGGGGGGCCAGGCCTCGCGGCGCGCGCGCCTCACGACGGACCGTCCTCTAGCGTGCCCAGAGCGGCCTTGCGTCTCGACTCGCCCAGGAGCTTGATCTGGTAGGCGTTATGGACCAGACGATCGAGCAGGGCGTCGGCCAGGGTGGCATCGCCGATGGCGTCGTGCCACATCTTGACCGGCAGTTGGCTGGTCACCAGGGTCGAGCGGCTGCCGTAGCGATCCTCCAGGATCTCCAGCAGGTCCCGGCGTTGGGCATCGCCCAAGGGGTGGAGGCCCCAGTCGTCGAGGACCAGCAGATCGATCCGCGACAGGCTCGCCAGCAGCTTCGAGTACCGGCCGTCCACCCTGGCAGTGCCCAGATCCGACAGCAGCCGCGGCACGCGGTGGTAGGCCACGGTGAAGCCCTCGCGACAGGCCTTCTGCGCCAGAGCGCAGGCCAGGAAGCTCTTGCCAGTGCCGGTTTTGCCGGTGATCAGGACGTTGAGGTGTTGGGAAACCCACTGGCACGAGCACAGAGACACGAAGAGCGACCGGTCCAGGCCACGGGGCGTTCGCAGGTCCACGTCTTCCACGGCCGCGCTCTGGCGCAGCCGCGCCTTGGCGAGCCGGTCCTTGAGCCGGCGGTTCTCGCGCTCCGTCATCTCGCGATCCACCAGCAGGCCCAGACGCTCGACGAAACCGAGCTCCTCCAGGCCGCTCATCTGCATCTGCTCCTCCAAGCCCTTGGCCATGCCGCTGAGCCGCAGCTCTTGAAGCTTCTCCAGCGTCGGATGGGTCAGCATGGCCACTCCTCCCCGCCGTAGTACGAGGAGCCCCGGAGGTTTTCATGCACCTGCGGCAGGACCGCCGACGGCTCGCCGGCCGGCACCTCCTGCCGATCCAGACCCGCCTGCAGGATCGAGCGCAGGCTGCGGTACGAGACGGCGTCGACCTGAAGAGCCCGCTGGCAGGCCGCCTCCAGCCTCTCTGCCCCGTAGCGCTGGCCCAGCCGCATGATCCCCAGGCACGAGCGGAAGCCCTGCTGCGGATGCGCCCGCGTCGACATCACCCGCTCGATCAGCCCGCCCACCGATGGCCCCGCCTCCCGCGCCCACCGCACCAGACGCTCGGGCGTCCATTCCGCGTACTCCCGATGAGCACGGGGCATGTGACCGCTCTGCGTCGTATGAGCGCCTCGCACAAGGCTGCGCAGATGGCTCGACACCCGCTTGCCTTTGGCGAAGCACTCCACCGTCTGGGCGCTCACCCGCACGTCGAGCTGCTGGCTCACCAGCTGGTAGGGCACGCTGTAGTAGTGGCCTTCGACCTCGACGTGATAGTCGATGTGGACCCGCGCCTTCTTCCACTCGGCGTAGGTGAAACGCTCGCCTGGCAGCGGTCGAAGAGCCGGCTGCTCGAGACTCTCGAACAGCGATTGCCGAGAGCCGGGACGCTTGCGAAACGGGCGCTCGTTCAACGGACCCAAAAGCTCGCGGATCGCTTGGTTGAGCTCGCCGAGCGAGAAAAACGTCCGGTGTCGCAGCCGGGCCAGGATCCAGCGCTGGACCAGCTGCACGCCGGCTTCGACTTTGGCCTTGTCGCGCGGCTTGCGCACCCGCGCCGGCATCACCGCCACGCCGTAGTGCATGGCCAGGTCCTGGTAGGTCGGGTTCAGCTCCGGCTCGTACCGGCACGCCCGGGTCACTCCAGAACGCAGGTTGTCCGGGATCACCAGCTCCGGCACACCGCCGCCGAACTCCAGGGCCCGCACATGCGAGCCGATCCAGTCGGCCAGGCCCTGGCTCCACGTCGCCTCCGCGAAGGTGTAGCTGCTGGCGCCCCAAACCGCCACGAAGACCTGCGCCTCCCGCACCTCGCCCGTCCCCGCGTCGACCACCGGCACCGTCGCGCCGCAATAGTCGACGAACAGCTTCTCTCCGGGCCGGTGCACCTGTCGCATGCACAGATCCTGCTTGCCCCGCCACTCCCGGTACAAGTCGCAGAACCGGCTGTACTGGTAACCGTCCGGATTCTGCTCCCGGTACTCCTGCCAGACCAGGGAAAGCGTCATGTCCCGGCGCTTGAGCTCCTCGTGGACCGCAGCCCAGTCAGCCTCTGGACGCTCGGCCTGCAACGGCACTCTCCGGGCCGGCGGATACAGCCGGCACTCCAACTCCTCCTCGCTCAAGCTCTCCCACGTCTCCAGCAGCCCAGCCTTCTGCGCCCGCTCAACGTACTCCGCCACGCTCGCCCTTCCGACCCCGCTCGCCCGACTGGCCTGACGTTGGCTCAAGCCGCACACCAACAGCAAACGCAACACCTCTTGGACCTTCCGCATACTGAGTCTCCTTGCCGGCATCTGCCTCCCTTCGGAGCCAGAGTGTCACGGCGTCGGAGCCCTGCTCGCCGCTCATTCCGACAGCAAGCCGGCCACCATTCCGACGACCCTCAAAAAGTGGCCGCCTTCACGTCGGAATCGGTGGCCGCTTTGGCCTCGGAATGGGTGGCCGCCTTCACGTCGGAATGGTGGCCGCCTTCGCGTCGGAATGGGTGGCCGGATTCGCTCGGAATCCGCACACATTGCCGTTGACCTCAGGGATTGAGCCGGCCCCTGCAGGGCTTTGGGTATCTTTCACCCCGGGCTGAAGCCCGAGGCTACATGCCGATGCCTCCGGGGCACATTGGCGCTTGAAGAGGATGTCCTATGCTCGCACTCGTAGGCGGTCGCGGCCAGGCATCCAGAAAGTACGCTCAGCGCAGGGACCCGGCCGAGCATCCAGCGGAATGGCCCCGCAGGGGCCTGGGCATGTAGCCCGGGGTCAGAGCGCCGCAGGCGCGGCGACCCCGGGTTGCCCACCCACCCCCCCAAAGCCCCGCGAGGGGCGACGGCAGAAGCCACGGAGCCTACAATCCCGCAACGGAAAGCCCCGGGATCTGATACGCTGGATGCAAAGAGTTGCCTATGGCCGATACCTTTACAAACCTCCTATATCACCTCGTCTTCAGCACCAAAGACCGGCGCCCGCTGATCACGGAGGACATCCGGGAGCGCCTCTACGAGTACATGGGCGGGATCATCCGGGGCGAGGGGGGCTGCCTCCTCGAGATCGGAGGCGTGCCGGACCACGTACACATCCTGGCGCGGTTCAAACCGGTTGTGTCCGTCGCGGAGATGATCAAGAACACCAAGGGGAATTCCTCGAAGTGGCTGAACGAGCTACCCGGGCGGACTGGCCGCTTCCATTGGCAGCCCGGGTACGGGGCGTTCTCGGTCAGCGAATCGAGGGCTCCTGCGGTTCGCACGTATATCCAGCGCCAGCCGGAGCATCATGCCCGGGTGTCTCTGCGGGATGAGTTGGCCTCGTTGCTAGAGAAGAATGGGATCGAGTTCGACGAACGGTATCTCCTCGGGTGAGGGTACCGTCGCCCCTGTAGGGCTTGGGAATCGGGGGTTGGCTTACCCGGGTCGTCGCGCCTGCGGCGCTTTGACCCCGGGCTACACGCCGTCGCCCCTCCGGGGCACAGATAAAGAGACACGGTCGTAGATCTCCTCCCGCTTCGGATAGGGTGGTCCGCCTAGTGGGATGCCTGCCCGCATCCGGCTGAGCATTTGTTCGCGTGCCTCCGCTCGCTCCAGAGCAGCCTCAGGCAGATCAGATTCATGGAAGACTTCATCGAGCGGGATCTCCAAGCCAGGCAAGAGCGGCGTCGTCAGCCGGTCGCCAGCCGTAAGCTCCGCCTCCTTCCGGAGGCGGTCGCCCGAGCGGCGGTAGACCCTCACCGCATTCCGCGAGGGATCGACCGTCCAGTACTCCCGGACTTCCAGCAGCTCGTAGCGCTCCAGCTTGAGCCCCTCGTCGATCCGGCGTGTCGAGTCGGAAAGAACCTCGACGACCAGGTCGGGCGCTCCCTGGACGTTCTTCTCCTTCAGGACGGTCAACCTCGCGTTGGAGATGAACAGGAGGTCCGGCTGGACAATGTCGTGCTTCGAGAGCAGCACGTCCACGGGGGCCAGGAAGACCCGGCCGAGGCGGTTCTGCCGAAGGAAGTTACCGATCCAGAAGTGCAACTCGCCGAGGATCGCCTGGTGCCGCAGGTAGGGGGCAGCCGTCACGTAGTGCTCTCCATCCAGGATCTCGTGGCGCTTCCCGTCGTCCGGGATGAGCACGTAGTCCTCGTAGGTGAGCTTGCGATGGACCGTGTCTCGAATCACCATGACATCTTAACACGTGCCCTTCTTCCCCATAAACGCGCCGTCGGGAGCCCCAGAGCACACCTCCACCCTCCGGAGCTCCCTCCAACGCAACCCCGCCCACTCCACACAGGAGGACCCTGAGCCCGCATGGCGGGCTCATTCGGGGCGGGGCGGGACGGCGGCGTCCTTGGACTCGGCGGCCGCGGTCCCTTCCTAGTTTCAATGAACCCCCGGACAGGGTCACGTCTTCGCGATCCTCTTCAGCCGCTGGAGGAGCAGCCGGGTGTCGTAGACGTTTTCCGTGGCCAGGAAGATCGTGTCGTCCTCGGCCAGGATGCCCCTTGTCTCGGGCCAGGCGGCTCCCTTGATGCCCGCCGCCACCGCTTTCGCCGTCCCCGGTTCCGTGCCGATCACGATCGTGTAGGGACCGGCTGTAGACACATCCCGGATGAAGGTCTCCATCTTGTTGATCCCGCTCTCGTCCCCCATCGGGGCCGGCAGACGGTAGAAGCCTTCCTTCCGGACGATGCCGAGATCCCTCAGGTCCCGGCTCACACTCGACGGCGTCACTTTGAATCCGAGCTTGCGCAAGGATCGTACGATTTCAGTCTGCTTCTTCAGCGGTTTGTCCGCCAGGATCTCGACGATCACCTTGCGGCGCTGGTCTTGGAACTCTCGGTGGATCGGCATCTCGACCCTCCATGGATATGCGAGCAGTCTGGGGGAGCCGAGGGGCCGTGTCAAGATATGAGGCACCTTTCCGCTCAAAAGCGTGGCATCTATGCGCACTGTTGGCGATGAGCCTGCTCGTGCCGGGCGCCAGCAGGTCCAATTTGGCGGCCTTTCGCCCCGATGCGTGGGCCTCCCGCCCTGATTGCGGGACGATCCGCCCCGATGCGGGCAGCGCTCGCACCTGGGTCGGGGGGCTCGCCCGATCACGGGGACCGCCCGCGTGCCGGGGCAGATCCCTCCAGCGTCCGGGCGGAGTCCTCCCCCTTCCAGGCGGCACCGCCAGCCGTTGCCGAAGGATCTTCCCTCTCCCAGGGGGGACTGCTCCCGCAGAGGGCGGAACACCCACGAGCCGGGGCAAGCGCTCCGCCCTTTGGGGCGAATCCGCCTCTCTTCCCCGGGGATCGTCCAACTCCCGCCTTGATTCGTGTCAATCCTCATAGTCATGCGCAAAAGGGGCTTGACAACGCCCAAGGTCGAATCTACTATGCGCATCGTTGTCGCTGCTGCAAGCTGTTGCCCGAGGGGAATGTGCCTCCCGGGCGTGAGAAAGGAGGTCCGCGATGGAGACGTCGTAAGGGAGTCGCCGTTGTCGTACGCGGCCCCCGGCTCGGGATAGCCGGGTGTCGTCAAGCAGAAGCAGAGAGAAGAAACGGACTAAAAACCATAAAAGGAGAAAGACCATGCCCAACATCAATTCGTTCGCCGATCTCGTCCTCGACCAGGAGAAGCTGCTCCGGGCCTTCGAGGACAACGCCGAGGCTCTGGTCCCGGCAAACCCGCAGCGCGATGCCGTTGCCAACAACCTGCCCCTCCTCCACGAGGCGAAGGCGCGCCAGGAGTCGTTCTCCGCCCAGCGCCAGCAGACGACGCAGGAGCTCGGGGACCTGATGCACCAGACCCGCGAGGACGCCCGCCGGCTGCGCGCGGTCGTCAGGGGCATTCTCGGGACCAGGAACGAGCGCCTCGTGCAGTTCCAGGTGGCTCCGCTCCGCAGCCGTACCCGGTCTGCGAAGCCGGCTCCGCCGCCTCCGCCGATCGAGACCGCCCAGCCGGACCAGTCGTAGCCGCCAGGAAGTCAGTAACGAAGTAGAAGCACCCGCAGGGGCGTGAAGCCGGCGCCCCCGCCGCTCTTTGACAACCGATGCACGTTCAAACCGGGGCGGCCCTGTACGGCCGGGGTGCGCCCTGCCAGATATGGGGACGGGGTCTCGAGGCGAAGGCCCCGTCCCTACCCTCCTCCTCGTGCTCGAGAGAAGTGGCCACGAAGGCGGAGTCTGCTTCCCAGACTCTCTCTCGCGCGGCTTTCGTCGCCGCGTAGTAGGCGGGCGCCGGCGACTTCCTGGTCTGGTTCGGACGGGTGTGGGGATCCTGCCGCAGGATCGCCTCGACGCCCAGCGGCTCGACTCCTCTCGCCTCCCGATTGGACCGGGCTTCCGTCTCGATCTCCTGCTGGCGCAGGATGGCCGCGGTCGAGATTGGCTCCGGTCAGCTTCAACCTGACGCCGGTCGAGTAGAACCTGACTCTGGTCAAGTCGAGGTTGACTCCGGTCAGGCTCGATGTGACCGCGGTCAGGCTCAACCTGACCCTGGTCGAGTGGAACCTGACTCTGGTCAGATCGAGGTTGACCACGGTCAGGCGCAACCTTCCGCCGTCAGGTTCAATCTGACTCCGGTCGAGTGGAACCTGACTCAGGTCAGGCCGAGGTTGGCCGCGGTCAGGCTCAACCTTTCCGCGGTCGGGTTCAACCTGACGCTGGTCGAATAGAACCTGACTCCGGTCGGGAAGGCGAGGAGACAAGAAAAAGGGGCGCAGCTTGTGGCCGCGCCCCTGGGGACTCCGGCAGTTGCGAGGACTACTGGCTCTCCGGAGGCGCCGGAGGCTCCGCCTTCACGGAGCTCCGCTTCACCGTCTTGCCATCCGGCCCGACCAGGCGGATCCGCGGCTGAGGGCGGAAGGGCTGCAGATCGAACTCCGCCAGCTTCTCCGATCGGTTGCCGTAGTGTTCTCTGACGCCGGCATCTACGAAGGCCATCAAGGCCTTACCCGCACGCATGCGCTCTGCAAGACGCTTCGAGACTTCCTGCTTGGCCGCGGTGAGGCTCGCCTGCTGCACCGTGAGGTCCTTCACGTTGTCCAGCACCCCATCGATCTTGCCCCGGTGCGTCTCCAGGTGGGACAGCTCCTCACGGTTCGCCTCCAGCGCCTTGCTCTTCAGCTCCAGCTTCTTCTGAATCACCGGATACGTTTTGCCAGGCATGTCGTTCTCCTTTTCGTTGAGCCCGGTCGGGTGTTCGCCGGCGTCGTCATGACCCCGGCGTTTGCGGAGAGCAGCATGCCCCGAGGAGCGCAAGCCCCCAAAATGACCAATCGCGCCGAGATGACCATAAGTCACACAATCTACGGTAGATAGATAGTCTTGAAGGGAGGGATGCGATGACCTGATGAACTTTCCAATTCTCGCCGGCACGGGCCGATGAAGCCTTGCTGACAACGGGCGTCAGCGGGCAAATTTCCTTTCCTCGATCTCGGCGGTTGGCGTATAATTCGGATGCCGGGCATTTTTCTCCTGTTGGGAAGACTGAGAGACGTTTCCAACGAGCCCAGGACATCTACATGGAGTCGACAATGGGCGGCGAGTTCCCTGGAGAGGTGCTGTGATGGTCGACAACCTCGAGCGGATCGGCGAGATCCTCGGCGCGGTCGGCTCGCCCGGGTGCTTCACCGCCCGGCGGACGGCGACGGCCGATGACCTGCAGTTGGAGGTGCAGGGGCTCGGAAGGCTCCTCCTTCCCGTCTCGCAAGCTCAGGCGGAGAGGCTCTGCCGGCTCGCCCGGCCCGCTCGCTATGGACGGGGGGAGAAGACGCTTCTCGACCGGCGAGTCCGGGATACCTGGGAGATTCCCAGGAGCCGGGTGAAGATCGACCGCCGGCGGTGGAACCGGACGCTCCTGCCGGTGCTCGAAGAGCTGCGCGCCGATCTCGGGCTGGCCGACGGTTGCCGGCTCAAGGCCGAGCTCCACTCCTTCCTGGTCTATGGCCCGGGCCAGTTCTTTCTGCCGCACAAGGATTCGGAGAAGGCCGACGCCATGGTCGGCACCCTGGTCGTGACGTTGCCGGCCTCGTTCAAGGGCGGCGCCCTGGTCGTCGAGCACCAGGGCGAGAAGGTCGTCGACCGTGGCTCCCGTCGGCAGCTCTCCTTCGTCGCCTTCTATGCCGACTGCCGGCACGAGGTCCGACCGGTCAAGGAGGGCTACCGGCTCGCCTTGACCTACAACCTGATCCTCGAGGGGGGCACGACCGCGATCGCAACAGCTGCCGCCGAGCCCGCGGCGGTCGATGCCCTCGTCCGGTGCCTGCGCGATCATTTCGCGACACCACGCCCCTCCCGGAGGTATCTGGACGAGGGCCAGCCGGCGCAGCCGCCGAACCGTCTGGTCTACCTCCTCGATCACGAGTACACCGCGAACGGCCTTGCCTGGCAGCGCCTCAAGGGGAACGACGGCGCCCGGGCGGCGGCGCTCCGGGCGGCGGCGGAGCGCTGCGGCTGCGAGCTGGTGCTCGCGCTCGCCGAGATCCATGAGACATGGGACTGCATGGAGCCGGGCTGGGACGAGCCCTGGCGCGGCCGGAACCGCCACTGGGAGCGCGACGAGGACGATGAGTGGTCGGAGAACGACGCCGCGACGGACGATCCAGACGCCTACGAGCTCGGCGACTTCATCGGCGGCGAGATCACGCTGGCCCGCTGGGTCGACCCGGCAGGGGAGGAGGCCCTGCCGATCGTCTCGCAGGTGTCCGACGACGAGGTGTGCTGTTCGACCCCGTCGTCGGACCTCGCGCCCTATGCCTCCGAGTACGAGGGGTACATGGGCAACTACGGCAACACCATGGACCGCTGGTACCGGCGGGCGGCCCTTGTGCTGTGGCCACGCGAGCGCGCGTTCGCCGTGCGGGCCGAAGCCTCGCCCGCCTGGGCGCTCCAGGCGCTCGAGCAGCGGATCCTGGCCGGTGGGACACCCGAGGCCAGAGAGCTCGCGGCGTCGCTGCTGCCGTTCTGGGAGGGCCTCGCATACCGCGAGGACGGCCGCGGTCTCCTCGGCAGCGCCCTCCGGGTGGCGGACGGCCTCGCTACGCCGGAACTGGCGGCGTCAATGCTCCAGCCCTTCCGGGTCGAGGCGCTCACCCCTGAGGAGGCGCCGCCGCTGGTCGCCCTGACCAGGCGCTACGGCGAGAGCTGGTGGGGGCAGCTGCTCTCCGCCTGGTCGGGCGACCGCCATCGCGGCGCGTGGCTCGACGAACGGGGGCGGCTCTCCTGGCTCGCCGCGCTGCCGCGCCTCTGCAAAGCCCTGCGCACCGCCGACGAAGCCGTGGGATCGGCTATCGCGCTGCTGCTGCTGCGAGACCGGTGGGAAGAGCTGCAGGTGGTGATCGGCGCGGCGCGGCGCCATGCGCAGCCGAGCCTGCGGGACAAGGCGGTGGCGGCGCTCTCCGCGCCGCTCCACGGCCTTCTCGGGAGCGCCGGAGTGGTGGCGGCGGACGACTTCCGGGACGAGGTCGTCGCAGCGCTGTGCACCGCCGAGAACGAGCCGCTGCTCCCCTGCCTCGTGCAGGTGGTGCGGGCGGCCGCGAAGGAGAAAGCGCAGCCCGGGAGATCGGCCGCGCCTGCGCTTGCTGCCCTGACGCGACATTGCATCGGGCGGCTGGAGGCCCGGCTGGCCCGGCCGGCGCGGAGCGCGGGCGACTGGTCGATCGCCCTTCCGGACGGCTGCCGTTGCGAGCTCTGCAGCAGGCTGGGCGCCTTCCTCGCCGATCCTGTCCGCCAGCGGCTCGAATGGCCGCTCGCCCAACAGGGCCGGGGACACATTCATCAACGGATCGATGCCTCCGAGCTCCCCGTGCGCCACGAAACAAGGCGCTCGGGGCGGCCGTACACCCTGATCCTGAGCAAGACGGGAGAGCTGTTCGAGCGGGAGGCCCGCGAGCGCCGGTCCTGGCAGTCCGATCTCACCCGGCTCGGGCGGCTCGGAGCGGGCTGAGCGGGCTGAGCGGGCTGAGCGGGCTGAGCGGGCTGAGCGGGAGTTTGCAGAACGATGTCGATTCCGGCAAGCTCGTATTCATGGTCCGCGTCGATGGCCTGCCCACCAAGCCCGACCTCCTCAGCGCGGGCTCGTATACGACCATGGCCACCAAGCCGGGAATCAAGGACAAGAAGGGCCGCGATGTCGCCTACGCCCTCGGCTGGTTTATCGCCGGCTCCGGCGCTCAGGGTCTAGCGTCGGATGCAGCCTCCGACGAACTGCTTCCCTCCTGGGAGGGTTTTGCGGTACAAGGATTGCCCATGAGCCATCCTGTCCGATCCGGCACCCTCATGCTGCTCGCCCTCTTCGCCCTGGGCGCTGCTCCGGCAGCCAAGGACGTGGCGGAACACCACTGGCCGCAGTGGCGCGGCCCGCGCGGCGACGGCGTCGCTCCCCAGGGCGATCCGCCGACGACCTGGAGCGAGACGGCGAACGTCCGCTACAAGGTGGAGATCCCGGGCCGCGGCCATGCTTCGCCGGTGGTCTGGGGTGAGCGCATCTACCTGCTGACGGCGATCGATGCCGATGTGCCGCCGCCGGCCGCCGGAGCGCCGACGGAGGGAGCGCCCTCGTTCCGCGAGCGTGGCGTGGCCCCCGACCGCGACCTGCGCTTCGTCGTCCTGGCACTCGACCGCGCCACCGGCAAGACCGTCTGGGAGCGCACGGTCGTCCGGGTGCGCCCGCACGAGGGCACCCACCCCGACGGCACCTGGGCGTCGGCCTCGGCGATCACCGACGGCGAGCGGGTCTGGGCGTTCTTCGGCTCGCGCGGCGTCCACTGCCTGCGCAGCAGCGACGGCGAGCCGCTCTGGCAGCGCGACATGGGCGACATGCAGACGAAGATGGGCTTCGGCGAGGGCGCCTCCCCGGTCCTCGCCGGCGACACCTTGGTGGTCAACTGGGACCATGAGGGCGAGAGCTTCATCGCCGCCCTGGACGCCCGGACCGGCGCCGAGCGCTGGCGGGCCGCGCGCGACGAGCGTACCTCGTGGGCGACCCCGCACATCGTCGAGGTGGACGGGCAGCGGCAGGTGGTGGTCAATGCCACTGGCAAGGTGCGCTCCTACGATCTCGCCACCGGCAAGGTGGTCTGGGAGGTGGGGGGGATGACGGCCAATGCCATCCCCACGCCGGTCTCGGCCGGCGGCCTGCTGTTCGTCACCAGCGGCTTCCGCGGCAACGCGCTCAAGGCGGTCCGGCTCGCCGGCGCTCGCGGCGACCTGACGGGCACCCCGGCGGTCGTCTGGAGCCACGACCGCGACACGCCCTACGTGCCGTCGCCGCTGCTCTACGACGGCGTGCTCTACATCCTCAAGCACAACACCGGCATTCTGAGCGCCCTGGACGCCGCCACCGGCAAGGTGCACTACGGCCCGGCGCGCCTGGAGGGGATCGAAGGCGTCTACGCGTCGCCGGTGGGCGCCGCGGGCCGCGTCTACGTCGCCGGCCGCAATGGGGCCACCGCCGTCCTCGGCGCCGGCCCCGAGCTCAAGGTGCTGGCGCTCAACCGCCTCGACGACGGCTTCGAGGCCTCACCGGCCGTCGTCGGCCGCGAGATCTACCTGCGCGGCCGGCGCCACCTCTACGCCATTGCCGAGGAAACACCCGCCGCCAAAGGACCTGCAGGTCCGTAGAGGAATTTTTCCAGGCGGGCGAAGGTTGAGGGGGCTCGGCGTGTGGTGATAGAGTTCGAACTCGCTTCCCCAAGGGAGGCCAAACGTTCCACGCGTGACCGATCTCGACACGCGCCCTTAGCTCAGCTGGATAGAGCGGCAGCCTCCGAAGCTGTAGGTCAGAGGTTCGAATCCTCTAGGGCGCACCATCTTCCTCCTCCCTTGAGAACTGTCTCCGTCCAAAATGGACAAATTGGCTGTTTCTGCTATCCTGGGTCCGATGGCAAAACATACCTTCCGTAACCGTCTTGGTGAGCTGGTGGAAATTCCCGAGGTCGCTTCCACTCAGGCCAAGAACACCTTTGGCGAGCTTCTCGACCGCGTTGCTACGTCTGGCGCCGTTGCGATCACCCGCCACGACACGACCAAGGCCGTGCTGCTTTCCTATGAAGAGTTCAAGGCCCTGAGCAGCGCGCGTGCCGAGTCTCTTGACGCGCTCGGCGCCAAGTTCGAGGATCTTCTGGAGCGCATGCAGACCCCGGCGGCCAGGAAAGGGATGGAGGCGGCCTTCAACGCTACGCCGGAGGCGCTCGGCCGGGCCGCGGTCAAGGCGGTACGACGGCGGCGCTGATTGGCCGCTCGGCCGCGCATCTACGTCTTGGCCGGCGTCAACGGAGGCGGCAAGAGCAGCATCGGTGGTGCAGCCTTCCGTGAAGCCGGATCTGACTACTACAACCCCGACGAGGCCGCTCGCAACCTGATGGCCTCACGGCCGGAACTGACGCAGGCTGAAGCCAATGCGATCGCTTGGCGGATCGGCCGCACGCTCCTGGAGCGTGCCATTCGGGACCGCCTCGACTTTGCCTTCGAGACCACGCTCGGCGGCAACACGATCCCGCGTCTTCTCCGCGAAGCGGCCAGGAGCGGCATTGAGATTCTTGTCTGGTACGTGGGACTCAAGAGCCCTGAGCTGCACATCGAACGCGTGGCGGCCCGCGTCCGCGGGGGTGGTCATGCCATCCCGGAAGAGACCATCCGACAGCGCTACGATCGAAGCCGGCTGAATCTCGTTCAGCTCCTTCCATCTCTCACGGTCTTGCGGGTGTACGACAACAGCGATCAAGCGGACCCCGAGGCTGGAGAGTTGCCCGTCCCCCGGCTCGTGCTGCACCTGGAGGCGGGACACATCGTCGGTCCAGAGGATCTGGCGCAAACGCCGGAATGGGCCAAGCCGATTGTGGCGGCCGCTCTCCAGCGTAATCTGGGTTGATGGCCTGACATGATCTCCCCCGCCCTCCTGCGCCAGCTCTACCGCGGCCCGTCCGGTCCCTGCACGGGCGTCTGCAATCCCTATCGCGACGAAGACCCCCAGCTCGACCGGCCTGGGGCGGCGCGGCAGCGGCGGCGGAACCTGGAGGCTTACCTGGAGCGGGTCGGGAACGCCCGGCTCGTCCTCCTGGGCGAGGCGATCGGGTTCCGTGGAGGACGGTTTTCAGGGATTGCGTTTACCAGCGAGCGGCAGCTCGCGGGGCCCGTGGAACGGCGGCTTTCGTGGGCTACCGACCCGCCGTTCCGGCCGACCAGTTGCAACCCCGCCCTCTGGCTGGAGCCCTCGGGGAGCATCGTCTGGGATGCTATCGGGGGCGAGCCGGACGGCATCCTCCTCTGGAACTCGTTCCCCTGGCACCCCTCCGGAACGGCCGGCCCGCTCTCGAACCGGACCCCCGAGCGCAGCCTCTTCCTCTCCAACCTCCACGTCCTGGAACGTCTCCTGGAAGAAGTCGGGAGCGCCCGGGTCGTGGCTGTCGGGCGGACCTCCCAGGCCGCTCTCGGCGCCGTCGGGGTCGAGGCCCCGGCGGTCCGCCACCCGGCCCACGGCGGCGCGGGACTGTTCCGGCAACAACTTGCACCGCTTCTTGTGCTAGACTAATTTGAGTTATTCGATAAGAGGAGATTGTCATGCGCAGGAGCTTCACTCTCGTCGCGTTGACCGCCGTGATGGCCGCTTTGCCAGCGATACCCGTCTCGGCCGAGGTTTACTCCGTGACCCTCACGAACGGCAGCGTCCTGGAGACCCAGTACCAGCCCCAGGAGGCTTCGTTCGACAAGGACATGGTCCTGCTGCTTACCGAGGTCGGCAACTGGGTCGGCGTGCGCCGGGACGAGATCGCGAGCGTGGTTTCCGACGCCGAGTCGAGCGGCTTCGGCAAGGTCATCGGCAAGAACACCGTCGACCTCGGCTGGGCGGCCAACGACGCCGTCGACCCGAATGCGCCGGGCGCCGACAGCAAACAGGACCCAGGCCTCTCGCTCGCGGCCCAGGCGCTCCAGGCCGTCTACCAGCAGCGCGAGGCCGAGCAGAACTACACGATCAAGCAGTTCGTGCAGCCGAATGAGACCCAGGGCATCCCCTCCGGTCTCATCAGTCCGATCAGTCCGTCCGCCCCGCCGCAGTAGATCCGGGATAAGCTACGAGCCTGAGGTCCCCCCGGCGTGGGGGGACCGTCTTTGACAGGACCGACGGTGCGGTGACGCCGCCTCCGCGAGGAGGCTCGTCTTGAAAAGGGAAGCCGGTGTGAATCCGGCGCGGCCCCCGCCACTGTAACCGGGTACGAAACCGGAAAAAGCCACTGCACGGGTGGATCGCGCTTGTTCGAGAACAATCTCGAAAACAATCGCGGTTGCCCTTGTGGGAAGGCCCGGGATTAGGAAGATCCGGAAGCCAGGAGACCTGCCCCACCGTCCTTTTCGCCGATGCTTCCCGCGGGGTGTGGGACGGGCCGATGCGCGTCCGCGCGCTCCCTCCCGCCCCACCCTCCCCGGTGGGGCTTCGCGTTTCGAGAGGAGCACGCCGTGCGTTCAACCACCATCCTCGTGATGGCCGGGATCCTCGGGGGAGGGATCCCGCTGCTCGCCCAAACTCCAGCCGTCCCCCAGTTCGAAGAAACCGTCGTAGTCAGCGCCTCGCTCGACGAAGAAGAGCGGGACGACGTCCCCGCCTCGGTCACGGTCATTTCCGCCGAGGAGATCGAGGCCCGCCAGGCCGACACGCTCTCCGAGGCGATCGCCACCGTGCCGAGCCTCGCCGTCATGCAGTCGGGCTCGCCCGGCCAGCAGACCTCGCTCTTCACCCGCGGCACCGAGTCCGAGCACACCCTCCTGCTCTGGAACGGCATCCCGCTCAACGACCCCTTCTTCGGCGGCGCCAACTGGCAGTTCATCCCCCTGGATGGAGTCGCCCGCGTCGAAGTGGCGCGCGGTCCGTTCAGCGCGCTCTATGGCAGCAACGCCATGGGCGGCGTCGTCCAGGTCTTCACCGGCTCGCGCCAAGGCGGCATCTTCACGGCCGAGGCCGGCGAGGACGGCTACTACCGGGGCGGCCTCGCCGCGGGGACCGACGTCGGCAATCTGCGCCTGGACGTCACCGGCCATCTGAGGCGCGGTGACGGCGAGCTGCCGAACGACTTCTACGATAGCGAGGAGCTGCTCGCCCGGGGCCTGTGGACCATCCGGCCGGGAATCAGCGTCGGATTGCTCGCCCGGGCCAACGACTCGGAGACCGGCGTCCCGCGGATCAGCGGCCAGCCGAACCTGATCGGCGACATCGCCTGGGAGGAGCGCGAGCTGGCCATCCCGTTCGTCGCCGACCTCGGGACCTGGGAGGTGGAAGCGCAGCTCGCGCAGACCCGCTTCGACTCGGCCTACCGCGATGCGGACGATCCGTTCGGCTTCACCGCCTCGGACACCGAGTCCGAAGGGCTGCGCGGCCGGGCCGTGGCGACCTGGAGGCGGAACGAGAACCTCTGGATCGCCTTCGGCAGCGAGGCCGAGCGCCTGGAGGTGACGAACAGCTCCAGCTTCGGCCTCAACCTGGACGCCGCCCATCAGCGCACCTGGGCCGTGTTCAGCCAGGGGAGCTGGGGCCGCGGCCCCGTCCGGCTCGACCTTGGAGTGCGGCGTGACGACAACGACGTCTACGGCTCCGAGACCAGCCTGCGCACGGGAATCGTGGTGAAGGCCGGCCGTGGTGTGCGGCTGCGCGCCAGCTACGGCGAGGCCTTCCGGGCGCCGTCACTGGGCGAGCTGTTCTTCCCCTTCTCGGGCAACCCCGACCTGCAGCCCGAAACTGGAGAGAGCTACGAGTTGGGGATCGAGTACGCCGGCGATACCGCGGGAGGCCTTCGCCTCGGCCTGACTGGCTTCGAGAACCGGCAGCAGAACCTGATCGACTTCGACTTCGTGACCAGCCGCAACCTCAACATCGACCGCGCCCGCAGCCGGGGGATCGAGGGAGAAGCGGGCCTGACCCGCGGGATCTTCACTGCCCGCTGGAGCGCCACCTGGCTGGAGACCGAGGACCGCGCCACCGGCCTGGAGCTGCTCCGGCGTCCGGAGTGGAGCTCCTCTCTCGTGCTGACCGCCCGGCCCGGGGACGTGATCCTGAACCTGGAGGGCCGCTACGTGGGAGAGCGGGCGGACGCGGACGCCGTCACCTTCGAGCGCACCGAGAACCCGGACTACCTGCGGGTGGATCTCGCGGCCCGCTGGCGAGCGCTCGGCTGGCTGGCCCCCTACGCCCGAGTGCAGAACGTCGCGGATGAGGAGTATGAGGAAGTCCTCGGCTACCCCGCGCCCGGGCGGACGTTGATCGGCGGAGTGGCGGTCGAGTTTTGAGGAAGGCCCTCACCCCCCGGCCCCCTCTCCCGGTCCACCCGAGCACGCCCTCCCCGGGAGAGGGGGAGACTTGCGAGGGGGGGAGGGGGTCCGTCCGCGTCCTTTTGGTCCTTTCTGTCCTTTACGTCCTTTTGGTCCTTTCCGGCTGCGAGAAGACCCCCTCTCCCACGCAGCACGAGCGGACCCCCCAACGAATCGTCGCCCTCGCCCCCAACATCACCGAGACCCTCTTCGCCCTGGGCCTTGGAGAATGGGTGGTGGGGGTGGGCGCCTATAGCACCTGGCCCCCCGAGGCCGCGAAGAAGCCGCGCCTCGGGGGGCTCTTCGATGCCAACCTGGAGCGCATCGTCTCCTTGAAGCCCGACCTCGCCGTGCTGCTGCCCAGCGAGAAAGACCTCGCGGACCATCTCCGGCCGCTCGGCGTCGACACGATCATCATCCCCAATGAGACCCTGGCCGATGTCGAGCGTTCGTTCACTCTGATCGCGCAACGTTGCGGCGTTCCGGAAGCGGGGGAGCGCCTGGCCGCCGAGTGGCGGGCGGGGCTCGCTCCCAAGCCGCTCCGCAACAAGCTCAGGGTGCTCATCTCCGCCGACCGGCCGGAGGGACGCCTCGCCGACCTCCTGGTCGCCGGCCCGGACACCTTCTACCAGGAGCTGCTCGATCGTCTCGGCGCGGTCAACGTCTTTGCCGACGCGCCAGTCCGCTACCCCAAGGTCAGCCTGGAAGAGGTCGTGGCCCGGGCTCCGGACGTGATCCTGGAGCTGCGCTCCGCGGGTGTCTCTCCGGACGTGAGACGCCAGCTCGTGACTGACTGGAACCAGCTGGGCAACGTGCCCGCCGTTCGCAGAAAGCGGGTCCACGTACTGGCCGGCGACCACACCGTGATTCCCGGCCCGCGCCTCCCCCGGCTCTACGCGGAGATCCGGGCCGCGTTGGAAGGGTCATGACACCGATCCTCGCCGTACGCGGGCTTACCTGGCAACCCGATCGCCGCACGGTCCTCGGACCCGTGGACCTCGATGTCCTCCGCGGCGAGTGCCTGGCGGTCGTGGGGCCCAACGGCGCCGGCAAGACGACCCTCCTGCGCTGCCTCACTGGATTGCTCCGTCCCACCGCGGGCGAGCTGCGGTATGAGGGGCGGTCGTTCGCGACCCTCTCCCGCCGCGAGCTCGCGCGCCGGATCGCCTACGTGCCGCAGATCCGTCCGGCGAGCGTGCCCCTGAGCGTCGAAGAGGTCGTGCTCCTCGGCCGCTATCCTCATCTCTCGGCGTTCCAGCTCGCGCCGCGGAAAGAAGACTTCGCCGCGGTGGACGCCGCCCTCGCCCTGGTCGGCATCGAAGACCTGCGCCGCCGTCCAGTGGACGAGCTGTCCGGCGGCGAACGCCAGGCCGCATTCATCGCCGCAGCGCTGGCGCAGGAATCCGAGTTGTTGGTCCTCGACGAGCCCACGATTCACTTGGATGCCCGCCACCAGCGCGACCTTGCCGATCTGCTGCTCCGTCTACTCCGTGTCGAGACGGAGGCCGGGCGCACCGTGGTGCTCGCCACCCACGACCTCAACCTCGCCTCGATGCTCGGCGACCGTCTGCTCGCCATGTCCGCCGGCCAGGTGCTCGCCTGCGGCACGCCGTCGCAGATCCTCGAGCCCGGTCTCCTCGAAAAGCTCTTCCGGACGCGGTTCGAAATCGTCCGCGGCGGCGAGCGCCCGGTCACCCTCCTGCAGTTGGGACCCTGAATGCGGCCCCGCCCCGGTCCCGCGCTTCTCGTGCTGCTCCTGCTCTGGGGTGCGGTCGTAATCGGTGCGCCGCTCGTTGGCAGCCAGCCGATCTCCCTCGGGGACGTGCTGCGCGGCGATCCCACGGCCGAGGCGATCTTCTGGCAGCTCCGCCTGCCGCGTGTGCTCCTGGCGCTCCTCGCCGGGGCGGGCCTCGCCGTCTCGGGCCTCGCCTTCCAGACCCTGTTCCGCAACGAGCTGGCCGAGCCCTACACGCTGGGCATCGCCACGGGTGCGGCGCTGGGCGCGGTGCTCTCGCTCCGCCTGGAAGAGATGGGCGTGCTCTGGGGCATGCCCCTCGTCTCCCTGGCCAGCTTCGTGGGCGCGATCGGCGCGACCGCGCTGGTCGTGGGGCTCGCCTGGCGCCGCCAGGGGAACACGGGCACGCTCCTGCTCGCCGGCATCGCGGTCTCCCTCTCCTGCTCGGCGCTGATCCTCTTCATTCAATACCTCTCCGACTCCACGCAGACGTTCCGCATGGTGCGCTGGATGATGGGCGGGCTCTCGGTCGTGGGCTACGGCGAAGTGCTCTGGGCCGCACCCTGGGTGCTCGGAGGGGCGGCTGTGCTCCTGGCCCTGCGCTGGGACCTCAACCTCCTCCTCACGGGCGAAGAGCTCGCGGCGAGCCGCGGGGTGGACCTCGTCCGCCTGCGCCTGCAGGTGCTCGGAGTCTCTTCTCTGATGATCGGCGCGCTGGTGGCCGTGGCGGGCCCGATCGGCTTCGTCGGGCTGATGGTGCCGCACATGCTGCGCCGCTGGGTGGGGCACGATCATCTCTTCCTGGCCCCGGCCTGCCTGCTCGGGGGAGGCGCCTTCCTGGCGGTTTGCGACCTGGCGGCCCGCACCATCATGTCGCCGGCCGAGCTGCCGGTGGGAGTGCTGACCGCGCTCCTGGGCGGGCCGTTCTTCCTGTGGCTGCTGGTGTTGGGGCGGAAGGATTGAGCGAGCCCGTCCTCCTCTCCTGGAGTGGCGGCAAGGACAGCGCCGTCATGCTTCACGAACTGAGGAGGTCCGGCACGCTGGAGCCGGTCGGACTCCTGACCACCTTCACGCCTCGGCTTCAAAGCCACCGTGGTTGTGTGGACACGGAGAGGCTCGATCCCGCCTTTGCCGGGCGCTGCTACGACGAAACGGCCCTGCGCGATCTCCCGCCGGAGATCGATCCCTGCGGCGAGAACGGCGAGCTCCACACCTTCGTGCACGGCGGCCCGGTCTTCCGCGGCCAATCGAAGTCCGGCCGGGCGGGGTGGCGGACCGCGGGCGTTTCGTGTTCTTCGACCTGCTGCTAGTCCTCTGACTTGCGCGTATAATGTAAACAGGTCTGACAGCCTGGACTTGCCTGGATGAGAAAACCCGTGGTGGCACTAGGAATCGTGATCGCGGTAGCTGCTCTGGTCTGGGCTACCGATCTTTACCTTGCGTCTGCGGATTTTTCCGCGTCAAAGGTAAAAGAGCTGGACGAATTCCACAAAGAGCAGCTTGCGCTCTACCGTGAGAAAAACCAGTTGCTGACGACTCTCTGCACCCTGATATTCGGGGCGGTAGGTGCTCTCCTGCTAAAGTCCGATGCCCGTGCCGACACAGTAGGGCTTCACAAGGTTTGGGCCTTCGCTTCCTGCGCGCTGGCCGGAGTCTCTCTCTACTTTGGATACGTCTCGCACGAGCAGGTCATCTGGATGCTGGATAGCCGTTTCTTCGATCTGTTCAACGACGTTGTCGCCTGGCCCTCTCGAATTCAGTTTTTTAGCTTCCTGTTCGCGGTAGCTCTCTTTGCCATAGCCATCGATCCTCGTGCATAGGAGGTTTACCATGAAGCTGGCCATGTTCGTTCCATGGGTTCTGGGCTTCCTGATTGGACTCGGTTCCGCTGGACAGGCTCAGCAAACCGGTCAACAGGAACCCGGCGCAGCAGCGGCCATGTCCGCCATGGCCGGGGCTTCGGCTGCCGTCGGAGATGGATTGGCAGACTGGGAGGTGCGGGCGGCGATCGAGCTCAGCCCGGCCGCCAAGGCGCAGGTGAAATACCAGGTGCTCTCGGCGCTTCCCGATCAACCCTCCGAGGCTGCGCGTGCCGCCGATCTGTACCTTTTCGAGATCAAAGACCGCTTGGAATGGGCGAGAAGCGCCGACGTCAACGAGATAGGAGAATCCGATCTCATTCTTCCATTCAACAAGAGCCAGGTAGCGCTGGCTCTGAGCAAGAAGCGGGTGGCCTATTTGGCCATCTCATCAGAGCCGGATGGGGCCATGATCGAAATTGATGAGGAAGGGCGAGGCTCCACCTACAGTGAATTTGTCGTGAGTCCTGGCACGCATTCAGTGAGGTTGTCTCTCCAAGGAACACTACTGACGTGCGAAAAAACTGTCACGGTGGAAGCGAACCAGACAGTCCCGGTTGAATGCAAGCTCAAATGATCCGCGGTTTCGGGTAGGCCCGCGAGGGGCGGCCCGGCTAGAATACCGCCCATGCTCCTCTACCGCATCGCAACCGAAGGTTCCTACGCCGTACTGGAGCCGGGCACGACCGAGCTCCGCGTCCTCCGCTCCGACCCGTTCGAGACTCCGCCCGCCCGGTGGGAGTTCGGCCGCACCGTGCCGCTCGACACGGCCGTGCCGCTTGCGCCGGTGCTGCCCGGCAAGATCGTGGCCATCGGCCGCAACTACCGCGAGCACGCCAAGGAGCTGAACAACCCGATGCCCTCGGAGCCGGTGATCTTCCTCAAGGCGATCTCCTCCGTGACCGGTCCGGGCTCGCCGATCGTGCTGCCGCCGGAGAGCGAGCGGGTCGAGCACGAGGGAGAGATCGCCATGGTGCTGCGCCATCGTCTGAAGCGCGCGACCCCCGAAGAGGCGCGGGCGGCGGTGCTGGGCGTCACCTGCGCCAACGACGTGACCGCCCGCGACCTGCAGCGCAAGGACCCGTGCTTCTCCCGCGCCAAGTCCTTCGACACCTTCTGCCCGCTCGGCCCGGCTATCCTCATTGATGCCGATCTGGAAAATCTGGAAGTGATCACGCGGGTCAACGGCGAGCAGCGCCAGCGCGGCCACGCGAGCGAGATGGCCTGGGGGATCGTGGACCTCCTCGTCTACGCCTCACGCATGATGACCCTGGAGCGCGGGGACGTCCTTCTGACCGGGACGCCCGCCGGAGTCGGCCCGCTGGTCGACGAAGACCGGGTGGAAGTGGAGATCCCGGGGGTCGGAATCCTGAGCAACCCGGTCGAAGACTTCAGGGCGTGATGTAGGGGCGGCTCTTGTGGCCGCCCTTCCGGAAGGGCACCCACAAGAGGTGCCCCTACACCTCGCGCAGCGCCTTCCAAGGGAAGAGGCCGAGCGCGCCCGCCAGCAGCAGGTGGACGGCCCCGCCTGCGGCGTATCCCACGAAAAGCAGCGCGAGCCATCCCGTGAACAGGAGCAGGGCCAGAACGGTCCGGAGTGTCGGGGTCATTTCAGCATGATCCTACAGGAGGCGGCCAACCGCCGACCAGATCAGGAATACGCCGGCCAGGCCCAGCACGCACAGCCCGATCAAATGTTTCCTGGCTTTGTCTGCGTCGTACTCGGGATCGACGATCTGCGTCCAGAGGGCAGGGCGGAGAAGCGCCATCAGGGACAGGAGCCCCGGACCGGCCAGGCCCACGCCGAGCAGGAGGAGGCCTCCGGGAGGGTTCTGCTGCTCGCTCCGGCTCCCGATGGCGATGACGCCCGCCCCGATGACGACCCACAGCACCATCAGGGCGACGTTGATCTGCAGATTGAAAGGCCGGAAAAGTCCAAAGCGCATGGCGAGCTGAGGTTAGCAAAAAAAGGAGGGCGCGCGCCGTCCCTGCGCGCCCTCCGGGCCTGCATGTTTACTTCGGTGAATCAGTTGTCAAAGAACCCACCAGACGCGGATTCCATCGCTTCCGCCGCTGAATTGACTATACAATATACATAGTGTTATCGTTTAGTCAGCCTGGAGGCTTCATCTGGGGAATGACGGCTCGATGGCGGCATGAAGACCTCGGGCCGCGCGCGAGCGGCTCGGGTCCGAGATGAGCGGCTCGCGCACAAGGTTGGGCGGCTCGCGCACGAGAAAAACGGCTCACGCACGAGACGAGCGCCTCGCGCACAAGAAAAACCGCTCGCGCGGAGCCGGAGCGTTTCGGAGGAGGTGCGAGATCTTCTTCTCGTCTACCGGGATGCCGGACCCTGGGTCCGGTCTCGCGGCAGACGAGCAGGCGCATCAGGGAGAGGGGCCGGCGAAGCCGCCCCCTCTCGTGGGTTCTTTGACAACTGAAGCAAGTTCAAACCGGGGCAGGCCCTGAAACGGCCGGGGTCTGTCCTGTCAACCCGGGGACGGGCCTGGCCGAGGCCCGTTCCCTCCCTCCATCCCTGCGGATGTTATCCGTCGTCGACAGTCGAATCAGCATCTCGGAGCCCCACGGCTCGGCTCGGAAAGGCGTCGGACGCCACAATGAATATGTTGGCGGACCACGCCTGATGACACGCGGTGGCGATGCTGATGAAGGCCACGGACGTCCACAGGTCTTCCGCCACGACGTCGAGCGCCGAGATGGGAGCCCCCGGCCGGCACCACTCACGCTATGCTTTCGTTCTCCACGAAACGCCATGACCGACTTCTTCATCAGCTACACCCGAGCCGACCGCGACTGGGCCGTGTGGATCGCCTGGGTGCTGGAGGAGAAGGGCTACACGACCATCATTCAGGACTGGGACTTCCGCCCGGGCGGCAACTTCGTGCTCGACATGCAGAAGGCCACCGCAGGAGCGGAGCGCACAGTTGCAGTACTGTCTCCCGACTACATCGAATCGCCATTCGGTGCCCCCGAGTGGGCAGCCGCCCTCGCGAAGGACCCGACCGGCGAGAAAGGCATCCTTCTCCCGGTCCGCGTCCGCGAGGTGGAGCTCGCGGGTCTGCTGCCGCAGGTCGTCTACGTCGATCTCGTCGGCCTTGACCAGGACACCTCCCGCGTGCGGCTCCTCGCAGGGGTGAAGCGCGAGCGGGCCAAGCCGGCCAGGCCGCCGGCCTTTCCTGTATCTCCTCCTCCTCCTTTCCCCGGCTCATACAAGGAGAATCCCACCCCTGCTCTGCCCCTCGACCGGATCCCGGACCCGGGGCCCTTGCCCGCCGGATCGCGTATGCCGTTCTCCCACAACCCGCTCTTCGTCGGCCGGCAGGAGGATCTCCGCACCCTGGCCCGCCAGCTCAAGGCGGGGGAGACCTCCGCCGTTGGTCCGGTCGAGATTGCCGCCGCGACCGGACTCGGAGGGATCGGCAAGACCCAACTCGCCGCGGAATTCGTCCACCGCTACGGCCGGTCCTTCGACGGAGGTGTCTTCTGGATGAGCTTCGCAGACCCGGCCGCCGTCCCTGCCGAGGTCGCCGCCTGCGGGACGAGCCTCGATCTCCATCCGTCCTACGACGACCTGCCGCTCGATCAGCAGGTGCGGCTCGTGGAAGAGGTCTGGATGCGCGCCATTCCCCGTCTCCTCGTCTTCGACAACTGTGAAGAGGAATCCCTCCTCGACCGCTGGCGCCCGCGGACCGGAGGAGCCCGCGTGCTCCTCACCAGCCGGCGCCAACGATGGGACCGCTCGTTGGGCGTCGAGTCCGTCCAGATCAGCACCCTTCCCCGGCCTGCCGGAGACAGATCCGGCGTTGGCCGGCCTCGCCGCCGAGTTGGGAGATCTCCCCCTGGCGCTCCACCTGGCCGGAAGCTTCCTGGAACGCTACGCCGAAGCGCCCGACGGCCAGCCGGCCGTCTATCTGGAAGCCCTCCGGCAAGGCGGCCTCCTCCAGCACCCCTCACTCCAAGGAAGATTCGCCGGGCTCTCCCCGACGAGCCACGAAGCCCACGTCGGCCGCACCTTCGCGCTGAGCCTCGAAAAGCTGCATCCGGAAGACGAGACCGACGCCCTCGCTCTCGCGCTCCTCGCCCGAGCGGCCTGGTTCGCTCCGGGGGAGCCAATCCCCCGGGATCTCCTCCTCAATACCGTGGATTTAGAGATGGATGCTCGCCTCCTGGCGGAAGACGCTCTGGCCCGGCTGACGGCCCTCGGGCTCCTCGAAGCCAGCAAAGCTGGCGCGCTGGTGATGCACCGGCTGGTGGCGGAATTCGTGCGAGGCTCTGACGAAGAAGACGAAGCCAGGAATGCGGTTGAGTACGGGCTCTTTGCCGAGGCCAACCGCTTGAACAAGGCTGGTTATCCGGCTCCCCTCGTGGCTTGGCAAACACACCTCCGGTCCGTGGTCAACGAGGCATGGCAGCGTGACGATGAACGGGCAGCCCGGCTTTGTAGCGCCTTGGATTACCACCTCTCGATGATTGGTGACTTCCAAGGAGCCCGTCCATACTCAGAGCGAGCATTGGCGATCCACGAGAAGGTTCTAGCTAGGCGCCGAGCACCCGGATACCATACGAAGTCTGAACAACCTCGGTGCCCTTCTGGATAGTCAGGGAGATCTAGCGGCAGCCCGGCAGTGCTATGAGAGGGCGTTGGCGATTCGGGAGAGGGTTCTGGGTGCCGAGCACCCGGACACGGCAACCAGCCTGAACAACCTCGGGTTCCTTCTTCAGAGTCAGGGAGATCTTGCGGCAGCCCGACCGTACCTCGAGCGGGCGTTGGCGATCAAAGAAAAGGTTCTGGGCGCCGAGCACCCGGGCACCGCACGAAGCCTGAACAACCTCGGGTTCCTTCTTCGGAGCCAGGGAGATCTTGCGGCAGCCCGGCCGTACTACGAGCGGGCGTTGGCGATCAACGAAAAGGTTCTGGGCGCCGAGCACCCGGGCACCGCACGAAGCCTGAACAACCTCGGGTTCCTTCTTCGGAGCCAGGGAGATCTTGCGGCAGCCCGGCCGTACTACGAGCGGGCGTTGGCGATCAACGAAAAGGTTCTGGGCGCCGAGCACCCGGACACCGCACTAAGCCTGAACAACCTCGGGTTCCTTCTTCGGAGCCAGGGAGATCTTGCGGCAGCCCGGCCGTACTACGAACGGGCGTTGGCGATCAAAGAAAAGGTTCTGGGCGCCGAGCACCCGGACTCCGCACTAAGCCTGAACAACCTCGGGGTCCTTCTTCAGAGTCAGGGAGATCTTGCGGCAGCCCGGCCGTACTACGAGCAGGCGTTGGCGATCTGGGAGGCTAGGCTTGGGCCGGATCATCCGGACACGAAGATTGCGCGGAGGAACCTGGCAGCGCTCCGGAATCTGAAGGCCGTGCAGGAAAAGCCGGAGCAAAGGTGAGGCGGGTTTATGGCTCTGCTGGGGCGGCTCTTCAAGAGCTCATGAAAGGATGGGGATTCCTGCGCTCCTCAGAGCGGTGGCCACGGTGCGCGCCGCCGCCGTGGGGGCCACGCACCCGTCAGCAGGCACACTCACCTGGTGCAGTGCGGGCGATCACGCCGCCGAACGGGCGGCACCAAGCTGAACTTCGCGGCTCGCGTAGACCAGCGCAAGGCCCATCAGGGCAAGCAAGCTCGCAGCGGCAGCGCCACCGGCGGCAGCGGCGACGGAGCTTTTCGTCACCGACAGGATGTAGCTCCAGTTCGCGAAGACGAGCGCGGCGAGCGCGGCGCCCACGGCCATGAGCCCCAGCCCCATGGCGAGAAGCGCGGGGCTTTGCGCTGTCCGGAGGCCCTTGTCGAGGTCGATCTGCGCGATGTTCTTTCCCACCAGCGCGCGAATCGCGATCCAGGCTAGAGGATGCATCACGCCCGCGAAAATAAAGAGCGCCGTGAAGCTCCCGAGCCACTGCAACATTCCGCCCGCGACGAGCAGCATGAGCATGCCGCCGATACCGCCGCACATGCCGCCGAACCCGACGACCGAGCCCACGGCCCGGTTCGGAAAAGCGTCGGACGCCACCGTGAACATGTTGGCGGACCACGCCTGATGACACGAGGTGGCAATGCTGATGAAGGCCACTGCCGTCCATAGATCGTCAGCCATCACGCCGAGCGCCGAGATCGGGAGCCCGGCCGCGAAGATCGCCATCGTGGCGAGGCGGGCGCGCGTCCCGGACCAGCCGCGGCGGATGAAGAATGCCGGCAGCCAGCCGCCGAAGATGCTTCCGAGATCGGCGCCCCCGGCCAGATTCCTCGTCGCGTCCCCAGATTGGGGCACCCGGCTCGTGGTGGAGGCGAAGGAAGAGGTCGCCCGCCCCTCTCCAGAGTCGCTGGTGCCCTATACGGCCACGCCTCCGTACTTCCTCCGTACGTGCTATCCTTCAGGCTGCTAAACGCTGAATGAGGTGCATCATGCCCACTGCAACGAGCCAACATGACGAACGAATCGACCTGCGGGTCTCCGCAGACGTCAAGAGACTTCTTTCCCGGGCTGCATCCTACAGCGGGATGTCGCTCTCAAGCTTTCTCGTGTCGACCGCGGCTGATCGCGCCAAGGAAGTCGTGGCCGAGCACGAAACCCTGACGTTGACTCCACGCGACTGGGAGGCCTTCCTGGCAGCCCTCGACGATACCGACCGGCCTCGGCCTCGCCTCGAGGCGGCCGCGCGCCAATATCTGAGTCAACGCGAGCGCGATGCCGGTTGACTGGCGTGTCGAACCGCTCCAGCGAGACCACGACCGCAGCCGGTTTGACTGCGGAGAGCCGGAGCTCGATGATTACCTCGCCCGCTTCGCTCGCCAGAACCACGAATCGGGAGTGACTCGCACCTTTGTCGCGGTGCGCGCCGCTGAACCCACCCGAATCGTGGGTTACTACTCTCTCGCGGTCGGTTCGATCGATAAAAAGAACCTGTCGCCGCAGGTCGCCCGGCGTTTCCCAAACTTCCCCCTGCCGATCGCGAGATTGGCGAGACTTGCTGTAGATCGCGAGTTGCAGGGAGAAGGCCTCGGGAAATATCTCTTGTTTGACGCGCTCTTTCGCTGTTTGCGTGTTGCGGAGGATGTAGGAATCATCGCGGTGATCATCGATGCCAAGCACGAGAAGGCGAAAGCCTTCTATGCGCGCTTCGAGTTTGAGGCATTACCGGATCATCCCTTGACCCTGTGGCTGTCCCTGCCGGCACTCCGCAAGCTGTTCGAATCAGCCTCGTCGAGCCTCTCCACAGGCCCGAATTCCCGATAGGTAGCGTACGCTGCCTCGAACGACTGCCTCACCGGCGTGCTCAGGTGCTACTCAACAGCCAGTTTGCACACCAAGAGAGGCGGGCGATCACGCCGCCGAACGGGCGGCACCGAGCCGAACTTCGCGGCTCGCGTAGACCAGCGCAAGGCCCATCAGGGCGAGCAAAGTCGCGGAGGCCGCGCCACCGGCGGCAGCGGCGACCGAGTTCTTCGTCACCGACAGGATGTAGCTCCAGTTCGCGAAAACGAGCGCGGCGAGCGCGGCACCCACGGCCATGAGCCCCAGCCCCATCGCGAAAAGCGCGGGGCTTTGCGCTGTCCGGAGGCCCTTGTCGAGGTCGATCTGCGTGATGTTCTTCCCCACCAGCGCGCGAATCGCGATCCAGGCGAGGGGATGCATCACACCCGCGAAGATAAAGAGCGCCGTGAAGTTGCCGAGCCACTGCAGCATTCCGCCCGCGACGAGCAGCATGAGCATGCCGCCGATGCCGCCACACATGCCGCCGAACCCGACCACCGAGCCGACGGCGCGGTTCGGAAAGGCGTCGGACGCCACGGTGAACATGTTGGCGGACCACGCCTGATGACACGCGGTGGCGATGCTGATGAAGGCCACCGCCGTCCACAGATCGTCAGCCATCACGCCGAGCGCCGAGATCGGAAGCCCGGCCGCGAAGATCGCCATCGTGGCGAGGCGGGCGCGCGTCGCGGACCAGCCGCGGCGGATGAAGAATGCCGGCAACCAGCCGCCGAAGACGCTTCCGAGATCGGCGGCGAGGTAGATAACGACCAGCGCGCCGGCAGCCGAGGCGAGCGTGACGCCGCGCTCGCGCTGCAGGTACGACGGCAACCACGTGAGGTAGAACCACCACACCGGATCGGTGAGCATCTTGCCGATGCAGAACGCCCACGCTTCGCGGTAGCGGAGCAGCGACTGCCAGGGAACGTAGAGCGCCTTCGCAGGAGGCTCCTGATCGCTGCGGATGAGCTCCGCCTCTTCGGTCGACAGGCGCGGATGCTCCTCGGGCGACCGGTACCCCTTCATCCACGCCGCGAGCCAGACGAAGCCGAGCAGGCCGATCGCGATGAACGTTGCCTGCCAGCCCCACGACACGGCGAGCCACATCATCGCGCCCTGCAGCATGGCGCCGAAGTTCGTGCCGGTGTTGAAGATGCCCGTGGCGAACGAGCGCTGGCGCTTCGGGAACCATTCGGCGACGGCCTTGACGCATGCGGGGAAGTTCGTCGCCTCGCCCAGGCCCAGGAGGAATCGTGCGAGCGCGAAGCCGAGAACGGTCGTCGCAAGAGAATGGGCCATCGCCGCGACGCTCCACACGAGCACGCCGATCGCGAGGCCGTTGCGTACACCGACGCGGTCGAGAAGGCGTCCCGCGAATGGAAACATGGCGGCATACGAGAGCTGGAACGCGAAGTTGATCCATCCGAACTCCGCGTCGTCCCAGCCGATGGCGTCCTTGAGCAACGGCGCCATCGCGCCGAGCGAAACGCGATCGACATAGTTGATGAACGTGACGAAGAACAGAAGCGCGCAGATGTACCAGCGGAGACCACGGATCTTCGAAACAGCCTTGGCGGCGATGGTCATGGCGTCTCCCTACTGGTTCACGCCGCTGGCGAGGAAGCCGCCGTCGACGACGAGCACCTCCCCGTTGACGAAGCTGGCGGCTTCCGAGGCGAGGAACACGGCGGCTCCGGCGAGCTCCTCGACCCGGCCGAAGCGTCCGAGGGGGGTGCGGAGCTTGAACTCCCGGCCGCGTTCGGTGCCATCGAGAAGGTCCTGGTTGAGCGGAGTGCGGAAGACTCCGGGCGCGATGGCGTTGACCAGCACGCCTCTGGATCCCCACTCGATGGCGAGCGCCTTGGTCAGCGCCGCCACGCCGGCCTTGCTGGCGGCGTACGCGGCGACCTCGTAGAGGCCGACGAAAGATGCCAGCGAGGCGATGTTGACGATGCGGCCGTAGCCGCGCTCGAGCATGGGGGCGCCGAAGACCTGGCAGGCGCGAAGCGTGCCGGTCAGGTTGGTGTCGAGGATGCCCTGCCACTCCGCGTCGTCGACCTCGAGGGTCGGCCGACGCCGCGTCCGTCCCGCGCAGTTGATCAGGATGTCGATCTTGCCGAAGGCCTCGAGCGCGGCGTCGCGGAGCGCTTCCAGGGAGGCGCGGTCGGTGACGTCGGAGGCGACCCGCAAGGTCCGCTTGCCGCGTTGCTCGATTGCGAGGGCCGTGGCGTCGACCTCCGCCTGCCGTCGCGAGCTCGCGACGACGTCGGCTCCTGCTTCCAGCAGACCGTCCACCAGGGCACGTCCGATGCCGGAGGTGCCTCCGAGGACGATCGCGATGCGTCCGGTGAGGTCGAATCCTTCGAAGGCCATCAATCCCCCTGAGACTTCTTCGAGAGCTGGGACACCTGGAGGCCCGCCATGATCGCCGGGCCAACACCCTTGGGGTCGTTGTCGATCACGCGCTCGCTCATGTAGTAGCGATAGCTGCCGTCCCGGCCGTAGCCCAGGCCACCGACCTCGACGACATTGGTCAGGTGGAGCGACCCGTCGGCATGGACGGACACGAACTCGTCGACCAGGCCCGCGTAGGCCTTCCGCGCCGCTGGCTCAAACGATCCGGTTAGATAGCCCTTGTTGATGGCCTTGGCCAGGAAGTAGGTGAACATCGCCGAGGCCGAGGCCTCGCGGTAGTTCCCGGGTTCGGCGGGCATGTCCAGGATCTGGAACCAGACGCCCGTCGCGTCCTGGTGCCGGACCAGGCTCTCTGCCAGCTCCGGAATGATTTCGAGGAGCGGCGCGCGCAGCTCGGTCTTCCCGGGTGGGATCACGTCGAGGATGTCGACCAGCGCCATGGCGTACCAGCCGAGCCCTCGCCCCCAGAAGAAGCGCGATCGGCCGGTCTCCGGGTCCGCCCAGTTCTGCTTCCTGGCTTCGTCCCAGGCGTGGTAGTAGAGGCCCGAGCGCGCGTCACGCAGATGGGACCGCGCGATGGTGAATTCCCGCACCGCCTCCTCGACCTTGTGGTCGTCGCCCTCCGCGACGCCGACGCCGGCGAGAAACGGCATCCCCATGTAGACGCCGTCGAGCCACAGCTGATGGGGGTAGCGCTGCTTGTGCCAGAAGGCGCCCTCCGACGTGCGGGGATGCTTCGCGAGCTGCGCCGCCAGCGCGCCGATGGCCGCCCGGTATTTGGGGTCGGTGGGGTCGGGATGCCGGGCCTGCAAGCGTTGCAGCATCTTGCCCGAGTTGATGTGGTCGATGTTGAACTCAGCGGGTTCGTAGCCGAGGATCGCGCCGTCCTTGGTCAGGTAGCTGTCGATCGTGCGCCGGGCGAAGTCGGAGAAACGGGGATCGCCGACGGCCGCCGAGAGGTCGTCCATCGCCTGCATCAGAAGGCCGGTGGTGTAGTTCCAGCTACTGGGCCGCGACGTCATCGCATCCCAGCCGCCATGAGAAAGGCTCTCGCCGCGACGCTTCATCTCCGACTCGGCCAGGCGGGTCGAGATCTGGATAGGGCTCAGCTCGCGGATGCTGCGCGACGCTTCCGTCTTCAGGCGGATGCGAGGGGATAGAGTGCGCCGTTCGACCTCGGCTTTCAGGAAGGCCTGGAGCTCCTCGCGGGTCCGCACGCCGCCCTTCTGGCCGGACCACAGCGCCCCGAAGGCATACGAGAGCTCCCTGCCTCGCGGCCGCAGCACCAGGACCTGGCTGCCATCGTCTTTGGTCTGCTCGACGAGGTCCGTCTTCCGGAAGAGGAGCACCATTCCGAGATGGTCGCCTTCGAACAGCGTCTGCCGGCCGAAGGTCGCCAGGTAGCTCCAGGCTTCCCCGGTGACGTCGAGGTCGCCCACCATCACCTCCGCGTCCGGGTGCGTGACCAGGCCGACGGCGAGATTGTCGAGCGGGGCGGACGTCATCAGGGTCACGTCCACCATGGGGCTCCCGGCCTGCATCGACAGGGTGGCGTGGAGGTCTACGGTCGCGGCGCCGGTCTTCCAGCCCTTGTAGTCGAGATCGAAGGAGGCGTGGATCGGGCCGTCGGACTTGGTCGTCGTGGAGCGCTCCGCGACGTCGGAGACCAGCACCGCCTTGGTGCCATCCCAATAGCCGAAACCGCCCATGCCGAGGGTCTGGCCCACCTTCAGGATGTCCGCGCCCCAGTCGGCCATCTGGTGATAGCTCTCGTAGCCGTCCAGACCGACGCCCGGCAGCACCATCGCGGACGTCTTCTTGCCGAAGATGTCGAACCCGTTGCGCCAGTCGAGGTAGACCCGGTAGCCGACCTGGTCGCTCTCAATGCCCGGTCCCTCGTAGCGGAGGTATTCGTTGTGATCGCTCGATTGGGGCGGCATGGTGACTTGGCGAACGCTCCGGAACGTGCCACCCACGTATTTCTTCTCCTGCCAGGCGCCGCCTTCCTTGATCGACACCTCGGCGTGGGCCCGTGGCGGAACCACGCTCGCGCTCGCGCGACGGTCGACGAGATAGCTGTGCGTCGCGGCGGCGCCGAGATCGGCCAGGAAGACCAGAGCGTCGGGGCTGCCGTCACCGTCGTCGTCGAGAAGCTGGGTGGGCCTTGCGGTGTTGGCGGCATTCCCTTCCCACACCTGCAGCGGACCGCCGGTCACCCCCAGCTCGTCCAGCGAGAGCCGCACAAGGGTATCGGGCCGGGCGAAAGCGGAGGGGTTGGAGACCTCGAGCCTCGCGATGGTCCCTGCCTCGGCGTATCCGAGGAGGGGAAGGAGGAACAGGGTCGAAAAAACGAGTGGTGTTCTCATGGGATCAGGTCCTCACCGCGCCAGCCAACCGCCGTCCACGGCGATGGTGTAGCCGTGCATGTAGTCCGATGCGGCCGAAGCGAGGAACACGGCCGCGCCCTGAAGGTCCTCGGGAGAGCCCCACCGTCCAGCGGGGATTCTCTCCAGGATGGCCTGGCTCCGGACCGGATCCTCGCGGAGCGGCCTGGTGTTGTCCGTGGCCATGTACCCCGGAGCGATCGCATTGACGTTGATGCCGTGGGGGGCGAGCTCGTTGGCGAGCAGACGGGTGAGCCCGAGGACCGCGCTCTTCGAGGCTGTGTACGAGGCCACCCGGATGCCGCCCTGGAAGCTGAGCAGCGATGCGACGTTGACGATCTTGCCGCCGCGTCCCTGCTCGATCATGACCCTGGCGACGGCCTGGCTGAGGAAGAAGAGGGTCCGGGCGTTGACGTTCATCACGTCGTCCCAGTCCTTCTCGGTGAGCTCGGTGACCGGCGCCCGGCGGATGATGCCGGCGTTGTTGACCAGGATGTCGATCCCGCCGAGCTTCTCGACCGTCTCGCCGACGATCCTGGCGACGGAGCCGCTGTCGGCGAGATCTGCTTGCACGGTGATGCAGCGGCGGCCGAGCGCTTCGATCCGCTCCTGGGTCTCCGATCCGCCGGAGCGGTGAACGAGAGCCACGTCGGCTCCGGCCTCGGCGAGCCCCACCGCGATGCCCTGGCCGAGGCCCCGAGAGGTGCCCGTGACGATCGCGGTCTTGCCGTCGAGCTTGAACTGATCGAGGATCACGGCCTGCTCACCTCAGCTGGTCGAGGGTCAGATGATCCATGTCGTCGAAGGCCTGGTTTTCGCCGCCCATGCCCCAGCAGAAGGCGTACGCGCCGGTGCCCACGCCGCAGTGGATCGACCAGCTCGGAGAGATCACGGCCTGGCCGTCGGCGACTACCAGGTGCCGGGTCGCCTCGGGGCGGCCCATGAAGTGGAACACGCGAGCATCCTCGGGCACGTCGAAGTAGAGGTAGACCTCCATGCGGCGCTCGTGGGTGTGGGGCGGCATGGTGTTCCACACGCTGCCCGGCTCCAGCACGGTGAAGCCCATGACCAGCTGGCAGCTCCGGGCGCCGCCCGGATGGATGAGCTTGTAGAGGGTTCGCTGGTTGGCTGCCTCGCTGCTACCCAACCGCACGGACTCGGCCTCGGACTGCCGGATGCGGACCGTCGGATGGGCGGCATGCGCGGGGAAGCTGAGCAGGTAGTATCTAGCTGGAGTCTCGGCCGAGTCGCTGGCGAAAGTGATGGCCTTGCTGCCTCTGCCAACGTAGAGGCCGTCACGCCCGGCCAGCGCGTACTCGTCGCCGTCGACCGTGACGGTTCCGGGGCCGCCGATGTTCAAGACCCCGAGCTCGCGGCGTTCGCAGAACGTCTCGGCGCGCAGCTCCGGTGCCGACCCCAGGAAGAGCGACTTCGTCGCTGGGACGGCGGAGCCCACGATGGCGCGATCGAGATCGCTGTAGACCATCGAGATGCGGTCCTCGCCGAAGAGCGTGTCGATCAGGAAGCTCTCCCGGACCTCCTCGGCGCTCATGCGCTCGAAACGCACGGAGTCAGGCGCGTAGCGGACCTTCATGGAGGCGTCCCCACGTTCACTGGACGGCCCGCAATCGTCACGCCGTCGAACCGCAAGTCCTGGACGTTTTCGAGGATCGTGGTCTGCTTCGCAGAGGCGACGGCGACGTTGCGGACGACCACGCCCCGAAGCGGTGCCTGCGGTGGCGCGTGGGCTTCGAAGAGCGTGCCCACGTTCTCCACCTGGAACTCCTCGAAGACGATGTCGCGATAGGTCGAAGGGAAGTTGCCGCCCAGCTCGCCGGGATAGTTGAGCTGGAACCAGAACAGACGCTCGAAGGAACCGACCGTGAAGCGCCGGACCCCCACGTGCTCGACCGTGCCGCCGCGGTCCAGGTTCGCCTTGAAGCGGATGGCCGACGACCCCGAGCGCAGCACGTTGTCGGTGAAGAACACGTAGCGGATGTCCCCCGACATCTCGCTCCCCAGCGCGATGCCGTCCTCGCCCCCCATGTCGTTGCGGCGAACCACCACGTACTCGCTGGGCTTGCCGACGGTGCGGCCGTCGAGATCGCGGCCGGACTTGATCACCACCGCGTCGTCCCCAGTGCGGAAGATCGAGTCCTCGACCAGCACGTAGCGGCTCGAATCCACGTCCACCCCGTCGTTATTTGGGAAGTGGCTCTCCACCTTGATCGCGCGCACGGTGGCGTGCTCGCAGTAGACCAGGTGATTGACCCAGAAGGGCGAGTTCACGGCGGTGAAGCCCTCGAGGAGGACGCGGCGGGCGCGCAGGAGCTGCACGAGCGGCGGCCGCAGGTGCGTGCCGGCCGCGAACACGCGCTCCTGGAGCGGCACGCCGGTGAAGCCCATGCGGCGAAGGCGCTGCATGTCGGGATTCGCCAGGGGGTGCCAAGGGTGAAACGCGCTCCGTGCGTTGCCATCGATGGTCCCGGCGCCCGTGATGGCCACGTCCTCGACGTCCCGGGCGTAGATGAGCGGCGAGTAGCTGAGCACCCGCGTGCCCTCCCAGCGGGTCTCGACCACCGGCAGGTAGTGCTCCGGTTCGGGCGAGAACAGCAGGTGCGCTCCCGGCTCGAGGTGGAGCTCGATGCGGCTCTGCAGATGAATCGGGCCGCGGCTCAGCCAGACGCCCGGGGACAGCACGACGCGCCCGCCACCATCGGCCGTCGCCTTGGCGATCGCCGCGAGGATGGCAGGGCGCGCATCGGCGGCACCATCGGCGATACCGCCGGCAGCACCGAAGTCGGCCACTCGGTAGATCCGCGCCGGAATGCGTGGCGCCTCGATGCGGGAGACGATGGTCTCGACCATCGCCCAGTCCACCCGTCCGGGTGTCGGATCCTGGGCTGAGAGGGGCTGGCCCCCCGCCAACAGCAGCAACAAGGTCCCGATGATGTGGCCTCTCGGCATGAAGGCATTGTAGCCAACTCCGGCGAGTTTAGCCACCGGTGGCACAAGAAACCGGCCAACAGGCTCCAACGGCGCCTTCGGCTGGGCCTGTCGTCCAACGAAGGAAAATTACATAACTGCCTCTATTTCAGCAGGTTGACCGGGATAGCCCGCGATTCTCTCCTCCGATTTTGCCAGCGATGGCAACTTTCTCTTGCTTCGCTGACCCGACTTGATCCATACTGAGTGCCAGCGCGAGCAATCCTCCGAGATCAGGCTCTCTCAGGTTTCGAAGAACGGCGGATTCGGCCGCTACACCTAGTCACCGGGAAGTGATTTCAGCGAAAGGAGGAACGTATGCTCAGTCCGTCGACCGATCGCTCACGCTGGTCAAGCACGCTCCTGGTCGCCCTGCTCATGGTCCTCGGCGGGTTTCACCCCGCCCTGGCACAGGACGCCGGCCAGGAGACTGCACCGCAGGAGCAGGAGAAGAAAGATCCCGAGGCAGCCGAGGGCGAAGAGAGCACCGAGGAAGAACCGGTCGTGGTCACCGAGACCATCGACGTCACGGGCTATCGCCACGCCCTCGAGGAGTCCGTCACTCTGAAGCGGGATGCGGTCAATGCCCGGGAGAGCATCGTGACCGAGGACATCGGCAAGATGCCGGACCTCAACCTGGCGGAGGCCATCCAGCGCGTGCCTGGCGTGGCGATCGTCCGCGAGGGTGGCGAGGGGCGCCAGCTGTCGCTGCGCGGCCTGGGCGCGGAGTTCACCCAGGTCACGCTCAACGGCATGGAAGTGCCAGCCTCGACCGGCGGCCTCGACAGCTCCGGCGCAATCAACCGGGGCCGAGCCTTCGACTTCAACGTCTTCCCCGCCGAGCTCTTCTCTCGCATCGACATCAACAAGTCAATGGTGGCTTCGATCGAGGAGGGCGGGGTGGCAGGCTCGGTCCAGCTGCACACCGCGAGCCCGCTGGACAGTCCCAATACGCAAGCGTCGGTCCTGATCCAGACCGGCTACAACGATCTGTCGGAGGAGACGGATCCGCGGATCACGGCTACCTACACCATGGCGAACAAGGCGAAGACCCTGGGCTTCATGATCTCCGCGGCGCAGATGGAACGCAACTCCTGGCAGGATGGCTTTGGCACCGTCCGCTGGCAGAGGCCGGACGCGGCCTTCAAGGGAAACGAGACGGCGCTGAGCAACCAGCAGCTCCAGTCGCTGTGGTACCCGCGCCTGCCCCGACAGGACAGCTTCCGGCACGACCAGGAGCGCACGGGCCTGGCGAGCACCCTCCAGTTCCGCCCGAACGACCGGCTGGACCTGAACCTGAATCTGGTGCACTCGAAGTTCGAGGCAACGACGACCAGCTACAACTCCTTTGCCCAATTCCGCCGTCTCGGCCCATGGGGCTTCAACAGCATCACCCCGACCGACGTCACCGTGGCCCAGGACGGCAACGGACAGCTGGCCGTCGCCGGCACCTTCAAGGGCGTGTCGCTGCGGACGGAGAGCCGCGAGGCCGAAGACACGACGACTTTCGATCAGCTGACGGCGGACTTCGAGTACGACATCAGCGACAACATGATCCTCACTGGTATGCTCGGCCGAGCCAAGTCCGACTACGAGGACCTCCTCTTCCGCGTCAACATCGAGACCACGGACCCCAACATCGGCTTCTCGTATGACTTCAGGCAGAATCCCGACGTCGCCGTGATCAACTACAACCTCGACGTCACCAACCCGGCCAACTTCGTGGTCCAGAGCGACGGCCTGCTGCAGAAGAATCTCGTCGACCGCACGAACGACACCGCGAAGCTCGATTTCGATTGGTTCGTCCGCACCGGGCACAGTCTCCGCTTCGGCGCGATCTACAACGAACGCGATGTGGACAGCCAGATCTTCCAGCAGACCGCGACGCCTCCGGGTGTATCCCTCTCCTCCATCAGCAGGGTCTTCCAGTTCGAGGACGTCGGCGGTTTCGGCAACGCAACCGAGCTGCGCTTCCTGGTGCTGGACTTCCCTAGCGCCAAGAACGCCTTCAACTTCGGATCGAGCTTCCTGCCTTTCCGCGGCCCGGGCCGGGCGACCTGGGTCGTCACCGAGGAGACGGCGGGCGCCTACGGGGAGTACAACTGGGTGACCCAGCTGAAAGAGCGCGGCTTCCGCTTCAACCTGGGCGCTCGCTTCGTGGACACCAAGACCACGGGCCTGGGTTGGCTGTCGAGCACGATCAGCAACACCGAGACGAACGACTACAGCGACCTGCTGCCGTCGTTGAACGTCGCTTTCGACGCCACGCCGGAGCTCGTGCTGCGCGCTGGCGTGAGCCGCACGCTGACCCGGCCCTCCCTTGCCAACCTGGCGCCCGTCAAGGCCTATGGCAACACGAACCTGACGGTGACCGGCGGAAACTCCCAGCTGGAGCCTCTGCGGTCGGACAACATCGACCTCGGCGCGGAGTGGTACTTCACCGAAAAGGCGGTGCTGGGAGTGGCTGTCTTCTACAAGGACATCGACAGCTTCATCTCCTTCCCGACGACCCAGGAGCCCCTCCGTCCGGAGGACCGTGCCGCCGTGGCCGCCGTGTTCCCGACGCAGCCGCAGCTGCTCGATCCGAGCCTGATCTGGACCTACAGCACCGCCGCCAACTCCGACGGCACGAAGCTGGAGGGTTTCGAGATCGCGTATCAGCAGAGCTTCTCGGGCCTGCCCGGCTTCTGGGCCAACTTCGGCTTCAATGGCAACTACTCCTACGTAGACGCCGAGACCACGGTCATCCGCAGCGGCCGGCAGGTCACGGTGCCGCTTCAGGGGATGTCCAACAACTCCTGGAACGCCACCCTCTTCTACGAGAAGCCGCGGTGGGGCTCGCGCGTGTCGGTGAACAACCGGGACGACTACGTCACCAACAACCTCGGCGCCAACGGCAACATCTCCGAGGGCACCACCGGCCCGATCCGTTGGGACCTGAGCGCCTACGTGCACCTCTTCAAGCACTTCTCGTTGACCCTGGAAGGCATCAACCTCACGGACGAGGAGGAGCGGCTGTTCACGACCGGCGACGGGACGATGGACCTGGTCCGCGAGATCAACTACTCGGGCCGCCAGTACTTCCTGGGGGTGCGCTGGAACTACTGATGTGGACGCCGATGTGAACGAGATGAGCGACGACAACAAACAGCCATCGACGATCAGCACGATCAGCGATATTGCCCAACTGTCGGGCGTCTCGAACCGCACCGTCTCCCGGGTGATCAACCGCTCGTCGAAGGTGGGCGAGGCGACCCGCGAGAAGGTCCAGCGGGTCATCGATGAGATGAGCTACCGGCCGAATGCGCAGGCTCGCGGCCTCGCCGGCGGCCGGTCCTATCTGCTGGGTTTGATCTACGACAATCCGGACGCTTTCTTCATCGACGAGGCACAGCGCGGCGTGCTGAACGTGTGCCGTGAGCTCGGGTATGAGCTCGTCATCCATCCCTGCGGCGAGACCGACACGCTGTCCAGCGAGGTGGTCGGCTCCGTCAAGCGATCGAAGCTGGACGGCGTGATCGTGCTGCCTCCGCTCTCCGAGGATCACGATCTCTTCGGCGCGCTCGCCCGGGAGAAGGTCCCCTATGTGCGGTTGGCTTCCGTCGCGCTCGACACCTCGGATCGCGTCGTGGTCTCCAACGAGCGGTCCGCGGTGGCCGCGATGGCCGAATACCTGGTCGAGCTCGGGCACCGGAGGATCGGTTACATCACCGGGCCGGCAGGCAGAAGATCGACGCGCGAGCGGCTCGAGGGCTTCAGTGACGCGCTGGAGAGGCTCGGATGCGCAGTCGGGGAGGAGATGATCGCACAGGGGGCGTACTCGTTCGAATCGGGGATCGAGTGCGCCCGGAAGCTGCTGGCGAATCCCGAGCCGCCTACGGCCATCTTCGCCAGCAACGACGACATGGCGGCGGGGGTGATCCAGACCGCGACGGAGATGGGCCTCTCCGTGCCACGGGACTTGTCGGTGGCGGGATTCGACGACAGTGCGCTGGCAACGCGGATCAGGCCGGCGCTCACCACGATCCGGCGGCCGGTGCGGGCGATGGCGCGGCTGGCGGCCAACAAGCTCATCGCAGCCATCGAAGATCGACCCAAAGAAGCCCGGATGGGTGTCTTCCTGGATCCGGACCTGGTCATCCGCGATTCGACACGGCGGCTCGAATGATGGAGCTCAGACCCAAGGAAGCCTGCGCGTTCGACATCCTGTCCCTGGGAGAGGTCATGCTGCGCCTCGATCCGGGCGAGGGCAGGATTCGCACCACCCGCCAGTTCCGGGTGTGGGAAGGCGGCGGCGAGTACAACGTGGCCCGTGGCCTGCGGCGCTGCTTCGGCCTGCGCGCGGCGGTAGTCACGGCCGCCGTCCGCAACGAAGTGGGGTTGCTGCTGGAGGACCTGCTCCTCCAGGGAGGGGTGGATACGTCCCTGATCCGGTGGGTGCCGTCCGACGGCATCGGCCGCTCCGTGCGCAACGGGTTGAACTTCACCGAGCGGGGCTTCGGGATTCGCGGCGCCGTCGGCTGCTCCGACCGGGGTCACAGCGCCGCGTCCCAGCTGCGCGTGGGCGACGTCGACTGGGAGCATGTCTTCGGCAAGCTCGGTGTCCGCTGGTTCCACACCGGAGGCATCTTCGCGGCGCTCTCGGAAACCACCGGCGACGTGGTCACCGAGGCGGCGCAGGTCGCCAAGAAGCACGGCACCGTGGTCTCCTACGACCTCAACTATCGACCATCCCTCTGGAGTGCCTACGGCGGTCTCGATCGGTGCCGCGAGGTGAACCGTGCCATCGCTCCGTCGCTCGACGTGATCCTCGGCAACGAGGAGGACTTCACGGCGTGCCTGGGGCTCGAGGTGAAGGGAGTGGATGAGAGCCTGCTCGACCTGGAGGTGAGCGGATTCAAGAGCATGATCGGGACCGCGATGGCAACCTACCCGAACCTCAAGGCCGTGGCGGCGACGCTACGCGCGGTCAAGAGCGCCACCATCAACGACTGGGGGGCCATCTGTTGGTGTGACGGCAAGTTTCACACCGCCACCCATCGGCCCAACCTCGAAATCCTCGACCGTGTGGGCGGAGGCGACAGCTTCGCCTCCGGCTTCATCTACGGCCTCATGGAGCTCGGCGACCCGGCTCTCGCGGTGGAATACGGTGCCGCCCACGGCGCCCTGGCGATGACGACGCCGGGAGACACCACCATGGCATCGCTGAGCGAGGTGCAGAAGCTCGTCCGGGGCGGTAGTGCCAGGGTGGACCGATGATCCCGGCTGAGAGGCTGACGCGGTGCCCGGTGATCCCGGTGATCGTGATCGACGACGAGAACGACGCCGAGCCGCTCGCCGAGGCGCTGCTCGCGGGCGGGCTGGACCGGATCGAGGTGACCTTTCGAACCGCGGCTGCGCCTGCGGCGCTCGAGCGCATCCTGCGCAGATTTCCAGAGATGCTGGTGGGCGCCGGCACCGTGGTCACGCGGGAGCAGGCCCAACGATGCCTGGACCTCGGCGTCTCGTTCGCCGTGGCCCCGGGCTTCAACCCGGAGACGTTGCGCCTGTTCGAACAGGGTGGAGTGCCATTCATCCCCGGAGTGCTCACGCCGTCCGAGATCGAGTCGGCCTACGGCCATGGCTGCACGCTGCTGAAGTTCTTCCCGGCCGAAGCAGCCGGTGGGCCGAAGATGCTGAGCGCCCTGGCCGGACCGTACGCATCCCTTGGCATCCGCTTCTGTCCCACGGGAGGCGTCTCCCTGGACAACATGAAGGAGTACCTCTCCCTGCCCCAGGTGTTCGCCGTGGGCGGTTCCTGGCTGGCCAGCAAGCGCCAGATCGCCGAGAAACAGTGGCCGGTCATCACCCAGCAGACCAGGGACACCCTGTCTCGGGCGAGGGAGGTGTCTCCATGCGCCGGCTGATCCACGAGAGGTTCCTGCTGCAGAGCGAGGAGGCCGCCCGCCTCTACTTCGACTACGCAGCCGGGCAGCCGATCATCGACTACCACACCCACCTTCCGCCGGCCGAGATCGCCGCCGACCGCCGCTGGGAGAACATCAGCCAGGTATGGCTCAACGGCGACCACTACAAGTGGCGCCAGATGCGCGCGAATGGCATCAGCGAGCGCTTCTGTACCGGCGACGCGACCGATCGGGAGAAGTTCGACGCCTTCGCGGGCATCGTGCCGTACCTCCTGCGCAACCCCCTCTACCACTGGTGCCACCTCGAGCTCGCCCGGTACTTCCAGATCGACGATCTCCTGCTCAGCGCAAAGACCGCCGACGAGGTGTGGGAGCGGAGCTCGGCGGTCTTTCGCAGCGGGCTCTCGGCTCGCTCCCTGATCGAGAAGAGCAACGTCCTCGCCGTCTGCACGTCCGACGATCCGATCGACTCGCTGGAGCACCACCGCGCGGTCGCAGCCGACGAGACCTTCGCCGCGCGGATGCTCCCCACCTGGCGTCCCGGCCGCCTCCTGGCGGTCGCCGATCCCGGCTCCTGGAACGCCTACCTGGACCAGCTGGCCGCCGTCGCCGACGTGGAGATTGCGAGCTTCGACGACCTCGTCGCGGCGCTCACCGTGCGCCGCGACGCCTTCCACGAAGCGGGCTGCCGGCTCTCCGACCACGCGCTCGCCGGCGGTCTCTTCGCACCGGTCTCGGCGCGCGGGCTCGGAGGCATCTTCGACCGGCTTCGGTCCGGAACAGACCTTCCGGAAGCCGAGCGCGATCAACTGATGACAGCGCTGCTCCTGGAGCTGGGCCGGCTGTACCGCGAGAAGGGCTGGACCATGCAGCTGCGCGTCGGCGCCATGCGGGACAACAACAGCGCCATGTTCTCCGCCCTGGGGCCTGACACCGGTTACGACTCGATGGGGGACCGGTCGTACGCGGAGCCTCTGGCGCAGCTCCTGAACGCATTGAGCTCCGCAGGAAACCTGCCGAGAACCATCCTCTACAACGTCAATCCGCGGGATACCGAGATGCTGGCCTCCATGCTTGGCTGCTTCGAGGACGGCTTGGTGCCGGGCAAGATGCAGCTCGGCGCGGCCTGGTGGTTCCTCGACCAGAAGGACGGAATCGAGCGCCAGCTCGAAGCCATCTCCCAGATCGGCTCGCTACGCAGGTTCGTGGGCATGGTCGCCGACAGCCGCTCGTTCCTGTCGTTCAGCCGTCACGAGTACTTCCGCCGCATCCTCTGCAACGTGCTCGGCGCCGACATGGCGGCAGGCCTCCTCCCGAGGGACTTCGATCTGGTCGGTGCGCTCGTCGAGGACGTCTGTTTCCGCAACGCGACGAGCTTCTTCCGCTTCGAGCTGCCGGACCGCGACAGAGAAACCGCGAGCGCGGCAGCTTCCCACGCGCCGTGAAGCTCGTCTCCCTCGTCGCCGGTCTGGGCTTCGCAGCCTCCGTCGCGGCAGCACAGACCGACCCCAAGCTCCTGACCGCCGTCGTCGCCAAGGACGGCAGCGGGCAATTCGCGACCATCCAGGAGGCCATGGCGAGAATCGGAGCGGGCACGCCCGACCGGCCGGCGACGATCTACGTGCGCCGGGGCGTGTACCGGGAGCTCGTCTACGCCCAGCGGGAGAAGCGCTACATACGGTTAGTCGGCGAGGACCCCGAGAGCACGGTCCTCGTCCACGGGCTGCACGCCGGCATGAAAGGGCTCGACGGCGAGCCGATCGGAACCTTCCGGACCGCCACCTTCCACCTCGACGCCGACGACTTCACGGTCGAGAACATGACCATCCGGAACGATGCCGGCCCGGTCGGTCAGGCTCTCGCGATCGCGGTCCACGGCGACCGCGTGCTCTTTCGCAACTGCCGGTTCCTGGGCCATCAGGACACGGTGTTTCTCAACCGCGGGCGGCACTACTTCGCCGGTTGCTCCATCGAGGGCACGACCGACTTCGTGTTCGGCGGAGCAACGGCCTGGTTCGAAGGCTGCGACATCCACGCGCTCGCCTCCAGCTACCTGACGGCAGCGGCCACTCCCCCCGAATCCGCCTTCGGGTTCGTCTTCAACCGCAGCCGCGTCCGCGTCGCGGAGGGCGAGCAGACCTACCTCGGACGGCCATGGCGAGACCATGCCGCGACGATCTTCATGCACAGCGAGCTGGGTGCAGGGATCCGCCCCGCGGGCTGGCACAACTGGGACAGGCCCTGGAGCGAGAGCACCAGCCGCTATTTCGAATACCACAACACGGGAGCGGGGGCCGATCGCGCCGCGCGCGTGTCGTGGTCGAGGGAGCTGACGACCGCGGAGGCCGACCGGATCACGCCGGTCGCGGTCTTCGGGGGGTGGGATCCGACTCGGGCCGAGCCGGTTCGCTTCGACCCTCCGAAGGTCGAGGGACCAGAGGCCCCGGGCGCCCCCTGTCTGGCGTCGTCGTCGGTAGTCGTGCGAGGCCGGGACGACGCCGAGCCCATGAGCACGGAGATCGGCTTCGGGATCGTCGGCGCGGGCATGGTCGCTCGCTACCACGCACGCGCCATCGCGGAGACGCCAGGCGCCCGGCTCGCGGCCATCTGCCGCGCCGACGCGGCACGAGCGGATGAGGCAGCGGCGGAGCTCGGCGTGCCGTGCGAGGCGAGCCTCGAGGCGCTGCTCGAGCGCCCCGACGTCGACGCCGTCTGCCTATGCTCCCCGAGCGGCCTGCACGCGGAACAGGCCGTGGCCGCGGCGCGGGCGGCCAAGCACGTGCTGGTCGAGAAACCGATGGCACTGCGCCTCGCCGATGCCGACGCCATAATCGCCGCCTGCCGCGACGCGGGAGTGCGACTGGGCGTCGCCCTGCAGCGGCGGACCGACCCTGACATCCGCGCGCTCCACGACGCCATCCGGGCGGGCGAGCTCGGAGATCTCGTGATGGGAACGGCAACCGTTCCCTACTTCCGGCCGCAGAGCTACTACGACAGCGCGGCCTGGCGCGGTACATGGTCGCTCGACGGCGGCGGCGCGCTGATGAACCAGGGGATCCACCTCGTGGACCTCCTGTTGTGGTTGATGGGCGGCGACGCGGAGGTGGTGGGCGCCTCGGGTGGTGTGGCCCAGCACGAGATCGAGGTTGAGGATTGCGTCGTGGCGGCGCTGCGCTTCTCCTCCGGCGCTCGTGGCACGATCGTCGCCACCACCGCGGCCGCGCCGGGGTTCCCGCACCGTGTCGAGGTCTATGGCAGCCGGGGCGGGGCGCAGATCGAGGGGGACGCGCTGGTCCGCTGGGAAGGCGACGCGCCCCGGCTCCGCCCCCAGGTGCCCGCGGCGACTGCGGCAGTGGCCGCGGGATCGGGGGCCAGCCCCACCGGCATCGGCACCCTCGGGCACACGCTCATTGTGCAGGATTTCGTCGCCTCGATCCGCGAGGGCCGCGCTCCGCTCGTGGACGGAGTCGAGGGTCGCCGCTCCCTGGAGCTCGTTCTCGCGATCTACGAGGCCGCCCGCCTCGGCGGCGGGTACAATTGAGGTTCGAGCCAAACGGGTGACAAGCACATGCCGCTGAGCCAATACGTAGACAGCCCGCGCTACCTTCGCCTGCACGAGGCCGACAACGTCGCCGTCATCGTCAACGACGGAGGCGTTTCGGCCGGCACGGTGTTCGGCGACGGCCTGCGTACCCGGGACGCGATTCCGCAGAGCCACAAGGTTGCGCTGCGGCCGATCGCCGAGGGCGAGGCAGTGCTGCGTTACGGTCAGGTCATCGGCGCGGCGCGGCGCGCCATCCCCGAAGGCAGCTGGGTCAAGGAGAGCGACCTCGTCATGCCAACGCCGCCGGCGCTCGACTCGCTGCCGCGGTGCACCAACGTGCCGCCCGACGCTCCGCCACTCGAGGGGTACACCTTCGAGGGCTACAAGAACGCCGACGGGAGCGTCGGCACCCGCAACCTCCTCGGCATCACGACGACCGTGCAGTGCGTCACGGGTGTGCTGGACCACGCCGTCAAAAGGATCCGCGACGAGGTCCTGCCGCGGTACCCGAACGTCGACGACGTGATCGCCCTGAGCCACGACTTCGGCTGTGGGGTCGCGTTCGACACGCCCGACGTCGAGATCCCGATCCGCACGGTGCGCAACCTCGCTCGCAACCCGAACCTCGGCGGCCAGGCCCTGGTCGTCGGCCTGGGATGCGAGATGTTGCAGCCCGCGCAGGTCATCGCCGATCTTCAGGAACCCTCGCTCTACCGGCTGCAGGATTCACGGCACGGCTTCGCCGAGATGATCGAGCGGATCATGGCGCTGGCCGAGAGGCGCCTGCACGAGCTCGACCAGCGGCGGCGCGAGACCTGCCCGGCCTCCGCCCTGGTGCTGGGAATGCAATGTGGTGGCAGCGATGCCTTCTCCGGCATCACGGCGAACCCGGCCCTCGGCTTCGCCTCCGACTTGCTGGTGCGTGCCGGCGCGACGGTGATGTTCTCCGAGGTCACCGAGGTCCGCGACGCCGTGCACCTGCTCAGCGCCCGAGCCAAGGATGAGGAAGTGGCGCAGGCCCTGATCCGCGAGATGGACTGGTACGACCGCTACCTGGAGCGTGGCCACAGTGACCGCAGCGCGAACACCTCGCCGGGCAACAAGGCCGGCGGCTTGTCCAACATCGTGGAGAAGGCGCTCGGCGCCACCGCCAAGTCCGGCCGATCGGCGATCAGTGGCGTGATCGGCCCGGGCGAACGCGCACAGAAGAAAGGTCTACTGTTCTGCGCCACCCCGGCCGGCGACTTCGTCTGCGGCACGCTGCAGCTGGCTGCCGGGATGAACCTCCACGTCTTCACCACCGGGCGTGGCACGCCCTACGGACTGGCGATGGCGCCGGTGATCAAGGTGAGCTCTCGCACCGAGCTCGCCCAGCGCTGGCCCGACCTGATCGACGTCGACGCGGGCCGGATCGCCAGCGGCCGCAGCACCGTTGAGGAGATCGGTTGGGAGCTGTTCCACTACTACCTCGACGTTGCTAGCGGGCGGAAGAAGACCTGGACCGAAGTGCACCGGATCCACAACGGCCTGACGCTCTTCAACCCGGCGCCGCTCACCTGAGTCTCGCTAGTCGGCGTCGACGTCGGAGCGAACAAGGAGAGGAACGTTTGGCCTCCCTTGAGGAGGCGAGTTCGAACTCTATCACCACACGCCGCGCACCCTCAACCTTCGCCCGCCTGGAAAAATTCCTCCGGCGCTTGGACACCTTCCGGCGTCAGGAGGTTGCGGCTTGACGGAATCGCGTAGGGGCGGCCTTCCTTGCCGTCCCTGCTGTCCTTAGCGTCCTTTGTCCGTCCCGTGCTCGCCTTTCACCTCTCGATACGCAAGCCTCACCCAAACGCCATGCTTCTCCACGGCACCTTGCCGCGACTCTCTTCCCTCGTCAGCGGAGGGGGCCACGCTCTATTCGAAGTAACCAGCCACGTCGAGAACCACGTGGGCAGTTGCTCCGGCCGGCATGTCGGCCTCGAGGATCAAAATACCGGAGCCGCTGTCCTGTAACCCAAAAATGCCACTATTGGCACGCACTGCTCCGACAGGGAAATGGATGGCGCTGGAGAGCGGGGAGGGAATCCCGCCTGGATAGGCTTTGACGTATCCGGCGGCCGTTGCGGAGACGACCGTCAAGTTGGCGATGATGGCGCGGGCCGTAGCCGGGATGCCGCAGAGGCTGGCCACCGCGAAGGAGCGCGGCTGAAGAGCAACAAGAGCAGGGCCACCGAACGGGCCCGCCGGGTTGCGAGTATCCAGGACACGACAGGGAGCGACCGTATACATATCTCCACCCGGAGGCGGGGTGGCGACAGAGGTTACGGCCGTGAGCTCGTTCCCCGCACGGTCGACCGCGGTGACCGCGTAGTGATGAACAACGCCATGCGGCACGAACGTATCGACAAAACTCGTTGCGAGCGGATTGCCCAAAGTCGCCAGAAGCGTCGCACCGGTGGTATTGGTGAACGGGTTGCTGGACCGGAAGACACGGATCTGCGCCACGTCGGTCACCGATCCAGGCATCGCATCCCAGACGAGGCGCGTACCGGGGTCGTCCCAATCGGCAACCAGGCCGGTGATCGCCGGCGGAGGCGTCCGGTCCACGTTGAACGAGGACGCCGTGGAGAAGGCACTCTGATTACCGATCGTGTCCCGGCTCGCCGCACGCCAATAGATCCGGCCCTCCGGCAGATCGAATCCTGGCCGGTAGGTATTGAGCGAAACGATCGTCTCCACTAGAAGCGTTGCGAAATTCGGCACGGTCGACACCTGGACCTGATAATACGTGACATCTACGATGGCCGACCATCCCAGGAGAGGCCGGGGATTGCTCGTCGGATCAGGCGTCACAGGCACCAGCCACGGCACGGCGGGTGGGGTGGCGTCCACCACGAAGTCATCTGCTGCGGAGAATGCGCTCTGGTTGCCTGCCGAGTCCACGCTCGCCACACGCCAGTAGATCTGCCCTTCTGGGAGATCGAAGGTTGGCTGATAGAAATTGGTCGAAACCGCCCAATTGGCCAGCAGTGATGAGAAGTTCGGCACACTCGAGACCTGAACACGGTAGGTTGGAGCATCCGCCACGGCTCCCCAACCGAGATTCGGACGACGGTTGTTCGTCGGGTCCGGCGTCAGTGCCACCGGCACGGGCACTGCCGGCGGCGTGACGTCCACCAGGAAGTCATCCGGCGCGGAGAATGCGCTCTGATCGCCTACCGCATAGATACTCGCCACACGCCAGTAGATCCGACCCTCCGGAAGATCAGAGGCGGGTTGATAGGAGGCCGTTGAAACCGTTGCGTTGACCAGCAGAGCCGTAAAGCTCGGCGTGCTCGCTATCTGCACGCGATAGACCGGAATGCCAGCCACGGCTCCCCAACTAAGGCCAGGACGCCGGTTGCTCGTGGGGTCTGGCGTCACCGGCACCAGCACGGGCACTTCCGACACGGCGAGATCTATCAGAAAATCGTCCGCAACAGAGAAAGTGCTCTGATTACCCACCGTGTCCAGACTCGCCACACGCCAGTAGATCCGGCCCTCCGGGAGGTCAAAACTGGGTTGATAGGTGTTGATCGAAACCACCGTATCGACCAGCGGCGCAGCAAAGCTCGGAGCGCTCGATATCTGGATTCGATAGTGCAAGACATCCACCAACGCTGACCAGCCAAGCAACAGGCGACGGTTGCTGGTCGGATCTGGTGATACCGCCAGAAGAGAGGGCACCGGCGGCGGTGTTATATCTACCAGGAAATCATCCGCCGTGGAAAACGCGCTCTGGTTGCCTGCCGAGTCCCGGCTCGCCACACGCCAGTAGACCCGCCCTTCCGGAAGATCTGACGTCGGCTGATAAGACGCGGCCGAAACTGTCGTGTCGACCAGTAACGTCGCGAAGCTCGGCGTGCTCGATACCTGCACACGGTAGCTCGAAGCGCCTGCCACAACTCCCCAACTCAGTCCTGGACGGCGGTTGTTCGTCGGGTCCGGCGTTACCGCCACCAGCACGGGCACCGCCGGTGGGGCTACACTCACCAGGAAATCATCCGCCGAGGAGAACGAGCTCTGATTACCTACCGCATCCATGCTCGCCACACGCCAGTAGATCCGCCCCTCCGGAAGATCTGAGACCGGCTGATAGGAGGCGGTCGAAACCGTCGTGTCGACTAGCGGTGCCGCGAAACCCGGTGCGCTCGATATCTGCACATGGTAGCTCGAAGCGTCTGGCACAGTTCCCCAACTAAAACTCGGCCGGCGGTTGCTCGTCGGGTCCGGCGTCACAGCCACCAGCACGGGCACCGCCGGTGCAGTGACATCAACCTGAAAGTCATCCGGCGCGGAGAACGCGCTCTGGTTGCCCACTGCATCCATACTCGCCACACGCCAGTAGATCCGACCTTCCGGAAGATCAGAAGCCGGCTGGTAGGAGGCAGTCGAAACCGTCGTGTCGACCAGCGGTGCCGCGAAACCAGGTGCGCTCGATATCTGCACACGGTAACTCGAAACGTCTGTCACAACTCCCCAACTGAAACTCGGCCGGCGATTGCTCGTCGGGTCCGGCGTCACAGCCACCAGCACGGGCACCGCCGGTGCAGTGACATCTAACAGAAAGTCATCCGTCGCACAGAACGCGCTCTGGTTACCCACTTCATCCATACTCGCCACACGCCAGTAGATTCTTCCTTCCGGAAGATCAGAGACCGGCTGATAGGAGGCGGTCGAAACTGTCGTGTCGACCAGTGGTGCCCCGAAGTCCAGTGCGCTCGATATCTGCACACGGTAACTCGAAACGTCTGTCACAACTCCCCAACTGAAACTCGGCCGGCGGTTACTCGTCGGGTCTGGCGTCACTGCCACCAGCAAGGGCACCGCCGGTGCAGTGACATCCACTAGGAAGTCATCCGGAGCGGAGAACGCGCTCTGATTGCCTACCGCATCTACACTCGCTACACGCAAGTAGATCCGACCCTCCGGAAGGTCAGATGCCGGCTGATAGGAGGCAGTCGAAACCATCGTATCGACCAGCGGTACCGCGAAACTCGGTGCGCTCGCTATCTGCACACGGTAGCTCGAAGCGTCTGTCACAGCTCCCCAACTCAAACTCGGCCGGCGGTTGCTCGTCGGGTCCGGAGTCACCGCCACCAGCACGGGTACCGCCGGTGCAGTGACATCTACCAGGAAGTCATCTGGCGCAGGGAATGCGCTCTGGTTGCCCACGGCATCTACGCTCGCCACACGCCAGTAGATCCGACCCTCCGGAAGATCAGACGCCGGCTGATAGGAGGCAGTCGAAACCGTCGTGTCGACCAGCGGCGACGCGAAGTCTGATGCGCCCGATATCTCCACTCGGTAGCTCGAAGCGTCTGTCACAGTTCCCCAACTGAAACTCGGCCGGCGGTTGCTCGTTGGGTCCGGTGTCACTGCCACCAGCACAGGCACTGCCAATGGTGTTGCGTCGAGCACGAATTCATCCGGCGCGGAGAAGACTCCCGGCAGGCCCTGGGCATCGATGGCCCGAACGTGCCAGCGCAATGTTCCGTCAGGAAGATCGGCGCTCGGAGCCCAGGAGGTTTCCTCGGTCTCCGCTGCCGCGAGGATCAAGGTGAAAGCAGCATCGCTGGCGATCTCGATCCGGTATCCGGCGGCACCGGGCACGGCCTGCCAGGTGAAGGTGGGTCTCGGTTGTTGGGTGGGATCCGGGGTCAGGGGCGTCAGCATCGGTGCCGGAATGGCCGGAATCGAGAAGCTCCAGACCGGCCCGAAGGTGGCGCTCCGTACCGTTCCATCGGATGCGAGGTCCAGAGCGGCGACACGCCAATGATAGGTCTTCTGGTATGAAAGATCAGGGGCCGCGAACGCCGGTGTCTCGAGATCTTCGGCGATGCGCGCTGTGATGTCCAGTGCTCCTTCGACCTGGGCGAGATCGGTGCTCAGGAAGACCTCAAACCGGAGTGGATCATTTTCCGGATCGGATGCCGACCACGCAAGCGGCACAGCCATTGCGCCGGAGGGCAGTACCTGGACGCCGCCGGCCGGAGCAACGAGGGCTGGCTCCGCCGGGGGCTCATTGGCCAGAATCTGCGCGGTCGTCACCTCCCGGTCCTCGTTGCCTGCCGTGTCCACCGCCGTGACCGCATACCAGTAAGCCACTCCCGCGCTGGCTGTCGCATCCTGGAACGAGAGCGCCGCCGAAGAGGTGAGAGATTCGTTCAGGAGAGTGACTCCTGTCACATTGGTGAAAGGAGCTTCGGCGCGATAGATCCGGAAACGGACGAAGTCGGCTGGCGGACTCGCGAGAGGTTCCCAGGTCAGACCGATACTGCCTCCGTTGCGTTGAGCCGTCAACCCCGTGATGGACGGCGGTGGAGTGACGTCGAGCGCAAAGTGATCGACTCCCGAGAAAGCGCTCTGATTGCCGGCTTCGTCCAGGCTCGCCACCCGCCAGTAGATCGCTCCTTCCGGCAGATCGGCGGACGGTTGATAGGAAGTTGTCGAGACAGTCGCATCGACGATTGGATCTGTAAAACCCGGCGTCTCGGCCATCTGCACGCGATAGCTCGCAGCTCCGGAGACCGTGCTCCAGGAGAGCTCCGGTTGCGAGATGTTCGTCGGATCCGGCGTCACCGGAACCAGCGTTGGGACGCCCGCCGCCGTGACATCGATCACGAAGGAATCAGGTGCGGAGAATAATCCTGGCTGGCCAGCGGCGTCGAGGGAGCGCACACGCCAGTAGATCGTCCCCTGGAGCAGGGGCGCGGCTGGGGTGAACGAGGTCGCGGCAATCCCCGTCTGATCAAGGAGACGCGGCGAGAATCCCGGATTGTCGGCGACTTGCAGGTGATAGCTCGCGGCGCCGGCCATGCTCTGCCAGGAGAGGACCGGCCGGGTCTCGCGCGTAGGATCGGGGGTCACAGGGAGAAGCACCGGAGGCGGCACCGCCGCCGTGGTGAACCGCCAGACCGGCCCCGCCGTGCTCCCGCCGCGTGCGTCGAAGGCCTCGACTCGCCAGAAGTACTGGCACAGGAACGTGAGGCCGGCCGGCTGGAGGCTCGGATTGGCCAAACCCTGGCCGATGCGCACGGCCGGATCGCGCGCGGTCACCTGCGCAGAATTCGTCGAAAGATAGACGGCCCAGGTAACCGAGTCGCCGTCCGCGTCGCCTCCCTGCCAGCCCAGCGTAAGATCCGTTCCGCCGGAAACACTCGCTTGGTCCGTGGCTCCGTCGGCAGGCCGCGGCGAATTGGGCGTATCCGGTGGCGTGTTGCCGACAATCAGGGTCACCGCAACATTGGAGCTGCCGTTGTTCGAGTTCACGGCAACAGTGCCACTATACGTACCGGGCGCGAGCTCCGTCCGATCCACCCCGATATCGACCGCCATGGACGAGGTCGTGCTCCCGAAGCCTGGTTGCGCCGTCATCCAGGGTTGGTTGGCGACCGCAGTCCATTGCAGCGCGCCACCGGAGGGATTGCCGTTGGTGATTGTGAGCGTCTGGTGGGTCGTTGCTCCGCTAAACGAGAGAGACAACGGGCTCACTTGGAGCGTCGGCGTGAAAGTGCCGAGCAGCCGCGACCGTACGTCGAAATTACCGGAGCCCGCCTCCTGCTCCCAGACCGCCAGGAAAGAGTTGGCTTGCGTGCTCGTCCCCACGTCCGGCCGGAGACGGCTCGCGGTGCCGGAGGTCACATCCACGGGCGTTCTAATCTGGAGCGTAGTGAAGGTGAAGTGAATCCGCTGAGCACGAACCGTCAGTGGCGATCCAACTTCCTCCCAGACGATCACGAAATCATCCAGATTCCTATTGTAGACAGCCCGTGGATTGCGCTCGTTCTGTGCTTGACTCCCCCAGGCGATGCCGTTGCCCGCACCGGTAGAGTTGAGCTTGCTGCCCTTGATATCGAGATCGATTCCGGTACCCGTCGCATCCACCTCCCAGACGGCGAGGTATTCATTGTGGAAGGAGTCGTAGGTGAGATACGGATTGCGGTCATGCCCAACGGCCTGTGCCAAGGGGAAGATCTGACCCAGCACCAAGGTGAGGTCTGGCTTGAAACGCGCCCTCCAAATCTCGATGTTGCTGCCATTGCCAGCCGCGTCACGCTCGAAGGCAACCATGAATTCGTTGAGCGTGCTGTTGTAGGCCAGGTGAGGATTGGTCGCATGCACAAAGCCGCCCGCAGCGCCTGGTATCCGAAAGGACGTCGCTCCCAGGTTCGCGCCAGTGGCGCTCAGGCGCAGCAGGGAGAGATCGGTCTTGCCGTCACCGTCGCCGTCGGTTTCGTAGGCGACCAGATACTCCTGGCTGGTCGAGCCGAAGGCGATTTCCGGAGCCAAATCCTGTCTCAGTGCGCTGCTCCCGAGGGTGACTATTCCTCCCAAGGAGCCAGTGGCGCTCGCCGTCCGCAACTGTAGGTCGAAGTTGCTACCGTTCTGGTCGTATTCCCAGATCGCCAGATAATTATTGCTGTTCGGGTTGTAGGCGAGCCGCGGGCGCCGTTCGTTGCGAGTGCTGTTCGCCAAGACAATCGGGCTACCGACCAGAGCCCCGGTCACCGACACCCGCTGACCATAGATGTCCGTATTGCTTGCGGAGACAGATCGCTCGTACACCACGAGATACTCGTTCGCCGTGCTGTTGTAGGAGATCGCCGGGTGATTCTCGCTCTGCGCCGCTGTGGCGAGAGCGAGATCCCCGGCCAGCGGTCCGAACGTCGTGAAATAGGCCACAGGGCCGGCCGGATCGACGCTCTTGTTCTCGTAGCCATTGGCGTAGACGGGCGTGACCGCGTAGTAATACGAGATCCCCGGCGTGGCCAGCTTATCGAGGAAGCTGACAGCCGTCGCATTGGTCAGGGAGGTGTCGAAGGGGGTGAGGCCGGTCACGTCATCCGGGATCGGCGTCAGGCTGCGGTAGCTGTTGAAATGTCCAAAGGGCCGGGAGCCCGGATTGAACGAGTTCCAGTTGAGGTGGATCCCCTCTTGTGTCCCCGTCGCCGTGAGCCCCGTGATCTTGCGGGAGCCCTCGCCGGAGAGCTCCACGAGGACCAGCGGCGTCTCTGGATCGTCACTAGTGATGCTCAGGTTGGCGCTCGCCGGAACCTGATCGATCGGCGTGAACGTGACGGTGATCTGCAGCGAGCCCGCGGGCTGGATCGTCGCAGGACCGGAAAACACGACCGAGAACGGTGCCGAGACGGTGATGCCGGAGACCGTGAGCGGTGCCGTCCCCAGGTTGTACAGATCGAACGGAAGCTGCCGGCTGCTCCCGACTCCCACGGTTCCGAAGTCGAGAGACTCGGCTCTCACGGCCATCCGGGGCGCGGCCGGACCCAGGCCGGTCAACGAAGCCACCGGCCGGCCAAGCTCATCATATTCCCACGCATTCGAGGTTCCGTTGGGCAGGCTGGCGCTCAACAGATGCCCGAGAACGTCGTAAGCATAGGTGGCGACTCCCGCGAGCGCATCCTCCACCTGGGTGAGACGGCCGTCTGTGTCATAAGAGAAATGCGTCGATCGCGAGAGCGCGTCGGTCAGCCGAGTCACTCGCCCTTGGAGGTCGCGGTCGAAGCTCGTCGTTCGGCCTGCGGTCGTCACTGAGCTGATCTGATCGGCCTCATCATAGCCGTAGGTCGTCTGCCGGCCGGCAGCCTGGGACGAGGTCATGCGTGACCTTGCGTCATACACCATCGTGGAGACCAGGCCGGCCGGCGAGGTGACGCGGGCTGGCTGGCCGGATGCATTGTTCTGGACCTGCGTCTGCTGGCCAAGCTGGTTCGCCGCCGCCGCTAGGTTGCCGGCCGCGTCATAGGCGAAGGTCGAGAGATTGGCCGGGTTGTAGCTGAACGAGGAGAGATCTCCGTTGGCGTCCAGAGTCAGGCTGACATCGTGATAGATGATGGTCGGGTTCTTTTTGTCGTCGTAGCCGAAGGCCGTGGCGAGCCCTTCGGGATCGCGCACGGCGACGAGACGGTCGCGCCAGTCGTAAAACCTCTCGGTCTGCCCGCCGAGAGCATCCTGGACCGCGGTGAGATGTCCCCGGTTGTCCCAGGCGAGCTCGGTCGCGGCGCCCTGCGCATCCGTCACCACACGCGGGCCGAAGGCGTCATCTGCCCAGTCCACCGCCGTCCGATTGCCGAGCGGGTCCTCGGTCTCTCGGGGACGATAGACCTCGTTGCGGATCCCTGAGGGAGACGCGAGCTGGCGCCGCTCGAAGATCTGCCGGGCTGTCCGTCCGAAGGGATCGGTCATGGTCGACTGTCCGGTTCCGAGATCGAAGTCGAAACCGTACTGCGCCGCAGCGCCCAGGCGGCGGGACGGGCTGCGGTCATAGTCGTCATACGCCGCGCTGAACACCGTCCTCCCTTCAGCGTCGGTCGCCGAAGTGAGCCGTCCGTTCGCGTCATAACCATAGGTTCGGGACCGATCCGCGAAATCGGTGACTGTGGCAAGCCGGCCTTGCGCGTACCCATAGACGATCTGTCGTCCACCGGAGCCCGAGGCCTCTGTCAGCTTCCCCTGCCCGTCATACACGAGAGTAATTGTCCGGCCCCCTCCTTCCAAACGGATCAGCCGTGTCTGAGCGTCATGGACAAAAGAGACGGCGTTGCCGTTCCGGTCGACCAACGACGCGGGCTTGCCGTCCGCCCGGAAGGCCGCGGTGGAGCCATCTTCTCGAGTGAGGAGGAAGCTACCGTCGGTCTGCTGCCGCAGGACGTGCATGGCGTCGGCCCGGCGGTAGATGGGAAAATTGGAGCTGTCGACACCTAGCAGATCGTAGGCGTCCTCGCGGCCTGCAACCCGCTCGGCGAGCCAGATGCGGGCATACAGGTCCAATGCCAGGTTGGCGCTGCCGAACGTGAACCGCTCCTTCTTCAACGGGAAGCGCAGCTCGACCGGCAGAATGCTCCAGCCGGCCCCGAGCGGACCGGTGCGATCCAAGAACGAGTTGTAGGTGCGGAGGAAAGACAGCTGGCCGCCTCCCGGAAGCGGGTCACTCAGGTCCACTTCCTGGAACCGGACGTTACCGTCCCGGCGGCTGCGCGTGAGCGATTCGGCGACGGCGGTCACCGGACCCGAGGACGACCCCGGCTGATAGGTCCAGCGGAAGGACTCCTCGGAAGGCCGCCGGGCCAGGGCCTCGTTCAAGGCCGCGCCAGCCGCAGGATCGGCGGTCAGGTATTGATTCGGCACGTCGTATGTGACGCCGCCCTGGAGAGTGACCGTGCAGGTGAGGGGGCCGGTCACCTTGGTCCCCTGAACCGTGACCGTCGGCGTCGAGGCCGCCGTCGAGAAAAACTCGATCGGATGGTTGTCGAGGAACGACAGGTCGATCGGGATCTTGTTGTCCTTGATCCACTTGATGATCGCCACGACCTTGCCGAGCTGCTCGAGCTTCTTGAGGATCGGCCATTCATTGGCGAGGGCGGCGTAGTTCTGGGTGAAGTGCGCTGCGAAGGCCGCGGCCTGGGGGTCGCTCACGATCTTGTTGCCGACCTTGCTCTCGTAGAGCAGCTCCATGCTGACGGCGTCGAAGACCATGGACCTTCCGTCAGTGGACGGCACGAGGCGCACCTCTTTCGGCTGAAACCACATGCGGGTGCTGGTGGGCATGGTGCGGCAGCCCGCATCCAGCCGGCGCCGAAGCATGTTCTTGTAGCCGGGCACGGAGGAGCCTACCGACTGGCCGGTCAGGTTGTCCTTGCCGAGGGTGAGAATCTTGAGCACCCGGTCCGCCTCGAACATGATGTCGCCGAAACGGGTGTCGCGGGTCTGTCCCTCATAACGGACGGACATCTGATGGTTGACGATCGGCGGATCGATGCTCACCCCCGGGTCCTGGCCGCCGTAGACGGACTGCACCGCCACCGCCACGTGGTCCATTTCGAGAGGCGGCAGCGCGACGTTTTCCTTGCCAAGAAGGACAAGCTGCCCGGTCGATTCATCGAACGTGGCGCCAGTGACGTCCTGCACGGAGAGGAGAAGCTCGGCGGTCTTGTTGAGCGAAACGCCGCCGAGGTCCAGGCGGAGGTAGCTAGCATACGAGCTGAACCCCGATTGCAGATTGGGAGCGAGGCCGTCGTAGAGGAAAGGGGACTGGATCGACGGCTCATTGAAGTCTAAAAGATCCCATCCCACACCAATAGCATCAAGAGTTGTCGAAAAAGTATTGAGAGCTGTCGGTGCCTCGAAAAGACCCTTGCCGACACTCCAAGCACTCGACACAAAAGCCACATCATTCGCAAAATCTCGGGAAACGACATCATCGTAACCAAAGATGGTGCTCCCAACGTAACCCAGAAATCCGACTGGATTTCCGTCGCCAGGCATGCTGCCGCCGTCGTCTTTGAAGGCAAGGAGCAATTCAGCGGTACCTGTCACAAGTCCGAGCGCCCCTAGATTGATCAGGCCGGCACCGGCGAGTCCCATGGGAGCCGCAACGGGTGTTGCCGCACCCACTGACCCAATTTCAGCAGCTACACCCCCTGTTGCCAACACAGCGCCGCCCGCTGCCGCCAGACCCGCCCCTACGAGTTCCAATGATGCCTTGCCCACACGCGGCCAATCGACAAGGCCGGTCGGATCGATCCGGTTCACCGGATCGCCAGACACAAAGGCATAAGGATTGTAGGTTCCAGGACCCTCTGCCGAGCCTGTAACCGGGTCTCGGCTGAGAAACCGTCCCAATGCGGGATCATAGTAGCGGGCGCGCAGATAGATCAGCGAGGTCTCCACATCGAAAAACTCTCCGCCGAATAAGACAGCATTTTCTCCTATATTTCCCGCAGGCAGGCCGAATTCATCGTAACTATAGATCTCTTTCAAACTACCCGCCCCATCAGTAAGGAGGGCTACATCCTTCCCATTGAACAAATAGTAACGGGCCGCCGAGACAGAGCTTTGGCCGATTCGTTGGACACCATAACCGTACGACCGGAGGACCTGCCAACTCGCGCTCGCTTCAATCAAGACTTGCGTCAAGAGACCGCCCGCGTCATTCACAAAGTTGGTTCGAGCCCCATCAGCCTCCTTCGCGATCCGGTTCCCGTCGCCGTTGTACTCGAAGGTGACGACCCTGGTTCCCGTCTCGACTCGCGTCAGAAGATTCCGGGCATCGTACGCATACGTCGTTGTCCCGGCTGGTGAGGCCCGGCGGATCATGTTGCCGTTGGCGTCGTATTGAAAAACCTCATCACCTGCCTTCAGCAACCGGTTGTCCTTGTCATACTCATAGTTGACGACCGTCGTGTTGCCGCCCTGCACGGTCGTCATGCTCAAGCGGTTTCCCAGACGGTCGTAAGTGTAGCTGACGGTCTTGCCGCCAGGATAGGTGACCGAGGCGAGACGGCCGAGCGCATCGTAGGTGTACGAGGTGAGCTCGGAGCCTGCCGGTGTCTGCTTCGTGACCGACGTGCGCTGACCCAGAGCGTTCAGAGTGTAGTGAAAGCCCATCAGCAGCGCGTTGCCGAACGTCTTGTGCATCACGTCCGTCAGGCGGCCGTCGGCGTCGTAGGTGTAGGTTGTGGTGATTCCGTTGGGTAGCGTCTGGCTGGCCAGGAGACCGGTGGTCGTGTTGTAGGTGTAGGCCGTAATGTCCGCTCCATCGGTCACGCGAGTCATCCGGCCGTCGGCGTCATATTGATAGAGCACCGTCCGGCCATCGGGTGTCGCGAGGCTCGTCAGCCTTCCGGCTTTGTCATAGCCGTAGTGGACCGCGATGAAATTCGCTCCCCGCGGCGTCAGGACGGCGGTCAGGCGATTCTCCCGGTCATATTGATAGATGGTCGTCCCCCGCTGGTCCGTCATGCTCACGCGGTTGCCGTTGCCGTCGTAGGCGTAGGTCACCGCGGGCTGGTCCGGATACCGGATGTGGATCACACGGCCGAGAGCATCCGCTTCGTAGTCGATCACCGCGCCGTCCGGTTTGATGACGCGCCGGAGGTTGCCGTTGGCGTCGAAGCTGCGCAGTGTGACGGAAGCGCCGGTGGCCCGTACCGCAAGACGCGCGCGGACCTTGCGCATATCGCTCGGATCGCCCGTGTTGGTCAGAATGAGGTCGCCGACATAGGGGCTCCCAGCCTCGGTCAAGCCGGCGGGATCGACGGTCACGGTGAGAGTGGCCGGTGTCGTGCCGCCGGCGGCGCTCACGGCGAGCCAGGGGATGCTCTCCGTGACGGTGAACGAGAGAGCCTGTCCCGCGGTGCTCGCCACTTCCAGCGTCTGCGAGTACGGCAGGAGACCGGCCGCCGTCTTCGCGAAGGGGAGGTATTCGGGATGAAGCTTCAAGCGCGGCGTTGCCAGAGTCGCTCGCGCAGCCGCCGCAGCGAAAGCTCCGCGCCGGTAGACGGCTCCTTCTTTGGGAGACACGTGATAGGAGGACGCCAGGGCGCGGCTGCGCTCCGGAGCGCGCTCAGAGGAGGTTGGAAGCTCGTTGAACTGGAAGACGGTGACATGGAGGCGTTCGGAAGAGCCGGACGGCTCATCGTGCCGGTCCTCAGGGGGCACGCGGTCCGGTCGGAAGGCGCGGGCGAGAGCTTCGGAGAATGCACCCTGCGGCGCCGCGTCGTCCCAGCGGCGCGGAGACTCCTGCGACCTGTCTTCGTCCACGCGGGAGCCCAGGAGCATACCGAGCCGCGGGTCATACTCGCTGCCGTCGCGATGGATCAGCCCGGTGATCGGATCGTACGATCCACCCGCGAAGAGATAGGGCGGCAGATCCTCCAGCGGCCGGGCCAGCGGCGCACCGAAGGGATCGCTTGCGAAGGTCTCAGCGAGATCGCCTGTGGGAGAGGCCAGGGCCGCGGCGGCCCACAGGGGATGGTCATAGAGATAGAAGCTCCCTTCTCCCTCCATCCCTTCGACGGCGACCGGCTCGAAGCCATGGACATGGCTGCGGAGGATCTGGCCGTCCGCATCCGCCTCGACGAGCAGATCGCCGATCCAGCCGCTCGCGTCCTGGAGGAATGACACCGTCCTGCCGTCGACCGTCATTCCTGCGCGGCGGCCGTCACCGTCCAACTCGTAGGCGACCTCGCGCCGGCCGTCCCGGAAACCGGTCAGGTGCCCCTCGAAGTCCCAACGGTACTCGACCGTCTGGCCGGGCGCACGGCGGCGGACCAGATCGCCCGCGGCGTCATAGTCGAACGTCTCATCCCCGGCGCGGACGACGCGTCCGAGATCGTCGTAGAGATAATCCGCCACCTGGACCGCGCTTTCGCGGGTTTCTGTCATCCGGGAGCGGCGGCCGGTCTCGTCGTACTCATAGGTCACCACCCGCCCGTTGGGGTACGCCGCGGAGACGATCCGTCCCTCTTCGTCATAGGCAAGATCCGTTGTCTCCCTTCCGATAGTGCTCTCGCGGGTGACGGAGACGGGCCGGCCTTGGGCATCGAGGCTCCAGGTGAACGAGAGGAGCGGCTGGCCGGCGGCATCCTGATGGGCCACCTCGGTGAGGCGGTCGGCGCCGTCATATTCATAGTGGGTGACGATGCCGTTCGGCAGAGCTCTCTCAGACAGCTTGCGGGTGACCGCGTCATAGGCGTAGCGGGTGGTCCCGAGATCGCTGCGCACGGCAAGGAGCCGGTCCATGTCGTCATACTCCCAGGCGACCACGCGGCCGCCCGGCAAGGTGAGCGTCGTTAGACGGCTCCGCTCGTCGTAGCCATAGCGGACCGGCTCGAAGCCGGGAGAGTAGAGGGTGTCCAGCCTCCCCTGTGCGTCATAGCGATAGACCGTGGTGCCCCGGCCATCGGTCATGGCCGTGCGATGTCCCTGCTCGTCGTAGGACCAGGTGACGGCCGAGCCATCCGGCCGCTGGATGCGGATGAGCCTCCCCTGCGGGTCGTATTCGTAGTCGAGGATGCCTCCGTCTGTCCTCACGACACGCTGCAGGCGGCCGTCGGCATCGAAGCTGCGCAGAGAGCGACCGGGGCGCGCCGGCTCCACCTGCACCGGGATCCGCTGCACGTCCTGCGGATTGTCGAGGTTCTTCACCTCCAGCAGGCCGCTCAGCGGCCCGGCGATCTTGCGGCCGTCCAGCGCCACCTGCACGGCGACCCCAGCCAGACCGGCCCGGCCGCGCTCCTCCTGCACGAGGAGCCATCCGGAAGGACCGGCCACCTCGAAACGGGCTCCCTCCCGGCGGTCGCTGGAGATCTCGAGAGGCTGCGCGGCGGGGAGGGTTCCATTCTGAGTCAGCATGAAACGGAGGGCGGCAGGGCGGACGGTGAGGCGCGGCCGGGCCGGCGGAGCGCTCTCTTCGGCACGGGCCGTCACGGAGGCATACTCAGCAGGAGCCTCGGCCACCACCGCCTGCGGCGCCAAGGGAGGCTGCACCTCCTGCACCGAGTGCACCGCCGACCGATTTTGCTCATCCTTTTGAATTCCCGGCGCGGGTCGATCCGTGGCCAGGCGCAGCCGTGCCAAAGAAGTGTCCGCTTCGTTCTCCGCCATCGGTGCCTGCAGAAAGCGGCGCACGTCCAACGGCAGCGCCTCGATCTTCACCCCCTCCGCGAGGTGCACGGCGGACGATGTGCTCTCATCCGAAGGCATCGAGATCTCTGTGGAGACAACGGGCGGCGCAGCCACCTCGGGAGGGGCCAGGAGCGGCGCCGAGTGCACCGCCGGCGCAGGCACCCAAATCGGCCGGGCTGCGGGCGCCGCAGGCTCGGAGACCGGAGACGAGCCTGCCAGCACCAAGCCAATCAACAGCTGAGCCAGAACACGACGAATCATCGAACCACCCCCTCGCCAATGGATCGATGTGCCTCCTCAAGAGAGAAGAGGCACAGAGGCATCGCACACTTCTGCTCCTTCAGCGCGCCCGCCGCGACCTCGTCCCTCATCAGCGGAGGCGGCCACGTTCTATTCGAAGTAACCAGCTACGTCGAGCACCACGTGGACGGTTGCTCCGGCCGGCATGTCGGCCTCGAGGATCAAAGTACCGGAGCCGTTGTTCTGTAACCCCAGAATTCCATTGTTGGCCCGCACTACTTCGGCGGGGAAATGGATGGCGCTGGAGATCGGGGAAGGAATCCCGCCTGCATAGGCTTTGATATATCCGGCGGCCGTTGCGGAGACGACCGTCAAGTTGGCGACGATGGCGCGGGCCGTAGCCGGGATGCCGCAGAGGCCGGCCACTGGAAAGGAGCGTGGCTGGAGGGCAACGAGAGCAGGGCCGCCGAACGGGCCCGCCGGGTTGCGAGTGTCTAGGACCCGACAGGGAGTAATCGTGTACAGGTCCCCACCCGGAGGCGAGACGGTCCAGTCCAGGACGAACGACGAGGCCGCAAATGCGCTCTGGTTGCCGGCAAGATCCAGGCTTGCCACACGCCAATAGATCCGCCCCTCCGGAAGATCAGAAACCGTTTGATAGGAGTTGATGGAGGTGACGGTGCTGACCAGTATCGCCGTGAAACCCGGATCGAGCGACAGTTGGACCCGATAGCTCAGGGAGTCCACGACGGCTTCCCACCCGAGAAGAGGATGAGGATTGTCCGTCGGGTCCGGCATTACCGGCACAAGCACGGGGCTCCCGGGCGCCGTCACGTCCACCAGGAAATTGTCAGCCGCAGAGAACGCGCTCTGATTGCCCACGCCATCCTTGCTGGCCACGCGCCAGTAGATCGGGCCCTCCGGAAGGTCCGTTCCAGAAACGTAGAGGGGGCTCGTCACGGTCGTATCGATCAGGGGGGATGAGAACCCGGCATCGCTCGACACCTGAACCCGGTAGCTCGAAGCTTCGGTCACAGCCCCCCAGCCCAGATTCGGACGACGGTTGTTCGTCGGGTCCGGCGCCACAGCCACCAGCACAGGGACCTCAGGCGCTATCGCATCCACCAGGAAGTCATCGGCCGTGGAAAATGCGCTCTGGGCTCCGGCGCTGTTCCGGCTCGCCACACGCCAGTAGATCCGGCCCTCCGGAAGATCCGTTCCAGGAACGTAAAGAGGGCTGGTCACCGTCGTATCGGCCAAGGTGGACGTGAAGCCGGAATTGCTCGACACCTGCACACGATAGCTCGAAGCCCCTGACACAGATCCCCAACTTAGAGTCGGGCGGCGGTTGCTCGTCGGATCCGGTGTCACCGGCACCAGCACCGGCACCGCAGGCACCGCTACCTCCACCAGGAAGTCGTCCGATGCAGAGACGGCACTTTGGTTTCCTGCCGCATCTCGGCTCGCCACGCGCCAATAGATCTGGCCCTCCGGCAGGTCCGTGGCAGGAATCATGGGAGAACCTGTGGTCGTCGTATCGATCAGAGGGGAAACGAAGCCGGAATTGCTCGCCACCTGCACGCGGTAGCTCGAAGCCCCCGTTACGGATCCCCATCCGAGATTCGGGCGGCGGTTGCTCGTCGGATCCGGTGTCACCGGCACCAGCACCGGGACCGCGGGCGCTGTTGCATCCACCAAAAAGTCGTCGGATGCCGAGAACGAGCTCTGATTGCCAACGCTGTCCTTGCTCGCCGCACGCCAATAGATCTGGCCTTCCGGAAGATCCGTTCCAGGAGCATACAGAGGGCTCGCAACCGTCGTGTCGATCAAGATAGATGTGAAGCCGGCGCTGCTCGACACCTGCACGCGGTAGTTCGACGCTCCTGTCACAGATCCCCATCCGAGATTCGGATGGCGGTTGTTCGTCGGGTCGGGCGTCACAGGCACCAGCACGGGTACCGCGGGCGCTGTCACATCCACCAGGAAGTTGTCGGCTCCCGAGAACGCGCTCTGGTTGCCGGCGCTGTCTTTGCTCGCCACGCGCCAGTAGATCTGGCTTTCCGGTAGGTCCGTCCCAGAAACATAGAGAAGACTCGACACCGTCGTGTCGATCAAGGGAGATGTGAAGCCGGAGTTGCTCGCCACCTGCACACGGTAGCTCGACGCTCCAGTCACCGCCCCCCATCCCAGATTCGGACGGCGGTTGTTCGTTGGGTCGGGCGTCACAGGCACCAGTACGGGCACCGCGGGCGCTGTCGCATCCACCAGGAAGTCGTCGGCTGCGGAAAACGCGCTCTGAGTCCCAGCACTGTTCTTGCTCGCCACACGCCAGTAGATCTGGCCCTCCGGGAGATCCGTTCCCGGAACATAGAGAGGACTCGATACCGTCGTGTCGATCAACGTTGACGTGAAGCCGGAGTTGCTCGCCACCTGCACGCGGTAGCTCGAAGCCCCCGTTATGGAGCCCCATCCGAGACTCGGACGGCGGTTGCTCGTCGGATCCGGCGTCACCGCCACCAGCACGGGGACCGCGGGCGCCGAGGCGTCCAGAACGAAGTCGTCGACCGCGGAAAATGCGCCGGGCAGGCCCTGCGCGTCGATGGCCCGCACGCGCCAACGCAACGTTCCTTCCGGCAGGTCGGCTGCCGGCGTGAAAGACGTCTCCGTGACCTGAGTGGCAACGAGGGTCGAGCCAAACGACGGATCGCTGGCAATCTCGATCCGGTACCCGGCAGCGCCCGGAACGGATTCCCAAGTGAAGGTCGGCCGCCGTTGTGAAGTCGGGTCTGGCGTCAGAGCGTTCAGAACAGGCGCCGGAATGGCGGGAGTCGCGAAGCCCCAGAGAGGGCCGAAGGTGGCGCTGCGAACCGACCCGTCCGCCGCCAGGTCCAAGGCGGCGACGCGCCAATAATAGGTTTTCTGGTACGTGAGACCCGGTGCGTTGAAGAGTGGCGCCGAGAGGTTTTCCGCGATCCGCACCGTGATGTCGGGCGTCCCCCCGACCTGGGACTGATCGGTGCTCAGGTACACCTCGAACCGCAGAGGATCGTTCTCCGGATCGGAGCTCGACCAGGAGAGAGAGACCGTCATCGTCCCCGATGGCAACACCTGGGCGCCCGAGGCCGGGGCGACCAGGACCGGGGCCGCCGGCGGCGCATTCGCCAGAACCTGCGCCGGCACGACCTCGCGATTTTCGTTCCCCGCCGTATCGACCGCGGTGACGGCATACCAGTACGCCGTACCGGCCACCGCGGTTGTATCCCGGTACGAAACCGTTGCCGACGACGTGAGGGACTCGTTCAACAAGGCGATTCCCGTGACATTGGTGAACGGTGTCCCCGCCCGGTAGATGCGGAAACGAGCGAAGCCTGGGGGCGTGCCGAGGGGCTGCCAGGCGAGATCGACACCGGCGCCTTGGCGTTGGGCGGTCAGACCGGAGATGGTCGGCGGCGGGGTCACATCCAGCGTGAACTGGTCACCATCGTAGGCGCTCTGGTTGCCGGCGGCATCCAGGCTCGCCACCCGCCAGTAGACCGCCCCCTCCGGCAGGTCGGAGGCCGGCTGATAGGTCAGAGTGGAGATGGTCTCGTCGATGAACGGAGCGGAGAACCCGGACGTTTTCGACACTAGCACGCGATAGCTCGAAGCACCGGTTACGGCGCTCCAGGCGAGAGGCGGCCGCGCATTGTTCGTCGGGTCCGGCGTCACCGGGACGACGACCGGAACGCCCGCCGCCGTGGTGTCGATGACGAACGTATCGGGTGTCGAGAAGGTGCCCGACTGACCGGCGGCATCCCGCGAGCGGACCCGCCAATAGATCGCTCCCTGAGGCAGAGCAGAGGCCGGAGTGAAGGAGGTCACAGCGATCCCCGTGGTATCGATGATATTTGGTGAGAAGCCCGTATTGTTGGCAACCTGAAGATGATAGGTCGCGGCCCCCGCCACCGCCTGCCAGCCGAGAGCCGGCCGGGTCTCGCGCGTAGGATCGGGCGTGGCCGGATGCAGCGTCGGCGGCGCGACGGCGGCCGTCGTGAAGCGCCAGACCGGACCCGTCGTGCTCAGTGCGCGGGCATCGGTGGCCACGACACGCCAGAAATACTGCCTCAGGAAGGTGAGGCCGGCCGGTTGAACGCTCGGAACGGTCAGCCCTTGCGCGATGCGAACGGCCGGATCGAGCGCGGTCACCTGAGCAGAGCTCGTGGACAGATAGACGGTCCAGGTCACAGCATCGCCGTCCGCATCGCTCCCCTGCCATCCCAGCGTGAGATCCATCCCCCCGGAGACGCTCGCCTGGTCCGTCGCGGCATCCGCCGGCCGTGGCGTATTGGGCGCATCCGGCGGTGTATTGCTCACGTTCAGGGTCACGGCAACATTCGAGCTGCCATTGTTCGAGGTCACCTGGATGGTGCCCGTATAGGTGCCGGGCGCCAACCCGGTCCGGTTGACGGTCACATTCACCGCCGCGGACGAGGTCGTGCTACCGGAGCCCGGCTGGACCGTCATCCAGGGGCGGTCCGGAATCGCGGTCCACTGCAACGGACCACCGGAAGGGTTTCCATTGGTGATGGTGACCGTCTGCTGGGTCGTGGCTCCGCTGAAGGTCAGCGCCGCCGGGCTCACTTGCAGCGCCGGAGTGAAGGTACCGAGCAGCCGCGAGCGCACGTTGAAGTTGCCGGAGCCGGCATCCTCCTCCCAAACCGCCAGGAACGTGTTCGCCTGTGTGCTGGTCCCGACATCCGGCCGAAGGCGGCTGGCTGTGCCCGCGGACACATCCACCGTGGGTTGCATGGAAATCAGACTTGACGTGATATGCACCCGGCGCGCACCGATCTTCGGGCTCGTGCCGCCCACTTCCCAGGTGGCGACGAAATCATCCAGATTCCGGTTGTAGACAGCCCGTGGATTGCGCTCGGAAACCGCTTGGGCGGCGAGGTAGAGCGGGATTGACCCCTGAGCGCCGGTCGCCGAGATCCGGCGAACGGCAACATCGATATCGGCCCCGTCCCCCACGGCGTCCGTTTGCCACATCAGCAGATATTCGTTGGATGCGGAAGCGTAGGCCAGGAAAGGATTGGTGTCACGCGCTCCGTCGAGGGCCGGAATGTAGAACTCTCCAACCACCACAGGAGTCAGGTCTGGCTTGGTCCTTGTTTCCCAGATTTCGATGTTGCTGCCATTGCCGGCCACGTCGAGCTCAAAGACCATCATGAACTCATTGAGGTTGCTGTTGTAGGCAAGATGCGGATTCGTGAGGTGAACATACACCAAGCCGGGCTTGATCGCGATGTATATTGCATCCCGGAGCGCTCCCGTCGACTCCAGACGGAGGACTCCCAGATCGGTCTTACCGTCCCCATTGCCGTCCGTCTCGTAAGTAACCAGGTATTGTTGGTTGGTCGTGCCAAAGACGATCTCCGGGGCCTGATCCTGCCGCGTCGAACTCGCCACGGTGACCGGGGAACCCAAGGATGATCCAGTAGAGTTCACCGTCCGGACCCGCAGGTCGAAGTTGGTCCCCGTGGTCCCGCTCGCATCGTATTCCCAGACCACAAGATAGTTGTTGCTGCTCGGGTTGTAGGCGAGCCGGGGGCGCCGCTCGTTGTTACCGGAGTTGGCGATGGTGATGACACTTCCGACCAGCGCTCCGGTCACCGATACTCGCTGGCCGTAGATGTCCGTATTGCTCGCCGAGGCCGAGCGCTCGTAGACCACCAAATATTCATTTGCCAAGCTGTTGTAGGCAATGGCCGGACGGTTCTCGCTCTGCGTCGCCGTAGCGAGAGGAAGGTCCACCGCCAAGGGCCCGAATGTGGAAAGGTAGGCCATCGGGCCGACGGAATCGACAAGCTTGTTTTCGTCTCCATTGGCGTACACGGGAGTGACGGCGTAGTAATAGGACGTACCAGGAGTGGCCAAACGGTCCAGAAATCCGATGGCCGCCGCGCTCGTCAGCGACGTATCGAACGGAGTCAGGCCGGTCACGTCGCCAGGAATGGGGCTCAGGCTGCGGTAGACATTGAAATGCCCGAACGGCTGCGTACCCGGGACGAATGAATCCCAGGTCAGCTGAATCCCTTCCTGCCCCGCCGTGGCGCGCAGGTTCGCCACCTTGCGCGCGCCTTCGCCGGATAGAGCCACGAGAGACAACGGCGTCTCCGGATCATTGCTGGTGATGCTCAGGTTGGCATGGGCAGGAACCTGATCGACCGGAGTGAAAGTGACGGTCACCCGCAGAGTACCCGCGGGAGCGATCACTACCGGCCCGGAAAAGACAACCGAAAATGGCGCCGACACGGTGATGCCGGAGATCGTGAGGGATGCCGCCCCCTGGTTGTAGAGATCGAGAAAGCGCTCGCGGCTCGTTCCCACCGCCGCCGTCCCGAAGTCGAGAGAGTCGACTGTCAGAGCCAACGCGGGAGCCACCGGCCCCAGACCGGTCAACGCAGCGACCGGGCGGCCCAGCTCGTCGTACTCCCAGGCATTGGCGGTGCCGTTCGGAAGGGTGGCGGTCAGCAAATGGCCCAGAACATCGTAGGTATAGGTCGCGAAGAGGCCGGACTTGTCCTGCACCCGCGTCAGGTTGCCATCAGTGTCGTAGTCAAAAACCATCTGCCGCGTCAAAACGTCGGTCAGACGGGTCACTCTTCCTTGAGGATCACGCAGGAGGGAGGTGACGCCCGCCGCCGTGGTGATCGAGGTCAACTGATCAGCCGTGTCGTAGCCATAAGTCACCTGCCGTCCACCCGTCAGGGTCGAGGTGAGTCGTGACCGGGTGTCGTACGACAGAGTTTCCACCACACCGGCTGGTGAGGTCACCCGGGTCGGCTGACCCTTCGTGTTGTTCTGCACCAGCGCCTGCTGGCTCAATGGATTGGCGGCGGCCGTCAGATTGCCGCTCAAATCGAAGCCGAAGGTCGAGACATTGGCCGGATCGTACGAGAAGGAGATGAGATTCCCCTCCGCATCGAAATTGAGAAGAATGTCATGGTAGACGGTGGTGAGATTGTTCTTGTCGTCGTACCCGAAGCCCGTTGCCAGCCCCTCGGGGTCGTGCACCGCCACGAGCCGATCTTTCCAGTCAAAATACCGCTCGGTCTCCCTGCCCAGAGCGTCCCGGACGGCGGTGAGATGGCCCCGGTTGTCCCAGGCGAGATCGGTCGTGGCACCCTGGGCATCGGTCACCGCGCGAGGGCCGAAGGCGTCATCGGCCCAGGTCATCGTCGCGCGGTTCCCGAGCGGGTCCCTGCTCTCTCTGGGCCGATAGACCTCGTTTCGAATACCCGAGGGAGAAGAGAGCTGGCGCCGCTCATGGATCTGTTTCGAGGTCCGGCCCAGAGGATCGACGACCGTGGATTCTCCGGTCTCCAGATCAAAACCGAGATTGAACTGGCCCGCGGCCCCCAGGCGGCGGGACGGCGTCCGGTCATAGTCATCGAATCCGGCGGCAAAGATCGATCGTCCCTGGGCGTCCGTCGCCGTCGTCAGGCGGCTGTTGGTGTCGTAGCCATAAGTTCGCGACCGTGCCGCGAAGTCGGTGACTGTCGAAAGCCGGCCTTGCGCGTTGTAGCCGTAGGCGACCTGACGGCCGCCCGGCCCCGATGCCTGCGAGAGCCGGCCCTGGGCATCGTAGGTGAGATCGATCGCGCGGCCGTCGGCGGTCGAGAGACGGGTCAGGCGGTCCGTCACCTGTGCGTGATAAGTGACGGTGACGGCATTCCCGTTGCGGTCGACGAAAGAGAGAGGCTTTCCATCCGCCCGGAACGTCGCCGCTGAGCCATCCTCCCGCGTGAGCCGGAACGTCCCGTCGGCCTGCTGCCGGAGAAGGTGCATGGCGTCCGCCCGTTGATAGACCGCCAGGTTTGCGCTGTCGATCCCCAGCAGGTCGTAGGCATCCTCGCGCCCCGCCGCCCGGTCCATGACCCAGATCCGCGCGTAGGCATCCAGCGCCAGGTTAGCGCTGCCGAACGTGAACCGTTCCTTCCTCAACGGGAAGCGCAGCTCGGCTGGCAGCACGCTCCACCCCGGTCCCAGCGGCCCGGTCTTGTCGAGGAATGAGTTGTACGTCCGAAGCAGAGCGAGCGCACCGCCTCCCGACAAGGGATCGCTCAGATCGACTTCCTGGAAGTGAACGTTGCCGTCGCGCCGACTGCGGGTGAGCGACTCGGCCACTGCGGTCGCCGCGGCACCCGCGGAAGGCTGGTAAGTCCACTTGAAGGTCCCTTCAGAGGGCCGGTTCGCCAAGGCTTCGCTCAAGGCCGCACCTGCCGCCGGGGTGGCCGCCAGATACTGGTTCGGCACCACAAAGCTGACGCCGCCCTGGAGGTTCAACGTGCAGGTGAGGGGGCCGATCTGCGTACTGCCCTGGACGGTGACGGTCGGCGTCGACGTGGCGGTCGAGAAGAATTCGATCGGGAAATTGTCGAGAAACGAGAGATCGATCGGAATCCGGTTGTCCTTGATCCATTTGATGATCGCGACGATCTTGCCGAGTTGCTCCAGCTTCTTGAGGATGGGCCATTCGTTGGCGAAGGCGGCATAGTTCTGGGTGAAGTGGGATGCGAACGCCGCGGCCTGCGGATCGCTGACGACCTGGTTGCCGACCTTGCTTTCGTAAAGCAGCTCCATGCTGACGGCATCGAAGACCATGGACTTGCCGTCTGTGGAGGGAACGAGGCGCACCTCTTTCGGCTGGAACCACATGCGCGTCGAGGGCGGCTGGATGATGCAACCGGCATCTAACCGGCGCCGGAGCATGTTCTTGTAGCCAGGCACCGCGGAGCTCACGGTCTGCCCCGTGAGGTTGTCTTTGCCAAGAGCGAGGGTCTTGAGCACCCGGTCGGCCTCGAACATGACGTCGCCGAACCGTGTGTTGCGCGTCTGTCCCTCATAGCGAACGGACATCTGATTGTTGACGATCGGCGGATCGATGCTCACCCCAGGGTCCTGCCCGCCATAGACCGACTGCGTCGCCACCGCCACGTGATTCATATCGAGGGGCGGCAGTGCCACGTTGTTCTTCCCCAACAGGACGATCTGCCCGGTCGCCTCGTCGAAGGTGGCACCGGTGATGTCCTGGAGGGAGAGCAGGAGATCCGCGGTCTTATTCAAAGAGACTCCGCCGAGGTCAGAATCGAGGCTCGCATAACTCGGAAATCCAAACACTGGATCACCAAAATCTGAGTAGCCCTCGAAGCCTCCTATACTGCCGCCAGTGGAAGCAGTTGGCGCGGAATCGTTCATTCCAAGCACCTTATGTCCCAATATACTTAACCGACTGGAATAGCTCATTAGAGGGGGAACCCCTGCAACTCCGATCAGAAGAGGAAAGCCAGCTTCACCAGCAAGAAGGCCCCCCGCTACGGAAAGCTGGTTGTAATAGATGCCAGCCCAAACCGAGGCTTTCTCATATGTGGCGCGTGCAAGGCTTCTGGACAGAAAGCCCCCAGAGCCAATGGCCAGCGTCGTTCCCAACCTTCCCCAATCATCACGTGGGAATGTAATGTCGCCCGGCGCAGGAGCATTAGCAGGAGAAGGAGAAAACATGTGATATAAGCCTGCGACAATCGGCGGTACCACGCAGAGAGGGCACAGACCGCTAGGATCGGTCAAGTTTATTGGATCGTTGCTGACAAATGCATAAGGATTATAGGTATGAGGTATTTCTTGTGCTCCGCTGACTGGGTCTATTGAAAGAAAACGACCCAATGAAGGGTCATAGTAACGCGCACGCAAGTACACGAGAGATGCTTCAGCCTCCCAATACTCTCCATCGAACAAGAAAGGGCTCTCTCCGAGGTTACCAGAGGGAAACCCGAAGCCATCGTAGCCGTAGACCTCCCGCAGATCGACTCCGCCGCTCACCAATGCTGCGACGCTCTTTCCATCCGACAGGTAGTAACTATTTGCCGTACTCAAGCGTTGACCGATCCGCCCCATCCCATAGCTGTAGGATCGCCCGATCTGCCAATTTGAATTCGCCTCGACGAGTACCTGCGAGAGAGCACCCGAGTCGTCGTTGATGAAGTTGGTCCGCAGACCATTGACGTCCTTCGCGATCCGGTTCCCGTCGCCGTCGTACTCGAAGGTGATGACCCGCCCCTCCGTCTCGACCCGCGTCAGGAGATTCCGCGCATTGTACGTATAGGAGGTCGTCCCCGCCGGCGAAGACCGACGCCTCAGGTTGCCGTTCGTGCCGTACTGGAAGATCTCGTCTCCCGCCCGCAGCAGCCGGTTGTCCTTGTCATATTCATAGTTGACGACCGTCGTGACACCAGCCAGAACCGTCGTCATGCTCAGCCGGTTGCCCAGAGCATCGTAGGTGTAGGTGACGTTCTTTCCGTTGGGATAGGTCACCGTCTTGAGACGGCCCATCGGGTCGTAGGTATAGGAAGTGAGCTCCGAGCCAGATGGCGTCTGCTTCGTGACCGACGTGCGCTGTCCGAGGGCGTTCAGTGTGTAGTTGAAGCCCATCACCAATGCGTTGGCGGCCGTCTTGTGCATCACTCCCGTCAGCCGCCCGTCCGCGTCGTAGGTGTAGGTTGTAGTAATCCCGTTGGGCAGCGTCTGGCTGGCCAGGAGGCCGGTGGTCGCGTTGTAGGTATAAGTCGTGACGTCTGCTCCATCGGTCACGCGCGTCATCCGGCCGTCGGCGTCATATTGATAGAGCACCGTCCGGCCGTCGGGCGTCGCGAGGCTGGTCAGCCGGCCTGCCTTGTCATAGCCGTAGGTGACCGGGATGTAGTTCGATCCCAGCGGCGTGAAGACGCCGATCAGGCGGTTCTGGCGATCGTATTGATAGATCGTCGTCCCCCGTTGATCGGTCATGCTGATCCGGTTGCCGTTGCCGTCGTAGGCATAGCTCACCGTGGGTTGTCCATTGGGATAGCGGACCCGGGTCACACGGCCCAGAGGGTCGACCTCGTAATCGATGATGCCGCCGCCAGGCCTCACGACGCGCCGGAGGTTGCCGTTGGCGTCGAAGCTGCGCAGAGTCACCGAGGCGCCGGTGGTTCGCACGAGAAGCCGCACACGGACCTTGCGAACGTCCGTCGCGTCTCCCGTGTTGGTCAGGACCAGATCGCCCACGTAGGGGCTTCCGGCTTCCGTGAGGCCGGTGGGATCGACGGTCACGGTGAGAATGGCCGGCGCGGCGCCTCCGGTGGCGCTTACGCTGAGCCAGGAAATGCTCTCCTGAGCTGTAAAGGAAAGAGCTTGGCCATCCGAGCTCGCGATCTCGAGCGTCTGAGAAGCAGGCAGGAGGCCCGCCGCCGTCTTGGCGAAGGGAAGATATTCGGGATGGAGCTTCAGCCGCGGAGCGGCCAATGCGAGGGTTGACGGCAGTGTGCCGCGCTGGTAGACGGAGCCTGCTTCCGGAGCGAGACGGTAGGGAGAAGGGAGCACGCTTCTTCCGTGAGCTTTCGCCCTCTCGGAAGCCGGGGGCAGCTCGTTCGATTGGAAAAGCGTGACATGGAAAGGCTGGGCGGCGCCATCCGGAGGGTCCTGTCCCGAGGCGCGCCCTGCCGCAAGCTTGTCGAGAGAGCCCGCTGGCAGCGGACGGTCCAGCCGGAATGCCTTGGCGAGGGCCTCCGAAAACGCGCCCGCCGGAGTCTGCTCACCCCAGGCCGTGGGAGAGTCGGCGGTGCCATCCGCGTCCTTGTCATCGAACGCGGAAGGGAGAAACGTGCCGAGCCGTGGATCATATTCGGCGCCGTTCCGATGGATCAGCTCGGTGACGGGATCATACGCTCCCCCGGCGAAAAGGTACGGAGGAAGCGCAGCATCCGGCGGCATCTGCGGACCACCGAAGGGATCGCTCACGAACGTTTCCGCGAGGTCTCCGGACGGAGCGACCAACGCAGCAGCGGAGCGCAGCGGATGATCATAAAGATAAAAGCTTCCGCCTCCATCCTTTCCTTCGACAGCAATCGGCTCGAAGCCGTGGACATGCGTGCGGACGACTTCGCCTTCCGCATCCGCCTCGGCGAGCACACCACCGATCCAGCCGCTCGCATCCTGGAGGAGGGAAACCTCCCGGCCGTCGACCGTCATCCCCACGCGGCGGCCGTCGCCGTCCACGGCATAGCTCACACGATGCCGGCCGTCGCTGAATCCGATCAATCGGCCTTCGAAATCCCAGCGATACTCGAGAGTCCGGCCCGGCGCGGTCCTGCGGACGAGATCGCCGGCAGCGTCATAGACGAAGATCTCATCGCCGGCGCGCGCCAGGCGGCCGAGATCGTCGTAGGCATAGTCGGTCACCCGGACCTTGCCGTCTCCGGTTTCGACGGATCGGCTCCGGCGGTCGACGGAGTCATATTCATACGTCGCGATCCGACCGCCGGAGCCGGCGACCGAGGCGATGCGCCCCTCCGCGTCGTAGGTAACGTCCGTCGTCTCGACGTACGCAGGGCTCTCGCGAGTGACGCGGGTCGGGCTCCCCTGCTCGTCGAAGCGCCAGGAGAAGGAGAGGAGAGGCTCTCCGGAAGCATCGAGATGGGTTACGCCAGTGAGCCGGCCGGCTGTGTCATAGGCGTAGCGGGTGGCGACGCCGTTGGGCAGGACGCGTTCGGAGAGCTTCCGGGTCGCAGAGTCATAGGCATAGCGGGTCGTTCCGAGATCGCTCCGGACCGAGAGAAGGCGGTCCGTTCCGTCGTATTCGTAGGCGACCAGCTTGCCGCCGGGCAGATGGAGCGTCGTCAGGTGGCTCCGTTCGTCGTAGACGTAGCGTACCGGCTCGAAGCCGGGTGTGTAGACGGTGTCGAGCCTCCCCTGGGCGTCATAGCGGTAGACCGTCGTGCCCCGCTCGTCCGTCATGGCGATGCGGCGGCCCTGATCGTCATGGGACCAAGTGACGGCCGAGCCATCCGGCCGGCGGACGCGGACGAGGTTCCCCTGGGCGTCATAGTCGTAGTCGAGAATGCCGCCGTCCGGACGCACCACACGCTGCAGACGGCCGTCGGCATCGCGGCTGCGCAGGAGGCGTCCGGGCTCGGCTCGTTCCAAATCCACGGCGATCCGCTGGATGTCCGAAGGATCGTCGAGATTCCTCACCTCCAACTGTCCGCTCAGGGGACCGGCGATCTTGCGGCCGTCGACCGAGATCTGCACGGCGGTAGCGCTCAGACCGGCCCGGCCCTGTCCAGCCTCGACGGCGAGCCAACTGGCAGAACTGGCCACCTCGAAGCGGGCACCCGCCCGGCGGTCGCTGGAGATCTCGAGAGACTGTATGGCAGGGAGGATGCCCTCCCGGGTCAGCGCGAAGCGGAGTACGGCGGGGCGGACGGTGAGGCGAGGCCGGGCAGGTACGGCGCTCTCCTCGGCACGGGCCGGAACCATGGCATGCTCATCAGGAGCCTCGGCCACCACCGACCGCGGTACCAGAGGCGGCTGCACCTCCTGCACCGTGCTCGCCTCTGTTCGGAGCTGCACTCCCTTCTGGATTCCGGGAACGGGCCGGTCCGCCGTCAAGCCGATCAGCGGAAGAGAAGCCTCTGCCGCATCCTCCGCCATCGATGCCTGCGGCAGGGTCCGTACATCCACCGGAAATATTTCGATCGTGGCACCCCCAGCGCGACGCACGGCGGAAACAGCGCTCTCGACCCGGGTCTCCAGGGTGTCTTCGGAGACCACGGACGGCGCAGGCATCTCGGGAGGAGCCACGGGCGGCCTCGGCGCCACCGCGGGAGCAGGAACCCAAACCGGCCGGACCTCAGTGGCCTCGGGCTGGGAGGCCGGAGTCGAGCCGGCCAGGATCGTGCCAATCAACAGCTGAGCCAGGAGACGACGAGTCATCGAGCCACCCCTCCCAAACCAATCGATGTGCCTCCCCGAGAGAGAAGAGGCACAGAGGCATCGCACGCTTCCGCAGCTTCGGCGCGCCGGACGCAACGGGGACCACCACCACGACATTCAGCAGGAACAATTCTATCTTAGATGCTCCAACCGAGGAGAGCAAGCGGCAATGAAGTGGCGACTGACTTGACACCCTCTTTAGCCTTAAGACGCCGGGACTCGATCTTTGTTGAGGCTGGCAGTGGGGGGCAGAGCGGCAGCACCTCCCCGTCCCCCACACCTTGCCCCCTCCACCTCGCCAATCCCAACGCCGCTTCGGCGTCCTCTTGAAGGGGAAAGACGACCCCCTTACTACCCACGGCGCAAGCTCCACCGTCTGTGGGGACGGCAACCCTCCCGCCCACCCGCACAAGCTCGGGCCTGGTCGTGGACGGCAACCTCCCCCCAGCTCGCTGACGCAAGCGCCCCCTCTCCTGCGAGCCCTTGTGGTAGCGCCGGAGCAGATCTCGCCCGCCCACCGCGCCCGCCCCCGAGCTCCTCCGTCGCCTCAGCTGCCGTGCGAATGGCGAGTTCCCCCCGCAGATCGGCTCCGCGCAAGCTGCTCGCCGAACTGCCCGCCCTCTCCAGCTCCGTCTTCATCGCGGACGGCGACCTTCCAACCCACAAAGGCCGGGTGGGACGCGCCGGAGACTGCGGCCGCGAAAAGCCGTCCTCCGTTCCTCCATCGCGCCCACCCAATCCCCGGCCGCCCGCCCTCTTCCATTTCCCCCGCCCTCGGGCCCCGCAACGTGCCGTGGCATTCCGGACCTTTCCCCCGCCCTCGGCCCGGGAGCTGCCCGCCCCTGGCTCCGGCGGGGGCGGCGCAAACGCAGGTCGGGAGTTCCGGTAAGCGCGCCTTACCCAAACCCCGCCCTGCGCGCCACTCCCCGCCTCCGGGCTGCGCCTTTACATAAGCGGGGCTTATGTCAAACCAGGCGCGGGCACCTACCCGGGCCTCCCCCGGACGCATCCCCAGAGTTCAGTGGAAGCACGCTACGGGGCCCTCCCCCCAAGCAGGGTCCGGCAGATTGGCTCCGCTGCGCTGCGCCAAACTGCCGATTCGATCTCCATCCCGCCCACCCGCCCCCGCCCACCGCCACCCGCCCCACGGCGCCGCGTCTTGTCGCGCTGCGCGCGAGCCGCCTGACGGCGTCTCGTGCTCGTCCGCGCCAGCCGCGACGCCTCCCGCCCACCCCCGCCCGGCCTCGTTCAAACCCCCTTCCCGTGACTGCTTTTCTACGCAGGTTTGAACCAGGAAACGGACCCGGCCGGCATCGAGCAAACCCAAGCCCGGCGGGCTTTTGCTCGCCTCAAAAACGAAACCTAGTTTCGTTTTTCCTAGTTATGCCGCTCGCGAGGGGGAGACCGCGACGGATCAGCGCGGCTAAATCACTGTCAGATAAGCCTTTGCGCGGAGCGGCCCAGCCGGGAAAGTCACTGATCAGAATGTGAGTTTTGGTCAGTCCGGCTTTTCGGTCGGGGCGAGGCTCCGGGCAGGCGAGTGCCCGCCGTCCGCTTTAGTTAGGTGGGACGCCCCAGCCCTGGAGCTCCCCAAGCAGCTGCTCCAGCGCCGGCCGCAACGGAGCCACCTTCGACTCCTAACAGCACCCTGTTCCGCATCTCCATAGGATCCTGCGGCAGCGTCCCCGACGAGTCCCCCCAGAGCAGCCGGCCCACCTCGGCGACGGCCAGCACCTTGATCTCCTTCCGGTAGGGCCGCGGTCCCGACAGCGAAGCGCCAGGGTTGTTCTCGATGATTCCGTGCGCCAGGCACTGCACCACTCCCCCAGAGAGCGGATCGCCACGACCAACCCGCGGCGAACGCTCTCCCCGCGTCCCGCCACGTGCAGGCGCCGCAGATGCTTCTCGATCGACCGTAGATCGAGATGAGCGATCGGCTGAGCCACATCCTTGAGCAACCGCTCCACAAGCCGCCGGTATCTCCTGGCGGTCGCTTGCGAATCGCCCGCGAACGCTGACCAGAAACGACATCCAAACATCAAGAATGGCCAGATCATCTGGCCACTCTTCCGCGCCGCGAGGTACGTCGATTTCATCGGGATGTTTGCGGCCACTCTCTGCTGCGTGAGCCTCGGTAGATTGAGCTTTTGTGTCCATTGAAACACCCTGAGGCGCATGGCCAAAGCCTGTCAACTGCCACAGGTCGTCGAGGAGGTGGTTCGCGGCCGAGTTCGCCGCCTACGGCCACTCTCGCGGCCTCTCTACTTTCCCCCATCCCGCCCTGCTGGGTGAGAAGAGGCGGCGCTCCATGGCACATCTGATCGAGTCAGAGCGGTAACGCAGCCTCGGCACATTGATTTCCGGGCGGCCATGCGACCGGCAGTGGTGTCTGCACGCCCGAAGCCCCGTAACCTTTCGTGCCTTCGAGAAGCGATCTCAGGCCCACCCGGCCCAGGAGGAACCGGCGCCGAGCAACTCTTCGCCGGTCAGCCAGCCCATCGGCGAGGCGAAAGGGTGAAGGAAAGCGCCCCTTTTCCTTTCAGGAAGGGTGAAGCAGGTTGCACCTTTCCTTTGAAAGGGTGAAGCAGATTGCCCCTTTTATGGCAGGGGATTGCACCTTTTCTCCTCGAAAGGGTGAAGCAGGTTGCACCTTTTCTGGAAGCGGATTGCACCTTTTTTCGTCCCCCTTCTCCCCCCTTTTCCCCCAAACCCCCTAACTAATCCCCCCTTATCCCCCCAAAAACAGGAGGCCTTCGGCCTCGGCCCCTGGCGGGGCCGCAGGGCGACGGGCTTTAGAGCAGGGCTTGGGAATGCGGTCCAGGAGGTGTGTTACCCGCCATTTGTCCTGATCATCCGGACAAATCCCTGAGCCACCGAAAGTCTCGATCTTCCGTTGATTCTTGCAGTTACACGTTGTTTGCACCATCCACCGCTTTGAGATCTCGCGCTCGAAGGGTCAACCTGCTCCCGAACAGGCGGCGCCCAACAGATGGAGCGCCGCGATCCTCGGAGAGCTATCCCATGTCCCTGGAGCACGTGACTTTCCTCCTGGACCATTCGACCCAACGAGGTCCGCGTCTCGTCTCTGCTCGCAGTGGCCTTCAACTGCGATCAGCGCGGCGTGTGGACCACCGGTCAGGCGACGCTGCGGAGAGAAGCTCGTGTGGGGCGGACCCGCATCAAGCAGATCCTCAAGGACCTCGTCGCCTGTGGCGAGCTCTCCGCCGTCTCCCACCACGGCCGGGGACGGCTTTCAACGTACCGGCTGCTGATCGGACCGGGAACGGCAAGACCCCTTGGCCATCCCCTGTCCGGGTCTCAGAGCGCAGTCGCGCTCTTCACGAGGCCCGCCACAAGCTCAGCCACACCCACGCAGGTCGAGGATCTGAATCGATGAGTGGACCTCCGACTGGTAAAAAGGGGGAATTGAATCCCCTCTTTTTCCCTGCCTCTTCCATCTCCTATCTTTCTTGGATTGTGAGGTTTACGGCAAATCTCCGCTTCTCTGCAGTTTGGAGGCCTTGCGCTTCTGAGGGCAATCTTGCCTCCGACGAACGGAGGAGCCAAATGTCGAACCCACTCTCGCAGAAGCCACTCAGGCCCGAGCCGATCTGATGCGCCTCGATCCCGAGCACGCCCACGAGCTCCTTGCCCGCATCGATCCTGGCCGGGTGCGTTCCGGCCAAGCCATTGGGCTGCGCGACGGCGCCCTCCTTGCCCTCGTCGCGGCGGGTCTGAGCGCCGTTGAGATCGCCACCCTTCGCGCCTCGGCCGTCACCATGACCAGCGGCAAGCTCCTGGTCACGGTCCGCCGGCACGGCCTCACCTGGTTCGTCGTCCTGCCCACCGACCTCGGAGCCCGGCTGATCGCCTGGCTCACGGAGTGCCGGCTCTGGGCCGTGCCTGAACCAGTCTTCCGAGGGAGCCGAGGCCCCCTGACCTCCATGGGCATCTGCAAGGTCCTCGAACGCTACCGCAACCACCATCAGGTGCCGGTGCGCCGACGCCCGGAAGTTCCCCCGAAGCGCAAATAAGGCGTTGGTTTGTGATATGATTTCTCTGGCTGAATGCCGCAAGATCCTTGGCGAGGCCGGGCGCGATCTGTCGGACGCCCAGCTCGATCGCCTCCGCCGGGAGCTCTACGGCCTCGCCGACATCACCGTGACCTGTTTCCTGGCCGGGAGGAGCCGGAAGGTCACGGTTCCAGACAAGGAGCCTTCTGGATGACCTCACTCCGGGCAATCATCTACTGCCGCGTCAGCAGCAAAGAGCAGACCCTCAACCTCTCCCTCCCCGTCCAGGAAGACCAGTGCCGCGCCTTCTGTAAGCTCAACGGCTGGGAGGTCGACCGCGTCTTCATCGAACGCGGCGAGTCCGCCAAGACCTCCAACCGCACCGAGCTGCAGGCCGCCCTCACGTACCTGCGCGAGCAGAACAAGCGGCGCGTGAACATCCACGTCTTCGTCGTCACCAACGTCGACCGATTCGCCCGCGACGCCTTCGACCACGCCATCATCCGTCGGCATCTGGCCGGGCTCGGCATCACCCTTAGATCGGTAAGCCAGCCGATCGACGAGACCCCGGCCGGCAAGTTCATGGAGGGCATCTTCGCGGCCCTCTCCCAGTTCGACAACGATGTCCGGGGAGGACGGACCAGGGCCGGCATGCAGGAAGCCCTGCGCCGAGGGCAGTGGATCTTCAGGCCGCCCCTGGGTTACCTGGCGGACGGCAAGTCCCTGAAGCTCGATCCCGAGCGCGCCTCGCTGGTCCGGCTCGGCTTCGAGCGGTTCGCCACCGGCCTGTATACCAAGGCCCAGGTCCTTGAAGACCTCACCAGCCAGGGCCTCCGTACTCGAAGAGGCGGAGAGCTGTCGCCCCAGAAATGGGGAGAGATGCTCGCCAACCGCGCCTACATCAGCCGGATCGTCCAGCGCTCCTGGGACATCGAGACCGCCGGCAACTGGCCTCCCTTGGTCGATGAAGACACCTTCTGGCGCTGCCAGAGCCTCCTCGCCACGAACGGCGAGATCGTGCCGAGGGAACGCAACAACCCGGACTTTCCCCTCCGGGGCTTCACGACCTGCGGCCACTGCGGGCACCCCCTCACCGGCTCCTGGTCCAAGGGCAAGCGCCAGCGTTACGCCTACTATCACTGCCCGCCGAAGGCCCGCTGCCGCCAGACGAACCTCCCTCGGCGTGATCTGGAGGCCAAGTTCCTGAGCCTCCTCGATCGCCTGCGGCCGCAACCCGAGTTTGTGGCCCTCTTCCGAGCCATCGTCCTGGATCACTGGAAAGCCCGGCATGAGGAAGCCGCCGCCCAGCGGACGGCCGCCGAGCGCAAGATCGCGGACCTGAAGCGGCGCAAAGACCAGCTCGTCGAGGCCTTCGTCTTCCAGAAAGCCATCGACGAGGATACCTACAGAGAACAGCTCGCCAGGCTGAACGAAGCCATGGCTCTGGCCGAGATCGACCAGCACGACCAGAGGACGGAAGAGCTCGACATCGAAGCCGTCCTGGACTTCGCCGAGCGGGTCTCCCTGAACGCCTCGCGGCTCTGGCTGGAAGCCAGCCTCGAGCAGCGGCAGAGATTCCAATCGTTTCTGTTTCCGGAGAGACTACAGGTCGCGGAAGGGGAGATTCGAACACCGGTAACTGCCTCATTCTACGAGGAGTTACGCAGCCTTACCGCCCCTGAGGAACGTTTGGCCTGCCTGGAGGGATTCGAACCCCCGACCCGCGGCTTAGAAGGCCGCCGCTCTATCCAACTGAGCTACAGGCAGCCGTTAACGCGATTTCGCCGAAATGGGCGAGGCTCGTCGGTATCTCATCGGTCATCGGATTCGGGGCGCCCAGATTTGAACTGAGGACCCCCTGCGCCCAAGGCAGGTGCGCTACCAGGCTGCGCTACGCCCCGACGAAAACGCGCAGGTGAGTGTAAGTCACGCTGCGGAAAGGTGTCAAACTCCGGTCCCCCTCTCCCCCGCGCAGGCGGGGGAGAGGGCTGGGGAGAGGGGGATGGGATCTACCAGGAGAAGGCGACGTGCCCCAGGGCCCGGCGGGTCACCAGGTCGCCGCCGAACGTCTGGAACTGCTCCTCGTCCAGGAGGTTGCTCACGTCCACCCCGACCTCCAGGCTGTCCGTGAACCGGTAGCTCACCCCTAGGTCCACCACGTCGTAGGAGGGCACGAAGCCGACGAACACACCGGCCGCCCAGGGGAACTCTTCCACCCAGCGGTACTTGAGCGAGGTGCCGAAGCGGTCGCCGTTGTAGGACAGGCCGGCGCTCGCCTTGTTTTCGGGCGCGTTCGGCAGGAGCTGGTCGCCGAGCTGCGACGACTTGACCTCGAAGTCGAACCAGGAGTAGTTGAAGTCAGCCACCCAGCCGTTGGTGATGTAGTAGTTGAACGCCACGTCCACGCCCTGCGTGTCCACCAGGCCGGCATTGGCGTAGGAGAGGACGAGCGTGGGCTGGCCGTTCAGATCCGTCAGGCCGGAGAAGTTCGCAGCGCCCAGGCCGCCCCGCAGAGTGTTCAGGATCTGGGTGCGCACCGGCGCCGGCAGGAACGACGGCGGCTGGTAGCCCGTGTACTCCGGGTTGATGCCCGGCAGCAGATCGGTGACGAAGTTCTCCACCTCGCTCTGGTAGTAGTCCAGGGTCAGGAAGAGCTTGCTCGCGATGATGGCGGAGTAGCCGATCTCGTAGCTGGTGATCTCCTCCACGCTCATGTCGTCGTTGCCGAGGGCCAGGATGGGGATGCTCTTCAGGCCCAGGGTACGCCCGCCGAGCAGCGGCGCGAGGGCGTTTTCGAGCGGCGTGAAGGCGGTGATCGGCGCGCCGGCCACGACACGCAGGAAGAACTCCGAGTAGTTCGGAACCTGGAATGCCTCGTTGTAGGTCAGGCGCACCGTCTGGGTCGGGGTGAAGCTGTAGACCAGCGAGGCCTTGGGCGAGAACTGGGTGTCGTGCAGAGTGCTCTCGTCCACCCGGCCGGCCACGACCGCCTTGAGCTTGTCGGTGAAGCTGAAGTCGACCTGGGCGAAGGCTCCCTGCTGGTCTTCCTTGCGGGCGGGGGTCTTGAGCAGCGTCTGGAAGCCGGTGCGGTTGGCCGTGTCCACTTCCTGCTCGTGGTAGGACAGGCCGCCCACGAGGAAGCCCTTGCCGCCGCCGAAGCCGACGTTGCCCTGGATCTCGCCGTGCAGGTTCGAGGAGTCCTCGAAGAGGAAGCCGCCGGAGGCGAGCGCGCGCTGTTCCTCGGCCTTGCGCTTGTCGTAGTAACCCATGATGTTGAAGTGGTCGGTGTTGAAGTTGACGCGCGTCCAGGGACGCGACACGTCCGTGACCTGCACGCGGCCGATGCCAGTGAGGAACGTGGGGCCTTCGAGCTGGGCGGTGCCGCCCTCGACCGTCAGCACCGAGCTGCCGAAGTACTTGTCCAGGCGCAGGCCGCCAAAGCCGATCTTGGCTTCGTCGAGGTCCAGCGGGACGGCTTCACGGCGCAGGCAGTTCGTCTGGCTGGTCGAAGTGCAGAAAGACGAGTACTCGACCTGGGCGTTGCGCGAGCGGGTGAAGTCGTCGCTCTGCTGATAGCCGCCCACGACCTTGACGTAGAAGTCGTTGCCGAAACCGCCGGCCCAGCGCAGGTCGGCGCGGCGGGTGTTCGGCTCTCCGGCGGTGAGGCGGATCTGGCCGCCCTCGCTCCCCCTCGGCGCCTTGGTCGTCATGTTGAGGACGCCGTTGAATGCGTTGGCACCGTAAAGGGCAGATCCCGGGCCGCGCACCAGCTCGACGCTGGCGAGCTCGTCCATGGGGAAGGAGACCGCGGCCCATTCCTGCGAGCCCAGGAAGGGCACCGCCGGGTCGCGGCCGTCGATCAGCGTCAGGATGCGCCGGTTGAGCGAGCTGTTGAAGCCGCGGGTGTTGAAGTTGATGTCGTAGAGGCCGCTCTGAGCGAAGTCGACGCCCGGCGTGAACTCGAGGAGCTTCGGCACCTGGCCGGTGCTGGCCTCTTGCTCGATCTCGCGCTCCGGGATCACGGTCACGGCGGCCGGCGCCTGGGTGATCCGCTCTTCGCGCCGTGAGACCGAGGTCACGGTGATCGACTCGGCGAAGCTCACGTCCCAGTCGAGCGCCCGGTTGACGGACGCCGTCTGGCCCGCGGTCACCTCGACCGCTTCCTGGGTGTCGGTGTAGTCGAGCAGGCTGTAGGTCAGGTTGTAGCTGCCGGGCGGCACGTCGGCGAAGGCGAAATTGCCCATCGAGTCCGAGAGCACCACCTGGTCGAGCTGGTCAAGCCGGACGGAGACGCCGCTGATGCCGGAGCCGTCCTCCCGCGTGACCCGTCCTTCGATCCGGCCTTGGTCCTGGGCGACTGCGAGACCGGATCCGGTCACCAGCAGGAGCAGGCACAAGGCGACGACGAAGCGCTTGCTTTTCATTGCAAAACCTCCGCAGAACTTCTAAAGAAGTGTTCCCGGGTCTTATAACAGGGGACTCAAGAGGAAGTCAATCATGAAAGAAGTCTGGTAATCTCCCCGGCTCGATCGGAAGGAGAATCCTGTGCAACTCGGCATCCTCGGCCTGCCCAAATCGGGAAAGACGACGCTCTTCAACACCTTGACGGCCTCGCAGCAGGCCACGGACAAGTTCGCCGCCTCGGCCCAGACCAACATGGGCACGGCCACGGTGCGCGACGTCCGCCTGGAGCAGCTCCGCGACCTCTTCAACCCCAAGCGCTACGTGCCCGCAACCGTGCAGTACGTGGACATCCCCGGCATGAAGCGGGGAGAGAGCGCAGAGAGCCTCGACCTCGCCAAGCTCAAGACCGTCGACGCCCTGGTGCACGTGGTGCGGGCTTTCGACGACCCCGAGATCCTCCATCCGGAGGGGAGCCTCGACCCCGCGCGTGACGTCGCCATGCTCGACCTGGAGCTGATCCTGGCCGACCACGACCTCGTGGAGCGCCGGCTGGACCGGCTGGAGAAGTCGTCCAAGCGCGGCCTCAACCCCGAGGAGCAGCGGGAGAAGGCGCTGCTCGGCGACGTGATCCTGCCGGCCCTGGAGGCGGAGACCCCGCTCAGGGAAGTCACGCTGGAGCCCGACGACGAGCGGCGCCTGCGCGGCTTCCAGCTCCTGTCGGCCAAGCCGATGCTGATCGTGGTGAACGTGGGTGAGGACCGGGCGGGAGAGGGAGTGGCCGATCTCGGCCTCACGCTCCGGCCGGCTGTTTCAGCGGTCGTTGTGAGCGCGCCGATCGAGCAGGACATCAGCGCGATGCCGCCCGAGGAGCAGAAGGAGTTCCTCGCCGACCTCGGGCTTACCGAGCCCAGCCTGGACCGCGTGAACCGGGCGAGCTACGAGCTGCTGGGCCTGATCGCCTTCTTCACCGTGGGCGAGGACGAGGTCCGGGCCTGGACCATCCGCCGCGGCACCAAGGCACGCGAGGCGGCCGGCACCATCCACTCCGACATCGAGCGCGGCTTCATCCGCGCCGAGATCGTCCCCTGCGACGACCTCGTGCGCCTGAAGACCATGGCCGCCTGCAGCAAGGCCGGCCTGACGAGGCTCGAAGGGAAGGAGTACGAGATGAAGGACGGAGACGTGGTGCACTTCAGGTTTAATGTTTGAGAGGACGTAAAGGACGTAAGGGACGAAAAGGACCAAAGGGACAGGTCCGGAGATTTGTCCTTTGCGTCCCTTAGGTCCTTTGCGTCCCTTAGGTCCTTTACGTCCTTTTGGTCCTTTCCGGTCTCCCCTACCCCCGCGCCTCGCCGTCCCGCTCCGGCATGACCCGGATGTTCAGCCTCCCCGAGCTGGGGGAGCCGGGGCGGTAGTAGACCCCTCCGGGCGGCGGCGTGATGATCTGGCCCGGCTGCGCGCCCGGCTCCTCGAGCATCTCTCCCGGCGCCTGCTCCTGAAGGGTCGGCTCGGGGCGCTCCCACTGCCGCAGGCCGCCGCGCTGCGTGGGCTGCTGCGGCTGGCGCATGTTGGGGCGTCCGCCGCGGCCCTGCGGCACCGCTTGGCCCGTGGTCCGGTTCTGCAGGTCCCCCTCGCGGAGCACGTTCTGACCCGGCCGCGCCTGCCCCGGGCGGGCAGCGGTGCCCTCCTCGGCCGCCTGCTCGGCCTGCTGCTGCGCCTCGGTCTGCGGCAGCGGCACCAGGAGGTTCACGATGCGGTCCCGCTCCTCGAAGTACCTGGGCGCCTGCGACGTACCCGGGCTCTGGTCGTAGGCGCGCAGCATCGCCTGGGTCACCAGCGTGTTCTCGACGATGTGCGGGTTGACCTCCTTGAAGGCGAGCTGAGGATCGAGGGCGAAGGCACGGGCGTAGTGCTCGACGGCCTTGGATTCCTGGCCCCATCCCTCGTGGAGCGAGCCGATCTGGTAGTGCGCCCAGGCATGGTTGGGCTGCAGCTCCACGACATGGTTGTAGAGGCGCAGGGCCTCGCGCTTCTCGTCGCGCTGCTGCAGGAGCTGCGCGAGGTTGAACAGCGCCGAGACCTTGTCCGGATCGAGCTCGATGGCCCTGCGGTACGCGGCCTCGGCTTCCTCGGTCCGCTCGGCGAGCAGGAGCAGGCTGCCGAGGTCGTTGTGCACCGCGGCGTCCTGCGGCTTCTCCGTGACCAGGCGCCGTTGCGCCTCGAGCGCCTTGGAGAGGTTCGGCGGCACCGCGGCGAAGGCCGCGATCGCAACGGCGGCCACTAACACCGCGGCGATCGACAGGCCGGCTGGGGACTGAATCCGTCTACGCACCATGATCTCCTTCTAAAGTCTTGCACGCCCGCTCAGCGGGACGGGATGGGTCTTGCCTTGAGCTTCAGCTTGCCGTCTTCCTCGGCCACCCGGAATTGCACTTCCTCGCAGCCGGTCTTCTGCCGGATCGCCTCGGTCTGGCGGCGCAGGTAGGTCTGGAAGCTGTCCAGGTCGAACTTGGGTCCGTCCCCCGGTCCGGAGGCCAGCCCATGATAAAGGGCTTCGGCCGCCTCGGAGTCGATATCGGACCCGAACACGATGCCGCCACGGGGATCGAAGCGCTGTTTCTCCACGAAGGCGATCACCTTGTGGGGAGTCCGCCCCTCCTCCTGGTCGCGCAGGCGGCGGTTGAACATCTCGTTGTAGCTGTTGTACCTGGCCTCCAGGTCGTTGAGGCGGAAGTTGTCCACCGCGGCGGTGATGTTGATATTGCGCAGGTTGCGCAGCTGGGCCTGGATGCGGTTGCGCAGCTCCTCGGGAGGGAGGGGCAGGCCGCCGTTGAAGAAGCGCTCGAAGTCGATCTGGAACTGGCGGACGTCGCGCTGGAGATGATCGAGGGACTCGGCGAGGGGCTGGCCCCGGCGCGCCGGCCCCGGGGCAGGCACGGGCGCAGCTATCCCAGGGTGCCCCGGACGCTTGCCGGGAGCTTGCGGGTTCTGCTGGCCGGGCGCTTGGCCGGGCCGGGAAGGTCGCCTGGGGTCCACGAATCTCCTAGAATGCTCTCAGACAGTATGGATATGCCCGAATCGCCCGATGCCCGCCGAGGCATCCCCTCCCTCGACCGGCTGCTGAGCGATCCGGCGGTCTCGATCCTCATCCCATTATACGGACGTGGTCCCGTGAGGGTCCAAGCCCGCCGGGAAGTGGACGATCTCCGCGGCCGCCTGGCTACAGGGGCAGAGGAAATCGAGGCTGCTGTTGCCGCCCTGCCCAGACGCATCGCCGCGCGGATTCAGGCCTCCCTCGGCGACTCGCTCACCCGTTTCCTGAACGCGACCGGCATCCTTCTCCATACGAACCTGGGCCGGGCCCCTCTCCCCCGCTCGGTCGCGGCGAGCCTGCCGCCTCTCCTGGATGCCTACTGCGACCTGGAGCTCGACGCCGGAACGGGGAAACGCGGCGAGCGCAACCGCCGCGCCGAGCGCCTGCTCACCACTCTCACTGGCGCGGAATCCGCCTTGGCGGTCAACAACAACGCAGCGGCGCTGGTCCTGGCCCTGGCCGCTCACGCACAAGGCCGGGAGGTGATCGTCTCCCGCGGCGAGCTGGTGGAGATCGGCGGCTCGTTCCGCATCCCGGAGATCCTGGCGACCGCCGGCGCCCGGCTGGTCGAGGTCGGGGCCACGAACCGCACCCGCCTCTCGGACTACGAGAAGGCGATCGGCCCAGAGACGGCGCTCCTTCTGAAAGTCTTCCCCAGCAACTTCCGGATCACCGGGTTTACCGCTTCGGTCCCGCCGGAAGCGCTGGCGGGATTGGGACGGGAGAGGAACATCCCGGTCCTGGTGGACGAGGGAAGCGGGCTGCTCCAGAGGCGTCCGGAGCCGCAGCTCGCCGGGCATCCCAGCATGGAGGAGCTGATCGCGGCCGGTTGCGACCTGGTCTGCGGCAGTGGCGACAAGCTCCTGGGAGGACCGCAGGCCGGGCTGATGGCCGGTCGCGCGGAACTGGTCAAGGCCTGCCGCAAGCATCCGCTCTACCGGGCGTTCCGGCCGGACCGCATGGCGTTCGCGGCACTGGAAGGCGTCCTCCGCCTCCACCTCGCAGACGTGCCGCTCCCGCTGGACCGGATGTGGCCCGACCCGGCCGAGCACCGGGCGAGGCTGGAGCGGGTTGCGTCGGAGATGGGGGCTGAGATCATCCTTGCCGAAGCCTTCCTCGGCGGCGGCTCGGCGCCCGAGGTGCCGATCCCGGGCGAGGCGCTCTCCCTGCCTGGTGACGACGCCCTGCTCGCCCGCCTGCGGCGGGGCGAGCCAGCCGTCATGGGCTATCTCCGCCAGGGCCGGCTCATGCTCGACCTCCGGACCGTGGACCCCGAGGACGATCCGGCGCTGATCGCTGCCGTCCGCCGGGCCATCTGACCCCATGCCTACCGGACGCATCCTGATCGTCGAGGACCGCGACTCCCTGCGCCGCATGCTGGAGCGCGCCTTGTCACAGGAGGGGTACGAGGTCACGGCGGCGGCGGACGCGGAGGCGGGCATCCGCTTTGTGGACGAACGGCCCTTCGACCTGGTGCTGACCGACCTCAAGCTGCCGGTCCAGTCGGGCCTCGAGGTGCTGGCGGCAAGCCGGCGAGCCCAGCCGCAGGTGCCGGTGGTGGTCCTCACCGGCTTCGGCACGGTGGGCTCGGCGGTCGAGGCCATGAAGCTCGGCGCCTACGACTTCCTGGAAAAGCCGCTGGAGATCGACGACCTCGCGCGGCTGATCGAACGGGCGATCGGCGAGCGCGACGAGTCCGTGGTCTTCCACGTACCGGGAGCGCCCGCGATCGTCGGCCGGCATCCGCGGCTGCGCGCCGCCATCCGCCTCCTCCAGAGGGTCGCCGCCACGGAGAGCACCGTGCTGCTGACCGGCGAGAGCGGCACCGGCAAGGAGATGTTCAGCCGCGCCCTGCACGCCCTCTCGCCGAGGAAGGACAGTCCCTTCGTGGCCCTCAACTGCGCCGCGATCCCCGAGCCGCTGCTGGAAAACGAGCTGTTCGGCCACGAGAAGGGGGCGTTCACGGGAGCCGACCGGCGCCAGCCCGGACGCTTCGAGATGGCGGACCGCGGCACCCTGATGCTCGACGAGATCGGCGAGCTGCCGCTCGCCGTTCAGGGCAAGGTGCTGAGGGTGCTGGAAGAACGGACGTATGAGCGGGTGGGAGGAGGCCGGACCCTGAGGGCCGACGTGCGCCTGGTGGCGGCCACGAACAGGAACCTGGAATCCATGGTCGCCGAGGGAGCCTTCCGCTCCGACCTCTTCTTCCGCCTGAACGTCTTCCCGATCGAGCTCCCATGCCTGAGGGAGCGCGCCAGCGACGTCCCCCTCCTGGCCCGGCATCTCCTCGGAGAGATCGCCCGCCGTCACAAGATGGAGCCGCCGCGCCTGGAAGAGGACGCCGCGCAGATCCTCATGGACCAGCCCTGGCCCGGAAACGTCCGCGAGCTGGCGAACATCCTGGAGAGGGCCGTGATCCTCTCCGACGGTCCCGCCCTGCGCGCCTCCGACCTCCGCCAGCTCATCCATCCCGCCTCTCCAGCCGGCGAGCGCGACCGAGTGCGCCAAGCCCTGATCGACACCGGCGGCGACAAGAGGAAGGCCGCCGAGCTCCTGGGGATGAGCTATGGCGCCCTCCAGAAAAAGGTCAAGGAATACGATCTGGAGGGGGTTCCGCGGTATCGGGAGTAGGGAAAGAGGGGGAATACAGGCCGACAAGGCGGAAGTGAAGCCATGCAGGCGGATAAATGGCCAGATAGGCCAAATGGCGGCCAATCAGGCCCTGGCCAGGCCGTTCAGGCGCCGACCAGAGCATTCAGGCTCTTTTTTGACGAAACAGGCGAAATCCCGACCTTCCGGGCGCAGGCGGCTCAGGGAGGAGTATCGGCTGGCGGCGCCGCGCGCTCTTCCCCCCGGGGCCGCGCCTTGAGCGTGAGGCCCCAGCTCTGCACGTCGAAACCGGCCTCCGCGAAAGAGTAGATCCCTACGAACGGGGCGCGGAACTTCACGCTCTCTCCGGGACGGAGCGAGTTGGCGTCGAAGATCGCGGCGCTGGTCGAAAGGACGCTCTTGTCTTCGTCGTAGAGCGCCACGTTGACCTGGAGGTCCGTCGCGATCTCCTGGCCGTTGTTCGACAGCTCGCCGACGATCTCGACGCCGGCCTTGCCGGGGAGCTCTCTGCGCTGCCAGGTGCTCACGACCACGGAATTCCCCTTGACGGGCTTCTCCGCGGCCTTGGCCTTCTCGTCCTCGGGCTTCTCGTCTTTGGCCTTCTCCGCCTCGTCAGCCGCTGGATCAACGTGGCCGACGTCGGCGTCGGTCACCACCCGGACGGACTTCCTGCGCACCGGCGCCGGGGCGGGCTCCCGCTCGCGGGCCTCGGCCGCCTCGACCGCCTCGCGCGTCACCCGCTCGCTGGCCTCCAGGTCGACGTCGGCGAGGCGGAGGGAGACGAGATCGCCGTCCGGGTCCGAGAACACCACCTGCTTGCCCTTGACCTTCCAGGGGCCGCGGGTCTCGACCTGGGCGCCGTCGCGGGTGACCAGCCAGTCGCCCGCCGCCGGCGAAGCGGCAAGCGCCAGGGCCAGGGCCAGGGCGGTACTGGCCCGATGGGCCTGATGGGCCCGCCGCCGCCCTGGCTCGAAGTGGATGACGGGCATCGTTCTAGTGCTCCTTCCAGTTGCGCTGGATGATGCCGACCGGGATGGTCGCGTAGCGCTCGTACCCCGTGTCGGAACGGATGCCGCTGACGCTGATCCAGTAGTTCGCGAACTTCGTCTCGGGCGGGAAGAACTGCTTCACCGTCTCCATGATCTCTTTCTGCGCCTCGTCGAGCACTTCGGAGTTGGACGACCCCGAGGGGCCGCCCAGGTTCTTGGTCGAACCCTGCTCGACGTACGGGTTGGTCACGAACTCGGGCACGGTGCGGTAGCGGGTCTTCTCGCCGTCGTCGGGGCCATCCGCCGGATAGGGAGGGATTTCCGGGTCATCCGGATCGAAGGGCGGCGTCGACATGATCGGGTTGGCGGTGTTGGCGTAGACCACGAAGATGCGGCTGTCGCCGCCGCGGGCGCAGACCACGCCGTTTTCATCGGTCGAGATGTCCAGCTTCGGCTGGAAGCTCGAGAAGACGATGATGCCGGTGAGGCCGAAGGCCTGGGTGATGATGCGCTCGTCGGGCTCGAGCTGCAGGTACCAGCCGCCCAGCAGGGTGCCCTGCGGAGTCGCCAGGAAGTCCACGCCCGGGGTCTTGGAGTCCTCGTTCACCGTCACGCGCTGGTAATTCGCCTCGGTGCGCGGCAGGCCGGTGGCGCCGACGGTGAAGTTCTGGTCGAGGATGACGTAGAAACGGCCCTCCTGGTCGTTCTCCGCCCAGAGGTCCTCGCGGTTGCCGGTGCCGAAGGCGAGCGCGAATTGGTTGAGCTTGGCGACGTAGAAGACCGTCGGCGGGTAGAAGATCGGCCGGCCTCCCGTATTGAAGACCGGGAACGGATCCCAACCCTGGATGCGCTGGACCTGGGGGTCGGCGGCGAGAGCCGGGATTGCGCGGGTGCGCGGGATCGTCACCGTGCTCAGGGTCGCGGTGGCGCGCAGGTCCACCTTGTAGAGGAGGCCGCCCGTGGTGCCGATGTAGATGGTGTCGAGGAAGCCGTCCAGGTTTTCGTCGAGCACGGCCGGATCGGAGGGCACCGCGCCCACGAGCTGGCGCTTGTAGATGGCCTTGCCGGTCTCGATGTCGACCATGTAGAGCCAGTTGCCGCTCCTCGGCGAGGTCTTGTTCAGCGGGTCGAAGCCGCCGCCGAAGATGGCCACGAAGCGGTAGGTGACCGTGGCCCCAACCGTGACGCGGATGCGGCCGACGGTGGGCACCGACCAGGTCTGCCCCAGGTCGGGGGACCCATTGCTGTCCTCGTCCCACCGGGAGCTGCCGATCGAGTCGGTGAACTCCCACAGCAGGGCGGGGTAGGGCAGCGTGCCGCAGGCCGTGCTGACCGGGGTGTTGTTCAGGTTCAGGCAGGTCGGCACGACCTGGGTGACGGGCGTCGCGTCGGGTTTGGTGATGTCCAGGGCGTAGTAGCCGCTGACGAAGCCGCTGACGTGGCCGCCGTTGGCGTCGATGCTGCCGCCCTCGCGGACGCCGCCGATGACGAGGCTGCGCCACTCGCGGTCGCCCGGAGTGGGAGTGCCGTTGTGCTCCGGGTCGAGGTACACGTCGTCGATGCGCGGCGTGGCGTCGATGCCGAAGATCTGGCGGCTGCCCTGCGCGAGGTCGCGGATGACGGGCATCATCAGGCGGGGGATGAAGGAGAACAGCTCCTTGCCGGTGCCATCGCTGAACTTCTTGGCCACGGTGTCATAGGTGCCGGCGTCGAAGAAGTGGAGCTGTCCGTCGTTGCTTCCGACCACCAGCATCTTGCGGCGCCGCTGGTTCTTGTCGGCGAAGCAGCGGTAGCTGGGGTTGCCGGTGCAGGTTCCGCTCTTGTTGTCGAACAGGTCCGACGAGTAGAAGCTGAAGTCGGACGGCCGGTCGATGATGGCCGGGTCGGAGTGGAAGATGTCGCCCAGCAGGTAGCCGGCGCCGCGCGGCTTGATCGCCAGCGTCCGCTTGATGATGTCCCGCGTGTCGTCGCCGGCCTGTTCCAGGTCCAGGGGGTCGACCGGGATCTTGAGGCCCAGCCAGAGGTCGAGCCAGTCGTTGTCGGTCAGGGACTCGTTGGTCTGCGGCGGCACGAACAGCTTCAGTTTGTTGAGGATGCCGTCGGCCGCGGTGCGGCGCATGCCGTAGAAGACGCGCCGCTCGGTGTTGGAAAGGCCCAGCTTGAGGTGGCCCGCGGTGGGCTCGTCCACGTTCTTCAGGAAGTCCGGACCTTCCCACGTGCTCGCCTGGGTGGTGATCACCTTGCCGGCGTCCCAGAGGTGGCAGCTGCTGCGCTGCGGGCTCCCCGGCGCCGGGCAGGTGCGCCCGACGTCGGGCTTGCCGTCCGGGGTGAGGGGCAGCGGCTTGAGATAGGCGTCGAGGTGGCCATCCCAGACCGAGGCGGCGTTGAGCGGGGTGAAGCTCGACAGGAAGATGCGGTCGGCCACCTCGGCCTGGACCGAGGGCACGGCGGCGGAGGCGAACGCGCTGACCTCCTCGCGGATCTGGCCGAAGATGGCGTTGAGGGCGTTGATCAGCTCCTGCTTGTTCTGCGGGTAGATGGGATCGCCGCTGCCGCCGTTGCTGGCCATGCACTCGAGCTTGTTGCCCGCCACATTATCGACGCCGAATGCCACCACGAAGGTCTTGATGTTCTCCTGGTCGAACAGAGTCTTCGTCCAGGTGCAGGGGTCGGCGCCGTTGCCGTCCGGCGGCGCGCAGGACTCGTCGCCGTCGGTGACGACCAGCAGGAACTTCTTGCGGCAGGAGAACTGCGGATCCTGCGCCGCCGCCACCTTCTCCCAGCCGCCGGCCGGGCAGTTCGCGCCCGTGCAGCCGGCCCACCAGTAGCGGAACGATTTCACCGAGTTGCCGAGCGGAGTCGAGCCGCTGGCGATGAGCGGCCGCAGGATTTCATTCTCGAGCCGCAGGAAGGTCTCGGTGAGGAGGCGGTTGTCCTTGAAATAGGCCATGGAGCGGAAGTCCGGCGTCGCGCCGGGATCGGTGATGACGTTGGGCGCCAGCCGGTTCAGGATGTCCTGCTGGTGGGACGCGTTCCAGTCGAGCGGAATGATGTCCCCCATGCTGAAGAAGGCGCCCCGGGGATCGGCGACCGTGGGGAAACGGATGTTGTAGCCGTTGTACCTGTCGACGGTCGCAGCCTCGGTCGGGAAGAAGCCGGCGGGAGTCGCGGCGTTCGGGTCCCATCCGGCGCAGGTGTTGGCGGCGTTCGGGTCGGCGGCGTCGCCCTGATTGAAAAAGCCGAGCCGCGGGTTGGTGGTCTTGTCCCCGTTGTCCCAGGAGCCGAACTCGTTCACGTACTCGAAGGTGACGTCCTTGTTGGAGACGTCGATCCTGTTCGAACCCGTGCAGCCGCTGCTGAGGCAGCGGTCGATGTCGATGTTGAATCTCACGTCCGACCCGAGGCTGCCGCTGACGGGGTCGTACACGATCCGGTACCTGTTGTTGCTGTGACGGACCCAGACGGTGACGTTATCGGTGAGGCTGATGCCGCCTTTCGGCACTCTCCGGACGCGCTGCATTTCCCAGGCGTCGCTGCTTTCCGCCGGATTGTCGTAGTTGCATCCTTCATCGGACCCCGAAGTGCAGGTCCACGTCATCCCCAGCACGTCCTGGGAGTTGATGGCCGGGAAGGGAAGGCCCGCCACGATGTTCGGCCCGTTCTCCTTGGCCTTGTACAGGTAGTGCTTGACCCGCATGTAGGCGCCGTCCTGGTTGTAGGTGGCGAAGCCGAACTGCACGTCGCCGACGCCCTTGATGACCTCGTACAGTGCCTCTTTGGCCTGGTAGAACTTGGAATTCGGGTCGTCGCCGTTGAGCGGCGCGTAACAGTCGCCGGTCGGGCAGAGAACCTCGCACTCGTTGGCGTCGAACTGCGCCTGGGTGCACTTCGGCGTCCAGTGCATGGAGCCGGAAGTGTCCAGGAGGATGAAGACGTACGGCTCGGCCACGGAGTTGCGCAGCAGCTCCCGGTCGTCGGCCAGCGCCGGCCGCATGGTCAGTATCGCCAGCAGCATGGCCACTATGGCCAGCGCGAAGAGCGAGGTCCTGCCGGTCGTCGATCTGTTGAGCGACATGATTGAACCCTCCTCGGGGTCGTCAGGGTCAGAACTTGATCTTCGCCAGTATGGCCGGATCGTTGGGCATCGCCTCCGGAGGTGGAGCCGGCCAGGGCTGGAACTCGAACATGGCGCTGGTGACCTTGCGGCTCAGGACCTTGGCGCCGACGGGCGGCATCGCGGCGCCGCCCGTCCAGGCTACCCTCTCGGCGGTGGCGGTCGCCGCGTGATGCACTTTGTAGAACTCGGGGACGCCGTCCTCGTTGTAGGGGCACCAGTCGCAGGGCACGGCCGTCGTGGCAACCAGGTTGGCGACCTCGATGCGGTCGGCCACGCGGGCGTTGCCCACCTGCGTCTCGTTGAGCAGGAGCGTGGATGCCTCATAACGGCCGCTGGCCAGCGCCTTGGCCGCGGCGATCCCCAGCCCGGAATCCGACGAGTAGAAGGTGCGGGTCACCACCCGCTCGTTGGAGCCGATCTGCATTTCGGTGCCGGTGACGAGCACGAGAGCCAGGCCGATGATGGTCAGGATCGTGAGCGCCAGCAGGGCGACGATGTAGGCGCTGCCGCGCTCGCCGTGGCGGGTTTCACTCAAGTCTCGTATGTCGCGCATCACAGGTTCCTCAGGTCGATTAGCGTCTGCAGGACGCGCCGCCGGTACAGGCGCTGCGTCCCGCCGCTCGCCAGGGGCACGTTCAAGGGATGGTTCGCGGCGAAAGCCCTGTCCTCGATCCGGGTCAGCGCCGGGGCCTGGTACTTCGGATCGCGGCGGTCGGTGCGGCCGAGCATCGAGAGCCGGACCAGATGGGGCTTGGCATTGATCCAGATGGGGTCCGGGAACACGTCGGCGACGCCGTTGAACAGCCAGTCGTCGGCGGCGCCGTCGGCGGACTCGAAGATCCGGTCGTCCAGCCCCACATGGTCGGTGTCCGCGATGATCGAGCCGCCGCCGTTGGTCGAGTCGAGCCCGAAGGCGATCTGGAGGTCGAGGATGTTGTCGGCGACATCCATCTCCCAATTGGTGACGTCTCCGGCGTACGGGGCGGTGTCGACGTTCGGATAGGCGCGCGCCCGCATCAGGGTCGGAGTCAGCTCCGAGGCCGCGTTGTTCGGAATAGCGTAACTCTCGCGGATGTAGTACCGGTACTCCTCCAGGACGCCGACGAAAGCCACTTGGTCGAGGGCAGGGTTGAAGACGCCGCCCGGGGAGAGCTGGGCATATTCGGTCGTGTAGGTGCCAAGGCGGGCTTTCCAGCCGAGCTGGATGCCGGTCATGACGCCATTCGTATCCACGAGTTTCTTGGTTACGGCCGTGTTCGTGTCGAGCTCCACCACCGAATAGATCGCCGCGTTGCGCGGATGGATGAGGAGGAGCGCCTCAGGTCTGATCGGCCTGGCCGGGTTCGGCTCGATGATCTCGAGCAGCGGCTGCATGTTGTGCGGAATCTTCGTCGAGGTCGCGATATTGATCACGACGGTGCCTTTTTCTACGACCCCGGGGGGATTGAAGGTGCGCGTGAACGAGAGGGTATCCCGGGTGTTGACGTGGTACAGCGGCGTCGAAAACACGCCGCGCAGGATCAGGACGTCGGTCCCGTCGAGGACCTCGGGCGAGGTCGCCGGGCCGATCTTCTGGCTCGCACCGGCGTTGTTGCGGATCCAGATCGGACCGCCGGCGCGCATCTGCCCTCCGGGGAGGCCGCCGGTGCCGGCCATGCGGAGCTCCCCCGCCAGCTCGTGGTGCGCCACCCGCAGCGACTGCTGCATGTCCGTGACGTTGACCTGCGCCCGGGAGAGCTTGCTGCTGAAGTCGATCAGCATCAGGACGGCCAGCAGGACCTCCACCACGACCAGCAGGGAGACCACCAGCTCGATGACGGTGAAGCCGCTTTCGCGGGACGGGTTTGCAGTGGGCTCTTTTCGCATGGCTCGGCCTCAGAACGGCTTGATGATCCGGTAGACGAGGCGGGGACCAGGAGGCAGCCCGGACTCCGCGCGCTTGCGGCTGTCGATCTGCACCTCGACCACCTTGAAGTGAACCTCGATCGGCTGCGTGCTGCCGGGCCTGCGCTCGGTGTCGACCATCCTGCCGTCGTCGAGCGAGGCGATCGAGAACTGCGTGACCCGGTCCGTACGCATCCAGCTCGGCCGCTGGGTGGAGGTCACCGTCGGAACCCACTGCTCGTCGCCGAACGCGATTGTGCCGGGCAGCAGGTAGTCCGTGGACAGGATCTCGACGTTGCCGCCGGTCAGGACCATGTCCGGACTGTTGAAGTCGAGGTCCATCACCGCCTCCAGCTCGTCCTTGGCAATCGTGCTGGCCTGGCTGTGGTCGCTCCCCGCCTCGTTGTTGAGGATCGACCGGGCGAACAGCGGGATCATTCCGATGGCGATGAGCAGCAGGATGGCGGCGGCGACCAAAGCCTCGATCACCGAGAAGCCCGCCTCGCCGGAGCGCGCCGGCCGCGCCGCCTTCATTTCCAGGTCCATGCCTTGCCTCCTTCTCCCGAGGTGACCCAAACGGCACCCTCCTTCTTGCGGATCTCGATCTTGGCGGACTGCGTCACGCGCACCTCCATCTCGTTGCCCTTCGCATCCTGGAACTGGAAGGCTCCGTCTCCCTGCGGGATCACGCCGCCGTTCTCCACGAAGATCGCGACCCGCCGCGCGCCGACGGCGGTGAGGCCGCTCGCACCCGTGTAGACGATGCCCCTCTCCAGCAGGACGGTCCCGATCGTGGGCTCGCCGGCATCCTTGGTCCGGTTCTGGTTGAGGTCGTCGTAAGCGATCACGTATCCCGGCTGGGTCGGGGTCGTGGCCTGAGCTTCGACCACGGTCCAGCCGGACAGTTTGATCGCCCGCAGGCGGGCCAGGCGCATCGTGACCGTCGTCTGTTCCACCGTCCCCCTGAGCTTGCTCCGCTGGATGAACTTGGCCAGCGGCGGGCCGGTGAGCAGGATGAGCATCATGAGGATCGCGAACGAGACCAGGAGCTCGATCAGCGTGAAGCCGCCTTCGCGGCCGCGTCGGGATGGAATAGCCATGGTGAAAAGGCTATAGAGCAATACCAATGCCATACTGAAAAAGGCGCCGGATGGACTGCTCAACTCTCCTGGAATCAGAGAGTTGAGCAGTTTTTCTGCGACGAGGCCGGGAAGCGCACCGAGCGGTCTTTGGTTACCTTTGGTAACGAATTTTTCAGGGCGACGTTTAAATCGGTATCCGGCTCTCGGCTTCGGCTCCGAAGGGGTCACTGGCCTGCCCTCGCCGGTGCCGGAGCAGGGCGGCGTGGGCGATCATGGCGGCGTTGTCGCCGGACCAGGACAGGGGAACCAGGCGCAGCTCGACTCCCCGGCCGGCTGCCCAGGCGGGCAGCTCGCGGCGAAGCAGCCGATTGGCGGCCACGCCTCCCGAGACCGCGAGGAAGCCGAGGGGCTGGCTCCGGTGCAGGCGCTCCAGCCGGTCGAGGATCTGGCCCACGGCCGCGGCGCGGAAGCCGGCCAGGAGGTCCAGCACCTCCCGGCTTTCGGGATCGAGCTGCCCGAGCCGGCGCTCCAGCTTCTCGATCTCAAGGAGCACTTGGCTCTTGAGCCCGGAGTAGGAGAAGAAGAGGTCGTCCCCCACGGGCTTCACCGGCAGGCGACGGGCGGCGGGATCTCCCAGCTCGGCGAGCTCGTCCACCCTCGGTCCTTGCGGATATGGGATGCCCAGCCGCTTACCCACCTTGTCGAAGACCTCGCCCATGGCGTCGTCGCGGGTCTCCGCCAGGGTCGAAACCTCGCCTTCCTCGACGCCGAAGAGGGAAGTGTGGCCACCCGAGACCACCAGGCCTACGAAGCGGTCCGGAGGGGGAGCAGAGGGTCCGGGCTCGGAAGGTGGGGGGAGGAAGGGGGAGAACAGGTGCCCTTCCAGGTGGTGGACCGCATGGAACGGCCGGTCCAGGGCGAAGGCCACGGCCTTGCCGATCGAGAGCCCCACCAGGAGCGCCCCGACCAGCCCAGGCCCGCGGGTCGCGGCGACCAGGTCCACGTCCGGCATGGTCACCCCCGCCCGCGACAGCGCCTCGGCGCTGACCGCGGGCCAGTTGGAAAGGTGCTCGCGGGAGGCGATCTCCGGGACCACGCCGCCGTAGGGACGATGGGCGGCGAGCTGGCTCGAGACCACCGACGCGAGCACCCGCCCCTCGCCGTCGAGGACGGCGCAGGCGGTGTCGTCGCAGGAGGTCTCGATGCCGAGGACGAGAGGGGCGGGGTGGGTCACCTACCCATTGTTACCCATTACCGACGTCGGTACCGCCCGGGGTGTCGGAAGTAGCCGCCACGGGGATGTTGATGGGCTCGTAGACCGGGATCTCGAAGCCCAGCGTGCCGTGGCAGTACTCCTTCCACTCATCCGTCACGTTGTCGAAAATGATGTTCTCGTCCTTGAAGATCCCGTCGGTGACGACGTAGTTCTCCTGGAGGTAGAGGATGGAGTCGTCGTCGAGCTCGCGCTTGACCTCGGTCTCCTTGCCGTCGACCTCCTTCTTCTCCTTGCGGGCGTTCTCCGTGTTCATGCTCCAGTTCGGATACTCCTGGAACTGCTTCGCCAGGTATGCCTTGCAGTACTTGCCCATCTCGGCCATCGGTCTTCCTCCTGCTGAAATTTCACTGTGAGCGCTGTAGGAACAGCGGTGCATTCGGTCCCGTCAGGGCGCATTATCGCCTATCCTCTCTAAGTGCGGCGAGTCCCCCAGGCGTGACACCTGCGATAAGCTCCGATCCCGTCATGCCTCTGCGCTTCGGTATCAACGGCTTCGGCCGCATCGGCCGCGCCCTGCTCCGCATCGTACTGACGCGGGAGGATCTCCCATCCGGGCTCGAGCCGGCCGCGATCAACGATATCGTGCCCGCCCCAATCCTTGCACGGCTCCTGGCCCGCGACTCGGTGCACGGCCCCTTTTCGCTGCCCGTCCGGGCCGAGGCCGGCGCCCTGATTGTAGGCAAGCTGCGCATCCCGGTCTTCCACGAGCCTGACCCCGCCAGCATCCCATGGGGAGAGGCGGGAGTCGAGAGCGTGGTCGAGGCGACCGGCCGGTTCCTGAAGCGCGGGCTGGCCGCGGCCCATCTGCGGGACGGCGTCCGGACCGTGCTCCTCTCCGCCAACTCCGATCCGGCGGAGCCCGCCGACGTCACTCTTTGCCGTGGAATTACTGAGGACTGGGACCCCGGCCGCCAGCCGGTTGCCAGCAATGCCTCCTGCACCACCAACGCCCTGGCCCTCGTGGCAAAGGTGTTGCACGACAGTTTCGGCGTCCGAAGGGCCCTGATGAGCACGGTCCACAGCTACACCGAGAACCAGCGGGTGCTCGACCTGCCGCACCCGGACCCGAGGCGGTCGCGGGCGGCGGCGCTCAACATCATCCCGACCTCGACCACCGCGGCCCATGGGGCGGGCGTGCTGCTCCCGGAGCTGGCAGGGAGGATCGACGGCTTCTCCGTCCGCGTGCCCACCCCGGCCGTGGCCATGCTCGACCTGGTGGCCGACCTGGAGCGGGAGGCCACGGCCGGCGAGGTCCGGCAAGCCTACCTGAATGCCGCCGGAGCCCTCGCCGGGATCCTCGGGGTCACCGAGGACGAGCCGGTTTCGTCCGACTTCGTGGGCGATCCGCGCTCGGCCGTGGTCGACCTGCCGCTGATTCAGACCTCAGGCAGCCTGGCGCGGGTAGTGGCTTGGTATGACAACGAATGGGGATATTCGAACCGTCTCGCCGAGCTTTTGGCCCGGCGATTTATGAGAGAACCGAGGAGGGCGTGAATGGCTGATCTCTATACCCTGGACGACCTGGACCTGGGCAGCCTGCGGGGCAAGCGTGTCTTCGTGCGGGTGGACTTCAACGTGCCGATGTCCGAGGCCGGCGAGGTGGTGGATGCCACCCGCATCGAGGAGGCCGTCCCCACCCTGAAGGAGCTGCGCGAGGCCGGCTGCATCCTGCTGCTCGCCTCCCACGCGGGCCGCCCCAAGGGCAAGCGCGATCCGCGCTACAGCCTGCGGCCGGTGGCGGCGAAGCTGTCCGAGATCCTCCACTGCGGCGCCCGCTTTGCCGAGGACTGCGTGGGCGAGCCGGTCGAGGCGGTCGCCCGCGAGATGGGCGAGGGCGACGTCCTACTGCTGGAGAACCTGCGCTTCCACGAAGGGGAGGAGAAGAACGACCCCGCCTTCGCCGATCAGCTCGCCGCACTGGCCGAGGCCTTCGTGGATGACGCCTTCGGCAGTGCCCACCGCGCTCATGCCTCGGTCGTCGGGGTGCCCGAGCGCCTCCAGCGCAAAGCCGCCGGCCGCCTCCTGACCCGGGAGGTCGAAGCCCTGGGCCGCCTCCTCGGCGAGCCCGACCGCCCGTTCGCCGCCCTGCTCGGAGGAGCCAAGATCGAGGGCAAGATCGACACGCTGGAGAACCTCCTCCCACGGCTCGACATGCTCCTCCTCGGCGGCGGCATGGCCAATACCTTCCTCGCCGCCCAGGGCCTGGACGTAGGGGGCTCGCTCCATGAGCCCGACCGCCTGGACATGGCCCGCGACATCCTGGAGCGCGCCCGCTCCAAGGGCATCGAGGTGCTCCTCCCGACCGATGTGGTAGTCGGCGACAGCCCGGACGATCCGGACCCGAAGAATGTAGCCGTGGATCACATCCCCTCGGGGCGCAAGGCTCTGGACGTCGGCCCCGCTACCCGCAAGGCCTTCGCCGAGGCGATCGGCCGGGCCAGGACCCTCTTCTGGAACGGCCCTCTGGGCGTCTTCGAGAAGCCCCCTTACGATGCCGGCACCCGTGAGGTGGCCCAGGCCCTGGCGAGTTGCCCGGGCTTCTCGGTCATCGGCGGAGGCGAGACGGTCGCAGCGGCCCACCAGGCCGGCGTAATCGAGCGCATCGGCCACGTCTCCACCGGCGGCGGCGCCTCGCTGGAGTTCCTGGCGGGCAAAACCCTCCCGGGCGTGGCGGTGCTCCAGAAATGAGGCCCCGCATCGTCGCCGCCAATTGGAAAATGAACCTTCTCCGGACCGAGGCGACCGAGCTCGTCCGGAAGCTCCGGGAAGAGGAGGGGGCGGCCCGCGTCGTAATCTTCCCTTCCTTTCCCCTGATCCCGACCGTGGCTGAACTCGCGGGCCGGATCGAGGTCGGAGGCCAGGATCTCCACCCGGAGGACAAGGGGGCGTTCACCGGTGACGTTTCCGGCGCGCAGCTCAAGGACGCCGGCTGCACCTGGGTGCTCTGCGGCCACAGCGAGCGGCGGCAGGGTCATGGCGAAGGGGACGACTTGATTGCCCGCAAGATCGCGGCAGCCCAGCGCCATGGGCTCATCCCCATGGTCTGCGTTGGGGAGACCCGGGACGAGCGCAAGGCGGGCGACACCTTCAAGGTCCTCGAACGGCAGGTACGGTCGGCCCTCGAAGCTCTTCAAGGAGATTTCGTCCTGGCCTATGAGCCAGTATGGGCGATCGGCACGGGCGAAACCGCCACTCCGGAGATGGCCCAGGAGGCCCACAAATTCATCCGGGGCCTCTTGAGCCAGGACGTTCCGATCCTCTACGGAGGCTCCGCTACCCCCGACAATGCCGCCGGTTTGATCGCCCAACCGGACGTCGACGGCTTCCTCGTGGGAGGGGCGAGCCTTGACCCAGGGAAATTTCTGAGTATCATCCGTGCTTCCGGTTGACGGGCGAGTACCCGTCCGCGCGCTCTGGAGGTTTTCGACCGTGATCTATGTGCTGTATGCGATCCATGTCATCGTCTGCATCTTCCTGATCCTCGTTGTCCTGCTTCAGCAGGGCAAGGGCGCCGATCTTTCGGTGTTCGGCGGGGGGACCACGCAGGCGGCCTTCGGTGCGCGCGGAGCGACAACCCTGCTGCACAAGCTGACCGTGATCTCGTTCGCGATCTTCATCCTGACCACCCTGCTGATCGGTGTCCCTCAGGCCCGGCGCGGTACAGTGATGAGCGACGTGCCCACGGCGACCGGAACTCCGGCTCCGGCGGCTACTCCCGCGCCGGCACCGCAGCCGCAGCAGTAAGCAAGCCGGAATTCCCGGGCTTGCCCGGGACGTTTGACAATCTAGCCTGTGCGTGGCCGAAGTGGCGGAATTGGTAGACGCGCACGTTTGAGGGGCGTGTGGGGCAACCCGTACCGGTTCGAGTCCGGTCTTCGGCACCATCCCTCCCAGCCAGGCCAGATCCTTTCTCTTCCCAGAAGAACAGCTCTACAAGGCTTGGGAGTGCTCAGTAAAAGAGCACTCCTGCCTTGCTATTTGGCGCCTCCGATGCCAGGATGCGTAAAACCTGTTTTTGCAGCGGTAAGACAACGAATCGGCAGTGCTTCGGCATCAGCAGGTGTGAGCCGTCCTGGAGTTCGTGTATCCGTCGGGTCCCCGCGGAGCGGGGGCAGATGATTCACCAGAAAGGAGTCGCCGCACATGCCATTAGGAACGGTCAAATGGTTCAATAACGCCAAGGGCTATGGGTTCATCCAGGCCGACGAGGGCGGTGAGGACGTCTTCGTCCATCACACCGCCATCGTGGCGGAAGGCTATCGAACCCTGAATCAGGGCGAGAAGGTCAATTTTGAGATGGTGCAGGGGCCGAAGGGGCTGCAAGCGCGCAACGTGGCGCGGGCGACCTGACCGGCGGCACAATGCGCCCTGCCGCCGCAGGGCGCCGTTACTTCAAGAATTCAGACAGAACTCGGTTGAAGTCCTCAGGGACCTCCAGGCTCGACAGGTGGCCCGCACCCTGGAGGATCGCCAGTTGGGCGCCGGGGATGGCCTCCGCCATGCGCCGGGACTCTTCGGGCGGCGTCAGCTCGTCCTCCTCCCCCACCAGAATCAGCGTCGGCACCGCGATCCGTGGCAGGACAGCGCTCCGGTCCGGCCGCTCTGCCATGCCCCGCTGGGCCGCGGCCACTCCCGCGGGAGGAGCTTCGGCGATCCACTGGCCGACCTGCTTCACCAGCTCCGGCCGCCTCGACCGGGTCGAGGCGCCGAGCAGCTTCGGAACCGTGGTTTCCACCAGGATGCCCGAGCCTTTCTCCATCACGTCACGGGCCGCCGCGAGCCGCTTGTCCCGCGCCTCCGGGCTGTCCGCGCCCGCCCGGGTGTCGGCCAGGACAAGGCCGGAGAGCCGATCGGGATACATCTCGGCGAAAGCCAGCGCGGCATAGCCTCCCAGGGACAGCCCGCCCAGGACCACGCGCTCGATCTTCAGGTGGTCGAGGAGAGCAGCGGCATCCGTGGCCATGTCCGACATCCGGCAGATCTCCGGAGTGGCCTCCGAAGATCCGAAGCCGGAGAGGTCAGGGATGATGCAACGGCGCCCGATCTCCAGCTGGGGATCCCACATCCGTCCGGAAAGGGGAAAGGCGTGCAGGAGGAGAAGGGGCTCGCCCTGCCCTGCTTCCCGGTAGCTCAGCTTCAGTCCGCGGCTCGAATAGGTCGTCATCCGTATACACTATCCCGACCATGAGCGAAACGACCGAAGTGACCCCTGCAGCGGCCAAACCTGCCCCTGCAAAAGCCGCCGTTCCCGCCGGGCCTCCCCGTGCCCTGCCCTCGGACGAGGACATCTCCGCCTGGATCCACGGCGCGGACGTGCCAGTCCTCGGCGCCGTGTTCGAGGAGATCGACGTGAAGCGCTTCGACGCCCTGATCATGCAGGTGCGCAAAGAGGAGCTGGTGCCGCAGCACTGGCAGGTGCTGAGCAGCCACGCGGTGCCGGACGACCTCGTGTTCAACCGGCTGCCGGAAGTGGGGCAGCTCCGGGTGCGCTACAAGAACCAGGAGCTCTCGCGCCGCAGGCTGCAGCACCTGCGCTTTGCCTGGCTGGAGGCGGGCGGCCGCAGGCCGGCGGTCTGGACCGTTCCCGACCTGTTCGCGGCCATGCGGCGGATCTACGAGAAGAAGCACCCGGTCAACTGGACCGAGCTCCTGAGCGCGGTGCGGGATGTCTGGCGCTCGTCGGACCTGCCCTTCGGGCAAGAGCAGCTCGAGGTGCTCTGGGCCTGCCTGGTGCTGATCCGGAAGAATACGAAGAAGTAGCCCTCACCCCCCGGCCCCCTCTCCCACACGCACTCACACCCGCCCGGGAGAGGGGGAGGCGGAGATGCCTGGCTCTTAGTTTCTTGTAGGGTGGGGGATCCGGTCCCCCCTCTCCCGGGTGGGTGTGAGTGCGTGTGGGAGAGGGGGTTAGGGGGTGAGGGTTACCCCTCCGTCGCCTTGGTGATCACGATCGGCTCCTTGGGCACGTCGTCGTGGAAACCGGTGCGGCCGCGGGGCGACTTTACGATCTGGTCCACTACGTCCATGCCTTCGGCCACCTTGCCGAACACGGCGTAGCCCCAGCCCTGCGCGTTCTTGCCGCTGTGGTTGAGCCCCGCGTTGTCAGACACATTGATGAAGAACTGCGCCGAGGCGCTGTGCGGATCGCTGGTCCGCGCCATGGCGATGGTGCCACGGGCGTTGCCGAGGCCGTTGTCCGCCTCGTTGGGGATGTTCGCCCGCGTCTGCTTCTGCGACATGTCGGAGGTGAACCCGCCCCCCTGCGCCATGAAGCCGGGGATGATGCGGTGGAAGATCGTCCCGTCGTAATGGCCAGACCGGACGTACTCCAGGAAGTTCTCGACCGTCTTCGGCGCCTTGGCGGCGTCGAGGTCCAGGACGATCTTCCCCTTGGTGGTATCCAGGGTCACTCGTGGCATTCAGATATCTCCTTACTTGGCCGCAACCGCGACCACGCTGGCCTTCTTGATGATCACCGGTTCGACCGGCACGTCGCCGTGGGGTCCCTTGGTGGTTGTGCGGACTGTGGCGACGGCGTCGACCACCTCCATGCCCTCCACGACCTTGCCGAAGACCGTGTAGCCCCAGCCGCGCGGGCTGTGGTCGAGGGAGCGGTTGTCCTTCAGGTTGATGAAGAACTGGGACGAGGCCGTGTGGGGCTGGCTCAGGCGGGCCATGGCGAGAGTGCCGCGCTCGTTGCGCACCCCGTTGCTGGACTCATTGCTGATCTGCCCCTTGGTCGGCTTCTGCTCCATGCCGGGGGTGAAGCCGCCCGTCTGAACCATGAAATCAGGGATGACGCGGTGGAAAATGACGCCGTCATAGAACCCTGACTTGACGTACTGGAGGAAGTTGGCCACGGTGAGGGGGGCCTTGTCCGGGAAAAGCTCGACGACGATCTTCCCCTTGCTCGTATCCAGCGCCACCCGCGGGTTTGGCTTGGCGGCCGGAGCCGGAGTCTGGGCAGCAAGCGATGTGGCTCCAAGGGTGAGGGTGGCGACAACAACAGCTAAGCTCAGCTTCATGGCAAGTTCTCCTTCCAATGCGCGGGGGATGCTACCACGGACCGTTGGGCCGACCGTGGGAGTAGTCCTGGCCGGCGGAGCCTCCAGCCGGATGGGGCGGGACAAGGCCCTCCTGGAGCTCGACGGGGAGACCCTGGTCGCCAGCGCGGCCCGGCGGCTGGGGGCCGTCTGCGAGGAGGTCCTGATCGCCGATGCCGGCCGGGGCCTCCTGCCCGGCTCGGTCCCGGACGGCCCCGGACAGGGTCCGGCGGCAGGCATCCTCGGAGCGGCGCTGGCTCGGCCCGGAGAGCGTCTCCTGGTGCTGGCGGTCGATTTGCCGCGGGTGCCGGTCTCCCTGCTGGAAGAGCTGGCCCGGTCGGACGCCGACCTGGCGGTCCCACGGTGGGCCGGAGGATTGGAGCCGCTCTGCGCCCTCTATGGACCGGCAGCCCTCGCTGCGCTCGAAGAGCGGGTCGGGCGGGGGCGGCTGGACCTGCGCACGCTGGTGGAGACGCCGGGGCTGCGGGTTCTCTACCTGGAGGAGCCGGGGGAGGTGTTCCTGAACCTGAACCGGCCGGGGGACGTGCCCCCACCCACCCGGGCGCCATGAATGTCGCCCCTACAAACAAGACCCCGAACTCGCTTGTAGGGGCGACATTCATGGCGCCCCGGGTCGGGGGTGAGGGCTACCCCGCCACCTCCCCCCCCACCCCGCCGCACTTCTCGCACGGGCAGATCTGGCGCAGGAAGTCATAGCGGTAGATGCCGGTGCCGTGGCCGTCGGAATAGCCGATGGAGATGGCGTAGTTGCCCACCGGCTTGATCGACTCGGCGGTCACCGGGGACGCGGGAGGCTGGTAACGGATCTTCTGGAAGGAATGACCCTGGCAGCCGGCGCATGGGCACCAGCCGCGCAGGTAGTCATATCCGTACTCGGCGGAATGGCCGTCGCTCCAGGTCAGGCGCAGACGCCCCTCTTCAGGCAATCTGCGCGCTTCGGTGAGCACCGGCGAGGGCATGTCTTTGGACCTCATCGCGTCCATGATACAACCCTGCTTGGCAGGACCCCGGCCAGCTGGCCGGCTTATTCAAGGAGCAAGGAGATGGTCACCATGCGCAAAGCGCTCATTCTCGCCGTACTGCTGCTCATACCCGCCGCCGCCCTCGCCCAGCCGCACCGCTTCGAGCTGACGCCGGTCGCGGGCTTTCGCTTCGACGGCGAGTTCAACGTCGATGGCAACTTCCTGAACGAGCGGGACGTCCGGGTGGACGAGGGGGCCTCATTCGGCGTCATCTTCGATGTGCCGCTCAACCCCAACTGGCAGATCGAGTTCATCGCCAACCGCCAGAACAGCGAGTTCATCGTCGACGCAGGCCTCTTCACCCCGGAGCAGAGCCTCGGGGACGTGACGGTCGACCTCGTCAATGCCGGCCTCCTCTACCAGTGGGGGCCGGGCCAGGTCCAGGGCTTCTTCTCCGGCGGCCTCGGCATCGCGCGCATCGAGCCCGACCGCCCGGCCGTGGAGGCGGAGAGCCGCTTCTCGGGCAACCTCGGCGGCGGCGTCAAGGTCTTTTTCGCCGAAAACATCGGCCTGCGTTTCGAAGGCCGGGGCTACTGGGTCGACCTCGAAACGGGATTCGACGACCGCAACGACCGTTTCCGGTCCGACGAGGGCCTGTTCCAGGGCGAAGCCTCGGTCGGGTTGATCATCTCCTGGTAAGGACTGGGTGGATTCCGATGCCTCCGCGCTTCTCGCCCTCGGTCCAGGACATCGCCGGTAATGTCTACTCGGCGCTCGCCCACCGCCTCGCCACCTTCCAGGGCGAGGTCTATCCGCTGCACGTCGGAGACACGTGGATGGAGCCCGCCGAGGGCTGCCGCATGGAGGACATCCGGGTCGCTGACCATCCCGGGATGCACCGCTACGCCGCCCCCCAGGGCATGCCCGCCCTGCTCGACGCCATCGCCGAGCGGATGCGCGAGCGCACCGGCGTCCCCACCAGCCGGGAGAACGTGCTGGTCGCGGCCGGGGCCACCGGCGGCCTCGGCGCCGTGGCCGGCGCGATCGTGGCCCCGGGGGACGAAGTCCTCATCCTCGCCCCCCACTGGCCGCTGATCACCGGCATCGTCCGCTCCTTCCACGGAGTGCCGATCGACGTCCCCTTCCTCGGCGCGGTCGATTCTCCGGAGACGGCGGTCGAGGCCGTGCGGGCGAAGAAGACCTCCCGCACCGTCGCCCTCTACCTGAGCACCCCGAACAACCCCGCGGGCAAAACCATCCCGCGCTCCTGGATCGAGGCCCTGGTGGCCTGGGCCCAGAGCGAGGACCTCTGGCTCATCGCCGACGAGGTCTATGAGGACTACGTCTTCGAAGGGGAGCACACCTACACCCGCCCGCTGGCCCCGGAGCGCACCTTCTCCACCCACTCTTTCTCCAAGGCGTACGGCATGGCCGGCAACCGTTGCGGCTACATCGTGGGCCCCGTCAAAGCGGTCGACGAGCTGCGGAAGATCGGCATGCACAGCTTCTACAGCACGCCGACCGCCTCCCAGATCGCGGCCCTGCGGGCGATGGGAGAGGCCGGGACCAGGTGGCAGGAGAACGCCCGCCGGCTGTACAAGGAGACGGGCGGCCGGGCGGCCGCGCGCCTCGGCCTGGAGCCGCCGCAGGGGAGCACCTTCCTTTTCATGGACGTGGCGGAGCACCTCGACGAGCGGGGGTTGCCGGGATTCCTGGAGGACTGCGTCGAGCGCGGGCTTTTCGCAGCGCCCGGCCAGAGCTTCGGACCCTATCCGACCCACCTCCGGTTCTGCTTCACGGCCGCGCCTCCGGACGTTGTCGGGCGAGGGGTGGAGGTGCTGGCCGGGTTGTTGGGGCGCTAATGCCCGCGGTCGAAGATCCCCGTACCCTGGGAGAGCTGGAGCTCTTCCAGGGGATGTCGCCCGAGGACCTCGCCCACCTGAACGGGCTCCTGCGCTCCTCGTCCGTCCCGGCCGGCACGAACTTCATCACCGTCGAGCAGCCCGGCGAGGTGGTCTACGTCATCCTCGAGGGGACGGTGAAGATCTACGTCAGCCACGAGGACGGCCGCGAGGTCATCCTCGCCTTCCTGGGCCGGGGGGACACGGTGGGCGAGATGAGCCTGATCGACAGCTCGGGCCGTTCGGCCAACGTGGTGACCACGGAGAAGTCCAAGCTTCTCTGGATGGACCGGAACACCTTCCAGACCTGCCTGCGCAACATGACTTCGCTCGCCAACAACCTGGTGCGGCTGCTCTCGATCCGCCTGCGCTTCGCGAACGAGCAGATCCAGGCGCTCTGCACTCTGGACGTGGCCGGCCGGGTCGCCCGCCAGATCCTCGCCCTGGCCGACCGCTACGGCAGCCGGGAGGCCGGAGGCCAGGTGACGATCCCACTGCGCCTCACCCAGAGCGACCTCGGCGAGATCGTGGGAGCCTCCCGCGAACGGGTGAACCAGGTTATCGTGGAGCTGAAGCAGCGCGGCCTCATCGCGGTGCAGCCGGATCACCGCATCCGGGTGCTCAACCGCAAGGATCTGACCCGCTACTGCCACTGATGGCTGGCGGCAGGAGGTAGAATCCTCTCTACAGGAGAATTCGCCATGCATGCAGTGACTTTGAAGGAAGCCAAGCTCCATCTGGAACGCATCGTCGAACAGGTGATCGCCGACGCGGAGCCTGCAATCGTCGTGACAGAGAGCGGCGAGCAGGTCGTTTTCCTGCCGCTCGATGAGTACAACTCCTGGAAGGAGACCCTCTACCTGCTGTCCAGTCCCGCCAATGCGGATCGGCTGCGCCGGTCGCTGGCCGAGGCCCGGGCAGGCAACGCGCAGGAGAGGGAGCTCCTCGGGACATGAAGCTGTGCTTCACTCCTACCGCGTGGGACCACTACAGTAAATAACTCCCGCCAAGCGCAGAGCGAAGCCACGACGGCTTGACGAGAAGCCATGGCGGCTAGAAGAGAAGCCGCGGCGGCTTGACGAGAAGCCACGGCCGCCCGGGGACGAGCGACGACGGCGCGGAGCGAAGCGATCGCTCCTTCAAGGAAAGCGGCAACGGCTCGAAGGAAAGCGGAGTCCGCTAAGGGCGAAGCTGCCGTCGGCAAGGGAGAAGCGACGGCAGCTCAGGGCGAAGCCACCGTTGCTCGGCGGCAAGCCGCCATCGCTCCAAGTCAAGCTACGGCGCCAATTTCACCCCGGCCTGGCTCTCGGCGTGGAGCCGGGATAGGTAGAGCGCCGTGGCGGCGTGGGTGGCCAGCAGGTTGAAGAGCTCGTAGTCGATCGTCTCGAAGCCGGCCTTCTGGGGGAGCAGGCGGAAGAGGGCGAGGGCGCCGATCACCTTGTCGTCCAGCTTCAGGGGGACGCAGACGGAGAGGTTCGACTCCCGCGGCGCGGGCTGAAGGTCGATTCCCTTGCCGGGGCCCTTGCCGGGGAGCCAGATCTCGCCGGTCGCGGCGGTCTTGCCGATGATCCCTGACCCGACCGCCACGGTGCCGTAGGTGGCCGGGTCGATGCCGAACCAGCCAGCCAGCCGCAGCGCGGTACCGTCCGGGCTCATCTCGTAGATCGCCAGCTCCTCGGAGCCGATCAGGTTGATGACGATCTCCTTGATCGCGGAGACCACCTCGGCCCGGTCGAGCGTGCCGTGGAGCTGGTAGCTCGCGACGTAGAGGTTCGCCAGGTTGTTGTTCTGGCTCTCCACCTCGACGTACTGGTGCGAGTATTTCTGGTTGGAAGCCTCCACGTCGGCGAGCTGGCGGCGAAGGTCGGCCTGCTCGTGGGAGACCCGGTCGAGCTCCTCGCGCAGGGCCAGGACTTTCTCCTGGAGCGACATCTTCTCGCCCAGGAAACGGCCCTTGTCGCTCTCCAGCCCCGCCACGAGCCGGCGCAGCCGGTCGTTCTCGTTGAGCAGGTCCTGGACGTAGCGCCGGGTGTCCTCGCGGACCCGGAAGACGTAGCTGCCCTGGCCTTCGCCTTCTTTTTTCATTTGCGCTCCCAGAAGAAGGGCTCGCGCTTCTTCGGATGGTTGCCCACCTGGTCCAGCCTCTTTCCTTCATAGAGCCGGCCGTTGAGCATCACGAACCCGACCTGCTCGGCGTTCTTGATGTCCTGCAGCGGGTTGGCGTCCAGGATGACCAGGTCGGCCAGCTTGCCCGGCTCCAGAGAGCCGATGTCCTTGTCCATGCCGAGGTAGCGGGCGCCGTCGATCGTGCCGGCCCGGAGCGCCTCCAGCGGAGTCATGCCCCCCTGGACGAACATCCGCAGCTCCCAGTGCGAGCCCAGGCCCTCGCGCTGGCCATGGGCGCCGAGCTGGACGCTCACCCCCGCCTTTTGGAGCTCGGCCGAGATCCGTGCGTTGTTGAAGTGGTTCCACTCGCCTTCGGGAGCGATGAACGGCCGGCGGGCGCGCTCGTCCAGGGCCTCTCGCGGCACGAAGCGCTGCAGTCGCTCGTTGTTCCAGACGTTGTCGTAGGCATAGAACCAGTTCTCGCCCCAGATCCCGCCGTAGCCCACGATCAGGGTCGGCGTGTAGCCGACCTTCGTCCCGCCCCAGAGCTGCGTGACGTCGTCGTAGATCCTGGCGACGGGAATCGAGTGCTCGACGCCGGTGTGGCCGTCCACCACCATGGTCATGTTGTGGTTGAAGAGCGAGCCGCCCTCCGGGACCACCATGATCCCCAGCTCGCGCGCTGCCGCGAGGATCTGCTGCCGCTGGTCGCGCCGCGGCTGGTTGTAGCTTTTGACGCTGATCGCCCCAACCGCCTTCATGCGCCGGATGTGGCCGCGGGCGTCCTCCAGGCTCTCCACCTTGGCCGTGATCGGGATCGTGGCACCGTAGAGGATCGTGCCGGTCGAGAAGATGCGCGGCGAGGTGATCATCCCGGCGCGCTGCAGCTCGGCCGCCGAGAACACGGTGCCCGTGTCGTTCGAGGGGTCATGCAGGGTGGTCACGCCGAAAGCCAGGCTGGAGTAGGTGTTCCAGTTCTCCTGCGGGATGATGTCGTCCGTCCCGAACGCGCCGTGCCAGTGGACGTCCACCAGGCCGGGGATGACGGTCTTGCCCTTGGCGTCCACCACGTGGGCACCTTTCGGCACCTGGACCTGGCCGCGGGGGCCGACCGCGCGGATGCGGTTGCCTTCGACCACCACCGTGCCGTCCTCGATCACTTCCTCACCACGCATGGTGACGATCCGGCCGCCGACGACCGCGACCGTCCCCGTGGGTTTGTCGGCCTTGGCGCGGAGGCCGATGTCCACCCCGCTTGTCAGCGGATCGGGCAGCTTCTCGGGAGATCCTTCCAGGAAGGTGAAGGCGTTTTTGAGATCGAGGCTGAACAGCTCGGGGCCGAGCGTCCAGTGGAGCTGCTTCGAGTCGCCGGACCAGTGGACGTACATGCCCGCCTCGCGGGTGACCTTGGTCACCGGGATCGAGGAGGTCTCCGGGCCGATCTCGATCGGCTGCCCGGTGACCACGAACGGGGCCACATAGGCGTTGAAGTGGTCCACGAAAGCGACCCAGCGGCCGTCGTTGGAGACCCGGATCTCGGCGGCGTTCTCGTTGCTCAGGTGGACGCGCTCGTCCTTTCCGTCGAGCCCGAGCGACACGAGCTCGTTCTTCTCGCCCGGCCGCACCACGAAGAGGCGGTCATTGCCGGCGCCGAAGTGAGGGGCGAAGCCCTCCTTGGTGACCAGCTCCGGCTTGCCTCCGGAAGCGTCAACCCTGTAGATCCCGACCTCCCGCGACCAGGCCGGACTGCGGAGGAAGCCCCCCTCCGCCCGGCGGAAGACGATCTGCTTGCCGTCCGGGGAGAAGACCGGCTCCACGTAATGCCCGGGAGCGTCCTCCACCACCCGGCCCTGGCCACCGTCGGCCGAGACGACGCGGATGGTGCTCAGCTCCTTGTCGTCCCAGGTCGTGTAGACGATCCACTTGCCGTCGCGGGAAAAGGAGGGGAAATTCTCGAAGTGGTCGTCCTGCCGGGTCAGGCGCTTGGGCGTGCCGTTCGGCAGGTTGCGCACGTAGAGGTGGCCGAGGGTGTGGAAGACGGCGCGGTCCCCCTTGGGCGAGACCTGGGTCCAGCGCAGCATGCGGGTGTGGAGCTCGTCCGGCGCCACTTCGACGGGGAACCGCACGGCCTCATAGACCTTCTTCGCAGCCTTCACATGGAAGGGGATCTCGCTCACCTTGCGGCTGGCCGTTTCGATGCGGTGGATCTTGCCGCCGGCCCAGAAGACCAGCGACTTGGAGTCAGGGAGCCAGGCCATGGAGGGGTAGACGCCGTGGATCGACCAGGTCTCCTGCATGTCGCGGTCGAGCCCGTCGTAGATCGGCCACTCTTCGCCCGAGCGGAGGTCCTGGAGGTGGATGACGGTCTTGCCGCGCACCCGGCGGATGAAGGCCAGGAGCTTGCCGTCCGGCGACGGGGTCGGCCGGATGGAGCCGCCGGCTCCCACCACGAAGCGCTCGGTCTCGCCGGTCTGGCGGTCGAGGCGCTGGATCACGAAGATCTCGGTGTTGGGGTCCTTGTTGTACTCGAAGACCGGGCCGGGGGTGACGTCCTGGCTGTAGTAGAGGTAGCGGCCGTCCGGCGAGAACACGGGCTCGCCCGAGTCCTTCTGGTCGTTCGTCTTCTTGGTCATCTGGAGGCCGCCGCCGCCGCTGCGGTGATAGAGCCACATCTCGCCGGCGCCGAGGGAGCGCTGGGCGGTGAAGTGCTTGCGCGCCACGATGTAGTCGCCGCCGGGCTCCCAGGAGGGGCTGTTGAGCAGGCGGAAGCTCTCCTTGGTGACCTGCTTGGGGTTTTTGCCGTCGCGGTCCATGACCCAGATGTTGTCGCCGGCACCCTGGTCGCTGGTGAAGGCGATGTGCTTGCCGTTCGGGCTGTAGCGGGGCTGCATCTGCCAGGCGACGTCGCTGGTCAGGGCACGGGCCTCGCCGCCGCCGATCGGGATGGTGTAGAGGTCTCCGAGGAGGTCGAAGATCACCTCCTTGCCATCGGGGCTGACGTCGAGGCTCATCCAGGTGCCCTCGGTGACGTCGATCTGGACGTCCTTGGAGGGTCCCATGGCCGGGTTGTTGACGTCCCACTTCTCTTCCTTCTTCTTCTCGCCTTCCCCCTCTTTGGTCGCGATCTCGCCCGGGGGAGCCGCGCCGCCCTCCTTCTCCTCTTTCTGGAGCTCGGAGGCGTTCTCCTCAGGCTCCTGCTCGCGCTTCTGCTTCTCCTGGAGCTCCTCCTCCTCCCTCTGGCGCTCCTCGGGAGGCTTGGCCTCGGGGGGTTTCTGATCCTGGGCCCGGGGCCGAGGGCCGTGGGGACCTTCATGGGCCGAGGCGATCGGCAGGACCGAGGCGAACGGCAGAGCCGAGGCGATACCGAGCGCCAGGAGACAGAGAAGCGATCTCTTCATGACAATTTTCCCTCTCGAAAGATGCAGCGACTTCCTGTGTACGGACAAGCGCCCGCCCGGGTTCTAAAACCCCGGTGCGGGCGTTCGGACAGTAAGGCGGGAGTCAGGGATGCGTCAAGGCAGGGCGGGTCAAGGGCAAGTTCACAACCCTGTAGACGTGCCAGCCTGGAAAAACGTTGGGCAAGCGTCTTGCTATGTCTATCTGGCAGGAGGTACAGCAATGAAAGACAACCGTGAAGAGATCCGACCCTACGTTGCCGACATGGCGGCGGTCGAGAAGCACATCCTCGAGGCGCTGGAGCGCCAGCACGACTCGCTCAAGGACTACCCCCAGGCCCTGGGCCTGATCGACCGGCTCACGGGCTTGCTCAAGACCCACGTCGAGAACCTGGAGACCCATCTGGACAGCATCCCCGGCGGGGGAGTGGCGGCCGCGGTCAAGGAGACCGTGACCGGCGTGCTCGGCGGCCTGGCCGGCGTCTACGACAAAGTGCGCAAGGACAAGGTCAGCCGCGCCCTGCGCGACGACTACACCGCCCTGTCCCTGGCGACCATCGGCTACACCATGTTGCACTCCACCGCCCTGGGCCTGCGCCAGGGGACCACGGCGGAGATCGCACTGCGCAACCTCAAGGAGCTGACGCCTTACATCATGGAGCTGGCGGAGATCATCCCGGTGGTCGTCCTCAAGGAGCTGTCGTTCGAGGGTTATGACATCGACACCAGCCTGAGCAGCCAGGCCGTGCGCAACACGCAGGAGGCCTGGAGCCAGGAGAGCACCACCGCCAATGCCGGTGTGACCCGGTAAAGCGCCCTCACCCCCCGGCCCCCTCTCCCGGTCCCCCGAGCACACCCACCCCGGGAGAGGGGGAGACTTGCTCTGGTTGGCTGTTGCTGTTGGGCAGGGCGGCGGCGCCCCTCTCCCGGGGAGGGTGTGCTCGGGGGACCGGGAGAGGGGTCGGGGGTGAGGGTCTTACTTGAGGGCTTCGCGCGCCGCTTCGAGCAGCGCCTTCGTCGAGATCGGCCCACCCACGGCGCCACGCATCCAGGCGTCGGGGGTGAGCCGGCCTTGACGGGTCACCCTTTCGAGCTCGGCACCGAAATCGCCATCCTCCAGCTTGTCCGCGATCTGGAAGGCGATGATGTGCCCGATCGGGTAGTCCGGCAGGTAGAGGCCATAGACGATCATGTGGGAGTAGATGGCCAGGATGTCCGAGTCCTTCACCCCGAAGACCGGGGCATACCAGCGGTTCCAGACGTCGCGGGCAATCGACAGCGTCGCCTCCCGCAGCTCGGCCGGCGTGGCCTCGGGATGCTCGTACATCCACCGCCAGACCCGCATGTCGACCAGTGCGACCCCGCCGATCTCGTAGGTGTTCCAGAGGGTGGATAGCGCCTGCGTCTGGCGCGTCTCCGCGCTCGGCTTCTGCAGACCCAATAGCTCAAGATCCCGGTTCTGGAAGACGAAGGCCATGGCCTCGGTGAAGGCGTTGTTCGGTACGCTGGAGAGCGACCAGCGGTCGATCCCGTTCAGGGAGAAGACCTGCTCGACGTTGTGGCCCAGCTCGTGGATGGCAATGTTGTAGCCCTTGTAGTCCATGCCCCCGCGGGGGACGCGGGTGCGCAGGTGAGCCTTGTCCTCCCGCCGCACCGCGCCGAGCGCGTGGCCTGCCCCGCGGGCGGGATCGACCACGATCCGCTCTGCAAGCCAGCGCGACTTCTCCGGGGTAAACCCGAGCCCCTGGAGCACCTGCGGCAGTTTCTCCTGGAATGCCTCGACGGTCGGATACCTCTCCTGGACGATGCGGTCAAGCTCCGTCTCGCTATAAGAGCCCCGCGATTTGAAACCGGAGTACCAGATGTCGAACGGCTCCAGCTTGCGGCCCAGGCGCTTCTCGATCACCTTGGCGAGGTCCTTGACCTCCTGCGATTCCAGCGCGGAGACGAGCAGCGCCTCGACCTCCTTTTCCGGGATCTGGCGCTCCAGGTTGAACTTCCGGTCGATGTAGGTCGCATCGGTCGGACTGAACGGATCGACCTTGCGCACCGCCTGGAAGACCTCGAGCAGCTTGGCGTAGCGGGTGTCCGGCTCGCGCTCAGTCGATCCACCCTGGACTTTGTTGTTCACCGGATCCCAGAGGAGGTCGGCATTGTCGATCACCGCCGCCGGGATCTCCTGGCGAACGATCCGCTCCATGACCTTGAGGATCATCCGCTGCTTCGCCAGCCCGGCCGGGGTCGTGTCGGCATAATGCGAGCCGAGCTCGTCGCGCAGCCCCCAGTGGGTGATGAGCCGCAGGTTCTCGGGGAACAGGCGCTCACCCTCCGGGGTGACCAGGCGGTCCATGCGGATGTTGTAGTTCGCGATGTACTGGTCCGCGGCGATGAAAGCCTCGGTAGCCGGCTGTTGCACCGAGGCGGGCACGCGCAGGACGAAGCGGTCCATCATCCGGGAACGCGCCCAGGCCGCCCGGTCCCAGCCCGCCCCCTTCTCCAGCCGCTCCTGCAGCGTGTGCACCGGGAAGTTGAGCAAGGCCAGAAAGGCCGCCTTGGTCCGGAACAGATCCTCGTTGACATGGGCCGAGAGGTCGATCGTGGCCAAGAGCTGATCCACGGAAGAGATGTCGCCCGTGTCCAGATCGAGCGGAGTGGTCAGCTCGCGGCGCACCTCATGGAGATGGCCGTCCATCTGCTCGAAGACCCGCTCCATGCGCTCGAAAGACGCATCCAGAGCCGCTTGGTCGGCGATGAAGTTTGCCTCGCAGAAAGCGGTGAAGGCCGCGGCGTCGCCGTCCTCGGTCCACCAGCGCTGGGCCACCTGCTCGACGCCGCGGCGAATGCGCTCGGCATGCTGCTCGCCATGCTTCGCGATCAGCTTGTCGATCGTCTGGCGGACGGTGTCCGATGCCATGGAAGGCTGGGCGGACACGCGGGCCACCGCCAGGGGGACGAGGCACAGCAGAAGCATCAGAAAGGTGATGCGCAGGGACATGTAGCCCTCCTTGGGCTCAGATGGGCGGCTTGAGCGCGGCGCCTACCAATCGCTCGTCGATGACCAGCTTGTGCATCTCGCCGCCGTTCTTCTGGACCTCCTCGCGGGAGAAGGGATCGAACTCGAACGGCTTGATGATACGGCCATAGATCGACTTGAGCGCGCGGGCGCCGATGCGGCTGCTCTTGGCGGCCTCCTCGGCGATGACCTTGATCGCGCCGGGAGTGATGTCCAGCTCGATGCCGTACTTCTGGAAAAAGCCCTGGGAGGTCTTGAACACGCTGTCCCGCGGTTCGGCGAAGATCCGCGCCAGTGTGTCGGAGGTCAGATCATCCAGGATGACGGCGTTGTCGAACCGCGAGAGGAACTGCGGCTGCATGCCGTACTCGAAGAGGTCTTCCTGGCGAAAATGATGGCGGAGGGTGAAGTACTCGCGGATCTGGATCTTGCCGTTGACGTAGGTGGTCGTGGTCGGCAGCTTGATGCCGCTCTTGGGCGAGATGACGCGGGCGAAGACCTGGTCATAGAGGGACTCGAAGGCGCCGGCGCAGAGGAAAAGCATCTTGCCGGTGTCGATCCAGACGCCGTTGGTGTCCGCCTGTCCATCCTTCAGCACGGTCATGGGATGGAAGTGGCGCTCGCCCTCGATCAGGGTGAGCACGGCCTGCTGGATGTTGATGCCGGTGACGTACGGCTTGCCACCGAGGAGGCCGGAGACCTTGTCGATCTCGTCGAGGCAGACGGTGGCCCGTTCCATGGCGCGGGCGATTTCTTCCGCGGACGCTCCGTTGCCGAGGATCTGCCGGGCGCGCTCCTCGAGCCGGGTGAACAGCCGGCCGGTGTCGACGGCGCCCTCCTCGGTCGACAGGGTGTTGGCGTTCATGATGAGCACCACCCGGTGCTCGCGGAAGTCCTCCCGCGAGGCGTAGAGGTTCTCGATGGCCCGCATGATGGTGGTCTTGCCGGTGCCGGAGTTCCCGATCAGGAGGAGGTTGCCGTACTTCTCCCCCTGGAGGTGCTTGAAGATAGCCACGGACACATAGCGGAGGACGTCCTCCTGTCCGATGACCTGCTGCGAAAGGAAATCGTTGATCTCGACCGGCTTCATGGCTCTTTGAATCCCCCTGACTATTTATATACGCACGCGCAGAGCGCTGCGCCTCTCAAAACCCGGGAAGAAGCCCGGGGATTCCGGAGTCGCGGCGAAGGGAGTAGAATCGTTCCGGGAAGCGACAGAGGGAGGAGAGGCATGCCGGAGTACAGGATTCGGGCGGTGGTATTCAAGGAAGGGACGCATTGGGTGGCTCAGTGCCTGGAGTACCGCTATGCCATCCAGACCCGAAGGATCGAGGACATGCCCCGTGTGCTGCTGGAGTGTCTGACGGCTCAGATCCTCCTCAGCCGGCAGCTCGGGATCGAGCCCTTCAACGGCTTCGGGCCGGCGCCGCGACGATTCTGGGAGATGTACGAGCGTGCCGCTCCGCTTCCGGACTCAGCCGAAGCTCCCGAGTTCGCTCCCGAAGTCGAGATGCGGGTCGCAGCCTAGTCCTCCTCTTCCGGATCGAGTCCGAAGTTCTCTGGCGGCAGGATGAAGATGATGCAGAGAGCCGAGAGGATGGTTGGCTCTAATACCTCCTCCCACTCGAGCGGCGGCAGGATGTATACCCGGCCGTCTCTTCTCCGGTAGCTCAGGATCGTGTCGAAGATCGACGGGTCGATCCGGATCCCATAATCCCGCCGCACCTTCTCCACGAACTCCCGCAGGGTGATCTCCCAGGGGTGCCTTGATCCCATGCCGCCCTCCGGCTTCCGTCTCGATAAGGCGGGAAATATATCCGAAGACGGGGCGCCCTTGCCATCCGCTCGGGATTCCGGAGTCGCTCCGAAGAGAGTAGAATCGTTGCGGGACGCGACAGAGGAGGAGAGACATGCCGGAGTACAGGATTCGAGCCGTGGTTTTCAAGGAGGGTGATTGGTGGGTGGCGCAGTGCCTTGAGTACGACTTCGCCGCTGTGTCCAAGGATCTCGAGGAACTGCCGGGTGAGCTCGAATGGGCAGTCACGGCTCAGATCGAGATCAGCCTCGAACGTGGTATCCAGCCATTCCACGGCTATTCACCGGCTCCCCGGCGGTTCTGGGAGATGTTCGAGAGGGCCGAGACTCGGCTGGAACCTTCAGCGACGAATCCCAGCATCGAAACGCGTCTTGCCGCCTGAGGTGGCTCAATCCTCCGGGTCCAGGAAGAAGTCGAGCGGCGGAACTCCATACAGTCTGCACAGGATGCGAAGTATGTTGAGTGGGAGCACCTCGTCCAGCTCCAGCTTGGTCAAAACGGTCAGCCTATCTCCTTCTCCCTCGAAGACAAGCCTCTTCCCAAGGAGCGGAGAGACGTTGATCTCCATCCCATAATCCCGCCGCACCTTCTCCACGAACTCCCGCAGGGTGATCTCCCAGGGGTGCCTTGATCCCATGCCGCCCTCCGGCTTCCGTTTCGATAAGGCGGGAAATATATCCGAAGACGGGGCGCCCTTGCCATCCACCCTCCCGTCGTAGAAACTCCCCCCGTGAGACGGACCACCACTCAGGACCTCGAGAAGCAGCTCAACCCCGACCAGATCGCCGCCGTGACCCATGGCGACGGCCCTCAGCTCGTCCTCGCCGGTGCCGGATCGGGCAAGACCCGCGTTATTACCTACCGCATCGCCTGGCTCGTGGAGGAGCGCGGAGTCGATCCCGGCCACATCGCCGCCATGACCTTCACCAACAAGGCGGCGGCCGAGATGCGCGAGCGGGTCGAGGAGCTCCTCGGCCTCCATCCGCTCCCTACTTCCGTGGGCACTTTCCACCGCTACGGCCTCATCCTGCTCCGCCGCTACGGCGAGAGGGTCGGCCTGCGGCGGGACTTCGCCATCCTCGACACGTCCGACCAACTCGGCCTGGTCAAGCAGGCGCTCTCGGCCGAGGGGTTGTCCGAGACCGCCTTCTCGCCCCGCTCGGTGCTCTCGCAGATCAGCGGCGCCAAGAACAAGCTCATCGAGCCCGCCGCCTACGAGTCGGCCGCCACCAACTTCTTCGAGAAGAAGGTCGCCTCCCTCTACCGGAAGTACCAGGGCCTCCTCGCCCAGGCCTCCGGCGTGGACTTCGACGACCTCCTGACGCTGTCGGTCAAGCTCCTCTCCCACGATCCGGAGGTCAAGGACCGGATCCGCCGCCGCACCCGGTACCTCCTGGTGGACGAGTACCAGGACACGAACCATGCCCAGCTCCGGCTCATCCAGGAGCTGATCGGCCCGAACGGCAACCTCACGGCCGTGGGCGACGAGGACCAGGGGATCTACCGCTGGCGCGGCGCGGACCTCGACAACATCCTCGACTTCGAGGCGACCTTCCCCGGCGCCGCGGTGCGCAAGCTGGAGCGCAACTACCGCTCCACGCAGACCATCCTCGACGTCTCCGGCGCGCTCATCGCCAACAACGTCCACCGCCGGGGCAAGCGCCTGTGGACCGAGCACGGCGCCGGTCCCAAGGCTGAGCTCTACAAGGCCACGGATGAGGGCGACGAGGCCAACTGGATCGTGGACCGCATCCAGAAGCTCCGCCACCAGTACAAGCTCGGGGACCTCGCGGTCCTGGTGCGCACCAACGCCCAGACCCGGGCGATCGAAGACGAGCTGCTCAAGCGCGAGATCCCCTACTCGCTGGTCGGCGGCGTCCGCTTCTACGACCGGGCCGAGATCAAGGACCTTGTCGCCTACCTGCGGGTGCTGCGCAATCCGCGGGACAATTTCTCACTGGGCCGGATCATCAACCAGCCGCCGCGGAGCATCGGCAAGTCCACCCTGGAGCTGCTGCGCGACCGGGCGGTCCAGCTCGGCCAGCCGATCTGGGACGTCCTCTACCTGGACGACCTCGGCACCCTACCTGCCCGCAGCGCCACGGCCCTGCGCAAGTTCCGCGACCTGATCGTGGGCCTCCAGGAGGCGTCTCAGGGCTTGCCGCTGCCCGCCCTGCTCGACCGGCTGCTCGATGACACCGGCTACGCCAAGCTCTACAACCAGGACGACCCGGACGACGTCGCCCGGCTGGAGAACATCCAGGAGTTCCTCTCCGCCGCCCAGGAGTTCACCGAATCGAGCAGCTACAACCAGGGGGACGACGACCTCCTGACCGCCTTCCTCGACCACATAGCCCTGGTGACCGACCTCGATTCGCTACAGGTGGAGAAGGGAGTCTCCCTGATGACCCTGCACAGCGCCAAGGGTCTGGAATTCAAGGCAGTGACCGTGGCAGGCCTCGAGGAAGGGCTCCTCCCGCATTTCAACTCCCAGGGCGCGAGGGACGATATCGAGGAGGAGCGCCGCCTGCTCTACGTGGGGATGACCCGGGCGCGGGAGAAGCTGTACCTGACCTGCTGCCGGAGGCGCCGCATCGCCGGCCGCTATCAGGACCAGATGGAGTCGCCGTTCCTGCAAGAGCTGCCGGACCAGCTCGTGGATGTCCACCACAGCCCCGACCTCTACCTGTCGGGCCGGGTGACCGAGCGCGCCCAGGGCATCTACTCCTTCTTCGGCCAGGCCGCACCCCCGCAGGCAGCTCCGGCGCCAGCGCGCTCATCTTCGTTCCAGCCCGCCCCCCGTCCTTCGGTTCCGTCTCCATACACCCCCCGTCCCCAGCCAACCGGCCGCACCGTGGTGCCCGTGCCGGACGAAAGCGCCGTGCCCCGGCGTCCGATCAAGCGCGGCAGCCGCGTCCGCCACCCGACCCTCGGCGCCGGAGTGGTCCTGGAGATGGAGGGTCAGGGAGAAGAGACGAGGATCACCGTCTTCTTCGAGAAGGCGGGGAAAAGGAAGCTGGTGGCGAAGTTCGCGAACCTGGAGATGCTGTAGGGCCTACCGCCCCGGCCCCCGCCGGCGGGCGAGGTAGTCGTCCCGAAGCAGGCCGAAGAGGTAGTTGTCCACTCTCCGGCCACGGAGCTTGAAGTAGCCTTTGAGGTGGCCTTCGCGCTGGAAGCCGTTCTTCTCCAGGACCTTTTGCGAGCCCAGGTTTTCGACGGCACAGCGGGCCTCGACCCTTTCCAGGAGGGTGTTCAGGAAGAGGTCGTCGAGGAGCACTTGCAGGGCGTCGGTCATCACCCCCTGCCCCTGGAAGGTGGTGGTGAGCGCGTAGCCGACCTCGGCCAGGCCGTGCTCCCAGTTGCTGACCACCAGCGTGATCCAGCCGGCCGCCTCGCCATCTACCTGTACGATCCACTGGAACTTCTCGCCCCGGCCGCGGTAGAGGTCGGGCATCCGCTGGCTCGCCACGTCCGCCCGGAGCTGCGCCGTCGGCAGCTCGTTCAGCGGCTGATAGCGCCGGACGCTGGGCTCCGCCCGCCATTGGCGCAGCAGGTCCGCATCCCGCGGCACGGCCGGCCGCAAGGTGACTTCCTGGGGTTGGATGCGCTCCATGAAGGCCATAACGACTTATTTTAGCCCCTTACCCTTGGACGGACTCCGGAGCCTTCCGGTTCCCGCAAAAGCTGCAAAGGGTACGCCTGAAGCCTTCGATTACGGCACGAACCGCTCGGGCAGAGGGATCTGTCCTTGTTTTACGCCCCGAAGCCGTGAGCTACGAAGAAAATCCGTCGTTGACGAGCTTGCGTCCGCCGGCTACGGGACGAGCCGTTAATCTGGCGCCCGAGCCGTTTTTCTTGTGATCGAGGCGTTCGAGCGCGCCCTGAAGTCCCGCAGCACGGGCAGAAGGGCCAGGACGGTCATGTAGCTGTAGCCCTGGACGAAGAGGAAAAGGAAGGGCAGGGAAATCCACATCTTGTGGACTACCGCGTAGATGAAGCAGGAGAGGAAGTACAGGGCCATGGTCAGTTCGATCCAGAGCGAGACGTTGCGGCCCGAGCGGTAGCGCTTCTCGAGCCAGTCCTCCCCCTGGTGCTCGATCCGGTACTTGGGCGTGCGATGGAAAGTGCCGCCGCGCTGGAACAGCCCGGAGAGCACCGCCCGCGCATTGTTCACCGACAGCCCGATCCCCAGGCCCATCACCGCCGGCAGGTAGCGCAGCTGCGTCCGCCATCCCAGGCCCGCCGCGGACTGGCTCGCCATGTAGAAGATCAGGACCGAGGCCGTCGCCGCCAGGAAGAGCGGCAGGTCGATGACCAGCATGTCCCACCAGGTGGAATCGGCGCGGATGAGCATGGCCGGGAAGATCAGGAGCGCCATGACCACCATCAGCGCGTAGCTGGTGTTGTTGGTCAGGTGGACGAAGGCCTCGAACTTCACTTTCCAGGGCAGCGGCGCGCGCAGGATCCGGCCCAGGAGCTTGCGGCCGGTCTGGACCGAGCCCTTGGTCCAACGGTACTGCTGCCCCTTGAAGCCGTTGATGTCCACCGGCAGCTCCGAGGGGACCGCCAAATCCGGCAGGTAGAGGAACTTCCAGCCCGCGAGCTGCGCCCGGTAGGAGAGGTCGAGGTCTTCGGTCAAAGTGTCGTGCTGCCAGCCGCCCGGCAGGAGGATGGCCTCGCGCCTCCAGACCCCGGCCGTGCCGTTGAAGTTGAAGAAGCAGCCGCCCCGGTTGCGCGCCGTGTGCTCGATCAGGAAGTGGCCGTCCAGGAGGATGGCCTGGGCTCGGGTGAGCAGCGAGTAACCCCGGTTGATGTGCGCCCAGCTCCCCTGGACCATGCCCAGCCCCGGATCGGAGAAGTGGGGCACGGCTTCGCGGAGGAACTCGGGCTGCGGCACGAAGTCGGCGTCGAAGATGGCGATCAGGCCGCCCCGGGCCCGTTCGAGGCCGGCTGCCAGCGCTCCAGCCTTGAAGCCGCGGCGGTCGGTCCGGTGGAGGTGGTGGATGTCGATCCCGAGGCGGCGCTGCTCTTCCACCACCCGGGCGACGATGCCTGTGGTCTCGTCGGTCGAGTCGTCGAGGACTTGGATCTCCAGCCGGTCGCGCGGGTAATCGAGCCGGCAGACGGCCTCGATGAGCCGCTGGGCCACGTACATCTCGTTGTAGAGTGGGAGCTGCACCGTGACCACGGGCCACTCCAGCGGATCGGCAGGGCGGGGCCGAACGCGCTGGCGCGTCCTCAGGTACACCATCACCAGGGCCAGGCGGTGCAGGCCGTAGAAGGCGAGGACTCCCAGGACGAGGTAATAGATTGTCAGCAGGATCCCTGCACCCGGAAAGCTCATCCCGGCAAAGCTCCTATCGCCAAGCCGTCCTGGCGCTCCCGCTCCTCGGTCTGACCCTGGGCTTGGCCCTTGTCTCGGATCTTTCTCATCGGCTTCCGCTCACTCTCGCTCTTCTTGCCTCGGGCTTCCTCTGGCTCGCCTTCATATCCCGCCGCCTCGAAACGGCCGCGCTCCCCGGCAGGGCGATCCTCCTCGGGTCCTTGCTGCTGAGACTGCCGCTGCTGCTTTTGCCGCTGACGCTGTCGGACGACGCGCTGCGCTACCTCTGGGACGGGCGGGTCGCCCGGGCCGGCCTGAATCCCTATGCCCTGCCGCCGGCGGCCCCCGAGCTTATCCCTTTTCGCGACGAGTTGTGGCAGCGCCTGCCCCATACCGAGATCCCGACGGTGTACCCGCCACTGTCGATAACGCTGTTCAGTATAGCTAGCAGGCTGCCGTTTCCGCTCCTGGGATGGAAGCTCCTGGCCACCGCCGCCGACCTGGGGGCCTGCGCCCTGCTCCTCCGTCTCGCCCGCCAGAGGAGGCTCCCCGAGGGGCGGGTCGCCTGGTACGCCTGGAACCCGCTCGTCCTCCTCGAAGTGTCCGGGATGGGGCATGTCGACGCCCTGGGAGTGGCGGCGACGGTGGGAGCGGTGCTCGCCCTGACCCGGGGGAAGGAGGCGCTCTCAGGAATGTGGGCCGCGGCCGGTGCCCTCGCCAAGATCCTTCCGGTCGCGGCTCTCCCCATGTGGACGCGCCAAAGCGGTTTCCGGCTCCTGGGAACGGCGGCCGTCCTGATCGCGGCCGCGGGCCTTCCGGTGATCGCCGCGACCGGGGGGATTCCGCCCGGCCTTCTTGCCTACGGACTCTCCTGGGAGTTCAACGGTCCAATCTATGAGCCGCTCTGGCGCCTGATGGATACCGCCGGGCTTGCCCCGGCGCTCGCCCGGGGGTTGGAGGCTTTGGAGCGCCGGACGGAGATGTGGTACGCCTGGGATTGGATCTATCCCTACCTGTATCCCCAGCTCCTGGCGAAGCTCCTCCTCGCCGCCGGGATGGCCGCGGCGGTCCTGCGCTCGCTCCGGGAGACCGACCCCATCGCCGGAACGGGACGCCTTTTTGGCACTCTCCTGCTCCTTTCGGCCACGGTCTACCCCTGGTATCTCCTGTGGGTGCTCCCCTGGGCGGCGCTCCTCCGGCAGCGGGCATGGCTGGTGCTTTCGGGTTTGATCCTGCTCAGCTACCAGGCTCCGTTGTGGCCCTGGGTATTCCTGGCGATCTGGGTGCCCTTCGGTTTCCTCTTGCTCCTGCAAGTCTCCCCCTCTCCCGGGGAGGGTGTGCTCGGGGGACCGGGAGAGGGGGTCGGGGGGTGAGGGCCAAGCTCACAATCTCTTACCGCGGCGACAACTACGCCGGCTGGCAACGCCAGGAAAACGCCTTGACCGTGCAGGAGGTCTTGGAGGACGCAGTCGCCAAGCTGGTGAGCTCCCCGATCCGGGTAACGGGGGCGAGCCGTACCGACGCGGGAGTCCATGCCCGGGGGCAGGTCGCCCACCTGGACCTCCCCCGCCCGTTTCCTCACCGGGCCCTGGTTCATGGGGTCAACCGGCACCTGCCCGAGGACGTCCGGGTGATGGCCGCCGAGTTGGTGGACGAGGGCTTCCATGCCCGCAAGAGCGCCTCGAGCAAGGAGTACAGCTACCGGCTGAGCCGGGCCGAGGTGCTCTCTCCCCTGGATGCGCCGTTCGCCGTCCAGGTTCCGGCGAAGATCGACCTCGCCCGGATGGAGTCGGCGGCCTCTCTTCTTCCTGGAAGGCACGACTTCTCGGCGTTTGCCCTGGCAGGAGGCAGCCATGGCCAGCCGTTCCGCCGCATCTTCGCCGCCGGCTGGGCGGAGCAAGGCGAGGAGCTGCGCTTTACGATCACAGGGGAGGGCTTCCTGCGCGGCATGGTTCGTGCTCTGGTGGGGACGTTGATCGAGGTGGGCCTCGGCCGGCGCGGTCCGGAAGAGCTTGCCGACCTCCTCTCCGGCCGGCCCCGCTCTGCGGCCGGACCCACCGCACCGGCCCATGGCCTGATCCTGGAGACCGTGTCTTATCCGTTGGTTGTGGTACCTTAGGGGACCTTCGACATGGCCGATATTTCCAAACTCGCCCCCCCTGGCTCACCCGAAGAGCTGATCGTCCGCCGGATGGACCTGTCGCGGCTGCCACGGCACGTGGCCATCATCATGGACGGCAACGGCCGGTGGGCGAAATCGCGCAGCCTGCCCCGGGTCGAAGGGCACCGGGCGGGCGTTGCGGCCGTGCGCGACACGGTGGAATCCTCGGCCCAGCTCGGCCTCGACGTGCTCACCCTCTATGCGTTCTCGGTCGAGAACTGGAAGCGGCCCCGATTTGAAGTCTGGACCCTGATGAACCTGCTCAAGGAGTACGTCCGCAAGGAGCGGCAGAACCTGGTCGACAACGACATCCGGTTCCATGCCATCGGCCGCTGGCAGGAGCTCGACCCGAGCGTCGTGCGGGAGATCGAGGCCACGCTGGAAGCCACCCGGCATTGCAAGGGGATGATCTTCAACATCGCCCTCAACTACTCGGGACGCTGCGAGATCGTCGATGCCTGCCGGCGCATCGTGGCCGATTGGGCCGCCGGCAAGCACGCGGACATCGACGAAGAGACGCTCAACCGCTATGTCTACACCTCGGGCCAGCCTGACCCGGACCTGCTGGTCCGCACCTCGGGCGAGCTGCGGGTGAGCAACTTCCTGCTCTGGCAGATCGCGTACACGGAGATCTGGGTGACCCAGACCCTGTGGCCGGACTTCCGCCGGCGCGACCTGTTCGAAGCCATCCTCGCCTATCAGGGACGGGAGCGGCGCTACGGCGCGGTTCGCACGGGAGAGTCCCAAGAGGAGGCCGCTGGCCTCTTCTCTACAGGGCGAGGCCCGGCCTGAGCCCTGGCTCATGCAGAGGCTCCTTACCGCGGCAATTCTCACCCCTCTCGTCCTCCTGGCCCTGTTCAAGCTGCCGGGACCCTGGTTCTTCGTCTTTGTCGCCATCATGGTCGATTGGGCGGCCTTCGAGTACGTGCAGATCGTCCGCAACCGGGCGCCCCATGCTCCCCTCAAGGCACTCCTGATCGCCGTGCCTCTGACCGCCCTGGCCATCAGCGCCTCGCTGATCGAGGGAGGCGAGCTCCTCGACCCGCGGCTCCACCTGTTCGCCGCCGCCGTTCTGCTCTCCGTGGGCCTGGGCAGCCTGCTCCTGCTCTCCCGGGTGCCGCTCGCCGAGACTCTGGATGCCCTCGGCATCCTGGGCTTCGGCGTGCTTTATTTCGCGCTGCTGATCTCCAGCCTGCACTACCTGCAGCAGGCGGACCCCTGGCTCGTGTTCCTGCTCTTCGCCGTCGTCTGGCTGGGCGACACCGCGGCCTATTACGTGGGGTCGAAGCTGGGCCGGCACAAAATGGCGCCGGTGATCAGCCCGAAAAAGAGCTGGGAAGGGGCGATCGCCGGTTTCGTGACCTCGGTCCTGGCCGCCGCCGTCTGGAGCTGGTGGCGCCTGGGCCGGATCGACCCCGGGGTGCTGGCCGCCGCCGCCCTGACCGCCGTGGCCGCCCAGATCGGCGACCTGGTCGAGTCGATGATCAAGCGCGGCTCGGGCGTCAAGGATTCGGGCACCGTCCTGCCCGGGCATGGCGGCATCCTGGACCGGATCGACGCCATGCTGTTTGCCGCCCCGGTCCTGGTCCTGGCGCTCTGGCTGCTGCGGGTCGAAGGCGTGCCGGTACCCCTCCCCCTCCCCTAAGGGCTCAGGAGGGTGGAATGCCGGGCCGGCACGGCAGGTTCGGTATAATCGACGATCTTCGGCGATACTTCGCGCAAAGGGCCAGTTGATGACTACGTTCCTGATCCAGATCCTCTCCTTCATTTTCGCCCTCGGCGTGATCATCGTCGTGCACGAGGCCGGCCATCTCCTGGTCGCCAAGGCATTCGACGTGCGGGTGCTCACCTTCTCCGTCGGCTTCGGCCGCAAGCTGTGGAGCACACAGCGCGGCGAGACCGAGTACCGCCTCTCGGCCGTCCCCCTGGGCGGCTACGTGCGTCTGGGCGGCGAGAGCATCGAGGAGGCGACCGGCAACGATCCGCGCGAGTTCCTGAGCAAGCCGCGCTGGCAGCGCATCCTGGTCTACCTGGCCGGCCCGGCCATGAACGTGGTCCTGGCCATCGCGCTCTTCTCCGGCCTCTTCATGGTCGGCATCGAGGCGGGCAACCCCGCATACATCCCCCCGGTCATCGGCGTGGTCGAAGCCGGCTCGTCCGGCGCCCAGGCGAAGCTGCAGAAGGGCGACGTGATCCTCGAGGTCGGCGGCAAGCCGATCAAGAACTGGATGCAGGTGCTCATCGAGCTCACCACCCGCGGCGGGCAGCCGGTGCCGGTCAAGTTCCAGCGCGACAAGCAGGTCCTGCAGGCCACCGTCACCCCCAAGGCCGATCCCCGGGACGGCAACGGCGACACAGCCGGCATCTACCCCGTCATCCGCCCGCAGGTCACCCGCGTCTTCCCCGGCACGCCGGCCGAGAAGGCGGGCTTCCGGGCCGGCGACGAGCTGCGCGCCGTGGCCGGCCGCCCGATCGCGGACGGCGAGGGCTTCGTCAAGTCGATCGAATCGCGGCCGGGCATGGCCACCGAGGTCCAGGTGAGCCGCGACGGCCAGCTCCGGACCCTCCAGGTCACGCCCGACCTGGACGGCAAGGTGGGCAAGATCGGCGTCGGCATCGGCATGTTCCAGCGCTACGGCCCGGCCCGTGCCGTGGTCGAGGCGGTCCGGTACAACATCCAGATCGTCCGCGACACCTTCTACATCATGGGCAAGATTTTCAAGCGCGAGGTGTCGCCCAAGAACGCGCTGGCCGGTCCCATCTCGATCGCCCGCGAGACCGGCAATGCGGCGCGCATCGGCCCGAAGTACCTGATCTCCATCATGGGCCTGCTCAGCATCAGCATCGCGGTCATGAACCTCTTGCCGATCCCGATCCTCGACGGCGGCCAGATCTCCATCCTGCTGATCGAGGAGGTGATCCGCCGCGACCTTCCGATGAGGATGAAAGAGGTCATCAGCCAGGTCGGCTTCGTGATGATCCTGCTGCTGATGGTCATGGTGATCTACTTCGACTTGTCCAAGACCGAGTTCGTGAGAAACTTGTTCCCAGGTTCCTGACTTCCAGAGGAGAGAGCATGCCCGGCCCGATCTCCATCGGCGACGAAGCGCCGAACTTTGACCTGAGCTCGACGGAGGACGCCCTCCTGATGTTGAAGGACGAGGTGACCCGGACGGCCATGGTGGTCTACTTCTTCTCGAATCCCGCGGACGAGCGGGTGCTGCGCGACCTCGACGCCCTGAACGCCCGCCGGAATGCCCTGGTGAAGCTCCAGGTCCGCATCCTGGCCGTGTCGCTCACCCCTCTCGACGACCTCCGCAAGCTGCAGCGCGAGCGCAAGCTCCTGTTCCCGCTGCTCCATGACGACCGCAACTTCTCCTCCGCCTACGGGGTGATCGCCCCTGAAGAGGGTCGCCCGGCCGCCCCGGCCCTTGTGCTCGTGGACCGCCGCCAGCGCCTCCGCTTCATCGCGAACCCGGTGGCCTCGGTGGAGGATTCGCTGGCGCAGGTGGAGAGCGCGATCAAGGATATGCCGTCGCCGACGAAGAGCTACCCGAAGTCGGTCATCAACAAGCTCGTCGACCGCTGGGTGAATTGAGGCCTCCGATCCGGATGTAGGGGCACCTCTTGTGGGTGCCCTCCGGAGGGCGGCCACAAGAGCCGCCCCTACGTCCTTCTCTTTCGCTTCTTCTTCAACCCCACCAGCCCCCGCAGAGTATTCAGGTCTTTCCGGTGGCCGTCCATGTCGTCCTCGGGATCGGTCTCCACAACCATGGGGATCGCATGAATGCGTGGCTCGGTCAGCATCCTCTCGAACAGGGCGAGCCCGATCTCCCCCTCCCCGATGTGGGCGTGGCGGTCGCGGCGGGAGGCGAAGGGGCGGACCGAGTCGTTGAGATGGAAGCAGCCCACGGTGGCCAGGCCGAGCCGCTCCTCGACCTCGGCGAGGAAGTCGGCGAAGCCGGCCTCCTCGTGGATGGCGTAGCCCGCGGCAAAGGCGTGGCAGGTGTCCAGGCAGAAACCCACCCGGTGGGGCTCGGCTACCTGAGCGCGGATGGCGGCGAGCTGCTCCAGGCGCCAGCCCAGGCAGCTCCCCTGGCCGGCCGTGTTCTCCAGGAGCACCAGGGTAGAGACATCCGGCAGGTCCCCGAGGACCGCGTCGAGCGAGGCCGCTACCTTCTGGATCCCGGCCTCTTCCCCGGCCCCTAGGTGAGCGCCTGGATGGAGCACCAGCCCGGCGACCCCGAGGCGCGAGCAGCGGACCAGCTCGTCGGTGAGGGCGTCCAGCGACTTCTCCAGGATCACCGGGTCCGTGGCCGCCAGGTTGATCAGATAGCTCCCATGGGCCATGAGCGGACCCACGGCGCTGCCGGCATGGGCCTCGCGGAAGGCCGCGATTTCGCCGTCGAGCATCTCCTTGCCGCGCCACTGGCTGGCGTTCTTTACGAAGATCTGCATGGCATCGCAGCCCAGGTCGGCGGCGCGGCCGAAGGCGGTCGACAAGCCCCCGGCGACCGAGGTGTGAGTACCCAGAGGAGGAAGGACTGCTTGCATGGCGGGATTCTATGCCGCCTTTGGTAGACTCCCGGGCATGTCGAAGATCGTGCGGGGACTGATCTACCTTGGCTACGGCCTGGTCATCCTGCTCGTCTTCGGGCTTGCGGCGTATACCTCGTTCAGCCTGTTCGTGCGCAGCGGCGTCACCACGGTGCCCGTGGTCGAGGGGCTGGCGCGTGGCGAGGCAGCCGCCCGGCTCGCGGACCAGGGGCTGCGGCTGCGCGGCGTAGAGAACGAGGGGCGCTACAGCGAGAAGGTCCCGGCCGGGCACGTGGTCCGGCAGAACCCGGACGCGCGCACCCTGGTCAAGCGGGGGAGCGGCGTGACCGTCGTGCTCTCGAAAGGACCGCAGCGCGTCACAGTCCCTGAGCTGGGCGGCAAGCCGCTTCCCGAGGTCCAGGCAGCCCTCTCCGGCAGCGGCTTGACCGTCGGCCGGCTCCTGGGCGCCTTCAGCACCACGGCGGCCACCGGTTCGGTCCTGGGCTCGGACCCGGGGCAGGGCGCGGACATCCCGCCCTCGACGCCGGTCAACGTGCTGCTCTCGCTGAACATACCGGCCGAGCGCTACATCATGCCCGAGCTCGTCTACCGCAACTATGAGAGCGTCCGCCCGCTGTTCGAGCAGCGCGGCTTCACCTTCGGCAGCGTCAAGTACGAACGCTACGAGGGGGTGGCCGCCGGCGTGATCCTCCGCCAGTACCCGCTGCCCGGCCACCAGGTGGCCAAGCAGGACAACATTTCGCTCGTGGTGGCCACGGCCGACTCGCCGCTCGACAGCGCCACGCCCCGGGACAGCTTCCCCTTCCCCTCTGCTCCCAGTCCAGCGCCCAGTCCGACTCCCGCGCCGACTCCCCCGGCGCCGGCGACGCCCTCGGAAAATCGCCGTCCATGAAACTGGCGCCGTCGCTCCTCGCCTCGGACCTGGCCGACATGGCCGGCGCCCTCGCTCTCTGCGAGCAGGGCGGGGCGGACCTGCTGCACGTGGACGTGATGGACGGGCACTTCGTCCCGAACCTCAGCTTCGGCATCCCGGTCATCAAGGCGCTCCGCCGCCGCACCGAGATCCCCCTGGACGTCCATCTGATGGTCTCCAACCCGGACCGCCTGATGGACGATTACCTGGAGGCGGGCTCGGCGCGGGTGGCCGTGCACTGGGAGGCCGCGGTCCACCTGGACCGGCTGCTCACGTACATCCGGAAGGGTGGCGCGAAAGCGGGAGTGGTCCTCAACCCGGCCACGCCGGTCGAGTTTCTGGAGGACGTCCTCCCTCAGGCGGACTTCGTGCTGCTCATGTCGGTCAACCCGGGCTTCGGCGGCCAGGCGTTCCTGCCCCGGGCCCTGGACAAGGCGCGGCGGCTCCGGGAAATGATCAAAAAGAGCGGCGCTCCCGTGGAAATCGCCATGGATGGGGGCATCGATCGCGGTAACATCGCCCAGGTGGTCGCGGCCGGGGTGGACACTTGTATTGTCGGGTCGGGAATCTTCGCGGCAAGCGACCCGGTTGCCATTATGTCCGAGCTTCGCATTCGCGCTCGGTTGGAGACCGTATGAGACGAACCCTTCTTGTGCTGGCCGCGGTCCTGCTTCTCCAGGGGGCGCTCGCCGGTTGCCGCAGCGGCAGGGCCGAGGACCCTCTCCTCCAACTCGCGGCGGAGGAATCCCTGGCCCAGGGCAAGGCGTTGCTCGCGCAGCAGAAGTACGCGCGCGCCCGCCCCTACTTCACGCACGCCTTCGAGGTGGAGCCCAACTCGGTCATCGGCCGCGAAGGCCTGCTTCTGGCCGCCGACACCTACTACCAGGAGGGGGGCACCACGAACTATGTGCAGGCGGAAGCCAAGTACCGCGACTTCCTGAACCGGTTTCCCACCAGCGAGCAGGCCCCCTACGTTCAGTTCCAGATCGCCAACAGCCTGGCCAAGCGGATGGAGAAGCCCGACCGCGACCAGACGGTCACCCGCAAGGCGCTGGAGGCCTACCGCGAGCTGATGCGGATCTATCCCACGAGCGAGTACGCGGCCCAGGCCCAGGAGCAGATCACCCTGGTGGAGAACAACCTCGCCGAGCACGAGTTCACGATAGGCCGGTTCTACCTCCGCTACGGCATCGGCGCCGGGGCGGTGCAGCGCTTCGAGGTCCTGCTCAGCGACTACCCGCAGTACCCGAACCGGGACAAGGTCGTCTACCACCTCGGCCTCGCCTATGACCAGATGGGCAAGAAAGAGGACGCGGACAAGGCCTTCGACCGGCTCCGGGCCGAGTTCCCCCAAAGCCCCTTCCTCGCGGAGATCCCGCAACGGAGAGCGCAGACATGATGCACCGCGCGACCCTGGCGACCCTCTGCCTTCTGATCCTGGCCGGCTGCGCCGGCACTCCTCTGCGGCCCGACACCTCGGGCCTGGAGCAGGAGATCCAACGCCTGCGCGCCCAAGTCGTCGAGCTGCAGCGCCAGGCGGCCATGGATGAAGTCGAGATCGCCCGGCTCCGCCAGCAGGCGGGCCAGCAGGTGGGCGAAACCGGCCGGCGCCCGGCCCCGGCCGGCACCCGGCCCTCCGCCACGACGCAGGCCCCCCGCCCGACAGGCACCCAGGCCTCCGCCACTCCCCCGCGCCAGGCTCCGCCGAGGACCGAGGTCCGGCAGCCCGTGGCCACGGCTCCGGCGACCCCGCGGACCACCACCACCACGCCACCGCCCCCTGTCCGGACCACGACTCCATCTGAGGATCTGCCGAGGGCTCCGGTGGAGAAGATCGAGGAAGCGGACATCGACGTCCCCGACTCGCCCCCGGCCCGGCCCCAGCAGACCCGTCCGGCCACGCCGCCCCCCGCTGCTCGTCCGCAAACCCCGCCGGTCACGGACGAGGTGCTCGCGCCCGCCTCCCAGGCCCTGTACGACCGCGGCTACACGCTCTACCACCAAGGCCACTTCGTGGATGCGGAGACCAGCTTCCAGCGTTTCCTCCAGGGAAACCCCAAGAGCGAGCTCGCCGACAACGCCTCGTACTGGATCGGCGAGTGCCGCTATGCCCGCGGCGACCTGCGGGGAGCCCTGGCCGCCTTCCGCGAGACGGTCTCGCGCTTCCCGGAGGGCAACAAGGTGCCCGATGCCATGCTCAAGGCCGGCCAGTGCCTGGAAGCCCTGGATGACATCGAAGGCGCCCGCACCACCTACGCCGAGGTCATCCGGCTCTTCCCGGGGACCGCGGCCGCCTCAGTGGCCGACGAGCGCCGCCTCAGCATTCCGTAAAAGCCCCTCACCTCTGGCTCCCTCTTCCCCGCGCAAGCGGGGGAGAGGGTTGGGGAGAGAGGGGTTGGGATCAAATTTCTCAAGTAAAACTTCAACCTTATTGCGGTAAGCTTGACAGCCGCAGTAAGACTCTGTAGCTTAGGGCATAGCGAATTCACTATGCCTTTCCTCCCTGGCGTTCAGGAGGCCCTCATGAGAGTGCGGCTTGCCGGTCTCGTAGTAGCTGGCGTTTTACTCGGTACTCAATCCCTTGCGGCCGCGGACCGTCCGCCGCAAGACCTCCACCTCGTGGACGGTCACTGGACCGCCTGGGATCCGCCGCAGCCGCCCGCGGGGAGCCAGGTCCATGTGATCCAGCGGGGCGATACCCTCTGGGACCTCGCGGCCCGGTTCCACGGCGACCCCTACCTGTGGCCGCAGATCTGGGAGAGGAACCAGTACATCCTGGACGCCCACTGGATCTACCCGGGCGACCCGCTGGTGCTCGGCCCCGAGGTGGCGCCCGTGGACAGCCTGGCGGAAGGGGGCGAGGAAGGCGAGGAAGGCTGGCCCGAGGACATCGGTGCGCCGCAGGGCGACGTGCTGACCTCGGACCAGGCGGCCGGCGACCCGGTCCCGCTCGGCGGCGAGAGCGACATCTACTGCTCGGGCTTCATCGGCGACCTCGACGAGAAGTTCGAGCACACGATCATCGGCTCGGAGTACGATTCCATCGGCCCCGACCTGGACAAGCTCCCGAGCTACGGCTTCCGCGGCAAGTACGGCAAGCCAGGCACGGCCAAGTACAACCTGTCGACCGGGGACATCGTCTACCTCGACGGCGGCCGTTCCCGGGGCATGAGCCCCGGCGCCCTGTTCACCGTCATCCAGCCCCAGCGCCAGGTCGTCCATCCCATCACCAAGCAGGTCACGGGCCGCTTCTACCACTACCTCGGCCGCATCCGGGTGCTGTCGGTCCAGGAAGAGACCGCCATCGGCGAGATCGTCCACTCCTGCGATCCGATCCTGATCGGGCAGCAGCTCCGCACTTTCGAGCCCGAGCCGGTGCCCCTCGGCCGCCTCGGCGCCCTGCGCCCAGTCAACTACCCGGAGCCCGAGGAGGATCTGCGGGACAACCCCGTCATCCTCTTCACCCAGGACGACCTGGTCTCGATCGCCGAGGACCACGTGGTCTACATCGACCGCGGGGAGGATGCGGAGGTCACTCCCGGCGACCTGTACACCATCTACCGCAAGAACCGCGACGAACGGCTGCCGCCGATCGTCATCGGCGAGCTCGCCATCCTGGCCGTCCACAAGAACTCCTCGCTCGCCAAGGTCATCGAATCGCGCTACGCCGTCTTCATCGGGGACTGGCTCTCCCCGAAGTGACCCTCGCCGAACGCACAGGCGCTTGGGCATTCCCGGGCGCCTGTGCTAGTCTGATGCTTCCCTTGGTTCGCAGTGCAATGTTCCCCGAGGATACGTTCTTGGCCGATCAAAACCTCAATGGACGCCTGTTTCAAATCGTCGACGAGCTCGTCCGCCGCGGCCTGACCCTCGAGCAGGCACGCAGGGAGTTCGAGCGCCAGTTCATCGTGGCCTCCCTCAAGACCAACCGGGGCAACTTCTGCCGCTCCGCCAAGTCGCTGGGAGTCCACCGCAACACCCTCCGCAACAAGGTCTCAGACCTGGGGATCGCCTCGGAGGACTACGGGCTGGCCAACCGGAAGTCGGCCCGCCGCAAGATGCCCCCGCTCTCCGATTCGTAGTTTCTGGCACCGATCCTGCAGTAAGTTCAACTAGAGTCAACGTGTGCCACCTGCGTGTTTTCGCGGGTGGCTTCTGTTGTTTTTACAAACGAGGTCCGCTCCGGCGTATCCTGGAACGGGCTCACCGTGCGACCGCGCAAAGGAGGGCTATGAACCCGAAACGCGTGCCGTTCACGGTGCTCGCGACGATGATGTTTCTGGTGATTTCTTTTAACTCCACTCCGTCCGACACCGCCATTCCCGACCCGTTCCGCCTTCCTGACTCCCCTCCAGAGAGCCAGGCCCTGCAAGACCTTGCGCGATGGGTCGTCCAAGCGAGGCCCGAATCAGGGCGTTTCCACGCCTTCACCCAGGGCGACATGGACGCCGCCCTCGCCAACCAGCCAAGCGAGATGACGGCATTCCCTGTGGAGCAAGCCGAGGCCGCCCGCCGCGAAGTCCTCGTGGGGCTCCCCTACGGCTCCCAGATCTGGCGCACCGCCCAGAAGCACAGCGTGGATGGCCTGCTCGTGGCCGCCATCGTCGAGGCCGAATCCCGCTTCAGCCCGGGCGCCGTCTCCCCCAAGGGGGCAATGGGCCTGATGCAGATCCTCCCCTCGACCGGCGGCCTCTATGGCACGCCCGACCTCCTCGAGCCCTATGCGAACCTGGAGGCCGGTACCCGGTACCTGTCCTGGCTGCTACGGGAGTTCGACGGCGACGTGGAGCGGGCGCTCGCCGCCTACAACGCGGGACCGGCGGCCGTGGCCCGCTACAACGGCGTGCCGCCCTTCCGGGAGACCCGGCAATACGTGCGCAAGGTGCTGGCGATCCACCGCGGGCACTCCGAGAAGGCCTGGAAAAGGGCGGGCTGGGGAAGAGACCCGTTCGTGCCGGTCAAATCGGCAGGCTGAGGCGCCGCATCGGCGCACCTCAGTGATGGGGGCGGGGACAAACCCCGCCCCTGCATTGAGGGTCAGGGATTGCGTGGGGAGCCGGTCTTCTCTTCGAGCTGATCCGGGGTATCGTCCCCTGCTGCTTTCACACCCTTCTTGAAGTTGCGGATCCCCTCGCCCAGCCCCTTGCCGATCTGGGGCAGGCGCGACGCGCCAAACAAGACAATGATGATGAGGAAGACGATCATCAGCTCTGGGACACCGAGGCTAGGCATATTTCAAGCTCCTGGGGCGGTGATGCCCTCTCGGGCAGTCTAGCAGATCAGGACCGAGGCCCACGCCTGGGCCAGGTCGGAGGCCAGCGGCGCGCTCTCGGGCACCCGGGCGAGATGGGCCAGGCAGCGGCCCAGGGTCGGCGGCACGAGCGGCAGATGGCGGTCGGCTCCGCGCAAGGCGAACGAGGCGTAGGTGCCGATCGCCTTGAGCGTCCGCTGCGCCGCGGCCCGGTGATAGCTGACCCGGTCGAAAGATGCCCTGGCGAGCAGTACCTCCTCCATCCCGGGCGGCGGGAAGAGGCTGTCGTTGAGCAGCGAAGCCAGGTCGTAGGCCGGAGGCCCCAGGCGCAAATCCTGGTGGTCGAGCACGATCAGGCCGCCAGCTACGGGCATCAGGTTCCGCACCATGAAGTCCCGGTGGCAGGTGACCGGGGTCTCGGCATCCAGGTTGGCGCAGATAGCATCCAAAGCGGCGCTCAGGGCGCGCGTCAGCGGCTCGCCGCCGGTGAGCGCCCGCGGTTGGAGGAAGAGGTCCCAGGTCTGGGCGAGCTCCTTGCGCAGCAGCTCGCCGCCGAGCCGCGGGTTGAGCCCCTCCACACTCTTGACCGGGATGCGGCCGATGCGGTCCACCAGCTCGAGCCCCCGCTCGAAGTACGGCTGCAGCTCGCTCCAGGGACGGCCGCGGCCCCACTCGGCCAGCGTCTCCGGCCCGAGGTCTTCCACCAGCATCCAGCCCTCGTCGCAGGACGAAGCCAGCACCCTCGGCACCGGCACTCCAGCCGGCTCCAGCAGAGCGGTGGTGCGCAGGAAACGGGTACAGGTATCGCGGATCTCCGGCGGATAGGTGGCGAGGATCGCGCTGCCGCCATCCGGTCCGACCAGGCGGGTATAGCGCCGGGGCGACACGTCGCCGGGCAGCGGAAGGGGCTCGCACTCGGGGAAGCCGGCGGCAGCGAGCCAAGCCTCGAGCCCGTTCTGAACGAAGGGTTGCGCCATCACGTCTTTCCTCTAGTTTTTCCTTCAGAGGGCCCAATAGGTTACCACGATCCAAGCGGGCCACCCCCCCGTGGAATGCCGGGTGCACGGGCTTTTGTTGAATGCCTCGCCGTCGTTTGACACCCCATTGGACAGGGGTGATAATCCCGGCGTCGGCCCATCGAAAACCAGGCCGTGGAGGATCCCGAGCTGGACGACAAGCTCCATCAGATGCTGCGCGAGCTCAGGCGCGCTCTTTCCGAGGCCATCTCTGATTCGGCGGAGGTCAATCGGACGCTGCGGAAGATCCGCGAGGAGGGCTATGCGCTCTACCTGCTGGTCGATTGCAAGCGGGAGAGCCTCGACGAAGAGCCGCTCTCGCTGACCGCCCCAAGCTTCCGCTCCGGATCGGCCGAGCCGGTCTTTCAGATCGACGGCCGCGACCTCAACTTCCTGCGGTCGATCGGCATCGATCCCACCCGGCGCCTGCGCCGGCGCCGTACCACGGCGACCTGACGTCCCGCGGGCAAGCCCGCAAAACCATGGAAACCGCAATCGAAACCCGCACCGACCTGCTCGGCCTGAACCGGGAGCGCCTCGCCGAAGCGCTCGCTCCGGTAATCGACCGCCCTTTCCGGGCAGAGCAGGTCTACCAGGCGCTCTATGCCCGGGCGGTCCGCGACATCTCCGAGATGACCGACCTCGGCAAGGACCTCCGCGCCAGGCTCGCGGAGCGCTTCCGCTTCGGCCTGCCCGAGATTTCCGAAAAGCGGCTCGCGTCCGACGGCACCTGCAAGTACCTGTTCAAGCTGCACGACGGCGCCACCATCGAGGCAGTCGACATCCCGGAGAGGCACCGCCGGACCTTCTGTATCTCCAGCCAGGCCGGTTGCGCCCTGGCCTGCTCCTTCTGCGTGACCGGCTACTGGGGGGCGGGCCGCAACCTCACGGCGGGCGAGATCGTGGGCCAGGTGCTGGCGATCCGCGCCGAAGCGAACCTCCCCATGGAGGGGCTCAACATCGTCTTCATGGGCATGGGCGAGCCGCTGCTCAACCTGGAGAATGTGAAGGCCGCGCTCGACATCCTCACCGAGTGGATCTCGCCGCACCGGATCACCGTCTCGACCGTGGGCATCCTGCCCGGCCTGGAAGAGATGGCCGCCTGGGAGCGCCGCCCCAACCTCGCCATCTCCCTGCATGCATCGGACGATGCCCAGCGCACCGAGATCATGCCGATCAACCGCACCTGGCCGCTGGCCGACCTGATGGCGGCCCTCCGCCGCTACCCGCTGGAAAAGGGGCGCAAGATCACCTTCGAGTACGTCCTGATCCGGGACCTGAACGACTCCGTCCGCGATGCCGACCGCCTGGTCAAGCTGCTGAGCGGCGTGCGCGCCAAGGTCAACCTGATCCCGATCAATGCAGACCAGGTGCTGGGCGACCGCATGGTCCCGCCCAATGACGAGGCGATCGACCGGTTCCAGGAACGGCTGCGCCAGAAGGGATTGATCGCCACCGTCCGCCGGCGGAGGGGCGACGACGTCAGCGCCGCGTGCGGTCAGCTCCGGGCGTTCGGCCGAGATCCCCGCGGAGTCAGGGCCCGGACCGCCTCCAGATGAACGCCACGTTCCGGCCCACCCCTTTGCCCTCTCTCCGATAGCTGTAAAGCCGGTCCTCCGCACACCGGGTGCAGATCCCCACGGTGCGGACATCTTCGATACCCTTCAACTGGAGCCGGGCCGCCGTGACCAGGTCCAGGTGAGGCTTGTCCGATCCGAGAACGACGGCTTCAGCCGGGAACTGCTCCGCCACCTCCTCCCCGACCTCATAGCAGCAGGGGCCGATCGTCGGACCGATCCAGGCCGTTTCTGCTCCGCCAAGCTTTTCCAATGTGGCCGGGATCACGCCACCGACCAGCCCGCGCCATCCGGCGTGAACCGCCGCCAATCCTCGTGGACCGGCCAGGAGGACCGGCACGCAGTCGGCGGTCACCACCGAGAGAGCAAGATCCGGAGCGTCGCCGAACAGGGCATCCCCCTCGCCGCAATGCCCGGGATGGGCGGGCAGGACGGTGGCGGAGTGGATCTGCTTGGCCCAAGCGACCGGAGGAGCTCCGGGCTCACCCGGCTCGATACAGGCGAGGATCTCATCCCGCTCTCCGGCAGGCCCGCGGCCCGTGAAGCGGACCTCGACATCCCCCCGACGGTCGCTCCAGACCCAGTAAGCGTCCTCCTCCATCATCGCTTCCTCCGCGCTTTCAAGATCGGCTCGACCACATCGGCGATGGCCTCGGCCAGGATCTTCTGGCCCTCGGCGTTGGGGTGGATCGGATCGGCTTTCAAGTCAGCATCCAGGAGGATCTCGCCAAGGGTGTCCTCCACGATCGGGATGTCGTAGTCGTCGTCGATCCGCTCGAACACCTCGGCGTACTTGCCGCGGAAGGGGACCTCGATCTCGACGAGCACAGGCACCACCCGGCCAGCGAGCAGCCGGTCCAGGATCTGGCGCAGCGCCGCCTCGCTCCGGGCCGGCGTCACCTGGCGCAGGATGTCGTTGCCCCCGAGCTCGACGATCACCAGCCACGGATCGAGGGCAAGGACCTCCTCGACCCGGGCAAGGCCGTCCTCGGAAGTGTCGCCGGGCACTCCCGCATTGATCACCTCGACGCCCAGCTTCTCCGCGAGCAGGCCGGGATAAGGCTGTCCCGCGGCGCCCACACCCGAGGTAATCGAGTCCCCGAGGCAGACGATCGTCCGGCCGGGGGAATCCAGGTTGGGGATCTCCTGGCCGCAGGCGGCGAGCAGGAGGAGGAAGGCGAAGGGAAGGAGCGGGGCTTTCACGGCTCGGGATTGTATCGGAGCGGGCTGCTGAAACTTCCGGCAGTCCAGCTCCACTCTATTCTCAGAGACTCCGAGAAAACCCACCCGAGGTAACCCCCCATCCCATGCAAGTCTTCGTCAAGCTGGACAAAAGCCACCACACCCTTGAAATCGAGCCAACCGATACCATCCTTGAAGTCAAGCAGAAGGTAGCCGCAAAGATAGGGGGACAGTGGACAGCCGACCGCATCATCCTGACCTGCGGCACAAAGCTCCTCAAAGACGACCTCACGGTAGCTGATTACAACATCCAGCAGCACAGCACCCTCACGGTGGGTCTCAGGCCCGTCCCTCTCAGTTACGACCCGGCGGTGAAGGCCTGCTTGTCAGTGCACCTTCAAAACCTCATAAAAGACAAGCAGAGCCAGTTGGTCTTCATCGCCTTGGGCAGCTACGACCATGCCCACGGGGACGACACGATTAGAAGACAGCAGTGCCCCTCCGAAATCTTCAACCTCTGCACGTTTTTGAAATGGGGGCTCACGATCCTTCTGATCGATGCCGCGTTCGCCACACCTCGCGATCCACAGGCCCCACAAATTTATGAAATCGATCCAAAATGGCAGTTGACAGAGGAGAAGGACAAGGTCCGAGAGTTCAAATACTCTGGCTCGCCGGAGTTCCGGCTCTTTACGTATGCCACGCAGGTGCTGTCAGGCGAATACGGGGGAAAGCAACTGACTCTGGCGGATCTGGATCTCGAAAACCAGGTTGGGCCTGCCATCGCCTCTGCCGGTGGAGCGCTAGTGGTCGGGAACTTTTACGACACTTCGAACCTCCCATATCTCTTCGCGGGTCCCCAGGCACAGGTACTTCCCGTGCTCAAGGTGTTCGGTCACCAGGTGGCAGAGCACTACCACTACAAAGGGTAGAGCTGACAAGCCCAAACCCGCGAACCTCTACAAAGAACAGAAAGCGGGGGCGCTTTCGCGCCCCCGGGACAACTCAACTATGCTGCCTTCACTTCCTAGGTCGTGCCATCGGTCTCGGGAGCGGCCGTCTCGACGGGGTTGGGGCCCGGCTGGGACGGCTTGGTGACTTCCGGGAGCACCGGCTTGACCTTCGCCGCCGGCCGGCGCGGCTGGAGGCCGAACTCGGACAGCTTCTCGGCCTGCTGGCCGAAGTACATGTAGATGCCGTTGCGCAGGCGGGAGTACATCCGCTTCCCCCGGTCCAGCGCCTCCTCGAGGTCGCGGGTGGCCTGCTGAGCCTGCCCCTGCAGGCTGTTCTGGCGGTTCAGCGCGACCTGCACATCCTGCGCGGCCGCCGAGAGGCCGTCTCGGAACTCCTCGGTCCCGACCAGCGAGCCCTCATTCGCGTCCGCTCCGGCCAGCATGGCCGCGAAAGACTTCTGATAATCGGCGATGGACGTGATGTTGTTGCTCATGACTTGTCTCCTGTCTTCTCTTTCTGGGTTTTAGCCGATCTTGCCGGCCAGGTTGAACACGGCTCCGTTGATCCCACCGATGCAGCCCTTGACGGGGTGCCCCTGCAGGGTGATGCTGACCTGCTTGCCCGCGAGGCGGACGTTCACCGGCTGGCGCCGGCTCTCCGCGAGCTTGCAGACGTGGCCCACGAACGACCGGGCCGCCTTGCCACTGTTGAAGCTGCGCACGTTCTCGATCCCGAGGCCGTCCTGCCGCAGCCGCCAGCCAGGCAGCGCGAGGAGGAGCTCCTGGACCCGCTCGGGCTTCAGACGCATGACCACCTTCTTCATCTCGGACATACTTCTTCTCCTTTCGAACATCCGGGCCTTCATGGCGCCGGAAGATTGATTCAAAGCTTCTTGAGGATTGCCATGGGCCGGCGCATCAGGTCCAGGGCATCCAGCGCGGCCCTCTCCAGGTCCCATCCCTCCCGGGCCGCTTTTCTGTAACCGTTGAGCGCCAGCACCACCCGCACCTGGTCGAACGAGACAGGCCAGGTCCGGTTCAAGTCGTCGGCCAGCTCCTGGATGCGCGACTCCCGTTCCATGGCGACGAATGCGCGCGCCAGGTCGAGCGAGCAGAGAGCCGCGTCGAGAAGCCGGCGCTGGATGAAGAGCCGCCGCCGGACGCTGTTCAGCCGGCCGACCGCCTCCTGGTGATCGCCGAGCTGGACGGCCAGCCGTCCCTCCAGCCAGTCGAGCTCCAGGAGCGTCCTGGGGTCGGGCACACTGCCACTAATGCCCATCCGGCTGCGCTCCCAGAGGTCGCGCGCCTCGCCGGCTTGCCCCAGGGCTGCGAGGCACAGGGCCAGGCCCAGCCCGCAGCGCGCCGCGAGCGCCGGTGGGCACCCGGGAGACAGCAGGCCGCGGGCCTGGACGAAGAAGCGGCTTGCCCGGCCCGCGTCGTCATCCCCCAGCGCCAGGAACCCGAGCCGGCAGCGGCACACGCTTTCAGACCGGGCATCCCCTTCCTCGCGGAACAAGTCCGCGGCGCGCCACAGCAGGGCCGCTGCCTCCTCGCGGTGCCCCTGCTCCTCCCGCAGGCATGCGAGCCGCTGGCAGTAGAAGCCGCGCTCGGCCGAGCCGGCCGGCCCCACGAGCACGGACATCGCCTTTTCAAAACAAACCTCCGCACCGTGCAGGTCCCGCATCAACCGCCGGGCGTTCGCCTGGAGGGTGCAGGCGCGGAGCAGGATCTTGCCGGCCTGGGGGAGCAGGTCCGCCGGGTAGGGCTGGCCGGCGATCACCTCCGCCATCTGGGCCAGCTCCTCGGCCTTCGCGGGCGACACCTCCTCGAAACGCTCGCTCTCGGCGACCAGCAACGCGGCCAGCGGGAGGCTCCGGAAGCGCTCTTCGCGGACCACCTCGGAGCGCTGGCGTATCGGCGTATCCAGCAGCTCGTTCAGAAGCTGCCGGAGCCCGACGCCTGCGTTTACCGCATCCTCATCCCACACTCCTACAGCAAGTTGTTCGGCCATTCCACTCTCCTTGCGTTCAGAAGAACAACCACAGCTTCGAATCCTGATGGCCACGCTCGATGGCCTGAGACCAGCTTCTTTCGCCATAGTGTACGACGATCCAGCGGAAAGCGTCTAGCGTTTCTTCTGATTTCCAGTAAACGTGCCGGAGAGATGCTATCCTCTGCTTGTATTTGTAGAAGGTGGCAATGGCAGGAGCCGTCCAGGAGTGTCCTGGCGGCGGGGAACGGTTTCGGTGACTTTGAACGCTAGGTTTTCTTCGGCTTCGGTCGCCGAGCGCCGTCCGCCTCGAGGAGGCGGTGGACGTTGAGGAGGGCTTCGAGGAAGTCAGCCAGGTTGCTGCGCTGCTCTTCGGGAAGGCTTTGAATGAGCGGGAGGAGGCCGTTGAGCCTCGTGTCCGCTTCCGTCTCCGCCTTGCCCTTTTCCTTTCGCGGTCTCATCACCGGCTACGTTACCGGCGCTTGCATCTTGCCGAATGGAGTGTGCGCGATTTTCCTTGAGGTAGGGCGGAAAAGGCATTTTTCGCCGATCGCCGGGCGGGATGATAGGCTCCCTGCATCGGCTGTTTTTCAGAAAGCGAGCGTGGATGAAGGATAAGGATCTCCCTGCGGAGGCCCTCGCTCTGAAGTACCTGCGCGAGGCGGCGGGCGTGCCCCGGAAGGATCATGCCGCCCGCCTCGGGCATGCCGACGACACTTTGCTCGGCAAGTACGAGCGCGGGGACAAGGAGATGTCCCGCGACCTCCTGGTGTCGATGGTGGAGCCGGTCGGCCAGACGCCGGAGGCGGTGGATGCCCTGATTGCGCTCCACCGTCTGGTCAAACACGTTCTCCCGGAGGAGCCGTCCTCGCCGGTGTCGCTGGACCGGAAGGAGCTGGAGTGGCTCGACCGTACCTGCCTGGCCCTGGCCCGTACCCTGCTGGGGGACATCCGCAACGAGCTGATCCGTTGGAAGAAGCAGCGCAAGGCGCGCGCGGCCCGGCAGGAAGCCGAGCGGCTGTGGCTTGGCCTCCAGAAGGCCACGCCGCGGAGGCGGCGCGAGCTGGTCGAGATCTATCCGAGGTACCGCACGTGGGCCATGGCCGAGCGGGTGTGCGCGGCTTCGGTGCGCAAGGCGGCCGACAGCGCGGATGAGGCTCTCGAGCTGGCCCGATTCGCCCTGTTCATCGCCGAGCGGGTCCCGGAGGGCTTCCGCTCACGCGTAGAGGGGTACTGCTGGGGGTATGTCGGCAATGCGCAGCGGGTCGGCAACGATTGGGACGCCGCTGATCAGAGCTTCGTGCGCACCTGGGTGCTCTGGCACGCCGGCACGGATTCCGACCTGCTCCCTGAGTGGCGGCTGTACTCGCTGGAAGCCTCCCTTCGCCGGGAGCAGCACCGGTTTCCAGAAGCCCTGGCACAGCTCGACTTGGCCAGGGATCACAGCAAGGGCGACAGCTGGGCAGCCGCCCACATCCTCCTACAGAAGGAGCACGTCTTCCAGCAGATGGGAGATTCTCAAGCGGCTCTTCTGGTCCTGGATGAAGCGGCTCCTCTCATCGAGGTACTGGAGGATCCGCAGTTCCTCTTCGCGCTCAGATTCAACCGGGCCGACAACCTCCTCCGCCTGGACTATTTCGAAGAGGCGGCTGTCCTGGTGCCGGGAGTCCGAACGATGGCTGTCGAGCAGGGTGACGCTCTCTCCCTGACCCGCGTGCTCTGGCTGGAAGCGAAAGCTTTTGCAGGGCAGGGTCGAAAGCCGGAAGCGATGACCCGGCTGGAGCAGGTGTGGGACGATTTCACGGAACGACGCCTGCCCTACGACGCCGCTCTTTCAGCGCTGGACTTGGCCGTGCTCCAGCTGGAGGACCGCCGGTCCACGGAGGTGCGGGAGATGTCGCTCGGCCTTGCCTGGATCTTCCGTTCGAAAAAGATCCACCGCGAAGCCCTCGTTGCCCTCGGCCTGTTCTGCCAGGCAGCCAAGCAGGAGGCCGCCACCGTGGAGCTGACGCGTCGGACCATCACCGAAATTGAGAGGGTAAGGCGCACGGCCTCTCCCTTGCGGGATTAGGATCTGCAACCCCCGTTGGGATCGATGTGGCAGCCCGAGTCCGTATCATTCGTCGGCAGCGGCTCGGGCACGCCGCCGTTCGGGTCGATGCGGCAGCCGCTCTCGTTCCAAAGACTCGTGAGGAAGCTCCAGACTTGCTCGAAAAGACTGGCTGCCGGCCGGACCTCCTGCCGGGGCCCGGCGGCCGAGACCCAAGGGAGGGCCAGGATGGCGAACAGCACGAGCACCACGACCTTGCGAGAGGACGGGCGGCTGGACATGACGGGAGCTCCCTCAAGAGCGCTCCAACCGCGGCCGTCATGACCGCAGGGGCGGCGCCTCGAAAAAAAAGTGGACCAAACGACCATACCTCAAGTCTGACACGGGAGAGCGCTTGACATGGCGGAAAGAGGAAACCCTCAAATTCTGCGGCTGGTCGTCACCCTGCTGCGCTCGAAGGCGACGATGACGCAGGCGGAATTCGGAAAGAAGTCCGGAGTGGACCAGACCGCCGTCTCCGACTACGAACAGGGCAAGGTGGCGCCGCCGGACGAGACTCTCCAGAGGATGGCGAGGACTGCCGGCGTCGAGTGGCATCTGGTGGTGCACCTGAAGCGCTTCCTGGCCGCCGTGCTCGATGCGGCCGGCCGCCGCCTGGGCGAGCCCGTGGACCACGCCCTCCTGGAGAGCTCGCTGCTGGGGATGATGCCGTTGCTGATCGAGGAAGAGGCGGAGCCGGAGCCGCCAGCCGCCGAAGAGCTGATGCAAGAGGCCCGGGAGATCTGGGCAGCGCTGGAGCGCTACCCCCTCGCCGAACGCTGGCAGCACATCGAAACCGCACCCCTGGACGCCTGCCGAAGCTGGACCACCCTCGCCAAGGTCGCCTCCGAAGCCTCAGCGCAAGCCGCGGCCATGGGTGGGAAAGACGCCCTCGAGCTGGCCGAGCTATCCCTGCTGACAGCCGCGCGCGGCTGAGATGGCTTCGGCATGAGCGGCGGTGGCTCGGCATGAAGCCGCCGCGGCTTTGCGGGAAGCGGCCCCCGCTTCAGACTGAGGAACCTCCCTTTCAAAGGAAGCTGCGACCGCTTCAGGCCGAGCGGTGACGGCTTGCCGTCAAGCCGCAATGGCTTCGCGGTGAGCGGCGGCGGCTTGCGGCTCAGGGATGGCCGCTCGCCATGAAGCGGCCGCGGATCTCAACCCGGCCGACTGGGCTTCAACGAAAGCGTAGCCCCCGGCGCCAGCAGCCCGGAATCGCAGCCACCGCCTTGCGGCGCCGGGCTCCATGGCACCAGAATCTCCATCTCCCGAGGGATCAGGCAAGCGCGATATTCGCCAGGCGCCACTTCCGGCACACGGAAAGCGCCGTCTATACCGCCCTTCGGCTGGCCATGGTCATAGGCCCACCGGCCGAGGACCGACATCGGCAGCGGAACTCCGTTCTGGTAGACGGCGAGGATGAGATTCTCGCGTTGGACTTCATCACCGGTCAGGGGAAGGAGAAGCTCCAGGCTTCCCGCCTCCTCGGTCAACTGAAGCGACAAGTCGTTTTCCTGCACTACCGTGTCGAAAGCCCGCAGGGCGAACCCCGGGGCACTGACGATGGCCGCGATCCTGGACACCGCTACAGGCAGATCGGCTTCAAATCTCCCGGAGGCATCGGACGTAGAGATGGCTCCGCCGCCGTCTGGAGTCCGGGCCAGAATCATGACTTGAGAGCCTGCAACCGGCCCCCGAGGCGAAACCACGGTGCCGGCCAGCCGCCGGGTCGGCCGAAGACGCAGCTCGACCGGGCCGGCGGCATTGCCTTCCACGAGAACGGCAAAGACACGCTCGCTGGTGCGCGAGGAAGACTCTGCGGCGAGCCAGACCGGTCCTTCAGGCAGGCCGCGGAGCTCGAAACCGCCAGCTCCATCTGTCGTCCCGAGCAGGTCTACCGTCTCCGACTGCGCGGTCACGTCCGCCGCGGACACGGGTTTGCCCTGCTCATCGACCACGCGGCCGAAGATCCGGGTGTCCGGCACGACGACCTCCAGATTCGCCTTGCCGGATTCGCCGGCTTGAACGTCGGCCCGCGTCCACGTCGGGAAGCCGGGCAACGCAGCCTCGATTTCCAGCCTCCAAATGCCCTCCCTGGGCAAAACGCCGTGAAACCGGCCCTCGGCATCGGATTCCATCCTGGCCGAAGTCGCACCATGGCTTCCGCCGAACCAGAGAACGGCTTCGAGAGGCTCGGAACCCAATCGGACCCGCCCCTCGACGGTGAAAAGCTGCAAATCGATCAAGAGCGGCCCCGGGACCGAGGCGTCCACCGTGTGCTCGCTGTCATGGAGCCAGTTGCCGAGCGAATCCTGGATGCTGACGCCGAAGCGGCCCGAGGACTGGCCGGGAACGGTCAAGCGGCCCGTGGGCTCCACGGATCCTTCGAAGACGGTCGGGCTGATCCGCTGTTCGCCAAGTCTGACGATCCGGGCCCTCCAGGGCTGGCCGACCCAGTCGAGTGAAGGATGAATCTCCAGTTCCACCTCGACGGGTCGGCGGAGGACCAAGGGCTCGCCGAGGAAGGTCTCGGCGCCCGGGTCGATCCGGATCGGCGATACCCGGATGGGAGAATAGCCTGGCTGGCGAAGCTCCAGGGTGTAGGTGCCCGGCGCAACACCTGTCATCTGAAAGAAACCGTCTTTGCGAACGCCGCCTTCGGCGGCTGTCCGCTCGAATTCCGCGGCGCTCCCCAGGCTCGCTCCGCTCGATGGGAGGACGGCCAGCCGGGCGGCGAATTGCGCCGTGTCGATCTGCCCGCCCTCTACCGCAACCCACCCCACGATTGAGGACCCGCGCTCCAGGACAACCGCACCCAGTGCGCTCGTCTTGCCGGCCGACACCGGTACGGCCCAGCGATAGTGCGGTATGAAGCCTTGCGCCGCGACCACGAGATCGAACGTCGCCGCGGGGAGCGAGCAGGTCCATGCCCCCTTGTCGTCCACGGGGCAGTCCATCACCCCCATGGGGACCCCCGGCCGATTGAGGAAGGCTGGCAAGGCCAGCGTTTTGACGACCATCTTTTTCGGAAGGGGCACTCCCTCGTCTTTGACCTTTACCATGCCCGCGATCTTTCCCAGCGGCCACGGGTCCAGGATGAGCTTCGTGGGATGGCCCGGAGCTCCAACGGCGACGATCTTGCGCTGCACCCAGAAGCCGGGGATCTCACCCGAGGCTTCCCACTTGGTCCCGGGGGGCAGCAGGAGAGAAATATCCGCCCATGAAGTAACCGGCAGGCGGATCGTTGTCCCCTCTCCTTCCACCGGCTGGAGCAGGATCGCCCCCGTGGCAGGGAGGTTGGAAACCACTTTGGCCGAGAACGAAATTTCGACCGTGGACATTTGAGCCGCCGGCTCGGACTGCGCCAGCTCAGGGCCCAGGCTCAGCACGGGAAGGACTGCGAGAACCAGGAGCCCCGACAAGCGGTTCAGCATTCAGTTGGCCCCACCGCCACCGCAGGTGAAGCATTCGGATGGACAGAAGCCACCACCACCGCAGCCACCACCACCACCCCACCCGCCGCCACCGCCGCCACCGCTACCGCCGCCACCACCGACGGTGATGTTCGAGCAGTAATTGCCGCTTTCAAAGCATAGATAGCCGCTCCACGGATCGTAGGTTCCCGTGCAGATGGTTGCACCTGTTTCCTCGGCCGTCACCGGGCGACAGGGTATGTACCCTAAGAAAAAGTTGAGCTTGCAGATTTCACAGGCCTTCGTTTCCTGAGGGAACAGAAAGGAAAGGGCAAATACAGCGGCCAGCAAAAACAGGCGGGGGCAGCTCTTGGGCATAGAAGCTCCATGGTCAGGCTGCGTGAGTACATCACTTGGTCTTCCCTGCCAAGGCGCAAGGGAGAGCCGGTCCAAGGCGAGCCCTAGGACAAGTCCTGTACTTTTTCAGCAATTCTAGGTGCGCACAAGGGCCAGCCGATCCAATCCTCAGGATTGGCTAGATTGGTGGGGCGTTTGCGACCCCGGCCTCAGCCTTGGGCTCCGTTCTCTCGGCCCGTTGGGCCGGGTGGAGGTACTAGGTCTGCTCGTCAGCCGGGCCTCTCGAGTCACCCTGCTCGGCTATGACCTCAGCCAGATCGGACGAAAGCCGCTCCTGCTCCAGACGCGAGATCTGGATGGCCCGGTCCGCCTTGGCAAGCGATTCTTCCACCTTCTCCAATTCCTGCTCTGCTTCCTTGATGCCACTCATGATGAAATTACCTCCATAACAACCTGTCAACCAAAAGTCGAGTGCAGCTCCCGTGCCCAGCCCTGTACCCCGCCGATCTGCGCTAGACTAGCCCCCCATATGTCGCACGGGTACGAAGCGGTCATCGGGCTCGAGGTCCACGTCCAGCTCCTCACCGAGACCAAGATGTTCTGCCGCTGTCCGAACCGGTTCGGCGCGCCCCCGAACACGCTCGTCTGCCCGGTCTGCCTGGGCTATCCCGGCACGCTGCCCGTGATCAACAGGCAGGCGGTCGACCTTGCCACGCGGCTGGCCCTCGCCCTCGGGTCCGACGTCTATCCGCGCTCGATCTTCGCCCGCAAGAACTACTTCTACCCCGACCTCCCCAAGGGATACCAGATCAGCCAGTTCGACCGGCCGCTCGCCGAGGGGGGCGGAGTGCCCCTGACCCAGCACGAGAAGCGGGTGCGCCTGGAGCGGCTTCATCTGGAGGAGGACGCGGGCAAGCTCCTGCACGAGGCGCCGGGCGGCGGCGCGCTCCCCGGCCAGAGCCTCGTGGATTTCAACCGCTGCGGCGTACCCCTGGTAGAAATCGTCTCCCTGCCGGACATTTCGAGCGCCGCCGAGGCCGCGGATTACCTGCAGACCCTCCACCAGCTCCTGCTCTATACAGGGACGAGCGACGCCAACATGGAGGAGGGGAGCCTGCGCTGCGATGCCAACGTCTCTGTCCGCCGTCAGGGCGAGGCAAAGCTGGGCACCAAGGCCGAGGTCAAGAACCTGAACTCGTTCCGCAATGTGGCCCGGGCCATCGAGCACGAGATCGGACGCCAGGTGGAGATCCTCGAGTCCGGCGGCCGGGTGGTCCAGGAGACGCGTTCTTACAACGCCGAAACCGGCGCGACCCGCCTCCTCCGGAGCAAGGAGGAGGCGCACGACTACCGCTATTTCCCCGAGCCCGACTTGCCGGCCCTGGTGCTGACCCCGGAGCGCATCGAGGCCGTGCGGGCCGCGCTGCCCGAGCTGCCCTGGGAACGGCGCAACCGGATCACCTCCCAGTACGGCCTCTCTCCCGCCGATGCCTCCGTGCTCACCTCGTCGCGCGAGCTCGCCGATTACTTCGAAGCCGGAGCTTCGGCACTCCCGGATAATCCCAGGGGGCCCAAGGGGATCGCCAACTGGGTCATGGGCGAGGTGCTGCGCGAGGTCAAGGAGCGCAGGATCGGGATGGACCAAGCCCTTGCTCCAACCCGCTTGGCTGCGATCGTCGGCCTGGTGGATGCGGGCAGGATTTCGAGCAGCGCGGCCAAGGAGGTTTCGCCGCCGTCTGGCAGTCGGGCGAGGAGCCCGCCGCCGCGGTGGAGAGGCTCGGCCTTGGACAGGTGAGCGACACCTCTCAGATCGAACGCTGGATCGAGGAGGTGATCGAGGCTAATCCCGCGCAGGTCAGCCAGGTGCGGTCGGGCAAGGCGCAGGTGATGAGCTTCCTCGTGGGACAGGTGATGAAGCGGTCGAGTGGAAGGGCGGACCCCAAGCTGGTGCAGCAGCTTCTCCGGCAGGCGCTGGAGAGCGAAACAGTGCCTTGATCCAGTTCTTCCAGGTCAGCAAGCGCTACCCGGGCAACCCGGAGCCCGCGCTGAACGACGTCAGCTTCGAGATCGCGCGCGGGCAGTTCGTCTTCCTCACGGGCGCGAGCGGCGCGGGCAAGAGCACGCTCCTGCGGCTGATCTTCCGCGAGGAGATCCCGTCCGACGGTCAGATCGTGGTCAACGGCCGCAACGTGGCCTCGATCCCGCGCAGCAAGATCCCCTACCTCCGGCGCACGATCGGCGTGGTCTTCCAGAACTTCCGGCTGATCTCGCGCAAGACGGTCTTCGAGAACGTCACCTACCTGCCGCGCATCCTCGGCCAGGATCTGAAGACCCAGAAGCAGCTCGCCTTCCAGGCGCTGCGCCGGGTGGGGCTCGCCCATCGCCTCAACGCCTTCCCGCCCGAGCTTTCCGGCGGCGAGCAGCAGCGGGTCGCGATCGCACGGGCGCTGATCAACGAGCCGGACATCCTGATCGCCGACGAGCCCACCGGCAACCTCGACCCCGACCTGTCCTGGGAGATCCTGCGCCTCTTCCTGGAGGTGAACCTGCGCGGCACCACGGTGATCCTCGCCACCCATGACCGCGACCTCATCCAGCGCGTCGGCAAGCGGGTGATCACTCTGGAGAAGGGCCGGGTCGCCATGGACGTCGAGCTGGAGGGAACCTCTCCGCCCAGGTTGTCCACACCCGAGGCGGAGCCGGAGCCCGAGCCATGACACTGATCGGAGCGCTGACCTACTTCATCCGCGAGGCCCTGGTGAACCTGCTGCGGGGCTGGAAGACGAGCCTCGTGGCCATCCTGACCATCGCGGTGAGCCTGCTGCTCGGCGGCGCATTCCTGCTCGCCAGCCGCAACCTGCTCGAATCGGTGGAGCGCTGGCGCCGGGAAATGCGGATCGTGGTCTATCTGAAGCCGGGCACGCCGGACGCGGTCCTGGTGCAGCTGACGGCCGATGCGCGCCAGACGCCCTGGGTGGCCTCGGCGCAAGCCGTGACTTCGGCAGCGGCACGGGCGCGCTTCCGCGAAACCTTCCCGGGCATGTCGGACCTCGTCGAGGGGTGGGAGGAGGAGCCGCTGCCGCCATCGATCGAGGTGAGCCTGAAGGATCCGGGTACGAAGGCACAGGCCTGGATCGAGTCGTGGCGTCAAAAGCCCGAGGTGGAGATGGTGGACGACGACCGCGAATGGCTCGGACAGCTCGAAACGCTGGTAGCCCTGGGGAGGGCGATCGGGCTGACCCTGGCCGGCGTGCTGCTGGGTGCGGCGATCTTTACCACGGGCAGCGTGATCCGCCTGACCGCTTTCCTGCACCAGGAAGAGATCTCGATCCTCCGCCTGGTGGGCGCCACGGAGTTCTACATCCGCGGACCGTTTTACACCGAGGGGCTGCTCCAGGGGCTGATCGGCGGCGGGCTCGCCACCGGCGGGCTCTACCTGCTCTACCAGGCCGCGGCGGCCCGGAGCACGGCTTCGCTCGCGGCCTCGGTGCTCACCACGGGGTTCCTCACCCCGGGACAGGCCGCGTTCCTGGTGCTCCTCGGAGGGGGGGCGGGGCTGATTGGGGCGATCGCTTCGCTGCGGCGGGAGCGGCTGGATACTTCGGAGGGGTAGAGAAAAAGGACCTCACCCCCTGTCCCCCTCTCCCGAAGGGGAGAGGGGGAACGTCTGCATGTCTTTTGGGCTAGATCGAAGGCAAGGAAGCTGAGCAACGTCCCCCCTCTCCCTTTCGGGAGAGGGGGATAGGGGGTGAGGTTCTACCATACATACAAAAAGGCCCCGCCTTCCGGCGGGGCCTTTGAGCTTCCGTAGTGGTGCGTCCTTACGGGATGGTGAGGATGACCACAGCCGCCAGTCTGTCGGTGACCTGGCCTTCCGTGGTGATCCGGCTCGGGTCGATCCCGTGCCTCGTCACCAGGTAGTTCTTCACCGCCTCGGCGCGCTGCTCCGCAACCCGCTGGTTAGCGGACTGCGAGCCGGTCGTGCCATCGGCATAACCGATGACCTGAGCCGTTGAGTCGGACTCCTGCTTCATCCGCAGAGCCACCTCGTCGAGGCGGGCCTTGCAGATGTTGCTCGTCCTGGCGCTGCCCGAGGTGAACTCGCACACCACTTCCATCCGCTCAGGCGCCGGAGGAGCCGGCGGCGGAGGCGGCGGGGGCGGCGGCGCTACCGGCGGAGGCGCGGGTGCCTCGACCGGAGGCGGCGGTGGGGGCGGCGGCGGCGGAATGACCTCTTCCTCCTGGAACATCCGGGGGAAGAGGGACAGGCCGAGAAGGCCGCCGATCGGGCAGTGCTCGTCGATGTCCTCGAGCTGCATCAGGTCGGTGCGCAGCGCGAAGTTGAAGGCCCAGTTGCCGTCGCCGAGCCAGAGGCGGCCACCCGTGGTGAAGTCGATGGAATCGTCGTAACCAATGTCGGAGCTGCTGTAGAAAGTACCGGCCACCTCGGTGATCCAATCGAAGCGGTCGCTGATCGCCGAGGCGTAGCCGATGCCCGCATGGAGCTCCTCGGCGACATCCACGTCGTCGTCGTCACCTGGATCCCGATAGCCGACGTCGAAGACCCAGTTCGCACGGCTCCAGCCGAGGCCGGCGCCGAAGCCGACGTCGTCGGAAGCCACGTCGTCGTCACCGGTGGGAAGCTCGGCGAAGAGGTTCAGGGCCAGCTTCGTCCCTTCCTCACCGCGTGCGCCGATCAGACGGAACTTGGTGCCGAGGCGGGCGTTGCCGAGGCCACTGGCATCGGCTTCGTCATCGTCGAAGAACAGATCGTCGTCGTCAATCTCGAGGTCGTCGTACGGAACCATCAGGCTGACTTCCCAACGGTCCGTGAAGCCGTACCCGAGGCTGGCGCTCAAGCGGTTCCAGTCGACGCTGATGTCCTCTTCCGGCTCGAAGCCGTCGATGTCGAGGATGCGGTCCCAGTTGTTGTAATACAGACCAAAGGACCACCCGCCTTGAGGAAGGGTTTCACCACTGAGCAGGGTGAAGAGCCCCGTCTCTCCTGTCGCCGTCGGACCGTTTGCCTCCTCTCCTGCCGACGCCAGCATGGGCCATAGGCCCACCAGCGCCACCAACAACAACAATTTGAGCTTTTTCATGCGCTCTCCTCCGGCCTATGAGCCTGGGAAACGGCAGAGGACCCCTTCAGGGGCCAGCCTCTGCGGAATTTGCCCTACTTTCCGTGGAACGCTCCTCCTCCACGTCGCGTGCCATCCTGACAAGCCGTGGACCGAAGAGCAGGTTCAGCGGTACGACTTGACGGAGACACGCGCCTCCACTCCCCCATCTCCTTTCAAAGCCTGTGCCACGATTCCGGAAAGGAAGAACCTGTATTTTTTCAGGTTGAAGGAGGACTCGAACCCGATACCGACGTCGGGGACGTACTCGCCGAAGTCGGTGTAAATATCTCTATTTAAACCGATATTGCCAACTCCACCGTAGGCGATCCAGTACCAGTTCTGCCAGGTGAGCTTGAGGAATTTGTGGTCGGCGGCCAGGAACCAGGGAAAGAAATACTCCAAGGTCGTGTGAATCTCGTCCGTTCCGCGCAGCCTTTCGCTGAGCCCCTTGAGGTTCTCGCGGCCGTCGAGGCGGAAGTATTCGCTGAGCGGGATCGACAGCTCGTCGAACTCGTTGAAATCCTCGGGCAAGTCCTCGCGGTCCCGGAGGCCCTTGCGCAGGAAGGAGCCGGCGTGCAGCCGGCCCACCAGGAAGGTCCGGTCGGTGACGTCGAACCTCTTCAGCAACTCGGTCTCCAGCTTGAGGTAGTCGAAGTCGCCGATGCCGATGTCGAAGCCCGAGGTGATGGCGCCGGTGAAGCCAAAGCCGCCGGGGCCGATCTCGCGGAAGGCCGTGAACAGGCGCTCGCTGCGGGCGCGGGTCTCGCCGACGATCGCATTCGACCGGGCGTCCTCAGGGGTGCCGAGCTGATAGCCGAAGCGCAGGAAGGTGTTCGTCCGGCCGAGGCGCAGGATCTCGACCACGTCTTCCTTGTTGGTGCTGATCCGGTCGAGCTCCGCCAGGAGGAAGGTCCGCTGGTGGTAGCTGTGCGGCCATTGCATGAGCAGCAGCGTGCCGCGCACCCGGTCGAAATCGCTGCTGAAGTCTTCGACATCGTCGAACTCGATCGCATCGAACACGGTGAACTGGGTGACGCGCTTGAAGCCGTAGTAGCGGTATCTCAGGAACGCCGAAATATCACCCTTGATGAAATTGTACTTCACCTGGCCTTCAAAGAAGACCTTGTTGATGAGGCGGTTCACCCGGAGGTCGAGGTCGCCTTCGGGGAAGTAGACGTCGAGGCGCGGCAGATAGCGCTCGCTGGGGGGCTTGGGCCGGGGCTCTTCCCCCGCGGGGACTTCGACGGGCGGCGCCGTCTCGCCGGGGGCTGGCTCCGGAGGCGCGGGCTCCGGGGAGGGGGTCGCTTCCGGCGCCGGCATCTCCACCGGAGTTTCTTCGGGAGCCGGCTCGGGAGCCGGTGTTTCCACCGGAGCAGGCTCTTGGGCCAGCAGAGGGGTGGTAATCAGGATCAGACCCAGGATCAGGCCCAGGATCAGGGCCGCGGCAGGGGCGCGTCTCATGCCGGGGATTCTACGCCCCCAGGAGCTGGGCTATCCGCTCGAGGAACGTCTTGCTCTGGTGGGGCCCCAGGGAGGCCGAGACGACTTTTTCCTCGGCCCGGACGAGGTCGAGGACGGCCTCGACGCCGCGGCCGGCATCCATCTCCGCCTTGCTCATGCGGAAGGGGACGTCCAGCTCCATCTGCCGGGGGTGGCCGGAGAGGATGCCGCGCGCCTGCTGGTGGATGTCCTCGGCGAGCTGAAGGAGGTCCTGCGAGGTCATGGTGCGCAACCGCTCGGTGCCCAGGCGGCTCAGGTCCTCGTTGAGCGAGACCAGGCCTGACGTGATCAGCCCGTAGAGGAGCTTGCAGACTTCGAAGGCGCTCATGTCCAGGCCGACCGCGATCTCCTCGATGGACCGGCGCTCGTCGATCTTGCAGATCAGGCCCCACTCCTGCGGCGTGAGCGAGACCGACGTGGTCGCCGCCTGGTTGGTGAAGACGGGCACCAGGCGGGTGGAGGGGATGCGCTTGGAGAGCACCTGCCACTCGTCGATGCGGCGCGCCGCCTCCATCAGGAGGTTGGTGTTCGACTTCTGGATGGTCGTGTGCTGGGTCTCCATGCCGGGCGTGAAGACGAACTCGCCCTCGGGCCAGATGGCCAGCTCGTAGACCGCCTCTTCCCCCTGCAGGTCGCCGACGTGCGCATGCACGATGTGGCCGCCCCGCAGGTAGATCTCCCCCGTGGAGTCCCCATTGCGCCGGAGCGCGAACACGCCCGTCTTCCCCGACACCGAGACGAGCTGGATGATGTCGGGAAGAGGTAGCTCTTTGAGAGATCCCTGGAATGCCATGTTTTATCGGCCTGTCGCCTCTGAGAGGAGACGATTATAGCCACATACCCTCAGGACAACACAACCTGGTCGCGAAGACGGTCGAGGCGAAGGCGCTGTGCGCAGCAGAGGGCCACGGCCAGAGCGTCGGTGGCGTCGCTCGCCCAGCCGGTGCTCGCCGGGCCTTTGGCAGCGAGCAGCAGCCGGACCATGCGCGCCACTTGGTCCTTGTCGGCCCGGCCGTTACCGGTGACAGCGGACTTGACCTCGGCCGGCGTGTACTCCCGGATCTCCAGCCCGCGCCCGGCGAGGACCGCGAGGAGGACTCCCCGCGCCTCGGCGAGCACGATCAGCGACTTGCTGTTCATCCCATGGAAGGGGGTTTCCAGCACGGCGAGGTCGGGCTGGCAGCGGTCCAGCAGCTCGCTCAGGCAGGCTGAAAGGTGGGCCAGCCGCCCAGGGAGGGCCTGGCTCTTGGGGCAGGAGATCCGGCCGGCCTCCACCGCCCGCAGGGCGGAGCCTTTCCTCTCGACCAGGCCGTAGCCGGTGTGGAGGCTGCCAGGATCGAGGCCCAGGATCAACAAATTAGGCCGGCACGCTCTCGTCGATGTTGAGGTTGGCCCAGACCTTCTGGACGTCGTCGTGGTCTTCCAGGGCTTCGAGCAGGCGCAGGATCTGGTTGGCGCGGGCGGCGGGGACCTCGACCGTGGTCTGGGGGATCATCGCCAGCTCCTTGGCCGCGAGGGGGATTTCGCGGGCCTCGAGCGCCTCCTGGATGGCGTGGAAGTCCTCCAGGGCCGTATACATCTCGTACCGGTCCTCCTCGACGGATATGTCGTCGACCCCCAGCTCCAGGGCGAGCTCCATGAGCTGCTCTTCAGACATTGCGCTCCGCTCGATACTGAACCAGCCCCGGCGCTTGAACATCCAGGCGACGCTGCCGGCTTCGGCCAGGCTCCCGCCGTGTCGGTTGAAGAGGTGGCGGACCTCGGCGGTGGTGCGGTTGCGGTTGTCGGTCGCCGCTTCGACGAGCACCGCCACTCCGCCGGTACCGTAGCCCTCGTAGATGACCTCGTCATAGGTCTCGCCTTCCAGCTCGCCGGTGCCCTTCTTGACGGCGCGGTCTATGTTGTCGCCCGGGACGCTGTTCGAGCGCGCGTCGAGGAGGGCCGTGCGCAGCCGGGGATTGCCCTTGGGATCGCCACCGCCCATGCGGGCGGCCACGGTGATTTCCTTGAGGATTTTCGAGAACAGCTTTCCACGGCGAAGGTCCGTCGTCGCCTTCTTGTGCTTGATCGTGCTCCACTTGCTATGGCCTGACATGGGCCTCAGATTCTACACCGAGGGGGTAAATCTCTCAAAAATCAGGCCCTTGGATGCATTCTGGATTGACTCTAGCTTATGGGAGTGTTAGAAAGGCTTGTCTTTCAGCAGGAGAGTATCCCCATGTCCTCGATCCTCGTCGTCGAGCCCGAGCCTCGTTACATCGAGCGGATTCAAGCCGCTCTGGGCGCTGACGGCTGGAGCATCCGCCTCCTTGGCCCGTCCGAGGTGCCCCTGCTCGTGGCAACCCTTGAGCATCCGGCGCTGATCGTCATCAGCTCCGAGGCACCGGGCGCGGAGAACATCATCAACCTCTTCTCCCGGCGGGCCGGCGGCCCCGGCGTCGTGGCCCTTCTCGCCGAGGGCGAGGGCCCGTTCACGGAGATCGGGGCCGACGACCACATCAACAAGCCGTTCACGGACCAGGAGCTGCGCCTGGTGGTGCAGCGGAACGCCAAGAAGGCGGCCGCTTCGCCGGTCATGCTCACCTCGCACGACATCTTCGGCGACGTCCTGGCCGAGGTGGAGGCGGACTCGGACGAGGAGATCGGGGTTGCCGTGCCCTTCACGGCGCCCACTCCGCGCCCGGCTCCTGCCGCTCCGCCCCGGCCCGCGCCTCCGCTCCGGGACGACGACGAGATCAACCGCAAGCTGGAGCAGACGCTCTCGGGCGTCTTCGGGATGGGCGGCGAGCCCCAGAAGAAAGCCGCTCCTCCGCCCGCCCCCGTGAAACCGGCAGCTCCGCCCCCGGCCCCGCCCCGGCGGGCTGAGCCTTCCGGGGACGTCGACGCCATGCTGAGCCGGACCCTCTCGACCCTGGAGCTCGGACGGCCCAAGCCCGCCGCACCGTCCAAGGCCCGCAATACCGGACCCATCGACATCTCCGCGCTGGAGGAGATGGCCCGGCCTCGCCGGCCGGAGCCGGCGACGAAGCCGGTCCCGGTGATCCCTCCTCCGCCGGCAGTGGTGGTGGCAGCACCGGCTCCTCCCCCGGTCGAGCCGCCCCCGGTCGAGGAGGTTCTGCCGGAGCCCGAGATCCTCGTGGAGGCCATTCCGGAGGCCCTCCCGGAGGCAATACCGGAGGCAATACCGGAAGCGATACCGGAGGAGCTCCACGAGTCCGTCATCGACGCCATCCCGGAACCGCCCGAGGTGCCCGACTGGCCCCCGATCCCAGCGCCCGTCCTCGATCCCATCCCCGCGCCGGTCGGCCGCAGCGTCATGAACATTGTGGACGCAGCCGCCACGCAGCGCATCCAGCTCCCGCCGCTCTCCGACATCACGGAAGCCATGGAAGGCGGCGAGCGCTTCGGCCAGTACACGCTGCTGGAGAAGATCGCGGCCGGCGGCATGGCCGAGGTCTGGAAGGCACGGATGCGCGGCGTCGAGGGGTTCCAGAAGACGGTCGCCATCAAGAAGATCCTGCCCCACATGACGGACAACTCCGAGTTCGTCAGCATGTTCATCGACGAGGCGAAGCTCGCGGCGCAGCTCAGCCATCCGAACATCGTCCACATCTACGACCTCGGCAAGATCGGCCGCGACTACTACATAGCCATGGAGTACGTCGACGGCAAGGACCTGCGGTCGCTGATGAACGCCGGCCGGCGCAAGGGGGTGCGCTTCCCCCTCGGGCTGGCGCTGCTGATCGCCGCGCGGCTGGCCAGCGCCCTCGACTATGCCCACCGCAAGCGGGACTTCGAGGACCGGGAGATGGGCCTGGTGCACCGGGATGTCTCACCCCAGAACGTGCTCCTCAGCCTGGAGGGGGATGTCAAGCTCTGCGACTTCGGCATCGCCAAGGCCGTGTCCAAGGCGGGCCAGACCCAGATGGGCGCGCTCAAGGGGAAGCTGCAGTACATGTCCCCCGAGCAGGCCTGGGGCCGGGCGGTCGACGCGCGCTCGGACCTCTTCTCCCTGGGCTCGGTCCTCTACGAGATGCTCACCGGCGAGCGCCTGTTCACCGGCGACACCGAGATCTCCGTGCTCGAGTCGGTACGCCAGGGGCAGATCCGCTCGACGCGGCAGAGCGATCCGTCGATCCCGGTCGAGGTGGACGAGATCGTGGCCCGCGCCCTGGCTTACGACCCGCAGGCCCGGTTCGCCAGCGCGGGCGAGATGAAGCAGAAGATCGAATCCGTGCTCCACACGCTCAGCCTGTCGCCCGATCCCACCGACCTGGCGGCCTGGGTGCACAAGGTGCTGGAGGAGGAGCCGGCGAGCGGGGACTGGAGCGTGCCGGCCTACCCGGCCGCGGTTCCCCCGGCGGTCGCGGCGGCAGTGGCGGTCGCAGCCCCCGAACCGGTATTGGCTCCGGACCTGGCCCGGGAGCTGGCCCTGGAGCTGGAAGGCTCCTTCGAAGCTCCCGAGTGGCCCCCGCCGCCGGTGCTCGCTCCCGAGCCGGAGCCGCCCCAGCCGGTGCTCGCCGCGGTGGCCCCGATGGGCGAGGTCCACGTCGGGGAGAGCGCCCCCCGCAGCCGCAACCTCCTCTACGTCATGATCGCTGCCGCAGTCGTGGTCGCGGTCCTGACCTTCCTGTTCCTGCGCCGGCCCGCTCCAGGCGCTGCGACCGAAGTGCCCCCTGCGGAGGCCCCGGCAGCCCAGGCTCCCAAGCCGGCTCCGGCCCCGGTGGTCCCGGCCGCCGCTCCGGTTCCAACCCCGGAGGCCGCCGCGACGCTCTCGCAGGAAGAGATCGAGAAGATGGTCAAGGAAGAGATGGCGCGGCGCGAGGCTTCCATCCGCAAGAAGAAGGAAGCCGAGCTGCAGAAGTATCAGAGGGAGCTGGAGCGCCTGCAGGCCGACGCAAAGAAGAGGAAGCAGGCGGCCGACACCGCATCATCCGAGGGCGAGGATCCTCCTCAAAGATAGGGACACAACTTGTCAGTCCCGGCGAACCGGGGTATCCTCACCCTCCGCTAGCACCGGAGGAGATTCATGACGCTGACCGACCAGCAGAAAAAGTTCTACGAGAACACCCTCGCGGTGACTCGCCAGGAGATGGAAGAGCTCGACCACCTCATCGAAGAGGAGCTCGCCAAGGTCAAGGACCGTCTCGCCGAGCTGCAGAACGCCAAGAAGGCGTCGCGTCAGATGTACGACGCGGCCTGCCTGCGCCTTGGCATCGACAACGACCTCGAGGCCGAAGAAGCGCAGTCCACGGAGGCCTGACCTCTGCTGGGCCAGCGGCCACCCCTCTGAGCCCGATCTCCCATGGCCTGGTTCAAAAAAAGCAAGAAGCCGAAACCCATCCGCGAAGAGCGGCAGCGCAGCTCGGTCCCCGAGGGCCTGTGGGTCAAGTGCGACGGTTGCAAGGAGGTCATCTACTCCCGCGACCTCGACCGCAACCTGCGCGTCTGCCCCAAATGTGAGTACCACATGCGGATCGACGCCCGGGCGCGCATCGCGCTGCTCCTGGACGAGGCCGAGCCGCGCGAGCTGTTCGCCAACATCAGCCCCACCGACCCTCTGGGCTTCCGCGACTCCAAGCGCTACCGCGACCGCATCAAGACCTATCAGCAGGCGATCGGCGAGCGCGATGCCGTGATCGTGGTGCAGGGCCACCTGGAGCAGATCCCGGTGGTGCTGGCCTCCATGGAGTACCGGTTCATGGGCGGCTCCATGGGTTCGGTCGTGGGCGAGAAGATCGCCCGCGGTGCCGAGCGCGCGCTGGAGCGCCACTGGCCGCTGATCGTGGTCTCGGCCTCGGGCGGCGCCCGCATGCAGGAGGGCGTGCTCTCCCTGATGCAGATGGCGAAGATCTCGTCGGCGCTCGCCCGGCTGCGCGACGCACGGCTCCCCTACATCTCGGTGCTGACCGATCCGACCACCGGCGGCGTCACCGCCTCCTTCGCCATGCTGGGTGATTTGAACGTCGCCGAGCCCGGCGCGCTGATCGGCTTCGCCGGCCCCCGCGTCATCGAGCAGACGATCCGCCAGAGCCTTCCGGAGGGGTTCCAGCGCAGCGAGTTCCTCATGGAGCATGGCTTCCTCGACCTGGTGGTCAAGCGGCCCGAGATGAAAGAGACGCTCGCCCGCTGCCTCCATCACCTGTACCGGCCCTGAACGCGGAGCAGATCCTCGCCCGCCTCGAGAAGCTGGGCATCCGGCTCGGGCTGGAGAGCGTCCGCCAGCTCCTCGCCGGCTTCGGCAATCCCCAGCTCCACTACCGCACGGTCCTCGTGGCCGGCAGCAACGGCAAGGGCTCGACCTCGGCCCTGCTCGCCGCCATGGCCTCTGCCGCGGGGCTCCGGACCGGGCTCTACACCTCCCCCCACCTGGAATCGGTCGAAGAGCGGCTGCGCATCGACGGCCGCGCCATCGGCTCCGAGGAGCTCCGCGCGCTGCTCGAAAGGATCGTCGAGAGCGAGTCGCCGACCTACTTCGAGGCGGTCACTGCCGCCGCCTTCCTCTGGTTCTCCGAGCGCCAGGTCGACCTTGCCGTCATGGAGGTCGGGATGGGCGGCCGGCTGGACGCCACGAACGTCTGCGAGCCGGAGCTGTCGCTGATCACCTCCATCAGCCTGGAGCACCGCGAGCATTTAGGGGATACGCTCGCGGCCATCGCGAGGGAGAAGGCCGGCACCTTTCGGCCGGGACGTCCGGCCCTGGTCTGGCTGGAAGATCCGGAGCCGTCCGAAGCCGTCCGGACTGTGGCCGCCGAGTTGGGGACCGGCCTCCGCTTCGCCCCCGAGCTGGTCAAGATCCTGGAAGTGAAGCCCGGGAGGGTGAGGCTCGCCACTCCCAGAGGGGAGCACGACCTGGAGCTGGCGCTGCCCGGAGCCCACCAAGCGAGGAACCTGGGGCTCGCGGTGCTCGCCGCCGAGATGCTGGGGTTCAGCCCGGAAGCGATCGCCGAGGGCGCCAGATCCTGCCGCTGGCCCGGCCGCCTGGAGAGGGTCGAGCTGCCTGAAGACCGAGTGGTCCTCCTCGACGCCGCCCACAATCCCGAGGGAGCCGCCGCTCTGGCAGCGTTCCTGGAAGGTCCATTCGATCTCCTCTTCGGCGTGCTCGGGGACAAGGACGTTGCCGAGATGCTCGCTCCGCTCGCGGAGCGAGCCCGCCGGATCATCCTCACCACGCCAGCCAGCGACCGCGCCCGGCCACCGGAGGAGCTGGCCAAGCTTCTGCCGGGAAGGGAAGTCGAGATCGTGCCGGATCTGGGGCAGGCGCTCGAGAGCGCGCTTCAGCCGGGGGTCCGGCTCGTCGTCTGTGGCTCGATCTATCTGATCGGAGAGGTTCGGAAGCTGCTGCGAGAGCGGTTCGGGGTACCGGAGCCGGCGAGCGGGCCGCTTTAACTCGCAGAGCTCCCAATCTCGTCGACCATCTCGGCGCTGACCAGCACGCGAATGCCGTGGCGCAGGAGGGGGGTGAAATGGCGGCGGTTTTCGGTGGCCACGAGCCGCGCTCCTGCCTGCCGCGCGATCTCCGCGATGTGCGCATCATAGATCCTGCCGCCTGTCGTTCTCTCTCCTGCGGCAGAAACCAGGAATTCCTCCCGGACTTCCGGCTGGAGATCGTGGATCGAGAAGCGCGGAAAAATCTCCTCCCGGAGAAGCCTCAAGGCGGTCTCCGGCTCAAGGCGGTATTCTTCCGGCAGGCGCGTTGTCACCGAATAAAATTCCAGGCAGCAGTGCCAAGCGGTCAGCGGACGCTCGATCCGGCCGTCCGCCACCGCATCCATCAGCAGCAGGGCGTGTTGCGAGCTGTGGCCAAAATCGATCGTTCCGGCGATGAGCACGCTCGTATCGAAGAAGGTGCCCGTCAAGCCGGCCACCGGTCCCTCTCCTCTTCGATCAAACGTGCCACATCGATCTCGGTACGCTGTCCCTCTGCGGCCCGGGGGCGGGCAATCAGACGCTCGCCGCGCAGGACAAGCTGAGGGCCGGCCACAGCCCGAACGAGGCGAAGAGCGAAGCCCTCGATCACCATCTCTAGCTCTGTCCCAGCGGTAAGACCGAGCCTCTTTCGCACCTCGGCGGGGATGACCACCCGTCCCGCCTTGTCAATGGTAGTCATCATGGGTGAAGCATACCATGCTGTTACCATTCTCTTCCCAGGCTATTTCCCGGTCCTAAAATTTTTAGATCGGACCGGAATCTCTTGGATCCGATTTATGCGGCTCTGGACGGAACGTGAGGGAGAACCACCCCTTGATCGCGGGGTAGCGGCTTACATCAGCGGGTCGTAGAGCGGAAACCGCTCGCACAGCTCCCGGATCTGTCCGCGCACCCGCTCTTGCACCGCGCTGTCGTCGTGCGCGCGCAGCACCTCGGCGATGAAATCGCCCACCTGCTCCATCTCGGGCTCCCGCATGTTGCGCGTGGTCAGGGCCGGTGCTCCGATGCGGATGCCGGAGGCGACCAGCGGCGGATTCGGGTCGTAGGGGATCGTGTTCTTGTTCACCGTGATGTTGGCGGCCTCCAGGGACTTCTCCGCCACCTTGCCGGTCAGGCCAGCGGCGGCCACGTCGAGCAGGAAGACGTGGTTGTCCGTTCCTCCCGACACGATGCGGAAGCCGCGCTCGATCAGGCGCTCGGCCAGACGCTTCGCATTCAGCACGATCTGCCGCTGATAATCGCGGAACTCCTCGGTCAGCGCCTCCTTGAAGGACACCGCCTTGGCCGCGATCACATGCATCAGGGGTCCGCCCTGAATGCCGGGGAAGACCGAGCGGTCGAGGTCCTTCGCGAACTGCTCCTTGCACATGACCATTCCCGCGCGGGGGCCACGCAGGGTCTTGTGCGTGGTCGTGGTCACGAAGTGGCAGTGCGGGACCGGGGACGGATGGATGCCCGCCGCGACCAGGCCGGCGATGTGAGCGATGTCGGCCATCAGCAGGGAGCCCGCCTTCTCGGCGATCGCCCCGAAGCGCTCGAAGTCGATGACCCGGCTGTAGGCGCTCGCGCCGCAGACGATCAGCTTCGGCCGCTCCTCCATGGCGATGCGCTCGACCTCGTCGTAGTCGATCCGCTCGCTCTCCTTGTCCACGCCGTAAGCCACGACTTGAAAATCGCGGCCGGAGTAGGAGAGGCGGTGGCCATGGGTGAGATGGCCGCCGCAGGAGAGGTCCAGGCCCATCAGCTTGTCGCCCGGCTTCAGGAAGCCGAAATAGACGGCCATGTTGGCCGACGTTCCGCTGTGGGGCTGGACGTTCACGTGCTCGGCGCCGAAGAGCTGCTTGGCGCGGTCGATGGCGAGGCGCTCGGCCACGTCCACGAACTCGCAGCCTCCGTAGTAGCGGCGGCCGGGGTAGCCCTCCGCGTACTTGTTCGTCATGACGCTGCCGGTCGCTTCCAGCACGGCGCGGCTGACGAAGTTTTCGGAGGCGATCAGCTCCAGGCCGAAATTCTGGCGGGAGCGTTCCTCGGCGATGGCCTGGTAGACCTCGGGGTCCACCGCTTTCAGCGATCGGTAATCGGTCATGACGTGGGGGAGCGGGGCTCCGTCAGGCTCCCTCTCCGCCCTCGGGAGGAGCCTCGGGCGCACCACCCTCGTCGGGCGCCGGTGCCTTGGGAACGGCTTTCTTGGCGGGGGCCTTCTTGGCGGGAGCCTTCTTCTTCGGCTCGGCGGCAGCGTCGGCGGAGGCCGGCTCAGGGGCAGTTTCACCCGCGGCCGACTTCTTCGCCGCCCGCTTGGAGCCCTGGGCGCGCTCCGCCTTCTGCGTCGCCTCGTCCAGCGCACGCTTCTGCAACCGCTTGTTCCGGCGCTGGCGCCGGCGCTTCAATACTCGATCTTTCTCTCTCATGTCCTCTCCTGTCGGGGTGCTGCCGAGCCCGGTCAATTTGCCCCACGCGGCCCCGGATGTCAAGAAATGCTACAGCTAAAGGGGGATGTTCCCATGCTTTTTGGGCGGCACGGCCGCCCGCTTGCTGCGGAGCTGCCGCAGGGCGCGCACGATCTCGGGCCGGGTCCGGCGCGGCTCGAGCACGGCATCCACGAAGCCGCGCTCGGCCGCGATGTACGGGTTCGAGAACTTGGCGCGGTACTCCGCCACCTTTTCGGCGCGCACCCGCGCCGCGTCCTCTCCCGCCTTTTCCAGGTCCCTGCGGTAGAGGATGTTGACCGCGCCTTCCGGTCCCATCACCGCGATCTCCGCCGTCGGATAGGCGAAGTTGACGTCGGTCCGCAGGTGCTTGCTCGACATCACGGTGTAGGCGCCACCGTAGGCCTTGCGCGTGATCACCGTGACCTTCGGCACGGTGGCCTCGGCGAAGGCGTAGAGGAGCTTCGCCCCGTGCTTGATGATGCCGCCGAACTCCTGCTGCGTCCCCGGCATGAAGCCGGGCACGTCCTCGAAGGTCACCAAGGGGATGTTGAAGGCATCGCAGAAGCGCACGAACCGCGCTCCCTTGAGCGACGCATCAATGTCCAGCACCCCGGCCAGCCAGGCCGGCTGGTTGGCCACGATCCCCACCGAACGGTTGTCGATGCGCGCGAACCCGACGACGATGTTCTTCGCATATTGCGCGTGGACTTCCAGGAACTTGCCGTCGTCCACCACGGCCGCGATGAGCGGCTTGATGTCGTAGGGCTTGTTCGGGTCTTCGGGGACCAGGGTGTCCAGGAGCTCGGACTCGCGGTTCGGGTCGTCCTCGCTGCGCCCCGGCGGCGGCTCGTCCAGGTTGTTGCTCGGCAGGTAGGAGAGCAGGTCCCGGATGGCGGCAAGGCAGGCGGCGTCGTTGGGCCGGGTGAAGTGGCAGACGCCGCTCTTCGCCGCATGGGTGTGGGCGCCGCCCAGCTCTTCCATCGTGACCTCTTCATGGGTCACGGTCTTGATGACCTCGGGGCCGGTGACGAACATGTAGCTCGTCCCCTCGACCATGAAGATGAAGTCGGTGATGGCCGGCGAGTAGACCGCGCCGCCCGCGCAGGGTCCCATGATCGCGCTGATCTGGGGCACGACGCCCGAGGAGAGGGTGTTGCGCAGGAAGATGTCGGCGTAGCCGCCGAGGGAGGCGACCCCTTCCTGGATGCGGGCGCCGCCCGAGTCGTTGAGCCCGATGACCGGCGCGCCGTTCTCGACCGCCAGGTCCATGACCTTGCAGATCTTCTGGGCGTTGGTCTCGGAGAGCGAGCCGCCGAAGACGGTGAAGTCCTGGGCGAAGAGGTAGATCAGCCGGCCCTCGACCGTGCCGTAGCCGCAGATGACCCCGTCGCCGGGGATCTTCTGCTTCTGCATGCCGAAGTCGGTGCAGCGGTGGGTGACCAGGGCATCGACCTCGACGAACGAGCCGGCGTCGAGCAGCAGCTCGACGCGCTCGCGCGCCGTGAGCTTGCCCGCTTCGTGCTGCTTGCGGATGCGGTCTTCCCCGCCGCCGAGCTCGGCCGCAGCGAGCCGGCTCCGGAGCTCCTCGATCGCCTGGGTTGGGGCCATAGGAGGGGGAGTCTATCGCATACAATCGCTTGGATGCCTTTCTCCGAGCTGGACACCGCCGCCGTCGCCCGCACCCTTTCCCAGATCGCCGAGAAGCCCGATGACGTGGTCGACGCCTTCTTCGAGCGCCGCGAGGAGGCCGAGCTGCCTCCCGAGGACGAGGGGCCGGGCCTGCGCGTGCGCCGGGAGGAGGGGTTCGCCATCCGCCTCTCTCGCGAGGGCCATACCTGGCTCGCCGCCCGGGACAATGTCGATGCCAAGCCGTTCGCCGAGGCCCTGCGGCAGGTGGCGCGCGCCCTTCCCTCCGCCACCTACCCGGAGCCAGCCTTCAAGATGCCGCCGTTCGAGCCCGACCCTCGCGCCGCCGCCGAGCTGGTCGGCATCCCCGAGGCGCTGTCCCGCGCGGTCCGCTCCCATCACGTCGGGTTCCCCTTCCGGCTGACGGTCCGGCGCCATCGGCGCTGGATCCAGGTCGTGGGCCCTCGGCTCGTGGCCGGCCAGGAGTCCGAGGCCTTCTACAGCCTTCAGGCCGAAGCCACCTGGGGAGGGCACGGCGCCATTTATCCGCGGCTCGACGCCAATGCCATCGAAGCGTTCGCCGCCTCCCTCGTCCATCTTTTCCGCGCCCGGCAGGCGTCCTCCCCCGAAACCTACCGGGGGACCGCGATCCTGGCGCCGGCCGCCGTGGCCGTCCTTCTCCATGAGGCGGTCGCCCACGCCCTGGAGGCCGACATGCTCGCCCAGGGGGGGAATCCGGAGGCGGCGGTGGGAGTCATGATGGCCGCCGCTTCCGTCGACGTGCTCGACGATCCGGCCGCGGCGCCAACTGGAGTCCGGCGGGCCACGGACGACGAGGGCTCGGCCGTCTTCCGCCGCTGGCTCCTGCGTGGCGGAGTCGTGGAGCAGCCGCTCGCCGATCTCCTCTGGGCGCGGACCTCTCCGGTGTTCGTGCCGGGAGCGGGGCGCCGCGGCACCCGCCATCTCCCTCCGGGCCCCCGGTCCACCCACCTGGAGATGCTGCATGGGGATGCCACGGACGACGACCTCCTGACCGACGCGGACGGCGGCCTCTATCTTCAGGAGGCGAGCCGCGGCGCGCTCGATCCGCTCTCGGGCGAGTTCCGTCTCCACCTCCCCTTTGCCCGGCGCATCCGCCGCGGCGCCCTGGGCGACACGGTCGGCCCCTGTGTGCTCCGCGGCCGGGTGGCCGACCTGTTGACCCGCGTCACCGCCGTGGGAAAGGAGGCCCGGCCGGCTGGCGCGGGCTGGTGCGCCAAGGGGGGACAGAAGATGCCGGTCTGGGCCACGGCCCCGACTTTGCGGCTGGAGGGCGTCGAGATCGTTCCCGCTCCGGGGCCCGATGGAGGGGCGGCTTGAGTACCATGACATTGACGGCGCCACTCCTCGACGAGGTCATGGTCGCGCTGAGGCGGCGCGGCATGCCGGATGTGGAGGTCTTCGCCAAGCGGGGCCGCTCCCGCCGCCTGGAGATCACGCCGCACACCGATTCCTCCGTCTTCAGCCAGGAGCAGGGCTGGGCGGTGCGCGCGGGCGATCCGCGCCGGTCCTTTTTCGCCGCGGGGACGGGTGAGCCTCTCCCGGGCTGGCCCTGGCCCGAGGCGACCGGCCGGCCACTGCGCCTGCCCGAGCCCTCCTCGGCGTTGGAGACGGCACCCTGGAGCGACCCTTCCGAATTCGACGCTCCCCTCGTGGGCGAGCGCGAGGGGCTCAAGCTCCTGGAGAGCCTCGGCCGGGAGCTCGCCTCCGAGCTGCCGGGGGCGCGGCTGCTGCGCGCCGCGCTGGAGGACGGATCGAGCGAGAGCGAGGTCGTCAACAGCCGGGGGGTGCGCGCCCGCACCCGCGCCCGGCTTGCGACCCTCCACCTGGAAGCTGCCGGCCCCGGCCACCCGGCGCCGACGGCGTCGGTCTACCTCTCGGCCCGGGAAGCGCTCCGGTTCCACCCCACGGCCCTGGCGCGCCGGCTGGCCGACCGCCTCGCCGTCTCCGCCCAGGGCGCGCCGCCGGACCGCGACCATGGCGAGCTCCTGCTCGCGCCCCCGATCGTGGCGCGGCTCCTCTGCGGCCTCCTTCCGATGCTGGTGGGTCCCCGGGCGGGAACCCTGCTCGCCGGGCTGCGCGACCGGCGCGGCAAGATCGGCAGCGAGCGGCTGACCCTGATCGACAACGGCCGGCTGCCCGGCGCGGCCGGCGGGGTGCTCGAAGCCCCGGTCGACGGCGAAGGCGTGCCCACGCGCGAGGTCGTCCTGGTCGAGGAAGGGGTGTTCCGGCAGCCTCTCCTCACCTGGTGGCAAGCCGAGTCCCACCCGGGGATGGGCGCCGCTTCCGGCTGCACGGCCCGGCCCGGATGGCGCGATCTTCCTGCCGCCGGACCCACCCACCTCTATCTGAAGCCGGACCCGCGCATCGCGGTGGCGGCGCTGCTCGGCTCCATGGCCCAGGGTTATTACCTGATCGATGCCACGGGCGGCGGCCGGTTCGACCTCGGCGCGGGCACTTTCGCCCTGCCCGTCTGCGGCTTCGCGGTCGAGTCCGGCCGGGCGAGCGCGCCGGTCGCCCGGGCCTGGCTCTGCGGCGGCATCAGCGACTTCCTCCAGGGGATCGCGGGTGTCGGGCGGGACCTCACCTTCCAGCCGCTCGCCGGGATGATCGGAGCTCCGACCCTCCTGGTGAGCGGGCTGGAATTGAGAGGGTGATGCCGGGCGCCAAGCCACGGCCGCTTGTCTCCAAGCCATGAGCGCTGGACGTCAAGCCACGTTCGCTTGCCCCCAAGCCTCGGTCGCTCGACTCGAAGCGGCTGCCGCTGGATCTTGAGCCACAGCGGTAGGAAGCCCCTCAGGGCAGCGTGACGAAGCCGCCCAGGAACGAGCGGGCGGCCTCGGGCGAGCCCGAGCAGGAGGACTGAAACGACCACTCCAGAGGACAACCCAAGGCGGCGACGCTGGCTCAATCCGGGAACCTACTCTGCGCACGTTACCGGGGAAAACCCCGTGGGACCGGCGTTTCATTGAGGATTGAGCGTTTCAGCGGAAACGTTTCATGGCGCAGGCATCACATTAGCAATGAGGTGCGAAAGCAAGCGATTCGAGGCAGCACCTGACCCGGCTGGAGGACGGAGCACCTGCTGCATATCGCGTTCTTGACCCTGTTCCTGGGACTGACCTCCGGGGTCCAGCCGTTCGAGCTCTCGGTGAGCGGTCCCGTGGCCTCGATCGAGATCCTCTTGGATGGCTCCGTGGCGCAGCGCCTGAACGGTCCCCCCTGGACGGGGAGCATTGATTTCGGCTCCGGCCTCGCTCCGCACGAGCTCGTGGCCCGTGCCCTGGACGCCTCCGGCAAGGAGGTCGCCCGCACCCGTCAGGGGATCAACATGCCGCGCCCACCCGCCGAGGTGGAGATCGCCCTCGAAAATCCCCGGACGGTGCGGCTCTCCTGGGAGCGGCTCACCCACGAGCCGCCGGTCCAGACCACCCTCACCCTCGACGGCCACGAGGTCCGGCTCGACGGCCAGCGCCGGGCGAGCCTCCCCTCCTACGATCCGGGCTCGACCCATGTGCTGACGGCCGAGCTGCGCTTCCCGTCCAACATCGTGGCGCGCAAGGACCTGATCTTCGGCGGCGAGGCGGGCGAGGCCCATACCGAGCTGACCGCCGTGCCCGTGGAGGTCCTGAAAGGGCGACTGCCCGCCGTCACCGGCCTGCAGGGCTGGTTCGTCAAGGACGATGGCACCCCGCTCCGGGTCGCGGCCGTGGAAGAGGGACCGGGCGAGCTCTACCTGGTGCGCGTCCCCGGCCCGGAGGCCGTGCGGGCCCAGGTCGGCGGTGTGTTCGGGATCCTCATGCCATTGGTCAACCGCGGCGACCTGATCCGGATCGTTTCGCCCTGGTCCAAGGCCTACCAGGGCGAGGGGATGCGCTCCGACCTGTTCGACCTGTCGCCCCACTTCGAGGGCAACAAAGGCCTCGGCCCTCACCTCGTCGATGGCTTCTTCAAGCCGGACGCCTCGTCGCGGCTACGCTTCGGCGACGCCGCCGCGGTGGCCGGCCTGCACGCCATGGCCGGCGGCCGGCGGCGGATCGTCGTGCTCGTCGTGGACTCCCGCTCCCAGGACGGCAGCCTGTACGACCCGGTCACCGTGCGGCGCTACCTCTCCTCCATCCGTGTGCCGCTGTCCGTCTGGACCGTGGACCGCGACACCTCGGGCCTGAAGGACTGGGGGGAGATCGAGCACGCCTACAGCTCCGAGCTCATGGGCCGCGCGTTCCGCAAGTCCACCCTGGCGCTGGAGCGGCAGCGGATCATCTGGATCGAGGGCCGCCACCTGCCGCAGTCCATCCGCCTCTCCCCCAAGGTCCGGGGGATCGCGATGGCCGGGGCCGTGGACCTGCCGCCGGCCCCTCCCCGCCAGGAGCCAGCTTCCATCGATCTCGTCACCGCCTTCCCCTCCCTGGTAGCCGGAGACCAGCCGCTGCAGGTCGGGACCCGAGGGGACGTGAGCGAGCTGGAGCTCCAGCTCGACGGCAAGAGCCTGGGCCGGGTGAAGGGTCCCCTCTGGACCGGCAGCCTGGCCCTCGGCGACGGCCTCGTCCCGCACGAGCTCGTGGTGCGCGCCCTCGGCAAAGAGGGTGAGGAGCTCGACCGGGCCCAATCGCCGATTTGGAGCTGTTGGCGCGATGAGCCACAACAAATTTACCCCTGGACCCGTATAACAGAAGTTGCAAGATCTCACCAAAGGAGAGGACCCTGTCATGAACACCTTCAAGAAGCTGTCCGCCATTGCCATCCTGACCCTGGGGCTTGCCGTCCCGGCGTCCGCACAGTTCGGAGGCCCGCTGGGCGACCGGGGCCCCTCGAACACCAATTTCGGGGGCAACTACAAGGACCCGCAGGTAAAGGCCGCGGACCATCTCGCCAAGGGCCTGCGCTTCAAGGAGAAGGCCAGCACCGAGACGGACGCCAAGAAGAAGGCGAAGCTCCTGGAGAAGGCCTGGACCGAGCTCAAGAGCTCCACCGCGCTGCACCCGAACCATGACGCGCTGGTGGCCCTCGGCCAGATCTCGATCGAGAAGGGCGACCGGAAGGCCGCGATGGATTCCTGCTGGCAGGCCCTGGGCCTGAAGAGGGACAGCCCGACGGCCTCGTCCTGCTACGAAGAGGCCAAGGGCTTGGCCATCGCCACCCAGCCGGCACCCGGCTCTCCCTCCAGCAACTGAGCCGCGCCTGTAAGAGCGGCGGGGGGCCGGATGGCCCCCCGCGCACTCACTTCCCAACGCTACATCCGCTGACTAGCTCCCGCGCCTCATTCCCGAGCTCCGCCGGAGCATTCCCGGATACTCCTGAAGCATCCGCACCGACGGCGCGAACATTCGCACGAGGCCGGGAATCATTCCCGAAGGATGGCGGAACGTTCCCGTGCGCGCGTGAAGCATTCCCGGCCCACTGTGAATCATTCGGAGCCCGGCGTGAAACATTCACGAGAGGAGGGGAACAGTCCCCGAGCCAGGGGGGACCGCCGGCTAGCCGGTCGGAATGCTTCGGAGACCTTGGCGAATGTTGCGTCCCGGGAGGGGAATCGTCCGCAGGGGCTAAGAGAGAGCTTGCCAGTCCAAACCCTCAACTCTTTCGAAGTGAGGATCATGGGAAAGGAGGCTGGATCCTGTCTCCATGGCGTGTGCCGCGATCCAGATGTCGTTCGAGGGGATGAGCGAGCCCTTCCTCCTAAGCTCGGCGGAGATCCGGCCGAAGAGCTCGGCCGTGGTAAAGCTGACAGGGACTACGGTTACCCGATGGTCTCGCAGGAACTCGTTCAGCCTTCTCAGGTTGTCTTCACGCCGTGAACCGTAGAAGAACCCATAGAGAAGCTCACCCACCACGATCGTCGAAAGAAAGACTCGCTTCGAGCTGTGGACCTGGAGAATGAGCTCGCGGGTGCCCCTCATCAACGATGAGTAGGCGTTGGTGTCGAGCAGGATCCTCACCCGAGAGGCTCGTCGACCTGCTCAAAGACCTCAATGGCTTGGAGGAACTCCTGCTCTTCCTGAGCCGACCAGCATCCAAACAGGTGGTCCAGCGAGTTGCCGATGACGCCTAGATCCCGATCGTCATCGAAAAGAGGGACGATCGCTGCCACGGACCTTCCATCCCGGATCAGCTCGATCCGGACACCGCTCTCCGCCTCCCGGACGAGCGTCGGAAGCTCATCCCCGGCTTCAACGATCGAGCACCTCTTGACCATGGAAAGATTCTAACTCAGGAGACTGGCGTTGCCAAGATCCGCGCCTTCGCCGATCCGGAAGACGGTTCCCCCGCGTCTGTAAGTGACTTTCCTGCGTCCCGAAGTCACTTTACCTGGGCTGGGAAGTCAGTTACCTGCCCTCGGATCTCACTGACCTGCTCCCCGTAAGTCACCTCGCGGCCCTGGTAAATGACTTACCTGTACCGGGAAATCACTTACCTGTGGCCCGGAGCTCACTTACCTGGGTTCGGAAGTCAGTTACCCGCCCCCGGAAGTCAGTTCCGGGCCCCAGGAATCCGTATCATCTTCTCAGGGTAGGCACAGCGGGCAGTCCGGTACAATAGCCGGGAGGAGAGGCCATGATGTCTAGAACAATCACCATTCGAGATCTGGACGAGGCGAGTGCGGCCTGGATCGCTCAAGAGGCGGCGCGGCGCGGCGTTGAGGAGCAGGCGATCCTGAAGGATCTCATCCGTCAGAGTATCGGCCATGAGAAGGATCTTCCTGTCTATCGTGACCTGGGCGATCTCGCGGGAACCTGGACCGCGGAAGAAGCCTCGGAGTTTCGGAATGCCACGGAACTCTTCAGCCGGGTGGATCAGGATCTGTGGCGCTGAAGGGAATTCTCCTCGACACCAACGCATACGCTGCTTTCCGGGAAGGTGTGCCGGAGGCCGTTGAGATCATTCGCCATGCCCCCTTCGTCGGCCTCAATACGGTCATTTTGGGCGAACTGCTTGGAGGGTTCGCCGCTGGGACGCGAGAGGTCTCGAACCGTGAGGCCCTGACGGTGTTCCTGGGTGCGGACGGCGTTACGGTGTTCTCCGTCGACGAGAGGACTGCCGATCACTATGGCCGGGTCTTTGCCAGCCTGAGGCGACGAGGGAAGCCCATCCCGACGAATGACATGTGGATCGCTGCCAGCGCAATTCAGCATGGGCTGGCTGTGTTCACGTACGACCCTCACTTCAAATACGTGGAGGGGATCGCCGCCGGTAGCCAGATCGCTGACTTCCTCTTCTGACCCCGGCCCTACGCCGACACCCGCGCCACCTTCACCAGCGGCCCGTCCATCACATCCGGGTCCCGCAGATCCACGATCCCCTGGACGGCCCAGAGGTTGTCGCCCTGGGGATCGAGCATCGTCTGGGCCACTTCCCAGACGCGCTCGTCCACCTCGCGGATGTGGGTGTGCTGGTGGCGGCGGGCCTCGGGGGTGAAGACCAGCTCGCCGTACTCCTCGTAGAAAGGCTTCATCGACTCCTCGAAACGCTCCGGGGTCCAGGGGTCGTCCGGGTCCTGGAGCACCGCCGCGGAGGCGTCCTCCCACTCCTTCTCGGCGAGGGCGCGGACCAGCAGGTGCAGCTCGGCCCTCATCCTCGCGGCGAAGGCCTTGGGGTCGGCCAGGAGCTGCTTGAGCCAGAGCGCCTCGGCGGCCTGGTGGCGCTGCAGGCGCATCAGGCGCAGCTCGGGGTGGAGCAGGCTCTCCCACTCTTCCAGGAGGCTCGTGTCCGTGTGGTGGATCAGCGCCCGGAAGTAGCCCAGGGCATCCCAGACCTCGGCCGTCTTCGCGTACTCGGGCACGCTCTGGTCCAGCGTCTTGTAGAGCTGAGAAAGATAGCGTAGCAGCACCCCCTCGCTGCGCTGCAGGCCGTATCTCTTCACATAGTCCGCGAAGGACATGTACCCCTCGTACATCTCGCGGGCGATCGACTTCGGATGGACGTCGTGCCCGCCCACCCAGGGGTGCTCCCCCCGGAAGCGGTTGTAGGTGCCATAGAGGAAGTCCGAGAGCGGCTTCGGATGCGTGATCTCCTCCAGCCGCTCCATCCGCTCCTCGTACTGGATGCCGTCCGCCTTGAGCTGCGCGACCAGCTCCCCCTTGATCTTGTCCACCTGCCTGCGGAGGATGACGTCCGGGTCCTCCAGGATCGACTCGACCAGGGTCATCAGGTCGAGCGCGTAGGTCTCGGAATCGGTCTCGAGCTGCCCGATCGTCTCCACCAGGTAGAGCGACAGGGCGTGATGGAGGGAGAAGTCCCACTGGAGATCCTCGGCCACCACCGCCCAGAGATAGCTGCTCACCTTGTCCCTCTTCATCCGGATGATCCCGGCGCGGTAGAGCGAGCGCACCAGGACCGCCGCCTGGGAGAGATGCCGGGCCTTCGATCCCTCTTCCTCGTGGCAACGGTTGATGAGGTCGCGCAGGGAGTCGAAGTTGCGCAGGTCCGGATCGTCGAGCTCGGCATCGCGCTGGAGGAGGTCGAGGACCGTGCCATGAGTGACCCGGAAGCGCGACTTCAGGGTCTCCGGCGGCCGGGTGATCAGCTTGTCGAAGGTCTCCTGGGTCCAGGTGACCTCCCCCTTGGCGGCTGACTTCGCCTGAACTTTTTTCCCTTTTCGCTCCGCCAGGCGCTTCTCGATGATGTGCTCCGGCGCCTGGGCCACCACGCTCCCCTCGGTGTCGAACCCCTTGCGCCCGGCCCGGCCGGCGATCTGCTTGAAATCCCGCACCGAGAGGAGCGAGACCTTGCGGCCGTCGAACTTGGCCAGGCGGGTGAAGAGCACCGTCCGGATCGGGATGTTCACCCCGACTCCCAGCGTGTCGGTGCCGGAGATCACCCGCAGCAATCCCTGCTGCGCGAGCTGCTCGACGAGGAGCCGGTACTTGGGCAGGAGGCCCGCGTGGTGCACGCCGATCCCGAAGGAGAGGAAGCGCCGGAACTCCTTGCCGTAGGGAGTGTCCAGCCGCACGCCCCCCATGGCTTCGCGGATGCGCTCGCGCACCTCCCGGCTGGAGATCTTCATGCTGGTCAGGGACTGGGCCAGCTCGGCGCACTCCCTCTGGGTGAAGTTGACGATGTAGATCGGCGACTTGGCCGTTTCCAGCAGGGATTCGACTGTCTCGTGGAGCGGCGTCTCCCGGTAGTCGAAGTCGAGGGGGACCGGCCGCTGCTCCGAGGTGACCAGGGAGACCTCGACCTCCGTCCGGCGGCGGACGTGCTCGGCGATCCCGCTGACATCCCCCAGGGTGGCAGACATGAGAAGGAAGCGCGTGCGGGGGAGCACGATCAGGGGGATCTGCCAGGCCACGCCCCGCTCCGGGTCGGAGTAGTAGTGGAACTCATCCATGACCACGTGGGGGGCGTCGAGGAGGCCTCCCCGGCGGAGCGCCATGTTGGACAGCACTTCAGCGGTGCAGCAGAGCACCCGGGCGTCGGGGTTGATGCTGGCATCCCCGGTGAGCATGCCCACGTTCTCGGCGCCGAACTCGTCGCAGAGGGCGAAGAACTTCTCGGAGGCGAGCGCCTTGATCGGGCTCGTATAGAAAGAGGTCCGCCCCTCGCACAGGGCTTTGAAGTGCAGGCCGAGCGCCACCAGCGACTTGCCCGAGCCGGTCGGGGTATTCAGGATCACGTGCCGGCCGGCCATGATCTCCAGGAGCGCTTCTTCTTGAGCCGGGTAGAGCTCGAACCCGGCCTCGGAGGCCCAGTCCACAAAGAGGTCGAGGATCTCGTCCGGATCTGAAGTCGGCCGGATTCGGGAGGCCAGCGATACCCGCGCCGGGCGCTCGGGCTCCAGGGAAAGGGCAGTTGGCAGGGCTAGATCGGTCACGGAGTCATTCTGACATGGTCCTTTAAGTCCTTTTCGTCCTTTAGGTCCTTGATGTCCTTCAAGTCCTTTCCCCGTGCTACCTTATCTGGCCGGAGAGCTACAACATGCAGGCACAGCCGGAACACATCGGCCTTTATGAAGAGCGGCCCGCGTACAGCCGGGCCCTTCTGACCCCGGGCCCGATGCCGCCCCTGTCCCATCTCGGCGTGACCTTGCTCCGCCATGGAGTGGGGACGGGCCTGCGCTACGCCCTCTACCACCTGGGGCTCCCCCTGCCTGACGCTCCGCCGGTGAAGACGATCCGGCTGCGGCTCTACCTCTATGGCAAGGATCTCCGCCCCCTGCTGGCCGACGTGGTCGGCGGGCAGGAGGTGCTCGGCGCGCTGCTGGAGCCCGAGGGCGCGGCGCAGTACCCCGCCATCCCCCAGAAGCTCGGCGCGGCGCTGGCGTTTCACCGGGTCCGGCTCCTGCGTTTCCGGCCGCCGCCGCGCCGCCCCTCGACCCTGCGCGGCGACGAGACGCCCGAGCAGCTCTGGCAGCAGTTCCGCTCGACCCTCACGCGGCTGCTCCCCCGGGTCGGGGACGCCCTGCTGTCCGACCTGATCGCCGGCATCAACCGGAGAGCGGCGCGGGCGGCGGGCGAGGACGTGCCCCCGGTGCTCAGCCGGGCGGCTTGGAATTTGAGGACTCGGGGCCGGGCCGAGCTCTCCCTGTTCGGCTCGCCGGACATCCTCGATTCCTCCTGGGCCGGGGCTCCGGAGCGGGCCGAGTCGGCGAGGAGGGCGCTGGAGACCGCGGAGGTCGGCGGGCACGACCGCTACCGGGGCAGGTTCCGGGAAGCCTGGCGCGCCATGCTCGACCGCCTCTCCCCGACCTACCACGCCTTCGCCCGCCAGGCAGCGGACCGCGGGCTGCTGGACCGGCCCGAGGACGCTTTCTTCCTCCCCCTGGACATCGCCGGAGACCTCGCCGCGGACCATAAGCCCTCCTGGCTCGCCGACGCCGTGCGCAACAACCGGGCCGAGTACGACAGCCTCCGCCGCGCCGCCGAGCCACTGGACCGGATGACCGAGCGGCAGGAGATGTCCCCTCTCGGAGGACAATGCCCCGAGTGGGACTGGACCCCGCTGCTGCCGCTGCCCTAAAGTGGCAGCCATGAAGAAAGCTCTCACCCTCCTCGCCCTGTTCCTCGCCTCCAGCCTCTCTGCTCAGGCCCCACCCTCGACCGAAGTCGCCATCCTGGAGACGAGCCTGGGGACCATGGTCTTCCGCTTGTTCGAGACGGATGCGCCCAAGACCGTGGCCAACTTCAAGGCGCTGGTCAAGGAAGGGTTCTACGACGGCAAGCCCTTTTACCGGGTGGTCGCCGGGCACGTCATCCAGACCGGGGACGGCGGCGAGAGCGGCCGTCCGACCGTGCCGGACGAGTTCAACTCGAACCCGCACGTCGCCGGAGCCCTGGGGCTGGCGCACGACAAGGAGCCGAACACCGGCAGCACCGAGATCTACGTCTGCCTCGCCCCCCGTCCCCACCTGGACGGCCGGTTCACCGTCTTCGGGCAGATCATCGAAGGGATGGACGTCCTGGCAAAGATTGGCGCGGTCCCGGTGAACGAGAAATTCCTCGAAGGGAACGTCGCCTTCCACGAACCCAAGGAGCCCGTGCTCATCCGCAAGGCACGCCTGGAAACCCGGCCAGGCACCTAGATGGCGACCCTCGACGAGCTGAGCGTACCCGTCCGGATGTTCCTCAAGGGATACCGCTGGCGGCGGATCGATCCGGTTCCCTGGGCGCCACTGCGCAAGCCGCTGTCTGATAGCCGGCTCGCCCTGATCTCGAGCGCCGGCTGGGTGCTTCCCGGGCAGGAGCCCTTCACCAGGACCCTGGCCGGAGGCGACGGCAGCTTCCGCGAGATCCCGGCCGACACTGACCTCTCCACCCTGGTCGACGCGCACAAGAGCCAGAGCTTCGACCACGAGGGGATGCACCGGGACCCCAACCTAGCTTTCCCCCTGGACCGGGCGCGGGAGCTGGTGGAGCGTGGCCGGATCGGTGGGTTGAACCACCGACACCTCTCCTTCATGGGCTCGATCACCGCGCCGGGGAGGCTGGTGCGCGACCATGCGCCCGAGGCCGCCCGCGGGCTGGTGGAGGACGGAGTGGATGTGGCGCTCCTGGTCCCCGTCTGACCGATGTGCAACCAGACCGTGAGTCTGGTAGCAGCCGAGCTCGAACGCCAGGGGATCTCCACCGTAACGCTGATGCTCCTGAGGAAAGTCGCGGAGGAGGTCCGGCCGCCGCGGGCCCTCTTCGTCCCCTTCGCCCACGGCTATCCGCTGGACTATCCGGACGATCCGCCGCGGCAGCATGAGGTGCTCGAAGCGGCACTCCGTCTGCTCGAAGATCCCGAGGCGAAGCCGCCGGTACTGGTGGACTACACGCCGGAGTGAAAAGCGGCCCTCACCCCCAGCCCCTCTCCCAGCCGCACACCCGGACCCCCGGGAGAGGGGGGTGCGTGACGTCAAGCCTTTTTCCCATCCTTCTCCGCTTCTCCTCCCCTCCCGCGAAGCGGCGGAGGGCAGGGGAGGGGGAATATCGGAGCTACCGTTGGAGAGAAGTCAGCCGGAGTCACGCTCCCCTCTCTCGGGGGTCCGGGTGTGCGGCTGGGAGAGGGGCTGGGGGTGAGGGCTGACACGCGATGCCCGCCCGAGCGATTCGAGAACCTTCGTGCGAGCCTCTTCATGAGGAACTCCCTGCCCCTCCGCCAGTTGCTCCTCCGCGAGGCGGATCTCGCGCAGCAACTCGTCCTTCTCTGTAGATTCCGTCATGGCTCTGTCTTCAGGCAAAGATCCGGGGAGGCGCCTGCGCCGTGGCTGCCTCGCCCGAGGCGAGCTCGTTCCCCTCGGCATCCAGGTACTTCCCCTGGCCGAGATCGAGGAGGCAGCGGTTGCGGCCCCGGCGCTTGGACTCGTAGAGCGCCTCGTCCGCGAACAGGATCAGCTCGGCCGCGGACTTCATGTAGAGGTCGGGGAAGCTGGCCACCCCGGCGCTGAAGCTGAGCGGCACCCGCTGGCCTTCCACCTCGAAGGCGAGCTCCTCCACGCTCCGGCGCAGCCGGTCGGCCATGCCCAGCGCGTCCTCGCCGCCGATCCCGTCGACCAGGAGGAGGAACTCCTCGCCGCCGTAACGGCAGCAGAGGTCCCCATCCCGCCGGCTTCCCTTGAGCACGTCCGCGACCGCGACGAGCGCCCGGTCGCCCACGGCATGGCCGAAGGTGTCGTTGATCCGCTTGAAGTGGTCGATGTCACAGAGGATCACGGACATGGCGCCGCCGTTCTGGAGGACCCGGCTGTACGCCTGGTTGAGCCGGGGTTCCAGGGCGCGGCGCAGGAGCGCGCCGGTGAGGGGGTCTTCCTGGGCCTCCTGATCCGCGAAGCAGCGCTGGACGGACAGGCTTGCCTGGGGGATCAACAGGTCCAGCAGGTCGATCGCCTTCGGGTCAAGCTTGCGGGGGTCGCACCAGAAGCGCACCCGGGCGACGATCCGGCCTGAGGATCGGAGCTGGCGCTCCACGATCTGCCATGCGGCGCGGCGGTGGAAGCCGGGGAGGACCGGCGCGTAGTTGCCCGGATCGGGGACGCCCTCCTCCAGATCGCCTTCGGGGCGCGACCACCAGCTCCGGAGCTCCGCCCCGGAGGCGAGCGCCTCGAAGTGGTACCAGTGGTAAGGCAAAACCTTGGCGCTCTCGTCGCGGATCCGCTTCACGAGCTGGACCAGCTCCGCCTCCTTCACTCCCAGGCGGTCACCGGCGCGCCCCAGGCGCTCGAGGTCGGTGATGCGATGGCTGGACTGCTCCAGGAGGAACCCGTTGCGCGCCGCCTCGAGGATGAGAAGGGCCAATCCGGCGAGCAGGGCACTCGCCAGGCCCCAGCCGGCGACAGATCCGGCCACGGCCACGAACCCGCCGAGGACCCAGCCCACGGCATCGAGGGCGAAGGCGGGCAGCGGAAGCCGGAGCGGCTGCTTGCGGATCTTGCGGTCGGCGATCTCCAAACCGATCCAGATGAAGAGATAGAAGAAGGCCGCGAAGGTGAAGCTGCCCGCCGGGCCCCAGAGGAAGCGGATGGCGGACCAGGCCGCGCCCGCGCCGAGGGTCGCCAGAGTGACGCGGCCCGCGCTTTCCAGGATGCGGAGCAGCCCGCGCTTTTCCGTCGCCTTCGGAGCCGACCGGCGCCGCAAGAGCCGTAGGCCGAGCTCGGCCAGAACGAAGCACGACGCCCCGAGGGCAGCCGCCGGACCCGAGCCGGAAACCAGCAGGGCGGAGGGGAGCACCATCGTCCCGAGGCCGAGCGACTCTCCCCTGAGCGGACGATGAGAAGCGCCCGCCACGCCGGCCGCGATCAGCACGAGGAGCAGGCCAGGCGAAGGTTGTCCGGTCGGAGCAAGCCAGGGCAGCCGGGGCGCGAGCGCCAGCAGGAGACCCGCCACCACGATCGGCAGCAGCGATGCCCAGAGGTCGAAACGGCGGTTCATGAAGGTCCTGCAGGCATGGTACACCGGAAAGGACCCCAAGGACTTCAAGGACAACAGGGACAAAGCTCCGGGTCGCTGTCCTTGGAGTCCTTGGGGTCCTTGACGTCCTTTCCGGCTACCCCAGATCCCGAACCGCCGGCAGCACCCCGAACCCATCCGCCTCCCTCACCGCCACCAGGATCGCCTCCGCGACCGCCCGTTCGGCGAGCACTCCCACCTGATGCACATGGGCTCGCTTCTGGCCCGTCGAGAGGGTCACGATCAAATCGCCGTCGACCATCGAGAGCGCAGGGACCAGCGTCCGGTAGAAGCCTCCGAACGCCATCTGGCAGACTTTGAGGGCCGTGGCCTTGCTCAGGATGGCATCCGTCATCACCACAGCCAGGGTCGTGTTCCCCTCCCAGGGATGGGGCGTCTCCGGCGGCAGGTTGCCCAGAACCCGGTCGGCCTCGGCCAGCTCCATGGAATCCGGCGCCGTGCGGCAGCCGGCGACCATGCGGCCATCCAGCCCTCGCACGTCTCCGAAGGCATTGACCGCCACCGCCGCGGCCACGGTGATCCCATCCGGGACGGTCAGGCTCACGAAACCGAAGCCCCCCTTCATCGCGTTCTCCCGGCCGAGTACCTTGCCTACCGTGGCCCCCGTGCCCGACCCGACACTCCCCACCTCCACTTCCCCATCAGAAGCCGAGGCGAGCGCCTGCTCCACCAGAGCCGGAACCGGCCGGGCGGCAGGATCACCAAAGCCCAGGTCGAAGAGGATGGCGGTGGGCACCAGCGGCACGGGAGATACCCCGGTCTGGAAGCCGTACCCCCGGGCCGCGAGCCAGTCCACCACCGGATCGGCCGCGGACAACCCGAAGGCGCTGCCCCCGGCGAGGACAACGGCGTGCGCCCGGCTGGAGACATGCTGGCTCGCCACCAGCGAGTCGAACTGTCGCGTGCCGGTCGCCGTCCCCCGGACCTCGGCTGCGGCCATCACACCATCGGGACAGAGGATCACCGTGACCCCGGTCATACCGGCCAGGTCCGAGCCGTGGCCCAGACGGAAACCGGGCAGATCCAGCCGGCGCGATGACGAGGGGAAAGACGAGGGCAGGGGTGGAATCGACAAAGATTTCCTCGTTCAGGTATAGGATACGCCGTTCGCAGGGACCCGAATCGGACCCCAGGAGAGTCGATGCCGCAGAATCCGGACCCCTCGGCCGTGGTGTGGGATTGGACCCGCACCGCAACCGGGGACGATCGAGACGAGACCGTGCTCAACGCTGCCGCCCGCAAGCGGGGCGTGACCGGCGGCCTCATCGGCCTGCTGATCGCCGCCGTGGTATATCACTACTGGCGGCCCGGACTGGCCTATGTGATCGCGGGGATCTCCCTCACCCTGGCCCTCCTGGCGATCGTGGCACCCCCGGCTTACCGCAAGGTGGCCGGCCTGCTCGACCGCTTCGGCCATGTCGTGGGCATGACCGTGACCTGGCTCCTCATGACCCTGCTCTACTACGTCCTGTTCCTCCCGGTCGGACTCCTTCTGCGTGCGCGCGGAAAGCTCGCCGTCACCCGGCACCCCGACCGGCGGCTCGCTTCCTACTGGATTTCGACAGAGGGGAAGCCCTGGACCGCCGAGTCCTACCGCAAGCAGTTCTGATGAAGCTCCTCGGGATCAGTTGCTACTACCACGACTCCGCGGCCTGCCTGGTCGACGAGGGGCGGATCGTCGCCGCGGCGCAGGAAGAGCGGTTCACGCGCAAGAAGCACGATGCCGGGTTCCCCTACAACGCCGTGCGCTACTGCCTGGCCGAAGCGGGCGGGGACATCGACGGCGTCGCCTTCTATGACAAGCCGCTGCTCAAGTTCCACCGCATCCTGGAGACCTATCTCGCGGTCGCTCCCCGGGGCCTGCGCTCGGCCGTCCAGGCCATCCCGCTCTGGCTCAAGGAGAAGCTCTGGATCCCGCCGCAGATCGAGGAAGCCCTGGAGCGCTGCGGGGTGAAGGGGGGGAAGGACATCTACTTCTCCCAGCACCACGAATCGCACGCGGCGAGCGCCTACTACCCGTCCCCCTTCGACGAGGCCGCGGTGCTCACCCTCGACGGCGTGGGCGAATGGGCCACGACCACGATCGGGGTGGGCGAAGGCAACCGGCTGCGGCTGATCCGTGAGATCGCCTTCCCGCACTCGCTCGGCCTCCTCTACTCGGCTTTCACCTACTTCACCGGCTTCAAGGTCAACTCCGGCGAGTACAAGCTGATGGGGCTCGCCCCCTACGGCGAGCCGGGTGTGTACACCGACCTCATCAAGCGCGAGCTGGTGGACGTCCGCGAGGACGGCTCCTTCCGTCTCAACATGGACTACTTTGGCTACATGGACGGCCTGGAGATGACGAACGGCCGTTTCGCCGAGCTGTTCGGCGGCCCGCCGCGCCAGCCGGAGTCGCCCATCTCCAAGCGGGAGATGGACCTCGCCCGCTCGATCCAGGAAGTCACCGAGGAGATCGTCCTCAAGCTCGCCCGCCATGCCCGCGAGGTCACCGGCAAGCGGAACCTCTGCCTGGCCGGCGGCGTGGCCCTCAACTGCGTGGCCAACGGCATCCTGCTGCGCGAGGGGATCTTCGACGAGGTCTGGATCCAGCCCGCGGCCGGGGATGCCGGCGGAGCCCTTGGCGCTCCGCTCGCGGTCTGGCACAACGCCATGGACAAGCCGCGGAAGGTGACTGGCCGCGACTCCATGCGCGGCGCGCTGCTCGGCCCCGAGTTCCCGGACGACCGGACCCAGGCCTGGCTCGACAGCCTCGGCTACCCCTACGAGAAGCTCTCCCCGGAAGAGTGGCCGAAGAGGATCGCCGGGCTCATTGCCTCGGAGAACGTGATCGGCCTCTGCCAGGGGCGGATGGAGTTCGGCCCGCGGGCGCTCGGCGGCCGCTCGATCGTCGGCGACGCGCGCTCGCCCAAGATGCAGTCGATCATGAACCTGAAGATCAAGTTCCGGGAGAGCTTCCGGCCGTTCGCTCCGAGCGTCCTGGAAGAGCGGGCCTCGGACTACTTCGAGCTCGACCGTCCGTCCCCCTACATGCTGCTGGTGGCGGACGTGGTCGAGCCGAGGCGCGTGCCCAAGGTGGGGGACGAGCAAGACCTCCCGCTCGTCGAGTGGGTCAACCGGCCGCGCTCGGACGTGCCCGCGGTCACCCACGTGGACTACTCGGCGCGCATCCAGACCGTGAGCCGGGTGGACAGCCCGCGCTACCATGCGATCATCTCGGAGTTCGAGAAGCTGACCGGCTACGGAGTGATCGTGAACACCAGCTTCAACGTGCGGGGCGAGCCGATCGTCTGCACCCCGGAGGACGCCTACCGCTGCTTCATGCGGACGGAGATGGACTACCTGGTGCTCGGCTCGTTCCTGCTCGACAAGAAGGCGCAGCCCAGATTCGAGGAGAAGGGCGACTGGCGCCAGGATTACCAGCTCGACTAGGCAGGAGAAGACGTCATGCGCAGGTTCGGCTATCTCGGCTCGCTGTTCGGCGAGATCATCCAGTTCGCCAGGCAGAACAAGATCTACTGGATCGTGCCCTTCATCCTGGTCCTGGGGCTCGTCGTCCTGCTCGTGGTGACCAGCCAGACGGCGGCGCCCTTCATCTACACGCTGTTCTAGAACGCCGACTTGCCGCTTTCCGGTGCTTGGTCCAGAATAGCGCGATGCGCCGCTTCAAACCGATCCACGGAGTGTTCCTTGTCCTGCTCTTCGTAGCCGCCGTCCTGACGGCGGACTACCTGTTCGAGAGCCGGCGCGGCGGCGACACCGCGAGGGTCTCGCCCGGCCGCGACGGCAAAGTGCGGGTCAGCCTCGAGGGGCTCGAGCCCCAGCAGGTCCGCTTCTACCAGTTCCTGAATTCGGGGAACCAGGAGGTCCGGTTCTTCGTCGGCCGCGATTCGGGCGGCCACGTGCAGGTGGCGTTCGATGCCAACGAGACCTGCGCCAAGACGAAGCGGGGGTACCGGCACGAGGGCGAGTGGCTGGTCTGCAACAAGTGCGACAAATCCTTCCGCGTCGCGGAGGTGAATGCCGGCGGCGGCGGATGCAATCCGGTGCCGCTGGCGCACGCCGTGGAAGGCGAAGAGTTGGTCATTGCCGAGGCCGATATCCTCGGAGGTTGGCGCCTGTTCCGTTAGAGGGAGCTCCGCCTGTCACAGGCTGGGGGCAACTGACGTGGAATCAGCGCTTTGACGGACGGGGTGCGATAGTGTATCTTCGCCCGGTCCGGAAAGGTTAGCTATGTCCTCAGCCGACTTCGTGATGTACGAAGAGGAGTTCAAGCATCTGGAAGAGGCCCTGCGCCGTCTTCGTCAGGAGGCCAATGCCAAGGCCGTGTTCCTGATCGACAAGAACGGCCAGCAGATCGCCTCGGCCGGTGAGGTCGACCAGTTCGACACCACCTCCCTCGCCTCCCTCACCGCCGGCAACGTGGCCGCCACCGATGGCCTCGCGAAGCTGATCGGCGAGCGCGAGTTTTCGGTGCTGTTCCACGAGGGCCAGCAGGACCACATCCACATCTCGATCGTGGCCAAGCGGGCGATCCTGGTGGTCATCTTCGATGACCGCTCGTCGCTCGGCCTGGTCCGCCTGCGCGTCAAGCGCGCCAGCGTGGACCTGGAGAAGATCTTCGAGGTCATGTTGCAGAAGAGTGAACGAGGAGCCGGAACGGCACACGCGAGCCCCTTTTCCGAGATCACCGACGACGACATCGACGCGCTCTTCGGCGAGTAGCCGCAGAGACCGCAGGCGGGCCGGCGTGCCAGGCTGGCGCGCAAGGCACTCCGGCGGTCCGGTGAGGAACGGAGCAAGGCAGCCAAGATGACTTTCATCAACTACGCCAGCAAAGAGATCAACTGCAAGATCGTCTACTACGGTCCCGGCCTGTGCGGGAAGACGACGAACCTGCAGTACATCTACAACAAGACCGCCCCGGAATCGAAGGGCAAGATGATCTCGCTGGCCACCGAGGCGGATCGCACGCTGTTCTTCGACTTCCTCCCCCTCGACCTGGGCAGCATCCGCGGCTTCACCACCCGGTTCCACCTCTACACCGTCCCGGGCCAGGTGTTCTACGATGCCAGCCGCAAGCTGATCCTCAAGGGTGTCGACGGCGTCATCTTCGTCGCCGACAGCCAGGAGGAGCGGATGGAAGCGAACATCGAATCCATCCGCAACCTGGAGCAGAACCTCAAGGAGCACGGCTTCGATCTTTCGACGATCCCGTACGCCCTGCAATTCAACAAGCGGGACCTCGCGAACGTGGTTGCGGTAGATGAGATGTACCGCACCCTCAATTTCAAGCGGGAGCCCACTTTCGAGGCCGTCGCCACCACGGGCGTCGGGGTGTTCGACACCTTGAAGTCCGTGGCCAAACAGATTCTGATCGAGCTCAAGAAACGCTGAGGGACGATCCCTATGGCCAAGCCTCGGCCGAAAGCCCAGCCGGAACCAGAACAGCCGATGAAACCGGAAACGCTCTCCTCGAAAGCGCGCGCCACCGCCAAGGCGGCCGCCGCCATCGATCCGGCGCTCGACGCCTTCACCAAGGCCCTGGACGCCTTCCACAAGAAGGACTGGGCCAAGGCCGCCGAGCTGCTCGAGAGCGTCCTCGCCGAGAGTGACCGTCCCGACCTCTCGGCCCGCGCCCGCCAGTACCTCACCGCCTCGCGCCAGAAGCTGGACACGGCGAAGGAGGAGGAAGGGGACCCCTTCCTGCGGGCCGTCATCGAGAAGAACCGCGGGGGCGCCGCGGCTGCCCTCGAGCTCTGCCGCCAGGGAGGCCGCGACCAGAAGGACGAGCGCTTCGCCTACCTCGCGGCATCGATCCACGCGGCCGAGGGCCGGACCGAGGAGGCCGCGCAGGCGCTGTCGCGGGCCATCGACCTCAATCCCAAAAACCGCGTCCATGCCTTCCACGACCCCGACTTCGCCGAGCTCCGCAAAGACCGCGACCACCGCCAGCTCTTCGGACTCTCCTGAGTCCGAAAAGCGCGACGGCAAGCGGCTGGTCGCGGTGGGCGGCGGCACCGGCCTGTCCGCCCTGCTGCGCGGGCTCAAGCACTACACCGGGACCGACCGCCTGCGCCAGCTCACCGGCGTCGTCACGGTCACGGACGACGGCGGCTCTTCCGGCCGCCTGCGCCGCGAGTTCGGCGTCCTCCCCCCGGGCGACATCCGCAACTGCCTCGTGGCCCTCGCCGACGACGAGGATCTCCTGGCGCGCCTCTTCCAGTACCGCTTCCCCAACGGCGACGGCCTCCTCGGCCACTCGTTCGGCAACCTGTTCCTGACCGCGCTCACCGGCATCACCGGCGACTTCCACCAGGCGATCCTCACCGCCGAGTCGATCCTCTCGGTGCGCGGCAAGATCTGCCCGGCCACCGTCCAGGACGTACGCCTGCGCGGCCGCGGCGCCTCCGGCCAGGTCTACGAGGGGGAATCGGCGATCGGCACGTCAGGGGAGGCCATCGAGCGCCTGGAGCTCGACCCGCCAGCCCCGCCAGCCTTTCCTCCGGCGGTCGCCGCCCTGGAGAAGGCCGACCTGATCCTGCTCGGCCCGGGCTCGCTCTACACCTCGATCCTCCCCAACCTGCTGATCCCGGGCATCCGCCAAGCGGTCAACAAGAGCCCGGCACGGACCGTGCTCCTGCTCAACCTGATGACCCAGCCCGGAGAGACCGATGGCATGACGGGCCTCGATCATCTACACGCGGTCGAGCGCCTGGCCGGCCGCGGGCTGGTCGACGACGTCCTGGTCAGCTCCTCCGAGATCCCCGGCCAGCTGCTGGAGCACTATGCCGAGACCGGCTCCGAGCCCGTGCTCATCGACCGGGCCGAAGTCGAGGCCCTGGGCATCCGGGTGGTCGAAGCCGACCTGCTCGCCTCCGGGGACGAATTCATCCGCCACGATCCTCCCAAGCTCGCCGAAGCGGTGATGGAGCTGCTCGACCATGTCTGAACGCCCTCGGATCGCAGTCGTCCTCGCCGCCGGCAAGGGGACCCGCATGCGGTCCAACCTGCCCAAGGTCCTCCACTACGCCGCCGGCCGCCCGCTCCTCTCCTGGGTGATCGAGACCGCCCGCTCCGCCGGCTGCGAGCGCATCCTGGTGATCGTCGGCCACGGCGCGGAGCAGGTGATGAAGGAGATCGACGGCGACGACATCCAGTGGGTGCTCCAGAAAGAGCAGCGGGGGACCGGTCATGCCCTGATGCAGGCGGAGGAGCACGTCCAGGGCGAAGCCAACCTGCTGGTCCTCTCCGGCGACGTTCCCCTGGTCAGCCCCGCGACCCTGGAGGCGCTCACGGGCGGTGCCGCCGCCGGCTGGGGGGCGATGGCCGTGGCCGAGCTCGACGAGCCGGGCTCGCTCGGCCGGGTGCTCGCCGGAGGCTACGGCGCGCTGCGGCGCATCGTCGAGGCCGCCGACGCCTCGCCCGAGGAGCTTGCGGTCAAGCGCGTCAACGCCGGCCTCTATGCCCTGCCGGCACCCCAGATCTTCGACTACCTGCGCCAGATTGGCACGGAGAACTCCCAGGGGGAGCTCTACCTGACCGACGCGGTGACCGCGGCAGCGGCCGATCACAAGCTGGTCCTCCTCGTGCCCCTGCCCGATCCGTCCGAGGCGCTCGGCGTCAACACCCGGGCCGAGCTGGCCCGCGTCCACCGGAGGCTGCTCGACCGTCACCTGGCGAACCTGATGGACCAGGGCGTGACCATCCTGGAGCCCTCCCGCACCTCGATCGAGCCGGGGGTCCGCGTGGGTACGGACACGATCATCCACCCCGACGTGTCGCTCCTCGGCCAGACCGTGATCGGCGAGGGTTGTACCCTGCGTCAGGGTTCCTGGATCCGGGACAGCACATTGGGCGACGACGTCATGATCGAGCCCTACAGCGTGATCGACGGAGCCGAGGTCGGAGATACCTGCCGGGTCGGCCCTTACGCCCGGTTGCGCCCGGCATCCCGCTTGCTACAGGGTGCCCGAGTGGGCAACTTCGTCGAGGTGAAAAACTCCGAGCTCGGCCCGGGCAGCAAGGCGAGCCATCTCTCGTACATCGGGGATGCCACGATCGGGGAAGGGGCCAACGTCGGCGCCGGGGTCATTACATGTAATTACGACGGCACCAGCAAGCACCCGACCGAGATCGGACCGGGCGCGTTCATCGGCAGCGACACCATGCTCGTCGCCCCCGTCAGAGTCGGTGAGGGGGCCAGCACGGCGGCGGGATCGGTGATCACCAAGGACGTCCCCGCCGGCGCCCTGGCCATCGGCCGGGTGCGGCAGAAGAACCTGGACGGATGGGCCGGCGGCCTGCGTGGAAAGCGAAAAAAGAAGAAAGAGGAACCCTGAGCAATGTGCGGAATCGTCGGCTACGTGGGCAACCGTGAGGTCGTGCCCCTTTTGATGGATGGGCTCCGCCGCCTGGAGTACCGCGGCTACGACTCGGCTGGAGTCGTCGCGGTCCTGGACCACGAGTTCCAGACCGCCAAGGCGGAAGGCAAGCTCGACCGCCTCAAGGAGAAGCTCGAAAAGCAGCCCCTGACCGGCCGCTATGGCCTTGGCCATACCCGCTGGGCAACCCACGGTCCGCCAAGCGAGCGCAACGCCCATCCCATGGTGGACTCCCGGCGCCGGGTCGCGCTCATCCACAACGGCATCATCGAGAACTTCCTGCCGCTCAAGAAGCGGCTGATCTCCGAGGGCTGGACCTTCACCTCGGACACGGACACCGAGGTCGTGGCGAACCTGATCTCCTCCTACCTGGATCACGAGCCCGATCTCCGCCACGCGGTGGCCCGGGCCTGCCGCGAGCTGGAAGGGATGTACGCCTTCGCAGCGGTGACCACGGAATCGGAGGACCAGGAGATCGTGGCGGCCCGCCAGGGTCCGCCGCTGGTCATCGGCCTCTGCGAGGGGGAGCAGTTCCTCGCCTCCGATCCGTCCGCGCTGCTCGCCCACACCAAAGACGTGATCTTCATGGAGAACGGCGACCTGGCGCTGCTGAAGCAGTCGGGCGTCGAGGTCTGGGACCGCCAGGGCAACAAGGTGGACCGCCCCGCGCAGCGCCTGGCCTGGGACCCCATCCAGGCGGAGAAGGGCGGCTACAAGCACTTCATGCTCAAGGAGATCCACGAGCAGACCCAGGCCGTGCAGGACACCTTCGCCGGCCGTGTGGACTTCGAGCGGGCAGAGATCCTGTTCGACACGATCAAGATGTCCGAGGACGAGCTGCGGTCGGTCGAGCGCATCCACATCCTCGCCTGCGGCACCTCCTGGCATTCGGGCCTCATCGGCAAGTTCATGATCGAGGAGCTCGCCCGCGTCCCGGTCGAGGTCGATTACGGCTCCGAGTACCGCTACCGGAAGCCGATCGTCACCGGCAAGTCGCTGGCCGTGGGCATCTCCCAGTCGGGCGAGACCGCGGACACCCTCTCGGCCATGGAAGCGGCCCGCGATGCGGGCGCCCACCTGTTCACCGTCTGCAACGTGCAAGGGAGCCAGGCCACCCGGATCAGCGAGGGGGTCATCTACACCCATGCCGGCCCGGAGATCGGGGTCGCCTCGACCAAGGCCTTCACCACCCAGCTCGTGGCCCTCTACCTGCTCGCCCTTTACCTGCGCCAGTTGAAGGCGGGGAAGATCGAGCACGGGTACCTGGACGACCTCGCCCGGCTGCCGCAGGCGGTGGACGAGGTGATCCGGCGGCAGGAGAAGAACATGGATGCGCTCGCCCGGCGGTATTTTCGAGCCGAGAACTTCCTCTACCTGGGGCGCGGCATCAACTACCCGATCGCCCTCGAAGGCGCGCTCAAGCTCAAGGAGATCTCCTACATCCACGCCGAGGGCTACCCCGCGGGCGAGATGAAGCATGGCCCCATCGCCCTGATCGACAACGAGATGCCGGTGGTCTCCATTGCCACGGGCAGCGACGTGGTGTTCGAGAAGGCGAAGAGCAACCTGCAGGAGGTCAAGGCGCGGGACGGGGTGGTCATCGCCCTCACCGACCGTGATCCCGAGGAGCTGGGCGGAGTCTGCGACGAGGTGATCGAAGTCCCAACCGTCTCACCGCTGCTCCAGCCGATCATCAACGTGATCCCCCTGCAGCTCCTCGCCTACTTCACGGGCGTACGCCGCGGAGCCGACGTGGACCAGCCGCGGAACCTGGCAAAGAGCGTGACGGTCGAGTAGCCGGGCGACTGACCGCTGCGGGGATCTTGATGTAGGGAAGAGCCCCGGTAGGGGCATTATGAATTAGCCCGGCACGTGAGTGCCGGGTTGGTGATGGGTCGCCAAAAACCCCCGAAGCCCCGGTAGGGGCGACATTCCTCCGTTACCCGGCACTCACGTGCCGGGCTAATTCATGACGCCCCTGCCGGGGCTTGGCAAGCCCCGCCCCTACTAAGAGAGCATCGACCATGGCTTCAAACCGGGCGGCCATGGCTTGCATCCAAGGGATGGCAGCTAGAGGCGAAGGGGCCGTGGCTAGAGGTGAAGGGGCCATGGCTCAATGCCAAGGGGCCACCCCTTCAGGCCAAGCCGTCCTGGCTTGAAGTCAAGCCACGGCAGCTAGAAGCCAAGCCGCCATCGCTTCAGGCCCAGCCACTCCGTCTCGATGGTTGGCGATCGCCGCTCGACGGGTATGATTCGCGGCGTGACCGAGATCTCCGCAAACTACCGGCAGCGCCGCGACTCCTTCCAGCACGAAGAGCGGCGCCTCGCCCGGATCTCCCTCCGCTTCTCCATCATCCGCGGAATCCTGTTCGCGGCCTTTGCCGGCTGCCTCCTGTGGGTCCTGTTCGACCCGGCCTCCCCGAAGCAAGTGGGATTCGGAGGAGCTGCGCTGTTCTTCGTTGCCTTCCTGGCCATCCTCCCCAGCCATGACCGGGTCGTCGCCTCCCAGCGCCGGGCCGGAGATCTGGCGCGGATCAACGAGGAGGCGCTGCTGCGGATCGCGCGCGACTGGAAGAACCTCCCTCTTCCCAACCTCCCGAACGATTTGCCGCTCGCTCGCGATCTCGACCTCTTCGGCCCCGCCTCGGTCTTCCAGCTCCTGGGCACCGCCCATACGCCGGCCGGCAAGAGCGAGCTGGCCGGCTGGCTGCTGGAGCCGGCCCCGCCCGCGGAGATCGCCCGGCGACAGGAAGCGGTCACGGAGCTTGCGCCGGAGCTCGACCTCCGGCAGCAGCTCGAAGTTCGCACGCGGCCGATGGAGAAGCACGCTCCGAGCGTGGACAAGTTCCTGGCCTGGGCCGAGGACCGCCCGTGGCTCCTCGCGCGGCCCTGGCTGATCTGGCTGACGCGCATCCTTCCGGTCCTCACGATCGCGGCGCTGGTCCACTGCCTGCTGCGGTTCGGGACGACGATCGACACTGTCCCGCCCGGGGCTTCGGCCCTGGGGACCCTCATCCCCTCCTGGCAGTTGGGGCTGCTGCTGACCGTCAACATCACCCTCGCCTATGTCCTGGGATCGCGGCTGCTCGCGAGCTTCGACCGGCTGGAGGCCCGGCAGAAGGAGTTCGAGCTCTACGCCGATGCCTTGGCGCTGCTCCCGGAACGCAGCTACGCCGCATCGCTCCTCCAGCGGATCGCGGCGGACCTGACACCTCAGGGCCGGCCCGCCCACCTCTGGATGAAGATCCTGCAAGGGCGCATCGGGCTCGCGGACGCCCGCCACTCGGGCATCCTTCACTTCTTCCTCCAGAGCTTCCTGCTGTGGGACTTCCACAGCCTCTACCTGCTGGAGGCCTGGCAAAGGGATGCCGGTCCCCATGTCCGGAAATGGCTTCAGGCCCTTGGCGACTTCGAGGCCTTGTCGGCTCTGGCCGGGCTGCGACACGACAACCCGGACTGGGCCTTCCCCCGGGTGGAGGCCGGACAGGACCGTTTCGCCGCCAAGACATTGGGGCATCCGCTGCTGCCTGGGGACCGGCGAGTCTCGAACGACGTCGAGGTCGGCCCCGCCGGCACGTTCGTGCTGGTCACCGGCTCGAACATGTCGGGGAAGAGCACACTGCTGCGCTCGATCGGCGTCAACGCGGTGCTGGCGCAGGCGGGAGGACCGGTCTGCGCGGAAGAGCTGCGGATGCCGCCGGTCACCCTCGCCACCAGCATCCTGGTCGAGGACTCGCTCGCCGACGGCGTCTCCTTCTTCCTGGCCGAGCTGAAGCGCATCCGCGGCGTAGTGGACGTGGCCGACCAATGCCACGCGGAAGGCCGGACCCTCCTCTATCTTCTGGACGAGGTGCTCCGCGGCACGAACAGTCACGAGCGGCAAGTCGCGGTGCGGCGGGTGATCCTCCACCTTTTGCGGCAGGGGGCGATCGGGGCGGTCTCTACTCACGACCTGCAGATCGCCGAGATCCCGGAGCTGGCCGAGGCCGTCCGCCCCGTCCATTTCCGCGAGACGCTCCACCCCGGCGGCGATCCGCCGATGACCTTCGACTACCAGATGAGGCCGGGCGTGGCCACGACGACCAACGCCCTCCTCCTCATGGAGCTGGTCGGCCTCAAGCCGGAGTGAGCGGCGCGTCCTGCTTGTGGGTGGCGATCCACCACTGGTTGCCGGCCGGGTCCTGCACGCCTCCGGCACGGTCGCCATAAGCCTCGTCGTTGACCTCCCGCACCGATTTGGCGCCGGCCTCGATCGCACGCCGGTACCAGGCGTCCACGTCCTCGACGTACAGGTAGAGCATGCAGGGCATCGGCTTCCACTCGTCCTTCGCCTGCCCCATCATGATCATCGAGTCGCCGATCTGCATCTGAGCGTGGGCCACGTTGCCGTCCGGCCCCGCGCTGCGGTGGATCTCCTCGGCGCCGAGCGCCCGCTTCAGGAAATCGATCAGGCCTGCCGCGTCGGGTACCACCAAGTAGGGAGTGATCGTGTGAAAACCGTCGGGAATGGGTTTGACTGCCATGGGATTGTTCCCTCCTTTCGAACCGAAGATATCCGGACGGAAAGGCGCGGTCTTGGAAAAAAGTCAGCCCGCTTCCGCGAGGCTGACGCTGTTCGGGTAGCGGGCGGCGGACAGGTACTCGCCCGGGGCGAGGCCGCTCAGCTCGCGGAACTCTGCGTTCAGATGCGGCTGATCGTAGTAGCCGGCAGACAGGGCCACATCCACGAGCGGATCGGAGCCCTGGTGGATCAGCTCCAGGGCCCGGCGGAACCGGTGGATGCGCGCGAAGAGCTTGGGCGTGACCCCGACCTGATCCCGGAAAGCAGCGGCCAGCCGCGTCTTGCTCAGCCCCGTCCGGTCCCGCAGCTCGGAGATCGAAACCGCTCCCTGCCGGCGCTTGATCTCGGCCGCAGTCCACGAGATGGCCGGGTCCGAATCCGGCGAGCGGGCCAGGCGCTCCGCGATCCAAGCGGCCGCGCGCCGGACCTGCTCCTCGGCCGAGCCTGCCTCCAGGCAACGCTCCTGGAGCTCGCGCGCCGCCGGCCCGACCACATCCTGAAGGTCCAGGTTGGCCTGCCCGGCCAGCTCCCCGAGCGGCGTTCCGAAAAGCCGGTAGGCGCCCACGGGGTGGAGCTGCACCCCCATCACGCAGCAGCGGGTCCCCGGAGACTCGATCACGAGCGGGCCCGTCTGCATCCCGCCGACGCACACCTCCGGGCAGAGCTCCGCTTCGCCCTTTTCCACCACCCGATAGCGCCCGCCGAGGTGCACGATCAATTGCAGCAGCCCGTTGGGGAAGGTGCGCTCGCGCAGGTGGCTCATGATGCCGTCGAAATGCCAGATCGAATCCACCACGCCGGCCAGATGCGGAGGGCTCCAGCCGGTAATCGTCCAGCGGCCGAGCGGGGACTCAATGGCGAATGAAGTGATGCCCGTCATGTTTCCAGGGCCTGGCGGAAGCGCTCGGGATCGTCGACCGTCAGGGAGATCCAGCGCGCCTTCCTCTCGATCCCGTACGGACCCTGGGCGGTGACCGGCTCCGTCAGCTCGATCCAGAGCGGAACCGGTCCGGGGAGCGCGGCACGGATGTAGGGGTCCGAGCCCGGCGGGCGCTTCTTGTGGACCGCCGCGATCTGTCCCCGTGGAATCCTTATCCTCCAGCGCAGCCCGACCCGGATGCGGAGAGCCTCGCCGTCCAGGAGAATGGGGTGGAGCCGTGCCGCCCGCCAGTCGGCGAGGAAGAAAACGATCGCGTAGAACGACAGGATCGTGAGGGCCCAGGCCGCCACGGCGCTCCAGCGCATCAGCAGGATGTGCACAGGGATCGCCTCGGCCAGGACCATGATCAGAATGGCGAAGACGACCGCGCCATAACCACTCTTGCGGTGATAGGTGAAGGCACCTTCCTCGGGACGCCGGCGCCAGGAGAGCAGCGCGTAGTAGAGCACCGCCATCTCGAAGGCGACCGCGTCGGCCGCCCGGCGCGCGGGGAGGACGTCCCGGGCCACTTCCCGGAACCGTTCCAGCGTGTCCTCATCCCCAGGGGTGCGCCGCAGGGCCCGCCGGGTGCGGACCGCGATCCAGGTGACAAGGCCGATCTCGTAGGGGATGGCGAGGATGCTGACCACGTCGCGGAGCAGCCTGCGGTCCTGCGGGAGCAACAGCGCGGAGCCGAGGATGCCGAGGAGGACGACCGGGACCACGCTCAACCGCGGCCAGCCCCCGCGGCGCACCGCCAGGAACCAGTAGAAGAGCGGGACCATCACGATCAGGTCCGACATCACCCCGAGGGCGATCAGGTCCGGCCGCTGCCACCGCATCCGGACGAGGGCTACCTCCGCTACGTAGACGCCCGTGGCGAGGAGGGCGAATGCGAAAAGGTACAGGTGGGCCCGCCGGGTCATGGGATGACTGTCTTCCTCCGCCCCGGTTCCTGTCAAGCCTCCGCGTCCAGCTCCCGCCTGAGACGCCAGGCGGCAATGCCTAACCACGAGAAGCCCGTCAAGGCAAAGGTGCGCTGAAACAGGCCCACGTTCGCCCTCGTCACCAGGCTGCCGCCTCCCATCATGATGGCGAAGAAAATGCCCATCACCACGAACATCACGAGCAGGAAGATGCTCAAGCCGCGCAGGCTCCTCCGCCGCCAGAGCCCCAGAGCGAGGAACAGGGGTGTGAGCTGAAGCGCCAGCCCCAATCCGTAGCCTCCGTGCCGCTCATCCGGCATCGGGAACATCCCGCCCATGAAAGTGGCGATCCCGAACAGGAACAGGGTCAGCCCGGTCAGCGCCGCCAGCAGCGTGTTCCCGCCCAGCCGCCGGATTGCGAAGAAGAACCCGAAGCCCGCCAGGATGACTGCCAGGCTATTCAGCATGATGCCCGTATTGAAGACAGCCGGGTAGCGCGCGGTGGCGCTGCCCAACTCGCTGGCGTACTGCGAGGCATGACTGTAGCCGGGATAGAGAAGGGAAGCGACGATCAGGGTGCCGAAGTAAAGGACCGGCACCACGATCCCTGCCCACAATAAGGCTCTTATCTTTTCCGTGCTCATGATGGAAAGTCTAGCTCAGCCGCACCTGTGGCGGGAGCACGGGTTATCCTGCGTACCTCCGAGTGAAGAGCAATGAAGTCACACCAAGTAGTCACAACATCAAGGAGATACCTGAAATGTCGCAATCCACTCTCGCCGCGCCGCAGCTCGTGATCGATAGCCGCATGATCTACTCAAGCTGGATCCCTGCAGATCCCAAGGCCGCCGCGGCCCTGCTGCCGGACCGCCTCGTGCCGGCCGGTCCGATCTATATGAACCAGTACGTCGTCGACTCCGCGGAGCAGACCTCCGGTTTCGGCGCCTACTCCCTCACCTACATGGGCCTCGACCTGGCCAACGTCACCGCCCCGGACGGTGTCACACCCGGACGCTTCTTCTCTCACTACCTCAACTCGTCGGAAGTCATGCGGGATTACGTGGCCGAGCGCGGCGTACCGGCCGCTCCGGGATCGACGACGGTCGAGGTGCACGGCCGCGAGCTCGAAGCCGTCACCTCCGTGGACGGAGTGCCGGTCATCCGCACCCGGGCGCGCGTCGGCAAGAAGATCGGCGTGGTGGCCCGCGGACACCTGACCTATGTCACCAAGCTCGACGACAAGATCCTGGCCGGCAACTACGCTTACATCGGCGACCTGGTCGATCCCTTCGAGCTGCAGTCGGTCGAGTTCCTCGCCAAGGACCATCCGACCTGGTCGCTGCGCCCCGCGAAGCCGTTCCAGCCGGTGGTCGCCTCCTCCTGGTTCGCTCCGCGCGATTCGTTCGTGTACCCCGGCGGCGAGCGCGAAATCTGATCGTTCCTCCCGCTGTCGAAAAGGGGCGCGGCATTCAGCCGGCCCCTTTTCCTTTTCATTTCAACTCGGCCATCAAGGCGCGCAAATCCAGCGGGCGGGTGTACATCGCGACTCCGCCGTCATCCGAGCGCGGCCACTCCTCCCGCGGCCGGTCGCGGTACAGCTCGACGCCGTTGTCGTCCGGGTCCCGCAGGTAGAGCGCTTCGCTCACTCCATGATCCGCGGCCCCATCCAGTGAGACATTGGCTTCAGCCAGGCGCCGCAGAGCGTCCGCGAGAGAACGGCGGTCGGGGTAGCGGATGGCGACGTGATAGAGGCCGGTGGTGCCCGGAGGCGGAGGAGAACCGCCGAGGCTCTCCCACGTATTCAGGCCGATGTGATGGTGATAGCCGCCCGCGCTGATGAACGCAGCCTGGCCTCCCATCCGCTGCATCAGCTCGAAGCCGAGCACGCCGCAATAGAAAGCGAGTGAGCGCTCCAGGTCCGCGACCTTCAGATGGACGTGACCGATGTCGACGCGGGGATCGATGGGTGGGCTTGGCTGAGTCATGCCACCAGTATAAAACGCAAACCGCCGCGGCCTCTAAAGACCGTGGCGGCAAGGGAGCAGGCGAGGGATGAATCAGCGATCGGAATCGAAGTCGAGCCAGACGTCCTGGGTGCCCGGGTCCACCTGCACCTCGGCCGCGGTCTCGATGTTGATCTGTCCGTCGTAGACCGGTCCCTGGGTGAAGTAAAAGGCCCGTCCGTAGACCCGCAGCTTGGAGCTCAGGGAGTAGCGGCTACCCACCTTCAACTTGATGTGCAGCTCCGGCCCGGGCACCAAGGTCGTCCCCCAGGTGGAGTCCATCTTCGATTGCGTCGAGGCGCTGTAGCCCCCGACCTGCAGCTCGGAGAAGACATTGCCCTTGTGCACGCCCGAGGCGGTCCAGTTGGTGGTCAAGGCGTTACGGAACACGATCTCGACGAGAGTGCCATTCGGAAGGGTGTTTGAGCGGACGGTGATGTAGTCCCACCAGCGGCTCTCCGTGTTGCCGGTGGGGGAAGTGTTGGGGAACGCGGTGGCAGAAAGGTTATCGGCAAGGACGTCGACACTCCCATAGAGGTAGTGCGTATAGGCGGTGGCATTTGCGGCGGCATCGCCATAGACGAGGCCGTAGCCGTTGTAGTACTGAAGACCCGCGGGATCAGCGGTAGCGCCAGCCGACTGGCCGCCCGCAACCGGGCCGGGATTGTCCGTGTAAGTGCCGCTGTAGCCGGAGGTCGCGGCCACCGCCTCGACACCGAAGGTGGGGGTCTGCGCATGAGCGGTACCGATCGTAAGGAGCGAGAGGGCAAAGGCAATCTTCCTGGCGAACATGTATATCTCCAAGTCGTGCATTCGTTGTCTGGATTGTTTCGTCGTACCCGCTCAGAGATACGCGGAACTGGCGAAAGATCCGCCACACGGCCGGAGACCTGGATCGCTACCTTTTGCTATGCATCGATTGCGTGAACTCGCGGGACTTTCCGCGCGGGATCGAAAGCGTCTTCCAGTCCGCCGAGGCAAAATGTTTCGCAAGGAAAGTGATCTGCCCGACATGATAGGCGGCGTGGGTGATCCCGCGGTTGATGGCCTGCACCGCCGTGTGCGGCTCGGACCGGATGAGGACGGTCCTTCCAAGATCTTCGACGGTGAGGCTGTCCAGGGTCCCGAAGAGGCGGCTCCATCCCTCCTCCCAGGAAGCCAGGAGGTCGGCGCGGCTGGTTCCTTCATGAGATTCGAACTCGGAGTCGCGGTTCCGGTCCGGCTTCTCTCCATCGGAGGCGAGGAAGTCCGTCCACCGGGAGCGGAGATTGCCGGCCAGGTGCTGGACGATCACGGCGAGGCTGTTCGACTCCGGATCGAGGGTGACAGTGAGGTCTTCGTCCCGTACCTGAACAAGGGCTTTGTCCGCGAGCTCCTTGATCTTGCGGGCCTGAATGCGGATGTCTTGCAGGAAGAGATCGGCAGGGTTGGTGTTCATGAAAGCAAGGTTATCACTCCTCGTACTCGTCCGAACCCTGCACCCAGAGGAACGACTGGATGTCGATCATGTCCCGCGGCTTCAGGCCGCGAAGATCGCGCCGCACCAACTCCGCGAACTGAAGGAGGTTGGCGTAGGTCTCCCACGACGGCCTGGACTTGTAGAGGAACTCGAAGCCGTACTCGCGCGCAGCCGCGCGGGTGACATTGGGCTTCAGGAAGATGTGCGTTTCCGGTTGCGCGATGAATCCGAAGACGGTGACCACCGGCCAGGTGAAGACGCGTGTCTGCTTCCGGGGCAACCCCTCGACGACTTCGCACCAGCGCCGGAACTTCTTTGCCACGTCACCGGTGCCATGGAGAAAATCATAGAGGCCCGTTGCGAAAGAACGCGCGCCGTCAGGCGACTTCACTGCGTCGCGCAGAGCCATCTTTTCGAAGGAGAAAAGTAGATTGGTACGGGATTCGATCCGCACTGCGCGGGCGGCGATCTCCGCGTGCCCGTCCTCGCGCAGGAGCTTGCGGAGCGTGGCTCGATCCAGAAGATCATTCCAATGCTCATGAGCTTCCCATTTGTAGCCCCGTTCCCAGTCGATGTAGGTTTCGTCGTGGAAACCTTCCGGAAAGAACCGAAGGAACTTGCGGCGGCAGCGCAGGGCGCCTGCCGAGGCCTTGCGGGAGAGTAATGATTCAATCGGGAGTTTGCCCAAGACCGGGCCCTTCACCTGGACCGCTGACGATCGTTCTGTCATGGATGCGCCTCCATGAGCCCGCACTAAGCCCGCCGGGCTTACCTTTCAAGGACTTGCATGTTTCGAACCAGGACGCATCCGGTGGCATCGATCCCGCATCTTCTGATTGCCCGGGGTGCGCCCCCGACAAGGGAAGGAGGAAGAGCGATGAAGCACGACCGCAACCTTTGCACGGATCTCGCCCTGGGTGCTCTTGCCGGAGCCGCGGCGACTTGGATCATGGGGAAGACCACCTCCTACCTCTACGAGAAGGAGGGCGCGAAGGCCCGGAAGCGCGAGGACCAGGCGCGGGGAGACAAGACCGCCTACGAAGTGGCGGCGGAGAAGGCCGCCGGCTTCGCGTACAGTCAGCTCTCCGAGGACGAGAGGAAGAAGCTCGGATCGGCGATCCACTGGGCCGTCGGCATCGGCTCGGGTGCTGTTTACGGACTGCTGCGCCGTCGTCTGGCCGACGGGGGTCCCGGCCGCGAGTTGGCGACAGGCGCGCTATTCGGCACCGCCGTCTGGCTGCTGCTCGACGAAGTGGGAAATGCCGCGCTCGGGCTCACCCCCGGGCCTGCCGCGTTCCCATGGCAGACCCATGCGCGCGGCCTCGCGGGGCATCTAGTGTTGGGCTTGGCCACCGAGGGGGTCCTGCAGGTCGCCGATCGCGCAGCCTGAGCACAGCCCCCCCTACCTTTGAAAGAGAACGGCTGTTTTCTTTCAAAGCTCGCACCTTTTTGGAAGGCGTCGGCCGAGAAGGTTCTCGTACAGATCCGTGATCCTCTCGGCCTCTAACCGCAAGAGAACAGCTGACTGAGCCGCATGAGGAGAGGCTTCCGTGTCTCACGGAGAGGCTTCCGCGTCTCACGGTCCTTAGCCCCATGCTAGCCTCGCCCCATGCCAAGAACCAATGAATTCTGCGACTACGTGGTGGACCTGCTCTCGCCGCTGGGTCAGGCATCTTACCGGTTCATGTTCGGCGGCTACGGGGTATACGTGGATGAGTTGATGATCGCAATCGTCGCGGGTGACCGGCTCCTCCTCCGGGCGGACGACGAGAACCGGCCCGACTACGAGGCGCTGGGCATCGGGCCGTTCCAGCCCTATGAAGACAAGAGCCGCTCCATGCCGTTCTACACCGTCCCGGACGAGGTCATGGACGACCCGGACGAGTTGGTGGAGTGGGCTCGCAAATCCCTGGCCGCCACGCAGCGGATGAAGGCGAAGACCGGAAAAAAGGCAGGGGGAGCGAAGAAGCGGGGCGCCACACCGAAGTGACGCCCCACCTCTTGCAGCACCCTCAGCGCGAGACCGGCGCGAGGGCGAAGTTCGTCTGCGTGTCCACGTCGGCACCCGCTTGCCCGTCGAAGAGCACGAAGCTGAAGGAGTAGCCCTTGGTCTGGGCCACGCCGTGGCAGCCCATGCAACCGCCCATGTTGAAACCCTTGAGCGCGGATGGATTCCCGGTCGGCGAGAAAGTCATGTTGCTCGCGCTGCGGTTGAAGGCGAGTGTGTGGTTGCCGGGGATGACCTTGCTGAACGGGGCGGCCGCGGAAACCAGGGGCGGCAAGCCCTGGAAGTGCTGCAACCCTTCATTGGTCTCGATAACCAGGTTTGCCAGGTAGAGCGGCTGGCCGATGCCCGTGGGATCGTTCGGATTGGCAGGATTCGGCGGCAGGCTCTGGATGTCGATCGCCTGGAACTGGGTGCCGACGAGCTGGTAGTTGAGCCAGACCGAATTCGGGTTCACCGCCTTGATCGCCGTGTGAACCTGGCTATTGACCTTTTGCGTGCCCGGGAGGATCGGGTACTTGCGCGTCACCGGCAGGGCCGCCGACGGCTGAGGATAGAAGGTGGCGCGCTGGGGCGGACCCGCGAAAGGCTGACCGGGGAAGTAGTTGGAGTACGTGAACCCGGCCTGGTCGTTGTCGACGTGCTCCCATGTCGAGAAGACGAAGGTTCCGCCCACTGGGGCCGAGGACGCTCCGGCTCCCGTGTGGACACGCTGGATGATGTGGATCCCGACCATTCCGAATGTCGCGTAGCTCATGCACGCCTTGCCGTTCTCGGTCTTGAAGTAGGCAGCCTCCGCGGTGTGGTACTTCGAGGCGTCTTCGTTCTGGATGGGGATCCAGGCGGTCTTGATGTGGATCGAGCCGACGGGGCAGGGGTTCATATTGGTGTTCGGTCCAACCTTCGAGTAGGCGGCGAGGCAGGCCCGGGAGTCGTACGACGTCACCGCGCTGGGACCGGGGCCGCCGGAACCCTGCACTGCGCTGGTCCGGTAGGGAAGCCGGATCTTCGTCTTGTCCTTGTAGTCGGGCGCACCGGAAGCCTTCTCGGCCATGGAGTCCAGGTAGAGCTTGTTCGTCCGGACGTAGTGGTAGAAGTCGTAGTTGACCTTGACCTCATAGAGGACGGGCTGCGGGTTCGTTTTCGTCGGGCTTCCCTTCCACACCCGCGGCGCCACCGGCAGCCCGACGAGGCAGCTGCAATCGGGCTTTCCCGTCCCGTCCGCGCTGCAGGGGTTCTTGGTGAAGCCGCCGCAGAGCGCGGCCGGCTGCTCTAAAGCCTCGGAGAGCACCTCGACGGTCTCGTCGAGGCTGTCGTAGACCAGCTTGCCGCCCTGGCCGAGGAGCCGGGTCGGCACGGCGGGTTTGCCCTGGCTGTCGGAGCACAGGGGAGTGCTGGGGATCGGTCCGTAGTTCGGCTCCTGGTTCCAGGCTCCCGGGTCCACGTTGGTGGTCGGCGGATAGAAGAAGACCTCGCGCTTCTCCTTGAACGTCTCCCAGGTGAGCAGGGACGTTCCGGCAGCGTTGACGAAGCTCTGGTTGAGGTCCGGGAAGCCCCGCTGCCAGTTGTTCGTCGCAGGGTCGAGGGCCGGCCAGTTGGCGGCGAAGAAGCTGTTCCAGGCGAAGTAGTCCCATTGCGGCTGAGCCGTGGCCGACGTGTTCGGGAATGCCGGGCAATCGAGATAGGGCAGTGTGCCGTTCACCACGCAGCTCGCGACAGCGGGAGCAGGGCTCGGGCTCGGGGTAACCTCGCCGCCGGCATCCGGTTCATCCGGGCGGCATGCCAGGCTCGCGGCGAGCAGGAGGACCAAGGCAGGTACAAGGCGAATCCAGCGGCTGAAAAAGCTCATGCGGCGCCTCCTGTCAAGTTTGCGTCAACTCTGGGAGAGTTGCGCTTCGGGCGCCGCTTGTCAAGGGAGGGAAGCAGCAGGGCGCCACGCCACACCAAGGTGACTGACGCCCTGCGAAGGGCAGGATCAGGCCTGGACGGCCCGACGGGCGCTCGTGGGCTCGGCTTCCTTGACCGGAATCCGCATGCCGTAGAACGACCGGTAGACGAAGACCGTCGAGATGATGAAGAAGACCGCCGCCGCAATCAGGCGCGGAGTGCGCTCCATCTCGACCGCCAGCTCGACGGCGAGGAGGCCGAAGAGGGTGGTGAACTTGATGATCGGGTTCATCGCCACCGAGGAGGTGTCCTTGAACGGATCGCCCACGGTGTCGCCGACGACCGTCGCCGCATGCAGCGGGGTCCCCTTCTCCTTCAGGTCCACTTCCACGATCTTCTTCGCGTTGTCCCAGGCACCGCCGGCATTCGCCATGAAGATCGCCTGGTAGAGGCCGGAGATCGCGATCGACACCAGGTAGCCGATGAAGAAGAACGGCTCCAGGCAGGCGAACGCCAGGGTGGAGAAGAACACCACCAGGAAGATGTTGAACATCCCCTTCTGGGCGTAGGTGGTGCAGATTTCCACGACCTTCTTGCTGTCTTCGATCGATGCCTTCTCGGAGCCCGTATCGAGCCGGATGTTCTCCTTGATGAACTCGACCGCCCGGTAGGCACCGGTCGATACCGCCTGGATGGAGGCGCCGCTGAACCAGTAGATGATGGCGCCGCCGGTGATCAGGCCGAGCAGGAACGGCGGGTGGAGGATCGAGAGGTTGGTGACGAGGTCAGCCCTCAGGCCTTCCGTGAGCACCATGATGATGGAGAAGATCAGCGTCGTGGCGCCGACCACCGCGGTGCCGATGAGCACCGGCTTGGCCGTGGCCTTGAAGGTGTTGCCGGCGCCGTCGTTCGCCTCCAGGTGGTGCTTGGCGCGGTCGAAGTCGGCGTCGAAGCCGTAGTCCTTCTTGAGCTCCTGCTTGATGTTGGGCAGGGTCTCGATCATCGACAGCTCGTAGACCGACTGGGCGTTGTCCGTGACCGGGCCGTAGGAGTCGACCGCGATGGTCACCGGGCCCATGCCGAGGAAGCCGAAGGCGATCAGGCCGAAGGCGAAGACCGCCGGGGCGATCATCAGGGCTTCGGGACCGACCGGCAGGGTGCCCGCCACGCCGGCTCCGATCGCCATCAGGGCGACGATGGTCAGGCCCATCCAGTAGCCGGAGAAGTTGCCAGCGACCAGTCCGGAGAGGATGTTGAGCGACGCACCGCCCTCGCGGGAGGCGGTCACGACTTCCTTCACATGGCCGGACTCGACCGAGGTGAAGACCTTCACGAACTCGGGGATCAGGGCGCCGGCGAGAGTGCCGCACGAGATGATCGTCGACAGCTTCCACCACAGGGTGGGGTCGCCGTTGAGCTCGGGGATCAGCAGGTAGGAGACGATGTAGGTGACCCCGATCGAGAGCACCGAGGTCAGCCAGACCAGCGAGGTCAGCGGCGTCTCGAAGTTCATCGACTCGGCGTCACCGAAGCGCGACTTGGCGATGGTCTCGTTGATCCCGTAGGACACGGCGCTGGTGATGACCATCATGATGCGCATGACGAAGATCCAGACCAGGAGCTGGATCTGGTTGGCCGGTTCCCCCACCGCGAGCAGGATGAAGGTGATGAGCGCGACGCCGGTGACGCCGTAGGTCTCGAAGCCGTCAGCGGTCGGGCCGACCGAGTCGCCGGCGTTGTCACCGACGCAGTCGGCGATCACGCCGGGGTTGCGGGCGTCGTCTTCCTTGATGTTGAAGACGATCTTCATCAGGTCGGAGCCGATGTCGGCGATCTTGGTGAAGATGCCGCCCGCGATGCGCAGGGCCGCGGCACCGAGCGATTCGCCGATGGCGAAGCCGATGAAGCAGGGGCCGGCGTAGTCCCGCGGAACGTAGAGCAGGATCGCCAGCATGATGAGCAGCTCGGTGCTGATCAGGAGCATGCCGATGCTGATGCCCGCCTTGAGCGGGATCGCATAGGTCGGGAATGGCTTGCCCTGGAGGCTGGCGAAGGCGGAGCGGGAGTTGGCAAAGGTGTTGACCCGGATGCCAAACCAGGCCACGAAGTAGCTGCCCGCGATGCCCACCAGGCTGAAGAGCAGGATGGCCACTACTTTGGCGGCCTCGAAGTCGCGCAGCCACCCGAAGTAGAAGATCATCACCGCGCCGATGAAGACTTCCAGGATCATGATGAACTTGCCCTGGGTGACCAGGTAGGTCTTGCAGGTCTCGAAGATCAGCTCGGAGATCTCCCGCATGGAGCGGTGCACCGGCATGTTCTTGAGCTGGACGTACATCATCAGCCCGAAGAGCAGACCGAGCACGCAGACGAGAAGGCCTGCCTGCAGGAGGGTCGAGCCGGTGATGCCTCCGAGGAACGTGACCTGGTCGAAGTCGGGAAGGACGAGGTCCGCCTCGCTGGCCGAGGCGGGCACCGCACCCAGCACAGCGAGCAGCGCCACCATGCCGAAGAGCATGAGCTTCTTGTTCGATACAAACATGATATTCCTCCGAATCCTCCGGGAATGAGAGACTCAGCGCGAGCCGAGAGCCGCCGGCGAGGTCGCCGTAGGGCGGGGAGGCTGCGCTGACCGTGCTGTTGCTCAGGTTCAGGGCACGCCGGCCGGAGGGCCAGGCCGCGCCGATCCGGCGGAAGGTATCACAAGTTGCGCGTTTCCGCCCGCATAGACCCTCCTCTATACTAGGCTCAACTGTAGTACTGCCAAGACCGAGGGGAGCGAGACCATGGAGTTCCGTGAGCTCACCGATCGCTACGACCTAGCCAAGATCCTTCACTCCGGACGTTCCGCCACGGTGATGCGGGCCACGGACAAGCGATCGGGGCAGACGGTCGCGGTCAAGATGATTCAGGCCTCGCCGGCCGGGTTCGAGGAGGCAGCGGCTCGCTTCGAGGCCTTCGCGGCAGCCCTCGCCGCGCTGCGCCACCCGTCGGTTCCTGCCGCCCTCGACTCCGGCCTCACCCAGGACGGCGGCGCCTTCCTGGTGTTCGAGCTGTTGGAGGGGCGCCCGCTCGACTCGGTCGCGGGCAAGCTGTCCCCCGACCTGGGCATGGCCTTCCTCGGTCAGACCCTGGACGGATTGGAGGTTCTGGCCTCGCGCGGGCTCTCCCATGGCAACCTGTCCCCTGACAATCTGTTCGCCGTGACTGGGAATGGTGCCCCGCGGGTGACGTTGCTGGGATTGGGCAGTGCGGTTTTTCGGATCGGGGCCGCGGCTTCGGCAGAAAACGCGCGCTTTCTGGCTCCCGAGGGCGGCGTACCCACGGCCCGCTCTGACATCTTCTCTTTCGGCCTCACCGCCTGTCACCTGCTCGGCGCGGCGGTCGCTCCCGGTGATTCCCCCGCGGTGCAGCTCCCCTTGGCTCTGGCTCTGGAGGTCGAGGACGACGATGACTTTCGGACGATCCTGGAGCAGATGCTGCGGCGCAATCCTGCCGAGCGGCCCGCATTGCGCGAGATCCGGGCGGCTTTCCGGCAGGCTCTCGGGCAGGAGGCATCTCCGGTAGCCACGATACCCATCCAGATCCCGGTTGCGCCTGTCGCTCCTCCACCTCCCCCGGAGCCGGAGCCCGCCCCCATTCCGGAGGGCGACGTCCTGCGGGAGATCAACGACGAGGTGCTGAATGCCCTGACCGCGCCTCCGCCACCCCCTCCGGTTCCAGTCCAGGTTGCGGCCGCTCCTCTGCCACCCGCCCGGCCGAACCGCGCGGTCCTGTTCGGCGCGATCGCTGCCGCAGTGGTCGTCGCGGTCCTCGGCGGTCTCTGGGGCCTTCGCAAGCCGGTCGAGCAGGCAGCGGCGGTGCCGGCAGGCCTTCCGATCCCGCCGCCGCCCTCGCCCCAGGCGGTCATGGCGAGGTTGGAGGAGGCACGGATGCTTCTGGCCCAGGGCGAGGACCGGAGGGCCGAGGAGACGGTCCGGGCGCTCTCTTCCGTAGACCAGAGCACGCTCCCGCCCGAGGCCTGCGCCCGGCTGGCCGAGCTGGAGGAGATGCTCGCCCTCCTCGCCGTGGACCGTTTCCCCACTGATCTTGCCCGCGGGCTGAAGGACAGGGACCTCGGATTGCTGCGCTCCGCGGTCGCCACCGGCTCGGGCCTTGGCGCGGATCTTCCCGCCGGGCTGACGGCGGATTTCGAGAGGGCGCGGAAGCTCGTCGAGCTTCACCGGCTGATCGAGGCCGATGCGGCCGAGGGCCGGCACGACTCAGTGCTGAAGCGCTTCGCCGAGCTCGAGGCGCTCGCCCCCGGAATCAGCGACCCGCTGGAGCTGCGGGCGAAGGCGGCGAAGGCGGTGGAAACCGAGGCCGAGGCCTTGGCAGGTCAGGCGCGCTACGACGAGGCATTGGCCAAGCTGGCGCCGCTGGAGGCCACCTGGGGCGGCCGGGAGGGACTGTCCGCCCGCGCCGCGGCCTACCGCAAGTCGAAGAACGACGAGCCGAAGCAGCAGGCGCTCCTCGCCTCGCTCCCCGCCTGGGAGCGGCGCAAGAAGCCGCACGAAGCGCTGGAGCTGCTCCGCGGAGTGGAGCCCACGCCGCACCTCCGTCCGCAGATCGAGGAGGCCCGGAAGCGTTTGGAGGCGCAGCTCGCCGAGCTCGACAAAACACCCCCGCAGGTCGCGCTCCGGGATGGCTACTCCCTGGAGTACTCGCGCGGCAGGGTCGTGGAGCTGAGCTTCCGCGTCACGGACGACTATGAGGCCCGCGGCGTGAAGCTGATGGCCCGCGCGCCGGGCGGCAAGATGCGCGAGTATCCGCTGGAGGCCGCCCGCACCAACGGCGTATACACGGCGGAGATGCCTTCGAGCTTCCACCAGAACGGCACGGTGGACTTCTACGTGGTGGCCAGGGACATCTCCGGCAACGAGGGGTACTTCGGCACGCCGGACAAGCCGATGAAGCTGACCCGGATCGGGAGCAATCGGCTGTAGGCCTACATCCCCCGGCCGCCGCCCACCAGGGGTAGGCTCCCCACTCCCACATCCGCCTGGGGGACGGCCTTCTCTTCTTCCGGTTCGGGCTCGGCTTCGCCTGGGTTGCGGAAGAGGTTCGATTCCAGGTTGTACTGCCGGGTATAGAGGGCATGGTAGCGGCCGCCGAGAGCGAGCAGCTCCTCGTGCCGGCCGCGCTCCACGATCTGCCCCAGCTCCAGCACCAGGATCGTGTCGGCCCTGCGGATCGTCGAGAGCCGATGGGCGATCACGAAGGTCGTGCGCCCGCGCATCAGCTCGGCGAGCCCTTCCTGGATCAGCGCTTCGCTCTCGCTGTCGAGGGATGAGGTCGCCTCGTCGAGGATCAGGATGCGCGGATCGGCCAGGATGGCACGGGCGATCGCGACCCTCTGCCGCTCGCCGCCCGAGAGCTTCACCCCGCGCTCGCCCACGATCGTGTCGTAGCGGGCGGGCAGCCGCTGCACGAAGTCGTCGCATCGGGAGATCCGCGCGGCCCGCAGGATCTCTTCGTTCGAGGCGTGCGGACGGGCATAGGCGATGTTCTCCAGCACCGTCCCGTCGAAAAGGAAGTTGTCCTGGAACACCACCCCGAGATGGGAGCGGTAGTCGTGCAGCCGGATCCCGGTGAGGTCCTGGCCATCCACCAGGATCGTGCCCGAGGCCGGACGGTGGAACGCGGCGACAAGGCCGATCAGCGTGCTCTTGCCCGAGCCCGAAGATCCCACCAGGGCCGTCGAGGTGCCGGGCCTGGCCAGGAAGGAAACCCCGCGTAGCACGGGCGTGCCCGCCTGGTATTCGAACCAGACGTCCTGGAACTCGATCCGCCCCTCGACACTGGGCAGCGGCCTGCGCTCCATCTCGCCGGCGTCCTCGGGCGTTTCGTTGCGGATCTCCCGGATGCGCTCCAGGCCCGCGAAAGCCTCGGTGAGCTGGCTGCCGATGTTGACCACCTGCATCACCGGTCCGACGAGCATGCCCAGGTAGAGGGTAAAGGCGAAGAACGAGCCGACCGTCATCCGCCCCGAGAGCACCTCGTTCGCGCCGACCGCCATCATGGTCACGCCCACGATGCCGAGCAGCAGGGTCGAGCCGGCGCCGATCAGGGAGAAGCTGGTGATCGTCTTGGCGATGTTGCGGAACAGGCGGTGCGCCCCCTTGGCGAAGACCAGGTTCTCCCGGCGCTGGGCGCCGTAAGCCTTCACGACCCGGACGCCGGAGAACGACTCGGTGAGCCGGCCGGCAACCTCGGCGTTGATCTTGGAGCGCTCGCGGAACAGTGGGCGCAGCGTCTTGAACGCCCAGCCCATGATGAGCGCGAAGAGCGAGAGGACGCTGACGGCGATCAGGGTCAGCTTGACGCTCAGGTTGAGGAGGATGCCGAACGCGAGCACGGCCGTGACGGAGCCGCCTACCAGCTCGACGAGCCCGCTGCCCACCAGGTTGCGGATGCCCTCGGCGTCATTCATGACCCGGGAGAGCAGCGCGCCGGCCTTGGTCTGCTCGAAGTAGCCGACGGACAGGCTGCCGACGTGGCGCTGCACTCCGCGGCGCATCTCGGTGATTGAGCGTTGCGCGGCCTTGCCCAGGATCTGAGAGAGGGCGAAGGAGGTAATCCCCTGGATCAGGGTCGCGGCGCCTGCCAAGAAGAGGAGCTGGTTGAGGAGCTCACGGTTGCCCTTGCCGATGACCTCGTCGATCAGATCCTTGGTGGTGTAGGGGAGGACCAGGCCCGAGAGCCGGTTGATCAGCATCAGGCCGAGTCCGAAGGCGAGGCGGCCTTTGTGGGCGCGGACCAGCTCGCCGGCATCGGCCAGGACGACACGGAAGGTCAGAGGCTTCTTGGGTTTCTTCTTATCCCCCTCCTTCTCGCCGGGCTCCTGGCCGGAGCGGCGCTGCTTGGAGGAGACCAAGCCCCCGAAGAGCCCGGCGCGCGAGGCTCGGGGAGGAGCTCCGGAGGGAGAAGATGGAGCGGAGGTGGGTTCGGCAGCGGACATGGCCTACCCAGAATAACACCCGGAGCCTCACCCCCCGGAGCACCCGGAGGGCGTCATGAATGCCGCCCCTACAAGCGAGCGCCCGATTTATCACTGTGAACGAGCTTGCTTGTAGGGGCGCGATTCATCGCGCCCTCCGGGGCCTCCCTACTTACGCGTCTGCAGTCTGGCCCGCACCTCGAGCTCGTCATCGAGCTTCAGGTCGAGCTTCGTCCCTTCGGGAATGACGACTTCGTCGCCGTTCCGCGAGGCGAGGACAGCTCCGGCCGCTGCGCCGATGATGGCTCCGATCACCGTGCCCTTGGAGCGGTCCTTCTTGCTCAGGACCCGGCCCAGGATGGCGCCGCCCGCGGCCGCGCCGCCGATGGTCGCCGCGTCCTTGCGGGTCTCGTTGGCCCCCTGTTGTACCAGGGAGGCGTCAATTGGGACGGTCCTGCCGTTGGGAAGCACCAGGTCGGTGAACTTCAGGACGAGCTTCGCCCGGCCGCCTACCTTGCCCAGGGGCACGGCCTCGGTGACCACGCCGACGATCTCGGAGCCGGCCGGGATGCCGACCGCGCCATCCGAGGCCACGTCCGAAGCGACGCGGGCCCGGAAGATGTCGCCGACCTCGCTGGTCTGGCTGGAGAGGCCTTCGAGGAGCTCCACTTCCATCACCGTCCCGGCCGGGACGTTCACGACCAGCGGAGCCGGTTCGCTCCGGACCTGCTCCTCGCGCTCACGGTTCTCTCTCTCTTGAGCCTCGCGCTCCTGCTCGAGCTCGGCCGCCTCGCGCTCTGCTTCTTCATCCCGGGGATCAGGACGGCGCGATTCGGCCACTTCCACAGTCTCCACCGGACTCTCCACCGGCTCCTCGCGCTCCACCCGCGGGGTCCGAGCCGGTTCCGGCTGGGGGGCCTGCTCCCGCTCCCGAGCCTTCAGCTGAGCCTGGCGCTCGGCGGCGTCCTGCTCCCGGAGCCGTCGCTCGCGGGCGTCCAACTCGGCATTGCGCTCGGCGAGGCGCTGCTCCCGCTCGTCCAGATCCTGGCGCGCACCCGCATCTTCACCGGTCTCGGGCTCGACCACCACCACCCGCTCCTCAGGCTGAAGCTCGGGGTCGTCGCCGACGAGCCCGCGCTCGGCCTCTCGGTTCTGCTCGACGGCAACCGGGCCGCTCTCCGGCTCTTCAGACTGCCGGCAACCCATGCCGAACGCCGAAAGACTCAGGAGTAGGGCCAGGAGGAAGGGTTGGAATCTGACGCTTCGCATGGTTGATACCTCGCTGCAAGTCCATCCGAAAGGAGGGTAGAGCAAGGCCGGTGCCATACCGTCCCAGGGCGGGAGAGGCGCGAATCCGTCCCCTACCGAGGACGCGCAATCACTTCGGGCGCTTGCGGGGGAACGGGATGACGCTGGCCGGCCTGGCGGGCTCGGTCGGTTCCGGCTCCGGGTCCGGCTCGGGCTCAGGCAACTGGCCGGCTACCCGCCCGGGCTCGAACGCCATTCCGAGGTTGGCGGCCGGATCCTGGAACTCCATCAGGGCGGCGAAGGGAACGGTCAGCCGGTGGCGTGCCGCCGCAAAGCTGAGCGAGACGGAGAAGGCCGTGTCGTCGACCTCGAGGTTCCAGTACTGGTTCTGCAGGATGATGCGGATCGCCTCCGGGTACTGGTCGCGCAAGAAGGCGGGGATTACGACCCCGGGGTAGTCGGAGCTGAAGGTGATGTTGAAGTAGTGCTCGCCGGGAAGGCCGTTCTCGGCTACATGAGCGAGCACACGGCGGACCATGTCGCGCAGGGCATCCTGCAGGAAGCCCGGATAGTCGAGGCTGTCGTCGATCTCGTCCGCCATCCGCGGAGCATACTTCAGGGAAGGTCCACCGTGCCCGGCTCGGTCCACGGCCCGCAGCGCAGGATCCTCCAGAAGGCCATGCCGGTCCCCTTGAGCGCGCCGTATTTTCGGATCGCCCCCTCGCCGTAGTGGCTGCAGGTGGGCGTGAACCGGCAGCGGCCCCCCGCCTTGCGGTTCAGGATGGAGAACGTCGCCTGGTAGAAGTCGATCGTGCCGAGCAGGACCCGGGCCGAGATTTGGGCCGAGGGCGGCCGGGAGAAATCCAGGGCCAGCAGCAAGAGGAGCACCAGGGCAGCGATTGCCGCCTTTCGTTTGCCAGTCACCAGGGTAGCGTACCTGTTGAGAGGCGGCCGACCCAGAGGGCGCAGAGCACGGCGAGATGGGCGATCACCGCCCGCTCCACCCAGGCGGGTTGCGGAAGAGAGAAACCGCGCAGGGCCGCGCGGCCCCAGGCAAGCCAGATCAGCAGGAATTCGACCGCCAGGACCGGAGCGAGCGGATGGTCGGCCAGGGCGGCGGCCCACTCCCCCTTGGCGAGATGCGCGAAGGCGCGCGTCAGGCCACAGCCGGGGCAGGGGAGGTTGAGCACGCGGCGGGAGAAGCAGATCGAGCCCTCCGGCCCGGAGGAGGGGACCCAGACATGGAGGATCGCCGCGCCAGCGAGGCCGGCGAGGCCCGCCAGAGCCCAGAGCCAGGCGCTCCGGCGACTCGGGAGGGAAGCCATGTCAACGGTTCGCCAGGGCGGTGAGGACCACCCAGCCGCCAAAAAAGATGAGCCAGAAGAGGAAGAAGACCAGGATGAGCGTGCCGACGATCCCGGCGACCACCGCGATCTGGGCGAGGCTCTCACCCGCCTTGGGCGAGCGCCCCTCCCGGATCGCCTTCTGCTCCTGCCGCCCCAGGTACCACGCGATCGGCGACAGGAGATGGCAGCAGGTCACGAAGCCCAGGAGCGACAGGACGAGGGCCGTGATCGCCTGACTGCTGGCGGACTCCGGTGTCACCCCGTCGCCCTGGACCGTCATGTTGACCTCCAACTCCTTAGAAGCGGTTCGCGAAATCGCTCAAGCCGGGGATGATCAGCCGCTGGCCGTTGATGCCCTTCACGATCGCCATGATGCGCACCACCAGGACCAGGACCCAGACCACCGACTGCAACAGGCAACCCGTGATGCCGCAGTCGACGCTGGCCGTCACCATGGAGAAGATGGTCAAGAACACCCAGAGGATGATCTCGGCGACCAGCAGGACCAGGCCGTGCTTGGCGTGCCACTGAACCTCGCGGTCGTCCTTCTCCGCCACCAGCGGGATGATGGCCAGAAGCCAGAGGTACGAGAGGACGATCATGATCGTCCGGTTCGGGCTGACGTGGCCCGTTCCAGCGGGGCCTCCTGGACCTCCGGAGTACGGCGGCGGTGGCGGCGGCGGGTTGTACGACGGAGGAGGCGGGACAGTCGGCTCGCTCATCGAGGCCTCTCCTTTCAGAGAAGAATATCCGGGTTCATGCACGGGGCAGTCTACACAACGATACCGAGGTCCGCCAGAGCCTCATGCACGGCCGGCCGGAGCTGCGTAGGAACCCGATACCGAGGTCATCGATTGCGGGCCTGCTCCACCACCCGCTCATAGATCGAACGGTAGCGCGCCACGATCGGCTCCTGGCCGTAGACCTCCACGGACCGGCGCCGGCCGGCTTCGCCGAACGCCTTCCGCATCGGCTCGTCCGTGAGCAGCTTCAGGGCGGAGGCGGCCATGCCCTCGACATCGCCCACTTCGTGCAGGAAGCCGTTCTCGCCGTGGACCACCACCTCGGGAAGCCCGCCGACATTGGTGGCGATCACCGGCACCTTGCAGCTCAGGGCCTCCAGCGCCGCGAGGCCGAACGACTCGGTCTCCGAAGGCAGGAAGAAGAGATCGGCCCCCACCAGCACCTCCTCGATGAGGGGCAGGCTGCCGATGAAAGTGATCGAGTTGCAGGCGTCGGTGTCGCGGCAGTGCTGCTCCACCCGCCCGCGTTCCGGTCCATCGCCGACCATCAGCAACCGGCAGGGGACGTGGGCGCGCAGGCGCAGGAAGACGTCCACCACGTCGATCACCCGCTTCAGGGGACGGAAGTTGGAGATGTGGACCAGGGTGCGCTCTCCTGGCTTGGCCCAGCGGCAGGCGCCTGGCAGATCCTTGGCCTGCTCGTAGCGCGACGGATCGATGAAGTTGGGCACCACGTCGATGTGGTTCCGGATGCCGAGCTGTTGCATGGTCGTCTGGCGCAGCGACTCGGATACCGCCGTCACCGCGTCGCTCTCCACGATCCCCCAGCGCGTGGTCTCCAGGTAGGCCGGATCGTTGCCCACCAGGGTCACGTCCGTGCCGTGCAGGGTGGTCACCACGGCGAGTGGGTGAGGCGCCACGATCTGCCGGGCCATGACCGCGGAGACGGCGTTGGGGATGGCGTAGTGGACGTGCATCACCTCGAGCTGTTGATGCCGCGCCACCTCGACCATCTTGGTCGAGAGGGCCAGCGAGTAGGGCGGGTACTCCGCGAACAGGGGATAGGTCGGGGTGACCACCTGGTGGAAGAAGATCCGCGAGCTGTTGAGCGACAGGCGCGAGGGCAGCGCGTAGCTGATGACATGGACCTCGTCGCCGCCGTCGGCCAGCGCCATGGCCAGCTCGGTCGCGACGATCCCCGAGCCGCCGTACGTGGGATAGCAACTGATGCCGATCTTCACCGCAAACCTCCGGGAACCAGGGTGGACAGGTCGCCCACCGCCAGGGGGAGCCGGCTCCAGAACGGCTCGCCAAGCTCCACGTTGATCATCAGCCCGAAGTGCCGGGCGCGCCCTTCGACCGCGAGCCAGAACTCGCGCGAGGCCACTTTCGTCTGGGCGCCCTTCTGCTCAGCTCCCTGGTAGAGCTGGCTGCGGTAGGCGCGCATGGCCTCCAGCTTGGTCTCCCAGGTGGAGGAGACGTCCATGATGAAGCTGGGCTCGAACGGGTCGTGCTGCATGTAGGAGAAGACCGCACCCGGCCGGTAGGGGGCTCCGGCCTCCGGATGCCGGTTCTTGAGCCCGGCGTAGAAGCTGGCCGACTGGATGAGCTGCGAGGCTCGATGATGGTCCGGGTGACGGTCGCTCGGGCTCGGAGCCAGGATCAGGTCGGGCCGCCAGGCGCGGAGGCGCTCGATCAGGGCATCCTCCTCCGCCTCGCCAGTGCGGAAGGCGCCGTCGCCGCAGTCCAGGAAACCGACCTCTACCGCTCCCAGGGCCTCTGCCGCGTCCTCCGCTTCCTGCAGCCGCTCTTCGGCCGTGCCGCGCGTCCCCCGTTCGCCGCGGGTCAGATGGAGGATGCCGACCTTCTTCCCCTGCTTGGCGAGCAGGGCGAGCGTGCCGCCGCAGCCAAGCTCGGCGTCGTCCGGGTGGGAGCCGATCGCGAGGACGTCCAGCTTCAAGGCTTGGGCTCCACGCAGTCGGGACAGGTGACCTGTAGCCTTCTGGAATCGAGGCCCATCTGCTCCCAGAAGCTCTGCGCGAGCCGGTCCTCGTACTTGCCCTGAAAATGGGCGGAGGCGATGACTCGCTCCTGCGGCTTGCCCAAGGGGAGGCAGCTGTCGCGGATCTGATCCACCCGGCGGTTCAGGGTCTCGTTGCGGCGGGCGGCGGCCTGGGTCGTCTTCTCGGCGAAGGTTTCCAGGGCGCGGAGGATCTGCTCGCGGGTCTTCTCCAGCGGGCGCTCGAGGTTGGGGTCCGCGGGCCGCAGCTCGGCGAGGGCCTCCTCGATCCTGCGGCGCACGGGCTCGACGCCGGCGTCTCCCTCCATCGCCGCGAGGGCCTGATCGAGGTCGTGCCGGCTTCCCATCAGCGTCGCGAGAGGGAGGCCGGTCTCGCCAAGCCGTTCCATCTGCTTGGGCTCCACGACCAGGGCCTGGGGACGGAGCGCCACCCAGGGCGAATCGACCTCCAGCACCTCGTGAACCGCGGCCGACTGCCCCATGTAGGAGAGCTCGCCCGGGCCGAGGAGATGGATGAAGGTGCCGAGCACCGCATCCTGGATGGCGGGGCGGGCCAGCACGCCGGGGGAGAGGACGCCCGGGTTCTCCTCCGCGATCTGGAGCAGATCGTCCGCATTGGCCCGGGTATCGCCGGCATCACGTCCTCGAAGGGTGTACTCAGAATCACCCCGCCACTCGATCCGCCGCCGCTCGCCGCGGGAGAGAAGAAATAGAGGGCTCGTGCCGCGTTGCGGGCTGACCTGCAGCGGGTAGCCGCGGCGCTCGATCTCCGTGTCCCGGCGCTCCAGAGCCTCCTCGACTTCCTTCCGCCGCTCGACGAGGCGTTTCAGCCAGGGGCGCTGGGCGGCCTTGAGGGCGGGGAGCATGGCGTCGAGGAGGAGAGGACAGTGGGGACCGGCAAGGCGCGCCATGAGCCGGCAGAACGCCTCGCCGAAGCGGGCGTCGGGCCGGTACCACTGGCCGATCGTCCGAATCCACTCGGCGTAGCGGTCGCCCGGCACGGCTTCGGCGATGGCGCGGAGCACGCCTTCCACCTCGGGGCCGAGCGCGCGCATGCCGACCGGCGTGAGCGGCTCGGGGTCGGGACCGAGGTCGAAGGTGCGCGGCCCTTCCGGAGTAAGGACGGTAGCGGTGGAGACCTCGGCCCAGTCGTGATCCTCGGTCGCGACCCAGAACACGGCGACGGCAGATTCTCCCTGGGCTTCGAGAGCGGCGGCCCAGCGGGAAGCGGCGATCATCTTCGAAAAGGCATAGAGCGGCCCGCCGAGCAGGCCCGGCTGCTGCCCGGTGATGACCACGCGGGTGGCGGGGTCGGCCAGCTTCCGGGCGAGCTCGTCGGCCCGCGGGTTGCCATAGCCGCGGTTGGCGATGGCGAGAGCCTCCGCCAGCTCGCGCCGGGCGCCCGGCAAACCGGGGCCGGACGGCGTCTGGCCCGGCGCCAGGAAACGCAAAGGCGCGAGGAGGTCCAGGTCGCGGCCGGCCAGATAGGCGGTCGGCAGGGCCGGAAGCAGCCCGGCTTTTGCCAGGTCGACCCGCAGGTCAGGCCGGCTTGTGACCGAGGATGATGAGGCGTTCGCTGTCACGCTCGTAGGAATCTCCTTGAAAGTTGCCATAGAGGCCGTCGACCTCCAGGCCCGCCCAGCGCAGGCCGATGGTCACCTCCTCCGGCCGGTAGAGCCGCACGCTCTCCCGGAAGGTACGGGGGCGGTCGCCAGGGGTTTCGACGACGATCTTCTTATTCACCCTCTGGGCCGCAGGATCGTACCAGCGCTCGATCACGGCCCGGCCGCCGTCCATCACCTGCTCGTCCCGGGGCTTCAGGTTCGCGAGCACGGGCCCCGGATTCATCAGGTCGATCAGGAAGCGTCCTTCCGGGATCAGGACGCGGACGATCTCCTCCAGCACCAGGAAATTCTCCCGCTCGCGCTCGAAGTAGCCGAAGGACGTGAAGAAATTCAGGACCCAGTCGAAGCTCTCGTCCATGAACGGCAGGCGGCGCATGTCGCCCGCGACCGGGGGCAGGCCGCGCTTCTTCATCCGGGCGAGGAAAGTGACCGACAGGTCCACGCCCAGGACGCGGTAGCCGCGCTGCCGGAGCGCGGCGGTGTGCCGGCCCGTCCCGCAGGCGAGGTCGAGCACCGCCCTGGGGTTGTCTCCACCCCCGAGCCCCCTCACCACGAAATCGACGTGCTCCTCGGCCTCCGACGCATCCCGGTGGGAGTAGAGCTCGAGGTACTCCTCGCCAAACCATTCCTTGTACCAGGGCATCGAGCCTCCCGAGGCAGCGGTATGCTACACCCATGGACCTCGACTGGATTGAGATCCCCGGCGGCACCTTCTGGATGGGCGGCGGCCCGCGGGACAATGAGAACCCCCGGCACGAGGTGCGCGTGCGGCCGTTCCGCCTGGCGAGGACCCAGGTGACCCGGGAGGAGTATCAGCGCTTCCTCGACGAGACGGGCCACCCCGCTCCGCCATTCTGGCACGAGCCGGCCTTCACCCACCCGCGCATGCCCGCAGTCGGACCTTCCTGGGAGGATGCCCTGGCCTACTGCCGCTGGCTCGGGGTGCGCCTGCCCACGGAGGCCGAATGGGAACGGGCCGCGAAGCTGGACCGGGAAGTCCTCTATCCCTGGGGCGATGATCCCCCCGAGTCGCTCCCCGACTACGAGCGGCGCTGGCAGGAAGGCCCGGAGCCGGTCGATGCCTATCCCTCCCTCCACCCGCTGGGCTGCCTCGGCCTGGGCGAGAACGTCCACGAGTGGTGCTCGGACTGGTACGACGCACGCTATTACGAGGCCTCCCCGGTGGACGATCCCCCGGGGCCGGACACCGGCACCCGCCGATCCTCCCGGGGCGGCTCGTGGCGGCATCAGATCAAGGTGAGCCGCTGCGCCGCCCGCTCGGCCATCCCGCCGCACATGCGCTACTCGGATTACGGCTTCAGGGTGGCATCTTCATGAAACCATCTCGCCGGGCGGTCCTGGCCGCCGTCATCATCGGGGTGATCCTCCACACGCTCACTGCGCTCTGGGTCTGGCAATCCTGGGGCTACTTCGGCCGGGCGAACTTCGTGGTCTGGATGGATTTCCCCACCTCCCTCGCCTACCTGGACCTGGAAGGGGAGGCGATGCTCGCCTGGAGCCTGGTCGCGGGCGGGCTGCAATGGGCGGCCATCGCCGCGCTCCTCACTCTCTGGGTGGGGAGCACGACCCACCGCCGGCGGCGGACCTGAACCCTCACCCCCTAACCCCCTCTCCCACACGCACTCACACCCACCCGGGAGAGGGGGAACCGGATCGGAACCGGACCTTCTGTTTGCTGTTGGGCGGTGGCGCCCCTCGCCCGGGCGGGTGTGAGTGCGTGTGGGAGAGGGGACGGGGGGGAGGGTCCGGAATGCTCGCCCCTCGCTCCCCGGTTAGAATACCCGCCATGGTGCAACTGGGCCCCGTCCTCGTAGATCCCCCCCTCTGGCTCGCGCCGATGGCGGGGGTGACCGACCGCGACTTCCGCCTCCTCGTGCGGCGGATCGGCGGCGTGGGCGTGGTGTCCATGGAATTCATCTCCTCCAAGGCGATCGTCAACGGCAACCAGAAGACCCGGGAGCTGATGCACTTCGCCGAGGAAGAGCGCCCGCTGGCGATCCAGATCTACGGCTCCGACCCCGAGACCATGCGCGAGGCCGCGGTCTACGTCGAGGAGATCGGGGCCGACATCTGCGACATCAACATGGGCTGCCCGGCCAACAAGGTCCTCAAGGGATGCGCGGGCGCGGCGCTGATGGGGGACCTCAAGCTCGCCGAGGACATCGTCCGCACGGTCAAGGACGCGATCAGCATCCCGCTCACGGTCAAGTTCCGCCTGGGCCTCGACGATTGCCGGCGCAACTACCTGGACCTGGGACGGGTCTGCGAGGCCAACGGGGTGGCGGCTGTCGCCATGCACGCGCGCACCGCCCGCCAGATGTTCAACGGCCAAGCCGACTGGTCGCACCTGGCGCAGCTGAAAGAGACGCTCTCCATCCCGGTGATCGGCAACGGCGACGTGCGGGAGCCGGAGGATGCCCTCCGCATGATGGCCGAGACCGGCTGCGACGGGGTCATGGTCGGCCGGGGCGCCACCCACAACCCGTGGCTCTTCCGCCAGACCGCGGCGCGGATGTCGGGCGCCAAGGTCACCGAGCCCACCCTGGAAGACCGGCGCGATCTCATCCTCGAGCACTTCCGCATGGTGGCCGGGCGCGAGAACCCGCTTTACGCCCTTCACAAGCTGCGCAAGTTCACCGGCTGGTACACCCACGGCCTGCCGAACGGCCGCAAGCTCCGCCAGGCGATCAACCAGATCCCGGACGTGGAGAGCTTCCTGGTCACCGTCGAGTCCTTCCTCGCCGAGCTGCTGGTCGAGCAGGCGGCTTGATGCCCGAGCACACCCTCACCCTGGAGGAGCGTCCCGACGCCGCCCTGGCCGCCCTGCGCCGAGCCGCGGACGACTGGGGGGCCGAGCTGCGGAAGGAAGACTCTGACCTCTGGCTCTACCTGCCCGTGGTTCACGGCCTGCGCCGCGGGCTGATCGCCGGGCCAGTGCAGGTAGAGCCCGCCGCGGACGGCTCCCGCATCGTCTTCCGGCCCGAGGAGTCGGACCTCTCGGTCCAGGCCTCGCCGGTGATCGTGCTCCTCCTGGCGGTGGGCGGAGGGGTGCTCACGATGCTCTGGCCGTTCTTCCCGAATCTCCTGCCCCTCGCCCCGTTCGGAGCGATCCTTGCGCTGGGCGGCTGGTTCCTGGTCCTCTCCCGGCTGCGCACCAGCGGCGCGGAGGAGTTCCTGGGAACGGTGGGGGTGGAAGCCGAGGCGGGGCCGCCGGCCCGCTCCGAGGCGAGCTAGGAATCTACGGCTCGCGTCTGCGGTTATACTGGAGGCAGCACGGTTCTTTCAAAACTTGGGGGCGTACCGGTTTCGACGGGGAACAGAGCGGAGCGAGGGTAGCGTGACGATCGCCGCCCGTAAGGCGGAAAAGTAACTGCGAACGATAACTTCGCCCTCGCGGCCTAAATAACCGCGACGTCTAGTTGGGGAGCCCTGATCCACGGCGCTCTTTCAGGACGACACTTGTAGTGGATCTAAGGTCGCGGCAGCCTCGAGCCGCTTCCGGATAATTTAGAGGCTGGCCGCCGCGTCGGAGTGCCCTGCTCCAAAACGCGAACGGCGAGAACCAAAACATCAGGGATACGCACGTAGAAGCCTTCGATACGCGTTTCTCGGACGTGGGTTCGACTCCCACCGCCTCCACCATTCATCTCTTCTTCCAAAGCAGATTTCCGACACCTGTCCGAGCCTCCGCGCGTCTTGCGGGCCTTGGGGGTGGCCGGAATCAAACGTTGATACAATCGTGCCCATGAATCTGCCCGCCGTGTCCGATCCCGTGCCTCTGATCCTCGCCGAGGATGGCCGTGTCATCCGGGTAGCCGGAACGCGGGTCACCCCCGACACGCTCATCGGCGCCTTCAACAGGGGAGCGACGCCCGAGGAGATCGCCCAGGACTACTCGGCGGTGTCGCTGGCGGATGTCTACGCCGTCATCACCTACTACCTCCGGCATCGATCCGAGGTCGAAGGGTACTTGGAGCGGCGCACCCGGGAGCACTCGGAGCTGCGGCGCGAGATCGAGGGCCGTCCTGAGTACCAGGAACTGCGCGAGCGGCTCCTCGGCCGAATGCAGAGGGCACGAGCAGGCGCGGCCTGATGCTGCGCCTGGCAGCCGACGAAAACTTCGACGGCCGGATCGTACGAGGCCTCTTGCGGCTCCTTCCCAATCTGGATCTCGTCCGGGTGCAAGATACTGCCCTTGCCGAGGCACAGGATGAGGCGGTGCTGGAGTGGGCAGCTCGCGAGGAGCGGCTGGTCCTCTTCTGAAGCTTTCAGCGCGACTCTGAGCGGCTCAGGACGGTTCCCGGACGGCGAGGCATCATTCTGAGCGGCTAAACATTATTCTGCAACTCTCAACGCGACTCCGAATTACTCGGAAGCAGTTTCGAAATCCCCGGCGCGCCTCTGAATGCCTGCGAGCGGCTCTGAAAGCCTCAGCGCCATTCTGAGCGGCTGAAGAAGAGATCGGAACGGCGCGGCGCGATTCTGATCGCCTCAGAGTCATTCTGAATTCTTCAGAGCCATTCTGAGCGCTTCAGAGCGGCTCCGGAAATCTTCAGCGAAGCTCTGAACCACAGAGAATGGCTCCGAATCCTTCGGACCGGGGCGCTATATCTCGCGCAAGGATCGATACGGGCTGCGAAAGCCTCGCCGCACCATCTCCGCCAGTAGAGCGTCCGCCTCTTCCAGGCTGAGGATCTGCTCCCAGGTGAGGCGGAGGAGAGCGCCGAGAGAACCAGAGACCTCGACACCCAGCGAACGAGCGAGCTCGCGCGCGTCCCAGTCATCGGAAAGCATGAGGAGCCCACGGGAAAGCGCAGCCGCGATGCAGGCAGCTTCTCCGGGTCCCAGATCCTGGCCGATCTCCTCTGCCCGGGCCTGCTCCCTCTCCGTGAGGTCGAGGCGCTCCAGCCAGGATCAATCGCACACGGGAACCAATCCACGGCGGACACCCAGCTCCAATTCGGTCAAGACCGGGATCGGAGCTGCGAGCTCCGGCCAGGCCAGCCTCAAGAGGTCCGGCCGCCGGATCTGGGCAAAGTTGTTCAGGACCGTCGTGTCTGCAAGGGCCGGCATGCGGAACGCAGGAGCTCTTCAGGCGTGCCGGCGTGCCGCGGCGATCTCGGCCTTCGCGTCCTCGACCGAGCGGGCTCCGCGGCGGAGAGGTATCCCAAGCCGCTGGAAGCTGTCGTCGAGCTCGAACCGGGATAAATGGAGCAGCTCGGCCGTCTTCCCGAGATTGATCCTCTCGTCCAGGTAATCTCTGAGAACCCGGGCTTCGAAGAGATCCTCGGGGGAGTCGGCCTCTTCTCCGGTGGCGCAGAGGGCAAGAGCCCGCAGGAGGCGGTAGTCCAGAGCATCGAGGAGGACGATTCGCTCCTCACCTCCGCTTGCAACGACGGCAAGCTCCCCCTCCTGGACCCGGTCCAGGATCTCGCCGGTCCTTTGGGACAGGTCGGATTGGGAGATGATGGTTCTCGTCATCCTTACAAGAGTACCTCAGTCTGTAGCCGAGCGCTTCGTACCGTGCGCGAACGGCTAAGCCAGCGCTTTTGCGGCTCGCGCATTGCGCGAGCCGCAAATCCATAGCCTGTGCCGCCCCAGGCTATGCACGAGCGGCTGATCCACAGCCCCTGCCGCCCAGCTCGTGGGTTTTCCCTTCGCGCACAGCCTGAGCCTCTCAACTCTTGCCGAAAGCCTCGGCGATGCTCGTTTCGTACGGCGGCTTGAGCACGCCCACTTCGGTGACGATCCCCGTGATCAGCTCGGCGGGCGTCACGTCGAAGGCGAAGTTCATGGCCTGCGTGTCATCCGGTGCCACCTGGGTCCCGAACACCTCCGTCACCTCCACCCCCAGGCGCTCCTCGATGGGGATCGCCGCACCGTTGGGCGTATTGCGGTCGATTGTCGAGAGCGGCGCCGCCACGTAGAAGGGGACGTTGTGACGGTGGGCCAGGACCGCCACCGTGTAGGTGCCGATCTTGTTGGCCGTGTCGCCGTTGGCGGCGATCCGGTCGGCGCCGACCACGATCCGGTCGACCAGCCCCTGCGCCATTAAGGTGCCAGCGCTCGAATCCGTGACCAGCCGAAAGGGGATACCCAGGCGCTTCAACTCCCAGGCCGTGAGCCGCGCCCCCTGCAGCAGAGGCCGCGTCTCGTCCACCCAGACCATCCCCACCCTGCCTCCATCCCAGGCCGACTGGATGATCCCCAGCGCCGTGCCGTGGCCGGCGGTCGCGAGCGCCCCCGTGTTGCAGTGGGTGAGGACGCGGGTACCCGGCGCGAACAGCTCGGCGCCGTGCTCCCCGATCCTGCGGTTGACCCGTATGTCCTCGGCGTGCAGCTCGTGCGCCCAGTCCAGGAGCGCCTGCCGGACCGCCTCCGGCCCCCGGTCCCGGTTCCGCTCGTATACCTGCCGCCCCCGGTCCAGGGCCCAGCGCAGGTTCACCGCGGTCGGGCGGGTGCTTCCCAGCAGCTGGGAGGCCTCGTCGAAACGGTCCGAGCCGAGCACCAGCCCATAAGCCGCGGCCACACCGATGGCCGGCGCGCCGCGGATGGACAGGCGGCGGATCGCGCCGGCGACCTGCTCGGGGGTTTCGCAATCGAGCCACGTCTCCTCGACGGGCAGGCGGGTCTGGTCGAGAAGCTGCAGGGTATCCTGATGCCAGCGGATGGGGGTGAAAGGTTCGTTCATGGGAGGGCTATGTTACGGTTGCTTCAATCCGCCGGCAAATTTGGGGGGAGGGTCCCAGTGAAAAGCGAGTCCAAGTACCTAGGGTTTTCCACGCGCGCGATCCACGACGGGCAGGAGCCCGATCCGCGCACCGGGTCCGTCGCGGTCCCGATCTACCAGACTTCGACCTATGTCCAGAAGGGGCTCGGCGAGCCCGTGGAGTACGAGTACGCCCGGGTGCAGAACCCGACCCGGTTCGCCCTGGAGGCGAACCTCGCGTCGCTCGAAGGCGGCGTCAGCGGCCACGCCTTTGCCTCGGGCATGGCTGCCATCTCCTGCCTACTCACACTGCTCAAGTCGGGCGACCACGTGGTGGCCACGCGCAACGTCTATGGCGGCACGTTCCGCTTCTTCTCCAAGATCATGCAGAACTACGGCCTCACCTTCACCTGGGTGGACGCCACGGACCTCGCGAACATAGAGGCCGCGATGACGCCGCAGACGAAGATGGTCTACATCGAGTCGCCGACGAACCCGGTCATGGAGATCGTGGACATCGCCGGCTCGGCGGAGATCGCGCATGCCCACGGCGCGTTCCTGGCCGTGGACAACACTTTCCTCTCCCCTTACTTCCAGCGCCCGCTGGAGCACGGGGCGGACGTGATCACCCATTCCACGACCAAGTTCATCAACGGGCACAGCGACTCGATCGGCGGCGCGCTGATCCCCGCACGGCAGGAGCACAGCGAGTGGTTCTACTTCGTGCAGAAATCGGTGGGCGCGATCCTCTCGCCTTTCGACTCGTTCCTGGTGCTGCGCGGGATCAAGACGCTCGCCGTCCGCATGGACCGGCACGAGCAGAACGCGCGCCAGGTGGCTGACTACCTGGCGAAGCACCCGAAAGTGAAGCAGGTGCTCTACCCGGGGCTGCCCGGCCATCCTGGGCACGAGCTGCACAAGCGGCAGTCCTCGGGGTTCGGCGCCGTGATGTCGTTTGAGATGGGTAGCTTCGCGGCGGCCAAGGCCCTGCTCGACGGGGTGCGGGTGATGTGCTTCGCGGAGAGCCTGGGCGGAGTCGAGACGCTGATCTCCCACCCGGCCTCCATGACGCACGCCTCGATCCCGCCGGAGCGGCGGGCCGAGATCGGCGTCACGGAGGGGCTGGTCAGATTGTCGGTGGGGATCGAGGACGTCAAGGATCTTCTGGACGACCTGGATCAGGCGCTGGAAGCGGTTTGATCCCGTTCAAAATTCGGAGTCGTCGGGGGCGTAGGACAGCTCCTCTTCCGCTTCGTCGGAGAAGTCGGCCTGCTTGTCCACGCTGCTCCGGATCCATTCGAGGAAGTTCGCCTCGCCCTTGGTGACGTGGAAGGAGAGGATCTCCGGGAGCTCGTAGCTGTGCAGCTCCCGGATGGTCTCCGACACGCCTTCGAACTCCCCCTCGAGGGTCTTGATGACGAGCAGGAGCTCGCCGTCCTTGCAGATCTTCCCTTTCCAGCGGTAGACGGAACGCACGCCGGGCATCACGTTGACGCAGGCGGCCTGACGGCGCTGTACGAGCTCGCGCGCGATCTGGAAGGCCTGCTCTTCGGTTCCGACGGTGGTTACGACGACGATCGCCTGCATCGTGTTTCACGTTACATCCTCCTTCGGGGCGAGTCAATCGACGTCGGCAGCGAGGGCGGCAGACGGCCGTCTCACTTCCAGACCTCTTCCTGGAAATCGTAGACGACCACCTTGACCCTGCCCGTCCGCCCCGTGACCCGCACGGCTGCCAGCCCGCTCTGCCCGTCGGTCAGGAAGACCGTGCCGGGAGTAGCCGTACCCAGCTGGCCGAACGACGCCAGGTTGGAATCATTGAAGCGGATCGGGTCGTCGCCATTGCGCAGCCACTTGCCTGGCGAAGCCGGATCGCGGGCCAGCCGTCCCGGCGGGAACCCGAAACGCACCTGGCTGCCGGTCTGCTCCAGGCGCCGAGGCGGCGCGATCTGTGGGTCCACACCGCGGTCGATGTCGCGCGTGAGGACGCCGTCGCCGTCGGCATCCCGGTAGAGGGAGTAGGTGGCATGGCCGTCCGCCCGCGGGTGGAACTTGAGCGCCACGTTTGAGCAGTGGCGGACCGCGAGCGCCCGCGCCAGGCGCATCGTCCCCACCACCTCCGCGGCCGCCGAGCGCAGCCGCAACCGGCCCGCGGTGCGGAGGATCGACGGCACGCTGATCCCCGCCAGCAGCATGAACAGCACGAGCACCACCAGCAGCTCCACCAGCTGAAAACCCCGTTCGGATCTCTTCATCACGATTGTTCCCAAGAGGTTGCTCCCGGAAAAGAACAAGGGCGGCCGTTCGCCGGCCGCCCCGCGCCTTCTCCTAGCGCTCGCCCTCCTTCGACTTCGCCTTCTCCTTCTCCTTCGCCGGCGGGCTGCTCGCCTTGCCCGCCTTGACCTTCTCCTTGAGTGTGGTCTCGCCCGAGACGGCCAGGTAGGGCTTGAGGAGCTGGTAGGTCTTCTCGCCGATGCCCTGGACGAGCATCAGGTCCTCGGCCGACTTGAACGGGCCGTTCTCCTTGCGGAAGTCGATGATCTTCTGGGCGACGCTGGGACCCACGCGGGGCAGCAGTGCGAGCTGCGAGGCGTCCGCGGTGTTGACGTTGACGACCCGGCGAGCTTCCGCCGCGAAGGTGGGAAGGGCGGCGAGGACGAGCCCCGCCAGGATCATGCTGCCGATGAGACGCTTGGAACGGTTCATATCTGGCTCCTTTGTGGTTTGAATTCAGGTGCTGCGCTTCGACTCGGTAATACCCCTTGCCTGATTTGCGTTCGTTTCCTCCTGCGCTCGCCACCTCCTCTCCAGGTTGACGGCAGCCCTATAGTTCAAGGCCACTGCCAAGATGAAAACGTCGAAGAATCAGAGATTTAGGAGATCTGAGCCGTAGCTGCCGTCCAGCGTTCTGGCGGGGGAGAAGGGCGGCCTCCCTGGGGGAGAGGCGTGTCCAGCGTTCTGGCGCCCTGCGCGAACCCTTGCGGGGATTAGCCGGTATTGGCCTCGGAGGGGCGCTTTCGAGTAAATTAGGCCGCCATGGCTGAGCGAGCGGAGCGGTCTGTCTTCCGGGAGTACTTCGAGGCGATCCTGATCGCGGCGATCTTCCTGCGCTTCACGAACGTGTTCGTGGTGCAGACCTTCTACATCCCCAGCGGCTCGATGGAGGACACGCTGCTGATCGGGGATCACCTGTTCGTGAACCGGTTCATCTACGGCCCGGCGGCCACCGACCTGGAGCGCAAGCTCCTCCCTCTGCGGCCGGTGCGGCGGGGGGACATCGTCATCTTCCGGTCGGAAAGGGACAAGGGGATGGACATCGTCAAGCGCGCCATCGGCGTTCCAGGCGACACCATCCAGGTCGACAACGGCGAGCTTTACCTCAACGGCAAGGACGTGGCCGACGAGTCGTACGCCGTCCACAAGCGGCGGGGCCAGCCCGCCGACTATGGGGCCGGCGCGCCGCGCGACTGGTATGGCCCGGTCACCGTCCCCGCGCGCCGGTACTTCTTCATGGGGGACAACCGGGACGAGTCGCTCGACTCGCGCTTCTGGGGATTCCTGCCCGCCCACCTGGTCAAGGGCCGGGCGCTGTTCATCTACTGGTCCAATGGCAACCAGCCGCCCGAGGGGACCAACCCGATCATCGGCCTGCTGCGCACGGCGCGCGGCTTCTTCACGGAAACCCGCTGGAAGCGGTCGTTCCGCCTGATCCGCTAGCCGCGGAGCCGTCGATCCATGGAACCTGAAACGTCCGCCCAAGGAGAGCACGAGGAGAGAGCGGTTCTACCTCCGGAGCCTTCGGAGCCTCCGGAGCCGCCAACCGTGCAGGAGTCCGACAGGTACGTTGCGCGGGATTACGAGGAGAAGTCCTGGCAGCGGGAGTACCTGGAAGCGCTCCTGATCGCGGTGATCTTCGCCACCTTCGCCCGCACCTACGTGGTGCAGGCCTTCAAGATCCCGTCCGGCTCGATGGAGCAGAACCTGCTCATCGGCGACCACATCCTGGTCAACAAGTTCATCTACGGCCCCACCGCCCTCGCCCTGGAGCACGCCCTGCTGCCGGTGCGGGACGTCCGGCACGGCGACATCGTGGTCTTCAAGTTCCCCGAGGACCCCTACCGCGACTTCATCAAGCGCTGCGTGGGTTTGCCTGGCGACACCATCGAGGTCGTCGACAAGGACCTCAAGCTGAACGGCGAGCTGGTCCACGACGAGAGCTACACGCGGCACGATGACCCGTTCATCATCCCGCGCAGCCCGTTCCTCCAGAACAACCGCACCCGCGACAACTTCGGGCCGTACACGGTCCCGGGCAGCCACTACTTCTGCATGGGCGACAACCGCGACAACTCCAACGACTCGCGTGTCTGGGGTGCGGTGCCCCGGGAGTACGTCAAGGGGCGCGCCTTCATGGTCTACTGGTCGTTCGACAGCCAGGGCCCCGAACCGGTCGAGTGGCCTGGCCTCGCGGGCAAGCTCCGCCAGATCTCCCAGGTGGCCCTCCATTTCTTCACCAGCACGAGATGGGAGCGAACTTTCCGCATCGTGCGGTAGACTTGTCGCGCGATTTCAAAGGAGGTTCGTATGCGTAGGAGGATCGCCGAGCGCGGCGAGGGAAACCTCGGGTGTATCGTTTGGCTGCTGGTGCTCGGCCTCGCCGTGATGGTTTGCATGAAGGTCGTGCCGGTGAAGATCGCGAGCGCCGAGCTGTACGACTACATGGACGAGGTGGCCAGGTCCGCCGGCGTCAACTCGACGGCCGAGGACGCCAAGAAAGCCATCCTGCAGCGTGCCGCCGACCTGAAGCTGCCGCTGGAAAAGGACCACGTCACCGTGGTGCGGGAGGGAGACCGGATCCGTATGCGTGTCGAGTACACCGTACCGGTGGAGTTCCCCGGCTACACCTACAACTGGAACTTCGTCCACGAAATGGACCGTCCGATCTTCATCGTCTGACTTCCGGGGGGACGCCCCCGCCTCGCCGTACCTGAGCATGGCCCGTCCCAGTTGGATCAACACCCTCCTGGCGGGCCTCGCTCCAGGGGCCCTCCTCGGCACCCATATCGCCGGGCTGATCTTCTTCCTCAACCCGCACCTGCCCTTCTCCCCTGGGCCGGTGGTGCGCGGCGTCCTCGTCTACGGCGGGATCGTGGGGCTCGCCTCCCTGGTCCTGCACCTCCCGTTTACGGCGCGAAAGGCTTCGCGCGCCCGGCGGTGGCTCCCCTGGGCGATCACCATCTCCCTGGCGGCCGCCGCCTGGCTCGACGCCAGCCATGCCTCGTTCTATGCCTTCTACCTGCCCGCCGGGATCAACGACCGGCTCGTCCGCACGGCCGCTTGGCTTACCCTGTTCGCGCTGATCTCTTTCTACACAGCGCTGCTTCATTCGCTGCACCGCAGACGATATGGATGGAAGAGCCGTTATGCCTACGTGCTCCTGGCAGTCCTGTCCGTTTTTGCGATGATCGAGCGCCGGGAGGCGTTTCGCGCGCGGCCGGCCCCCGTGCACCGGGCCGCCGTGGTGGAGCCCGGGCAGCGGCCGGTCCTCTTCGTGATCGGCCTCGACTCGGCCACGTTGGATGCCCTCCTCCCGCTGGCGGGACAGGGCCGGCTCCCGTTCCTGGCCACCGCGCTGCAGCAGGGGGCGTACGGCCGCCTGGAGTCACTCACGCCGGCCTGGCGCGAGGGGGTGTGGATCACGCTCGCCACGGGCAAGCACCCGTTCAAGCACGGAGTGACGGGGGGCAAGGTTTACGACGCGGGATGGGTCATGCCCGCGGGGCCTCCCGCGGAGCTGCGGCTGCTGCCGGTGGGGATCCGCTTCCGCGATTGGGGCACGCTGGGCGCGGAGCCGCGCACGCCGCGGGCATTTCCGCGCCAGGCCTCGGCACTCTGGGAGATCCTCCCGCGCCTGGGCATGTCCGCGGGGTCCGTGGGTTGGCCGGCGTCCTGGCTGCCCTCCCGGGAGACCGAGTTCACCCTGCCGGAGCAGTTTTTCTCCGGAAAACCCCGCCCGCCCGGGCTGAGCGCGGATGTCTGGCGCCAGTCCCTGGCGCTGTCGCTCTTCGATCAGCATCCTGGGACCGGGGCGCTCTTCGTGGTCCTCCCCGGCTTGCGGGAAGTGTCACGCCAGACATTTGGTGGCTTTCACGCGGTGCAGTTCGAGGGCGAGCAGTCTCCGGCCGCCAGGGAGGCGGCGGAGCGGCTGGCCGGGTACTATGCCCTGCTCGACAGCTTTCTCAGCGAGCTCTGGCAGCGGGTCGACGGGCCGAAGGTGCTCGCCGTGGTCTCCGCCTACGGCACCGAGAGCCGCCAGGATCCGCTCCGGCGCGAGCGCACCGCGATCGAAGGGAGCTTCGGCGGCGGGCCGGACGGCGTGCTGCTCCTCTACGGAGAGGGAATCCAGCCCGGAGCCCTCCTGACCGGGGCGCGCCTGGTCGACGTCGCCCCCACCCTGCTCTACGCCCTCGGCTTCCCCGTGGCGCAGGACCTCGACGGCCAGGTGATCCGGGCCGCCTTCGACAAGCGCTTCCTGGCGCAGCACCCGCTCACGATTCTGCCGTCTTACGAGGGGCTGGCGAAGCAGTAGGAAAGAACCTTTGTTTCAGCCCGCTACCTTCTGCGCTACCAGCTTGGGCCCCGCGGCCTTGGCTTCGCGCTCTTCGCGGGCCATGGTGCAGCGGCCCTGGAAGAAAGCGCCATCTTCAACGACCAAGGCAGGCGTGTCGATCTCGGCAAACAACTTGCCGCGCGAGGAAATCTGGATCTTCTTGGCGGCACGGATCGTGCCCCTTACCGTGCCGGAGATGAAAATCTGGCCCACGCGCAGATCCCCTTCGACCTCGCCGCCCTCACCCACGATCAGGTCCCCCGCGGTGCTCACCTTGCCCGTGAACTTGCCATCCACACGGAAGGAGGTCTGAAAATGGAGCTCCCCCTCCACATGGCTGCCGGTATCGAGGAAACCGTTGAGGTCATTCTGCTTGCCGCCGCCGTCGGATTTGAATTTCATTGGACGTCCCCCCGCTCGACCAGCACCTCGTAGAGCCTCATCAGCTCCTCCTCGCTATGAAAGTGGATGTGCAGGATCCCACCCTTGCCGCGCCTCCGGATCTCCACACGGGTCTGGAGGCGGCGGGTGAGCTTCTCCTCCGCGGCAGCGGTATGGACTTCGACCGGCCTCGGCTTCTTCTTCGGCTTCTCGCGGGCGGGTTCGGAGGACAAGCGCTCCAAGTCCCGGGCCGTGAGCCCTTCGCGTACGGCGCGGTCGGCCAGGGCCAGCTGGGCCTCCCGGCTGGGAAGTCCCAGCAGCGGCCGGGCCTGCCCGGCGGTGAGCCGGCCCTCCCGCAACAGCTCCTGGACCTCGTCCGGCAACCGGAGGAGCCGGAGCGCGTTGGTCACCGTGGTCCGCGCCTTCCCCACCCGGGTGGCGATGTCCTCCTGGGACAGCCCGAACTTCTCCTGGAGAGACAAGTAGGCCTCGGCCTCTTCCAGCACGTTCAGGTCGCTCCGCTGAAGGTTCTCGACCAGCGCCAGCTCCAGCATCTCGCGGTCGTCCGTGACATGGCGCACCACCACGGGGACGGTTTCCAGCCCCGCGAGGCGGGAAGCGCGCCAGCGGCGCTCGCCTGCCACGATGACGTAGGTGCCGTCCTCGTTAGGGCTGACCACGAGCGGCTGCACGATCCCCTGTGTCTTGATGGATGCGGCCAGCTCCTCGATCGCCGCATCGTCGAACTGGGTCCGCGGCTGGAACCGGTTCGGCTTGAGCTGCCCGATGGGGAGGGACTGGATCGGCGCCGGAACGGCGGGCGCCTCCTCTTCCCTCTCGAGCAAGGCGTCCAGGCCGCGGCCCAAACCACGCTTTTTTTGCGCCGGAGGGTGCGCGCTCATGCCGCTCTCCGCAGGACTTCGCGGGCGAGGGCGAGGTAGGCCTCGGCGCCGCGCGACTTGATGTCGTACTGGAAGATGGGAAGCCCGTGGCTGGGGGCCTCGGCAAGGCGGATGTTGCGCGGGACTACGGTTTTGAACACCTTCGCTCCGAAATGACGGCGGATCTCGTCGGCGACGTCCTTGCACAGGTTCGTCCGGTCGTCATACATGGTGAGGAGGATGCCGGAGATGGCGAGGCGGGTGTTGAGGCCGCCCTGGACGCGCTTCACGGTCGACATCAGCTCGGAGATCCCCTCCAGGGCGAAGTACTCGCACTGGAGCGGGACCAGGACGCCGTCTGCCGCGGTGAGGGCGGATACGGTGAGATGGCCGAGGGACGGCGGGCAGTCCAGGAGGATCGTGTCGTAACGGTCGGAGATTCCGGCCAGAACCTTCTTGAGCAGCCCCTCCCAGCCCTTTTCCCCTACGAACTCGACCTCGACACCGACCAGGTCGCGCTGCGTGGGGACCAGATCCAGATTGGGGAAGCCGGACGGGCGGATCGTCTCCTCGAGGGAGGCCTCGCCGATGATCGCGTGGTAGAGGTGCGGCGATTCGGCCTTGGCGCCGAGGCCGCGTGTGGCATTGCCCTGGGGGTCGCAATCCACGAGCAGGACGCGGCGCTCCAGGGCGCCGAGGCCGGCACCCAGGTTGATGGCGGTGGTGGTCTTGCCGACGCCGCCCTTTTGGTTCGCGATAGCGAGGATCGTGCTCATTCCTGTTTCTTCAGCTCCAAGATGCGCCGCCTCTGGCTCCCGGGGAGCTTGATGCTCCTTCCCGGCGCCAGCGTGGCCGGCAGCGCGGGGTCTTCCTCCCCCAGCCAGAGCAGGATCCGGCCGGCAGGCCCCAGGCGCTCGGCGAGCGCGCCGAGCACGCCCGAATCGAGCTTGAGAGCCCGCGCCGTGACCAGGTCCAGGCTCGCCGGAATGCCGGCGGGAAGGGGGATCTCCACTCTAACATTCAGGGTCCGGCAGGGCAACGACGCCTTGCGCGCCGCAGCGGAAAGAAAGGCCCACTTCTTCTCCCGCGCCTCGACCAGGGTCATCTCCAAACCGGTCCGTGCCGCGGCCAGGACCAGTCCCGGAAACCCGGCGCCCGAGCCGATATCGAGACCAAATCTGGCCTCCATTGGGACCAAAGGAAGCGCGGCAAGGGATTCGCCGTAGTGGCGCTCCAGAACTTCATCGATCGTACCCGGACCAATCAGGGAGAGGAGCCGGTTCCAGGCCGAAAGCTCCCGATAGTGGGCATGGAGAGCATCGATGGCGCGGCCGTCCAGCGGCTCGGGCGAGAGGGCTGCGAGGCCTTTGGCGAGATTTTTCCGGGAGATGGGCGGGAGAGCGAAGGGCATGGGAGGGCGATGATACAGAAAGGGCCACGTTTCACGTGAAACGTGGCCCTTCCGAAGGCAAGCTCCTGTTTCACGTGGAACGGTTACGCCGGCCGGATCGTCACCCTCTTGAAGTACCCGTCCCCGCTGCTCTCACTCACCACCCCAGGGTCGTCCGCCAGGGTCATGTGAACGATGCGCCGGTCCGCCGGGTTCATCGGTTCCAGCGTATAGGGCCGTCCCTTGCGCCGGACCTCTTCTGCTACCCGCTGCGCCAGGCTTCGCAGCCGCTCCTCGCGGATCTCCTGGAAGTTGTCGCAGTCCACCCGCACCAGCGGCGCCTCGCCGGAGAGGCTCCGAATGATGCGCGGCAGCAGGTGCTCCACAGAAACCACGAACTCGCCGTCGTCCGCGAAGCACCAATCCACGTCCTCGCCGGAGAGATCCACCTCAAGGCGGTCCTCGCCCTGCAGGATGCGCGGCGTCAGGCTCAGGCCAGCGATGCGGAGCAGGAGCTCCATTCCCTTAGCTGCGGCTTCCGCCTGCGGGCCGGTCGCCTCGGGGTAGCGCTCCGACGGACGGCGCGGGATCTCCGGCAGCGAGATCAGGCCGTTCGCGGGCGACATGTCGTAGGGCTGCGCCTCCACTCGGGTCAGCCGATCCGCCGACGGCTGCGGCGGGCGGACGTGCCCGTCGAACCGCGGCTGACGGGTATCCCGATCGCCGGCACGCGGCTGCTCCGTCCGCGGTCCCCGGCCCCGATCCTGCCGCGGGCCGCGATCACCTCCGCGATTCCCACGATCATCGCGACCACCTCCCCGTGGAGGCCGGCCACCCCCCGGCGGCCTTCCCGGGCCGCGATCCCTGCCACCCGCCAGGGCTGGACCCCGCGAAGGACCCCGATCTGGAGCCCGCTCTGGAAGCCGATCGCTGCTGCGCGGTGCGCGGTTCCCCCGGTCATCGGCACCGGTACCCCGTTCCGGACGCAGCTCATTGCCGGGTTCGGGCCCGGACGGCTCCTCGTCCTCCAAGGCCGCTACCGGGGGAGGCGCCGCCGGAATCGGCCGGGTGGGCAGAGCAGCGGCCGGAGGCGGGGCCGGAGGAGATATCGAAGGCGGGGCCGCGCCGGGCTTCCGCCGGGGCGCATCGGGATCCACCTCGATCAGGAATTTCCGCTGCGTCTTCAGAAACCCGTGCCGCTTCTCGATGCTGCGGTACGCGATCTCCTCGGGCGGGAGATGGTAATGGTTGGCGGCCTGCATGATGGCCTGCTGCAACGTGTTACCGGAAAAGAAGCGTCTCTTGGGCTCGTTCATATCCACTGCTTGGTCCCTTCGCCGGCCGTTCAGGCCTTGCGCTTCTCGAGGCGTTTGTAAACCGCCTGTTGCAGGATGGTCAAGACGTTGTTGGTCAGCCAGTACAGCACCAGACCGCTCGGCACACCAATGAACATCACGGTCATGATGATCGGCATCAGCTCGAACATGCGCCGCTGCATCGGATCGCCGGACTGGGGCGCCATCCGCACCTGGAACCACTGCGTGGCGCCCATGACGATCGGCAGCACGTAGTAGGGGTCCTTGGATGAGAGGTCCATGACCCACAGCATCCAGGGCGCGTTGCGCAGCTCAACCGCCGCGGTCAGCAGGTTGAAGAACGCAAAGAGGATCGGCATCTGCAGAAGCATGGGGATGCAGCCCCCCACCGGGTTCACCCCGGCCTCCTTGTAGACCGCCATCACCTCGTCGTTCATCTTGCGCTGTACCTCGAGGTTCGGCCGGCCCTGCTTGTCCTTGAGCTTGGTCTTGTACTTCTCGCGGATCGACTGCACCCGGGGGTTCAGCTCCTGCATCCGCTTCATCGACTTCATGCTGTTGTGCGTCAGCGGCAGCAGCACGATCTTGATCACGATCGTCAGCAGGATGATCGCCCAGCCGTAGTTGGCCACGACGTTGTCGTGGATCCAGTGGAGCGCCACCAGCAGCGGCTTGGCCAGGAACGCGAACATGCCGAGCTTGACCGAGCGCTCCAGGTCGTAGGGGAGAGTCGCCAGACGGTCGTAATTCTTGTCTCCCCAGTAGGAGAGCAGCGACAGGCTGTCGCCCTCGGGCTCCAGGACGACCATGTACTCGCGCGGGAAGTTCTCCTGCTCGTCGGTGATGTCGTCCTTCGGCGGGAGGGGCCGGAAGCGCACGTCCGGCGCAGCACCCTGGGCCATCATCGGCTGGAGCAGCACGCCGTCCAGGCCGGCGCGCGGGATCAGGGCGGCGAGGAAGTAGGTGTCCTCCAACCCCACCCAGTCGATCCGCCCGGAGAGGGTCGCAGCCTCCTCCTCACCCTTGGGATCGAGCTCCTCGACCTCGTCGCCGACCTTGTAGACGACGCCCCGCCGGGCGTAGCTGCCGCCGGCCTCCGCCGCGGTCGGATTCCCGAGCCCAGGCCCCAAGGCGAGCGCCCAACCCTCGTTTTCCCCTCCAGAAGGCACGTTGACCACGGCCTCCAGGAATCCCCGTTCGTCGAAGCGGAACTGCTTCTCGGCCACGCCCGCCGGGCCGCGGAAGCGGAAAATCAAGGAGCGGCCGTCGGGCCCGCGCTGGACCTGGAACAGAGCCTTGTCGAGCGGGTGGGGCGCCAGGCCTTTCCTGGTGACCAGGCCGTAGGGGTAGGGACCCTCGGCGCGCTTGCGCACCAGCTCCACGGCGCCGCCCTGCGAGCTCTTCTGGTTCTTCAGCTGGAGGGAGACGAGCTGGGCGCCCCGGTTCGTGAACACGGCGCGGGTCTCCTGATCCTCCAGTACGACCCGCTCCTCGGCCACGGCTTGGACCGGCTGGCCCGCCCAGGCGGGCAGGCTCGCCGCCGGCCGGGTCGGTTCGGCAGTACCTGAAGTACCTGGTGATTGGCTCGGAGCGGCTGGGGTCCCGGTGCTCCGGGTGGAGGCTCCCGGGGTGCCCGAAACCCCCGGTACGACCGCCCGCTTAGGGACAGGCTTCGGGGGCGGAAAGAAGTACGTCCAGGTGGCCATGATCGCCACGGTCAGGACGATAAAAAGCAGAAACCGGCGCATGTCCACGGAAATTCAGTCCCTCTCTAGATATCCAGCGTCGCGGAAAGTAATCGCTTCATGGAAGATCGACCCCGCCCGGATGGAAGGGCTGGCAGCGGAGAAGCCGGCCGGCCGCCAGGGCGCTGCCGCGGCCGAAGCCATGTTTGATCAGGGCGAGCCGCGCGTACTCCGAGCAGGTGGGGGTGAAGCGGCACGCCGGCGGAAAGAGCGGCGAGATGCGCCGCTTGTACAGCTCCAGCAAACGAATGACCGCGCGGGTCACGAGGCCCGCGTCTCCGGTTTGGGCAGCAGCCCGGAGAAAAGGCGCAGCAGCTCGGCCCGCAGCGTCCTGAAGTCCGACTGCCGGGCCTCGGGCTTCAGATGCACCACGAGATCCAGCGCGGGGAGCATGCCTCGATCCTTCCATCGGCGGTAGACCTCTTTGATCCGGCGCCGGATGCGGTGGCGCACCACGGCCGGGCCGACCTTGCGGCTGGCAGTGACCCCGATCCTGGGATGCCCGAGCTCGTTCGGAGCGAAATAGAGGATCGCCAGCGCACCGTGGCGCCGGCGTCCCGTCCGGTAGCACCTGAGGTAGTCCGCTCTTCGCCGCAGCCGCTCTTCGGGGAGCAGGCGCTGGCTTCCGTGCGCCGGAAGCCCGGAGCCGGACATCAGACCGAGAGGCGCTTGCGGCCCTTCTGGCGCCGGCGCGCGATCACGGCGCGTCCGTTCTTGGTACGCATGCGCACCAGGAAGCCGTGGGTCCGCTTGCGGCGACGGTTGTTGGGCTGAAAAGTCCGTTTCACGTTCGTGCTTCCTTCCGGCTGAGGAGAGGGCTCGGGCCCGCCCCGGGTTCGTCGAACACAACTGAAAACATTGGCGGAGAGGGTGGGATTCGAACCCACGGACCGGTTGCCCGGTCAACGGTTTTCGAGACCGTCCCATTCAACCACTCTGGCACCTCTCCGGTCTCTATCTATCGATGGCGGAGAGAGTGGGATTCGAACCCACGGTAGAGTTTCCCCTACACACGCTTTCCAAGCGTGCTCCTTAAGCCACTCGGACATCTCTCCGGATTCCTGCAAAGAACGATGTCGCCAGGAAGACGGCTCAGGGCTTCTTCCGGAGCGACGCGAAGAAGCCGCGCAAAAGCGCGGCACTATCTTCTTCAAGGACCCCGGCCGTCATCGCCAGCCGGTGGTTGAGGCGCGGGTCCTGGACAAGGTTGCCCAGCGTCCCGCACCAGCCTGCCTTGGGATCGGGTGCCCCCCAGACCAGCCGTTCGATGCGGCTGTTGACCAGGGCGCCGGCGCACATCGCGCACGGCTCAAGGCTGACGTACATGGTACATCCCGTCAGCCGCCATCCACCGATTCGCTCGGCTGCCTGCCGGATCGCGAGGATCTCGGCATGGGCCAGGGGGTCGCGGTCGACCTCGCGCCGGTTGTGGCCGCGGCCGACGATCTCCTCCCCAGCCTCTCCCTCCCGCACGATTATGGCGCCGATCGGCACTTCTCCGATCTCCGCCGCCCGCCGTGCCTCGGCGAGAGCCTCCTGCATCCAGATCCGATCTTCCGGTCTTTCTGTCCGCACGAGCCTCCGCCTGTTCCAGGCAGGCCGCGTATCTTACCCGAACACGCGCGGACGGGCAAATTCCGGCTCCGGACGATCCCCCGGCACCTGGGAAACGGTCGGAGCCGCCCGGTTTCTTCCCGCCCCGGCGCGCGGACGGTTCCCCCCGGCCGGCGGACGGCCCGGCGCGAGGCGGGAGCGGTTCCCCCCAATGGCCGGACGGCTCACCACGACAGGGGAATGGTCCGCTGAGACTGGCGGGCGGCTCCCCTCCATCGCTGGACTGTTCATTCCTGTGGGGGAATGAGCCGGGAGAGTCCAGGAACGATTCCCCCGCGGAGGGGAATGACTCGAATGAAGGGGGAAAACGTCCAAACCAGCGGGGGAACCGTCCACGGCTCTTGACGCACGGCGCAATTGAGGCGTAATATTCCTGCCGTGCGACCGACACCGAGGGAGGGCTTCCGCCTGATGAATGCCAGAACTGCCAAAACGGCCGCCAGCTCACGGAAGTTTCGGGAGCTGATCCTCTATGTCGCCCAGCACTCCGAGTCCGACCCCAAGTTTGGCGCGACGAAGCTGAACAAGATCCTGTTCTATGCGGACTTCCTCGCTTACGCGACTCTTGGGGAGGCCATCACCGGCGAGGTCTACCAGAAGCTGCCCAACGGACCCGCGCCCAAAAGACTCCTTCCCGTGGTGCGGCAGATGGAAGGGGAGGATGCCTGCCGCTGGGCTCAGCGCACTTACTACAACAAGCCGATCAAGAAGCTCGTCGCCTTGCGTGAGCCCGACCTCTCCGTGTTCAAGCCCCAGGAGATCGAGCTCGTACGCAACGTGATCGAGGAGCTGTGGCCGCTCAACGGCTCCGAGGTCAGCGATCTGTCCCACCGTTTCCCTGGCTGGCAGGCGGCCCACCTCCAGGAAGACATCCCCTACAAGATGGTGTTTGTCGACGATCCGCGTCCGCTCACAGAGGATGAGACCGAGTGGGCACTCGAGGTCATCCAGGAGTACCGTGAGCCGTTACAAGAGGTCGGCACTTTTTGACATTTGCCGGCATTTCGTCACAAGAATAGAGCAGGGAATTTCCCCTGCCCCCCATCTCCTTTACTTACCGGACACCAGGACATAGCATGTGCTCCTGGCAGCGGCCCACGAAGGGTTCGGGTCCTGTGCATCGGTCGTTACCGAACCTCGTCAGGCCCGGAAGGGAGCAGCGATAAGGTATCCGGTCGAGTGCCGCAGACAAACCGGAACCCTTCGTGGGCCGCTGTCGTAACATTCCTTATCTACGGCCTTATCTAATACCGAGACCATGGCGTACCAGGTACTCGCCCGCAAGTGGCGCCCGCAGAGCTTCTCCACCCTCGTCGGCCAGGGTCCGATCGTCACGGCCCTGCGCAACGCGGTCCAGGAGGGGCGCATCGCGCAGGCTTACCTCTTCTCCGGCATCCGCGGCGTGGGCAAGACCACCACGGCCCGGTTGTTGGCGAAGATGCTCAACTGCGAGCGTGGCCCCGCGGCTGATCCGTGCAACGAGTGCATGCCGTGCATTGAGATCACCCGCGGCTCGGACCTGGACGTCATCGAGGTCGACGCCGCTACTTATTCAAAGGTCGAGCAGGTCCGCGAGCTGACAGAGAGCCTCAAGTACGGCGCGGCGCGCGACCGCTACAAGGTGGTGATCCTCGACGAGATCCACCGCCTCTCCCGGCAGGCCTTCGACGCCCTCTTGAAGATTGTCGAGGAGCCGCCGCCGCACCTGGTGTTCATTTTCGCCACGACCGAGATCGACGCCGTACCGGCCACGATCCTGTCCCGCTGCCAGGAGTTCCACTTCCGGCGGGTGAGCTCGCAGGACGTGGCCGACCTCCTGCGCCACATCTGCGGCAAGGAGAACATCGAGGCGACCGATACGGCGCTCCGGCTCGTGGCCCGGGCCGGCGAGGGCAGCGTGCGCGATGCCGTCGCCCTGCTCGACCAGCTCGCCACGTTCGGCTCGGGCAAGATTTCTGACGAAGACGCGGTCCGGCTGCTCGGCGGGCTGGATACGGCGCTCTTCCACCGGCTCCTCGAGGCGATCCTGCAGGGCGATGGGCTCTCGGTGACCCGCGCGGTGCGGCGGGTCGAGGACGAGGGCTGGGACCCGCGGCACGTCTACGGGCACTTCCTGGTCTTCTGCCGCGACGCGCTCCACCTGGCCATGGGCGGCGATCCCGATCAGTCCGACCTGCCCGTCGAGGAGGCCCAGGCGCTCACCGCGCTGGCGAAGGAGGCCGGGTACGAGAACATGCTGCGCCTTCTGCACCAGCTCTTGAACAGTGAGCAAACGGTGCGGCGCAGCGAGACCGGCGCCCTCGCTGTCGAAATCGCCTGGCTGCGGGCAGCCGAGCTACCCAAGCTGCGGCGGGTGGAAGAGATTCTGGCGGGTGGCGGGATGAGTGAAGCGGCTCCGAGGCCCGCGCCCCGGCCGGCTCCGGCTTCTCCGGCCCGGACTCCTCCGCCGCCTGCTCCCGCTCCTGCAAAGGAAAGGGTGGTAGAGAAGGCTCCGGCTCCGGCCCCGATAGCCGCTCCGCCGCCGCCGGCACCCGCCCCCGTTCCGCGCTCGAACGGCAGCGTTGCGGAGGATCCGCTCCAGGCTTTCCTTGACGAGGTGAGCCGGCGCAAGCAGCCCCTCGCGGCCTATCTATCCGACGCGGACGAGATCCGCTTCGAGGAGGGCCAGTTGACGATCGCGCGCGCCCCCGGCGATACCTGGCTGGAATCGCGGCTGGGGCAGTCGGCGAACCGGCAGATCATCGACGAGGCGGTCGCGGCGGTCTGGGGAGAGGGAACGGCCTGGAAGATGGTTCAGGGCGACGGCCGCAAGGCTGCCGAGTTGCAGGCCCAGGCCTCTGCCGCCTCCGCGGCAGGGGCCGTGGTGAAAGAGAATCCCACCGTGCAGACGGTCCTCGACATCTTCGGGGGCCGGGTGGAAAGGGTTGAAGAGCGTCCCAGGGAGGAATGAAATGAGCAGCATGCGTCAGTTGATGAAGCAGGCCCAGGAGATGCAGGAGCGCCTCCAGCGCGAGCTCAACGAGCTGATCGTCGAGGCGAGCGTCGGGGGCGGCATGGTGACCGTCAAGATGAGCGGCCACAAGCAGATCGTCTCCGTGAAGATCGATCCCGAGGCCATGGACAAGGATGACCCCTCCATGCTGGAGGATCTCATCGTCGCCGCGATCAACGAGGCGGGCCGCAAGGTCGAGGAGACGATGCAGGGCAAGATGGGCTCCATGGCGTCGAGCCTCCCGGGCCTGTTCTAGCCGAGCTCTGAACGAGATGAACGACCCTCTGGCCCGGCTCATCGGGGAGCTGTCGCGGCTTCCAGGCATCGGGTCCAAGACCGCGGCACGCCTCGCCCACTACCTGCTCAAGGTGTCCGCCGGCGAGGCCCAAAGCCTCGCCCAGGCGATCGTCGAGGTGAAGGAGAAGCTTTTTCACTGCTCCTCCTGCAACGCCATCACCGCCGTCGATCCCTGCCGCTGGTGTACCGACGAGCGGCGCGACCGCACCCGCATCTGCGTGGTCGAGGAGCCGTTCAACATCGAGCCCATCGAGCGCACCGGGGAGTACCAGGGCGTCTACCACGTCCTCCTCGGCGCCCTCTCCCCCCACCGCGGGATCGGCCCGGACCGCCTCGCCATCCCGGGGCTGATGGCCCGGCTCGAAGGGGTGGAGGAGGTCGTGGTCGCCACCAACCCCAACGTCGAGGGCGAGGCCACGGCGCTCTACCTGGCGCGGCTGCTCAAGCCCCGCGGCGTGCGGGTGACCCGCCTCGCCTTTGGCATGCCCGTGGGCGGCGACATCGAGTACACGGATGAGGTGACGCTGGCCCGGTCGCTCGCCGGCCGGCGGGAGATGTGACGCCCCCCGGTCCGCGCTCGCGCGAGCTCTCGCGCCGGATTGCGGAAGCCGAGGCGCCGGGGATCAACACTCTTTCATCGGCGCCAGATGCCGTCTCCCTCTTCTGGGACGAGGCCGAAGGGGCGCACGTCCGGGATGTCGACGGCAACCTCTATATAGATCTGACCTCCGGCTTTGGAGTGGCAGCCGTGGGCCATCGCCATCCGCGGGTCGTGGAAGCGGTCCGCGCCCAGGCCGGCCGGCTCCTCCACGGGCTTGGGGACGTCCACGGCCATCCCCTCAGGGTCGAGCTGGCGGAGCGCCTCGTCAGGCTTGCACCGGTCGACGAGCCCCAGGTGTTCTTCTCCATCTCCGGCTCGGAGGCCGTGGAAATCGCGGTCAAGACTGCCGTGGCCGCCACCGGCCGGCCGGGGATCGTGGCCTTCGAGCCCTCCTACCATGGCATGACGATGGGATCGCTGGCGATGACCTCGCGCCCCGGGTTCCGGGAGCCCTTCGCCGCCCATCTCCACGGCCATGTCCGCCGTTTCCCGTACGGCTCGCGGGTAGATTTGGAGGACGTGGCGGCTGTGCTTGTCGAGCCGATCGTGGGGAGGGAGGGGGTGATCCTCCCCCCGCCCGGCTGGCTGCCGGAGCTCGCCCGCCTCTGCCGCGAGCATGGCGCTCTCCTGATCGCGGACGAGGTCTTCACCGGCTTCGGACGCACCGGCAGGCTCTTCGCCGTGGAGCACGAGGGTGTCCGGCCTGACCTCCTCTGTTGCGGGAAAGCGCTGGGAGGGGGGATGCCCATCGCCGCCGTGCTGGGCCGGCGCTCCCTCTTCCGCTGTTGGGAAACGGAGGGGGAGGCACTGCACACCGCCACTTTTGTAGCCAACCCGGTCGCTTGCGCCGCCGCCTTGGCCACACTCGACGTGATCGAGGGGGAGGATCTTCCCGCCCGGGCCGCCCGGATGGGGGAATGGGTCGGCGAGCGGCTCGCAAAATGGCCTGGCGTGGCCATCCGAGGGCGCGGCCTCCTATGGGGTGTCGAGCTGCGCTCGGCCGAGGTCGCCAAGCGATGGACCGCCGCAGCGCTGGCTCGTGGGATCATCCTCCTCGCAGGTGGCCCCGAGGGCCGGGTCGCCCAGATCGTGCCTCCTCTGAACATTGAGGAGGAGATGCTGGAGACGGCGCTGGAAATCCTGGAGGAGACGCTTGGCTGAGTTTCGCCTGTTTACCGCCAAAGTGTATACTCCCTTGTGAAGGAACATGCCCATGGCCAAGGCGAACCTCACCGACGATCGGAAGCTGCGCGAGCTGGTCCTCTTCATCGCCCGTGTTTCGGAACGGGACGAGCATTTCGGCGCGACCAAGCTGAATAAGATCCTCTTCTACTCGGACTTCTGGGCCTACCGGAAGCTCGGACGCTCCATCAGCGGAGAGAAGTACCAGAAGCTCGCCCACGGTCCCGCTCCTAAACGGCTGGTGCCGGTGGTCCGGAAGATGGAGAGGGAGCGAATCTGCGCATCGGCCGAGAGAGACTTCTTCGGACGGACCCAGAAAATCCTGGTGGCCCTTCGGGAGCCCGACCTCTCTCTCTTCTCAGGCGCAGAGATCGCGATCGTCCAGGACGTGATCAGGAAGCTCTGGGACCTCAATGTCACCGGCGTAAGCGATCTCTCCCACGAGTTCCTCGGCTGGCAGCTCGCTGCGGAAGGCGAGGAGATCCCCTACTCGACCGCGCTCCTGGGCCGACCCAGGCCGCCAACCTCTGCGGAGGTTGAGCACGGAAGGAAGCTGGCCGAGGAATTGGGTGGATAGGTTCCGAGTCGTCATCCAGAGTCATCGGTTTGAGCGGGAGCTGAGAAAAGCCGAGCCGGACCCGCGGCGGGCCGACGATGTAGCCGCAGCCCTGGAGTTCGCCTTGGCGCGCCACCCAGAGCGCGGCTTCCCCGTCGATGATGGCCCCCTCCATATCTGGCCCGTCTACGTTCGAGATGCTGAGCACGTCGCTTACTACCGCTTTGACGAAGATCAGGTCGAGCTGATCTCGCTCCTCGCCAGTGGTATGGAGCTGCCTTGAGCTCCCCAAACGCCAAGATCGCCTTCATCGGCACCCACGGAGTGGGCAAGACGACCCTCTGCTATGGGCTGGCTTCGCGGCTCAAGCGGCGGGATGTGTCGATCGATGTGGTCCATGAGGTAGCGCGGCGTTGCCCGCTGCCGATCAACGAGGAAACTTCGGTCGCGGCCCAGTCGTGGATCCTCCACACCCAGATCGCCGAGGAGCTGGTGGCCCAGGCGCGCTACCCGGTGGTCATCTGTGACCGGAGCGTCCTCGACAATTACGTCTACCTGCTCCTGGCCGCTGGAAGGCAAACGGCGCTCGAAGACCTGATGGAGTCCTGGATCCGGAGCTATGACTTCCTGATCCATGTGCCTCTGATCGAGCAGCCGTCGCCGGACGGCATCCGGTCGGCCGATCCGGCCTTCCAGCGGGCGGTCGACGAGCGGCTCGTCCGCGAGCTGGGGGACCGGGGCCTCGAAGCGCTCCATCTGGATCCCGAGCGGCGTGCCGACTGGCTCGATGCGGTCGAGCAGGAGGTCTGGCAACGGCTGCGCCCCGCCCAGCTCCCCCTGCTGGGTGTATAGGCATGCTCTCGTTCGAAGACCTGCTCACCGTCCTGATCATCGTGGGCGTCGCCGCCGGCGCCCTGGCCCTCTTTGCCGTGCTCCGGCGGACGCCGGTGAGCCCGGCCGTCGAGGCCGTAGGGCGCGGCGACTTCAAGGCCGCCCTGGCTGGGGCCCGGACCGGTGCGAAAGCGGGGCGCGACGAGCTGCTCGCCGCGGCCGTGGCTGCCAAGCACCTGCTCCGGCTGGACGAGTCCCGCGCCCTCCTCGCCCGCGTCCTCGCCCGCGATCCTTCCGATGGCGAGGCCTGGTTGGAGGCCGGGCTCGCCGCGGCCTACGCGGGCGACTGGCCCGCCGCCGACCGCGCGCTCGCCGAGGCCACGGCCCGCAGGTCGGACCTCGCCGAGTCCATTACCCTCCACCGCGCCTGGGTCGAGCTCAAGAAGAAGAACGTGCGCCAAGCCCGCCACCTGTTCGACGAGGTCGAGGCCTCGCTGGAGAACAAGCTGCGCACCGACCTGGGCGGCGGCGAGCCGCTGTTTGCGGAGTGGTTCCTGCAGGCCGCGGAGCTCTGGGCTGCCTTCGGAGATGAGGAGCGCGCCAATTGGGCACGTGAGGAGGGCCGGCGGTCGTCTATCGAGAGCCGGCTGCCCGAGATTCTCAGCTGACCGACCGTAAGACTTTTGTAACAAGCGACGACAGAGGCATCTCCGCCCGCTCCCGCTCTCCGAACCACCCCCACGTCCCTTCCGGAGCCAGGACTTCGGCCCGGTGAACATCCAGCTCCAGGTCACGGAAGGTAATGGAATGGCGGACGCCTCCGACCTTCGGCCCGAGGGACCAGCGGCCGCCGTAGCGCTCGGCCAGACCTTGCTCGGGGGCAGGCTCGAGATTCGTCCAGGGCAGCTCCCAGGTACCGGCCAGAAGGGCACTGTCCTCCGCCCGGCGGAAGAGGAGCACTCCGCCATCCCGCTCCGCCACCACGACCAGCAGGCGATGAAGCTCGCGAGCCCGTTTCGCCCTTGCCACGGGAAAGCGCTCTGGGTCGTTTCCGGCAGCTTGGCAGCTTGGAGAGATCGGGCAAAGCAGGCAGCGGGGCCGTTTTGGCACGCAGACCGTCGCGCCCAGTTCCATCAGCGCCTGGTTGCTGTCCCCGGCCCTCTCCGGGTCGAGGAGACTGGCAGCGGCGGCAAGCATCCGCTCCCGTGCCGGACGGCTCTTCGGGTCCAGCTCCAGGGCAAGCCAGCGGGAGAGCACCCTCTCCACGTTGCCATCCAGGACCGGCTCCGCCACCCCAAATGCAATGCTCGCCACGGCTGCCGCGGTGTACGCTCCGATTCCGGGCAGCTCCCGCAGCCCTTCGACCGTGCGCGGGAAGCCGCCGATCTCCACCACCTTGCGCGCCGCGGCGTGGAGCTGCCGCGCGCGGCGGTAGTAGCCCAGGCCCGACCAGAGGGCGAGCACCTCCGCGACCTCGGCACGGGCCAGATCCTCCACCGTTGGTAACTTTTCCAGGAAGCGCTGGTAATAAGGGAGGGCGGTCTCGATCCGGGTCTGCTGCAGCATGACCTCGGAGAGCCAGATGCGGTAGGGATCCCGGGTCCGGCGCCAGGGAAGGTCCCGGCGGTGCCGGTCAAACCAGGTCAGAAGGTCGGAAGCCTGCCGTATCGACACTGTTCTATATCTGCGGGTCATTTTGGCAGTGCCGGGACGGCGCGCCCCCAATATATGGGATCAATCGGGGATCAACCAGGAGGCGGCCGAGAGGCCGCCTCTTTGAAAGAGAGGAGACAAGGGGGGGAGGCCCATCTCTCCGGTTGGATTTTATGTATTTACCCCTGTTGAAGGGGATTCAGGAAGCTTTGAGAGGGTGAGGCCGTCTGACGACCTCCAAACAGGTAGGATCATTTTGGTGGGTTGGAAACCTCCCCCTACTTGTTTCTGTCATCACCCTTCTGCAACGCTCATGCCCGGTCCTGGTATTCCATCCATCAACCACCATCAACCGTCCCTCAATCTTCCGTCAACTTTCCGTGAACCCCCCAAAAGCAAAACCTCCCAGCCTTTCGACTGGGAGGTCTGGGGGGGAGGCCCCGTCTCTCCGGTTGGGTTTCCGTGGATATACCCCTGTTAATGAGGGGATTCAGGAAGGTTCAAAGAGGTTGAGGCCACGTGGGCCTCGGTTTGGTAGGATAGGTTTGGTTGGTAGAGCCTCCCATGTTTTCTCTTCGCCTCTCATCCTTTGCAACACCCATGCCCAGCCAACCCTCCGCGGCAAAGCTGCCCAAAAGAATAGCGCCCCTCGGTTTGAGCCGAGGGGCTAAGGGGGGGAGGCGCCTTGATCCGGTTGGGTTTTATGGATCTACCCCTGCAAAGGGGCGTCAGGAAAGAAACATGAGAAAGGATGAGATCAGAGATCTCCACTGATGGCAGGACAATTTTGGTTGGACGGCAACCTCCCCCTCTGTACGCTTACTAAGGTGTCTCTATTCTATGCAATGCTTATGCCCAAGGCGGAATAACCCAGGCGCTCCGTGCAGAATCAGCAGTTTACCTGGAAGCCTCCCGGTTCCACCCCCGGAGAGGATCCGGGATTACCTGCTTCTCCCGTGCAATTGCTTCCTCCCCCTGGTGGCGTTTCTACAATTTACCGTACCTTCTTGCTGATGGAGCCCCTGCGCATCGGTTGGAAGGAGTACCTGGACCTGCCGGAGATGGGGATCTTCCGCCTGAAGGCGAAGGTCGACACCGGGGCCCGCACCTCGGCGCTGCACGTGGACTCGCTGAAGGTGGTGGAGACCCTGCCCGATGGCACCGAGGTCGCCGAGGTGGAGATCGGGGTCGACCGCCGCCATCCTGAGCGCCGGGTCACGGCGCGGGTGCCGATCCTCGGCCGGCTGCGCGTGAAAGACTCGGGAGGCCATCCGGAGCTCCGTCCTTATATAGAGACCGAGCTCGTCCTCGGACCGGTGCACAAGCGCATCCGCCTCACGTTGACCAACCGCTCGGGCATGCTCTTCCGTATGATCCTTGCCCGCAAGGCCCTGGAGGGAGACTTCCTCGTGGATATCTCGCGGAAGTACCTCCTGCGAAAGCACCATCTAAGAAAGCATCGATGAAGATAGCGATCCTCTCCCGCAAGGCCACTCTGTACTCCACCTCGCGCCTCGTGGAGGCCTGCCGCCATCGCGGCGCGGACGTCATGGTCCTCGATCCGCTCGAGTGCATTGTCAAACTTTCAAAGAAAAGGCCGGAGGTCTTCCACGGCAACGAGCGGGTGACCGGGCTGGACGGCGTGGTGCCGCGCATCGGGGCGAGCATCACTTTCTATGGCCTCGCCGTGCTGCGCCAGTTCGAGATGATGGGGGTCTTCGCGGCCAATGGCAGCCAGGGCATCTCCAGGAGCCGTGACAAGCTGCGCAGCCTGCAGCTCCTCTCGCGCTACGACATCGGCATCCCGCCCACCGCCTTTGCCCGCCGCAGGGAGGACGTCCGCTCCGCGATCCGCAAGGTCGGCGGCGCACCGGTGATCCTCAAGCTGCTGGAGGGGACCCAGGGGGTGGGTGTCATTCTGGCCGAATCGGTCAAATCGGCCGAGTCAGTCCTGGACGCCATGAGCTCCCTGCGCCAGAACATCCTCATCCAGGCTTTCGTCGCGGAATCCGGGGGGAGCGACTTCCGCGCCATCGTGGTCGACGGCAAGGTCGTGGCGGCCATGGAGCGCACGGCGGGCGAGGGGGAGTTCCGCAGCAACCTCCACCGCGGGGCGTCGGCCGCGGGCGTCACGCTCGAGCCCGCCTACGAGCAGACCGCGGTCCACGCTGCCGAAGTCCTCGGGCTCAACATCGCCGGTGTGGATATGCTCCAATCCAAGGATGGCCCCATGGTGCTGGAAGTCAACAGCTCCCCGGGCCTCGAAGGCATCGAGCGCGCCACCAACGTCGACGTGGCGGGCGCCATGATCGACTATGTCCTGGCCCACGCACCCCACCATGGAAAAGACCACCACTCGCACTCGAAAGGCTGAGGCGCTCACCTTCTGCGGCAACCCGGTCGGCCTCGGGGAGACCGCCGAGCTGCGGCTCCGCGTGGGCGAGTCCTACACGGCCGAGCCGGTCTCCCTGCCGGTGACGGTCGTGCGGGGCGGACCCGGTCCCACGCTCTTCGTCACCGCCACGGTGCATGGCGACGAACTCAACGGCGTCGGGATCCTCCGCGACCTGCTCAACGACACCGACTTCTCGGGACTGCGCGGCACCCTGATCGCGGTGCCGGTGGTCAACGTGCCCGGCTTCCTGGTCCAGGACCGGCGCCTGCCCGACCGCCGCGACCTGAACCGCAGCTTCCCGGGCAGCCCCAAGGGGTCGCTCACCTCGCGCCTCGCCGACACCTTGTTCCGCGAGATCATCCGGCAGAGCGACTTCGGGCTCGACCTCCACACGGGCGGCGGCGAGCGCACGAACTACCCACAGATCCGCGCCGACCTCTCCGACCCCCGGGTGGTCGAGCTGGCGAACGCCTTCGGCATTCCACTCATCGTGGGGGGCGTCGGGCCGGAGGGGTCGCTGCGCCGCGTGGCCTCGGCCGCGGGAGTGCCCACGGTGGTCTACGAGGCGGGGAGCGCTCGCCGGCTGGAGCGCCCGTTCATCCAGGTAGGGATCGCCGGCATCCTGAACGTCCTGCGCTTCCTGCGCATGATGCCCGGGGAGACGGCCGAGCCGCCGCTGCGCCTGCAGATCGAGCGCACGCACTGGGTCCGCGCCCAGGCCGGAGGCATCCTGGACCTCCAGGTGGAGCTTGGCCAGCCGGTGCGCCGGGGAGCGCCGATCTCGTTGAACACCAACCCTTTCGGCCGCGGACGTAGCCAGCTCAAGTCGCCCTACGGAGGGCTCGTGCTCGGCCTCACCCAGCTCCCCCTCGTGCACTCGGGCGACCCCGTCTGCCACATCGCCCGCCTGGAGGCCGGAGAGCTCGAGGCCTGGGAATCCCACTGGCTCGGAGGACCCCCGAATCCCCCCAAACCGGGTCTAATCCAGGTATGATCCCAATGGCCGGCGGAGGCGATTTTCATCTCACCCCGTGCCGAAAAAAAGGACTTACTTCCTCTTTGCGAGGAGAGGGGGCTTGCGGGGTGCGCGGTGTGTTGCTATCATCCTTTCCAGCCGTAGCTGTGAAGCCGTAGCCGACCGCTCCCGAAGGTCCCCCTCACGGAAGAGATTTCCACACCCTGTGGAAATTCTGTGGAATTCGACTGTTTAGCCGACCGAGGTTTCATGCCCCCATCTCTCTGGCCGCTCCTTCAAAGACAGCTTCAGCATGAGCTCGACCCCGAGGAGTTCGCCACCTGGTTCCTGCCGCTGAAAGTCCGCGGCGAGTCGGATCAGCGCCTCGTCCTGCAGGCTCCCAACGCCCGCTTCCTCCATACCCTCGAGGAGAGCTACCGCTCGACGGTAGACCGGGCACTGGCCGGGCTGCATATGGAGCTGAATACTACCTTCGAGGTGCTCTTCACCCTGGAAGAGGAGCAGTTGGTGGAGAGCGTCGAGCTCATCACCCCCTCCCACTTCAATCCCAAATACGTGTTCAGCACGTTCGTGATCGGCAAGTCGAACGAGTTCGCCCATGCCGCGTCCAAGGCCGTGGCCGAGAACCCGTCGCAGAGCTACAACCCCCTCTTCCTGTACGGCGGCGTAGGGCTGGGCAAGACCCACCTGCTGCACGCGATCGGCCATGAGATCCTGCGCACCCGGCCGCAGATGCGGGTGCTCTACCTGGCCGCCGAGCAGTTCGTCAACGAGCTCATCAACTCGATCCGCTTCGACCGGATGCCCGACTTCCGGGAGCGCTACCGCACCATCGACGTGCTGCTCATCGACGACATCCAGTTCCTGGCCAACAAGGAGCGGACGCAGGAGGAGTTCTTCCACACCTTCAATACGCTCTACACGAGCCAGAAGCAGATCATCCTCACCTCGGACTCGTCGCCGCGGAACATCCCCACCCTGGAGGAGCGGCTGCGCAGCCGTTTCGAGTGGGGGCTGATCGCCGACATCCAGCAGCCCGACCTGGAGACCAAGGTGGCGATCCTGCAGCGCAAGGCCTACCTGGAGAACGTCCACCTGCCGGACGACGTGGCCGAGTTCATCGCCCAGCAGGTCAAGTCGAACATCCGCGAGCTCGAGGGGCTCCTCAACCGGGTCCTGGCCTTCTCTTCCCTGACCGGCAAGCCCCTCTCCCCGGCGCTCGCCCGCGAGACGCTCAAGGACATCCTGCCGGAAGAGGGCAAGAAGCCGGCGGCCAACGAGATCATCAAGGCCGTCGCGCGCCACTACGGCCTCAAGGTCACGGACATCAAGAGCAAGAACAACACGCGCCAGATCGTCTTCCCGCGCCAGGTGGCGATGTACCTCTGCAAGAAGCTCACGGACCTGTCCTTCCCCGAGATCGGCAAGCTCTTCAACGACAAGCACCACTCGACGGTCATGTACTCGGCCGACAAGGTGGCCGAGCTGAGGAAGACCGACGCGGACCTCGACCGCATCCTCTCAGGCTTCGAGAACCACTTCGTTTGATCCCACCCCCCGCAGGCACGCAGCATGCATGTTGGTGGGTAGGGTCTTTTGCGGCCTGAGGAAAGGCTGTGGAGGACTCTTCTGAGCCACTGTGGAGGGATTGCGGATATTTTTCGCTCTTCGGGATTTCTCCGCATTCCTCCGCAGGCCGTCCACAGCCTGTCCGCAGGGCGGCTTTGAACCCAAGCCCCTGGTCCCAGGGGACTTAGGCCCCTTCGCGGGAATTCCGCAGGCGCCTTCTACTACTACTGCTATGCTATATTCAGGTGTCTTCTAGGGAGAGAAGAGGGAATGGAAATCCGCGTCAACCGCAGTGACTTTCTGGGTGAGCTGATCCCGATGCAGGGCATCGTGGAGCGCAAGACGACCATTCCGGTCCTCTCACATTTGCTCCTCACGACCCGCGAGGACCGCCTCCACCTCGCCGCCACCGACCTCGACGTCTCGCTGACCTCCTGGTGCGAGGCCGACGTCAAGGAGACCGGTGGCATCGCCGTCCAGGCCAAGAAGCTGATGGAGATCATCCGCTCGCTCACCGGCGACGAAGTCCACCTCGTCCTGGAAGAGCCGCGCGTCCTCACCATCAGGGCCGGCAAATCGCGCTTCAAGGTCCACGGCCTCGCGCCCGACGACTTCCCGACGCTGCCCAATGTAGAGGACAGCACCCAGGTCGAGATCCCTTTCGCGGACTTCCGGCGCATGGTCTCCAAGATCCTCTTCGCCGTCTCGGCCGAGGAGTCGCGCTTTCAGCTCAACGGTGCCCTGCTCAAGCTCAAGGACGGCGGAATGGAGATGGTGGCCACCGACGGCCATCGCCTCGCGCTCGTCGAAGGCGGCCTGGAAGGCAACGGCGAGGGGCAGGAATCGGTCCTCGTGCCGCGCAAGGCCCTTCAGGAGCTTCAGCGGCTCGAAGGCGACGGCAAGCTCGGCTACCGGCGGGGTGAGCACCACCTCTCTTTCAGGCTTGGCCGGCGCGAGCTGATCTGCCGCATCCTCGAAGGGACCTTCCCTGACTATGAGCGGGTCATTGCCAAGGACAACGACAAGAAAGTCATGTTCGACCGCAAGGCCCTCTCCGAGGCAGTCCAGCGTGCCGCGCTCATGACCGGCGACCGGGCCCGCGCCGTGCGGCTCCAGTTCACGGCGGACCAGGTGGTGATCTCCGCCGCCAACTCGGATCTGGGTGAGGCGGTCGAGGAAGTCTCCTGTGACTACGATGGGCCGGAGTTCCGCGTCGGGATGAACCCGGACTACCTGCGCGACTTCCTGGGCGCCGTCGATACCGAGAAGATCCGCCTGGAGCTCAAGGACGAGAACACGCAGTGCGTCGGTTACCCGCACGAAGGGCCCGACACCCGCTACCTCTGCGTGATCATGCCCATGCGGATTTGATTTCTCAGAGTTGATCTCCCAACTGCTGGTCAACGACTTCCGCAACCTGGAGCCGCTCGACTGGTGGCCCGGCCGCGGCTCGCACCTCCTCCTGGGAGGCAATGGTGCCGGCAAGACCAGCCTCCTCGAGGCGGTCTATGTCGTGGCCACCACCCGGAGCTTCCGCGCCGCCCAGATCGGCGATTGTGTCCGCCACGGCAGCGATTCCTTTCGGGTGCATGCCGAGGTCGACACTGACCACCGCTCCAGCCTGGAGGTCTCCTGGACAGGGGGCACGCGCGACCGGTCCCTCAACGGCAAGATAAGCCCGCTCTCCGACCACCTGGCTGCCTTGCCCGTCGTGGCCTGGACCTCGGCCGAGGCGGAGGTGCTCATCGGAGCACCCAAGGCCCGTAGGAGGTTCCTCGACCGCGGGATCGTCGGCGGCAGGCCGGCCGCCCTGGAGGTTCTCGGCCGCTATCGAGAAGCCTTGCGGCAGAAGAGGCAGCTCCTGTTGCAGGAGGGCGCCGGAGTTGAAATATGGAACGAGCTCCTCGCCTCCCTGGCGGCGGAGGTCATCCAACTCCGCCACGAGTACACGGAGAGGCTCAGGGTGATGTTGCTGACCGTCCTGGAAGAGTCTGGCCTCCCCTTTCCTCCCGTAGACCTCCGTTACCGGCCTTCACCTGCGTCAGGACTGGAGGGCGCGGCATCGATCGCGGACAACCTCTACGCCATCGCCGAGCGGGAGCGCCGCCGCCAGATGCCGCTCCTTGGGCCCCACCGGGACGAGCTGGAAATCCTCTGGGGAGGCCACGATATCCGGCGCGTGGCTTCGGCCGGCGAGCGTAAGTCACTCTCCCTGCTGCTATTGGCCGCGCACGGCAGGACTTTGGAGGGGATGGACCGGCGCCCCGTCTACTTGCTGGACGACGCCGATGCCGAGTTGGCGCCCACCACCCACGCCTCCGTCTGGAAGGTCTTTCAAGGGGACGGAACCCGGCAGATTTTTGCCAGCTCGAACCGTCCGCAGGTCTGGCTTACGCTGGAAGTCGGCAAGATCTGGGAGATGGAGAAGGGGAAACTCTCCTTGCTTTCCTAAGGGAAGTTTTTTCACGATTTTCCTGTTGAAGTCGATGAGCCGTAAACCCTTGAATTTTCGGGGCTAGAGGGCTCGAAAAAAACCTTCCGGCATGCTATAATTTGTACATTCCTGCCCGTGACGTCCGACGGGCAAACCCTGCGCGGAGAATCTGACTTGGAGAACCCAACACCTACCCCTGTTCCTACCTATACGGCGGAGAACATCAAGGTCCTCAAAGGCCTGGAGGCGGTCCGTACCCGCCCCGGCATGTACATCGGGGACACGGACGATGCCTCTGGCCTTCACCACATGGTGTTCGAAGTGGTCGACAACTCGATCGACGAAGCCCAGGCGGGCTACTGCTCGGTCATCGACGTCGTAATTCACAGCGACAACTCGGTGACGATCGAGGACGACGGCCGCGGCATCCCCGTGGACCTCCATAAGGAAGAGGGGCGCTCGGCGGCCGAGGTCATCATGACCGAGCTCCATTCGGGCGGAAAGTTCGACAAGAATTCCTACAAAGTGTCCGGCGGCCTGCACGGAGTGGGTGTGTCGGTGGTGAACGCGCTTTCCGAGACCCTGGAGCTCGAGATCAAGCGCGACGGCCAGGTCTGGTTTCAGGTCTACCACAAGGGCCTGCCCGAGGAACCGATCAAGGCGATCGGCACGACCGCGGCCCACGGCACCAAGGTGCGCTTCTGGCCGGACCCGTCAATTTTCGCGATCCTGGAGTTTACCTACGACACGCTGGCCCAGCGCCTGCGTGAGCAGTCGTTCCTGAACCGGGGCGTGCGCATCCGGTTGCGCGACGAGCGCACGGACAAAGAGGCTGAGTTTGCCTATGCCGGCGGTATTGCCTCGTTCGTCGAGCACTTGAACCGGAACAAGCAGCCGCTCCATCCGGTGCCGATCTATCTGAGCGATACGCGGGACGACGGCACCGGTCCGGAGATGATCGAGGTGTCCCTGCAGTGGAACGAGGGTTACCAGGAGATCATCTACAGCTTCACCAACACGATCAACAACCGGGACGGCGGCACGCACCTCCAGGGTTTCAAGACGGCGCTGACGCGGACGATCAACAACTACGCCCAGGCCTCTGGCCTGGCGAAGAACCTCAAGGAAAACCTGACCGGCGACGACGTCCGCGAAGGGCTCACCGCCGTGGTGTCGGTGCGCATCAAGGACCCGAAGTTCTCGTCCCAGACCAAGGACAAGCTGGTCTCGTCCGACATCAAGGGTTGGGTCGAGCAGGCGGTCAACGACCGGCTCGCCCAGTTCCTCGAAGAGAACCCGCGCGAGGCGCGGCGGATCGTAGAAAAGTGCGTCGAGGCGGCGCACGCCCGCGAGGCAGCTCGCAAGGCACGGGACCTGACGCGGCGCAAGGGGGCGCTCGACGCATCGAACCTGCCTGGCAAGCTGGCCGACTGCTCGGAGCGCAATCCCGAGATCGCGGAGCTCTTCCTGGTGGAGGGCGATTCCGCGGGCGGCTCGGCCAAGCAGGGGCGCGACCGGCGCTTCCAGGCCATCCTGCCGCTCAAGGGCAAGATCCTGAACGTCGAGAAGGCGCGCTTCGACAAGATGCTTTCTTCCGACGAGATCAAGACCATGATCACGGCGCTCGGCACCGGGATCGGCAAAGATGACTTCGACGCCTCGAAGGTCCGCTACCACAAACTGATCATCATGTGCGACGCCGACGTGGACGGCAGCCACATCCGCACGCTGATCCTGACCTTCTTCTATCGCCAGATGAGGGAGATCATCGCGCGCGGCTACCTTTACATTGCACAGCCGCCGCTCTACAAGGTGAGCCACGGAAAAAGCGAGACCTACCTCAAGGATGATCGCGAGTACCAGGCGTTCCTGGTGAACCGCATCAAGGACATCTGGGAGCTGGAGGTGGGCCGCAGCAACGCAAATGGTGACGGGAAGCTGACGGGAGCCCGGCTGGCCGCGTTCCTGGAGAAGGTGGATGCCTTCCGCCAGAACCTGGAGAGGCTGATGTCGCGCGGCATGCCGACGGAAGCGGTCAAGATCGCGCTGCGCAATGAAGTGCGCGACAAGGGCTCGCTCCTCGACGAGCAGCGTCTGGCCCGGATCGCCGGCGAGCTCGAGATTGCCGGCTACCGCGACGTGAGCCTCGGTTTGGACGAAGAGCACGGCACCCGCTTCGTCCGCTTCTCGAGCCGGCGCGACGGCGTTGACCGCGAGGGCAGGATTGACTGGAACCTGGTGACCAGCGCCGAATACCGGGCGATGGCTCACAACCAGATGGGCATCGACGCCCACCTCGCCGACGGCTTTACATTGGTCAAAGGTGAAGACGTCACTGTTCACGACACCCTGGAAGAGATGCTCGACAAGCTCTACGCAGGCGCGAAGAAGGGCGTTTCGATACAGCGCTACAAGGGCCTGGGCGAGATGAACCCGACGCAGCTCTGGGAGACGACGATGGATCCCACCAAGCGCCGGCTCCTCAGGGTCCAGGTCGAGGACGACGTCGAAGCCGATCAGATCTTCACGATCCTCATGGGCGACGAGGTCGAGCCCCGCCGCGAGTTCATCCAGGCAAATGCGCTCGACGTGCGCAACCTGGACGTGTGATGCCGACGATCAGCCGGTTCTATGGCATTGTGATTTTCATGAACTACAACGATCACAACCCGCCGCACTTCCATGCCCGCTATCAGGAGCAGGAGGTGACCGTTGCGATCCAGACAGGTGTCATTCAGGGCGAAATGTCGAGACGGGCGCTGCAGATGATTTTCGAATGGACGGAGAAACATCAGGACGAGCTGATGCGGGATTGGGAGCTGGCCCGGGAGCGCAAGCCCCTGGAGCCGATTTCACCACTGGTTTGAGGAAGAGAAAGATGTTTCTGCATATCGAAGGGGTCACTCAGAAGGAAGGGTACGAGCTCCGGATCCAGTTCTCGGACGGCGTCGTGAAAGATGTCGACCTGAGCAGTGAGCTTTACGGAGAGGTCTTCGAGCCTCTCCGGGACCCGGGCTTCTTCAGCAAGGTTAAGGTCAGTCAGGAGACCCGGACCATCGAGTGGCCGAACGGAGCTGACTTCGCTCCCGAGTTCCTGTACGAGATCGGCAGGGAAGTGAAGCAGGTCGCCTAACTCAGGAAAGAAAAGCGAATCGATGAGCGATAACGAACAGAACCTCCCCTTCGAGCAGCCGATCCCGGTTGACATCGAAGAGGAGATGAAGCGCAGCTATCTCGATTACGCGATGAGCGTGATCATCGGCCGCGCGCTGCCCGATGTGCGCGACGGCATGAAGCCGGTGCACCGGCGCGTGATCTATGGCATGTGGGAGAGCGGCAACCGCTCCGACCGGCCTTATAAGAAGTCGGCCCGCATCGTCGGCGACGTCATGGGCAAATACCACCCGCACGGCGACTCGGCGATCTACGACACCGTCGTGCGGATGGCCCAGGACTTCGCGCTGCGCTACCCCCTTGTCGATGGCCAGGGCAACTTCGGCTCCATCGACGGCGACAACCCGGCGGCCATGCGGTACACCGAGGTCCGCCTGATGAAGCTCGCCGAGGAGATGCTCCGCGACGACATCGACAAGGACACGGTCGACTGGGTACCGAACTACGACGGCTCCGAGACCGAGCCGATGGTCCTGCCCGCGCGCGTGCCCAACCTCCTGGTCAACGGAGGTTCCGGCATCGCGGTCGGCATGGCCACGAACATCCCGCCGCATAATCTCGGCGAAGTGGTCGATGCGCTGCTCCTGATGATCGATAACCCGGACATCACGATCGACGAGCTCATGGAGGCCGTCCCGGGCCCGGACTTCCCGACCGCGGGCTACATTCACGGCCTGGCCGGCATCCGCGCGGCCTACACCACCGGCCGCGGCATCATGCAGGTGCGTGCCCGGGCCGGGATCGAAAACCATGCGAAAGGCGATCGCCAGTCGATCGTCGTGACCGAGATCCCCTACCAGGTCAACAAGGCCAAGCTGATCGAACGCATGGCCGAGCTGATCCGTGAAAAGAAGATCGAAGGGATTTCCGACCTGCGCGACGAGTCCGACCGCGAGGGCATCCGGATCGTGCTCGAGGTCAAGCGCAACGAAGTGCCCGAGGTCATCCTGAACTCGCTTTACAAGATGACCCAGATGCAGACCACGTTCGGCATCATCCTGCTGGCCATCGTCGACAACCAGCCGCGGGTGATGACGCTCAAGGAGCTGCTCTACCACTTCATCAACCATCGCAAGACGGTCATCATCCGGCGCTCGCGCTTCGACCTGCGCAAGGCCGAGGAGCGCGCTCACATCTTGGAGGGCATCCTCAAGGCCCTCGATCACTTGGACGAAGTGATCGCGACGATCCGCGCCAGCGCGAGCCCCGCCGAGGCGCGCGAAAACCTGATGAGCGGCTTCGCGCTGTCCGAGGTCCAGGCGCAGGCGATCCTCGACATGCGCCTGCAGCGCCTCACCGGGCTCGAGCGCGAAAAGGTTGTCGAAGAGTACCGCGAGCTGATGATCACGATCGAGCGCCTGCGCGCCATCCTCGGTTCCGATCAATTGGTGCTGGAGGAGATCAAGCAGGAGCTCGGCGAGCTCAAGGAGCTCTACGGCGACAAGCGGCGGACCGAGATCATCCCCGAGACGCTCGATATTTCGATCGAGGACATGATCGCGGACGAGCCCATGGTGATCACGGTCACCAAGACCGGCTATGTAAAGCGTTCGCCGCTGACCCTCTACCGCGCCCAGCACCGAGGCGGCCGCGGCCGCACCGGCATGGCCACGCGGGAGGACGACTTCGTCGAGCACCTGTACGTCGCCTCGGCGCACAGCTACATCCTGGCTTTCACCGAAAGCGGCCGCGTGCACTGGCTCAAGGTGCACGAAATCCCTGAGGCCGGCCCGGCGGCGCGCGGCAAGGCGATCGTGAACCTCCTTAATTTGGAGGCGAAGGAGCGGGTCGCGACCACCGTGTCCGTGCGCACCTTCCCCGAGGACCGCTATCTCGTGTTCTGCACGGCGAACGGCACGGTCAAGAAGACCGCGCTCTCGGCCTATGCGAACCCGCGGGTGGGCGGCATCATCGGCATCAACATCGACGAGGGGGACAAGGTGCTCTCCGTGCGCGAGACGGACGGCACCAAGGACATCCTCCTGGCGACCGCCAAGGGCTACTCCGTCCGCTTTCCGGAGAGCGACACTCGCCCCATGGGCCGTGCGACCTATGGCGTGCGGGGCATCACCCTGCGCAAGGGTGACCGGGTGGTGGGCATGGAGGCGCTCGACCCGCACGGCGAGATCCTCACGGTCACCGAGCGCGGCTACGGCAAGCGCACGCCGATCGAGGACTACCGCAAGCAGAGCCGCGGCGGCATGGGCATCATCAACCTCAAGGTGACCCCCAAGACCGGCGAGGTCGTCGGCGCCCGCTTCGTGACCGACAGCGACGGCCTGATGCTCATCACCCAGGACGGAATGATCATCCGCATCAACGTCTCGGGGGTGCGCCTCGTGGGCCGCTCGACCCAGGGGGTCCGGCTCATGAACCTCTATGGCGAGGACCGCCTCGTGGCCATCGCCAAGGTGGAGCGCGAGGAGGAAGTCCTCGTCGAACCTACCGAGGGCATGGAAGGTATCGAGGGAAATGGCGGCGACGATCCGCTGGCCGAGGTCTTCGCTCCCGAGCTCGAATTGGAAGCCGCGCCCGAGGAGGACCTGGACGACGAGCCCCTCGACGACGAGGAAGACCCCGAGACCGTCCACTGATCGAAGAAAGGCCCCTCCCGGGGCCATTCACCCCGACACGGAGGGAAATCCCAGATGGAGTTCTTTCTAGATACCGCGGACATCAAAGAGATCGAGACCGGCCTCGAATGGGGCATGGTCGACGGCATCACCACCAACCCGACCCTGATCGCGAAGATGGGCCGGCCGTACCTTCAGACCGTCCAGGAAATCGCGCGCCTGGTGCCCGGCCCCGTCTCGGGCGAGGTGCTGGCAACCGAGTTCGACGAGATGATGGAGCAGGGCCGGCGACTGGCCGGGCTGGCCGAGAACGTGATCGTCAAGGTGCCGCTGACCCCGGCGGGGCTGCGCAGCGTGCGCGAGCTCCTCAAGGAGGGGATCCGCTGCAACGTGACCCTCTGCTTCTCCGCGGCCCAGGCCCTGCTCGCGGCCAAGGCCGGCGCGGCCTACATCTCTCCCTTCATCGGGCGGCTGGACGATGTGGCCGAGGACGGCATGCTCCTCATCGACCAGGTCGTGACCATCTACCGCGCCTACGATTTCGACACCAAGGTGCTCGTCGCCTCGGTGCGCCACCCGGTGCACATCGTCCAGTCCGCGCAGCTCGGGGCCGACGTGGCCACGCTGCCGTTCAAGGTCCTGGAGCAGCTCTACAAGCACCCGCTGACCGACTCCGGCCTGGAGCGCTTCCTCTCCGACTGGAACAAAACGGGCAAGAAGTTCGACGAGTAGAGTCGTTGCAGCCGCTGTCCCCAACCCCTCCCCAGCCGGGGCGCCTCTACCGCCTCGGCTGGGTGATCTACCTGCTGATGGCCGTGGCGGGCATCCTGTGGATCGGGTTCCGCATCGACGGCCCGATCCCCCTCAGCTTGTTTTTCGACCGCGGCAGCTGGTGGATCGACCTGTTGTTGGGGATCGGGTCAGGGCTGCTGCTGCTCGGCTTGTGGTGGATGGGCGAGCGCGTCTCTCCCCTGGCGAAGCAGCTCGAGGAGCAGCTCGCCGCGATGCTGGGTCCGCTGACCACCGCGGAGGCGGTCTCGCTCGCCGTGCTCTCGGGCTTCGCCGAGGAGCTGTTCTTCCGCGGCGCGGTGCAGGGGCAGTGGGGATTGCTCGCCGCGACCGTGCTGTTCGCCGTGCTCCACACGGGGCCGGGGAGCGCCTTCCGCGCCTGGACCCTGTTCGCCGTCGTGGCCGGGGGGCTGTTCGGAGGGCTGATGGAGTGGCGCGGCAACCTTCTGGCGCCGGTGATCGGGCACTTTGTGGTCAACGGCGTGAACCTCCGCCGCCTGGCCAGCCGGGCATTTGACTCTGCTAGACTCCCGCGGAGTGAAGAGGAGGGGTGAGACAGTGGCAAACAGTTCGCAGGACGTGCTCGATCGCATCGAGGCCGAAAAGGAAAGCTACCTCGAAGAGCTGAAGGACTATATCCGGATCCCCTCGATCTCGACTGACCCGGCCTATCGCGACGACGTGTTGCGGGCCAGCGAGTTCCTGCTGGGCAAGATGCGCGACGCGGGCCTCACGGCCGAGCGCATCGAGACCGACGGCCATCCCCTCGTCTACGGCGAGTGGCTCGGCGCGCCGGGCAAGCCGACGGTCCTTTTCTATGGGCATTACGACGTGCAGCCGGTCGACCCGGTCGAGCTCTGGCGCAATCCGCCGTTCGAGCCGACGGTCGAGGGGGACAAGCTGGTCGCCCGCGGCTCCACGGACGACAAGGGGCAGTCGTACACCCACGTGAAAGGCGTCGCGGCGCTGCTGGCCGAGCGCGGCAAGCTGCCGGTCAACGTCAAGTTCCTGGTCGAGGGCGAGGAAGAGGCGGGCGGGCACGCCATCGAGCAGTACGTCCGCAAGGATGGCGGCAAGCGCCTCAAGTGCGACGCCGTCGTGGTCTCGGACACCTCCCTCTACGCGCCCGGCCAGCCGTCGCTGATCTACGGCCTCAAGGGGCTCGCCTACATGGAGGTCAAGGTAACCGGCCCGAACAAGGACCTGCACTCCGGCACTTTCGGCGGCGCGGTGCGGAACCCGCTCAACGCCCTCGCCCTGATCATCTCCAAGCTGCAGGACGAGAAGACCGGCCGCATCCTGATCCCGGGCTTCTACGACGACGTGCGGCCCCTGGAAGAGTGGGAGCGCAAGGAGTTCGGGGCCCTGCCGTTCGACGAGAAGGAGTACCAGGCCGAGCTCGGCGTGCCCGAGCTGTTCGGCGAGGAGGCCTACTCCACCCGCGAGCGCACCTGGGCGCGGCCGACCTGCGACGTCAACGGCATCTTCGGCGGCTACATGGGCAAGGGCGCGAAGACGGTCCTGCCGTCCTGGGGCGGCGCCAAGGTCTCCATGCGGCTGGTGCCCGACCAGGACCCCAAGAAGATCGCCAAGCTGTTCGCCGACTACGTCCAATCGATCGCTCCGACGGGGGTGAAGGTCGAGGTGGAGTCCCTGCACGGGGCCGATCCGGTGGTGGTCGAGGCCCAGGGGCCGATCGTCGAGGCCGCCATGGATGCCATGCAGGAGGTCTGGGGAGCGCGGCCAGTGCGCATCCGCGAGGGGGGCTCGATCCCGATCGTCTCCACCTTTGCCCAGGAGCTGAACGCGCCCGTGCTGCTGCTCGGCTTCGGCCTGCACGACGACGGCCTGCACTCTCCCAACGAAAAGTTCAACATCAGCCACTTTTATAACGGCATCCGCTCCGTGGCACGGTTGCTGGATCGCCTGGGCGAGCTATGAGGAGCAAGGACAATCTAGAGCGCGAGATCAAGTTTCCAGGCGTCGAGCTGGACAAGCTGCGCGACCGTCTCATCGAGCTGGAAGCCGAGCGGAAGGGGCCTTCCGCGTTCGAGGACAACTGGATCCTCGACCGCGGCGACGAGCTGAGGAAGGAGGGCAAGATCCTGCGGCTTCGTACCGACGGCGGGAAGGCCCGCCTCACCTACAAGGGACCGATGCGCCTGGAAGGGAACCTCAAGATCCGCCAGGAGCACGAGATCGAGGTCGAGAGCGCCGAGCAGGCGCGGGCGCTGCTCGAGAACCTCGGCTACGCCGCCGTCCGCCGCTACCAGAAGATGAGGGAGGAGTGGCAGCTCGGCGGCGTGACCATCGCGCTCGACCACACCCCGATCGGCGACTTCGCCGAGTTCGAGGGCGACCGCGCCGATGTCGTGGCGAAACGCTGCGGCTTCGATCCCGAGAAAGGCGAGCGGCGCTCCTACCTGCGCCTCTACGAAGACTACCTGAAGCAGCATCCGGACGCGCCTCCCGAGATGGTTTTCGGGGACCGCTGACACCCATGCAGACCGGTCGTCTGAGGGCCCTGGTTCTGGCGGCGGGGCTCGGCACGCGGCTGCGGCCGTTGACGGACGTCACCCCCAAGCCCCTGCTGCCCGTCACCGGGCTGCCCATCCTCGGGCACACCCTGCAGCAGCTCGCCGCGGTCGGCTGTGAGGCCGCGGCGGTCAACCTCCACCACCGGGGGGACCAGATCCGGCAGCGCTTCGGCGACAGCTTCGCCGGCATGCCGCTCGTCTACTCCGAGGAGCCCGAGCTGCTGGGTACCCTCGGCGCGCTCCATCCGCTCAAGGATTTCCTCGCCGGGGCCGACATGGTCCTGCTGATCAATGGCGACAGCCTCTGCCGCTGGCCGCTCAAGAAGCTGATCCGGCGTTTTCAGGCTGACAGCGCACAGGCCGCGCTCCTGTTCACCGCGCAGGCTCCGCCCGCGGACTTCGGCGGCGGCGTGGGGCTCGACCGCGACGGCCGCATCCTGTCGTTCCGTCCCAACGATCCGGAGAAGGGAGAGGTGGTCCGGCGTCATGTCTTCGCCGGCGCCCACGTGATCTCGCCCCGGCTCCTGGAGCGGATCGGCCCGGGGAAGTCGGACATCGTCCACGGCCTCTACATCCCGCTGCTGGCCGAGCCCGAGGGGAAGCTGACGTCGTTGGTTACCACGCGGCCGTGGCACGACCTCGGGACACCGCAGCGCTTCCTCGAAGGGGTGGTCGACTGGGCGCGGGCCGGCTGGCCGGAGCGGCTCTGGCGGCAGGCCTGGATCTCGCCGGAGGCCGTGGTGGAGCCCGGCGCCAGGGTCCGGCGCTCCGCGATCGAGGCGGGCTCGAAGGTGGGCGAGGGCGCGGTGGTCGAGAGGTCTGTCCTGCTGCCCGGATCGCGGGTGGGCAAGGGGAGCGTGGTACGCGAGTCGATCCTCGGCTTCGGCGCCGCGGTCCCGCCAGGCACCTGGGTCGAGCGCCGGATCATCATGCCGCAACGGGCCGGCTTCACCCCGGGGCTCGACGACTCGGTCGTGGGCGAGGCGGTCTTCACCCCCTTCGGGCCGGGAGGGCTGGTCAGTTGAACCCTCCCCGTCTTCTCGTCTTCGACTGGGACGGCACCCTCATGGACTCCGTGGGGGTGATCACCGCTTGCACCCAGGCGGTGATCCGGGAGCTGGAGCTGGGAGAGCTGCCCAAGGAGACGATCCGCGGCACGATCGGGCTCGGCCTGCGGGAAACGGCCGAGATCCTGGTCCCCGGCTGTGATGACGCGCTCTTCGAGGCCATCATGGAGTCGTACCGGCGGCACTGGTACCTGACCTTCCGCGACACGCCGGTGCTCTTCACCGGGGTCGAGGCGATGCTCCGCGATCTCGCGGAGGAAGGTTATCTTCTGGCGGTAGCCACGGGAAAGAGCCGTCGGGGGCTGAACTTCTCGCTGGATAAGACCGGCCTGGGCGGTTTCTTTCACTCGACGAGAACGGCCGACGAGGCCTTCTCCAAGCCGCATCCGCAGATGCTCCTCGACATCCTGAACGATCTGGGAGTACCGCCAGCCGAGGCGCTGATGATCGGAGACACGACCTTCGACCTGGAGATGGCGAGGAACGCGGGGACCGGAGGGATTGGCGTCTGCACCGGCTCGCACTGCCGCGAGGATCTCCAGACGTTCGAGCCGCTCGCCTGCCTGGAGCGGGTGGTGGATCTCCCCGGCTGGCTGGCCGCCACTCGGGAGCCCGCGATCCGATTCTGAAGAATCCGGCCATTCTCCGTCGCAGTGTCGCCTTGTGGTGCCCTCCTCTTCCCAAAGGCGCGGGAACACGGTATCTTTGACGGAACTCGGGAGACTCCGTATACTCGGGACCATGGGCGAGCCCGCGAGGAAACTGCCCGCTGAGGGAAGCAGGACCGGCCACCAGGTTCCGGATGAGGAGCCCTCCGGCGTCAGCGTTCTCCAGCGGTGGGTTGAACGCGCCGATGGCCGCATGGAGTTGTTGGAGTTCCCACTGACTCCGGAGCTGTTCCTCGATCCCCAACTCGGCGACAAGATGGTCCAAGGCTTCCCCCACGTTCGAGTCATCTTTTCCCTCTACGAGCTCATCAGCCGTCACCTGAGCTCCGAGCCAGGTACCTATGTCTTCTCGGACCTTAAGCACCTGATCGGGCCGGGACTCGGCCCCGCTCCCGACATCTCGGTCGTCCGCGGGTTGGCCCCGGACCGCGACTTCGAGAGTTACGATCTCAGGTCCGAGGCCCCTCCCAGCTTCGTGATCGAGGTCGTCTCCCCGTCTGACGCGCGCATCCGCCGGACCGACGAGGTGGACAAGGTGAAGGTCTACGAGAAGGCCGGGATCCAGGAGTACCTGCTCGTAGACTTGCCCCGCCGAGCCAACGACCACCGGTTCCAGCTCAAGGGTTACCGGATGGGGCCGGATCGACGCTATCTGCCGATGCAGCCCGATGCGGAAGGGCGCTTCGCCTCGGACACGATCGGCCTCGCATTCGGAGTCTCACCGGACGGCGGCAGGATCTACGCCTTTGATTTGGGAACAGGCGACCGGCTGCTCAACGCCATAGAGCAGGAGCAGGTTATGAAGGCGGCCGAAGCAAGAGCAGCGCGGGCGGAAGAGGAGTTGGAGCGGCTCCGCGCAGAGATCGAGCGGCTCAAGGGCTGAAGGCGGGGGGACGATAGGCAGCGTGCCCGGCAGTCTTTAAGATCCTTGGATCGGCCCGAAGTTTCGTAGATCGGACCCAAGCTCCTTAAATCTGGCCGAAGCCTCTTAGATTGGATTTAAGCCTCTTAAATCCGGCGCGAGGCTTCTTAGGACGGTCCCAAGCTTCTTAGATCCGATTTAAGCTTCTCGGATCGGATCTAAGCCCCTTAAATCGGGCCTAAGCTTCTTAGATCGGATCCAAGCCTCTTAAATCCGGCGCGAAGCTACTTAGGGCGGCCCGAAGCTTCTTAGATCCGATTTAAGCTTCTCGGATCGGGTCTAAGCCCCTTAAATTGGATCTAAGCCTCTTAAATCTGCCCGGCGGCGGCCGATCGCCCGTGCCGCTGGCGGATCTCTTTGGGTACGACGAGCTGGCCCATTATGGATAGCCGAAACAGAAACGCCTGAGAACCCACCAAGCATCCTTGTCTCCGCGCCGGTAGGCAGCAATAGCGCTTAGGTGCCAGCTTTACAAACGGACTCGGAGGAACGACCTGTAGTAGGGAGGGCGGGGCGCGATTGGCAGCGCGCCCCCGGAAGGGGCCTTAGCCCTTCTTCTTCCAGTCCGCAAGGTTGGTTTGCAGCTCCGTTACCTGCTGGAGAGGCGGAGCCTGGGTTGCGGCCTTCCCGGCGGCCAGGGCCTTTTCGGCCCAGGTCACGGCGTCCTTGAATTTGTTCTGCTTCGCCAGGAGCATGGCCTTGGCGCGCTGGTTCGAGAAGGTCGGCTCCAGGGCGATTGAGGCCTCGAGCCAGCGCGAGGCCTCGTCCAGGCAAGTGCCGTTCTGGATGCAGTAGTTGGCCGCCTGGTAGGAAGTTTGCCAGCGGACGGCGCTCTTGACGGTGTCCACCACTAGCTTCGGCGTGTCCATCTCGACCGTGAAGGGAACCTCCAGCTTCTCCCAGCGCAGGACCACCGCGGCGGAGTTGTCGGTCACATCCTCGAACGTGAAGCGCATCCGCTCCAAGCTGTCAGCCACCGTCCGCGGCTTGACCTGGGTGCGCAACGCGTCGTTCTCCGGTTTGTAGTTGAAGGCGCCCCACTGGTCGGCGTCCTTGCTGAAGATGACTGTCCAGTCGTTCGGAGTCGGGATCATCTGCAGGCCGTAGGTGCCGGCGGGGAGTTCCTTGCCCCCGATCTTGACCGGAGTGCTGAAGGTGATGGTCGTGTTTTCGTTGGCGCCCGCCCGCCAGACCTCGTTGTAGGGCACCAAATCACCCCAGAGGGTCCGGCCCTTGATGCTCGGACGGCTGTAGTGGATCTCAACGTTGGTGATCCCGACCGTCTGCGAGACGCTCGCTGCGGGGCTGGGACGGGGCAGGTTGAGCTGCTGCTGAGCTGGCGAGGCTACCGCGGCGAGCTGAAAGACCGGCAGGGCGGCCGCCGGCACGAATCCTGCGATTCCAGGATCTCCCTTGTCGCCCTTCGGGCCAAGTGGCCCGGTTTCACCACGTTCTCCCTGCGGACCTCGTTCTCCTTTGTCACCCTTTTCCCCTTTAGGGCCTCTTGGGCCAGAGGTGGCAACGGGTTTGGTCTGGTCTTTTAAAGCGGCGATCTCTCTCTCGATGCGAGCCACCTGCTCAGATAGAGTCTCGGCCGGAGCGGTTCCGGCCGACATCAAGAAGAAAGTGGCGACCAAAGCGACAGCCATAAACATGCGCATTTCCTTCTCCTTTGAAGGGAATCTTATGGGCAACTGGCGAGGTTGTTCCAAGAGAGCTTGCGACCAAGTTCCAGATCGGTAGCGACGCAGAAGCCGACTACATCGTTCAGGGTACGAGGCTCATTCAGCTCAAGAGACTTTCCACCGATGATCTCCACTGTGGCTTCCGTAATCTTCTCTCCCGCTCTAACCCGTGTCGTCAAATAGACGCCTGCTTCCCTCACCACGACAGAGCCTTGGTTCACCTGCGGCGGGAGCACAGGTGCCGGAACTTGGTCCTTCGATTTGCCGTTCCCTGAGGCCAGGTGGATCGCAACGAAGATAGAGAGCCCAAGGAGCACGATCAAACCGATCCAAGCGGGCATGCGCAACGCCCGCCGGAGACGGCCCTGTTCCTGGGACCCGGCGAGAGGCGTTGCTTTCGCAGTACTGGCTTCGGCGGGCTTGGGCTCGGCGGGCGCAGTTTTGGTTTGGACTGGCACAGCATTCGGCACAGCCGTAGATGCCATTTCGCCTGAAGGTACTTTGAGTACAGCCGGTTGTGCATTTGCGGCTGTCTCCAGCGGTGGTGTCTTCGGTGTGGCGGGCGCGGATTTGACTTCCGCTGGTGCTGGTCGCGCCTTGACCGGCTCCGCTTTTGCCGCGAGGGGCTCATTCTTAAGTGTGACGATGGTGGCAGCTGGTGCGGGCTCGACCGGTGGCGCTTCTTTGACGGCGGCCTCAGTCAGTGGCGTCTGTGGTACGGCGGGCGCGGCTTTGACTTCCGCTGGCGTGGGTCGCGACTCGATCAGCTCCTGTTTCGCTGCAATGGGTTCTTCCTTGGTCTTGATGATGGCCGTCGGCACCGCCGCAGACTCAATGTCAAAGATCCGACCATCCGGCGAGCGCATGTAGAGCACCGGGGTACCCCATTCAAGTTCGTGGCCCGCGAAGAAGAGAGCCTTACGGGCCTCTGCCAATGCAGCGTCGACGGGATAGTCGTCCACCACCGCGGAAAACAGTTCGCTGGCGAAAGTAATCGCCGCCTTGTCGCTGATCTCGAACTGCATGGCGACGACGGCGGGGATTCCCTGCTGGACGAGACTCTGGGCCACACCGGCGAATGGGTCGGTTCGGGAGGTGCGCGCCCCCTCGCAGGCGTTGAGTACTGCGAGGCGCAACGGGCGGTGGTCGTGAAGTAGGGTGCCCAGCGTCTGTCCGGTCAACTCCCGGCCGCGCCCCATCTCGTCCGTGAACAGCAGCAGGCCGTCATCGGTGTTGGAATTGAACCCGCCGTGGCCTATGAAGTGGAAGATGTGACAGGCCTTCCGCCGAAGCCACCGCTGGAGATGGGAGAGTGTCGGGCTTTCCAGGCGGCTGAGGACGAGTAGGCCCCGCTCCTGCAGTTCCGCCAATGACTCCTGGAGCTTTCGCCATTCGGCCTCCACATCGAGAGGGGCGCAGTCTGTGGGGCTCGAAATGACTGCGAGCATCTCGAGAGGTGGCTTGACCGCCAAGGGTCGGATTCTCTCGGGAAGATCAAGGTAACGGACGAGCGGCGTCTCAGCGGAAAGAGCGAGGAAACGGTCGAGCCCGGAGTGGAAGAGGAATTCCCAAGGCAAGTCGTTTAGCTCGGGCGCGTCGGCCAGTCGAAGGCGGATACGAAGCCCCTGATCTAGACGTTGGGCCTCATCGAGGCTGCCGCGTAGACAGCTCCGGACCTCGCCATTGAAGGCAGCCTCGAAGAGGCGGCCGCCGAACGCCCGCGCCGCTCCGATCTGGGATGTCCCGAGGCGGCGCACCGGTTGGCGTGGCCTACCCATGCGAAGAAGAAAGTTTTCAATCTCCAGAGCTGAGAAGGGAAGCGCGAACTCGACCGAGGCCTGACCAGCCGGCGAGTTGAGCACCAGCGCCCGGTACCCGTTGGCCGTTCGCTGAAACAGCAGGTCGAAATCGAGAAAACGCAAACCCGGCATGGGGCGTCTCGCTCCTCCATCTGAAAGGAGTTGGATGCATAGTTTACGGCAGGATAATTGCGCGAGGAGATCTCAAGGCCGCCGCCGCTCACCTTCCATAGCCGATGTCTTCCGGGGGGCGCGATCTCGACGCCGTGACGCTCGGCGGCGAAGTCGACCTCAGCGTGCCTCGCTCCCTGCTTCAGACGCTCGGTGACTCGACCCGTTCGCTTCCTCTTCGAGGAGGTGCGCGAGACGCTCCTGGAGCCTAGCGGAGGACGGCCATCTGCTGGCGGTCGCCACCGGCAAGAGCCGCGGCTCAAACAGACCGACCTTCAGGGCGTGTTCCACCCCACGCCACACGGTGGACGAGGGGATCTCCAAGCCGCATCCACAGATGTTGTTAGATATCCTGGACGAACTGGGCGTACGCCCTTAGGCCGTGAGAGGCGAGGCCACCTACGATCTGTAGATGGCGCGCAACGCCGGCATCGGCGTCTACATCGGCTCGCATAGCCGGGAGGAGCTTCAGAGGTTGGAACCGCTGGCCTGCCTTGAGCGGTGGTGGAGCTCCCGGGACGGCTCGCCGACTCCCGGGAGCGGGTCTGACTTAAACCTTCTTCTTCCATTCCGCCAAGCTGGTCTCAAGCTCGGAAACCTGCTGAGGCGGCGGTGCCTGGGTCGCGGCTTTGGCCGCCGCCAAAGCCTTTTCACCCCAAGTCACCGCGCTCTTATAGTCGTTCTTCTTCGCCAGGAGCATGGCCTTGGCGCGTTGATTAGAAAAGGCCGGCTCCAGGGCGATCGAAGCATCGAGCCAGCGGCCGGCCTCGTCGAGGCAAGCGTTGGCCTGGATGCAGTAGTTGGCCGCCTGGACGAAGTTCTGCCAGCGCATGGTGTTCTTCACTGCATCCGCGGTCAGCTTCGTTGTGTCCACTTCGACGGTGAAGGGAACCCGCAGCTTCTCCCAGTGCAGCGCGATTTTCGCGGACGTGTCGGTCGTATCGTCGATGCTGAAGGCCATGCGCTCCCGGAACTCGGCCGGCTGCGGCTTGACCTGGATGCGCAGGGCGTCGTTCTCAGGCTTGTAGTTGAAAGCCCCCCACTGGTCGGCATCCTTGCTGAAGATGAAGGTCCACTGGTCTTGGGTGGGGATCGCCTGCAGGCCATAGAGACCGGCGGGTAGCTCCTTTCCGTCGATCTTGACCGGAGTGCTGAAGCGGACCGTGGTGTTCTCGTTGGCGCCGGTGCGCCAGATCTCGCCATACGGCACGAGCTCGCCCCAAATTTTCCGATCCTTGACCCCCGGACTGCTGTAGTGGATCGAGATCTCGGTGATCCCGACCATCTGGGTCACCGTGGCGTTCGGGCTGAGGCGGGGAACCTGGAACTGCGGCTGCTGGGCGAAGGCGCCGGCTGCAAGTGTTAGCAGTCCGACGGCCGTAAGGATACAAAGCTTCTTCATCTTGCTCCTCCTATCGACATCTGTGGAGAACGAAATCTATCAGCTTCCATAGCCGCCGTCGGCACCGACGGCAGCCATTTTCCGGACCTCGGCGAGCCGGTCGGACTCCTCTGGACTGCGTTGCGCCGCCTCTGCGTCCTTCCCCATCCAACCCTGGAGGTTGCGGATCACCAGGCCGGTGAGGAAACGGACGTGGTCGGGCCGGTCGTTGAGGGCCGGGATGTAGCGGTAGCGTTCGCCGCCCGCGTGGAGGAAGATCTCGCGGTTCTGCTCGTCAATCTCCTCGATCGTTTCCAGGCAGTCGGCGGAAAAGCCGGGGCAGATCACGTCCAGGCTGCGCACTCCGGCCCTCGCCATGGCCTGCATCGTCTTGTCGGTGTATGGCTTGAGCCACTCCTCTTTGCCGAAGAGCGACTGGAAGGAGACTTCGTAACGGTCGCGAGGCAAGCCGAGATCCTCGGCGACGAGCCGCGCGGTCTTCTGGCAATGGCAGAAGTAGGGGTCGCCCGCCTCGAAGTAGCGCTGGGGGATGCCATGAAAGGAGAAGAGGAGCTTGTCGGCCTGCGAGCCGTCGGCCCAGGCCTCGCGGATGGTCGTGGCGAGGGCACGGATGTACCCGGGCTCGTCGTGGTAGTGCTGGAGGATCCGCAGCTCCGGCACCCAGCGCCAGGCGCGGAGCTCGGCCGCGACGCCGTCGAACGTGGAGCCGCTGGTGACCGCGGCGTACTGGGGATAGAGCGGCAGCACCAGGATGCGCCGGCATCCCTTCTCCGCCAGCTCGCGCAATGCCGACCGGAGGGATGGATTGCCGTAGCGCATCCCCAGGGCGACGTGGACTGGCGCGCCGGCTTCGTGCAGAGCCTTCTCGATCGCCGCGGCCTGCCGTTGGCTGATGACCAGGAGCGGAGAGCCTTCCGGCGTCCAGACCTTCTTGTACAGCTCGGCGGACTTCTTGGGGCGAAACGGCAGGACGAACAGGTGGAGGATCAGCCACCAGAGCGGCCGCGACATCTCGATGACCCGCGGGTCGAGAAGGAACTCGCGCAGGTAACGGCGCAGGGCGGGAGTATCGGGCGCGTCGGGCGTCCCCAGGTTGGCCAGGAGGACGCCGACGGCAGAAATCTCAGAGTGTTTGTAGCCGGGTTGACCGAAGTACTGCATGGCCCCGCGAGTCTAGCTCAGGTCACCGCCTGCTTTCTGGGGTTGATAAGGGCTGCAACCTGCCGGTACAGCTTGTCAAACGAAGGGGCTCTGCGGGCGAGCTCCAGGTCGAAGGTCGCTGCGAGCGCAGACTGATCCAGGGTTTCGACATATCTGCGTCCGGGCGCCATCCGAGCCGTCAACCACTCCTTGGCACCGCGAATGGCTTCCGGGTCGTCTGGGGCTGTGAGATTCGTGGCCAGCCCCCGTTTGCCGCGCAAAGAATCAGCCGCTGCAAGGAACCAGGCCTCGAACTCCCGTTTTGCGAGGACGACGCCGATGGCGAGATCGGACCGTGCCTCGCGAGCGCGCATCAGCAGGCTGGGAGCAAGGCTGGCAGGGCATTCGTCGTCGCTATCCAAAATGAGAAGAACAGCTCCATTCGGACCGGCCCTGCGGCCGGCCAGCTCCACAGCCCGCTCCAACTCTCGCGGCTTGGTGAGCCTGTTGCGAGGAACGCGCAACGGCTGTTCGATCTGGAGTACGAGACCTGGCTGCATCGTCTGCGCAAGCCTGCGCACGAGGATGGGGACTGCGTCGACCTCTCCGTGGCCTTCAACTATGCAGGCGAGTCTCAAGCGACGACCCTGCGGAAGAGCTGGAGCTGCTTGGCATCGACCCGCTGTATCACCTCGGGGTCCGGAGTCAATTGATTGAGCCTGAGCAATTCGCCTGGGGTGTAGAGCCGATCCCGGAGAGCGGACCGGCCCACCTCGTCCAGAGGGCCAATCCGGGTGAGGCCGCGCTCAGCCATGACCGCCAGGATTGCCTCCCCCGGGATCTGCTCGTCGTCCAGAAGCTCGGGGCTATGGCTTGTGACGAGGATCTGGGTTCGCTGGCTTGCATCGCGGAGCGCATCGAGGAGAACGCCGGCGGCCGCGGGATGGAGCGCCACCTCGGGCTCTTCGATTCCCACCAGAGGCACTCTCGGCCGATGCCCGTTCGCGGATTGAAAGAGTGCGACCAGGATGCCGAGTGCCCGCAGGGTGCCGTCCGACATGTTAGCGGCGAGAAAACGCCAAGGCTTCTTCGAGCCCTCTGCCTGCTGCCTGAACTCCAGAGTCTCTTTCGAGCCAATGGCCATGGCCGCGACTCCCTGGACTCCGGGGACGACCTTGCTCAGGTACTCCTCGACTCGTTGCTTCATCTCGGGCGAGCGCGATTCGAGCTGGCCCAGAACGCTGGCGATGTTGCTGCCGTCCCGCGCGAGCAGCTCGCCTGCATCCGGAGGCTGAAGATCTCGGATCTGATCTGGATTCAGGTTGTAGAAACCCATGCTGGAGAGGGCCTCGTAGAGCGGACGGAACTCTGGCAGGCCCGAGGCGTTGACGAGATACAGCCGGTCGCTGGAAGCGGCAGGGGCGACCAGGGAGCTCGCGGAAGTAACCTTCCCCTCTCGCACGGAGTACTGAACCGGAGGCGACAGGGTGTCGGGACCCACGATCGAGCACTCCTCTTTCTGCACGACGAAGCCGCCGCCTTTGAGAGCCCCTATGCGGAATGCGTAATAGCCGCGTTGGCCGGAATGCAGGGAAAACTCGAGCCGGACTCCGAAGTGAGTGGGGTGCCCTCCTGAGCGGAGGCGCACCTCGTTGATGCCTCCCCGGTCCCGGATGGCATGATCCAAAGAGGATCTCAGGGAGTCTGCGACGAACTGCAGGGCGTCAAGGAAATTGCTCTTGCCGGAGCCGTTGGCCCCGACGAGAAAGCTAAGAGGGCCAAGGGCGACATCGCACCGGCCGATGCTTTTGTAGTTTTCCAGGATGACCCTGGTGAGGAAGGTAGAGTCGCTCATCTTGGCGGTCAATGCCCGATTGCCGCATTTTGACACAGAGCTCCGTCATCCCAGCGTTCCGAACACTTCGGAGACCTGGGCCCAGCCTACCGGCATCAGGAAGGTGTTGGTCCGCCCGTAGGATTTGATGCCCAGGATGAAGAAGCCCGGCTCGGGGTTCATCAGGGTATCGGCGCCGTGGCTGGTCTGGGCCAGGCAGTCGGCCGACGCCGCTCCGAGCAGGGCCGCGGAGAGCTTGATCGGGCCGCAGGTGGCGTAGCACTCGTGAACCTGGAGCTGACGGTAGAGCTCATGGTCGCCGACAAAGCCGGTGAGGGAGAGGATGCGGTCCACCGCGACCCGTTCAGAACCGGAGCCATTGCGCAGGGTCACCTCGATTTTGCCGTTCGGCCGCGAGAGCTCCTCGATGGCCACGCCCCGCCGCACCTCGACCGCCGGGGACGAGCCGCTCGCCAGGGATTGCGCCTCGGCAGCCAGGCGCGCCCGCTCGGGGAGCGGATCGCCCTCATGGGTTCCCCAACCGGGCTCCGGGTTGCGCAGCACCCAGACGACCCGGGTGCCAGGGCTTTTCTGGGACAATCGCGCCAGCTCGCGGATCGCGGTCTGGGCCGAGTGGCCCGCTCCGGCGAGGAGCACGGTCTTGCCCGCCCAGTCGGAGGCCTCGCGGATGAAGTCGGGGATCTGCCGGCGAATCTCGCCGTCCAGAGAGCGCTCGCCCGGGGCCGGGATGCCCGCATCCCCAAGCCGGTTCGGATTGCCGTAAGTGCCTGTGGCGTCGATTACCACGTCCGCCCGGTCTGTCCACTCCCGGCCGCCATCCGAGAGGAGGATCCGGAACGGCCGCCGGCCCCGCTCGGCGTTGGCGATCTCTTCATGCTTGAGCAGCCCTTCGCGGCCGAGGCTCAGCACCCGGGTCCCGAGCCGGAGGTTCGGCGCGATGTCGCGGAGAGTCGCGATGGGATCGAGCAGCCGCTCGGCCAGCTCTTGCCCCGTGGGGCACTCGGAGCCGGACGGCGCTTCGACATGGCGGCGCATCCGGGAGGAGACGTTCCGGTCCCAGGGGGTGAACATCCGGACATGGCCCCAGGAGCGCACGTTTCCCCCGGCCGAGGGCGCGGCCTCGTAGACGGTGAAGGGATATCCCCCTTCGGCAGCGGCCAGGGCGGCCTCCAGCCCGACGGGTCCGGCTCCCAGGATGGCGATGCGGGGCTTGCTCATGTCTCTTCTCCTAATATCTGGATGCCGCCCGCTCGCGGGCGGGCAGGATTTCCAGGCAGGTGGTCCACCAGCCGGTCATGACGGTCTCCACGAACTCTTCCGGCAGGCTCTCTCGGCGCATCTCGGCGGCTAGCGATTCGTAGTCGTATACGAGCGGGAGGAGCTCAATGCCCGTTTCATCCAGCATCGAGTACCAGACGTGGGTGTTGCCGTCATTGGCCGGCCGGCCGATGACTCCGACGTTGACCACGTCCCGTCCCGAAGGCAGACGCCGATGCCACTGGAGCCCGGTGTGGGTGCAGAGGATTCCGTCGCAGCCGTTCTGGTCGAGCAGCACTTCCAGGAACGGCACCGGCGAGGTGCTCTGGAACAGGAACTCGTTGATGCGCCGGGGCGAGCCGTGGATGAGCAGCAGCTCGCGGTTCCCGATCCGCACCCGGCGCCGGCGCGGCAGCGTCCCCATCCAGGCTTTGAAGTCGGGCGAGCAGTGCCGCTCGGTGTAGCGGTACGAGATCTCTGCAAAGTGGTTGTCCCGCGGATCGGTGTAGCCGCAGTTGCAGTCCTCCCGGCCCGAGGCGAGGGATTCCTCGTAATTGCCCTGGATGGAGAGCACGCCCCCCTGCTCGAGCAGCGGCCGGACCTTCTCGGGATTCGGCCCGAAGGCGCCCAGGTCGCCCAGGCAGTAGACCGCCTCGGCTCCCCGGCGCGCGGCATCTTCGAGGAGAGCGGCCAGGGCGTAGTGATTGCTGTAGATCCCGCCGAAGACCGCGATGCGCGAGTATGGCCCCTCCACGGGAGTCGGGTCCGGTTCGGGGGAGCGATAGGAACGGAGAGCGTCCTCTCGTTCCCCGTCCGCGAGCACCCGGCCCGCTTCGGCGGCGGCCTGGCGGAACTCGCCCAGGGGGACCAGCTTCTCTCCCCAGGTTGCCATGCCGCGATGGATGGTCAGCTTCGTCATGTCTTGCAGCTCACTCCATAGGCGTGGCAGGTCCAGCAGGCAGGGTGGTCGAGGGGGAAGCTTCCGAGCGTGTCGGCCAGGGCCTCGCCCATCCGCGCGGAGGGCTCGTTGACCAGGATCGGGCAGACCCAGACGCCCTGGTCCGTGACCATCCGGCATCCGCTGCACTGGAGATGGTCCCAGGCGCCCTCGGGCACTTCCCCCTCGCGCAGCCGTTGCCAGCTTTCATACGCGCCGCCGCGCTCGGCCTCGGCGCCGATCTGGAAGACGGGCAGGATCTTGAGCCGCGGCCGCTCGATCCCCAGAGATCGAAGGAGCTGGAAGAACCGCTCCTTGCCCGCGTCGGTCCCCGCCTCCCGGCAGACTTCGGTCACCGTGATCACCGGGTTGAGCCCGGCTTCAGAAAGGTTGCGCACCCCGCGCAGGATGCGCTCGAAGGTCCCCTCGCCGCGGATCGGGTCGTTGGTGGCGGCGTCATAGCCATCCAGCGAGACCCGGAAGTCGAGGGAGTAGTCGGACCTCCGCTCCATCTCCTTGAGCCGGGCGCAACGGGCGGGATCGAGGAGGAGGCCGTTGGTCAGCACCGTGGCGGGGCCGGCCGCCAGAGTCGCCTCCAGGATTGCCTCCATGTCGGGATTGAGGAAGGGCTCACCGCCCGTGAAGTAGTACTCGCGGACTCCCAGCCGGGATGCCTCGTCGAGGTAGGTCTTCACCTGGCCGAGCGGCATGAATTCGTGGGTGTGGTTCGTCGGAGAGCAGGAGATGAAGCAGTGGGTGCAGGCCAGGTTGCAGACCGTGCCTCCCACCTGGAACCAGAGGGTGTCGAGCGACAGGAGCGAGACTTGAGGGGCGTTCATCTCATCCACTCAGCTCAGCAGCAGCCGGTGCCGGGCACGCAGCACGGCTGGGCCTCCGTGGTGACCTGGTAGTCCTGACCCTTGCTCTCCCGCGGGTGGCGGTGCCCGGTGCGCGAGCAGTCGAACGGCTGCGCAGCCGCCATTGGCACCTCTTCGAGAGGCTCGATGAATTCGAACTGGGAGCGGTAGGGCTCCCGCTGGTAGAGGCGGAATGTCTTGTCGCAGACGGCGTAGCGCTCGCCCCGCTTCATGCGATGGCCGTCATCGTCCAGCACCTCGCGGAACGGACCTTTGTAAAGGACCGCCTGGAGCCGCTCCAGGCAGACCCCTTCCTTGCCCTTGAAGGCTTCGACCGTGACCGACCGGAATTCGATGCCATCCACCGTGCGCCAGGGCTCCCGTTGCCGTTCGAGGATGCGGATGCCATGGAAGCCGGCGGCCTCGAACGCTTCCAGGAAACCGGTCTCGGTCATGGCTCCCGAGATGCAGCCGCTCCACAGCTCGGGGTCTTGTTGCATCCCCAGGGGGACCAGCTCGTCGCTGACGATGTCCGAGATCACCGCCCTGCCGCCATTGCGCAGGACACGGTAGATGTCGCGGAAGAGGCGCGGCTTGTCCTGGCCGTCCACCAGGTTGAGCACGCAGTTCGAGACCACCACGTCGACCGAGCCTTCTGCGATCAGGGGACGGGTGAGCCGCAGCTCGTCGGCCAGGGCGGCGGCGCGGAGGAGGGCCTCCAAGCTCATCACCGGCTCGCGCTCCAGGGCCTCGTCAAGAAGGTCCACGTCGAGGGCCAGGTCCTGGATGCGCCCGCGGCGGAACTCCACGTTGGAGTAGCCCAGCCGCTCGGCGACCAGCGGAGCGTTGCGGCGAGCCACCGCGAGCATCTCGCCGGTCATGTCCACCCCGATCACCCGGCCGGCGGGGCCGACCACCTGGGCCGCGATGAAGCAGATCTTGCCCGTGCCGCTGCCGAGGTCGAGCACCGTTTCTCCCTTATGAAGGTACCGGCTGGGATCGCCGCAGCCGTAATCCCTCTCCAGGACCTCTTCCGGGATTGCCGCGAGATACCGCGGGTCGTACTCCACAGGACAGCAAAGATCCTGGACGCGCTCCTGCGCGCCTTGCCGATATCGATCTCGAACGACGGTTTCCACTTCAATCGCCATGAACGATCTCCTCCAGCGGTCTGGATCAGAAACAGGGGAGCGGCGGCTCGGGAGATCAGAAAGGGCGAGGCGGGGCGCGCCCGGCGCGGACCGGGACGAGCGCCGGCCGCGAACGGCCGGCGAGCAGGGGGACCGCGGGGCGGCGGAGCACGGAAAGGAGCCGGCGCAAGAGGCGGATCAGCCCCTGCCAGCGCGCATCCCTCTTGGCTGCCCAGGCCTCCAGGTCGGCGCGGCGGTCGAGGTCCGCCAGGGGCTCGAGCAGGACCACCGGCCGGCCGCTAGCCCGGAGTGTGCGCATCAGCCCGTGGAGAGTGTCGCGCCGGCACCAGCGGGTCGCGCTGGCGAGGCCTGTGATCGGACGGCTCGCTGCCAGAAGGTAGAAGCCGCCGTCGGGGCTCGGACCGAGCACGACGCGGTCGGGGTCCTCGGCCAGCAGGCTCAGGGCTTGGGCCAGATGACGGGCGGCCAGGCCGGGGACGTCGGTCCCGACCACGAGGAGGGGTCCGGAGAAGGACCGCAACGACCGCGTCATCGCCTCTTCGAGCCGGGAGCCGAACCCATCGCCCACCTGGGGGACGTGCCGGGCGTCCTCGGGCAGGTCGAGAGGAGCAGGCGAACAGACCTCCAGCTCGCATCCGGCGGCGCGGCCCGCTTCCAGGGCGGCAGACAGGCAGCCTTGCCAGACTTCCTCTTCCACGCCGCGCAGTGGGCCGGGGAGCAGGCCACGGCGCGCGCTTTCCACCCCCGGACCGAGGGTGAAGACGAGGAGGGTGGGGCTGCCGTATCTCATGCGTCACCAGTGTATACGCCGTGCAGGCCGGTGCGGATGTCCTTTTGAGTCCTTGCGCTATGATCGGCATCCTTTGAGACGCTTCCTCCTCCTCGCCCTCCCACTCCTGATCCTGACGATGGCCTTGTTCCAGTTCGCCATGGAGATGCTCGGGCTCCAGGTGGACCCGTCACGGCTCGGGGGCGGGATCGACCTGCCGGGCTATGTGAGCCTGGCGACCTGGACCCTGGAGGCCCTCGGCCTCGCCGCGCTTTTCCTGCTCGTGCATGGGCGTGGCTGGGGCTGGACCTCCGGCCTGCTTACCGGCTGGATCGCCTGGGTGTTCCGGGGCCCGCTCCTCGTGGTGACGGTGGTGGGGCTCGCCGGGCTGTCTCCCCGGCCCTGGTGGTTGCTCGTGTTGTCCTGGTGGGTGCTCTACTCTCTCTGTGGGCTGGTGCTGAGCGGGGTGGCGGCGGGAGTGGGGCTCGGTATTGAGTCCCTGCCGGTGGCCGAATCCCTGCCGGTGGCCGAGCCGGAAGTATTTCGATCCGAGCCGAGCGAGGAACCGGCTCAGGAACAAGAGTAGCCTCCGCCCCGGTTTTCAATCGACAGGAGGTCGTGCACCCTTGAAGATTGCTGCTGTCGGGCGGGCGCTCCCGCCCCACTACTACGACCAGGAGGCTCTGCTCGCCGCTCTCCAGCGGCGCTGGGCGGACAAGTTTTTCAACCCGGACAGGCTGGAGCGGCTGCACCGCAACGTCCTCGTCGGCGGGCGCTATCTGGCGCTCCCGCTTGAAGAGTACGACCGCCTCGCCACCTGGGGGGACGCGAACAATGCCTGGATCCGGGTTGCCCAGGAGATTGGAGGGCAGGCGGTGCTCGACGGCCTCTCCCGCGCCAACCTCTCGACGGAGGATGTGGATGCCCTGATCTTCGTCACGGTCACGGGCGTGGCCACTCCGTCGATCGACGCCCGGCTCATGAATCAGCTTGGCCTGCCGCCGCGGGTGAAGCGGATGCCCATCTTCGGGCTCGGCTGCGTGGCCGGCGCGGCCGGGATCGCCCGGGCTGCCGACTACGTCCGCGCTTTTCCCGGCCAGGTGGCAGTCCTCCTCTCGGTCGAGCTCTGCTCCCTGACGCTCCAGGCCGAGGATCTCTCCATCCCGAACCTGATCGCCTCCGGCCTCTTCGGAGACGGCGCCGCCGCCGCCCTGGTGGTGGGGGACGACCGCCCGTCCGACGGCCCCGAGATCGTCGCAACCCGCTCCATCTTCTATCCCAACTCGGAGGAGGTCATGGGCTGGGACATCTCCCAGGACGGCTTCAAGATCGTCCTTTCGGCTGAGGTGCCGGATGTGGTGCGCCAGTTCCTGCGGCGGGATGTGGATGCCTTTCTGGCCGACCAGGGCCTGACGCGAGCCGACATCTCCTCCTGGGTCTGCCACCCCGGAGGCCCCAAGGTGCTGGAGGCGATGCAGGATTCGCTGGAGCTCCCCGAAGGCGCGCTCGACGTGACTTGGCGATCCTTGCAGGAGGTCGGAAATCTGTCCTCTACCTCCGTTCTGCTGGTCTTGGCCGAGACCCTGGAGAACCATCGGCCGGCTCCCGGGAGCTGGGGAATGATCACGGCCATGGGCCCCGGCTTCTGCTCGGAGCTGGTGCTGCTCCGCTGGTGAGGCCCACTGGGTGAGGAAATGGACACCCGCATCCTCTTTACCGCGCTGGTGGTCCTGGCCGCGGCGGGCCGGCTGCTGGAGCTGCGGATCGCGAACCGCAACCGGCGGCTGCTCCTGGCGCGCGGCGGGATCGAGGTCTCGCCCGGCCATTACCCTTGGATGGTCGCCCTTCATACGAGCTGGCTGATCGCCTGCCTGGCGGAGGCCTGGCTCCTTGATCGGCCCTTCATCCCCTGGCTGGGATTCATTGCCCTGGCCCTCTTCCTCGCCGCTTTCGCGCTGCGCTACTGGGTCATCTCCACCCTGGGGGAGCGCTGGACCACCCGCATCGTCTGCCTGCCGGGCGTTGCCCCGATTACGGGCGGACCCTATCGCTGGCTGCGGCATCCGAACTACCTCGCCGTCATCCTGGAGATCGCCTCGCTGCCACTCGTTCATACCGCCTGGCTGACCGCCCTGGCCTTTTCCTTGCTGAATGCAATTCTGTTGAGGGTCCGCATCCGGGCCGAGGAGGAGGGGCTCTCGCGGCTGTCCGACTATGATGAGGCGTTCGCGGGCCGGCCGCGGCTCTTTCCAGGTGGATCATGATCGACGCGACGATCCTTGACGGCATTGCACAGGTGGCGCAGGAGCACCTGGGATGGCATGGTCCGCTGACAGCGGACATGCGGCTCGTGGAAGACCTGCGCCTCGACTCGATCCGGCTGCTGACCCTGGCCGCCGAGGTCGAGAACCGCTTCCGCGTCCTCCTCGACGAGGCGGACGAGCTCGCCATCGAGACGGTGGGCGACCTGGTCGCGATCGTCCGGAGGAAGCTCGGTGCCTGACACCTTGATCGACCTGCTGGAGCGCGCCGGCCGGCACCCCGAAGGGGGCATCCGCTTCCTGGACCGGGCCGAGCGCGACCGGTGGGTCGGTTGGGCCGAGATCCGGGAGCGGGCCCTGGGCGTCTGCGGCGGTCTGCGCGATCTCGGGATCCGGCGCGGCGAACGAGTGGCCCTCGTCTTCCCGACCGGGTTGGAGTTCTTCGAAGCTCTCTTCGGGATCCTCCTGGCCGGAGCCGTTCCGGTCCCACTCTACCCGCCTGTCCGGCTCGGCCGGATGGATGAATACTTCCGGCGCACGGCCCGGATGCTCGAGGTCTCGGGCGCTCGGCTGGTCCTGGCCGATGCCCGGGTGCGCCGCATCCTGGGCGAGGCAATCGCCGCGGCCCGCCCGTCGCTCGGCTGCCGCACGGTGGACGAGGTCCGCCGCCAGGACGGTGAAGCGGTTCGGATCGATCCCTCCGATCTCGGGCTCGTCCAGTTCTCCTCGGGCACCACGGTCGAGCCCAAGCCTGTGGCCCTCAGCCATCGTGCCCTGGTCGCCCAGGTTCACGCCATCAATGGTTGCTGGCAGGACACGGACGGTCATAGGGAGAGCGGCGTGTCTTGGCTCCCCCTCTACCACGACATGGGGCTGATCGGATGCGTGTTCGGCGCCCTGGACCGGGACGCTTCCCTGACCCTGCTCGGCCCGGAGCTGTTCGTGGCTCGTCCGGCCCTCTGGCTGCGCGCGATCTCCCGCTGGCAGGGGACGATCTCGCCCGCCCCCAACTTCGCCTATGCCCTCTGCCTCACCCGGATTTCCGACGCCGAGATGGAGGGGGTCGACCTCTCCTCCTGGCATACCGCGCTCAACGGCGCCGAGGCGGTCTCTCCCCCGGTGCTCCGTGCCTTCTGCGAGCGTTTCGCCCGCTGGGGCTTCCGTCCCGAGGCCCTCACTCCCGTCTACGGCCTCTCGGAGGCGGCCCTGGCCGTGACCTTCTCCGACCTGGGCGTGTCCTTCCGCTCCGTCCATGTAGAGCGCGAGGCCCTGGCCCGCGAGGGGCTCGCCCTGGAAGCGGAGGAGGGCCGCGAGATCGTCTCCGTGGGCCGGCCGCTGCCCGGGTTCAACTTGGAGATTCGCGAGGAAGAGGGCCGTCCGCTGCCGCCGGGCCGGGTGGGGCGGATCTGGATTCAGGGTCCCTCCCTGATGGAAGGCTATCTGGGCGCGCCCGAGGCCACCGCCCGAGCTCTGCGCGACGGCTGGCTCGATACTGGAGACCTCGGCTTCTTGCGCGGCGGCGAGCTTTATCTGACCGGACGCGCCAAGGACGTGGTCATCCTCCGAGGAAGGAATCATGCGCCCGAGGAGATCGAGCGCTCGCTCGAAAGCGTCCCCGGAGTCCGGACCGGCTGCGCCGTGGCCGTGAGCTGGCTGCCGGAAGATGCCGACGGCGAACACCTCGTGCTCCTCGTGGAAGAGGCACGGAATTCAACTCCCCAACAGCTCGAAGCGCTCCCGGAGGCCTGCCGCGAAGCCGTGCTCGGAGCCGTCGGGCTAGGGGTGGACGAGGTCATTGTGTTGGAGCCCGGGACTCTTCCCCGCACTTCCTCAGGCAAGCTCCGGAGGCAGGAAGCTCTGCGCCTCTGGCTCGCCGGCGAGCTGCAGCCGCCGGAGCCGGTCACTCCCCTGCGGATGGCGGGAGCCATGGCCCGGTCGGGGTTGGCTTATGCGCGGTACCGGTGGAGCCGTGAGTAACCCTCACCCCCCAACCCCCTCTCCCACACGCACTCCCGGCCGCCCGGGAGAGGGGGAGCCGGATTGCTTGCTGTTGGGTGGGTGGGGGCGGGGGTGAGGGTCCACGACCTCCTCGTCATCGGCGGCGGCCCATCCGGGCTCGCCACCGCCATCCGCGCCCGGCTCGCCGGGCTCGATGTCGCCGTCCTGGAGCGCTTCCGTCCTCCAATTGACAAGGCCTGCGGCGAAGGGCTGATGCCCGATGCCGTGGCCCGCCTCCGGGAAATCGGGGTCGATCCGGGCGGCTTCCCCTTCCGGGGCATCCGCTATGTGGACGGCGACCTCGTGGCCGAGGGGATCTTCCCGCAAGCAGGCGGGCTCGGCGTGCGCCGGGTCCAGCTCCATGAGGCCCTGGTCCACCGGGCGGAGGAGACCGGCGTCGAGCTGCTCTGGGGCGTCTCCGCCTTGGGGCTCGAAGCCGACGGCGTCCTCACCAGTGTCCTCACCGACAAGGGCAAGATCCCGGCGCGCTGGATCGCGGGAGCGGACGGTCTCCTCTCCAAGGTGCGGAAGTGGGCCGGCCTCGAAGGCGGACCCGGACCTCTGCGGCGCTTCGGAGTCCGCCGCCATTACGCGATTCCTCCCTGGACCGATCTGGTGGAAGTCCACTGGGGTCCCTCCTGCGAGGCCTACGTGACCCCGGTGGGACCGGATGAGATCGGCGTCGCCCTGCTCTGGAGCGACGGCAAATCGGACTTCGACGATCTATTGGAGCGCCTTCCTGTCTTGCAGGAGCGGCTCAAAGACGCGCCGGTCGGCTCCCGGGACCGCGGCGCCGGACCTCTGCACCAGAAAGTCCTCGCGGTCCATCGCGGGAACGTGGCCCTGGTGGGAGACGCCGCCGGCTATCTCGATGCCATCACCGGCGAGGGCATGGCGGTCGCGCTCCACCACTCGGCCGCCCTGGTCGAGGCGCTGGTCGCGGGCGACCTCTCCCTCTATGCCGCGGCCCACCGCCGGATCGCCCGCCTGCCTGACTTCATGACCTCCCTTGTCCTCGGCATGGAGCGGCGGCCCGCCCTCCGCCGCCGAGCGCTCCGGGCGCTGGCGGCCGAGCCTGCGCTCTTCTCCCGTCTCCTCGGCATCCATGGCCGCACCCTCCCACCCCGGCGCCTGGGAATCGACGGCGCCTTGAAGCTCGCCTGGCGTCTGGTCGCGGCCTGACAGGAATGAACGGGGTTCTGGAGAGGTTTTAGGTACGAATGAAGAAGCCTCAAGCCCACGACTGGGCCCCCTTCGCAGCCGACGAGCGGCCGGTGGAGCGTTTCTCCCCTCACGGGACGTACCGCCTGGGCCTCGCTTACGCGAACACGTACCACGTGGCCATGTCGAGCCTGGCGTTCCAGCGCGTCTATGAGCTGGTGCATCGCCGGCCCGAGTGGAGCTGCGAGCGCTTCTTCACCGATGGCACCGGCATGCCGCTCTCCGTCGAGAGCCGCCGCACGATCGACGACTTCGGCTGCATCTGCTTCTCGGTCTCCTTCGAGCAGGACTACGTCAACCTCCTCCAGATGCTCGACCGCGCGCGCATCCCTCTGCGCCGGAGCGATCGCCGCCCGTGGGACCCGGTCATCGTCATGGGCGGCTCCTGCGCCTCGATCAACCCGCTCCCCATGGCCGAGTTCGTGGACGTCTTCGCCATCGGCGCGGCCGAAAACTGCCTGCCGCCGCTGCTCTCCACCCTTGAAGAAGAGGACGACCGCGAGGCTGTCATCGAAAGGCTGGCGTCGCAGGCCGGTTTCTACGTCCCGGCCTACCACCATCCGGAAGAGGACGCGGACGGCCTCGCCAAGCTCAACAAGCTGGAGCTGACCGAGGCACAGATGCAGCAGCCGGGCTTCCTGCCCACGACCTCGATCGTCACCCCGCGCACGGAGTTTTCGGAGAAGTTCCTGATCGAGATGTCCCGAGGCTGTCCGGAAAAGTGCCGGTACTGCTGGGCCACCTTCGGGATGGGCAAGTTCCGCTGGCATCCGACCGAATACATCCTGGCCTCGCTGGAGCGGGCGCGTCCGATCACCAACCAGCTCGGCTTCGTGGCCACGGCGGTGGGCGACCATCCGGACATCGAGAAGATCCTGCGCGAGGCGAACGGCCTCGGTTTTCGCACTGCCGTTTCATCGATCCGCATACCTGCCGTGACGGAGGGGGTGCTGGACGCCCTCCACGCCTCCGGCGACCGGAGCATCACCCTTGCCCCCGAGACCGGCACGGACGAGCTGCGGGTCAAGATGGGCAAGCCGATCACCAACGAATTCCTGCTCCAGAAGATCCGGCTGATCTTCCGCCACGGCATGACCAACCTGAAGCTCTACTTCATCGTGGGGATGCCCGGGGAGACGATGGAGGATGTGCAGGGCATCGTTGACCTTGGCGCGCGGGCGCGGTCGGTGATGCTGGAGGAGCTGGCGCCCAAGGGGATCATCGGCCACGTCCACCTGGGAGTGAGCGTGCTGGTGCCGAAGCCGTACACCCCCTGGCAGCGCGAGCCCATGGACGACGAGCGCAGCCTCAAGGAGAAGCTCAGCCTCCTCAAGAAGGGCGTATCGAGGCTGCCGAACGTCTCGGTGGGCTCGGTTTCGATCCGCGAGGCGGTCTGGCAGACCTACATCAGCAAGGCCGGCAGCGACGCGGCGGAAGCCCTCGAGCTGGCGGCCCGCGGCGAGCACCTGTCCTCTCTCCTGCGCCGCTTCGAGTCCAAGATCCATCCGGAGGTCTTCCGCCCCATCGAAGGCGACCTCCGCTGGCACTTCATGCGCCAGGCGAGCTGATCCGCGGACGGTCTGTCCCAACCTGGCTACGATTCCCCCATCCGAGTGGACGGTCTGCACCCTTGGGGGAGTGGTCCCCCCGTTGGTGCGGGCGGTCTGGCCCTTGAGGGGAAGGGTCCGCCATCTGGATGCGCCGATAGGTTTCAGCAAGGCGGCGATGGGTTTCGGCGAGAGCGTAAGCGCGTTCCGCAACTTCCTGGCGCTCGGAAGTGAGTTCCGGGACAGGGGAAAGCCACTGACCTGGGCAGGTAAGTCACTTACGGGGGCAGGTAAATGACTTATGGGGGACAGGTAAGTCACATCCCAGCGCAGGTAACGTCACTTACCTGCCCAGGTAAGCGACTTACGGGACGAAGGTAACTGACTTCCGAGGGCAGGAAAGTGACTTACGGGCACAGGTAAGTCAGTTGCGGGGCGCAGGTAAGTGGCTTACCTGCGCGGTAGACTCCGTGGAGCTCCTTCACCGCCTGCTCGAAATCCGCTCCCTGATAGGCCCAGTCCTGGATGTGCGAGAGGCCCGCCGGACCGAAGACGAAGGAGATGTTGCGGGCCTCTCCCGCAAAGGGGCCGTTCTTGGTCTCGAGCCCGCCCGTCGAGGCCACGGGGGTGTAGGGACCGTGCGTCTCGACCGCCTGCACTTCCGCCGGTTTCATGCCGAAACGCCAGGGTCCGTAGCCCTCGACCCGCTGCGCTGCTTGCAGAGGAGCGAGCCATCCCCAGAGCAGGATCAGGGCGGTGCAGAGTCGTGCCGGCCTCATTCGGGTAGTCGCCCTTGGTGAGACCTACCACACCACGGGCGGCATCTATATCCTGAAGCATCGGATCTTCCGCTACCTGGTGGAGACGATGGGCTTCCGCGTCTTCGCCATGGAGACCAACTGGCAGGCGGCGGAGGTGGCCGAGCGCTACATCCAGACCTGCCAGGGCTCTTCGACCGAGGCCCTCGAGCCGCTCCACCCCGTCTGGCAGAGCACCGAGGTGGGCGACCTCCTCGAGTGGATGTGCGAGTGGAACCGCGGCCATTCCAATCCGGCGGACAGGATCTCTTTCATGGGCTTCGACGTCCAGGGGCCGTACGAGGACGGGCCGGCCATCGTCGCCTTCCTCGGGCGCATCGGCATCCCGGAGACGAACATGTGGGTCGCGGGCATCCGGTCCTGCGAAGGCGTGGTGGCTTGGACTCCCAATGGACAGATCCCCCAGGCCCGCCATGACGCGTGCCTCCAGGCGCTGGCGGCGGTCGACGCCCACTTCCAGGGCAACGCGGGGAACATCCGGCAGCGGACGCCGGAGCAGGATTTCGCGAAGGCGAAGCTCGCCGTGACCGCCCTGACTGCGTATGAGAAGGCCATCTTCACGTACCCCAAAGATTACGCCGGCGGCTTCAATCCGCGGGATGAGGCCATGGCCTACATCTTCCAGGCTCTGCGCGGCACGCGGTTCCCCGGCGTCAAGACGGCGATTTGGGCGGCCAACCTCCACATCGCGCGCACTCCGCTTCCCAACGGCGAGGTCCCGATGGGCAGCTACCTGGCCAAGGCGCTGGGCGACGATTACGTGAGCCTCGCCATCGCCGCCTACGAGGCCGAGGTCGATTACTCGCCCGTGAACGAGTGCGGCTTCGGCGCCCGCGCCTCCAGATCGGTCGAGGACAAGCTCAACAAGCTGGGCAAGGAGCTCCTGCTCGTGGACACCGCGCGCAGCCGTTATCTGAAGCGGGGGACCTATGCCATGGCCACCTACCGCGTCCGGCCGCACCTGGATTTCGATGGCATCCTCTGGCTGAAGCATTCCGCCAAGATGCACCCCAACCTCTTCCCGGCTTGTCCTTGAGAGACCCTCACCCCCTAGCCCCCTCTCCCACACGCACTCACACCCGCCCGGGAGAGGGGGGACCGGATCGGAAGCGGATCTGAAGCTTTTGGGCGGTGGCGCCCCTCTCCCGGGCGGGTGTGAGTGCGTGTGGGAGAGGGGACGGGGGTGAGGGTCCGAAGTTTTGGAGGAAAACACCGATGAAGCTGGTCACACTGTCCCTGATCGCGATCCTGTCTGCCTCGATGTCCGGAGCTCAGAGCTTCGAGGAGGCCAAGGGTTCGGGCTATCTGGTGAAGCCGGGGATCTGGCGGCTCGATGGCAGGGCAGGGGGTGAGGGGCCGGTCCTCAGCGGAGGACGGTTCCGCCCCTCGCGGATGACGTCGCAAGGGCGCGCTCCTCTCTTTTCGCCCTACGGCACGCGCCTTGCCCTATTGCTGGCCAGATACCTGACGGTCTTTGCAAAGGAGGAGCGAGATGCGGCTTTTCCAGTCTTTTCGCCTATTCGTCCTAGCTGTTGCCATGCTGACGGTCCTCTCCGTGCCTGGTAGCGCGCAGCTCCAGACCGGGAGCCTCTTCGGAACGGTGGCCGATCCGGAGGGGGCGCCGTTGCCGGGAGCCACGGTGACGCTCTCGGGGGGCGGCGCGCCCCAGGTGCAGGTCACGGACGGGCAGGGCCGGTTCCGGTTCCCGGGCCTGGCGCCGGGCGAGTATCACCTGGAGAGCCGCCTGGAAGGCTTCTCGCCGGTCGATTATCCGGGCCTCGTCATCGGCCTGGGACGCAACACGGAGATCCAGGTCGCCCTCTCCCCCGCGATCACGGATACCGTCACGGTGCAGGGCAGCGAGGCGCCGCTCCTCGACGAGCGCCGCTTTTCGACCGGTACCGCCGTGCCCCGCGCGGAGCTCGAGAGCGTGCCGACGACGCGGGACCCGTGGTCCATCCTCAAGACTGCTCCCGGCGTGCTCATGGAGAAAGTGAATGTGGGCGGCAACCTCGGCGGGACGCAGATCCGCTTCGTCGGCCCGGGCTCGGCCAGCGGGCAGACGGTCTGGTCGATGGACGGCATGGTGATCACCGACATGTCCGCGGTGGGCTCGCCGCCGGGCTACTTCGATTTCGAGGCGTTCGAGGAGATCCAGGTGACCGCGGGCGGCAACGACGCATCCGTGGCCACCGGCGGCGTGGTGGTGAACATGGTCACGCGGCGGGGCACCAACGACTGGCGGGGAAGCGCCCACTACTACTTCACGGACGACGGCATGGTGGCCAACTCGAACGTCGACCAGGACGATCTGGGGCAGGCGGGACCCTGGAACAACAATCGTGCGCAGCCGTCGTTCACGGCGGGGAACCGGATCGTGGAGGTGGAGGACTACGGGCTCGAGCTGGGCGGCCCGATCATCCGCGATCATCTTTGGGCCTGGGGCTCGTACAGCGTGCCGAAGGTGAACCTCCTGACCGTCGGCGACTACGCGGACGAGTCCACGCTCAAGGCGGGCAACTTCAAGCTCAACGGCCAGCTCGGCTCGGCGAACTCGGCCACGTTCTTCATCTGGGACGACGACAAGTTCAAGAAGGGCCGGGGCGCCGGCCCCACGACGAAGCCCGAGGCGACCTGGGTCCAGAGGCGCGAAGGCGACCGTCCCGCGGCGATGAAGCTGGAGGACTCGCACATCTTCAGCCCCAACTTCTACGCCTCGGCGCTATGGTCCAAGGTCAACGGCGGCTTCCGCCTCGACCCCCAGGGCGGCCCCCAGGTCATGTACATCGACGAAAACTCGGTCTTCAACAACAGCAACGTCACCTATGTGTCCGTGCGGCCGCAGGAGCAGATCGGCGGGGACGGCACGTACTTCTTCAACACCCGGGACCTCAGCCACGAGCTGAAGTTCGGCGCCGGCTACCGGGAGGTGGCGGTGGACTCGAGCTCGACCTACGCCGCGGGCGGCTGGGAGTTCTACGGCGGTTATCTCACGCTCACCCGCGCGGGCATCAACCGGTTCAAGGGCGAGTACAAGGACGCCTACGTCCAGGACACGGTCACGGCAGGACGGTTCACGGCCAATCTCGGCATCCGCTGGGACCAGCAGGGGGGGCGCACCCTGCCGACCACGATCCCGGCCAACCCGGTGGCCCCCGACCTCATGCCGGAGGTCTTTTACGAGGGCGCCGACGCCGGCTTCGAGTGGTCGGACATCGTCCCGCGCCTGGGCCTCACCTACGCTCTCGGCGAGAACCGCTCCACCCTGCTGCGCGCAAGCTATTCGCAGTATGCCGACCAGCTCGACACCGGCTCCGGCACATGGAACAACCCGGTCGCCTACATGCAGTACCGGATCTTCTACACGTCGAACAACGGCGGGACGACGCTGACGCGGGACGAGATCCTGGACGAGATCGCCAGTCCCACCAGCGGGTTCAACCCCTTCACGCTGGACTATGTGGCGTCGAACTCCCTCGACCCGAACCTGGAGGCGCCGCGGACCGACGAAGCGCTGCTGGGCGTCGAGCACGCGCTGCGCCCGAATTTCGTGGTGGGCCTGCGGGCGCATTGGCGAAAGCTCTCCGGCCTTCTGGAGCAGGAGCGCCGGGTTTTCGACGGCGATGCCTACTCGCCGGAGAATCTGAATCATCTCGGACGGCTGCACCGGCGCGACGACTACGTGCCGGCAGGGAGCCGGACGCTGACGGGGCCCGACGGCCGGCAGTTCACGACGACCTGGTACGAGCTTCGGGAAGGGGTGACCTCCCGCAGTGGAATCCACCTGGAGAACGGCGACCGCGAACAGGATTTCATGGGGGCGTTCCTGACCGTGGAGAAGCGCCTGTCCGACGGCTGGATGTTGCGCGGCAACGCCGGCTGGCAGGACTGGCGCTGGCGGGTCCCGGATGCGGAGAACGAGGACCCCACGGACAGGTCGGCCGGCGGCGTGAGGGATGGCAGCCCGGTGCTGAATGGCGTGGGGCTGGGCGGGACGCGGGCCTACTTCCTGAACAGCCGGTGGTCGTACAGCGTTACCGGGCTCGTCCAGGTGGCGCGCAACAGCAAGTGGGGCTTCGACCTCGCGGGCATCCTCGGCGGGCGCCAGGGCTATCCCATTCAGTACTCCGTCCGCGTCTTCCTCCCCGAGTCGTCGGAGGGACGGCCCCTCTCCGTCCCCCTGGGTACGGAGGTGGGCGATTACCGCTACCCGGATACGCACGTGCTGGATCTGCGCCTGGCCAAGAACTTCCGCCTGGAGCCCACGGATCTGACCCTGAGCCTGGATTGCTTCAATGCGCTCAACAGCGGTTACGTGACGCTGCGCGCCAACACGCTGGGCTCGGGCTCGGGCAACTGGGTGAACGAGACGATGGGGCCGCGGACGTTCCGGGTGGGAGCGCGGCTGAGCTTGAGGTAGCATTGCGGCATGAACGGAAAGGGACTCACCCGGCGCGAGTTGATGTACCTGGCGGCCCTCGCGGCCGGGACCGGGGCGGGAGCCCCTTTCCGTCTCGCGGCCGAGGAGAAGGCCCCCTCGACCCGCTGGCTGGAAGCGGCGGTCAAAGCGGGGCGCTGGATCCGCGCGAACCGGGTGGCGGCTCCCAAGGGGCTCTTCTGGGTCATCGGCCCGGAACGCCCCGAGGGGAAGAACGCGAGCCCCGATCTGTATACCGGGACCGCGGGAGTGGTCCTCTTCCTGGTCGAGCTGGCGCGGGCGACCGGCGACGAGTCGTGGCTCCTGGAAGCCGCGGCCGGAGCGGAGTGGCTGATCGCCGGCCTGCCCGATGCGCTCGGTACCGGCGGGGAGCAGTGGCAGGCGGGCCTCTACACCGGGGTGGCCGGGATCGGGTTCGCGATCCACCAGGTGTCGAAGTCGCTGGACAAGGAAAACTACCGCAAGGGCACGGAGCGCTGCCTGGAGCTCGTCCATGCCGCGGCGAAGCCGGCGGGAGCCGGGGTCGAGTGGGACCCGGGGCTCGACGTCATGGCCGGATCCGCGGGGACCATCCTCTACCTCCTGCACATGGCGAAGGAGCTGAACCGGCCCGCTTCCAGGGAGCTGGCGCTCAAGGCCGGGATGCGCCTCGCCGAGCTGGGCATCCCCGACTCCGACCCTAAAACCGGCGGGCGGAAGTGGCGGTTGGCCAACGATCCCGAGGCGACACGGCTGATGCCCAACTTCTCGCACGGCACGGCAGGAATCGCCTACGCCCTCGCGACTCTCCATCTCGAGACCGGAAGCAAGGAGCCGCTCGACGCGGCCCTGGCCGGAGCCCGCTATCTGCAATCCGTCGCCAACACGGAAGGCGAGGGCTGCCTGATCTTCCATCACGAGCCCGAGCCCGACGGCCGCAATCTCTATTACCTGGGCTGGTGCCATGGCCCGGCGGGGACCGTCCGCCTCTTCTACCAGCTCGCCAAGGCCGATAAGACCGCCAAGGACGATGCCTGGATGGGTTGGGTGCGGCGCGGCACGCGCTCGATCGCGGCGAGCGGCATCCCCGAGAAGCAGACGCCCGGCTTCTGGAACAATGCCGGCCAGTGCTGCGGCCTCGCCGGAGTGGCCGACCTCTTCCTGCGGCTGCACAAGGCCACGGGCGAGGGTCTCGACTTCCCGCGCAAAGTGGGAGAAGCCCTGCTGGCGAAGGCCACGGCGGAGGGCGAAGGCCTCAAGTGGATCCACGCCGAGCACCGGGTGAGACCGGATTACGTCTACGCCCAGACCGGCTACATGCAGGGAGCGGCGGGCATCGGGATGCTGCTGCTCCACCTGGATGCCGTCGAGCGCGGGCGGGAGTGGGGGTTCCGGATGCCCGACTCGCCGTACTAGGATGCGCCACATGCGGCGCCTTCTCCTGATCAGCAACTCCGTCAACCACGGCCAGGGTTTCCTGGACCATGTCATCCACGAGATCGACGGCTTTCTGGGGGAGGTCCGCAGCCTGGCCTTCGTCCCCTTCGCGCAGAAGGACCGGGAGGGAGCCGGCGGGCGGGTCCGTGACCGCCTCGCCGCGATCGGGGTCGAGGTCGAGGTCGTCACGGCGGATGAGGCGGGGCGGAAGCTGCTCCAGAGTTGCGAAGCGGCCTTCACCGGGGGAGGCAACACCTTCCGGCTGCTCAAGACGATCCAGGAAGCTCGAATGATCCCGATCCTCCAGGAGCGCGCCCGGGCAGGCATGCCGTACCTCGGCAGCAGCGCGGGCACCAACATCGCCACTCCGACGATCCGGACGACCAACGACATGCCGATCGTCCAGCCCGCTTCCTTCGACGCGATCGGCCTGGTTCCCTTCCAGATCAACCCGCACTACATCGACGCGCACCCGGGCTCCACTCACATGGGCGAGACCCGCGAGCAGCGCCTCAAGGAGTTCCACGAGGAGAACGAGACCGTGGTCGTGGGCCTCCGCGAAGGCGCCTGGATCCGGGTGGAAGACGGTCGAGCCACCCTCGGAGGCGCCAACGGCGCACGGATCTTCCGCCGCGAGCAGGAGGCGGAGGAGCGGGGGATCGGGGAAGACCTCAGCGATCTGCTGTAGGAGGTAAGATCTCCGCCGGAGGAGGTGCCGCCCATGATTCCGGTCAAGCCCCACATCGCCGAGCGGGCTCACATCAAGAGCCTGGAGCAGTATCAGGAGATGTACCGCCGCTCCGTCGAGCAGCCGGAGGAGTTCTGGCGCGAGCAGGCGGGCATCCTCGACTGGTTCCATCCGCCGCGCGGCATCATGGACGTCGATATGGACGAGGTCGACTTCTCCTGGTACTCCGGCGGACGCCTCAACGCCTGCTACAACTGCGTCGACCGGCACCTGGCTGACAAGGGCGAGAAGACCGCCATCATCTGGGCCGGCGACGAGCCCGGCGACTACCGCTACATCACCTACCGCGAGGTCAAGCACAACACGGCGAGGATAGCCAACGTGCTCCTCGCCCACGGGATACGGAAGGGCGACCGGGTCTGCATCTACCTGCCCATGATCCCCGAGCTCGCCTACTCCATGCTCGCCTGCGCACGGATCGGCGCCATCCACTCCGTGGTCTTCGCCGGCTTCTCCGCCGAGGCGCTGCGCGGACGCATCCTCGACGCCGGCTGCAAGATGGTCATCACCGCCAACGAGGGGCTCCGGGGCGGCAAGCGCATCCCCCTCAAGAACACGGTCGATCAGGCGGTCGAGGGGCTCGGCATGGTCGAGACGGTGCTGGTAGTTCGCCGCACCGAGAAGGACGTGCCCATGAAGCAGGGGCGCGACCTTTGGATGGAGGACGAGACCGGCAGGCAGCGCTCCACCTGCCCGCTCGAGTGGATGTCCGCCGAGGACCCGCTCTTCACCCTCTACACCTCGGGCTCGACCGGCAGGCCCAAGGGCGTGCTGCACACCACGGCGGGCTATCTCGTCTATGCCGCCCTGACCCACAAGTACGTCTTCGACTACCACCCGAGTGACATCTACATGTGCGCCGCGGACATCGGCTGGGTCACGGGGCACAGTTACATCCTCTATGGCCCGCTCGCCAACGGCGCCACGACCGTGATGTTCGAGTCGATCCCCACCTACCCGGACCCAGGGCGCTACTGGCGGATCGTGGACGACCTCGGGGTCAACATCTTCTATACGGCCCCGACCGCCATCCGCGCCATCGCCCGGTCCGGGGACGAGTGGGTGAAGCGCTACAGCCGCAAGTCGCTGCGCATCCTGGGCTCGGTGGGCGAGCCGATCAACCCCGAGGTCTGGATGTGGTACCACGACGTGGTGGGCGAGGGGCGCTGCGCGGTCGTGGACACCTGGTGGCAGACCGAGACCGGCGGCATCCTGATCACGCCGCTGCCGGGCGCCACCCCCTGCAAGCCGGGATCGGCGACGCTGCCGTTCTTCGGCATCCGGCCGGTGCTCGTGGACGAGAAGGGGGAGGAGCTGCCGGGCAACGACGTGTCGGGCAACCTCTGCCTGCGGGGGACCTGGCCCGGCCAGGCGCGGACGATCTACGGCGATCACCGGCGCTTCAAGGAGACCTACTTCTCGCAGTATCCCGGTCTCTACTTCACCGGCGACGGCTGCCGGCGCGACATCGACGGCTACTACTGGATCACCGGCCGGGTGGACGATGTCCTGAACGTCTCGGGCCACCGGCTGGGTACGGCCGAGGTGGAGAGCGCGCTGGTGGCCCACGACGCCGTGGCCGAAGCCGCGGTAGTGGGCTTCCCGCACGACATCAAGGGGACCGGCATCTATGCCTACGTGCACGTGACGCCGGATTACGAGAGCTGGGACGAGGAGGAGCTGGTGGGCGCCTTGAAAGAGCAGGTGCGGCACGCCATCGGGCCCATCGCGAGCCCCGACCGCATCCAGATCGTCACCGGCCTGCCGAAGACCCGCTCGGGCAAGATCATGCGCCGGATCCTGCGCAAGATCGCGGCCGGGGAATACGAGGAGCTTGGCGACATCACTACCCTCGCAGATCCCGGCGTTGTTGAAAAACTGGTGGACGATCACCGCTCCCGCTCCGTATAAACAGGGGGGCTTTACAAACGTGAGCTGGTTTCGTGCTAGAATTACTTCAGCTCACTTAGTCAAAGGCCCGTCTCTCCGGTTGGTACAGAAGCCAGGAAGCTTCGTGTGCTCCGTCGTGCTCGCTGGCTTCTGCCTCGTCCATCCAATCCATGCCCTCGACGGCTTCGCCTTCACCCGGGTCTTTGAAGTCCCCGCGGCGGGCTGGGTCCGCGTCCAGCTCGACATGGCAGCGCTCCGGCACATGGCCCCGGGCGGAGCCGACCTCCACGTCTTCGCCCCTGGCGGCGAGTCGATCCCCTTCCGCCTCTCCGCCACCCTGCCGGAGAGCACCAGCCGTCCCGCGCAGATCGAAAAGCAGGATCGGGCCTGGGTGCTGGACACCGGAGCCGAACCGTTCCTCCATGAGCGACTGGTCCTGGACCTCACCTTCGGCGGGGAGGTCCAGGCGCTGAGCCTGGAGTCGAGCGCGGATGGAGTCAGCTGGAAGCCCCTCGCCTCCGCCGTGCCGGTGAGGCTCGGCGGAGCGGAAGGAGTGCAGCGGGTTGCCCTCACCTATCCCTCGACCGCGGACCGCTTTCTGCGGCTCACCAACTCTCCGGAGATCGCCTCGGCCGCGGTGGAGACGGTCACGGGGCCGCTGCTCAGCTTCGCTGTGCAGGGGGCGCCCTGCCGCCATGCACCCTCGGCCGCAATCTGCACGCTGGAGATCCCGGCCGGACAGGTTCTTCGCCGGCTCACCGTGGAGGTCGAGGGGAAAAGGGGAGTGGTCGGATACAGGCTCCACTCGGCAGTCGAGTCCCGCTGGGAGCTGCTCTCGGAGGGTGTCTGGCAGGGAGCAGGCCGGCACGTGCTCGCGGGAGGGCCGAAACCCATCGAGGGCTCGACCTTGCGCCTGGAGCTGCATGGGCCGGGGGGACCCCGCGCGATCGGCTACGTGCTCGACCTGGCGGTGCCCACGGTACTGTTCCAGGCTCCCGGCCCCGGACGGTATCTCCTGGCCTACGGAGGGATCCGGAGCGGAACCGTCACCGCTGGCGACCGCCCTGTCGAGGCGCTCTGGCTGGAGCCGGGACCCGAGCTGCCAGGGACGCCTCCGCCGCTCCCCGCCGGACCGGGAGCACCGCTCGACCGCATCCGCTTCTCGAACGGATGGGAGATCTCCGCTCCGGACGCCGAGCCCGGCGACCTGGTCCGCCTGGAGCTTTCTTCCATCGTCTATGGCGCGGCCCGGGAAGACCTCGGCGACCTGCGGCTCTCGGCGGGGGGGCGGCAAATCCCCTTCTTCCGCTGGTCGCCGCCGGACCCGGCCTATGCCGGTGGGGACCCTGGGCTGCGGCCCGGCGAGTCGGAAAGGGAGGGGGAGAGCCGCGTCGTGGTCTCGCTCCCTTCAGAGGGCCTGCCCCTCACCCAGATCCACCTGAGCACGGCGGTATCACCACTGCGCAGACTGGTCACGGTGCTCTACGTCGATCCGGACCACCGCTCCCGGAGCGGTCAGGAGGCGGCGAGCTCCACCTGGGAGTGCGCGCCCGAGCCGCCGCTCCCCTGCCGGGCAAGGGTCGACCTCCCGGGCACGGCGCCCCGCCTCCTCACCGTACGCCTGAGCGACGGGGACAATCCGAGGCTCTCCGCCCTCGGCGTCTCGGTCTGGAGGAGGAGGGACGTCCTCCTCTTCGTCTGGCCCAAGCTGGAAGAGGACGGGACCGTAAGGCTCCTGGCGGGCGCCGAGGGCTTGGAGGCGCCGCGCTACGACCTCGCGTCGCTGGGCCCGGCGCTGCTCGGCCACCCCTGGCAGACGGCCGAAATCCGCCGCGCAGGCGCCGATCCCGAAAAACCCTGGTGGGGCCGCTGGGTCATGCCCCTGGGCGTGACGATCGTAGCCGCCTGGCTGCTGTGGCTGCTACGGAGGATTCTGTCGGAGGCGTGACCCTCACCCCCTAGCCCCCTCTCCCACACGCACTCACGCCCACCCGGGAGAGGGGGAACCGGATAAGGAACGGACTTTCTGTTTTGCTGTTGGGCGGGGGCGCCCCTCTCCCGGGCGGGCGTGAGTGCGTTGTGGGAGAGGGGACGGGGGTGAGGGTCCCGGCAGAGCCGGCCTCTCAACGATGATCGACGATCGGAATAGGGGAAAGAAGGATGGCTCCTCGGGAGGGATTTGAACCCCCAACATTTCGGTTAACAGCCGAACGCTCTACCGTTGAGCTACCGAGGAATGTCGAACTTGCCGGGCTTGCCCGGGACGCGGAATGTTAGGTCCAACGGGGCGCCATGTCAATGGCGCCCCGCCGGCCCTTTCCCTACGCGGAATCCAGGAACGGCTTCAGCTTCGTCGCCCGGCTGGGGTGACGGAGCTTGCGCAGCGCCTTGGACTCTATCTGGCGGATGCGCTCGCGGGTGACGTTGAACGACCGGCCCACCTCTTCGAGCGTGTGCTCGGAGCCGTCCCCCACACCGAAGCGCATCTTGAGGACCAGCTCCTCCCGCGGGGTGAGGGTCTTCAGCACCTTGCGGGTCTGATCCTTGAGGTTCGCGAAGATCACCGAGTCGATGGGCGACACGGCGTTCTTGTCCTCGATGAAATCGCCGAGGTGCGAATCCTCCTCCTCGCCGATGGGCGTCTCCAGCGAGATCGGCTCCTGGGCGATCTTCATGATCTTGCGCACCTTGGAGGCGGGCAGGTCCATGCGCTCGCCGATCTCCTCGGCCGTGGGCTCGCGGCCCAGCTCCTGGACCAGCGAGCGGCTCGTGCGGGTCAGCTTGTTGATCGTCTCTATCATGTGGACCGGGATGCGGATGGTCCGCGCCTGGTCTGCAATGGCCCGCGTGATCGCCTGCCGGATCCACCACGTGGCGTACGTGGAGAACTTGTAGCCGCGCCGGTACTCGAACTTCTCGACCGCCTTCATCAGGCCGATGTTGCCCTCCTGGATCAGGTCGAGGAACTGCAGGCCGCGGTTCGTGTACTTCTTGGCGATGGAGACCACGAGCCGGAGGTTAGCCACGATCAGCTCCTCCTTGGCGCGCTCGCAGATGCCCTCGCCCTGGCGGATCTTGTCGATCGTAGCTGCAACTTCAGCGTGCGTGATGTCGTAGCGCTCCTCCAACTCGCGCAGCGCGCCGCGGTACTTCTCGATGCGGCGGCGGTGCAGGGCCTTGAGCTCCTCGCTGGTCTCCTTCTTGAGCGCCGTCTGTGCCCGTTTGATGTCCTGCTCGAAGCGGGAGAACTGCCGGTCGATGTCCTTGAGGAAGTCGACGAGGCGGTTGCGCGTCTGGACGCTGAAGTCGATCGTCCGGATGTCCTTGGCGATCTTGGCCACCAGGCGGTCGATCTCGCGCTCGATCTCCAGGTACTTGTCGCCGTCCGGCTTGCAGCGCTTCTGCCGCTTGCGCAGCTCGAGGATCTCGCGGTCGTTGACCGCGATCTGCTCGAAGATTTTAAGGTTCAGCTTGATGCGGTCGGCCGACTTGGCATCGAGCGGCTCGTCCGGATCGGCGTTGATGAGCTCGCGCAGGATGCGCTTGTCCCGGATCGCCATCTCGTTGAGGCGCAGGAGCTCCCGCAGCACGACCGGGTTCTCGCAGAGGGCCTCGTAGATCAGCCACTCGCCCTGCTCGATCCGCTGGGCGATCTCCACCTCGCCCTCCCGGTCGAGCAGCGGCACGGTGCCCATCTCGCGCAGGTACATGCGGACGGGGTCATTCGTCTTCTCATGGCTGGTGAGGCCGAACTCGGTGGTCTCGTCTTCCTTCTTGTCGAAATCGCTCGTGCTGCCCGACTCGAAATCGTCCCGGTTCTGATAGCGTTCCGGGCGGTCGATGACGTCCACGCCGAGGTCCGAGAAGCGGAGATAGATCTCGTCCAGCTCGTCGGGAAGGCTGACGACCTCCTCGGGCAGCATCTCGTAAATCTCGTCGTACAGGAGATAGCCCTTCTCCTTGCCAAGCTCGATGAGCTGCTTGACGGAGCTGTACTTCTCTTCGACGGGTGTGAGACTCGAAATAGTCAAAAGTGCTCTCCTATGGGCTTTTGAGCGCGTCACAGGATCAGATTCCCTCGCGGCTCCAGCGCAACCCTCGCTGGCTCAAACGGCTTTTTTCGTCCAACAGGCTTTGGAGGCGCACAGAGTCCTTCCGGATCTCCGCCTCCCGGATCTTTCCCGCCAGCTCGCGGCTTCGCTGCTTCCGCCAGCGGTCTTCCAGCTTTTCGAGGGACTCAAGCAGGCCCAGTCTCCCGGACGTCGTAATATTCCTTTCTAGCAGAATACCAGCCATCTGGTCAACCGTCCCGCCTTCGGAGCCGATCTCCGAGAGGACCGCCCGTGCGTCGGGGGGGGGCCCAGCCCCTCCTGCATATAGAGCGCAGTAGACCTGGTAAATATTCCTGCATTCAGGGTCCAGGAACGCCTCGGGCTGCGGAAGGTCCTCAAAGGGAGGCACCGGCTCGGTCGCCTCCAGAAGGAGAGCAAGCACGAGCTTCTCGATATTCCAGGAGAGGCCGTCCGTTTTTGCCGGGCTCCGAGGAGTCTGCGCGGGTTGTTCATCCCTCTGCTGCGTTCCTCCAATCCGGCGGCTCAGCATCTCAACCGGGACTCCCAGCCGCTCGGCCGCGATCCGGGCATAGCTGAAGCGGAGGATCGGATCGGGGACCGGCCGCAGGAGCTCGGTCACCGCCGTCGCCGCCTTGGCCTGGAGCTGCGGCTCGCGCCCGGCCTCGGGCGGAACCAGCCGCTCGATCTCGGCCACGACCCCGTCCTCGGCATCCCGGACCGCCGCCTCGACGGCCTCGGACCCGGCTTCCACCCGAAGCGAGTCGGGATCGTGCCCCGCGGGAAAACGGGCGCGCCGAACCCCGAGGCCCTCGGCGAGGAGGAGCGGCAGGGCGCGCCGGAAGGCGTTCTCCCCCGCTTTGTCGCCGTCGTAGGCGACCACCACCTCCTCGGCGTAGCGCGAGAGCTGCTTGGCCTGCTCGGGGGTGAGCGCCGTGCCCATGCCCGCAATCGATCCCTCCAGCCCGCAGGCCACCGAGCCGATGACGTCGAAGTACCCTTCGCAGAGGACCGCCCTGCCGCTCTCCCGGATCTCTTTCTTGGCATGGTGGAGGCCGTAGAGCAGGAGCCCCTTGTGGAAGCGGTCGGTCTCGTTGGAGTTCACGTACTTGGCCTGGTCGTCCCCGAGCGTCCGGCCGCCGAACCCGACCAGCCGGCCCGACGGGTTGTGGATCGGGAAGATCAGCCGGTTGCGGAAGCGGTCGTAGGGCTCGCCTCCTTTGTCGGACCGGGCGACGAGCCCCGCGGCTTCAAGGTCGGCCATGGGAATCGGCGACGAGCGGGCCTGGAGTGCGGGGATCAGGTTGCGCCAGCCGTCCGGCGCGTAGCCGAGGCCGAAGCGCTCGATCAGCTCGGGCGGGATCTTCCGCTTTTCCAGGTACTCCTGGGCGAAGGTGGACTTGCGGAGCTGGTCGCGGAAGAACTCGGACGCAGCCTGGAGTGCTCCTTCCAGATCGCGCTCGGTCTTCCCGCCGGCCCGGGTCTCACGGCTCGGGAGAGGGATGCCGTAGCGCCCGGCGAGCGATTCTATCGCCGCCGGGAAGTCGTCCCCGGTGGCCAGCATGTGGAGCTTGATCGCATCCCCGCCCGCGCCGCAGCCGAAGCAGTAGAAGAGGCCCGCGACCGGATCGACACTGAAGGAGGGGGTCTTCTCCTTGTGCATCGGGCACAGCCCCTGATAGCGCCGGCCGGCCTTGCGCAGCTTGGTGTGCTCGGAGGCGATGGTGACGACATCCACCGCATCGCGCACGGCCTGCACGAGTTGGGGCGTGATGTGAACATTCCCGAGGCTCATCTTATTGGGACAGACCCTGAATCAAGCGCGTAGGGTGACGACCGTTGCCCCGTCGCCCCCCTCATTGGGCTCCCCGGACCGGATGGATGTAACACCCCGGTGCGACCGCAGGTGCTCGCGGACCGCCCGGCGCAGCCGGCCGGAGCCGTGGCCGTGTACCACCCGGACCTCCTTGCGCGCGGCAAGCAAGGCGCGGTCGATGTACGAGTCCAGCTCCTCCAGGGCGGGCTCGACCCGCTGCCCGATCAGGTTCAGCTCGGGCGCGATCGAGGCCGATTCGTCCAAGTCGCGGGCCTTGGTGTTCCTCGGGACCGGCGTCAGCTTGGTCGGGCCTTTCTGGACAGGACCGGCGGCTGTCAGCTCCGTGGGCCGGCAGCGCACGCGCTTGCCGTTGACCAGGACTTCGGCGCGGTCCGCTTCCAGCTTGTCGAGCGTCCCCTGCCAGCCGAGGCCGATGTGCCGGACCAGCCCGCCGACGACCAGCGGACCTTCGCCTGCCGGCGCCTCCTCCTGATAGCGGGGAGCCTCGGCGAAGAGGTTCTCGACGGCCTCGGCCGCCAGCCCCTTGCGCTTTCCCTCTTCGAAACGTTCCTGCATGCGCTCGACTTCCCGGCGCAGGCGCTCGGAGGTCTCGCGGCGAAAGTTATCCAGGTCAGCCCTGAGCTTCTTGCCCACGTTCCGGCGCTCCTCCTCCAGGGCATTGCGTTCGGCTTCAAGGCGGCGGCGGAGCTTTTCGGCATCCGCGGCCTCGATCTCCAAACGCTCGCGGGTATCGCTAAGGTCCTGCCGGACCCGGTCCACCTCGGCGATCAATCTTCGTAAATCGCGGTGCTCGGTGCCGAGCCGGGCTTCGGCGCGGTCCAGCCACTCGGCGGGGAGGCCCAGACGTCTGCCCAGGGCCAGCGCCTCGCTGCCGCCGGGAGGGCCGGGCACGAGCCGGAACGTGGGCCGGCCGCTCTGCGAATCGAATTCCATGGCCGCGCAGGTCGAGCCGTCCATCTCCAGGGCGGCAGCCGCAAGCAGCGCCAGGTGAGTGGTGATGACCGACAGGCTCCCCTTCTCCAGCAACCCTTCGAGAAGAGCGACGGCGAGGGCCGTGCCCTCCTCGGGGTCGGTGCCCGAGCCCAGCTCGTCGATCAGGATCAAGCTGTCGGGGCCGGCTGCCTCCCAGGCCTCCTTGAGGCGCAGCAGCCGTCCGCTGAACGTCGAGCGGTCGGCCAGAAGGTCCTGCTCATCGCCAACGGTGGCCACGAGCTTGCGCAGGAAGGGCACCCGGCTGCCGAGGCCCGCCGGGATCGGCAGCCCGCACTGCGCCGCAAGAGAGAGAAGGCCGGTCGTCTTGAGCGCCACGGTCTTGCCGCCGGCATTCGGGCCGGTGACCACCAGGATCCGGCGGTCGAATCCGAGCTCGATCTCCAAGGGGACGATGTCGCCGGAGTGCCCGGCCTGCCCCAGCGCCTCGGCGCGCAACTCGGCCAGGCAGGGATCGAGGAGCGGATGCCGTGCGGCGAGCAGCCGCAGCTCATGGCGCCCCGCAATCTCCGGCAAATGGCCGTCACAGCGCTGGCCGAAGCGCACCGAAGCCTGCAACAGGTCAAGGTCGCTCAGGAAGTCCGCGTGGTCCTCCAGGGCAGGCATCGCCGCCCGGGCCTCGGCGATCAGCTCCAGGAGGATGCGGTGCCGCTCTTCCTCCTCGTCCTCGCTCGACTGCTGCAGCGTGTTGTTGGTCTCAACCACGGTCAGCGGCTCGAAGTAAAAACTCTTGCCGGTGGACGACCGGCCATGGACGAGCCCGCCGGTCCGCCCCCGGGCTCCGGCCTGGAGCACCACCACCAGGCGCCCGCCGCGCATCGGGATCGTCTCCTCGGACAGCTCGTCCTTGTGGCCGGAGACGAACTCGCCCAGGTCGCGGTAGAGCTGGTCGCGGGTACGCCGGATCTGCTGGCGCAGGGCGGCGAGGCGCGGGCTCGCGTCCTCCCTCACCTCGCCGCGGCGGTCGAGGGTGCGGTCGATCCGCCGCAAAAGGGGATCGAGGTCGGGCAGCCCATCCGCCATGCGCAGCAAGTGGGGACAGGGCGGAACTGATTCGCGGATGCGGGCGGCCGCGGCGCGGGTGGCCCTCCCGAGATCGCCCAAGCGGACCAGATCGGCCCCTTCGAGCGCCGGCCGGCCGGTGGCGAGGCGCTCCAGGAGAGCTCCCAGGGGGACGTCGAAGTCCGGCACCAGGGCGCGCTCCGCGAGCAATCGGGAAGCCTCCTCGAAGCGGGAGCGCTGGAGGCGCAGGACCGCCTCGTCGCCATAGGGCTCCAGGCTGAGCACCCGCTCGCGCCCGAGGTCGGTGGAGGCGAGGCGGGAGACCACGGCCAGCAGGCTGGGGAATTCCAGGGCCAGCGCGGTCGCCTCGGACATTACGGGGTCGATCGGATCGATGGGGTCAGGGGAAGAGAAAGGCGTCGTCACGCCTCCCAGTCTACTATCCGCAGGATCTCTTCCTGACCTTGCACCAGCTCGCGGGTGACCTTCCGGCAAGCCGGGCATCCAGTGAGAAGATGCCGGACGACGCGACGACGATCCGTGGCATCGAGGGTGCCTTCCAGGAACCGTTTCAAGAGATCCGGACTCGGATGGTAGTCTTTCATCGGGTCGTATCCCCTCCAAAAGTCCCGCAAACATGCTGAGGCGCGTACTTCGGAGTAGTTGAGTTCAGAACCGAAGGCGTGAGATTTGGGATGGCTTGCAGGTACATCTTGTCGAATGCTGCAACCGTAGCGCGGAACATATCGTGCAGTCAAGCACAAAAGGCCGCTCTCCGGGAACAGCTTTTCTCGATGTAAGTCACTGGAATCAAAAAGTTTGCGCTTGCCAGAAAGCTCCGGAAAAGGTACATTTCCGCGCATGCCAATCTTCCAAGCTCTAGGTAGAGCCCTACGCTGGCTCCGTGACAGGCAGGGCAAGCGGCAGTACCAGGTCGCCGACGCGGCCGGGATCACGAAGGCCATGCTGTCGGCCTATGAGACCGGGAAGCAGAAGCCGTCGCTCGACACCCTGGAAAAAATCCTCGACGCGCTCGACTGCACTCTGAACGACCTGCACAACTCGCTGCAGATCGTCAACGAGCGGCCGGAAGCAATCCGCCGTCCGGGTGGACGCGAATCGGGCTGGACGGCCCGCCAGGGCGCACAGGACATTTTCGGCGGGGAGCGCACCGGCTCGGACGTCTATCACGTGCTCGGAATCAACCGGCCGATCCCGCCGATCGAGGAGCAGGCCCTGAGCGAGATGCTCCAGGGCTTCCACAAGCTCGTCCGGTACTTCCACGACCAGGTCTCCCAGGCTCTGCCTCCGGAACCCGAACCGGAAGAGCCGCCGGCCTAGCTTTCGCCAGGGCGGGCCACAAGGGCCGCCCCTACACGAAACGCTCGTCCACACACCCCCGCCGGCCCCCGGCCGGTGGGGGCTTTCACCCGAACATCGTTTGCGCACGCTTCTTGCACAAGCCGACCTCGCGAACCGCGGCGGACGCGGTTCCGGTTCAAAGAGCGGCGGATGAGAGCGGGTTCCGCTCCGTCCCGGAGGCACAGTGGTGGCAAGCGACGCGGATCGGCGGATCGGACGGCTCAGACAGGGGGATCACCTCTGCCTGATCTATGACAGCGCCGTCGAGAAGCTTGCGGCGCTGGTGCCGTTCCTGAGGACGGGCCTCGCCCGGGGCGAGCGCAGCCTCTTCCTCGGCAAGCTCACGAGCTGCCGCGCGATCGAGCGCACCCTGGTAGATGAGGGCATCCCGGTCGGGCGCGAGATCGACCGCGGCGCCCTGGTGCTGCTGAGCGACCGCGGCTCCTGGCTCGACCACGGCCGTTTCGATCCCAATGGATTCAAAGACCTCCTGCGCCGCGCCGAGCAGCAGGCGATGGACGACGGCTTCTCCGGCCTGCGCGCCACCTGGGATGTGGCCTGGCTCCTGGAAAACGTCCCCGGCGCCGAGCAATGGACCGCTTTCGAGGCCGGCCTGAACGCGTTCCTCTCCGGCAGCCGGACCTCCGCGCTCTGCCGCTATCCTCGCAGCCGCTCGTCGGCATCCCTGATCGAGGACGTCCTGCGCACGCACCCGTTCGCCCTCCTCGGCCACCAGGTCTGCCCCAATGCCTTCTATCAGCCGCCCGAGATGGCCGTCGGCCACAGCACTCCCGACGAGCGGGTGGATTGGATGATCGCGCAGGTCCGGCGGGCGCGCGTGAACGAGGAAAAGCTGGAAGACCTTTCGCTGCGGCTCGCCCAGAAGGGGGCGGCGCTGGAGCGGGCGGACCGGGCCAAGGAAGACCTCCTGGCCATGCTCGCCCACGAGCTGCGCAACCCGCTGGGCACGATCAGCAACGCGATCCAGGTTTTGCGGCTCAAGGGAGACGGGGACGAGACCTGGCACCGCGCCATCGACGCGGCCGAGCGCCAGGTCCTCCACCAGGCCCTGCTCGTCGACGATCTCCTGGAAGCCTCCCGCGTCACCCGCGGCGAGGTCGAGCTCCACTGCGAGGCCCTGGACCTGGCGGAGCTGGTGAAGGAGACGGTCGAAGGCTACCGGGAGACGATCCAGCACGCCCGCCTGGAGCTCGACCTCGAGCTGCCGGACGGGCCGCTCCCGGTCCAGGGCGACCGCCTGCGCCTCTCCCAGGCGCTGGCCAACCTTCTGCACAACGCCTGCAAGTTCACGCCGCCGGGTGGACGCGTCACGGTCCGGGCCTGCCGGGCCGCGGACGGGCGGATCGAGCTCTCGGTACGGGATACCGGCCAGGGTATCGCCCCCGAAGTCCTGCCCCACATCTTCGAGGTCTTCACCCAGGCCGACCGGAGCCTGGACCGCGCCCAGGGCGGCCTCGGCGTCGGGCTCGCCGTGGTCAAGGGCCTGGTCGAGATGCACGGCGGCGAGGCGCGCGCCACGAGCGCGGGGCTGGGCCTGGGGTCCGAGGTCACCCTGCTCCTGCCGCTGGACCAGGGCGCGAGGCAGGCCGCGCCGGCGCCGGACAAGCCGGATGCCATCCTGGTCGATGCCCCCAATGCGCACCGGCGGATCCTGGTGGTCGAGGACAACGTGGATGCGGCAGCCACCCTGCGCGACTTCCTGGAGCTCTCCGGCCACGAAGTGGAAACCGCCAACTCGGGCACGGACGGCGTCCAGGCCGCCCGCGAGTTCCACCCGGAGGTCGTCCTCTGCGACCTCGGCCTCCCGGGGATGGACGGCTACCAGGTGGCAGCTGCGCTGCGCGGCGATCCCGAAACGGCCTCGGCCAAGCTGATCGCCGTCACCGGCTACGGCCGGGAGGAAGACCGCCGCAAGTCCAAGGAGGCCGGATTCGACCTCCACCTGACGAAACCGGTCGATCCCGTTCAGCTCCGCATCCTGCTCCAGAACGAAGGGACACGGCCGGCCGCTCCCGCGAGCCCCGAGCACCGGCCTCCCGAAGGCGAGCTGAAGACCGCCTGATTCCGGCTGACCGTTGCCGGCTGTTCGCCGCTCTCCGCCGAAGCCCGGCTGATCACTGCCGGACTCCGGCAACGCTTCCCAGCCGTTCGCAATCCCCATCCGGCGCCGCGCCGGCCTTCACCCCGAATCCGGCCGGTCTCAGCCGGACTCCGGCTCGCCTTGGCCCGCCTCGGGCAACCCTTCGCCGAAGACCGGAAGCACCTCCCGGAACCCGGCCAGCCCTGGCCGGAGGCCGGCATCCGTCAGCGGATCTCCGGCAGCTCTTCAAAACAGCCCCGACGCTGCCACAAAGATTCCTCTGATTCAACTATTGACACGACGATCCTTCTCGTCTAGTCTCCTCGTTGTCAGGCGATGCCCTGGCGGGTTCGCTGAAAATGATTTCAGCGCAACCGATGGGCCAAAAGGCCCGAGAAAGGAGAAAAACCATGCCCTCTTCTTACGCGGATCACATCCGGGACTGGGAGAGCCTGGAGACGGCGGTCACTGACCACGTCGACCAACTGGGCGGTTACGAGGAGCACCTCGACGAGCTGCAGATCGTCCACAACGAGGTCAAGTCGGTGAAGGCGCGCCAGGACCTCCACGACGGAGCCCGGCAGAAGGCGACCCAGGATCTGGGCTTCGCCCTCGACCGGGGCCGGGAAGCCGCGGTGAAGCTGCGCGGCTTCATCAAGGCGAAGCTCGGTCCGAGAAACGAGCTGCTCAACCGCTTCGGGATCGCGCCGGTGCGCCGGCGCTACCGGACTGCGGCCGAGAAGCCGTTCCCGCCTCCGCCGCTGCCCGAGCAGGTCAAGCCCGAGCAGCCGTAGTCAGGCGAATTGATCGCCTGAAGCCGTAGTAGTCCCGCTGGGGGCGTGAGTGCCACGTCCCCAGCGGATTTTTTCTGTTCTTGTACGCGTGTGTGTTTCTTTGAAACCGGGGAAGAGATATCTCCTCCCTACAGGTGGGCTGGGAATGTATCTCTGCCCGCCACGCTCTTTGACAATCGATGTAAAAACCTTCCAAACCGGGGCGGCCCTGTATGGCCGGAGGCCGTCCTGTCAAGAATCCGAGGACGGGCCCGTGTGGAGGGTCCGTCCTTCCTGCCATTCTTCGAGAGGGGTGAGTGGCCTCGCCATCCCCACTCAGCGCAGTTTCCGATTTCTAAATCAGACAAGCCAGTTATTTATGCCGTCGATGTTGCTGTCGCGGAGCTATCTCACAGATCGAGGCTCAAGGTCGAGTGCTACTGAGTTCGAGTAGCTAGCAGTTAGGTCTCGAACCCCTTCCGACGCCTCTCAGCCTCCTCCTCCTGGCGCCGTGCCTCACGCTCATAGTCTTCCGTGAGGCTTCTCAGTACAGCGGCGGTGCGGGGCCACCGGTCGATGAACTGCTCCGACTGCTTCCTGTATTTCGCGGCGAGATCGCGCTCCTGGTCGCCACCGTCGAGCATCCCTCGGCTTGTCACGCCTCGGTCGTTGTGGATTCGTAGTTGTAAGCCGTCCTCCACCTTGGCTGCCTGGAGAGTCTCTTCTGCTAGCCGGTTGTCTAGACCAACTGCCGCAAGTGCGTTCCTTGCCTTTTGGGAGTCAATCGGTTGCAGCGTTATATCGGCAGGCCCCTCGCCCACGATTGGAACGACCAAGTGATGCACCGATCCCATTCCGAGGTCGTCAATGACTTCTTGCGCCCTTGGAACTAGTACCAGCGGCGCTCGATGACCGCGGAGCCTTCTCCATGCTTCGACCTTGTCAATGAGCGCCATCCGTGAAAGAAGAATACCGCTGTCAACCTCTGCATCTATCACGGCCAGCGCACTAACGAATGCGATGACATCATCACGGCTGGCACCTTGTACTGTGATGATCTGGCCCGGGCCGGCCAACTTGGCTCGAAGCGAGCCAACTTCAGCATCACGCCCGGCGAGCACTGCCGCGGCAGGGAAAGCAGGATAACTCCGGCCTGAAGGGCCGGTAGAACAAAGCCCTGGGCTGAGCCGAAGGCGATGCCCTGGGAAAGCCGACAATCCGGTGCGGCCTGGAAGGTCGCGAGAGCTCTGCCGTGACGCCACCCAGTTCTCGCGGCCCTTCAGGCCGCATGCTCCGTTGGAAAGGTGTCCCAGGGCATCGGCCTTCGGCCTCAACCCTGGGCTGGGCTCTGCCGGCCCGTTGGGCCGGGTTCTTTTAAGTGTCGATTTGTGCCTGTGCTAGCCTTCGGGTATGGCCGAATCCTCCGAACCTGATGCCCCGAAGGAGCCTGAAGCCGGAGATCCCGTCCGGATCTCGACCAAGGAGATCCCTCCCGAAGAGCGCCTGATCTTTGCCCTCGACGTGCCGAGCGCCGACGAGGCGCAGAGCCTGGTCGAAAAACTCGGCGACTCGGTCCAGTTCTACAAGGTCGGCCTCGAGCTGTTCGCCTCCGGCGGCTACTTCGAGCTGATCGACTGGCTGGTGGAGCAGGACAAGAAGGTCTTCGCCGACCTCAAGCTCTTCGACGTGCCCGAGACGGTGGCCTCGGCCGTCCGCCAGCTTCGCCGGCGCCGCATCACGTTTACGACCGTCCATGGCAACGACGGCATCCTGGAAGCCGCCTGCCGCGAGAAGGGCGATCTCAAGATCCTGGCGGTTACCGTGCTGACCAGCCTCGATCAGGGCGACTTGCAGGATCTCGGCTTCGAGGTGGACGTGCACCGCCTCGTCCTCTCACGCGCCCGCCGCGCCCTGGAGATCGGCTGCGACGGCGTGGTCTCCTCCGGCCTGGAGGCGAGGGCCCTCAAGGACGAGTTCGGCGAGAAGCTGATCATCGTGACCCCCGGCATCCGCCCGGTCGAGAACCGGCCGGCGGACGATCAGAAGCGGGTGGTCACGGTCGAGGAGGCGATCCGCAACGGCGCCGACTACATCGTCGTCGGCCGGCCCATCCGCAACGCGCCCGACCCCTACGAAGCGGCCATGCAGATCCAGGGCACTCTCCAGGGACTGTTCCTGGGCGGCTAGATGAATCTCCGCTTCCTTCTCATGGCGGCGGGCCTGGGGCAGCTCGCCCTCGCCGCCGGCAGTCTCGCGATCCCCGGCCTGCTCGGATGGCGCGAGGACACGGCGAAGCTGAGGCCCCTCACGCGCCAGATCTTCTGGACCTATGCCGGCTACATCCTGGGCTTCCACATCTGCTTCGGGCTCCTCTCCCTGCTCGCTCCCGGCTGGATCCTCGACCGCACTCCGCTGGCCGCCGCGGTCTGCGGGTTCATCGCCGTGTATTGGGCAACGCGGCTCGTCCTGCAGTTCACCTGGATCGATCGCAGCCAGGCGCCGAGCGGAGCCATCTTCGTGGCTGCCGAGGCTGCGCTGGTCACCCTCTTCGCCTCCCTAGTGCTGATCTATGGCGCCGCCTTCGTGAGCCATCTCCGCTGAACGCCTACCTGCCGTCGGACCCCCGCGTGGCATGGGCCGGCGCGGCCCTCCTGGCCCTCACGCTCGCGCTCGGTTTCGCCATCAGCCGCATGGCTTCGCCGAGGCCGGCCCGGATGGCAGCCTGGTCGCTGGTCGTCCTGGCGATGATCGCGGCCGAGCGCCTGACGGCAGGGGAGCCGGCGGGATTCCGCATGCTCGGGATCGCGGGAGCCTTGATCTATGCCCTGAAGGCGGTCGTCAGCGTGGAGGAGCGCATCGCCACAGGGGTGACGCTCTCGCCCCTCCGCTGGCTCGCCTTCGCCGCGGCCTGGCCGGGGATGCGTCCCAGCCTCTTCGCGGGCCTGGGGACCCGCTCGCTGCCCGGAGGTTTCCGGCTGATGGCGAGCGGCGCCGTCCGCCTCGCCGCGGGGGCGCTCCTCTTCCTGGCTGCCCGGCGTGCGTGGGCAGACGGCCATGCGATCATTGCGACGGCCCTGGCGCTGCCTGCGCTGAGCCTCATCCTCCACTTCGGGATCTTCAACATCCTGGCCGGCGCCTGGCGGCTGCTCGGCGCACGTTGTGACGCGCTCTTCCGGGCGCCTCTGCGCTCACGCAGCCTCACGGAGTTCTGGGGGCGGCGCTGGAACCTCGCCTTCTCGGAGATGACGGCGCTCGGAATCTATCGGCCCCTCGAGCCCCAAGTGGGCCGGCCTGCGGCGATGGCGACCGCGTTCCTCGCCTCAGGCCTCCTGCACGAAATCGCCATCAGCCTGCCGGTGAACCGCGGGTTCGGCCTGCCGCTCGCCTACTTCGCCCTGCACGGGCTCCTCCGGCTGGCGGAGCAGGGCCTGGAGCGCGCCGGTCATCCCATTTCCCGGCACGCCTGGATCGGCCGCGCCTGGACCATCTTCTGGCTCGTGCTGCCTCTCCCCATCCTCTTCCACCGTCCGTTCCTTGCCGCGGTGGTCTGGCCCCTGCTCGGCTGATGTTAGAATTCAGAAAACAAGATCTAACGCCTGAACCGAGGAGAAGAAAATGAGCGAGCCGGCTTTAATCAATCAACTCATCGAGGGTATGTTGGCGCAGAGGGATTCATCCGTAACCTCTACTTTTGTTGGCGCGACCCCATTCCCACAAGTCCTCTGGTTCAGCCTGAGTGGCTATCTCGACAAAGTCATTCAGCATACCTCAACAACTCCTCGGACGCATAAGGTTTCGATCCCTGTCGCGACCTTGGCACCTGGAGTGAGGCTCTACCGCTCGCGAGCGACAGTACACATGGGCATGTTCCGGCATATCAACGACCCAAGCACGTGGAGGATGTGGGACTTGACGAATGCCCAGGTACAGGAAGACTCGACTACTCACCAGATCACAGTGCAATTCGATTTGCTTTTGGATGGCGACAACGTAGCTGCGGGATCGTTCAACTTCACTGCCGATCTTTATCTCGGCTTTTGACACCGCGAAGGCGAGCTTTCCACGAACCTCCGATAGAAGGCGAGATCCCCTTCCGGGAAAAAGCTTGGAGTCCCCTCGCGCGCCTTCCAGGCCTCGGGCTGCAGGAACTCGCCGCACTCGAACTCCCAGGTGTTGGCGCCGTGCCGGATGTAGACGAACTTGTCCGGGTTCGGCGTGCGGGCGAGCCGGCTTCCGTGGCGCAGGGCCGCCTGGAGGAAGCGGGCGTCCTCGGCCTGGGAGAGGTCCGGATAGCGCGCCTGCCTTCCCCAGACCTTCCGCGCATAGGCGATCGACCGGCCATGGACGTCGGCGAAGAACATGCGGGCGTGGAGCTGCGGCGTGCAGCTCCAGAAGGTGCCGCCGCGCAGGCTGTAGAAATGCTCCGCGGTCAGCCCGGAGACATCCGCCTCGCCCGCGAGGAGGGGCTGGATCTGATGGCGGATCCGGTCCGGGGCGTACCAGTCGTCGTCGTCCCAGTGGACGATGATCTCCCCCCTGCCATGCTCAACGGCGAGGTTACGCTTTTGGCCGAGCGAGACCGGGCCGGACACGCGGATGTAGCGGATGCGCTCGTCTTGTGGTACCGGGAGCGGCTCGGCGCCGTCGTCGACGATCACCAGCTCCCGCTCGGGGTAGTCCTGCCGCAGGAAGTACTGGATCGACTGGAGCGCCAGCTCATGGCGGTCGCGGGTCGGCATGATGCAGGAGACGAGAGGCGATGACTCCACACGGACCGCGGCCATTTCCTCCTGAGCCTGAGGCTCCTGAGGTGCGGCGGGCCGCTGTTCCAGGAGCTTGGCCAGGACGCCGTCGGATACGGGCCGCCAGGCGCGGCCGGTGTCGCGTTTCGAGGAGGTGTTGCCCGGGTGGAGCCGGGCGACGTAGAAGCCGGGATCTCCGAGCGGCGACACCTTCTTGCCCGGGCCGTTCCACAGGAAGCGCATGTCCTCTCCGACGTCCACGTCCTCGAAGGGGGTGGCCCGCCAGAGGTCCTTGCGGTAGCAGAAGGTCGCACCGGCGATCCACCTCTGATGCCGCGCCGGCGAGGTGAACACCCAGGTGCCGCCGGTGGCCGGCTCGTGGAAGTAGATCATGGGCAGGCCGGAGAGGTCGGCCCCGGACGAGAGCAGGTGCTCCACCTGGTAGCGGATCCGCCAGTCCGCCATCCAGTCGTCATCATCCCAGTGGAGGATGATCTCGCCGCGCGCCGCTTCACAGGCCAGGTTGCGCTTGGCCCCGATGGTGCGCCGCCCGTCGAGCGCCAGATAGCGGATGCGCGGGTCCGGAGGGATCAGGTCCGCCACCTTGTCAACCCCTTCGATACCGTCATCGACCACGATCAGCTCGGCATTGGGCCAGTCCTGGCGCAGGAATTGTTGGATGGCCTGCGGCACGAGCCCGCGGCGGTCGCGGGTCGGCATGATGCAGGAGACGAGCGGCGGCCCGGCCGGGCTCTCGTAGCCGTTCCAGCTCTCCCGGATCATCCGGCGCAGCGGGTCGTCGAGGCAGCGCGGGACTGGGTGGACCCAGAAGACGTCGGGCCGGACCAGGGCATCGGCGATCTGCGCGGGGGTGTACGACTGGCGGAACTGGACGTAGTCGTAGCTGCACGGGCTCGCGGCGGTCTCATAGCCGAGGAGCGCGGCCATCGTGGGCAGGAGGATCTCCTCGGTCGCCCAGATGCGGCTCTGCCGAAGGATCTCCTGGAGCTCGGCGTCCTCGTCGAACAGCCGGACGAGGTCGCGCGCCGCCGCCGCGGTGAACACGGTCGAGGGCCAGAACGTCCAGTGGACGAATTTCTCCTCGCCTTCCGGGAACCGCCGCAGCCACGGGCGCCAGAGGTCGATCTCGCGGTAGGCCATGACCGCGGCGCCGGACTGGGCGCCGGGTGGCTGCCGCAGCGGCGAGTTGCCCAACAGGCCCACGCGGGGGCGGCCTTCGAGGAAGCTGCCCAGGTGCTCCGACCAGCCGGGGCGCACGGCGAGCTGGTCGGAGTCGACGATGGTCAGAGTGTCGAAGGGCAGGCGATCCAGAGCAAAGCGCATGCAGTCCAGCGCAAAGCCGTGGAGCTTGCCCCATTCCATGCGGCGCGAGCCCGGATGGACCACCGCGCCCTGGAGATCGACGCCGTCCAGCAGCTTCTTCTTGCCGCCGTTGTAGAGCAGCACCTGCGATCCCGGATCGAGATGGCGCAGGTTGCGCACCAGGTCCACGACGCAGTCGGGGCGCTCGTGGACCAGGACGGCAAAAACGTTGCGGACGGCCGGCATCGTTCAATCTCTAGACGAACTCTACCTGCAGGCCGCCGAGGATGAGGTTCGAGCTGTCCGAGATCATCTGCACGCTGGCCAGCCGCTTGGCCGTCTCCGAGTAGAAGCGGAACCTGGCCGTGCCTTTCACGAGCTTCACAGAACGGATCTCGGTGCCTTGTTCGATGTCCTCGCGCACGGTGCCGTGGCTTGGGCGCAGCCAGATTACCTCGCTGTCCTGGCCGGTGCGGCTCATCGGGGCGCCGTCCTCCTGGTTGACCTTCTGCAAGGTGACGACGAGAAACGCTCTGCCATCGCCGGGGAGAAGGGGCACACCGTCCACGGGGTGGAATTCCTTGGCGTTGGTGGTGACCCGGACGATGGCTGCTTCCGCGGAGTCGTCCTCCACCGTCAGCTTCCCGCCCCCGAGGTCCGTAAGCCGGGCCCGTCCCTCTCCTACCGCCCGGGTCAGGTTTGACTGCCTTTCGCCCTCTTTGACTTCGACGGCATCGAACTCACGGATGTCAGGCGATCCGATCAGCCCGCCGACGACATCCTTGAGCGCCTCTTCCTTGGTGATCTCGATTCCGCCGTCGACGGTCGAGCCCACTACTTCCCGGTTGGATATTCGAAAGATCACCCACATGTCATTCTCCTGTCAGCCCAGAACCGTGATCTGGAAGTGCACGTTGACAAAGAAACCGTTGCTAATCCTGTTGAGCCTGAGGACGCATCCCGAGTTGCTGACCGAGTCGAGCGTCACCTTGTATTCGCTCTGCCGGTCCGGTGAAGGTATCGTGTCCAGGAAGTTCAACCAGAGCAGCTCCGAGTACCCTCCGGCGGACTTGCTCTCCCAATAGGGAGCGCTGCCGAGCCGCAGGACGTGCTGCCAGCTGCCCCTGGAGAACCAACCCCCGCCGTCAAAAACCTCCACGTACGCCGTGGAAGTAATCGCCAGGGCGCGGCCGGAGAAATCCGCGTAGGACGAAAAGGAGACGGAGATGTACCTGGGGCGGAATCCGCAGGGGACCGTCTTCGTCGTCTCACCGGCGGCAAAGGAGCCGCTCATCACGGTACGGTTCAAATAGTCGGTGGCCGGCAGGGCGTTCGACGTGAAGGTGATCTTCTTGTTGAAGCTGTTGTCGGCAGTGATGGTGATGCCGCCCAGTCCCACGAAGTCGATGTTGCCGCCCGGGTTGGAAACTCCGTCGATGCTCGAGCTGGCGATCGTGATCCGCTTGTTGACGCCGTTGTCGGGAGTGATCGCGATGTTGGTGCCAGCCAGGAGGTTGACCTGCCCTCCGGGATTCGTGACGCTGCCGACGCCGGTGATCGCTCCCGCCTGCAGAGCGGTCACGGCATGCGGGTTGTTCGTGCTGTCGCGGTGAGTCTGGTTGAGCGCGGCATCCGCGGAGACGTCCCTCCCGTCCACGGTACCGGTCACGACGATGTTGCCCGTCACGGCGATGTTGCCGGTCACGGAGAGGTCGCTTGCCAGGTCGGCCCGGTTGGGGGCGCCCGAGCTCAGCACGGGCCATTGGGCCGAGGGGACCCCCTGCCGCGACAGGCGGAGGCGCTCGACCGTCTCCTCCGGCCGCAGCTTGGCGCCGGCCGGGGTACGGACGGCCGTGTCGATCTCGGCGATCGTGCCGTTGGCGGCGATCCGCAGCCGGGCCAGCCGGATGCGGAGGTCCTTCGGCGGCGCGCCGTTCTCGGGGATCGCGTTCACGTCCGGCCGCTCCAGCCAGCGGGTCTTCCCTGCATCACCCACCGTGGCGTCGTCGGATTCCTCCTGGTCGTAGGAGATCACCACCAGCACCCACTGGTTCGTGAGCGAGGCGAAGGCCACGTTGTGCGGCTGGGTGAGGACGATCTGCCGGCCCTCGAGGTCGATCGCCGTGCCCGGTGAGACCGACGCCGAGGTCGCGCCCAGGGCGGCCGTGACTTCCAGGCCGTCGGCGATGCCGGGGACGTGATGCTGCCGGTTGTGCCGGCGCAGCCGGTCGAGGTGGTATTCCTGCTCGGCGGTGAAGTCCTGCTCTTGCAGGAACTGACCGGTGTAGTACTTGAGTCGCTTGTCGATGTCTGCCATGTCGGTCTCCTAGACCTCCGGAACGCCGAGAAGGGTGTCCACTCCGACGGTGGAGTGCACGCCGATCTGCATCGTGGCGCCTGGACTGAGCTGAAGGTCGTAATAAGTGTGGGCCGGTTTTTCCATGTCGATGATCGGCTCCAGGACCTCTCGCCAGCGCGAGATGTCCTGAATGCTCGGGACTTTGACCCGCACCTGGAAGTAGTGTGGAGGCCATTCGCCTTCTTCATCGTCCTCACCCTCGGTAATCGTGATCAAACCGAGCGATAGGCCGGTAAAGGCCGCCAGGACCTGCTTCAAGCCGTCGGGGGTGCCGCGGCGGCGGTACGACGGGACGATCTCGGCCAGGATGCGCCGGCGCTCCTCTTCCCGCCAGTCCTCGCGCAGCGTCAGGGCCACCCAGCCCGAGAGCCACTCCAGGAACTCTTTCGGCGCCCGCTCGAGGTCGGGCAGTGACGGACCGGGCGTGAAGTAGCGGTGCGCCCCTGCCATCACGACATTGCCGTCCTCATCGACGATCCCGTCCAGGATCTCTTCCAGGCCGCGCCCATAGCCCACCCCGGTCAGCACATGCTCGAAGGCGAGCAGGAGACGGCCCAGGAAGTCCGAGCGCCCACCCACGGCCTTCTGGCGGTAGATCGCCGGCAGGTGGTCGAGGTAGCGGCTGATGGTCGTTTCATCGATCATGATCAAATCTCTACGGTTATGGTCACGTCCGCCAGCTCCCCGGCCGCGAAGCGCACGCCGGTCGCGATTCCGTCTCCGAACAGGCGGCCGGGATTGGATTGGACCCTGACGTCCGCGACGGCCGCGATCTCCGGCAGGTCCTCGACAGCCTCCGCGATCTCGACGCCCGTGATCTCAAATCCTTCCGCAGCACCGGTAAGCCTGGGGAACAGGAGGTTGACGGCCTCCTTCACCTTCCGCCGCGCCAGGGCCGGATCGACGGTAGCCGCGCCCGTGGCCGTGGCCTCGACATGGATGCGGACGGGCAGGAACGAGGAACCGATCACGATTCGAGCCGGATTGATCTGCGCCCAGGGCAGGTGGTGGGCCTCGAGCTCGATTCCGATCTGGTCCCCGCCCTCGTGCCACAGCTCGGCGCCCGCGAAACAGCGCGGAGCGCCGGCCGGACAGATGCTGCCCAGGGAGACGTCGGGCACGTAGTCCACGCCCGGCACCTTTTCGAGCAGGCGGTAGATCTCCGAGGCGTAGACGTCACGGCCGAACGGCCAGCCTTCGCCCTCGGGTCCGCCGGTCAGCGCGTCGAGGTAGCCTTCGATCTCCGCTTTCACCCGGTCGCGCAGCGGTGTGACCGCCACTTCCGGACGGGTTGCGATCACGATTCCGGCCTGGATCGGCACGTAGACCGGCGGGACCACGAACTGCCGCACGGTCACCAGGCGCCGTTGCTGAAGGTCGCCGGCAACCTCGGCGAGGAGGCCCGAGCCGGGCAGCGGCGCTCCCGGCCAGGAGCCGGAGTCGGTGAGTGAACGCTTGGGGACCACAACAACACTTACGTAACCTTCGCGCAAAACCCGCCTGTCCTCCTCGTTCGGCTCGGCGAGGTTGCGCTTCGGCACGCAGCGGGCCCGCGCCACGCCGGGAGAGGACTCGCGCGCCAGCGCCTCGTAGTCCTCCGCGGTCACTGCGCGGTGGCGCAGCCGCAGGTCGAGCACCGTGGCACGGATGTCCTCCTCCAGGTCGGCGCCCGGCGTCCACTGCGGCCCGTTCAGGAGCTGCAGATAGGCGCGGGTGTTCTCCTCTGGCACCCGGTTGACCTGATAGATCAGCATCTCGGTCAGCCAGGCGAAGAGCTCGACCAGCGTGATGCCGGGATCGGACGGGTTGTGGTTCGTCCAGCCCGGCGCGAGGCTGGGGATCAGCGCCCGTGCTTCTTCGAGCAGGTCGGCGTAGCTGCGGTCGTCCAGGGTGGGCTGGGGGATGCTCATGACAGGCTCCCAATATTGGCGGCGTCATCGGTATTGCCGCTCAGGGCGATCTCATGGTTGCCGGAGAAGACCAGGAACCGCCCGGGGCGCGCTCCGCCCTCGCGCGGCGTCTCGATCACGTCCAGCCGGCGCACGTGGTCCACGCCCGGCGTCTCTTCGATCAGGGCGTAGAGGTCGGACCGGTGGGGCTTGCGGCCGAAGTCCCAGCCTTCCCCATCCGGGCCGCCGCGAAGCGGGTGCAGGAAGACGCGCAACCGCTCGAGGACGGCGGTATGGACGTCGGCCGCGCCTTCCATCCGCAACGGCACGACCTCGGCTTTGACATCCACCTCCAGCCAGTCGGGGCCCACGACCCAGAAGTCGACTACAGGGCTCAGCCGCGCCTCGACAAAGGCGCGGACCCGCTCCAGCAGCTCCAGCCCCGGGACCGGCTTGGAAGTCTCCTCGAGGGGCATGGCCGGCACGACGATCAGGCCGACCTGCCCCGCGTCGGCACTGCTTTGCGCGGGCAGGGCCCGGGCGCGTGCCACCTGGGGTGAGGCCTGGAACGCGAGGTCTTCGTAGTCCACGGCCGAGGTCGCCCGGTTGCGGTGGCGCAGCGCCTTGGGGCCGCGGGCGCGCACCGCCTCCAGCGATTCCTCGGGCGCTCCGCCCTCGGCCGCGACCTGCTGGATCACGCCGTCGACGTAGGGCACCGTACCCTTGAGCTGCGTGATGCTGCCGGCCGGGCGGTTGCCGGCGAGGCCGCCCCCTGCCTGGTAGCGCACCATGCGGACGTTGTTGCGCCCCGGCGGCGGCACCAGGCCTCGCCGGCCGTCGCCGAAGCGGACCTCGCCTGTCCCATGGTCGAGGACGTAGTGGCGGCTGCGCGGGCCCGAGGCATGGAAGTCGGGCACCTCGTGCCAGCGCACCCGCACCGCCACGAACTGTCCCTGGGCGTCACGGACCACCGTGACGGCGCCGTCCCCCTCTTCCCTCTCCAGATCGGCCAGGTCATCGCCCGACGGGACCTCCGGCTCGATCACTTCCAGCGTCTGGCCGTCGAGCACGGGCGCCCGCAGGGTACGGAAGGCCTGCCCGCGCTCGCCGCGGCTGGAGCCCAGGACCTCGTCCAGCACCGTCCGGGCGTTCACGGCCCAGGTGGTGTTGGTGAGCACCCGCGCGAGCTGCGGCTCGACCGCGTAGTCGCCGCGCTCCCAGCGCCCGCGCAGCCAGAAGGCCGGGCGGCCGAGCTCCGTCGAGGCCCGGAGGTCGGGCGGCCCGATAAACGTGACCGGTCCCCGGCGCGTGAGGCCCCGGGTCTCGTCGCGGGTGCCGAGCCGCTCCCAGGCCTCGCCGTTCCAGTACTCCCAGACGACCGACGCCTCCTCGGTCACCTGCCTCTGCTCGACCGCCGGATCGAAGAGCGCTTCCGAGGCCTGGAAGAAGAGCGAGGTCGCGCGGTTGGCGAAGCCGATCGCTTCCCCGGGCCGCTCGAAGCCGAGGTAGAGCGTGGGCCTGCGGTCGGCCGAGGGGACGAACGGCGTGAAATCGCCCGCTCCCGCGGCCGGGATGGAGGCATCCGCGAAAGCCGTATCGTTCTCGCTCAGCACGAACCTGGCGTTGGCCGCTCCCGATTCGTACTTGTAGCCGAGACGGACCGGGCGCAGCGACGGCGGCTTGAAGGTGGCGGGGACGAACTCGTACACGGTCACACTGTTGACCACCCGCGGTGTATAGGTTGCTTCGACGCCGTAGTGCCCCCGGACGATCCGCGCCCGTACCCAGCGGCGGGCCTCGCCGTTGATGCCGCCCGCCTCTATGCCATGGGGCGCGGGGACGCTGAAGCTCACCTTCCCCTGGCCGAGGAAGCCGTTGGTGGTGTCGGTGAACCCGCGGACGGAGTTGTTCGCCTTTTCGGGGGCGGTGGCGCCCGGGCCGGTGTTGCCGAGGAACCGCCACTCGCGGCCATCCCAGTACTCCCAGGTGAGCATCACGTTGGTGCTCGCGGCCGGCGGCGGGATGTTCGCCGAGTCGGTGTTGGTCGGCACGAAGTGGAGATCGGCCACCGCCAAGGGCTTGGAGAACGCCTCCTCGTTCGCCAGGTAGAAGGCATCGCCGACCCGCGGCTTCTCGCCAAAGGGGAAGAAGTCCTTGCTCAGATCGAGCGGAGCCTGGTTGGCGAAGCCGCGCTCCGGCACCTGCTGCAGGGCGACGGCCGTGCGGTCGATGATGATGGCGGTCTGCAGCGACTCGATGCGCGGCAGCCGCCAGTCGTCGCCCAGGGTCAGGCGCTCGACCCGCGGCGGGTGGTAGTCCGGAGGGGAGCCGAAGCTGCCCGCCGTGACCCGCGCCCGCAGCCAGAGGCCGCTCACCCCGTTCACCTCGCCCACGGTCCAGTCGTCCGGCTTCGGAAAACGCAGCGTCCCGTCGACCAGGAAGAGGCCGGCCACATCCGCCGCATCGGGCGGGGCCGCTGGGGTGAAGGTGGTGTCGGCCACGGCATTCCAGTTGCCGTCGCTCAGGTACTCCCAGGTCACGGCCAGGTTGTTCGTGGGCTCCGGCGGCTGCACCGCATCGAGCGCGACGTTGATCTCGATCGAAGACTTCGGCTTGGTGAAGTCCGTGCCGGCGGAGACATAAAGGATGCTGGTGGGCGGCTCCTCGCCAAAGGGGAGGAACGGCGTGACGGGATCCACCGGCTCGAAGACTCCGGACTCCTGGGTGAAGACCGCCACCGGCGTGGCACCCCGGCGGCGCAGCTCCTGCTCCGGCCCTACCTGCACCACCTCGCCGCGGGCCCCTCGCGGAAGGCCGGTCTCCAGGCGGGCGTGCAGCCAGGGTCCGCCGATCCCGCTTACCGCGCTGGGGGCGATCCCCGGCACGTTGGTGAACCTCACCCGCCAGGCGGCGGCCTGGACAGTCACTTCCGCTGGCGTGACCGGCTGATGCGTGAGGCCGTTCCAGAAGCTCCAGCTCACGGCCGAGAGCCAGGGGTGGGCCGCGTCCGCCGGGCTGATCAGGATGTCGAGGGTCTTCTCCTCGGGCATCGCGAAGAGCTTGGGCTCGGACATGTGGAGCCGGTGCTCAATCCTCCGGTCGCCGCGGAAGGGCCAGAAGGCATTTCCTGCCTGGGTGTGATCGGCCCACAGGTCGCGGCCGGGCTCGCGGGTGTAGACGGCGACGAGCTGCGAGCGGGTCACGATCAGGTCGCGCTCGGTCTCGAAGAGCGGCGGCTCGGTATTGCCTTCGGAGCCTTCAAGCGCCAGGGCCGCGGCCTGGGTGCCCGCCGGGACCAGGGCGTCCACGAGGCTTCCCGCGGCGAGCTGGAAGGTGAGCGGCACCCGCGCCGGCTGCGGCGGATTGAGCCGCGAGCCGATGAGGTCGAGGAAGGCCAGGAAGTTGCGGTCCGGCAGCCGGTTCAGGCGGGTGACGACGAGCTCCGCCATGCGGCCGAAGATGCGGGCGAGGGCCCAGCCGGCGTCTTCCTCGGTATTCGGGCCCTGAGGCGCGGGCTTCTGCCAGCCCTTGACCCGGACCAGGCCGAGCCCCTCGATGGCGGCGATCTTCTTCGCCAGGGCCGGGGTCACCAGGGTACCGGCAGGAATGGGCTCGCTGCCGCCTGCAACCACCTGGTCGAGGACCGCGCCGGCCAGCAGGCCGGCGCTCGGCTCGACCGAGCCGGCGGTGTACGTCTGCATCAGCTCTGCGACCTCGGCGACGAGGTCCTTGTATGTCCGCCTGTCGATCAGGGGAGCCTCGGAACGGGGCATGGCCGTATTACTCCAGGTAGAAGGGGTAGACCAGATTGAAACGGTTGTTGGTCGCGCGCACCCGGTACTCGATCTGGATCAGCAGCCGGGTGGGCTCGGACTCGTCGGAACGGACGGCGACGTTCAGCAGGTCGATGCGCGGCTCCCAGAGGGTGAGCGCCTGGCGCACCTCGGAGGCCACGCGGCCGGAGGTCTCGCCGCTGTTGACCGCGAAGACCAGCTCGTGGATGCCGCAGCCGAAGTCCGGCCGCATCTTGCGCTCGCCGCGGGCGGTCGCCAGGACGATCCAGATGGACTCGCGGATGCTCTCTTCATATCGGGCCATGGCGATCCCGCCGTTCTCCAGGGAGACGGGGAACTTCCATCCGATGCCGAGAAAACTGGCGCTCATCTCTTCCTCTCTCTCCTCAGCCGACCATCACGGTGCCGGCTGCGATCACTTTGCCGACCGGAAGGTCCGCCGGGTCGTTGCAGGTCTCGGCCACGTCGCCGTTGCGCGCGGCATCCTTGCCATTGATCTTCACGGTCGCGCTGCCCAACTTGACCGTGCCCTTGTTGGAGGGCGCCTTCTGAAAGGCGGTCCCGGGCGCGGCCGGGATGTGCGCGGGCGAGTTGTCCGCGGTGCTGCCGACCGTGGCCGCGGCCTTGCCCATGATCTTCACGTCGCCCGACAGGCCGCCGTTGAGCTTGCCCGCGAACGGAAGAGGCAAGGGCGCGGGCGGCGCAGGCGCCGGCAGGATCACGATGTGCGTGTCGAGCGCCACGATCTGATCTCCTTCCTTGGCCGCCGGCATTCCCATCACATTCCTCAGTTGAGATTGATGACGGAGCCTTTTACGTTCACGTTTCCGCCCGTCGATTTGACATCCAGGTCCTTGCCGGCCTCCAGCTTGCCCGGACCGTCCGGAGCGGTGATCTCGACGCCCTTCTTGCCGGTGAGCTTGACCATGCCGTCCTTGGACTCGATCACCACGTCCTTCTCGGCCGTCAGGGTGATCGTGTTCTTGGCCGTGTCGAAGACCAGGCTCTCCGTGCCCGCGCCATCCACGATCTCGATCTTCTCGGAGCCGTCCGTGTCGTCGAGCCGGACCACGTGGCCGCTCCGCGATTTCAGGACCCGGATGTTGTTCTTGCCGTCGGCGTTGTCCGCCGGCGGCGTGTCCTTGCCGTTCCAGAGCGCGCCCAGCACGAAGGGGTTCTCGACCTGCCCGTGCTCGAAGGCGACGAGCACCTCGTCCTCCACCTCGGGCAGTGTGTAGAGGCCGCGGTCCTTGCCCGCCATAGGGGTGACCATCCGCGCCCAGTTGCTCTCGTGCTCTTTCGACAGCCACGGGAAACGCACCTTGACGCGGCCGAGGCCCTGGGGGTCCTGGTTGTTGGTGACGACGCCGACCACGACCCCATAAATGCGGTCGCGGCTGGTCTCCCGGCCGGGGAGCGAGTCGAACAGGTCCATGTCGATCACGTGGCGCTCCTCCGCACGGTGAAGGCGGTGCGATAACCGCGCTTCGGCGAGTAGGTGTGGCTGACGGACGCCAGGTAGTAGAGGCCGCTGAAGCGCTGGCCGCAGCCTTCGATCTTCACCACCGTGCCGGCTTTGAGGTCGGTGCGGCCCATGGCGACGCCTTCGCCGGTGACGTAGGAGAGGGCCATCTCGCGGATCCGTCCCACGGCGATCTGGTCGGCTTCGCCCTGGCTGAGCACGGGCCGGTCCACGGACACGGCCACCGCGGCTTTGAATGCCTTCTCCGCGACGTCGAGGCCACCGGCCTCGCCGTCCATGGTCGATCCGGCATCGACGGCCGCGGCCTCGCCGAGCACGGCTTCCTTGTCCGTGGGGTTCCAGCCGCGCACCTCGACCTTGCCGGCGAGCCCGACGGTCGACAGGCGCGGCGAGAACTCCAGGATGTCTTCCTCCAGGTGCAAGGTCAGCACCCCGGCCTCATCCGTCGGGCGCGGGCGGAACTTGAGCGTCTTGCCCTCGACCCACACTTCGTAGCCGATGCGCCGGGCGCGCGCCTCCAGGAACTCGAGGTCGGTCTGGTTGTGCTGGAGCACGTACTCCAGCGGGATCTTGGTGTCCTCGGCCTCGGGGGTGAGGCCCACCTCCTCGGCCACCCGGGCGGCGATGTCGCTGTCCTTGACCTGGGTGAAGGAGCGGGTTTTCCTGCCGCGCAGGAGCCGGTGGCCGCGGTCGTAGCCCCGGATGGTGACCGTCGCCGGCTCGTCGGCGCGGAACTCGGGCTCGAGGCCGGTGACCTCGCCGAGGAACACGGGCTCGAGCTCGCCCGCGTAGCCCATGAGGACTTCGACCTCGCCGCCCTCGGCGAACAGGGGATCATCGGACCAGGTGAACTGGAGCTTGTCGAGGTCCCAGTTCATCAGCCGCAGGGCGAACATGCCGGGGGCGGAGACGTCCTGCAGCACGGCGACCTCGATCAGGTCGGCCTCCGCTTCGAGCGGGACGTCCTTGCCGGCCACCCGCAGGCGGACCTCGGGAGCCAGGCCCTCGGCGCGATCCGTAGCCATGGCGTCAGCTCCTCCGCCCCGGCGTAAGCGGTGGGATCGCCAGCACTAGGCCGGGGGCGACCCGGCGCGGGTTGTGGATGCGGTTGAGCTCGGCGATGGGCCGCCAGAGCGCGGGGTCGTTGTACTCCTCGGCGGCGATGGAGGAGAGCGTTTCGCCGCTCTTCACGACGCGGGTCTTGGCCACGTCGGGCGAGTTGCGCTTGACGGTATAGGCCTCATCCTTGGAGGAGCGCCACTCCTTGAACGAGCAGCCCAGGGTGGCGCGGACCGGCGTGCCGTCGGACTGGAAGAGCGTGAAGCGCTGGTTCAGGCTCTGGAGCGCCCACTGCAGGCCGCCGAAGTCGTTGCTTCCCCAGGACATCTTGCACCGTGGCGGCCGGTGCAGGTCGCCGTGGACCGTCACCAGCTGGACGATGTCGCTGGTGTAGTTGCGGACGTCCTCATTTAACTCGTAGCTGTCGAAGAAGAGCTCGAGGGTGAGGCTGTACGCGTCGCCGTGGGTGAAGGTCGAGCGCGCGGTGTCGCGCCCCGCGGTCGGCACCTTGGCCCAGTTCGCGCTCTTGTCGAGCTTGAGCTCGGCGGGGTTGAAGAGCACCTCGAAGCCGGTGGTTTCGAAAACGTCCGGCCGGTGCTCGACAAAGATTTTGAGCTTCTCTAGGGCCATCGCCGTCCTCCATGGCGCTCGTTTTCCACGGCCAATGTCCGCGTCAGCCGGCGCATCACACGATCCACGACTTCATCGATGTCGGGTCCGGCGGCGCTCGAGGAGCCCTCTGCCGGGGGAAAAACAGTCTCGGGGGAGGAGGATGAGGATTCCCCAGAGCCGCCGCCGATCGCCTGCCGCTGAATCACGCCGCCGCCGCTGTTGCTCGCCGGAGCGCTTCCGCTCGCAGCGGGAGCCGCCGATGAACGGGCGAGAGGCATGGCGAGGCCGGCCGCGGAGGCGGTCAGGCTTGGGGCGGGAGCGGGCGGCGGAGCGGGGGCGGGGGTCCGCTGCACGGAGCCGGAGCCCCTCACCCCCTGGCCCACACCGGCCTCCGGCCGGGCATTCCCTCCCACCACCCGGGAGAGGGGGGACGCGACGGGTAGTGCGGTGCGTTCCGGCTCCCCTCTCCCGGGGGATGGGTGTGCGATGGGAGAGGGGTTGGGGGTGAGGGGCCGCGGGCTTGCCGGGGACCGCCGAACGATCGCCGGCATCATGGTGGAGCTGGAGCTGGCCGGAGCTGCCGGGGTCGCCCGAGCGACCGGAGCTGCCGCTGTCACCGGAGCACCCCCTCCCCTGCCCTCCCCCGCTTCGCGGGAGAGGGAGTCCGGAGCCAGCCGCAACGGCATGGCCGGGACTGGGGGAGCAGCGGGGCTCCCCGCCGACCGCCGTACGATAGCCGGCATCAGAACCGCTCCGGTAACCGGGGAAGAAGCGGGAGCCGCTCCCGCCCCACTCGCCGCAGGCTGAGAAGCCGGCACAGGAGCAGCCGGCACTGCCGGCGAGCTGGCCGCTTGGCTCTGCACGGTCGGCGCTGCCACCGCCTTCCGCTGCACCACCGGCATCGGTGCCGCATCCGTCCTTGCTGTCCTTGTTGTCCCTTCCGAAACCCGAGCACCCAGGTGCTGCCGCTGCAAGCTCTCTCCCATGGAAGCCGTCGCCTGGGCGGCGGGGCTTGCCGCCTGTCCCACAACCTGAGCCCGGGGAGCCGAGCCCGCGGGAGAAGCCTGCACCGAGGGCATGCCCGGGCCTGAAGCCGCCACCTGCCCGGCGTAATGCAAGGCCGGCCCGCTTCCCCAGCCGGCGGAGTCGGCCGGAGCCCAGCGCCGCTGGATCTCGGTGGCGAGCGCAGCGCCCGTGCCGATTTCCCTCCGCCGGAGGCCCATGCCTCCGTGGGTTACGCCAGGGGCTGCGGCGCGCCGCAGCATCCTCCTGCCCTGAGCATCGATGTCCGGAGTATCCATCGCCATCTTCTACCCGAAAGAGATCCCGCCGGTCACCGCACCCGCCACGCCGCGCAGGGCTCCGGCGACCGAGCTGAGCCCCGGCTTCGAAATGCCCCGGTGCACCAATTCAATCGTCTCGACGGCTACCGTGTTGCCGTCCGCCCGCAGCTCGGGCCCGCTCCACTTGACCGGATAGGCCCCCTTGAAGTCCCACCACATGGCCGGAACCCCCATGCGGTCGAGCAGGTAGACCGTGCCGTTCTTGCGCTCGATCGTTCCCGCGACGACTTCCTGGTGCCACGACCAGAGGGCTTCGATGTCGGTGAGGCCCCGCTTCAGGATGAGGTTCGAGGGATAGCGCGTGGGACCGGGCAGCCGGTGGACGAACTCGTTCTGCCCACCCTCCTGGTAGTCGTGGACCTGCGTCTCGACCTGCAGGCCGCTGACCTCCGTGAATGCGCCGACGATCAGCCCGTCGATCTCCACGAAAAAGTTGAATGACATGTAGGGATCGTTGCGCACACCCAGAAGGTTGGCGCCCAGAGCCGCTACCGCGTTGAGACCCAGACTCGTCATCTCGTCCTCACCTTGTTTCGTCGTTGAGGCGGCGGTTGATCCGCGCCGCCTCCGCGACCCAGCCTTGCCGGTCGCGGTGCTCCATGTTCAAAATCTGATCGCTCGGCCAGTGAAAGTAATAAGCGAGATAGGCTACCTCCTCGAACAGCCGCTCCGAGGGGTAGCCCATCATTCCCCCGAGCCGTCGATCTCCATCTCGAACTCACCTTGACAATGCGGGCACGAGACCGAGACGCGGTTGTGGCCGTGCTCGTTGACGCGCCGGTAGAGGTCCTGCAGAAAAGCCATGTCCCCGGCGAAGAGCCCCTCGATGACCTTGGGGTTCAAGTGCTCCAGCGTGCCCAGCCTGGTGACCACCCGCGAGAGAAGGATGATCACCAGGTAGCCGGGGTTGGACTGCACCCGCGGGTCCTTCATCGGCGCGATCTCGTCGAAGGCCGTGGCCAGCCGCATGACCCCTTCGCGATGCAGGTTTCCCTCCGCGTCGAGAAAACCGCGGGGCAGCGTGAAGGGGAATTCCGTCTGCAGCGTCATGGCCGGTTACTCTTGCAGCTCCAGGCCTTCGTGAGCGATTTCCAGCGTCTCGATCGCCACCTCGTTGCCGGTGGCGTTGAAGCTGGGGCCGGTCCACTTGGTGGGCCAGGCCTCGCGGAAGTTCCAGCGCATCTTCTCGGCGCCGGTGTCGTCGAGCAGCACGATCGAGCCGTTCTTGCGCTCCACCTTGCCGGTCATGGCCTTCTTGCGCCAGTCCCAGAGCTCGGTGTCGTCGGTCATGCCCCACTTGAGCGTGATGTTCGAGAACTTGTTGAGGCCGGGCAGCTTGCGCGACGTCAGCCCCTCGGTACCCTCGCGGTATTCGATCGGATCCTGGCTCGCGTCGAGCCCCGAGCACTCCCGGAACCCGGCGCGCGCCAGGCCGTCGATCTCCACCGCGAAGTTGAATGAACGGAACGGGTCCCTGCGATCTCCGGTCGCCATGTCTTATCTCCTTCTGGAATCAATCAGATTTACGTTTTTTCGATGCCGACACCGCCAGAGCCGTGGATGATTCGCACCACCACGAACTCGTTCGGCAGGCTCGGCGCCAGGCCGATGACGGTGACCACCCGGCCCGCCTCGCGGACTTCGGGAGGATTGGTCTCGCCGTCGCACTTGATGAAGAAGGCTTCCGCCGCGGTCCGGCCCTTCAGGGCGCCGGCCCGGAAAATCCCTTCGAAGTACGCCGTAAGCTCGCGCGTGATGCGGTTCCACAACTTCGTGTCGTGGGGCTCGAAAGCGGCATCGGCGAGGTTGAGCTCCATCCAGCGGGCGGCAGTCAGGAACAGCCGCCGCACGCTGATATAGGTCCAGGCGGATTGGCGCGAGAGCGTGCGCGCCCCCCAGACCCGGATGCTGCGGCCGGGAAAGGCGCGCAGCGCGTTGATCCCTTCCGGATTGAGCAGCGCCTGGTCCGTATCGGTGAGCTTCGCTTCGAGGTCGACGACCCCCGCGAGCTCTTCGTTGGCAGGCGCCTTGTGCACGCCCGTCCTGAGGTCGCAGCGCGCCACCACGCCGGCCACGTGGCCGCAGGGTGGTACAAAGCCAGAGGCCCCGGCCGGTCGGATCCAGGGGTAGTAGAGAGCGCCGTTCTCTCCCTCCAAACCGTTGCGCTGCGCAAGCACGGCGCTCGGCGCGGAGCCGGGCTGCGCGTCGAGGATGGCGAAGCGGTCGCCCTGAGCGTCGCAGTGGGCCAGGATGGCCGACTGCATGCGCTGGGTAACGTCGACCTCCTGCTCTTGGACCAGAAGGTCGGGAGCACAGACGAGGTCGAGGTCCTGGCGCCGGGCGAGGGCCGCGAGGCCGTCTGCCAATGCGTCCTCGGGATCGGTCTCCGCGCCATGGGCCAGCGGCACCACCAGGCACTCGCGGCCGCCGTTCAGAAAGAAGCCCTCGACCGCCGCCGCCAGGTACCGCCCCGCCACCGGCGGCCCGAAAGCCTCGGCGAGGTGGGAGAAGAGCGTGAGCCGGACCGGCTTGTTGACCACCCCGGCGGCCGTGTAGCCGAGGAACGCCGGCACGCCGGTGGGCAGAGCCGCCCGACGGGCCGGGAACACGTCCTCCCGGTAAAGCCCCGGTGCCTGTTGAATCGCCACGTTCCGCTCTCCTTCCCTTTCCTTGTCTGCTTACTTGCCGGGGCCAGCCCACTGGCTGATGCGGAAGACCACGAACTCGGCCGGCCGCACGACGGCGACCCCGATCTCGCACACCACCTGGCCGAGGTCGCGGACCTCGGGCGGATTGGTGGTGGCGTCGCAGCGCACATAGAAAGCCTCGGCCGGCGTGGTGCCGAACAGGGCCCCGGAGCGCCAGACGTTGGTCAGGAAGGCCGTGACGTTGCGTGTGATCTTGGCCCACAGCGCCGTTTCGTTCGGCTCGAAGACCACCCACTGGGTGCCCTCGTCGATCGACTCGCGCAGGAAGAGGAAGAGCCGGCGGACGTTGATGTACTTCCACTCGCCGTTGGCGTCGCCGCCCAGCGTGCGCGCGCCCCAGACCACGATGTTGCCGTTCAGGTCGCGGATGACGTTGATGCCGTCCGGGTTCAGGCCGTCCTGGTCAGCGCGGCTCAAGCGGTGCTCGAGGCCGAGGGCGCCGCGCACCACCGCGTTGGCCGGTGCCTTGTGGACGCCGCGCTCGGTGTCGACGCGGGCGTAGATGCCGGCGATGTGGCCGCTCGGCGGCACGTAGATGGGCGCCTTGTCGACCGGGTCGAAGACCTGGATGCGCGGGTAGTAGAGGGCGGCGTAGTCGCTGTCGCCGGTCGTCCCCTGGATGGCCGTGGGCGTGAACGTGTTGGTGGCCTGGCCGTCGAGGATGGCGAAGCGGTCGCCCACCCTCTCGCAATGGGCGATGACGGCGCTCTGGATGGCGGCGTCGGTGCCGCCGGGCACGGCCACCAGGGCGATCTCGTCGATGCCCTCGAAGACCGCGAGGGCGTTGGTGTAGGCGGTGGCACTGGCCGTGGCCGGCGCCGCGGCGATGCGCGCCACCCAGCAGCGGGTGCCGCCGTTGTTGAAGAAGCCGTAGACCGCGTGGGCCAGGGTCCGGTTGCCGGTCTGGAAGTCGCCGAAGCGGGCCTTGAAGCCCTCCCAGCTCGTGATGAGCTGGGGCTCGCCGGCCGCGGCGACCGTGTAGAGGATGGGGGTGAGGTTGCCGAGCGAGTCCTTGATCGGACGGCCCAGCGAGTCGCTGACGAATTTGCCGGGCTGTGCCGGCATGGTGACGCCATCGACCACCTGGCCGATGAAACCCGCCGTGCTGGTGCCGACGCCCGCGATCGGCTGGACCGACGACGGGACCTCCTCCACGTAGACTCCGGGCGCTAGATACTGGGGCATGAGCGTTATCTCCTTCGTTGGATGAACAGGATTACGGGCTCAGGGTCACGTCGCGGGTCACTACCGCACCCGGCTGGCCGATCGCCACGGTTTCAGAAACCTTTTGGAAGCCGCGGGCGGAAACCGCGATGCTGCGCGGCCCCGCCTCGACGCCGCTCAGGGCGTAGTTGCCCTGCGCGTCGCTCCAGGCGCTCTCGCCGCTTCCCTGGACACGTACCTCGGCCATCTTCACGGCCTGGCCGGCACCATCCTTGACCTTGCCCTTGACGGTGGTCGCGGGCAGCTCCAGGTCAATCATCTCCAGCTCCTCGCCGAGCGTGACCGGCGCGGACTTCGTGCCGTAGCGGCTGCCAGACCTGGGCAGCGAGGCGGTGAGCGTGTACGCGCCCGCGGGCAGGTCGAGGAAGCGGAAGAAGCCATCGCCCGCCGTGAAAACTTCGCGGCCGGAGCCGATCTCGACGCGCACTCCGGGCAGAGGCCTGCCCGTCTGGGCGTCGGTGACCCGGCCCGCGATCGAGGCGCGGTGGCGAAAGATTTCGAATGCCATGGGTCAGACTCCCTGTCCCAGCTTGAAGACGGCTTCGCGCACCGGCGGGCCGGCTTCGACCGGAGCGGTCGGCTCGATGCCGAGGGTCACGGTGTAGCTCAAGGTGGCCTTGGGCTTGCCGCCCAGGGCCTGCCAGAACTCGGCGAGGCTCTGCAGGCGGCCCGGCTGCAGGGTGCTCGACGGCAGCGGGGGCTGCTGACCCTGAAGGCTGCCTTCGAGCACGACGGAGGGCAGGCTGGAATGGCGCAGGAGCGCCTTCATCACTTCGCCCAGCAGGCGGTGCTCGTCCTTGGCGGGAGCGGGCGAGCTCTCGCTCGGCCAGGCCGTAATCAGATAGGAACAGTCGACGCGGACCAGCGGCGCCCTGCGCACGGCCGAGCCGTCGCTCTGGCGCTCCAGGCGCCACTCGCCGTCGCGCATTTCGCGGTTCTCGCGGATGTCATAGAGGAACATGTTGATCGCGGGCAGCACCACCGCCTGTGGCGGAAAGCTGCTGTCCGGCGTGGCGAAGGTGATCGTCACCTGGGAGACCAGGTCGGCCGGCAGCTCGCGCTTGAGCAGGTTTTCTAGGCTCTTATCAAGATCGTCAAACATGGTCCGCTCTCTTCCTCTCACTGTGATACGCGGTGCGCTGGAAAACCCGCCAGGCAAAAACGGAAAGGACCAAAAGGACTTAAGGGACTTAAAGGACCTAAAGGACAAAACACCTGTCCTTCGTCCTTTCTGGTCCTTTACGTCCCTTATGTCCTTTATGTCCTTTTGGTCCTTTCCGGCCAGCGGACGCTGCCCGGTGCCGCGGCCAGAACCGCGCTGAAGCGGTCCCACAGGTGAAGGAGCGCATCCGCCCCGCGCCCCTGCCCGCGGCGGAGCTCTCCGCCGGGCTCCAATTCGAGCCAGGCAAACCCCTCGCCCGCGAGCTCCACCGCGGCCATCCAGCTTCCGCTGGCATGGGCCACGCTGGTCAGCAGCTCCTCGTCGAGCGGGCCATCGCGCTCCAGCAGGACGTAGGGCAGGCCGAGGTCCTCGGTCCTGCGAGCCGACCGGCGCCAGCCCTCCGTGGCCGGCAGCTGCTCGTCCTCGACGAGCGCGAACGCGGCGCGGGCGAGCGGCGGCTCCGGGCCGAGCTCGTAGGGGTCGCCAGCCGGCGAGCGGCGCTCGACGATCCAGACGTGGACCGTGCTCCCCTCCGGCGGACGGAGGGCGCCCGGATGACCCTGCGTGGCAGCCGAGAACCAGTGCTCGAAGAGGGCCGTCACGGCCTCCTCCTCGCCGCCGGGCGGGAGCGGAGGCGGATCGCCGATGCGGATCCCGGCATGCCCGGCGTCGAGCCCTGTGAGCTCGACCGTGCGGCCCGCGTAGAAGAGCGCGGCGCCGTACTGGTCGCGCGTGCCCGCCGACTCCATCAGGGCCGCGAACCCGCCGGCCGCGGCGGAGAGGCTGCGCATCAACGGTAGGTCCCAGCGTTCCCAGCCGGGCAGGATCCAGTCGAGGACCACGGCCCCGTCGCCCGCACCGGTGCGGTACCAGGCCACGGCCTGGACCCCCTCCGGCAGGGCCGAGCGCAGCCCGCCGGCGGGGACGAGAAGGCGCTCCTTCTCCTCGTAGCCCGCGGCCGCGAGGGCGTGTTGAAGGACCGCGGCCATCTCCTCCTCGCCCACCCCGGGCAGGAAACCCTTCACGATGTGCACGGCCATGGCCTAATGCTCCTCCTTGGCTTTGCCGGGCTGGTCCGGCAGCGGCAGGGACGGCACCTTGCCTCCCTTGGGCACGATCCAGATGCCGTCGGCGCAGCGGACGATGATCCTTGCGATCACATTTCCCTCGTAGACGGCGGACAGCGGATGGTCGCCCGGCCGGGTCGGCGGCGTGTCCCAGGCGGCCTTGACCTCCGCCACGGTCTTGCCGGGCATGGAGACGTCCACCTCGACCTGCGAATAACCCTGGGCCTTGGCCTTGAGCAATGCCTGCTGCGCCGCGAAGCGGGCCGATCCGGCGTTGGCGTCCGGGCTGTGGCTCTTGAGCGACAGCGGGCGCGGCGGATTGCCGATGGTGCCGTCGATGCCGGGGTAGTTGATCTTGCTCGCCGTGTCGCCGAACAGCTTGACCGGCTCGCCCGTGGCCTTGGCGATGGCCTGGGCATGCGCGATCTCCGCCGCCGCGGGCGGCGCGGTCTCGTAATGGACCTCGATGTCGCCCCGCTTCTCCACGTGCTTGAGCTTCGGGTTGAGCGGATCGTCCTTGGCGCGGGCCTGCTGGTGGCTCGCTTCCTGCGCCTTCGCCACCTCGGCCTCGTAGCCCTTGTGGGCCTTTTCGAAAGCGGCCTTGGCCTGCTCCGGCTTCATCTTGGCGAGGGCCGCCTCCGGGTCCTTGGCGCGCGCGCGCAGGTTCTCGGACCAGAGGTCGAGGCCCTGCTGCTGCTCGGGCGTGAGCGTCGGGCGCAGGTTCTTCTCGAGCGTGCCGGGATTGGGGTTCTGCACGGGCCTGGCCGGCATGTCCGCCTGCGGCAGCTTGACGTCCGCCGCGGCATTCGGCCCGGCCGGCACGGTGGCGGGCTTCGGCGCCCGCATCGTCTGCCCCATGGTCCGCCCCTGCCCGTAGGCGCGGCTGCCGAAGAGCAGGGTGGCGGGCGTGGCGAGGCCAGTGCCGAGCTGCTCGGAGCGCAGCTCGCTGTCCAGCTCCTGGCCGGTGCCCAGCCGCTCGCCGCTGACGCCCTCGATGAGCGGGCTCACCCCGACCGCGTCGCCGGCCGCGTGGATGGCGGTCTTGTAGCCCGGCACGTCGTAGCCGGAGGCCTCGATCTCGTCCCGGCGTGAAAGGTAGGCGGAGAAGCCGCCCGCGCCCATGACCCCGACCAGGATCCAGGTCACCTGGCCGGCAGTCAGGATCTCGGCCCCGACCACGAGGCCGGCGAGCGCCAGGACCGCGAGCGCCGTGGCCACCGACTTGACGAACGACCAGAGGACCGTCCCCGGCAGGAGGCCACCCCCGCCACCACCGCCACCACCGCCATCCCCCTTTTCGCCGGACTGGCCCCCGCTCTTCTCGCCCTCGCCGCTCTTGCCGGTGCCCCGGGCCGTGGCCGGACCGGTCCCCGCGGCCTTTTCCTGGAGGAAGGCGTCCACCGAGCCCTCGAACTCGTCGAGGTCCTGCGCCAGGGCCTTGGCGAGCTTGAAGTAGAGGCGGCGCTCCTCCGGAGTGGCCTTCGCCAGCTTCTCCGCGATGCCCAGGTAGCGCGGCATGTCCTTGGGCGGCGGCGTGGCGCCGTCGGTCAAAACCTCTTTCAAGTCCTGCGGCAGCGCCTTCCACCTGCCGGCGTTCTCGCGGTTGAACAGGACGTCGTCGCGCATCTCCTCCCAGAGCTCGCGGTCGTCCTGCGGCGCTCCTTTGTCCGGTGCCTTGCGGCCGGTGCGGCGCTCGAACTCCTCGTCCGTGTCCTGGTTGACCTCCTTCTTCACGGCCGCGGAAGCCTGGCCCAACGTGTAGGAGCGCAGCCTCGCGTCGAACTTGGTCCCCTTCCTCTCGCGGGCGACGGTCTGGAAGAAGTTCTTGTCGACCTTGACCTCCATGGAGCCGCGGGCGATCTCCTCCGGGCTGAGGTTGAACCTCTCCCAGAAGCTGTTGGCTACCATGCCGGCCGCGGAACGGGTGTCGAGGCCGAAAACCTGTTCGAAGACGAGGACCGCGGCCTGCTGGGGCGAGACCTTGCCCGGGATGGTGACGTTGAACGGGCCGTAGTACTCGGTCGCCGGCTCCTCGGAATCCAGCTCGGACGGGCCGGAGCCCTTCTCCGGCTTGCGCTGGATGGCCGGCTGCGCCTCGCGGCCCTGCACCTCCGCGGCCCGGGTCACGCCCGCGGCCACCTGGTCGGCCTCGCGCTCGGCCGGATCGTCCACGGGCCCGACCGTGAGCTTCGCCTGCACCGGCGCGCTCTTCTGCTGCACCACGTGGGTCAGCTCATGGGCGAGCAGCTCGCGGCCGGACGAGCTGCCCGGGTTGTACTCCCCCTGGCGGAAGAAGACGTCGCGGCCGGTGGTGAAGGCGCGCGCCGAGACCGCCTGGTTGAGCCGGTCGGCCTCGGCCCCGGTGTGCACCCGCACGCCGCCCAGGTCGGTGCCGAAGGCCGGCTCCATCTGCGCCCGCACGCCGGAATCGAGCGCCTGGCCGCCGCCCCGGGCGCGGTGGATCGAGGACTCGACCGCGGGATCGAGGTCGCCGCCGTCCTTCATGCCCGGCTCGGCCGAGCGCTGGATTGGCGTAGAAGCGGGAGGCGCGGGGGTAGATGGAGCCGGCGGGATTGGAGCCGAGGGCGCCGGCGCCGGCGCTGGTACCGGATGACTGGGGACGCGTGTCTCCAGGATCGTGCGCGTCAGGAAGTTGATCTCCTCGGCGGTGACGTCGAGGGTATGGCGCTGGGGCTCGGTGACGGACTGGTCCCCCGAGTCCTTGCCGTAGTGCTCGGCCCCCTTCGCGGCCACGATGTGGCGCTCGCCGCGGGCGAGCCCGACCACCCGCCGGTCGGGCGCGATGGGGCCGTCCCCGTACCGGTACCACTTGCCCCCGGCGTGGATCTCGAAGCCGTCGTCGAGGTGCATCTCGACCCAGCGGTGGATCTGCGACGTGGCCTCCTGGCCGCCCTCGGACCCCGCCTTGACCTCGAAGACGCCGTGGATCTGCAGGCCCTCGGGGGTCGGGGTGGCGATGACGTTGTCGGTGAACAGGACCGGATCGTTGGAGCCGGCCAGCTTGGCCCGCACGTCGGTGAAGAGCTGCGCGTCCGGAGCCGTCTTCTTGATCTCGCCCAGGCGCTTCGCCTGGATCGGCTTGGCCAGGATCTCGCCGACGTTCCCCTTGAGGATGTTGAACAGCGAGTGGCTGATCTCCCCGCCCGTGACGCCGTTGGCGACCAGGTTGCCCAGGCGGCTGAAGAGCGACGGATCGCTGGTCACGGCCGCGAGGTCGGCGGCGAGCCGCGCGGGCGTGTAGCCGGCCGGCTGCTGGACGTCGGCCAGCTTGACCGGCGGCATCGGCCGGGCCGGGGCATCGAGCGAGAAGTCGTAGTCCTTCCCCAGGACCGCCTCCAGGCGGGCGCGCGAGCCGCCCCGGGTCATGGGCACCCACTCGCGCGGGCTGAGCGGCGGGTCCCCGCGCTTGACCATGCCGGCCACGTACTTCTGATAACCCTTCTGGAGATCCGGGTCGGTGAAGCCCTTGCCGTCCGAGGTGAGCAGGTCGGCAACTGTTTTCGGAGCCGCAGGAGCCGCGGGGGCCGGGGTTGGAGCGGCAGCCGCAGGCGCAGGCGCAGCTTCCGGAGCCTTCGGGGTCTCCGGCGTGGCGGGCTCGACCTTCGGAGGAGGCGGCAACACCGGCTCCTGCTTCGGCAGGGGCGCGGGCTCGGGAGCCGCCTGCCTTGGGTCGGGGCCCGGGGGATCGGTCTTGGGAGCCGCCGGGGCGTCCGGAGCCTTGGGAGCCTCCGGGGGCTTCACAGAAGGAGTGACGTTGGGGAGGGCCTGCTTGACCGTCACCCCCGCCATGAACACCGACACCAGGATGTTGGAGACGTCGTCCTCGGTCAGCGGCCGGGTCGTGCCGTCCGCCATGGTGATGACGCCCGTGCGCAGGGCCTGGACCGCGTCCTTGACGTCGAGAACGGCGCTCCCCAGGTCGGCCCCCTCGCCGCCGACCATCATGATGCGCATGGCCCGCTGCAGGGCCGGCCCGACCTTGACGCCGCTGACCGTGACGTTGGAAACCGTCTGCACGACCTTGGCGAGCGCGCCCGCCGACTCCACCGCCTTGGGAGCGGTGGACATGCCGCGCATCATGTTCAATCCCGCCCCGCCGCCGCTGCCGCGCAGGCCGAACAGGGCGAAGCCCACGACCACGCCGGTCTCCATGGTCTGGCCGTGCTTCTTGCCGTAATCCCCCACGTAATCGAGCTTTGGGATGCGGCCGAGGAACTTCGTCCCCTCCTTGCCGCGGACCCTCTGCACCAGGTTGTAAGGCGCCACCGGCAAATCGAGCATGCCGTTGAGCACCTCGACCGCGCCGTTGACGTGGGCGATGTAGAAGCTGGCGATGGCATCCTCGGCGTAAGTGCTGTTGCGCAGGTCGGCATAGATGCGCTCCAGCCGCAGGTGGCTCTGGGCGCGCAGGCGGTAGAGCCCGGCCCGCACCGCGCGCATCGCCCCCTCGTTGGTCTGGTAACCGATCGTGCTCAGCTTGGCGTCGAGGTTGGCTTGCACCAGCCGGCGGGCCTCGGCCTCCGAAGCCAGGTGCTTCCAGGCGAGGTGGCCGATGAGGCGCTCCACCTCCCAGCGCTTGACGTCCACCAGGCTCACCGCGTTGAAGAAGCGGATGGCGAGCTCCTGGTTGACGCTGCGCGCCTGGAGCAGCCCGTCGTCGATCGGGACCTTGACTTGAATGGTGGCGCCCTCGCCGCCTTCCTTGTAGGTCCGCACCAGGTCCGCGGCCGAGGCGCCGTAGAGGGCCTCCACCGTCTTGAGGACGTTCTCCTCGGTCAACTGGTACTCGGCCGGAACCTCGGTCCTGGCCGGCGCGCCGGCCGGAGCCGGCTGAGCCTGGGCCGGGGCGGGCTGGCGCCGGAGGCTGCCGTTGGCAGTCATCCTCGCCATCATCCGCTGCACATATTGATTGCCGCGCTGGCGCTGGAGGGTCAGGACCGATTGCGCGAAGCTCGAGCCCCCGGCAAAACCCTGCTCGGGTCCCTCGGGCTGCTCGTTCCGCTGGCGGGACGGCTCGGCCGTCTCCTTCGCGGCTGGCTTGACCTCAAGCATGGATCAGCGTGCCTCGGTCAGCCGCTCGTACTCGCCGAACTCGCCGGACAGCACGACCTTGCCCATCTTCTGGTACTCGCGCTGAGTGGCGCGGATCAGGTGGGACATGGTCACGACGCCGCCGTCGGAAGCCGCCAGGAAGGCGGACGCGAGCGCGATGTTGCGGATGTTGCCGCCCGGGATCTCGAAGCGGCGGGCCATGAAATCGAGGTCGAGGTCCGCGCTGCGCGGCAGGGCCGCGGGCCAGAGGCCGCCCCAGATGCGGCGGCGGTCATCCTCGACGGGGAACGGAAACTCGATCGTGAAATGCAGCCTGCGCACGAACGCCTCGTCCATGTTCTTGCGCAGGTTGGAAGCGAGGATCACCATGCCCTCGTACTCCTCCATGCGCTGGAGGAGATAGCTGACCTCGATGTTGGCGTAGCGGTCGTGGGCGTCCTTCACCTCGGTGCGCTTGCCGAACACGGCATCGGCCTCGTCGAAGAACAGGATGGCGTTCGAAGCGCGCCCCTCGTCGAAGATCCGCGCCAGGTTCTTCTCCGTCTCGCCGATGTACTTGCTGATGACGCTCGACAGATCGATTTTGTAGAGGTCGAGCCCGAGGTCGCTCCCGAGGATCTCGGCAGCCATGGTCTTGCCGGTGCCCGAAGGGCCGCAGAAGAGGACGTTGAGCCCCTTGCCCATCGCGAGCTTGCCGCCGAAACCCCAATCCTCATACACACGCGAGCGGAAGCGCAGCGTGTTGCAGATCTCCCGGAGCTGCTCCATGCGCCCCGCGGGCAGGACGATGTCGTCCCACCGGTAACGCGGAACGATCTTCTGGGCGAGGGCCGCGAGCTTCTGGCTCGACTGAAGCCGGCACGCGGCATAGAGGTCAGCCTCCGTGACCGTGCTCCCTTGAGGATCGCGGGCCCGGGCCAGGCTGCGCGCCGTGGCAGCGGAATCGCGGATGCGGCCCCCCGTAAAGCGGAACTTGGCCGCGATCGAATCGAGATCCAAAGATTTGGCTTCAGGAAGAACTCGAAGCCAGAGCTCCAGGCGCTCGCCATGCCCCGGCACGGGCACCTCCACACGGGTGAACGCGGTGCCGTGCAAAGCGTCGGAAGGCTCCCAACCGGACTCCCCGGCGAGGAACGTCAACCCGCGGCGGTCCTCCAAAGCAGCCAGGAACCGCCCGCGCCGACCCGCCTTGTCATCCGCGAGCAAGAGATCGAAACCGTTCCAGAACAGCGCCGCGCCCTGAAGCAACGCCTCGCGCCCCGCCAGCTCCACGGCCGTCTCGAACGTCTCCTCGCCCGCAGCAAGCAAGCGCTCGAGATCCACCGTGAGCAGAAGCAGGCCCATCTCGCGGCAAATCGCCTCCGCCGTCGTCTCCTTGCCCACGCCGGCAGGCCCCTGAAGATAGAGGACCCTGTTGCCGTCCTGTCCTGCCAGCGCCAGAAGCCGCTCCTTCAAGGCCGGCTCCTGCACCATCTCCTCCAGCCGGGCCGCCGGCTCCACCCGGCGGGCAAAAGGAGCCAACCGGCCATCGATGCCGTCATCCCCAAAGAGGAAGGCCGCCACCCGGGCATCCGCACGAAGGTAGCGGGCCAGCAGAGGAGGCTGAGGCCGCGAAGGATCGTCGAAAGGCTCGACCAGCCGATGCCGCAGCAACGGAGCCTGCCCCGAAAACCGGGACCTGGCTGCGAGCTTGTCCTCGAACGTGGGGCAGAGCAGGTTGAGGACGAGGTCGAAGCTCGGCCTTCTCTTGGTGACGTCGTCCTGGAGATAAGCGAAGAGCCGCTCGTAGCGGAGGTCCACCTCAGGGGCGAGCGTGACCAGCAGGGCGTCGAGGTCGAAAGAAGTCAGCTCGAACCGCCGGGCCAGCTCTGTCAACCTCAACTCCACGCTGCTGCCCGCCTTGCGCTCGGCGATCCCCTGGGCAAGGCGTCCGAGCGCCTCCGCGACTTCGGGCCTATGGGGGACGGCTGCCCATCGAGGCAAGCCGGCGGGCTCGGCGAGCAGGGCATCCAGCTCCTGCTCGGAGATGTAGAGGCCCTGGAGCTCGCCCTGATCCTGGAGCGTGCCGCGTGCGCGCTCGACCTGGACCCGGATGAGCAGGTCGATGCGCTCGAGCTCGGCGAGCACATGCTCCAGGGATGACTTGAACGGTTCCATGGCGGCGCATTCCTCCCAATCCACTCTCTACGTGAATTTCCGGGAAACCCGCCAGTTGGTCCCCGGGAATGGGGCGTCGTCCTCGGTCTCCTGGCGCGTGTCGCGCAGGTAGCCCTGGAGCCGGGTGGAGAGGAGCTTCTGGAAGAAGGCGTCGTGGGAGAGGACGAGCACCGAGTTGAGGCCGGCGACGGTGCCCACGACCTCGTCCCACTCGGACTCTTCGATGACCTGGGCCACGAGGGCCCCGGCTCCCGGCTGGGTCTTGATCAGAGTGAGGTTCGGTCCGGCGAACCGGACGTCGGTCACGTGATTCGCGACCTTCTCGAAAAGTCCGACGTCGTGCATGCCAATGAGCATCCACTGTCCGCGTATGCGGACCGCCCCGATCTCGGACAGGTCCCGGCTCACGCTCGACTGCGTGGCTGGTATGCCCATCTCCTTGAGCTTCTCGACCAGATCCTTTTGCTGAGTGATCGGCTCATCTCCCTTGAGGATCTTCAAGATAGCCAGTTTCCTCTTCTCCTGTACCTCTCTGTCACTAGGCATATTCCACCTCCTTATGATTGGATATTATGGAGAAACCCGCATAAAGTCAAGATCAGGGGTTGACAAACTCTTTGAACCTCTCTAGCGTATGCATATTCCATGCAGTTGCCCGGAGCCAATGAAGGTGCCGGGCGGTCCTCCCCGGAAGGGGAAGGAGGTTTGAGATGGCCGATCCGAGGCTGTACATGAACACGGTGAACGGGTGGGAAAAGATGGGCACGGCGATGGACGCCAACGGCTCGCAGGTTGCGCACCTTGGCTTCAAGGTGCCCGAGCTGCGGGGGAAGGGCGAGTTGCTGCGCGGCCTGTATGCGGAGCACGCGGCCCTCGCGGCGGCAAGGCAGACGATCACGCAGGAGATGCAGGAGGTGATCGAGGAGGGGGACCAGATCTTCCGCAGCCTGCGCGAGGCGCTCCGGGACTTCTACGGGAAGCGCAACACGAAGCTGGTCGAGTTCGGCATCGACCCGCTGCCCGCCCTGCCGAAGGGAACTGGCACGGCCATTCCGCTGCCGGAGTAGACAGGTTTTTCAAGCTGTACACCCGGGCCAATGATGGCGCCGGGCACACCTCCCCGGAAGGGGAAGGAGGTTCGAGATGAGCAACGTACGGTTGTACATGAACAAGGTGAACGGGTGGGACAAGATCGACACGGCCATGACCACCAACGATCCGGAGGTCGGGCACCTGGGCTTCAAGCTCCCCACCCTGCGGACCAATTCGCAGCGGATGCGCAGCCTGTACGCGCAGCACGCCGCCCTCGCGGCCGCAAGGCAGACGATCACGCAGGACATGCAGCGGCTGATCGACGAAGGGGACCAGATCTTCCGAATGCTGCGCGAGGCGCTCAAGGACCACTACGGCAAGCGCAATGAGAAGCTGGTCGAGTTCGGAGTGGAGCCGCTACGGATCGCGACGATCAAGCGCCGCCGCCAGTCGAAGAAGGCCAAGGCGGCTGCCGAGGCCCTGGCCGCATCCCCCGCCCCGGCTCCTGATTCTGTGAAGTAGCCTGTCAGTATCCCGTCAGATCGGGGGGGCGCGCTGCCAGGCGCCCCCCCGGCTTTTTGCCCCTCCTGCAAGTCCTGCCGATTCGATCTCAGGTAACATACCCTTCATGTACATCTCCCGTATCCGCCTGGAGAACATCCGCGGCTTCCGCGAGCTGGAGATCAACCTCTCCGGCGAGGACAGCTTGCCTCGGAAGAGGACGGTGATCATAGGCAAGAACGGCACCTGCAAGACCAGCGTGCTGCGGGGGATTGCCCTGGGGCTTTGTGATGTGACGGATGCCACTACCCTGATCTCCGAGCCAATTGGGGGACTGATCCACCACGAGTCAAAATCAGGCCGTGTCGAGGTGACCTTTGAGGATGGCACCGAGATAGGGACAAGCTTCGGGACGAGAAATGGAAAGGAGCATGTGTCTTTTCAGGGGCCAATCAGTCCGAACACGCCGCGACCTAGTCCGTTTGTTTGCGGTTACGGCGCTGGCCGGCATGGAGTGGGTCCAGACACGGGGCGGGAGTATCGTGTCGCCGATGCCGTCTACACCCTCTTCGACTACAACCGGGCCCTGATTGATCCGGAGCTGACGCTCCGCCGTTTGCAGGATTTTCTTGGAACGGACAGGTACAACTCGGCCTTGATGGGGATCAAGAGGGTGCTGGGCCTGGGCGCCAAGGACAAGATCAGTCTGCCCCGCGGAGGGGGAGTCGAGCTTTCCGGGCCCTCGATCGGTGGAGCGATCCGCCTTGAAGGATGGGCCGACGGCTATCGGATGACTTTCAATTGGATGTTGGACTTATACGGGCGCGCCATGAGTGCGGACCGGATCACCCGCGAAGGCCACGTCCGCGGCATCGTCCTGATCGACGAGATCGAGCAGCACCTACATCCTTCGATGCAAGCAGAAATCCTGCCGCGGATCACCGAAGTCTTTCCCGAGATCCAGCTCATCGCCACTACCCACAGCCCCCTGGTCGCGCTCGATGTCAAGCCCGAGGAACTGATCGTCCTCCGCCGTGAAGGTGCCGAGGTCGTCCGGGAAGAGGACGTCCCCGACTACACCGGCTACTCGGCCGAGGACATGCTCGAGGACGAGCGCCTCTTCGACACCGAGATCTATGCCCCCGAGATGCGCGAGAAGGTCGGCCGCTACCACGAGCTCGCTGCCATTCCGAAGGCAACGCGCGGAAACGCCGAGACCCGCGAGCTCCGCAGTCTGGCCCTGGAGATCGGGCAACGCCCCACCCCCGAGTCGCGGGAGAGCGACATGGTCCGCCAGCTCAAGCAGCTCGTCGAGAAGCACAACCTCTGATCTGCCGCCGGTGATCTTTCTCGACCGCGACCGACGTGATGGGGAAGAACGGCCGATCCGGCCGGATCAGGCCTGGTTTGACCTTGCCGCCGAAGCTCGGAAGGACGCCCTGCGCGAAGCCGGGACGCATGAGCCCCGGGCGAGCGTCTACGGCCACGACCACGTCCGGGCCGCGCTCGAAGAGTTGTTCCATGACAAATGCGCCTACTGCGAAACCAAGATCGTGGCGGGCTCCGATTGGGATGTCGAGCACTTCCGTCCCAAGGGAAGGGTCGCCGAGCGCGACGGCCATCCGGGCTACTACTGGCTCGCCTACGAATGGTCCAACCTGTACCCGTCCTGCAGCCACTGCAACCAGCGTCGCAGGGATCGGCCAAGGTGGGGGGATCTGCGGTACGCGGGCTCCGGCGGCAAGCTGGACCAGTTCCCCTTGCAGGATGAATCCACTCGGGCGCTCTCCCCGGACGGCGATCTGAGCTTTGAAACGCGGCTCCTACTCGATCCATGCGCGGACCGCCCAGAGGAACACCTGAGCTACACGGTCGACGGGCAGGTCGTGGCGGTGGCCGGCAGCCGGAAAGGGGAGGTCTCGATCGACGTCTTCCATCTCCAGCGCCGCCGCCTTCGAGATCAGCGCCGGACCAAGGTGGAAACCGCTGTCTACATCCTGAAATTCATCCGCAAGTACGAGGCCGATGGCAACGCGGAGGCTGCCCGCGACTTCAGGGACCTTCTGGAGAACGGGCTCTTGTCCGATGCATGCGAGTATGCCGGTGCGGCGCGCGCGGTGGTGCGCGATCCGGCTCTGTTTGGCCTTTAACGCCTCAAGCCGCCAAGCAGGGGCTTTCGAGGCCCAAAAGCCCTGCGAGCTGATTTAAGCCCCTTAGATCCGTCCCAAGATCCTTAAATCCAATCTAAGCGCCCTCGCTCCAAATTTAAGATCCTTAGATCCGGCCGGAGCTTCTTAGATCCGATCTAAGCTCCTTCGCGGCGATCTAAGCTCCTTAGATCGGATCTAAGCGGCTTAAATCCAATTTAAGCTCCTTAAATCCGCCCGCAAGGCGCTTAGGACCGGCCGAAGATCCTTAGATCCGATTTAAGCCTCTTAAATCCGATTTAAGCCCCTTCGCGGCGATCTAAGCTTCTTAGATTGGATCTGGACAGCTTGGATGCGTTCCAAGCTCCTTGGACCCGCCAGCAAACAAACCCGGCCCAGCGGGTCGGCAGAGCCCAGCCCGGGGCTGAGGCCGAAGGCCGATGCCCTGGGAAACCAGGTCACAGCGTCCTTGCGGCCTGCAAGGCCGCGAGAACCGCTTCGGACATCTCGTCGAGGATGGAATAGGCACAGGAGGAACCTGTAGAATGGCTCGCGGGAGGACACGATGCCGGAGGCCAAAATCGAAGAGCTGCTCGCCAAGCTCCGCCGTGGGCTCGAGCATCTCTATGGTGACCGTCTCGCGGGAATCTATCTCTTCGGCTCCTACGCCCGCGCCGAGGCAACCCCCGAGTCCGATGTCGATATCCTGATCGTGCTCGACCAGGTAAAGGACTACGGACAGGAGATCGAGCACACGGGCTATCTCATCTCCGAGCTTTCCCTCGACTACGAAGTCAGTATCAGCCGGGTCTTCGTCTCCTCTTCGGCTTGGCAGCATCGCGACAGCCCGTTCCTCTCGAACGTCCGCGAGCAGGCCAGAGCCGCATGAAGGAGGGCACTCGCCACCTCCTCGAAAAAGCGGAACGTGCCATTCAGGCCGCCGACGTCCTGCTCGTGGCCTCCGGCCCCGAATTCGCCGCGGGCCGCGCTTACTATGCGATGTTCTACACCGCCGAAGCACTGCTCCATGAACGCGATCAGACGTTCAGCAAGCACGGCGCGCTGCATGCGGCCTACGGCAAAGAGTTCTCGAAGTCCGGCCTGCTCGATCCCAAGTTCCACCGCTGGCTCATCAATGCCTTCGATCTCCGACTCCAAGAGGACTATGATGCGGAAACCCTGGTGAGCAGCGAACGCGTGGAAGAAGTGCTGGAGCAAGCGCGCACGTTTCTCGCGGGAGCCCGCGCCCTTCTAAGGGAATAGGGAATCTGGCACTCAAACCGCTATTCACCCCAGCGGCTGGAGGTCCTCATACAACCGCGGCATCGCCACCGCCCGGATGCGCTCGGCGAGAGGGAACGTGTGCTCGCCCGGGTAGATTACGTCCACGCGATCGAGGTGGAGATCGTCGAGGGCAGAGCGGATCGAGGGTGTCACGCGCGGCGCGGACGAGCGCTTGAGCTCGAAGCCGAAGCGCCTCCGCCCGCGGATCACGAGGAGGTCGAGCTCCGCCCCCGCGTGGGTTGCCCAGAAGAACATCTCCTCGGGACGCGCTCCGAGCCTCTCCGCCACCTCGCGCAGGACGAACCCTTCCCAGGAGGCGCCGACCTTCGGATGCCCTTCGAGATCTTCCCTCGTCCCCAGGCCCAGGAGCGTGTGCAGCATCCCGCTGTCCGTTACATAGACCTTGGGCGACTTGACCTGGCGCTTGCCCAGGTTCTCGAACCAGGGCGGGAGCTGCCGTAGCACCAGGGCCGAAGTGAGCAGGTCCAGGTAGCGCCGGACCGTCATGGCAGACATCCCGAAGGCGCGGGAAAGCTCCGCGCCGTTCCAGACCTGGCCGTGGTAGTGGGCGATCATCGTCCAGAAGCGGCGGAGCGTCTCCGGGGGGACCTGGATTCCGAGGCCGGGGAGGTCCCGTTCGAGCAGGGTCCGGACGAAGCCTCGCCGCCATTCCGCGCTGGTGCTGTCGGTCTCCGCCACGAAGGAGCGAGGGAAGCCGCCGCGCAGCCAGAGCCGCTCGCGGGCCTCCATTCCGACCTCCTCGAGAGCGAGCCCGCCCAGCTCGTGGTAGTAGATGCGGCCCGCCAATGACTCGGAGCTCTGCTGGAGAAGCTCCGGCGAAGCGCTCCCCAGGATCAGGAACCGGGCGTCTTTCTTTTCCCGGTCCGCAAGGACCCTCAGCACGGGGAACAGGTCGGGGCGGCGCTGCACCTCGTCGACGACGATCAGCCCGGAAAGCCCCCGCAAGGTCAGCATCGGCTCGGCCAACCGCGCGAGGTCGGTAGGGTCTTCAAGGTCGAAGTAGGAGACCGGGCCGTCGTAGTCTGCCGCCAGCTGCCGCGCCAGCGTCGTCTTGCCCACCTGCCGGGCGCCCAGGATGCCGACCATGGGATGCCGCTGGAGGAGCCCCTGCAGCTCTTTATAGTGCCGGCTCCGCTCGATCAGATCCGTCATTACCTTGAAATCCTAACACCGGCCTTGCGTTTTTCAAGGTGCGGCCCGTCTTCCGCCCATTGAGAACTGTGTACTTGTTAACTGCACGGAAAGATGCGAAGCTATAGGGTGGAGGTAGTCCCATGGCGGACGGGGAAAAGTATCCACAGTCTGACTCAAATGTCGCAGAGGCTCGGGCGCTCTCGACGACGGCCAGACTCAGGCCTTCTGCATCGGCCCCGCCAAGCGCGAAAAGAAAGCCCGGCGGAGACGGTGGCCCGATCTCGCCTGACCTGATCTTCGTCGGCTACAGTCACGACTCCGACGAACGATGGCTTCAACAGGTCCTGCTGCCGTTCAAGCCTTCCAAAGCACATGGGCTGATCGAAGTCTTCTCCGACCAGAGCCTCAAAGGGGGAGACCGGTGGCATCCTCGGATTCAGGCCCATATTCAGCGGGCCAAGGTTGCAATTCTCCTGATTGACTCCCATTTTCTTGCCTCCAGTTATTGTCTGAATGATGAGCTTACCCCTCTCCTGGAGCGTCAGGAGAGGGGAGAGCTCGAGATCATCCCGCTTCTCGTGGAGCGGTGCCATTGGATGCTTTTCCCGTCGCTGCAGAGCCTGCAGATCCAGACCTTCAACAAGATGGCTCTTGCCGAAATCCCTCCAAACCTGCTCCAGGCGTACCTCTCTGACTTTGCCTGGGAGGTCTTGGAATCCCTCGGCGTGACTCCGCCGGAGGATCCGGACCCCGATCAGCCGAACCCCGGCGCGCCAAACGCCCTGGTGGATCAGAGCGTCTCTGTGACCGGGCTCCTGGACGGGAAGCGGCGCTTCGGCCGGCCGCGGGACGTGAAGGGATTCGATGTCTTCCCCTACTACGGCATCGCCTGGCCGGACCTCGTGGCCGAGCGGCCGATCGACGTACTGCGCGACCGGCGCGCCGACGGTGACCTACATGATCTACACCTCGGGTGGCCCGCGGGCGTCGACGGGGAGGCTGAGTTCTTCGTCTCCGGGGATGAACTGCGGAAGTTCAAGGTAGAGCTCGACAGCGGCATCTCCGGCAAGCCTCGGCACGTCCTGGTCTTCGGCGGCGGCGGCGGCAGGACGGGGGAATCCACGCTTGCGCTGTTGCTCAAGTGCCTGAAGCAGGAGCCGATCTTCGTTGACAGACCTCTTCGGCTGCCCGACGGCACCCTGGACCGGGCCTTCAACGCCCACGGCTTCGCCGACTTCATCGGGACGGCCCTTCGCGATATGGCCCGGCTCGCCGCCGACGATCTACACCTCTGGCTCGACGGCCCCGGCAACACCGCGGAGGCCGATGCCTTCAACGGGCAGCGGCCCATGGAGCTGGCGCGGATCGAGACCGTCAACTACGACGGCCTGATCGACCTCACCTGGGACCGCGAGGAAGAGCGCTGGGTACACCCCGGCACGCTCCCGCCGTTCCAGTCCCGCGTAATCCAGGTCCGCTCGGCGCGCGTCAACAACATGGGCTACCTGGTGGAGATCCCCCTCGAGAAGCTCGACTTCGGCCGGGTGCTCTACGGCTTCATCGCGGACGGCCGCTCCATCTTCGTCGACCCCAAGGTCGACCACGACTTCAAGTGCACCTTCCTGGAGGTCTTCTCGATCGACGAGGCCTGCAACCTCGCCGAGGACTTCCGGGGTGACGGCGGCTGGCCGCCGATCTACATCCCGGTGGTCGACCTCACCAATACCTGCCGCTCGACCGGCGAGTTGCTGCCTTTCTGAGGATTCTAGAAAAGCCGCCGTGGCCTCTCCCATAGAGGGAGGGCCACGGCGGCCTCTCTTCTGACTTCGTTATTGGGGGGTTTCGGTGAGCGGCAGCGCCGCCCGCAGAGCCGCGTTGAGGGTGATCCCGAGCGTGATCGCGATCACCACGCCGTTGCTCAGGAAGAGCCGGGCCGTGGGAGTAAGGGTTTCGAGCCACTCCTTCTGGCCTCCCGCGGCGAGCGGCAGGGTGAGGGCGGCGATCAAGGAGACCGCGGTGGTGACCAGGTAGGCCTCGTCCTTCGGCCCGCAGGCGAGGAGGCGCAGGCCGGCGGTCGCGATCATGCCGCAGATCACCAGGAAGACCGCCCCCACGACCGGACGCGGAATGAGCACCAGGAGCGTGCCCGTCTTGGGAGAGAGGCCGTAGAGCAGCAGGATCAGGGCCGCGACCTGGATCACCCGCCGGCTCGCGACCCGGGTCGTGGCGATGACGCCCGTGTTCTGGCTGTAGGTGGTGAGCGGCAGCGCGCCGATGAGAGGGCCGACCGCCGACGCGATCCCCTCGAGCGTGATGCCGCGGTGGATGTGCCGCATCCGGTAGGTGACCCCGGAGACCGCGCAGGTCCCCGCGTAGTCGCCGATCGCCTCGGCGGCCGAGGCGGTGTATCCGATCACCACCCCGAACACCGCCCCGCCCACGAGCGTCCATCCCAGTCCCGGGCCGCCGAAGACGAACAGGCGGGGCAGCCCGAACCAGGGAGCCCGCGAGAGCGCTTCGAAGTCGGCCAGCCCCATGGCTCCGGCCACCCCCACGCCCCAGATCAGCAGGCTGAACAGGATCGACCCGCGGGCGAGCAAGCCCAGCCGGAACCGGTGGCCGATCACCATGAGCAGCAGGATCGAAGCGACGGCCGCCGCCGCGAGCCCGAGCATTTCCGGCCGGGGATCCGCGAACAGCCATCCGCCCGCCACCCGGGCGAGGGAGATGCCGATCGTCAGCACGACGATCCCGCAGACGTAGGGCGGCAGGAACCGCCGCAGGTACCCGAGGACGCCGCTCATCCCCACCGCGGTCTCGAGCAGCCCACCGACGAACCCGGCCATCCACATGGCGGGAGCCCCGAAGATCGCCCCGGCCGAGGCCATGGCGCCGGTGTCGGTCGCCGAAGGCCCGAGCACCGAAGGCAGCCGGTTCCCCCAGGTGACGTTGACGAACGTCGCGATCCCCATGAGCACCAGGCAGGCGGAGATCATGTAGGCCGCCTGGGCTTCGGAGTAACCCACCGCCCCGGCCACGATCATGGGGAGGACGAAGGGGGAGACGTCGACCAGCGTGTGCTGCCAGGCATAGAGCAGCGTCTCGGCAAGAGGGGGCACGTCGTCGATTCCGTAGTGGGGAGTGAGGACTTCGATCTCCTCCTCCCAGACGCGCTCCTCTCCCCGGTCCGGGGCGGCAAGGCGGGGTGGGCCGGCTGATGCAGGACGGAACCCTATTTCGTCCAAGATGGATCCAGTCTAGCACCGCCTGCGGCCAGCCTACGGAAGGCGGCCGATCGAGCCTCGACTTCTCAGGCGGTTCTCTAGAAGCCCGCGCGCCTCGGACCTGCTATGATCGCCCTAACGCCGTAGTCCGTAACACGTTTTTCCAGGGTTGAGATTGGCGCTCAACGCGCCTTCGTTTTTGCCCTGTTCTGATCATGTCAAACGGATCATTGAGTCGACTTTCCTTGCGTGGCCTTGCGCTGGTCCTCTGTTGCCTGTTTTCGATTTTTGCCGAACCGCTGAAGCTCAGTGCGGAGAAGGTGATCTCGGAACTTGGACATCATGATGACATCAATGCCGTGGTCTTCAGCCCGGATGGACGTTTGTTGGCTTCGGCTGGCGATGACAGGCTGATCCGAATCTGGCGGCCGGACGTTCAACAACTCGAAAGGATCCTGGGAGGTCATCTGAATGGCGTAGAGGCCCTCGCCTTTAGCCCGGATGGCAAGCTGCTGGCTTCCGGAAGCTACGATTGTACGGTGCGCTTATGGGATCTGGGGTCGGGGCTGACGCGCGCCATCCTCAAAGAGAAGAGCTCGGTCCGTGCGGTGGCGATCAGTCCCGACGGGCAACTGCTTGCCAGCGGGGGAGCCGACAAGACCGTGATTCTCTGGCGCTTGGATTCGCTGCAACAGACCAGGAGGCTTGAGGGCCACACAGATTGGCTCCGCACTTTGGTTTTTCACCCAAACGGCAAGATCCTCGCCTCGGCAGCAGATGACCACACGATAAGGCTATGGAATACCGAGACCGGCGGTCTTATAGGAACGTTGGATCAACACAATGAATCGATCCTGGCCCTGGCCTTCTCTCCGGACGGACGGACCCTCGCCTCCGCCGGCTCTGACAAGACGGTCTCTATTTGGGACCCAGCGAACCAGCAACTCCTGCGAAGGCTCGCGGGCCATTCGGCAAGCGTAAACTCTGTGGCGTTCCATCCTGCCCTCCCCAGGCTCGCCTCCGGTGGTGCCGACAAAGAGGTGCGGCTCTGGACGCTGGCGCCGGGAAGGCCCTTGCGAAGGTTCGAGGCCAGCGAGGAGGCCGTAAATTCAGTTGCATTCAGCCCAGGTGGCGATCTCTTGGCGACCGGCAGTGATGACAATTCCGTCCGCGTCTGGGACCCGGATTCCGAGGAGCTTCTCTTCACCTTCGAAGGGCAAGACGATAGCAGTGTCCTTTGGACGTGGCTGCCTGGTTTCATGGCTGTGGTATTCGTTGCTTGGTTGGTTAAAGGCGTGCTCGGCTCTCTCTTCGGAGCCTTGGGGCAGGTCATCTCCTTCGTCCGCCAGCACTGGGGACGGTCTGATCAGGAGAAGGTTGCTTCTCCTCCTACCCCGCGGGAGGCCTCTGTCCCTCCGCCGCCGACCCGGATCTTCATCAGCTACAGCCATCGCGACATTGAATGGCTCAACCGGCTAAGGGTGCATCTCAAACCTCTTGAACGACAGGGCGCACCTATCGAATGCTGGGAAGACACCCGGCTCCGCCCCGGCGACTCATGGCGCGAGGAGATCCAATCGGCTTTGTCTGTCACCGATGTCGCGATCCTTCTCGCAAGCGCCGACTTTTTGGCTTCGGACTGGATCGCTCAAAACGAGCTGCCACCTCTCCTGACAGCCGCGGATAACCGCGGTGCCACGGTCCTTGTTGTGATTCTCAAGCCCTGCCGACTCAATCGCATCCCGGCGCTCGACCGATTCCAGACCGTAAATTCACTCGATCGGCCACTCATCGATTTGGATGAGGGAGAACAAGAAGGAGTATGGGTTCAGGTCGTAGAGGAAATCGAGAAGGTACATCTGGCGAAAAACGCCAACAGAGCCTCGGACTCTTCCAGTGGCACCCCATTGAGGGATCATGACCCTAAGTTCCAGGTCCCTAAGACCTTAGCCGAGAAGATCAAGGACTACGACCGCCTTTGCGACAAGCTCACCGACATGGGCGTCTTCCTGGCGGCGGGATTGGGAGGGTTGACGTGGATTGCATCGGAAGAATTCTATGTAGGCTGCGGCAGTCTGATCGCCGTTTTCTGCCTTGTAATGGTAACCATGCTGCCGCTACGCCACATCCTAGGCGTACGCCTGCGGGCTGAAATCAATGAATTGGAAGCTGATAAAGACGAGTTGGCACGAACACGAACTTTGCTGCGCGGTTATCCCTGGAAGGATAGCGAGTTCAAAAAGCAGATCGTGGAGTTGCTGTCAGACTTCTGAGATCCCCGTACGGGGAGACACCGCCTGGGCCGCGGAGTAGCCCACCGCCCCGGCCACGATCATGGGGAGAACGAAGGGGAGACGTCGACCAGCGGGCAGCTCCGGCAAGTCGTCCCCCTTTCGCTCTGGCCTGCAGCTAGAACGTCAGGTTGACATTGTACGCATACAGCGCCCACTTCTGAGGTCCCTGGGGGACGTTGGCCCCGATGATCCGAAGCGTCAGCTGCTGGCCGGCCGCCAGGGTGTTCCGCGGGATGAAGATCACCTCGACGTTGTTGATCCCGTCGTGGAGGACCGGGTCCGACACGCTGGTGAAGCGATGGGAGAATCCCGTCTCGGCGCCGGTCTTGTTCTCGGTGAGGTTGTTGCCGCGCCAGAACGAGGTCGTGTTCACGGCCTCGACGGCGAGGTCCAGATCGTTGATCAGGGGGTTCGTGTTGCACAGGGTGGTGCCTGTCGCGTTGCAGGCCGGATCGCTCCAGGCCAGGACGATCAGGACGTCGTCCGCGGGAGTTTCGATGGTTTTCGTCCAGGACCACTGCTCGCCGGTCATGAGGTCGATGCCGGCGTCGTCGCTCTGATAGAACCGCTTGCGGGTGCTCGTCAGCCGGTCGAGGTTGACGCGCCCCCAGCCGAACCTGTAGCTCGGACGGCGGTCGTTGTCGACCACCATGTCCTCGGCCGTGGCAATGAGCGCGGCCTTGAGCAGGCTGGGGGACGGGTCGACGTAACGGTCCTTGAACCACTTGTGAGCCAGGGCGGCGGCGCCGGTCACGGCCGGAGCCGCGAAGCTGGTCCCGTTCGCATAGGTGTGGTAGGTCAGCGGCGACGCGGGCCAGTACTGCTGGCAGGCGAACGGGCACAGGTAGGACGAGGTTTCATAGGGGACCGTCGAGACGACGTGTACCCCGGGCGCCATGACGTCCGGCTTGATCCGGGTGGAGTGGAGAGGTGCGATGCCCGGGCCGAATTCCCTTCCCCGCGAGCTGAACCGGGCGACCTGGCCGATGCCCTCGTTCTGGTAGGGCAGGCCCGTGCAGGTCAGGGTGGTACGGTCGCCGCCGGTCGCGCCCACCGTGATCACGTTCTTGCCCGTTGCCGGTGGTCCGATCGAATTCTTGAGCTCCACGCCGAGCTGATTGCTGTAACCGAAGTTGCCGGCGGAAAAGACGAGCGCCATGGGTTGGTCTCCATTGGCGCTCAGAGGGGAGGGGCACCCCGCAACATCGGTCAGCCCGGCCGGCCTGGCATCGATGACCAACTGGTCCATCGTCATCGACAAGCCCGTGTATTGGCCGAGCATGTTCGGGCTGTTCCAGCTCTGGTTCCCGAGGGAGGCGCCCCAGGCCCTGGCGCACGCCGCCTCCTGCCTGCGCGTCTGTTCGTTCCCCGGGAACGAGAAGCCGCAGGTCGCCGGATCGTTGTCGTTGATCTTGATGGCCACCAGGCGCGCCGAGGGGGCGATGCCGAGTCCGAGGGTGTAGCCCTGGCTGTCGGTGGCTCCGCCGCCGATCCCGGCGGTGCCGTCGCCGGCGACGATCCCGGCCACGAGGGTGCCGTGGCCGCTGCGGTCCGCCATGTGGGTGCCGGCAAAGATTTTCGTGGCCAGGAGCCTTTCCGGGTTCTCCAGGTCCGGATGATGCGCTCCCGCCGGGCCCTGGCCGTCGTCGTAGCCCGAATCGAAGATGGCCACGGTGGGCATGTTGCCGGCGCCCAGCAGGCCGCGTCCGTTGAGCCAGCTCCGGTACCCCGGCCCCGAGACCGCCGTGCCGTTGTGGTTGCCGGCGAGGATCTGTCCCTGGCGCTCGTCGCTCGGCTCGGGCCGCTCCGGGACATGGCGGCCGACCGCGAGCACCGTGCGGCTGGTGCTGAGGATCTGTGCCAGGTCCTGCCGGTCCGCGGCCACCCGCGCCGAAGCATTCCGGTTCAGCGCGGACTCGTCGCTTTCCAGCACGAGCACCCCGGCAGGGAGCTCCGCCAGCCCCTCGGAGAGCGGCGTCCCCGGCAGGAACTGGATCGTGTACTCGCCGTCCCCCTCCTCGAGCAGGGCCGGGGCGGCGCGGTCCGTGGAGAGGAACGAGTCCAGCCAGGACAGGTAGCGCGCGGGGCCGCAGCGATGGATCGCGCCCCGGCCTCCCTCCGAGCGGACCAGGAAGGCCCGCGAGGGGAAATGGGACAGCACCTCGATCCCGCAGTGGTCGAGCTCCTCCAGCCAGGAGGGAGCCACGGGATGGGCGAACTGGATCATGAACAGCCCGGGGATGGGCTGGTGGGCTACGCCGCCCGCCGGCCAGGGTGCGCTGCGGCGGAGTGGATTGCCCGGCGTCACCCGCCAATGCGGGAAGAGGATGCCCTCATCCGCGCCGGTCACCACGCGCGCGCCCTCTTCGCCGGCCAGGCGCAGCACCTCGGCCACTTTGGAGGGCGGTACCCAGGCGGCCGCGAAGGCGTCGTAATCGACCGCGTCCGGCCCGAGGAGGGCCGCGAGCCGCGGCGAGAGCGGGCGGTAGACCTCCTCCGGGGGCAGCGCCCCCGCCTCGCGGGCATCCAGGAACGGATCCGACAAAGCTTTTTCGACGCGCACGTGGGTCTGCCCACGCGGCAGGAGAACCTCCGGCTGGGCCCACCCGGCCGAGGCGAAGAGCGTTGAGGCCGTGAACAGTATTGAGGCGCAAAAACGGGAAGCTCGCTGGGACATGAGGATCTCCTTCTGTATTCGCCGGGGCTGTCGTTTCTCCTGTCCGTCAGGCGAGAACGAGTCTCGCATCTCCAAGTATTTCCAAATTGCGTTATCCTTCAATCTCTCGGGCGGCTCCCGGCGGCTGAGCTTCGTTCGAAAGGAGATTGGGTATGAAGAAGATGCTGTACCGTCTCTCCCTCCTCACCATCCTCGTCTCCCTGGTATCTCCGGCGTTGGCTGCGGCCGACCCGGCGCGGGCTGCGCCGGACCGGGGCTTCCTCGCCTTCCTCAACGCCTTGCAGGCACCGGTTCCCATGGCTGCCGCCGCGAAGGGGAAGGACCCGTCCGGCGGAGTGTCGGCAATGTCCCTCTGCAGCGCCACTGCCAGTTGCGGAAGCGATCCCGGCCTCTACTGCGAGGACAACATCGACCCCGCCAACTGTACGGGCGTGGACCGCAACTGCTCGGTGGGGCAGCAGGGATATGTCTCCTGCAACGGCGTCACGACCTGGTGCCCTAACGACTGCGACGGCTGTCCGGCGGGCTGGTGCGACGGCGAAACCGACTGCGCCAACAACTGCTATCCCTGTAACTACACCTACACCTGCAACCCGACATATTGCACCGACCGCTGCAAGTGCAATTTCGCGACCTGCCCCTGGTAGGTTCGAACCCCTGAAAGCAGAGAGCCGCCCGCGGCCGGCCCGATGTGGACCGGCCGCATCGATCTCTCGACTTTCGGCGAGACTTTCTGCCGCGCTCCGGTCTCTATCTCCATCGTGGTGACGTTGGAGCTGCATCAATCAGCCCTCAACAATTCCGCAGCGCAGGGTGTCTACCGTCCTCAAATGGACAGAAGACGGCTGAGGATCATCCAGGCATGGCTCGGGTGATCCGCTACGAAGACCTGGCTCTCGCCATCGAGCCGGATGGGGACGATCGCTACCGGGTACACGCGTTGAGCTCACCTTACGGGCTCACCGTGGCTCCCTTTGCCCTTCCCTTTCGGCGCCCGGAACTGGAGGCGTTGATTCAGGAGATCCAAGCCGCTGTCTTCGAGAGCGGCAATCTCCGTGCGGCAGGAGCTCGCCTTTTCCGGGCGCTGTTCCATGGCGACGTGCGGGAAATCTACTTGTTGAGCCGGGGACGGACCGAGTCCCTTCCGGACCGGGGCTTGCGGCTCCGCCTCATTCTGCCGACCGGGACAGCAGACCTCGCTCTTCTTCAGTCTCTGCCCTGGGAGCTTCTCTATTGCGAGGACACCGATGATTTTCTCGCCAGAAATGTGCTCACGCCGATTGTCCGGCAGCTCGCGATCCCGCGGGTCTCCTCGTCCTTCCCCGACACTGGCGAAGGTCGCGTGCGCATCCTCATCGCCGTCGCCGCACCCCGGGGACCCGATCAGCTCGACGACGCCGAAGAACGCGCTCGCATCCTCAATGCCTGGTGCCAACAGGAGAACGTCGAGGTAAGAGTCCTTCTTTCAACAACTCTTTCCAGGCTCTATGAAACGCTCAGGTCGGACCACTATCAGGTTGTCCACTTCATCGGGCATGGCAGCTTCAACTCCGCCACCGGCGTCGGCTCCCTGGTGCTCGAGACCCCCGAGCACCTGCCTCACCTCGTGTCCGGGGATGTCCTGGCCGAGACCCTTCGGGCAAGCCGGGAGCTGCGCCTCGTATTCCTCAACTCCTGCCACAGCGCTCAGCTCGGTTATCACCCCGGGCAGGACCCGCTCCTGGGGACGGCCTCGGCGCTGGTCCGCCGGGGCATTCCTGCGGTGATCGCCATGCAGTTTCCCGTGTCGGACTCCGTAGCGCTGACATTCAGCGAGGCGGTCTACCGGTCCCTGGCGCGTGGCAGCTCCCTGGACACGGCGGTCGCAGATGGGCGGCTCGCGCTCTATCAGGCAGATCCCGAGTCCTGGGAGTGGATCACCCCGGCCCTGTTCACGGCGCTGTCGGGGTCCGAGGCCTTCCGGCCCCTGTGCGCCGCGGTGGAGGAGCGCGCCGGGCACACCGACCTGGCCATGGCGCGCCTGGCCGGACTTTTCGAGAACCGATCCTTTGACCGGGCCCGGCAACTCATCGAAGAAGCCATGGAGCAAGGCCCCGAGCTCGCCGACCTCAATTACTACCTGGCTCTTGCCACCCTCGCCGACCGCCGCCCTCGCTTCCTCAAGGTGGGGGAATTCCGCCAGGTCGAGGGCATCGCTTCCCGGGTCCTGCAACTCGACGATTGCGCAGCGCATCACCTCTGCTTCCTGGCGTATCTCCGCAAGGACTTCTACCTCGAAAACCATCTCGTCCCCCCGGCGCCGGGATACGAGGAGTTGCTGAGGCTCGCGGCTGCATCTCCCGTTCGCGCCGCGAAGCTGGACGAGCTGGTAAAGATCGTTCCGGGCGCCAAAGAGGCAGTGGCTCATCTCAACGCCAGCTTGAGGAAGGATCTCCAATGACCTCGACGATTCTACAGCCCGAGCAGCACCGAAAGATCTGGCTGTACTTTCTCGATACCCGCGTCCGCTACGCGGTCGCACTCTTCTTCGTAAGCATGATCCTCGTCGAGACGTCTTTTGGAAAGACTTTGCTTCTGCTCGACCTCACGTGGCTGGCAGGAGCCCTGGCCGTGAGCAGGGCGCGCCCCTCGGATCAGGAATTGGACGATCTGTTGTCTTCCGGCCTCGCGTCGCTAGAAGAGAAGGCGAAGCGGGATCTCGCGCCACGGGAGCAGGAGATGCAGGCCGCGCCGTTGACGCTCCGCGGCCCGCTCGACCTCGACGCTCCAGCCCGGCAACGGTTCTTCACGCGCCCGAGGACGGGACAGGACGGCGCTCGGCGCTCCCCGGTCAACCGTGTGGTCATCCTCCTCCCGATGGAGGACCGGCTCGGTGTCTATACTTGCCACCACGACTGCCTGGAGGCCGTGACCTCGCAGGTGCGTGCCGAGGAACATCATTACAAGGACGTGCAATCGCTGGCCCTGGAACGGAGCGCCGAAACCGCGAGCAGCCGCGGTCTGCCCTCCGAAACGATCGTCCTTCCGACGCAGGTGTTGTCGCTGACGCTCTCGAGCGGCAAACGCCTGTCGTTTCCGGTGTCAGTCGGCCGATCGCGTGATAGTGCAGGCGGACCTTCGCCTCTGACCGGCCTGGAAGGAACAGTGCGGGCGATCCAGGCACTGATCCGAGACAGCAGGTAGACCAAGATCCTCGGCTTCTAAACCCTTTCAGTAACGGCGTGTCTACACAAGGCAACCGGCTGCCGATCGAACCCGCCGGATCTGGAGGCCTGACGTGAACCTTCTCGACGAGAACACCCCACGCTGGACACCCGCAGTCGCCTTCCTCAGAGAGAACCTGCCACTCGGCAAGGTCCAGGCACCCGGCCCCTGCGCCAGGCGGCTGCTCGCCTACCTGCACAGCGGCGAGGCGCTGAGGCACGGCCTGCCCATGCTGATGCGGAGCGCCGTCAGTGTCTGGTTCGTTTTGTACACGCTCTCCTGGCTGGGGCAGTGGGTCTATGTATACAGAGACTTCGAGCGCTGGGGCCTGGTGAGGGCGTTTCTGGCCCAGATGGTCTCGCTCGCGACGGCCGCGCTGGTCGCCAGGATCACCTATCACAGGGCAAAGCACCTGGAGTTCGTCCCGCCGGATGACTTCACCGTCCTGCGCTCTCTGGCGGTCTTCCTGCGTTGGTTCGGAGAGGTCATGCTGGTCTACGCTCTCGGCATGGGCTTGAGCAGCTTTCTTCAGCCGATCAACCCTCTGTTCGCCTCAATTTTTGGCGGCGGACCGGACACTGAAGCGGAGCATTCCTTGATGCGCCTCTTCTCGGGAGCCGCCTCTACCCTGGCAATTCTGGCCGCCCTGCCGGTGTTTCTTCTCACTTACGCCGTCGCCACGATAATCGACTTGTTCCTGGCGATCGAGTTCAACACTCGTGCCGAAAGGGCGGGCAAGGGACCGCTTGAGGCGGCTCGATCCTGAACCGCAAATGTTCTAAAACCTGGCAGGAGGATGAAATGGAGCTTTGCCCGCGTTGCTCCACATTTGTAGAAGCCCTCTGGGGGTACTGCCCCACCTGTAGCAGGCCTCGAATTCTGGAGAGCCTGCGGCTTGGAACAGTGTCCCGGCCCCATTGGCAGCATTGGGCCTGGCGTGGATTGGTGGTGCTGTTCTTGCTCTGGCTCGCCGTGACCCTGCCCGTGGCCGCTTTCCGGGAAGCCAAGGCGGTGCGCGACAGCAGGGAATTGCTCGCACAGGGGAATGCGCAGGAAGCCTGGTGGCGGCTCCAACCATACCTGCCAGAGCATCCGGAGCACCGCCAGGCTCTCTTTCTCTGCGGCAAGGCGACGATCCGGCTGAGCCAATGGACCGAGGCAAAGCAATGCCTGGACGGTGTAAGCCAGCAGTCTCCTGAGCTCGCCGCCGAATTGCGGCAGGACTACGGCCAGATCCTGACCGAGCAATCCCGCTCTCTAGGCTGCAACCCCGAGGCCTTCAAGCAGGTGCTCACATCGGCGCAAGGCTTGGGGGACAACTTTGTCGAGAATGTCGTGTCTGGCCTGGATGGAGTGGTGGAGGCCTGTCGCGCTTCCGGCAGCGACAGAGCACTCCCCTTGATCCGCGAGATTCTGGACGAGAAAGGACGGGCCTCGGAAATGGTCCCGGAGGGGTATGTCCCCGCGATTCAGAGGGCGGTTGCTCAGGCGCGGTATTTGGACGTCGAGGCCCTCGTCTACGCCGCCATCGTGACCGATCCGGACAGCAAAGCGGCTCTCGACGCGGCGTTGACCAACGAGCGCAAGAAGGTGGCCGACACAGCGGCGACTCTTCAGAGGCTCCAGGACGAGGTCAAGGACGATCCTCGGCACCGCGCCAATGGCGCCTGGTGCTTCCCCGCGGCCATTCCCGCGGCCGTGCAGCCGGCCCGCGACGGGTGGGGCCGTCCCGTCCAGTACAGTCCGGTTGGCCCCGACAGGTCAGGGCTTTGCCACAAAGGCTTCACGCTTACCTCCCTCGGCGGTGACGGAGCTCCGACTGAGTCGGACTGGCGGCAGTCGCCCGCTGCCGAGATCGTCTGCCGCTTTGTCGCGGGTTCGGAGTCCTGGCAACGTCCAAGCCGTTTCTGGTGGCCTCCGGCATAACACCGAGAGCTCAGGCACATTCGGCTCTCAGGGACAGGCCGCCAGCGCGGACGTGTCCTGGATGGGCTGGAACGCCGTGCCCTGAGGGTTCGTGTACGTCTTGCTGATCCCGGTCAGGGTGTCCCTCACCGTGATCACGGCCCGGACGTCGGTAAGCCCGCCGGCAAAGACCCAGTAGCGGCCGTTCAGGCCGCAGCCGTTCAGGACCTTGATCACCACTTCCACGTTGGCGCTGTCGAAGAACCAGAAGTAGCCGGTATCCCCGGTGAGGGGAACGGCCTGCCCCGCATCGGATTGCCCCTGCGCCGTCTCCCAAACGGCCTCGACCTCGAAACGGTTGTTGTTGAGGAGCAGCTTCGTCGAGGCGGCCGCCGTGGACCGGGCGGCAGCCTGCGACGAGGGCGCGGCTCCGCAGGTGGGAAAGGCGGCCGTGTCCTGAAGCGGCTGGAACTTGGTCCCCTGCGGGTTGCGATAGGTTTTCACCGCCCCGGTGACGGTGTCGGTGACCGTGGTCTCCACCTCCACGTCGGTGAGGCCCCCGGCGAAGACCCAGAAGGAGCCGTTGAGGCCGCAGGCGTCGAGCACCTTGACCACCATCTCGACGTTGCTGCTGGAGAAGAACCAGAAGAAGCCCGTGTCGCCCGTCAGCGGCACGGCCATCCCGGCCCCCTCCCCCTGCGCCGTCTTCCAGCGCGACTCCACCAGGAACCGGCCGCCGTTCAGGCAGAGCCGCGTGGGCCCCGGAACACATGGGGTCGCGAGGCTCGTCAGTGTGACCGAGCCGAGCTTCTCGCCGGTAATCCGGACGCCGGTGATCGATGCGACTTCCGCCGGCAGATCGGAAGCGGTGAAACGGAGCCGGTCCCCCTCGACAGGCGCCTGGCCGGGGAGCGTGATCGCGGTGGGCGAGCTCCACTCCTCCTCGACGATCAGGGAACCTTTCAGGTTGCGGATCGCATTCAGGGCGATCTCGTGGCGCACCTTGCTGTCATTCGAGAGGGTCGCGGACTGCCGGAGCTGCCCGCCGAGGAAGACCTCGACAAGCTGCTGGCTGGAGCCGGCCGGCTCGAAGTCCGCGGAGGTCTCCCAGGCGCCGTCCCCGAAGCTCACCTCGGCCGAGGCCAGCTCCTGCGCAGCGCCGGCTTCCAGCTTTCCGTTGAAGGAGAGGTCGAGCCGGGTGCCGGAAGCCGGCCGGCCTCCCGCGATGTCGGAGAGGCCGATTTCCAACGCATCGGCATCCCCAACCGCCGCGGTGATTCCATCGCCATCCTGCAGCGATACCACGGCCGCATCGAGCGTCCGGCGGACGGCGGCGTCGCCGGAGAGGATGAGCGGGCGATTGTCCAACAACGCGCCGCGGACGGCGCCCTCTTCACCGAGCGAAACAAAGGACGCGTTCGACAGCAGGGTGACCCGCGACGCGGAATCGATCGCCGGCAGGTCCGCGGCCGGCTCTTCGATCAGCATGACCCGGTCCCCCAGGTAGCTCGTGCCGCCGACGGTGATCCGGACCGGCAGGGGAGTGAAGAGCTCCCAGGCGAGGTTGCCCGCGAACGGGCCGGTCCCGTCGGCTCCCGAGGGCGTCGCGCCATGGAAGGAGATGGAGCCTCCGGGCGGCCTCTTGTCCAGGGCGACGTCGATGTCAGGCAGCGGATCTCCCGCCGCCTTGGTGAAATCGCCGGTGGTGATGGAGGGGAAGAGGTGGTTCCTCGAATCGAGCAGCACCTGGGAGCCGTTGCGCACGATCACCCGGACCCGGGGCTTGACGCCGTTGCGGGAGAAGTCGGGCACGAGGCGGACGCTGGCGCCGGGGCCCGTCATGCTCAAGGCGGCGATCCGCTGCTCCGGAACGCCGCCGACCGTCCCTTCGACGAAGTGGGCGAGCCCCTTGCCCTCGGCGAACCCGGCATCTTCGAGGACGTAGGTCCATCTCAGCGAGGGGCCGAGGAGCACCTGGAGGCCGGAGGTGCCGTCCGGGGAGAGGTCCGTGATCTGGACACCCTGCTCCTTGATCGAGATGCTGGCCGAGCCCACGGGAGCATGGAGGAGCCCGAAGGCCTCCTGCGCCACGCCGGGGACCTTGGCGAGCGGAAGGCGGAAGAGGAGGGCCTCCTTGTGATTGCCATCGCGGAAGGCGTTGAGCACGCCCGGGGAGCGGTTGAACCACATCCACCGGGCGGCGGGATCGATGAGGGCCGCGACAGGGAAATCCCCGCCCGCGCTCGAATTGTCCTCTCCAAAGGCGAGGTTGCCGAGGGCGCCGCCGGTGGTGCCCACCCAGAGGCCGCTCGTGCTGGCCGGTCCGCTGCCCGCGTTGGCCTCCGCGATCTGGCCATTGATCGCCGCGACCGGCGGACCCCCGCCGCCGACCGGGATGTCGAGGTCGATGCCGGTCGCGAAGACCTCCCAATCCCCCTGTCCGGTGTAGTAGGCCGGGAACCCCTCGACCCGGACCTGCCCCAGGATGCCCTGGGAGACCGAGTCGTCGCTCCAGGCGAGGATGTAGAGGTAGCCCCCGGGGTCGGCGTCCTGGAGGGTGTACGCCTCCGGGCCGTTGCCCACCGGCCCGTTGAAGATCTGGCCGGCAGTGAGGTTCTCGACGATCCCGAAGTAGTGGGTGATCCCGCCGGCCGTGCCAGTCCCCAATCCATAGGCATTGTCGGCCGTGACGAGGACTTCGACGTCGGCGGCCCGCGCCGGCGAGAGGGCCGCGAGCAGCAGCGGGACGGCCAGCCATCGGAGATCGTTCCTGCTTTGCATGGAAAATGATACCAGATGGCGCGAGCCAGGCTTGCTTTTTGCTGGCGACGATGGAGATCGGAGGTAGCCCATGCTCAAACCAGCCGCGTTGCAACTCGTCCTCCTGGCAGCCCTCGCCGGATGCGCTTCCTCGGCGAAGCTCCCTGTCTCGGCCGGGACCGGCCCCGATCCCACGCTCCCTCCGCCGAACAAGGCGCTGATCCCGCTGGTGCATGTCGTCAAGGCGACGGGCTGGCCGGAAGGAGCCAAGCCGGTCGCCGCCGAGGGGACGGCCGTGGCCGCCTTTGCCCGGGACCTGGTCCACCCGCGGTGGCTCCACGTGCTTCCAAACGGCGACGTGCTCGTGGCCGAGACCAACGCGCCGCCCCGGCCGGAGGACAACAAGGGGATCAAGGGGTTCTTCTTCAAAATCTTCCAGAAGAAAGCCGGCGGCGGCGTGCCCAGCGCCAACCGCATCACCCTCCTCCGCGACGCGGATGGGGATGGCGTCGCGGAGACGAAGTCAGCCTTTCTGACCGGGCTCAACTCGCCCTTTGGCATGGCGCTCGTAGGAAACGACCTCTACGTGGCCAACAGCGACGCCATCGTGAAGTTCCCCTATACCGAGGGAGCGACGGAGATCAAAGCCGCGGGCGTCAAAGTCGCCGATCTTCCAGCCGGCCCGCGCAACCATCACTGGACCAAGAGCCTCATCGCCTCCAAGGACGGGAAGAAGCTTTACTCGGGCGTCGGCTCCAACAGCAACGTGGCCGAGCATGGAATGGAAGAAGAGGAAGGACGCGCGGCGATCTGGGAGGTGGATCTTGCGACCGGCAGCAAGCGCCTCTACGCCACCGGCCTGCGCAATCCGGTCGGCATGGCCTGGGAGCCCGAGAGCGGAGCCCTGTGGACGGCGGTCAACGAGCGCGACGAGCTCGGCAGCGACCTCGTGCCCGACTACATGACTTCCGTTCAGGACGGCGGTTTCTACGGCTGGCCCTACAGCTATTACGGCCAGCACGTCGACACCCGGGTGAAGCCTCCGAAGCCCGACCTCGTGGCCAAGGCCCTGGCGCCCGACTACGCCCTCGGTCCGCACACCGCCTCCCTGGGCCTGGCCTGGTCGGGAGGGGATGCACTCCCCGCGCCATTCCGTAGCGGGATGTTCGTGGGCCAGCATGGCTCCTGGAACCGCAAGCCGCGCAGCGGTTATAAAGTGATCTTTGTACCCTTCGCCAGCGGCAAACCATCCGGCGAGCCGATCGACGTTCTGACCGGCTTCGTGAAAGACAATGGGGAAGCGATGGGGCGGCCCGTGGGTGTGGCGATCGACAAGCGCGGGGCTTTGCTGATGGCGGATGACGTGGGGAACGTCATCTGGCGGGTGACTTCGCGGAGTGAGCCGTAGGAGGATAGACTGCCCCGGCCGTGAAGATCGTCCATACAAGCGACTGGCACATTGGCCGCAGGTGGAAGGGGATCCAGCGCCTCGACGAGCTCGAGGCCGTGCTCGACCATCTCGCGGCCTTCATCGAAAAGGAATCCATCGACCTCGTCCTCCACACCGGAGACGTCTTCGAAAGCCGCAATCCGCCTGCCGAGGCCGAGCAGCTCGTGAACCGGTTCCTGGTCCGCGTAGGCCGGACCGGAGCGCACATGCTCATCGTCGCCGGCAATCACGACGATCCGCTCCGGCTGGACGCGCGCTCGTTGCTCACCGAGTTTGTCAACGTGCAGATCCTCGGCCGCCCGCGCACCGCCTCCCGGGGAGGGACGCGGACCATCGAAACCCGTTGTGGAGAAAAGGCGATCGTCGCCGCGCTTCCGTTCGCATCCCCGGGAGCCTGGGTGTCCGCGCTGGACATCGCCGGCGAGGAAGCGAGCGCCCGCATCAAATATGCCCGGATGTTCGAGCGCGCCATCCACGACCTCTCCGGCGCCTTTCAGCCTGACGCTGTCAACCTCCTCATGGCGCATACGCACATCGAGGGAGCCGTCTTCGGCGAATCGGAGCGCCGCGTTCACATCGGAGAGGACTGGGCCGCTTCGCCGGAGGCTCTGCCGTCAACGGCGAGCTACATTGCCCTTGGACACATTCACAAGCCGCAGAAGATCGAAGGGCCGGTGCCCGCCTACTATGCCGGATCGCTTCTCCAGATGGACTTCGGCGAGGCCGGCGAGGAAAAAACCTTTGTCGTCGTCACGGCGTCGCCCGGCAAGCCCGCAAGCGTAGAGCATGTCCCCTACGAGGGGGGCCTGCCGCTCTTCGACCTCCGTGCCGCGCTCGCGGAGCTCGAAGAGGACGCGGACCAGTATCGGGAGGGATGGTTGCGTGTAACAGTTCCTTTGACCGAGAAGGATCCCGATCTCAATAGAAAGGTGCGCGAGCTGCTCCCCAACGCGCTCGTCGTGCGCGCCGAGCTTCCCGAAACCGAGGAGCCGTCAGACATCCGGCTGGAAACAGGAGTTCCCCCAGTCAGACACTACGCCGCCTATCATCTCCGCGAGCACAAGCACGCAGCGGACGTGGCCGTCCTGGATACGTTTGAGGACCTCTACGACCAGGCATCCGGGGAGGATTGAGCGCTGCGTCCCGTCCATCTCACCATCGAGGGCCTCGCCTGCTTCAGGGAGAGGCAGGAGATCGACTTCCGCACGCTCGAATTGTTTGCCATCTCGGGGCCGACGGGAGCCGGCAAGTCGACTCTGCTGGATGCGATCATTTTTGCGCTCTATGGAGAAATCCCCCGGGTCAACAATTTCAACAGGACCGAGATGATCTCGGCAGCCCGGGACCGGGTCAGGGTGGTGCTGGATTTCGAAGTCGGCGAGAACCGCTACCGCATCGCGCGGACTCTCCGGCGCAATGGCGTTCAAATGGTCCGCTTGGAGGAGCAGGACGGAAACGGCTCCTTCAAGAGCCTGGCCGATCAGGTCCGCGCCGCGACCGATCGGGTAGCCATGATCCTCGGGCTTGGCGCACCCGCGTTCATGCAAGCCGTGGTACTGCCGCAAGGCGAGTTCGCAAGGTTCCTCAAAGCGCAACCGAGAGACCGGCGCAGCATGCTCCGCACGCTCCTCCGGCTCGACGTCTACGAGCGCATGCGGGAACGGGCTCAGCGTCTCGCGGCTGCGATGAAGGTCACGGTCGATTCGCTGCAGAAGCTCCTGTCCGACGAGTACGCCGGTGTCGACGAGGCCGCTGTCGCCGGCCTGGAGGCCGAGCACGCCCAGGTCGTCCAGTCGCTCGAAGCCTGGAGGAAAAATCGGGACGAAATCCAGGCCGGGCTCGCCCGGCTGCGCGGCCAGCACGCGAAAACGCGGGAGCTTCAACAAGCCGAAGAAAAGCAATCCGCTCTGCAGAAGCAGGCCGAACAAGTAAACCTTGTGAAAGCGAGGATCGAGGCGGCGGCGCGCGCTGTGCCCCTGTTGCCTTTGCTCAACGAAGCGGCCCGGGCCTCCGCCTCCGCGAACAAGGCGGCGAAGGAGGCTGACGAAGCCAAGGCCCGCCATGACTCCGCGCAGAAGGATTGGAAAACGAAGGCTGCCGCCCTGAAATCCGCGGAGAAAGCCGCCAAGGCGATCAAGAAGATCCGCGAGCAGGTGGCTCGCCTCCACCAAGTGATCGGACGCCTGCCTGAACGAGAGCAGCTCAAAGCCAACATTGAACGGCAGACGCAGGGCTTGAAGGCTCTGGAAAGTGAGCTGTCCTCGCTCGCTGCGACGGTTGAATCGGCGAAGGCCATGCAAGCTCGACAACAGGCAGCTTTCGATGAGGCCCGGCAAGCCGCCGAAGCCGCCGGCTATGACCCGGAGCTGGACGAGCTGCTGCAGAGCGTCCGTGACCGGGCCGTCGAGCTTGGTGCTGTTCGCAGGAGCACAGTGCAGCACAAGGCCGAGCTTGCCCAAAAGCGCAAGGCGGTTGAAAAGCAGGCCGGGGAGATCGAGCTGCTGAAGAAAAAGGCCGAGGCCGCCAGGAAGTCCGCCGAGGAAGCTGAGGAGGCGCTGCATCGCGCGATCAGCCTGAACGAGGCCAATCACCTCCGCGAAGAGTTGGTTCCCGGCCAACCCTGCCCTGTTTGCGAGCAGATCGTGGAGGCACCTCCTCCGGCCCGGAAGGTACCCGAAATCGACGCGGCACGAGACAGGCGGACAGAGGCCGGCACGCTAGCCCGGCAGAGCGAGGCTGCGCTCACGGGCGAACAGGCCAGCCTCCATGCCGCCCGGCAAAGCCTGACCGAGCTGGAGTCGAGATACGCCGAGCTGCAAAGCAGCGTAACCGCCGGTGAGGAAAAACTCTTACGAACGCTCGATCGCGATATGACTGAGGTGGTTGAGCTGTGGATCGAGAAGCAGATCGCATCGCTCGCCAGGAGCCGCAAAGCGAACGAAGAAGCGAAGGCTCTACTGTCGAAGGCTGAACGGACCCTCGAGAAAGCCAAAGCCGAAGAGGCCACCGCGCTGGAGCGGCTCGGCGAGAGGGAGGCATCGCGAAAGCGATTGGAGGAGGAGCGCAGCGCCAGCCTGCAACGGCTCACGATGTTGCAGGACGAGATCCATGCCGTCACCGAGTCTGACGATCCGGCTGCCGAGGCCGAAGCCCTGGATGAGCAGATCCAGCAACTGGAAGCCAACCTCAAGACGGCCGCCGAGGAGGAGGCAACCTCTCAAAACCGGCTGATGACCGCCAAGGAGGCGCAACGGCTCAAAGCCGAAGCCGCCGAAGCAGCTATTCAGGACGCCGTCCAGAGAACAGAGGGCAGGGACGCCGAAATCGCCCGCGCCGGCTTTGACGACGAGGCCGCCGTCCGGGAGGCCCTCCTCGACGATGCCACCGCGGCCCGACTCAAAGAGCAGGTCCACAAATACGTGCAAGACAGCCACGCCGCCCAGGAGCGTATCGCCACACTCAGAAACGAGCTGGGTGATGAGCGAGTGTCCGACGAACAGTTGGCAACCGTCGAAAAGCTCGCGGCGGATGTCACCACCCAAGTGGAAACCGCGTTCGGCAAGGAAAAGAAGCTCGAAGAGCAGATCGGGCGCATGAAGCAGCGGCTCGAACGTTCCAAAGAGCTCCGCGAGCAGTTGGAGCACGAGGAAGAGGCGCTGCGCGTCTACGACCTCCTGGCCGGCGACCTGCGGAGCGACAAATTCCAGGCATACGTCCTTCAGGAAGTATTCACCGAGCTGGTGAAGGGCGCCTCGGCCCGGCTGATGATGTTGACCGGGGAGCGTTACTCTCTGCAGTTCGACGAAGATGAGATCAGGGTGGTCGATCATGACAATGCCGACGAAACGCGGATCAGCGACACGCTCAGCGGAGGAGAGACCTTCCTCACCTCACTGGCTCTCGCCCTGGAGCTCAGCGATCAGGTTCAGCGTGCCGTCGGCGCGGTGAATCTGGACAGCCTGTTCATCGACGAAGGTTTCGGCACCCTCGATCCCGACACTCTCGCTCTTGTCTCCGAGACCTTCCAGAGTCTGCGGGTCGGCGGCCGAATGGTCGGCATCATCACGCATATCCCGGAGCTTAGAGACGAGTTCGAACAGCAGGTGATCGTGACCAAGCACCAGGGCTTCTCGACTGTCGAGGTCCGGGGGCTGACAGAAGTGGCGTGAGGCACTTCCTGCCGACCCGGCATGGCGGGCTGACATCCATTCTTGCGTACCTCCCTATATGAAAATCATAGGGAGGAGCAGACAATGAATCGCAAGAGCCTGCTGATCCGCGGGTTGTTGATGTTGTCCGTGGCTTTTGTATCGTTCCAGGCTTCGACGGCAGAGGCCTCGTCCCCGTACACGCTTTTCGAAAGCGGGCAGGTGCGCCCACTCGCGATGTCTCCGGACAAGCGGCACCTGTTCGCCGTCAACACGCCCGACAACCGCTTGGAGATCTTCCGCATCCAGGGGAATGGGCTCGTCAAGACGGATTCCATCCCGGTGGGTCTCGAGCCGGTCGCCGTCGCAGCCCGGACGAACCGCGAGGTCTGGGTGGTCAACCATCTCTCGGACAGCGTGAGCGTGGTCAGGCTCGGCGACGACTCCACCGGGCACGTCGAGCGCACGCTCCTCGTCGGCGATGAGCCTCGCGACATCGTCTTCGCCGGACCGCAACGGAAACGGGCATTCATCACGACCGCCCATCGCGGCCAGAACATCCCGTTCGATCCCCAACTCTCGACCCCGGGAGTGGGGCGCGCGGATGTATGGGTTTTCGACGCGAACGGGCTCGGCAGCTCCCTGGGCGGTACGCCGCTTACCATCATCACCCTCTTCACGGACACTCCGCGCGCCCTCGCGGTGACGCCCGACGGCACCCGCGTCTACGCCGCCGGCTTCCACACGGGCAACCGGACCGCCAGCGTCCCAGAGACCGCGATTCCGGACGGCTTCGGTCCAGACGGCGCCCCGGGACCTTCCACTAATGCCGAAGGCCGCCCCGCGCCCGAAGTCGGGGCCATCGTCAAATGGAACGGCTCTCACTGGGTCGACGCGCTCGGCCGCCCCCGCGATCAGTTCGTGAAATTCTCGTTGCCCGACAAGGACGTATTCGTGATCAATGCCATGGCCAACCCGCCGCGCCAGCATCCGGGAGCGGGCAGCTTCTTCCAGGGCGTCGGCACCATCCTGTACACGATGGCCGTCAATCCCGTGAACGGCAAGATCTACGTGGCCAACACCGAGGCGAACAATACCGCGCGGTTCGAGGGCCCGGGGACTTTCGCCGGGCAGAGCCTGCGCGGCCACCTGCACGAGAGCCGCATCACCGTGCTCTCTCCCGGGGGCGGCGTGGCGGCGAGGCACCTCAACAAACATATCGATTACAACACCTGCTGCGCGCCGATCCCGAACGCCGAGAACGACCGGTCCCTCGCCCTGCCTCAGGGCATGGCGGTGAGCGGCAATGGCGCAACCCTCTACGTCGCAGCCCTGGGGTCCGACAAGGTGGGGGTCTTTTCCACGGCGCAGCTCGAGGCCGACACGTTCGTGCCGAATACGGCGAGCCACATCCCCGTGAGCGGCGGCGGCCCCACCGGCCTCGTCCTCGACGAAGATCGAGCGCAGCTCTATGTAATGACGCGGTTTGACAACGGGATCTCGATCGTCGACACGGAAACCGGGGCAGAGACGGCGCATGTCCAGATGCACAACCCCGAGCCGCCGAGCGTCGTGATCGGCCGCCGGTTCCTCTATGACGCAAGGTTCTCGTCGAGCAACGGCGAATCCTCCTGCGCGAGCTGCCACGCATTCGGCGATAACGACAGCCTGGCCTGGGACCTCGGCAACCCTGACGGAGAGGCGATCGACAACCCGGGCCCCTTCATCACCAAGCTCCTCAACATCATTACGGGGCAGCCCATGGAGCCCGTCTTCCATCCAATGAAGGGTCCGATGGCAACGCAGAGCCTGCGCGGCATGGCGAGCCATGGCCCGATGCACTGGCGCGGCGACCGCACCGGCGGCAACGACGCGGCGAACCAACAGCCGGACAGCGGAGCCTTCGACGAACGCGCGGCGTTCGACAAGTTCAATGGTGCATTCCCCGATCTTCTCGGGCGCCACACGGCCATTCCGCAAGAAGACATGGATGCGTTCACGGACTTCATCCTACGGATCACATATCCGCCGAACCCCAACCGGCGGCTCGACAACGTGCTCACGGCGGATCAGGACGCAGGGCGCCAGCTCTTCGACAAGGTCAACTGCGGCATCCCCTCGGCTCCGGAGCTCAACGGCGCCGTCCTCACGTGCGCCAGCTGCCACGTGATCGATCCGAACGCCAATCCCGGCACCGCGGCGCCCGGGCTCTTCGGCACGTCCGGCTCCTCGGGCTTCGACTTCAACCCACAGCTCTTGAAGACCCCCCACCTGCGCAACCTTTATCAGAAGGTCGGAATGTTCGGGAATCCGGAGAACCCCGGCTTCCTCGGCGGTGACAACGGTTTCAAGGGAGATCAGGTGCGCGGCTTCGGGTTCCTCCACGACGGGAGCGTCGATACGGTGTTCCGATTCACCCATGGGCTCAGCTTCTCGGAGCAATTCGTCGGGCCCGGCAACAACGGCATCCCGGATGGGCAGGAGGGGGAAACCCAGCGGCGGCAGCTCGAGGCGTTCATCCTGGCCTTCCCCACCAACCTGGCACCTGTCGTGGGCCAGCAGATCACGCTCAGGCCCTCGAGCTCCGCGGCGGTGAATTCCCGCATCGGCCTCCTGCGCCAGAGAGCGGAGGCGGGGGAGTGCGATCTAGTCGCAAAGACAAGGATTTTGGACGAGGAGGCCGGCTTCCTGTATCTGGGATCGGGCCTGTTCGCGAGAGACCGGCATGGGCAGCCACCCATCTCCGAAGCGACACTGCGGTCACTGGCCCCCGTGACGTACACCTGCGTGCCACCCGGCTCTGGAGAGCGCATCGGTGTGGACCGCGACGGGGACGGTTCCTGGGACGGCGACGAGCGACAGGCTCAAACCGATCCGGCGGATCCGGCCAGCAAACCCTGATCCGAGCAGGCCCGGCTTCCCTCCGGGGGGGCCGGGCCTGCAACACCCGCTACGGACACACCTCTAGTTCAAGTCCGGTACAGGCTCCTGATCTTATGGCTCGCTTTGATCTCACTCAGACACCAGTTTCAATGAATGGAGAACTACCGGGAGGACCCATGACCAGACTTCTGCTCGCGCTCACCGTCCTACTGTTCGCATTCGGCGTCTTTGCCACCCAGCCCGCCGCCGCGACGTGCAACAACCTGGTGACTTGCTATGCCTACCTTCCCGAGCACCCATACCCTCACCCCTCGTGGAATTACAGCCACCAGTGCTGCGACCTCGAGGACCACACGACGATCTGGAACGTCTACATCGACTTTCGGGGCCGGTGGCATCTGGTCGGCTCGAGCATCCCGCCGTTCGCAGGAGACGGGGCCGAGACACAGGCTCAAACCGATCCGGTGGATCCGGGCAGCAAGCCTTGATCCGAGCAGGCCCGGCTTCCCTGGGGCCGAGCCTGCAACACCCGCACGCGTACTGGCGGTCACGACAGGCGGATCAATAGCACTGGACCTGTTCGCACTGCACGCCGAAGTCGTTCCACTCGATGCCGCAATCCTGCCGGCAGCTTCCCGCATCGCGGGTCCCCGCCGGACACTCGATCTGCTCGTACGAGCAGTTCGGGATGCAGAAGGTCGGCCCTCCGCACCAGTTGAGATGGCGCGTCAGCCTCGACTTGTAGTCGCCGGAGTTGCCGAAGCTGGCCGTGCTCCAGACGTCGTAGCTGCCGAAGGGCGAGGAGGTCTTGGAGGCAGCGGGATAGGGGATGTAGCGGTTGAGCGGCGCGTCCTCCTCGCCGATGTTCTGCACGTCCTGGTAGACATCCGCGCGGATGTCACAGCGGTTGTCACTGCAGTCGTCGGCATCGAAAGCTCCGCCGTTGTTGCAGGCGCTCTGGGTGCGGTACATGGCGTGCTTGCCTTCCGCGCACCAGACCCTCTGGTGGAGCGTCGAGCCCAAGTTCCCATGCGACCGGTAGGACGAGCTGTCGGCGGAGGTGTTCAGGTGCGCGCTCATGAACTCCTTCATCAGACGCCACTGGTTCGGGTCGTTCTGCGCCAAGGCCCAGCTCACCCCCACTCCGAGCCGTCGGTGTCCTTGCGCGCCACCAGGACCGCGTACATCTCGCTGTCTCCCCGGTGGCCGCCGCCGGCCGCGTCGTCCCCCAGGTCCCAATTCCACGCCATGCCGTAGCGGATCTCGATGCACTGGAACGGCTCGGCGCAGTCGGCCCCGGTGCCCGGATTGTAGGGGGTGGCGATGAACGGGATCTTGCCGATCGAGGAGTTGGAATAGCCGGGCACGTTGTGGCCGTAGAGCTGCCGCCGGTCGCCATAGGCAAGACCTTCGTAGCTCCCGCAGTGCAGGTTGAGCGTCGGGAAGAACCGTTGCGCGAGCGCCAGCTCGAGAGAGTCGGGAAGGCCGTCGGAATCCCCATCCACGGCCATTGCGGGGCTCGCCAGCAGCGTCAGGACCATCAGGGTGAAGCCGATCGATCGATTCATGTCTTTAACCTCTTGAAAGTTGTCGTCGCGTTCGACCGCCTCCAGGGGCAAAGACCTGGCCAACCGGCTGGCCGTTTGGAATCAATAACTTGAAATGCATACCTGTCCCGGTCTCGGGACGGCGCGGCGGATCCGGTTCTGGATCCGTCCCGGAAACGGGACGGCTGTCCCGTCCCTCCCGTCCGCCGCACCTGAGATAGCAGAAGTCACGTGTCTGACCGTCTAACCGTGAATGGAGGTGGACTCATGGCCATGAAGCGCATCCCGATTTTGGTTCTCGTCCTGTTGGGAGCCGCAGCCACATTCCCCGGCGTGGCAATCGCTGATGACGAGGGTGACGAGTCGCAGTGCAACGCAACCCCATGCGCCGATGGCGTAGACAGCAGTGGGAAATGCAAGACCTACGCGGGCTTCAGCTGCAATGAGCTCTGCAACGAGAGGCAGTGTGATGGCGGGTCCACCGCGGCTGGACCGTTTTACTGCGGCGGGGTTGGTCCCTGGCAGCTCTGCCAGTGCGGCTCCTGTGGCGGCAGTGGTGGTGGTAGTGGTGATCCCGGTAGTGGTGGTGGTAGCGGCCCTGGTGATGGCGGAGGAGGCATCGGCTGCTCGGACTGTCTGTGCAACGACGAGGTGTGCGATGACAACTGCTGGTGGGCTGGCTGGGAGTGGGGTGAGTGCTCCCACGGCGAGTGCTGGTGCCACAGCGATCTCAATTGACGTGTTGAGACGGGGGCGCGATCCCATAGCGCCCCCGCTTTTCCTACCCGCTCCGCGCGAGCCTGAGCGCTTCCGAGCTTGCTCGCCCCACAATTACACCCATGAGGAAGACCTGGGACGGCGAACTCCGCCGCAGCTCAATCGAGCACGACACGATCTACGACGAGCCCTGATTCGGGAAAGCGCCCTATCGGACGAGTTGCGTTAGGATCAGGGTGTGAAGCGGAGGACGATCAGGCTGCCGGACGATCTCATGGCTCTACTGGTCGCTGAAGCCCGGCATCGGCAGACGACCGTCTCTGGGATCATCTGCACCTTCATCGCTGAAGCGTTGACAGCGCAAAGTGCCGGTAAAGGCCCCTCAGTTCACCGCGATATGGAGCGGCTCACCAAGTTACGCCCTTGAGCTCCGACGGGAACAAAGGACGATTTGAGAGACGATCCTCGTCCAGGGCTTGGACCAGGAACTCGCCAGTCTCTTTCTGCTCCTGAGCATCACCATCTTGAATCCAGGACTGTAACAGTTGGTCCAGCTTCGCTTGAAGATCCTCCGGCGTAATCATCACTCCCAGGCATCAGAGACGCTTGTCGATTCCTGCCTGCTTCAAAACGGCGTTGGCGGTGTGTCGAGACTTGATCTCTCCGTCGACAACAAAGCGGTGTTGTGTGATCGGGCTGTACCAGATCTCGTGATCGCCTCTACCTTGCCGTTCAAAACGGCAATCGTGAGAAAGCAGGAGTTTTTTGAGTTGCGGGGTGAAGGACGAGCCCATTCAGGACGCCAAGCGGACCTTTTCCTGCCGTTGGCTTGTCAGCTCGAAGGCGATTGCGTCGGGCTGATCTCCGGCGAGAAGCTGATTCGCTTCCAGCAACTCGGGGATCATGATGCGGAGCTTCTCGGCGAGAGCCTCGACCGTCGGCGCTTCCGTAGCGAGTCCGGGAACGTCGTCGCTCGTCGCGACCCAGACCTTGGCGTCGGAGTCCCAGTCGGCATGGACACGGTAGACAATGGCTCCCATCGAGTGAAGGGTACCACAGGCGTGAGGGGGTGCAACCAGGATGAGTCGCCCCCCCAACCTACAGATCTATAGTCTACCTCCGGTGCGAGCAGCCCCTGGCACCTCTACGGCCAGGCTCTCCAGTGCTGCCAGCGCGGATACGAGCTTTAAACTCCGGGGGCCGGCTTCCTGCCGGCCCTGATTTCTTAGCAAACCTGGCTCCGTGATGAGCCTCCTGCTTCATTCTGACAGAGGTTTGTTAAGATTTGGACTCGATGGCACTCAACGAAGAGTCTGTCAAGGCCAAGCTGATCCTGCCTCTTCTCCGCTCGCTCGGAGTAACTGAGGATGAGATCGAGCTTGAAACGACCATCTCCATTCAACTAGGGCGGGGCGTCTACACGATCCGAGGAGACGAGGCTGAGCGGGCATCGGGAAGGCTGGACCTCCTCTGTCGCCGTAATGGCCACCCCCTATTCGTTGTAGAGCTTAAGGCTGAGGAAGAGGAGCTGACGGACGAGGATCGCCGGCAGGGGCTCTCCTATGCTCGGCTGATCGAACCTATGGCCCCCTGGGTTCTCGTCTCCAACGGTCGGCACACTCAGATCTATGACACGGTTACCGGCAAACAAGCGAACGATCTGGAAAAATCTCGACTGGAGGGACTTTCTCCCGACCTGGATTCCGAGTTAGCACTTCGTTTCGAAGCGCTGGACCACTTCATCGGCTACTCCCTAAATAACCTACTCGCATTTTGTCGGACTCACAATGAGGGCTTGCTCCTCAAGTTTCGCGCTGACTCTTCCGAGCGTCCTGAAGCTCAGCTTCAGAAGAAGTATCTACCGGCTACTTATATCGCACGGACCGAGATCGAAGCCCGCTTTGAGGATTTTATCGCCGGGGGGACCGTGCCGACCTTCGCCATTGTGGGCGAATCCGGCACCGGTAAGACAAGCCTGATCTGTCATCTCCTCGAAAAGAACGCCGACAAGCCCGCCCTTTTCTACTCGGGGTCTTTATTGGGTGGTTCGCTTTTCCGTGAATTAGCTCTCGACTTCAACTTGACCTTCTCTTCACAAGACCCAGTCCTCGCTGTGGCTCGCAAGATATCCGCCCTCGCCGTAAGGTATGGTCAGCCGTTCCTCTTGTTCCTGGATGCAGTCGATGAGTGGGAGGCGCCGGACAAAGCACATCAGCTGAGCAACCTTGTCAGAGTGTGCGACCGCTTTCACATCAAACTCGTTGTCTCCTGCAAGAAGGCGGCTTGGCCCATGGTCCTGTCTCGCAACGGGCTGCCTACGGCTCTGGCGGAAGCTCTCCATCCGGACGTCCCCGAGATTCTAGATTTCCATCGCGGAGAACTCGAAGCAGCGATTCATAGCTACTCGCGCCTGCTTGGAGTACCGAAGGAGCCTGCCTCGGCGACCCTGAGCCTGGCCAACCCCTTCGCCCTCCGGATAGCCTTTGAGGTCTCCTATCGGGATCAAGTCCCCCTGAGCTCAAGCTACGATTCGCGATCGACTTTCGCGCGTTACCTGGATCTTAAACTGGGGTTGTCAGGGAACTATGAGCGTAGATTTCTGTCGGCGATTAGCGGGCTTCTTCTCGATCTCGGCAAGGTCCAGATTTTTGAAGACGAGCTCCGCACGGGTCTAACTCTGCGGCTCGCTGAGGAAATTCCCTTAGCTCTGTTCGTTCAGAACATTCTCTACCGGTACATTGATGAGACCGGTCTTGCGAGCATTGGCTTCTATTTCTCGCTGATTCGCGATCATATGATCGCCATTCATGTACTGCACTTGGACCGTTTGCAGGATTCTGAAAAGATTATTGCTGTCAATCGTGCATCGGCGAGCTATCTGGGACAGAGCGCGCTTGTCTATTTTCTTCGGACGGGCAGCGAACAAGATGTGAAATCATGCATCGAGGCGCTTCTGGATTATTCAGCAGACAGCGGCGGGATTCTGCCACTCTTGCTTTCCTGGTACGGTAGACCACTCAAGACATTGGAGCAGTACCAATCTCGGATTTTTAACCTCCTGAAGAGTACTCTGAGGGCTAACCTCGATAATCTGACACTCGCGGAGCAGATTGTAGAGGTTGTAAACCTATGGCCCCCCTCTGGAGTTGTAGAGCTTCTACTTGTAGACTTCTTCGACATCTTGTCTTGCCAACCTTCCGGTCTGGCGCGAATGATCTCTCACCGTTTAGCCGCCCTCTTGTCCGCCTACCGGCGAGCCTCTTGTACAAAACGCCTTATCGAATTAGCCTTGGATTCCGACCGGGACGGCTATGTTCGAAGATATATGGTTGTATGTCTCTACTCACGCCCTTTCAAGAACCGAGAAGAGGCGTTCCTACAACTCATTGTCGATCCTGACGCAAATGTTCGTACTTTCGTTCGTAGTTGGTATTCCAGGCTTGAGACGGAGGAACTCCGCGACAAGGTGCTTTACATTTTCGACACCTCGCTGTATTCCCATATCCGAGCGGACCTTGCACTAACGCTGGCTCTTTCAACTCTCAACACTACTGGCAAGGAGCTTTTCGATCGCTGGCAAACCGGTGGTTTCGACGAGCACCTCCTCTCCTGGACAGCTCGCAGCATCGCGACTCTCAACTATCGAACGGCGATCCCGGAATTTATTCAGCGCTTTCGCGAGGCTCCCTATTCCAAAGTTTCGGAGCACCTTTTGCTTGCTTTAGGAGAGCTTCGCGCAAAGGAAGTTATGCCTGTACTTCTAGATCTTATCGCGAAAGGAGATGAAAGGCTCGACGCTTGGTGGGTCTTGCACGCAGTTAGCTCTACTGCAGGCACTTCTGACTATAAGGCTATTGAAAAAATCGCGAAAGCACCTTTGAATTCGTATGCTCGCTTTTTGGGGGTTTTGCTTTTAGCAGATGCAAGTACTGAAGGCACTGACGCTTTGGTGCGATCATTCATTGCAGATGTGAGCATGGGGGACACAAGAAGGAGCCATGTGCTCAGAATCTGGGGACATAAAATGTTTGGCCAAGGGAGATTGGGAGCACGGAAGATACGGAAGCGTAGAAAGCGAGAGCTACAGCCAGTCAGCAACGAAACGATTGCCCTCCTCTATCAGCTCTTGGAAGAAGGGTCGCAGCTGTCCTCGCAGGCTCTCAGCCTTTTGGTGAGTCTCGATACCAATAGCCAGCGGTTGGCAGAGAGGATCGAGAGATTCCTGCCGCGATTCCGAGTAGAGTTCACAGGGAGAGAAGTTCCGTATTGGAACCTGGAGAATCTCGAAAAGTTGGCACCCGTGATCCGACCCTGGCTGAATACGGAGATTTCTTCGCCTAGGTTGACAACCCTCCATGCTGTCAATTGCCTACGCCTGCTTGACATGCTCGGTGACCTTTCCAGTCTGGACGCATTGAACGCGAATCGGAAGCACCTCGAATGTCTTGTTCACAAAGGGTTGCTGGAGCACGTCGAAGAAACACTCCGACGATATGGGGGGATGGTAAGACAAGGTCCGCGACACTAAGGCTGGAGCGCCTATTCCCTCCCCGAAGCACTAAAAAGCACAGCCGGTCGATCGGACATGTCCGATCCCTTGCGTCCGGCCGTCTCCGTGGCTCTTTCTGCCCTCCCGCCCTCACTATTCTCGTGAGGCCTATGCGCGGCCACACACCGCCGGGGGCGACTTTGTTCCTGTTGCGCCCCCAGACATAGACGAGCCTCTGCAGGGCGCGTAAGTGGATCGAGCGGTTGTTCTTTGGATGGAGAGTAGAAATTGGTGCAGCCAGGAGGAGTCGAACCCCCAACCTACAGATCCGTAGTCTGTCGCTCTATCCAGTTGAGCTATGGCTGCACGAGGTACTGCCGACCTAGGCCGTCGTGCGGAACCGGGATTTTAGGGCATGACGCGCCGGAGCGCAAGCCCCTCCCGTCCGAGGGGTAGAACGCCGGGGGCGAGGCAGGGATTCCCGGAGAGTGCGCTCGCGGAAGGGTCTCCGTGTCTCACGGAAGGTCTCCGTGTCCCGCGGAAGGGTCTCCCCGTCTTACGGAAGGTCTCCGTGTCCCGCGGAAGGGTCTCCCCGTCTTACGGAAGGTCTCCGCGTCTCGCGGAAGTGTCTCCGTGCCTCGCGGAAAGCCTCCTTCCCTGCCCTCCCCCGCTTCGCGGGAGAGGGAGTCCCGCCGGCGTTTCGCCGATCTCTCCGGACAAGCCGGTGGGACGCCAGCGGTCCCAGAGGAGACGCTTCCGAGCAAGAACCATTCTCGGCGGCTCAGAACGGCTCCGAAGAACTTCAAAGGCGTTCTCAGGCGCTCAGAATGACTTCGAGGGACTTCAGAATCATTCTGAGATCCTCAGAATGGCTCCGGGAAACTTCAGAATGATTCTGAGCCACGGAGAATGACTTCGAGCTGCCTCGGAACGATTCTCAGCAGCTCGGAGCGGTTTTTGGAATTTCAGAGCCGTTCTCAGGATCCCGGAGCGGCTTCTCGGCCGTTCGGAGCCGTTCCGATGACTTCAGAATGATTCTGGGGCGCTGAGAATGGCTCCGAGCCGCCTCGGAATCATTCTCAGCCGCTCAGAGCGGCTCTGAGATTTTCAGAATGGCTCCGAAATGCCCGGTTCCTACTCGATCAGCCCCGTCATCGGCGAGGACGCCGAGGCGTAGAGCTTCCTCGGGATCCTCCCGGCGTTGGCGGCCAGCCAGCCGGCTTCTACCGCCAGCTTCATGGCTCTGGCCATGCGGATCGGGTCCTTGGCTTCGGCTACGGCGGTGTTCATGAGGACTCCGTGGGCTCCCAGCTCCATGGCCAGGGCGGCGTCGCTTGCGGTTCCTACCCCGGCGTCCACGATCACCGGGACCTTGGCCTGCTCCAGGATGATCCTCAGGTTGGCGGGGTTGCGGATGCCCATTCCGGAGCCGATGGGGGCTCCCAAGGGCATCACGGCGGCGGCTCCCAGCTCTTCCAGCTTGCGGCAGACAACAGGGTCATCGTTGGTGTAGGGGAGGACGATGAAGCCTTCCTTTACCAGGACTTCGGTGGCCCGGAGGAGCTCCACGTTGTCGGGGAAGAGAGTCTTCGGGTCTCCGATGACTTCCAGCTTCACCCAGTCCCAGCCTCCCAGCTCGCGGGCCAGACGAGCGGTGCGGATGGCGTCGTCCGCGGTGTAGCAGCCGGCCGTGTTCGGGAGGAGGAGGTAGCGGTCCTGGTCCACGAAGTCGAGGAGCGAGCCACTTTCGAGATGGCCCCTCTCGTCCAGGTTCACCCGGCGGAGGGCTACCGTCACGACTTCGGTGCCGGAGGCTTCCAGGGCCGTGGCCATGGTCTCGAAGTCTGGGTATTTGCCCGTGCCCAGGAAGAGGCGGGAACGGAAGGTCCGGCCCGCTATGGTCAGCGGCTCCACTTCAAGCATTGGAGCTACGGGTGCAAACGTCGTCATGATGCCTCTCTATCTAGCAGGGGGTCAGACCCCTCTCTACGTTGTAGCGCGGTGGAGCGGCCACCTTGCGCAGACGGACCAGGTGGATGGGCCTCTCCGCGGTGATGCAGACACAGTTGGGGGCCGGCGGCGCTTCCAGGATGTCCACGGCCAGCTCGCCGCCCTGCTCGGAGGCAGAACGGATCGTCACCCTCGAGACGCAGGACTGCAGCTCCATGGCCGCCGCGATGACCATCTCCTGCTCGAAATCGATGACCGGCGGCGCCCCGGTGAGCCCGAGCTCCGTCCACATCGCGGCCAGGGCGACCTGGTCCCGGATCACTTCCCGGACCGTGCCACCTCTTCCGCCCGGGATCGACTGCTGCACGACCGTCGTCAGCTCCACGGTCGATGGCTCGGTAGCCTTGTCCCCGGGCTCGGTCACGGTCTTCTCCCCATTACAGGAAGCCGCGGTCAGCACGAACGCGGCCAGCGACAGACCCAGAAGTCGTTTCATCACGCCTCCGCCAGAACTGCTTCGTCCTCGACCGGCGTGAGTACCGGTGCGGGGATCCTCCGGTTCTTCTCGTCGACGTAGACCAGCGACGGCCGGACGCTACGCGCCTCGGCGTCCTCGTAGACAGCATAGCTCGCCAGGATCACGATGTCCCCTGGGCTTGCCTTGTGCGCAGCGGCGCCGTTGAGCACGATCTCGCCCTTGCCCGGCGTTCCCGGGATGGCGTAGGTCGCAAAACGCTCGCCGTTGGTCACGTTGTAGATCTCAACCCGCTCGAACTCCAGCAGGTCCGCCGCTTCCATCAGCAGCGGATCGATGGTGACGGACCCCCGGTACTGAAGATTGGCGTCCGTCACGGTCGCCCGGTGGATCTTGGACTTCAACAGGGTTCGTTGCATGGCTATCCTCATTCAACTGCCAGTTGCAGGTTGTCGATCAGTCTCGTCCCCCCGACCCGCACGGCCAGGGGGAGAACCAGCCGGCCTTGAAGCTTCTCTACCGGCTGAAAGCTTTCCGCGTCGACCACCTCGGCATATTCAACACGCGCGAGGGGCTCGGAATTCAGTGTTTCGGACAGAATGCGCCGCACTTCGCCGCCCCGGCGCTCGCCCGCCTGAATCGCAGCCTCTGCGTTGCGCAGAGAGCGATGCAGGACTCCTGCCGCTTTCCTCTCTTCGGGGGAGAGATAGGCGTTGCGCGAGGACATGGCCAGCCCGTCCGCCTCACGGATGGTCGGCGCCGCGACGATTTCGACCGGGATGTGGAGGTCCCGGACCATCCGGCGGATCACCGCGAGCTGCTGGGCATCCTTCTCGCCGAACACAGCCGTATCCGGTTGCACCAGGTTGAACAGGAGCGCGACCACCGTGGCCACGCCCCGGAAGTGCCCGGGACGGCAGACCCCTTCGAGCGTCTCGGAGGGATTGCCGAGGTCCACGTAGACGGTGTGACCGGGTGGATACATGGTGTCCACGTCCGGCAGGAAGAGAAGGTCGCAGCCGGCCGCGGCGAGCATGCCCGCGTCCTTTTCCGGTTGGCGGGGGTAGCGGCTGAAGTCTTCGTTGGGCCCGAACTGGGTCGGGTTCACGAAAACGGAGGCGACGATCCAATCCGCCTTTTGACGGGCGATCCCCACGAGGGACAGGTGTCCCTCATGGAGCGCGCCCATGGTGGGCACGAACCCGATCCGCTCCCCCGCCTTCCGCCAGCTAGCTACCTCGCCGCGGAGCTCTTCGACCTTCCGGACCTGGAGCATGGCCTAGTACCTCGTCATGGCCCGAGTGATCGATAGCGTTTCATGTAGGGGCGGCTCTTGTGGCCGCCCTCCGGAAGGGCACCCACAAGAGGTGCCCCTACAAAGGGATCCATCTTTCCCGGTGTGACAGTGCACTAGCCGTAGACCTTGCCCACCGGCTCTTCAGGCTTGGCGGCGCCGTAGCTCTCCCCCGGCGCGGGGAATGTCCCTTCCCGGACATCCGCGGCGAACTGGGCGATCGCCTCTCGCGAGGCGACTCCCAGCTCGGCATACCTGCGCACGAAGCGCGGCGCTATCCGCTCTTCCAGGCCGAGCAGGTCGTGGTAGACGAGCACCTGCCCGTCGCAGTGCGGGCCGGCGCCAATGCCGATGGTCGGGATTTCCAAACGCTCGCTGATCGCCTCAGCCAGATCGGTGGGGACGCATTCCAGAACCAGGGAGAAGGCGCCGGCCTCCTCCAGCTCGTGAGCGGCGGCGAGGATCATCTCCCGCGCATGGTCGTCCCGGCCCTGGACCTTGAAGCCGCCCAAGCGGTGGACCGATTGCGGGGTCAGGCCCAGGTGGGCCATGACCGGGACCTCAGCGGCCGTGAGCGCACGGACCACGTCGGCCCGCCCGCCCTCGATCTTGACCGCCTGCGCTCCGGATTCCTTGACGAAGCGGATGGCACTCGCCACCGCCTGCTCCGGACTGAGATGGAAGGAACCGTAGGGCATGTCGGCCACGAGCAGGGCGCGCTTGACGCCCCGGCGGACCGCCCGGGTGTGATGGATCATCTCGTCCAGGGTCACGGACAGGGTGTCCGGATGGCCGAGGACGACCATGGCCAGCGAATCTCCGACCAGGATGACGTCGACTCCCGCCGCATCGGCCGTCCGGCCCTGGGGGAAGTCGTACGCCGTAATCATCACCAGCTGCTCCCCTCGCCGCGGCGCCGCCGCGACCCAGGGGACTGTGACACTTTTCGCCTCGCCCGCCATTGGGGCCTCCTTTCGTCTTCGAGGGACCGGAAAACGAAAAGCCCTTCCGCACGGAATGCTCGGAAAGGCTTGGGCGGGCCTACGGTTTCACGGTCCGCAAGGCTTCCGCGAGGTAACTGTCCTCCAGGGGAGAATCAGGCCCTCGCCACCCGCGGTCGCGCCGTAGGAGGCGCTGTTGTTTCCGTCTCAGTCCCGTTACCGGGATCCAAGCGGCTGAAAGTACTCGGTCCCCTTGATGGGCTTCGACAGGCGGTTCAACAGCTCGTCGAAGTCCTCGGGCCGCTGGGGGAAGTTCAAGTGCCGCGTGTCGACCACCAGCAGCGGAGACCGGTCGTAGTAATGATAGTAGTGATTGTATGCGTCAATCAACTCCCCCAGGTATTCTCCCGAGATCGTCCTCTCGACGTTGCGCGCCCGGCGCTTGATCCGCTCCATGCAGGTGTCCACGTCCGCGACCAGGTAGAGCACCAGGTCGGGGACCGGAATCTGCGGCTCCAGCAGGGCATAGAGCTTGTCGAACAGCATCAGCTCGTCGTCTGACAGGTTCAGGTAGGCGAAGATCCGGTTCTTCCAGAAGGTGTAGTCGGAGACCAGCATCCGGTCGAACAGGTCCCTCTGCCCGATGTCCTGCTGCTGCTTGTAGCGCGAGAGCAGGAAGTAGAGCTCGGTCTGGAAGGCGGCGCCCGGCCGGTCCTGGTAGAAATCGCCGAGGAACGGGTTGTCCACGTCCTCCAGGATCTTCACCCCTTCGAAGCGGCGGGTGAGCATCTCCACCAGGGTGGTCTTGCCCACGCCGATGGGGCCGTCGACCGCCAGGTAGTGAAAGCCGAGGTCGGGCTTCAACTCGCGGCAGCCAGCGGATTGGAGAGGATTGGGGTGATGGGGTTGTAGAGGGTGTCGCGCTCGACGGGCACGAATCCGGCCTCGCGCACGATCCGCTCCAACTCGGGACGGCTGAGCTGCTGCGCCGTGCCCGCTCCGGCCATGTGGTAGATCTTCTCTTCCACCACCGTGCCGTCGAGGTCGTCGGCGCCGAAACGGAGGGCTACCTGCGCCAGCTTGGGGGTGATCATCACCCAGTAGGCCTTGATGTGCGGGATGTTGTCCAGCACCAGGCGCGAAGTCGCGATGTGGCGCAGGTCGTCCTGCCCCGTGGTGTGGTACTTGAGCCCCAGGTAGTTGTTCTCGGGGTGGTACGCCAGGGGGATGAAGGCGTTGAAGCCGCCCGTGTCGTCCTGCAGGTTGCGCAGGCGCATCAGGTGGTCGACCCGGTGCTCAGGCTTCTCCACGTGGCCGTAGAGCATGGTGCAGTTGGACTTGATCCCCATCTTGTGCGCGGTGCGGTGGACCTCGATCCACTCGTCCGCGTCGAGCTTGCCGTCGCAGATGATCTCCCGCACCTCGGGATGGAAGATCTCGGCGCCGCCCCCGGGGAGCGAGCCCAGGCCGGCGGCGCGCAGACGGGTGAGGACTTCTTCGATGGAGATCTTCTCGTACTTGGCGAACCAGCCGATCTCGATGGCCGTGAAGGCCTTCAAGTGGGCGTTCGGGAAGCGCTCCTTCAGACCGCGCAGCATCTCCTCGTACCAGGAGAGCGGGATGTTCGGGTGGAGGCCGCCCACGATGTGGAACTCCGTCACCCGGTTGCCGCCCTGGTCGGCCGCGTGCTTGTACACGTCGTCGAGGCTCATCTCCCAGGCGTGGGCCTCGCCGGGAAGGGCCGCGAAGCTGCAGAACTTGCAGTTGTAGGTGTAGACGCAGACGTTGGTCGGGTTGATGTGCCGGTTGATGTTGAAGTACGTCACGTTGCCGTGCAGCCTGCGGCGGACGGTGTCGGCCAGCTTGCCCAGGTGGAGCAGGTGGGGGGTGGTCAGGCAGGTGAGGGCGTCCGCCTCGTCGAGACGGACACCATCCTTCACCTTGGCCGCGATGCCGCGCAGGGCTGCAGGGAACGTTTCCGGACGGATTTCGGGTACGGTTGAGACGTCCATCACGGGAGCAGTATATCTGATGCCCTCACCCCCCGGCCCCCTCTCCCGGTCCCCCGAGCACGCCCTCCCCGGGAGAGGGGGAGTCAGACCTACCCGTTCACTACTAGGGCTTGCCGTCCCAATCTCCCGCCATGGGCAGATCGCCGGTCACTCGGAAGGCGACCGTCAGGTCGGCCGGTCCGGAAGTGTTGCTGTTGTGGAGCTCGAACCGGCCTCCCCGGAGGACGCCAGCCGTGTCAAGTCCGTCGCCGTTCCAATCCCCCGCCACCGGCAGGCCCCCGGGCTCGAGATTGAAGATGAAGTCGAGCGACCGCCCGTCGCTGTTGGTCAGGGCGAACAGGCCATCCGCGGGACGGAAGAAGCCAACCGTGTCGACCCCGTCGCCGTCCCAGTCCCCCGCCACCGGCAGATCCCCGAGCTCGCCGAAGTTGAACACGTGGTCGATCGAGAGGCCGTTGGTATCCGTCAGGATGAATTGCCCGGTCGAGGGCCGGAAGACCCCTACCGTGTCGATGCCGTCACCATTCCAGTCACCCGCCACCGGCAGGTCCCCGGGCTGGCCGAAGGCGAAGGCGTGCTGGATCGAGACGTAAATATCGGTCAGGAAGAACTGCCCGATCGAGGGCCGGAAAACCCCGACCGTGTCGAAGCCGTCGTCGTTCCAGTCGCCGGCCACCGGGAGATCTCCGGCTTGGCCCAGTTCGGTCGTAAAGTCCGGCGGGCCGGGCTTGTTGGAGTTATGGAGGGAGTGCTTCCCCGTGCTCGGCCGGAACACGCCGATGGTGTCGGGCGCGGTGGTCTTGAGCTTGGAGATGAAGCCGTCGCTGAAGCCGCCGCTGAACGAGCCCTGCACGGCATTCAGGCTGGGGAAGTCCGGGGACTGCGTCTGCCCACCCAGGTAGATGTTGCCCCGGCGGTCCAGGGTGATGCTCTCGGCGGCATCGGCATGGGCACCGCCGAGGAAGCTCGACCAGAGCAGGGTCGAGGTGGCTGGATCGATCTTGACCACAAAGGCGTCCGCCCCGCCCGACAACGCTGGCTGGAAGGCGTTGACGGTGCGGAAGTCGGTCGAGGCGGTGAGGCCTGCCACGTAAATGGCACCGGCGCCATCCACCAGGATGGAGTTTCCCTGCTCTACGCTGGAACCACCCAGGAAGGTCGAGAAGACCAGGGCGTTCCCTTGAGCGTTGAGCTTGGTCACGAACGCCTCGTTGACCACGTTGGTACTGTCGAGCGGCTCCCGCAAGGGGAACAAGGTCGAGCCGGTGATGCCGGTCACATGGGCCTGGCCGAAAGCGTCCACCGCGATGCCGAAGGCCCTATCCGTCCCCTGGCCGCCCAGGTAGGTCGAGTAGACCAGGGAAGCCTCGCCGGAGGCCGCCGGATTGATCTTGGCCACGAAGGCGTCGGTCCCGCCCCGATTGGACGATTGGAAGGCCCCCTTCACGGGGAAGTCCGTGGACTGCGTGTTCCCGGCCAGGTACGCGTTGCCGGCGGCATCCACGGCGAGGGCCGACACCTGCTCGAAAGCGTTCCCCCGGAGCAGGGTCGAGTAGACCAGGCTCTGCCCGTCGGCGGCGAAGACCGTCAGGAAACCGTTTTGATCAGCGAGGAACGCATCGTTCTGGAACTCGTTCTTCAGCGGGAAGCTCCTGGCCTGGGACCTGCCGGCCACGTAGGCCTGCCGGTTGAACACGGCGATGGCTTGTCCGCTGTCCTCCTGTCCTCCACCCAGATAGGTGCAAAACTCGACGATGCCCTCCACCCCGAGCTTCGCCACGAAGGCATCCATCCGCAAGTCCGGATGTACAACGAACCCGAGCCGCGGCTGAAAGGCGTCGACGACGGGGAAATCCCGCGAATCCGTCTGGCCGGTCACATAGGCAGACTGCAGGTCGTCGACCGCGATGGAGAGGCCGGCGTCGAGCTTGCTGCCGTCGAGAATCGTGGTGAAGACGATGCTCTCGCCCTGAGGGTCGATCCGGGTCACGAACACGGCGGAGGCACCCACCGGGCTCACGAACGCTTCGGGAAAGTCGGCCGAGTCGGTGCTACCGGTCGCATAGAAGCGGTCGTTGTTGCCCGCGGCGACACCATGCACCGTGTCGAATTCGCTGCCGCCGAGGAAGCTGGAGTACTCGATCACCGGATCGATCACCAGCGGACGCCCGCGGTCGTAATCTCCCAGGTCGAACCCGAGCCGCCCATTCGCGAGGCGGTAGGACGAGGAGACCTCGCGGCGTTTCCCATCCACCTCTTGATAGGAAACCGGGCGCTGGAAGGTCAGGCTCCCGCCCGTCATGTGGAGGACCAGGTCGCCCGAGGGCGCGATCTTCAACTGCTCGGCGCCTTTGAGGTTCAGCCTGATCTTGTCCGGGTCCGCCCCCGGGGCCACCACGAAGTCGAACTCCAGGTTCCCCTCCCTGCCGTACCAGACGAGATCGATTCCAGGGTAGACGCCCGCGAGCTTCACCCTCCCGAACTGCGGCACGCCCGTGTGCCATTTCGCGGGATCGTTCCCGACGTAGTAATGGGTGACCCCCGGCAGCGGCTCCAGGCCCTGGGGCGTTGCCGGAGCGGCTCCCTCGAGCCCCATGCGCAGCACCTTGCCGCGAAGAGCGAGGACGGCTTCGGTCCGGGTCAGGAACAGGGTGGACCCCTTGGTTCGGGAAAGGAACTGCACCCGGGGATCGGTCTGGCCGACGTTGGGCTCGAAGACGATAGGCAGCTCGACCGCCCGGAGCGGAAGAGCGAGCAGCAGAATCAGCAGACGAAGACTCTTCATCGGATTTTTCCTCCAGGCTTCATCCTGCCTGCCGGAGGAGCCGCGCGCCTCTGACGCCGTTCCGGACCTGGATAAGGAGATAGTTGGGCTGGAGCCCAACGAAAGTCAGGGTCTAGACGAGCCCGTGCTTGACCGCGTAGAGCGCGGCCTGGGTGCGGTCGGCCACGGCGAGCTTGTCGAAGATGACGCTCGTATAACCCTTGACCGTGCCCTCGGAGAGATGGAGGGCGGCGGCGATCTGCTTGTTGCTCCGGCCGCGGCCGATCAGCTCGAGCACGGAGCGCTCGCGGGGGGTCAGCGACTCGTGAGGGGCGGGCCGGGAGGTGACTCGCTGCATGAGTGACCGCTGCGCCTCAGGGTGGAGCCAGGGCCGGCTCTGGCGGGCGTCGCGGATGGCTCGGGCCAGGTCCCCCTTGAGCACGTCCTTGAGGAGATAACCGATCGCCCCGGCTTCGACCGCCTCTCTCACCTGGCGGTCGTCCAGGAACGTGGTGAGCACGAGCACCTGGGTCCCGGGGCAGGATTCGCGGATGAGGCGGATGGCTTCGATCGCGGGCAGACCCGGCATCACCAGGTCCATCAGCACCACGTCGGGAGCGAGCGACCGCGCCCGCTCGACCGCTTCGTCGCCGCTGCCCGCTTCGCCCACGACCGCGAAGCCCTCGTCTTCCAGCAAGGCCCGCACTCCCTCGCGGACGATCACATGGTCGTCCACGATCAAGATCCTGATCATGCCTCTCTCCCGCGGGAGGGGAGTGTCGCCTCGACCCGGGTCCCCTTGTCCGGCGCCGTCTCGACGCGCAGGCTCCCGCCCAGGGCCTCAACCCGCTCGCGCATGCTCAACAGCCCCAATCCTCCGCTCCCCGTCTCCGGGACCCGAGCCGCGGGATCGAAACCGGCGCCATCATCCCGGACATGGAGGTGGGCAACCGATCCCTCGACGGCTGCCGCGATCCGCACCTGGCGGGCGCGGGCATGGCGCAGGGCATTCGAAAGGGCCTCTTGAGCCACTCGGAAGAGCGCCTCCTCGACCTCGGCGGCCTGAGGCTCCCAGGCCGTCAGCTCCAATCGGACCTTGGGCCCATCCGGGGGGACGTCCGCCACCAGGCGCTGGAGCGCGGCGCCGAGCCCGAAGAGACGGAGCTGGACGATGCCGGCGATCAGGATCTCGGAGGTCTGGACGTTGGCAGGGGCGGAGGCAGGCCGCAGCTCGCGCAGGAGAGCGCGCATCTCGGCCAGGGCGGAGCGGGCGAGCTCGGCCAGGCGCTCGGTGCGCCGCTCCCCTTCGGCCGGATCGCGGCGCCAGGCCGGGGCCAGGGTCTGGGCGATCATGTTGAGGCTGGTCAGCATCTGGGTTACCGAGTCGTGGAGGTCGCGGGCGAGCCGCTGCCTTTCCTCCAGGACCGCCGCCCGCTGCGAGCGCTCGATCAGCCGGGCATTGTTGATCGCCACGGCCAGATGGTCGGCGACGATCTCGACGCTGGCCACGTCCAGGTCGTCGAACTGCCCCTCGCTCTCGACGTTGAGCACGCCGAGCACCTGGCCAGCCAGAAGGATGGGGACCGCCAGCTCGGCGCGGATGCCCGAGGTCCCCGGCGGACGGACATAGCGCGGGTCGGCATCGACGTCATTGACGAGCTGGGTGCGGCGCTCGCGGACTGCGCTGCCCATGATCCCGGACGCGACCGGCAGCCGGTCCTCATGGCGGATCAGCCGCTTGTAGAGGCCGCCCCGGTTGCGGACCACCAGGGTGCCGGAATCCTCCGGGTCGACGAGCGGGATGTCCACGTTGGGGTAATGCAGCAGCTCGTGAATGGCGTCGGCAGCGTTCTGGAGGAGCGCCTCCAGCTCCAGGCCCGAGGTGATGATCCGCGCGACCCGCGCGATCAGCGCGAAGCGGTCGACATCCAGATCATGGGAGGAGGACATCGAGCGCCGTCGTGGCGAAGAGCCAGACCGAGAGCAGGCCGTTGGCGGTGAAAAATGCGGCGTTCAGGCGCGACAGGTCGCCCGGACGGACCACCCAGTGCTGCCATCCGATGAGCGCGAGGCACCCGGCCCATCCGATCCAGAAACCCGGCCCCAGTCCTGCGTAAACCCGGGGGAGCAGGGCCAACAACCCGAGCATGACCGCATGGAGCAGGCCCGAGATCCAGAGCGCCGGCACGACCCCGAAGCGGGCGGGGATCGAAAAGAGCCCCGTCCGGCGGTCAAAGTCCACATCCTGGAGTGCGTACAGCACGTCGAACCCTGCCACCCAGAGCAGCACGCAGACGCCGATCAGGATCGGAGCAGCTCGGATGTCCCCCCGAACCGCGATCCAGGCCCCCAGGGGAGCGCCGGCCAGGGCGAGCCCCAGCATCAGGTGGGACCCCCAGGTGAACCGTTTCGTGTAGGAGTAGAGGAAGAGGATCCCGAGCGCGACCGGCGAAAGATAGAAGGCCAGCGGGTTGAGCATCCAGGCCGCCAGGACCAGGAGGGCGGAGCTGACCACCACGAACAGCCCGACCCAGAGGGGGGAGACGAGCCCCGCCGGAAGAGCGCGCGACGCGGTCCGGGGATTGGCGGCGTCGATCCGCCGGTCCACCAGCCGGTTGAACCCCATGGCCGCGCTCCGGGCCCCGACCATGGCGACCACGATCCAGAGCACCGTCCGCCACGAAGGCCACCCCTCGGCGGCCAGGACCATCCCCAGGAAGGCGAAAGGCAGAGCGAACAGCGTGTGCTCGAACTTGATCATTTCGAGCACGGTCGAGAGCGAGCGGAGGAAGGGCATGTCGGGGGGAGATTGTAGCCCGGAAGCCCTCACCCCCGTCCCCTCTCCCGCTCCACCCAAGCACACCCGCCCCGGGCGAGGGGCGCCACCGCCCGACCCAACATCAACAGCAAACCCAAAACAAGTCTCCCCCTCTCCCGGGGCGGGAGTGCTTGGGTGGAGCGGGAGAGGGGGCCGGGGGGTGAGGGCCTACCCCCACCGCAACCCCGCCGCCCCCGCCTCCTGAATCCCGAACCGGTCGAGCACCCGCAACGTGTAATGGTCGAGGAACCGGCCGAGATCCTCCCCACCGATGTAGAACGCCGGAACCGGCGGCAGGATCGTAGCCCCCGCGAAGTGGAGGCGGCGCATGTTCTCCAGGTGGATCAGGCTGTAGGGAGTCTCGCGGAAACCCAGGACCAGCGGCCAGCTCTCCTTCAAGGCCACGGCTCCGGCGCGGTGGATCAGCGTCCGGGCCGTTCCCGTCGCCAGGGCTCCAAGAGTGCCGGCGCTGCAAGGGAGGACGGCCGTGCCCGTCAGCCGGTAAGAGCCCGAGGCTATGGGCGCATCGAGCTCGTTGTCGCGGTGGAGGACCAGCTTCTCCCATGCCGAGGGGGAGAGATTGGCCGCCTCGGCGAGGTCGGAAGCTCCTGTGCGCTCCGGCCCCAGCTCGTGGCGGAGCACCTGGCTCGCTCCGGCCGAGACCACCAGGTGGATGCGCTCGATCTCGGGAAGCTCCGCCAGACGGCTCAGAACGTGGCGGGGCAAAAGCATCCCCGATGCGCCAGTGACCAGGAGGGCGATTCGGTGCGGCACGCCCGGATGGTATCAGTCTCGATACCGCTCCATCTCCTCGCGCACGGCCTCCCGGACTGTCTCCTGCACCAGAGTCCGAAGCTCCTCCCGGGTCAATACCAGCCCGGGCGGCGGCGGGGGATCGGGCCGGTACACCCCGTAGGCCTCCAGCAACAGCTCCACCGGATCGAACCCCAAAGCCCGCCCGAGCATCGCCAGGTGGCGGAGCCGCAGCTCCGTCCGCCCGCGGATGAGGTTGCCGATCGTGCCGTGACCCAGGTTCATCTCCCGCTCCAGCTCCCTGTGGGACCGCCGGGAAAGATCCACCTTCTCCCGCAGGAGCTCGAGCAGACGCAGGCTTTCAGAATCGTTCCCCATGACGGCTGGATTGTATTCCGGGAACCGGGGAGGATAGAAGTTCCGGGATGCCGGAATTTGTTCGCAAACCGCCCGGCCCGCGGGTAAGATGGGAATCCCTGCCCGGGGGCCTGGAGTTTCCCCCATGGAGCGCCCGCCTTCGCGGGCCTGCCGAACCGACATCAAGTTCGGACCCTGGAACCAGAAAAGGAGGTTCTCCATCGTGTCCGTCCGCAAAAATCCCGCCCTGGGGCTGCTCGCCCCGGTGACCCTGATGATGGCCCTGAGCACTGCCGCCGGTGCCCAGTCCGCCGGGGACATCTTCCCCTACAAGGTCCACAAGGCCATCCTCGACAACGGCATGCAAATCGTCGTCATCCCGTATGACAGCCCGGGGACCGTGGCCTACTACACGGTCGTGCGCTCCGGCTCCCGCGACGAGGTCGAGGCAGGCCACAGCGGCTTCGCCCACTTTTTCGAGCACATGATGTTCCGCGGGACCGACAAGTACCCGGCCGACGCCTACAACGACCTCCTCAAGCGCATGGGTGCCGACTCCAACGCCTATACGTCCGACGACCAGACCGTCTACCACATCGTCGGACCCGCCAGCGAGCTGGCTACGATGATGGACATGGAAGCGGACCGCTTCAAGAACCTCAAGTACACCGAGGACGGGTTCCGCACCGAGGCCCTCGCCGTGCTCGGCGAATACAACAAGAGCGCCTCGAACCCGTTCATCCCGATGTTCGAAAAGCTGCGCGACCTGGCCTACCAGAAGCACACCTACAAGCACTCGACCATCGGCTTCCTGGAAGACATCAAGGCCATGCCGGGCTACTACAAGTACAGCCTGGGCTTCTTCGACCGCTTCTACCGGCCGGAAAACATCACCCTGGTAGTGGTTGGCGACGCACAGCCCGACAAGGTCGTCGCCATGGCGAAGCAGCACTACAGCGATTGGAAGAAGGGCTACCAGGCGCCCAAGATCGAGCCCGAGCCGCCGCAGACGGAAGCGAAGAAGGCGCACGTCGACTGGCCCAACCCCACCCGGCCGTACCTGATGGCCGGCTACCACATGCCCGCCTTCAGCACGGACAAGCCCGACTCCGCGGCGCTGAGCCTGGTGGGCCAGCTCCTGTTCAGCGAGTCGGCCCCCCTCTACCAGGAACTCGTCGTGGAAAAGCAGTGGGTCGACTTCATCGGCGGCGACGCCGATTTCCACCGCGACGCATACCTCTTCAGCATCTTCGCCCGCGTCAAGTCCGAAGACCTCATGCCGAAGGTGAAGGAGACCGTGGACCGCTACATCGCCGAGCTTGCCGCGAAGCCGGTCGACCCGAAGCGGCTCGACCGCATCAAGTCGCACCTGCGCTATGACTTCGCCCTCGGCCTCGACACCCCCGGCGCGGTAGCCAACCAGGCCGCCACCGCCATCGCCATCGCCGGCGACCTGGATGCCATCAACCGCCTCTACCGGCAATATGACAAGGTCACCCCGGCGGACATCCAGCGCGTCGTCCGCGAAACCTTCCGGCCGCAGAACGAGACCTACGTCACCCTTTCGCACAAGGCAACCGAGCAGCCGGCCGCCCCGGGGAGCCAACCATGATCGATCTCAGGAAGATAACCACCGCCACGGCGCTCTCCCTCGCCCTGACCGTTTCGGGCGCATCGGCGCAAGCCTCAGGCATCCAGGTCGTCGCGCAGCCGAGCGAAGCACCGCTGGTCGCAATCCGCCTGATGTTCGACGTCGGCTCGATCCACGATCCCAAGGGCAAGGAGGGCCTCGCCGCCCTCACGGCCTCCATGGTCGGCGAGGCCGGCACGCAGAAGCGCTCCTACACCGAGCTCCTCGAGGCGCTCTATCCGATGGCCTCCGCGATCGAGACCGGCGGCGACCGCGAAGTCACCCTCTTCTCCGGCCTGGTCCACCGCGACAAGCTGGCGGAATACACGGCGCTCCTGCAGGAAGTCCTCCTCCAGCCCGCGTTCGCCGAGCAGGACTTCCAGCGCAACAAAGACCAGCTCCAATCCTTCCTGACCAACACGCTCCCGAGCAACGACGAGATGCTCGGCCTGGAAGCGCTCCAGACCCAGCTCTGGAAGGGCCACCCCTACGGCCACCCCTACGCGGGCACGGTCGAGGGGCTCAAGAGCATCACCATCGACGACGTCAAGAAGTTCTACCGGGACAACTACACCCAGGCGAACCTGATGCTCGGCGTGGCCGGCGGCTATCCCCAGGGCTACGTCGAAAAGCTGCAAAAGGACCTCGCCGCCCTGCCCAAGGGCCAGGGGGGACGCACGGCGCTGGCTCCGGCGCCCACGGTCAAGGGCCGCAACTTCGTCATCGTGGAAAAAGAGACCGCCTCGGTGGGCCTGCACATCGGCTTCCCGCTCCCGGTCACCCGCGCCGACGCCGACTACTTCCCGCTGATGGTGGCGAACAGCTTCCTCGGCGAGCACCGCACGTTCCACGGCCGGCTGATGCAACAGCTCCGGGGCGCGCGCGGACTGAACTACGGCGACTACTCCTACATCGAGTTCTACGCCGCTGCGCCCTTCACCACCACTCCGACGCCGAACGTGCCGCGCCGGCAGCAGTACTTCTCGGTCTGGATCCGTCCGGTCGTCCCGACGGACGCGCAGTTCGCGTTGCGCGCCGGGCTCTATGAAGTGCAACGGCTGCGTGACCGCGGCCTGACGCAGGAAGAGTTCGCGCTCGCCCGCGACTTCCTCATCAACTTCACGAAGCTCTGGGCGCAGAGCCTGCCGGACCGCCTCGGCTTCCAGATGGACAGCGAGTTCTACGGCACTCCCTACTTCATCGACGAGGTCGACAAGCGCCTGCGCACGATGAAGGTCGAAGACGTCAACGCGGCGGTCAAGAAGCACCTGAGCCTGGACAACTTCGCCGCGGTGCTGATCACCGACAACGCGGCGCAGGTGCAGGACATGCTCCAGAAGGACGCGCCGAGCCCGAAGACCTACGCCAGCCCGGTCGCGGCGGAGGTCACCGAAGCCGACAAGGCCATCCAGGCGCTCCCGGTCAAGCCGACCAAGATCGAGATCGTCCCGGTGGCTGCGCTGTACGAGAAGTAAAAACCCCGCCCATCTAAAACGGGGGCGTTTTCACGCCCCCGGATAACTCAAGCTATACTTTCCTCCTCCTAGGTCGTGCCATCGGTCTCGGGAGCGGCCGTCTGAGTGGGGTTGGGGCCCGGCTCAGACGGCTTTTTGTTTGCCTCCACGATCTCCGTACCCGGGTCCGGCTCCACCCGGGGCTTCGACTTCGTGCGGCGAACCTTGAGCTGGAACTGCTTCAGCTTCTCCGAATCCCGGCCGTAGTGCCCGCGGATGAGGTCGTGGATCTGGACCATCAGGGCGTTGCCGCGCTTCACGTCAGTCCTGCTTTCCAGGCTTCCGCGCCTTGCGGATCTGGAGCAGCCCGTGAACCCGGAACAGCCCATCGAGGAACTCGGTCACGCCGGAGCGCAGCTCCTCGGGGAGGCTGCCGAGCCTGGACAGGCGGGCGTTGAGCTGAGCGTCCGGGGTGGTCTTGTAATCGTGTCCCAGGATCAGGAAGTCGGTCGTAGTTTCGAGGGCCACGGCAAGGCGGCCCAGCATTTCGGGCCTCGGCTCGTAGCCTCCGCTCTCGTACTTGCTGATCTGGGCAGGCGTGGCGCCAACCCGCGCGGCAAGGTCGGCCTGGCTCCACTTCCGTTTGCGGCGGAGCAGGTGGATGCGGTGGGCCAGCGCTTCGGACGAATACGAAGAGGATGTCGGCATCGGGTCTCCTTTGGTCGTTCGAAGGAGAGGATGCCCCGAAGCCAGGAAGGGCCGGAGGGCTGGTAGACCAGATCCGGGAATCTTCCGATCAGGATAGAATGGTGCAGCTGAACCCCTGAGCTGCCTGGAGATGCCCTGATGACCTGTCCGCCCGAGGCACGGCCGCTAGTCGTCCTGTTGCTGGCCGCCATGAAGGACCTCTCCCTGACGCAGATCGGGAGCCAGATTGGTATGGACAGGAAGATCGTCTCATACCACCTCACCAAAGAGGCCCCCCTCACCGACGACCAGTTCGAGCGGCTCCTCAAAGGCGTCGAGGCTACTCCCGGAGACATTGCCGGAGCCATGATCTGCTACGAGGCCCTGGTGCCCGATCCGGCGCTGACGCCGCAGGAAAGAGACGTCGTCGAAACGGAAGTGCGGGAAGTCGCCCACTGGTTCCGGGGAATCCTGACCAGGTCCGTCCCCCTCTCCCGCGCGGCGCCACCGCTGGACGAGTACCCCCGTCCCGCCGAGGCCAAGTCCGCTCGCGATCTGGCCGGCATCCGGTTCCTGTATCTCAAGCGGCTGCCCCAGGCCAACCGGCTGCCCGTCGTGAAAGCGGCCCGCGGGCTGCAGACCTGGGCCCTCTGCGAGCGGATCGCCGAAGAGGCGGTGCAGGCGGCGTCGAGAGATCTGGGCGAGGCCTTCCACTGGGCGGAGCTCGCCCGGCAGATCGCACTCCTGGTGAAGGGGCCGGATGGCTGGCGCACCCGGCTCCAAGGGTATGCGGCCGCGGTCTTCGCCAACACGCTGCGCGTCGCCGGCAAGCTGAAGGATGCCGACAAGGCGATGAAAGAGGCCCGGCGCCTCTGGGTCGCCGGCTCCGATCCGGACCACATCCTCGATCCGGGGCGCCTGCTCGACCTGGAAGCCTCGCTGCGCCGCGCTCAGCGCCGGTTCAGCGATGCCATCACCACCCTCGACGCGGCTCTCCTCGTGAGCCGTACCCCCGCCCGCATCCTTATCAATAAAGCCACCATTTCAGAGCTAACGGGCGATTACGAGGGCGCCGTCGAGACCCTCCTTGAAGCGCAGCCCTTGCTGAAAAGGGACCTCGAGCCGCGGCTCTGGTACAACCACCGGTTCAATCTCGCAGTGAACCTAAGCCACCTTGGCCGGCATACAGAAGCTTTGGACTTGCTCAAGCAGGTCCGCGAGGTGGTCATCGAACTGGGGGATGCAATCTTTCTGAACCGGGTCACTTGGCTCGAAGGACGAATTGCCGCCGGCCTTGGGCGACTGGAGGAGGCCCGCCGATTGCTGGGCCAAGCCCGGCAAGAGTTCGCCGCAAGGGAGATGTGGTACGACGTCGCCCTCGCCCTGCTTGAGCACGCGAGCCTGCTCTTAAACGAAGGCCGGACGGCTGAAGTCAAGTCTCTTGCTCAATCTCTCCGCCAGGCGTTTCAGTCTGAAGAAGTGCATGCGGAGGCCCTGTCCGCCCTACGCCTCTTCCGTGAAGCAGCTGAACGCGAAGAGGCCACGGCCGAGCTTGCCTGCCGCGTCCTGGCCTTCCTCTTCCGTGCCCGGAACGATCCGGGCCTTCGGTTCAGCCTATGACCCTTCGGGGCAGCCGGCCCCGTCTGGGTGGCAACCCTCGCCGGACTGCGGTCTCGGCACCGGAGCACAGCCGCCATTCGGATCGCCAATACAGCCCTCGTCCCCTAAAGACTCGGCCCAGATCGTCGAGAAGAAGGACCAGAATGTGTCGAGCAGGGTCGGCTGGGTAGCGAGGGAGCCGATGAGGGCCAGGGCGATGACGGTTCTGCGCATCGGGTCGTTCTCCTGAGCGGGAGCCAGCGGCGGACCTCCGCGGCCCGCTCCTAAGGAAAGAGTGCTTCGGAGGTGGCAGTTTGGGAAAAATCCCAGATTTTGTCTACCAGGGGGTCGGAATGGACCGAGAGAACCGGCTGGCGCGCCTCTTCCGCGCGCTGACCGACAAGACGCAGCAGGATCTCGCCAAGGACCTCGGAATCGAGAAGGGGACCCTGACGAATTGCGAGAGCGGCAAGCTCAAGCCCTCGTCCAGCCTCCTGAACCGGATGGCCGAGGCCGCCGGCATCACGGTCGACCAGGGAGACGAGCTCCTCCAGCTCCACGACACCCTCAGCCGGACCCGGCAAAGGGTGGGCCGAGACCCCGAAGCCCTCTTCGCCGAGCTCGGAGAGCCGCTCCGCACCCGAGCCGACCGAGCCTTCCAGAGGCTCCTCACCCTGCGCCTCCCCGACACCCCGCCCCGAGCGGAAGACCGCATCCCCGCCAAGGAGCTGTTCGCCAACCTCGAGGAGCTGACCCCCGACCAGAGGCTCGCGGTGGTCGGAATCGCGACCGAATACCAGACCTGGGCCGTCTGCGAGCTGGCAGTCGAGAAATCGTTGGCGGGGGATGGAGAGCCGGAGGATTGGGCAGAGCTGGCGGTGGAGATCTCCGAGTATGTTGGAGGGACGAAGGAGTGGCAGAACCGGGTCAGGGGGTATGCGCTGGCGGCGAAGGCCAGGGCTTTTCTGAGGGCGGGGAAGGTTAGGGAAGGGGAGGGGGTATCGAAGGAGGCTTGGAGGTTGTGGGGGGCGGGGGTGGATGGGGCGGGGATGTTGGACGGTGGGCGGGTGGGGTTGGGGCTCTGCCGCCAAGGGGAATGACTTTGCAATACATCCTGAGGCTGTTCCGGGCTGTCGTGGATATCTTGATGCTCATGATCCTCATCATCGCCGTGATCGGGTTCAAGACTTGGATATCTTCGTTCACGGTTCCCCCTGAAGATTCCCTCGTGCTCGTAGAAGGACGGGTCAGCTCTACCAAGGATATGAAGCGCCGAGGAGGGAGCGTCGCGGGAGTCAACTTCTGGCTTTCGGGCCATCCGGGAAAGTGGAGCTACTGGAATGACGAACCGAATTACCGTAAGGCGTGCTCCCGTCTTTTCCCAGGAGCGCGCGTCCGACTCTGGGTACCTCCCAAGGCTGATCGCTGGCGGCCCCAGATCTGGCGGTTCGAGGTTTCAGGCACCACGATCGTCACCTTCCAGATGATGGAGAGCTATTCCAGAAGGAATGGCAGATGGGGTTTGGTTCTCGGCATCGGCAGCTTGGCCGCTTTAGCCTACTTGGGCCGGAAGAACTGGCAGTCCTCACGGGCAAGTGTCATCGTCAAAAGATGGAAGCGGGAACGGGAGCGTCGCCAAAGGGTGCAGCAGCGACGAGCGTAGAGCGCTCGCCTGCGCCTTATCAGTGCCATACCAGGAACAACCAGGCGTAAGGCCGGGAACGTCTGAAAATTCAGACGTTTTCACAGTGCGGGCCGAGAGAACTGGGGGGTATGCGATGGCGGAGAAAGCCAAAGCGTTGCTGAGGGCGGGGGAAGGTGAGGCTGAGGTGGTGGCGAAGGAAGCTTGGAGGTTGTGGGAGCGGGGGTGGGTGCGGTGGGGTTGCTGTCGGAGGCGGGTGGGCGGGTGGGTTTGGAGGGGTAACGCTGGCTCACCGCGCTACAATGAAGAAGAGGAGATACCTATGACCTCACGAGCCAGCCTTCACCGTCTGATCGACGACCTTCCCGAGAGCGAGATCACCCGCGCCGAGCGCTTGCTCGAGGTCCTGAAAGAGACAGCTGAGCCGCTCTACACGCTGGAGAACGCCCCCGAGGACGATGAACACGAGACGGCCGGGGAAGCTGCGGCAGTGGCGGAAGCCTGGCGAGAGCATCAGGAAGGGAAGCGCCTCACGACGGAGGAGCTGAAACGGAACCTGGGGCTCTCGTGAGTCTGCAGGTCGATTGGACGCCTCGAGCCCAGCGCGATCTCGCCCGCCTCGATCGACCGACCCGTTCACGCATCGTCGCCGCCATCCTCAAGCTCGCGGAAACCAATCAGGGAGACGTGGTCAAGCTCGCAGGCAAGCAGCCTCCCGAGTATCGACTGCGCGTCGGCGGCTGGCGTGTCCGCTTCGGCTGGGACCAAGCTGTCGGTGTCATTGTCATCCTTCACGTCTTCAAACGTGGCCAAGGGTACGAGTAGCGCCGAGCGTGTCCCTTGGAAGATCTAAGAGCTGTGCCGGTAAGACCCTGCGTTGACTCGCGGGCAATCCAATGGATTGGGGCCAAATTGGCCACTCTGTACACAGCAAGCGCAGGATAGCCGCAACCCGAAGGGTCAAGTAGCCCCCCTTGGGCGCGGACTGTGACGAGGTATCTAGGCCCCTGTTACGCCGGGAGGACTGCCTCGCCGCTACCTTCTCCCACGCAGGGTTTCCACCCTGCTTTCCTTCTGTCGCCCCTACCGGGGCTGAGGGTGTTTTGGCATCCAGCTCGACAACGCCACGATCCGATGACCAACTTCATTCTGGTTCCCCTAGTCGGGACTTCACTTCCCCGTGCCCCGTAAGCCGCTTACCTGCACGGGGAAGTCAGCTACCTGACCTGGTAAGTCAGTTACCTGACCCCCGTAAGTCGTTTACCTGGGCAGGGAAGTCAGTTACCTGCGCCCCGTCAGTGACTTACCTGGGCAGGAAAGCCACTGACCTGCCCAGGTAAGTCACTGACCCGCCGTCCGTAACTCACTTACCTGCCCTCGGAAGTCACTTACCTGCGCCAGGCTGGCGCCGGCTGCTTGCGCATCTACTCGCTTGGGCGTACTGTAGCGTTTAGCCAGACATCTATCTAAAAGGGAGACGACAGGATGAACCTGAAGGTAAGACTCTCGCTCGTACTGATGCTGTGTCTGCTTGCCGCGTTCACCGTCCAGGCTGCACAAGCGGAGGAAGCCGGTGGAATCTGCGCCCCGGCGTCCGCGGATCCCGGAATGGTGCCGGAGCCGAGCTTCGCCAGCTGCCCCTGCCTTCCGGGGGGGTCGTTCAACTGCTCGGGAACCGGCTCGACCTGCTCCGCGGCGGCGAGCAGCTTCCTGGCGGACTGCGACGACGAGGCGGATCTGGTCTGCGGCCTCGACGAACCTTGTTTCGTCACGATCATCGAGCAGGACCCCTGTGTGTGGACCGGCTCCCAATATGAGGTGACCGGGAGAGCCCGCACCCGTTGCCAGATCTGCTCCTGACGCCGGACGAGCGGAAAATCGCGGTTCCAGCTCTGCGGCGGGAAGACCGCCGACCTCGTCGGGGCTCAGGAACCTTCCTGTCTACTCAGGCAGCCTTCTTGCAATTATTCGCTCCGATGATGCGCACACGGAATGAACAACCAGCAGGAGGGCACAACGATGCGCGCAATGGTCTATCGCGGCCCGTACCGGGTCCGCGTGGAGCGGAAACCGATCCCCGAAATCGAGCACCCGAACGATGCCATCGTCCGGGTCACCCTCGCCGCGATCTGCGGTTCTGACCTTCACATCTACCATGGGATGCTCCCCGACACCCGCGTCGGGATGACCTTCGGCCACGAGTTCATCGGCGTCGTGGAGGAAATCGGCTCTTCGGTGCAGAACCTGAAGGTCGGCGACCGGGTCATGGTGCCGTTCAACATCGCCTGCGGATCCTGCTTCTTCTGCGCACGGGAGCTGTATGGAAACTGCCACAACACGAACGCCAATGCCAGCGCCGTAGGCGGCATCTACGGTTACTCCCATACCGCGGGCGGCTACGACGGCGGGCAGGCGGAGTACGTGCGCGTGCCGTTCGCCGACGTCGGACCGACCATCATCCCCGACTGGATGCACGAGGAGGATGCGGTCCTGCTCACGGATGCCTGCCCCACCGGGTATTTCGCCGCCCAGTTGGGCGAGATCAACGAGGGGGACGTGGTGGTGGTCTTCGGCGCCGGACCGGTCGGGCTCTTCGCCGCGAAGTCGTCCTGGCTCATGGGCGCGGGACGGGTGATCGTGGTCGACCACCTCGACTACCGGCTGGAGGTGGCCCGGCAGTTCGCGCACGCGGAGACGGTCAACTTCTCCCAGGTCAACGACATCGTGCAGTTCCTCAAGGAGGAGACCGATTTCCTCGGAGCCGACGTCTGCATCGACGCCGTCGGAGCCGAGGCGGACGGCAGCTTCTTCCAGGTGTTGACCGCGAGCAAGCTCAAGCTGCAGGGCGGCTCGCCGGTGGCGCTCAACTGGGCCATCGACAGCGTGCGCAAGGCCGGCAACATCTCGGTGGTCGGAGCCTACGGTCCGCTGTTCAGCGCGGTGAAGTTCGGCGACGCCATGAACAAGGGGCTGACCATCCGCACGAACCAGTGCAACGTGAAGCGGCACTGGCCGCGCCTCTTCGAGCACGTGAAGAACGGCGTGCTCAAGCCCCGGGAGATCGTCACCCACGTCCTTCCGCTCGAGGAGATCGCCGAGGGTTATCACATGATGTCCAGCAAGCTCGACGGGTGCATCAAGCCCCTGATCCGGCCGCAGGCCCACTAGGAAGGAGGAAAACTTCATGGCCTATACAGCTGAGAAACCGCCCAATGCCCGTTCGAGCGAAGAGCTTCGGCGCACGATCCCCGGCTGGGGAGTCGACCTCGATCCCAAGGACCGGCCGGCCGTGCCCAAGGAAAAGTTCAATCCCCAGGGGACCGGAGCCCACTGGCATTTCCCCGAGCGGCAGGCGGAGCGCTGGCCCCGGGAGAAGACGACCGAGCACAAGTTCCTGACGCCGGTCTTCGGCACCGCCTGCCCGCCCAAGGGGTTGTCCGGCGCGATCCGCCGGTACGCCTACCGCCGCTACAGCGAAGGACAGTTGGCGCACTGGCTCCTTCTCGTCCTGGGCGACCGCGTGGACGTGCTCGAGAGCCGGGTGACGGGCCTCCTCCGTGGACGCCCAGACAACCCGTTCGCCGAAGCGGGGCTCAAGAGCGAGATCAAGGGCCACGGCCTGCGCTCGCGGCGCGGGCAGCACCGGGCCGACTTGATGCACCAGCCGCTCGATTATGTGTTCGCCGCCGTGCCCTGGGTGTTGGTAGGGTCGCTCGCGTTGACGATCGGCCGCGCGCTCAGGAACGGGAGCCGGAACGGGGATGGGCACCGGCAGCGGAGCTGGGACCCGGATCGGGGCACATACCGCGCGGCGGCTCCTTCCACCTCGCGCTGAGAAGGCAAGGGAGCCCGGCCGGAGACGTCTCCGGCCGGGTGGTCCTGCAATTTGTCTGGCCTTCGTCTCACTAGTTGGGGCAGACCCGACAAATCAAGGAGACGACCCTATGGCCAGTCCGCTTACGCTCATCCTGCCGGTGATTCCCGGAACCGATCTGACGACACTCAGCGGAACCCTGGGGCAGAGCAATTCGGAGCTCGACGCCGCGCTCACGTCGATCGGCACGGTGCACTACGCCCGCATCCTGCTGCTCGATGCGTCCACTCCCAACCTGCAGCCCGGTGGAAAATCGACTGATTCCTATGTCATCGCGGTCATCACCGAATTCGACGGCAGCTTCTCCGCGTACATCGGGGATTTCGTGGCAAAGGTGGGCCCGATCTTCGACGCCCTTCTTTCGTTCGTGGTGGGTGGCAAGGAGCTGATTCCGGTGGCCAACAACGTGGCCGCGTTCGGGGACTTCATTGCCCTGAACGACGCCTCGCAGCATGCGCCCAACGTCAACCTCTTCCAGGCCTACACGGCTACGGTGCCGGAAATCCTGGCCAATCTTCCGTCCTGAACCGTCATGGCCGATCCTATTCTCGATCCGGAGCTTGACTATTCAGATGTTCAGGGCACGATCCTCAGCGGCTACCGCGTGGACATGGCCCGGCATTTCATCCTCAGCATCACCGAGCCCAAGGCGGCCGGAGCCCTGATCGGGGCGCTGGTCGACGGCATTGGCGGGATGCCCCGCATCACCACGGCGGAGCGCTGGACGCCCAATACCAAGCCGGAGTGCTTCGTGAACATCAGCTTCACCGCCGCGGGACTGGCTGCGCTCGGCCTCACCCAGGCGCAGCTCGCCACCTTCGACACCGCGTTCCAGCGCGGCGCTGCCAGTCCCGACACGGCCAAGATCGTGGGCGACGTGGGCACGAGCGAGCCGGCCCAGTGGATCGGCGGAATGGGGGATGGCAATCAGGTCCACGTGGTACTGAACCTTTGGGTCGACGAAAATCCATCGGTGCTCGAAACGGTCACGGCCCGGCTGCGCGCGGCGTTCGCCGGCTGCATGACGGAGCTGTCAGCGCACGACGCGCAGGCCCTCCCTGACAATCAGGTCCACTTCGGGTACCGCGACAGCATCTCGCAGCCCACGGTGATCGGCGCGCCGGACAGGAAATGCGATATACCCGACCATCAGGAGCCGGTGGCCACGGGCGAGTTCCTGCTGGGTTACGCCAACCAGAGCAGCGGAATCTACAGCGTGCAGCCGGCGGAGCTCTCGACCAACAGCAGCTACGCCGCCTTCCGCATCCTGGAGCAGGACGTCGCCGGATTCGAAATGTTTCTCACCGAATATTCGGCGAAAGCCGGAATCGACAGAGAGATGCTCGCGGCGAAGGTCTGCGGGCGCTGGCGCAACGGCAACCCGCTGGAGCTCGCGCCCGACGCACAGGAGCCGGCGCTGCCGGTGCAGGAGCTCAACGATTTCACCTACGTGAACACGGATGTGCCGGTGCAGCCGGCGAAGGATGACACGCTGGGGCTCAAGTGCCCCATCGGCTCTCATCTCCGGCGCAACAATCCGCGCAACGAGGCGGTCACCGGCACCGACAGTGCGCATCATCGCATCGTGCGGCGCGCCATGCCCTATGGGCCGGCCTACGATCCCACGCAACCCGATCCCTCTCCGACCCCGCGCGGGCTGATCGGCTACTTCATCAACGCGAGCCTGTTCAATCAGTTCGAATTTTTGAGCGGCCAGTGGAACATCGGCAAGGCCTTCGTGAAATCGGCTACTGGGCCGGGCGGGTCGAGCGAGGGAAACGCGTACTTCAACATCAGCGGCGACGATGTGTTCCTTGGCGTGAACGACCCGGCAACCAGTTCCTTCACGCTCGCCGCCCCCGGCGAGAAGGGCAAGAACAACACGGTGATAAAAGGGTTCCCGCGCCTGGTCATCACCCGCGGCGGAGCCTACTGCTTCCTGCCCAGCATCACGGGACTGAGATACCTGGCGCGGTTGCCTGCCGCTTCGTGAAGCGGCAGGTCATCCCTTGAAAAGCTTTTTGAAAACCTCCCGGTTGGAGCGGGGCGGCTTGAAGGAGAACGCCTGGGCGGCCTCGACGAGGCTCTCCAGGCTGTCCGTCCCTTGAAGGTTGTGGCCGGTCCTCTGGAGCGCGCCGCGCAGCAGCTCTTCGAGCTGTGTCTGATGCGTGGGAGAGGACTCGGCGGCCGACAGGACGACCGCCGAGTCTCTCGTTTCCAGCTTCAGTAGACGGCCCTGCGAGTCATAGCCGATGTAAAGGCCGGCCTCCACGTCCACGGGCTCGAGGTCGAGCTCCGCATCCTCCTGGGAGGAGTAGAGTTTCAGGTCCCAGCCTTCGGCAATTACGATCGGAAGGACGATCATGATCTAGAACCTCGACCTCCAGGGTTGGCCGGGAGCGGGAGGCTCCCAGGGACGGTGCCTGCCCATCCCCTGACCGGGAAGCGGCTTGCCGTCTCCGCCCAGCCTGCCCCTGCGATGATAGTGCGGGAAGCGCCCGTATTTGTGTCCGGTCCGGTTTCCCCATGGCGCGAGACGGAAGTTCTTTCCGACCTTGATCTCCCTGCCGAGCTTGAAGGCCTTGTGGGCCTTGCCCGCGGCACTGCCGCCTCCACCGAGGAGGGCGGCAGCCTCGCCGACCACCTCCATCGAAGCCATTCCGACCTCGTCCGGATTGTAGACGCCCGCATCGGCCAGGGGGTTCACGAAGGGGATGAGCCCGTCGACGTAGGCCCCCAGGCCCTGCCCGGTGAGACTGGCGGACCGGTTGAAGGAAAAGTCGTTGCGGTCCAGGAGCGAGAGGTCGCTCAAGGATTGGAAGAACGAGGAACCGGACACCAGGCTGCCCAAACCCCACACGCCCGTGAACGGGTTCGAGGTCGTCCCCCTCCAGGCCGTGGTGATCACGCTGATCGTGTCGCCGAAGCCGATGTCGTAAACCGTCATGCCGACGGGCGGAAACGCCCTTCCAACCCCGTAGAGACCGGTGGGATCGGTGTAGGTCATCGCCCGGCCCATGACGTAGGCGTACCGGTTCCAGCTCTGCGGGAGGTAGGGCATGCCGTCGACCGGATCGGTGCTCAGGAACCTACCTGTCATCGCGCTGAAATGCCGCGCGTGCATGTAATCGAGGTCGTCCCCGTCCCCCGCCAGGCTCGCCAGATCCCGCTCGTGGCCGGTGAACTTCATGCGGTCACCCTCCTGCAGCGCGGTCTGCTCCTTCCCATAGGGGTAGTAGCTGTGGAAGCCGACCTGGTTGCCCGCGAGGTTGGTGACGAGCCGGACGCTGCCGAGATGATCCACGTCGAAGTGCCGCCGCTGGCCGCCGGAAAGATAGTTGGCGAGCAGCTTGTCATCACGGTAGATGTAGTCCTCGTAATCGGTCCAGCCCAAGTGCGAGTTGTAGTGGCGGAGCACCACGCCGTCGAGGTCCCTGACCGCCCACAGCGAGCCGCCGCCGCTGGTCTTGTAGCTCCAGAAGCGCTCGTCGTCGGCACCGTAGACGTAGATCCAGTCCTCGGTTCCCGAGGTGAAGCGGACCATCTGGTTGAGGGCGTCGTACTGGTAGGAGTTGCCGTTCCAAGCGGTGAGGTTTCCACCTGCGTCGTAGGTGCCCGCGGTGAGCCGGTTGGTGGTCGAGGAGGTGGGCGTGTTGAGCAAGGCTCCGGCCGTCGTGATGCTCTGGACGTTGCCGTAGTTGTCGTAGGTGTAGCTCTGGCTGCCTCCGGTGAGATTCCCCTGGGTGATCCGGCTCAGGCTGTCGTAGACGAACGTCTGGGTGCCCACGGACTTCAGGTTTCCCGCGCCGTCGTAGCCGTGGGTCCCCGCCGTCCACAGGGTCGTGGTGCTGTTCGCGGCGGTTATGCCGGAGGGGCGCGGGATCCCGTTGGGATCGTTCTGCTGCGTGTAGAGGACCCCGTTGGAGTGCGGCACCTGATGGACCATGCCGTTGTCGTGATAGGTGATCTGGCTGACTCCGCCGGCCGTGCCGGTGTAGCCGGGCACGCTGGTCAGGCGGCCGTAGCTGTAGCCATAGGTGACCGTCCTGGGGGTATCCGACGCCGTGCAGTCGCCGAAGACGCAATCGGGATAGCCGAGGCTCGAGACCTGGCCCAGGCTGTCGTAGGCATAGGTCGTCGTGAACTTCTCCTCGGCCCCGGCGTTGACGAACAGCTGCCGGGATTGCTCGGAGGTACGCCCTTCCGTGCCCCGGTAGACGTAGCTGTCGCGCACCTCGGCCGTGGCATTGAACGGCGCTCCCACGTAGTTGAAGCGGGAGGCGGAGGTCATCTTGCCCTTGCGCCAGTCGGTCCCCGAGCCGTCGCTGAAGTTCGTTGTCGCAAAGGTGAACGACTTGAGCGGCCGCTGGGCTCCTCCCGTCTCGCGCACCTGCGTCAGCCGCTCGGCGTTGTCGTAGGCAAAGGTCAGGTCGCTCGAGCCGTCCACCACCCGCAGCGCATGGCCGCGGGCATCGTAGTTGTAGTAGGAGACGGACCCGTTGCCCGAGGCGCCTTTCTCCGGATGCTGCTCGGAGAGCAGGAAGCCCCGCAGGTCGTAGTTGAAGAGGCGCTGCTGGCCGCAGGTGCCGGTGCCGGCTCCGGTCGCTCCCTGGCAGACCTTGACCAGCCGGTTGCCGACGTCGTAATCGTGGCGCGTCTTCGCGTTGGTGGGCTCGGTCACCTCATAGAGACGGCCGTAGCGGTCGTAGACCTCGATGGTGGAGGCGTTCGTCTCTCCGGACGTGCTGGTGGCGACCTTGACCGTCTGCGTGATCTTCCGGACGCCCTCATAGCTCAGGGTCACGTCGTGCGAGCCGCCGTCCGGCGGCCGGACCGTGCGCGGCCGGCCAAAGGCGTCGAAATTGAGGAAGCTCGTGCCGTAAGCCGTTCCCTGCTCGGAGGAGTAGGTCCTCCAACCCAGGGCGTTGTACGCATAGGTCCGGCCGACGAAGGTTCCCGCGGGCGGCATGCGCATCTCGTCGCTGATCAACCGACCCCAGTCATCGAAACGCGACCGGATGGCCGTCACGTCCGATCCGCCCACCGTGGCCTTGCGGGAGGCGACCACCTGGGCGCGCACGCCGGCCGGGCAGGCGGGAACGGACGTGGCCGTGCAGTAAGTAGCGACCGTCAGCAGGTCGTCGGCGGGGTCCATCGTCGTCATGCGCCCCAGCGTGTCGTAGCTGAAGCCCGTCTGCTTGCCCGCCGCATCCCGGCTGAAGCTGGGCAGGCCGGTGCTGCCGTCGATCGTCAGGTCCAGAAGGTTGAGGGCCGTGCCCGCCGTCACCGACGTCTTCGAACGCACGCCGCCCGCATAGGTGTGTGTAAATTGATAGACGGCCGAGGCCGGGGGCGTCAGAGCGCAAGCGTTGACCGCGAGGTTCTGGTTGTCGCCGCCGTAATGTGATTCGGTGGTGACGTTGCCCGCCCCGTCGCGCTGGAACACCTGCAGCACGTCGTTCACGTGCTCGGTCGCGCCGCTGTTCTTGAGCAACCGGAGGCGCTGGAGAAACCCGGTGCTCGCCTCGTAGCAAGGAATCCGGTACTGCGTCTTGCCGCTCTCCTGGTCCCAGGCGAACAAGTGCGTATTGATCACCCAGGGCGAGGCGGCCGGCCAGGGCGCATAGCCCACCTGGCCATACGTGCCCACCGAAGAATTGTACTGAACGTGATTCGAACGCACGTTGCTGCCGGGGAAGTTGCCGTTGCTGTCCTTGCGCCGGTAGTGGCCCAGGCCGTCGAAGTCCGAGTACGAATCGTCGGCATAGGTCGCGGAGGGATCGTCGTCGAACTGGAGCCGCTGCGAAGCCAGCCGTTGATTCAGGCGGCTCCGTTCCGTGACCGACGAGCTCGTGCTCGGAGTGTCGTGCTCCCAGCGCGCGTGGGTCGTGCGCAGCAGCGTGCCGACGGAGTCAAAAACCTGATTCGAAACAAACCGGCCGGTGCCGTCGCCGCCCGCGTCGCGCCCCACCGCCAAGCCGTACTCGTACGGTCCGTCCGCGTGCGAGCAGTTGTCGACGCAAACCGAGAAGTAGCGGCTCACCTTGTTGCTGAGCGGATCGGTCACGCTGTTGGTGAGCAGCTTCTCGTGGGCGGTCGTGCCCCCGGAGAGCGCCGTGGCGTAGGTCCACTGGCCGATGGAAGCCGAAGCCCCGTCGAGAAGCCGCCGCGTTCCCACACCGGTCGCTTTCTGCCAGATGTTCCGCGTCGTGGAGATCGAGGGGAACTTGTAAAGGATGTAGTCCCATTCGATCTGTCCCAGGGTGGGGAGCCGTAGACGATTGATCAACCCGGTCTTGCAAGGGTTGTTGAGGTCGCCGGGGACGTTCGAAGAAAAATATCCGGCCAGCGGGATCTCGTAAACCGAGCTGTCGGGCCGCACGACCTTGGTCAGGAACCAGACCAGATAATTGTCGGTGCCGCGGCAACCGGTGAGACCCACCGGAGAGCCCGTGGTGCTCTGGTCGTCGGTGCTGTTGTTGTACAGGAGCTTGTAGACCGCCCGCGCACCCCCGAATGCCTGCAGGTCGACCTGGGTAATGACGAGCGCCTGGCCCGACTGGCCCGTGTCGCGCAGATCGATCCGGTGAACGCGTCCATGGGTATCCGAGATCTGCCAGCGGTGCGCATTCGCGGGCGTCGCCGGCGAGCACGAGGGCGAGCAGTCCTGATAGTCCACTTGGACGAAGTTGGCGAAGCGGTCCTCGATCCGTGTCAGAAAACCATTGGTCAGCGAGCTGAAGGTGTGCACGCTGCCGTCCGGAAACTCGATCTGCCGGGTCGCCGTCTTCAGGCGCAGATAGGAGCCGTCGCGCGTATATTCGACGCCGGCCGTCGCCGTCTCGCCCTCGTGGAGGGTTGGATAGAACGTGTGGATCGATCCATCCTGGGCTAGATAGGTGTTGCGGTAATAATCGGGCGAAGGCGAGCTGCCGGCTTCCAGCTGCGGCGGATTGAGCCGCCCGAGGTGAAGGGCCCAGCCCAGGCCGGCGTTGTTGCCGCGGGCCGGAAGCACCCGGTTCGTTTCGTCGTAAGTCTCGTACTCCCAGACCTGGCTGTTGTAGGTGAGAACGAGTTGATAGGACAGCCCGGCATTGACTGGATAGCTCTGCCCGATGGGCAGGCGGATGACCAGGTTGCCGTTGAACGGGTTGATCGTATCCAGGTCCGTTCCGGGGCCCATGACCCCGCCCAGACCTTTCGCGACGTTTGGATGTTCCTGGGCAGACGCTCCCAACGCTCCGAGGACCGACAGACCGAGGAGAATGGCTAACCGCTTCATTTTCATGACGACTCCAGCAACTATGAATTCTTGGGGACTTTGACCAGGATGATTTCCATGGCGGCGGGATCGAGGGCCAGCACGACGTCGTCTTTCTGAAGGACGGAGGGCGGCTGAGGACTGTCGGACAACGGTTGCATGCTGTCGAGCACGCCGGACAAACGGCCGTCGATTATGCCGTCGCCATCGCTCTCGGCGCCGTCGCGCACCCGCAATGCCCACGCTCCGACCTGGGGCCGGACGACCAGCAGCTCGAGGAGCGTGCGCCGGTCTTCCACCGCATCCCGCCCGTCGCTCCGCTTTTCCAGGCCGCGTCCTCGCCAGTTGACACGCCGCACTCCGAACTTCTGCGGCGCGGCAACGTCATGATCTCCACTGGTCAGGTCCACGACCGCCCAGACCGAGCGGAGTGGAACTCCCGTCTCGATCGGATAACGGATCGTGCCATTGCCGTCATCGTCGGCGAGCACTTCCAGGTGGCGGCGCACCGTGGGGTAATCGTCTTCGCCGATCTCCCGGGTGACGCCAAGAAGCGCAGCCTTTCCTTTGGCGGTCACTCCCGAGACCACCACGGCGTCCGGCTCCAGAGTCACGCGGAAGGGAGCGGCGCTCGCCGGCACCGAAACCATTGCAAACACCAAAGGCGTAGCCAACCGAGTCAACCATCGACCCATGTCCGATCCTCCATCGACACGCGGATTTAACGCGTGGCGAAAAAATCTTGTCGGTCTTGTACTGCGGAAGTCTACGACCTACACCAGCAAGACGACGAGGGAGCTTATGGACTCATTCCATAGCGCGTATTAATGTAAGCAGGAAGCTAACTTGTGTCAAGCCCTGAAGCATTGTCAAGCGAAGTACTGGGGCGAGGAAGTGACCTCGACTGCCCTGCCGTCCGGAAGGGTTACCTGGACGAGGCCGGCAGTGCTCCAGCCCACGATCACCTGTGCACCATCCGGCCGGCGAACGACCCAGACGCGCGCCGGAGCCTGGACCGGGAGGATGGACTCCAGCCTGCTCCCCTCCACCTCCCGGATCAGCTCGCGGAAGGCTTCGAAGGCAGGACGGCGCCGGAGCCCTACCGGATCGACCAGGCCATAGCCTTTGGCGATCATCTGCCACCAGAAGACCCTCTCGACCGCTCCGGTCCCGAGCGCCAGGAGGTAGTAGCGGACGAGGTAGTCGGCCTGCTCCTGCTCGCCCACGGAGACGGCTTGGCCGGCGGGCGAGTGCGGGCCCTCGCGGAGTGGCCAGTTCACCTCGGTGATCCAGAGGCGGCCGGTCGAGTTGCGGGCGGTGTCGGCGATCGCCTTGAGGAGGAGCACCTTGCCCTCCGTGTCGAAGCCGGCCTGCGGGTTCTCGGGCGCGCCCCGCCGGTCGACGTAGAGGAGGGCGGAGACTGCATCGAAGTGGAGGCCCGGCCGCTTCAGGTTGAGCACCGCCGCGGTGACGTGATGCTCGAAGTCGATCACCGCCGGGCCGAGGATCTCCACCCCGCGTAGAACCTCCGACGCTTCCTGCACGAGGCGGACATACTCGTTCAGGTTCCAGACACCCCACTTGCTGCGGTTGATTGCCTGGCCGACCTGGAATCGCTTGCCGTAGGGCGAGAAGCGCGGCCCGATCTCTTCCAGGGCCCGGCGCCAGCGCGCGGGATCCTTCACGAGCTCGCGGTTCTGCGGGAGGGCAAAGGTCAGCTCCAGCCCGCGGCCGTGAAGCTCCCGGGCCAGCTCCTCCTCGGCGTCGTGATCCTCCTCCCAGGGGTGGAGGCGGAGGAGGACGTGCTTTGCCCCGAGGTCGTCCACGAGGCCGAGCAGGGCTCCCGGGTCTTCGGGCCAGGGGCGGAGGGCGATGCCAAATCCGTGAAACGTCACAGGCTCGCGCCGGAGCTTCAGCTCCCGGTAGCGGGACCGGATGCGCGGCAGCGCCGCCGCGATGACCGCACCCTCTTCCAGGTGCAGCCGGGCGTCGGCGAGCCGGACCCTCAGCTTGTCGAGCCGGCTTGCGTGCTGGTGAGGTTGGTCGGAGAGATGGTCCCAGACCACCCGGTCGCGGACGGAGGCGTCTGCCGGAGCTTCCGGTATGTGCGCGTGCGCCGTGCGGGGCAGGAGGAGGGCTTTCACCCGGCCGGTGCCTCCGCGAATCTTTTGTTTCGTCTGATTTTTCAGAAGGAAGCTGCGGTGGTAGAGAAGGTAGAGGTTCCTGTCTTTCGTCCCGTAGCTTGAGAGGAAGACCTCCTGGTGCTCGGGCCGGAGGATCGGCATGCGGGAGAGGTCCCTCATCCGCTCGGAGTGGCTCGGGACCTTGCCCATGCGGGTACGGTTCAGGTCGACCAGGTAGAGGGCGCCTTCGCGGATCAGGACGTTGCCGCTGGTGAAGTCCCGGAACCAGAAGCCCGCGTCGTGGAGCTTGCGCGCGGTTCTACCCAGCTCTTCGAGCAACCAACGCGGAAACTCATTCCCTGCGTTGGCCGCTCGAAGGAGGTAACGGGCTTCGGTGGCTCCGTCCAGAAAACGGCAGACGTAAAGGGCGGGGCCGGCCTCGTCGGCCGACTCGATCCGCATCACCGGCTCGGGGGTGAGGACTCCTGCCGCGAGGAGAGCCTGAGCGACCCGCCAGCTCCGCTCGGCCTTGCTCCCCTTGAGCTTCCGGTCGAGCCGGGGCCGCAGGCGGTCGTGGCGGAACTGCTTCACCACCACGTCCATCCCTTCCATCCGGCTGAGATAGAGGTAATTCCGCCCCCAATGAAGAGTCTTGAGAGATGCCCCCGGATCAACGAGGCGCCGGACTTCTCCCTCCAAATCAGATGGGCGGAGGGCGGCGTTCAGCTCGCCGGTCCAACCAGGGATCGAGAAGGGCTCGCTCTTCACACTTCCACGACGTCGAAGCGTTCGTGGTGCATTTCGGGGTCGCTCTGCAGGAGGATGTGGACGCCGAGAGATCGCTCCACCTCGGTGAGGATGGCGCGCTCCTCCTGCTGCAGGGCGCGGGAGATCTCGGGGTTCACCCGCAGCAGGATCTCGGACTGGCCCATCCGCCCGCGCAGGTGGAGCAGCTCCTTGCGCAGGTTGAGGCAGATCGTGGCGATCGACTTGATCCGGCCGCGCCCCGAGCAGTACGGGCAGGGCTGGGTGAGCAGCCTTTCCAGGTTGGCACGGCTGCGCTTGCGGGTGACCTCGACCAGGCCGAACTCGGAGATGTTGAGGACCTTGGTCTTCGCCCGGTCTTTGCGCAGCTCCCCCTCCAGGGCGGTGAACACCTGCTCGCGGTGCTCATGCTCGATCATGTCGATCAGGTCGATGACGATGATGCCGCCGAGGTCGCGCAGCCGGATCTGGCGCACGATCTCCTGCACGGCCTCCAGGTTCGTCTGGAGCACGGTGTCTTCCAGGTTGCTCTGCCCCACGAAGCGGCCGGTGTTGACGTCGATCGCCACCAGCGCCTCGGTCGGGTTGATCACGATGTAGCCGCCCGACTTGAGCCAGACTTTGCTCTTGAGCGCTGCTTCGATCTGTTCCTCGATGCCGAACTGCTCGAAGAGCGTGGCCTCCTGGCGGAAGAGCTTCACCTTGCCCACAAGGCCGGACTGCACCTGGTCGAGGAATTCGACGATGCGCTCGTAGGTCTCCTCGCCGTCCACCCAGAGGACCGAGTAGTCCGAGCGCAGGAGATCGCGCACCACACGGAGGGCGAGGTCGAGGTCCTGGTGGAGGAGCGTCGGCGCCGAGACCTTGCCGGCGCGCTGGCGGATCTTTTCCCAGAGCTTGGAGAGGTAGCTGAGATCGCTCTCGAACTCCTCGATCCCCTTGTTCTCACCGACCGTGCGGACGATCAGGCCCGAATTCCCGGAGCTGTTGACGGGAAGCTGGCCGAGCAACCCGAGCAGGCGCTCGCGCTCGGCGTCGTCCTCGATCCGCCGTGAAACCCCGAAGTGCTTCACGGTCGGCAGGAGCACGAGATACCGGCCGGGCAGGGTCACGTGCGTGCTGATCCGCGCCCCTTTGCTCGGCAGCGGGTCCTTGACCACCTGGACGATGATCTCCTGGCCGGCTTTGAGCAGCTCGTCGATCGACGGCGCTCCGTGATGGTTCGCCGGCTCCTCGGAGCGCGGCTCGTCGATCTCCAACTCGTCCATGGACTCGACGTCCGAGGCCACGTCGCTCACATAGAGGAAGGCATCGCGCTCCAGCCCCACGTCCACGAACGCGGCCTGCATGCCGGGGAGCACCCGGGTCACCCGGCCCTTGTAGACGTTCCCAACCAAGCCGCGGTGGCGATGGCGCTCGACGAAGATCTCGGTCAGACGGTCATCTTCGAGAACGGCGATCCGCGTCTGGTGCGGATCGCTCTCGATCAGCATTTTGCAGGTCAAGGTTCCCCTATCTGTTGACATACCGCCGCAGGTCCACTCCCAGCATGATCCCCGTCGAGATGAAGTTCACCATGGTGAAGGAGCCGCCGTAGGACAGGAACGGGATGGGAATGCCCGTGATCGGAACGAAACCGACCACCATGGCGCTATTGTAAAGAATATGGAAGCATTGCACGGACAACAATCCTGTCACGAGCAGAATCCCGGCGCGGTCCCGCGCGCGGATGGCGATCCTCGCGGCGCTGGTGATGTACAGGGCATAGAGCCCGAGCACCCCCAGCACGCCGAGGAAGCCCCATTCCTCGGCGAGCACGGCCAGGATGAAGTCGGTATGGCGCGCGGGCAGGTAGTGGAGCTGGCTCTGCGTACCCTGCAGGTACCCCTTGCCCACGAGCGCGCCCGAGCCCACCGCGATCTTGCTCTGCCGCACCTGGTAGCCCGCGCCGAGCGGATCGCTCTCGGGCTGGAGGAAGGTGAGGACGCGCTGGCGCTGATAGCCCTGCATGCCGAAGGTCCAGACGCCGGCGCCGAGCACGACCACCAGGACCGCGGCCGTGATCAGCAGCCGCGGCCGGATGCCGGCCACGAGGAGCATGCCGGCGATCAGCGGAGCGAACATGGCCGCGCCGCCCATGTCCGGCTCGATCGCCACCAGGATCATGGGGATCGCCACGATCGCCACCGACATGAAGATCTGCGGCAGGTCGAGGATGCGGCGGTTCAGGCCCGCCAGGTAGCGGGCCACGAGCAACCCTGTCGCGAGCTTCGCGAACTCCGAGGGCTGGAACTGGAACGGCCCGACCTGGAGCCAGTTCGCGGCGCCGCCGCGCTCGACGCCGGCGAAGAGCACGAGCACCAGGGATCCGATCCCCAGGATGTAGAGCACCAGGGATAGATCGAGGAGGATGTGGTAGTCGATGCTCACCACGATCAGCAGCAGGACGAACCCGATCCCCACCCAGACCGCCTGCCGCGGCAGGTAGTCGACCGGCATCTCGGCGCTCGCGCTGTGCACGGTGAGCAGACCGATGGCGGCCAGGAGCAGGGCCGACAGGGTCAGGCCCAGGTCCACCGAGGAGAGCAGCCGGAGCCGCGGCTTCTCCTCAGCGATTGGCAGGATGCTGGAGATCGATCTTGAAGTACTTTGCATGGAGTGCCTGCGCGATGGGAGCCGCCACGCCGGAGCCGGAGCCGCCGTGCTCGGCGAAGACCGCCACGACGATCTCGGGGTTCTGAGCGGGGGCGAACGAGGTGAACCAGGCGTGGTCCCGGAACTTGAATGGCAGGGCCTTGGCCTCGGTGCGGGCGGACTGCGCGATGACCTGCACGGTGCCGGTCTTGCCGGCCATCTCGGCGCCCGGAACGCGGGCCCGATGGTAAGCCGTGCCGCCCGGCTCGTTGACCACGGCCCAGAGGCCCTGGCGCACGATGCGCAGCGCGTTTTCATCGAGGGCCACGTGCTCCGCCTCCGGCACCTCGGCGCCCTTGATCAGGTGCGGGACCACCTTGCGGCCGCCGTTGGCCACGATGGCGGTCATCATGGCCATCTGGAGCGGCGTCATCAGCACCGGCCCCTGGCCGATCGAGACCGAGATGGTCTCGCCGGGGTACCACTTCATGCCGCGGACGTTCAAGGCCCAATCCGGATCGGGTACGAGCCCCTTCTTCTCCCCCTCGATGTCGATCCCGGTGAGGGAGCCGATCCCCAACAGCCGCGAGTATTGGGCGATGCGCTCGATCCCCATCCGCTGGCCGAGGGTGTAGAAGTAGACGTCGCAGGAGTGCTTGAGGGCGCCGTGGGCTGCGAGGGTGCCGTGCCCGCCCTTCTTCCAGCAGCGGAAGTAGCGGCCGTAGTAGCTCGCTCCGCCGCCGCACGAGGTGGCGGAGCGCTCGTTGACCAGCCCTTCGGTCAGCCCGGCCGTGGCCATGACGATCTTGAACGTCGAGCCCGGCGAGTAGGTGTTCTGGATCGCCCGGTTCTGGAGCGGGTGGTTGGGGTCCTCGATCAGGGCCTGCCAGTCCTTCTTCTGCAACCGGCGCGCGAACAGGTTCGGGTTGAACGATGGCGACGAGACCAGGGCCAGAACCTCTCCGCTCCTGGGGTCCATGGCCACGATCGAACCCACCTTCTCCGGGCCGGTGAGCCAGCGCGCCGCCTCCTGTTGGAGGTCCAGGTCGATGGTCAGGACCAGGTTCTTGCCCGGCTCAGCCTCCCGCCGCCCGTACTCGTCGAGGAGGCGTCCGCGGCTGTCCACCACCACGGCCCGCTCGCCGTCCTTGCCGCGCAGGATGCGGTCGTAGGTCTGCTCGATCCCCTTCTTGCCCACCAGGTCGCCCGGCTCGTAGAGGCCTTGCGCCGCCTCGATCTCCTTTTCCGTGGCCTCGCCCAGGTAGCCGAGGACGTGCGCGGTCTGCTCGCGGTGGCGGTAGAGCCGAAGGTGCTGGACCTCGACCTCGAACTCGGGGTACTCCAGCCCCTCCACGCCGAGGCGCGCCACCTGGGAGAGCGTCAGGTTCTCGGCCAGGAGGACCGGCTTGAAGTCGGGGATGGCGGCGTAGCCCGCCATCAGCGCCTCCATCTCGGGCAGCGGCCGGCCCAGCACTCCGGCCGCGAACTTCAGCGCGCCGGGCAGGTCCAGGGCCCGGCTCCGGTCCACCATCAGGTTGTAGCTCGGGATGTTCTCGACCAGCAGCCTTCCCTTGCGGTCATAGATCAGGCCGCGGGGCGCCTGGATCGGCAGCTTGCGCAGGCGGTTGTTCTCGGCCAGCTCGCGGTAGTAGTCCCCCTGGACGAGCTGGACGAACCAGAAGCCGACGGCGATGAGCACGAGCATGCCCGTCACCACCCGGCTCAGCAGCTTGAGGCGGAAGACAAGGTCTTCACGGTGCTCGCGGACCACTTGCATACTTCACACAACCTAACCGAGGAAGCGCAGCCGGCTCATCCGGTTGCGGCGACGGGACTCGGAGCCTTGCTGCCAGCGGCTGCCGGCAATGTAGAGGATCATGCCGAGCACCCCGCAGAGCGCCGCCTTGAGCGCAACTCCGAAGGGCGTGGGGAGCTGCGGGTCGGGAAGCAGCATGACCATCAGGCCGACCACGATCGCCTCCTGCAGCGCGGCGGCGAAGCTCACCACCGCCAGCACCCCGCTGACCCGCTGAATGACCAGGCGCTGCGCCAGCCGGGCCGCGCTGTAGCCTACGATGGTATCAGCGAAACCAAACAGTCCGAAGGGGTTGTTGGTCAGCGTGTCATGCACCAGGCCGACCACCATCCCGGCGAAAAGGCTGGCCAGGGAGTTCCCGCCCAGCCCATAGAGCACGACCACGACGAGGAACACGTCCAGGGGCCGCGCCAGCTCCGGCCAGAGCTGCATCAGGCCGAGGTGGAACAGCACGGCGGCGGCGAGGCCGGCCAACAGCTTAAGGGCGGGCACCGGGCACGGCCTCCTTGATCCCGGGTGGGATCGGAGAATGGTCGAGCAGGTAGACCTGGTCCAGAGCGCCCAGGTCCACGGCGGTGGCGATGTGGATGCGGTGGAAGAGCTGGCCGCCGCTCTCGACCTTGATCACCGTCCCGATCGGGATGCCGCGCGGGTAGACGCCGTCGATACCCGCGGTCAGCACCCGGTCGCCGGGCTTCACGTCGGCCTGCCGCGGCACATAGTCGAGCTCGAGGCCGCCCTGGCCGAGGCCGCTGCCGCGCACCACTCCCTGCCGCCGGGTGCGCAGGAGCATCGCCCCGACGCTCGCGGCGCGGTCGGTGATGAGCTGGACTTTGGAATAGGGGCCCGCGACTGTGACCACCCGGCCCACCAGCCCCGAGGACGAGAGCACCGGCTGGTTCGGCCGCGCCGGCCGGTCCCCGGTGTAGATCACCAGGGTCCGCAGCCAGGAGGCATGGTCCACGTAGACCACGTCCGCGACGCGGATGTCGCCAACTGGCGGGGTGGTGTACTCGACGGCGGCACCGAGCCGGCGCATGTCGTTCTCGAGGTCGGAGAGCTGGAGGAGCCGCAGGCGCAGCTCCTCGTTTTCGCCGCGCAGCCGGGCGTTCTCTTCCTGGAGGCTGCCGCGCAGGCGCAGCCCCTCGCGGAACTCGCCCAGGTTGGTGGGGACAGAAGTGACCGTGCGGGCGGCGGGGCCGAGGAAGCGCAGGCCGACCGACTCCATCCACGTATCTCCGGCCTGGGCGCCCCGCACCGCGAGGTTGACGAGCTGGGCGACCAGCACGACGATCAGCACCCAGCCGGTGCGGCGCTCGTCCAACGTTCTGCCTCGGGCCTGCTCCGCCTCAGAGGGGGGCTAGCGGATCGACACCTTGCGCAGCAGGTCGATGTCGGAGAGCACCTTGCCCGTGCCGAGCACGACCGAGGCCAGCGGGTCTTCGGCGAGCACGACCGGCAGGCCGGTCTCGTCGCGGAGCCTCTGGTCCAGGTTGCGCAGCAGGGCGCCGCCGCCGGAGAGCACGATGCCCTTGTCCATGATGTCGGCGGACAGCTCGGGCGGGGTGCGCTCGAGCGCCATGCGCACCGCCTCGACGATCGTGGCCACGGTTTCGGCGAGGGACTCGCGGATCTCCTCGTCCGTGATGGTCAGGGTCTTGGGCACGCCCTCCACGAGGTCGCGGCCCTTGATGTCCATCTTGAGCTCCTCCTTGAGAGGATAGGCGGAGCCCAGGTCGATCTTGATCTGCTCGGCGGTGCGCTCGCCGATGAGCAGGTTGTACTTGCGCTTCAGGTACTGGATGATCGCCACGTCCATCTCGTTGCCGGCGATCCGCACCGAGCGGCTGTAGACCGTGCCGGCGAGCGAGATCACCGCCACGTCGGTAGTGCCGCCGCCGATGTCCACGATCATGTTCCCCGATGGCTCGGTGATCGGCAGGCCGGCGCCGATGGCGGCCATCATGGCCTGCTCGACCAGGAAGACCTCGGAGGCGCCGGCGCGCATGGCCGAGTCGCGCACGGCGCGCTTCTCCACCTGCGTGATCTCCGACGGCACGCCGATGACGATCCGCGGATGGACGTACATCTTCCGTCCGTGGGCCTTCTTGATGAAGTACTCGAGCATCCGTTCCGTCACCTCGAAGTCGGCGATGACGCCGTCCTTCATGGGCCGGATCGACTCGATGTTGCCCGGGGTGCGGCCGAGCATCTCCTTGGCTTCGCTCCCGACCGCTTCGATGCGGTTGGTGAGCTTGTTGATGACGACGACGGACGGCTCGCGGACGACGATGCCCTGGCCGGTGGCGTACACCAGGGTGTTGGCGGTACCGAGGTCGATGGCGAGGTCTTTCGAAAAATACCTGAGGAGCGAGGCGAGGGGCATCTGGACTTGGAATCCTTTTGACTTGACGGGCCGGCGGCGCAGACGCCAGGCGGCGGAGTTACGGCTCTTTACGGCAAACGGCTACTGCATTCTACGGGTTTTCTACGGATTTTCGACGAAGACGCGGTGCCGGCGGGAAGTTTGGTTCCCCCAGCTGTCGCGCGCCCGGATCTCGATGAAGCTCCAGCCCTCCTTTTCGAGCTGGACCGTCTTCATGAAGGACCCGTCCGCGGCGACCTTGACCTGCTCTCCGTTGATCTCGACCTGGGCTCCAGGATCGCTGTTCCCGGCGACGATGAAGATACTACCGTAGGATTTCACGTCCTGCAGGTCAAGCGCCGGCGGCGTTTCATCCTTTTCGCCCATCCCGGAGCGGAAGGAGGCCACCCGGAACTTCCACGGCTTGCTCCAGGGGCCCTGAACGCCGCCCCTGTCGAAAGCCGCCACCCGCCACTGGAAGGTGCCCTCGCCGCGCAGGCCCAGGGTCGCCTTGGGCGCCGTCCGGTTCTTGACGTCGATGATGTTGTCGACGAAGAGATGGCTGCGGGAGACCTGCAACGCGTACTTGGCGGCGCCCTGCACGGGATCCCAGATGAGGGGGACCTGCGGCACGCGGTCGAGGTCCAGGTCCACGTTGTCCGCGGGCGTGACCAGGGCGGGCCGGCCGGGCAGCGGAGCGGCCTCGGAGAGCAGGTTGCCGTTCTGGACCACCTGCTCCAGGGGCTTGACCTCGCGCTTCATCCCCCCCTTCCCGGTCAGCTCGATGCCGCCGCTGTAGGCGCCGAAGCGCCCCTGCTGGGACTTCGGGTCCACGGTCACGAAAGCCTCGGAGTCCTGCTTCACCCGCGCGACCGCATTCGGTGTCTTGACGTTGCCCGCGCCCTGGGCGGTGTTGAGCTCCACCCAGCCGAACTCCATCTGGATCGCCTGCTCCTCGCGGCCCTCGGCGGTGCGCGCCGAGGAGACGATGAACTGGGTGTTCGGCCGCACGATGTAGAGAGTGCCGTCGAGGAACATGATCTCGGCCGAGCCGCCCTCGGAAGTGCGGACGTAATCGCCGCTCTGGAGCGGCACCCGGCTGCGCGCCTCCTGCCACTCGCCGCCGTCCCCGCGGCGGTACTCGACATCCCCCTGGATCGAGGTGAACTGGGCCTGTCCGATCGTGTCGGACAGGTCCAGGGCCTCGAGGATCGACAGCAGCACGTTGCGGCTGCGCCGGGCATTGTCGAGCGCACCGCGGAAATCCTGGTTGGAGAACTGGTTGCGCGCGTCCTGAAAACCCTGCCAGGCATCGTCGAGCTCGGTGCGGAAATCGCTCGCCTGGGCCTCGTCCTGGAGGCGCTGGAGCAGCCTCTGGGTCTCGTCCAGGACCTCGCCGGCCTCGCGTTCCAGGGCACGGCTCTCCCAATACCGGTAGCCGGCGAAGCCGGCGCCGAGGACGACGATCAGGGTCAGGATGATGACGAACGCCCGCAACGTCTCTTCCGAGACGCTGTACCAATCCCGCTTCCGGCGCTCCGCCTTCCTGGCGTTCAAGCTAACGACCTCTCATGTAGGAAGACGAATATATCATAGGCTTGCCCGAGCCGCCGCAGGACAGGTAAACTTCCCGGTCCTCCGGGAAAGGAGCTTTTCCGATGTTGAAAGTGTTCCGCGACAACCTCAAGCACCTGAAGTGGATCCTCGTCTTCGTGGTGCTTGTGTTCATCTTCTTCGTCTGGGCCGACTTCGGCACCGGCATCGGCAACCAGGGCCCCGGCGGGCCCCGGGTCGCTGCCTACGTAGGCGACGGCGAAGTCACGCTGACCGAGTTCGAACGTCAATACCGCCAGCTCGAAGGCCTGTACGGCCAGATCTATGGCGACCGCATGACGCCCGAGATGGCCCGCCAGATGGGCCTGCCCATGCAGGCGCTCAACCAGGCGGTCAGCCAGGAGATCCTCCTCGCCGAGGCCCGCGGCATGGGGCTGGAGGTCACCGACGACGAGCTGCGCGACAACATCCTCCAGGAGCAGACCTTCCAGGACGAGCAGGGCCGCTTCGTCGGCGAGGAGCGCTACCAGGAGCTGGTGCGCAACCGCCTCGGCTACGCCAGCCCGGCCATGTTCGAGCAGAGCCTCCGCGAGGAGCTCCTGGTCCGCAAGCTGATGGACATCCTCAAGGCCAACCTCTACATCTCCGACAAGGAGGTCGAGGAGGCCTACCGCGAGCAGGTCGAGCGCGCCCGGATCCGCTACATCCAGCTCCCGCGCGCCCGCTTCACCCAGAACGTCCAGGTCACGGACGCCGAGGTCAAGGACTACTTCGCCAAGCACGCCCAGGAGTACCGCCTGCCCGAGCAGCGCGAGGCCGGCTACCTCCTGGTCGACCCGGCCCAGCTCGCCGCCCTCGCCGCCCTCGCCGCCAAGGCCCCGGCGGATGAGGCGGCGCAGCGCGCCTATTATCAGGAGCACAAGGAGGAGTACACGCAGCCGGAGCAGGTCCACGCCCGCCACATCCTCGTCAAGGCCGAGGGGCGGACCGACGCCGACGCGCAGAAGGTCCTGGAGGGCGCCCGCGCCCGCCTGGACAAGGGTGAGGACTTCGCCGCCCTCGCCCGCGAGCTGAGCGACGAGCCTGCCGCCAAGACGAGCGGCGGCGACCTCGGCTTCTTCGGCCGCGGCCAGATGATCCCTGCGTTCGAGGAAGCCGCCTTCGGCGCCCAGCCCAACACGCTGGTCGGCCCCCTCAAGACCGATTTCGGCTGGCACCTGATTCAGGTCCTCGAAAAGCGGCCCGCCGGCACCCAGCCGTTCGAGCAGGTCCGGCCGATGATCGCCCAGCGCCTGTCCGCGGACCGCACTGCCGAGATGGCCGAGGCCAAGGCCCGGGAGCTCGCCCAGCGCCTGGCCGACGACAAGCCGGCGAACGTCGACGCGCTCAAGCCCCTGGCCAACGCGGCTGAGGGGATCTCCTTCGGCGAGACCGGCCCCTTCTCCAAGCAGGAGCCGGTGAACGGGATCGGCTTCGCCCCGGCCTTCAACGAGGCTGCCTTCACCCTGCAGAAGGGTGCCGTGTCCGAGGCGATCCAGACCCCCCGCGGCTGGGCGGTGCTCTATGTGAAGGACGTCAAGGCGCCGCGCGTGCCCGAGGTCAAGGATGTGGAGCCGCGGGTGCGCGCCGCGGTCGGCCGCAAGAAGCAGCAGGACCTTGCAATGCAGCAGCTTCGCCAGGCCAAGACGCCGGGCGCGACCCTCGACCAGATCGCCGCCGGCCTCGGCCTGGAGGTCAAGGAGAGCGCCGAGTTCGGCCTCCAGGGCCAGATCCCCGGCATCGGCCAGAGCCCCGAGCTCGCCAAGGCCGCCATGGCCCTCAGCCCAGGCCAGCTCGGCGGCCCTGTGAACGATGCCCAGGGTGCCGTGCTCTTCGAGGTCAAGGAGCGCAAGAGCTGGGACCCCATTCAGTTTGCCGCCGCCCGCGAGCAGACGCGCGAGCAGGTCCGCAGCTCCAAGCTGAACGCGCTGGAGGCCGCCCTGCTCGAGAAGCGCCGCCGCGAGTTGGAGGTGCGCTTCGACCCGACGGTCCTGGAGGAGTTCGGGATCACCGAGCCGCCGGCGAACCCGGCCGGCTGATGATCGGCCGATGATTGGCTATTTGCAAGGCAGCCTCCTCAAGGCCACCCCCGAGCGTCTGCTCCTCGACGTGCAGGGGGTGGGCTACGAGGTCCACGTCCCCCTCTCCACCTGGTACGAGATCGAAAAACAGGGCGGTGCCGGCAAGGTCGCCCTGTTCATCCACACCCAGGTGCGCGAGGACGCGATCGAGCTCTTCGGGTTCTGGACCGAGCGTGAGAAGGCGCTGTTCGAGAAGCTGATCGCGGTGGGTGGGATCGGGCCGCGGCTGGCGCGGGTGATCCTCTCGGGTATGGCGCCCGACGACCTGCTCGGCGCCATCGCCAACGGGGACCTCGGCCGGCTGGGTACGATCCCCGGGATCGGCAAGAAGACCGCCGAGCGCATGGTGCTGGAGCTCAAGGACAAGATGCGCGAGCTCGCCGCCGAGCTTCCGGAGAGGACGTCGGCGACACCGCCGGCCGGCCAGGACGTGGTCTCAGCCCTCGTCAACCTCGGCTACAAGGCCGCCCAGGCCGAGCGCGCCGTGGCCGACGCCCACCGCGAGAAACCCGACGCGGCTTTCCACGATCTGCTGCGCGCCAGCCTTCACCGGCTCTCCCGAGCATAGCTTTTCTCCCTCTCCCCCGGCACGGGGGAGAGGGCCGGGGAGAGGGGGGATGGGATCAACTTAAGGCGCGAAATACCCGACCACATCGATCGTGGCGTGCACGACCCCGTTACCCTGTATCGTCGCCAGAATGGCCAGCTTCCCCGTTCCGTCCGCCGAGAGAGGCATGATGGCGTTGTTCGCCCGGGTCCCGCCGGTCACGAAGTTGATCGTGCTCGTCCCCGGGATCGGATAGTTGCCCGGGAAGAGCACCATGCCGCCAGGACCCGAGCCGATGATCGCAGTGATGTTCACCGCCAAGGCCCGGGCATTGGCCGGGATGTCGCAGGCGCCGTCCAGGCTCACCACCCGGGTTACCCCGGACTGGAGCGGCGCCCCGATGCGGGTGTCGAGGAACCGGCAAGGGGTAACCGTGTAGAAATCCGTCGCTGCCGGCGGGAGAAGGACCAGCACCGAGGGCAACGAATCGACCTGCCCCGAGCCGTTGGAGATCCGCAACACCACCGTGTACGCCCCGGGCGCCAGCCCTGCCGTGTCCAGCCATCCAAGCGCGCCGGAGACCTGCCGCACCAGCGTCAACCCCTGGAGCAGCCGCCAGGTGTAGGTGAGCGGCGGCTTGCCATTGCCGCTGCCGGAGAGCGAAACGAGCTGGCCGACCTCCGCCGTGGTCACTCCGACCGCCGCCGACACGATCGAAGGCACTGGGTTGAGCACGTTCACCGTCTTCGTGACCGTGCTGCATCCAGCCCAGTTGCAGGTCGTCAGTGTGACCTGGTGCGGTCCCGGTGTGGCAAACGTTTGGACCGGATTCTGTTGATTGGACGTCTGCGCCTGCACAAGCGCAGCCGAGCCAAGCAGCAGGACCCCGCCCCAGAAAGCGGCGGCTCTCGCCATGGTCGTCACCTCGTTAATTGATATCAAGCTATCTTTTTTGGGCTCCCGGGTCAAGCGGAGGGGCGGGAGGCTACAATGGCTCCCATGACTGAAGACCGGATCCTCTCCGGCGTTCCCGACCCCGAGGACCTGGGCGTCGAGCCCTCGCTGCGGCCCTCGCGGCTGGAGGAGTACGTCGGCCAGAGCCAGATCCTCGACAACCTGAAGGTATTCATCCGCGCGGCGCGCGAGCGGCGGGAGAGCCTGGACCACGTCCTCCTCTTCGGCCCTCCCGGCCTGGGCAAGACCACCCTCGCCCACATCATCGCCAACGAGATGGGCGCGCCCCTGCGCATCACCTCCGGCCCCGTGCTGGAGCGGGCGGGCGACCTCGCGGCCATCGTCACCAACCTCGAGGCGGGCGAGGTGCTGTTCATCGACGAGATCCACCGCCTCGGCCCCACGGTCGAGGAGATCCTCTATCCGGCCCTGGAAGACTTCCGGCTCGACCTCGTTATCGGGCAGGGCCCGGCGGCGCGCACGGTCAAGATCGACCTCCCCCGCTTCACCCTGGTCGGCGCCACCACCCGCGCCGGCCTGCTTTCCGCCCCCCTGCGCGCCCGCTTCGGGATCGTCCACCGCCTCAACTTCTACAAGCCCGAGGAGCTGACCACGATCGTGGAGCGGTCGGCCCGGTTGTTGGCCATCCCGATCGATCCCGAGGGGGCGGCGGAGATCGCGCGCCGCAGCCGGGGGACCCCGCGGGTCGCGAACCGCCTGCTCCGCCGGGTGCGCGACTTCGCCCAGGTGGAGCGCGCCCGCAAGATCGACCTGCGGATCGCGCAAAAGGCGCTCGCGCTCCTCGAAGTGGACGAGTTCGGCTTCGAAGACCTCGACCGCAAGATCCTCGGCACCCTGATCGAGCACTACGCCGGCGGACCGGCCGGCCTCAAGGCGCTGGCCGCGGCCGTCGGGGAAGACACGGGCACGATCGAGGACCTCTACGAGCCCTTCCTGATCCAGGAAGGCTTCCTCCAGCGCACCCCCCGCGGCCGCGTCGCCACCCATCGCGCCTACCGGCACCTCGGCTATCCGCCACGCCCGGGCACCACCGGCAGCCTGTTCTGAACCCATCCGTGCGCCCCGCCGCCCTGATCTACAACCCGACGGCGGGCCGCCAGCGCCACGAGCAGATCCTCGAATCGGTGCTGTCCGCCCTGCGGGAAGGAGGGTTCGACGTGGAGCCCGTCCCCACCCAGGCTCCCGGGGATGCCACCCGGCTCGCCCGCGGCAGGGCAGCCAAGATGGAAGTGGTCTTCGCCTTCGGAGGGGATGGCACGGTGCGCGAGGTGGCAGCCGGCCTCCTCGGGACGGAGACGGCCCTGGGCATCGTGCCAGGAGGCACGGTCAACGTCCTCTCCATGTCCCTCGGCCTGCCCCGCGACCCGCTGGCCGCCGCCCGGCTGGCTGGACGGCTGGAGGCGCAGAAGCTCGACGTGGGGCTGATCGGCGAGATGCCGTTCCTGATGATGGTGTCCGCCGGGCTCGATGCCAGCGTGATGGCCGGGCTCGACACCCGGCTCAAGTGGCGGATCGGCAAGGCCGCCTATCTCTGGCAGGGGCTTCAGGAGTGGTGGCGCTACCCGTATCACCGCTTTGAGGTGATCGCGGACGGAGCTCCCCTGGAAGCCTCCTTCGTGGCCGTCTCGAACATTCCTTACTATGGGGGCGCCTACGCCCTCGCCCCGGGCGCGCGCCCTCACGATGGGAAGCTCGACCTGGTGCTGTTCCACGGGCACGGACGCCGCGAGACCCTCGGCTTCGCCCTCGACCTGCTGCGCGGCGTCCACCTGCGCCGGAGCGATGTGACGGTCCGCCACGTGCAAGAAGTCGAGCTGCGGTCCCCGGTGGGGGCCGTGGCCCAGATCGATGGCGACGTCTGCGAAGAGCGGCTCCCCTTCACCGTCCGGATCGCGCCGGAACCGCTCCTGGTCTTATCGCCGATACTGCCGGAGATCCCTCCGACCTGATGTTGGCTTTGGTTCAGCTACTGAGGGGGTGCGGGTATCAGCTTTTCCGGATGCTCTTTCTGCAGCTCGATCAGGTGAGCGACCAAGCGATAAGGATCGTGCCCGAACTGTTCGGAAAGCCGGTGACGTACCTCCCGAATGGCGGCAATTTCCTCTTCACCCTGGTCGACTGATGTTTCAAGTTCCTGGCTCATGGTTTCTCGCCCAGTAATTCTAAAGGAGTCGCCAGCACCGGCACATACAGACCAAGCAGACCATTGACTCGGCGAATGTGTCCGTACTTGTTGGCATTCGCCAAATGCTGACAGTTCCATGTTACCAGGAACTCACACCTGTGATAAGAGGCCATAGCCAGGTGAAGGGCATCGAAAGAGGGATCGGCGGGCATGAGCCGGTGCTGAACGTAGGCTTCGACAATTTCCGCCACAGCCGGGGTGATCTCGAGCAACGGAAGGTCTTGGGCAAGCTCAAGGGCGGACTCTCGACTCGGGTACTCTCCATTCCGCAGCTCGAGGAGGACCGCTTCACTTGTCACCAGCGTGTAGCGCTCGCGCGCCCCCGCCCACCAGCGCTGAGTCCAGGCGCGGCGAGCCAAAGCTTCTGCTCCGGAACGGGTCGTGTGGTAGAAGCTCGGAATCGTCGTCTCGACATAGACCTGGGCTCTCGACATGCCTTCACGATATCCCACGGAACCCCTATATGAAACATAGACCGCTCGACCCGATCTTCTCCCCGACCTCCATTGCCGTGGTGGGCGCGTCCCGCCGCCGGGAGTCTCTGGGCTTCAGCCTGCTGCACAACCTGGTCGGCAACGAGTTCAACGGCGCCATCTTCCCGGTCAACCTTGAGGCCCGGGCGATCCACTCGTTGAAGTGCTACCCCAACGTCGCGGCCATCCCCGACCCGGTCGACCTCGCTGTCATCCTCGTCCCCCGGCAGAAGGTGCTCGGAGTGGTGGAAGAGTGCCTGGCCAAGGGAGTCAAGGGCTTGATCGTCATCACCGCCGGCTTCTCGGAGATCGGCGAAGAGGGGGCCGAGCGGGAGCGCAAGCTGCGCGAGATGGTGCGCGCCGCGGGCGTCCGCATGATCGGCCCCAACTGCATGGGGGTCATCAACACCGCCCCCGAAATACGCCTGGACGCCACCTTCGCGCCGACCCCGGCGCAGCCCGGAGCCATCGGCTTCGTCAGCCAGTCGGGCGCCCTCGGGGTGGCGATCCTGAACGTCGCCCAGGATCTCGGCATCGGGCTCACCCAGTTCGTCTCCATGGGCAACAAGGCAGACGTTTCGGGCAACGACCTCCTGGAGCACTGGGAGGACGACCCGGAGACCCGCGTCATCTGCATGTACCTGGAGTCCTTCGGCAATCCGCGGCGCTTCACCGAAATCGCCAAGCGGGTGACGCGTAAGAAGCCGATCCTTGTGGTCAAATCCGGGCGCACGGCCGAGGGGGCGCGGGCTGCCTCCAGTCACACCGGAGCCATGGCGGGAACGGACGTCACCGTCTCCGCCCTCCTGGATCAATGCGGCGTGCTCCGGGCCAACACGATCGAAGAGCTGTTCGACGTCTGCCGGGCGCTGGTGCGCTGCCCGCTGCCCGAAGGCAACCGGGTGGGGATCGTCACCAACGCGGGCGGCCCAGCCATCATGGCGACTGACGCCTGCATCAACCAGGGCCTGCGTATGGCGGAGCTCTCCGAGGCCACAAAGCAGGGCCTGCGCTCGTTCCTGCCGGCCGAGGCGAGCGTCAACAACCCGGTGGACATGATCGCCTCGGCCAACCCGGACTCCTATTCCCGCACCCTGGCCGCGGTCCTGGATGATCCCGGGGTGGACATGGCCATGGTGATCAATGTGACCCCGGTGCTGTCGAGCCCCACCGACATCCTGGAAGCCGTGGGCGAGGTGGCGCGGACGCGCTCCAAGCCGGTGCTGGCCGTGATGATGGCCACGGACGAGTTCTACGAGGCGGTCAAGCACATCCGCGACCTGCCGCCCGTCTACCGGTTCCCGGAGCCGGCGGCGAGGGTCCTCCGCCTCCTCTCCAGCTACGGCGCCTGGGTGCGCCGGCCCGCCGAAGAGAGCGCGCCCGAGTTCGACACGGATGACTCCGAAGTCGCGGCCATCCTCGACCGCACTGCCGAGGGCTACCTCGACCCGGGGGACGCCTTCCGGGTGCTCGACCTCTACGGCATCCCCCTGGCCCGCTGGCGGCAGGTCTCGACCGCCGAAGAAGCACTGGCAGCGGCGCGGGAGATCGGCTACCCGGTCGTGCTCAAGGCGGTAGCGCCCGACCTGATCCACAAGAGCGACGTAGGAGCGGTGCAGGTGGATCTGCGGGACGACCACGCCCTGACCGAAGCGATCCGGAAGACGACCGAGTCAGTGACGGGTGCCGGCCATCGCATCGAGGGCTGGCTCCTCCAAGAGATGGCAAAGGGCGGGCACGAGGTGATCTTCGGCATCACCACCGATCCCCGCTTCGGCCCGCTGCTCATGTTCGGCCTGGGGGGAAAGTACGTGGAAGTCTTCCAGGACGTCCGCTTCGGAGTGCTCCCCCTGGGCAGGACCGACGCCCTGGACATGGTGCGGGGCATCCGCGGCTTCCGGCTCTTGGAAGGAGTGAGGGGGGAGGCCGGTGCCGACTTGGACCTCCTCTGCGAGATCCTGCTGCGCCTTGCGCAGCTCGCTCAACGCCATCCGCGCATCCGGGAGGTGGACGTCAACCCCTTCCTGGCCGGACCGGACCGGTCCTCCGCCCTGGCGGTGGATGCGCGGATCCGGGTGGGGGATTCTTAATTCTTCAAGGCGTAGAGGACCGCCCGGATAAGATTCCGGGTCAGAACGGGCAGCACGAACAAGCCGACGTAAAAGCCCCCGGCGTAACCATGCCCCGTATTGGAGGGCGCCCAGACTTCGCGTCCGGTAGGCCAGGACAGGATCAGGTTCTGGAACCCGAAGAAGCCGTGGAGGACTCCTCCTCCGAAGCCGTACTCGCGGGCAGGGTCGATCTCAACCCAGAAGAACGCGACAGCAAAGAGAGCGGCGAGTAATAGAAGGACCAGCCGGAGGCGGAACAGAACTACAAATATGTCGAGGACGAGCCTGCCGAGTCTCGCCACAATTGTCGGTTAGCGGCGCTGGGCAACCTCTTGCCGTGCGATATCCAACAGGAGACGGAGAGCGCGGTTGACCGACTCTGAATCCTTGAAGGCTTGGGCAACATCGGGCTCAAGAAGGACCACGTTCGTGCCTTGCCGGTAGCGCTCGTAGTACTTGCCACGCACGGCTCCGGAGAAGTCATACTCCGGGAGCAGGTCGTCGTCTTCAGGTTCCTGACTCATAGCGTCTTCTTTCTGGGGTCGTGGCTTCTCTGGCGCTGATGATCCGGATGCCCTCATCGTCCTCCGTATGTGCAATGACCAGCAAACGCCCTGCGGAGGACAATCCCATTGTAACCAACCGGAGCTCCAGCTCCGAGTGAGCCGAATCTTCGAGGGTGGCTGCCAGCGGATCACCGAAGACCGTGCTCGCCTCCGGGAATGAGACCCGTGCTTCAGGAGGTTCCGGTCCGCCTTCCAAGGGTCCCATTCGAACCTCACCCGCTGAGTATACCGGGATCAGCGTGACGGACTACAGGGCCTCAGATCCTCCGGCGCATAGCGGTAGTGGCCCGTGAGGGTGAAGGCGAACAGCGAGTCCTCCTCCTGCGTACCCCGACCGATGTTGTGGATGACGAGCGGGACTCCCGAAGCCGTCTTGCGGTCGGAGACGATGCCAACGTGCGGCACGCCGGAGGGCAGCCGCCAGGTCACGAGGTCGCCCGCGGCATAGTCCTTGGCGTTCCGGGTGACCGGAATCGACTTGCCCTTCCGCTTGAAGAAGGTCCCCAGGTTGGGGACGCGCCGGTGGTCGATGTTCGAATCGGGCCGGCTGAGCCCCCAGTTTTTTGGATATGCCCGCCACGCCGCGGACATGTCCTCGTGCACCCGGACCTGCAGATCAACCCCAAGCTGTCGATACGCCCGGACCAGGACGTCCGTGCAGACTCCGCGGTCCTGAGGAACATCGCCGTTCCGGTAGGGAAGCCGACGGTAGCCGGAATCGTAGAGGACGGTGACGCCGATCTGTTTCCGGGCCGCGTCGACCAAACACCGGCCGTTGTCGGCAAGGACAGGAGTGGCGAACAACAGTAAGAGAAGTATGGCTCTCATTCGGTCATCTACAGGCCGAAGGGAAAGGTGTTCTCGGGCACCGGCAACCCGATGCTCTTCAGGCGAAATGCGCCGATCGAGACCAGGAGGGCGGGGATCGTCTCCTCGCCCCGGGCGAGGTCCGCGAGCCCTTCCTGGACGAGGTCGCCACCGGGGTAAGCGGTCAAGTCCACCCTCCAAGTATATGGCCCCTGTCTACGGACGGTCCGCCCCGATCTGGCGATGGTCCTCAATCCACGAGGCCAAGGCCTTCTGCAGAGCCTTCTTCAACTGGTACAACAACGAACACAGGCACTCCGGCATCGCCCTGATGACTCCGGCCGACATCCACTTCGACCGCGCTCAGCAGATCCTCGAACAACGGGCAGCGACCCTCAAGGCTGCCTACCAAGCTCACCCTGAACGCTTCAACCGACCTCCAGTCCCTCAAACTCTCCCGCAAGCCGTCTGGATCAACCCACCTGAGCAGTCGGCTCCCAAAGCTTCCCTCCTGTCGCTGCTTCTCCAGGCCCGCGATCTGCTTCTCTAGCAACTCCAGGCGCTCCCACTCCGCACCTTCACCTCCAGCAGCCCGTCGAAGGAGCCGAGGTGTACGGGAGCCTCATCTACGCCCCCAAGCTTCCGGGAAACTGGGTCTTCCTCTACTACAAGCTGCCGCGCTGAGCCACGGACGGGAGCGCTGAAGCGCGGACGCTTCCCGGATGATTCGGGGACCTTCCTGAACGACTTGGGGAGCTTCCCGGACGATCCGGGCAGTCGCCCAAGTCATCCGGGCAGTTGCCCAAATCATCCGGGCGGCTGCCCAAGTCATCTGGGCAGTTGCCCAAGTCATCCGGGCAGCTGCCCAAGTCATCCGGGCAGTTGCCCAAGTCATCCGGGCGACTGCCCAAGTCATCCGGGCGACTGCCCAAGTCATCCGGGCAGTTGCCCAAGTCATCCGGGCAGCTGCCCAAGTCATCCGGGCAGTTGCCCAAGTCATCCGGGCAGTTGCCCAAGTCATCCGGGCGGCTGCCCAAGTCGTCCGGGCAGCTGCCCAAGTCATCCGGGCAGCTGCCCAAGTCATCCGGGCAGCTACCCAAATCATCCGGGCAGCTGCCCAAGTCATCCGGGCGGCTGCCCAAATCATCCGGGCAGTTGCCCAAGTCATCCGGGCAGCTGCCCAAGTCGTCCGGGCGGCTGCCCAAGTCATCCGGGCAGTCGCCCAAATCATCCGGGCGGCTGCCCAAGTCATCCGGGCAGTTGCCCAAGTCGTCCGGGTAGCTGCCCAAGTCGTCCGGGCAGTTGCCCAAATCATCCGGGCGGCTGCCCAAGTCGTCCGGGCAGCTGCCCAAGTCATCCGGGCAGCTGCCCAAATCATCCGGGCGGCTGCCCAAGTCATCCGGGCAGCTGCCCAAGTCGTCCGGGCAGCTGCCCAAGTCGTCCGGGCAGCTGCCAAGTCGTCCGGGTAGCTGCCCAAGTCATCCGGGCGGCTGCCCAATGCGTCCGGTCAGTTGCCCAAGTCATCCGGGCAGCTGCCCAATGCGTCCGGGCAGTTGCCCAAGCCGTCCGGGCAGCTGCCCAAATCATCCGGGCGGCTGCCCAAGTCATCCGGGTAGCTGCCCAAATCATCCGGGCAGTTGCCCAAGTCATCCGGGCAGCTGCCCAAGTCATCCGGGCAGCTGCCCAAGTCGTCCGGGCAGTTGCCCAAGTCATCCGGGCGGCTGCCCAAGTCGTCCGGGCAGTTGCCCAAATCATCCAGGCAGCTGCCCAAGTCGGCCGGGGGAGCCGCCAAGCGAGATGGGGATCATCGCGATCTAGATGGGCCCCCCGATGGAGATGGGCTGTCCGCCATCTGGCTGGCGACGATCCCCATCTTGATGGGGATAGCCCCCATCTTGATCGGGAGCGGCCATTTACCCATAGGCGCTAACGCCGGTTCCGCGCCCGGCCCAACGGGCCGGCAGAGACCAGCCCAGGGCTTGAGGCCGCAGGTCGAATGCCCTGGGAAAATCACCCCCACCAATATGCGGCCTGAAGGGCCGCGAGAGCAGGCGGCACGGCCTCGCAAGCATAGCTCTCGCGGCCCTTCAGGCCGCATCCTTATGATTGTCGTTTACCCAGGACATCGGCCTGCGGCCTCAGTCCTGGGCTCCGTTCTCCCGCCCCGTTGGGCCGGATGGGAGCGGCAACATTGAAGCTAAGTTAGCGCGTATGAGGCCATTCACCCAGGCGGCTGGCGGAAGCGGAGGCTCGGATCAGTGCGGGCCGCATCCAGATAGGCCGCAATCTCCCGGACGAAGGCGGCGGTGATCTGCTCCTCCCGGACGGCCTCCTGGAAGAGGACCAGGGCGGCGACGGCCTCGCGGTGGACGTCCTGGGAGCGGAAGATGGGGAGCATCTCCCGGGCGAGAGCCTTCAACTCGGCCGTCCGCCCTTGCCGGAGATACAGCAGCGCCAAGTCCATGGACACGATGGCGGCGTCGTAGCCGAGCTCCTCCTGGAGGAAACCGTCCCGCATCTGGAGGAAGGCTGTCTCGGCGGCGTCGCAGTCTCCCCGGGCTGCGGCGATCTTGCCTCGGAGGCCGGTAAGGCGGAGCTGGACCCAGGGCTCCGGGTACCTCTTATATAGATCGGCATCGGCGTCGAGCACCTCGGCTGCCTGCCCCGGCTCTCCGGATTCCACCAGGAAGAGAGCCAGGTTGTACCGCCCGTTCATGTACAGCCGGGGCTCCCGCTCGGGGGACAGCTCCTGGAGGGCTGCCCGGGTGATCTCGACCGCTCGCTTCGTCTTTCCCTGGAGATCGTATGTGGCTCCCAGCTTGAGCAGGACACGGGCAATGTCCAGCCGGGAGCCCGCAAGCTGGTAGAACAGAATCGCCCGAGTGAGCAGCCCCTCAGCCTGAAAGAGCTGGCGCTGGTCTGTGCGCAGGGAGCTTTCCAGGTCGTCGATCCGGCCGAGGACGGCAGGCTCCGTCACGGAGAACTTGGTCACAATCTCCCTGGCGTGGCCGAAGTGCTCCTCGGCTCGACGGCGGTCGCTGCCTGCCCGGCAGGCATTGCCCAGGTGCGCGACCGTCAAGGCCAATAAATCCAGTACCTTCGGGTCGAAGGGGGTGCGCTGGAGCACCAAGTGCGCCAGATCGATCAGGTGATAAGCGTCCCAAGGGTCTGCAATCAAGCGCTCGTGGCCTCTGTCCAAGAGGAGCTGAGCAAGGTGGCTGCCCCGGAATCGCTCCCTGGCGCGGGCGACTCGCCCGCGCCGCTCCTCTCTAGGAAGCGCGAGCAGGTCGCGGAGATCACGCTCTGCCCGGCCATGTTCCTGCTGAAGCCGGACCACTTGTGCGCCGAGAGCTGCTGAAAAGACTCCCGTCTCGGTGCCGGTCTGTCCCTCTCCGGTTTCACGGCGGAACGCCGCAAACTCCCTCCGGCAGTGGGGACATATGCTCAGAAGGTGTTTCAGGCCGACTTGGCTGAGCAAGGCCGCTGGCAGCTCACCGCGATATACCCCGAGCAGCAGCTCTCGTGTGACATGGATCTCACCCATGGCTTTCCTTTTCCGTGAAGGCACCACTCGGGACCGAGGCTGTACCGTAGATCAGTATCTTGTCACAGAAAAAAAGCGGGTGCGAACAGCACCCGGAGAGGCGACTGGGCCTGGAGATAAATGGGCTAGCCGTCGGGGTCCATTGCCCAACCGCTGTCAGGTGACGGCTCCGGGGAGGTGGAGCCATTTGGATCCATCTCCCAGCCGGAATCGGAGGAGAGCAGGGCTGCCGTGAAGCGTAGAGCGCTGTATCCGGCAGGGGTTTGAGAGGCCAGCAGGCCGAGGGTCAGTAGCAGGAGGGTAAGACGGGTCATGGCGGGCTTCCTTTCTGGACGGCTCCGGCTCCCTGCCAGGGGTGAGCGGGAGGGGCCGTCCTACAAGGGAAAGTGTGCGCCGTGAGGACTCTTGGGGCAGGGCCAGTGGGTCCACTAAGAACAGCGAGGACAAAAGTGTATCGGGTGATGCTTGATTTTCAGACAGACTTCTCTTACAATGTCTGGAAATCGGACGGAGCCGACAAACGAAGACAATGGTCATTAGCACACAAAAACGATCCACGGGCTCCAAGACGTTTCCTACCGCTGAACTTGAGGTACGGCTGCGGCGGGAATTGGAGAAGGCGACAGCCGAAGGAGACGTGCTGAGGGGAAGTTGGGAGCCTTCATTGGATTCACTGCGAATTGTGTCAATCATTCTCAAGTTAGAGGATCTGTTTGACTTCGACCTGCGACCAGAGGAAATTGTTCGCAAGGGTGGCTACGCCAGTGTGGAAGAAGCAGTGGACGACATGCAGAGCGGCCTTCAGCGTTTGTGGCAGAAACATAATTGAAACACGGAGGTGTCATGACAAAGCTCAACCAGGGTTCCCGGCTCGAGAGAGAGGAACAGGACCGTAAAGGGCTCGGCGAGCGTTTGCGGGAAGCACGCGAGTACCTTGGATTCTCGCAAGAAGAGGTCGCAAACTTCTTAGGCACAGCGCGCTCAGCCCTTTCAAACATCGAGAACGGCCAACGGAAGGTCGAAGCTCTAGAGCTTAAGAAACTTGCCCAGCTCTATAAACGCACGATCAGCTATTTCACCGGCGAGGCGGAAGCAGCCGAACCGAAGTTCGCAGCGGATGTGGCGCACTTGGCTCGCAAGGCGGAGGATCTATCCCCACAGGATCGGGAGGAACTGTCGCGTTTCGCCGATTTCCTGCAGATCCGCAGGCAGCAACAAAAGGGGGGCTGACCTATGGCGGGCACTCGAGCAGCGATCATGAGTGCGGTCAGTGCGGCGGCACGGCTGCACAGTCAGTACGGATCCGAGGAACTCGCGGACTACGGCGAGGGGCGAGTCAATGTCTTCCAGATGCTCGTTGAACGGGAAATCCCGCTGCTCTTCCGGCCGCTCAGTGGTCTGCTGGGTGCTTTCATTAGGGACCCGTCGCCCGGTGTCATGATTACCACGCGGAGGCCTCTTGCAGTGCAGCGCTTCACTGCTGCGCACGAGCTGGGGCATGCGCTGCTGGACCATCGACCAAGCCTCGACGACGAGAGTATTTTACGCCGCACGCCGTTCATCGATCGGCCAGGGTACGACATCCAGGAAGTCCAAGCGGACGCATTCGCCTCGGAACTGCTGGTTCCACGGTGGCTATTAGTTAAGCACGTTATCCGGCAAGGCCTGCAGCCGTCCCAGTTCGAACGCCCTGAAGTCGTGTATCAGCTATCTCTTCGGATGGGAATCAGCTACCGCGCAATGTGCTACGCGCTACAGCACCATCGGGCAATTGACTCCGCCGTCTGCAAGGCACTCATAGATGTGCCGCCGCGCCTAATCAAGGCGAAATTGGCCGAGGGTGTGGAGCCTGAGACTTGGCACGGTGATGTGTGGATAGTCACCGAGCGTGACGAGGGCTTGCTCCTAGAGGGCAGCCGGACCGATCTCGTTGTGCTGCGGCTCGCGGAGCACAGTAGTTCTGGCTACGTGTGGCGTTTTGACGAGCTGGAGATGGCCGGACTTAAGATCCTTGAGGATCGACGCGTGATCGTCCGGCAGGGAGAGCAGATCGGGGGGATCGTCGCCAGACGCGTGACGGCTCAACCTGCGCAGGAGGCTTTTGGTAAGGCGCGGCTTGCAGAGGTGCGCCCGTGGCTGCCTGCATCAGAGCCGCTGAACACGGTGCACCTGCAGGTGGATCTAACGGGACCGGTAAAGGTTGGGCTGCTCGCCTCGGAACGGCGGCGGCTGCTAGGTGTAGCATGAGTGACGTCATAATCAAGCACGATCTGCGGAACCGATTTGGCCAGCCGCGGGACCAAGGCCCGCGGCCAACGTGCCTTGCGTTCGCCGTCAGCGATACCCACGCCGCCGTACGCCCAGGCTGGGAGCCGCTGTCCTGCGAGTACCTGTACTACCACGCGATCCTTCGCGACGGAGCCAGCCCTGGGGACGGCATCACGCGAGCCGCAATCCTCGCCGCAGTCGAGCACGACGGGCAGCCAGCGGAGACCGGATGGCCATATCTCGCATCGACTCCTGCCGATGTAGCAAGTTGGTTACCGCCGGCGGACGTTGGCGATGTGTTCCGCCGAGATGGTGAGACCCAGGGGGCATCCTTTGATGATGCGTGGTCCCTGGTTATCGCCGGCCGACCAGCCATCGTCGCCATGAAGCTGTCCGATGAGTTCTATTTGCCCCACGAAGGTGTCGTCGACTCCGGCGAGCCGCCGGATCCAACTCGCCTACACGCAGTGGTTGCCGTTGCAGCAGGGCACCGAGATCTCTCCCGCCTCTTGCTGGTGCGGAACAGTTGGGGTTCAGCTTGGGGGGTCGGTGGTCACGCGTGGCTTACAGAGAGATATCTTGCTCCGCGGGTGCTTCGGGTTCTCGCATTGAAGGAGGTCGCGTAGCATATGTACCTTCCAATTCTGTCGCAGACGAGCTGTGCTCGTGGCTGGGTGGCCGCCGCCTCGGCCATCGCTAAAGAGGGAGAAGCATACAACGTAATTATCGACATTGAGCGACCGGAGGATCACGATGCGCTGGACCATGCAGTGATCTCAATGGTAGACCGCTTTCTGAGGGATCGGGAGCAGAATCCGATCTCAACGGTGGCAAACACCATCTTCCCGGAGAACCTGTATCGGGAGTTCGGCGCGCCCCGCTTTTACGACGAATACCTGAAGGTTTTCGACAGCTTGTCTTACAAGGGGTGGGGGCGGTACTTCGAACGGATGACTCGGCACAAAACTCTCGGCGGAGGTGATTATAATCCGTTGGCCGTTCTCATTAAGCGTCTGCGGGAACGGAAAAACGCAGCGCAGAAGTACAAATCTGCATATGAACTGGCGGTATACGACCCCTTGCGCGACGGTCGCATCTTCCGCGGAGGGCAGTGCCTCAGCTTTCTAAGCTTCAAGCTGCACCCCACTCAAGGCTTGGCGCTTACAGCTATGTACCGCAATCACACCTACATCACCCGTTGTCTCGGTAACCTGATTGGTCTCGGTCGACTACTGGCGTTTGTCGCAAATGAGTCCGGATTTCCCGTAGGGTCGCTAACCTGCGTTTCTACCCATGCCGAACTCGATACGGGTAAAGGCTGGGGTATTAAGGATGCGCGTAGGTTGATTGCCGACGCTGCGGCCCTCATTTAAGAGGACTCCGAACTCTTGCCTTAGCCGGGTGCAGCACCAACAAACGTGAACGAGAGTGCGTCCGCATCAAACTCGATGCGGCCGCCACCGTGCTCTGCAACAGAGCGCCATACCTTGTAGGCTCTGAGAATAGTCCGCTCCCAGTCGGCCACGGTCCTGACACGTACCTCTAGGTGGTCGGTCATCTGCTTGATCGTCCGTAGCAGGACGTAGTCTAAGGTGTTAATACCTAGCAGCATGTCGTGTCGTATTGCGTAACTGAACACGAGCGCGGATACCCCCTCTTCGATCACGATAGCTCTTCCGCCGTCTTCCACCTCGTCGACGCTCCGGTCGCTCTTGCGCTTAATCCCCAACCCGCGGCGGATCACGGGAGACCACCCAAGGAGCGTCATGCAGGCGAGATGGAACACGTCATGTAGTCGGTACCCGTCCTCCGTCCATGCGTTATCAGTCAAGTCCTGCCCCATCTTCCGGCCGTTGACATGGGTCTCTATCGCCTTGGCACCACCATGGGCGATTGGGCGGATCTCCGCGACTCCCTTGCGTGGCAGTTGCTCTACGGCGGGGTAGTGTGCGTCCAGCGCAGACGGAGCCCCAAGTTCGACCGAGGGAGTTTGGCCAGAGCCCCACCGTTCTTCAATTTTCCGTAGGTTTTCGCTGGCAACGTGGCTGAGCGTCAAACCGAATTGCTCCGCGACATTGGCGATGTACCAGAGTAGGTCTCCCAATTCTTCTGCAACTCGCTCCCGGTGAAGTTTATGGGCCGGGCCATCCCGCACTGACTTTTTGTACTCGCTAAGCAGTTGCCCTGCCTCACCTGCCAATCCGAGGAGCGAGATGACGATGGGTGGGGTTTCACCGGCAGGGATCTTTCGGGTCCGAACGGCGAGTTGCTGATACTGATCGAACTCCAAGGTTCACCTCGCTTTCGCGCTACGCGAAACAGGGACTCGGCCACGTAAGCTAAGGAATATGATCCGCGGCCCGAGCAGGCTCCGGGATCCGTAAATTGATGCCCCATTTAGGTGGGTAGAACAACCTCGGCGCGGGCCGGCTGGGGCAATAGGTCTGCTTAATTCGTGAACGCCCATTGGTACCGCGGACGTCGGGATGGGCCACGCGCGCGTATTTGCTTACCTCACAGAAAAGGTTTTGTATGTCTATCAACTGCAAGGGCCTGTCATAAAGAGTGGGGAATTTGAGTCCCAACTTGGCGGAGACATCCTCCTGTCTCTCAGTAACCCAGCGGATTACGTCAGCTTCAGGATAATCCCCAAAGCTTGCAAAGCACTTACGGAGCCCATCGGCTGCGCCAGGGCCAGGTACAACGAAGTCCATCTCGGAGAAGTCGATGATGTTGCCATAGTTGAAGTCGATTGTTAATTGAAATGCCAGGAAAGGGCCTAGTGTTGGGTAGGACAAGAGCAACTGATAGACATTCTCCATTGAGCTGGATTCGGAGAGGCGGGCGCCGATGCCGTCCTGAATCATTAGTTCTATTAGGCGCAGGTGCCCGCGGTGCTTAATGCGCTCGCCTAGTGAGCCTGTGCTAGGCATGATATATGCCGCTGAATAGAGGCGCCGACCCGCCCCATGTGCCTTTGTGAGTCGCTCTGCAAATTCCTCCAAGCGGAATCTGTCGAGAGTTAGTGCGCCGAATTCAGACTCCAAATACTCCCACGTCTCAATTCGATTAAAAAGCTTGAACAGAAGAATACGAAATATGACATCATTTGGTGTGGAAGGTAGGTCGGAGCGGTAGATTACGCGTCGGATAAGGTATTGGCTGACGCGGTCGGACGCACGGTAGGCGTTAGTGAATCGATAGGCTTGGAGGATTGGGTCAACTGTCCAAGGTGCCGGCTGCCCCTCAAGTCGGCGGTAGAAGACGCGCTGCCTCTCGCACGCAAAGTGCCAAAGAGTATCGTAAACCCTAGTCGGTGTCGGCGGTGTCCGACGCACAGCCATTAAAGGCGCGAGGCGCCGGACACGGGGAGTTCTAACAAGTGTCGCGGAATTTCCACTCATTGACTCTCCGGACCGCTTCTCCAACCTCTTGCGAGACCTTCAGGGCGAGAGAGGTACTGAAGAGGAGAGGTGTCGCAGACGACCTCAGCCAAGGCGCGCTTCCTTCCGGAGGTTCTCTTCGGTCAGGCGGAAGGTGTCCACTCCATAGTCGGCCAGACGGGTGAGGAAGACGGCGCGTGGGACTCCGGCCAGTCGGGCAGCGGCTCCAGAGGAGAGCTTACTTAGCTCGAGGAGCTTCGTTGCGGCTGCCATCCGTACCGCTTCTCCAGCCTCTTCTGGCGAGACCTTCAAGGCGAGGAGGGTTTCATCAGGAATTTCGAAGGTGATGTGGCTCATCCAAGGGCTCCTCTCTTGCCATCACATCTTAACCTACCCGACGTAGGCAGGGGCGTCTCCCCTACGGCAGGCCGGTCGCCCCAGGTGTTGCCGCGGGCGTGAAAACCGGCAGGGGATGTTTCCACCACGGCGTGCTGCTGGCGTTGGTGGTGCCTGGGGCCATGAGACGCCCCGACCCTGTACACCCGGTATATTCGTGCCAGCGTACTGGGGCGTCTCTACGAAATGTCTGTGGCTTGTGACGGTTTGACGGCTCGCCGCGCTCTGACTTGGATTAAATGCCCTCTACCCTTGCGGGGCTGGTCCTGTCAGTAGGCTCCTCCGCCGGGCCGATATATCCGAGGCTCCTCAATATTCTGCACTCCTCTTCGTCCAATTCGGGCAGTGGGCGTCGAGGCTCTGGCTGTGGTTCATGCTCCAACTCCACGGCAAGGTTTGAGGGCTTGGGCCGTGCGGTGAAAAAGTGCCCGCCAAAGAGACCGAAGAGTGTTGCGGCGGCCGTTGTGACGCGGCGTAGAACCCGGGCTCTTGTTCTCCTGCGGCCGACAGGACAATCGGCGGTGAGGACGGTGCCGTCAGCCCGCCGGAAAAAGGTCGCGCACATCTTCCCCTCGTGACGGGCAACGAGCGCCTCCGCCTCCGAGCGCTGGAGGGCTGAAAGGTTGTAGACGTTCTTCTTGCAGGTCTGGCAGAACCGGACGCGGTCATCCCCCTCCATGGCCTCCCAGCGGGCCGGACAGGGATTGGCAATCCGGAGCTTCTCAAGGGGAGTGGGGCTGTGTTCGATTGCAGTCATGATTGTTCTTCCCTACGCCCTATGGCCGAACGGGAATTGGAGGGAACAGCTTCATGAAGCCTTGTCCAGAGAATTGTAGTACTCCTGGGCATCCTCAGATCCGAGCGCTGGCTCTTCCTGGACGTCGGTGATCCAGCGGGCAAGCGCGAAGTCTTCCCAGACTTCCTCGATCAAACGCCACAGCCTCACTCGCAGATGACCTCAGCCAATGCGTGTTTCCTTCCGGAAGTCCTTTCGGCCAGGCGGAAGGTGTCCACTCTATAGTCGGCCAGGCGGGTGAGAAAAACGGCGCGTGGAACTCCGGCCAGTTGGGCGGCGGCTTCAGAGGAAAGCTTACCAATCTCGAAGAATTTGGTGGCGGCTGCCATCCGCACCGCTTCTCCAGCCTCTTCTTGCGAGACCTTGAGGGTGAGGAGGGTCTCGTCCGGAATTTCGATGGTGATGTGGCTCATCGGCTCCTCTAACAGCCTACTCTACGTCTTCACTACTCGGCGTAAGCCTTGGCTGCGAGAACGTCCTCCCGGGTTAACCGAGGGTAGTCGTCAAGGATTTCCTCTATCGAGCTACCCGCGGCAAGCTTCTCAAGGAGAATCTCGACTGTGATCCGGGTATCCCGGATGACCGGCTTGCCCAGCATTACTTGTGGGTCAATGGTGATGCGCTCTAGGAAATTGTCAGGCATGGTGAGCCCGCTCACTCGCCAGTGGCGCCCTCGCGGATCGCCTCCTTCATATCTTTAAGCGTGATTCCCGTGATCGGGGACTTCAGGATCCCGCGGAGTGCCATCAGGTCCACCACTGGGGGCGAGTCCGGTTCCTGCCTCTTGGGGTCTGAGGGGGTCTTCTGGCATTCTGGCTGCTCCGGCACGGGGCCTCCTTTCGCGGTCGGTTGCCGCCCCGATTGTACCTCCGAGCGGGCTATCTATCTTGTATCCGAACCTTTCGTCTTCGAAAGGGTGCAGTTCTGATTGCGCCCTAGTCCGCCGCACACTGGCCGCACAATGGCCCCGACAATCTCCACAATCCACGACTCCAGGCGACACGAACAATCTCGGCTAAGCACCATAGGGTGAGAGCTTTACGGTCACTGAGTGTCACCCGCTGTCACGGGTGAACCACTTCCCGGGAGTGGTGATGCCTGAGCCGCAAGTGTCTTTGTCCCAGCACTTTGGCCCTGCCGGCTGCCGAGCCGTCGCACGCTGGACGCACAATCGCTCCGGTAGTTTCGCTGGAGATGCAAGCACTTACCTCCGAGGGAATTGAAGGGGCGCAATGCTCCGGGCTACCTTCCTGATCGCCGGCATGGTGCCGGACAGTCAGGAGGTAAGGATGAGCACGTACCAGATTCATGGCATCGATACGGCCCCGGACAATTCCAAGCCGCTTCTCCAGGGAATGCAGGAGAACCTCGGGTTGATCCCGAACCTGGCAGCGACCATGGCCGAGTCGCCGGAGCTTCTCAAAGGTTTTCTCATGGCTCGCGAGATCTATTTCGGAGGGACGTTCTCCCCGCTCGAAATCGAGGTGCTTTCGCTCACCGCGGCGTTCGAGAACGACTGCGCCTGGTGCATGGCGTTCCATACGGGAATGGCTCGCAAGCAGGGCATCTCTCAGGAGAGCCTCGATGCGCTTCGCGAGGGACGCTCGCCGGTCGAGCCCCGTCTCGGCGCCTTGAGCGATTTCGCGCGCGAAATGGTGCGCCGGCGCGGCGGGGTCGGGGAAGCGATCCTGGAACGGTTCCATGGCGCCGGCTACACGCGGGCACAGGCCTTGGAGGTCGTCCTCGGGATGGGTTTCTCCCTGATGGCCAACTACGCGGGGCACCTGACCGAGCCTCCGCTCGACGAGCCGTTCAAGCCCCATGCTTGGGAGCGGCCGTCATAACATGAGCGGATGGCCCGCATGAACCAGCTCCAGCCGCCCTCCCGGCGTTCGAGTCCGCTCGGCACGTTGCTCCAGCACTGGCGACAAGTGCGGCGGATGAGCCAGCTCGCCCTCGCGATCGAGGCGGACGTCTCACCGCGCCATATTTGTTTCATCGAAACCGGGAGGGCGCGCGCCAGCCGCGAGATGGTCCTGCTGCTGGCGAGCGCGCTGGATGTGCCCCTTCGCGAGCGGAATGTCCTCCTGCTGGCCGCCGGATATGCCCCGGAGTATCGAGAGACCAATCTCGATTCTCCGGAGCTCGAAGCGGTGCGAGCCGCGCTCCAGGCGATCCTCCGCCAGCAGGAGCCGCATCCCGCGGTCGTGATGAATCGAAGCTGGGACATCCTCACGAGCAATGACGCCGCATCCCGCTTCTTCGGATTCCTGCTCGATCAGGCGGCTGCATCCGGGCCGGCGAACGTCATCCGGATGATGTTCGATCCAGATGGGCTCAGGCCGTTCGTCATGAATTGGGAGGAGGTCGCCGAAGCGCTGATCATGCGCGTCCATCGAGAGGCTGTCGGGGGAGCGCCAGACGAGGCAACGGCCAAGCTCCTGGAGGAGGTCCTCGCCTTCCCGGGTGTCCCTCGACGGTGGCAGAGCCTCAGCCTCGAAAGGCCGCTGATGCCTGTCATTCCCGTCAGCTTCAGGAAGGATTCGAGGACGTTCGCTTACTTTTCGACGGTCACGACCCTGGGGACTGCGCAGGATGTCACGCTGCAGGAGCTGCGCATCGAGTGCTTCTTTCCCATGGACGCCGAAACCGAACGCAACGCGGAGGAATTAGCCCTCGGCGATGGCAGCCAGGAGATCCTCGTCTGACATCTGCTCGGCCCATCCCTTCGGCAATTCGATGCGGATTGATTGCTCGCCGCCGCTCGGAGTGCAGACGACCGGCACCCTCCCGTCTTCGCTTTCGACCCGCTCGGCGGCTTCTTCCGCGGCCTCGCCGGAGAGTCCCGAGAGAGCCTGCACACAGCTCCAGGTGACGTTTTCGGAGTCCTGAACTTCGCGCTGGATCATTCACCCACTCCCTTCGAGAGGCCACAGTGTAACTACATAGTGGACGCCATCAACGCCACTTCTTTTGGAACTGCCGCCACTCCTCGGGCGAGGTGACCCACTCCGCATAGAGCGCGACTCCTTCGAAGCAGGCGGGGGCGCCTCCGAGGTCGGCCAGAGCCGCTCGGACTCCCCGGGCGGCGTTCGGGATGTTTTCCACCTTCGGATTCGAGACCTCGGAGTCTTCGAAGGAGGGGATGCCGATGAGGACTCTGTGGCCGGGGATCTGGCAGCCCCAGCCGAGCAGCAGGTGGGTTTCGTGCCGGACGAATTGGGTGTAGAGCAGCCCGGAATCGAGAGTGGTGTCGTAGGCCATGAGGACGGTTTCGTCGGTCAGGGCCATGGCGTCGCGGTAGAACTTTTCGGACCAGAACCACCTTTTCATCAGTCCCGGAGAGAGGCCGAAGGGGCCGGCCCGGCGCGTGGCATGGCTCAGGATGAAGCCTCTGCCCAGGGTGGAGCGCAAGCCTCGGAGCAGCTCCAGATAGCCGGGATGCCCGTCGCGGAGCGGCTCGATGTCGAGATGGATTCCGTGAAAGCCCTCGTCTCGCAGGTGGACCGCCGTGGCGATCGTGGCCTGGCGGAAGCGTCCCGAGGTCAGGTCGAGCCTATGCGTGCCCCCGCCAATCCAGGCGAGGAAGACCAGGTCCGGAGCCTCGCGAAGCAGCGCCTGGAACTCGGGACCGGGACGGTCGCGGATGGAGCCATCCGCGAGCAGAGGGCCGGCATGCAGGTAGACATGGCGGAAGCCGTTCTCCCGGAGCCGGCGGATGAGCGCGCGCCGCTCTTCGACGGCGACCGGCTTACCCGTCTTGACGTGCCGGCCGGTGTACCACTGGTGTCCGATCCAGATCCCGTTGCGGCCGGTGTCGAAGCTCCGGCTTGGCGCCGGAGCCGACGGAACGAGGAGCAGCAGGGCGGTTGAGAGGAGGAAGAGCAAGGCCTTTCTCAGCATGCCTCCATTCCAGCAGCCGATCGTGGCAGGAAGAGGGCGGGATGATGGCGGGAAGTAGCACAGGCTTGCGGGAACGAGGCTGCGCTCTTAGAGTGTTGGCTATGGACGCCGCCGAAGCCGAAGAGATCGTCGTCGCCACGCGGACATGGCTGGAAAGGGCGGTCATCGGCCTCAACCTGTGCCCCTTTGCCAAGCCCGTCCACCTCGGGGGCCGCATCCGGTACGCCGTGAGCGTTGCGGACACACCCGACGAGCTGCGGGCCGATCTCATGGACGAGCTCCAGACCATGACGGAGGCGGACCCCGGCGAGATCGAGACCACGCTGCTGATCCATCCCCGGGTCTTTGCCGATTTTCTGGACTACAACGATTTCCTCGAAGTCGCCGACGAGACGCTCGAGGAGCTCGACCTCGTCGGGGAGATCCAGGTCGCCAGCTTCCATCCGCGGTACCAGTTCGCCGGCACCGAGCCAGACGACATCGAGAACTACACCAACCGCTCGCCCTATCCCATGCTTCACCTGCTGCGCGAGTCGAGCGTGGACGCCGCGGTGGCCGCGTTTCCGGATACCGAAAAGATTTACGAGAGGAACATCGAGACGATGCGCGACCTCGGCCATGAAGGCTGGCGCCGTCTCGGGATCGGGAAGAAGAAGCCATGATCCGGGAATCGATCACGGTACAGGAACCCTTCAGCGGGGCGGAGATCGTCCGGGAGCTGCGTGCTCTTCACGACCGGAGCGGGGAGCTCTGGAGCGGGTTCTCCACCACCGAGTTCTTCTTTCCCCTGGGCGATGCGTGGTCTCCGGCCGACAACATCCGCCATCTTCTGAAGTCGAACCGGCCGGTGGCGCGTGCGTTGAGCACGCCCAAGGCCCTGCTGCTGTTCCGTTTCGGAGCCGGTCTGCGAGCTTCGCAGAGCTACGCGGAAGTCCGTGAACGGTACCTCGCGCGGCTGGCCGCCGGTGTCACGGCAGGCCGTTTCGCTCCCAGGCCGCTGGGGAGCTCGGATCAGACCGAGGAGCATCGCAGCTCGTTGATGGCCGCCCTGGATCAGGTTTCCAAAGACCTCGCGGGCGCGGTTTCAGGCTGGGGGGAGTGGCAGTTGGACCGGCTCCGCCTGCCGCATCCGGCCCTGGGACGGCTCACGGTCCGGGAGATGCTCTTCTTTACGCTCTATCACAACTTTCACCACGTACAGAACGTGGTGCGGCGGGCCGGATCCCGAGCCGCGATCTAGTTATTTGAGCAGTTCCATCACCTCGCCCTTCACCGTCGCGGTCATGTCCTCGAGAACGCCCGAGTGGTAGCGGGCGAGGCGGCCGTCCTTGCCGACGATGATGAGGCTGGGGAGTCCGGGGTTGTGAAAGGCGGCGAAGGTCTCCTTGCCCGAGTCGAGGAGGACGGGGAGGTCGAGCCCTTTGGCGCGGAGCAGCTCGGCGGCGAGGCGGAGCTGTTCTGTGGGATCGCTGGTGTTTTCCATCGTGTTCACCGCGAAGACCTTGACCGGGAGGCCCGAACCTTTCGCCCAGGCCGCGAGCTCGGCGGTGTGCTTGAGGCCGGTCCAGCAGGGGACGCACCAGGTCGCCCAGAAGTCCAGGACGACCACGGAGCCCTGCAGGTCGGCGAGGCGGACGGTGCCTCCATCCATCGTCTTCAGGGTCACCTTGGGCGCGGGCTGGCCCAGGGGGTAGCCGCTCTTTTCGAGCTCCGCGAAAGACGCCACAGCCGACCGGCCGGCCAGGTCGGGGAAGGCCAGGGCAAAGCCTGGATCTCCGGAGGCGAAGGTGAGGCGGCCGGTGGCTTTCACTTGCTGCTTCCCCTCTCCGAGAGCGAGGCGGGCCTGCCGCAGCCGGCGGGTCGCCGGGTCGATCCCGATCGTGAGGGTCCCGTTGTCCGCTTTGAGGTCCACCTCCACGAGCGACCCGTCCGCCCGTGAGCCCACGATTTCCAGGGGGCCGAGGATGCCGAGCCGCAAGGCATGGAGAAAGGCCTGGAAGTCTCCACCCTGCGAGGCCACGATCGCCGGGGGCGCCGTCAGGTTGATCTGATCGCCGCCAACCTTGCGCAGCGAGGCGGCGAAGTCTCCGCCGTAGGGCACTTCGGCGTAGCGGCCCTCGACGTTGAACTGAGTGCCGACCATCTTCCCCTCCCGGGCGACGAACCGCATGATCTCCTTTCCCTGATTGGTAAGGGTGAGGAACACCTCGTTCGCCGAGCCGACGCCGTAGTCGTTCCCTTTGGATTCCGTGCGGCCGCCGGGAAACTCCACGGCAAAATCGAAGGTTTCCCGGAAAGCCCCGGCCTTCTGATACGCAATGCGGGTGGCATCGAGGGCGGCCCTCCCCTTCTCGATTTCGACAGGATTTGCGGCTTGCGCGAGGTTGGGCACGAAGTTGGAAAGGAAGAGGAGGAGGGCGAAAACAGCGAGGCGCAGGGGGATCATGCCAACCCTACGGCTCACGGGCCGGAAGGTTTCGTGAGCGTGGCGGGTTTGTCGCTCGTTTGCCGTAATCCTGGAATGACGGCAAGTTTGCCGTGCAGCCAAACCAGGAGGTCAGCAATGCGCGCCATGGAGATCTTCAACCGCGAGCCCGACGTCCGGAACTTTTCGGCGGGTCAGCCGATCTTCGCCGAGGGAGAGCCGGGGGATGTGATGTATGCCGTGTTGCAGGGGGAAGTCGAGATCCGCAGAGCGGGGAGGTTGCTCGGCACCGTCCGCGACGGCGGCATCTTCGGCGAGATGGCCCTCCTGGACGAGAAGCCCCGCTCGGCCGCCGCGGTGGCCAAGAGCGACTGCCGGGTCGCGGCGATCGGTCAGCGGCGGTTCACGCGCATGGTCGAGAAGACCCCGATCTTCGCCCTGAGCCTGATGCAGGTCGTGAGCGACCGGCTCGGCCACGATCTCGTGACCTAGGGCAGCGTCAACCTGGATAAACCTTCGCTAAGGCGCGCTTCCCCTGGGAGCGCTGGCGTCCCGCCGGCATTTCCGGAGGAATCGGCCGAACGGCCGGCAATTGGTGCCGCCCTGCAAGAAGGACGGGCCTTTGGCCCAATGTTTAAGGATGCCGGCGAGACGCCAGCGCTCCCAGGGAAGGCGCGCTGCGCTTCTGATATTGCCGTAACTGTCAGTTCAAATGTGGCGGAGCACCGGGGCGGCGGTTAGCAGCAGCTCCACCGCTCTTCGAACCCTCGCAGGATCTCGTCTGGCAACGGCGCATCGAAGTCGTCCGGAACCGTGAACACCCCGGTGCAGAGGCCGAACGGTCGCTGACCACGCTCGGTTGCAGGGACGGGCCGCAACTCGGCATCGTGGCGGTCGCCTCGGACAACGACGAGGTGTTCTCCATCGACCAGTCGCGTTCCCATATTGGGAAGGATAGTTCCCGAATTGGGAAGGCGCAAGCTATTCAATCCGATAAACAAACATCCCGCCGCCGAGATCCGCCACCCGCGGATACTTCGCGATCCAGGTGAAAGCGTCGGGCGGGACCGGCACCATCCTTCCCCCCGCGTAGGTTGCGTAAGGATAGCCGTGCAGGAAATTGGCGCTGACTGCCACGAGCCCTGGTCGGTCCGGCCGGGGGAAGCCCCATTCGATGCCGTAGAGCGCGGGGTCCACATGGCCGAAGTAGGCGAGGCCGATGCGGTCGATCCCTTCCCGGTCCATGAAGGCGCGGACGCGCTTCAATCCCTGTCCCCAGTCGATGTTGGAGTCGAGGAGGATGCGGTCCCCCTGGCCACCTGCGAGGACATTGAAGTAGGAGATCGTGTCCGGCGTCGAGACGATTGCCGAGACCGGATAGGCCAGGAGGAGGATCAGGGCCGCTGCCTGAAGGGCGCGCCCCCGGGTCCGGAGCCAGGGGACGAGCCGGCTCGCGTAGATGAAGAGCAGGGGAAAGATCGGCAGGACGTAGCGGATGCCGTAGTGGACCTTGGAGGTCGAGAAGAAGGCCAGGAGGACCAGCGCGGGCAGCCAGAGGAAGGTTTGTCCTGGTGCTTGGCGGCGCGCGAAAGGAGCCATCAGCAGCGCGGCGAGCAGAGGGAGAGGCGTCTTGAAGAGGATCACCACGAGGTAGTAGGCGGGCGAACCCTCCCGCGACCAGCGTCCGAACAGGTACTCGGGGTACTCCCCCACGTCGTTGATGAGCTGCAGCGCGTCGAGCCCTTCCAGGTAATCCGCGGGCAGGGGCATGGGGAGACCCGCGGGGAGGATGGAGAGGAGCTTGCTCTCGAACCGGAAGTCCCCCGCCCGGTGGCCGATCCCCTGGAAGAGATAGCCGGCGTCGAGCACGATCACGCTGACCAGGAAGATCAGGGCCAGGGAGGCGAGTTTCTTCCGGTCTCGTGTCAGGACGGCAAGGAGAAGGAAGACCGGGTAGAGGATCAGGGCCGTGAACTTGGACAGCTGCGCGAGCCCCAGGGCCACTCCACAGGCGATCAGCATCCCGGGCGTCGGGCGCTGGACGAAGCGCCAGAAGAGGTAGAGCGCCAGGAGCAGGAAGAAGCAGAGGCCGACATCGACCGTCGCCAGATGAGCGTGGGCGATCAGGGAGGGGAAGAAGACCGTAAAAAAGAGCGCGGCCAGGCCGGCTTCGTCGCCGTAGAGCTCGCGGGCCCAGCGGAAGACGAGCCATCCGAGGCCCAGCCCGAGCGCCAGGACGGGGAGACGGCCGAGGAGGAAGATCCGGTTGTACTCGGCCCGGTTCCGCTCCATGAAGCCGGTGCCGTAGAGCCATGGGTACCAGCCGGTGTTCTCGATGCGGGCGGCCGGGTCGAGCCGGGGATTCAGGGCCAGCAGCGGGAGCGCCGAGAGGACTTTGACCAGGGGCGGGTTCAGGGGGAAGAGGTCGAACCTGCCGGTCTGGAGCGTGTACCAGCCTGAGGGCAGATGGGCGAACTCGTCGACGGTCGGGGTGTCCCAACGCAGGCCATGGACGCAGAGGATCGCGAAGACGGCGAGGAGGAGCAGGGCGGCGAGGCGGCTCATTCCAGCTCGAAGAGCGGATCGCCCCCTTCGACGGCCTGCCCGGACTGGACATGGATCTTGATGAGGGTGCCGTCGTGCTCGGCCCGGATCTCGTTCTGCATCTTCATGGCTTCCAGCACTACGATGCCCTGACCGGCAGTCACGGCCTCTCCCTCCTGGGCCAGGATGGCGACAACGCGGCCCGGCATGTAGGCCGTGACCTTCTCGTTGCGCCGCCTGCCTTTGCCGCTGTTGCTCTTGGCGGCCAGGTGGGTCAGCGGATCGGTCACGGAGACCAGGCAGGTGCTCGAATGCATGCTCACCCGGTAGGCATCTCTTTCCAGGGAGACAGCGACTTCGTGATGGCACCCGTCGAACCTCAGGCTCCGTAGACCGGCCCGGGCCGTGGCCGCATCCACCTGGTAGGTGCGGTTGCCGATGGTGACTTCATACTGATTGCCGGTCCGGCGCACCTGGACCCGCTCTTCCCGTTCGCCGTGGCGGACGATCAGGTCCATGACCCATCCCTCTGGATTTCGCGGCGGCCCGCCGTGCCCCAACGGGAACGGAGGCCGGGGCCGGACCCCGAGCTCGAGGCGGTGCGGTTGGCGCGCTCGTGGTGGTCGAGGACGGCGGCGATGAGCGGCAGGTCGTCTTCTAATTGCTGAGGCGGCTGCAGCTCGCCCGATTCGAGCTTGCGGTCGAGCATGGCGATGTCCATGTTGCCGGAGCGGAAGTCGGGGTCGGCGAGCAGCGCCTGGAAGAGCGGCTTGGTGGTGCGGATCCCTTCGATCCGCAGCTCGGCGAGGGCGCGGCCGAGCCGGTCGAGCGCGCGCGGCCGGTCCGCGGCCCAGACGATCAGCTTGGCAAGCATCGGGTCATAGTGGATCGACACCTCGGAGCCTTCGTAGACCCCGGCGTCGTTGCGGATGCCCGGCCCTTCCGGCCAGCGGAGCAGCTCGATGCGGCCCGGCGATGGGGCGAAGCGCTGCCAGGGGTCTTCGGCATAGAGCCGGACCTCGATGGCGTGGCCCCGCGGCTGGACGTCGTCGAATTCCGGCCCCAGCGGCTCCCCCTGCGCCACCCGGATCTGCCACTGGACGAGGTCGATCCCGGTCACCAGCTCGGTGACGGGGTGCTCGACCTGGATGCGGGTGTTCATCTCCAGGAAGAAGAAGTCCCCGTTGCGGTCGAGGAGGAACTCGCAGGTGCCTGCGTTGGTGTAGTTCACCGCCGAGGCCGCTCGGACCGCGGCCTCGCCCATCCGGCGGCGGAGGCCGGCATCGACCACGGGCGATGGGGCCTCTTCCACGACTTTCTGGTGCCGTCTCTGGAGGGAGCACTCGCGCTCTCCCAGGGAGACGGTCCGGCCGTGGAGGTCGCCCATGACCTGGATTTCCACGTGGCGGGGCTCGACGATGTACTTCTCCAGGTAGACCGAGTCGTCGCCGAAGCTCGCCCCGGCTTCGGAGCGGGCGTCGCGGTAGGCAGCGGGCAGGTCGGCCGGGGTGTCGATCCGGCGCATGCCCTTGCCTCCGCCGCCGGCCGCGGCCTTGAGCATCAAGGGATAGCCGATCGTCTCGGCCGCGGCCTGGGCGGTCTCCAGGTCGGGCAGCGGATCGCGGCCTCCAGGGACGACCGGCACGCCGGCATCCATCATCAGCCGGCGGCTCTCGACCTTGGAGCCCATGGCCTCGATGCTCTCCGGCGAGGGGCCGATGAAGGTCACGCCCGCCTCGCGGCAGAGGCGCGAGAATTCGGCGCGCTCGGAGAGGAAGCCGTAGCCGGGGTGGATGGCGTCGGCGCCGATCTCGACCGCGAGCTGGACGATGGCCTCGGCCCGCAGGTAGCTCTCGCGGGACGGGGCGGGGCCGATGGGCCAGGCCTCGTCTGCGAGCAGCACGGGGAGGCCGAGGCGGTCGGGCTCGGAGTAGATGACGGCGGAGCGGATGCCCATCTCGCGGCAGGCGCGGATCACCCGCACGGCGATCTCGCCGCGGTTGGCGATGAGAACCTTCCGGATGGCAGTCATAGGGTTGGGTATCTTACAGCGCTTCTGCGCCCTCCCCACCAGGCCAGGGCGGGGAGGAGGGCGAGGCCAAGGGCGACGCCAAAGAAGGAACGGGCCAGGGGCCGGCGGTCGATCCGGAAGACGACCCGGTGCCGTCCCGCGGGGACCTCCATGCCCAGGCGGTAGAGGTTGGAGGGGACGATCTCCGCAGGCTTGCCGTCGATCTCCGCTTCCCAGATGTGGGTCGAGCGCTGGACGACGAGGAAACCCCCACCGGGGCCGGCGGTCAAATCCAGCTCGATCCGCTCGGGTCCCTCCTTCATCCCGTGAACCGTTCCCCCGGATTTCGGCAGGGGGGGACCGTCGCCCGGGATGACGACATCCACTCGGGCATTGAAGCCCGGGCCACTGAGGGTCTGATAGGCGGCGTTCAGGTGCGGAGCGCGGATCACCCTGCGGGCGAGGTAGGCCTGGGGCGCGTGGTCCACGACTTCATAGATGTAGAGGGTCTGTCCGAAGCTCGGGACCTGCGCCGCCAGCCGGGCGCGGGGCTGGGGCGGATCGAGCGGGTGGTTCATGAGCAGGCGGTGGACTCCCCAGGCAGCGAGCAGGCGGAGGCGTTTGGCGTCGTCGTCCTTGGCACCCTTGACCGCGCCCTCGGCCATCCGGGCGAGGAAGGTGTCGAGCCCCTCGGCCGAGGAGTTCAGCTCGTAGCGGCGCCCCCGCATCGACCCGGTGAACGGGTAGAGCTCATAAAAGGCGCGGCGTTCCATCCAGTGCGCACCGCGGCTCGGGAAGTCCCCCTGCTTCAGGGTAGAGGGGCCGAACAGGTAGTTGAAGTCGGCATGGACGATCGGCACCCCGGCCGGCACGTGCTCGAGCGCGGGCGGGGGTGGAAGGCGGTAGGGAAGCACCGCGTCGATCGGGTAGAGGGGGCGCAGGAGCAGAAGCTGGACGACGGCATGGAACGCCAGCAGCATCGCCCCCCCGACCACCGGCCGCCGCCGGCCGATGCGCGCCAGGATGGCCAGCACGGCGATTGCCATCATGGAGATCAGGCAGAGCCCGGCCCAGCGCAGCCGCTCGTTGGGCACGTAGCTATTGGGGACGAACCCGGCCATCCAGGCCTGCGCTCCAGCGGCATTGAAGGAGAGGAAGGCCCAGAGCCCTCCTAGGATCAAGGCCAAGGCCAGGAGGGCGAGGGCAAACCGGCGCCGGGCTCGGGCGCGTTCATCTTCCTCGCCAAAGAGGAGCCGCTGGAATCCGATCCCGCAGAGGAGAGCCGCCCCGATCGCGACCGGCAGCCAGAACTTGACCGGGTAGCGCAGTGAGCCCCGGCCGGAAAGGCCGAAGAGCCACTCCGCGATGGGATTAAACCGTCCGAGGGAGAGGAACAGGCCGGCGAAGATGCCTCCCCAGGCCCACCAAGCGGCTTTTCCTCGCGGGCGACCCGAAGCGGCAAACAGGGCCAGCGCCAGCAATCCCGGGTAGAGGGAGAGGTAGTACGGAGGGAAGCCAGTGAAAAAGCGGCTCCCCCAGAAGCTTCCGGGTCCGATGAGGTCGGGGCGTCCGAAGAGGAAGGGAAGCAGCCACTCGGCGGCCTGTCGGGGGTCGAAGCTCGCGATCGTGGCGGCCTCGGCGGAGTAGCCCCGATGGCCGCGGAAGGAGAGCGGGAGGATGCGCTGGAACTCGACGAGCTGGGGGAGGGCGAGGAGAGTGCCGACGGCCACGGCGGCGGCGAGCAGAACCCTCACCCCCAGCCCCTCTCCCAGCCGCACGCCCAGACCCCCGGGAGAGGGGGGCGCGTGACGTCCCAACTCCTCGCCATCCATCTCCGCTCCGTCTCCGGAAATCGAAGCCTCAGTTGGAGAAGAATTTTCCGAAGCCGCCCTCCCCTCTCCCGGGGGTCCGGGTGTGCGGCTGGGAGAGGGGCCGGGGGTGAGGGCTGCAAGCACCCCCGCCAGCAGAGCCATCAACGGATCACCCCCCAGCAACAACAACCCCCAAAGCACCGCAACCACCGGCAACATCCCCCGCCGCCCCTGCATGAACCGCAAGCAGGCCGCCACCAGCGCAGGAGCCAGAGTCACCCCCGCAATCAGGTTGTAGAACGACATGTGCGAGAGGTAGAAGCCGCTCAAAGTCCAGCAGGCCGCCGCCGCCCAGGCAGCTTCTCGCCGGAGACCCCAGGCGCGGCTCATCCAAAAGAAAGCCAGGGGCGCCAGGAACAAATGAATCCAGAAGTGGGCATTCAACGCCCAGAACGTGTTGCCCACGAGATACAGCAGGTTGTCCGGGTAGAAGGGGACGGCGTTCGGGTTCCCCGCCAGGGGCTGGCCGCCGGCCCGGTAGGGGTCGATCAGCGGGAAATAACCGTCCCGCATCGCCGCGGCCTGGGTCTGTTTCATGGGGAAGTGCGTGTTGAGCACGTCCCGCAGGTAGAGCGTCCCGGTGCCCCGGACGAGGGGGGCGGCGAGCAGGAGGAGCAGGAGCCCGAGCAGGGGAAGGGCGTAGAGGGCGAGCGTGCGCCGTGAAGAATCCTCTTGGTTTTCCATGCGAACCGGCCTCTTCCCCTTAGATCCCCTTAGAATACCGCGCTGTGATCCGTCCTCTGGTGCGTTCGCTCCGGCCCAGCCAGTGGGCCAAGAACCTTTTCGTCCTCGCTCCGGCCGTGTTCGGCGGCCTGCTGATGGACGAGGAGGCCGTCATGCGCGTGGCGCTGGCGCTGCTCGCCTTCTGCCTCGCCTCCAGCGCGGTCTACCTCATCAACGACCTCCGGGACCGGGAGGAGGACCGCCATCATCCTCTCAAGAAGCACCGTCCCCTCGCGGCCGGGACGCTCTCGGTGCCGGCCGCGGTCGCAGCGATCCTGGTCCTGGCCGGAGCGGCGGCGGCGATCTCGGCGAGCCTGGGGCTCTCCTTCGCGCTGATCCTCGGCGGCTATCTTCTCCTGAACCTGCTCTACACGCTCTGGTTGAAGCACATGGTGATCCTGGATGTGATGTCCATCAGCATGGGCTTCGTCCTGCGGGTGGAGGCCGGGGGCGAGGCATCCGGGGTGGAGGTGTCGCGCTGGCTCTTCCTCTGCACCACGTTCCTCGCTCTCTTCCTCGCGTTTTCGAAGCGCCGGCACGAGATCACGCTGCTCGCCGGGGCCGCCTCGGGGCAGCGCCGGGTGCTCGACCAGTACAGCCCCGCCTTCCTCGACCAGATGATCAACGTGGTGACGGCCTCGTCGGTCGTCTCCTACGCGCTGTACGCGGTCGCTCCCGAGACGGTGCAGAAGTACAACACGTACGACCTCGTCTATACCATCCCCATGGTGCTCTACGGCATCTTCCGCTATCTCTACCTGATGTACCAGCAGCCCGGCGAGCGCAATCCGACGGAGGCGATCCTCAGAGATCCGCCCTTCCTCATCAACATGATGCTCTGGGGCCTGGCCGTGTTCTGGATCGTATACGTCCGATAGGCCATGCGCATCCTCCAGGTCGTCGTCCGCTTCTTCCCCTACGTCGGCGGCGTGGAAAACACGGTCTACCACCTCGCCCGGCGGTTCAAAGCGCGGGGGCATGAGGTCCGGGTGGTCTGCGCGGATGAGCCGGAAGGATCGCCGGCGGAAGTCGAGGGCATCCCGGTCGTGCGCCTGCCCTGGCGGTTCAAGATCGGCAACACCAATCTGGCCTTCGGGCTCTGGGAGGCCCTTCGGGCGGAGAAGGCGGACGTGATCCATGCCCATCTGCCCACCGCCTTCTTCATCGACATGGCGGCGGCGGCCTCGGAGGCGCTCGGGATTCCGATGGTGCTGACCTACAACAACGACCTGGTCGGCGATGGGGTCAAGGGGGTGCTCGCCGGGCTCTACAACCGGCACCGGCTCCCGAAGGTGTTCGCGGCCAGCGACCGGATCGTCATCACGAACCCCCTCTACCCTTCGCAGTCTCCCTTCCTGGACCCCGATGATCCGAAGCTGGTCTACATCCCCTGGGGAGTCGATGAGAAGCGGTTCGAACCACGGCCGGAGCCTTCGGGGCCGATGACGGTGGGATTCCTGAGCCTGCTCGACGAGCACCACCGGTACAAGGGGCTGGAAGTGCTTCTCGAGGCTCTGGCCGAGATGCCTGATGTACGGCTGAGGGTTGGGGGATCGGGGCGTGAGCTGGATTGGTACAGGGAGCGGGCCAAGGCCTTGGGGGACCGGGTCGAGTTCCTCGGCTTCGTGGAGGACCTGAACGCCTTCTATGCGTCCTGCCATGTCTTTGCGCTGCCCTCGACGGACGGCAGCAGAGAGGGGTTCGGCCTGGTGCTCCTCGAAGCCATGGCCTGTGGCCGTCCGGTGATCACCACTCCGATCGTGGGCATCGCCAGCGATGTCGAGCCTCGGGGCGTGGGGGTGCTGGTCCCTTCGGACGATCCGGCAGCCCTCGCCGCCGCTTTGCGCGGGATGCGCGACCTTCCGGCCATGGGGCAGCGCGCCCGGCAGCTCGTCGAGGAGCGCTATACCTGGGACCGGGTGACCGACTCCTACGAGCAACTGTTCGAGAGCCTCGTCCTTGCGAATCCTTGAGGTAGTCGTGCGCTACCCACCCTTCGTGGGAGGGGTGGAGGCCAGCGTCCATGAGGTGGCGCGGCGGCTCGCAGCCCGAAGTCACGAGGTGCGGGTGATCTGCGCCGATGATCCTCCCGGTTCGCCCTCGGAAGTGGACGGCGTACAGGTGGTGCGCCTCCCCTGGCGGTTCAAGGCCGCGAACACCAACCTCTGCTTCGGATTGGGAGAGGCCATCCGGCGGGAACGGCCGGACGTGATCCATACCCATCTGCCTACAGCGTTTTTCGCCGGACGGGCGGCTTCAGCGGCCAGGGAAATGGGCGTGCCCCTGGTCCTCACCTACCACAATGACGTGGCGGGCGAAGGTCTGAAGGGGATGGTGGCAGGGATCTACAACCGCGTCTTCCTCCCCCGGCTCCTGGAATCGAGCGCCCGGATCGTGGCCACCAACCCGCGGCATTCCCCACGGCTGAGCGATCCAGTCGTCATCCCCTGGGGAGTGGACACGGAGCGCTTCCGTCCGCCGGCCGAAGAGCCCGAACCTCCGCTGACCGTGGGTTTCCTCAGCCTGCTCGACGTCCACCACCGATACAAGGGACTGGAAGTGCTCTTCGAAGCGCTCCGCCTCCTCCCCGAAGCACGGCTGCGGGTTGGTGGCACGGGAGACGACCTGGCTTTCTATCGAAGCCGGGCCGGAGATCGCGTCGAGTTCCTGGGCTTCGTCGAAGACCTGAACGCCTTCTACGGTGGATGCCACGTCTTCGCCCTGCCCTCCACGGATGTCCGCGAGGGCTTCGGGCTGGTCCTTTTGGAAGCCATGGCTTGTGGCCGTCCGGTCGTCACAACCCCCATCGTAGGCATGGCGGCCGACATCGAGAGGAGGGGCGCGGGCTTGCTGGTCCCCCCGAACGATCCCGCAGCTCTGGCAGCCGCTCTCCAGAACCTGGATCCCGGGATGGGGCACAGGGCACGGAGTCTGGTGGAGGAGCGCTACACCTGGGAGCGGGTGGCCGACGACTACGAGCGGCTGTTCGCCGAGCTCGCCCGAACGGGCGGGCCGTGAGGTACAATTGTACATCTATGGCTGCCGCTGTTGTCATCGACGCCTCCGCGGTGATCGCCGTTGTCACCAACGAAGCCCACAAGCCTGCCTTGATCCGGCTTACCGAAGGCGTCGAGCTTCTCTCTCCTTCGTCTCTGCCCATCGAGGTGGGTAACGCCTTCTCCGCCATGTTCAAACGCCAGCGCATCTCACTCCCGGAGGCAAAGGCGGCCATTGAAGCATACAAGCGCGTCGCGATTCGCCTGACCGCCATTGACCTGGAACAGGCGCTCGACCTCAGCCATCAACTGGGCATCTACGCTTACGACGCCTACCTCATTGCCTGCGGCTTGCAGCACCGCTCTCCCTTGCTCACCGTCGACAAAGGTTTACGAGATGCTGCCCGCCGGGTTGGCGTCGAGGTCTTGGAGGTTGCGCCATGAACGTCTACACCTTTTCTGAGGCTCGGCAAAAGCTGGCAACGGTCCTGGATGAGGCGCAACGCAAAGGAGCAGTCCGCATCAAGCGGCGAGATGGGAGCGAGTTCGAGATTGCGCCCGTTCGTTCCCAGGCATCCCCTTTGGACGTTGAGGGCATCGATCTCGGCCTCTCTGCCGAGGAAATCGTCGCTGCCGTGAGGGAAGCGCGCGCGCGAGAAGGCAGCTAGAGCTGACCGTCCGCGGCTGTTCCTAGATCTCACGCTACGGCGGCTCAGCGCCGAGCCGACGTAGCTTGGCATCAAGCGGCCTCAGCTTGGCACCAAGCGACCGTGGCTTCGGATGAAGCCGCCGCGGCTAGGCATGAAGCAGCTGTGGCTAGGAATGAAGGAATCGCGTTTTGGCATGAAGGAGCCCTGGCCAGGCATGAAGCCGCCGTGGTTCCACGGCAAGCCGCTACCGCTTGCCCTTTAGCGGCTCCAGCTCGAAGTAAAGCTCGTTGGCCGGCAGCATCCAGCAGAAGAAGCGCTCGTAGGCGCGCGGGAAGGCGTTGATCAGGGCGGTGAGCACCCGGCTCGGGACTTCCCTCTTCTCGTTCTTGATCCAGAAGAAGCGGATCTGCCGCTTGCGGATGCGGAAGCGCAGGTGGGAGTAGAAGTTGTAGACCCCGCCCTCGGTGAAGTAGTCGAAGCTGAAGTAGCCGAAGAAGCGCTTGTGGGTCGGGTCCGTGTAGGCGCCGAAGAACGACAGGTGCGGCACGTAGATCCGGATGACCGCGCCCGGCCGGCAGATCCGCTGAAGCTCGGCCAGCAGGGCGAAGAGGTCCGAGACGTGCTCGAGGACGTGCGAGGTGAAGACCTCGTCGAACGAGTCGTCCGCGAAAGGGAGCGGCTTTTCGAGGTCGGCGACCACGTCGAGCCCGCGGATCTTCGCCAGGTCCAGGTTGACGTAGCCCGGCCGGATGTCCCGTCCGCAGCCCAGGTTGAGCTTGCTCACGGCGGCGAAGAATAGCACCATGGTAAAGTAACCCGCCCGTGAATCCTGAAGCTATGCCCGTGCCCGCGCCCCGGGAGATCGAGGTCTCCGTGGTGATGCCCTGCCTCAACGAGGCCGAGTCGGTCGGGGTGTGCGTCGAGAAAGCCTGGCGGGCTCTGAACGCCATGGGGGTCTCCGGAGAGGTCGTGATCGTCGACAACGGCTCGACCGACGGCTCCCCCGAAATCGCGGAGCGGGCCGGCGCCCGGGTGGTCCACGAGCGGCGGCGGGGCTACGGCTCGGCCTACCTGCGCGGCTTTGCCGAGGCCCGGGGCCGCTACCTTGTCATGGGCGACTCGGACGACAGCTACGACTTCCTCGCCATCCCCGAGTTCATCGGCGCTCTCAAGGAGAAGGGCGTGGACATGGTGATCGGCTCGCGCCTCAAGGGGAACATCCTCCCCGGCGCGATGCCCTGGTCGCACCGCTGGATCGGCAACCCGATCCTCTCCGGCATGCTGCGGCTGCTCTTCCGCACCCGGGTTTCTGACTCCCACTGCGGCATGCGCGCGTTCACCCGCGATGCGTACGAGCGGATGCGCCTGCAGACGACCGGCATGGAGTTCGCCTCCGAGATGGTGGTCAACTCCCTGCGCGCCGAGCTGAAGATCCACGAGATCCCGATCACCTACCGCCCGCGGATCGGCGAGTCGAAGCTCTCGGGCCTGCGCGATGCCTGGCGGCATGTCCGGTTCATGCTGTTCTTCTCGCCGTCGTACCTCTTTCAGCTCCCGGGGTTCCTCCTGATGCTCGTGGGCGGTCTCCTGATGCTGATGCTGGCGGGCGGGCCGCGGGAGATCTTCGGCCGCACCTGGGACTTCCATGTGCTGATCCTCGGCGCGGCGGCTCTGATCCTGGGCTACAACCTGGTCCTGTTCGACGTCTTCGCCAAGACTTTCTCGATGGGCGCCGGGTTCGCGCGGCCCCGGCAGTGGCTTGGCAGGCTCCATCGCTGGTTCTCGCTGGAGAGGGGGCTGATCGCAGGGATCGCGCTCTTCCTCGCGGGGCTCGGGCTGGAGGTGAAGATCCTGCTCGACTGGCTCGGGGCCGGCTCCGGCCCGCTGATGGCGGTGCGCGGGGTAGTGATCGGGATGACCGCCATGGTCATGGGAGCGCAGACCGTGTTCGCCTCCTTCCTGGTCAGCCTGATGCTGATCGAGAGGCGGTAGTTCATGAACCTCCAGGGAGCCCGCCGCTGGCTCCCCTGGCTGGCCGCCCTCGCCATCCTGGTTTTCCTCATCCGGCAGGTCCGGCCGGATGCCCTCCGCGAAGCGTTCCGGCATGGCGCCTGGCTGGCGCTCTCGCTCTACATCGTCCTGGAGACGCTCATCGCCCTGCCGGCCGACGCCTTCGGCACCCGGGAGGCCCTGGCCGCGGCGGGGATCCGCCGGCCTTTTGGCGAGGTGCTGCTGGCCCGCGGCGCGAGCTACCTGCTGGGGCTCCTCTCCTATGTGGCCGGACAGGGGGGCATGGGCTTCTACCTGGCCCGCACGGGTGTGCCGGTCGGCCGGTCGGCCGGCGCCGTCCTCCTCTTGATGATCGCCAACGGGATCGTCCTGGTCCTGCTCGGGGCAGCCGGGCTGGGGATCGAGATGGGTCGTCTGGAAGGAGTGCGCACCGATCTCCTCCTGCTGACGATCGCCGCCGCCCTGACCGGGACTCTCGCCTACCTGATCGTCATCGCGGTGCGGCCCCGGTGGCTCGAACGCTACAGCCTGCTCACGCCGCTCTTCGAGGCCGGGCTCCGAGGGCATCTGCGCGCCATCCTGGCCCGGTTCCCTCACATGCTGTTGCTGGCCGCGCTCCACTGGGGCGCCTTTCGGGTCTGGGGGATCGCGGTGCCGCCGGTCCGCGGGATGGCGCTCAATCCGATCGTCCTGCTGATCGCGGCGCTGCCGGTGACTCCCGGCGGGCTGGGGACGACGCAGGCGCTCCAGGTGCTGTTCTTCAGCCCTTACAGCTCGGCGTCCGCGGTGCTGGCCTTCAGCCTGGTTCACCATGTGGTGAGCCTGATGGTCCAGGCCGGGGTCGGATTCGGCTGCTGGACGCTTCTGCGGAGGCGGATGGCTTGAACATCCTCCTCTTCTATGACTGCCTCTATCCCTGGTCGGTGGGCGGGGTCGAGCACCGCAATCACGAGATGGCCCGCGCCCTGGCGGCGCGGGGGCACCGGGTGACCCTTGCCGGGTTTGCGGAGGCGCCTTCAGAACCTTTCCCGGGAGTAGAGGTCCTGCCGCTGGCTCCACCCGGACGGCTGTACACCTCCATGGGGAAGCGGAGCACCGGCGAGGCATTGCGGCTCGCCCGCGCCGCCGTGAAGCTCGACTTGAAGCTTTTCGATGTGGTCGAAGCCGCGAACATCCCTTATGCCCATCTGCCTCCCCTGGCCCTCCACTGCCGGCTGGCTGGCCGGCCTCTGGTCGTCACCTGGCACGAGTACTGGGGACGGTACTGGAGCCAGTACCTGGGGCCGGAGTGGCCGGTGTACGCGGCGGTCGAGAGGATCACGGCCCACCTGGGGACCTCCGCCATCGCGGTCAGCCATCTCACGGCCGGCCGGGTGCGGAGGGTGCGGGGGGGAGAGGTCCGGGTCGTGCCCAACGGCGTCCCGGCCGAGGCCATCCGGCGGGCAGCCGAAGAGGGGGCTGGGGATGGGCCGCCGCTGATCTATGCCGGGCGCCTGCTCAAGGAGAAGCGGATCGATCTCCTCCTGGAGGCGGTGGCCCGGTTGCGGAAAGACCGGCTGCTGGCCATCTATGGTGATGGTCCGGACCGTCACCGGCTGGAGGAGATCGCCGGCCGGCTCGGATTGGGGACGGCGGTCTTCTTCCGGGGCTATCTCCCTACCAACACCGACGTCTGGCGGCGGATGGGAGAGTCGCGGATCGCGGTCCAGCCCTCTTCGCGGGAGGGTTTCGGCCTCTTCCCCCTGGAGGCCATGGCGGCGGGGCTGCCCGTCGTCTACTGCGAGTCCTCGGAGAGCGCCCTGTCCGAGCTGGTGGAGGATGGGGTCCACGGCCTCCGGACAGCCCCGGACCCGGCCGCCCTGGCTGGCGCGCTCGACCGGCTGCTGAGCGACGAGGCGGAGCGGCGGCGGCTGGCGGAGAGCGCCCGCCTGCACGCCCAGGGCTTCGATTGGTCAGGGGTCGCCGCGGCGATGGAGCGGGTGTTTCAGGAAGCCGTTGCTCTCGCCTCGTCTCAGTGATAGAGAATGCGCCCCATGTTCCTGGTCGATCTTCTCGGCGCGGGGCTCACGCTCCTGACCCTGCTCTTCCTGTTCCTGAGCGGGTACCTCCTCGCGCGGATGCTCCTCGGCGCCCGCAGTGAGGAAGATCCCCTCGCCTTTGCCATCACGGCACTGCTCCTGACGACGGCCGAGGCAGTCCTCCTCGGGTTGGCCCTCGGTGCCGTTGGCCTGCTGCGGATCGACCTCGCCCTGGCGCTCCTGATCGGGATCACCCTCGTTCCGCTCATGCGGGCGAGGCGCACCGGCGAAGACCTCTGGGGGCCGGTGCGCCTCCTCGGCCGGCGGGGCTGGGAGCGGGTCCGGGAGCATCCGATCCTCTACCTGATGGCTGCCCACTCGGTGTTCGCCGAGGGCCTGCGCGGGCTGTTCCGGCCTCCCCTGTCGTGGGACAGCCTCATGTACCACCTGCTGATCACGGCGACCTGGCTGCAGGAGCAGCGGATCACGCCGCTCTTCGGCATGCATCCGACCTACTTCTATGGCTATCAGCCCTCGAACGGGTCCGTCTGGCTCTGGTGGTGGATGGCCCCGTCGCACAGCGAGCTGTATGCCAACCTGGCCTTCTTCCCGCAGACGGCCCTGCTCGCCCTGGCCGCGGGCGGAGTGGCGCGGGAGCTCGGAGCGCGCCGCCACTGGCCGCTGGCCGCGCTGTTCACCCTGCTGACGCCGGTGGTCATCCGCTTTACGGCGACCCAGTACGTGGACATCTTCCTGGCAGCCTTCTGCACCGCCGCGGCCTTCTTCGCCCTGCGCTGGATGCGCGAGCCGCGCTGGAGCGACGCCGTGCTGGCCGGGATCGGCATGGGCCTGGCGGCGGGGACCAAGGTGCTGGGCATCCCGTTCGCGCTCTCGCTCGGCCTGGTGGTGCTGCTCGCCCGCGGGAGCTGGAGCCGCCGGCTGCCGCAGCTCGGAACCGCGCTGCTCGCCATGGTCCTGCTCGGCGGCTTCTTCTATGCCCGCAATACCCTCGAGGGAGCGGGGCCGCTTGCCGCCCGCTGCGAGGGGACGCCGGGAGCCGAGGCCTCCGGACCGATCCCGTCGATGCCGCGGGTCAATACCGTGGCGTTCATGGTCCCCCGCGGCGAGATGACCTGGGATGTCCTGGTGGACGTCTTCCTCGGGGTCGCCCGGCCGGGCGCCGAGGAGATCGGGGTCGGCCCTCAGCTCCTGCTCCTCCTGCCAGTCTTCCTGCTGCCCTGGCTTTTACCGAAGGAAGTGCGCCGTGGAGCCATCCTGGTCTGGAGCCAGGTCGTGATCCAGCTCGTGATCTGGGTGGCCGTCCCCTATGCCAGCGCCGGGCACGTGTTCGCGAACGTGCGCTACCTGGATGGAGCCATCGCCCTGCTGTTCGCGGGGGCGGTGGCCCTGGGCGAGCGCTGGGTGCCCGAGCGGGCATTGCGCGCCGTGGCCCTGCTGTTCTGCATCCAGGACCTCATCATGCTCCACTCGGCCATGACGCGGACGGTCCGGCTCGCGCTCGGCCTGGTGGATGCTGGCCTGATTGCCTGGGCGCTCTCGCCCGGGCTCCGGTCGTTCACCCGCCGCCGTGCCCGGGAGCTGGCGCTGGCCGGCCTTGCGCTCGCTCTCCTCCTGACCCCTGCCATCGCCCGTTTCCGGGTGACGGACCGGGACCGGGCCTTCCGGATGGAGTACACCACCCACAAGATCGCGGCCTTCCTCTGGGCGCCGGCTTACGGCTGGCTGGAGAAGAACGGCGAGGACGGCACCGTCGCGGTGGCTGGCTCGCCCAGCAGCTTCTTCGTCTACCCGGTCATGGGGACCCGCCTGGAGCGCCGGGCGGTCTACGTCAACATCAACCGCCAGGACTCCCGCCGTGCCACCGATTACCCGGGCTGCGATCCGCGGGTCGATCCCGATCCTCAGGCCTGGCTCGAGAACCTGGTCAAGCAGCGCGTCCGCTGGGTCTTCCTGCACCGCTTCCCGCAGGTCAAGTTCCCCATGGAGGTCGAGTGGATCCAGGCTCGGCCCGACCTCTTCGAGCTGAAGTACGAGAACCAGAGCAACCTGGTCTTCGAGTTCCTGCCGGTCTCCCGGCTACCCCGCTAGACGCCCGCGCAGCCGCCGGAGGATCTCCTTGTTGTGGAGGGCCGAGGGGTTCTGCGGGTTCAGGGCGAGGGCCCGGTCGAAGCGCGCCTCGGCCTCGTCGAGCTGCCCCATCGCCAGGTAGACGCCTCCTAGGTTGCTCTGGACGTCGTCTGACGTGGGTTCCAGGGCTTCCGCCCGGTCGTAGAAGCGGAGGGCGGTGAGCCAATCCCCGTTCCGGGCCGCGTGGTTGCCCAGGTTCAGACAGGCCAGGAAGTCCCTCGGGTTCAGGATGAACGCGGCTTTGTAATGCTCGCGGGCGGCGTCCGGGTTGCCCCGTTCGTCCTCGATCCGGCCCAGGTTGTAGTGGACCAGGTCGAGCCGTGGCTCGAACCCGGCGAGGTGCGGAAGGATGAGGGCAGTCAGGACCGCGAGGATCGGACCTTTGCCATGAAGCCGGGCCAGGGGGACGGCGGCGAGGAGCATCAGAGCCGGAACCGCCGGCAGCCGGTAGCGGGAGAAGAGGAAGAAGACAATCGTCGAGAGCATCCAGCCCAGGGCAAACAGCAGGGCGGGAGCGAACGGTCCGGGGTTCCGCCGGATCATCCAGAGCCCGGCGAGCGCGAGGAGGGTCACGAAGCCAAACTCGACCGGCGCCAGCCAGCGGAGGGCGGGAGAGCGGCCACGGACCCAGTAGTAATCCACCGCGTCAGGCTGCTCGTACCAGCTCCAGAACATGCCCAGCTTGCGGAACTGGAGGCGCAGGAAGTCCCCAGGGCTTTCCGCGGCCCAGGTCAGGGCCTTGCCCATCCAGAACGACGAGACCTCGCCGGGGGAGAGCTTCCGGCCAAGCTCGCGCTCCGCGACCCGCACCGGCTCCTGCCGCTCCAGCGCCGGGATCTGCTTGCCCGGGACGATCGGCCGGTAGGTCCCATCCGCCTCGGGGTTGTTGCCGATGTAGAAGTTGACGCCTCCCTGGAAGGTGGTGGGAAGGAAATCGCCGCCCACGATCCCATTGCGGATCGCCACCGGCAGGAGGGTGATGACCAGCCCGGCCACCAGGGCCGCGCTCTTCCGGACGAAGCCCTTTCCCCACGGCAGCAGGAACGGGAGCAGCAGCAAGGCGTTCTCCCGCAGCAAGGCAAGCACCCCCAGGAGGAGCCCTGCCGCGAGCCAATGCCTCCGGGCCGCCAGGGCCCAGAGCAGGAAGCAGGTCACCGAAACGGCCAGCGACTCCTTGAGGAGGTGGACGTCGTGGAACAGGAACGGGCCATAGAACGCGGCCAGCCCCGCCGCGGCCAGCCCGACCGTTTCCCCCCCAATCTCCCGGCCGGCGCGGTACAGCGCCCAGACCCCGGCGACCGCAAAGGCGATCTGGGCCAGGTAGATTGCATCGAGGCTGTGCCCGAACACCTTGTAAAGGGCCGCCAGGAGGTAGGGGTAGAGCGGGGCCTGGAAGAAGGCCTCGGAGCCGAGCCAGTCCCCGGCCGCGATCCCCTGGGCCCAGCGGTCGTACTCCTGGCTGTCCATGGCGAGCCAGGCGAAGAAAGGCTCGTCGCGGACCGCCCACCAGTGGGCGAGGCGCACGAGGAGCGCGGCCGTGAGCAGAAGCAGCAGGAGCCGTCGTTTTCGGTCCATAATTTCGGTGCTACCATACGCCTCTCCATACACACGTACCAAGAGGAAGCATCATGCCCACCGTCGAGTTCACGGGGAACTACGAAGATCTTTCGACAGACCGGGGTTATCAGTTCAAGTTCTACTGCGAGAAGTGCGGCAACGGCTACATGTCCACCTTCAAGGCCTCGAAGATGGGCATGGCCGCATCGGCGGCTCAGGTAGCCGGCAATCTGTTTGGCGGGCTGTTCGGCAAGGCAGCCGATACCGCTTATGAAATCCAGCGCGCGGTGGGCGGGCCGGCGCACGATTCCGCCCTGCGGGAAGCCACGGCCGAGATCCGGCCGATGTTCAAGCAGTGCACCCGCTGCGGCCGGTACGTCTGCGGGCCCATCTGCTTCAACGGCAAGGCGCAGCTCTGCGAAAGCTGCGCGCCGGACATGGACGAGGAGATCGCCGCCGCCCAGGCCGAAGCGGCCCGGGAGCAGGCAATCGAGAAGGCCCGCGATGTGAACTGGATGAAGGACCGCGACCTGGGCACGGTCCGCGGGGTGTCGTGCACCTCCTGCGGCTCCAAGGTGGGCACTGCCAAGTTCTGCCCTGAGTGCGGCACCTCGACCTCGGCCAAGCGCCGCTGCGGCGATTGTGGGCACGAGGTCGAGGGCAGCCCCAAGTTCTGCCCGGAGTGCGGGTCGAAGTACTAGGGTTGATCCAGGTCCAGGCGGGCGAAGACGGCGGCGACCATCCGGTCGCAGCGCGGGGCTTCGAAGAGGTAGAGCCGGCGCACCTCGCGGCCGATCCGCTCGTCGAGCAACTGGCGCAGGCTGCGCTTGGCCCGGTGCAGGCGCACCCTCACGTTTTCCAGCGATAGACCGAGGGCGTCGGCGGTCTGCTCGGTCGAGAGGCCTTCGACCTCGCGCAGGCAGAAGACGGTCCGCAGCGGATCGGGCAGGATCTCCACGGCATCGTGGAGGACGCTTTTCAGCTCGCGGTTTTCCATATCCCGCTCCGGACCCGCGTTCTCCGATAGAGGTTCCGGAGGCTCGCCAACGACTCCAACACCGATGGGGACCAGCCGCCGCCGTTTCCGGGCGCGGGCCAGCGCCTCGTGGCAGGCGATCCGGGTGAGCCAGGTGGAGAACCGGGCTTCGCCGCGGAAGGTGGCGAGCTCGCGGAAGGCCCGCACGTAAGCCTCCTGCATGACGTCCTCGGCCTCCGAGTCCTCGGCGAGGATGGCGCGGGCGACGCGGAAGAGCCTCTGGTTGTAGCGCCGCATCAGGATCTCGAAGAGCGAGGCGTCCCCCGCCAGCACGCGCTCCACGACCTCCTCGTCCGAGAGGGCCGAGAGCGCGGAGGGCGCGAGGATGGGTTGGAGGGCTGGCTGGCTCATCTCAGTTGCCGAGTCTACGCCCGGCTCTCCCTGAATGTCGCGGGTACAGCTGCTGGCGATTCATGCCGCAGCTCGGCGAGACGGGCGAGGGTATAGGCGCCGACGGCCATCGCGAGGTCCCGGACGGCGATGTCGAACATGCCCAGGGTGACGAGGTTGACCGCGATCAGGACGAGCCAGGCCATGGCGATCCAGGCGCCGAGGCGGGTCCAGCGGGTGAGCACCATCAGGCCGACGGCGACCTCGATGATCCCGACCGCGTGCATGAAGGTCTCGGCGGAGACCGGCAGCAGCCCCGCGATCGCGGGGCTCAGGTACTTCGGCCAGTCCGTGAGCAGGTTGAGGAACTTGTCGAGCCCCGCGAGCAGCGGGACCAGGCCATAGGTAAGCCACAAGGGGCGGTAGAGGGATTCCAGGTTCGTAGGCATCGGGTCGTCGTCCTTCACCTGTAGAGAGTCGCGAGGCCGGAGAACGTTACAAAGCGGCCGCTACTCCGAGGGAGGGCCGGAGACGGTTACAGACGGGTTGGCCGGACTTTCCTGCTAGAAGCAGGAGACCGAGTCGCAGAACGTGTCCACGTGCTGCCAAGCCCCGTTGATGCACTCGTAGATGTCGTACTCCTGATAACCGCCCCCGCAGCATCCGCTGTCCCGCCAATCGACCCAGCCTTCGTTGCACACAGCACCGCATGCGGGGGAGCAATAGGTGGTTACTCCATCGCACTGGACGTATCCCCGCTGCCCCGGGCAGCTACGGTCGACCGCTGAGCAGGTCGCGCCGGAGCAGTTCACGGAATAGGAGCCACAGTTCGCCGAGCAATAGGAAAAGGCGGTGACGCCGCCATCCTTCTTGCCGGCAGCGGTCTGCATCGGGGCGGCGCAGGATCCGTTTAGAGAGTTGAGGAAGGATGCAACGTCGGGAGGGGAAGAGGCCGAAACAGCGGAGGTGCAGAGGAGCAACAACCCGGACACCACGAGCGCTCTTGTCATGGTAAATCCTCCTTCGCGCTGAGTATATACGCATCTGCGCAGAATAGGAATCCATGGTCAGCGCACCTGCACGCGGCTTGCAGGCGATTTCAGGCATGGCACGTGGATTCGAGAGCAAGTCCGTCGAGTCGCAGCAGAACACCGACTCGCGCCAGGACCGGGGCGGAGCGCTCACGCCGGAGCAGCGCGAGCTGAAGAAGAAGCGGGATGGGCTGGAGCTGTCGCGGCGGCGCGTCCTGCAGGAGATGGAGACGACCCGGTCAGCCGTCCGCCGGGCTTCTCTAGAGCAGGCGTTGGCGTTCCTCGAGGAAGAGCTCGCAAAGCTGTAAACTCAGCCGTCCATGAAGACACGCGCCGCCGTACTTCACCAGATCGGACAGCCGCTGGTGGTCGAGGAGCTCGATCTCTACACGCCTGGGCAGGACGAAGTGCTCGTGCGCATCCGCGCCGCGGGGCTGTGCCACTCGGATCTCTCGGTGATCAACGGCGACCGGCCGCGGCCGGTGCCGATGGCCCTCGGCCATGAAGCGGCCGGCGAGGTGCTCGAGTGCGGTCCGGGTGTGCGCGACCTGAGGCCGGGTGACCGGGTAGTCGCGGTCTTCGTGCCTAGCTGCGGCGGCTGTATCCCGTGTTCCGAAGGCCGCCCGGCCCTTTGCGAACCGGCGGCGGTTGCGAACACCAACGGTACGCTGCTTTGCGGCGAGCGCCGCCTGCACCTCGACGGCCACGAGGTGCACCATCATCTCGGAGTTTCAGCTTTTTCCGAGCACGCCGTGGTGTCGCGCCGGTCCCTGATCAAATTCGATCCATCGCTCTCGTACGAAGAGGCGGCCCTGTTCGGTTGCGCGGTCCTGACGGGTGTCGGCGCGGTGGTGAACACGGCCGGGGTCCCTGCCGGTTCGATGGTTGCGGTGGTCGGGCTCGGCGGCGTCGGCCTCAATGCCTTGCTGGGCGGCATCCTCGTTGGCGCCCGCGAGGTCATCGCGGTCGATCTCAATGAAGACAAGCTGGCGCTGGCAAAACAATTGGGCGCCACTGCGACATTCAATGCCGGGGAGGCGGAAGCGCTGGCCAGCTTGCGCGAGTACACCAAAGGTGGCGTCGATTACGCTTTCGAAATGGCCGGCTCCGTGCATGCGATGGATTTCGCCTACAGGGGCACGCGCCGCGGCGGCACGACGATCACGGCCGGCTTGTCTCACCCCGAGCACAAGTGGGCGGTGCAGCATGTGAACCTCGTCGCAGAGGAGCGCACCGTCAAGGGGAGCTACATCGGATCGGCCGTTCCGCTGCGTGACATCCCGCGGTATATGGCCTTGTATCAGCAGGGCAGGCTGCCGGTGGACAAACTGATGGGCGACCGCATGCCGCTCGAAGAGGTCAACGCCGGCTTCGATCGCCTTGCGGCGGGCGGCGCCATCCGCCAGATTCTCACGTTGTGAGTGAAACGCGCGCCGCCTACCGGCATTTCCTTGCCATCCCGACACGGTGGATGGACAACGACATCTACGGCCACGTCAACAACGTCGTCTACTACTCCTACTTCGACACGGTCATCAACGAGTACCTGATCCGCGAAGGGGGCCTCGACATCGCTGGCGGCGGGACGATCGGCCTGGCTATCGAAACGTTTTGCCAGTTTCACCAGCCGCTCGCGTTCCCCGAGGCCGTCGATGCCGGGCTGCGGGTGGGGAAGCTCGGCAACTCGTCGGTGCGCTATGAGATCGGGTTGTTCCGGCAGGGAGAGGCCGATCCGGCGGCGACCGGCCACTTCGTGCACGTCTTCGTCGATCGCCAGACACGCAAGCCGACGGCCATGCCGCCGGGCATCCGCGCCTGCCTGGAGCGGCTGATTACTTAGGCAATCCTTCGTAGAGCCGGTAGGGCATGCCGTCGAAGGAGCCCGAGGACATGGTTACCAGGACGTCCCCTTCGCGGGCCTCTTCAAGGGCGGTCCGCAGGAGGTCGGCCGTGTCGGCTCCCACGGTGGTGGGGACTCCGGCGGCGGAGATCTCTTCGGCCAGGGCGTGGAAGTCGAGCCGCTCTTCGGGGCTCAGGCGGCCTTCGTGGAAGGTCGGGGCGAAGAGCGCCCGGTCGGCTCGGGCGAAGGCGTTCCGGTAGGGCTCATAGAAGAAACCGCGGCCCGCGGTCAGGCTCCGGGGCTCGAAAAGGACGACCAGGCGGCGATCGGGATACCGTTGCCGCAGTGCGATCAGGGTCTTGTCCACCGCGGTCGGATGATGGGCGAAATCGTCCACCACCGTGACACCGCGGGCAGTGCCCAGCTCTTCCAGCCGGCGCTTCACACCTTGGAAGCGGGCCAGGGCGGAGACCACGTCCGCGGCCGGGATCCCGTCGTGCCGGGCCGCGGCCCAGACGGCCAGGCAGTTGGAGACGTTGTGGCTTCCAGCCATTGGAAGCAGGACATCTACCCCTTCCAACTGGAAGCGGCTTCCCTCCGGGCTGGCGACGATCTCCCCCTCGGGGTGGAGCTCGTTGGCCGGGTCGAGCCCATAGAAGAGGACACGGCAGGGGGCCTGTGCGGCCAGCTCCCGGACCTTGGGATCGTCACCGCAGGCGACCAGCAGCCCCGTCTCCGGAAGCAGGCGCAGGAGCTGCGAGTAGGCGTCCCAGAGGACCTCGGGGCTGGGATAGAGGTCGGCGTGGTCGTACTCGACGCTGGTCAGGATCAGCGTGTCCGGCATGTAGTGAAGGAACTTGGGGCCGCGGTCGAAGTAGGCCGCGTTGTACTCGTCCCCCTCGATCACGAAGCGCTGGCCGGCGCCGTCGTGGAAGCTCGCCGGGAGGTTGAGGGGAGCACCGCCGATCAGATAGCCGGGATCGGCGCCGCAGTCGGTGTAGACCCAGGCCGCGATGGCGGTGGTGGTGGTCTTGCCATGGGTTCCGGACACCACGAGCGGCCGGTGGCGGGAGAGGAAGAACCGGGCCAGGGCCTGGGGCATCGAGAGCACGGGCAGGCCCAGGCGCTCGGCCTCGACCGCCTCGGGGTTGTTGCGATGGATCGCGTTGCCCACGATCACGAGGTCGGGACGGGTTTCGAAGTGGGCGGGGTCGTACCCGGCCTGGGGGTGGATGCCGGCGCGCTCCAGGAGCGTGCTCATCGGCGGGTAAAGAGGGCCGTCGGTCCCCCGCACCCTATGGCCCTGCTCTTGCAAAAGGCAGGCAAGTGGAGCCATCCCTGTACCACCTATGGCCATGAAGTAGATGTCGAGCTGTGGGGAATTCACGTCGTATGTTCTCTTGTTTTCGGGCGCCAGAGTGTAGCATTCTGAGCATCCGAGCGAACCGTTTAAAGGAGCCGTCCGTATGAACCGTCACATGAAGACCGTCAATTTGGCACTCTGCTGCGTCCTTCTGGCCGCGGCGACCCTTCTCGCGCAGGGCGCCACGGGCAAGCCCAAGGCCGTGGCCGTCGAGCCGATCAAGGATGTCGGCTTCATTGCGAAGGGGGAGATGGCGAGCAACGAGTTCGTGATCCGCAACGACGGGGACGCTCCCCTGGAGCTGCGCGAGGTCCGGGCCGCCTGCGGCTGCACGGTGGCGGACTTCGACAAGCTGATCGCTCCCGGCAAGACCGGCAAGGTGCGGGTGATGGTCGATACGAAGAGCTTCAACGGCCCTACCGCCAAGGGCGTGACCGTGTACACGAACGATCCGGATGCGCCGACCATCGAGCTGACGGTCCGCGCCGACGTCGGCCAGTTCATCAAGATGAAGCCGGGCTACGCTCGCTTCATTACGGTCCAGGGCGAGGAGAAGGAAGGGAAGATCGTCCAGACCCTCTGGACCCCCGACAAGAGCCCGCTCGAGATCACGAAGGTCGATTCCCCATACCCGTTCGTCAAGGTCCGGTTCTGGGAGGCCAAGCCCGAGGAGCGCCTCAAGGAGATCGCGGACCAGCAGCAGTGGAAGGTCGAGGTCATGCTCTCCAACGATGCGCCGGTCGGCCCCCTGTCCGAGCCGGTCAAGATCCACACCACTCACCCGAGGCAGAAGCTGGTGCAGGTCCCGGTTTCCGGCTTCGTCCGGCCGGTGATCGCGGTCACGCCGCCGATCGTCGACATGGGCCAGGTGAATGGCAAGGATCCGGTGAGGTTCTCCCTCAACGTGCGGAACTTCGCCACCGAGCCGATCAAGGTGACCGGCATCGCCGGTGACGTCCAGGGCATCAACGCCAAGATCGAGCCCGTGCAGGAGGGACGCGAGTACCAGGTGCAGGTCACCTTTCAGCCCGATGCGCACAAGGGGCCCGTCAACGGCAAGCTGACCCTCACCACGGACAGCCAGAAGGTGCCGCGGGTCGATGTCCAGCTCAAGGGCAACGTAATCTGATCCGGCGCTCGGTCGCCCTCTGAGAAACGGCCGCCGGCATCGGCGGCCGTTTTCTTTTCCGTTTCTCCGCTACCCGCTGGTACTCTCCTTGCAAACTCTCCGCTCCGGAAGAAATGACCGGGGAGCATTCCGTGCTCTCCAGACAGAACTCCGGAGTGTGGCCGGATGCGGAGAAGCCCTGTCTCATCGTCAGCGGTCTCGTCGGTCGGATACGACCGGAAGGCGAAGACCCTGGAGCTGGAATTCAGCAGCGGGGGGATCTACGACTATTACGAAGTGCCGCCGAAGGTCTACGCGGAACTGATGTCCGCGGAGTCGAAGGGGCGGTTTATCGCGGAGCGGATCCGGGGGAAGTACCAGTCCGAGCGGGTTTAGGGCCGCCCCCAGAGGTCCTTCTCCGATTTCGCCGGCGCCTGGCGGCGGCGGCCCCGGGCGAGCACGTCCCGGACCTCCTCCATGGTGGGCGCCAGGACCGCGTTCTGGATCGCCGCGAGCTCGCCGATGCCTTTGAAGGCGAGGTCCACGAGGGCGTCCATCTCCTCCCGGCGGAAGCTGCGCTTCTCTCCCGTGCCCTGGATCTCCACCACCGATCCCCCGGCCGTGGCGACCACGTTCATGTCGACCTCGGCGCCCTGGTCTTCCACGTATTCGAGGTCGAGCAGCGGCACTCCGCCCACGATCCCCACGGAGACGGCGGCGACCTGGTCGCGGACGGGCCACTCGGAGATGTCGCCGGTGAGGAGGAGCCGCGCGAGGGCGAGGTTGGCGGCTACCCAGGCGCCGGTGATCGCCGCTGTGCGGGTACCGCCGTCCGCCTGGAGCACGTCGCAGTCGAGGGTGAGCGTGCGGTCGGGCATGGCGGTCATGTCGATGGCGGCGCGCAGGCTGCGGCCGATCAGGCGCTGGATCTCCGAGGTGCGGCCGGAGGGGCGGCCCTGGGAGACTTCACGCGTGTTGCGGGTGTGCGTGGCGCGGGGGAGCATCGAGTACTCGGCCGTGACCCAGCCCTGGCCCTTGTCCTTGAGGAAGTGGGGAACCCGCCCCTCGACGCTCGCGGCGCAGAGGACCCGCGTGTCGCCGACCTCGATCAGGACGGAGCCTTCGGCGAATTTGAGCGCGCCGGGAGTGATGCGGACGGGGCGGAGTGCGTCGGCGGCGCGGCCATCGGGGCGTCTGGTCTCAGTCATGCGGCGCATTCTAGTGCCTTTCCATTTCATCCAGATGGTCATCCGGCCGGTGGACGGCTCCGTAACCCCTCATGAGAAGGGGAGCCTCGCAGCTCTTCAGCCAGCAAGACCCGCTTTTTCAGAAGAGGAGATGTGATGAGGAAGAGAGTTGTTTTCAGCTTGGCCCTGGCTATTGCCATGAGCCTCGCCACGGTCCCGGTCAATGCATCGAGCCACAGCGAAGCCCCGGCAATCACGGAGCTGCGCAAGGTCGATGGGACCGACCTCTACATGTTCAACAGCTACGAGCCGGGGAGAAGCGGCTACGTCACCCTGATCGCCGACTACATTCCTTTCCAGGATGCGTACGGCGGGCCCAACTTCTTCAGCCTGGACGAGGATGCCCGCTACCGGATCCACATCGATAACAGCGGAGACGGAGTGGAGGACCTCACCTTCCAGTTCAGCTGCCGGGAAGAGCTCGTCGACCTCAAGGTCCCCGTCAACGGGGTGATGGTCTCGGTCCCGCTCCTCAACATCGGACCGATCTCGGGCGGCCCCTTCAACCGGGACCCCGACCTGAACCGGATCGAGGCCTGCACTCTGGCCGTCTCCGAGGGCGCCATGCGGAAGAACTCCCGCTGGCAGTTCGCCGAGGAGGGCAGCACCGGCGCCCGGCTGTTCGAGAAGCCGGTCGACAACATCGGCCAGAAGTCGATCGCCGACTACGAAGCCTACGCTCGCCAGTTCATCCGTGAGATCGACATTCCCTTCTGTGAGTCGGGCCCGGGCCGCTACTTCGTCGGCCAGCGCAAGGAGCCGTTCTTCGTCAACGTCGGCGAGATCTTCGACCTGGTCAACCTGAACCCTCTTGGAGCCCGCAATGCGGAGCCGAACGCCCTCGAGGACAAGAACATCACCTCCTTGATCCTGGAAGTTCCGGCCGACTGCCTGACCGGGAGTGGCCCGGTGATCGGAGCCTGGACCACGGCTCTCCTGCCGCGCAATCGTACCCTCAGCACCAGCCCGACCTACGATGCCCCGGACAACCAGACCGGCAGCCTGGTACAGGTCTCGCGGCTCGGCATGCCCCTGGTCAACGAGGTCGTGATCGGTGTCAAGGACAAGAACCTGTTCAATGCCTCCTCGCCCGTCGGCGATGCGGCGCTGGCCACCTACATCACGAACCCGACCCTGCCTGAGATCCTCCAGCTCCTGTTCCCGGTGCAGGCGCCGAACAACTTCCCGCGGACCGACCTGGTGGCCACGTTCGCGACCGGTCTGGCAGGGGTGAACTTGCTCTCCGACGGCAGGCCGCATGAGATGCTGCGGCTCAACACCTCGATCGCGCCGACCCCGGCGGGCTCGCAGAACAACCTCGGCGTGCTCGGCGGCGACAATGCCGGCTTCCCGAACGGCCGCCGTCCCGGGGATGACGTGGTGGACATCGAGCTGCGGGTTGCCATGGGCGCCCTCTGCCATGCCCTCCCGGGTGTCTTCTGCAATCCCGCCGATGCGCCCTCGGGCAACCTGCCTTTCACCGATGGCACGTTCAAGGATGCCAGCAACTTCGACAGCTTCTTCCCCTACCTGACGTCGCCCCTGCCGGGTTCTCCCAACGGCCTGAACGGCGTCGACTGAAGTGATCACGGGCGGGGCTCCCCCCCGCCCCCTTCGTTCTCTTGGAGACAGACTCATGTCGTTCCTCAGAGCCGCGAGCTTCGCCTTTATGGGCCTCCTGGCTGCGTCCGCCATCCGGGCGCACGACTTCTGGATCGAGCCGTCAAGCTTCCGGCCGGCGCCAGGGGAGCGGGTTGCAGTCCGGCTGCGGGTGGGAGAGAAGCTGAAGGGGGATCCGGTTCCCCGGAATCCCGGCCGCATTGAGCGCTTCGCGGCGATCGGGCAGGCCGGAGAAACCGAGGTGGTGGGGATCGCGGGCTCCGATCCGGCGGGCTGGACCGTGCCGGCCGGTCCCGGCCTCCATTGGCTCGTTTTCGACAGCAACCATGCCTCGGTGGAGCAGACCGGACCGAAGTTCGACAGCTATCTCGGCGAGGAGGGGCTGGAACGCATCCGCGAGATTCAAAAGGGCGCAGGCCCTGTCAAGGAGATCTACTCGCGCTGCGCCAAGTCGCTGCTCCAGGTGGGGGAAGGTTCGACCGGCTATGACCGTGAGCTCGGCCTCGAGCTGGAGCTGGTGCCGGAGAAGGACCCCTACACCCTGAAGCCCGGAGAGGCGCTGCCCGTGCGCCTGCTCTACCACGGGAAGCCGCTGGATGGAGCGCTCGTGATAGGGATGGCGTCCCCCGAGGCCAAGGTTTCGGCCAGGACGGCTGGCGGCCGGGCCTCACTGATCCTCGACCGTCCTGGCCTCTGGCTGATCAAGGCCGTCCACATGGTCCCTGCCCCCGAAGGGAGCGGTGCCGAGTGGGAAAGCCTCTGGGCCTCCCTCACTTTCGAGCTTCCAGGTCCATAAGCGGCTCGAAACTTGCTAGACTCCTGGGAAGCGCACGGGCTGAGCGGCTTCCCCTCCATGGATCTACAGACTCCTTCGAACGAAACGGACCTGCTGCGCCGGATTGCAACCGGCGATGGAGATGCCTTGAGCCGCGTGTTCGAGTTGCACTCACCGGTCGTGCTTGGAATGCTCGTGCGGATCCTCGGGAGCCGGGCCGAAGCCGAAGAGATCCTCCAGGAGACCTTCCTCCAGGTCTGGATGCAGGCCGAGCGGTACGAGGAGTCGCGCTCGAGCCCCCGCGGCTGGGTCCTGATGCTCGCGCGTTCCCGGGCGCTCGACCGCCTCCGCCGCCGGGAGTCGAGCCGCCGCCGGGAAGAAGAGGTCTCCGGCGAGAGCGTTGTTTCCATCCGCCCGACGGGGACGGAGCGCCTCGAGGCCGCCGAACGGAAGAGCCTGGTCAGTTCGGCCCTCGGCGTGCTCTCGCCCGAGCAGCGTGACTGCATCGAGCTCGCCTATTTCGAGGGGCTGACCCATACCCAGATCGCCGAGCGGCTGAGTGCTCCGCTCGGCACCGTCAAATCGCGAATTCTGCTGGGCATGAACAAGCTCCGCCAAGCGTTGACTACGTCATGAGCGCCGGCCACCTGCCCCGCCACGAAGAGCTGCTTCCGGCCTACGCCCTCGGCGCGCTGGATGGGGACGAGCTGCGCGAGCTGGAGAGCCACATGGCCTCCGGCTGCGGCGAGTGCGCCCGGCAGGTCGCCCTCTGGCAGGGCGACCTGGAGGAGCTCGCGGCCTCGGTCGAGCCGGTCACCCCTTCGGAGACGACGCGCCGGAGCATCCAGCGTCTGGCCGGAACCGCCGGAACCGCCGTGCAGGACCGCTCGCGGTCTTCTTCCCGCTGGGCGATGCTCGCCGCCGCGGCTGCGCTCCTGATCGCGGTCGGATTGGGGTTGCGGCAGGCGCGGCTCAGCGAGGAAATGGAACGCGTGGCCTCGGAGCGCGACCGGCTGGCGCGGCAGGTCTCCGGGATGAGCCAGCAGGCCGGCTTGGCCCGGGCCGAAGCGCAACGCATGGCCGCCTCCCTTGCCATCATGACCTCGCCCGGAGCGCGCTGTGTCCATCTCGCCGGCCTCGGGCCCACCCCGACGGCGGTCGGCCATGCCTTCGTGAACTCGGTGCGTGGCGAGGCCGTGTTTTTCGCTCTGGGACTGCCCGCGCTCGCATCGGACAAGACTTACCAGCTCTGGTGGATCGAAGGAGGAAAGCCTGTCTCGGCCGGTATCTTCAAGGTGGATGAGCGCGGCACGGGCAGCGTCCAGGTGGAGCGCGCTCCGCGTGGGGCGACCGATGCCTGGGCCGTGACCGTCGAACCTGCGGGCGGCATGCCGGAGCCGACGGGCGAGATGGTGCTCAAGGGGTAGGGGGAAAGGACAAAAAGGACGTAAAGGACTCAAAGGACGTAAACGACAAGGAACATGGCCGCACGTCTGTCCTTTAGATCCTTTGAGTCCTTTGAGTCCTTTCTGTCCTTGAGCGCTCTCGGGTAGAATCCACCACTCCATGACCCAGCCCAACCTTCTCGACCGCCTGCGTTCGCGGGCCAGCCAGGTGGGTGCCTCGATCGTGCTCGCCGAGGGCGAGGACCCCCGCGTCCTGGCCGCGGCGGAAATGGCCTCGTCCCTGGGGATCTGCCGCGCCAGCGCGGTGGGCCGGCGCGAGGAGGTGCTCCGGGTGGCAAAGGCTGCCGGGATCGAGCTCACGGTGCCGATCCTCGACCCCATCTCCGAGCCGGACCTCCATCATGTGACCCAGCGCCTCGCCGAGCGCCTCCAGGCGCGGGGGCTCGACCCGGCGGAAGCCCCCACTCTCGCCCTCGATCCGCTCTACTACGCGGATCTGCGCGTGGCCTCCTCGCGCGCCGACGGCGCGGTCATGGGCGCCATCAACACCACGGCGGCCACCCTCCGGGCGGCTCTGCGGGTCATCGGCCCCCGGCCCGGGCTCAAGATGGTCTCCTCCTGCTTCCTCATGGTCATGCCCGACGGCCGGGCTTTCCTCTATAGCGATTGCGCCGTGATCCCCGATCCCGACCCCGAGCAGCTCGCCGACATCGCCGAGGCATCGGCGGCGAGCTGCCGCATCCTCCTCGAAGAAGAGCCGCGGGTCGCCCTCCTCTCCTTCTCGACCCACGGCAGTGCCAGCCATCCGCGGGTGGACAAGGTGCGCGCGGCCCTGGAGGTGCTGAAGGGGCGCAACGTCAATTTCCAGGTCGATGGCGAGCTTCAGGCCGACGCCGCCCTGGTGCCGCACGTGGGCGAGCGCAAGGCGCCGGGCAGCCCGGTGGCAGGGCGGGCCAACGTGCTCGTCTTCCCCAACCTCGACGCCGGCAACATCTCCTACAAGCTCACGGAGCGGCTGGCGGGAGCGCGGGCCGTCGGCCCCCTGCTCCAGGGGCTGGACCGGCCGGTCAACGACCTCTCCCGGGGATGCTCGGCGGAAGACATCGTTGACGTGATGGCCGTGACCGCCCTCACTTCGGCCGAGAGGAAGGCGACGTGAAGGTCCTGGTGGTGGGCGGCGGCGGCCGGGAGCACGCTCTCTGCTGGAAGCTGCGCCAGAGCCCGCTCCTGACCGACCTCTACTGCGCGCCGGGCAACCCGGGCATCGGCGAGATCGCCGACCTCGTGCCGATCTCGCCCGAAGAGGTCCAGCGCCTGGCCGACTTCGCCACCGAAATGAAGATCGACCTCACCGTCGTCGGCCCCGAGCTGCCCCTGACCCTGGGGCTCGTCGACGAGCTGACGAGCCGCGGGTTGCTGGCCTTCGGCCCCTCGATGCGCGCGGCCGAGCTGGAGGGGAGCAAGGCGTTCGCCAAGGAGTTCATGGAGCGCCACGGCATCCCCACGGCGCCGTTCGTGGTCGCTCATGACGCCGCCGAGGCGCGGGCGGCGAGCGGCCGGTTCGGCTGGCCCGTGGTCCTCAAGGCCGATGGCCTGGCCGCGGGCAAGGGAGTGGTGATCGCGGCTGATGAAGCCGAGTACGAGCAGGCTGTCCGCGGCATCTTCGAGGAGCGCCGCTTCGGCGCGGCCGGCGACCGCGCGGTCATCGAGGCCTTCCTCCCCGGCGAGGAGGTCTCGTTCATGGCGCTCTGCGACGGTGAGCGCGTCCTCCCCATGGCGACTGCCAAGGATTACAAACGGATCGGCGACGGCGACACCGGCCCGAATACGGGCGGCATGGGCTGCCACAGCCCGGCTGGAGTGCTCGCGGCCGAGACCGGGGCCGAGATCCTGGAGAAGGTCGTCCGCACGACCATCGCCGGGATGGCGGCCGAGGGGCGGCCCTTCACCGGCGTGCTCTACGCCGGCCTGATCCTCACTCCGGACGGTCCCCGCGTCCTGGAGTTCAACGTCCGTTTCGGCGACCCCGAGTGCCAGGCGCTCCTCCTGCGCCTGGAGGACGACCTCCTCTCCGTCCTCGCCTCCGGGGCAAAGGGGAGCTTCGACGTCCGCCGCCTCTCCTTCCGCAAGGAAGTCTCAGCCTGCATCGTCCTGGCAAGCCCGGGCTATCCCGGCAAGCCGGAGATGGGCGAGGCGATCGGGCTCGACCATGCCTACACCCTGCCGGGCGTGGAGATCTTCCACGCCGGGACCGCGATGTCCGCCAGGAGTGTCGAGGTCGGTGGCGACCTGGTCAGCGCGGGAGGCCGGGTGCTCTCGATCTGCGCGGTTGATCCCGAGCTCGCCGGCGCTCTGCGGAAAGCCTATGCCGCGGTCGAAGCGGTGGACTGGCCGGGCAAGGCCTACCGCCGCGACATCGGCCGGCGGGTCCTGAGCGGATCGTGGTAAGGTAAAGCGCTTTCTCCCCTGGCCGTACCCGAGCTGTTACCCCTTGCGCCTCGGCTGTGGCCGAAGGGAGGGCTGGTATCTGACGTGCTGGTATCCGACGTGCATAGAGGTTGCTTCGCAGTTGCAAGGGACTGGAAGGATTCATGAGCTGTAGTGGTTGCTCGTTCAAAGGAATGTCGACGGCAGTCGAAGACGCCTTCGTTGGCGTCCGCTTTCGGGAGGAGACGAACCTGACGCTCTGCACCACGGGTGGGCGCATCTTTGCGCGGGGGGACAAGGTGGTGGTGGACCTCGAGTCCGGGCCGACGTTCGGCCACGTCGAGCAGTCGCCGATGCCCGTGTTCAAGCCCTGCCAGAAGTCGAGCGCCCGTCCGATCCTGCGGGCGGCGGATTCGAACGACCTGTCGGCCTACGACCGCCAGAGCCAGAACGAGATGAACGGCAAGCTCTTCGCGCAAGAGCGGTCGCGCGCCCTCGGGCTGGACATGAAGATCTCCCTGGTGGACTTCTCGCTCAACGGCAAGAAGGCCGCCTTCTACTTCACCTCGGACGGACGCGTGGACTTCCGGCAGCTCGTGCGCGACCTGTCGAGCCGCTTCTCCGTGCGGGTGAAGATGGTTCAGGTGGGCGCGCGGGACGAGGCCGGGCTGGTGGGCGGCATCGGAGTCTGCGGGCGCACGCTCTGCTGCTCCACGTGGCTCAAGGACTTCCGGCCGATCTCGATCCAGATGGCGAAGCGCCAGAACCTGAGCCTCAATCCGTCCAAGATCTCTGGCCAGTGCGGGCGGTTGCTCTGCTGCCTGGCTTATGAGGATGATCATTACAAGGCCAGCAAGAACCAGGACCGGGGGCAGGCTCCGTCGCTTCCAGTCCTGGCCTAGAGGGCCGATCCTATGGCAATGGATCCCAACATGGCGAACCGTAAACTGATCCGCCCCGACATGAACGAGCTCAAGAAGGAGCTACCCTCGCGCAGCGTCCGCCGCAAGCAGACGCCGCCCGAGCAGACCAACGCCGAGGAGTTCTACTACCTCAAGCAGATGGCGTCGAAGACGCCCATGGTGGTGGTCCTGACCGATGGCGAGGAGCTGCGCGGCTGGATCGAGTGGTACGACAAGGGGGCGTTGAAGCTGAACCGCCATGTCGGGCCCAACCTGCTGATCCAGAAGCACTTCATCCGCTACATGTTCAAAGAGGAAGAGCTGAAGCAGCGCGGGCGTGGCAAGCGGCCTGAGACGGCCGAGCTCGACCGCGACTGATTGATTTTCCCGAGATGACACGGCCTCTCCTCGTCCTCACCCAGGGGGACCCCGCGGGAATCGGGCCGGAGATCCTCCTCAAGCTCCTCGCGCAAGGTCCGCCCACGGATTGGCGGCCTCTCCTGATCGCGGAGCGCGTTGCCCTGGAGGCCCTCCGGTCATCCCTCCCCGCATTTCCGTGGGACCGCCTGCGCTATGTCTCTTCCCCTCCCAAGACGGATGAGATACAGACGACAGATGACATCCCGGTTCTCGATCCGGTGGGCTCGAACCGACAGATCTCTTTGGGAACCTCCGGACCCGCGGACGCTGCCGGGGCCATGGCTGCGCTCGACGCCGGCATCTCCCTGGTTCGAGGTGGTCTGGCCGACGCCCTGGTCACTGCGCCGGTGAGCAAGGAGTCGATCGCCCGCCAATTCCTCCCCGGCTTCAAGGGTCACACCGATTACCTCGCCGAAGCCTGCGGCCTGGAGCGCTATGGCCGGGACTACCTGATGGCCTTCCTCGCGCCCGGGCTGCAGGTGGCGCTCCTCACCGTGCACATGCCGATGAGGGAAGCCCTGGACGAGATCCGGGAGGAGACGATCGCCGAGGCGCTCGACTGCCTCCACCGCCACGCCGGAGGCAGGATCGCGCTCGCCGGCCTGAACCCGCACGCCGGGGAGGGAGGCCTCCTGGGAGAGGAGGACGGCCGCATCCTGGTCCCCGCCGTGGCCGCGGGCCGCACGAGGGGGATCGACGTCCACGGCCCCGAGAGCGCCGACTCCCTGTTCGCGAGAGCGCAGAGGGGCGAGTTCGACTGGGTCCTGGCCCTCTACCACGACCAGGGGCTGATCGCCGTCAAGACCGCCGCCTTCGGGCTGGCCACCAACTGGACGCTCGGGCTGCCCTTTCTGCGGACCTCCGTGGACCACGGCACCGCGTTCGGGCTGGCGGGCAGGGGGTTGGCCGATGAAGGGTCGCTGCGGGCTGTGGTGGAGGCGACCCTGGGGATTATCGAGGGGCGGCTTCCTACGAAGCACCTCTACCGCTGAGCACCACCGGGATCGTCTTCAACAGGATCTTCACATCCAGCATGGGCGACCAGGAGTCGATGTACTCCAGGTCGAGCTGCATCCAGCGCTCGAAGTCGATGTTGTTGCGTCCGCTGATCTGCCAGAGGCAGGTGAGGCCCGGCTTCATCGCGAGGCGGCGGCGCTGCCAGCGCTGGTACTGAGCCACCTCCTCGGGGATCGGTGGCCGCGGCCCCACCAGGCTCATGTCCCCGCGCAGCACGTTCCAGAGCTGCGGCAGCTCGTCCAGGCTGAAGCGGCGGAGGATGCGGCCGAGCCAGGTCACCCGCGGATCGCTCCTCAGCTTGAACACCGGCCCCTTCATCTCGTTGAGGTGCAGCAGCTCGCGGCGCCGGTCCTCGGCGCCCTCGACCATCGTGCGGAACTTGTAGATCGTGAAGAACCGCCCGTTCAGCCCGCAGCGGGTCTGGCGGAAGAGCACGTTGCCGCCCGATGTCATCTTGATCAGCCCGGCGATCAGAGTCACCACCGGCAAGCCGAGCAGCAGGAGGAGGGAGGAGAGCCCCACGTCGAGCGCCCGCTTGGCCATGAGCTGGATCTGGCTCGTCGGCGTCGTGGCGAAGGAGAGGAGCGGCATGCCGTCCAGCTCCTCCATCTCGACCCTCGCCCGGGTGTGGGGGAAGAGGTCCATGGCGAAGCGGGTGCGGATGCCCTGCTCCTGCAGGCTGAGGAAGAGGTCCTCCAGCCGGTCCAGCTCCCGGCGGTGGACGGCGAAGATCACGTCGTCCACCACATTGCTCTCGGCGATACGGGGGATGTCTTCCACTTCACCGAGCAGCGGATAGGGCCCACTCCACGGCTCGTTGCCGTTGTCCCCAAGGTCGTTGGTATCGCAGCGGATGAAGCCGAGCACCCGGTAGCCCCAGAAACGGTGGCCGCGGATCGATTCCGCGATCCGGAGGGCCGACGGGCTCGTGCCCACGATCAACACCGTGCGGTAGTTGTAGCCCCGCAGCCGGATGTAGCGCGAAGTCGTGCGGATCGCGAGCTTCTCGGTCAGCAGGAACAGGCAGGCGAGCACCGCGAACAGGAAGACCCAGAACCGGCTGATCTTGTCGTTGCCCAGGAGCCGCTCGTCCACCCGGGCCACATAGAGGATCAGGGTGAAGACCGCCGAGCTCATCAGGCAGACGCGGAGGATCGCCCAGGCCTCGTCCAGGATCGGCACCGTGCGGTGCGAGCGGTAGCGGCCGGACGAGAGCAGGAAGGCGCCCCAGATCGTCAGCGCCAGCGGCAGCAGCGGCAGGTACTCCGACAATGGGTACAGCCGGCTCGGGAACGCCTCCGGCGCCATGAACGGCAACAGCGAGCTGCGTACCGCGAAGGCGAGGAGGAAGGCTGCCGCGACAAGGGCCAGGTCGACCAGGAAGATGCCGACCGTCAGAATCCGGGCACGTTCTTTCAGCATGGAATCGGGAGTTCTCTCATCATACCGTTCGCTATTTTAACGTGCGGGAGGTGCCTTCCGTCCAAATACAGTCTAGTTTCTATGCTCCGCAGGCATTTTAGCGGAGATACAACTTTCGGAACAGGGCCTCGTACCGGTCGGTGACCCGGTCCCAGTTGAAGAGCAGGGCCGCCCGGCGCGCCGCGGCCCGTCCGCGGACCCGCGCCCTGTGCGGACTGAGCCGCACCAGCTCGAGCTGCTCGGCCAGGGTGCCCGGCGTCCCGGCCCGGAAGTAAAGGCCGACCCCGCCGGCCGCCTCCCGGTTCTCGGGCGTGTCGTTGACGACCACGCAGTTGCCATACCCCATCGCCTCCACGAGCGCCGGGTGGGTGCCGCCCACCTCGGTGGCGTGGATGTACGCCAGGGCATGGGAGAGCAGCTCCCGGTATCCCTCCCCGTAGACCGGGCCGGGGAAGAGGATGCGCGGGTCCGCGGCTCCTTCCTTCGGAGCCGTAAACCCGCGGATGAACTCTCCCGCATAGGGTGCTCCGCCGACCATGACGAGAGGGATGTCCCCGCCGACCTGCCGGTACGCCTCGGCTACCCGGTGCGGGTTGTTCTCCGGCTCGAACCGGCTCACGTACAGGAAGTACCGGCGGTCGGAGAGGCCCAGACGTTTCAGGACCCCTTCCTCGGCGGGCGGACGCGGATCGACGCCATAGGCGATCGGGACCGACTCGGTGCGATAACGCCGCAGGTAGTGCTGGCGGATGACCTCGGCGTCCGTCACCAGGAGGTCGGGCAGGGCGCAGGCCAGCCGCTCGGAGAGCGCATACACGAAGCGGCCGACCGGCCCCCACTTGGCCCGGCGCTTCTCGATCCCATCGACATGGAGCGCGACCGGGATGCCGCTCAGGCGCAGGAGCGGGACGAAGACCGCGTTCGCCGAGTTGACCACCAGCGCCGCGTCGAAAGATTCCTGGGATGCGTGCAGGCAGGAGAGCAGCGTATGGACTGGAGTATCGAAGTACTTGGTCCGCAAGGTAGGCAGGACAACCAGGTCCGCCCCCTGCCAGCTCCGGAGCGAGCGCACTGCCGCCGGTATCGAATGCGACCGGCAATAGACCGTGACCTGAAACCCGCGCCGGACCAGCCGCACAGCCAGCTCCTCCATGAGTGTTTCGTAGCCGCCGTAGCGGTTCGGGATTCCCCGGCTGCCGATCAGGGCGACCCTCATGGCAGCGCCATCCCATTGACCCGGAACCAGGGGTCGACGTTTACCTTCTTCCTTCCCTGGATGATCCGCCGCCGGCGCAGGAGGTCGCGGCGGTTCTGCCAGAGCCAGGAGTATGCGGCCAGGGAGGAGCGCTCCCGGAGAAGGACGTACGCCAGCGCCCCCAGGTCGCGGGCCAGGGTCGGAACGAGCGTCCGCACCAGGTTGGCGCCGGTCTGGTGGTATAGGCGGAGCAGGTAGCGGTTCTTGAGCGAGTGGCGGTTGACCATGGCCGGCATGCCGGAGCGGCGCTCGGGGAGGTTGAACCTCCGGTGCTCGCAGATGGCCGCTGGCTCGTAGAGCACCTCCCAGCCGCGCTCCCGCAGCCGGAAGCAGAGCTCGGCGTCCTCCCGGAAGGAGTGGAACCGGGGATCGAAGATCTCGCTCTCGACCGCCGCGTCGTCCAAAGCCTCGCGCCGGAACAGGGAAGCCGCGCCCGTGGCGCCGAAGACCCGCTCGGGGCGGGAGAACTGGCCCCGATCCGGCTCGCCGGAGCCGCGGTCGAGATGACGCCAATTGGAGGTCAGGCGCATGCCGCAGGCGTCCAGCTCCCCCGAGGGGCGGACCAGCTTGCCCGTGACAGCTCCTGCCCCTTCAGCCCGGGCGAGCAGGCGGGTCACGTAGTCCGGGGAGGGACGGGCATCGGCGTTCAGAGTGAGGACGAAAGGCGCATCCGTCCGGGCAAAGGCGGCGTTCATGCCGGCGGCGAAGCCCAGGTTCTCCGGAGAAGCCACGGTTTCCAAGGGGATGCCCGCCGGAGCATGACGCTTGGCAACCTCGAGGCTTCCATCCTGGCTGGCATTGTCCACGATGACGATTTCCAGCGGCCGGTGGTCGAGGCGGCCGATCGACTCCAGGCAGCCGGGAAGGTCCGGCGCGGAATCGTAGGTGACGATGCAGACGGCCACCTTCATCGCCATCCCCTGATTGCCCCGGCCAGCACCCCGATCAATCCACGGAACGCCTCGGCCCTGGACTCCGCCCTCCGCGGACGGCGAAGCGGCAGCAGCACCAGCCGGATGAGAACCCCCGGGATCAACGCGGCCCGAGCCGCCAGCGGCCAGAACGGTCCGTGGTGCTTCCTCAGATAGTGGGTGAGGTTCCTATAGTAGATCCAGAGGAAGCGCCCATACCCCAGGCGGGGGACGGTGCTGCCCAGCCCATGCCGGAACACCGCTGCCGGCCAGTAGCGCAGGACAAGCCCGGCCTTCTTCATCCGCAGAGCGAGGTCCACGTCCTCGAACCAAGCGGGATGGAAACCGGCATCGAATCCAAGGAACGCCTCCCGACGTAGGGCGAGCGCCGCGGCCGCCGGTTGTTCGACCGGCGCTCCCGGCTCGGGCTCGTCCTCCTCGTGGATCCCAACGAAGGGAAACGTCTGAAGGAGGAGCCGCCAGGGGGAAGGGAGACGGCGGAGCTGCCACCCCGCCTGGGATTCGCCGCCGGGTCCGATCAGCTTCGGCGCCAGGCCGGCAGCATCCGGGAAGGCTGCGAAGCCCTCCAGTAGCCGGTCGAGCGCGTCCTCCTCGGGGATCGCGTCCGGGTTCAGGATGAGCAGGATCGGGCTCCGGGCTTCGGCCGCTCCCGCATTTGCTCCGCCGCCGAAGCCGAGGTTGTCCTTGGGTTTGACGAGCCGCGCCGGTCCCAGCTCCAGGGGACCGGATGAGCCGTTGTCGACGACGACCAGCTCGAAGCGCGGGTCGCGCGGCCAGACGGAAGTGAGCTGGGCGAGAAGCTCCTCATTGCGCCAGTGGACGACGACGCCTGAAAGCAGGGGAGACGGCATGCGGGCTGAGGTTATCAGGTGGCCCGGGATTCTCAGATCGGTCCTAAGCTTCTCAGATCCGCCCGAAGCTTCTCAGATCGGATCTGAGCCTCTTAATCCTGCGCGAAGCCTCTTAAATCCGGCCTAAGCTTCTTAGATCCGATTTAAGCCTCTTAAATCCAGTCTAAGCCTCTTAGATTGGATCTAAGCTCCTTAAATCCAGCGCGAAGCTTCTTAGATCGGATCTAAGCCTCTTAATCCGGCACGAAGCCTCTTAGGACGGACCGAAGCTTCTTAGATCCGATTCGAGCCGCTTAAATCGGGCCGGAGATCCTTAGACCGGGTCTAAGTTAGAGGGTGTCTCGAAGTCTGCGGCCTCTGAGCTGTCCGTGGCGTCCCGGCCCTCACCCCCGTTCCCTCTCCCAGCCGCCCGCCCGGACCCCCGGGAGAGGGGGGAATGACTCCGGCAACAATCTTCCCTTTTGTGGCTCCACCGCTCTCCTGCAAATGGAGACGCTGCCGGATCTTGAGCGCTCCCCTCTCCCGGGGGTCCGGGCGGGCGGCTGGGAGAGGGGCTGGGGGTGAGGGCTGAAGGGCAGAGGACTTTCGAAACACCCTCTAAGCTATTCGCGGCCTCGACGGAGGGCGCGGAGCCAGCCGGAGGGAATTCCGGCCGCCCGAGAGAGATCGCCGCTGCCAAGGGCGCGGCCCAGGTCGACGAGATCGCGGACCGCCATCCGCCAGAAGGATTGCCCCCGGGCCACGAGCCACCGGTTGCCATAGACGAGACGCCACCGCTCCCGGCTCATGGTGCCGCCGGTCGCCGATCCGGCATGCCGCGCCCGGGCTTCGGGGACCAGGAGGGCGCTCCAGCCATCCGCCCGGAGCCGTCCAGCGAGGTCGACGTCCTCATAGTAGGAGATCAGCCGGGGATCGAAGGGTGGTGTCTCCCCGAGGGCCGCCCGGCGGTAGATCGCGGCCGTGGCCGACACTCCCCAGATCTCTCGGGGCTCGGAAAAGGAAGGCGCCGGCTTGCCATGACCGGCCTGGACCGCCTGCCCCCAACGGTTCCACTCGATGCCGCAGCCGTCCACGAGGCCGTCCAGCAAGAGGTTGATTCCCTGGGCGGCGGCGGCCTTGGGATGGCGGTCGAGCACCTCGACCAGCCGGGCCGCCCACCCTGGCTCGACCAACGCGTCGTCGTTGACCGTGGCCACGTACTCCCGGGAGGACGCCGCGATCCCCAGGTTGGTCCCCGCCGCGAAACCGAGGTTCTTTCCAGGCCGGATCACCCGCTCCGCGAGGTCGAGAGGCGTTTCGCCCTGGTCGATGACGATGATCTCGACGGCCTCTCGCCGGAGCGCTTCAAGGCAGGGGATGAGCCAGGGGCTACGCCCGAGGGTTGGAATGACGGCGGTAACTCTGGAGCCGGAAGGGGACACCGATCAGGCTAGCACGGCTCAGCCCTGCTTGCGCTCCAACTCGGCACGAAGGCGGGCGACCTCAGACTCCAAAGTCCGGTTGCGCTCCTCGGCCGCCTGCCGTGCGGCGGCCTCCTCTTCGGGCCAGGGGAGCGGCTTGCCGGTCCCGGGCTCGACGAGCCGCGCGCGAGTCCCCTCCGGCCGCAGCAGCAGGCCCGTGGTCCGGCACAGGAGCCCACCGTCCCTCTCCAGGGACATGGGCTCATAGCCTGCCCGGGTCAACTGGAATCCCTGGAGGCGCGGCTTCAGGTACTCGCTGTAGGGATCGAAGAGGACGTACTCCTCGACCCCGATCCGCTGGTAGATGTCCTTCTTCTTGCCGAGGTCCTCCCGCTTCGTGCTCCGGGAAGTGACCTCCACGATCAGGCTCGGTGGACGCTCCTGCCAGAGCAGGTAGTTGTCCCGTGGGTACTTGGGGACGCCCCGGGCGAAGAGCAAGTCCGGGGCGAGAGCGGCGCCGGGGTTTCCTTCCTGGTAGCAGAGGAAGAGGTTGCCGCCCACCCAGACGTCCCGCACGGCCCGGAAGTGACTCTCCAGGCCATGAATGAGATCCTGCATGACCACTCGATGGAGGGTCGTCTCGGCCATGGGTTTGCCGTCGGAAGTGGGGTACTCGACCGGGTGCTTTTCGAGAGGGATCGCGGCCATACGTGCCATCCTTGCCCGACGGGTTCCATGAATCAGATCACGGGACGTGCCGGAACGCAACTCATCCTGGGACTATGGTAGCACTCTACTCCCACCGCATCACCACCCGGTCCAGGATCGCCCCATTGGGAGCCCCCGGCGGGTAGGGGCCGTGGGCGGCGAGCACCAGGGGCTCGCCCGCGGGCCAGTCGAAGGGGCCGAGGCTGATCGTCTCCCAGACTCGCTGCCGGCCCGGCACCCAGACGGCGAGGAGATGCTCTCCCGCCTGCACGTTCAGGCGGAACGGCACCGGTTGGTTGCGGATGAGCTCGGCCTGAAGCTCGATCGTCACCCGCTTCCCCCCAGGCGCGACGGATGCCTTGAGCGTCTCGCCGGTCCGCAGTACCCACCCCCCTCGATGGCGCGCCCGCTCGATGATCCAGAGGTCGGGATGGATGTGCCCGCCGCTCTTCCAGACGTGCATGTCCTCCAGCTCGACCACCCGGGTGGGCATCCGGGCTGCCGCCAGAGGGAGCGCCGCGGTGGCGGCGAGCACGGCGGCCAATCCCGCGAGCGCCGCCCCCTCCCTTCCCTTTCTCGAGGGCAGCCACCAGATCATCGTCACCAGAGCGAGCGAGGCCGGCGGCCAGATCCAGGTCGCGGCCCGTGGGCGCACCGAGCTGGGGAAGAAGCGCGCGACATCCGAGCCCAGCCGCTCGCTCAGATGATCGAGCGGATATGTTCGCCCGTTCGCGAAGCTGTAGGTCCAGCCGGGCACCACCAGCCAGACCAGAGTCAGGGCCAGGGTCAGAGCCGCCAATCCGGCCAGCAGCGCCTTCCCTCCCGGTCCGCGCCGGGCGAGCAGCGGCACCAGGGCGATCGCGAGCAGCGGCAGCGAGATCAGTGCGTAGCGGAAGGGCGGAGACCAGCCGCCGTACCACTCGATCCGCGGCACCACGATCAGCAGGTAGGGCAGGGCCAGCACGCCGAGGTGCAGGAGGAGACGGCTGCGGCGGACCACCAGCAACAGCAACGCCGGAAGCACCAGCATCCAGAGCGGAGCGCATCCGAACAATCCGAAGGCCGTATCCCAGAACAACCCGAACCCGCCCCTCAGGTAATCGAGCCAGGTGTGGCGCTGCGGGTCGATCTCCTCGAAAGTGTGGATCTTGAACGGGTTCCGGTAGAGGAGATGGTTGTAGAGCAGGATGCCCGCGCCGAGCACCGTGAGCAATCCGCCGAGGATCAGGATCGGCTTGCGCGGCCGGCCGGCGTGCCACCAGGCCAGCGGCACGAGGGGCACGGCCAGCAGCATGAGCCGCATCTTGACCAGCGGCAGCAGCAGCACCGGCAGGCCGATCGCCAGCCACTCCGCCCAGTCCCACCGGCGGCGGCCGTCGAAGCCGAGCAGGCGGTCGAGCGCCACCACCAGGAGCAGGGTCGCCGGCACCTCCACCCAGACCTGGGAGGCATAGAGGAGGATCGGCGGTGTGAACGCGAACACCGCCCAGGCCGCGAGGGCCTCCCCCGGATGATCCGGGAAGTAGCGGCGGGTCAGGCGCAGGGTGGCCCAGGCCAGGGCGGCGGAGAAGACCGCCATCATCGCGAGCGCACCCGTCTTGCCGCCCAGCCGATAGGCGGGAGCGAGCGCCAGGGGCAGCGCCTCATTGTGCCGTGAGTAGAGCTCCCCCTCCGGACCGACCGGGTCCCCCGGCTGCGGCTCGATGGCCCGGTCCATGAAGCCGCGCCAGTCCTCCCGCGCGTAGTTGTTCGTGAGGTCCGCGTCGAAGTCGTAGGCCAGGCTGTGGGTGATGAGGAGGTACCAGGGCTCGTCGCCGTCCGGCTGCCGGTGCGAGGCCGACCAGGGGAGGACGGCCAGGTAGGCGATCAGCGGCAGCAGGAAGAAGACCGCGGGCAGATGATCCGGCAGGCGCTCGCCGAGAAGCGGACGGAAAGCCCACGCCTGGCGGGCCACCCGGCACGCGAGCAGGAGCACGAGCCCGGCGGCGATCACCTCCTCGGCCCGTCCCAGGTTCAGGTGAGGACGGGAGAGCACCAGCAGGATCAGGGCGCCGAGAGCCGCGAGCTCGGCCCCGGTCCCCGTCCGGTCCAGGGGCGACGCCCCCTGCTCGACTGCCTTGCGCTGGATCCAGTTGAATCCCAGGAGGATGAGCGGCAGGATCAGGAATGTGCCGCGGAACGGATCGCCGGGAGGGATGGGAATGCCGGAGAGCCGCCGGACCTCCACTTGATGGACGGTCACGGTGACCTCCGGCGGGAGGTCCGGGCTGCGCTCGATCCGCGCGCGGGAGAACTTGCCCGGAACCGGAAGGTCCCATCGAGAGCGGTAGCGCTGGGCCAGGAATCCGTCAGCGAACCAGGTGACCCAAGGCTCGGGTGAGCGCAGGCGGGCCGTCGATAGCACGTCCGCCCGCCTGGCTGCCCACTCCCCCGTGTCCTCACCGGCGCGGATCGTCCACTCGACGGTATGGCCCGACGGGTCGGTGAGGGTCAGCTTGGCCACGGGCGTGCCATCCGCCAGGCCGGCCCCGTTCGACAGCGCCGACTCCAGGACCACGGAGGAGACGGGCTCGAGCGGGATTTCCTTTTCCCGGTAGGGGTAGGTGGCGTCGAGGGTGACCGAGGTCTCCGGCGGGAGGAGGGGCGTCCCCGGGGTGGGGACGAAAAGATCGGGAACGGCCCGCAGCGGCTCCGCGCGGCGCCAGGGGTAGGCATCGAGCAGGGCCGTCAGGGCGAGGAGGACGGCCAGTGGCAGCAGGACGAGCCGGTTCAACCGGGGGAGTTTGGGCAAGAAGAACCCGGCCGCGGCGACCCCAACCAGAGCCAAAGTCGTGGTCACGTTCCAACCCGGTCCAAAGAGGACCGCCAGGCCGGAGGCGAGCAACGCGGTCTCCCCTCCCTGGCGCGCTGCAAGGAAAGCCATGGCCACTCCGGCCGCCACGGGCAGGGCGAGGAGCGCCACCATCGTCCGCAGACTCATGGGCTCGAACAGCAGCTCGCTCCGGAGCAGAAGCTGAAGTCCCAGGGCAAAGGGGATGGACACGGCCATTTGAAGATCCGTCCCGGACAGCCGGCGAATGCAGGCAGCCGCGAAGGCTGCGACGAGCAGGAGCATCACCGCCGCGCCGCGTCCCGGCCCGGGAGGTAGGGCCCAGACCGCCGTGACCACGAGCACCGATCCCAATCCCAGCTCAAAGGCGGGAGCCGGAGCGAGAGCGGCCACTACGAGCAGCACCGCCGCGGACAGCATGCCCAGGAAAAGACCCTCGGCGGGATTCTCGTAGACGGCAAAAGCGGCGATGGCCCCGAGCACCGTCAGGGGAAGGAGGAACCGGACGAGCTCGGAAGGGGTGCGCATAGGAGGCGAGGGGATGTTATCCCAAGCGTTGCGATAGACTCCCGCGCCATGCTCTCCCGAGACCTTTTGCGCGAAGACCCCGAGCGAGTCCGCCAGGCCCTGGCGAACCGGAAGGCGGACCCCTCTCTCCTCGAAAACTGGCAGAGGCTAGACGCCGAGCGGCGCACCGAGCTGGTCGAGGTCGAGGAGCTGAAGCGGCGGCGCAACGACGCCAGCCGCGAGATCGGCAAGATCAAGCAGCAGAAAGGGGATGCCTCGGAGGCCATCGCCGAGGTCGGCAAGATGAAGGAGCGGATCGAGGAGCTGGAGGCGCGCCTCGCCGCCATCGATCCCGAGCTTCAGGCGATCGAGCAGTCCATCCCGAACCTGCCGCACGAGACCGTCCCGGTAGGGGATGAGTCGGCGAACCGGGTGGAAAAGGTGGTGGGCGAGCCCCGCCAGTTCGATTTTCCACCCAAGGCCCACTGGGACCTGGGCGTCGAGCTGGGCATCCTCGACTTCGAGCGCGGTGCCAAGGTCACCGGCGCGCGCTTCACTGTCTATTTCGGAGCCGGCGCCCGCCTGGAGCGCGCCCTGATCTCCTTCATGCTCGACCTCCACACCGGCCGCCACGGCTACACGGAAGTCCTGCCGCCCTTCATCGTGAACCGCGACTCCTTGATCGGCACCGGGCAGCTCCCCAAGTTCGAGCAGGACCTCTTCCATCTGGAGGGATATCCCTACTACCTGATCCCCACGTCCGAGGTGCCGTTGACGAACCTGCACCGCGGCGAGATCCTGGACGAGTCGAAGCTGCCGCTGCGCTACACGGCCTACACCCCCTGCTTCCGCAGCGAGGCGGGTTCCTACGGGAAGGATGTACGCGGCCTGATCCGCCAGCACCAGTTCAACAAGGTGGAGCTGGTCCATTTCACGACTGCGGAGACGAGCTACGACGCCCTGGAAGAGCTGACCGGGAACGCCGAAAAGGTCCTCGAGCTGCTCGGCCTGCCCTACCGGCGCATGACCCTGAGCACGGGTGACATGGGCTTCGGAGCGGCGAAGACCTACGATCTGGAAGTCTGGCTGCCGGGCCAGAGCCTGTACCGGGAGATCTCCTCCTGCAGCAATTGCGAGGACTTCCAGGCGAGGCGCGCGGACCTGCGCTACCGGCCCGAGGGTGGAGGCAAGACGAAGCTCCTGCACACCCTGAACGGCTCAGGCCTGGCGGTGGGGAGGACCCTGGTCGCGATCCTGGAGAACTACCAGCAGCCGGACGGCTCGGTAATGATCCCCGAGCCTCTGCGTCCCTACATGGGGGGGCTGGAGCGGATTACGCGACCGCAGTAAGCTGTTGCAGTTCCAGCCGGAGGGGTGGCTGAGCGGCTGAAAGCAGCGGTCTTGAAAACCGCCGGCCCGCAAGGGCTCGTGGGTTCGAATCCCACCCCCTCCGCCAATCACTCAATATCCGGGTGGCGATACGGCCACATAGAGAGCTCGGAACACGACCTCCCTCTCCTCAAAGCTGTAGATGATCTTGAAGGTGGCGCCCGGCTCCGGATGCACGGGCCAGCTCCGGAATCGGGAGCCGCGGATGGCCATGCCCTGCTCGGGAGACCGCAGGATGACGAACTCGGCGCCCGCGATCGCCTCCGGGAGGCGCGGGGCTCGCCGGCTGGCGTCCTGGACTTGAGAGAGGAACTCGGGAAGCTTCCGAAGGGTCCGCCGGTTCATCCGGCCTCGCCCTGGAGCTGCCTGCAGAACTGGACCTCTTCCTCACTCACAGGCAGTCCGGGGTCGCCGACGAACACGGTCTCGTAGGGGATGATTTCGTTCAAGGCCGCGGCCTTCCAGCCAATGAAGTCGTGCGATAAGTCGCTCACCTCGGTCGCATTGCTCTCCCAGAGCTCTTCAAGGGTGCTGTCCGCGAGCCGCAGCTCTTCGGCCGTGAAGAGGGAGACGTCCGGGGACCTCAAGGCGACGACGCGCCGCTGGGCATGCCCGAAGTGGTCTCTCTCAATCTCGACGCAATCCCGGTCGCCCTTCATCCGTTCGAGGATGGGTAGCATCGTCTTCGGGGCCGGACCGAATTGCAGCTTCCGATAGCTGTGCCCGGTGATGGACTCACCGAGCTGCCGGTAGGCCCCGAAGTCGCAGTAGAAGAGCAGCTTGTTCAGCTTGGTCGAGGAGAACCTGGGGTCCGTCTCCGACTTCGCCGCCAGATAAAGGATCAGCTCCCTCATCTTCTCGTCGCCGGTTTGCCCACTCTGGATTGTCATCGTCCCATGTCTCCGATGCGCCTGAGCGCTACTTTTCGCCCAGCTTACGCTCTCAGCTCCTCCGAAGCAAGTCCTCACTCAGCCCAGTTCTCAAGGTTCAGGGACGGCACCCGTGAGAACTCCCGCACGTTGTTGGTCACCAGGATGCCACCGGCCGCCAGGACGCAGGCGGAGATGAGGAGGTCCATGAGGCCGATGATCTGTCCCGTAGAAACCAGGTGCCGTTTGAGGTTGCCGTACTGGATCGCGGCTCTCTCGTCGAACGGGACTTGGTTGAGCGGAGCCAGGAACCTCTCCACTCGGGAGAGGTTTTTCTGAGGCCGCCCGGAGTTCAAGGCTCCGAAACGCAGCTCTGCCGCGGTGACGGCAGTCGTCCCCACCTGTTCCGCGGGCATGCTAGCCAGACGTTGCTCTACGGCTGGTAGGCGTCCGTTGAGCAGGTAGATGGAAATGTCTGTGTCGAGGAGGAACAACCGGGCGCTCATCGGAGCGGTTCGCGCTCTCTCTGAGGCATTTCCGAGCGGATGTCACGGAGGATCTCCTCCGGCTCCCGATCATCCTCCCAGGTTCCAAGCACCTCGAAGAAGGAATCGGGCAGCCGGTTCGTCAGGTGGGCTCGGACAGCCCGTTTCACCCACGCAGACCGGCTGATTCCTTCGCGATCGGAGGCTTCGGAAAGCTGTTTCGCTGTCTCATCATCCAGGTAGATGGCCAGTTGCGGCATACATCCTCCTCGGAGCAAGTATACCGGCAAACATATCCAGGCTCTACCTCCCCAACATCCCCTCCACCCGCTCCACCACCTTCTCCGGCGTATAACCGAACTCCCGCGCCAGATCCTTGTAGGGAGCGGAGGCTCCGAAGCGCACGATGCCGTGGATCTCCCCTTCGAGTCCCACGTACTTGTGCCATCCCAGAGGGACTCCGGCCTCGACGGCCAGACGCTTGCGGACGGTTGGGGGAAGGATCTGATCGCGGTACTCCTGCGGCTGGTCGTCGAAGATCTCCCAGCAGGGCATGCTCACTACCCGCGCCCGCACTCCCTTGCCCTGCAAGGTCTTGCCGGCTTCCAGGGTCACCCAGACCTCCGAGCCCGTGGCGATCAGGATCACCTGCGGGTCTTCCGCGTCCAGGAGGATGTAGGCGCCTTTCGCCACTCCCTCCCTCGCGCGCTCAGCGGTCTCCGCCAGGATTGGGAGGTTCTGGCGGGTCAGGGCCAGGGCCGTGGGGCCGTGGCGGTGCTCCAGGGCGGCTCGCCAGGCTTCGGCGGTCTCGTTCGCGTCCGCCGGGCGCATCACCCTCAGGCCCGGGATCCCCCGCAGGGCGGCGAGCTGCTCGATCGGCTGGTGTGTGGGGCCGTCCTCACCCAGGAAGATCGAGTCGTGGGTAAAGATATAGATGGCCTGCACCTTCATCAGCGCGGCCAGGCGGATCGGCGGGCGCATGTAGTCTGAGAAGATCAGGAAGGTGCCGCCGTAGGGGATCCAGAGGCGGGAGAGCGACAGGCCGTTCATGATCGAGCCCATGCCGTGCTCGCGCACCCCGAAGCGGAGGTTGCGGCCCTCCGGGTGCGCGGCCGAGAAGTCCGGCGAGCCTTTGATGATCGTGTTGTTCGACGGCGCCAGGTCCGCCGAGCCTCCGGCGAGCTGTGGCAGCTTCCCGGCGATCGCATTGATCACCTGTCCCGAAGCCGCCCGGGTCGCGATGTCTTTACCACCCACCTCGAACTTCGGCAGCGCCTCCTGCCAACCCTCGGGAAGCTTGCCGGAGAGCCGCCCATCCAGATCGGCCGCGGCGTCGGAGTGGGCTTGGCGGTAGCGCTCCATCAGCTCGTTCCACTCCTGCTCCAGCTTCCGGCCGCGCTCCCGCGCCTGCTCAAACGGCTCCCGCGCACCGTCCGGCACCAGGAAGGTCGGCTCCGTGGGCCAGCCCAGGGCCTTCTTCGTGGCCACCACCTCATCAGCCCCGAGGGGGGAGCCGTGAGCCTCGGCCGTTCCTCCCTTTTTGGGGCTGCCGTAGCCGATCACCGTCCGGACGACCACCAGCGTCGGCCGCTCGTTTTCATTCTTGGCCTCTTCAATGGCCCGCTCCAGCGCCTTGAGATCGTTGCCGTCCTCGACTCGCAGCACCCTCCAGCCGTAGGCCTCATACCTCTTGCCCACGTCCTCGGAGAAAGAGAGCGAGGTCGGACCGTCAATGGAGACCTCGTTGTCGTCGTAGAAGACCTTGAGCCGGTCCAGCTTGAGATGGCCGGCGAGGGAGGAGGCTTCGGAGGCCACCCCCTCCATGAGGTCGCCGTCGCTCGCGATGACCCAGATGGTGTGGTCGATCACCGGGAAGCCATCACGGTTGAAGGTGGCGGCGCCCATCTTCGCGGCCATGGCCATGCCGACCGCGTTGCTGAGCCCCTGGCCGAGCGGGCCGGTGGTGGTCTCGACGCCGCGGGTCAGCTCGTGCTCGGGATGGCCCGGGGTCTTCGAGCCCCACTGACGGAAATTCTTCAGCTCCTCCATGGGCAGGCCATAGCCGCCGAGGTGGAGGAGCGAGTAGAGCAGGGCCGAGGCGTGGCCGCAGGAGAGCACGAAGCGGTCGCGGTTGGGCCAGTCCGGGTTGTCCGGGTTGTGGCGCATGTGGCGCGTCCAGAGCAGGTAGGCGAGCGGCGCCTGACCCAGCGGCGCGCCGGGGTGCCCCGACTGCGCCTTTTCCACCATATCCACCGACAGGAACCGGATCGCGCCGATCGCCAACTGGTCCTGGTCCTGAGTTTCGTGCTCGCCCATGGTTCGCTTTCCCTCCAGAGGGGGATAGTCTATCTTCCGGAGTTGCCTTTTGACTCCCGGGCCGGAGGCATCTACAATGAGGGCCCCTGCCGGAACCGCAGGAGAGGTGCTGGAGTGGCCGAACAGGGCTGCCTGCTAAGCAGTTGTCCGGGGTAAACCCGGACCGAGGGTTCGAATCCCTCCCTCTCCGCCATCATCGTTCAAAGATGAAAGCCGTCAATCCCGCCACCGGACAGCTGATCCGGGACTATCCCGAGCACGACGAACCCGAGGTCGCCGCGCGCCTGGAGCGCGCCGAGCGGGCCTTTGCCTCCTGGCGCAGGCACCCGTTCGCGGAGCGCGCCCGGCTGATGCGCGCGGCCGGCGACATCCTCCGTGACCGCGCCGGAGACTACGGCCGCCTGATCACCGAGGAGATGGGCAAGCCGGTCGCCGCGGCCGAGGGCGAGGTCGACAAGTGCGCCTGGGTCTGCGACTTCTACGCCGAGAACGCCGAGGGCTTCCTGTCGACCGAGGCGGTCAGCACCGATGCCAGCCGCAGCCTGGTGCGCTACGACCCGCTGGGTCCGGTGCTGGCGATCATGCCCTGGAACTTCCCCTTCTGGCAGGTCTTCCGCTTCGCCGCCCCGGCGCTCATGGCCGGCAACGCCGGCCTGCTGAAGCACGCCGGCAACGTCCCGGGCACGGCCCTCGCCATCGAGGAGGTCTTCCGCGACGCGGGTTTCCCCGAGGGGATCTTCACCACGCTCCTGGTCCCCTCCTCGCGGGTCGCGGATCTGATCCGCCACCCGGCTGTCCGCGCCGTGACCCTCACCGGCAGCGACCGAGCCGGGATGGAGGTGGCCGCCGAGGCCGGCCGCCAGCTCAAGAAGACCGTGCTGGAGCTCGGCGGCTCGGATCCCTTCATCGTCCTGGCCGATGCCGATCCGGTCGAGACGGCCAAACAGGCGGCCAAGGCGCGGACGATCAACACCGGCCAGAGCTGCATCGCGGCCAAGCGCTTCATTGTCGACGAGTCGATCGCCGACCGCTTCGAGGAGGAGATGGTCAAGGCCATGGAGGCCCTCAAGGTCGGTGACCCCATGGACCGGGCGACCGAGATCGGCCCCATGGCCCGCGAGGACCTTCTGGACGATCTGGACGACCAAGTGCGCCGCTCGGTGGAAGCGGGAGCTGAGCTGAAGACCGGGGGGAAGCGGATCGACGGGCAGGGCTGGTTCTACCCTCCGACCGTGCTCTCGGGCGTCCGGCCCGGCATGCCCGCGTTCGACGAGGAGACCTTCGGGCCCGTGGCGGCGGTGATCCGCGCCCGGGACACGGACGAGGCGATCGAGCTGGCGAACCGCTCCCGCTTCGGCCTGGGGGCCAGCATCTGGACCTCCGATTCGATCCGCGCCGAGGCCCTGGCGTCCGAGATCGAGGCCGGCTCGGTCTTCGTGAACGGGATCGTCAAGTCGGATCCCCGCCTCCCCTTCGGCGGCATCAAGACCTCGGGCTACGGCCGCGAGCTGGCCGACGTGGGCATCCGCGAGTTCGTGAACATCAAGACCGTCTGGGTAAAATAAATCTACTACCTGGAAGACGCATCCACCCGAGCCCCGGCGCCAGCCCCGTCCAGGCAATTCGGAGCATCCGAAGGTCCGGCGGGGCGCACACGAGGCAAAGATGCTCCGAATCTACCGTGTGCGGCTGCCGCACACGCTCAGGATGCTCCAACCTGGCCCCGAGTCGCAGCCTCCCGACCGTGAGCGGCAGCCGCACGGGCGCGAGTCGCAGCATACCGGCCATCTTTCGGAGCATATTGGGAGCATTCGAGGCTGCCGGCCCTGGATTCGGAGCATAACGGCCGTGGGTGGCTGCCGCAGACGGTACGTATGCTGCAAAGTTCGGGTGTTTTCCTGCCGCTGGAGCTCGGGATGCTGCGACTCGGGGGTGAGTGGCAGAATCCTACGGGTGGGCGGGAGACGCCCGGGGGAGGTCCGTTGGCCGGTGGGCTGGCCGATCCCATGTCCAAGCGGGAGTCGCTCGAAGAGAAGGGGAGGCGGCTTGCGCTGAAGCCAGAGCCGCTAATCGAGTAGCCATGGCGGCTGGCTTTCGAGTTGAGGCTGCTTGCCGGGAAGCCAGAGCCGCTTATGTTCTAGCGAGGGCGGCCACAAGGACCGCCCTACACGAGATACTAGTACCTCGTCACAGTCCGATTGATGGATAGCGTTTCATGTAGGGGCGGCCCTTGTGGCCGCCCTCCGGAAGGGCACCCACAAGAGGTGCCCCTACAGAGAATCCCATCTTTTCCGGCGTGACAGGGTACTACTCCCTGTGCTGGCGGATCGTCATTACGGGACAGGGGGCGTGCTGGATCACACGCGCGGCGGTGCTGCCGATCAGCAGATGCCGCAGGGCGGAGCCGCCGTGGGTGCCCATGGCGATGAGGTCCACCCCGCGCTTTCTGGCCTCGTCCTCGATGACGTCGGCGGGATCTCCCTCCCGGGCCACGGTTTCCACCACCAGGCCCTCTCGCAGCAGCCGCTCCCGGGTTGCCTCCAGCCGCCGCTCGGCTTCCAGCCCCGTGTCCTTCAAGAAGTTGATCGAGGTCGGGATCGGGCCGTAGGCGGTGTACTCGATGGGCAGGTTGAAGGCGTGGAGGAGGACCAGCCGGGCGTCCTGGTCCAGCGGGGCGAGGAGGCGGTGGGCGGCGTCGATGGCCAGCTCGGCGTCCTCGGAGAAGTCGGTGGGCACCAGGATCGAGCGGATCGGCCGGTGGCTTCCGCGGTCATCCGGGTGGACCGACAGGACCGGGCAGGGCGCCCGGTGCATCACCCGCTCGGTGGTGCTCCCCAGGAGCAGGTGGCGGAGGCCGGTGAGGCCCCGGGTGCCCATGACGATCGCGGCGGCCGGAAGCTCCGCGGCGCGGCTCAGGATTACCTGCGAGGGCGTGCCGATCCCCAGATGGGTCGAGACCTCTCCTCCCGCCTCCCGCAGGCGGACCGCGGCCTCCGCAAGACGCGATTGAGCTGCCGAGTGCACCTCCTCGTCGAAGACGGGACCGGGCGGGACAAAGCCGGGCAGGGCCGGCGGCACTGTCACGGCGTGGACCAGCTCCAGCCGGGCTCCCTGGAGCCGGGCCAGCTCTGAGGCCCAGTCGAGGGCGGCTTCGGCGGTTTCCGAGAAGTCGGTGGCGGCCAGGATGACGGGGTGAGTGGAGGTTCCGGGTTCCATGGCCGCCATGATACCTTTTCGCCCCCATGACAACAGAAACTACTGGTCCGGTCCGCGTGCGCTTCGCGCCCTCGCCCACCGGCTTCCTGCACGTCGGCGGCGCCCGCACCGCCATCTACAACGATCTGCTGCGCCAGAAGCTCGGCGGCGCCTTCATCCTGCGCATCGAGGACACGGACAAGGAGCGCTCGGACGAGGCCATGACACGCCAGATCCAATCCGCCCTGGCCTGGATCGGAACCGTCTGGGACGAGGGGCCGTTCCTCCAGAGCGAGCGCCTGCCGCGCCACCACGAGCGCGCCGAGGAGCTGCTCGCGGCCGGCAAGGCCTACCGCTGCTTCTGCACGGCGGAGGAGTTGGACGCTCAGCGCGCCGAGGCGCAAAAACAGGGCACTGCCTTCCGCTACCCGCGCACCTGCCTCCGCCTGTCCAAGGAGGAAGTCGAGGCGCGCCTGGCCGAGGGACGGACGTTCGTCGTGCGCTTCCAGATGCCGGACGGCCACATCCGCTTCCAGGACATGGTTCGGGGCGGCATGGACTTCCCGCCGGATGCGCTCGACGACTTCATCCTCCTGCGCTCCGACGGCAATCCGACCTACCACATGTCAGTGGTGGTGGACGACATCGACATGCGGGTCACCCACGTGCTCCGGGGCGAGGACCACCTGTCGAACACGCCCAAGCACATCCCGCTCTTCCTGGCGCTGGGTGGGCAGGTGCCGGCCTTCGGCCACCTGCCGTTGATCCTCGGTCCGGACAAGAAGCGGCTCTCGAAGCGCTACGGTGCTACGTCGGTCGAGGAGTTCCGCAATGAGGGCATCCTGCCGCAGGCGCTTTACAACTTCCTGGCCCTGCTCGGCTGGAGCCCCGGCGACGACCGCGAGGTCATGACCCGGGACGAGATGATCCAGCTCTTTTCCGAGGACCGCCTGAACGCCTCGCCGGCGGTGTTCGACCGCGAGAAGCTGCTCTGGATGAACTCCCAGTACATGGCGCGTCTCAGCACCCCGGAGCTGATGCCCCACCTGCAGATGTTCCTGGAGCAGGCTGGGCTGGCGGACGCCGATCCGGAAAAGCTGGCCGCGGTCCTCGAGCTGCACCGGACCCGCTCCCGGACCCTGAAGGAGCTGGTGGAGCAGATCCTTCCCTACTTCCGCGAGTCGCTGGAGTATGACGCGGCAGCCTGTGCCAAGTTCCTGAAGGACCCGGCCCTGCCGGAGCTCCTGGAGACCCTGCGGGACCGCTATGACGCCCTGCCCGAGTTCACCAAGGAGGCGCTGGAGGCCGGGCTGCGTGCTCTATCGGAAGAGCGCGGAGTGAAGGCGGGCGTGCTGATCCACCCGGTGAGGATGGCGCTCTCGGGTGCCGCGGGTGGTCCGCCGCTCTTCGATCTTGTAGAAGTCATGGGCAGGGAAGCCTCGAAGAGGCACCTGGACCGCTTCCTGGCGTACCTCCGGGAAGGTTGACCGGAAGAGTGGGCTCGGTTATCCTACCGGGCCTGTCCTGCTGGGAGGTCGTTCAACGGTAGGACATGCGGCTCTGACCCGCAGAATCGGGGTTCGAATCCCTGCCTCCCAGCCAATTCTCTTCACATCCCAGGCAAAAGAAAAAGGGGAGCGTTTCCGCTCCCCTCCCGTTTCCAATCCAGAGGCTCCGGATCAGAAGTCGTAGCGCAGCGCGAGCTGGAAGGTGCGCGGCGTGCCGACGCCCACTTCCTGCCCGAAGGTGGCAGACGGGGTCTGACCCGTGCCCCAGCGGGTGTCCGTCACGAAGCGGTTCTCCGCGTCCGTGCAGTTGAAGCACTCGGCGAACACCGAGATGTCGCCGGGTCCGATGTTGAAGTCCTTCGCGAGCCGCAGGTCCAGGCTGTAGAAGCTGGGCTGGCGGAAGCTGTTGCGATCGAAGTGCACGCCGCCGACCGTCGGCCGGTCGGTGCCGCTCTCGCCGTCGTTGTTCTGATCGACGCCGACCGTGGCGGTGTAGGGCGAGCCGCTGGCATAACGGAAGGCGCCGGAGACGCCGATGCCCCACCAGGGGGTGTCCCACAGGCCGTTGAGCACGCCGCGCCACTCCTGGTCACGGTTGGAGAAAGCCCAGCTGCGGTCGAGGTCGTTGTAGTCCTCGGCCTGGATGCCGGAGAAGTTGCGCTCGTTGGAGTCGTTGTCCATGTCCTCCGACCAGGTCACCGAGCCGTAGAGGCTGAAGTTGTCGGCGTACCGGCGGCGCAGGGTCGCGGTGACGGCGGTGTACTCGGATTCGCCGTCCGAAAGGCTCTCGATGACGCGGCCGTAGAACGGGAAAGGAGTGGCCGAGCTGTAGCGTGGCAGCCCGTTGGCGGCCGTGGTGCCGTCGTAGACCCGGTTGAGGTTCCTCAGGCGCTGGAGCTGCTTGCCTTCGGCATAGGTGAAGTCGAGCGCCAGCGCGGTCTTGGCGAAGATCTCGCGCTCGGCCCCGAGGGTCACGCGGTCGGTGTAGGGGTTCTCGAAGTCCTCTCCGATCGTGAAGACGCCGGGGCGCGGCACGTTCGGAACCTTGGTGAAGTCGATCCGCTCGACGCCCTGGGGTGTCCAGTTGGCTCCCCAGCCCGGAGAGAGGGGATCGGTCGGCTGGAGCACGTTGCCGGCGGAGTCGCGCGGGGCAATGATGTTGTACTGGGTGGCGCGCAGGCCGTTCGAGGTATAGAGCTGGGCGAGAAGGATGGCCGGCGTCCGGCTCCAGAAGCGGCCGACGGAGAAACGGACCGCCGTCTTCTCGTCCGGAGCCCAGGAGAGGCCGAGGCGGGGCGAGATCTGGTCCATGAGGTCCATGTCCGGGACCTGGGTGGACAGCCGGAAGGAGCCGTTGGGGTTGCGGTCGTTCGGGTTCAGGATGGGCTGGTCCGGGTTGTCCAGCGATTCGAAACGCACACCGGCCTGGATGGTGACGTTCTGGCGCAGGAACCACTGGTCCTGGAGGAACAGGGCCTGCTCCTTCTGGCCGAAGCTGGCGCGGCCGGCCTCTTCCGAGGTCAGGCCGCCGAGGCCGCCGAACTGCCGGTACTCGTTCCAGCGGCCCGCGATCAGGTCCGCCTTGTTGCTGAAGATGAACACGCCGCGCCAGTTGCCGCGGAAGACCTGGTCGATCGAGGTGTCGTTGTACTCGCCGCCGGCCTTGAGGACGTGGTCGCCGGCCAGGTAGGTCAAGGTGTCGCCGAAAGCCTTGCGCTCGGTAAGCGTGGGATCGACCGGGAGGAAGCTGACCTCACCCCAGCGGAAGGCGCCCTGCTGGATCTCGGGGAGGTTGAGCCCCTTGTCCTGGCGCGGGGTGCTCTCCTCGATGTAGTTCAGGTTGAGGTCGTTGAGGAGGTTCGATCCGAACTGGCCGGAATAGGAGCCGACGTAGGAGTCGGTGCTGAGCCCCTCGATGCCGTTGTAGCTCTCGGCGCGGGTCTGCGCATCCGAGGTGCCGTTGATGCCCTCGTACTCCGTGAAGTTGCCGCGGAGCATGAAGCGGTGCGCATCGTTGGCCTGGAAGTCGAGGCGGCCGAACATCACTTCGCCATCCCGCGTCTGGACGTACTCCGCGGGGGAAGCGAGGATGGGGTACTTGGCGAAGAGGGCCTGGTCGAGCACCTGGGCGGTGATCGGCACCGTCAGGCTCTGGTCCTGGTTGTCATAGGACACGAAGTAGAACAGCTTGTCCTTGACGATCGAGCCGCCCAGGGAGCCGCCGTACTGCTCCTTCTCCTGGTCGCCCGGCTCCACGCCGTTGGCGAAGTCGGAGATCAGGCTCTGCGGCTGGTTGTAGTAGAAGACCGAGCCGTGCAGGTTGTTGGTGCCGCTCTTGGTGATGACGTTCACGAAGCCGCCGCCCGACCGGCCGAACTCGGCCGAGGCGCCGTTCGTGATGACGGTGAATTCCTTGATCGACTCCTGGGAGATCGAGAGCGGCGAGCGGCCCTCGGCGCCTCCCACCGTGCCGCCAAAGAAGGCGTTGTTGTAGTCCACGCCGTCGATGGTCACGTTGGTGTTGATGCCGCGCTGGCCCGAGATCGACAGGTTGCCGCGCTCGGAGTCGAGGCGGGTCTGCGGGGTCAGCAGCACGAGGCCTTTGAAGTCGCGGCCGGAGATCGGCAGCGCCTCGATCTGCTCCTGCTGGATCGTCGTACCGGCCGCCGTGTTGGTCACCTCGACCACCGGCACCTCGGCCGTGACGGTGATGGACTCACTCACCGACGAGCTCTGCAGGTTGAAGTTGATGGTCGGGGTCGAGCCGAGCAGCAGGCGGACGTTCTCCGCCGTCGCGGTGGCGAAGCCGTCCAGGGTAGCCTCGATGTTGTAGCTCCCGGTCGGCAGGTTGAGCAGGCGGTAGAAGCCGCGCTCGTCCGTGACGCCGACGACCTGCAGGTTCGTTTCGACGTTGGTGGCCGTCACGGTCACGCCCGGAAGCGGGGATCCGTCGGCGTCTTCCACCGTGCCCGAAATGCGGCTGGTGGTCACGTCGGTCTGGGCGACGGCCAGTGGCGCCAGCCCGATGAACAGGGCCAGGAATGCCAGGACGCACACCCAGTTGCGCTGTGCGCAAGAGGCAGAAGAGACACGCACCATAGAAAAATCCTCCTTAGAAAGTGCGTCGGTTTCGGAACGAAATAGTATGCGAGCAGGGTGGGAGCATTACACGGCAGCTTGCGACTTTTCTGCGACAGACCTGCGGCTTCGTCGCGCCGGACGGGCGCCTCGCGCCCTGTGTTAAGCTCCGCCCCCAATGCTTGATCCCGGGAAGTATACCCCGGGACCCGGTCCTTCACACCACCTGAAACGAACATGACATCCGACCCCCGGCCCCTGGTGAGCGTCATCATGGGGAGCAAGTCCGATTGGGAGACGATGCGCCATGCGGACGAGATGCTCACCCGCTTCGGCGTCCCCCACGAGTGCCTCGTGGTCTCGGCCCACCGTACCCCGGACTGGATGGGCGAATTCGCCCGGGGCGCCGAGGAGCGCGGGGTCGAGGTGGTCATCGCCGGTGCCGGCGGCGCCGCCCACCTGCCCGGCATGGTGGCCTCCCAGACGCTGCTCCCGGTGCTCGGAGTGCCAGTCCAGAGCCATGCCCTGAACGGCCTCGACTCGTTGCTGTCCATCGTCCAGATGCCGTCCGGCGTGCCCGTCGGGACCCTCGCCATCGGCAAGGCCGGAGCGGCCAATGCGGCCCTGCTGGCGATCCGCTTCCTGGCCCGCACCCGCCCCGAGCTGCGGCAGAAGCTCCAGGAATTCGTCGAGGAGCAGACGCGCCGGGTCCGGGACGAGACCCTCCCGTGATCCTCCCCGGCGCCACCGTCGGCGTCCTGGGCAGCGGCCAGCTCGGCCGGATGTTCGCCATCGCCGCCCGCCGGATGGGCTACCGGGTCCATACCTTCTCCCCCGAGTACGACACCCCCACCGGCCAGGTTGCCGACCTGGAGGTCACCGCTGCCTACGACGACCTCGACAAGGTACGCGAGTTCGCGCGCGGGGTTTCCGTGGTCACCTTCGAATTCGAGAACGTTCCGGCCGCGACCGCCGAAGCCGCCGCCGAGCATGCGGAGGTCCGGCCCGCGGGGGCGGTCCTCCACACGACCCAGAACCGTCTGCGGGAGAAGGCGTTCCTGGAGAGGTCAGGGTTCCCGGTGGCCCGCTTCGCCGCGGTCCACTCGGCCGAGGAGCTGCGGCGCGCCATTGAGGAGATCGGCTGCCCGGCGGTCCTCAAGACGGCGGGCTGGGGGTACGACGGCAAAGGCCAGGTGAAGATCGATGGGAACGCGCATGCCGCCGATACTGCCTGGGAGTCTCTGAAGACCAGCGAGGCGATCCTGGAGGCCTTCGTGGATTTCGAGCGCGAGGTCTCGGTCGTCGCGGCCCGGGGGACAGACGGCTCGTTCGCCCACTTCGGAGTCCTGGCCAACGACCACCGCAACCACATCCTGGACATCACCGTGGCGCCCGCGCCGGTTCCGCCCGAGGTGGAGAGGGAGGCGATCGAGATCGCCCGCGGCATCCTGGAGGGGTTGGGAGTCGTGGGCGTGCTCTGCGTGGAGATGTTCCTCACCCGGGATGGCAAGCTGCTGGTCAACGAGCTGGCGCCGAGGCCCCACAACTCGGGCCATCTGACTTTCGACGCGTGCGTGACGAGCCAGTTCGAGCAGCAGCTCCGGGCAATCTGCGGCCTGCCTCTCGGTTCCACCGAGCTGCTCCGGCCGGCGGCCATGGCCAACCTCCTGGGCGATCTCTGGAGCGGCGGCGAGCCGGACTGGGGCACGGCCTGCCGTTTCCCCGAGGTGAAGCTGCACCTCTATGGCAAGGCCGTGGCGCGTCCGGGCCGTAAGATGGGTCACCTGACCGCGCTCGCCTCGACTCCGAAAGAGGCGCGGGCGCGGGTATTGGCGGCAAGGGAGGCATTATGTGGATGATCTATGGAGCCAACGGTTACACCGGCGAGCTGGCAGCTCGCGAGGCTGCCGGGAGAGGATTGAAGCCGATCCTCGCCGGGCGGAATGCGGAGGCAATCGAGGCTCTCGCGTCGGAGCTGGGCCTCCCGCACCGCGTCTTCGGGCTGGAGGCACCGCAGCTTGAGGGAGTCTCAACAGTGCTCCACTGCGCGGGGCCGTTCGTCCGCACCAGCCGGCCGATGGTGGAGGCCTGCCTGGCAGCCAAGGCCCACTACCTGGACATCACCGGCGAGATCTCGGTCTTCGAGAAGGTGCTCGCCCTCGGCGAGAAGGCCAGGCAGGCGGGGGTCTCCCTCCTCCCGGGAGTCGGGTTCGACGTGGTCCCCAGTGACTGCCTCGCCGCCCAGTTGGCAGCCGAGCTTCCCGACGCGACCGAGCTGATCCTGGCCTTCGCCTCCACGGGCTCGATCAGCCGGGGGACGATGAAGACCATGATCGAGAACTTTCCCAACGCCGGAGCGATCCGGAAGGACGGCAAGATCACGCCCGTCCCGATGGCCTTCGACGCGCGCAAGATCGACTTCCCCGGCGGGCCGCGCTGGGCCGTGACCATCCCCTGGGGGGACGTTTCGACGGCCTGGTGGTCCACCGGCATCCCGAACATCCGCGTCTACACCGGGACGCCGCCGAAGCAGATCAAGCGGATGCGCCGGCTGGCCCCGTTCTCGCCGCTGCTCGGCTGGAAGCCGCTCAAGCGCTTCCTCCAAAGGCAGGTGGAAAAGCGGGCCGCCGGCCCCTCGGAGGAGATCCGGCGGACGGCCAGGGTCGAGCTGTGGGGAGAGGTCCGCAATGCCGCGGGCAAGTCGGTGACCCGCACCCTCGTGACCCCCGAGGCCTACCGGCTCACCGCGATCTCCGCAGTCGAGGCCGCGGTGCGGGCGTCGGAAGGCCGGGTACAGCCGGGCGCCTGGACACCTTCCAAGGCGTTCGGCAAGGATTTCATCGACGAGCTTGTGGGCCGTGGCGCCTGACCGCCGGCTCTTGATTGCGTTTCTCGCGTTCGCCCTTGTCGGGTGCAGGGAAGAGAAGCCACCGCGGCTGGTCCTGATCGGTATTGACGGCGGATCCTGGAACCTGCTCGATCCCATGATCCAGGCGGGCGAGCTTCCGAATTTCCAGGGTTTGATCGATCGCGGAGTCTCCGCGGACCTGGCCTCGGTGGAGCCGCTGTTCTCGCCGCCGGTTTGGACCTCGATCGCCACCGGCCGCAGCCCGGAGGCGCACGGGGTCGACTTCTTCTACGCCAACCGCTTCTCGATCAAGGTGCCGACGATCTGGGAGCGGCTCTCGGCCGGCGGCGTGCGGGTCGGGCTCTACGATTACCTCGTCACCTGGCCGCCTCGGGAGTATCCGGCCGGCTTCGTGGTCCCGGGATGGCTGCGGCGGGACGAGGCTGTGTCGCCGCCCGACCTCTTCCGGAAGATCGGGATTCCCCGGTACGCCTACTCCGTGGTGTCGCTGGGTGGGCCGGAGAAGGTCGTGGCCAACAGCGAGCGCGAGCTGGTGGAGAAGCCCCGCACCTGGAACCGCCTCTGGAAGGAGATGAAACCGGATGTCGGCGCCGTGACCTTCTATGCCCTGGACGTGATGGGCCACCGCTTCTGGAACAAGGAGGATGTGATGCGCCGCACCGTCCTCGGGATGGACCGGGCGCTGGGCGAGATCCTGGCCTCCCTCGGCCCCGACGACCACGTGCTGGTCGCTTCAGACCACGGCTTCCAGGCCAGCCCCAGCCCCTCCCGCCGCTGGGGGTTCGACGCCCGCTGGCTCCTGGACCAGGGCGGGGTCAGGGACGACGGCATCCTGGTGGTCTCGGAGTGGGTCACGGTGACGCTGCGGATCAATCCGGGGCCCGAGGCCCAGCGCGAAGCCACGCTGGCACGCCTGGGAGAGCTTTTCGGCTCCATTCGCGCGGCCGACGGTTCCCCGGCCTTCGAGGTGGATGTGGTCCATGTGCCGGAGAGGCCGTCCGAGGCCCGGGACCGGCCCAAAATGCTGGTTCGGACGATGCAGAGGCTGCTGCCCGCCTATGCTTTCCTTGTCGCCTCCCCCGTGCCGGAAACCCTGGAGCGGATCGAGCGGGAGCGAAGGGTGCGGATCGGCGGCCGGAGCTTCCCGGCCGAGCGCTTCGCGACCGCCCACGACTTTACGGGTGTGCACAACCCCGTGGGGATCTTCCTGGCCGCGGGCAAGGCGATCCGCCACCGTCCGGGTAGGGTCCGGCTGTCGGTCCTGGACATCGCGCCCCTGATGACCTACCTGGCCGGCCAGCCCATCCCGGGCGATTTCGAGGGGCGGCTCCCCCGCGCACTGCTCGACCCCGGGTACCTGGAGCGCCACCCGCCCCGCCAGGTGAGCGCAGACCAGGCACCGCGATTGCCTGCAGAGCCGGGTATGCCCGGCACGCCGGGAGCGGCCGATGCGGAGACGGAAGAACGCCTTCGGGCCTTGGGCTACATCTAAATGATCGACCTCTGGTACAAGGACGCCGTCATCTACTCCCTGGACGTGGAGACGTTCCAGGATTCCAACGGCGATGGCATCGGCGACTTCCGCGGGCTGACCGAACGGCTGGACTACCTCTCCAGCCTCGGCGTGACCTGCCTCTGGCTGCTGCCGATCCATCCCACCCCCAACCTCGACAACGGCTACGACGTTCAGGACTACTACGCGGTCGATCCCCGCCTGGGTACCCTCGGCGACTTCGTCGAGCTCATGCACCAGGCGCGGGAGCGCGGCATGCGGGTTTTGCTCGACCTCGTGGTCAACCATTCCTCCACGCAGCACCCGTGGTTCCAGGCCGCCCGCCGTGACAAGGGCTCCCCCTACCGGGACTTCTACGTCTGGTCCGACACCCTGCCGGCCGACGCCCGCGAGGGGATGGTCTTCCCCGGTTATCAGGACGCGGTCTGGACCTGGGACGAGGAGGCGCAGGCCTACTATTTCCACCGCTTCTACGCGCACCAGCCCGACCTCAACATCTCGAACCCGGCTGTCCGCGAAGAGATCTGCCGGATCATGGGCTTCTGGCTGGAGCTGGGAGTCTCCGGGTTCCGCCTGGACGCGGCGCCCTTTCTGATCGAGATGAAGGGGGCAGGCGCAGAAGGGGAAGATCAGTACGCCTATCTCCGCGAGTTCCGCGACTTCCTCTCCTGGCGGCGGGGCGACGCCATCCTCCTGGCCGAGGCCAACGTGGAGCGGGGCAAGATGGACGCGTACTTCGGCGACGGCGTCCGCCTCCACATGCTCTTCAGCTTCCTGGTCAACCAGTACTTCTTCCTGTCGCTGGCACGGCAGCAGGCCGAGCCGCTGATCCGCGGCCTGAAGGAGCTGCCGCCGCTCCCCCCGACCGGCCAGTGGGCGAACTTCGTGCGCAACCATGACGAGCTCGACCTCGGCCGCCTCACCTCGGAAGAGCGGCAGGAGGTCTTCGCCCTCTTCGCGCCCGATCCCGGCATGTGGCTCTACGAGCGGGGGATCCGAAGGCGCCTGCCGCCCATGCTCGGCGGCGACCGCCGGCGGATCGAGCTCGCCTACAGCCTCATGTTCAGCCTGCCGGGGACCCCGGTGCTGCGCTATGGCGAGGAGATCGGCATGGGGGACGACCTCTCGCTGCCCGAGCGGGAGAGCGTGCGCACCCTGATGCAGTGGTCACGCGAGCCGAATGGCGGGTTCTCGACCGCGGACCAGCCGTTGAAGGCCACCATCGCGGAAGGGCCGTTCGGATATCTATCAGGGGTCAACGTGGAGGACCAGCACCGCGACCCCGGCTCGCTGCTCCATTGGATCGAGCGGCTGCTCACCACCCGCAAGCAGTGTCCGGAGCTCGGCTGGGGGACCTGCGCGATCCTGGAGAGCGGCGACCCGGCGGTCTTCGCCCATCGCTGCGACTGGAGCGGAGGGGCGGTGGTGGCCGTGCACAACCTGGCCGACCGTCCCGCCCGCATCCGATTGCCTTTGAAGGACGAAGGGCGCCAGCCGATGGTGGAGCTCCTGGGGGACCGCTCCAACCAGAAGCTGGAGCCGGACCGGGAGATCGAGCTACAGCCTTTCGGCTACCGCTGGTTCCGCATCGGTGGCGCCCGAAGGTTCCTCTTCTAAACGGCAGCGGCTACCGCCCAGGTCAGCCCGCCGACGATCAGCATCGGCACCAGGAAAACCAACGCGATCACCAGCAGGATCGGCCCTAGCACCACCATCAGAACGGCCCCTACGACGGCCAGGATCGACACGACCACGAACTTCACCAGCACGCCGATCAGCGCGAACGGCAGGACCAGGAGCTGGAACAGGCCGCCGATCAGGGCCGAAGCCAGGACGATCACCCCGACCGCTACGAGGATCACGAACAGTGCCGCCATGAGCTCGAACATTTCATTCACCTCCCACAGATTCCTACGGGAGCTGAGATCCGGGGGTTTCAAACAAAAGCAAGCGTCAGCAGCGTCTGCTGCTCTACCGCGTGGGCCTTGGCCGAACCGGTCGCGGGGCTGCCGCTGGCCGAGCGCCGGACCGACCGGATCGGCCTGCCCGCCAGGCGCTCGATGCGCGGCTGGACGAAGAAGAGCGCGCCCATGTTGGCCGGCTCCTCCTGCACCCAGAGGATGTCGCGGAGGTTGGGATACCCCTCCAGCACCGCGCCGAGCTCCGCCTCCGGGAACGGGTAGAGCTGATCGAGGAAGACCACGGCCGTGCCCGTGTCCTTCCTCTTGTCCCGCTCGCGCTTCAGCTCGTAGCCGATCTTCCCCGTGCACAGGATCAACCGCTGGGCGTCTTGCACTTGAGCGTCGGGCACCACGTTCAGGAAGCGGTCGCGGGCCAGCTCGGCTACAGACGAGGCCGAGTCCTTGTGGCGCAGCATGCTCTTCGGCGTCATCACGACCAGGGGCTTGCGCCAGCTCCGCATCGCCTGCCGCCGCAACAGGTGGAAGTACTGCGCCGCATTGGACGGCTGGCAGACCTGGATGTTGTCCTCGCCGCAGAGCTGCAGGTAGCGCTCCATGCGGGCGCTCGAGTGCTCCGGCCCCTGCCCCTCATAGCCGTGGGGGAGGAGCATGACCACACCCGAGAGCAGGCCCCACTTGTCCTCGCCCGCGGTGACGAACTGGTCGATGATGATCTGCGCGCCATTGGCGAAGTCGCCGAACTGCGCCTCCCAGAGCACCAGCGCCTCCGGATAATCGCGGCTGAACCCGTACTCGAACCCCAATACCGCGGCCTCGGAGAGGAACGAGTCGTAGATGTCGATCCAGGCCTTCTCCGGGGCCACGGACGCGAGGGGCACGTGCTCCTGGTTGTCCTCTACGTCGATCAGCACTGCATGGCGCTGGTTGAAGGTGCCGCGGCGGCTGTCCTGCCCGGTCAGCCGGACCGGGATGCCCTGCTTCACCAGCGAGGCAAAGGCGAGGGCCTCGGCCATGCCGTAGTCGATGGGCCGCTTGCCCTGGCCCATCTCCGCCCGCTGCTCGAGGAGCTTCTTGATCTTCTCGTGGACGTGGAAGCCCTCGGGCCAGGAGGTGAGCGGCCTGGCCAGCTCGGCGATCTCCTCCGCCGGCACTCCGGTGCTCACCTCGTACTCGGCCTTGTACCGTCCGCCCGGATAGGGGGCCCAATAAGGAGGCATGGTGCGCAGGGTCGGCTTCTTCTCGATCCGCGATGCCTCCTGGTGGGCCTCCTCCAGCTCCTGGCGGATGGCAGCCACCCGGCGCCTGGCGTCCTCCTCGGAGACGCCGGTGGCCTTGGCGTAGATCTTCCAGATCGGCGGATGGGCCGCGATCTTCTTGTAGAGGAGCGGCTGCGTGATGGTCGGGTCGTCCACCTCGCTGTGGCCGTGGCGGCGGTAGCCGATCAGGTCGATGATCACATCGGTCTTGAAGGTGTAGCGGAACTCGATGGCCAGCCGGGCGACCCGGGCGACCGCGTCCGGCTCCTCGCCGTTGACGTGGAAGATGGGCACGGGCAGCCGGCGGGCCACGGCGGTGGCGAAGCGCGAGGAGTGCAGGCTCTTCGGCTCGGTGGTGAAGCCGATCAGGTTGTTCACCACGACGTGGATCGTGCCTCCGACGTCGTAGCCCGGCAGGCCCGCGAAGTTCAGGGTCTCGGCGAGGACGCCCTGGCCGGCAAAGGCGGCATCGCCGTGGAGGATGATCGGGAAGACCCGCTCGTGACCGCGATCCTCTAACCGGGTCTGCTTGGCCCGGACCCGCCCGACGGCCACGGGGTCGACCGCCTCCAGATGGCTCGGGTTGGAGACCAGGTGGACGTCGACCGTGTGGCCGCAACGTCCGGAAAAGTCGCCTGTCGCGCCCATGTGGTACTTGACGTCGCCGCCCCCCAGGATGCTGCGCGGGTCCACGTCCTCGAAGCCGGCGAAGATGTCGGCGGTCTTCACGCCCACGGTATGGACCATGACGTTCAACCGGCCGCGGTGGCTCATGGCGAGCACGACCTGCCGCGCCTGGCGCTCGCACGCGGACTCCAGCATCTCGTCCAGGAGAGGCAGAAGGCTCTCGACCCCCTCGATCGAGAAGCGCTTGGTGCCCAGGTAGCGGGCCTGGATCATCTGCTCGAACGTATCCGCCCGGATGAGGAGGTCGAGGATGTGCGAGCGGTCGAACTGCGGGGGCTCCCCTTCGCTTTCCATCCGCTCCTGCACCCAGCGCTGGCGCTCGGGGTCCTCGATGTGCATGTACTCGACGCCGATCGGGCCGCAGTACCAGCGGCGGGCCTGCTCGGCCGTAGCCGGGTCGGACTCTCCGAGGAGGGCCTCCGGCTCCGGCGTCAGCCGGTTGAGCGGGTCAAGGTCGGCATAGAGGTAGCCGAGCCGGCGGAAGGCGTCGAGGGTGGAGCTGGCGACGGGGGACGCGGCGGTAGCCATGGCAGGCAGAGGATATCGCAAGTCTCCCCCTCTCCCGGGGAGGGTGTGCTCGGGGGACCGGGAGAGGGGGCCGGGGGGTGAGGGCCCCCCTTACGGGCAGGCCGCGAACGCGCTGGTGTCGAGCACCGGTACGAACGTCCTGTTCACCGGGTTGTTGTAGGTCTTGACCGCGCCGGTCTTGGTGTCGGTGACGGTCACCTTGACCCCGACGTTGGTCAGGCCGCTCATGAAGACCCAGTAGTGCCCGCCGAGGTTGCAGCCGTTCAGGAGCTTGACCGTCAGCTCGACGTTGGAGGGGTCGAAGAAGGTGAAGAAGCCGCTCTCGTCCGTGAGCTGGACCGCCTGGCCGGAGCCGTTGCCGGTCGCGGTCGTCCAGGTCACCTGGACCTGGAAGCGGCTGTCGTTCAGGCAGAGGGCCGGGCCGCCGCTGATGCACTGGCCGGTGACCTCCACGGAGCCGATCTCACAGGCGGTTTCCGAGCGCGCGGCGCCCCGCTGGTCAACCGGCTCGCAGTCCGCTCCATGGTCGATGGCCGGGCTGCCCGCCGCGGGACGGAGGACCAGAGTGGGGCCGCCGGTGTCGTCGAAGTCGAGCAGCTTCGGGTCCAGAGGCGCGGCCAGGGTGCCTTCCAGGTCGCCGGGGTGGGGGCCGAAATCAGGGCAGCCGCTGCCTTCGCCCAGGAGGTTGTGGCCGGCCGATAGCGCCGAGCCGAAGCAGTCCTTGTCCGTCGCGGAGCTGGCGATGCTGCCGGCGATGATCGTGTTCCTGAACACGGGATATTCGACGGCGATGAACGGCTGGCTCACCACGAAGACGCCGCCGCCCGAGCCCGACCCGGCACTGTTCTGGTAGATGGTGGAGTTGGAGACAGTCCCAAGCGCACCTTCCGCGCCGTAGAGCGCGCCGCCGCCGATCAGCTCCGCGTGGTTGAGCGAGAGGGTCGAGTTGACCATGTGGATCGTGGATTCGAGGTAGATGCCGCCGCCCTGGTCGGTGGAGCGGTTCTGCAGGATGGAGCTCTGATCGATGTTCAGCACGGAGCCGTCCAAGGCGGCGATGCCGCCTCCCCTGCCGTCCTCGGCCCGGTTCAGGCTCACCTCGGCGCGCTTCAGGCCGAGCTCGCCCAAAACGAGCAGGCCGCCACCATCGCCGTTCAAAGCGTAGCCGTCCGTGACCGTCAGGCTCACCAGCTCGAGCTTGACGCCGGCCTTGATGTCGAACACGCGGTCGGTCTGGTCGGCGTCGATCACGGTGCCGGCAGCGTCCCGGCCGACGATCGCCAGATCGTCGCTGACGTCGAGGTCGCCGGTGGCGGCGAGGTCCTCGTTGGTGCCGGTGAGGCTCAGGGAGTAGCGGCCGGCGCCGAGGACGATGAAGTCCGTCCCGGATGCGGCGTTGGCGGCGAGGACGGCTTCACGCAGCGAGCAGTCGCTGTCGCAGGCTCCGTCCGCGCTGTCGGTCAGCTTGTTGGGGATGAACACCGCGGCTTGCGCCGGGGGAGCCGCCAGCGATAGCAGGAGCCCGGCCGCGAGGAAGAGGATCCAATACGACTTCATGACTTTGCTTCTCCTTTTGTAACGACCGCTGCAGCGTTCGGTTCTGTCAAGGTTCTACGCACAAGAGCGCGTTTGTGTCCAGCCGGGGCTGAAGCGGCGTTCCCGGCGCATGGCTGTGGGTCCAGGTGTTGCCGGTTGCGGTGTCCACCACCTTGACCTCGACCCCGACGTCGGTCAGGCCGCTCAGGAAGACCCAGAAGCGGTCGTTGAGGCCGCAGCCGTCCAGCACCTTCACGTTCATCTCCAGGTTGGCCGCGTCGAAGAACCAGAAGGCCCCCGAGTCCAGGGCAAGGGTCACGGGCCTGCCCGGGCCGTTCGTCCCCTGCGCCGTCCAGCGGGCGGTGATCTGGAAGCGGTCGCCCGCGCCCAGGCAGAGGGTCTGCTCGTCCGGCTGGCAGGCCGGCAGGCGCTCGACCGCCCCCGCGTCGCAGAGGGCTGCACCGTCGAGGTTGCCGTCCGCGGGCCGCAACCGCCTGCGCTGGTCGACGGCCGGACAGAGGGAGGCCGGCACGAAGTCGATGGCCGGGCTGCCGGGCAGCAAGGCATGGGTAGACGTGGGGCCGCCATGGCCGCCGAGCGGGGTGAGCCGCGCGTCGAGCGGCTGGGCCAGCGTCCCTGCCTGGTCGTCGAGCCCGGGATTGCACCCGTTCCCGACTCCGAACAGGGTGAAGGCACCACCGTGCTGCGGCAGCTCCCAGCAATCCGGGAAGGTGTTGCCGGTATTGCCGGCGATCAGGGTCCCCGTCATCTCGAAGAAGCCGTAGCAGGGACCGCCCCCCGCGCACTCGTCCAGGAACACGGAGATGCCTCCCCCGAGAGAGGCGGAGTTGCCGGCGATGGTCGTATTCCGCAACGAAGCGCCATAGAGGTAGAGCAAGACCCCGCCCGCCCTGTCTCCGGCCTGGTTGCCGGAGACCGTGACGTTCTCCAGGTCCACGATGCTGGCAACGAGGCCTCCGCCGGAGGTGTTTGCGGCATTGCCGGAGACTGTGCTGTCGCGGGCCTCCAGCTCGAGGGCGGAGATTCCCCCGCCGTTGTGCTGCGAGCGGTTGGCCGTGACCGAGGAGCGGACCAGCTTCAGGGGGCCGATGCTCTGGATCCCGCCGCCGGCGCCCGAGTGCAGAAGATCGGGGCGGGACCAACCGTTGCGCACGGTGACGCCGTGCAGCTCAAGGGAGCCCGTGGAAAGCACATCCAGGACCCGGTCGAGGCCGCCGCCGTCGAGGACCGTCCTCCCGGCTCCATCGCCCAGGATCACCAGGCGTCCGGTCACGTCGAGGTCGCCTGCGTGCCCTCCGTTCTCCCCTCCCCCGGGGAGGGAAAGGGTGTGGACGCCCAGGCCGATCACGATCACCCGGGTCCCCGGCGACGCATTGGCCGCGAGCACCGCCTCGCGCAGCGAGCAGTCGTGGTCGCAGGAGCCGTCGTCCGTATCCTCGGTCTTGGTCACCGCGAAAACCGCGGAGGGAAGGACGGTGGCAGCGAGCGGCTCGGCGGCGGCCGGCTCGGCGGCGGACAACCCGGCGGGCGCTTCGCAGGGGAAGGCGTTCGTGTCGAGCCGCGGCCGATAGGTCTGGCCCTGGTCATGGTGGTCGGTCCAGATCCTGCCCGTCTCCAGGTCCCAGACCTCCAGGTCGAAGCCCACGTCGGTCAGGCCGCTCGCGAAGGCCCACCAGCGCTGGTTGAGCCCGCAGCCGTTCAGGATCTTGATCATCACCTCCAGGTTCTCCGGGGCGAAGAACCAGAAGTTGCCGGTGTCGTCCGTGAGCGGGACGGCCTGGGCGTGTTGGCCGGGCGTATGCGGTACCGTCCACCAGCGGACGTCCACGCGGAAGCGGCCGTCCTGGAGGCAGAGGACCGTCCCGCCGGGCACGCAATCCGGGTTCACCACCACCTTCTCCCAGGCGCCGGCCTCGCAAGGCGCCGAGCGCACCTGGCCCACCTGGTCGGCCGGCTCGCAGAATTCGGCCGGCACGAGGTTCACGGCGGCGCTGCCGTCGGAGGTGACATGGACCGGCGTGGGACCCAGCAGGCCGGTGATGCCATCGATCACGGCCCGCGCATCGTTCGGGCCCTGGGTCCGGTCGGTGGGAGCCAGGCTGCAGCTCCCCCCGATTCCGAACACGTTGTAGCCGTAGGTAGAGGCAGGGCCCGTGCAATCGGTATCGACGGGAGCGGTGTTGATCGTGATGATCGAGGCGGCGAGCTGGGGAGCGAACGTTCCCGGGACGAGCGGCGCCCGCCCGGAGATCCCGCCGCCCGACACGCGGGCCTGGTTGAGGGCGATGGTCGAGCTCGAGATCCGCACTCCCCTGTCCACCCTGTAATCGAGGCCGCCCCCGGAGCCCTGGACGATGTTGTTCGAGACGGTGACGTTCGTCAGCGAGAACGTCCCCTGATCGCCGGACCCGATGCCGCCGCCGTTCCCGTCGGCAAGGTTGTCGAGGATCGCGCTCTCGCGCACCTCCAGGACGCCGAAGGCCGCAATCCCGCCGCCATCGGCGCCAGCGCCGCCCTCCGCCTGGCTGCCGGACACGATGCTGAAGCGCAGGAGCACTGGCTGGGGCGAGGGGTTCGGCCGCACGAAAATGCCGCCGCCGGGGCCATCCACACGGCCATTGCGGATGGTGACGCCGTAGACCTCGACCGGAGCGTAAGTGTCCAGCACGCGGTCGGACCCGAAGCCGTCGAGGATCGTGGTCCCCGGCCCCGCTCCCACCAGGACCGTCTGGTCGAGCAGGTCCAGGTCGCCGGTGGCGCCCGCGTCCTCCCCCGCCCCGGTCCGGGTCAGCACATAGATTCCGGCCGGCACCACCACGACGTCGGCTCCGCCCTCGGGCTCGGCGGCATTGGCGGCCGAGACCGCCTCGCGGAGAGAACAGTCGCGGTCGCAGGAGCCGTCGAGGGTATCGGCGGTCTTGGTCACCGTGAAGGTCGCGGCCTGGACGGGCAGCGCCAGAAGACAGAAGGCCGGCAGGATCACACGAACGGTTCGGAGCATGGCCCCTCCTTTAACTGCTTCCTTATATGATGCCACAGCATAGGGGTGTATTTCATCCCGGAGGGCTCCGGAGCCCTCACCCCCGTCCCCTCTCCCGGTCCCCCGAGCACACCCTCCCCGGTAGAGGGGCGCCACCGCCCTGCCCAACAGCCAACAAAGCAGAAGCAAGTCTCCCCCTCTCCCGGGGAGGGCGTGCTTGGGTGGACCGGGAGAGGGGGCCGGGGGGTGAGGGCCTCCGGAATGCTAGACTCACCGGCCGTCATGACCGCCAAAAAGCGAACCGCTCTCCTTCTTCTCGTCCTGATCGCGTTCTACCCGTCCCAGTTGCTGCCGCAGCCGGGCTCTGGAGGCGTCATCGAGCCCCCCTCCACCGGGGGCGTGGCCGCCGTGGACCGTGCGCTCGCCCGGCTCTCGACCCACAAGCGGCTGCTGGTGGTCGCGGCCCATCCGGACGACGAGGACACGGCGCTGCTCACGCTGGTGGCGCGGGGGATGGGGGGCGAGTCCGCCTACCTCTCGCTCAGCCGCGGCGAAGGGGGGCAGAACCTGATCGGCCCCGAGCTGGGGGTCGGCCTGGGCCTGATCCGCACCCGCGAGCTCCTGGCTGCCCGCGGCGTGGATGGCGGCCGGCAATTCTTCACCCGGGCCTACGACTTCGGCTACACCCGCTCGCTGGAAGAAACCCTCCGCCTCTGGCCGAAAGAGATCCTCCTGGAAGATGCCGTGCGGGTCATTCGCCGCTTCCGGCCGCAGGTGGTGGTCTCGATCTTCCCGGGCCAGCCGCACCCGAACCACGGCCAGCACCAGGCCGCCGGGGTGACCGCGCACGAGGCGTTCCCCCTGGCCGGCGATCCAAATGCCCTGCCCCAGCTCCGCGAAGAAGGGCTCCTTCCCTGGACGCCGCAGATCCTCTACCGCTCCGGCTTCCGCGACGCGCAAGCGGCCAACGTGATCCCGGTCTCCGTCGCCGGGGTCGATCCCCTGACGGGGAAGTCGCTCTACCAGATCGCCTCGGCCAGCCGCAGCATGCACCGCTCCCAGGACATGGGACGCCTGCAGGAGCTGGGACCGCAGGAGACCCGCGTGATCCCCGTCTCCGGCTCGCCAGCTGAAGCAAAAGACCTTTTCGCCGGCATCGACACCCGCCTGGCGGCCATCGCCGCGACGGTTCCGGATGCCGAGCGCCGCAAGCATGCCGGCGATCATCTGGATGCGGCGCAAGTCGTCGCCGAGCGCACCCGCACCTCCCTCAACCCGGCCCGGCTCGGCGAATCCGTGCCCGCCTTCCTGGAAATCCTCAAGCACTTGCGGGCCGCCCACGCCTACCTCGACCGTCCGGAAGAGCGCCCCGTCTCGGACCTGATCGCGGAAAAGATCGACATCGCGGAAGCCGGGCTGGCCGCGGCAGCCGGCATCGCCCTGGATGCCACGACCGAGAGCGAGGCGCTGATCCCCGGCCAGGCCTTCCCGGTGCAGGCGGTCCTCTGGAACAGCGGCGCCTTCCCTCTGGTCAAGGCTTCCGTCGAAATCGGGACCAGTGGTGCCGCCGCCCAGGACCCGGTGGCCGGAGCCCTCGCCAAGTGGGACCTCCAGGCGACCGCTCCCGCCGGCGTCTCGACGCCTTACTTCCTGAGGAAGCCGCTCAAGGGCGGCCTCTACGACTGGTCTGAAGCACGGCCCGAAGAGAAGGGCGAGCCCTTCGAGGCGCCGCCGTTCCTCGCCCGCTTCTCCTTCGCCATCGAGGGAGTCCCCATCGAAATCGAGCGCGAAGTCGTCCACCGGCACCGCGACCAGGCATTCGGCGAGGTCCGCCGTCCGCTCCGCACGGTGCCGAAGGTGGAAGTGGCGGTCCACGACGAGCTGCTGGTCTGGCCGCTGGCGCGCAAAGAGCCGCGCAAGCTCCAGGTGGCGCTAACCTCCCACGCGAAGGAAGCGGTCACCGGCCGGCTCGAAACGGTCGCCCAAGGCTGGGCCCCCGCCGAGCCTGTGCCCTTCACCCTGGAGCCCGGCGAAGAGAAGACGGTCGAAGTCAGCCTGAAGCCCGCCGCTGGCCTTGCTCAAGGAAAATACCGCGTCCAGCTCGCCGCGGTGCTCGGGGATGGCAGCCGGTTCGGCCTCTCCGCGCCGGTCGTGGACTACCCGCACATCCGGCCCACCCCGCAACCCGAGCCCGCCGAAGTGGCGATCAACGCCGCGGACGTGAAGCTGCCCCCCTTGAAGAAGGTCGGCTACGTGCGCGGGGCCTCCGACCGGGTGCCCGAGTTCCTGCTCCAGGTGGGAGTCCCGCTGGCGCTCCTGGGTCCGCACGAGCTGCTCGAAGGGAATCTGTCCGGTTACGACGCGATCGTGGTGGGAAGCCGAGCCTACGAGACCGACCCGGCGCTCGCCCGCGCCAACCATCGCCTGCTCGACTACGCCCGCAACGGCGGCCTGGTGATCGTCCAGTACCAGCAATACGCCTTCGTGGAAGGCAAGTTCGCACCCTTCACGGTGGACATCGCCCGTCCGCACGACCGGGTGACGGACGAAACCGCGGCACCGAACCTGCTCGACCCGGCGCACCCCGTCTTCACCACGCCGAACCGGATCGGCGCGCCGGACTGGGAAGGCTGGGTCCAGGAGCGCGGCCTCTACTTCCTCAACACCTGGGACCCCGCCTTCGTGCCCCTGCTCGCCTTCACCGATCCGGACCAGCCGGAGACGAAGGGCGGCCTGCTGGTCGCGAAGCTAGGCAAGGGCCACTACGTCTACACGGGGCTGGCCTTCTTCCGGCAGCTCCCCGCCGGGGTCCCGGGGGCTTACCGGCTGTTCGCCAACCTGCTGGCGCTGTAGGGGAGGGGCTTGTCCCCTCCCGCGCGGGTTTTGGCTTCAACGTTGTCGGTCCCACCCGGCCCAACGGGCCGGGAGAACGGAGCCCAGGGCTGAAGGCCGAAGGCCGATGCCCTGGGTGAACTTGACTTCAGGCCGCATGGTTGTGTGTGGTGTTTTCCCCAGGGCATCGGCCTGCGGCCTCAGCCCCTGGGCTGGGCTCTGCCGGCCCGTTGGGCCGGGCTGCTACAAGGGGCCGATCTCGCCCGCGAGTTTCATGTAGGGGCGGCCCTTGTGGCCGCCCTCCGGAAGGGCACCCACAAGGGGCGCCCCTACCCAGGGATGCACCATCTTTTCCGGCGTGATAGGGCCGCGCCGCTCTCGAAAAAGCCAGTGATCTCGGCTTCGCCCATGCCGTTGAAGTCTTCGGGCACGGCGATCTCGTCCGCGAGGAAGCCCAGCCGCTGCGGCGTCGGATGGGCATCCAGCGCCGTCACCTTCACCATCGGCTTGCCCGCCTTCGCAATCACGAACGCTTCGCCCTTGGCAGCCAGATCGACCAGCTTCGAGAGCTGGGCCTTGGCTTCATGGCCTCGCGGACGAACTCTTCCTCCGATTGGCCTGTCGCCAGCAGGACGCTCTCAGGCAGGTCGATGTGGATAGTGCCCATGGCTGGTCCTCCGGCCGTCAGATTAGCATGGGGCTGACGGCGCCGCGCTCCGCCAGGAGCACGCACACCTATACCCAAGGGGCAGGGGCGGGCCGCGCGCCAAACGGCCCGTGCCCCTGTCTTGGGGCCCATCGATTGTCAAAGAACGAGCCTGCGTCACCGGGACGGCAGGAATAGCTTCGATGCGCATGGTAGTCTCACCGCACTAGAGCGTCAAGCCTTCTGTTGTGCATCGGATTTCTGGCCGCAATAATTAGCGTCAGTGGGAGGCCCGCCCCGAGTCGTGGAGCATTCCCCCCGGTCCGGCGGCGATTCCCCCTTGCCGGGCGAATGATCCGCCCGGCTCCGGAACCTGTTCCCCCGGCGGGGGAGAGTTCCGCCCGGACGCGGGGACGGTGCGCCTTCAGCGGTGGGCCGTCCCCCTCCCGGGGCGGACAGCCCGTCCCGAAGTGTGGAAGGCCCGCCTCGAAGTGAGCAGCGCCTCGACCCGAGGGGGACAACCCCCCGGCCAGGGGCGGACCGTCGCCGGCTCGGGGCGAATGCTTCACGAGCCGGGGCAGATCGTGCGCGAGCTCCGCCACAACATTGAGCAGCCGGGGCCGACTATCGCCGTGCGCATAGAAATGAATCATGACAGCCCGAGATATGACTGAGACCTTGACTGTACCACTTGGAACAGTCATGCTAACGCATACGATGGAGGTCGGGACAGTGCTGGGCCCTTTCAGAAGAGTCCTGAAAGCGCACTGCGGAGCGCGACTTCCATCGCGGCGATCAAGGAGGTGTCCAACGATGAGGTTTCTTCGCCGGGAGGTTCATTGACAACTGAGAAGGATGGCTGGCCTCCGTGTCCAAGGACGCCGCCGTCCGCCCAAATTGAAGGGGACCTGGTCTTCAGGGAAGCCGTGTGTCCCTCTCCCGCGGGGGAGGGGGACCGGTCGGCTCCGGGGGGAGGCCGGGACGAGGGCGCATACCCTCCATGCTTTCCCCCTCCCGCCTCGCGCATGAGAACGACATCCCCTTCCCAGAGCGAGGTGCCGAGCCCCGGAGCTGACCTGCTGTATTTCTCCAGGCTCCCTTGTGCGCGTAAGATCGTGTCGAAGCGAGCGGGCCATAGTGCTAGCTAGAGGGGACCAATCAAGATGGAGATCGTAGGACCGATGACGGCGAAGGAGTACTTCGCCGAGGCTCTGCGTGTGTCGGACAGACCGCGGGACTCCCGCAAAGCCGAGCTCATCGATGGAGTCCTGATCCTGTTCCCATCGCCCCTCGACATCCACGAGCGCCTTTACGTCTTCCTCCTCCGCCTGCTCGGCGAATACGCCGAGCGCATGGATCTCGGCGAGGTCCGAGGCTCCAGGTCGGCGGTCAAGCTTGCCGAGGACCAGATCTACCAGCCGGACGTCCTGTTCGTCTCCCGGGACCGGCTTTCCCTCTTCGAGCGGCAAGGGATTTTCGGGCCTCCCGATCTCGTGGTAGAGATTCTCTCCAGGTCCACCGCCAGCTACGACCGGGGCGCCAAGCTCCGCACCTATGACCGCGCCGGTGTCCGGGAGGTCTGGCTCGTCGACCCCACCGGGCCGCAGGGTACGGAGATCCTCCAGAGGCAGGGTTTGCGGCTCCAGCCGGCGACACCTGGTCCGGAAGGCACAATCGGATCGATCGCGCTCCCTGGATTCCGGCTCCGCCTTGACTGGCTCTGGCCGGATGGCCGGTTCATCCCTGTGCGGCAAGCCATCGACTCGATGCTTTCCTGATCATTGCGGAGCTTTCCGCATCCTGCGCGAGCCTGAATCACGGTGTCACTGATTCGACCGGTCATGGGCACCTAAACCACAAAAGCTGATGATCGAATGGGCAGTGTCGAGACTGTCCAGTGCGGAAGCCATTCCTGGTTCCTCATATTGTGCGTGGTAAGATAAGGCTCATGAGTTATAGGAAGAAAAAGAAGGAAGAAAAGCCGGCAATGAAGGACGAATCTCTGCCAGAGGAAGTCCCTCGGTACAGCGGAGATCATCCGATTCATATTCCTGCCGAAGACAGATTCAACCGCTGGCCCTTCGCGAAGCGCATCGCCGATACACTCCGTGACAGGAAAGACCCGTCCTGCATCGTTGTAGGAATCTACGGAGCTTGGGGAGAAGGAAAAACCTCCGTCTTAAATCTCATCGAATCGGAGTTGAAGAGTGAAGCGAAGGTGGCGGTAGTCCGCTTCAATCCTTGGTACTTCCGCTCCGAAGCGGTGCTCATCAAGGGACTCTTCGAGACGCTTGCCGAGGGGGTGGGAAAGAAGCTTGCGAGCAAGGGGGAGCAGTTCGGAGATGTGCTTGGTAAGTTGGGTACGTTTCTGTCGCTTGCCTCCGCCTCTGTAGCGGGAGGTCTCGTATCGATTAATCCTGGCGAGGCCGTAGGTAAAATAGCAAAGGAGCTTTCCCAGGCCGATCTTTCAGATTATCGCGAGAGAATTCAGGAGATTCTTCAGGAAGCGGATGTGCGGGTTGTGGTCCTGATCGATGATATAGACCGCATGGAGCGGCAGGAGATCCAAGCTCTCTTCAAGACGGTCCGCCTCTCGGCTGATTTCGAGCGCATTGCCTATGTTCTGGCGTTCGATCGGGATGTCGTAGCCGCTTCGTTGGGTGAGCGGTATGGAGGAGGAGAAGCCTCTCAGGGCGCCGCGTTCCTGGAGAAGATTTTACAAGTGCCGCTGCATCTGCCGCGCGCGAGGAAGGAGGCGCTGAGGCAGATAGTTTTCGATGGGACTGATGCTGCTCTGAAACTTGCCGGAATTGATGTCTCAAACGAAAAAGGACAAACGATAGGCAACTATTTAGTATCTGGGCTAGAATCACGCCTTTCTACCCCGCGGCAAGCACACTTGTTTTCCAATGCGCTCCTTTTTGCTTTGCCCATTCTCAAGGGAGAGGTCAATGTTGTAGATCAGATCCTTATAGAGGGGCTGCGCATCTTCTATCCGTTTATCTATGAAGCGATCCGATCGAATCCGCAGCATTTTTGTGACTACCCATCCAAGGACAAGGCGAGAATTATTTTAGAAAAAGTGACATCGTCGCTAACCTCCGAGCAACAGACAGATGTGCAAAGTCTATTGGAGTATCTGTTCCCGCGCGTCAGTGCGCGCGGCTATGGGAATGAGTGGGACACGACATGGGCACGAGAGCAGCGCATTTGCTCGCCGCAGTACTTCGAGCGTTTTTTCACCTACGGCATCGACAAGTCCGAGGTATCTGACATCGAATTTGATTCGTTCTTGATGACTATGAGGGAGAGTGCGCCGAGGGAGTCGCTGAAGTTGTGGGAAGATTTCGCCTCACCGGAACGAATCAGCGCGGTGATCGATAAGTTACGGCAAAGGTTGGATAATATAAAGAGCCGCCTCGCGGAGAACATCGCAACTGCGATAGCTGCGACGGGGAAAAATTTGCCAAGGCAAGAAGACCTATTTTTTTCGACATTTGGGCAGGCGGCTATTCTAGTCAGCCGTCTAATTGACGGCCTTGCGGATCTGGAAACCAAGGCGACGCTTGCCGATAGCGTTGTGTCAATCGCAGATCCCCTTCCTTTCGCGGCGGAAATCGTTCGCTTGCTTGGGCCCTTAGATCGATCCGGAAAGGCTGTTCTCGAGGAAGGACCCCTTCGGCGCATTGGAGCGAACCTCGCGAAGCGCATCGAAGAGGAATGCCGTGCAGAATGGGTGTTTTCGAAATACGGGAGGGAATCAATCGGGCTCCTATGGACTTGGAAACAATACGCCAGCAATGTCCAGTCGTACGTCTCGGAGGGTTTGCAGAGGGATATCGGAAGGCTCGACGAATTTCTAAGCAGCTTCTTAGGCCAAGCTTATTCGTCGGGATTGCCAGTGAGGACTGACTTTAGACGGGAAGGCTATGACAACATCGCAAGCATTGTCGATCCCGGGGTCGTGAACGAGCTGGTGATGCAGGCCTATGGGGACAAGATTCTCCCAGAGGAATACCACTTCGGTGACGATACGCCTGACGATCTCCGTATTGCTAACCAGTTTGCCTATATCCACCGGCATGTGATTGCGGAAGAAGCCAAGGAGTCAGGTGCCCGGCAAGTGTTAAAGGAGAATGTGTAGTTCTGCCGTTCTCGTAGCCGCGGCAGCAATGCCCGGCACGTGGTTGGCGGTCAGGCTACGGACGAGAAGAGGGCGGGCTTCGAAGCCCGCCCCTCCTCTTTCCGGCAAAGACTCAGGATCAGCGCGGCATCAGGACGTTGTCGACGACGTGGATCACGCCGTTCGACTGGTAGACGTCGTAGGTGGAGATGCTCGCCACGTTGCCCTTTTCGTCCTTGATCACGACGTTCATGGGGCCGTTCATCATGGCGGTCAGCGTGCCGCCGCTCACCGTCTTCAGCGTCGCGGAGCCTTTGCCCGCCTTGATCTGCTTCATGAGCGCGGCGGCGTCGACCTTGCCCGCGACGACGTGATAGGTCAGGACTTTGGAGAGCGTCGCCTTGTTCTCTGCCTTGAGGAGGCTGTCGACCGTTCCGGCCGGGAGCTCCGCGAAGGCGCTGTTGGTGGGCGCGAAGACCGTGAAGGGGCCTTTGCCCTTGAGAGTCTCGACCAGCCCGGCCGCCTTGACGGCAGCCACGAGCGTGGTGTGATCGACGGAGTTGACGGCGTTGTCGACGATGTCCTTGGCGGGCAGCATCGCCTCGCCTCCCACCATCACGTCATTGGCAGCGAAAAGCGCGGTCGGCGCGACGGCGAGCAGACACACGACGGCCAGAGTACCCAGGGTTCTCTTCATGATTCACTCCTTCAGTAAGCTTGATTGGGTGATGTTCAGGTCCGACTCGCTCGGCCTGTTCAATCTCTATACGGAACCGGACGCGGGGCAGATGAGTGAGGCCGGGTAGCGGCCGAGGACACCGAGTATGATGAGCTGGCCATGGAATACCTGAGCCAACTATTTGGCGGCCTGTGCATCCTGCTCGGAGGCGGCCTGATCATCTGGCAGATCCTGGCGATGGAGCGGGCAGCCGCGAGCAGGCGATGGCCGCGTGCCCCCGGCGAGGTCTTGCGGTCCTTTGTGGACAGGCAGGAAGACAGCGAAGGTCCGATGTATCTCGTCAAGGTAATCTGCCGCTATCGAGTCGGCGATTCCGAGTACACCTGCAACCGGCTGCGCTTCGGGCTCGCTCTCTGGTCCAACATCCCGATGAGCTACTTCTCGCGGGCATTGAGGAAGTACAAAGGAGGCGACAGCGTAGAAGTTTCCTACAATCCCAGGAAGCCCGAGGATTCGGTTCTGGAGCCGGGCTTCGCGCCGACCATGCTGTCGGGTCTCGGCTTTGGCCTGGCATTCCTTCTTCTGGGCATCTTCATCTTCAGACAGAAATGAGCGCGGCACCGTTCGGCGCCCGGAATAAGTACCCGGCGAGTGTTGAAGGAGAACGTGTAGTTTTCTCTTTATCCCCGCTGCGGAAGCTCCTGGAGCGCTTCCCAGGTGGCCTTCTCAGCCATGGCGAGCTGTTTGACCATGCAGAATCGCTAGAAAGTCGGGCTTCCTCAGCTGTCCGGAGTTGCTCTCGACCCTCTTGGGCACACCTCTCCCCTCCTGGAGGTCCTCCAATTCAATAAATCTTGGTGAGGGCTCGGCAGTTGCGATCGCCGGCCGGCTATGGCGATGCGGTCGCAGACAAACCCACGAACGGCAGGGCCGGCGGGAAGCAACCGTTGGGGAATCTCGCCAGGCGGTCTCCAGCCTTCAGCCTTTCCGCTGCCTCCCGAAAGGCGGCAAGGAAAAGGCCGTAGGCCGCCGCGAGCCCACAATAGGTGTCAGGCAAACGTAGAAGGCTCAACGCTATAGCCCTCCTTTTACATACAGCTGGACTAACGGTTCTATGCAGAAGGACTAATGTCTTGGTGGAAACTAGATAGCGGCTCAACCTCTACAATCGTCCCACTAGCGATGAAGCCAATCCGGTTCCCTGAAAATTCAGTATAGTGGAGTCCGACTCCTACCACAGCATTGCCATCCTTCCAGAGCGCCAGGATCTTAAGTCGGTCAAACGCCCAGCGCTTGGCATCCTGCATCTTGCTCTCGAAGGCTGTCGAACGTTGCCCGAATAGGTCAGCTATACCGCTCGTGAATTCGCTGAAGACTCCAGTACCGATGACTACTTCCACGCTCTCTATGTCTATATAGCGCTTGGTGCGGTATCCATCGAAAGATGGAGTAGTGGTCATCATCACCGTATTGAGCATAAGTGCGAAAGTTTCTTGGAAAGTCAGCCATCGCTTCTCGTCAGGGCTAAAAATAAGGCTCTGCGCGTTGACTCGACCCAATTTTATCCAGTTGCTGATCATTGCTAGAGACTCAGCTGGGAAGTTCTCTTCGCCGATCCGGACAACCCAACCTGTTGGTTCCATGTATCTGTCCTTGCTAAACATAGTTCATGGCGACGTAATTAACGCCAGCACTAGCAGGAGAGTTCAAATTTCTTGTGAGGTTTAGATATTAGTCTAGAAGTAGGGGCAAGTCAACCAGCAGGCAAATATTCTCGGGCTGGTGGAGGAGGTATCGGCGACCTGCTCTTCCTGAACTGGTTGAAGTGGCTGGAAGGCCGGCTCGCCGCAGGCCTCGGTAAGTGCGAAGAGGCCCTCCGCCTGCTCGACGAGGCTCAGAAGGAAGTCGCCGAGCGCAAGATGTGGTACGACGTGGCCCTCGCCCTGCTCGAGATCGCCGTCCTGCTGCTCGAAGAGGGCCAGACGGCAGAATAGGTACCTGGCGAGTGTTGAAGGCTAACCGAACAGGACGTGCGGTTCTCCCCCATCCGGCGCTCGGACGGGCTTCACCAGGAGGCATGCACGGGCCTTCAGCACGGCGTAACTGTTGAGGGTTCACTGCCTCTCCCGTTCCGATGTACGCCAATATGGCGCCTGGCGGCGGTGCCGCGGCCATCTTGGCACGAGACGTGGCATTCTGCGCGACCTCTTTCCTGCCCCAGAGTTGAAAGCCGAGAGAGCGCCCAGGCAAGGCGGTGCGACTGCTGTCTTGGCGCAAGACGTGCAACGTCCTTAAGAGAGTTTGAGATTTAAGAGATTAGGGCTCGTGCTCCGCTTGGACTCGAAAGAATCTGTTAATGGAGGTTACCTCAATGCAACCGAAAACGAGCAAAAAACCATCCGCCGTACTCGTCGGGCTGCTTTTCGTCAGTGTGGCTTCTGTCTCGCCCTTATTTGCTGGTAGCACAAGCTGGTCCTACTCAAACTATAACTACGGCACCTATGTGCCCAAGAAAGGCACATTTACGGAAGAAATTATTTCCGACCAGTATACCTGCAAAACCACCTTCGCTTTTGATAGCTCGAACGTCTCCAATATCAAAGATTACAACGACGGAGGTGACAACCCAGGTACTTCCTGTGATAAGGCGAAGGCGTATGTCACGATTGACCAGTCGGCGCTGCCGGACAGTTGGGATCTTGAGATCGACGCTGTCTCAATTACGTCGACCCTGCCTAACCCGAAGTACGATCTTGAGGATAACAATTTCTTCGGTGAGAACGACGAATCCGAAGTGGTCGCACTTGGAACCGTTAGCGCGAAATCGTACGCGGTGCGGACCTACTGGGATGACAACAGGGATGGCGATAGCAGAGATAGCGGTAAGATCCAAGTGCAGTTTGCGATCAGTAAGAAGGGAATATTCGACTACAATAACTGCATTCAGTCCGGTGCAGTTCAGATCGGCAACTCGTACGACGATGATCTCGGAGATCTCTAGCAAACAAACCGTGAAGCCCGAGCAAGCGGCGGACTCACAGTTCCAAGTGGAGAGTGGAGAAAAATCATGGGCCAAAATAAGCTTATACCAGCGATGACAGCGCTCTTTCTGACTGTGGCTGTCAGCGCTGCGATGACTGTACAGGGAGAATCTGTCGAAGCAAGCGGCGGCCCTTCGCTCCTGGCTCGATACGAGGGAATAGATAAATCGTCAGAAGGACTTCAAGAGTACCGTGCGATAGCGATCCGTGACCACCGCAGGATTGTCGAGCTTCGTGAAGCGCCCCTGCTGGCAACAATCACGTTTTCGCATTTGATCGGACCAGATGAGGCCCTTGAGTTGATTGAGCAGCATAGAATCAGGCCTCGCCTGATCTACTATTTCGGTCGCCTACCTGACGGCACAATCATGACTGGGGCGACTCGGCTGACCGAGAATCTCCGGAAGACCATCGATACGACTCTTGGTGCTGATGAGGGGCAATCTCTTGGAGTTGGATCCATTGTCGGGCTGTTGCCAGCAAGCAGAATAGGGGCTCTCCAAGTGGAACCACGTGTGTTTTTGGTCGACATTTCTGCCGACAAGCGCTTAGGTAGAAACCCAGGCAACGAAGACTATATGCATCACCTGTCTTGGGATCTACTCCGCCTCGAAGGACTTGTGGAGTAAGTCCTCCCGGAGGATACGATAAGTGCTAGGAGGATACGCTAGGCCCTGTGCTTCGCTAGGAGGGGACGCAGGGCACCCTCGTTCGCTGAATAGGTACCTGGTGAGTGTTGAAGGAGAACGATTAGTACTATCTTTCTCCCCGCCGCGGAAGTTCCTGGAGCGCTTCCCAGGTGGCCTTCTCAGCCATGGCGAGCTGTTGGCCACGCAGAATCGCTAGAAAGTAGGGCTTCTTCAGCCTATCCGGCGTTGCTCTCGGGCTTCTTGGGCGCACCTCTCCCGTCTTGGAGGTGGAGGTCTTCCAAATTCAAAAAATCTCGAGTTGTGAGGCTCGGCCGTTCCGATCGCCGGCTACGGCGATGCGGTCGCAGACAAACCCACGAACGGCAAGGCCGGCGGGAAGCAACCATTGGGGAATCTCCAAGCGGTCTCCAGCCTTCAGCCTTTCCGCTGCCTCCCGAAAGGCGGCAAGGAAAAGGCCGTAAGCCGCCCTCAGCCCCTGGCGGGCCTCCTTGCTGGTCGCGTGGAGCCGCTGAATAGGTATCCGGCGAGTGTTGAAGGAGAACGATTAGTACTATCTTTCTCCCCACCGCGGAAGCTCCTGGAGCGCTTCCCAGGTGGCCTTCTCAGCCATGGCGAGCTGTTTGGCCACGCAGAATCGCTAGAAAGTAGGGCTTCCTCAGCCTATCCGGCGTTGCTCTCGGGCTTCTTGGGCGCACCTTTCCCGTCTTGGAGGTCTTCCAATTCAAAAAATCTCGAGTTGTGAGGCTCAGCCGTTCCGATTGCCGGCTACGGCAATGCGGTCGCAGACAAACCCACGAACGGGGCGTCGGACTCGATCTCGCGCACCAGCCCCGCCACCACATCCCGATACAGCTCCGGACTGAGGTGACGCCAGCAGGGCAGTTGAGTTGAGAGAGCGTGACGATCTCTTCCGACGGGAAGCTCTCAGTCTTGGAGTCCTTTTCCTTCTTGCGCAGCCGGCTCGCCTGGCATGTGGTGGGGCGCTCGAAGGAGCGTCGAGAAATGCCTACAATCTGTGGATGTGGAGTGATCGACCGCTCAAGGCGGACCTAGCGAATCGGCGGTGACGAAGGGTAGCCCCGGCGGGAACGATCCTACAGGGAACCTCGCCGTGCGGTCCCCGGTCCTCCACTGCTCGGCGGCATCGCGGAACTTCCCAACGAACTCGGCGTACATCGTCCACAGTAGCTGGCGCATGGCCTTGGTCGCTGCATGGAAGGCCGGAGCCGGAGATTTCTTGGCCTTCGCAGGCCGAGTGTGTGGGCGCTGCTTGAGGATCGCCGGCACTCCCAGCGGCTGAAGACCTCCCTTGGCATTTGAGCGACAACGGAGCTGACGTGCAATTTTTTTTGAGGTGCTTCCACTACTGGAGAAAGGGCGTTATGGGAATTGCCTGCCGCTTCCTGGGGGCAGCACGTCAGGGTCTCGGAGTCTTTTGACGAAAGGAGGGCAAATATGCCTCTGGAGGCGGTTAGCAACCCGAACAATGAGTGGGGGATTTGCGGCTTTTGCTCGTCTTTGGGAGCCATGTATATGAGGCACCCGAGTATGGCTGCTCGCATAGATAGAGCGATCGCCTTAAATCAATACAGGACTCGCCTGCTCGCGGAAGTCAAGACGTTCCTCGTGATGCTCAGGGCGGCGGGGAAGGTCGATTTGATGAACGAGATCATCAGGTTCAACGGGCGTTGGTATGGGGGCAGATTTGATTACCTCGCATATATTGCTCGTGTGAATTCGATCGCCAGGGGGGCGTTTAGCCCAGACGCCCAATATACGCTCGCCCTCACCCCCGACGCATTGGTGTACTACTTGCGGGAAATGTGTGAGTTCGCCGGAGCTCGGTGGGTACCAGGCGATACCGGAGCAGATGGGATCTTGGGCTTGTGCCAGGCGGGCGGCCGCCCCTTGCTGGAAAGGCTCGATCACTGGGTTTATAGGTACAATGGGATTGTCTACAACTGGGGGGCAGCGGATCCTGACTTGAGAAAACTTCTGACCGCGCGCTCTTGGAGCGTGGGAGTTCATGTTTTGTTTTGATGACTGCATCGGGCGTGGCCGGACAGCCTCTTCCAACACACCTCACCCTTGCGCTCGAAGGAGCGTCGAGAAATGCCTACATCTGTGGATGTGGAGTGATCGACCGCTTAAGGCGGACTTGGCGAATCGGCGGTGACGAAGGGTAGCCCCGGCGGGAACGGCGGCATACTCCTGCGTCCGGTCGAACCAGAGCCCCTTGAGTGGCTTGCCTTCGAGCGCTTCACACATCCCATGTCACGGTAGGATCTGGCCATCCCAAGCAACTTTTGGAGGCTCTCTTCGCCGGATTCCACAGTCGTGAAATTGGCAGGAAAAACATCACCGGAAACCGTGGCGTGCAACACCGTAGCATTGCCTTGCTTTTTTGCTCCGTAGTACAGCGCTCCTTGCTTTCTTCTCTCTGCTCTGAACCACGAGAAGCTCGCTCTCTCCTCCAGAGCCACAATGCGCTCGACCAGCCCGGCACTGAAGTCGATGCGGGTGCCATCTGGAAACAGAATGTGACCGTAGGACCAATCGACATCCACCGTGTAGGCTCCGTGAGTCCCCAGCGGCAATCGTACACAGCCGATACCTATCGAGCGTTCCTCCATCTCCGCGGAAGCCCTGGATGGGATCCGTCTCGGGCCGTGCCGCCGCAATGCCGGCGCCTCGGCAGGTGAGAAGCGGTTGAGGTAGGACGTCAGCATCAGGAGGACGGCTGCCGCCAACAGGAGCAAGGCCACGATGCCAGGAAAGACCTTCGTTCTGTATCCTGCCGGTTTCATGTAGCGATAGACTGCCGGCAGGTTGCGTTGGTTCCAGGACCTACGCCGGCACTCCCAAGGGCTGAAGACTCCCGTGAGGGGCCGTGGAGTTTCTGCCCTGGAAGCTTGAATTGACACGCTTCCAGCACCGGCCTAAACTTCCCAAGCTGTTCGCTTCAGACTATTTGGAGGGACCGGCCACGTCGCCAGTGACCGGCGCACTGTGAGTCTGGCGGCGCCATGACGAATCCCTTGCTCAAGAAGATCGGTGTGAAGGAGGGGATGCGCTCGATCCTCGTAAACGCACCGCCTGAAGCTGTTGAAGCCCTCGATTTGCGGGGAGAGGACGTCGCGCACAGGCTCACCGGCTCCTTCGACTACATTCACCTGTTCGTCAAGGACCGAGAGCATCTCGATGCCACCTTTCCCAAGCTGAAGGATCATCTGAACAAAGGTGGCATGCTCTGGGTCTCCTGGCCGAAGGGTGGACGCTTGGGAACTGAGCTGAACCTGAAGAGCATCATCGAGATCGGATACAGCCACGGCCTTGTGGAGAGCAAGACGATCAGCGTCGATTCAACCTGGTCCGCTATCAAGTTTACATTCCCCAAGGCAGGAAAGCAGTACAACAATAGCTATGGTCAGCTGAAGAAGAAGCCTTGACTCGCGCTCGACGGCTATCGACCTTCCCCCGTGCCGCCGCGTGACGTATAGTGGCCGTATGCTGAATGAGCTCGGGCATGTTTGCGAACTTGTGCGGTATCCCGTCAAGTCGATGGCTGGTGTCGTCACGGAGTCGGCATTTCTCGGATGGCACGGCCTCGATGGTGATCGGCGCTTCGCCTTCCGGCGCTTGGGAGATGACAGCAGCTTCCCGTGGCTATCCGCGAGCCGCGTCCCTGAGCTCCTTCTGTATCACCCTGTCGGTCTCGACGAGGGCACAGGCCAGCCAACTCACGTACGCACACCGGCCGGAACGCACGTGGAGCTTCGCAGCGCAGAGCTCCAGAGCGAGATCGCCGGACGCTTCGGGAGCAGCGTGGAATTGATGAATCTCAAGCACGGGATCTTCGATGATGGCTCGGTATCTGTGATCAGCCTGGCGACCATTGCCGGCATCGGTGGCGAGGCGGGAGTGAGCCTCGATCGCAGGCGCTTCCGAGCCAACATCCTCATTGAGACTCACCACCGCGAGACGTTCCTCGAGGATGGGTGGGTCGGCGGGACACTGGTGTTTGGCAACAGCGAGCCAAGGCCAGCCGTGAGCGTGACGGCGCGTGACGTGCGATGCATGATGATCAACCTCGATCCGGACACGGCCACACAAGACAAGCGGGTGATGAAGACAGTCGTACGGCTGAACAAGAACAACGCGGGCGTCTACGGAACAGTGGTCCAAACCGGTACAATCCGCGTTGGCGAGCCCGTGAGCCTCGTATTGGACGCGCGGCGCTGAAGACGAGCGACTTTTTCGATGCAAAGCCGCAAAAGCAATAAAAGAAGCTGACCAGGGTGGGCAGCCGAGTGTCTGACTGGCGCCAACTCCTTGCCCGGTCCGAGCTCCGGTTCGCGGCGCGCCGCCTCCGGCGCGTCCCGGCTTTCGCTGGAGCGGTCGTCCTCGTGCTGGCGCTCGGCGTCGGCATGACGACGGCCATGTTCAGCCTCGTGAACGCCATCCTGCTCGCGCCGCTGCCGTACCCGGAGCCGGGCCGCCTCATGCGGCTGACGCATTCCGCCAGCAGCGCCGGGCGCGCGGCGGTAGACCTCTCTGACGCCATCGTCATGCTCTACCAGAATGAAGCGCGCGCCTTCGACGGTGTGGCCGCTTGGCGATTCGACGACGGCGACCTTGGCCCCTCGGAGGGCCCCTCGGAGGCAGACCAGACCGCCGTTCGCGTCCGTGGCGCGCGCGTTACGGCGAACTTCTTTGACGTCCTGGGCGTTCCCCCCGCGCTCGGCAGGGCGTTCGCCCCGGGCGACGACCGGCCCGGCGCCGCTCGGGTGGTCGTCCTCTCGCACCGCATCTGGCAGGAACGCCTGCACGGTGACCCCAACGCCCTCGGCCGGCAGATCGACGTGAACGCCGTTCCGCGCACGATCATCGGGATCATGCCGCCGCGTTTCGCGTATCCCGCGCGCCAGGTGGAGCTCTGGTTGCCGCTTGCGCTCGACCCGGCGCGTACGCGTCCTGCCACGCTCAACCTCATCGGCATCGGACGGCTCAAACGGGGGGTGTCGAGCGAGGCGGCGCGGGCGGACCTCGCGCGGGTGCTGACCAATCCCGGTGAGTATTTTCCACACGTGCAGTCGCTGCGGGATTCGATCGTCGGCCCACCTTCACAGCTGCTCTGGTTCGTGTTCGGCAGCGTGCTGCTCGTGCTCCTCGTCGCCTGCACGAACGTAGCCGGCCTGCTTCTCGTCCGTGCCGAGCGCGCGCAGATGGAGCTCGCCGTGCGCGCGGCCCTCGGCTCCGGTTTCATGGGGATACTCGCGCTCACGCTGAGCGAATCCGTGCTGCTGAGCATGCTGGGAGGCGGCACTGGCGTGTTGTTGGCCGTGGCAAGCATGAGAGTGGTGCGGAGCGCGGGAACGGCGCTATCGCTGCCGCGTCTGGAAGATGTCGGAGTCGACGCCCCGGTTCTGCTGTTCGCGCTGGGGATCACCGTATTCTGCGCGCTGTTCGTGAGCGTGCTCCCGCTCCTCCGCGCGCGCCGGATATCCATGGCCCAGGTACTGCGCAGGGCCGGTACCGGACCAGCGGGCGGCGCATCTCAACGAGTGCGTAACGCCCTGGTCGTCTCACAGATCGCTCTGGCCGTCGTGCTGGTCACTTCGTCCGGGCTGATGACGCGCAGCCTGCTTCGGTTGCATGACGTGCGGCCCGGTTTCGAGGCCGGTCACGTCGTTACCTCGCGTGTTCTGCTGCCCTACGCCAAGTACAGCGGCGGCGTGCGCCTGAGTTTCTTCCAGGCCCTGGTACGCGAGGCGCAGGCGATCCCGGGCGCGCGCGATGTGGCCCTGACGGACTGGGTGCCGCTCAGCGGCGACCGTCACGACATGGCGATCGATGTGGAAGACGATCGCTCTCCGGCGAACGCCGGCGGGACCGAGCACGCCGTGGCGCACGTGGATGGCCATTATTTTCAGGCGCTGCGCATCCCGCTGCTCCGCGGCCGGACGTTCGGCGCTCAGGATGCGGCCCGGCCCGTGGACGAGGCGATCGTGAGCCGTGCGTTCGCAGAGCGGTACTGGCCGGGCACGAGTCCGCTTGGCAGGCGCGTTCGCCCGCTGGGTGGCCGCTGGTACACCATCGTCGGCGAGGTGGGCGACGTGCGCTATGACGGCCTCGAGGAGCCGCCGAGCGAGACCGTGTACTTTCCCATCGTCACCGCCGGGCCGCAGGAAACCGGCGCGTCGCTGCCGGCGGCGCTCTCTTTGATCGTGCGCACGGATGGTGGAGAGGGCGAGGCATTGTCGGCAATCCGCCGGATCGTGGCTGCGCTGGATCCCACCATCCCGACATACGACGAGGGCTCGCTACAGCAACTCGTGCACGGCGCGTCGGCACGCGCTCGCGCGCTCGCCGTGCTCCTCGCGATCGCCAGCGTGGTGACGTTGTTCCTCGGAGCCGTCGGTTTGTACGGCATCATGGCGTACAACGTCAGCATCCGCCGCCGCGAGCTCGGCATTCGCATGGCGCTCGGTGCCCGGCCGGCTGACATAAGCCGCATGGTCTCGCTGCATGGCTTGCGCCTCGCGGGGGCCGGCATCGTGATCGGGACGGCGTGCGCGCTCGCCACCTCGCGGTTGCTGCGCGGGTTGCTCTATGGCGTGAGCCCGACGGATCTGGTGACGCTGAGCGTGACTCCCGCGGCCCTCCTGGCCGTCGCGTTCATCGCGAGTTGGATACCCGCGCACCGTGCGGCCGCTGTCCAGCCGGCCGAGGTTCTGCAGTCGCAGTAAAGTAACTGGATGACTCTCGTGACAGGGAGGTTGCTTTGAGGTTGCCCGCGTTGATGCTCCTGATCCTCCCCATGGCATCCTGCGTACCAGCGCAACATGGCCCCTCTCCGGCGGAGCCTAACGATTTGCCCGCGTTCGCGCGGGAGCTCGACTCGCTGCGCACGGCCGCGCGGATTCCCGGGCTGTCTGCCGCGGTCGTCAAGGACGGAGAGGTCATCTTCGCCCGTGGCTTCGGATACGCCGACCTGGAGCGGCAGGTTCCGGCGGCACCGGAGACCCCGTACGATATCGCCTCGGTCACCAAGCCCATCTCGGCCGTCGTCGCCCTGAGGCTGGTGGAGGAGGGCCTGCTCGACCTCGACCGTCCCATGGCGCAATACAGCGAGTGGGAAGGTTTCTGCAGGGATTTCAGCGAGCAGCCCTCGATCTTCGCCCAGGGGTTGCGCTGTGAATCTCCGCAGCACTCGCTCCGCCACCTGCTGACGCACACCGCCATCGGTGATCCCGGGGAGCAGTTCTCCTACAATCCCGTACTGTATTCGTGGGCCTCGCGCCCCATGATGGAAGCCGCCGGCACGCCCTTCTCCCAACTCGTGGAAAAGTATGTCTTTCAACCCGCGGGGATGGCGCGGTCCGCACGAACCAACCGCGACCTGCCACTGCGTGAAGACCTGGCCGCCGCGATCGCCATCCCTTACCACGTCGACAGCGCCGGAATGATGGTGCGTTCACCCGCGAGGGAGGCGCAGGGCGACGGTGCCGCCGGCGGCGTGATCTCCACGGTCCTGGACCTGGCCCGATTCGATGCCGCGCTGGATCGAGGCGAGCTGATCTCGCCCGCGTCGTACACGGCCATGATGAGGCCCATGCGCTCGCGCACCGGCGAACCTCTGCCATACAGCCTCGGCTGGTTTGCCCAGCGGCACGCAGGTCATGAGCTCCGCTGGCACTCGGGCTGGTGGGACGATGCGTACTCGGCTTTGTACCTCAAAGTCCCTGACGAGAACCTGACGCTCATCCTGCTCGCAAATAGCGAAGGCGTCTGGTGGGACAACCCGCTTGATTCAGCACAGGTGCAGCAGTCCAGCTTCGCTCGAGCGTTTTTCCGCGCATTCCTGTAGCGCCACGGCAAATGCGCGGATTTTTCCTCAATCATTGGACGCCCGCTCCCTTTCCTGAAATGATTGCCCGGTCTGCAAAGGAGAATAGCCATGTCCCTTCCCCACGGTCCCGGTTCAGGAATGCCCGACGTCTCCTCGCCGATCTCGGTCACCAGCCCGCGAGCCCGGTTCATCAGCCGCACCTACACCCATCTCCTGGGAGCGGTCCTCGGCTTCATGCTCCTCGAGGTGGCGATCTTCCAGTCGGGTGCGGCGGCTTCCATCGCCAACGCGATGCTCGGCACGAGCTGGCTCCTGGTGCTCGGAGCGTTCATGCTGGTGAGCTGGCTCGCGACGCGCGCCGCTCACACGGCCGGGTCGCTCGCGGTCCAGTATGCCGCGCTCTCCGCCTTCGTGGTGGCCGAGGCGATCTTGTTCGTGCCGCTCCTCTACCTGGCCGAGGCCATGGCTCCGGGCACGATCCGGAGCGCCGCGCTGGCGACCCTGCTCGGCTTCGCCGGTCTGACCGCGGTCGCTTTCATAACCCGCCGGGACTTCTCCTTTGCCCGCGGCCTGCTGCTCTGGGGAGGTGTCGTGGCTCTCGTGGCGATCGTGGCGGCCAGCCTCTTCGGGCTCCAACTCGGAACCTGGTTCTCGATGGGGATGATCGCTTTCGCCGGCGTCGCGATCCTTTACGACACCTCGAACATCATTCATCATTTCCCGGAGGACCGGTATGTCGCGGCCTCGCTGGAGCTTTTCGCTTCCGTGGCGCTGATGTTCTGGTACATCCTCCGGCTCTTCTCCTCGCGCGACTGAATGCCTGCCGCGTGAAAGCCGGCACGGGAGGCGCACATGAGTGAGCTGCGGTATCCAAACGAAAGCAGAGAGTACCGCGATGCGCGCGAGGCATTGCTCAAAGACGAACAAGAGCTTGTTGACAAAGTACGATCCGTGGCAGAGAAACGCCGCAACCTCCCTCTCGGCGGGCAGCTGAAGGAGGACTATGTCTTCCAATGGGCCAACGACGGGAAGGTAGGCGAGAGGGTGAAGCTCTCCGAGCTGTTCGCGGACAAGAATACGCTGCTGATTTACTCATTCATGTTCGGCCCGAGCTGGGACAATCCCTGCCCTTCCTGTACTTCGCTGGTCGATGGGTTTGACCGGAGCTGGTATCAGGTCACTCGAGACGCCTCGTTTGTCGCGGTTGCCAAAGCTCCGGCCGAGCGGATCAATGCGTGGGCCCGGCAACGTGGTTGGTCGCAGATCGCCCTGGTGTCCGGTTTCGAGTCTGCCTATCAGGCGGATTACAAGTGCCAGGAATCCGATGACATGCAGTTGCCGGTCATGCACGTGTTCAGGAAGCAGGATGGAAAGATCTTTCACTTCTGGGGAACCGAGCTGCCGTCGAATCACGTCGACACGGTGTGGCCGTACTGGAACCTCATGGACTTCACGCCAGAGGGCCGGCCAGACATCTCCACTCCGCCGCAAGACTTCAGGTCCGAATTCCTGGAAAAACACTATCTGAACAAGGAGTAGCGAGGAGCTCAGGATGCTGTCTGGCAGGCGCGCCGGTGGGCACGGCACCGTTCGGCGCCAGGAACCACAAGGCCGCCAGGATGCAAGACGGTGGTGCCGGCGCCCGGCACCACCGTCGAAGCGGGGAAGCAAAAAGGTTAGTAGATTACTTTGAGGGTTGGCCTCGTGTTGAAGCCTCCATCCAGGCCCAAGAAGTAGTGGCCCGGATTGTCAGAGGTCACCAGGGCGATGGTGTGAAGACCGCCGGCGCCGGGGAACATGGGCGTCAGGTCGAGGTTGACGAAGCTGTTGCCGGGCTGCGCGCCCAGTTGGATGTAGTAGAGCGGGTCGAGCGGAGCGTTGTTCCAGTTGATGGTAAATTCGCCCCAGCTGGTGGTGGCCAGGCTGTAGATGTTAACAACCGGCCAGGAGGTCGGGCTGGTCCGCAGCGAGAGAGTGACGGAAACCGGCGGCCGGGTGACCTGGGCGAGGTTGAATTTCAGGTATGCGTGCTTGGCTTGGCCCGAACCCGATGCCCGCATCTCGAGATTGCCGGCCGAGCCGAAATTGGTGGCCGGCTGGCTCTCGCTCACCCAGGCGTCGGCGGTCGGGTTCAAGAACACGGTGGTCTGGTTCTGAGTGCTGAACGTCCGGAAGAACGAGCTCGAATTGTTGAAGAGGTCGCGGACGGTCATCGTCAAGGTATGGTTGCCGTTGGTCATCTGGCGGGTGTCGAGGGTGCCCGTCCAGCCGACGTTAGGGCAGTTGGGATCGGTCACGGTGGGGAACGCCGCGCAGACGTCGGGGCGGTTGGCCCGCGCCACGTTGGTCAGGGTCACCGGTTGGCCGTCGATCTGGAAAGTCGGCGGCGAAGGCACGCCCGAATGGTCGATGGCCCAGCCGACCACTTGGTAAAGGCCTGAGACCTGCTGGTTGGGCGCGGGGTTGTCGATATTCCGCTGCGGCGGGGTGGTTTCGCTCACCAGCAGCTCGATGCTTTTGGCGATTTTGGTGCCGCTCGTGTCGCTGACGGTGGCGGTGATCAGATGCCGGCCGAAATAAGTGAAATTGACGTTCAGCGGCGAACCCGAGCCGAGGGCGCCCTGGCGATTCGAGGTCCACTGGATGAAGGCCTGCCGGTTGCCGTCCTGCGGGTCGGTGGCGGTGGCGGTCAAGGTGGTGGCGCTCGTCACCGTAGCCCCGTGCGCCGGGCTGGTGATGGTCAGGCTGGGCGGGGTGGTCGGCGGCGGCGAAGCGAACGCGGCGTATTGGGGAGCCCGCAGGTTGGCGACGCAGGCGTTGTGGGACGGCGGCGCCGGGGAAACGGCCTGGCCCGAATGCAGGCCGGTTGCGACACCCTCGAAAGTGCGGTCCGGATTCGAGAATTGTCCGATCCTGCTGCAGGCGTTGAACGATCCTGCGCCCGAATAGCAGCCCATGATGGTCGCGACCGTGGTGTTGGTCGACGGGCGGGTGAAGAGGTAACCGAACGCCCAGGGCAGAATGGCCCGAGTGGCCGAGGTGCCGTTGTGCCGCATCCCGAAGGTGTGGCCAAGCTCGTGGGCGAAAGTGAAATCCGCGTTGCCGCAATCGAGCTCGACCACCGCGAAGGCCCTGCCAGCGAAAGGTACACTGCCGGGATAGAGCACTTCGGCCCCGCTCTGAGTCTCCGCCATGTTGGCGATTCCGCAGTTCACTCCCGGATGCGACGGAATCACCACCATGATCATGTCGGCGCCATACGCAATGCGCAGCAGCTCGACTTCGGTGTCGACGCCATCGTTCGCGATCTGGGCGTTGAGCCAGTTGAGCACCGGTTCGGTCGCCAGGGGATCGTTGATGTTGCCCGTCGAGGGCGGCGGCGGCTGATTGCCCGTGATCAAGCCGACGTAGGCGCGCTGGTAGACGATTTTCACGTTGCTCGCCACGAAGAGGCTGTTCGCCTCCGCAATCCTGGTATCCGCGTAGGTAGTCATCGCGCTCGCGCTGGCAGTGACGGACCGCGGGTAGAGCACCATCACGTTGATCGTGGTGTTCGAAGCCGGGACGAAACAATCCGTTTCTGTGGTGCCCGCCAGCAGGGCGGCTTCGGCTCCTTGCAACTCGCCGGTGGAGCGTTTGAGGTCCCTGGCCGCCTGCCCGAGGCCGCATGGGTCGCCGCCGGCCGAGGCCGGGAAGCGCACCAGGCGATGCAGGTTTCCTTCAGGCTGAAGCTCGAAGTAGGCGCCTTCTTCGGTCTGCAAGGTGCCGTAGAGCTTGTCGCCGACCTGGTAGAAGCGGACCGATCCGGGGGCGGCGCTTTCCGCCAGGGATGCTTGCTGTTGCAGCTCGCCGGACCAGGTGAAGTCGCGCTTGCCGGTCCGCGAGAAGCCGCTGCGGAGGGCGACGAGCACTCGGCCGTCCGGCAGGGGGATCGCAAGCTCCTGCGGATCGGCCTGGAGGATTTTCGCATCCAGCCGAACCAGGATTTTGCCGGGCTCGCCGGCTTTCGCTTCAACCTGGCCTGCTTCGCTTTCGAGCAAAGTCATGAACTCGTGGCTCGCCGAGGCGGCAGGCACCGGCGAGCCCGCCAGTCCGATCAGCAGTACGGCGAGGGAGAGAAAAACGATGCGTGAGAGCTGTGCAGGGAAGGTGAGGAACTTCTTTCGGGAAGACATCGGTACCCCTTAAAGGCTTACAGGCGAGCGGCTGGCTCGGGATTGCGCCAGATCTTGCCTCGGCCTCTTGTAAGAAGTGATCCCGAAAAGGTTCAATCCGTTTACAGGACTCCAGGAATTCGCGCCCGCCAGAATGAAGCGCACGGACGGCGCTATGATGAAGCAGTAGCTCATGGAGGCTCATGGGGATGCACGTCGGTATCGATCTCGGGACGACCAACTCCGCGATGGCCAGCTTCGACGGCACCACGCTCGCGGTGGTGCCCAACGCGCTGGGCGAGATGCTGACCCCGTCGGTGGTGCGGGTAGATGCGCGCTCGACGTTCCTGGTGGGCCGGCGCGCCTTCCGCTTCCTGGAGACGGACCCGGCCAACACCCGCGGCGAGTTCAAGCGGCTGATGGGGACGGCGGAGCGGCTCGGCTTCGAGGCCGCCGGCAAGGATTTTCTGCCCGAGGAGCTGTCGGCGCAGGTGTTGGGCTCCCTGCTGGCAGACGCCGAGGCGGCTCTCGGCTACCGTCCGGCCGCCGCCGTGATCTCCACGCCGGCCCTCTTCGAGCTGCCCCAGAACCATGCCACGATGACGGCGGGCCGGCTGGCCGGCCTCTCCGAGGTGGCCCTCATCCAGGAGCCGATTGCCAGCGCCATCGCCGCCGGCTGGCGGGCGGATGCCGAGGGGCTCTGGCTGGTCTATGACCTGGGAGGCGGTACGCTCGACGTCTCTCTGCTGGAGACGCGCGACGGCTGGCTGCGGGTGGTGGACCACGGTGGCGACAACTTTCTCGGCGGCAAGGATTTCGACAACGCGCTGACCGACTGGGCCGCCGCCCGGCTGGCGGAAGAAACGGGCCTGCCGCCCCTCAGCCGCTCCAATCCGGGCCACCGCCGGGCTCTCGGCAAGCTCAAGGCGGCCTGCGAGCAGGCCAAGATCGATCTCTCCCGCCTCGAGCGCACGGCCGTGGTCTGCGCGGAGGTGTTCAGCGATCCCGCCGGCCATCCGGTCGACGCCGACCTGCCGGTGACCCGCCAGGAGCTGGAGGGATTGATGTCGCCGTTCCTGGAGCGCACCCTCGATGTGTGCCGGACGTTGCTCGAGAGGAACCGTTTGAGCGCCGAAGCCGTGGGCCGCGTGGTCTTCGTGGGCGGTCCCACGCTGATGCCGGCTCTGCGCGAGCGCGTCGGCGCCCTGTTCGGAGGCCGGGTGGCCGAGGGCATCGATCCGATGACCATCGTGGCCCGCGGCGCGGCCCTCTATGCGGCCACCGTCGGGCTGGAGGCTCGGCCGCCGTCGCGGGAGGAGGCGGTCCAGACCGGCATGGTGCTGCGCGTGGAGCATCCCGCAGTGACCGTGGATACCGAGCCTTTCGTGGTCGGCCGCTTCCTTCCTGCCAAAGGAGAGGAGGTGCCTTTGAGCGTTCAGATCGCGCGTCTGGACGGCGGCTTCACCAGCGACGAGGCGGAGGTGAGCGCCGAAGGGGCCTTCGTCGTCCAGGTCCGTCTGGAGCGGCACCGGCAGAACCGGTTCCGCGTCTCGGCCTTCGGGCGCCGCCGCCGGGAAGTGGCGCTGCGCACGCCGGAGCTCGCCATCGTCCACGGCGTCTCGATCGTCGATCCGCCGCTGGCCCGCAGCATCGGTGTCGCCCGCTCGGACGACACGGTGCTGACCTACTTCGACAAGGGAACGCCGCTGCCTGCGCGCCGCATGGCCATTCACCGCACGGTGCAGCGGGTCCCCGCGGGCAGCCTCGATGACGCGCTGGCCATCCCGGTGGTCCAGGGCGAGTTCTCCCGCGCCCACCTCAACCGGCTGATCGGCACCCTGCAAATCCGCGGCGGACGGCTCAAGCGCGACCTGCCGGCGGGCTCGCGGGTCGAGGTCACCCTCCAGCTCGACCGCTCGGGCCAGCTCCATGCGCGGGCCGATCTGCCGGAGGTGGGCGAGAGCTTCGAGGACGTGGTTCACGTCCTCGTCCCATCGGCTTCACCGGAGATCCTGGAGAAGGAGCTGGGCACCGCGCAGCAGCGGGTCGCCGCGGCACAGCGCCGGGGCTTCTCTCAGGGCGATCCGGCGCTGGTACGGACGATGAACGGTGCCGCCGGCCTCCTCGCGGAAGCCCGCGCCGGCCTCGAAGCCGCCCGCGGCGGCGATGCAGATGCCGCCGCCCGGGTCCATCGTTTGCTGCTGGACCTCAACGGCGCGCTCGACGAGGCCGAGGCGGCGCTCGACTGGCCGACTCTGCAGTCCGAGGCCAACCAGGAAATCGAGACGGCGCTCTACTGGGTCGGCGCTTTCGGCTCACCGGCCGAACAGCAGCTCTGTGAGAACGCTCTGGCCGCCGCGGCCGAGGCCCTCCAGCAGCGCGACGCCGCGGCCCTGGACCGTCAGATTCGAGTCCTCAGCTCTCTCCGCAACGCCGCCTTCTCGCGCGATCCCAGCTCCGTCTTCCAGGTTTTCGATTGGTATCTGGGCCATGCCGGCGAGGCGACGGACCTCCGTCAGGCGCAAGCGCTGTTCGAGAAAGGCCGTAAGGCCGCGGAGCGGGGCGACGAAAAGGCGCTCCGCGAGATCAACCGGCGACTGAACGATCTGTTCCCCGGCTCGGCCGAGGACCGCCAGCGGAGCTTCGGTTCCGGGGTGAACTGATGCCTGCGCCGAGCCCGGATTCCGAGAATTACCTGCGGCGCCATCTGGCCAATCCGTTCCTCGTGCTCGAGCTGGCGCCGGAGGCGGGACGGAGCGAGCTGGAGCGCCAGGGTGCCAAGCTGCTGGCGATGCTCGCCGCCGGTCTCGCCGAAGCCCGCTCCTATGCGACACCCCTCGGCCCCCGGGAGCGCACGGCCGAAATGGTAAGGGAAGCCCTGGCCGAGCTGCGGGATCCGGCCCGCCGCCTGGTCCACGAGTGGTGGGCGCACGGGCTCGCCGGGCGGATCCCGACGCCCCGGCGCCGCTTCCCCCGGCCTCCGGAGTGACAGTCTCATGGTGCTGTACTTCCCCGTTGTGCCGATAGTCATCCTCCTGGTTTCGCTCTTCCTGAATCTGGTCCAGCGCAAGGCCCAGACCAGGCCGGCGGTGCCGGCGGTTCAGGCAGCGCCGGCGCCCCGCGCGGCTCAGAGCCGGATCTCGATCGGCCATCTCTTCCTGTATGCATTCTTCTACCTGCCTCTGGTCGTTCCGGTCACGTTGGGCCGAGAGCAGACCGGATCGGTGTGGCCCAACCTGCTGAGCTTCGCCGCCGCGGTCTTCGCGACCTGCATGGGACCGCGCTGGCTGGCGTGGCGCGTCCTCGGCCCGTGGGGCCTGCCGGCCGTGGGGCGGGCCGTGCTCTGGCTGGCGCCCAGCTTCACGCTGCGGACCTTCCGCGGCAACCTCGAGCTGTTCTCGGCCGCTTTCGGCGGTGCGCCGAAGCCGCAACGCTGGACGGCTGGCCCCTGGTTCCTTTTCACCCGCGCCCTGCGGAGCGACCGCGAAGGCGATTCGGGGAGAGTGGAGGCGCTCCTGGAGCTGCTGCGGGATCTCTCTTCCTGGCGTCTTCCCTGGCGGCTGCGAGGCCAGGGCTTCGAGCTGCTGGCGTGGCCGGCCATCCAAGCCGGCGACTGGGAAGAAGCGCTGCGGCGCCTCGCGCATGGCCGCGGCCGGGGCGTACGCCTGTTGCGATTGGTGGCGTCGGCGCACACCAGACACTCCGGAGGTGCCGCTTCACCCTTTCTCCTCTGGCTGGCCTGGCTCCTCGCGCCGGGACGGCGGCGGACGCGTCCTCTCGTGCTAGCGGTCCTTGGGGTCGGCATCCCGCCCCCTCTGGTTCACGCGCCCCAGGAGGAGGCCGCGGCCACGGACGGAGTCTGGCTCCGCCATCTGAAGCTCCTCGGCGACGCCGCCGAGGGCCGGCCTGTGCGTCCGTCGGACATCGAGGCCGTGGCCGAGCACTGGGAAGACACTTTCAGGAAGGCCGGCCGGATGCGCCTGTTGAGCCGCGGGGCGGAGCTCGAAGTGCCGGACGTTCAAGCCGTCGTCGCGGGTATGCAGCCTGCCTTGCGGGCGGAGCTCGAAGCCGTGGCGGAAAGCGTCGACGGGCCCTGGCCCGAGCCGCAGCGCCGCGACGGCCTGGCCGCCGAGGTCCGCCGCCGCCGCCGTGACCGGCTCTTCGCCGCCGTGCAGGCGGAAGTCGATCCTTTCCTGGGAGGGAAGGGTTTTCAACGGAAGCTGGATGACCCGCTCGCCGAGCTCGAACGCTGGCTGCAGTTCCGCCGCGGCCTGCGGCGGCTCCTGGAGGCTTCGGGGGAGGACGCGCTGCCCACGTCCTGGTACAACGGCCTGCGGATCGCGGCCTGCAACTGGCCCGTGTTCCTGCTGCGGACCTACGGCCTCGACGCCTACTGGGCCTGCCGGCAGATGTTTCGCTGGTCGGAGGCGCAGGCCCGCAGGATGGGCGACCAGGAAATCGCCAAGCTCAGCCAGGGCAATCTTCGCCAGGTCCGCAGCTTTCTGACGTAGCCCATCTCCTTCGCATCCACCTGCTTGACCTTCTTCCCCGTCCTCGTCACCATACCGGCGACAGCTTGCACGTCGTCAGGAGGATCCGATGAAGACACCGCTCGCCCTGCTCACCCTCGCTGCGCTCGTCCTGGTCGCGGATCCTGTCCGCAGCGATCAGGCGGGAGCCCGCGAGAAGCTCGAGAAGGACGGTATCGCGTTCACACCGGAGGCGTTCCTGCAGAAGGTGGCCGAAGGGGACGCGAGCCATGCGGCGCTCTTTGTCGAAGCCGGCATCGATCCCTCGGTGAAGAGCGGCTCTAACCGCACCGCGCTCTGGATCGCGACCGAACGGCGGCAGCTCGGTGTCCTCAAGGCGCTGCTCAGCGGAGGCGTGGCGCCGGATGCGAAAAACGCACCCCCTATGGAATACGGCAAGACGATCGCCTTCGAGGCGGTCGATACGGGAGAGGCCGAGTTCGTGCGCGTGCTCACCGAAGCGGGCGCCGACGTCAAAGCGGCCAATGAATACGGCGTGACGCCTCTCGCCGAGGCGGCACGCACAGGCAACATCGAAATGTGCCAGATCCTGCTCAAGGCGGGCGCCGATCCGAATGCCGCGCCGGGCGGATTTCCCCTGCTGTACGGTCCGGTCAACGAAAACCATATCGAGGTCGTCCGGCTCCTGCTCGCCTCCGGCGCCAAGCTCGGCGAGCACAAGCAGAGCCTGGTCGAGGCGGCGAAGGAACCTGAGCTCCGAGCTTTGCTCGAGGCAGCCGAATAGGATCAGCTCGGGGCCAGTACCCCCTGAAGACATTGCCGCAGAAGTCCTGCGAATCGTGCGCGCGGGATTGATTCATCGGAACTCGCGCCAGCCGACCTGAGCTCGATCGTCGTGTTGCGATTGAGCGGAGATAGCGACCACAGGATCTCGGCATAGTCAGTCCTGATTCATAAGGATTGAGGCTTCTTGCTCGGCGCCCGGCGCAGGCGTAGAGTCTCATCCATCATGCCAGCGTCTGAGGCCGGCGGGCACCGCGAGCAGGGCGCGTCCACCGTGGTCAGCGGGACAGGGGAGAGCCGTCCCCTGGATTTGCGCGTCCCGGCGTTGACGATTCTCGCCCATCCGGTGACGGCGCGAGTGGGAGAGCGGGTGTTGTTGCCGGCGCTGATCTCGGGCCGGCCGGTCCCGCTGTCCCGCCTCACCCCCCTCTTCGCTCTACCCGGGAGCGGCGAGACCCGGCCCCTCGAAGATCATCATCTCAGCCGGCAACCGATCTCTCTCGCCCCGGGTGAGCCGGCGGGATCGATCCAAATCGTAGCTACGCCCGAAGGCAGCCGTATCGAAGCGTTCGGCGTCGATTCGCAAGATGAGCTCGGACCGGCCGATCTCGAGCGTGGCGTTCCTCTGCTGCTGGGCGGGCGCGTTGCCTTGCTTCTCCATATCCTGCCCGCAGCCGAGCTGCGCCATCTCGACCGCTACGGCCTGATCGGCGACGGCGCTGCCGTCGTGGAGCTGCGGGCCGCGATCCGCCGTGCCGCCGCTCTCGCAGCCCCCGTGCTCTTGCGCGGCGAGACCGGTACCGGCAAGGAGCTGGTGGCCCGCGCGATCCACCAGGGGTCGCCGCGCCGCGCGGGGCCTTATCTCGCCTTGAACCTCGGAGCCGTGCCCGCTTCGCTCGCCGCTTCCGAGCTCTTCGGTGCGGCACGCGGCTCCTTCACCGGCGCCGACCGGCGGCGCGAGGGCTATTTCGAGCGCACCGATGGCGGCACCCTCTTTCTCGACGAAGTCGGCGAGGCTCCGCTCGAGGTCCAGGCTCTCCTCCTGCGCACGCTCGAGAACGGCGAGATCCAGCCGGTCGGCGCCGATGCACCGCGCCGGGTCGACGTGCGGGTTGTCGCCGCCACCGACGCCGACCTGGAGAGGCTGGTGGCCGACGGACGCTTCCGGGCTCCTCTGCTGCATCGGCTGCAAGGCGACCAGATCCGCCTGCCGCCCCTGAGGGCGCGCCGCGACGACGTCGGGCGTCTGCTGATCCACTTCCTGCGCCAGGAGCTCGAAGCGGTGGGCGAGGCGCATCTGCTCGACGATTCCGGCCCCCAGGGCCGGCCCTGGCTGCCGGCTCGCCTCGTCGCGCGGTTGGCCGCCGCCGATTGGCCGGGCAACGTGCGCGAGCTGCGCAACGTCGCCCGCCGGCTGGCCGCCGGGGCGAGCGAGGAGGTTCCGGCCGAGCTGTCGCCGGATCTCGAGTCGGCGATCTTTCTCGCGGCTGGTCCCGCGGCTGGTCCCACGGCGGACGCCGAACCGGGCATTTCCGTAAAAGAAGAGAGAAAACCCCGGCCGCGCCACTTCCGCACCTTGGCCGAGCTCCCGGAGGAGGAGATCCTCGCCGTGTTGCAAGCCGAGCGCTTCAACCTCACACTCGCCGCCGGCCGGCTGGATGTTTCGCGCACTTCGCTCTACGCCTGGGTCGAACGCCATCCGGGGCTGCGCAAGGCGTCGTCCCTGAGCCGCGAAGAGATCGCCGCAGCTCTCGACCGCGCGGGAGGCAACATCGACGGCGCCGCCAACCTGCTGGGGGTTTCGCGGCATGGCCTGCGCCTCCGCCGCACTACGCTCGGGCTCGCATGACCAGACCAGGGCATCGGGCGGAAGACCCGCCGGTGATGCCCGAACGCATCGGTCCCTATCGCCTGGAGCGCACGCTCGGCCGTGGCGGCATGGGTGTCGTTTACGCCGCGTGGGACGAGCGGCTCCGCCGCCGGGTGGCCTTGAAGCGCCTTCTCCCGGAGGTGGTGGGCGACAGCCGCCGGCGTGAGCGCGTCCGCCGCGAAGCCCGGTCGGTCGCCCGGCTCGATCATCCCGCGATCGTCCAGATCTACGACCTCCTGGAAACCGCGGAAGGCGACTGGATCGTCATGCAGTACATCGAGGGCTCGACGCTCGCCGAACGGCTGCGCCAGGGTCCTCTGCCCCCGGTGGCCGTCGTCGCACTGGCCAGGGATGTCGCGGGCGCGCTCGCCGCCGCGCACTGGCAGGGCCTGCTGCATCGCGATCTCAAGACGGAAAACGTCGTCCTGACCGCAGGGGGCGGCGCCAAGGTTCTGGACTTCGGCCTCGCCAAGCTCTACCTCCCGGAATCCGCCGAGCCGGGTGCGGAGCTGACCGCCGGCATCGTCGGCACCTATCGGGCGATGTCGCCGGAGCAGGCCAACGGCCTCGAGCTCGACCCGCGGGCCGACCTCTTCTCCCTGGGTACCCTGCTCTACGAGGCGGCGACCGCGGTCTCGCCGTTCCTGCAGGCGACGCCGGTCGCCACCATGACCCGCGTCTGCACCCATCAACAACCGCCCGCGCACGAGGTCGAGCCGGCGATTCCCCTGGCGCTTTCCGAGCTGATCGATTCTCTGCTCGAGAAGGATCCCGACCGCCGGCCGGCGAGCGCGTCGTCGTTCCTGAGCCGGCTCGATGGGGGAGTGGCGGAGGGTCTCCTGCCGCCGGCGGTGCCAGACACCGATCCCGAGCCGACCGTCGGCTCGTACACCAGCGCCGTCCGTCCGTTCCGGCTCTCATCCCTGTTCGCCATGCTGGCGCTCGTCGCGCTTGTGACCATTGCCCTGCTGATGCGCCCCGGCCTGTCGAAGCGGGAGCCGCTCTACGTCGTGGTGGCCCGGTCGGAGGTCGGCGCCGGCGCGGCGCCGGCAGACGAGGGACCTGAACGCCTGGCCGCCGCCGCCTTCCATGCCGCTCTTCTGCGCTCCCTCGCCTCCCTCGACGGCGTCGTCGCGCTCCCCGCGGATTTCAGCGAAGAGAACGCGACCGCGCAGAGGCTGGCCCGGGTCCACGCCGCGGACGAGGTCCTCACCTCCTCCCTCGACTGCGCCGCGAGACGATGCGTGGCAACACTACGGCGGCAGCGCGGCACCGACGGCCGGCTCCTCGCCGTGCAGAGCTTCGAGGTCCCGGCTGACGACGCGCGGCTGCTATCGACCGCGGCCTATACCTACCTGAAAGCCGGCTACGTGGGTTTCGCTCCCCGCCGGGGGACCCGCGAGCTGAGCGTCCGGGCGGAGGACTACGCCCGTTTCCTCGAGATCCAGCGGCGCGAGGATGAGAAGAGGCCCACCGACCTGGCGCCGCTCCTGGCCGAGCTGGCCGAAATCCGCGCCGGCTCGCCGCTCTTCGTCGATGCCTACCTGCTGGAAGCCCGCCTCATGAGCCGCCGCTTTTTCGAAACACGCGAAGCCGTGGACCTCGACCGGTCCCTGGCCCTGATCGATCAGGCGCGCAACCTGGCTCCGGGGGATACGCTGCCATACGTAGTCCTGTTCGAGATCGCCCTGGACTCCGACCGCCTGGATCAGGCGGAAGCCGCGGCGAAAGAGCTGGAGCGCCTGGTGCCGGGCGACATCGGAGCCCTCCGCCGAAGCGCCCTGTTGGCGGAAGCGCGGAACGACGGCCGGCGCGCCTTGGAGCTCCTGCGCGAGGTAGTCGATCGGCGTCCGGCGGCCGACTACCTCATGGATCTCGCCAATCTGGAGCTGCGCCTGGGTGAAGCTACCGCCGCCCGGGAGACGCTCGAGGATCTGCTGCGCCGGATTCCCAGCCACTTCGTCGGCGAAAGGCTCCTGGCCCGGCTCGAGCTCCAATCGGGCAGTCCGGCTCGCGCCGCCGAGCTCTACACCGACCTTCTCCGCCGCCGCCGCGGCTTCGCCGAGCTTTCAAACCTCGGCGTCGCCCAGATGCTCCTGGGCGACTGGCAGGGCGCCGCCGCGAGCCTCGAAGAGGCCTATGCGCTGGCGCCAAAAAGCGCGTCATCGGCCCTCAACCTCGCCGACGCCATGATCCTCGCGGGCCGCCGCGGCGAAGCCTCCGTCCTCTACGCTCGCGTGATCGAGCTGGCGGAGCAGGATCCGGCCCCCGGCTTCTGGCAGACCCTCTCGGTCAAGGCCCAGGCGCTCGCCCATCTCGGCCGGGCGCGCGAAGCTGCCGTTGCGGTCCAGCGAGCGACCGCGGCCGCGCCCGAAAATCCCCAGCTCGCCTACGAGGCAGCACTGGTCTACGCTCTGATCGGCGATCGGTCGTCCGCCCTGGCGAGCGCCGAGCGTGCGGTCTCCGGCGGCGTCGACCGGCGCTCGTTCGCCCTCCCCTTCTTCGATTCTCTGCGCGGTACACCGGACTGGAGCAAGCTGTTCGCCGCCGCCAAAGAGTCCGCGGCTGCCACTCCTATCCCCCCGGCGGATCGTTGATGATCGTCGGATCCGGGGTGGAGCTCATCTGACCATCGAAGAACACGGACACTGCGAATTTATGTTCGGTACTCGTCGGGGCGGAGTTGAAATCCCAGAGCGAGAAGTACCCGTCATCACGACGATGCATCGCGAACCATGGCGGCAGGGCCACCGGCTCCTCATCCACCAACCATTGAATCGGATTGGTCGGAAACACCGCGCCCGAGTTTCTGACGTCGTCGAGAGTGAAGGTGATCAGGGTGATCTCTTCGGGTGGTGCATGGTACGGGTGAGTTATCGGCGGGATCGGGGTGACCGAAACCGGCGTTGGCTTCGTCGCATCGAAATGCACGATGAATCTTAAAGTAGCCATTGTCTGTCCTTCCTTGGTTTGGCAGTCCACTGGCCTGCCCGTGAGTTGATCTGGCAAAGACCATAGCACGGCGCGTACCACCTCAGCTCTGCAGCGCAGCACTTAAAAAAACGACTGCTGTTCGATATTGAAAGGGACCGTCCGACGGTCCACGCAGACCGTCCGGACGGTCCCGGACGGTCTTGCCTGACGCAAAAAACCCCCGCAGCGCGGCTTCTGCATGCTGGCATGTTTCTTGAGATGTGACCCTCGACAGCAAGCATTCTTCACCTTGGCAAATGATCGATTACCGAGGCGATGAGCAGTCTGAACGGAGCAGTTCCAATCGCATTTCGGTCTAAAAGGAGAATCTCGTGGCCACAGCATCAAGCGCCTCACCGAGCAATGTAACATTCACGGCAAGCACCTCCCTGATGGAGGATTATCGCCTCGGCACCGAGATCACAGCTCAGACCGAGATCGCGCAACTCGTCAACGCCGCGGGCGAAAGCGAGCTGTTCTACACCGGTTCCACCAGCCAGGGCGGAACCGTCATCTACAACGTCCGGCCGGACAGCACCACCGACACCGGGTGGACTGTCACGGCGATCACGCCCGGCACGTCTCCGGGCCAACTCGCCGGTGGCGCGAGCAACGGCTCCTTCACGCTGTTCTCCGTCGGTCCGGACACGAGCAATCCGGACATCTACTACATCCATCGCGGGGCGACCGGGACATGGGGCGCGTGGACGGCCGTCGACGCGTCCAGCGTCTTCAAAAGCCAGGCGCCGCCCGTCCAAGTACGGAATATCGTCGCCGAGGTCGTGAACGGCGCGCTGGAACTGGCGGCGGTGCTGAGCGATGCGAGAGGCCAGCTGAGCCTTTGGCGCGTCGACTGGACGGGAACGGACGGCGGATGGCAACGGCTCGGCAGCGTGAGCTCGCCATTCCTCGACATCTGCACCACTCTTGCGTGGGGCACCGGCGTCCTCGCCGTGCAGATGACCGGCACCTCCATCGCGGCGATGGATCTAATGTTCTTTTCCCTCGACGGGAAGACGACGGCGACGGTGGCGGCACAGCAGTACTTCCGCTCCGCCGACTCGGCTCTGCAGGAGCCCGGCGCGTCCGGCGTCCCATACAGCGGGATCTTCCTCTACAACGACGGAATGACCGGCGGGAAGAGAAGCGTCTCGTTCATCGACTGTGGCGTCGCTTCGCCAGCGGTCACCACCGTCGATACGACCCTCACGTGCACGCAAATCGTGGCGGTACCGGCCGGGGCCAATCCCATCACTCTCTTCGCCCTCGATGCGAACATGCAGTTGAACGTCATCAGCAGGCAGTCGGACAGCACGTGGGAACCGGCCATCGAGCTGGGAGAAGAGCTCAGCTCGATTACGGCCGGACTCGATGCCGGAGGCGCGCCCCTGCTGTTCGCAGTGGACGCCGGCAACAGCAATCTCCTCACCATGATGCGGCAGCCGGGATCGGTCGGTGGCGAATGGGCGAAGCAGAAGATCGAGGCGCAGGTTCAGACGATCGAGATGGTCAAGGTCTACGGCACGACCTTCACTCTGATGGACGGCGGCGGGAACACGCTTCCGAGTACGACGCTCTCGCTCACCTCGCCGGAGACGACGGTCGTCTCCTGGCAGGAGCAAACGTACGTGATCGGTCCCAACGTGAGCAGGGCGCTCACCACCAACGCGAACGGACAGGTGACGCTGTACGCCCCGACCGGGTCGCTCAGCGCCTCGAAGCTGATCTTCTCGGTTCCGCAGTTGATGGCCACCGGCGACGCGATTTGCGTCCATCCCGATGCTCATGCGCAGGGGCGGCTGAGGAACATCACCGTTCCCGAGGTCGAGTCGCTCCTGCCGCCGCAGTTCCAGCCGGACGCGGCGCATGTGCAGCAGGCGGTGACGGCGGCGATGAGCTACACGCCCTCATCGAACTGCCAAGTGAAAAACTCGAGCTTTTTCGCCGCCGCCGAGCGGACGAAGGACTACCGGCGCGCGATCGATCCCTCGTCCGGCCGCGTGCAGCACTGGAGCTTCTCGGTGCGGGACGGCAGGGCCACGTTCGCGGAGCTCACCGCGGGCGAAGCCGCCGCGCTCCGGGAGCAACTCAGGGCGGCCGTCTCCCCCGACGGTTTCTTCGACTTCGACTGGCTGGGCGATATCATGGACGCCGTCGCCGACACCGTCGAGAGCTCCTTCTGCTTCGCCGTCACCACGGTCGGCGGGGCGGTCGAAGCCACGATCCACTGCATCATCAACGGCGTCACCTACATTTTCGACGGCGTGATCGATACGTTCGAGGGCGCGTTCGAGGTGGTGTCGTCGATCTTCAGCTCCGTCTTCGTCTTCTTCGAAGCCCTCTTCGAGTTCCTGGCGTGGCTGCTCACCGGCGCGCGCCAGGACATCTGGAACACGAAGGAGCAATTCGAGGGCCTCATCAACGACTCGTTCCCCACGCTGGCGGCGCTCTGCGCCCAGGGCGAGGCTGCCGCCGCGGGTTTCTTCGCTGGCATCAAGCAGGAAGTCGCGGCCAATTTCGATGCTGCCATCGCGTCGGTCGGCAGCGATACGTTCAACTACGACAGCTTGGCCGCTTTCGCGCGCGTACCGGCCGGCGCCGGTACCCTTGCGCTTTCGCCGGGCGATGTCGTCGAGGTCTTCCTCGACGCCGCGGTCAAGGCCAACTGGCTTATCGACAAGGTCACCTCGGTGCTCGGCGCGCCGAGCTTCGACTCGTCGCTTCCGCAAGGCGTGCTCGACGCCTTCGCAAGCTTCTCGGCCAAGCTTTCGTCGAGCATCGGCCAGACGATTCTCGCTGAGATCTCGGCGGTGGGCGGCTACCTGGCCTCCGTCGCCACGAACCCGGGCAACTTCATGGACAGCACCATAAGCGCCGCCCTGACGGCGGCGAAGAGGCTGGTACTCTCGATCCTCGACGTCCTCGACGAGCTGACCGAGGCGTTCTTCGAACTCGCGATCGCGTTCCTCCAGGCGGCCAAAACAGGCATCTTCGATCAGACCGTCGGCGGCTTCTTTCTCGGCGGTCTTTACAACCTGCTCAACCCCAAATTCCCTTTCAGCACGGAGACTCTGACGGTGACGCGATTCGTCGCGATCCTCTGCGCGTTCCCGACGACCATCATCTATCGCCTGATCACCGGCGATGCGCCGTTCTCCTCGAGCGACAGTGGCGAGCTCGCGGCCGGTACGAACCAACCATTGAAGATGATGGGCGGCCTCGTGACCCTTGTCTGGAGCCTCGGCGATGCCTGGCTCGATTTCCCTCGCGATCCAAACGCCGGTCCAATCGATCCGCTGGCGCTCTATCTCGGCGCGCTGGTTCCGGTCCTGTCCAACATCCTCCTCAGCCCCGGCGGCACGCCGTTCTCGCTTCTGCCGGGGGACACGGATGTGGAGAAGGCGACGAACGGCTTCTGGTGCGTGAAGTGGGCGCCGATCGGCTATACGACGATTTTCACCGCTTGCACTCACTTCAAGTTCGGACCCCGGAGAGACAAGATTCCCTGCGGCATACTGGCCGCACTCGGGAGCGCCGTTCTCGGTACCGGTATCTGGAAGGGTGTCGAGGAGTCGAAAGCGGGGACGGCAACCGGCGAGAGCTGGTTCTCGAACATCGCCGGCCCGCTCGTCACCGTCGCCAAACCACTGAAGTTCCTGCCGCCCGCCGGTCCTATCGCCGTCCTGGCGATCGACTTCGTCGGAGACGTCGGAGTCGGGGCCATCGTTACCAAAAACGCCTGATCCATACAAACAGAAGGAGACTGACATGACCACAAAATCGCAGCTCGCATCAGCGGACCCCACGTTCGAAACCCAGGGACCGATGGGAGTCTTTCTCTGCAACCGGACGGACAATGGAGGCGCGAACGCGATCACCACAGTTCCCACAGCTTTCTCCGGCATGTGGACCTATCCGCAGAAAGCCTTGCTCACTTATGGGAACATACAGCCGCCTCCCCCGTGGGTGCAGGGGACGGACTGGCAGGTCCCTACGGTCTCCACGGGCGGCGCTTACGCGCTCGCGCAGGACCAGTTCCCATCGTCCACCAGCAGCAACCCCCCCAACTGGCGTCAGGGCGGCAGCGCCTGCGTGATGAGCGTCTCCGACCGCAGTAGCCAGAAGGTCCTTCCCGGCTTCCAATACTTCTTCGACCAGCCACTCCTGGTGGGAGATGGGACCCAGCTCAGCATCCATTTCACCATCTCGGGCACCGGGACCGGCTCGACGGTGGTGCCGGGGTTCGGGTTGTGGAACCTCATTTCGAGACCGGGTGCATGGACGTACCTCTACCCGGTGTCGTTCGACGGCATCTGGTCGATCCAGCTCCGCAGCGACGATTTCCTCGACTTCGCCACGCTGAGCGTTACCTACGTTCCCTACAGTACCTTGCGCTCTGCGCCGGCGATGTCGAGGCTGTTCTACAGCGTATCCGGGAGCGCCCGTGCCGTCTATCCTTTCAAGATCGCGACGGCGCAAGCGGTCGACGGGGAGCCGGTGCCGGACAGCTCGATCGACATCTTCCGCGCGTCGGCGGAGTTCACAGCGCTCCCTTGAGGCGCCCGGTAGTCTCTTTCAAAAAGGTTCATGTTCCGAGAGGAGAAATCATGAGCGAAGATTCGACCATCCAGGGCGCAGAGCAACTCAACAAGGCGCTCGGTGCCAACACCGTCCAGTTCCATTCTGCCTATCCTCTGCCCAATCTCAAGTGCACCGCGGCGGGCCAGTGCAGCCTGCCTTTCCCGGGGGCGATCAACAGCACCGGCGGGACTCCCAACCAGAAGGCTGAGCGGCACGCCAACCAGGTTGCCTACTACCACTGGGTCTCACCGGACGCTGCGCGCGCGCAGCAGGCCGTCGGCGACACGATCGCCTTCTTCCAGGAGCAGGCGGACAAGACCGGCCATCAGTGCGTCCTCGGCGCCGACGAGGGACTGACACCGAGCCACGGCCCGATCTGGTGGCGCGCCATCACCAGCCTGAGGATCACCTCCTCCGTTCTGGCGATGGCGAGCCGCGGCGGGATCTATGCGACCCTGGAGGCGAGCGTCCTCGACTGGATCCTGGACCACTCCGCTCTGTGCGCGCTCGGAGAGATCACCTCCGGCGTCAACGCCGGCAAGGTGCTCCTGCCCGGATCCCGCTGGAAAAATCCCGACCCCGAAAGCCCCTGGTCCGCCCAGCAGGTCAGCGGCAGCGGCGGCGGGGGGTACCCCAAGGAGGGCCTGACCGACCAGGTCACGAACGTCGTCTATCAACTCATCAAGACCGGAACGAGCCCCTGGGACTTGCCCGCCAAATACTTCACGTTGAGCCAGGATCAGGCCGATCTCGCCGGCGCCGCCCTGGCCAAACAGATCCTGGATTCCGGGATCGGCTTCGGCAGCCCGGAAGCTGGCCGGGCGAATCCCCGTCTCCATTCGGAGCTGATCGTCGAACGGTACTCGAACGGCCATCGGGCCTACTTTCCCAACGGTATGCCCGAAGCGCTGAAGCCCGCCCTCGAGGGGTGGGCGGATTACGCTACGGGCACCCTGTGCATTTCGAGTGTCGTGGGTGCCCATCCGCCGCCGTCGTTCTCCGGCAATCCGCAACAGACCGCGGTCGAGCCGGCTTCGGGGAATGGATAGGTATAGAGTACCGGCCATGCGAATTGACATGGAGGGTTGATGCGAAGCCAGGAACAGAAAGCTGAAGCCTTTCGCGCGCTGCACCAGCGGGACGGCGCGTTCATCATCCCCAATCCATGGGATGTCGGCACGGCGAGGCTGCTTGCGCACTTGGGCTTTGAGGCTCTGGCAACCACGAGCGCCGGATACGCCTTTTCCGTGGGGCGGCAGGACAACGCGATTGGCCGCGACGAGACGATGGAGCATGCGCGGGCCATCGTCTCGTCCACCGACCTGCCTGTGAGCGCCGACCTGGAGAACGCCTTTGGCGATGATCCGGAAACGGTTGCCGAGACCTTCCGGCTTGCGGCGGCCACGGGGCTTGCGGGAGGCTCGGTCGAAGATGCCACCGGCCGCCCGGATGATCCGATCTATGACCATGAGCTGGCAGTCGAGCGAGTCCGCGCCGCGGTAGAGGTGACACGCGCTCTTCCATTTCCTTTCATGTTGACTGCGCGGGCAGAGAATTATCTTGTAGGCCGACGGGATATCAAAGACACGATCAAGCGGCTTCAGTCCTATCAGGAGGCCGGCGCGGATGTGCTCTATGCGCCGGGCCTCACGAGCAGGGATGATATTGCCGCGGTGGTCAGCTCCGTCGATCGCCCGGTGAATGTCGTGATGGGATTGCAAGGTGTTCAGCTGAGCCTCGCCGAGCTTTCGGAGATCGGGGTGAAGCGCGTCAGCGTCGGAAGCGCTCTCTCCCGCGCTGCCCTCGGAGCTTTTTTGCGCGCCGGCCGGGAGATGCGGGAGCACGGCACGTTCACGTTCGCGGCCGAGGCTGTGAGCTATCGCGAGATCAGCACCCTGTTCGGAGGCTTCAACGAATGAGCCAGGTGAACCTCGAAGCGAAGCTGGCGACGTTTTCAGAGCACTGGCAGCCCCGCACGGTTGCCGAGTTCAACGGACACGACGTGATGGTGGTCAAGGTCCAGGGCGAGTTCATCTGGCACAAGCACGACGGCACGGACGACCTCTTCCTCGTCCTCAAGGGCCATCTCACGATCGAGCTGCGCGACCGCGAGGTCCGTCTGGGGCCGGGCGAGCTGTTCGTGGTCCCCAAGGGGGTCGAGCATCGCCCGGTGGCGAAGGAAGAGGTCCACCTCCTGCTCATCGAGCCCTCGGGCACGCCCAACACCGGCGATCCGGCCACGGCCGCGGTCCGGCGGGTCATCTGAGCTTGGATCCGTCCTAAGAAGCTCCGGGCCGATTTAAGCGGCTTGAATCGGATCTAAGAAGCTTACTGCCCGATTCAAGAGGCTTAGACCGGATTTAAGAAGCTTGAATCGGATCCAAGAAGCTTGGGTCCGTCCTAAGAGGCTTAGATCCGATCTAAGAGGCTTCGCGCCGGATTTAAGGAGCTTAGATCCGATCTAAGAAGCTTAGACCGAATTTGCTTGGATCGGAATTAAGAAGCTTCGGGCCGATCCCAGGATCTTGGGACCCCGAACCGGGATAAGATCCAGCGGGGCTCCGCCCCTAACCGACCTTATCCTGGCCATGAGAACCATTCGAACTCTGCTCTTCCTGCTCCCGGTGCTCGCCGTCCTGGGCTGTGGCGACGGCCGTGCTCCTCTCGTCGTCTACTCGCCCCACGGAGGGGACCTCCTCTCCTTGATGGAGAAGGCCTTCGAGGCCAAGAACCCGAAGGTGGACGTCCGCACGCTCGACATGGGCTCGCAGGACGTCTACGACCGCATCAAGTCCGAGGCCGCGAATCCGCAGGCCGATGTCTGGTTCGGCGGGCCGCAGACCATCCTCGGCCGGGCGGCCCGGGAGGGGCTGCTCGCTCCGTTCCGGCCGAGCTGGGCGGAGGCCATCCCCCCGGAGAGCCGGGGGGCGGACGATCTGTACTTTGCCTCGTACCGGACCGCGCCGGTCCTGGTCTACAACTCCAAGGCGGTCTCTGCCCAGGATGCCCCGCACGATTGGGACGATCTGCTCGATCCGAAGTGGACGAAGAAGATCCTGATCCGTGACCCGCTCGCCAGCGGCACCATGCGGACCATGTTCGGGATGATCCTCGCCCGCTCCGTCCAGGAGACGGGCAGCCCCGACCGCGGCTTTCAATGGCTCCGGCGGCTGGACGCGCAGACCAAGGAGTACCTCCAGCAGCCGGCGCTCATGATCGAGAAGCTGAACCGGCAGGAGGGGCTCGTCACCGTCTGGGAGCTGACCGACCTCCTCTGGCAGCGCAAGCGCGGCTCGCCGCTCGCCTTCCACTTCCCGGCCAGCGGCACGCCGGTGATCGACGATTCCCTCGGCCTCGTCAAGGGCGCGCGCCATCCCGAGGAGGCCAAGGCGTTCATCGAGTTCGTGGGCAGCCGCGAGGGGCAGGCCCTCGCCGCCCGCGATGCGTTCCGACTGCCGGCCCGCACCGACATGCCCGCCGATCAGCTCCCGCAATGGGCCCAGGAGGTGATCCGGGACTGGAAGCCCGCCCCGGTCGACTGGGACCTCATCGAGAAGAACAGCCAGGCGTGGATGGCCACCTGGGATCGGACCATCCGCGGCAAGGGCTGAACCGGAATGCCCTTCCTCGTCCTCGACGGGCTCGACAAGAGCTTCAGCAGCAACCGCGTCCTCCGCGAGCTTTCCCTGGAGATCGAGAAGGGGGAGGTGCTCGCCCTGCTCGGACCCAGCGGCAGCGGCAAAACGACCGCGCTCCGCCTGATCGCCGGTTTCGAGGCTCCGGACCGCGGACGCATCCGGGTGGACGGCGAGGATGTGACCGGCCTGCCCCCGTCCCGCCGCCGGTTCGGCATGGTGTTCCAGCACTACGCCCTGTTCCCTCACCTGACGGTGGGGGAGAACGTGGCTTTCGGACTGGATAAGGCGAGCAAGGAGGAGTCGCGGCGGCGTGTGGCCGAGGCCCTGGCCCAGGTGGACCTCCCCGGATTCGAGGCGCGGCGGGTGGGGGAGATCTCCGGCGGGCAGCAGCAGCGGGTCGCGCTGGCCCGGGCTCTTGCCCCTGAGCCCCGCGTCCTCCTCCTCGACGAGCCGCTCTCAAACCTCGATCCCACCCTGCGCGAGCGCACCCGCCGGGAGCTGCGGACCGCCATCCGGAAGATCGGCATCACCACGGTCCTGGTGACCCACGAGCAGGAGGAGGCTTTCCACCTGGGCGACCGGGTCGCCGTCCTGCACGGGGGGGTCCTCCACCAGGTGGGCTCTCCCGAAGACCTCTACGAGCTGCCCGCCACCCGTTTCGTGGCCGGATTCGTGGGCCGGGCGAGCGCGTTCCCGGGGATCTATGAGGGAGACGGCAAGGTCCGGCTTCCATCCGGAGAGGCCTGGGCGGGCGAACCCGCTGGGGATCTGAGGCAGGGCGAGCCCGCGGAGTTGGTGGTCCGGCCCGAGTCCCTGGTTTTCATCCCGAACGGGTTGCCGGGCCTGGTTACGGAGCGGCGCTACGCCGGACCGGTCTCTTTCTTCCTGGTGGCTCTGGATGGCCACGAGGTGGAGGTCATGGCTCCCTCGGGAGCCGCTGCGGAGGGGGATGCGGTCTCGGTCGGACTCGGAACTTCCGGGCCTCGGCCCCGTATCTTCGGAATCGGCAAGGCATGAGGAGGTTGCCGCTGGCAGGGTTGTTCCTGGCCCTGCTGCTTGCCTGGCTCGTGGGATATCCGCTGCTGATGACGCTCGTCGACGCCCTGAGGGGACCGGAGGGCTGGACGGCCACGCACGTGCGCGAGTTCGTCTCGCGTCCGGACGAGTGGCTGGCCCTCTGGCGCAGCCTCTGGATCTCTCTCGCTTCGGTGGGGCTGGCCGCGGCAATCGGCGTCCCCCTGGCTTTCCTGTTCGAGCGCGCCGATTTTCCTGGCCGGCGGTTCCTGGCCGCGGTCGTGGCCCTGCCGGTCGCCCTGCCTCCCCTGGTGGGCGTGATCGCCTTCCTCTTCCTCTACGGCGAGAGCGGCTTCGTGTCGCGGGCGGTCCAGTCACTGCTGGGCTTGGAAGCTCCCCCCTGGCGGCTGGCCGGGCCGGGTGCGATCCTCCTGGTCCACGCCTACTCGATGTACGTCTACTTCTATCTCTTCACCCGGGCCGGGCTGTCGCGTCTCGACGCGGCTCTCCTGGAGGCGGCGGCCTCGCTCGGCGCCGGAAAGGCACGGTCCTTGTTCCGGGTGACTCTTCCCCTGCTCCGGCCTGCCCTGGCCGGCGCGGCGCTGCTGACCTTCATGACTTCGCTGGCCTCGTTCTCCGCTCCATATCTCTTTGGCGGGAGCTTCCGGGTGATGACCACGCAGATCGTGGCCTCGAAGCTGAATGGCGAGACCGGCCTGTCCCAGGTGGAGACGGTGATGCTGGCGGGGCTGGCCCTCCTGGCCCTGGGAGGGATGCGGTGGATCGACCGCTCCGGTCTTGCCGCCACGGGCGTGAGAGGTGTCGCTCCAGCCCGCCGCAAGCTTGAGAGCTTTTGGGCACGGATCACGGCGGGGACGCTCGGATGGCTGCTCGCCGCCTTCCTGCTGCTGCCGCACGCGGTGCTGCTTCTTGTTTCCTTTGTGCCGCCGTTCACCTGGACCGCAGAGCCCTTTCCGCCGGTCCTCGAGCTGCGCAACTGGATGGCGCTGGCCCAGGCGGAGAAGCTGCGGCCGGTGGTCAACTCGCTCTGGATGGCCACGGTTTCGACCATCGCGGCGGTCGCGCTCGGTCTGACTGCAGCGCGGATGGCGGTCTCCCGTCCGGTGGACGGGGGCGAGCCGCGCCGGCCCTGGCTGTCGAGCGCTCTCGAAGGTCTGATCGCGGTGCCCTGGGCCGTGCCCGGGACGGTGTTCGCCATCGCCCTCGCGACCACCTTCGGGGTGAATCAGCCGTGGATCGGCCGGTTCGTGCTGATTGGCACGCCGCTGATCCTCCCCCTCGCCTACCTGGTGCGCAGCCTGCCGCTCACGGGGCGCGGCTCGATCGCCGGCCTGCGCGGTCTCGATCCGGCTCTGGAAGAGGCGGCGGCGTCGCTCGGGGCAGGCCGATGGCGCCGCCTCGGCCGGGTGGTGCTGCCGCTGCTCCGGCCGGCGATCGCGGCCGGGGCGGGGCTGGCGTTCATCACGGCCCTTGGGGATTTCGTTGTCTCCATCGTGCTCTATACGTTCGAGACCCGTCCGATCTCGATCGAGATCCTGTCGAGCTTGCGGCTTCAGGATCTGGGGATGGCGGCGGTGTACGGGGTCATCCTGATGACGGCGAGTGCCGCGGCCTTTCTGCTCTGGGGCCGGGGCGAGGCGAGATAGAAGTAGAGGTAGGTAGCGATGGAGTCCCGCGGTATCAAGCAGCTCAGCGTCCTGATGGCCACGGTGTTCGTGGACATGATCGGCTTCACCATGGTCCTGCCGCTGCTCCCGTTCTATGCCACGCGGCTGGGAGCGGACGCTCCTCTGGTCGGCATGCTGGTCGCCTCGTACCCGTTCGCCCAACTCGCGGTTTCTCCGTTCTGGGGGCGGCTTTCGGACCGCTACGGCCGCCGTCCGCTGATCCTGGCGGGGTTGATGCTCTCGGCCGCGGCCTACGTGCTCTTCGGATTGGCCCACAGCCTCTGGTTCCTGTTCGCCTCGCGCCTGGTCCAGGGGGCCGGCGGCGGCACCACGGGGGTGGTGCAGGCCTACGTGGCCGATGCAGTGGAACCCGAGGAGCGGACCAAGGCTCTGGGCTGGCTGACCGCGGCAACCAGCGCGGGCGTCATGATCGGCCCGGCCAGCGGCTCGCTCGCCACCTACCTCGGGCCGGAGGGCCCCGGCTTCATGGCCGCGGGGCTCTGCGTGCTCAACATCCTCTTTGCCTGGAAGTGGCTGCCGGAGCCGAAGAGGTACGCCAGCACCACCTCCGAGCTGGCCGCCCAGGCCGGCGGCATCCCTGCGAAGCGGTCCTTGCGCAGCACTTTCTACGAAGTGCTGCGCCACCCCACGGCCCCGGTCAGCGCACCGATCTGGGTCTACGCCATCGGCATGATGGCCTTCATGGCAATGAACGGCGTGCTGGGCCTCTACCTGAAGGACGTCCTCGGAGTTACCGAGAAGACGATCGGCTACTTCTACGCCTACGTGGGAGGGATCTCGCTGGTCATGCGGGCGTTGCTGCTGGGGCCGGCGGTGCGGCGCTTCGGGGAGATCGGGGTGACCCGCCTGGGCGCCCTGTCCCTGGTGATCGGGCTGGCCGGCATCCCTTTCACCAACGGCAGCCTTCTGGGGCTCGCCCTGGTGGTCCTGTTTGTACCCGTGGGGACGGCCCTGCTCTTCCCGGCGACCACCTCGCTCGTATCCCGGCGCACTTCGCGGGCGGAGACCGGCCAGGTTCTGGGCGTGCAGCAGTCGTTCGGCGGGGTCTCCCGGATGCTCGGCCCGCTCTGGTCGGGCTTCGCCTACAAGCTGGACATCCGCTACCCATTCTGGATGGCCGCCGTCCTGATGATGAGCGTCAGCTTCCTGACTCTGCGAATGCGGGGAGAGGAAAGGCCTGAAAGCAAAAAGACCGGCGATCTTTTGCGATCGGGCCGGCCTTCCTGATTGAAGTTGGTTGCGGGGGCAGGATTTGAACCTGCGACCTTTGGGTTATGAGCCCAACGAGCTACCAGACTGCTCCACCCCGCGTCACCGTTTTCAAAGCCCTCTTTCGAGGGAGGGAGATACTCTCATAACTCCCGGGGTCTGTCAAACGCAATCCACAACAGCCCCGAAGGCAGGTTCATTCCAGCGATTTACTCCAGATATCCCAACGCCCGCAGCTTGCGCTCCGCCTCCAGGCTCTCTTCGGCTTTGCCCGAGCCTTCGGTCTTGCCCAGCCACTGGGTGAGGGCCTGGCGCAGCCGGTGGAAGGTCCGCCGCTCTCCGCGCAGTGAGTCCTTCGTCTCCTTCGGGTCGGCCTTCAGGTCGTAGAGCTCGAAGCTCCCCTTCCCGAGGTCGTGGATCAGCTTGTGCCGGCCGTCGGCGGCGCTGCGCAGGGTCGCCTGCATGCCGTACTGGTGGGGATCGAGCTTTCCGGTCCCCTCGATGAGCGGCCGCAGGCTCTCCCCCTCGAACGTCAGGCCCTTGGTGTCAACTTTCAGGTAGTCGAGCAGCGTAGGGACGACGTCCAGGTTCTGCACCGGCTCGTCGAGGACTCGCGGCTCGATCCCGGGAAGATGGAGGAAGAACGGGGTCTTGATCGAGGAGTCGAAGAGGGTGCGGCAGTGCTTGATGTGGCCGTGCTCCAGGAAATCCTCACCATGGTCCGAGACGAAGACCAGGATGGTGTCCTCCATCCGGCCGGCGTCGCGGACCGCCTTCAGGAGCTCGGCGAAGCGGGAGTCGAAGAAGGCGATCTCCTCGTCGTATAGGTCGATCAGGAATTGGAGGTCCTGCGGCGTGGCGCCCGGGTCGGGCGCTCCTTTGTAGAGCATGTCGCCGATCGGGTTGGGGTTGCCGTCGCGGATGAACTTCTTGTCCGGCCGGCCCAGGGCCCAGCGCCTCTTGTGATTCTTCGGCGGCTCATAGGGGCCGTGGGGGTCCATGTAGTGGATGTAGAGGAAGAATGGGCGCGCGTCGCCGGACTGGATCAGCGGGATCGCCGCCCGGTTGACGCAGGCGGCGTTCCCCCAGACGCAGTCCTCGTTGAAGCTCTCGAACCCGCGGCCGAAGCCGGCTCCGGGATTGAAGCGCCCCGGCGAATTGCGCACCACCGGGCTCGCCGAGACCGCGGCCGTGCGGAAGCCGCGCTCGAGGAGGATCTCGGCGATGGATGGGATGCTCTCAGGGATGCCGAGCGGGCTCGGCGCCGGCTGGCCGAGGAAGGCCGACGGGTAGCGCGAGGTCAGGATTGAGTTGGCCGAGGGGAACGTGCAGGAAGCCTGGCTGCGGGCGCCCGTGAACTTGAGCGACTCCGCGGCAAAGGCGTCGACGTTCGGGCTGGTCGGCCGGGGGTAGCCGTAGGCGCCCAGGTGGTCAGCCCGCAGGGTGTCGACCAGGATCAGGATGACGTTGCGGGGCTTAGGTGGCTTCCCACAGGAAAGGACAACAAGGACACCAAGGACCGCAAGGACCCTTCTCATTCAATCGGCCAGGTGGATCAGGAACTCGCGCTCGATCAGCTCGCGGAACTTCTGCAGGCGCTCCGGCTGCGGATCGCCCCGGCGCGCCTCGGCGATGATGACGTGCGGCAGGTCCGGAGCGTCCGCGTAGATCTCATGGCGCTCGACCCCCTGGAAGACCGGCAGCTCGCTCTCGCCCCAGCGGCACCAGCGCACCAGGTCGAAGCCGCAGGCCGCCAGGGCCTCGCCCAGGATGTGGTGGTTCCAGAGGAACTGGTGGCACCAGCCGTGGAAGGCGCGGTTGATCTGCAGCGCCGCCATCCGTTTCGTCTCGTCGTCCAGGTCGAGCCGGTAGTGCGTGACCCAGACCCACTCCAGATTGGGCGTGGACATCCGCAGCCAGCCGCCGGGAGCGAGCACCCGGTGGCACTCCTGCAGGAAGTTGACCGCGTCCGCGAGCGCCAGATGTTCCAGGAAGTGCTCGGCGAAGACCGCCTCCGCACCCGTGTAGCCCAGGCCCTTGGTGACGTCGCAGACGACATCGACTCCGGGGAGGGCCTGGATGTCCATGTTCACCCAGCCTTCCAGGCGCGCCTTGCCGCTGCCCACGTGCAGGCGAAGGGGGCCGGGAGGGGGGACGAAGGGAGTGGTCGTTTCTTCAGTCATTGAGCGGGGGAGTCTAGCATTTCAAGATGATTTGGAAGCCAGCTTCTGCGCAGCCGGCGAGCCCGCGCTCGATCGCCCAGGCGTCGGGGAAGCCCTCCTCCCTGAGCTTTGCCGCCACCCGGGCGGCCAGGCCATCGTCGAGTCAGGTGCAGTAGGCGAGGATCCAGCCCTGCGGCAGCCTGCCGAGCACCTGCGGCAGCCCACGGGTCCCCTCGACGCGAAGGTCACCCTCGACCCTCTCGTTGGAGCGGGCATGCGCAGCCCGTCCCCTGGAGTCGAGCACGGTGACGTTTTCGCCTTGCTCGAGGCGTTGACGGACCTCCGCAGGGGCCATTTTGAGGGTTTCGGGCATCGCGATTGCTTCCAAAGTATGGCAGCAGTCCGTTTTCCTTGAAAATGTTAGGGTTTTGCAGATAACCTTTCCAGGTCGAAGTCTACCGGACACCTGGGCTGAGGAGGGGTGATGTTCGTCATCGAAGAAGTCGTGGGCCACGAGATCCTCGACTCCAGGGGCAATCCGACCCTGGAGGTTGAAGTCATTTTGCAGGGCGGTATCTGGGGGAGGGCATCGGTGCCGTCCGGGGCCTCCACGGGTGAGCGTGAAGCTTTGGAGCTGCGCGACGGCGGCGACCGTTACCGCGGCAAGGGAGTGCGCAAGGCACTGAACAACGTGCACGACGAGATCGCGCCGTCGCTGCGCGGGCTCGACGTCCGCGACCAGGCGCGCATCGACCGCCTGCTGATCGAGCTCGACGGCACCTCGGACAAGAGCCGCCTCGGCGCCAACGCCACCCTGGGAGTCTCCCTGGCCGTGGCCCGCGCCGCCTCAAAAGCCTGCGACCTTCCCTTCTACGCCTACCTTGGCGGTCCGGCGGCGACCGTGCTGCCCATACCGCTCCTCAACGTGCTCAACGGCGGAGCCCATGCCGACAACTCCATAGACGTCCAGGAGTTCATGCTGGTCCCGTTCGGCTTCGACCGTTATTCCGAGGCGCTGCGCGCGGGCGTGGAGGTCTACCACACGCTCAAGGAGATCCTGAAGAAGGAGAAGATGGTCACGGCCGTGGGCGACGAGGGCGGCTTCGCCCCGGACCTGAAGAGCAACCGCGACGCCCTCGACTACCTCATGCGCGCGATCGAAGGGGCCGGCTACAAGCCCGGCCGGGACATCGGGCTGGCTTTGGATGTAGCCGCCAGCGAGCTGGTGGAGAAACGCCGCGCCAAAAAAGTCACTTACTCTCTGGAGGGGGAAGGCCGCAAGGGCCTCTCCAGCGCCGACATGATCGCCATCTACCGTGAGTGGATCGACGCCTATCCGCTGGTCTCCATCGAGGACGGCCTGGCGGAGGACGACCACGAGGGCTGGAAGCAGTTGACCGCCGAGCTTGGCGGCCGGGTGCAGCTCGTGGGCGACGACCTCTTCGTGACCAACCCGGAGATCCTGGCGGAGGGGATCCGCAACGGCCTCGCCAACGCCCTGCTGGTCAAGGTCAACCAGATCGGCACCCTCTCCGAGACCCTGGAGGCGGTGGAGATGGCCAAGTCCCACGGCTACTCCAACATCATCAGCCACCGCTCGGGCGAGACCGAGGACACCACCATCGCCGACCTCTCCGTGGCCATCCGCTGCGGCCAGATCAAGACCGGCGCCCCGTGCCGCAGTGATCGGGTCGCCAAATACAACCGCCTGCTGCGCATCGAGGAGGAGCTGGACAACGTAGCCTCCTTCCCCGGGGCCGCAGCGTTTCCACGCTGGTCTTCTTGAACACGACTCCCGCGCCCCCCCGGCCCGATTCATTCCGCCCGGTGGTGGGCGCCACTGTCCTCCTTTTCGTGGCGCTCCTCGGCATCGCGGCCTGGAAGGGCTCCCGCGACCTTGCCTCCGCCCGGGAGCGCGAGCGCCTGCTGGAGACCCGAATCGAGGACACCCAGGGCCGGATCGACGACCTGCGCGGGCGGATCGACCGCCTGCGCTCCGATCCCGGCACCCTGGAGCGCCTCGCCCGCGAAGACCTCGGCATGGTCCGTCCCGGTGACGTGATCATCGAGCTTCCGCCCGACCTCTCTGGAGGACGGGCCGCTGCCGGTCCCCAGACAGCCGCCTCGGCCATTTCTTCGGCACCCCGCTGAAAACAAAGAGCTTCTGGGATCTCGGCAAGCTGGCACGCAGCTTGCCTTTAAGGGAAGGTGCGACTGGACGCGGAGTACCCCAGAGGAGGAACCGACCATGAAACCGCGAATGACCTCACGAATCAGCCGACCAAGCCCTTTCACGGCCGCCATGGCCGTTCTGACGATCGCCGTACTCGCTTGCGCCACCACGGCGGGTGCCGCCTTGAACCTCGTGTCCCTCGATCAGGAGTGGGGGATGCGGAACGACCTTCGGTCCCAGGTGTCTCAGCAGGCCCGGGTCATCGACAGCTCCTACCTGAACACGGTGGGACGGCGGATCGCCAGCCAGACTCCGCTGGGCAACCGGCGCTGGGACTTCGCCATCGTGCAGGACAAGACCGTGAACGCCTTCAACCTGCCGGGCGGCCTGGTGTACGTCAACTCCGGGCTGATCGCCGAGGCGGACACGCTGTCCGAGCTGGCCGGCGTGCTCGCGCATGAGATCGGCCACGGCTCGGCCCGTCACGGCACCCAGCTCATGACCCGGGCCTATGGCTACAACGCGATCGCCGGCCTGCTGCTGGGGCGCAACCCGGGCCAGGGCAAGCAGATCGCAGCCCAACTCCTTGGTACGGGCATCCTTACCAACTACAGCCGTAACGCGGAGCTCGAGGCCGACCGCCTGGGCGTGCGCTACACCTACGCGGCCGGGTACGACCCGGCGGGGATGGTGGGCTTCTACGGCGAGATGCTTGAAATGCGGCGGCGCCAGCCGTCCAAGGTGGAGCAGTTCTTCTCCAGCCACCCGCTGACCGAGACACGGATCCAGACCATCGAGGCCGAGGCGTCCAGGCTGCCGCGCCGGTCGTCTCTGACCAACGACACGAACAACTTCCAGCAGTTCCGCTCCCAGTTCCGCTAACGCAAGAACGCCCCGCTGGGAACAGTCCCAGCGGGGCGCTCAGGCAAAGGGGAACGGCTCAGGAGACTTTGACGACGTTCTTCGCCTGAAGTCCCTTTGGCCCTTCGACAACATCGAAGGTAACCTTGTCCCCTTCGGCCAGGGTCCGGAAGCCCTCGGCAACAATCGAGGCGTGATGGACGAAGACGTCCGGCCCCTGCTGCCGCACGATGAACCCATAGCCCTTCGCGTCATTGAACCACTTTACGACACCTTCTTCAGCCATTTCTAAGCTCCTTGCAACAAGTGTTTCCGTTTCGCCGTGTTGCCACGGCCACCTCCGCCCCTCCTCAAGAGGGACAATAAAACAAGAAAAAACACGCTTCAGCTCTCCTCATCCGAACGGACCCTGCACCTCCGGTACGGCAACTTCCGCTGCAAGGAGCCGCTCGTCCGATATGCCTGACCCGCTTGGCTGACCCTGGCGCGCTCGACATTCCACTCCCCTGTAGTACTTCCACACTCTCTGGGATTCGATGCGTTTGGGTACAGTTGCTGCGGGCAAGGGAAATCAGGCGGGCAATGTCTTCGAAACAACGTCCAAAGTCTGTATCCGAGTCGTTAAGGAGGATGGTGGCATCTCTGGGGGACAAAATCAAGGGGGGAAGATAGAATCTCTTCCGTGGCCTCGACCCGCATCCCCAGAAAGCTCGATCCGGCTGAGGTCCGGGTGCTCGGCTCGCTCCTCGAGAAGGAGCAGACGACCCCGGAGGCCTACCCTCTGACGGTGAACTCCCTTCTGCTCGCCTGCAACCAGAAGACGAACCGCGAGCCCGTCATGGACCTGACCGAGGGTCAGGTCATCGAGGCCCTGGAGCGGCTGCGCCAGGAGGTGCTCGTCTGGCGGACGGAGGGGGCGCGCAGCGAGAAGTGGCAGCAGAGCGTGGTCCGCCGCTGGGGTCTGGACCGCGCGGGCAAGGCGCTGATGACGCTGCTCCTCCTGCGCGGTGCGCAGACGCCCGGCGAGCTCCGCACCCGCAGCGAGCGCATGCACCCGTTCGCCTCGGTCGAGGAGGTCGAGGAGGCGCTGCAGCGCATGGCCGGCATGGACGAGCCGCTCGTCATCGAGCTGCCCCGCCGTACCGGCCAGAAGGAGATCCGCTGGACCCACCTGGTAGGTGACGTGGCGGAGCCTGCTCCCCGGGCCTCCACCCCGATCGCCGAGCCGGAGCTTCCGGCCGGCCCCCTGCCCGGAGCGCTCTCCGCCCGCGTCGCGAAGCTGGAAGAGATCGTCGCGAAGCTGGCTGAGGACGTGGAGTTGCTGAAGTCGCTGCTGTAGGGGCGCCCCTTGTGGGTGCCCTTCGGGAGGGCGGCCACAAGAGCCGCCCCTACACCACTTCGATCCGCGCCGGTCCTTCGAGCACCTCGCCGATCTCGGCGGCCCTGTGGCCTCCGGCCAGCAGGGCTTCCAGAAGCGCCCCGGCCTGTTCCGGCGGCGTCGCCAGCAGCAGGCCCCCGGAGGTCTGGGGATCGAAGAGGATCTCTTTCCGCACGCGGTCCAGGCCGACGCGGTCGGCGAAGACCGGCGCGACATTGGCCTCGTTGGCATCGGTGCAGCCCGTGGAGATCCCTTTCTCGACCAGGCGGTAGAAGCCGTCGTGGACCGGCAGCCGCTCGAAGACGATCCGCAGGCCGGCGGCGGAGGCGCGGGCCATCCCCAGGGCATGGCCGGTGAGGCCGAAGCCGGTGACGTCGGTGGCGGCATGGGCCCCGTGGGCCAGGGCCAGGCGGCTCGCCTCGGCGTTGAGGCGCTCCATCTCGCGCAGCACGGGCTCGAGGCCGGCCTCGTCGATCCGATCCACCTTGAAGGCGTTGACCAGGACTCCCGTGCCCAGCGGCTTGGTGAGGATCAGCCGGTCTCCCGGCCGGGCGCCGGCATTGGTGAGGAGGCGGGCGGGATCGGCCTCGCCGATCACGGCGAGCCCGAACTTGAGCTCCGGATCGCGCACCGAGTGGCCGCCAAGCAGCACGGCCCCGGCTTCGGCCAGTGTGGCGGCAGCGCCTTCGAGGATGCCCTGCAAGGCCTGCGCATCGGGATCGTCCAGCGGCGGGAAGCAGCAGAGGTTCAGCGCGAACAGCGGCCGGCCGCCCATGGCGTAGACGTCCGAGAGCGAGTTGGCGGCAGCCACCCGGCCGAAGCGGCGGGGATCGTCGCAGACCGGGGTGATGAAGTCGGCCGTGGCCACCAGGGCATGCCCGCCGGGACCGCCGAGGAGGTAGACGCCGGCATCGTCCGCGGTTTCCGGACCGACGAGGATCCTCTCATCCCGTCCGGCAAGCCGGACGAGCGGGCCGATCATCTCGGAAAGGTCCCCCGGACCTATCTTGGCCGCTCAGCCGCCGGTCGTGGCGCAGGCGGTCAGGCGGAACTTGCGTCGAAAGAGTGCCATGACGCCGGCATTCTATTATTCTTCTCGCAAGTCTGGCAGGTGAGTGTCTTCTGATCGTCAACGGAGGGTCTGTGTATGTACGACAAGCTTTCGACTTCGCTCCTCGCCGAGTTCATCGGTACCTTCGCCCTGATCTTCATCGGGGCCGGGGCCGGAGCGCTGGGTGAAGGAGGGCTGGTGGGGGTCGCGCTCGCCCACGGCCTGGTGATCGTGGGCTTCGCCTACGCCTACGGGCACATCTCGGGGACCCACATCAACCCGGCGGTGACGCTGGGCGTCTGGGCCGCGGGCAAGATCGACACGGCCCGGGCCCTGGCCTATGTCGCCGTCCAGCTCCTGGGCGGCATCGTGGGCGCGTTCGTCCTTTCCTGGGTGCTCGGCGAGCGGCGGGGCAGCCTCGGTGCCACGGTCCTGGCGGACGGCGTCAGCCCCACCCAGGGCCTGGTGCTGGAGCTGATCCTGACCTTCTTCCTGGTCAACACGATCATGAACGCCGGCATCAGCGGCAAGGCCACGATCCCCGCCGGCCTCGCCATCGGCCTCACTCTGACCTTCTGCATCCTCATGGGCGGTCCGCTGACCGGCGGCAGCCTGAACCCGGCGCGCACCCTCGGCCCCGCGCTCGCGACCGGCAACTTCGACAACATCTGGCTCTACTTCGTGGGGCCGATCGCGGGTGCCGTCCTCGCCGGCCTGCTCTACAAGACCGTGTTCGAGGAGAGGAAGCCCCCGAGCGCCCGGTAGCTCATTTCATTCGGGCAGCACGTCCGGCCACCAGCCGCCGGGCCGGTTCACCGGCAGGGGGCAGGTGGCGTGGACGTGCAACTCGTGCAGCATCCGGTGGTCGTGCCGCAGGTCCAGGCCGAAGCTGTCCGAGCCGTCGTGCCCCGAGCACCGGTAGTGCATGCTGCCCAGGGGGATGAGCAGCAGGAGGACGATCTCGGCCGCGGTGTAGGCCCACAGGCCGCTGCCGACCCGGCCGGCGTGCCGGCTGCGGCCGAGGACGCCCACCCAGAGGACCAGCGGCAGCACCGCGGCGTGGAGGACGATCAGCGCCTGCCACATCATGATCGTGGTCGGGGAGAGGGAGAAGACCACGACCGCGGCCAGGAATGTCCACAGCACGTATCCCTTCAGCCAGGTCCGGTCCGAAGCCCCCGCCGGCAGCTTCTTTCGCCAGTTCCTCCTCCATCTGCTCCGGAATCGTCTCCACAGCCAGATGTTGGCCAGGAGAGGGAGGACCAGAGTGACCGGGAGCAGCGCGCTGGTCACGTCCGAGACCCCCGCACCCAGCCGGGCTCCCGCCTCAGGGTCCAAGAAATCGCCGAAGTCGAAGGCGAGCACCTTCTCCGACACCGCCAGCGAAGAGTAGCGGAACCAGTAGCCGATCCCGCGCAGCAAGGGGAAGACGTAGAGGAGCCCCCGGCCCAGGAATCCCTTGTCGGCATCGGTGAGGATGGCGGGCTGCCGAATCAGGTCCAGCACCCAGGGGACCAGCGGGAGGGCTGCCAGGACTGCGCCGAGGATGCCGCCGGTCCAGTGCGGCTTGAAGTACCCCCGCCACCAGAGGAAGGCGCTCGCGGCTGCCAGCAGCAGGAAGGACGCGTGGATCTGGAACGCCAGCAGGAGCCCGGCCCCGAGGAGAAAGGACGGGACGAAGCGGGCGCGCTCGCGCTGAGCCCAGCAGGCCCATAGGTGGACCGCGCCGAACAGGAAGAGGTAGTTCGGGTTCCAGAGGAAGGCCGAGAAGTACATCCGCCACGGGTTCAGCCAATAGAGGACGGCGAAGATCACGCGCTCGCGCGGACCGAAGACGCGGCGGAGCGTCCGGTCCAGGATCAGGTACGCGAGCACGTGGCAGAGCAGGATGACCAGGGTGGGAGCGCGGTGATCCCGCCAGAGTATCAGGGGGATGCCGACGAGCAGGCTGGTGATCCCGCCCGGCGCCTTGCCGCCGGTGGACATGGGGTTGCCGTACGAGATCCAGCGGCCCTCGTCCGCGAGCAGCCAACCCCGCGCGAGGAGGTTGAGCTGGTCCCCCCCGACCTGGCTGCGCGCCACCATGACGAGAGAGATGGCCAGACCGAGGGCAAAGAAGGCCCAGGTCAGGCGAGAGGCGGTGCGGTCGGAGAGGCGGCGGAGATCCATGGCGGTCCGGGGACCGCGGAAGGATACACGCTACTGGAAGAGGTACTGCAGAGGAATCTCCAGCCCCGGCAGCAGCGGGGTCGTGAGGACGTCTCCGCCAGATAGCTCCGCGGCCTTGCGGAACGACTCCCCTTCCGGCCGGAAGACGTGGATCCGGTCGGCCAGGGGATCGACGATCCAGTATTCGCGCACTCCGAGCAGCTCGTAGCGGGCAAGCTTCAGCCGCTCGTCGAGCTTGCGGGTGCTCTCGGACAGGATCTCCACGACGAGGTCCGGCGCTCCCTGAATGTTCTTGTCCTTCAGGATCGTGGCGCGTTCGTGGGAGATGAACAGAAGATCCGGCTGCAGAACGTCATGCCGAGAGAGGAGAACATCAATGGGAGAGGCGAAGACCTCGCCCAGCCTCCGCTGCTCGACGAATCCTCCCACGCGGATTGACAACCGCATCGAAACCCGCTGGTGCTTCGGGGTAGGCGCTGGGGACACGTAGTGCTCTCCGTCGATGATTTCATGACGCTGACCGTCCTCGGGGAAGAGCACGTAATCCTCGTAGGTGAGCTTGCGTCGGGCTATGTCTCGGATGGCCATGGTGGCTCCCCTCCAGCGCTTCTTCGACATGTTACCACGTGTCAGGCGATGTCCAGTTCCAGCAACCCGAACCGCTCCGGCTTGTGAAAGTCGGCGGGGCTCGTGAGGGTCGGGGACCAGCCGGTGAACTCGGCAGTGCCGTCCCGCGGCCGCTCGACCCGGTAGAAGTTGGCGCGCCAGAGCCTCGGGGGGACGATATCCCAAGGGATCGACAGCTCCGCCCACCAGTCCTGCCTCTCCGCACCTCGCCCGACCTGCCAGCGGAGACCGGGGCAGTCCCAGGATAGGTCCGCGGTCATGTCCGCCCGCAGCCCGGTGGGGTTGTGGATGCGGGCGTCGAAGAGGACGCCGAGCGGGCTCACCTCGATCTCCACATAGCGGACCGGATCCACCTTCCCAGGGGCGAGGAAGACCTCCACCACCTCCTCCTGCCAGAGCGGATCGTCCCGGTGCCTGAACGTCCCCCAGGCATCCCGGTCCTCGCAATCGAACCTGACATGGAGGGCCTCGTCGTCCCAGCAGAGCCGGACGGCGGTGGCCTGCTCGGGCGCGCCGCTGCCATCGGCCAGGGCGAGAGGCAGTGAAGGGATTCCTTCCCAGAGACGCTCCGAACGGTGACACCGGGGGACGGTCCAGCGGGGGATGCTCATGCCATATACGGTAGACTGCCGCCGACCCATGGGGAAGCCGTTTCTCACCGACGAGGCGAAGAGGGCGCTCACCGAAGCGGTGCAGGAGGTGGAGGCTGCCACCAGCGCCGAACTGGTGGTGGCTGTCCGCGCCCGTTCGGGCTCGTACCTCCACGCCGATCTGATCGCCGGCATCGTGGTGGGGCTCGCCGCTCTCACCTTTCTGCTCTTCTCCCGCTGGGAGTTCGGGCTCCTCTGGTTCGTGATCGATCCCGTCGTTGCCGGCCTTCTCGGCGGGCTGACCGCGTCCCGGTTCCCGGGGCTCCGCCGGCTGCTGACTCGCCCCGCGGCCCGCCGGCGTCTTGCCGAGACCGCCGCCAGCCGCCTGTTCCTGGAGAAGCGCGTCCATGGCACGGCTGGCCGGACCGGCTTCCTCCTCTACGTCTCGGTCCTGGAGCGGGAGGCGGTGGTGGTGACCGATCTCGGGCTCGAAGCCCTGGCTGCGACCGAGTCGTGGCAGCGCGCCATCGGCGCCATCGAGGCCGGAGTGCGCCAGGGGGAGGACGGCGTCCGCATCGCGGAGAGGGTGCGGATCCTTGCGCACGTCTGCGGTCCGGCCCTGCCCCGTGCCCATGACGACGTCGACGAGCTGGCCAACGAGGTGTGCGGGTGAGGCGCTTCGCCTGGCTGGCCGTCCTCCTCCTGATTCTCGCGCCGGCCCTGGCCCTCGCCCGTCCGGGGGGAGGCGAAGGCTACGGTGGCGGTAGCGGCGACGGCGGAGGGGACGGCAGGGGCGAGCTGGTCTTCTTCCTGCTCCGGCTCTGGGTCGAGTTCGTCATCCATTACCCGGCGATCGGCATCCCCATGACCATCGCGGGCGTCGTCGCCTTCCTGGTCTGGAAGAAGCGCCGGGGCAAGGCGGGCTCCCAGAACTGGGACCTCACGCCGCAGAATGTGGCGCCGCCGACCCGGCCGCGCTCCTTCGACCTCGACTCCATCCGGCAGTTCGATCCGAAGTTCTCGGTCGTCCTGTTCGAAGACTTCGCCTATGCCCTCTATGCCCGGGCGCACCAGGCGCGGACGGATCGCCGGGCCCTTGACGGCCTCGCGCCCTACCTGAGCCTGGGGGTCCGTGACCATCTCCAGCAGCGTCCTCCGGCCGGAGCCCCGGTGACGAGCGCGGTGGTCGGAGCCATGCGCGTCCTGCACCTCGCCTTTCCCCAGGACTGGATCCAGGTCGGCCTGGAGTTCGAGTCCAACCTGACGGTGGGAGAGGGGGGGCAGTATGTGCGGGAGCGGTGGAGCCTGGTGCGGAGCGCTGGAGCGCAGAGCAAGCCGCCGGAGCTGGTGAAGAGCTTCAAGTGCCCGAACTGTGGCGCGCCCTTCGATCCTGCCGGGGCGGCGGCGGGCGACCGCTGCGGCTTCTGCGGCGAGGTCGTCTCGGGGGGCCGGTTCGACTGGACCGTGCAGAGCATCGAGATCCTCAAGGTCGAGGCGCGGCCCCCAGCCCTGGTGAGCTCGGTGCAGGAGGTGGGCACCTCCTGGCCGACCGTCTATCACCCTCAGGTCCAGGCCCGCCGCGCCGAGCTGCTGGCGGCCGATCCCGCGACCACGGACGAGGCCCTCGGCGCCCGGTTGCGCCTGGTCTATGAACAGCTCAACACCGCCTGGACCGCGCTCGACCTCCGGCCCGCCCGCCCGTTCGTTTCGGACGGCCTCTTCGACTATCTCCAGTATTGGATCGCGGCCTACCAGAGGCAGGGGCTGCGCAATGTCCTCGAAGGGATGCGGATGACCGAGTGGACGATCGCCAAGGTCGTGCGCGACGCCCACTACGACTCGGTCACCTTCCGCATCTGGGGGAGCGGCCGGGACTACACGGTGAGGCAGGCAGATGGCCAGACGGTCTCGGGCAACCCGAAGCAGGACCGCCTCTACTCCGAGTACTGGACCCTGATCCGCGCTGCCGGGGTCCACGCGGCCCCTCGTGCCGACCGGAGCTGCCCCAACTGCGGAGCCCCGGTCGATCAGGTCAACATGGCCGGAGAGTGCGGCCACTGCGGAGCCAAGATCACCCGCGGCGACTTCGACTGGGTCCTCTCCAAGATCGAGCAGGACGACTCGTATTCGGGCTAGCGTTCCTAGGCAAGGAGCTGCGGCTGCTTGAAGCCAGGCCAAGGCCGCTCGGCTTGAAGCGACGGCTGCTCGGCACGAAACCGTGACGGCTTGCCATGAAGGGATGGCCGCTTGGCATCTAGCGACGGCTGCTTCTCAGGAAGCGGTGCCGGCTAGTCATGAAGCCGTGCCGGCTAGTCATGAAGCGAGGGTGCCTCGCCGCCTAGCGGCAATGGTTTTTTGCCAAGCAGACGCTGCTACGGTTTTGGGAACCGGTTCCGCAGGGCCTTGACGAACGCCGCATCGGCCCGCCTCGAGACGAGCCCGAGCGGCGATACCCCGCGTGCCCAGGCCAGCCAGAACAGATGAGCCAGGAGCAGCAAGCTGATCAGGACGTTGGGCCAGGCATTCAGGGTCCATTGCCAGGAGACCGTGAGCTGCGGGCTCTCCGAAAAAGGCCACAGGTACGGGATCGGCCACTGCGAACCGTCGGGGCCACGCGCACCCATCAAGTCGCCCAGGAGATGGAGGTGGACGTTGAGGAAGACCAGGAACGCGGCTACGGCCTTGCGCGTGCTGAGCCAGGCCGCTGCCGACAAGGCGGCCGCGAACGGCAGGCTATGCCCGAAGGTGTGATGGTACTCGGACACCAGAGCAGCGGCCTCTCGGAGCCACGGGTGGCGAGCTCGGCGACGATCCCCAGCCCATCGAGGTCCGGCGCCAGGGCCGCGGCGACGATGAAGGCCAGCTCCCGGCGCGACAGGCCCGGCGCAAGATGGGCCGTGGACCAGCCGATGAGGCCGTGAGTGATGGGGTTCATGCCGTTGCCAAGTGGTCGAGAAGCACCCGCAGGGGTGCCACATTGACCCCCTTCCGAAGCGGATATGGCTCCGCGACCGGCGCGATCACCCACGCTTCGTCAATGTCCAGGTCGTCGAGGGCGCTCCAGAAGCCGCGTGACACCGTGGGAGCCGTGGAGACCTTGCACTCGACAGCGATTCGCCGCCGGCCTCGCTCCAGAATGAGGTCGACCTCCGCTCCCGCGGCGGTGCGGTAGAAGCCGCACTGCCAGCCGGGCAGGGCGGCAACGACGTTCTCGATCACCAGCCCCTCCCACGACGTGCCGCAGGCGGGGTGCGCCAGCAGGTCGTCGAGGCTGTCGATCTGGAGAAGGCTGTGCAGGATGCCCGGGTCCCGGAGGTAGACCTTCGGCGACTTGACGATCCGCTTCTTCAGGTTGGCGGCGAAAGGCTCCAGAAGGCGCACCATGAAAGTCTGGGTGAGCAGGTCGAGATAGGAGCGTACCGTGGTATGGCTCACTCCAAGGGCCGCGCCGAGCTGAGAGCCATTGGGCATCTGCCCGTGGAGATGAGCCAGCATGCGCCAGAGGCGATGCAGCGTCGCGGCTGGGACGTTGAAGCCGAGCTGCGGGATGTCGCGCTCGAGGAACGTCCGGGTGAAGCTGTCCCGCCAAGCACGGCTGCTCTCCTCGCTCGGGGCGAGGAAGCTCCGGGGAAACCCTCCCCGGAACCAGAGGCGGGGGAGCACTCCCGGGTCGTCCGCGGGCAGCTCGCTCGCGAGGAACGGCGTCAGCTCCAGGTAGGTGATCCTGCCGGCCAGCGTCTCGGAGGTCTGCCGGAGGAGGTCGCGCGAGGCGGAGCCCAGGAGCAGGAACTGCCCGTTGCGCCTCTCCTCGTCGGCCAGGCTGCGCAAGAGAGGAAAGATTTCCGGGGCTCGCTGGATCTCGTCGAGGCAGAAAAGAGACCCCGTGCCCTGCGAACGGTGCAGGTTGAAGAAGAGCTCGGGATCGCGGAGCTTGCCCAGGTCCGAAGGCCGCTCCAGGTCCAGGTAGACGACACCGGGATGGCCTCCTACCGTCTCCCGGACCAGCGTGGTTTTGCCACACTGGCGTGGACCCAGGATCGCCACAATGGGGAAATCCGCCAGCCGTGCCTCGATCAGCTTTTGGATCTTCCTAGGGATGTAACCATGCATTCTGAAAGTCTAGCTTTCAATTTGCATGGTTACAAGCGCTCTACCCGCTCGACAGATCCTCGAGCGTCCGCCCCGAAGCCAGCCACTGGTTGACCCACTGCGGGCGCTTGCCGCGGCCGGCCCAGGTCAGGGCGGCGTTCTCGGGGTGGCGGAAGCGCACGGAGGTTGAGGGCACCCGGGAGCGCTCGCGCCCGCGTTCCTGCTTCAGGAGATCCTCCAACGACATGCCGAGGGAGCCGGCCATTTCGCGCATCTGGGCGATCACCCGCTCCCGGTCCGCCTCGCGGCGGCCGATGATCTCCTGCTCGATGTCGCGTGCCAGGGTCTGCAGCTCTTCCAGCGAGAGCTTGGATAGGTCGAACTTCGCCATGAAACCTCCTCCTCCTCAATAGGGTGGCAACACTCCCAGCAGGTCGCCGCGCTCCTCAGGGCTGAGGAAGGCGGCGGCCACAGCGTTCTCCTGCATTTTCCGCAGGTCGTCCTCGCTCAGGCCCAGCTCCTCCTGCGCGATCCGGTACTCGTGTGCCAGGTCGATGCCACTGATGCTCGGGTCGTCGGTGTTCAGGGTGACGGCCAGCCCGCGGGCGAGCAGGGCGGCCAGGGGGTGGGATGCGTAGTCGGGCACGGTGCTCGTCTGGACGTTGCTGGTCGGGCAGACTTCCAGGGGGATTCCCCGCTCGGCGAGCAGCTCCAGCACCTCGGGGTCCTCGACCGACCGGACGCCATGGCCGATGCGCTCCGCTCCGAGCCCGAGCACCGCCTGCCGGACGCTCTCTGCTCCGGCCGCCTCTCCCGCATGCGCGATCACCCGCAACCCGGCCTCCCGCGCCTTGCGGAAGTGGTCCACGAACAGCTCGCCCGGGAAGCCGGCTTCGTCCCCGGCCAGATCGAGCGCCACGATGCCCCGGTCACGGCCGCGGATCGCCGCCTCCAGCTCGGTCCAGCCCCGCTCCGCGCCGTAGTGGCGGGAGATGATCCCGATGAGCTTCGCCTTGACCGGCAAAGCGCGGCCCTCCTCCAGGGCGTCGCAGGCGGCTTCGGCCACGCCGAAGGTGTCGAGCCCGTGGTACTCGGCCATGAACGACGGGCTGAAGCGCAGCTCGACGTAGTCGATCCCCTCGCGGACCGCGTCTTCCAGGTTCTCGCGCACGATCCGGCGCACGGCGCCGTAGTCCACCATGACCCGCTGCAGCATCTCGAACTTGGCGATGAAGTCCATGAGGCTCGGCTCCTGCCCCGCGACCTGGACGTAGGGGCGGATCCCCTCGACCGTCATGGCCGGGAGGTCCACCTTGTGCTGCCGGGCGAGGTCGATGACGGTTTCCAGACGGACATTGCCGTCCAGGTGGCGGTGGAGCTCGACGAGGGGATAGCCGTTCCGCATGGAAGCGCGATCTTATCGCAGCCCAGCCAGCCGGCGGGCGAGGTCGGCGCGCACCTTGGAGAGCCCCGGCGCCTTGTGCCGGCTCTGGAGCTGGAGCGGGTCCGCCTGCATGTCGTAGAGCTCCCGGCTGCCATTGCGGTACTCGATCCACATCCAGCGGGCGGTCCGGACCGCCTCGTAGGAGGGGCGCGACCGGTTGCGGCTCAGCGCCTCGATCAGCAGCGCCCGGTCCTGCCCGGCGGACGGGTCCAGGGCCACGGGGAGGAGATTGCGGCCGTCCATCTTCCTCCGCGCCGCGGCTCCGGCCAGGGCGGCGATCGTCGGGGCGATGTCCACGTTGGAGACCGGCTGGAGGGCCGTGGCCCCCGCCGGGAATCCGCCTCCGCGGACGATCAGGGGCACGTGGATGGCCTCTTCGTAGGGGAGGAGCTTGCCGTCGGGGATCCGGTGCTGGCCATGGAAAAAGCCGTTGTCCGAGGTGAAGAAGATGACGGTGCGGTCGAGCTGGCCGGTCTCCTCGAGGGTGTTGACCAGGCGCTCGACCAGGTCGTCGATGGCCAGGAGCGACTCCAACTGGGAGCGGTACGTCCGGAGGATCTGGGCCTTCCTCGCCTCGCCCAGCGGGCGGAGCTTCTGGATGTGAGGCGGCTTGTCCTTGACGTCCGCCTCGTCGAAAGAAGCTCCAGGGGGCAGCGGCTCGCTGGAGAAGCGGCCAATGTGGCGCTTTGCCGGCCGCGGGGGAGTCCCCTTGCCCGCCTCGTCGCTGCGCTCCTGGTGCGGGGCGACCGGGGCAACGCTCAGGAAGAACGGCTCGTCCATCTCCCGCAGGACCGCCTCGGCCTTGGTAGCCAATACGTCGGTCTGGTAGTCCTCCTCCGCATTGCCGTAGTGGACCGCCTTGCCGCCGTCGATCGCCGTGTAGCCGTAGAACTGGTAGGTGCTCGGATCGGAAAGCCCGAACCAGTGCGACCAGCCCGGCGGCACCTCGGGCCCCTTGTAGCCGTTCAGGTACTTGCCGACATGGGCGGTCTCGTACCCCGACTCCTGCAGCCAGACCGGCAGCGTGTTGGAGTGGTCCAGCCTGCCGTAGCCCCCGTCCGGCGGCTTGTTCGCCATCACCTTGTGGTTGTGCGCGTACTGCCCGGTCAGGAGGGTGGCACGGGATGGGCAGCAGATCGGGTACGAGACGAAGGCGTTCGCGAACGCCGTCCCCTCCTGACCGAGGAGGCGCCGTGTCTTCTCGAGGACGCGCATGGACTCCAGGGTCTGGTCGTCGGTCAGGATGATGAGCACGTTCGGCCGCTCGATGGCAGCCGAGCCGTTCATGCCGACCAGGAGGAGGAGCAACAGCAGGGGCTTCATGCCCTCATGATAGCCCTGCTGGTAGAGTAGGCGGCCCATGGAAGCGCACGAGAAGCCTCCGAAGGATGTCATCAGGAAGCAGCGCCGCACCGCGGAGAAGCTGCGCCTGGACCGCATCGAGCGCCACATCTTCCTCTGCTGCGACCCGACCAAGCCCAAGTGCGCCAGCCGCAAGGAGACGCTCCGTTCCTGGAAGTACCTGCAAAAGAGGCTCAAGGAGCTGGGGCTGTCGAGGAAGGGGGGCGTCTACTGCAGCCGGGCCAATTGCCTGGACATCTGCACCGGCGGCCCGATCGCGGTCGTCTACCCCGATGGCGTCTGGTACGGCCACTGCGAGCCGCCGGTCCTCGAGCGCATCCTGCAAGAGCATCTCCTCGGCGGCAAGATCGTGCGCGAGTTCCGCATCCTGGCGCGGCCGCTCCCCGAGCGCCCTCTCACTGCCGAAGAGATGGAAGAGGATTGAGCATGAAACGGATTCCCCTTCTCCTGCTGACCTTGACCCTGGCCTCCTGCGCCTCGCAGGGAACCCGGAAACCCGCCGACGATGTTCCTGCCCAGGGAGAGCGCAGGGCGGTCCTCCTCCACGTCAACGACGTCTACCGGATCGAAGGGGTCGAGGACGGGCAGGTCGGCGGGCTGGCCCGCCTCCGCACCCTGCGCAAGGAGATGGAGAAGAGGTACCCCGACCTGCTGCTGATCCACGGCGGCGACTTCCTCTTCCCCTCCTTCGCGAGCCGCATGTACAACGGCGAGCAGATGATCTCCGTGATGAACTCGCTCGACGGGAACACCGCATTCGACGACCGGATGCTCGTCGTCCTCGGCAACCACGAGCTGGAGAAGACGAAGCTCAAGGACGCGGCCATCCTGGACAAGCGGATCGAGGAGTTGCAGTTCCGCTGGCTCGGCAGCAACATCGTCTTCAAGAAGGGAGAGGACGGCGCTCCCCTGGTCGAGGCTCCCAACCTGGCACGGACCAACGTGGTGGTGAGCGGCGGCATCCGCATCGGCTTCTTCGGCGTCACCATCCCCACGGCCGGAGTGGCCTATGTGGATGAGTTTGCGGACCCGATCGAGACGGCGCGGGAGCTGACCGCCGAGCTGCGCGCCCAGGGGGCCGAGGTCGTCGTGGCCATGACCCACCTCCAGGCCGAGGAGGACCGCCGGCTTCTAGAAACTCTTGGGGATGCCGGGCCGGACCTGATCCTCGGCGGCCACGACCACGAGAAGATGGCGGTCGAAGTCGGCCGCCGCCGCATCTTCAAGGCCGACGCCGACGCCCGGACGGCCACGGTGGTCCGCCTCTCGGTGGGACGGGACGGCCGCGTGAATGTCTCGCACGACTTCCAGGCCCTGGAGCGCATGCAGGTCAAGCCGGACCCGGACGTCCTGCAACTGGTCGGCGACTGGCAGGCGAAGCACGAGCAGCAGTTCTGCACACAGGCGGGCTCCCCCCGGGCTGCCTGGGCGAGATCTACGGCATCACGCGCACGCTGCTGGAAGCCGAAGAAAACAAGATCCGCGGCTCCGAGACCTCGCTCGGCGACTGGGTTGCGGACCAGATGCTGCAGCAGATGAAAGAGTGCGGAGCCCAGGTGTCCTTCATCAACTCGGGCTCCCTGCGCCTGAACACGGACCTCCCCGCCGGCACCCGCATCACCCGCCGGCACGTCGAGGAGCTGTTCGCCTATCCAACACCGCTGCGCCTGATCCGCATCGACGGCGCCGCCCTGCAGAAGGTCGTGGACAACTCGGTCCAGCACTGGCCCGGGAGCGGAAGCTGGCTCCAGGTCGCGGGGATGGCCTACGTTCATGACACGACCGGGAAGGCGGCGAGGAATCTGAGCCTTCTTGGGGAGGGAGGGGCGCGGCAGGTCCGTCCGGACGAAGCCATCGTGGTCGCGACCAACGACTACCTGGTGGACCCCGAAATGGGGGATCAGGACGGCTACACCATGCTGAGCATGAATCAGAAGGTGGAGGGCTGCGCCGCGGAGGGCCGCGACCTCAAGGAAGTGGTGGAGGAGGCCCTCCGGGCCGCCGGCACTTCCGTCTTCCAAGGCCAGGGGATTTCACCCAAGGCCGAGGGCCGCATCTGCCAGCCTGATGACGGCCGGCCGTGCCTGGCGGCCGGGGCGGCAGAGGGGAGTGATTCAGCGGGGCCGCGCAAGCGCTGAAGGACCAAAAGGACTTAAAGGACCCAAAGGACAACAGCAACAGAAGTCTTTGTCCTTTGGGTCCTTTAAAACAGCGGTCCGCCCGCCACCCCCATCGCCTCGCGTACCAGCGGAATCGGCGGCCCGCCGTAGGAGAGAAACCGGTCGTGGAACTCGCGCCAGGCGGCGCGCCCACCCCTCGACGCGGTCCAGTCCTCGCGCAGCTTCCGTACCATCAGCTTGCCCAGCGTGTAGTTGAGGAAAGCCGGGTCGAACGTGCCGCGGGCTGCCTGCTGCCGGGCGTTGGCCGCATCCTGGAAGCCTTGCTCGCGGAACATCTGCTCGGCCTCGGCGAGCGTCATGCCTCCGGTGTGGAGGCCGATCGCCACCAGGTAGCGGACGTTGCGCAGCAGGGCGTTCTGGAGCTGGCCGATCCGCGTCTTGGCATCTCCCGCACCGAAGCCCGCCTCCCAGATCAGCTCCTCGGAGTAGTGCGCCCAGCCCTCGGCGAAGCCATAGCCCACGAAGAGCCGGCCCACCAGCGACTCGGCGCGGTTCGAGTGCAGGAATTGCAGGAAGTGCCCGGGCCAGACCTCGTGCGCCGTGATGAACAGCAGGTCTGCCTCGCCCGCGATGTAGGCGGCGCGCTCTTCGGGAGTCCACGCGGCATCTGGCGGCGAGATGTAATAGATCGCCGGCAGGTGCTTGTCATAGGGGCCGGGGATGTCGATGTACGCCGAGTTCCAGCGCTGGTACGGCGGCGACTCCTCGACCTGGGCCTGCTCGTCGCCGGGGATGCTGACCAGCCCGGCTTCCTCCACGAAGCGGCGCAGTCCGGCAAGCTGGCGGCGGGCCGCCCCGACCGGCCCCTCCGGCGGCTTTTCTGCCTGCACCCGGGCCAGGCACTCTGGAATCGAGACGCCCGGAGCCCATTCGGCGCATGCCTCGCGCAGGGCCGACTGGTTGCGCTCCAGCTCGCGGCGGCCGGCGGCCTCCAGGTCGGCCAGGGAGACGTCCACCTGCTCCGTCTCGCGGAGCATCCTCATGAAGAGGCCGGCGCCGAGGGCGAACCCTTCTTCGGGCGCCGAGGCGATCTGCCCCTGGAACCAGGCGCCCAGCTCCCGCACGGCCACGGCCGCGGCGGCATTGGCTTCGCGGAAGGCGGCCTGCAGGCCGGGGTCCTCCACCGTGGCGAAGACGGGGGGGACGTCGCTCTCGAAATAGCCGGCGAGGCCGCGGAAGGACATCTCTCCCAACTCGGCGAAGCTCTTGGGCATGGGCGTCTTCAAATTGGCGCGGACCTGGGCCGTGGTCGCCGGGATCGCCTTCGCATACTCGACGTAGGCGCGCATGCGCTGCTCGAGCGGGGCGTACTCGCGGGTCAGGTAGAGCGCGGGGTCCATCGGCCCCGCGTAGTAGATCGGGTTGTGCCAGGGCCAGCCGCCATCGACCCAGAAAAGGTCGCCGTCGATGTGGGCCGTCAGGGCCGAGCGCTCGACCCGCCGGCGCTCGTCGAGGCAGTCGGGATCGAAAGCGAGGGCGCGCTCGCGCTCGTCGCGCAGCCAGGCGGAGCGGTCCGCGATGCCCTCGGGGCTCCAGTCCGGCAGCCGGCCATCGTGCTCGTGCCGTCCGGCCCACTGCGAGAAGGTGGGGTTGCGCTCGAAGTAGCCCTCCAGGAACGAATCGACGAAGCGGTCCCAGGCCGGCGCCACGGCCGAGACGTCCAGGCAGGGGAGTCCCTTGGCTTCTGCATCCATGGGGCGGGAGTCTATCGGAAACGAATCGGGTAGGATTTGCCGTATGACAGAACAGAGCTATGCAAACCATAGCCGGCTGGTCCCCGGCTTCCACTTCGTGACCTTCGGCATCCTGGCGGTAAACCTCTTGTGGTCCCTGTACCGGCTCTTCCAGCCGTATGGGGAGGTGCCGGTGTTCGACAGGATACTGGGGGTGTTGGTGGCCGGAGGGCTCGTCCTCCTCGCCTACTATGCCCGGATCTTCCCGCTGGCCGTCCAGGACCGGGTGATCCGCAACGAAATGCACGCCCGGCTGGAGGCAGTCCTGCCGCCGGACCTCCGCCCCCGGATCGGCGAGCTGCGGCGCGGACAGATCGTCGCCCTGCGTTTCGCGAGCGACGAGGAGCTGCCCGAGCTGACGCGGCAGATCCTGGACGGCAAGCTGACCAAGGGGGATGAGATCAAGCGGGCGGTCCGGACCTGGCGGGCGGACCATCTGAGGGCTTAGAAAAAGCAAAGAGGCGAGCCCGAAGACTCGCCTCAGCTCGCTTCAAATGCAGGGTTACGGCTGGGGCGGCTTGTTCTCTTCCTCGCCCTTGTCGTCGGCCTTGCCTTCGCCCGGCATGGTCACGTCGACATCGGGGACGGTGATCTCCTTCTTCTCGGTCGTCACGTCCACATCGGCGGCGTCGACCTCATACTCGGGGACCTTGCCGCCCTCGGCGGAAACGTCGACATCCGGCAGCGCGCCCTCTTCGGTCTGGCGGACCCGGCAACCGGTGGCGAACACCGTCAGCAGGGCCAACAGGAGGACGAAAGAAATCCAGCTCTTCTTCTGAGAACGAACCATGATGGTGTCTCCTTTTGCAATATTCGGTAACTGAAGCTTCTCGTCGAGTTGGGCCCCTGAACGGGCTCTACTTGTCCTGATAGACTGCATGGCGCATGCCAGCTAACCGGTTTCCCATCCTCCTCCTCCTCACTCTCCTCTCCTTCGGTTGTGCCCGGCTGCGGCCCGCTCCCGTGCCTCTGCGCACGATCGAGATCGAGCCGGGAGCTCCGGGCTCGCGCTCGTTGGTGGTGCTCCTGCCAGGGAGGCGCGACAGCCCCGAGGACTTCGAGCGCTTCGGCTGGGGCGAGCTCGCGCGGAAGGCGGGGGTCGAAGCCCGCATCGTGGCCGCCGATGCCCACATGGGCTACTACTACCGGCGCACCATCCTCGACCGGCTGCGCGAGGACATCATCGCCCCGGCCCAGGCCCAGGGGGTCGACCGGATCTGGCTGGCGGGGGTCTCCCTCGGCGGCACGGGCTCGATCCTCTACGCGAACGAGCACCCGCAGGACATCCGCGGGATCGCGCTGTTCGCCCCGTTCCTGGGCGAGGAGGAAGTCCGGAAGGAGATCGAGGCCGCCGGGGGCCTCGGTGGCTGGACGCCGCCCCAGCCGCTGGACCCTTTGGACTTCCAGCGGCAGATGTGGGCCTGGTTCAAGACCGGGCCGGCGACGCCCGTCTATCTGGGTTGGGGGACGCGGGACGACTTCGCGCCCATCAACGGGCTCCTGGCGAAGGCCCTTCCAGCCGAGAAGGTCTTCACCACCCCGGGAGGGCACGACTGGAAAGCCTGGACGAACCTCTGGGAGCAGTTCCTGGAAACAGGGGCCCTGAAGGACTAGCCCGGATTTCTCACCACGGGTCTCACCGCGGTAGTTTGCGCGTCCACGACCGGCTCGGGTGGCGCACTGCCACGGATAGTGCGCCACTGCGCACCCTCGTGGCCGCCCAAGCAAACGCAAGAAGAGCGTAAGTCGCGGGCAGTTGCTCGCCCGATGCACGCTCCTACGACCGACCAGAGACACCTCAGCCTGGAGAGGTTTGGACAAGAGCGGATTTCTGACGACAGATCAGGCCAGCGCGGGATGGCTTGCCCGCAACTGATTGACGATCCGCGCAAACAGGGCCGCATTGGGGTGGGAACTGGACAAATGTACCCAGACGCGCCGCACCGTCACTTTGATCTGAGCGCCAATCTTGAGCAGCTTGATGCGAATCGTGTCACAGCGCGCCTGAGCCAGATCGGTGCCTGCCAGGCCCAGACGGCGCAGTTCATTGAGCAGAACGTAGGCCACCGAGGAAAACCATAGACGCGCCTGATTGCTGGTCAAGTGATGAGTTGAGGTGCGGTCGGCAAACAGACACAACTGCTGCTCTTTGATACGATTCTCCATCTCGCCACGGGCACAATACAGCTTCTCGTAAAGCACCTGAGCACTCCACTGTTCGCTGCTCAGTGAGGTCACAAGGAAGCGCGGGTTGGCGCCCTTGGCCAAGTGCTCGGCTTTGCCAATCACACGCCGCTGCTGAGACCAACTTTTCTTGGTGCGGTAGACAAAATCCTTGAACACGCGCGCCGCCTTGCCGGATTCTTCGAACTGCGCACGAGCCTGCTCCAACTCTCCCCCGAGAGCGCGCTGCAGCCGAGCATTGCGCGCCAGACCGAAGACAAAGTCCACGCCGTGGCTCTCGCACCAACTCATCAGCTCTTCACGCGCAAACCCCGAATCTCCACGTACGATGATGCGCACCTCAGGCCACCTGTCGCGAACCCGTGACACGATGCGCTCGAGCTCGCTGACCGCACCGCAAGATGCATCGACGTTGGCCTGCCGCAGACGGGCGCACAACAGGTGAGAGCCGCAAAAAATATACAACGGAAGGTAACAGTACCCACCGTAGTAGCCATGGAAGAAACGGCCTTCCTGCTCGCCATGCAGAGGATCGTCGGTAGCGTCCAGGTCCAGCACGATCTCTGACGGAGCCTTCCGGTAGGAGGCCAGAAATACATCGACAAAGAAGCGGTCCGCCGCCTCGGGATCGAGGATGATCTTGCGATAGCGATCCTGCTTCACAGCCCCCCATTCCAATCGGTTCAACGTACTCTTGCCGGCCAGCGGTTTGCCGCGGTCCTGCTCTTGGCGACGGTCGCTACCGGTCGGATCGGCCTTGCCGGCCACCGAAGCCAGCAGCGGATCGCTGCGCAGCTCATCGTGGTCATTCAGATCCTCATAGCCAAGAGCCAGCCCAAACACACGCTGACGCACCAGCTCCACGACGCTGTGCTCTACCAGGGCTGGATTGCGATGATCCTCGAAACAGGCCGCAAACCCCTCCAACAGCCCCAAGCGTCGGTCCACCTCGGACAACAGCAAGACCCCGCCGTCCGAGCTCAGGGTACCGCCGTCGAATGACGCCACCACCGTCCGCCGAGTCAACCCTTGAAACTCAAGCTGAGCAGAGGTACAGTCTGTCGTCACGGGCTATCCTCCTTTTGTGGTAGAAGTGCTTGCTGACACGACACTTATACCACCGGAGGTAGCCCTTTTCCATGTCCTCGGTGAGAAATCCGGGCTAGGCTCCCCGCTTCTTGTGGCGGGGGATGTCGAGGTTTGAGTACTCCAGCTCCTGGTCCTCGCGCACGGCACGCAGCAGCACGGAGCCGCGGCTCATGTCGCCGATCCCCACGAAGCAGCGCGGGAAGACGAGCCGCTCGCCGAAGACGGGCAGCAGCAGGTCCACGTACTTGCCCGTGGCGATGCTGCCCAGGAGCACGACCTGGGTATCGTCCGGCAGGGCTTCCTTCAGCATCTCGCTGTGCTGCCGCATGGGCTCGCAGTAGCCGGGGTTCTTGAGGTCGATCGGCGTGCGGCGGATCGCCGCCGTGCGCTCAGCCGTGAGGGGCCATCCCTCGGACACCAGGCCGAACCCCGGGGCGATGACCAGCACCCCGGATGAAGGGACGTCCTCCGGCGGCTTCGCGAAGTGGCGGGCATACGCGATCTTGCCCCGGAAATAGAGCGAGCTGAGGAAGGTGAAGGCCTCCTCGATGGGAACGCCCTCATCGCTGCGGTAGCGCCGCGCCGTCTCGAAGCGCGCCTCGGGCGAAAGGAGCTGGCGGCCACGCTCGCCGGTCAGGCTGGCGGGGGAGAGGACGAAGATCTTGGGCGCTTCGGACATACCGTTGTTCCAGAACAACGGTACTATCGTACTGCATTCCTGCTACGAAACAGTCCGCCCCGAAAAAGGCACCGGGCTCGGCCATTCGTGGACGGCGCGGGTGATCAGCTCCTCGACCTCGTCGCCGTCGACAGGGTGCGAGAAGAAGAACCCCTGGCCGTACTCGCAACCCATGCCGCGCAGCTTGGCCACGTGCTCCAGGCTCTGGATGCCCTCGGCCACGACCTTCATGCCGAGCTGGTGGCCCAGGCTCACGATCGCCGCCACAATGGAGATGTTGCCGCCCTCCTCCCCGATGCGCGAGACGAAGGAGCGGTCGATCTTCAGGATGTCCATCGGGTAGCGGTGGAGGTAGTTGAGCGAGGAGTAGCCCTTGCCGAAGTCGTCCAGGTAGAGCTGCACGCCGAGGGCTTTCAACCGCGAAAAGCGGCTGGTCGCGGATTCGGCGTGGCGGATGATGACCCCCTCGGTGATCTCCAATCCCAGGTACTCGGGCTCCAGGCCGGAGATGGCCAGGGCCTCGGCGATCTGCTCGTGCAGGTCTGACTGGAAGAACTGCTTGTTCGAGAGGTTCACGCTCACCCGGAGATGGCGGTGCTCGGGGTACTTGGTCTGCAGATGGCGCACGCGCTGGCAGGCCTGGGTGAGCACGTAGCGGCCGAGCGGCAGGATGAGGCCGGTCTCCTCCGCCACTGTAAGGAAGTCGTCGGGGAGGATCAAGCCCCTGCGCGGATGGATCCATCGCATCAGCGCCTCGACGCCGGTGACCGTGCCGGTCCCCAGGTCCACGAACGGCTGGTAGTGCACCTCGATCTGGCCGCGCTCGATGGCGCGCCGCAGGTCGCTCTCGAGCTGCAGGCGCGCCATGACGAAGTGGTGCATGCCGCGGTGGAAGACCACGTGGCAGGCCCGGCCCGAGCTCTTGGCCCGGTACATGGCCGTGTCCGCGTCGCGCAGCAGGTCCTCGGGCTTCTCGTAGTCCGGCGTACAGATCGCGATGCCGATGCTCGCCGTGATGAAGACCTCGTGCCCGCCCAGGTTGATCGGCGCGGCCAGCCGCTCGTGGATGCGGTCGGCGACGGTGGCCGCGTCTTCGACTTCATGCCCCCTCTCCAGCAGGATGGCGAACTCGTCGCCGCCGATCCGGGCGATGGTGTCCATCGGGCGGAGGGCCGAGGACAGGGCACGGGCGATCTGTTTCAGGAGCTCGTCGCCGACAAGGTGCCCGAGGCTGTCGTTGACGATCTTGAACTGGTCCACGTCCAGGAAGAGCACGGCCATCAACCGGTCGGGCTCGCGCCGGGAGCGCTCCACCGCCTGCCAGAGCCGGTCCATGAACAGGGCGCGGTTGGGCAGGCCGGTCAGCTCGTCGTGCAGGGCATCATGGAGGAGCCGCTCCTCGGCGCGCTTGCGGTCGGTGATGTCGTGGGAGTTGAGGACGAGGCCCAGGACCGAAGGATGGGCGAGGAGGTTGGAAGCCGTGGACTCGATCGTCAGCCAGGTGTCGTTCCCTCCGTTGCGATACCGGCAGCGGTACTCGATGGTCAGGTTCTCGTGCGGCAGGTCCACCAGGCATCCGAGGGCGTTGGCCACGAGTGGGCGGTCCTCGTAGTGGACGAGGTCGAGGAAGTTGCCGCCGACGAAATCCTCGGGCGAATGGCCGAGCAGGCGCTGGTGTGAGGGGCTGGCATAGAGCACGGAGCCGTCGGGGTCGAGGATGGAGATCATGTCCGATGCGTTCTGGACGAGCGCGCGGAAGCGCTCCTCGCTCGCCCGGAGCGCGTCCTGGGCCAGCCGCCGGTCCGTGATGTCCTCGAGCGCCCCCTCGTAGCGCGCCACCCGGCCGTCCTCTTCCCGGATCGTCCGCATGCTGAAGCGCACCCAGATGACCCGCCCGTCCTGGCGCCGCACCTGCGTCTCGAAGGACCGGATGCGGGAGCCCTCCTCCTCCTCGACCGTCCGCTGCCAGCGCTGGCGGTCCTCGGGGTCGTAATAGACGTCGCCGACGTTCGTGCCCAGCAGGGTTTCGCGGTCGGGGAAGCCGAGGACGCGGACCAGGGCGTCGTTGGCGTCCAGCAGCCGTCCGGCGGGCGTGGTCCGGTACAGGCCGATGGGCACGCCGTCGAACAGGCTGCGGTAGCGCTCCTCCGACTCGCGCAGCGCCTGCTCGGATTTCCTCTGCTCGGCGATGTCGGCGAGATGGCGCTCCGCCATGCGCAGCCGCAAACGCACAAGCTCCGGATCGACCGGCTCGATCAGCCAGCCGTCGATGCCGGCCTCCATCAACGCCCGCTTGTGGGCCGGGCTCTCGTCACGGGTTACGGCCAGGATGATCCCATGCGTCGTGTGAGGCAGCCCGCGCGCCAGGCGGCAGAGCTCGACGGTCTCCGCCGGGTCCGACCGCCAGAGAAAGAGCAGGGGATGGGCTTCCGGCCGCAGGCGTTCGAAAGCCTCTGAAGGATCTTCCGTGACGGCGAGCTCGTGCCCGCGCTCACGCAGCGCCTCTTCCAGGACAGCCTGGCAGACGGACGCATCCTTCAGAAGCAGCGCACGCATTTTGCTCGGAACCTCCGTATCAGCCCGGACAGGGATCTTCCGCAAAGTATATCCGGTTCATGTAGAAATGATTTGCCGGTCCAGGGCACAATAAGAGAGTTGCCCATGTCCGGCCGTACCGCGGTCCTCCTCGCCGGGTTCCTCGCCCTGCTTCCATGCATGGGAGCCCGTGCCATGGAGCGTGGCTTTCCCCAGATCCAGCATTACTCCCCCTCGTTGCCCGATGCGGAAATCCAGAACTTCGGCATCGCCCGCGCTCCGGACGGGACCCTCTACATCGCCAATGGAGGAGGCATCCTGATCCATGACGGCGCCTGGTGGCGGATGGTCGAGATCGGTCCGGCGCGCACGGCTTTTTCGGTAGCCACCGATGCGGCGGGGCGAGTGGCGGTCGGCGGAAACGACGAGCTCGGCTATATGAAGGCGGACCGCTATGTCTCCCTGGCCGGTCTCCTGCCTCCCGGGCAGAGGAAGCTGGGGCAGGTCTTGCGGATCCTGCCCACGCCGGAAGGCTTCCTCTTCCTGACCATCGGCCGGCTCCTGCTCTGGGATGGCAAGGCGGTCCGCACCCTGGCCACCTACCCGGACGACCGCCCCTACACCGCGATCTTCCCTGCCCGGGAGACGATCTACGTCTGGACGAGGGATGGACTTTCACGGCTCGACGGCCGGCCGGTGCCGGGAGGGGAGCTGTTCCGCGATCGGCGGATCGACCTGATCCTGCCGGCCGACCAGGACACGCTGCTGATCTCTGTCCGCGGGGAGGGGCTGTTCCTCTTTCGCGATGGCCAGGCCGAGCCATTTGCGCCCGAGGCCTCGCGCTGGGCGGCCGAAAACAAGGTGCTCGAAGGCGAGCGGCTGGACGACGGCCGCTGGGTCCTCGGGTCGATCCTGGGAGGAGCGCTGCTGCTCCGGCCCGACGGGGCTGTGGACCGGGTGATCGACACGGCCTCGGGCCTGGCCGACGACTTCGTGAGCGGTATGGCCATCGACCTCGAAGGCTCGCTCTGGCTCGCCCTCAACAACGGTCTCGCTCGAGTGGAAGTGGCGTCGCCCCTATCGGTCTTCGATGTCCGGTCGGGCCTCAAGGGAAGCGTCTACCACGTGGCGCGGCATCGGGGGGAGATCTGGGCCGCCACCTCGGCGGGCGTTTTCCGCTCCGAAGGCGGCAGGATTCAGGCCGTGCCCGGGGTGCCGGCCTCGGCCTGGAACCTGCTCTCCCAAGGAGACGACCTGCTTGCCGGGACGGCATTCGGAATCTACGTGATCCGCGATGGAGCTTCCCACCCGCTGGCTGAGCTCGGCCAGCGCACGGTCTACCTGCTAGTCCCGTCGGGATCCGATCCCCAGCGCGTCTGGGTTGGGATGGGCGAGGGTTTGGCAGCGATCCGGAAAGAAACCTCGGGCTGGCGCTACGAAGGGATGGTCGAGGGCGCGCCGCGAGAGGTGCGGGCGATCGTCGAGTCCGGTGGCGTGCTCTGGTGCGGCACGGAGCTTGACGGCCTCGTCCGGGTGGAGCTGCCGAAAGGCTGGCCTGCCTCGGGCCCTCCAAGGGTGCGGCCCATGCCGGACAGCTTCGGCGCCCGTCCCCATGCCGTGAGCGGAGGCATCCTCGTCAGCCTGGAAGACCGGCTGCTGCGCCTAGACGAGGCGAACGGACGGCTGGTGGAAGACCCTGCTTTGTCAGGCCTGACCGGCCGCTTCCAAACCCTGACGGAGGACGCAGAAGGGAACCTCTGGCGAAACACCCGGCCGGTTTCCATTGCAAAAAATGGACGGCAGGCGACGCTCGCCGAAGTCCCTGCGCGCGGGATCGAGACGATCATGGCCGAGCCGGACGGCGTGGTCTGGCTGGGAGGCGACGGCGGGCTCTTCCGCTACGAGGGGAGCTTCCGCGCGGCCGGGAGGCCCCTGCCGGCTCCCCGCCTGGCGCGGGTGACCGTGGCAGGCAAGGAGATCTCTTTCAAAGGGCCGGAGCTCGGGTCCGACGCCCGCCGGCTGCGGATCGAGGTCGCGCCGCTCTCCTTCCGGGTGGGGCTGCGCTACCAGACGCGGCTCGATCCCCTGGATTCAGGCTGGGGAGCGCCGGCCGCCGAGCCGTTCGCCGAGCTCACCCGTCTGCCGCCGGATAGCTACACCTTCCGCGTGCGCACCGTCGGCCCCAGCGGCGAGACGAGCCCGGAGACTTCGTGGTCATTCCGCGTCCTGCCGCCCTGGTACCGGACCGCCTGGGCGCTCGTCCTCGCAATCCTCCTGGCACTGGCGGGAGTGCGCGGCTATGCCCGGTTCCGCAGCCGGAGCCTGCGCCGGCACGCCGCCGACCTCGAAGCACGGGTCGCCGACAAGACCCGCGAGCTGCAGCGCACCCTGGACGATCTGCAGCGCGCCAACGACGAGCTGGAGGTCGCCAATGAGCGCCTGGAAGATCTGTCGCTCAAGGACGCGCTCACAGGAGTGGCCAACCGCCGCCGGCTGCAGCTCGTGCTGGAGGACGAGTGGGGACGCTCGCGCCGGAGCTGCTCGCCGCTCGCCTTTGCCCTGCTCGACCTCGACCATTTCAAGCAGCTCAACGACACGCGGGGTCACGGCGAGGGGGACCGCTGCCTGCAATTGGTGGCGCGCTTCCTCTCCGACAGCCTGGGCCGGCACTCGGACCTGGTGGCACGCTACGGCGGCGAGGAGTTTGCCATCCTGCTTCCCGAGACCGACCTGGACGGCGCACTGCTCGTGGCCGAGCAGCTCCGCAAGGGGGTCGAGGGCCTTCCGATCCGGGTTACCGCGAGCATCGGAGTGGCCTCGCTGGTCCCGGCGCCCGGCCAGAGGCTCGAAGATCTGATCGAAGCGGCCGACCGGGCCCTCTACCGCGCCAAGACCGGCGGGAGGAACCGGGTCTGCGCCGCCAGCGGGCCGCGTCAGGTGGGCAGCTCGAAGGTTGCCACGACGGGGGCGTGATCGCTGGTCCCGACATCGGCGAGCACCCGTGAAGCCGTGGCGCGCTCGGCGAGGGGGAGGCTGGCGAGGATGTAGTCGATCCGCCACCCGATGTTGCGCTGCTTCATGTTGCGCCAGGGAGCCCACCAGGTGAACAGGTTGTCGTTGTCCGGATCGAGGGTGCGGCCGACGTCGACCATCCCGCGGGCAATCACTCGCGCCAACAGGTCCCGCTCCTCAGCCCGCTGGCCGATGATCCCCGGCTTGCGCTCCTTGGGATGGACATCGCGGTCGGTCAAGGCGACGTTGAGGTCGCCGGACAGGACGAGCCGCCGGCCCTCGGACTCCAACCCGGCGGCGTAATCCCGCATGGCATCCAGGAATCGAAGCTTGGCCTCATAGTCCTTGCCCCCGTTGGGCACGTAGACCGAGGCAAAGGTCACCCCTCCGGCCTCCGCCGTAACGATGCGGTTCTCGAGGTCGAAAGAAGGATGGCTGTACCGGGGCTCCTCCGGGAACGTGTCGCGCCGCAGGTTGAGCCCGACACCCGAGTAGCCGCCCGCACCGTGCCAGTAGCACCAGTACCCTTCCAGGCTGCAAACGGTCTCGGAGAGCTTGTCCGGAGACGCCTTGATCTCCTGCAGGCAGATCACATCGGGCCGGTCGCGCCCGACCCATTCCAGGAACTGCGCCTCCCGGGCGCGGATGCCGTTGACGTTCCAAGTGGCGACGGTGATAGGCATGGGCGGATGATATAGCAGGCAGCCGAAGGCGTGCATTCCGGGAACCCCGTGCCGCTCCGGAAGCATCTACCCGGGCTGTTGTAGTCTTCGAGAGATGAGAGTCCTTGTCGTCTTTGCCGTCCTCTCTGTCCTTGTTGTCCTTCCCTCCGTCGCCCAAACTTCCGACCACGACCCCTACTTCCTGGGCTACGAGACCGAGCCCGCCATGGACTTCGGCGGCCGCACGCTGACCTCGCTCCAGAGCGGGCTCAGCCGCGCCTTCGGCTCGATCCGCGGCATCGGCGACCGTCATCCCGGGTTGGCTCCCGCCTGGGAGTTCCCCGTGGCAGCCGCGATCCTGCTCGTCCAGCACGAGGTGGGCGGGCACGGGGGCCGGGGACGGGAGTTCGGCCTCGGCCCGAGCTACGGCTTCGGGATCGACTTCTCGGGTTACACCAACACGGAGCGGGCGCCGCGGACCAACGAAGAGCTGCTGCTCCTCGCGAGCGGCGGCACCGAGGCCGATCAGGTCCTCGCCCGCCGGGTCTTCCTCGATCTCCTCCGTCCCGAAGGCGCGGACGGCGCCAAGATCCCGCTGGCCCTCATGGCCAAGCTCGACCTCACCCTCTACATCGCCGGGGCTCCGCGCCCCCTCCCCGGAGACGACGAGGGCGACTTCATCGACGAGTCCAGGAGCGGCAACGACGTCGTCATCTACCTGATCGGCCGCCAAGGCCAGCGCCAGGGCGCCTCGGCCGCCGACGTCTGGAACAACATCTACCCGATCGACCTCGCGGATCCTCTCCTGAAGGACAACTGGAACGATGCCCGCACGACCGCGGCCTGGAACCTCCTCGACCCCTCCCTGTTCGCCGCGCTCTTCGCCTACTTCCGGGATCACGTCCTTGGGGGAGAGGACCGGGTCCGCGCTCCCATGCTGCAGTTTGGGAGCGTCGGGCTTTCGCTGGGCACGCGCGGCGCGCTCGGTCCGCAGTCGGTCTCCCGCTTTCTGGACCTCCACGCTGCCACGAGCCAGGGGACCTTCACAGTCTACGTGCGCGACCTCGACTCCTCGGTGGACCGGACCTTCGGCCTCGGCGCCGGAGTGCACGGCCTGCGGCTGGGACGGATTGGCTTGGGTCTCTCCGCCGACCTCTGGGATGAGCCGGAAGCGCCCGAAGGCCTCTACGAGGGGAACGGCTGGAACGCCACCGCCGAAGTAGACGCCCTCCTCTCGGATCGCTGGGGCCTCTCCGCCAAGGTCGGCTCCAAGTCGGAAGGCTTCCTCCCCGGACTGCCCATTGAGGACGGCATCTACATGGGATTCGGAGTGACGGGAGGTTGGTAAGCTGCTTCCGAGCCTCCGGAAGTCAGTGACCCGACCCAGGGAAGTGACTTACCAGCCCAGGTAAATGACTTACGGGAGGCAGGGAAGTGACTTCCGGGCCCTGGTAACTGACTTACCTGCCCTGGGAAATGACTTACGGACCCCAGGTAAGTCACTTCCCAGCCCAGGTAAGTGACTTACCCGGGCAGGAAAGTGACGTTCCTCCCGCGGGGAAGCGAGCTCCCCGGCATAGACTTCGAGCATGGAAGCCGTCGCACCCGCCTCCCGCCTCCCTGAATCGAGCCGCCCGATGCAGCGGCTCTTCGGCTACCTGCGCGCCTACCAGGGACGGCTGATCTGGGCGAGCGGGTCGAGCGTCCTCAACAAGATCCTCGACCTGATGCCACCACTCCTGGTCGGCTGGGTCATCGACTCCCTGCGCGGCTCGCCGCCGGGATGGATTGCCTCCCTGGCCGGCACCTCCGACCCCTGGAGCATGGCCGTGGTCCTCTCCGGGCTCGCTATCGCCATCTTCTTCTTCGAGAGCTTCTTTCAATGGCTCTATCAGGCCGGGTTCATGGGCCTCGCCCAGCTCGTCCAGCACGATCTGCGCATGGACGCCTACAACCGCATCCAGTCGCGGGAGGTCTCGTTTTTCGAAGAGCACCGGCTCGGCGAGATCCTCTCCATGCTCAACGACGACGTGAACCAGCTCGAGCGGTTCTTGAACACCGGCTTCAACGAGCTGCTCCAGATCGTCGTGCTCTTCTTCTTCGCCGGCGTCATCATGTTCTCCACCTCCTGGCAGCTCTCGCTGGTGGGCATGGCGCCGATCCCGCTCATCCTCTGGGGAAGCGTCTACTATCAGCGCCGGATCGCGCCGCGCTACAGCCGCATCCGCGAAGGCGTCGGCGGGCTGGCGAGCCGGCTGGAGAACAACATTGCCGGCATCCAGGTCATCAAGAGCTTCACCGCCGAGCCCTTCGAGACCGAGCGTGTCCGCCGGGTTTCCCAGGAGTACCGGCAGGCCAACTTCGGGGCGATCCGGCTCTCGGCGCTCTACGTGCCGGTGATCCGGATGGCCATTGTCGTTGGCTTCGCCGGGGTGCTCCTGGTAGGGAGCTACTGGGTGCTCCAGGGGCGGATCCTCACCGTGGGCGAGCTGGTCCTTTTCGCCATGATGACCGAGCGCCTGCTCTGGCCCCTCACCCGTCTGGGCACCACTCTCGACGAGTACCAGCGCGCCAAGGCGAGCGCCCGCCGGACGTTCGGCCTGCTGGAGACGCCGCCGACGATCGTGGAGCGCGAGGATCCCGAACGCCTGCCCCGGGCACGCGGCGAGGTCATCTTCGACCGGGTCGAGTTCCGCTACCCGAGCCGGCAGGGGGACATGCCCGTGCTCGACGAGCTGAGCTTCCGCATCGCGCCCGGAGAGACCCTGGGGGTCGCCGGACCCACGGGAGCGGGCAAGTCGACGGTGATCAAGCTCCTCCTGCGCTTCTACGACGTGACCGGCGGAGCCGTGCGGCTGGACGGCCATGACGTGCGCGACCTTTCCCCGTCCGATTTGCGGCGCAACATTGCCCTGGTGAGCCAGGACGTCTACCTCTTCCACGGCACGATCCGGGAGAACATCGCCTACGTCACTCCGGACGCGCCCCTCGAAGAGGTCATCCGGGCCGCGCAGCTCGCCCAGCTCCACGACTTCGTGGTCACGCTGCCGCAGGGCTACGACACGCTGGTAGGAGAACGCGGGGTGAAGCTCTCCGGAGGCCAACGCCAGCGCCTCTCGATCGCAAGGGCCATCCTCAAGGACGCGCCCATCTTGATCCTCGACGAGGCCACCAGCTCCGTGGACACCGAGACCGAGCGCGCCATCCAGCAGAGCCTGCGCACGATTACCGCCGGCCGCACCGCGCTGGTGATCGCTCACCGTCTCTCCACGATCCGCCATGCCGACCGCATCCTCGTCCTCCGCGACGGCAAGGTCGCCGAGGAGGGCCACCACGACGACCTCCTCGCCCGCGGCGGGACGTACGCGGATTTGTGGCATATCCAGTCGGGTGAGCTGGGGGAGACGGTTTCTCGTGCTTGACGTGCCCCGGCTGGATGGCTACCCTGCCATTATGGGAGTTGCACTGAAGCGAGCCACCGTCTATCTAGAGCCCGAGCTTCATCAAGCTCTTCGAAGGAAGGCAGCAGCCACGGATCAGACCATTTCAGCGCTGATCAAGGAAGCCATCCGTGAGGATCTTGAGGAGGAGGCAGAAGACCTCGCAGCGATCCAGGAGCGTGCTGGTGAGAGAGGCATCCCTTTTGAGGAAGTCGTGCGGGATCTGAAGCGGCGTGGGAAGATATAGCGTCTTACTCAAGCCGTCTGTCGTTAGAGAGATCGAGTCCATTTCCCTCAAAAAAGAGAGGCAGCGGGTCCTGGATCGGATCCACTATCTCTCGGAAAATCCGCGGCCACCCGGCTGTCGCAAGCTCTCAGGTCAGGATAGCTATCGAGTCCGCCAGGGGCGGTATCGAATCGTCTATACCATTCAGGACCGAGAGTTGATCGTCGAGGTCGTCCGAGTTAGCGATCGCAAGGAGGTGTATCGTTGACGATGCTCCCCCTGCTTTTTCTCATTTCTCTCCTAGCTCCCGAATACGACCTTTTGATCCGGGGCGGCACCGTCATCGACGGCTCCGGCGCGCCAGGTTTCCAGGCCAACGTGGCCATCCAGGATGGCAAGGTGGTGAAGGTCGGGAACCTTTCAGAAGCCAAGGCAAAGCGGGTGATCGACGCCACCGGTCTCGTCGTAGCCCCGGGATTCATCGACGTCCACACCCACGCAGACGAACTAGCGGAGAATCCCCGGGCAGAGAACTATCTCCGCATGGGGGTCACCACGGTCGTCGCCGGCAATTGCGGTTCTTCGGCGCTGGAGATCGGCAAGGCCCTTTCCGCAATCCGGCAGACGGGACCCTCGATCAACTACGCAACTCTGATCGGTCACAACACGGTCCGGGAAGCGGTGATGGGGGAAGAACGCCGCGCTCCTACGCCTGTCGAGATGGACAAGATGAAGGCGCTCGTCGCCCAGGGGATGAAGGACGGAGCTGTCGGGTTCTCGACCGGCCTCCAGTACACTCCTGGGACCTGGGCCGATCCATCCGAGATCACCGAGCTTGCCCGCGTCGCCTGCGCGGCGGGCGGCCTCTACGCCTCCCACATGCGGAACGAGGGGACGGAGATCGAGAAGTCCGTGGCCGAAACGATCGCGGTCGGGGCATCGGCCGGCTGCCGGGTCGAGATTTCCCATCTCAAGATCGACAGCCCGCGCAACTGGGGGATGAGCGCCAAGGCCCTCTCTTTGATCGACAGCGCCCGTTCGCGCGGCGTGGACGTCCGGGCAGATCAGTATGCCTACACCGCGGCCGCCTCAACTCTTTCGATCCGCTTCCCCGATTGGGTGCTCGAAGGAGGACAGGAGGAGGTCCGCAAGCGGCTGGATGATCCGGCCACGTGGGCGAAGGTCAAGGACGGCATGAAGGAGCTTCTCGCGGCCCGCGGCTTCCAGGATCTCTCGTTTGCAGTTGTCGCTTCCTACCCGCCCGATCCCTCGCTTCAGGGACTTTCCTTGAAAGAGGTTGCAGTCCGTCTCAAGGGGAACGGCTCGGCCGACGCGCAGTTCGAAGCCGCGCGCGAGATGCTCCGCGCGGGTGGCGCAGGCATGGTCTATCACCTGATGTCCGAGGACGATGTCGCTACGATCCTCAGGCACCCTCAAGTTTCTATCGCCTCGGACGGCGCCCTCCCCGTCTTTGGAAAGGACGCCACCCACCCGCGTGCCTATGGCAACAACGCCCGGGTCCTCGGCCTCTACGTCCGGGAGAAGAAAGCCATCCCGCTGGAGGAAGCCATCCGCAAGATGACCTCGCTTCCCGCAACTCATTTCAAACTGCCCGGCCGTGGCCTGGTGAAGGAGGGTTACGCGGCGGACCTGGTCCTCTTCGATCCCCTCAAAGTAGGCGATGCCGCCACCTTCGAGAAGCCTCACGCCTTTGCGGCGGGATTTTCTTACGTCCTGGTCAACGGCGTGCCGGTGATCGACGGCGGCACGCACACGGGAGCGAAAGCGGGGCACGCGGACGCCGATTGAAGGTAAAATCGACCGCCAGCCCATGTCCGCCGATCGCACCATAGCCGTCCTCGCCGAAAAGCCCTCCGTCGCCCGGGACCTTGCCAAGATCCTGGGCGCGGGGCAGCGCGGCAATGGCTTCCTCTACGGCAACGGCTATACGGTCACCTGGGCGATCGGCCACCTTGTCGCCCTCGCCGAGCCAGGGGACATCCGGCCCGAGTGGCGCCGTTGGAGCCGCGGACATCTCCCCATGCTCCCCTCGGAATGGCCGCTGGTCGTCTCCAAGGACACGAGCGAGCAGTTCGAGGTCGTCCGGAAGATCCTCAACTCCCCGAACGTCGAGCGGGTGGTGTGCGCCACGGATGCGGGCCGCGAGGGGGAGCTCATCTTCCGCTACATCTATGAGGCCGCAGGCTGCCGCAAGCCGTTCTCGCGCCTCTGGATCTCGTCGCTCACCCCCGACGCCATCCGCAAGGGCTTCGCCAAGCTGCGCGACGGCCGCGACTTCGACCCGCTGGCCGACGCCGCCCGGGGACGCAGCCGCGCCGACTGGCTCGTGGGCATGAACCTCTCCCGGGCATACACCCTCGATTTCGACGAGAACCTGTCGATCGGCCGGGTCCAGACCCCGACCCTCGCCATGGTCGTCGAGCGCGAGCTGGCCATTCGCGCCTTTGTGCCCGAGGACTACCTGGAAGTCGTCGCCATCTTCTCGTCCGCTCCAGGGATTTCCTACCGGGGGACGTGGTTCAAAGGCAACGATCCTACGCCCGAGGCCAAGCGCCTCAGGGCGGACAAGGCCCTTCCCGGCAAGGAGTTCGAGGAGGCGGCGCGCATCGTCCAGAGGGCCCGGACGGGCCGGGCAGAGGTCGAGTCCGTCCGCTCCGAGACGAAGCGGATGGGGCCGCCGCTCCTCTACGACCTGACCGAGTTGCAGCGCCACGCCAACCGGCTCTTCGGCTTCAGCGCCCAGAAGACGCTCGGCCTCGCCCAGTCGCTCTACGAGCAGAAGAAGCTCATCAGCTACCCCCGCACGGACAGCCGCCATCTCTCGCAGGACGTGGCTGAAACCCTGGGGGAGATCGTCAAGGTCATTGAGGGACCGTACCGCGAGTTGTTTGCCCCCGGCACGGGAGAGCGCCCCCTCAGCCGCCGTTTCGTGGATGACGCCAAGGTCACCGACCACCACGCGATCATCCCCACGACGACCTCGCCCGAGGGAGCGTCGATGACTCCCGACGAGCGGAGCATCTACGACCTGATCTGCCGCCGTCTCCTCTCTGCCTGGCACGACGACCACGTCTGGTCGGTCACAACCGTGATCACCGCCATCAGCACGCCGCCCCGCTCCGGCATCGGCGATCCGTTCCTGGACCGCTACCACAGCACGGGCACGATGGTGGAGAAGATGGGCTGGAAGGTGCTCGACCTCGACCGGAAGAAGGAGAAAGAAAAGAAAGAAGAGGACGACGAGGCCCAGGATCTGCCGGCGCTGACGACCGGCCAGCCGCAGGAGGTTCTGGACGCTAAAGCTGTAGCCAAGCAGACCCGTCCGCCCAAGCGCTTTACCGAAGGCACGCTGCTGACCGCCATGGAGACGGCGGGCAAGACGCTCGATGACAAGGAGCTATCTGATGCCATGAAGGAGAGCGGCCTCGGCACGCCGGCCACCCGTGCGGAGATGATCGAGACCCTCCTCCGCAGGGAGTACATCGAGCGGCAGGGAAAAACCCTGGTGGCGACCGACAAGGGGATTCGACTCATTCAGGTGGTCCATCCCCACGTGAAGAGCCCGGCGATGACCGGGAAGTGGGAGGCTGAGCTCAAGCGGATTCAGCGCGGGGAGGGTGAGCTGGGGAGCTTTCTGCGGGAGATCGAGGGATATGTGCGGGAGGTGGTGGGGGGAGCTCCGGAGGCCCTCACCCCCCGGCCCCCTCTCCCGGTCCGCCCGAGCACACCCGCCCCGGGAGAGGGGGAGACTTACTGGCAATCTCCTCCTTCTTCTGCCCTTCCGCCCACCCGGGAGGGGGCAAGCCCTTCCCCTACATTCGGATCCCCGACGAAGTCGGCCAATCCCTCCCCAGCAAGTCTCCCCCTCTCCCGGGGTGGGAGTGCTTGGGTGGAGCGGGAGAGGGGGCCGGGGGGTGAGGGCTCCGGAGGGAACGGGACTCCCCGCTCTCAAGATCTCCCCACCCTCCTCAAAGACACCTTCCGCCTCCCCTCCTTCCGGCCCTACCAGGAAGCCGTCTGCCGTGCGGTCACCGAAGGCAAGGACGTCCTCCTCGTCATGCCCACGGGAGCGGGAAAATCCCTCTGCTATCAGCTCCCCGGCCTGGCCCGAGGCGGCACGACGCTTGTGGTCTCTCCCCTCATCGCCCTCATGGAAGACCAGGTCGCCAAGCTGCGGGAGCTGGGGCTGCGCGCCGAGCGCATCCACTCGGGACGCGACCGCGCTTCGTCGCGGCAGGTCTGCCTCGACTATCTGGCGGGCCGGCTCGACTTCCTCTTCATCGCGCCTGAGCGCCTGGCCGTAACGGGTTTCCCCGAGATGCTCGCCAAGCGCAAGCCGGCGCTCATTGCCGTGGACGAGGCCCACTGCATCTCGCAGTGGGGACATGACTTCCGCCCCGAGTACCGCATGCTCGGCCAGCGGCTGCCTCTGCTCCGGCCGGCGCCCGTCATCGGGCTGACCGCCACCGCGACCCCCGTCGTCCAGGACGACATCGCGGCCCAGCTCGGGCTTCAAAGCCAAGGGCGTTTCATCCACGGCTTCCGGCGCACGAACATTGCAGTCGAGGTGGCCGAGATGCCTCCCTCCCAGCGCCGCGATGCCGTGCGCCGCATCCTGGCCGACCCCGAGCGCCGGCCGGCCATCGTCTACGCTCCATCCCGCAAGGAGGCCGATGCCCTCGGTGCCGAGCTTCGGCAGGACTACTCGGCCGCCGCCTATCATGCCGGCATGAACGGCGCGGATCGTGACCGGGTCCAGTCCGGCTTTCTTTCCGGAAAGCTGGAGGTCATCGTCGCCACGATCGCCTTCGGCATGGGAGTCGACAAGGCGAACGTGCGGACCGTCATTCACACCGGCCTGCCCAGCAGCCTGGAGGGCTACTACCAGGAGATCGGCCGTGCCGGCCGAGACGGCAAGCCCTCCCGCGCTCTCCTCCTCTACTCCTGGGCCGACCGGCGGAGCCACGAGTTCTTCCACTCCCGCGACTACCCGGACTCGAGCGTCCTCCGGCAGATCTTCAAGACGCTCACGGCGGAGCCGCAGTCGAGCGACAAGGTGCGCAAGCGGGTCGGGATGGACGAGGAGCCCTTTGAGAAGGCCCTCGAAAAGCTCTGGATCCATGGCGGCGCCCTGGTGGATGCGGACAGCAACGCCTCGCGCGGAGCCGATGGCTGGGAGCGCCCCTACCTCGCGCAGCGGGACCACAAGCTTGCCCAACTCGACCAGATGGTGCGCTGCGCCGATGCACACGGCTGCCGCATGCTCCACCTCGTCCAGCATTTCGGCGACCAGGAGGACTCCGGCCAGCCCTGCGGCGTCTGCGATGTCTGCGACCCGGAAGCCTGCCTCGTCCGCCGCTTCCGTCTGCCCGATCCCGCCGAGGCGCGGATCCTCTCGGAGGTGCTCCACGCCCTGCGCCGGAGGGACGGCCAGAGCTCGGGTCAGCTCTTCCGCGAGATCTCTGCCGAGGACGGCCTGCCTGACGGCTTCGACCGCAAGGCTTTCGAGCGCCTGCTCGGAGGGCTCTCCCGGTCGGGCCTGGTGCGCCTGAGCGAGGACGAGTTCGAGAAGGACGGCAAGGTCATCCGTTTCCAGCGCGCGGCCCTGACCGTGGAGGGCATCCGCACCTCGCCCGATGCCGCGGAGCTCGCCCTGTTCGTCCAACTCCTGGAAGACGCCCCGGCCTCGAAGCCCAAGCGGCGGGAGCGGAAGAAGCTGGACCTCCTCTCCCCCATCAAGGCGCTCCGCGAGCGGCGCAAGGGTAGGGTGCAGGAACTCCTGCCCGGTGCCGAGGAGCTCGTGGACGAGCCGCTCCCCGCCCTGGTGGATGCTCTCAAGGCCTGGCGCCGCGCCGAGGCGCAAAGGCGCCGGGTGCCTGCCTTCCGCATCCTGACCGACCGCGCCTTGACCGCGCTCGCCGTCGTCCGCCCCGGGGACGAAGTGGATCTGCTGAACGTCCCTGGGATCGGGCCGACGATTGTCCAGAAATACGGGCGGGAGATCCTGGGGATTCTGGAAAAGGGCGGGTAGGATGTCCCCAGGAGCCACATGCCCGCGATCCCTGCCCCCACACCGGCCGAAGCCCGCGTCTTCCTGGCCTCGGTGCCTCTCTTCCGCGAGCTGGACGAGGCCGACCTCGACCAGATAATCCCGCATCTCGACTGGATGCGCGTTCCGGGCGGCCATGTCGTCTGCCGCCAGGGGGACGAGGGCGACCGCCTCTACCTCGTGGCCAGCGGACGCCTGGCGATCGTCCGGGAGCTGCCCACCGGCGAAAACGCCCTGCTGAGCCATGTGGGCCGGGGCGAGAGCTTCGGCGAAGTGGCCATGCTGGCCGGCAATCCCCGCTCGGCCACGGTGCGGGCTTTGCGGGACTCGGTGATTGCCCGCCTCGACAAGGCGGGGCTCTCCCTGCTGCTGGAAGAGCATCCCAGGATCGCCCTCGCGTTCACCCGTCGCTTCGCCGGTTGGATCTCGCCGGTATCCAACAAGATAGCGGCGAGCCGGGGTTGCATCGCGGTCGCCTTGGCCGCCGCCCAGGAAAGCATCCCCCTGGCGGATCTCACGCGGCGGCTCGCGGAATCGCTCTCCGCGCTCGGTCCGACCCTCCACCTGACGGCCGCCGAGATCGAAGGGCGGTTCGGACCCGGCTCCGCTTCGAGCGCCGACGACCGGGTTGCGGCCTGGATCCACAGCCAGGAGGCATGCCACGCCTTCCTCGTTTACGAAGCGGATTCCGGACCCACGGCCTGGACCCGCCGCTCGTTGAGCCAGGCGGATCGCATCCTGGTGCTCGCGGAATCCTCCGCCGAGCCGTCCCTCGGCTTTCTTGCCAGCGAGCTGGAGAGCTTCGAAGGCCGGTCCCGCGAGGAGCTTGTGCTGCTCCATGGCAATCCAAAGAGAAGGCCGCGAGAAACGGCGCGTTGGTTGGCCCTGCGTCCGTTCGACCGGCATCATCACATCCGGCAGTCGGTATCAAGCGACATCGACCGCCTCGCCCGTTTCCTGGATGGCAAGGCGGTGGGGCTGGTGTTGGGTGGAGGAGGGGCCCGCGGCTTCGCGCACATCGGCGTCATCCGCGCGTTGGAAGAGGCCGGCATCCCCATCGACCGGGTGGGGGGAGCCAGCATGGGTGCGGTCATCGGAGCCCTCTACTCCCGCGGCTTCGACTGGAAGGACATGGTCCGCCTCAACCGCTGGGGCTGGATCAAGTACCAGCCTCACAAGTTCTACACGCTGCCGATGATCTCGCTCGTCTCCTCCCGCAAGGCCGAGCGCATGCTCGACATGATGTTCGGGGACGACCTGATTGAGGATCTCTGGCTGAGCTTCTTCTGCGTGTCCACGAACCTGACGCGGGCGGAAACCGTCGTGCACCAGCGCGGCGACCTGGCGCGCTGGGTCGGGACGAGCATCCGTCTTCCCGGGGTGGTCCCTCCTACCGTGGAGAACGGCGATCTGCTGGTCGACGCTGGCGTGTTGGACAACCTGCCGACCGGCGTGATGCGCCGTCTCGGGGAGGGTCCGATCATCGCGGTGGACGTCTCAGCCGCGGTGGACGTCCGGGCCGACCCGAGCTACCGCGAGGCACCCTCGCCCTGGCAGCTTCTCCTGAACCGCTGGCGGAAGACGGCCCCGCCGTTCCCGAACATCCTGCAGATCCTCCATCGTTCCGCGGTGCTGGCGAGCGACATCTACGCCAAGCAGGCGAAGAGCGAGGTGGAGCTCTACCTGGACCTTCCCATGGAGGGCTACGACCTGTTCAATGTGGAGGCACTGGACGAGATGGTCGAAGTCGGCTACCGCTACACGCAGGAGCAGCTTGCGAAGAACCCCTGGACCCCGGCAACGTTGGCGAGATTGGCGAAATCCGGCCAGGTCATCGTGGTCTAGAGAGGCTCGATCCAGGCTGAAGGGCTGCCCGCCAGCAGGGGAATGGCTCCATCTGGAGCCTCCGCACCGAAGCGAAGCCGCAAACCCTCGATCCCGAGCCGTTCCGCCAGCGCCCATGCCACGAGCCCGAACGTCATCCGGGCGTTGATCTCGCCCAGGGGATTGAAGGTGTCTGCGTAACTCCACGCATCGATTCCGAACGGCCCCACATACCCCTCGCGCCGGAGCGCCTCGGCAACACCCTCCACTGGTATTTCCGGCACTTCAGCAGGCAGCTCGATCCCGGCGAACTGACCTCTGATGTCCACCATCTGGCGGTGGAAGCCCACGATCCTCAGCTCGGATTCGGTGAGGAGAGCAGAGCATCCGAAATCGGCCGTCCGCTCCATCCAGGGCTCGAAGAGGAGAGGACCGTGCGCCTCGAACAGCCGCTCCACCGTCCGGCGGGATTTGGGATCGGAGAGGAACGGCCCCTTCCTCTCTATGTAGCGGGATCGTCCCGACGCGGACAGCGGCGCTTTGACCACCCAGGCGGAAGGAGAGGAAGGAAGGATGCGATCGAGCTCCGCCAGGGATTCCACCATCCGCGCGCCGTGGAGGGCACAGCCCAGCTCCTCCGAGACCTGGAGATGGAAGGCGCGGTGATGGACCTTCGCGACGACGGAAGGCGAGGGAGTCGGGAGATGCCAGAGCAGCTCATGGAGAGGGAGATCCGAGACAAGGCTGCGGGGTTGTTTTCGGAGAGCGGCGGCCTGGGGAGTCTCGCACCAGGCGAGCAGCTCGTCCGCCGGCTCTACGGGGCCGGTATCGAGGATCGGAAGACCCGGGACAGGAAGAATGCGCTCGGGTTCGACGGGTGCGGGAGTCCAGAGTCGGTCGCCTTCTTGGGCGAAGACGCGGAGGAGGGTCGCGAGGCCGGAGACGGTCTGAAGGGTCTTGCGCGAGGGGGTTCTTCTTGCCAGCTCGTCTTCGCAGAGGAGGTTGGCGAGGATGGCCCTCACAACTCACTCTCCTCCAACCGCCGAATGAACTCCGCATCCAACCCCGCCGCCGCCCGACCTTTCCGGTTGAAGATCCGGCCCCCCTTGGCCTTGGCGGGGCGCAGGGGCCAGGTGAGGTTGGCGCGGAAGGCGTCCCAGGCGGACTCGTCCTCCTGTTTGAAGACCTGCAGCCACTCCCACCCGAAGCGGACGTGCTCGATCTCATCCCTCTGGACCTGCTCGATCACCACCGCCGTCTTGGGATCTCCGGCTTTCAACGCCGCCTCGGCGTACTCCTCCGTATGGTCGAGGTTCGCGTTCTCGAAGGTCAGCGACATGGCGCAGAGGAAGCGCAGGGGAGTCGTGATGTGTGGGATCTTGCTCCAGAAATACCCGTTCACAGGCCACTCCCCGAAACGCGCGCCGTAGGCTTCGAGGCGGGCGAGATACATGCGCGTGTGCCGCTGCTCGTCCTGAAGGATTCTCAACACCCCGCGGCGGAAACCGGTGGGCGTGTCCGGAAAGGCCAGAAGCGCCCAGGCGAACAGCTCCGCCGCCTGGAGCTCATGATTGGCGAGCGCGTGGAGGATGCGCGGCCGCTGGGCCGGATCGGGCATCCCCTCGATCGGCGGCACGTCGATCCTCCTGGAAAAGCGGAGCTCGGCCGGCCGGCCAGGCTCCTCCAACCGGACCGCCGGACCGGGAGCCTCGTCCGTCAGCTCAGCGGCAGGCGGCGCCAGTTTGATATCCAGATCCTCCATCCGGACCACTGTGAGCGCAAAATCGCGGATTTCCATCGTGATAAGCTTATCGAACGTTATGAATATAAAAGTGCTAAGCCTCGTCCTCGGAGCTGTCGCCGTCTTTTTCGCCTCGGGCGCCCAGGCCCAGCCGGGTGGTCCACTTCCGCCTCTGTTCCCTCCGGACAACTGGTGGAACGTCGATGTCAGCTCGGCCCCGGTCGATCCGAAAAGCAGCCAGTTCCTCGACTTCATCGGCCGCGATACGACTCTCCATCCGGACTTCGGCGGGTTCGCGGACTCGCCGCCCGAGACCTATGGGGTGATCTACCTCAGCGTGCCCGGGACGCAGCCGCTCGTTCCGGTCACTTTCGTCGAGTACGGGGACGAGAGCGACGCCGGGGCTCCCGGGCGCCCTCCAGGCTATCCGATCCCGGACGCGGCGAAGAACCAGCCCGGTTACATCGAGGGAGGATACCCCGGCAACGTGGACGCAGGAGGCGACCGGCACATGCTGATCGTGGACCGCGACCGCGGCATCCTCTTCGAGCTCTACCACACCTTCTGGGACACCTCTTCGAATCGCTGGGAGGCGGGATCGGGCGCGGTGTTCAAGCTCGACGAGAACGGCCGCCGTCCCGAGGGTTGGACCAGCGCCGATGCCGCCGGCCTCGCGATCCTCCCCGGCCTGGTGCGCTACGACGAAACCTTCGGCCCCGACCCGATCCGCCATGCCTTCCGCTTTACGGTCCGAAGGACCAACGGCCATGTCTTCCCGGCCTCCCACACCGCGGGCAACACCCAGGGTGCGCCGCCCATGGGCGCCCGCCTGCGTCTCAAGGCGGGCAAGGACATCTCGGGATATCCGCCCGAGGTGCGAAAGATCTTCCAGGCCATGAAGACCTACGGTCTGATCCTCGCCGACAACGGCACGGACATGTACATCACGGGCACCCACGACGCGCGCTGGGACAACGACATCCTGAACCCCGCCTTCGCGGACCTGACCGCGGACGACTTCGAAGTCGTGCAGCTCGGCTGGAAGCCCTCGACGACCGCACCCTGCGCGGCAGGCAACACCCGCCTCTGCCTCGGAGGCTCGCGTTTCCAGGTGGACGTGCAATGGACCCGGTCCAATGGCGAGACCGGAGCCGGCCGTGCCGTGCCCCTAACCAATGACACGGGCTACTTCTGGTTCTTCGACAGTGAGAACGTGGAGATGGTCGTCAAGATCCTCAACGCCTGCGGCACCAACAACCGCTACTGGGTCTTCGCCGCCGGCCTGACGGATGTCCGCGTCCGGATCACAGTGACCGACACGTTGCGGGGAGTCACGAAGCAGTACACGACCCCTCAGGGAACTGCCTTCCAGCCGATTCAGGATACGGGGGCCTTCGCGACCTGCCCTTAATCCGCTTCTTACACAGGCAGGCTCATGTTATTGTGTGAGAGGAGGTGTGGGCCGTGCCTACGAACTTGGCTATCGATGACGAGCTTCTGGAAGAGGCGCTTCGGGTCGGCGGACACCGGACTAAGAAGGCAACGGTCACAGAGGCTCTCCAGGAGTACATCCGGCGCCGGAAACAGGCCGAGATCCTCGACCTGTTCGGTCAGATCGACTACGACCCTGAGTACGACTATAAGAAGCAGCGGAGCCGCGGGTGAGCGTGCTCGTCGATACGAGCGTCTGGTCCCTGGCGCTTCGCCGCCGAAATCCTGCCGGCGACGGAGCAGTCCGCGAGCTTCAAGAGCTGATCCGGGAGGGGCGTGTCCACCTGATCGGACCGATCCGTCAGGAGGTTCTCTCCGGAGTCCGGGAAGCCGCGCAGTTTCAGACGCTACGGGACCGGCTGCGGTCCTTTCCGGACCTGCCTCTCGAAACGATGGATCACGAGCGTGCCGCGGAGCACTTCAACCTCTGCAGGCGCCATGGAGTACAGGGCTCGAACACCGATTTCCTCCTCTGTGCCGTGGCCGAGCGCCACAACCTGGCCATCCTGACGACGGATGGGGACTTCGAATCCTTCTCCCGGCATCTCCCCATTTCCCTACATCGGCCGCGCCTCACAGGGCTGTCTTGAAGAGCGCTTTCTTGGAGTAACCCACGTGCCGTTCACGATCGACCAGATCCGGGAGTCGCTCTCCCGTCATCAGCCTCATCTTGTCCCTGCCGAGCCGGAGAGCTCTGCCGCGGCAGTAGCGCTCGTCCTGACCGGGAGGGGGGACGAGCTCTCCCTCTGTTTCATCCGCCGCGCCGAGCATCCGCTCGACCCCTGGTCCGGCCACATGGCCCTGCCCGGCGGCCGGTGGGACCCCACCGATCCCCATCCCCGCGCCGCCGCCGAGCGCGAAACGCTGGAAGAGGTCGGAATCGCCGTGGGCGATCCCCACTGGCTCGGCCCCCTCTCGGATGTGCTCGTCCGCCTGGGAGGCGCGAACGACCGGCGGATGATCCTCTCGCCCTTCGTCTACTACCTGGGGGAAGAGCCCGCTCCGCTCATCCCAAATCACGAGGTGGCCGAGGCATTCTGGATCCCGCTGAGCCACCTCTGGGATGCACGCAACATGGGCAGCCTGGAATGGGAACGCGAGGGCAAAAGCCTGCTCTACCCGGCCATCCGCTTCCAGGGCCACTCCATCTGGGGGCTCACGTTCCGCGTCCTCACGCTCTTCTCGGACGTTCTCGACTCGCCGCTTCCTCACCTGGAAGAGATTCCCGGGCTGGGGCGCTGATGCGAATCGTCCTGGCCTTGATGGCCGCCCTGCTCGCATGCGCCGCCCCGGAGCCTCCGGTTGCCAGCGGGCCGCCGAAGCAGCTCGTTATCCCCGGGTTGACCGAGTTCGAGCAGCCTAACTCCAGGTTGATCCCGGGCCGGCTCTTCCTCCTGGGCTGGTCGCGGGACGGCAAGCTCGCCTACGTGTACGAGCCGCCCGACGAGGCCTGCGGCTGTTACTTCTTTCGCTTGGTGGTCCAGGACATGGTGAGCGACAAGGTCCTCTGGGAGTATAAGTACGACTCGGGAGACCTGACAAAGCCGGGAGAGATGTCGAACGTGGCCGAGGTATGGCGAGCGCAAGGCGAACAATTTGAGGATCGCCTGCGGTCCTTCGGCATCGTCAGGAAGGACGCGGTCCTGCAACCCCTTTCGCCCCGGCTGGAACCCGTCTTCCATACCACCAGGGTGAAAGAGAACCAGTTCGGCTTCCCCCACATCTCGGCTTATGAGATCGAGATGAGATCGCCCGAGGGAGCCAAGTCGATCTTCAAGAGCGGGCGCATGGACCCCGGACCGCTCGAGGTCTCGTCCCCCGGCTATCTTGCGAGCCCGTTCGAAGAACGGATCGCGGTGATCGTCCAGGAGACGTGGAGGGGGTGGGAAGGGCCGCCCCACACAGCCCGCCTCCGTCTGGTGGGCTGCGACCTGAAAGCCGGCTGGCGCTGAGTGCTCAGCTTTTCCAGGCCGCGATCTTCTTCGCGAGATCGGCGGGCTTGGAAGAGCCGCTGGCCTTCAGGAAGCTCAGAAGCTCCTTGAGCTGAGTTACACGCTGCCAGAATTTATCGTAGAACTTCACGCGCAAATCTTCCCTCGCCGATGCGTCCGCGGGCTTGCCGGCTGTCTTCTCGGCCGCCAAGGCCGTGTTCTCGGCTGCCGTGGCATCCTTGGCCAGCGCGCCCACCGTCGCCTTTTCGGCGTCCAGGATCTTGATGAGTGAGGCATCGCCCTTGAGCTTGGCGTCGCCGTTGATCGTGGTTCCCAGTTGAGTGACGAGACCGGGATAGGCGGTCGCGGCGGTGAGGAACTCCTGGATGTTTTCGCCTTCGCCGATCGTCTTCCAGGAGACGGTCTCGTGCGGCAGGAGATCCGCGTTCGCCAACCCGAAATCGGTCTTCAGCCGGTCCGTCAGCAGGAACGAGGAGCGCTTCTGCTTGGCATTGATGTCGCCGTAGAAGGACCACTTCGTGGCCTTGGCGTCGGGGCGGTTGTCCTTCGCGAGCCGGGTGAGCTGCGCATCGGTCAGGGCGAGCACGCGCGCCTTCAAGTCCGGAGAGATCGACATGGCCTTGATGTCCGCTCGGATCGTGGCCAGGGTGGTGGTGTCCTTGGCGTCTTTCGGCACATCCAGCTCGGTCGGCGCGCCCGTGTGCTCAATGCCGATCGCATGGGAGTTGCTGGCCGTAGCGAAGCCGGGCTTCGTCTTTCCAACGTGACTCACATTTTTGTCGACCGGGACAACCAGCTTGATGTTGCCGTTCTCATCGATCAGGTATTGCGCGCCGATGCTCGAGTTGGCCTTGATCCGGCCTGCGTAGCCGCTCAGCGTGTTGGCGCCGGACGTGCCTCCCGTCTGGTGCAGGATGACGTTGTTGACATCAGACTTGTCGAGGTCGCCCGAGGCCAGCTTTCCATAGGTGCCGGTGAGATCCTCGATTTTGAGGTCCTTGTAGTCGCCCAGGGACATGGTGGTCGCGCTGCGCTCGATCCATCCGGTCTGCTTCCCGGCGTTCGCCGGCTTTTTCTGATCGGTGAAAGCCGTGCCCTCGACCTCGATCCAGCTCGCGTCGGACGATTTCAGCGTGATGGTGCCTCCGGCCTCGAAAAACATCTCCTTGCCGCCGGACTTCTTGACCTTCTTCTTGTCCGGCTCGCGCAGCTTGGTCCGCGAGCGCAAGGTGCCGCTGGCGTAGTCCTTGCCCGCCTCGTGTCCAGCTTCGAGCGAAGTGCCGGCTGCCGGGGTAACCGTGGTCGTGGGCGGCTTTACGGCAGGCGTTGTCGTCGTGGGCGGCTTGGCGGCGGGTGGCTTCGCTGCGGGCGGCTTCACCGCGGGCGTAGTCGTCCTAGGCGGCGCGGTGGTGCCGCCCGTGGACGAGGGAATCTTCAGAACGTCGCCCTCTTGAACGGTCGTGCCCTTCAGCCCATTGGCCGCCTGGATGTCCGCGACGCTCGCGCCATGGGCCTTCCCGATGCTGTAGAGAGTGTCGCCCTTCGCGACGGTATAAGAGATGAACGAGGCCGTGCCGCCGACGGGGACGGTCAGCGCCTGGCCTTCCTTGATCGCGTTGCTCTTCAGGCCGTTCGCGGTCTTGATCTCGTCGACGGTGGTGTTGAAAGCCTGCGAGATGCTGAACAAGGTGTCCCCGGACTGCACGACGTACGCGCAGGACTTGCCGTCGGGAATGATCAACATCTTGCCGAGGGGCAGGGGGTCCGTTTCCTTGATGCCGTTGGCGTCGCAAATCGCCTGGACGGTGACGCTGTATTTCTGGGCGATGGCGTACAGCGTTTCGTTCTTTTTGACCGTGTGGCAGGAGCGCTGAACCATCTGCCGGTTTACCACTTTGCCCGCGCTGCCTTCACCTGGGACGGCCCCCTGCTGGATCGTGTGGGTCAGCTCGTGGGCCAGGAGGCGGCGCCCCCGGCTGCCGGTGTCAAGCCCTCCCTGCCCCAGGTAGATGTCGCTGCCGTAGGTGAAGGCTTCGGCCTGGATCTGGCGGTTCAGTTGCGCGGCCTCGCCATCGGCGTGCAGGCGTACGCCGCCGAAGTCGGCGCCGAAGGAGCTCTCCATCTCCGCGCGGAGGGGTGCCGGCATCGGGTTCCCCTGTCCGCGGCGGGCTTCGAGCCGGGATTCCAGCTCCGGCCCGGCCGTCTCCGCCGCGTGAGCGTCCCCTCCTCCCAAAGGCTGGATTGCCGGCGTCGCGCCCGGCGCGCCCGGCGAGCCCGGCGATGTCGCCTCCGGCGAGCGCACGACCTGGTCCGCGACGCGGTCGGCCTCCTGCTCGTAGCGGTCGCCCGGCGCGCCGATTGTCAGCTTCGTCTGGAGGATCCGCTGGACGGCCTGGTTTCCTACCGAGCGTTGGAGCTGAAGGAGAGGGCTTGCCTGGCCGTCTGGCCCGGCATGGGCCGGTCCCGAGCTGGCGGGCAGGCTGGTTTTCGGCTTCGGCTTAAAAGTGCGCAAGGTCAAGACCTCCAGGAGGCGAAGAGCAGCCCTTCTCCTACAATACGCGGAAAGTCCGGCATTCCCGCCATGTTCCGCCTGGCTGTGCCCTCGGCCGGCCTCAGCTCTTCCAGGCCGCGATCTTCTTCGCCAGATCGGTGGCCTTGGAGGCCCCGCCGGCCGTGAGGAAGCTCAGTAGATCTTTGAGCTGGGCGTTTCGATCCCAGAACTTGTCATAGAACTTCACGCGCAGATCCTCCCTTGCCGACGCGGCTCCGGGCTCCGTGGCATCCTTGTCGAGCGCCGCCACCGTGGCCTTCTCCGCGTCCAGGATCTTGACGAGATCGGCGTTGCTTCGCGTTTATCCGGCCTGAGCCGTGAGGCGGACGCCCAAAGCACGCGCCACTTTGAGGATTGTGTCAAAGCGCGGCTTCGCTCCCGGAGCGAGCGCCTTGTAGAGGCTTTCGCGGCCGAGGCCGGCATCCTTCGCCACCTGCGCCATGCCACGAGCACGCGCTACGTCACCAAGTGCAAGCAGCAGGAGGTCGGCATCGCCCGTTTCAAGGACGGCCGTGATGTACTCGGCAATCGCCGCATCATCGGTTAAGTAGCGCGCTGCATCGAAGGGAAGCAGCTTGGTAGAAGCCTTGGCCTTGCTCATGGTTCCAACTCCAGTTCCTTAAGGATTCGTTTCGCTCGCCTGATGTCTCTGCTTTGGGTCGACTTGTCCCCCCCGGCGAGCATGACGATGAGCACGTTGCCTCTGCGAGTAAAGTACAGCCGGTAACCAGGTCCAACATCGACTCGCATCTCCGACACTTCGTCACCAACGGACTTCCAGTCACCGAGGTTTCCTGCCTCTACAAGCCGCAGTCGGGCAGCGATTCGAACCTGAGCACGAAAATCCCTCAACCCATCGAGCCAGTCTTGGAACTCCTCCGTCTGGCGCAGGGTATACATGCCTTGTTTATTGTATCCAAATAGATACTTTTGTCAAGGGAGCGGATTCGGCTGCGGCTGATACACTTCTGAGCCATGGCCGCCTCGACAATCTTCCGGAGCGCATTGCTCTCAGTGATCGACAACCGGTGCGAGATGAGACCGGGGGACGCGCCGTTTGTGGAGCGGCACGACGGCTTCTCCGTCTCCTATGTGCGGAAGGGCAGCTTCGGGTATCGCTCGCGGGGCGAGCTCACCGAGCTGGTGGCTGGGTCGATCCTGGTCGGCCATCCCGGCGACGAGTACATTTGCACGCATGACCACACCCATGGCGACGAATGCCTGTCTTTCTTCTTCGCGCCGGAACTGGTCGAGACGATCGGCGGTCGGAGCGAGGTGTGGCGTACCGGCGGCGTGCCGCCTCTATCCGAGCTGATGGTGCTCGGCGAGCTTGCCCAATCGGCTGCCGAGGGCGCGAGCGACATCGGCCTCGACGAGGTGGGCCTCCTGTTCGCGGCCCGCTTCGTGGATCTCGTCTCCGAGCGGCAGAGGGGGCGGCCGGAGGCCGCGGCGCGCGACCGCAGGCGCGCAGTGGAGGCGGCCCTCTGGATTGATTCGAGCTCGCACGAGCCCATCGATCTCGAGAGCGCGGCGGCCGAAGCCGGGCTCAGCCCGTTCCACTTCCTGCGGCTCTTCTCTTCTGTGCTCGGTGTGACTCCGCACCAGTACCTGATCCGCTCCCGGCTTCGCCGCGCGGCGCGCCTTCTGGCCGACGATGTCCGCTCGATCACGGACATTGCATTCGAGGTCGGATTCGGCGATCTGTCCAATTTTGTGCGGACCTTCCATCGTGCGGCTGGAGTCTCGCCTCGGACTTTCAGGCAGGCGGCGAAGGGAGACCGCAAGATTCTCCAAGACCGGCTCGCCGCGCTTCCCTAGGATGGCCTTCGAAAGGAGGTCATCAATGACCACGACCACGATAGAGAAGACGGAGCTGTCACGGGTTCTCGAAGAGGGATATGGACCGGGAGCCTGGCACGGTCCGGATCTGAAGGCCGCGCTTGCCGACGTCGGGCCGGACCTCGCCTTCTGGCGGCCGGCGCCCGAGCGCCACAACATCGCGGAGATCGCGCTCCATCACGCCTTTTACGTGCGCTCCGTGCGCGGACAGCTTTCGGGCACGCCGCTGGAGCCGTTCGTGCTCGAAGGTCCCATGCCCGAAGACGGCTGGTTCGATCCGGCCGGCCTCTCCTGGCCGGAGATCCAAGCCGTGGTGGAGGAGCAGCAGAGCCGGCTGGCCGCGGTCGTCGCCGACGCGCAGCCGGATGCGGACCGCTTCAACCTCGTGCTCGGCATCACCTGCCATGCGGTCTACCACGCGGGCCAGGTGCAGCTCCTCAAGCGTTTGCACGCGTAGCCAGGGCGCGAAGGAATCTTTTCTCTGGGGTGCGATAAAGGCCCGGCTCGTCCCGCTCTAGGGGTGTGCGCAGGTTCATGACGACCCTGCGCCACCTTTAGAACGAACGAAAAAGGAGAGCTCCCATGTCGCAGCCTGTCGCTTCTGTCACGTCCTCGTTCGCTGCCATCAACGGTAACGACAACAACTCGAGCCTGGATTTCCAGTTCCTCGAGCTTCCCGCCAGTGGCAACCTGACCGTGAACATCGAGAACAACCCCAACGCTGGATCCATCTCCTTCACGCTCTGGCAGGATGAGACTGGGAAGGACGGTGCGGTGCAGACGGGCCTCAAGAACGGCTCCACCATCCCGATATCCGGCACACTGAGCATGGGGGACAGCTACTACATCGGCAACCCCAGCAACGCCGGCAGCGAAAACTTCGTAGTGACCTTCCTCGCCGGCTGAGCCAGGCCTTCGGGACCGCTACGGCAGCGCCGCTGGCTGCCAGGCGCCGAGCGCCTGCCGTAGCGAGACGATCTGCCCGATGTGGTAGGCATTGTGGTCCGCGACCAGCATCGCCTCGCGGAGGATCGTCTGCCCTTCGCCCCAGGGGATCTTCGCGTAGAGGTCGGTTTGCGGGTCGGCTACGAGATCCTGCATGGCCTTCAGATCCCGGTGGAACTGCTCGACGGTCTGGTTCCATGCGGCATCGTCAGGTGGAGCCGCGGTTTTCGGCCAGTAGTCGTCGGGCCACTTGATGTGGGCGTACTCGGGGTTGCGGCTGAAGTCCAGGATGTCCCACTGGGTGATGCGCAGGTGCTCCAGGAGCTGCCACGCGGTGTGCGTCAGCTCCTGGTGCTTCGTCCCCCGGAGGTCCGCCGGAAGCCCCTCGATCGCCTCGTCGAAGCCGAGGTGGGCACTGCCGCCGCGCAGCAGCTCCAGCAGATGATCGCGCAGGATCTGATCGCTCATGACGCGACCCCTGCCAGCTCGTTCACCAGGGACTTGCTGCCCTGGATGGCGAGCCGCTGCAGGTAGAGCCGCAGCCCTACCAGTCCGCCCAGCTCCTCGCCTCCGCCTGCTCGGCCAGGACCGCCGTGGAGCGTCTGCGGCAGGGCGGCTCCCGAGCCGGGGGTCTCTCCCGCGGTCGACTGGGAGCCGACATAGACCCGGCCTGTCGAGCTCGCGCCCCGGGCCAGGAATTCGCCGATCCAGCCCGCATCGTCGCTGTAGACCGAGGTCACCAGCGTGCCGCCGCCCATGGCCATGACTTCGGCAGCCTCCGCGGCGGACGTGGCATAGGGGAGGAGCGTGGCGACCGGGCCGAAGACCTCACGGTCGTGGACCGGGCCGGCGCTGCGGGCGTCGTCGCTGCGCAGCAGGGTGGGCGCCAGGAAGAAGCCCTTCCCCTCGGGCGCGCCCACGCCCTCGATCCGCTTCGCTCCGCCGTGGACGATGCGCGCTCCCTTTTCCAACTCGGCGAGGCCGCGGAGCGCGTCTTCGAGCTGGTTGGCGGTGGCGAGCGGTCCCATGCGCACCGACGGGTCCGCGGGGTCGCCGGTCACGACCTTTTCAAGCCGGGAGATCAGGGCGCCCTGGACCTCGTCCATCCGATCCTGGGGAACGAGGATGCGGCGCACGGCCGTGCACTTCTGGCCGGCCTTCTGGGTCATCTCCCGCGTCACTTCCTTGACGAAGAGGTCGAAAGTGGGCGAGCCGGCGGCCACGTCCGGGCCGAGCACGGCGGCATTCAGGCTGTCCGCCTCGACGTTGACCCGGGTGCAGGAGGCGAGCAGGTTGTCCTTGGAGCGGAGCATCTTGGCCGTGTCCGCCGAGCCGGTGAAGGCGAGGACGTCCTGCGGTCCGAGGCGGTCCAGAAGGTCGCCCGTGTTGCCGACGATGAGCTGGAGCGCTCCCTGGGGGAGGATGTTCGCTTCGACGATCAGCTCGATGCAGCGCTCGGTGGTGAGCGCGGTGGCCGTCGCCGGCTTGGTGATCACGGGCATGCCGGCGAGCAGCGCGCAGGCGGCTTTCTCGGCGAAGCCCCAGGCCGGGAAGTTGAAGGCGTTGATGTGCACCGCGACTCCCTGCCGGGGGACCAGGATGTGCTGCCCCCAGAACGCCTCGGTCTTGGCGAGCTGGACGCCGTCGCCTTCTGTGAGGAAAGTGCGGTCGCCGAGGCGCTTGCCCACGGATGAGTAGAAAGCGAGCGTGCCGGTGGCGCCGTCGAGGTCGAACGAGCCGTCCGGGGCGGTGGAACCGTTGTTCTGGCGGGAGAGGTCGAGGAGCTCGTCCCGATTGTCGCGCAGGACCCGCGACATCTCCTTGAGCAGGCCGGAACGCTGGGCAAAGGTCATCGCCCGCAGAGCGGGGCCGCCCTTTTCCCGGGCACAGGCCAGGACTTCACCGAAATCGATCCCCTGGCTGGAGGCCCGGGCAATCTCCTCTTCGGTCGATGGATTCACCAGCGTCGCAAAGCCCGAGGAGGCCTCGTGCCAGCGTCCGCAGATATAGCTCTTGAGTGTCTTCATGAAGCTCCTCTCCGTTTCGGGGGGACGGCCCCCGCGGAGGTGAATCCTACACCGTTGACGATCCGGGCAGACGGGGGTAACGTCAGGGCTTCACTGTCGTCAAACAGCCGTTTTCTCCCGGCGCGTGCGCGCCCATATGGAGCCATCATGTCCGACAGCTTCACTGTGACGACCAGCAAGTCGTGGTTCTCCCGCCTGGCTGAGTCGATCAAGAGCGTGCTGGTAGGCCTGGTCTTGTTTGTCGTCTCGTTCCCCATCCTGTTCTGGAACGAGGGACGGGCGGTCAAGACCGCCCGCAGCCTGGAGGAGGGATCCGGAGCCGTCGTCTCCATCTCCTCCGACCAGGTTTCGCCAGCCAATGAAGGCAAGCTCGTCCACGTCACCGGGCCCATCGCCACCGACGGCCCCGTGGTGGATACGGACCTCGGCGTCCAGGCGACTGCTGTCAAGCTCGTGCGCAATGTCTCTATGTACCAGTGGATCGAGGAGGAGAAGTCCGAGACCCGCAAGAAGCTCGGCGGCGGGGAGGAGACCGTCACCACCTACGAGTACAAGAAGGACTGGTCGTCGAGCGCAGTGGATTCGTCCGCCTTTCAGGTCCCGGCCGAGCACGAGAATCCCGGCGAGTTTCCGCTGCCTTCCGCTACGTTCCTGGCCGATCCCGTGCGCCTCGGCGCCTTCACCCTAAGCGAGGAGCAGTTGGGCCAGCTCGACGAGGCCAAGGATCTGCCCGTGGGGGCCGCTGCGGCCGAATCGCTGCCGGAAGGCATGGAGGCTACGGTGGATAAGGGCGCCTTCTACATGGGGGCCAATCCGGCGGTGCCCGCGGTCGGGGACGTCCGGATCTCGTTCCAGGTGGTGAATCCGGCGCAGGCGAGCGTGGTGGCGGTGCAGGCCGGGAGCTCGTTCGCTCCGTACGCAGCCGAGGCGGGCGACACCATCCTTTTGGTGGAAGAGGGGGCTCACACGTCCGCGGAGATGTTCCAGACGGCGCAGGAGGCGAACACGGTCATGACGTGGATTCTCCGCGGTGGCGGCTTCCTCGCCATGGTCCTGGGTCTGTTCCTGGTGTTCCGGCCGCTCTCCGTCCTGGGCGACGTGGTCCCCTTCATCGGCAGCCTCCTGGGGGTCGGCGTGGGCCTGTTCTCCCTGGTGGTCAGCTTCGCGCTGTCGTCCATCACGATCGCCATCGCCTGGTTCTTCGTCCGGCCGCTGCTGGGTATCTCGCTGCTGGTCCTGGCCGTCGGAGGCGTGGTCTGGCTGCTCAAAGCGAACCGGAAGAAGCAGGCGCAACAGCAAGCTCAGGGGAGCGCGGTCAAGGCGGCTTGAAGGTTTTTGGGCCGATTTTTGCCGCTTGGACCAGGTCCAAGCTCTTTGGATCGGGCCAAAATTTCTTGGGACGGATTTAAGGGGCTTAGATCCAATCTAAGCCCCTTAAATCGGATCTAAGCTTCTTAAATCGGCCCTAAGCCTCTTAGATCCGATCTAAGATCCTTAAATCCATCCGAAGCTCCTTAAATCCGCCCTAAGCCTCTTAGATCGGCCCGAAGCTCCTTAAATCCGATCCAAGAAGCTTAAATTTTTCCCGAAGCTCCTTAGATTGGATCTAAGAAGTTCCGGGCCGATTTAAGGCTCTTAAATCCGGCTGACGCCGCTTGGCGTGATAGCGTTTCTCCATGCCCGCATCCAAGCCGGCTCTCCGCGTCCCGCTTGAACAGGCCCGCCGGATATTCGTCGCGGCTCAGGGATTTCTTCCCGGGCCGGGACAATCCATCGTCCGAGTGCTGGAGGAGACCGGATTCGTCCGGACTCTCGGCGGATCGGACATCTATCTCGCCTTGCGGGCGCGGATGCCTGGGATGCGGCGGGAGGATCTGGAGGCGGTGGTCGAGGCGCACGAGGCGCAGATCGTCCCCGCCGTGCGCGGGTGCATGTACCTGGTGCCGCGCCGGGACGTTCCCCTGGCCTTGAGGATGGCGGACGTGGTCTCCCGCTCGCGGCACGAGCGCGACCAGGAGAAGGCGGGCATCCGGCCCGGCGAGACGGACGAGGTCGGCAAGGCGGTCCTGGCGACTCTGCGGGAGCGCGGACCGCTGACCACCGACGCCCTGCGCAAGGCTCTGCCGGCCGGAACGGTTCGCAGCCTGGGCGAGGCGGGCAAGAAGGTGGGAATCTCCTCGCCTCTTCCCGGGGCGCTCCGGATGCTCGAATTCGACGGCCATGTCGAGCGGACGCTCGACGGCCGCCGCCTGGACAGCGAGCGCTACCGCTGGCGCGCTGCCGCGAGGAGCCCCTTCGAGGGCGTCCAGGTGCCCGAGGATTCCATCGACCTGTTCGCGGGGATGGCCCGGATCTTCTTCCGGGCCGCCGGTCTTGCGACCCTGAAGGACTTCGCCGGTTGGGCCGGCATCTCCCAGCGCGATGCCAAGGCCGCAATCGAAAAAGTGGACGTCCTGCCCGTGACCGTCGACGGGGATGCCGAGGTCCACTACCTGCTCGAAGAGCGGCTCCTTGAAGAATCAGCGGATGCCGCGAACGCAGTTGCCTTCCTTCCTTTCGAGGACAACCTGATCCATCTGCATGGAGGGCCGGCCCGGGTGGTGGACGAGGCTCACCACGCCATGCCCGTGCCCATCTGGGGGTCCAGCAAGACCACCACGATCGGCGAGGCCAGGCATATGCCGCTGCGCTCGGTGGTGGCGGAGGGGAAGGTCTCGGGGTTCTGGGAGTTCGATCCCGATGCCCGCGAGGTCGTCTACCGCGGTTTCGATGGCCTCTCCGCGGCGACGCGGAAGAATCTGGATGCCGCGGCACAGGCTCTCTCACGTTTCCTGGCCGATGACCTCGGCCACGGCCGGAGCTTCACGCTGGATACGGACGAGGAGCTGAGGAAGCGGTCGGCGCAGGTGCTAGGAATGTAGGTCCGGCCGTAGAGCTTGACGCGGATCTCTCTTCTTGTATTATTCGGACTCCTCTATGTCTTTAGTAAAGGAGATCTGATGAAGAAAGTTCTGGCCCCTGCCCTCTTGCTGCTTGCGACTCTCACCCTGGCGCAGTCCGCGCAGGCGACCGCCTGCTTTGATTGGAGCTGCGACGAGGATACCCGGATCTGCACGTTCGACGCGAGCTGCTCCACGGCCAACCCGTATGTCTGGAAGTGGCAGTTCTACTATGGGGATGGTACGAACACCTACCTCGAGGGCTCGCCCTACTTCACGCACCAGTACAGCGTGAACTACGCGACCGTGACCCTCAAGGTCCACTCCTTCCAGTCGCCTTCGCTTCAGGAGGTGAGCTGCGAGATCAACATCCGCAACATCGTCGGCCCTCCGTTCCCCACCTGGGGCCGCTGCAGCAACTGACCTCCTTGTCGAAAGGTAGCCCGGGGGCGAACCGCCCCCGGGCAATGCTCATCCAGGCCTAATAGCGGACGATCGCGGAGACCAGGAACGACCTCGGCTGCGAGATCAGCGTCGCCTTGCCGAAGTTCGGGTTGTTCGGCGCCGTGGCGCGGCCGACGATCAGGCGGTCGTCGACCTCCAGCGTGGCCTGCTCGTCGAGGACGTTGAGGACGCGCCCCTCGAGCTCCAGACCGATCACGCTGAAGTCGAAGGTGTAGGACGCCAGCAGGTCCACGTTCAGCCAGTCCTCCATCCGCCGCGAGCCCGCCTGCTCCAGGTAGCGGAAGTGCGACGTGCTGGAGACGTTCGCGTCCGGCAGGCCGCGGGCTTCCCAGGCGCCGCCGCTCTGGAACCGGAGGTAGCTGCCGAGCCGTGCCCGTTCCCAGGGAGCGATCGTGGTGAAGACCTTGAGTAGATGGGTGCGGTCACCGCGCAGCAGGCCGTCGCGGTTGTCGGTGATCAGCACGCCCGGGCCGTCCTGGATGAACGACGAGTTGTAGAAGAGCGAGTTCGGGCCGTAGTCGAGGTCCCAGTTCCCTTCCAGCCGGCTCCAGGTGTAGCTGGCGTTCATCGAGAGCCCGAGGAAGCGGTCGTCGATCCTCGCGTGGTTGAGCTGCAGGGTCGCGGCCGTGTACTCGCGGTAGGCGTCCGGGAGCTGCTCGACCCGGAACGGTCCGTTGCCGAGGCCGTCGGCACTCACGTCCTCGAAGAAGTCGCCGACTTCGCGGTAGATGCCCCAGACCTCGGCCGACCAGGCGCGGGAGAGCGGCCGGGCGTAGCCCGCCACGAGCTCGTCCGTGAACATCGGGTCGGTCCCCGGCACGATCCGCTTGTTCTGGGTGTTGGCCGCCGGCACGTTGCTGAGCAGGTTGCCGGCTGCGTCGAAGGTTGCGCGCGTGGTGAAAATGCGGCTGGGAGAGGCGGCGCGGCCCAGCGACTTGTTCTCGGTGTTGTAGTAGCGGCCGAAGTTGAAGTAGAGCTTGTCGCCCCGGGTCACGCTCGGCACGAAGGAGATACCGAGTCGCGGCTGGATCTGCTGGTCCCAGTCGAAGGTCAGGATCTTGACCTTCTGCTTGTCTCCGGCCGCCGTGACGCTCTCGCCGAAGTAGGTGTCCTTGTTGACGAGCAGGCCGAGCATGAGCGTAGTGCGCTGGCCGAGGGTCATCTCGTCCTGGAGGAAGACGCCGTAGGCCTCGCCGCGGGCGGTGTGCGGCGGCTGGTCGGAGACGTAGGTGGCGATGAACTGCCGGGTGGTGGGGTTCCAGGTGATGTTGCCCCAGCCGTTGGCGCGGCGCTCCAGCCGCTCCGCGTTCTCGTCGTAGGTCACGCCGAGGCGCAGGTCGTGGTCCGCGCCCCACCAGCCCTGAAGGGTCTGGAAGGTGGCCTTCAGCTCGTCGCGCTCGTAATCCTGGTTGTTGACCCCGAGGTCGATGCCGCCCACGATCTGGCCGATGCCGTTGGCGCCGCCGACAATACGGTCTGCGGTGGTGGTGAAGCGGCCCATCAGCTCGGGGTGCGCAGGATCGAACGCCGGCCGGTAGCCGAGGTCGGTGAGCGGCGAGGTCGAGTTCTCTTCTTCGTTATGGTTGAACTTGGCGTCGATGAAGCTGTTGCCGGTCAGGTTCCAGGTCCAGCCGAGGGTGCCGAGCAGGTAGTCGGTGGTGTCGTCGCTTCCCGCGGCGGGCAGGACGTTGGCCGTGATGTTGGCATTGTCGGTCGTGGTGTCGCGGGTGCGCACCGAGGCCGAGATGTAGTGGGCCATCGACGGGTTCGCGGTGAGCTTGAGGAAGAACTCGTCGGTCGAAATCTCGCGGTCGGGCACGCCGCCCAGGTTGTTGATGCGGTCGGTCGTGGTCTCGTTGGGGAAGCTCGCCGAGCCGTAGAACCAGGCCTTGTCGCGCACGAACGGTCCGCCGATGGCTCCGGCGACGCCTTCGCGGTTGATGGTGTTCTGCAGGTTCGCGAGGTCGCTGTCGCCGACGAAGTCGGACGGCTGGTACTCGAAGCGCACCTGGGCCGAGAGGTCGTTGGTGCCCGAGCGGGTCACGGCATTGACCACCATGCCGCCAGTGCGGCCGAACTCGGCGGAGATGCCCGCGCGCTTGATGTTGACTTCATCGATGTCGAGCTCGGTGATGTTGGGCAGGATGTCGCCGTAGTGCGGGTTGGTGATGTTGATGCCGTCCACCAGGAACGTGTTGTCCTGCCTCGCGCCGCCGGCATTGGGGGCGCCGGCGCCTTCGGTGCCGCGCCCGTTGTCGCTCACGCCCGGCGCGAGCTGGAACAGGCCCTTGTAGTTGCGGGCGATGGGCAGGTCCTCGATCGCTTCCTGGGTGTAGTTGACCTGCACCTCGGTCGAGCGGATGTCGATGATCGGGGTTGCCGCGGTGACGGTGATCTCCTCGGACAGGGAGGCGCCGCCGAGGTCGAGGTTGACCTGGGTGTCTCTGCCCACGGCTACGATCACGGCGCGCTGGGCGGTGCCCATGCCGGAGAGCTCGGCGGAGATTTCGTATTCACCGGGCGGGAGCCGTTCGAAGTCGAAGGCGCCGTTCTCCCGGCTCACTTCGACCTGGCCCGCGGGGAGCATCGGTCCCTTGATCGTGACGGTGGCGCCGGGCAGCGCCTGGCCGCCGTCGTCCTGGACGATTCCGGAGACGGAGCCCGTCTGCTGCGCATAGGCAGAGCCCGCGAGCAGGAGCACCAGAATCCAGAGAAGGGTGGAGAGCCTGGAACGCATGACAAATCTCCTTCCGGTAGAGAACACGAATGTCAGATTGCGGCGAGAATAGCACCCTCCCTAGGGCCGGACCACCTCGATCAGCTCGATGTCGAACACGAGCATGCCGTCGGGCTTGCCGGGGGCGCCGCGGTAGGCGAGCTTCTTGGGGATCCAGAAGCGGCGGGCCTCGCCTTCGGTCATGAGCTGCAGCCCTTCGGTCCAGCCGGGGATGACCTTGGTGAGCTGGAAAAAGCCCGGCGTGCCGCGCCCGATCGAGGAGTCGAACATCTTGCCGTCGGTGGTCCAGCCCGAGTAGTGGACCCGGACCGCGCCGTTCTTCGACACCTTCTTGGTGCCGGTGCCGGGCTTCAGGACCTTCCAGGCGAGCCCGGACTCGGAGGTCTGGGCGTCTGCGGGCGGCGCGGCCACGTCCGGTGGCGCGGGTGGGACTGCCAGGATGTCCAGGAGCTCGACGTCGAAGACCAGCATCCCCTGTGGCTTGCCGGGCTTGCCCTCGTAGGCGAGCTTCGCCGGGATCCAGAGGCGGCGCTTCTCCCCTTCGACCATGAGCTGCACGCCCTCGGTCCAGCCCGCGATCACCTGGTTGAGCCCGAAGACGATCGGCTTGTCGCGCGCCACCGAGGAGTCGAACATCTTGCCGTCGGTGGTCCAGCCCGTGTAGTGGACCTTGACCTTGTCCTCGGGGCCGGGGTGCTTGTCCCCGGTGCCCGGCGCGATCACCTTGGAGGCGAGGCCGGACGCGGTGGCCTGAGCGTCGGCGGGCGGCGCCGCCACGTCGGGGGGCGCGGGGATGTCGGTCTGGGCAAGGGCTGGGAGAGACAGCAGGGCGAAAAGCGGGATGATCTTCTTCATCTTCATGCTGCGTACGCTACCGGACCTTGTGGGGGCGAGCAAGATAGACGGAATGCCGGGGTCCGCCTTTGCCCGGCTTGCGGCGCTCGACGGCGAAGCCGCCGGTCCGCAGCGCCTTCTCGAAGGCGGCGTCCGGTTCTTCGGACCAGACTGCGAGCACGCCCTTGCCCGTCAGGGCCTGGCGGGTCCGCTTCAGGGCGATGGGGCCATAGAAGGGATCTTCCCGGCCCTGGGTTGCCCGCCGGGGCCCTTCATAGAGGTCGAGGATGATGGCGTCGAAGCGCTGCTCGGGATCGCGGGCGGCTCCGGCGATGATCTCGGCCACGTCGCCGACGACGATCTTGGACCGGAAATCCATCGCGGCGCGCTCGGTGAGGTGGGCGAGCGGCCCGCGGCACCAACGGACCACGGCCGCGTTGATCTCGGCCACGACCACCCGCCCGGTCCGCGGTAGCGCGTCGAGTGCGGCGCGCAGGGTGAAGCCCATCCCCAGGCCCCCGATCAGCACCCGCGGCTGCTCGCGGCCGGCTACTTCCCCGCACGCTATCTCCGCCACCGCGACTTCCGTCAGGTGCGCCATGCTGCTCATCAGCACCCGGTCGGCCACGGTGATCACAAAATCGGGTTTTCCCTCCTGAGCCCCCCGCCGGCGCAGCTCCATCCGTCCCTCGGCGGTTTCCACGGTGTCCAGAGTTTCCCAGGCGCGCATTGAGCCCGAACCCTAGCACCGAAAAAGGGTACCGGCGTGCCTGGCACGCCGGCGGGGGGAGGAGTACATTGGAAATTGGATTATAGCGGAATGGCTATTCGGCTTCTTGCTGTGCCTCGGCGAGCGAGCGGCGGAGACGGGGATCGTTGGGCCGGAGGCGCACGGCGTTCCTCAGGTGGGGAAGGGCCTTGCCGGGCCGTCCCCAGCGACGAAGGGTATTGCCGAGGCTGGCCTGGGCCTGCCACATGCCGGGACGGATTTCGAGGGTGGTCCGGAAGTGCTCCAGAGCCGGGCCTCGCTCGCCCCGCTCGGCATGGATCTGCGCCAGGTTGAGATGGGCGATGAAGTTGCGCTCGGTGACGGCCGCGGCATGCCGGAAGAGGGACTCGCTGTCCTCCCAGTGGCGGAGCTGGAGGCGGGTCCCGACCGCCAGGGCAAGCACGGCTGCGGCCCAGACAACCTTCCGGGGAAGGCCCCAAGCGGCGATCAGGAAGAGGCCGATCGTAGGGAGGTAGGTGTAGCGGTCGGCCATGGCCTGCCCGCCCACCTGGACGATCCCGATCACGGGCACGAGCGTCCCCAGGAACCAGAGCCAGCCGACCGTCACGTACCTGGCTGCTCGCAGGGCGAGGATGGTCAAGGACGCCAGCAGCAGAGCAGCGCCCGCCACTTTCCAGGCTGGAAACTCCGCGGGCATGGGATAGAAGACGGCGAGCCGGCTGGGAAAGAGGGTCTTGCCCAGGTAGCCCACGTAGGAGAGGACGGCGTTCGCCAGCCGCAGACGGAGCGGGAACTGGCTGGCCATGCCGATCGCTCCCGACTGGGCAATCACGGTCACCACGCAGGATGCCGCGGCCAGTGCGAAGAGCGGCAGCTTCTCTTTGATCCGGATTTTTCTATCCAGGGGCCAGACGTCCAGGAGGAGGAGGACGAACGGCAGCGTTACCACCATCGGCTTGGAAAGGAGCCCGGCAGCCAGCGACAGGGCCACGGCCGCGTAGCGCTTCCGGGACGGTTGCCGGACGTAGAGCGCCCAGGCCAGGAGCGTGAGCATCCAGAAGAACCCGGAGAGCACATCCTTGCGCTCGGCGATCCAGGCGACCGACTCCACATGAGTCGGGTGGACCGCGAACAGCGCCGCCACGGCCGCACTCCGCCAGATTGACCCGGTCATCAGCCGCAAGGCTTCGAACAGGAGGACGGCGCTGGCCGTGTGGAGGAGCAGGCTCGTCAGGTGATGGCCGAGTGGTTCCATCCCGAAGAGCTCGCAATCGAGCATGTGGGAGAGGAGCGTCAGCGGGTGCCAGTTGCTCGCGACGTTCGCCGTGAACGCCCAGGCGGTCCCGTCCCAGGTGAGCCCGGCCTTCACCCATGGGTTGCGGGTGACGTATACGGGGTCGTCGAAGCGGATGAAGCCGTGGGTGAGGACGGGGAGGTAGACGGCCAGGGTGAGGAGGACGAGGGAGGCCCTCGCCCGCATCATCACGCGGCGCTCACCCGCACCCGGTGCCACGCGTTGTTCATGTAGCCTTTGAAGTTCCACACGTGCTCGGGGCGCTCCGGCTGGGTCTGCGCGGCGGTGTCCCAGGCGCGGCAGACGATCTCGTGCGGTCCGGCGGGCAGGTCGAGCCGGGCTTCCCATTGGCGCCAGGCCCAGCGGGCATGGCTGGAGTCGAGCTGGGCTAGCACCCAGGTCTGGCCGCCGTCGAGGGAAACCTCCACCCTCGACACCTCCCGCTCGCCGGCATAGGCGAAGCCGCGGACGGTGACCGGCCCCGCCGGCAGGGCCTCCCCTTCGACGGGGGAGGAGATCGCCGAGCCCACGTTGAAGGGGCCGAGCATCATGCCGCTGTCCCAGTCCACGTTGTCGTGGTCCACGTTCGGCCCGAAGAGGCGGTAGGCCTTGGACTGGAAGTAGTTGTCCGAGGGCTCGTCCTGCAGGGTGATCGCGTTCAGCCACTTGACGCTGCGGGCTCCGATGTAGCCCGGCACCACCACGCGCAGCGGCCCGCCGTGGACGGGAGGCAGGTCGCCGCCGTTCATTTCATAGGCGAGGAGCACCTCCGAGGAGAGGGCCTTGTCCAGCGGGATCGAGCCGCCGAAGGTGAAGCGGTGCCCGTGGCGCTCGGCCTCGTCGAAGGCCGAGAAGGCCACGTGCTTCGCCTCCGGGAGGGGCTCCACCACGGCGAGCAGATCGCGCAGCGGCACGCCCTTCCACTCGGCCGTGCTCACCGCCTCTCCACCCCAGCCGAGCTCGCCCGGGATCGGGCGCACGGCCGCCATTTCCAGCCGGCGGTTGCCCGCGCACTGGAGCGTGGCCACGACCGAGGCCTTGGGCAGCCGCCGCAGCTCCTCCAGCTGGATGCTGAGCGGCTTGCGCATCATGCCGTTCAGGACCAGGCGGTAGGAGCCGGGATCGACCCGCGGCACGTCACCGTGGTTGCGCACGAAGAAGTGCTCGACCGGGGTCAGGAAGCGGCGCAGGTGCTGCGGCGGGGGGCCGGCGTTGAACGGATGGTCCTGGCGCACCAGGGTGTCGGGGTGTTTCCCAAAAGGAGCGCTCATGCGTCGTACTGAAGGTTCTTCTCTGTCGCGCGGTAGAGTTGCTCACCAACCGGCTCGAAGACCGTACAGTGATCCATGTCGCCGCCGTAGACGTGGAGCGTGAGCGAGACCTTGTCGCGGTTGTTGGCGAGCACGTGATGCTCCAGCGGCGGGATCAGCGCCCCGGCCTCGCCCGCGTGAGCGCTGAGGGTCTCGCGCTCGATGAAGCGGAAGACGCCGGGCTCGGCCTCTTCCATCAGCTCGTAGCGGTGGACCTCCATGTTGCCTTCCAGGACGCCCTCGACGCACCAGATCCCGGCATGGTCGTGGAGCCCCGTGCGCTGCCCCGGCCCCCAGGTCATCACGACCGCGGTGAAGCCGAGCTCCTCGTCGCGGTGGAGGAGGCGCCGGCAGTAGCCGTTCGGCTTGACCTGCAGGAAGCGGTCCGGCAGGCGCAGCCCCTCGGCGGGGATGTACGACTCCAGCGTCTGCTTGATCCGCTCGGCGATGGCCTTGACCTCTCCCAGGCGCACGGCGTCACGGAGCTGCTCGATCAGGGGATCGACGGTCGTCATGGTTTGCAAAGTTCTTCCTCCAGATTACTCATGCTCCAGGTAAGTGTAGCCCGACAGCCCTTCCTCGTACCGGCGCAGCAGGTGGCGCGACTCCTCAATGGTCATCTTCTTGGCACGCAGCGCGGCTTCAGCCGATTGCCGCACCTTTGCCACCAGGTCGTCGCGGTTGTAGCGCACGTAGCGCAGGACGTCGGTCACCGTATCGCCGCTGATCACGCCGTCGATCTGGTAGCCCTCGTCGCCGTGCAGGGAGACATGCACCGTGTTCGTGTCGCCGAACAGGTTGTGCAGGTCGCCGAGGATCTCCTGGTAGGCCCCGACGAGGAAGACGCCCAGATAGTAGTGACCGCCGTTGAGCGGATGGAGCTCCAGCACGTCCTTGACGTCGCGCCGGTCGATGAAGTGGTCGATCTTGCCGTCCGAGTCGCAGGTGATGTCGGCGAGCACGGCGCGGTTGACCGGCTCCTCGTCGAGCCGGTGGATCGGCACGATCGGGAAGAGCTGGTCGATCGCCCAGGAGTCGGGCAGCGACTGGAAGACGGAGAAGTTGCAGAAGTAGGTATCCGCCAGGGCGCGCTCCAGCCCTTCCAGGTCCTCGGGGACCTCCTGCAGGGTGCGCGAGATCTTCAGGACCTTCTGGCAGATGGCCCAGAACAGCTCCTCGGCGAGGCCGCGGTGCTCCAGGGACATGTGGCCGACGCCGAAGAGCGTCAGGCACTCGTCGCGGTCCGAGATCGCGTCGTGGTAGGACTCCAGGAGGTTCTTGCGCGAGACGTCGCCGTGCGTCTCGATCAGCCGGCGCAGCGGCGGCGCCGCATCGGCCGGCTCGTGCTTCGGCAGCTTCCCCACCGTCATCTCGGAGGCTCCGAGCACGTCCATGACCAGCACGGCATGGTGCGCAACAGTGGCACGGCCGGATTCCGAGACGATGCGCGGGTGCTGCACCCCGTGGGCGTCGCAGACCTCCATGATGCCGGAGACGATGTCGTTGGCATACTCCTGGAGGGTGTAGTTGAGCGACGACGTGAAGTTGGTCTGCGAGCCGTCGTAGTCGACGCCGAGGCCGCCGCCCACGTCCAGGTAGCCGAGGGGCGCGCCCAGCTTGACCAGGTTGATGTAGACGTGCGCCGCCTCGCGCAGGCCGTCCTTGACCGAGCGGATCGAGGAGATCTGGCTGCCCAGGTGGAAGTGCAGCAGCTCGAAGGTGTCGAGCATGTTGTGCTCGCGCAGGAAGCTGACGGCGTCGAGCATGTCGCGCCCGGACAGCCCGAACTTGGAGCGGTCGCCGCCCGAGGCTTCCCAATGGCCGGCGCCGCGGGTGGCCAGGCGGGAGCGGACGCCGATGCGCGGCCGGATGTTCAGGCGCTGCGCGATGTCGCGGATCAGCGGCAGCTCGGAGGGCTTCTCCACCACCAGGACGACGTGGCGGCCGAGGCGCGAGGCGAGCAGCGCGGTCTCGATGTACTCCTCGTCCTTGTAGCCGTTGCAGATGATGAGCGCATCTTCATCATCGAGGAGGGCCATGACCGCGAGCAGCTCGGGCTTGGAGCCCGCCTCCAGGCCGAAGTGGAAGGGCCGTCCGTACTCGACCAGCCGCTCCACAAGGTAGCGGTCCTGGTTGACCTTGATCGGATAGACGCCGCGGTACTCGCCCTTGTAGCCGTATTCCTTGATGGCGCGGTGGAACGCCTGGTTGAGCTGCACCACCCGGGCCTGGATGATCTCCGAGAAGCGGAACAGCAGCGGCAGGCCGATGCCGCGCTGGCGCACCTCGTCCACCAGGTCCTTGAGGTCGATGGTCTCCGTGCCCGGCCCGGCCGGATGGACGAGCATGTGGCCGTCGGTGGCAACTGAAAAGAAGTTGTTCCCCCAGCCGCGGATGTTATAGAGGTCGGTCGAATCGGCAGGGGTCCAGCGACGGGTCGTGGGAGCGGTGGCCATCTTGGTGCAGAGTCTCCTTTCCAGGGAAAAAGGGCGGGCAAAGCCCAGCGGGCGACAATAGCATGAAGATGAAGACCTCACCCCCTGTCCCCCTCTCCCGTGGGGGAGAGGGGGGAGCGTTCCTGAGATAGCCGTGACTGACGCGAGGCAAGACGGCCCCAGCTACGTTCCCCCTCTCCCGTACGGGAGAGGGGGACAGGGGGTGAGGTCTACGGCCGCCTCACCGAAAACACGAACAAATGCTGCGTCGGCAGCTCCTCGATCGTCTCGACGTGCACGAAGCCGGCCGGGACCCATTCGGCGAGCACCTGCTCCACGGACATCTTGTGCAGCTCGTGGATGTGCGCGGCCGAGTCCCCCTCGGCGCGGTACTCGACGAGGGCCACCCGGCCGTCCGGTTTCAAGGCCTCGCGGATCTTCGCCAGCATCGGCTCCGGCTGCTGGAACTCGTGGTAGACGTCCACCAGGAGGATCCAGTCGAACGTGCCCTTGGGCAGCTTCGGGTCGGTCTCCGTGCCCACGACGGTGACGATGTTGCCGATCCCCTCTTTCGCGGTCAGGTCCTTCAGGCGGCCGAGCATCTCGGGCTGGATGTCGTTCGCCCAGACCTTGCCGGACGGGGCCACGGCCCTGGCCAGCCGGCGGGTGTAGAAGCCGGTGCCGGCGCCGAGGTCGGCCACCACGTCGCCGTCCTTCAGGTTCATGGCCTTCAGCACGATCTCGGGCCTCTCGGTGTCCTCCCGGCCCTCGCGCTCCAGCCAGTCCGCCCCGCCCTCGTAGCTCAGGGGCTGGGCAGGCTGGCGCGGCGGCGCCTCCTGTTTCGGGCTCCCCTTCGCCGGGGGCGAAGGGGAGCAGCCCAGGCTCAGAAGGAGGAGCAGCCAGGATAGGGAGCGGAGTGTCGGCATGGAGAGAAGCGTACTCCATCCGGGCTCTGGTAGGCTGGAGCCCCTTGCCACCTGAACTCCAGCTCCAGCTGCGGCAGGACTTCGCCGACGTCGTCCTGGGCAGCATCCTGATCGCCCTCGGGATCGCGGTCCTGGGGCTTGGGGCCGTCCGGGCGCGCAGCACCAGCCGGCCCCTGGTCTACCTGGGTATGGCCGACGTCCTTTACGGGCTGCGGCTGATCGTCGACACCGGCCTCCTGGGCGCCTGGGTGGGCATCCCCGGTCCCGTTGCGGCCTGGCTGATCTCGATCATCACGTACGTGATGCCCCTGCCGGCGATCCTGTTCGCGGAGTGGGCGCTGGGGAGAGGCTGGAGGTCCTCGATCCGGCTGGCGCTCTGGGTCCAGCTCGCCTACGCCGCGGGTGCCATCCTGACCGACGTTGTCCGCGGCCCCTACGCGGCAATGGGGATCAACAGCCTGGTGGTGCTCTTCGTGCTGGCGGTCCTGATCCTGAACGGTGTCCTTCATCTGAGGAAGAGCCCGGGCGTGTTGCGCACGCGGGAGGCCAAGGTGGTCATCGCTGCGGCAGCCGTCTTCCTGGCGCTGGTGATCAACGAGAACCTGGTGTCAGCCGGGCTCGTGCCCTGGGGAGTGAGCCAGGAGGCCCTCGGCATCCTGGTGATGGCCGGCGCCATCGTCTACGCCTTCCTCCACCGGGTCCTCGTGACCGAGCGCCGGCTGGCGGGGATCTCCCAGGAGCTGGAGACCGCCCGCCGCATCCAGGGCTCGCTGCTGCCGCGGCGCATGCCCGAGGTCCGCGGCCTTGCCCTCGACGCCCGCTATCTCCCCATGGCGGACGTGGGCGGCGACCTCTACGGCTTCCTGGAGGTGGATCCGGAGCGCGTCGGCATCCTGGTGTCGGACGTCTCCGGCCATGGAGTGCCGGCGGCGCTGATCGCCTCCATGGTCAAGGTGGCCCTCGCCGCACAGGCCGAGCACGCCTCCGATCCCGCGGCGGTCCTCGCCGGGATGAACCGCATCCTCCACGGCAACCTGGAGCGGGGCTTCGTGACCGCGGCCTACATCTATATAGAAGGAGGGACGGCGACCTATGCCAGCGCGGGCCATCCGCCTGTGCTGGTCTGGCGGGAGGGCGGCCGGACCGAGGAGCTGAGGCAGGAGAGCCTGCCGCTCGGGCGCTTCCGCCGGGCCGAGTACCGCAACGGGGAGCTGCGGATCTCCCCCGGGGACCGCATCCTCCTCTACACGGACGGGGTGACCGAGGCGCTGAGCCCGGCCGGCGAGCCGTTCGGTGATGAGCGGCTGCGGGAGCATCTGACGTCCTCGCCGGACGGTTTGCTCGGTCTGCTGGCGGGATGGACGGGGCGGCAGACGGGCGAGCCGCTGGACGACGACGTCACGATCGTGATGGCCGAGGTCCAGCGGGTGCCGCTCGACTCCTAGAGCGCTTCGCTCGACCTCCAGACGCCCGCGCCGGGCTCCGTCGGCATCCGCTCGGGCTCGGTAGCGTTCCGCGCACGCTCCAGCTCGTTCCGCCCGGCCTCCAGCGGCTTCCTGCCACGCTCCGGCGCGCTTCGCCCGGCCTTGAGCGAAGGCGCCCGCGGCCCGCGCGCTGCCGCTCAGGCTCCAGCCGCACCCGACCGACCCCGGGCGGCACGCGACCGGCCCCGCGCGGAAGCCGCCGGCCCCCGGTCGGCTCCTCCGGACCGTGCGCGGAACACGCTGGAGCTTGCGAGGAAGCCGCCCGAGCTTCGTGGTCACGCGCTGGAGCTCGCGTGGCCTACGAGCGTGCCCGCGGGCTGCGGGAGGCCAACCAGGCATGCACCGGCAAGTTCCAGGTGTCCGTCTCCAAGACGGTCCCGGCGACGGTGGCGACAAGCCGCGGGAGGTGAAGACCAAGGGGAGCGACTACGCCTGGCTGCGCTTCCCCTGGGATGGCCGCACGGTCGAGATCCGCATCACGGGCAAGCCCACGGGGGCGAGCGTCGTGGCGGACAACAAGGACCTCCCCGATCCTGCGCTTGTCGAGCAGCGGCGTGCCCAGTGGCGCACGGCTCTCGAAGGGCTCCAGCGGTACCTCAAGCCCGCCTGACCCGAGCCGGCCGCGCCAAGGGAATACCTTGTGGCGCGGCCGGACTTTTGTAGAATGACGTGCAGTTTCCCGAGTCAGAAGCGGCAGCGCGCAAGAGGAGCTCCAAGGATGATCCGCACCAGTACGCCCACCGGCATTCAGGCCGTAGGAGACGTCCCGTTCGGGACGCACTTTTGCCAGTTCTACCGGACCAAGGAAGACCTGATCGATACGCTGGTCCCCTACTTTCTGGAAGGGCTGCGCAACAACGAGCTATGCCTCTGGGTCACCTCCGAAAGCCTGCCGGTCGAGGAGGCCCGCGCGCTGTTGCGGGAGGCGCTGCCCGACTATGAAGATTACGAGGCCAGCGGCCAGATCGGGATCTACGACTTCCGCGACTGGTATCTCAAGAGCGGCGGCACCCCGTCCCAGGCGCTTCAGGCCTGGGTCGACCACGAGCGGCTCGCCATCGAGAACGGCTATCAGGGGTTGCGGCTGACCGGCGACACCGCCTGGCTGGAGCGCAGCGGCTGGGACGAGTTCGTCGCCTATGAGGAGGCCGTCAACGGTACCTTCCGCAACTTCCGGATCGTCGGCCTCTGCACCTACCAGATGGGGAACTGCACGGCCGAGGACGTGATCGACGTCTGCCGCAACCACCAGTTCGCGCTCACCCGGCGCGCCGGTGATTGGGAGCTGATCGAGAGCTCGTCGCTCAAGCTGGCCAAGGCCGAGCTGGAGCAGCGGGTGGAGGAGCGCACGGCCGAGCTCGAGGGCGCCCTGCGCTCGCGCGACGAGTTCCTGGCCATGCTCGCCCACGAGCTGCGCAACCCGCTGGCGCCGATCCGCAACGCGGCGCAGGTGATCCGCCTCGTCGGCCCGGCCGACGGCCACATGACCTGGGCGCGCGACGTCATCGACCGCCAGGTGCACCAGCTCTCCCGGCTCGTGGATGACCTGCTCGACGTCTCGCGCGTGACGCAGGGCCGGATCGAGCTGCAGAAAGAGGAGATCGAGCTGGCCATGGCCGTGGCGCACGCGGTGGAGACGAGCCGGCCGTTCATCGACCAGCGGCGGCACGCGCTCACCGTCACGCTCCCCAAGTCGACGGTGGTGCTCCATGCCGACCTCGCGCGGCTGTCGCAGGTGATCTCCAACCTGCTCAACAACGCCTGCAAGTACATGGAGGAGGGCGGGCGCATCTGCCTGACCGCCGAGCAAGAGGACAGTGTGGTGCGCATCCGGGTCAAGGACCAGGGGATCGGCATGCCGCGGGAGATGCTGCCGCGCATCTTCGAGCTGTTCACCCAGCTCAACCGTTCGCTCGACCGTTCCGAGGGCGGGCTGGGGATCGGCCTGGCGCTGGTGCGCCGGCTGGTGGAGCTGCACGGCGGAACCGTGCAGGCGTTCAGCGACGGTCCGGGCCAGGGCAGCGAGGTCGTGGTGACCCTGCCGGTCCTCCGGGCCGGGAAGATGCCGGAGGAGACGCCGGCCGAGGACGCTCAGGACGAGGTGCGCGGCGCCTCGGGCCGCCGGATCCTGGTTGCGGACGACAACCGCGATTCGGCCGAGAGCCTGGGCATGCTCCTGGAGCTGGCGGGCCACCGGGTGCGCCTGGCCTACGACGGCCAGGAGGCGCTCGACGCGGCCGGCGAGTTCCTCCCCGAGGTCTTGCTGCTCGACATCGGGCTGCCGCGCATGGATGGCTACCAGGTGGCGGCGCGCCTGCGCCAGGATTCCCGCCACGACGGCATGCTGCTGGTGGCCGTGACCGGCTACGGCACCGAGAGCGACCGCGACCGCGGCAGGGCCGCCGGCTTCGATCACCACCTGGTGAAGCCGGTGGATCCCATTGCCCTGCGGGATTTGATCGCCGGCGCTTGAGCTGAGGAGCGAAAAAGGGGGCGAGATCCACGCGATCTCGCCCCGAGGAGGGATACGGCTGGCTTACATCTTTTGGCTGGTCGAAGTAGAGGGGAACCAGTAAACACGCGCAAGGAGAACCCTCTAAAATACCCAGGTACACGAGAGCCGCCAAAGCGAGCCGCTCGCCGCGAGGATTTTTCATGGAATCGATCGCTCCGGTTGCAACTCCCGCTGCGGTAGCCGAAGCCCGGCCTGCCGCCCTGCCGTGGCACGTCTCGGCGATGCTGGTGGGCTCGACCAGCATCGTGGTGGGGATCCTCTGGGACATCTCCTGGCACATGACGATCGGCCGGGACACCTTCTGGACTCCGGCCCACATGGCCATCTACCTGGGAGGCGTGCTGGCGGGGATCTGCGGCGGCTGGCTGGCGCTCAAGACCACGTTCGCGGGCACGCCCGGGGAGCGCGGCGTGGCCGTGCGCTTCTGGGGGTTCCGCGCTCCGCTCGGCGCCTGGGTGGCGGTCTGGGGCGCGATCGCCATGCTCACCTCGGCCCCCTTCGACGACTGGTGGCACAACGCTTACGGCCTGGACGTGGAGATCCTTTCGCCGCCCCACACGGTGCTCGCGGCGGGGATGATCGCGATCCAGCTCGGCACCATGCTCCTGGTGCTGGCCCCGCAGAACCGCGCCGCCGAGGGGAGAGGGCGCGCGCTTGGCATCGCCTTCCTCTATACCGCCGGGGCTGTGCTCTCGATCGTCGGGGCCGCGGTCCGGGAGAGCGTGCTCGCGCCCGGCGAGGCCCCGGACGGCCGCCGCCGGCTGCGGGCCAGGGTGGTCACCGTGCTGGCCGGCGTGCTCCTGGCGCTCATCCTCCTAGGGGGAAAGAACTGGTGGGCCAGTGTGGAGGCGGAGGAGCGGGCGGAGCTCTATCAGCCGTTCGCGGTCGAAGCCTCCGTGCAGGGCCGGGTCCTGGCCCTGGACATCAGGGACACGCGGAGCCGCCAGTGGTCGCCGCTGATCCCGGACCACGGCAAGCTCATGCACCTGTTCCTCGTGCGCGAGCCCGGGCTGGACGCCTTTGCCCATCTCCATCCGGTCCCCAAGGGGACTCAGGAGCGCTTCGAGGTGGCCTTGCCGGCGCTTCCCGCGGGGCGCTACAGGGTCTATGGCGACATCGTCCACGAGACCGGCTTCCCTCAGACGCTCACGGACGTGGTGGAGATCCCGGCCATCCCCGCGGGCTCGGCCACGGACCCCGATGATTCGTGGCACCTGGAGGGCAGCGGCGGTCTGACCTGGCAGAAGAGTCCCTTGGTGGCGGGCCGCGAGGTGGACCTTCGTTTCGAGGCAAAGGTCCCGCTGGAACCGTACATGGGGATGATGGGGCACGCCGTGATCACCCGGCCGGACGGCGAGGTCTTCGTGCACCTTCATCCCGTGGGGAGCTTCTCGATGGCGTCGCAGCAGGCGTTCGAGCGCAAGCTGGGGGTGGCCCGGGCGCATGGGCACCATCACCCGACGAGCGTGGTCTCCTTCCCCTACGAGTTCCCCCGCCCGGGCCGGTACCGCATCTGGGTGCAGGTCAAGAGCGGGGGGAAGGTGGTCACCGGAGCCTTCGACGCCGATGTGCTGCCAAGGACCTAAAGGACTTAAAGGACCTAAAGGACGTAGCTTCCGTGTCCTTTAGGTCCCTTTGGTCCTTTGCGTCCTTTAGGTCCTTTATTTCCCGCCCAGCAGCGCGGTAGCCCTGTCGATCTCCTTCGCCAAGCCTTCGATCGTGCGCGCCAGGACCTCGACGTTGCCCGCGACCTTCTTCCACTCGCGCTGCTCGATCGCCTCGCGTACGGTGGGGAGGGTCTTCACGCCATAGCCGGTGTAGTAGCCGGGCGCGTAGATCTGGTGGCGGTACCAGGGGCGGCCGGGCAGGCCCTCCTTGGTGCCGAGGGCGCGCTCGGCCTTCATCAGGATGGCGTCGAGCTTCTCCCGGGTGGCGACAGGCATTGCCGGTCCCGTGCCCTTGGACCAGGCGCTGTCATAGGCCTGGGCGCTCTTGCGCAGGGCGGCGACCGCGTTCTGGAGCGGCGCGAAATTGAGGTGCGGCACCGGGTCGTGCCGCTTCGGCGCCACCCAGGTCCTCTTGGGGTCGTCGAACGTCTCATAGACCTTCTGGTCGAGGAGCGTGGCGCGCTCCTCGGTCTCCGCGCGCATCTGGTCCGCGAGCTTCACCACCTCGTTGGCGTAGGTGCCGACCGCGTCGGCCAGGCGGGTGAACTCCATGGGGAGGACGTCGGCCTCGGCCATCCGCAGCACCAGCCGGCCGCCGGTCTTCGCCAGGGCCACGCCGTAGGCGAAGTCGGTGTCCATGAAGCGGACGTAATGGTCGAACGAGTCGTAGATGGAGTGGTACTGGCCGTACTCCTCCTCGCCGAAGTAGCCGACGTTGAGCGAGGCGATGTTCAGGTGCTGCAGGAACGGGGTGTAGTCGGAGCCCGAGCCGAGCGGGTAGAGGTGGAACGGCTGGTTGGCGATCGCGGCCTTGCGCTGCTCGGGGTCGCCGAACAGGATGAGCCCGGTGCGCAGCCGCTCGCCTACGCTCACCCCCTTCTGGGGATCGGTCACGTCGCGGGCCACCTGGTTGGACAGCACCTCCAGCGTGTGCGAGCCGCCGATGTCCAGGAAGCCGCGCGAGTTGCTGTCCGAGTTGATGTAGACGACGGCCTTGTCGCGCAGCTCCGCGGCGTGGGTCTCCGCCCATTCGGTCGAGCCCAGCAGCCCCTGCTCCTCGCCATCCCAGCCGGCATAGATGAGCGTGCGCTTCGGGCGCCAGCCGGTCTTCGCGAGCTCGCCGATGGCGCGGGCCTCCTCCATGATCGCGACCATGCCGCTGATCGGGTCAGTGGCGCCGTTGACCCAGGCGTCGTGATGGTTGCCGCGGATGATCCACTGGTCCGGGTGCTCGGAGCCCTCCATCCTGGCGATGACGTCGTAGGCCGGGACGATCTTCCAGTCGAACTTGAGCTTGAGGTGGACCTTCGCCGGCCCCGGGCCGAGGCGGTAGGGGGTCGGCAGCGCGCCCTGCCAGTTCGGCGGCGCCATCGGGCCGCCGAGCGCGCGCAGCAGGGGGAGGGCGTCGGCGTAGGAGATGGGCAGGACCGGGATCCTGGTGAGGGTCGTGGCCTCCTCCCGCTTCAGGCGCTTGGCATCCTTGGTGGCGCCGATGAACGGGGTCAGCGGGTCGCCCGAGAAGGTCGGCATGTCGACCACCGAGCCGCGCTGCGCGCCGTCCTCGGGCCGCCAGCCCCCCTTGGGATAGGGATCGCCCTGGGAGTAGCCGTCCTCCCGCGGGTCGGAGTAGATGATGCAGCCGATGGCGCCGCGCTCGGCCGCCACCTTGGGCTTGATGCCGCGCCAGGAGCCGCCGTAGCGGGCGATGACGATCTTGCCCTTCACATCCACGCCGCGGCGCTCGAGCTCGTCGTAGTCCGCGGGCACGCCGGAGTTGACGTAGACGAGCTCGCCGGTGACGTCGCCGTCGATGGAGTAGGCGTTGTAGGTCGGGAGCTGCTCGTCCGCCTGGCCCGAGGTCGAGTCGCCGGGAACGGCCGGCTCGGCCAGCTTGGCGGTGAAGCGGGTCGGCGCGACCATCTCCAGCACGCGCTCGGTCGGGGTGGGGAAGAGCACGTGGAACTCCTCCAGCTTCGCGTCCCAGCCCCAGGAACGGAAGAGCGCGGCCATGTACTCGGCGTTGTCCTTGCCGTAGGCGGAGCCGACGTGATGCGGCCGGGCGGTGAGGCGCTTCATCCACTCGCGCAGGTTTTCCGCCTTCAAGTGGGAGTCGAAGCGCGCCTCGAGGTCTCGCTGCTGGGCGGCCCGCTCCTCGCTGAAACCCAGCAGGGGCGCGGCCGGGGCTGCCGGCGGGGTTGGCGCCGCGGCTGCCAGAAAAAGCGCGAGGATTGGAAGGAAGAGTACGGGTCGTCTCGGCATCGGTAAAGCCTCCTTGGTTCCCCAGAAGTACGGATGGATTGTAGTCAGAGTTCTGTATCCTTGCAGGCCGGATGGATCGCCTGAGTGCCGAGAGCCTGCGCTGGACCCTGGGCCCGTATTGCGCGTTCGTGGGCGCCTTCATGCTCGTGGCCCCGCACCGGTTCGCCTCCCCCGTGTACGCGGCAATGCTGGATTACCGGGGGCTCTGGGGGATGGCGGCGCTGGTGGCGGGCGTCGCGCTGATCGCGGTGGCCATCCTGCGCCCGCGGAGGGCGGTCGTCCTGCTCGGCCACGGCCTTGCCGGGGCCACGCTCCTGGCCCTCTCCGCCTCCTTCCTGCAGGACCGGGCATGGACGGGGACGATCGCCTACGCCGTGCTCGGTTTGGGAACGATGCTGGCGGGCACGCTGCCCCGGGGGGCTGGGGCTTCGCCTGCGGGCCGCGACCTCTTCGCCCTGCTCATGGGCCTGATCGCCGTGCTGCAGGGCCTCCTCCTCGCCGTCCTGCCCTCGCTGCTCGGCAGCTCGTACTTCGACGTCCTGCGCCCTTACCAGCGGGTGATCGGGCTGGCATTGACCGTGGGGGGCGGCCTGGTCTTGTCGGCCAACCTCCGCCGGAACCCTTCGGCCCTCTACCTCTGGGCCTCTCACCTCGCGGGGGGAGCGGCCTTCTTCCTCTTCGGCCTGCTCTTTTCCGTGCCGAACCGGGCCTGGACCGGCCTCGCCCTGTACTGGGGGTGCGGCCTTGCCCTGGCCCTGCTGCCGTGGCTCTCGCGCCGGCTCGCGGCCCTCGATCCCGCTTCCCTGCGCACCCGGCTGGCCTTCTCGCTGGCGACCGCCACATCCGTGGCGCTGGTGCTCACGGCCGCGATCGCCACCTCGCAGGAGGAGCGGCTGGCAACCGAGCAGGTGCTGGAGATGCGGAAGGTCGAGGCGCAGCTCATTGCGCGCAACGTGGCCGACTATGTGCAGCTCAATGGCGCCCGCGCCGCCGTGGTCGCGAGCCTGGCCGGCCGTATGCCGATGACCCCCGTCTTCCAGCGCGCGCTGCTGGAGGCGAGCCGCCCGTCGTACCCGGACGTGACCGGCTTCGTCACCCTGGACGCGTCTGGCACGGTCCTGGCCACGATTGGCAGGGTGCCGCTCGACATCGACGATTGGCGCCGGATTGCGGCCGACATGCAGGGCCAGGAACAGAGCCGCGGCATTCCCATCCGCCTGGTCGGGACGGAACGGTTGCTTCTCCTCCTGAGCGCTCCGATCCGCCTGGAGGACGGGCGGATGGGAGGCGTACTGGTGAGCGCCTTCGACGCCGAGCTGCTGGCGCGCCGGTTGGCGCGGACGGGCTCCAACGTCTATCTCGCCGACGGCCATGGCCGCCTGATCGCGAGCCGGCAGGACACCGGCGTCGAGCTGCAGAGCCTGCCGGCCGGCTGGGACCGGGAGCTCCGGCTCGGCCAGGGGCCGGCCATGGCGCGCCGCATCGCCGCGTTCGCCAAGGTGCCGGGGGGGCTCGACTGGATGGTCGCGGTGGAGAGGCCGCGGGCCGCGGCCCTGGCCGGCGTGCGCAAGGGGCGGGACCTGGCCTTCGTGCTGCTGCTGATCGTCGTGCCTCTGGCGGTGATCGGCGGCATCATCGTGGCGGGGCTCATCGCCCGTCCTCTCGGCGTGCTTGCCGAAGCCGTCGACGAGATGGCTTCAGGGAATCCGGCGCTGCCGTCGGTCCCGCTGGAGAGCAGCGGCATCACCGAGGTGGCGAGCCTCGCGGCTGCCTTCCAGGAGATGCGCGGCCGCCTCGCCGTCCGCACCCGGGAGAGCGAGCGTTTGGCGACCGAGCTGCGTGCCCGCGCAGATGCCCTGGCCGAGACCGACCGCCGCAAGGACGAGTTCCTGGCCATGCTCGCCCACGAGCTGCGCAACCCGCTCGGCGCGATCGCCAACGCCGCCCACGTGATGGACCAGATCGGGACCTCTCAGCCACCACCGCCGACAGTACAGAGGGCCGTCGGGGTCATCCAGCGGCAGATCCAGCACCTGGTAAGGCTCGTGGACGACCTGTTGGACGTCTCCCGGATCACCCGCGGCAAGATCGAGCTCCGGCTGGAGCCCGTGGACCTGCGCGACGCGGTGCGGAGCGCGGTGGAGATGACCCGGCCGATCATAGAGGCCAAGGAGCATGCCCTGCGGGTGGAGCTCCCCCCGGAGCCGCTCACCGTTCACGCCGACGTGACGCGGCTGGAGCAGGTGCTGGGCAACCTGGTGCGCAACGCCGCCAAGTACACGGAGCCAGGGGGAAGGATCGAGGTCACGGCCTGGAGCGAAGACGGGGAGGCGGCGGTCCGGGTCCGCGACAACGGCATCGGCATCCCGGCCGAGCTGCTGCCGCGGATCTTCGACCTGTTCATTCAGGGAGAGCAGAGCCTGGACCGCTCGGGCGGCGGGCTCGGCATCGGCCTCACCCTCGTCCACCGCCTGGTCGAAATGCACGGCGGGCAGGTGGCGGCGCAGAGCGGCGGAGAGGGGCAGGGGAGCGAGTTCACGGTCCGCCTGCCCTTGTCCGCCGATTAATGTAGGGGCGGGCTTGTCCTCGCCCGGGAGGGGAGCGCCTCCCCCGGGCGTACGAGTGGTTCCTCCGCGCGTATGAGCGACTCGTACGTCTGTACGAGCGATTGCCCCAGCCGTACCAGCGACTTCCCTGGCCGTACGACCGCCTCCCCGGCGTGTACCGCCTGCTATTCCCTCTGTACGAGCGTCCTCCCCGTGTGTACCGCCGACTCGTACGGCCGTACCAGCGACTCGTCCTTGCGTACGAGCCTCTCCCCCAGCCGTACCAGCCGCTCGTCCGTGCGTACCAGCCACTCGTCCCTGCGTACGAGCCCCTCTCCCCGATGTACGAGCGTCCCGTCCCTGTGTACCGATGTCCGGTACGAATGGACAAGGAACTGGTACGCAGGTACGGATGGCCGGTACGCGGCGCTCGGTGATAGGTACGTTAGCGCCTATGGGGCCAGGGGGTGAGGGGCTCGGGCTGGCGGCTCGCGCACGTCGGGGAGAACGCCATCCCCGTCGGGAGGGATGATGGAAGACTGGGCCGGGCGGCCGCCTGCCCCTCAGCCGGTAATTAATGTAGGGGCGGCCCTTGTGGCCGCCCTCCGGAAGGGCACCCACGAGGGGTGCCCCTACATCAGATCTTCCCTACCAGCCCCAGCGTGAAGCTCCTCCCCCGCGCCAGTGTGGCGGTCGCGTCCGCCGACTCCCAGTAGCGCTCGTCGGTCAGGTTGCGGCCGACCAGGCGCAGCTCGATCGGGTCGGAGATGTGCCAGCCGGCTCCCACCTCGAGCGTGGAGTAGCTCGGCCGCTCGACCTCGATCGGCCCCGGCCGGTCGTCGCGCTGGAACGAGCCGCCGCGCAGGTAGCCGAAGAGCCGTTCGTCCGCCCAGCGCAGGGTGGCGAACCCCCCGCGCGCCGGAATATCGTCGAGGGGCACGCCATCCGCCGTCTCGCCCTTTGCCACGGTGACGGCGAGCTCCAGGGTGAAGCCGGCGGCCAGCGGCGTCTGGGCCTCGAGCTCGAAGCCGCGGACCTCCGCTTCGCCCCGGTTGCGGAAGAGGAAGTTGGCGCCGTCCTCGCTGAAGCGCTCGATCAGGTCGTCGATTTCATAGAGGTAGCCGAAGGCGGCCACGGAGCCGCGCCCGATCGCCCAGCGCACGGAGCCGTCGTACTGCAGGCTCGTCTCCGGGTCCAGGTCCGGGTTGCCGGTGACGAAGCCGCGCCCGGTCGGGCCGCGGAAGAAGCGGTCGGAGAGCGTGGGGTCGCGGAAGCCGCGGGCCACCTGCAGGCTGCCGGTCACGTTGCGGGCGAAGTTGGAGGTGAATGCGGCGTAGCCCGACATGGCGCTGTGGGAGGCCGAGCTGTCGCCGAAGAAACCGCCCTTGTTCTCGCTCTTGACCTGGTCGCCCCGCACGCCCGCGGACAGCAGGTTGCGCGAGCCGATGGAATGGTCGTAAGAGACGAAGACGGCGGTGTTGGTCCGCTGCGCGTCGTCGATGGCGGGAGGCTGGGTGACTCCGGTGCTGTTCCCGGCGAGGTCGAAGGTCTGGCGCGTCGTCTTGGATTCGAGGTTGAAGCGGGAGACGGCCTCGGCTCCGACCTGGAGGCGTCCGCCCGCCACGGGGCGCGTGGCCACGGCCCGGATGGAGCCGTCGTCGGAATTGGTGTCCGAGCTGTCGATCCGGCGGGTCACGGTGGACGTCGGAAGCCGGTCGCGGGTCAGCGCGAGGCGGTAGGTGCCCAGGAACAGGCCCAGCTCCACGTTTTCCCAGCCGCCCACCTGTCCGGAGTCGAGGCCGATGTTGAACCGGCGGGAGCTCTCCTTGGGGTAGAAGGCCCGGGTCACGTTGGAGTCCGCGGCCGGGTTGTCGATGTCGATGCCGTTCACGATGGAGAAAGCCGCCCGCAGCCGGCCGATGGGCGTTTCGACCGCGTAGCGCAGGGCGCCGCCGCGGTCCTCGTAGGAAGAGTTGGGGATGGGATCGCCGCCCCCGGACTCCGCATCGTCGGCCTTGCGCATGTGGAACTGCCCCAGCAAAGCGCCGCCCAGGACGTTGCCCGACGCCTCCAGCCCGAGCGAATCCTCCGCGTCGCTGCCGAAGCCCGAGTTGATGCTGTATCTGAGCGAGGCGGGGTTCCCCGGGTCGGGGTAGCGGGACGTGGCATTGATGACGCCGCCGAAGGCGTCCGAGCCGTAGGCCACGGAGCCGGGGCCGCGGGCGATTTCCACGGAGGCCAGGGTGAACGGGTCGACGTAGGCCGCCGAGGATCCGGCCCGGCGCTCGGTGGTCACCCGGGCGCCGTCGAGCAGGACCAGGGTGCGCCCGCGGGTGAGCCCGCGGATGGTCGGCACGCCGGTCGGCCCCTCCTCGGAGCGGGAGACGCCGGCGATGCCCTGGACGGCGTCTACCAGGCGGTGAGGCCGGCGCTGCTCGAGGTCCTCCTGGCCGACGATCGTGGTGGCCGCGGCCGGAGGGGTCTCCAGGCCCGGGGCCACTCCGGAGACCACGGTGACGCTGTCCTGGAAAATGGCCGGGATGAGGGCCTCGAACGAACCCGTCTCAGGAAGGGTCGTGACCTCGATCGGCGCGGACACCTCGCCGCCGGGGCTCGTCGCCACCAGGCGGAAGGGGAGGTTGGGATCGGGAGAGATATGGAACCGGCCTTCCCTGTCGGCCGTCACGGAGACGGGATGGCCGACGACCGACACCTGATAGCCGGCAGCGGGGCTGCCATCCGGACGGAGCAGCAGCCCGTCAAAGGCTCCCGCCAGTGCGGGGAAGGAAAGGAAAAGGCAAAGCAGAGCAATCCTGCGCATATTGACCTCGAATAGACCTCAGTTGTATTGACACGTGTACGTTCACGCCTCGCCCTACACAAGGCGACGGCATGGGCTGGAACGCGACAACTGTCGCGGTCTATTCGTTGAAACGGCGGATCAGCAGGTGGACGGGAACGGCCGGGGGCCGGGGCTCCCGCTTCTCGGAGGCCTCGAAGACCGGCCTCGGAGCGAGGTCCGGCGAGAGGGCCGGCGGAGCGAGGCTCACCCGGGGAGAGACGGGCGCGCCTGGGGGAAGGACGAGCAGGCCGGCGGGGCGCACCCCGCGCATCTCGGCGCCGGGATCCCAGGCCATGACTTCGCGCAGACCGCCGCCAGAACGGGAGCCTCGGACCCAGACCACGACTCCCTCGTCTCCGTCCCGGGCGCGCTCGCCCCGCGAAAGGACGCGCACCCGGGTCCGGGGAGTTGGGAAAGCCGCCGGGTCGATGGAGAAGCGCTGGGGCGCCTCCATCCCCACCTCCCGCCGCTCGTCGCCGAAGCGGAGCATGATGCGGGCCTCCCGGGTGGGGAGGTCCGGCACCCGGAAGTTGAAACGCCGGATCGAGATGTCCAGGTGAGGGGTGACGCGCAAAGGCCAGGTGCGCCCGCCGTCCAGAGAGAGGAAGGCCTCCCACTCCACCGTGTGCTCGGGAAGGGCGAGTTCCTCCCACTCGATCGTGGCCATGGAGCCGGCGGCCAGCCCGTCCCCGTCAGCCGGGGAGACCAGGCGCGCCATCGCCCTGCCATCGTCCCTGCCGTCCGCGGACGCGGGCAGGGCGAGGAACGCCAGGAGCAGCAGCGGGACGAGGCGCATCCCGCTAGTCTAGCTTACCGGGTGCTCACTCGGTGTCTACATCCACGAGCCACTCTTGCCCTTTTTCCTTGGAGGCATCGGAGGCATCGGGGATCCGGTGGGCCCGGACGATGAAGCGCTGGGGCGCAGAGCCCACGAAGTAGAAGGGATAGCAGGTGACCAGGGTCAGGGCCGGCTCGTCCGTGGGCTCGAGCACGGAGACGTCGGCGGGTTTTACGATCTTCGTCCACTCCACCTGGTAGCGGAAGGTCCCGTCGAGGGTGGTGATCTCGATCGTGTCGTCCTCCTGGATGTCCTTGAGGCCGCGGAAGAAGCTGTCGCGGTGGGCGGCGATGCCGACGTTGCCCTCTTCCTGCTCGGGGAAAGCGGTCGCGGGGATGTGCCCTGCACCCCGGCGCAGAGACTTTTTGTCCACCCCTTCGAGCACGATGGCGGAGACGCCGAGGCGCGGGACGGAAATGCGGCCGACCAGCTCTCCCGGCTCGAGCGGCGGGAGCTCCTCCTTCTTCTCTTCCTTCTGGATCTGCTCGGCGCCCTTTTCAAGGGAGGCGAAGGAATCCGTCTCCGAGGCCTTGCTCTTGACGGCCGGTGCTGCCGCCAGGGCCTCATCCAACCGCCGGTTCTCCCGGATCTCGAGCAACCGGGCGTCGAGCCAGGACCAGAGGAAGATGCCAAGGCAGACGATTCCGACCGCGAGAAGCACCCGTTCCGCCCAGAGCCAGCGGGAGCTGAAAGGTTTCGTAGAAATTTCCATGTCCCTAAACAATGTCACCTGGCGCTACGGGAGCGCCAGGTGACGTCGACGTGCCATTCTTGGAAGTGCTCAGCCCTTAGGCGTTGCGCCGGGCGAGCCGGACCATGAACGCGGAGGCCAGGGCCAGAAGGCCGGCCAGGATCAGCAGCGGCATCTCGCCCGCGGTGTCCGGAAGGGCGCCGGTGTCGGTGGTCGAACCGGTGTCGGTCGCCATGCCGGTGCCGGTCTCGTCGATGCCCGAGGCGTCGGTGTCGGAGTCGCCATTGCGCGTCACATCGACGTCGACGGCGCCATTGGCGCGGTCACCGGTGTCGATGTCGACGTCCATGCCCTCGTTCTCCTCGGTCTCATTCTGGAGGCTGGTGGCGCCGGTGCCGGTCGTGGTGCCAGTGGTCGTGCCGGTCGTGCCCGTGGTGCCCTGGACGTTGCCGGTGGTCTGGCTGCCGGCCGTGCCCTGCATGCTCTCGTTGGCAGTACCTTCAACGGTGCCGCCCTCGGTGTAGGTGTCATTGTTGCTGAGGTCGGTCTGGGGGTTGCCCGGGTTGGGCAGGTTGTTGCTGGTCTGGCCCGGCTCACGCTGCTGCGTGGGACCCGGGGCCGTTGTGTTCGCGCCCTGTGCCATCGCGGCGCCGGCTGTCAGAAGGAAGATGGCCAGGATTGAAAGAATCATTCTCTTCATGGTGTTGCTCCTCTCCGTTCCCGAAGGTTCGTCTCCGGAGACCGCCCTCGCAGGGAGCCTCCACGGTAAGTTTTTGCAGCGCCGGGGGAAGAGGGCGAAGAGTTGCGGTGTACTCAAGGTCGGCACGTCGTCGGCCCCTCCTCCCCAACACCGCCTATGCCCGTCAGGGAGGAGTTGCAATCACGATGCCAGTTGATCCCATTCCCCCTCTCCCCAGCCCTCTCCCCCGTGCCGGGGGAGAGGGGGCCGGAGGCTCAGGCGGGAGTGAGGCGCTTGTACCTGATGCGGTGGGGCTGGTCCGCCTCGGCGCCGAGGCGGCGGTGGCGGTCCTCTTCATAGGCCTGGTAGTTGCCCTCGAACCAGACGACCTGCGAGTTCCCCTCGAAGGCGAGGATGTGCGTGGCGATCCGGTCCAGGAACCAGCGGTCGTGGCTGATGACCACGGCGCAGCCGGCAAAGGCGAGCAGGGCTTCTTCGAGGGCGCGCAGGGTGTCCACGTCGAGGTCGTTGGTCGGCTCGTCGAGGAGGAGGAGGTTGCCGCCGGCCTTCAGGGTGCGGGCCAGATGGACACGGTTGCGCTCTCCGCCGGAGAGGTCCTTGACCCGCTTCTGCTGGTCCGCCCCCTTGAAGTTGAACGCCGCGGCATAGGAGCGGGCCGGGATCTCCCGGCTGCCGAGGACGACCACGTCGCGGCCGTCCGAGATCGCCTCCCAGACCATCATGTCCCCCTGGAGCGACTCGCGGCTCTGGTCCACATATGCAATTTTGACAGTATCTCCCAGGCGGAGCGTGCCCGCGTCGGGCTGCTCCTGGCCGACGATCATGCGGAACAGGGTCGTCTTGCCGGCGCCGTTGGGGCCGATCACGCCCACGATGCCGCCCGGCGGGAGGGCGAAAGAGAGGTCCTCGATGAGCAGGTTGTCGCCGTAACCCTTGCGCAGGTCCCTGGTCTCCACCACCAGGTCGCCCAGGCGGGGGCCTGAGGGGATGTGGATCTCGTTGTTCTCGGCGCGCTTCTCGTGCTCGCGGTCCTCGGCGAGGAGCTGCTCGTAGTGATTGAGGCGGGCCTTGCCCTTGGCCTGGCGGGCGCGGGGGGACATGCGCACCCACTCGAGCTCGCGCTGCAGGGTGCGGCGCCGGGACGACTCGGACTTCTCCTCCTGCTCCAGGCGCTCCTGCTTCTGCTCCAGCCAGGAGGAGTAGTTGCCCTTCCAGGGGATGCCCTGGCCTCGGTCGAGCTCCAGGATCCAGCCGGCCACGTTGTCGAGGAAGTAGCGGTCGTGGGTCACGGCAACCACCGTCCCCTGGTATTCGGCGAGGAAGCGCTCCAGCCAGGCGACCGACTCGGCGTCGAGGTGGTTCGTGGGCTCGTCGAGGAGAAGCAGGTCGGGCTTCTGGAGGAGCAGCCGGCAGAGCGCCACCCGGCGGCGCTCGCCGCCGGAGAGCTTCTCCACGTCGGCATCCGGCGGGGGCAGGCGGAGGGCGTCCATGGCGACTTCCAGGGTGCGGTCGATCTCCCAGGCGTTGACCGCCTCGATCTGGTCCTGGACCCGGCCCTGCTCGGCCATCAGCTTGTCCATCTCGTCGTCGGACATCGGCTCGCCGAAGCGGGCGTTGATCTCATCGTACTTGTCGAGCAGGGCGCGGACCTCGGCCACCCCTTCCTCGACGTTGCCGAGGACGTTCTTGCTGGCATCGAGGCGCGGCTCCTGCGAGAGGTAGCCGACGCGGGTGCCCTTGGAAGCCCAGGCCTCGCCCGCGAACTCCTTGACCTCGCCGGCCATGATCTTGAGCAGCGTGCTCTTGCCGGAGCCGTTCAGGCCCAGCACGCCGATCTTGGCGCCGGGGAAGAACGACAGCCAGATCCCCTTCAAAACCTCCCGGTTGGGCGGGTACATCTTGCGGAGGTCCTTCATCACATAGATATATTGCTCGGCCATGGCGCTGCTCCTGGTTTTCGAGGGTTCGTACCCGGCGGGGTATGGTTACCGGGACGGCACATTCTATCCCACTCTCCCTTCCGACGCGACGGAAGGAGCCGCCGACACGACGGAAATCCTGGCTGGACGCGACGGCGGAGGCCCTTTTTCCTGCCTCTCCCTCTGCGAGCGTCATGGCACATGCCTTGCCCTTACAGGGAGACGACAACCTTTACAAAGGAGAACCCCATGATCGAGACTCTCCGTTCCACGAGTGTTCTACAGGAAGGCGATCCAGCCTCGGCCCACCTGACAGTCAGCGGGATCTTCTTCGATGCACACGACCTCTCGAGGCCTCGCTATCCCTCGCTGATCAACTACGAGAGAGCGCCTGGGGGGGTGCAGTTCGAGCCCGCGATCCAGATCATGCAGGTGGCGGTGCCGCAGCTTCACATCCAGTATGAGAATCGATCCCTCGCAACCGGTGATCTTTGATGCCCATGACGGGAACGTCCTTGTGACCTCGGTCCTGAACCCTCAGGGGACCCCGGGGGGCGTGGTCTCCGCAAAGCTCGTCGACGGAGATCCCCGGCGTTGCGAGCTGGTCTGGGACCAGGAAAAGGCGAACGAGGCATTCGGCGGGCCCAACAGGATTGCCCCGATGCGGCTCCACTGCCGCCATTCGTCGGACCTCCGCGAGCTCTCGAACTCACCCCTGGAGCATGTCGAGGGGGGTGTGTATCTGACGATCCTGAACCGGCCGGAGACACCTTTCGAGATCCGCTTCGCCAAGGAGCCGGGCACGCCGGTCGAATCAGCCATCAAGATCCTCGGCTTCGACCCGGAGGGGCGTCCCGTCTATGACCTTTTCCAGCCCGAGGTCCTGGAAGGGCTTATTGCCTATCTGGCGCTCGAGCCCTCCTTCCGGATTCGCGAGGGGCAGATCTCCTCCTTCTCCATGGTTCTGGACCTGCCGCCGGAGCTCAAGAACATCCGGTTCGAGCTGGAACCCGCGGGAACTGCCGTCCGGGTCGTCGGGTTCGAGCCCCAGGGGAGGCCGTTCCAGCTCAACGACACCACGGCCGGCGATTTCGGGGGTTTGCCCAACCGGAAGTGCTCTATGGAGTGGTATCAGGAGACCGGCCGCCAGTACTGCTCGACCTCGAATTCAAGCGAGGCCAGAAAGTGCTACTGCACAAAAGGCCAGGTCACATCCTTCAATCTCCGGGCAACGCATGGAGAGGAATTCTCCGACATCCTGATCGCCCGGGGACTGGCCCATCGTGTCGCCCAGTTCGACCCCACGGTGATCCAGCCGCCAAACTGCACCTCCAGCGGGATCTGCATCACTCCTTAAGGGGAAGCGGACAGGAACTCGCGGAAGGCGGGATCGGTCAAGAGAGGCTCGAACCAGGGAAGGCGGAACCAGCCCGGTGCCTCGAAGCCCAGCTCGCGGGCCCGCTCCGCGTTGACCAGGGCGGTGGTGCGGTCGCCCACCAGGGCAAAGACGAGGGAGACCTCGAAGGCCACCTGGCCGCTGAGGGGGGCGAGGCGCAGCGCCTCCTGGGCATCCAGCACGGCCCGCTGGCGCTCTCCCAGATGGGCGAAGGCCTGGGCGCGGACGGTCAGCCGCTGCCACTCTTCGGCGGCCGGGTCCTTTTCCGAGAGGGCCAGGACGCGGCGGAACATCTCCTGGGCTTCGGCCTTGCGGCCCTGGAGCCAGCGCGCCTGGCCGAGGTTCAGGAGGAGAAAGTAGCTTTGCGGCTCGGCCGCCACCGCCCGCTCCAGGGCTTCGGCGCTCCCGTCGTAGTCGCCCTGGAGCATGCGGGCCAGGCCCAGGTTGCTGAGGGTGCCCGAGTCGGCCGGCTGCGCCGCCGCGATCTCCTGATAGAGGGCCGCGGCCCGGGCCGGGTCGCCGTTGGTCAGCTCGATGTTGGCCAGGAGCGTCCGCCCGAAGCTGTTCCCCGGCGAGCGCTCGAGCAGGCTTTCCAGGCTCTCGCGGGCGGCGGCGATCTCGCCCTGCCGCCAAGCCAGCCGGGCATGGTTGTAGAGGCGCACCCAGGAGGGTTGGCGCCCGGCAGCGTCCCGGGCGAGGGCGAGGGCTTTCGCCGGCTGCCCCTGCCTTTCCAGGAGGTCGGCCTTGAGATCGAGGACCCGCACGTCGCCGGGCGCCTGGAGCTCGAAGGAGGCGAGAGTCTCCTCGGCCTCGTCGAGCCGGCCCCCCCGGAGCTGCGCGTAGACCTGGGTGTAGTGGACCTCGGGATCGCCAGGGGCCAGGGCCCGGGCATCTGCCAGAAGGGCGAGGGCGCGGTCGAGCTGCTCCTTGTCGCGCGTCAGCTCGAAGCGGTTGAGCCCGAGCTGCGCTTCTACAAGGTAGGGGTCCACGAACTCCGGGGAACGCCGCCGGATCTCCGTCAGCCGCTGGGTGAGAGCGGGATCGTTGGCCCCCGGGCCGCCGGCGCTGAGCTGCCGCCGGACCGCGAGGTACTCGGCATAGACCGCGGGAGAGACCCTGAGGTCGGGCACGCCGGGCCGGAGCTGGCGCTCGGGATATGCCTGGCGGATCAGCACGCTCAGCGCCCTCGCCACGGTGAGAGGGTCGTCCAGCGGGACATCCACCCTGCCGCTCCAGGTGACGCTGCCGTCGCTGGCGCGCAGGCGGCCGACCTCGACCGAGCAGGTCTGGGCCTGGCAGGCGAAGGACGGCTCCAGGACTTCGTCGGCCGCCACCGCCCGGGCGACCGCGGCCGGCGGGCCGGAAACCGCGTCCACCTCCGACGTCGCCTTGGAAAACACGCCCTCGAACCGGGTCAATGCACTCTGCAGGGCGCCGCGGGCGGCGAAGGCCAGGAAGTCCGTGGCCTCGCTGGGCTGGCCGCTGCGCAGATCGGGCTGGAGCACCGCCACGTACAGCGGCCGGGCCGCCGGAGCTGCCGGGGGGGCCATCCCAAAGCGGAGGGCCAGGGCAATCATTACAAGAGCCGCGGCTCCGCCGAGCCAGGCGATCCAGAGGCGCTTCCGGGGCGGCGGCGGCGGGACGGGCTCGGCGGGCCGCGTGGTTCGCCTTGCCGAGGTGGAATGCCGCCGGGGAGTGGACGGCACGGTCGGCAGGATCGTCTCCTGCTCCTGTTCCTGGGTGTCGGCAGCGAGGGCGCGCAGGCGTTCGGCCACCCTCCGGGCCTCGGCGGGCCGCATCGCCGGGTCCTTCTCCAGCAGCTCGTCGACCAGCTGGGAGAGCTCGGGCGGGAGACCGGGGCTCAGCTCCAGGAGAGGCGGCGGCCAGTAGTCGAGGATGCGCTGCAGCGTCTCGCGGCCGGTGGGAGCGAGGAACGGGGAGGTGCCGGTGAACAGCTCGTAGAGGAGGACTCCCAGCGAAAAGAGGTCGGAGCCGGCTTCGACCTCGTCGCCGCAGGCCTGCTCCGGCGACATCACCCGGTAGGTGCCGACGATGAGGCCCTCCCGGGTGAGGCGCGGGTCGCCCTCGGCCGCGAAGCGCAGGGCGATGCCGAAGTCGGCGATCTTGGCCTGGCCGTCGGGCGTGACCAGGACGTTCTCGGTCTTGAGGTCGCGGTGGAGCACACCCCGGCGGTGGGCATAGGCGAGCCCCTCGGCGATGTCGGCGGCGATTGCCAGCCCCCGCGGCAGCGGCAGCCCCTGCGGCAGAGGGAGGGGGCTGGCTTGGAGCATCTGGCGGAGGCTCTCGCCCGGCACGTACTCCATCACCAGGTGGTCGGCGTCCCCTTCCGTGATGACGTCGAATACCTGCACGATGGCGGGATGGTTGAGCCCCGCGGTAACCCGCGCCTCGTGGCGGAAGCGCTCCTGCCGGTCGGGGTCCTCGCCCGTCCCGGCGCGGATGCGCTTGATGGCCACCTCGCGCTCCAGGCGGGGGTCCCAGGCGAGGAAGACCTCGCCCATGCCGCCGGCGCCCAGGCGGCGGAGCACCTGGTACGGCCCGATCGTCGCGGCCGGCTCGCTCATCGCAGCTTCAGGTCCTTGAGCCGCTGGCGCAGGGCGCGCGCGGAGACTTCGAGCCCGGCGGCCATGGCCTCCAGGTCGCCGCCGCAACGCTCCCAGGCCTGGCGGATCTCCTCGGGAGGGACCTCGGCAGCCGGGCGCACGTTCGGCGAACGCTCGAGGAGCAGGTAGAGGGAGGTCCGGGCGACGCCGAGGGCATCGGCTGCGGCCTTGAGGTTCCAGTGATGGGAGCGCAGGGCCGCGAGCAGCTCCTCCTCGGAGACCTCCGACGGGCGGCGGCTTCGAGGGCGTCCAGGGGACGGCGGAGGCACGGCAGCCGCGACCGGCCGGGAGGGCGGCTCCACCTCGGGCATCAGGTCCGCCAATCCCGGGGTATCCAGGAGGACGGGCTGGCCGTGGCCGTCGATGGCGAGCTGGCGGGCCACGTTCTGGAGCTGGCGGACGTTGCCCGGCCAACTGTAGCGGGCGAGCCGGGCGACCAGGCCGGCGGGTAGCCACGGCTCTTCTCCCGTGGCTACCTGAGGCGGCAGGGTGTCGCCGATCCGCTCGAGCTCGAGCCGCAGGAAGTGGACCAACAACCGCCCGATGTCCTCCCGGCGCTGGCGCAGCGGCGGCAGGCGGATCAGATAGCCCGACAGCCTGTGGAGCAGTGGAGAGCGGAAGGTGCCCTGCCGGATGGCCGTCTCCAGGTCGGTATCGGTGGCGGAGACGATGCGCACGTCCACCTTGCGCGGAGCCGCATCCCCCACGGGCATCACCTCGCCGCTCTCCAGGGCGCGCAGCAGCATGGCCTGGACCTCGGGAGGAGCCTCGCCGATCTCGTCCAGATAGAGCGTGCCGCCGTCGGCGAGGGCGAAGTAGCCCGGCCGGTCGCCGACCGAGCCGGTGTAGGACCCCTTGCGCGAGCCGAACAGCTCGGCCGCGGCGAGGGACGGCGGCACGGCGGCCAGGTTGACCGAGAGGTACGGCCTGGAGGCCCGCGGGCTGTGCTCGTGCAGGGCGCGGGCAGCCAGCTCCTTGCCGGTCCCGGTCTCGCCGCGCAGGAGGACCGCCGTGGAGAGGGGGGCCACGCGCTCGATGGCCCGGCAGACGGCCTCGATCCCGGCGCTCTCGCCGATCAGGCCGAAGCGTTCCCCGGTCCCAGGCAGCGGCGGCGGGCGGCGCTGCAGCAGAAGGACGATCCGCTCTGAGAGGACGAGGACCACCCCCTCTTCGAGCTCCGCGGCGGAGATGGTCCGCGCCTCTTCCACCGGCTCGCCCTCGACGGTGACGCGGGTGCGGCTGCCGTCGAGGTACAGGCGGATGGAGGCGTCCTTCAGGGGCTCGAAGCGCAGGGGCGCGCGGCTGAGGAAGGGATCGGACAGCGGCTCTCCCTCCGCGATCTCTTTGCTTTGCTTCCGCGAGAGCGGGGGGCTGAAACAGGGACGGTCGCGGGAGAGCCAGGCTTCCCGGCCGCGTGCCAGGGCGCCGAGGAACGCCCGGTCCCCGATCCGCGACAGGTCGGAATGCCCGAGGACGGTGAGCACCGGCAACGCAGACGGAGGCTCCTGCCGTCCGCTCTCCAGAGGCCGGGCCCCCGCGAGCGTGGAGGCGCTCAGGTCGGGCTTCATGAATACCGGTAGTGTAGCTTGCTACGTGCCAAGCTGGCGCAGCCGGTCCGGAAGCAGGGCGAGAAACGGCCCCAGGTCGTCCGTATCCGGCAGCGTGACCTCGATCTTGCCGCTCTTGAGGCGCTGGACCTTCCCTTCCCCCTCCAGGACGAGCGGGACCTGGATCGCCTCCCGGCTCAGCTCCAGGGCATCGGTCACCTCGAAGAGCTGGTTCATGATCTGGGGCGTGAGGATCCTCATTTGCCCTCCAGGATGCGGTAGGGCACGGTCCGCAGGATCTCCTCCAACGAGGTGAGCCCGAGCCGGGCCTTGCGGACCGCGTCGTCGAACAAAGTCTTCATCCCCTTGTCCAGGGCAGCGGAGCGGATCTGGTGGACGGGCGCCTTGTCCGCGACGAGGTCGGCCAGCTCGGAGTCGAGCACGAATAGCTCGTAGATCCCGATCCGCCCCTTGTAACCGGCGCCGCCGCAGGCCGGGCAGCCCTGGGGCCGGTAGAAAACGCCGTCCAGTCCAAGTCTCGAATTGGGCTCGGCCTCCACCCGGCAGTGTGGGCAGAGCTTCCGCACCAGCCGCTGCGACATCGCGCCGAGCAGGCAGCCGGCGATCATCCCCGGGTCGACCCCCAGGGTCATCAGGCGGGAGATGGTGCGCACGGCGTCGGTGGTGTGCAGGGTCGAGAGGACCAAGTGGCCGGTCTGGGCTGCCCGGACCACGGCGCTCGCGGTGTCCTCGTCGCGGACCTCGCCGATCAGGATGATGTCCGGGTTCTGGCGCATGAACGCCCGGGCATAGTCGGCGAAGCCCATGTTCCCCGAGACCTGCTTCTGATTGGTCTTGGGGAAGTGGTACTCGATCGGGTCTTCCACCGTGAGGATCTTGTTCTCCGGCGAGTTGATCCGGTGGAGGGCGGCATAGAGGGTGGTGGTCTTGCCGCTGCCGGTCGGGCCGGTGACCAGGAGGAGCCCCTCGGGGTTCTGGATCAGGCGCTCGAAGGTGGCGAGCTCGGCCTCGTCCAGGCCGAGCTTCTCCAGGGGAAGGGGCGCGGCGCTGTCCAGGATGCGGAGGACGGCGTCCTCGCCGAACGGTCCGGGCACGACGGAGAGGCGGAAGTCCACCTCGCGGCAATCATGCCGGGCCACCTGGAACGTGGCCTGGATGCGGCCGTCCTGGGCCCGGCGGCGCTCGGCCAGGTCGAGCCCGGAGAGGACTTTCAGCCGGTTGACCACTCCCTGGATGTTGTCGTGGGAGAGCGAGGTGGCCACCTGCCGCAGCACGCCGTCGATCCGGAAGCGGACGTCCACGTCATCTTCATAGGTCTCGACGTGGACGTCGCTCGCCCCCAGCTCCACGGCCCGGCCGAGGATCTCGTCGAGGATCTCCGGGACCTCTCCATCGCGCTCGAAGGAAATGTCGCGGATGGGCCGGAGGGTGAGGCGCGAGCGCTCCTCCTCGGCGATGCCATGCCCCAGATCGAGAGCGCGGCGGATCTCCCAGGCATTGAGCCGCACCGCCTTGACCGGCCGGCCGAGGGTCTTCGAAACCTCATGGACGAGCGCCCGGCGGGAAGGATCGAGCATCCCCACGGTGACCGGATCGCGTTGGGTCCGGTCGACCAGCCCGAGCACGACGACGTCGTTCTCCAGGCAATACTCGCGTTCGAGCATCCGTACGGACCGCTCGTCGATGAGGAACTGCGCGAGCTCGGTGAACTCGGGGGTGGGCTCGGTGGCCATGATGGGGAGGATTCTAACTGCTAGAATGGAGATCCCATGAAAGTCATGACAGGCACCGTCGTCAACGGCAGGATCGAGGTCCCCCCTGAGGTTCTGAGCGAAGGAGCGCGGGTGATGATTGTCGCCGCGGAACCCGGCGGGTTGGTTCGGTTGACCCCGGCCGAAGAAGGAGAGCTCCTGGCTGCCTCGGAGGAGATTCGGCGCGGCGAGTACGTGGACGGCGATGATCTGGTTCGCGAGCTCCGGTCCTTCATGTAGGGGAGGGGCTTGTCCCATAGGCGCTAACTTTGCTGCCTGGAAGGAAGAGCCCCGGTAGGGGCGTGATGAATTAGCCCGGCACGTGAGTGCCGGGAGATGGGTCGCCAAAACGTCCGAAGCCCCGGACGGGGCGACATTCCTCCCTCATGGGGCTTGCGCTCCACTCCCGATATGTCGCCCCGTCCGGGGCTCGGATTGTTTCGGAGCTCCTCCGTTATCCGTTACCCGGCACTCACGTGCCGGGCTAATTCATCACGCCCCTACCGGGGCTTGGCAATGCAAAGTTAGCGCGTTTGGGGCCTCCGCCCACCTGGGAGGGGACAAGCCCCTCCCCTACCTTACTGTCCCTATCTCCCGGCGGATGCTGCGACTCGCCCCCGAGCCGCAGCGGCCCGGGCTCGTGCGGCAGGAAACCGTCCGACTTTCGGAGCATCCGGACTTGCCGCGGCAGCCGCTTGAGGCCAAGATGCTCCGAATTGAGGCTTAGCGGACGTGGCTTGCTCCAAATATGCTCCGAATGGAGCCCGAGTTGCTCCGACTCGGGGCCGAGCGGTTGCGGCTCACGGTCGAGTTGCTGCGGCTCACGGTCGATTCGGAGCATCCCGAGCGTGAGCGGCGCCGGCCCACGGCCGATTCGGAGCATCTTTTCCTACCGCCGCCCCGCCCTGAAGATCTTCCGCACCGTCTCGACCGTGTCCGCTTCCTCCGCGGTCTTGTCCTCGCGGTAACGCTTGACGCGCGCGAAGCGCAGGGCCATACCTCCGGGGTAGTGAGGGCTCTCCTGGACATCGCTGAACGCGATTTCCACGACCAACTCGGGCCGCAGGTGGACGACCCAGCCGTCCGTCGTGCCCAGTGCCAGCTCCTGGAACCGCTTCGTCTGCCAGATCAGCATCTCGTCCGTGAGACCTTTGAAAGTTTTGCCCAGCATGACGAAACCGCCGTGCTCCGGGTCTCTCGCTCCCAGGTGGAGGTTGGAGAGCCAGCCCTGTCTCCGGCCGTTTCCCCACTCGGCGGCGAGGACGACCAGGTCGAGCGTGTGCGCGGGCTTGACCTTGAGCCAGGAGGAGCCGCGCCGCCCCGCTTCGTAGGGAGCATCCACCGCCTTGGCCATGATCCCTTCGTGACCCCGGCGCAGCGCCTCCTCGAAGAAGGCGTCCGCCTCCTCCGAATCGGCGGTCACGATGCGCGGCACAGCCAAGCCTTGGACCGCCTCCCCCAGCGCGGCGAAGCGCTCGCCAGCGGGCCGGTCGATCAGGTCGTTCCCATCCAGATGGAGGATGTCGAAGAAGAAGGGGGTCAGCGGCAGCCCCTCCCGCATGCGGGGGACGTCGAGCTTGCGGCCGAAGCGGCGCATGGTGACCTGGAAGGGATGGGGCGTGGCGTCCGGACGCAGGGCGATCACTTCGCCATCCAGAAGGATCTGCCGCGCCGGCATCGCCTGGACGGCCTCGACCAGCTCGGGCACGGCCTGAGTCACCTCGTTGCCGCGCCGCGAGTAGATGCGGACTTCGTCCCCGGCTTTATGGACCTGGACCCGTGCGCCGTCGAGCTTCAGCTCCAGCGCCGCCTCGCCGAGCCGCTCCAGGGCTTCGGAGACGTCCCCGGCAGGCTGGGCGAGCATGGGCTGGAGCGGCCGGAAAAGCTCCAGCCGGAACCTCGCGAGCCCGGCCCTGCCTTCCAGAAGGACAGCCTTCGCAACGGAGGGCAGCTCGCCCGCGAGCATCAGGGCCCGCCGAACTTCATCCGCGGGGACATTGCCCGCGGCAGCCAGCGCCTCGGCCATCTGCGCCACGAGCGCTCCCTGGCGCAGCTCTCCGTAGATCAGACGCTTCAGGAAGTCCTGCTCCTCGGCCGTGGCCCGGGAGAAAAGGCCGGAGAGGAGGCGCGCCCGCTCGGCCGTCGAGCCCGAGCCGCTCACGCTGGCGATGCGGTCGAAGGTGGCATCCACCTCGCCGATGGTGAGAGATGGCTCCGGGGCCGACGATGTAGACGCATCCCGGATCGCGGCCGGTCCCAATCCGATCCGTCCCTGCCGCAGGTTGCCGGAGAGCCAGGCCACGGCGGGGTCGATCTCCTCGGGTCCGAGGCGCCGCAGGAGGTCGGCCAGGGCCGCGGTTTTTGCCAGGCGGGAACGGGTCTCCGAGGTCCGGACGGAGGTGGTGACGAGGTCGGCCAATCGCATCGGCCCCCCATGTTACCCTGGACCCCATGAAGCACGACGAGACTACCGGCCTGTTCCTTTCCCTCACGCCCGAGAAGGTGCTCGCGGCCGTGGAGGCGGGCGGGCTGAGCTGCAATCCTGTCTGCTATACCCTGAACTCCTTCGAGAACCGGGTCTATGAGGTCGAGCTTGCCGACCGCAGCCGTGTCGTCGCCAAGTTCTACCGCCCGGGCCGCTGGAGCGAGGAGCAGATCCTGGAAGAGCACCAGTTCCTCGACGACCTGGCCGCCGAGGAGCTACCCGTCTGCACCATGAGGCCCTTCCCCGGAGGGGGCACCCTGCGGCAGATCGACGGCATCTGGTACACCCTCTCGGACCGCAGCGGCGGCCGGGCTCCCGACGAGCTCGGCGACGAAACCGTCCGCCGCCTGGGCATGCTGGTGGGACGGATGCATAACGTGGCTGCCGGCCGGCCGGCCGAGCACCGCCTGCGCTTGAATGCGGACACCTACATCCGGGAGAACGTGGACTGGCTTACGGAGCACGACGTGCTGCCGCGCCACATCCGCAACCTCTACATGGACACGGCCTTCGCCATCGCCGAGGTGGCCGACCGGTTGATGGAGGGGGTGCCGGTCCACCGTCTCCATGGTGACCTCCACCTGGGCAACATCCTGTTCCGGGACGGCCTCCTCCGCGTCCTGGACTTCGACGACATGGTGATCGGCCCCACGGTCCAGGACCTCTGGCTCGCCCTCCCCGGCCGCGACGATTGGGCGCTGCGGCAGAGGGAGCTGTTCCTGGAGGGCTACGAGCAGTTCCGTGCCTTCGACCGCTCGACCCTGGGCCTGATCGAGCCACTCCGTGGCCTGCGCATCGTCCACTACGCCACCTGGCTCGCCAAGCGCTGGCACGACCCGGCCTTCCCGGCCGCCTGGCCCCAGTTCGGGACGCCCGAAGCCTGGGAACGGGAGACTGAGGATCTGGTCGAGCAGCTCGCGGTCATCCGCGGCGAGCTGGTCCCCGAGGCGGGAGCCAAGCCGGAGGACGAGCAGAAAGAAGAGGAGGTCGTCCTCACCAACAAGGACTACTTCTTCGACTGGGAGGGTTAGGCCGGGTTCCTATGTAGAGGCGCCCCTTGTGGGTGCCCTTCCGGAGGGCGGCCACAAGAGCCGCCCCTACATGGCAGCCAGGGCGGCAAGCCCCCGCCATTGTGCTAGCATCCCCCGGCCCGCCTCCCGGGTCCCCGAACCACCATGAAAATGATCACCAAGTCCCACAGAGGGATGCTGCTGCTGGCCTGCGCGGTCCTCCTCCAGGCCCAGGCGCCTCCGGCTTCCGAGCGCGCCCGGACCATGATGGAAGAGCTGCGGGCCCAGATCGGCAGCCCCGGGCTCTCGGCCGCCGTGGCCGTAGACGGCAAGATCGTCTGGGCCGAGGGCTTCGGCCTGGCCGACGCGGAGAATCAGGTCCCGGTCTCGCCCGAGAGCCGTTTCCGCCTGGGGAGCATCTCCAAGCTGATCACCGTCGCGGCGGCGGCAAGGCTGGTAGAGACAGGGAAGCTCGACCTCGACGCGCCTATTCAGCGCTACGTCCCTTCCTTCCCTGACAAGGGCCAGCCGATCACCCCGCGCCAGCTCGCCGGTCACCTCGCGGGCATCCGCCACTATGCGCCGCAGGATTTCGCGCTGCCCGTGCGGCGCTATGAGCGGCTGACCGAGGGGCTCGGGATCTTCCAGAACGATCCCCTGGTCCACGCCCCCGGCTCGGCCTACCTCTACTCCAGCTACGGCTACAACCTGTTCGGAGTGGTGGTCGAGGGCGCGGCCGGCAAGGACTTCGGGGCAGCTGTGGACGAGCTGGTGATCCAGCCGCTCGGCCTCGAGGGAACGGCGCTGGACTATCCAGAGCGGATCCTGGAGCGCCGTGTCCGCTTCTACCGGAAGGCAGCCGACGGCACCCTGGCCAACGAGGGGGCGATCGACAGCAGCTACAAGTGGCCCTCGGCCGGCTATCTTTCGACCGCCAGCGACCTGGTGCGCTTCGGCTCGGCCCACTTGCGTGACGGCTTTCTCAAGCCCGAGACGCGGAGCCTGCTCTTCACCTCGCAGAGTATCTCCTCCGGAGCGGCCGCGGGGGAGGAGACCGGAGTCGGCATCGGCTGGCGGATCGGCAAGGACGGCGCGGGCCGGCGGATCCTGCATCACGGCGGCGCCATCGACGGCGGGAGGGCCTTCCTCCTTCTTTATCCAGACGAGAAAATCGCGGTGGCGATCCTCGCGAACCTGAGTGGAGCGCGCTATGCCGAGGGCGAGGCCCAGAAGCTGGCGGAGCTGTTCCTGGAGACCGACTGAATGGAAATGTACAACGACATCCTGGAGACCCTCGGCAATACTCCGCTCGTGCGGCTGGGCCGTTTCTTTCCCGGGCCGGCCACCCTGGCCGGCAAGGTCGAATACTTCAACCCGGGCGGCAGTGTGAAGGACCGCATCGGCATCGCCATGATCGAGGCGGGCGAGCGCTCCGGCCAGCTCAAGCCCGGCGGCACCATCGTCGAGCCCACGTCGGGCAACACCGGCATGGGCTTGGCCATGGCCGCGAACCTCCGCGGTTACAAATTGGTCTGCACCGCGGCGGACAAGATCCCGAAAGAGAAGATCGCCCTGTTGGAAGCCATGGGAGCCCGCGTGCTCACCTGCCCGACCGGCGTGGCCGCGGACGACCCGCGTTCCTATTACAAGGTGGCCGAGCGCCTCCGCGACGAGGAGGGGGCCTACCTGCCGTACCAGTATTACAACCAGGCCAACCCCGAGGCGCACTACCGCTCCACCGGCCCGGAGATCTGGCGCCAGACCGGCGGCAAGGTCACCCACTGGGTGGCCGGAGTCGGCACCGGCGGCACGATCAGCGGCACGGCCAAGTACCTCAAGGAGCAGAACCCGGACGTCAAGGTGATCGGGGTCGATACGGTCGGCAGCGTCTACGCCTACTACTTCGAGCACCGTGAGCTGCCGCCCGAGGAGCAGATCCATCAATACCTGATCGACGGCATCGGCGAGGACTTCATGCCCACGGCGGTCTGGTGGGACTACATCGACGGCATCGTCACGATCGATGACAAGACGGCCTACCAGGCGACCCTGGAGCTGGCGAAGAAGGAGTCGATCTTCACCGGCTCGTCTGGGGGCGCCGCCGCGGCCGGAGCGAAGCAGGTGGCGAGCGGGCTGGGAGAGGACGGCCTCGTGGTCACCCTCTTCCCCGACTCGGGCGAGCGCTATCTCTCCAAGTTCAACAAGGAATGGCTGACGGCGAAAGGAATCCTGGACTGATGTACGTCGCGATGAACCGTTTCCACGTGAACGCCGGCCGCGAGGAGGTCTTCGAGGAGATCTGGCGGAGCCGGGACTCCTACCTCGATCAGGTCCCCGGGTTCAAGGAGTTCCATCTCCTCCGGGGCGAGACCCGCGAAGGGATCACGACCTTCCTCTCGCACTCGATCTGGGCTTCGCGCCAGGCCTTCATCGCCTGGACCGAGTCGGAAGCCTTCCGCAAGGCCCACGGCGACGCCCGCTCCCCGCAGGGGACGCTCGCGGGGCACCCGGTGTTCGAAGGTTACGAGGTCGTCCTCTAACCTTTAGAATAAAGGCAGGAGGTCGTACCGCATGGAAGAGCAGCGGATCGCCGTCGTCACCGGCGGCAATCGTGGGATCGGTCTGGAGGTCTGCCGGCAGCTCGCCCGCCTCGGCCTGAAGGTGGTGTTGACGGCGCGCGTCGAGGAGAAGGCCAAAGAGGCTGCCGCCGGGCTCGAAGGCGACGTGGTCCCCTTTCATCTGGACGTCACGCACCCGGCCGAAGTCGAGCGGCTGGCCGGGTTCCTGGAACGGGATCTCGGCGGGATCGACGTCCTGGTCAACAACGCCGGGGTTTTTCTCGATCGCCACTTCGGCGGCCTGACCGTCCCCCTGGACGCGGTCCACGAGTCCCTCGAGATCAATGTGGTGGGCCCCTGGGCGCTCTCCCAGGTGGTCGTTCCCATGATGAAGAAGCGCCGCTACGGCCGGATCGTCAACGTCTCGAGCGGCCTGGGCGCCATGTCCGAGATGATGGGCGGCTATGCGAGCTACCGGGTCTCCAAGCTCGCGCTGAACGGCCTGACCCGCATCCTGGCCGACGAGCTGCACGGCACGAACATCCTCGTCAACACGATGTGTCCCGGCTGGGTGCAGACCGAGATGGGAGGAGAGGGAGCGCCGCGGCCGGTGGAGAAGGGCGCGGACACGGTCGTCTGGCTGGCGACGCTTCCGGATGGTGGGCCGACGGGCGGGTTCTTCAGGGACCGGCGGCAGATTCCGTGGTAGTTGAGGTTGACCTCACCCCCTGTCCCCCTCTCCCGCAGGGGAGAGGGGGCACGTGACTGAAGCAGTCGTGCCTGACGGAGGCCGATCGGAGGCAAAGAAAGCCTGAGCTACGTCCCCCCTCTCCCTCTCGGGAGAGGGGGACAGGGGGTGAGGTTTTACCTACGGACCTTGAATGACCAAGTAAACGTAAAGCGGGCCACCACGACGCCGTCGGGGGATGTACCCACCGTCGGCACCTCGACGGCCACGGGCTCGCCCGTCGCGATCGTCTGAGCCACGGCCTCGAAGAGCCTTGGGCCATCCGTGCAGGTGAAAGTAGTCAGGCCGACGGCCTTCTTTTCGAAGCTCGCGGTCAGGCCGGTGATGAGCATGGCAACCGGCCTCGGAGCGCCCTCGACCGCCGCCATGGCGAGCGCTCCGGTGGACAGCTCCGCCGCCATGCTGAGTGCCGCAAAATAAGTCGAACGGAAGGGGTTCGTCGATCGCCAGCCATAGGGCACCGTGGCGACGCAGCGCTCCTCGGTCAGCTCCCGGAGGCGCAATCCCGCGAACAGCGCCAGCGGCAGCTTCGTCAGGAAGAAGCCGCGCATCATGAAGGGATTGAGCATCTTGCTGCGGAGCTTGGCGGTGGCTCCGGAGCGGGCTTCCAGCGGCATCCGGGTGGTGGTGGGCTCGATCATGGATTCTCCTTAATCCGGAGGACGGACTCGCAGGCGCCCTGGTTCTGCGGTGAGGATGGCGCCGCGCCTGCCGCGAGATCCTCTCCGTGGTGCCGGAGAACTTCCAGGCAGACCGAGGCTTGCCGAAGGGCGGAGAAATTGACGAGCCTCAAGATTCCCGAATGCGGACTTTCGTGGACAATGGCCAGTTCGCCAAAGTCCTTGTCCAGCGTGATCAAGATTCTTTTCTCGCGAAAGGCCTGAGACAGGATCTCTTCGTCACCAGGGTCTTTGTCCCAGTCGGCGGCTGCCACGACGTCATGCCCCGCCGCTTCGAGCTCCGCGCGGGCGCCTCCCCACACACAGCTGTCGAGAAGGAGCCTCATCGGCTCTAGGCTACAAGGAGAGGCTCGACCCGCTCATGGCCCACCAACCTCCGGGCATAGACGAGGCAGGCCTGAATGTCTTCCCTTTCAAGCCAGGGATACCCTTGCAGGAGGACTTCCGGGGAATCCCCCGCCGCCAACATCCCCAGCACATGCTCCACGGCGAGCCGCCGTCCTCGAATGATGGGTTTTCCACTGAAGATGGCAGGATCAATCGTGATCCTCTTCAGCAGCTGCTGTTCATCCATGTGGCTCCTCCCGGAGCCGAATTCTACTACACGTGTAGTTTTAAGGCGTCAGGTGCCCAAGCCCCGAATCCCCCATCTCCACCCGCCCATCCGGGAAGTACTCCTTCCACCGGCGGGTGACGGTCGCCGCCGTCTCCTCGTCGCAGAAGAGCTCCCCGGGAAAGCCTGGCTTGAGACGGGAGTCGATCAGGATCGGCGGCTTGTGGGAGAGATGGTTCCGTACCACGCTCACCTCGGCCGCGTGCAAGTCAGCCGCGGGCTCGAAGCGGGTGAAGGTGGTCCAGAGGAAGTTCATCGGGCTCGCCGCGGCTCGCCGCGGCTCGTCTGTCAGGACCAGCAGTGGCCAGTCGGCGAAAGCGGCGTGCCGGACGATCCGGGTGGCGGCTCCGGATTCGTCCGCGAAGGAAGGTCCACCGATCACCAGGCAACCGGGGCAGAAGACGCGCACGTCCGTGACTCCCGGGGGAACCTCTCCGGAAAACTCGCGCGGCAGATCTCTCACCGGATCTCCGAGCCCTAACCAGACCCCCTTCGAGCCCTCGTTCACGGCAGGGCCGGTGTAGTCGAGGGTATCCATCGAGAGGTTCGAGAAAACGTAGAGGTCGGTCTCGGGATGGGTGCGCTCCAGGATGTGGGCGAGCGTCGCCGGAAAGTCTTTCAAATCTACCGGCCGGTCGGTGACCAGGAGGAACTTGGTCAGCGAGAGCTGCCCTTCGCCCAGGATGCGGAAGGCCGAGGCCATCGCCTCCCGCTTGTAGCGCTCCCGGACCACGGCTCCGGCCAGCGAGTGATAGCCCGTCTCGCCGTAGGACCAGAGGGCCTGCACGCCCGGCATGACCAAGGGGAAGAGCGGCGAGAGCAGATCCTGGAGGAGGTCGCCGATGAAGAAGTCTTCCTGCCGCGGCTTGCCCACGACCGTGGCCGGAAAGATCGCGTCCCGGCGCCGGGCCATCCGATCCACGTGGAAGACCGGGTAGTCGTGCTGAAGGGAGTAATAGCCGTAGTGGTCCCCGAACGGACCCTCCGGCCGCCGCTCCCGTGGGGGCACCCGGCCGATCAGGGCGAACTCGGCCTCCGCGATCAGCGGGTGCCTTCCCGCCGGCGGGGGATCGACCCGGCGCAGCCGCTGGCCGGCGATCAGAGAGGCGAGCATCAGCTCGGGCACGTTCTCCGGCAGCGGCGCGATGGCGGCCAGGATCAGAGCGGGCGGTCCGCCGAGGAAGACGGTCGCGGGGAGGTCCTCCCCACGCTCTTCGGCGATGGCGTAGTGGAAGCCGCCTCCCTTGCCGATCTGCCAATGCATGCCTGTCGTCCGCCGGTCATGTACATGGAGGCGGTACATCCCCAGGTTGTGACCCTTGCCGTCCGGGTGCTCCGTGTAGACCAGCGGCAGGGTGACGAATGGGCCGCCGTCCTCGGGCCAGGTGGTGAGGACGGGCAAGCGGTCGAGGCGGACATTGTCCGTGACGATCTCGGTCACTGGCCCGCCACTCCGCTTCGATAGCCCGATCCGCAGCGCCTCGCCGGCCAGATCACGGGCTCCCCAGAGCTTGCCCGGCGTGGGCGGAAGCAGCGTCTCTGCCAGCTCGACCAGCCGCCGGATCAATCGCAACGGCCTCGCCCCGAAAGCAAGCTCGGCCCGCTTCCCCGTACCGAAGAGGTTCGTGACGAGCGGGAAGTCTGCTTCCTTGACCTTCGTGAAGAGCAGGGCTGGCCCGCCTGCCGCGATCACCCGGCGGTGGATCTCCGCGACCTCCAAATGGGCATCGACCGGGGCCTCGATCACAGCGAGGTCGTTCTCGCGGCGGAGGCGGTCGAGAAAGGTGCGGAGATCTGGGAAGGTCGGCTCAGCCATGTCGGACGGAGTCTATCCCGCGCCTGACATCTGTCATCCCAAACTCCTGACATCCCTCCCTGGGCTCGGCCGGTCGGCTCTCCCAGAATGCCCATGTAAGGCCAATGGAAGGAGGCAACCACCCATGACAAGAAACCATCCCTTCAAAGACGACCGGCCCATCGCGGAGCTGCAGCGGGCCGGCAAACGGTACGGCAAGGTCACCGCCTTGGACAGTGTCGATTTCCAGGTCCGGCCCGGCGAAGTGGTCGCCCTGCTCGGTCCCAACGGAGCGGGCAAGACGACTGCCGTCCATCTCCTGCTCGGTCTCCTGCAGGCCAGCTCAGGCTCGGCCACGCTCTTCGGCCTCGATCCCCGGAGTGCCGAGGCGCGCGTGCGGATCGGAGCCATGCTCCAGATCTCCAAGGTCCCCGAAACCTTGAAGGTGCGCGAGCACGTCGACCTGATCTCCAGCTACTATCCCCGGCCCCTGCCGCTCAGCGAAACCCTCGGCCTGGCCGGCCTCGGCGGCGTCGAGGAGCGCCTCTTCGGCAAGCTCTCGGGCGGCCAGAAGCAACGGCTTCTCTTCGCCCTCGCGCTGTGCGGAAACCCGGACCTGCTGTTCCTCGACGAGCCCACGGTGGGCCTCGACGTCGAGGCCCGGCGCGCTCTCTGGGGAGTGATCCAGGGCAAGGCCCGGGAGGGCCGGTCGGTCCTGCTCACCACCCACTACCTGGAGGAAGCGGACGCCTTGGCGGACCGCATCGTCCTCATCCGACGCGGGAAGATCGTGGCCGAGGGCACGCCCTCCGAAATCAAGGCGCGGGCGGCCGGACGCAAGATCCGCTGCCACACCAGCATCCCCCTGGCCGACGTGGCAGCCCTGCCCGGCGTGCGCAATGCCCGGCGGGACGGCGAGGTCACCGAGCTGTTCGCGGCCGAGGCCGAGCGCGTCCTCCGCGAGCTGATGAACCGCGACCGGTCGCTCTCCGGCCTCGAAGTGCGAGGTGCGGACCTCGAGGAGGCTTTCCTCGCCCTGACGAATTCCGACGATCTCAAGGAGGTGGCAGCATGACGACCCTGAATACCAGCCTGGCGCAAGAAAGAAACATGTGGCGCATCTATGCCCTGGAGGCGAAGTACGAGCTCTTAAAGATGATGCGGCTGCCGATGTACGCCATCCCCACGCTGGCATTCCCGGTGATGTTCTACCTGCTCTTCGGCGTGGCCATGGGCGGGCGCTCGGCCGGGCCGGTCTCCCTGGCCGCCTACCTCCTCGCCACCTACGGCGCCTTCGGGATGATGGGCATCGCCTTCTTCGGCTTCGGGGTGGGGGTCGCGGTGGAGCGCGGGCAGGGATGGATGCTCTTCAAGCGGGCCACCCCCATGCCGACCCCGGCCTACTTCGCCGGCAAGCTCGCCATGGTGGTGCTGTTCGGGATGGTCCTGACGGCCCTCCTGTTCTCCCTCGGATCCTCGGTCGGCAAGGTGGACCTGCCGGCGGGGCAGTGGGCGGCACTCGCCGGGGTCGTGATCGCCGGGGCCCTGCCCTTCGGAGCGATCGGCCTCGCCATCGGCTCCTGGGCCGGACCCAACTCGGCCCCGGCCATCGTCAACGTGATCTACCTTCCCCTGGCGTTCGCCTCGGGGATGTGGGTGCCCATCCAGGCGCTGCCCAAGTTCTTCCAGGGGCTGGCGCCCTGGCTGCCGTCCTATCACTTCTCCCAGCTCGCCCTGGGCGTGATCGGCGCGGACCAGGGCCGGTTCTCCTGGATGACGAGCGCTGCGTTCCTGGCGGTATTCACGGCGGCTGCGCTCCTCATCGCCCGGGCCGGTTACCGCCGGGACGAAGGCAGGACGTTCGGGTAAGGTATGGGCATGAGGCTCCTCCCCAGGAATCCCGAGGTCAGCTGGCTCCCCTACGTCTGGCTGGTCTATCTCGGGTTCTTCCTGCTCGGTCCGGTCCTGGGGAGGCCGACTCCCCGGGACTGGGTGCTGACTGCCGCCGGCCTGTTCGCCTTCCTGGTCCTCTACTTCGCCGGGTATTGGCTCCAAGGCAAGCGGGTCCTCTGGGCCGCCGGGGGCATCCTGCTCCTCGGGGTCCTCTACATCCCGTTCAATGTCGGGGCGAGTTGCTTCTTCATCTATGCCGCCGCGTTCCTGGGCTACGCCGGGAAGCCGCGGTTCGCCATGATCTGCCTCGGGGTGCTCCTGGCGATCCTCGGCCTGGAGGTCTGGATGCTCGACCTAGCACCCTGGGCGTGGGCGCCGGCAGCCGTCTTCTCGCTGATCATCGGCGGGGTCAACATCCACCAGGCCGAAGTCTCCCGCGCCAATGCCCGGCTGCGGCTCACCCAGGACGAGGTCGAGCGGCTGGCAAAGACGGCCGAGCGCGAGCGGATCGCCCGCGACCTGCACGACGTCCTCGGGCACACGCTCTCGGTCATCACGCTCAAATCCGAGCTGGCAGGCAAGCTCGTGGAACGGGACCCGGAGAGGGCCGGCCGCGAGATCCGGGAGGTGGAGCGGATCTCCCGCGAGGCGCTGCGGGAGGTGCGGACCGCCATCGCCGGCTATCGATCGGAGGGGCTGCAAGCGGAGATCGCCCGGGCGGGGCTGGCCCTGGAATCGTCGGGCGTGAAGCTGGAGTACTTCGCCCAGCCGGTCGAGCCGGGGCCGGCCCGGGAGACGGTGCTGGCCTTGGCGCTCAAGGAGGCGGTGACCAACGTCATCCGCCATTCCGGGGCGCGGACGTGCCGGATCTCTCTCAGGGAGGAGAACGGTGAGGTCGTCCTCGAAGTCCGGGACGACGGCCGGGGAGGCGCGGCCCCCTTCGGAATCGGACTCTCCTCCATGCGGGAGCGCGTCGAAGGGCTCGGAGGAAGGTTGGAGCGCCAGGGAGATGAAGGAACGGTCCTGATCGTGGCATTGCCGGCATTGCCCCTGCGCGAGGCTCCGGTCCTCCCCTTCCAGAGGGAGCGCCAGGCGTGATCCGGGTGCTCATCGCCGAGGATCAAGGCATGGTCCTCGGCGCGCTCGCGGCTCTCCTGGAGCTGGAGCCGGACATCGACGTCGTGGGCCAGGCCCGGGACGGGCAGGAGGCACTGGACCTCGCCATCCAGGTCCGGCCCGACGTAGTCCTCACCGACATCGAGATGCCCCGCATGACCGGCCTCGAGCTGGCCGCGGAGCTCAAGCGGCGGGGGAGCCCGGCGCGGGTGGTGATCCTGACCACCTTTGCCCGGAGCGGCTATCTCCGCCGGGCGCTGGACTCCGGGGCCGCCGGCTATCTCCTGAAGGACTCACCGGCCGCCCATCTCGCCGAGGCGGTCCGCCGGGTCCACGCCGGGCTCCGGTCGATCGATCCCGAGCTGGCTGCGGCGGCCTGGGACGAAGCCGATCCCCTGACCGACCGCGAGCGCCAGGTGCTCCGCCTGGCCGCCGAGGGGCACACCGGAGCCCGCATCGCCGCCGAGCTTCATCTCTCGGAGGGCACCGTCCGCAACTACCTCTCCGAAGCCATGAGCAAGCTCGGAGCAGAGAACCGCGTCGAGGCGGCGCGGATCGCCCGGCAGAAAGGGTGGTTGTGAAGACGTCCCGGCCTCGTGCAAGGAGGCCGCCGCCGGTGGGACTTCTTCACGCGTCGGGAATCACATAGTCGAAGTATAGTTTCTCGAACACCGCGCGCGACTGGAACTCTTCCCACGTTTCGTCAGGCACGTTCGCCGGCTTTTTCGGCCGGTCTATGTCCATCTGGAAGACCCGGCCCTGCGCCTTCTTCAGGAGCGCTCTCCGGATGGAGGGCAGGGGATGGATCCAGGGCTTCGGCTTGACCTTCACCGCCCATTCATTCACCGCGGTGATCATCGCCGTAAACTCGCCGGCAAACTCACCCTGTCCCATCCAGGAGAGGTTCGCGTAGTCGTTGCCGGTCTCACCCGCGAGCGTGGCGTTGTGGCTTCCATGGTGCCCGACCTTGTAAAGCACCGTCCGGCCCAGGAGGTCGCGCGCGGTGATGGTCTGGTCGCCTTCCTTCCACTTGTGCTCCGTCCAGGAGATCCAGTTTCCACGCTGCGCGTCGCCGACGAAGAGCAAGATCTTCTTCGAGGCCGGCAGCTCGAAGGCAAGCACCAGGCTGGTGTTGTTGACGCCGTCGTTCATGGTGAGCGCCAGGCTCTCCGCCGAGTAGAGCCACTCGTCGTCGATGCGGCGCCAGCGCGCATTGTCCGGTACCTCGATATCGTTTTCGTCGCTTTCGCCTTCATTCTTCTGGCCGTAGTGCGCGACGAAAAATGACTCCGGCTCGCCAAGCGCCGTGTCGAGGCGAACGCAGTGCCGCGAGCTGAACGGGGCCGGACGTTTCTCGTCTGGGAGCTCCGCGGAGGCCACCGCCGCGCGGAAGGACAGCCCGTGCGCGCCACTCTGGCGCGGGAAGCCCTCAGCCCCGACGGGGTCCTCCTGCAGGAGCAGGTCCGGCTTGCGCGGCGGACCGAGGGTGAAGACGCGGATGCCGGCCGACCGGGGGACCTTGCGTGGTTTCTCGCCGGGCAGCAGGTACTTGACACCGCGATGCTGGCGCGCCTTATCCTTGACCAGCTTCATCGACTGCTTGTTGCCGGATTTCTCCGGGTCCTTGGCCGCAGCGAGCACTGCCGCCATGGGGAGCACCTCGTCTCCGCCGCCGAGTTCCAGGGTGAACAAGCTGTCGAGGCGCTGGACCGCGGGATCGTCCTCCCCCGCGGCAAGGGCGAGCTGCCGCCTCGCGTCGACGAGGCCCAGCAGCACGTCCTTGTGACGCTCCCGCAACTCGTTCGCGACCTCGTCCTTCGGATCCTCGGTCCAGGCCATCCACGCTTCGTCGATCTGGAAGTCCTTGAAGTACGGATCGTTCTCTTTCCAGAAGCCGTTGACGTGGTCCTGGTGCTCGTGGGTGATGACTACGAGGTCGAGGTGAAAGTCCGTCGCCTCCCCGATTTGCTCGATGATATCCTCGATCGTCTGGCCTTCGTTGAGGTACGCCGGCGAGCCTGGCTTGTACCCGCAGTCGATGAGCACGTACACGGGATCGCCCCCGCCTTCGCGTGGCAGCGCCAGGAGGAAGCAGTCGCCGTGGCCCTGCCGGAACATGCGCACCTTGACGCCGCTGTCGTCTGTCAGCTCGAGCTTTGGCATGGTCAGTCCTCCGTCTGGTGCAGCAGGGCGAACGGCTCGTTGCGTATGTTGAAGCCGGAGATGCCAAGGCTCCCGGGCAGGCCGGCGTCGAAAGAGTTGCCGGACGCTCCCGTCTCTCCGACGAGGAAGCTCCTGACGCGTTCGAGATGGCCGTCGTCCGCGATGGTGCCCGCTGTGTGGATGACGCGGCGCACGCTGGCGGTCACTGGATCGATGAGGACCGTGCAGCCCGCGCGGAAGATGAAGTCGGGCGCCGGCGCGTTCGAGCCCGGCGGAACCGAGCGGTCGTCCATCTTTCTCTGAACCTCGGGGTCGAAGTAGCCGTGCCGGCGCTGCGTGATCTCAATGACGAGATCGGTGCGCGCGGTGCCGCTGACCGTGCGCCGGAGCGCTGGACGCGCCGCGTGGATCTCGACGGCAGGCCCGGAGCTCCTTCGCGAGACGGTCGGCGGCGCCTTGCTGTTATCGATCACGAGCCCAAAGAGTCTCGCGTAGTCACGACCGACGCTGTCGCCGTTATGGAGCCAGCTCCAGAGCGCTTTTCGGACGCGCTCGAAGTCCTTCCAGACCTGGTACCTGTCACTCTCGAGGTTCCAGTTCTGGACAACTTCCTTCACGAGGAATTCCTTCAGATCATTCTTGAGGCGCTCCTCCGTGTGCCGCGGCTGTTCCTGTGCCGCGAGGTCCTGGAGCAGCTCTTCGCCCCGAGGCCAGGCAAGGGTCTCGATGCCCATGCTCGTAACGCCTCGCGGATAGATCCCCCACTCGCGGAAGCTCTCGACGAACACTATGCGGAAGCTGCCGGCGTCCTCCGGGGAATAGTCGAGGTCGGCGGTAACGACGCCGCGCAGGAAGTCACCGAACGTAATATCCACGGGCGGGCAGTAGTCGATTGCGCGGATGCACATCTGCAGCACCCGTTCGGCGCACTTCGCCGCTTCGGCCGCGAGACGCTGCGCGAGGTCGGGATGGATGTCACCTTCGGGCAGCGTGCCGGTCCCCTGAGTCGCGATCCGAAAGAGATCCGCGCTGCGCGCGCGATAGATCAGAAGGAAGGCGCGAAAGATCGCCGCAACCAGAATCGAGCCGCGGGCGTGCGGACCGTCGCTCGTCTCCAGCGCGTGCGGATCGGGACGGCGCAGCGTCCACTCTCCCGTGCTGTCGTTGACGCTGCCAAGCGCATCGCGAAGGGCGGAGCCGCGGCCGGTAGCACGGCCGAACTGTTGCGCGAGCTGCGCGAGAAGGCTCTCGGTGTGCAGGTTGCCGCGCGTGCGGCGGATCTGACTCTCTAGGACCGACGGGTAGGAGAAGTGTTGGAAGAGCGCCACGATGTCCGCGAACGCCTCATGGAAGGCGTGGACGTCCGGGTTGCTCGGCTCGTTGAACCGCGGATGGACGCCGTCGAGCAACGCATGGGTCACCTCGTGCGCGATGATGTCGTGCGACAGGCAGGTGAAGACCAGCGTACCCGGTGTGTTGTGCACGTCCTTGGTCGTAACCGGGAAGTACCCGAACAGCAGCGCCTTTTTCGCCGGACTGTAGTAGGCGTTGCGGTTACGTAGCGCGTGCGGGTAGATACGCAGACGCCGCACGAACTGCTCGCGGTATTCGCTGTTCTCCATCCGGAATCGCCGGTCTGCCCAGAAGGCCACACGCCCGAGCGCTCGCTCGAAATGCCGGATGGTGGTCATCGCGACCGCATACACCATCTGCTGGTGGAATTGGGGATCCGATTCCGAGGGCGGAAGACCGTCCTGGGCAAGGAGGTGCGGATGATTCAGGTTCACCGGCTGGTACACCACGCCGCTGGCGGGATCGACGTCGACGACCTCGATGTACTCGCCGATGGGCCCAGGCTGGAGCTTCTCCTCCCACGGTATGTTGACGGTGATCTCGTTGATCGTCGCTGTGTCCAGCCGGGTTGCCAGGCTTGGATCGAAGGCGAGGATGCGCAGGCGCCGGGAAACGGGTGTCTCGATCATGCGGAGCATCCTCCAGGAGAGAGTTGCGTCGTCATGGCGTCTTACACCCCGGACGGACACGGCAGTCCTTTTTCAGCCAATTTTGATAGCTTACTGAAACGGCAGACGATTCCTATTTGCCTGGAGTCCACTTCGAGGAGCCCCCTATGGCCGAGGCCCTGCCCACCTCCCGCCCGACCTCTGTTCCCGAGTCGCTTCCCCGTCCTCGGAAGCGCCGCCTCCGAATCGTCCTCGCCGTCCTTGCTGTCCTCATTGTCCTTGCCGTCCTTTCCGCCGCCCTCTGGACCCGCCACCAGCTCCGAGCCAGCCTCCCCCAACTCGACGGCCAGGCCTCCCTTCCCGGCCTCTCGGCCGAGGTGACCGTAGAGCGCGACGGCCTCGGCGTGCCCACGATCCGGGCTTCCAACCGCCTGGACGCCGCCCGCGCCCTCGGCTTCCTTCACGGGCAGGAGCGCTTCTTTCAAATGGACCTCATGCGGCGCAAGGCGGCCGGCGAGCTCTCGGAGCTGTTCGGGGTGGTCGCCTTGGAAGTCGACAAGGAGATCCGCGTCCATCGTCTCCGCGACGTGGCCCGCCGGACGCTCGCCTCCGGGACTCCGCGGGACCGGGCCATCCTCGAAGCCTACGCGGATGGCGTCAACGCCGGCCTTTCCGCCCTCGGCGCCTCCCCATTCGAATACCTCCTGATCCCACAAAGACCCGCGCCCTGGAAAGCCGAAGACTCGGTGCTCGTCCCGCTCGCCATGTTCATCGAGCTGCACAACCCCACCGGCCACCGAGAGCTCTCCGTGGGCGTGATCCATGACCTCCTGCCGCCGCAGCTCGCAGAGTTCCTGACTCAATCCGGGACCGAGTGGGACGCCCCCCTCGCCGGCGAGCCCATGGCGACCCTGCCCATCCCTGGCCCCGAGGTCTTCGACCTGCGCAAGGAGAAGACTCCTCCCCGCCCGCTCCCCTGGAGCGGCTTCGCCGAGCAGCGCCAGCCCCGCGGCAGCAACAACTGGGCGGTCGCGGGCACCCACACCGCGGACGGCCGTGCCTGGCTCGCCAACGACATGCACCTCGGCATCCAGGTCCCGAACACCTGGTACAAGGCCGCGATGGTCCTGCCCCATGCCGGCAGTACTCAGCGGGTGGACGGCATCACCCTGCCGGGCGTGCCTGCCTTCGTCGTCGGAAGCACCGGCCGCATCGCCTGGGGGTTTACGAACAGCTACGTCAACTGGCACGACCTCGTGATCGTAGAAACTGATCCGAACGACCCCGAGGTCTACCGAACTCCCCAGGGGCCGCGCCGCTTCGAGCGTCACCAGGAAGTCATCCGGATCGCGCGCGCCGAGCCCGTCACGCTGGAAGTCCGGGGGACGGTCTGGGGTCCGATCCTCTTCGATAAGGACCATCGGGGCCGTCCGCTTGCCTTTGCCTGGACCGGCCACCATCCGGACGCCGTAAACGTCGGCATCCTCGACTTGGAAACCGCGAAGAACATCGACGAAGCCATCGCCATTGCCCACCGGGCCGGCATCCCGCCGCAGAACTTCGTGGTGGCGGATGCGGATGGCCGGATCGCCTGGACCATCATCGGCAAGGTCCCGAAGAGGATCGGTATCGACGGCGAGGTCCCAACCTCCTGGGCGGATGGCACCCGTGGCTGGGATGGCTGGCTTACAGAGGTTCCCAAGGTCGTCGATCCCCCCTCGGGGCGGGTCTGGACCGCGAACACCCGCGTCGTAGAAGGGCCCGAGCTCGCCCGGGTGGGGGACAGCGGCTACTGGCTCGGCGCCCGTGCCCGTCAGATCCGGGACGGCCTTCTCGCTTTGGACAAAGCCAAGCCCAAGGATTTGCTGGCCATCCAGCTCGACGACCGCGCCCTCTTCCTCGACCGCTGGCGCCAGCTCCTTCCGCAGGGCGAGATGCGGGACCTCGTGGAGAAAAGCTGGACAGGCCACGCCTCGATCGACTCCGCGGGCTACCGGCTCGTCAAAGAGTTCCGCAGGGAAGTCCGCAACCGGGTCTTCGAAGCCATCGTGGCCCGCTGTGCCGCGGCGGACGAGCGCTTCGACCTGGGCGAGCTGCGGCAGATCGAAGGCCCGCTCTGGAAGTTGATCACCGAGCGTCCGGCCCATCTCCTCGATCCCCGCTACAAGAGCTGGGACGACCTGCTCCTCGCCTCGGCCGACGCGGTGCTCGCGTCCTACCAAGGAGAGTCCCTGGCGGAGCGCACCTGGGGAGAGAAGAACACCTCGCGCATCCGCCATCCGCTCTCCGCCGCCCTGCCCGCCTTCGCCGGCCGCTGGCTGGACATGAAGCCGCGGCCTCTTCCGGGCGACGTGGACATGCCCCGCCTCCAGGGTCCCTCGTTCGGTTCCTCGGAGCGCATCGTGGTCTCGCCGGGCAAGGAAGAGGCCGGCTACTTCCACATGCCGGTGGGGCAGAGCGGCCATCCGCTCTCGCCCCACTACGGTGACGGCCATGAAGCCTGGGAAGAAGGCCGGCCGACGCCGTTCCTGCCGGGGAAGACGGTGCATACCTTGAAGCTCGCGCCGTAAAAGCCCTCACCCCCAGCCCCTCTCCCGGCCGCACACCCGGACCCCCGGGAGAGGGGGGCTCGCGAGATCCACCAACGTCACCACGCTTATGCTTGTTGGGAAAGAAATGGCTACTTGGATCGTGCTTTAGATCAAGCCATCTGCGGAGATGAAGTTGGAGCTTGCGCCCTCCCCTCTCCCGGGGGTCCGGGTGTGCGGCCGGGAGAGGGGCTGGGGGTGAGGGCCTGCAGTGCACGGATGAGCCGAGGGCTCCGTTTGGCAAAATACCGAACGCTTGTTATGCTTTCCGCTCTTTAGCGGAGGAAACAAGCGATGACCACCAGTCAGCCCTTGGAAGAGCGCGCACCGGCCTACTCGTGGTACGCACTCCTCCTCCTCACGCTCGTCTACGTCCTCAACTTCCTCGACCGCCAGCTCATCTACATCCTGTTCACGCCGATCCAGGCGGAAATGAAGTTCAGCGACCTGGAGCTCGCGTTGCTGGGGACGACCTCCTTCGTCATCTTCTACACGCTGCTCGGAGTCCCCTTCGGGCGCCTCGCGGACCGCGTGCCGAGGAAGAACCTGATCGCCGGGGGGCTCGCGGTCTGGAGCCTCTTCTCCGGCCTGACCGGGTTCGCCGACAGCTTCTGGTCCCTGTTCTTCTGCCGGGTCATGGTCGGGGTCGGCGAGGCCACGCTCGGCCCCGCGGCGCTCTCGCTGGTGAGCGACTTCTTTCCAATCCGCCTGCGCGCGACGGCCCAGGGGGTCTACACCTCGGGCATCGCCATCGGCGGCGGGCTCGCCTTTTTGCTCGGCGGCTGGATCGGGCAGAGCTACGGCTGGCGGGAAGCGTTCTACCTGCTGGGATTCCCGGGGCTCGTTTTCGCCCTCTTCGTCTTCCTTCTGCGCGAGCCGGCACGCGGACGCACGGAAGTCGCGGCGGCCAAATACGGCCGGGACGACTGGAAGATCCTGCTGCGCTCCGTCCCGCTGCGCTACCTGTACGCCGGATACGCCCTGTTCGGGATCGCCGCCAACAACCTCGGGATCTGGGGGGCGGCCTACTACATGCGCGTCCACGGCGTGAGCCTGGCGACGATCGGCTTCGTGGGCGGGATCCTGGCGCTGACCGTCGGCGTGCCGGTCACGATCCTCGGCGGCTATTTCGCCGACCGTTTCCGTCGGCAGGGCGCGGGAGGCCGGATGGCGTTCACCGCCTGCGCGGCCCTCCTCTCGGTCCCGCTCTGGCTCGGGCTGTTGTTCAGCGACAACCTCGGCCTTCTTCTGGCCCTGAACGTGCCCCTGTACGGGTTCGCCCTGATCTGGGTCGCCCCGGCGGCGGCCGACCTGCACGAGATCGCCGGACCGCACCTGCGCGGGCTCGGCATCGGCATCCTGTTCTCGGTGGTCAACATCCTGGCCTACCTCGTCGGCTCCCCCCTGATCGGCCGGCTCAGCGACGTGCTCGGCGTGGCCACCGATCCCGACAGGATGAGGCTCGCCCTCCTGGTCTGCCCGGTTTCCTGCGCGCTCGGCGCCGTCATGCTCTGGCTCGGCAGCCGGGCGCGCAAGGCGGAGCAGGCCTGAACCCTCACCCCCGTCCCCTCTCCCACACGCACTCACGCCCACCCGGGAGAGGGGCGCCCCCACCCTGAAAGCATGGTTCCGGTTCCCCCTCTCCCGGGCGGGGAGAGTGCGTGTGGGAGAGGGGGTTAGGGGGTGAGGGTCCTCAGGCGGCCGGCTTCGCGCTCCGCTCCAGAAGGTAGTCCGCCATGCTCGCCGCGAGCTCGTGCTCGCCCACGAAGACCTGGTCCGCCTTCTCCTTCCGGAGCAGCCCGGCCTCTTCTTCGCTATGGGTGCGGACGACCGTCTGCACGCCGGGATTGACCATGCGCGCGAGCTCGAGCACGCGGCGGGCGAGGAAGGCGTCGGGAACCGCGATCGCGATCGCCCGTGCCCGCGCGATGTGCGCCTGGATGAGCACCGCCGGCTCCGAGGCGTCCCCCGAAACCGCGTGCGCGCCGCGCGCCCGCAGCTCCTCGACCAGCTCGCGGTTCTCCTCGGCCACCACGAAGCGCACGCCGCGCGCCGCCAGGGCCTCGGCGATCCGCCGGCCGACCCGGCCATAACCCACGATCACCACGTGCCCGGTGAGCTCGGCCGCGTCCACGCTCATCGGCAGCTCGGCCAGAGGATCGTGCGGCCGCTCCAGCTTGCGGGCGAGCATCGAGCGCGAGCGGATCATCCGCTGCAGCGGCTCGATCCCGTGGAAAACCAGCGGATTGATCGCGATCGACAGGATCGCCCCGGCCAGGATCAGGCTCTGCCCTTCCACCGGCAACACCCCGAGCGAAACGCCAAGGCCCGCCAGGATGAAGGAAAACTCGCCGATCTGCGCCAGGCTCGCCGACACCGTCAGCGCCGTGTTGAGCGGATAGCGGAAGACGAGGACGAGCACGAACGCCGCGAGCGACTTGCCGATCACGACGATGCCCAGCACGATCAGCAGGCGGAGCGGCTCGGCGATCAGGATCTGCGGATCGAACAGCATCCCGACCGAAACGAAGAACAACACCGAGAATGCGTCACGCAGCGGCAGAGACTCTGACGCCGCCCGGTGGCTCAGCTCGGACTCGCGCAATACCATCCCGGCGAAGAACGCGCCGAGCGCGAAGGACACGCCGAACAGCTCGGCCGAGCCGTAGGCGATCCCGACCGCCGCTGCGATCACGCACAACGTGAACAGCTCGCGTGAGCCCGTGCGCGCCACCTGCCAGAGCAACCAGGGGAACAGCCGCCGGCCGACCACGATCATGATCACGGCGAACGCCACCACCCGGCCCAGCGTCAACCCGAGAGTCACCAGGAGGCCGCTCTCCCCGGCTACGGCTGCCGTATCTCCCAGGCCGAACGTAGAGGCGACGGGCGGCAGCAGCACCAGGACGAGCACCGTCAGCAGATCCTCGACCACCAGCCAGCCGACCGCGATCTGGCCGTTCACCGTCCCCAGGGCGCCGCGGTCCTCCAGTGCCCGCAGCAGCACGACCGTGCTCGCCACCGACAGGCACAGGCCGAACACGATGCCGGCCGCCAGGCTCCACCCCCAGAACCATGCCGCGGCGGCTCCGAGCCCGGTCGCGATGGCGCTCTGGCCGATCGCGCCGGGGATGGCGATCTTCCGCACTGCCAACAGGTCGTCGACCGAAAAGTGCAGGCCGACGCCGAACATCAGCAGCATGACTCCGATCTCGGCGAGCTGGCTCGCGAGCTCGACGTCGGCGACGAAGCCCGGCGTGGCCGGACCGAGGATCACGCCGGCCACCAGGTAGCCGACCAGGGCCGGCAGCTTCAGGCGGACGGCCACGAACCCCAGGACCAGGGCGAGTCCCAGGGCGGCGGCGATCGTCGTAATCAGGGGGACGTTGTGCACGCGGGCGATTATGTCAGTAGGGGCGGCCCCCGCGCCGCTGCCACTCGCCCGGGGTCTTGATCTCGGACGGGTGATCGAGCACGAGATCGATCGCCAGCTCCTCGCCGCCGAGCACCAGCTCCCGCGGCTCCGAATGCGCAGCCGCGTCGATCCATTCGCCGTCCGCGACCAGCCGGTAGCGCAGCCCTTCGAAGCCGGTCACCTCGTACCGGCCGTTGGCGTCGGTATCGGCCCACACGCCCTCCCACTCGTCGAGGCCGAGGACGACCGCGACCCCTTCGGCGGGGCGCCCATCCGGCCACCTGACGGTACCGGCCACGGAAACCTTTCTGATCGCGGGCGGCAGGCGGATGTCCTCGAGCTTCACGGACTCGGCCGGCTTGAGCGTGACGGGGGCGGCGCCGGTCAGCTTGCCCGCATCGGGGTAGTAGGTGGGCAGATAGGGCAGCCCATTGGCGCCCGGCCCCTTGTGGTTGGCCGCCATCGAATAGACGCCCGCGGGGATGCTCTCGAAGACATAGCGCCCCTTCTCATCCGTGTCCGCCGTTGCGATCTGGTAAAGGTCGTGCGGCTTGTCCACCGGCATCAGAGCCACTGCCATCGACACGACCCCCATGCCGTCCGGGTCGACCACCCGGCCCTCGATGGTGCCCAGGGAAGAGACGACGATCTCGGCCCCGGCGCAATCGTCCGGGTGGACCTCCACCTCCTGCTCCGCCGGGGCCGCCGGGGCCGCCGGGGCGTATAAGCCCGGGGGCAGCACGGCGCGCATCGTGTAGGTCCCGCGGAGCCGCCCCTTGACCGTGAAGTAGCCCAAGCCGTTGGTCACCGCTTCGAAACGCCGGCCGTGGGGACCCCAGAGCCTGACGGTGACCCCCGGCATCCCCCATCCCTTCGGGTAGTCATGGAGGTCTTCGCGCATCAGGGTCGTGACGCGGCCATAGACGGCCGTCCATTCGCCCTTCTGCACCTGACGGGCAAAAGCGAGGTCGCGCTCGGCCTGGGCGAGGGGCTTCGACATGTCGCCGCACATGCTGACCCTGAGGGTCCCATCGGAATCGGCACCGGCATAGACGAAATAGGTCTCCCCGATGTCGAAGTCCACGCCGCAATCGCCGTTGCCCATCCCGGTCTCGACGTCGGCGGTTTTGCCTTGAACCCCGACGAAAGACTCGCTGACGTCGAAGTGGAAGATCCGGTGCTCCCATTCGCCCACGCCGTAATCGTCCATCGTGGACGGGACGGTCGTCACGCCGGCCACCTTGCCGACGAAGATCGCGGCAGCTCCCCAGGCCTCGCACGGCTCGTACTCGCCGAACCCTCCGCCCACGCAAGAACAGGCGGCGGCGGGCTGGGCGGTGAGGGCCAATCCGAGGGGAAAAAGCAGCAATAGGCACGAACGGCCAAAGGTTCTCATGCCCTGTTAGACAGGCGTTCCAGCGCAAACGTTCCATGGCGGGAATCGGTCGATCGCCATCCGCTGAGCAAAAAAAGGGAGGGACGGGCCCGCCCAAGGCCCGTCCTGTCCCAAAGGTGAATCGATTGTCAAAGAACACTAGCCGGTCAAGAAACCGGGTAAGTTGCGCATAGTATTCCTGTCTGGTTAGACTGTCAACCTCTGATCGCGTGCGCATTGCGTTCCCCTGCGCATGGTAACGCCTGGCCCCGCGGGGCGGACGGTCTGTCCCGGTCCGTGGGCAATCTGCCCCGATCCGGGAGCGTTTCCCCCCTTCCACCAAGCCTTCCGGCGACAGCGGCAGCGGCTCGCCCCCAAGCGCCGGATGACTCCCCTCAGTCTGTGGAGGACTCCCCCGGAAGGGGGGAAGGCCCGCCCCAGGCTCCGGAAGGCCCGCCTACTCCGGCGGACCGCTCCCCCCAGGGACGGACGGCTCGCCCCCAAAGGGGGGACGGCTCCCGGACTGAGGGGAACCGTCCCCCTCTCCGGGGGAATCGTCCACAGCTCGGGGCGGATCACGTATGTGCGCATAGAAGACACCTGCGCTGCCACGAAAACCAGCTGTGTCCTTGACATGTACGCTCCCGAGCCTCAGGCTAATGCATATTGCGGAGGGCCGGTCATCGACAGCAAGCCGTGCAGCATCCCGGAAGGTCCGGCCCTCTGTGGGGAGCGTTCATTGACAACCGAGAAGGGAAGGCGGCCTCCGTGTCCAAGGACGCCGCTCGCCCGCCAAGGGGGATCCGCCATCCGGGAGGGGGCGGGCCGGCACTGGCATGGAATCCGGAGGCGGGGGCGCTCCGGAACGCTCCGCCAGCGCGTGGGACCCCTGTGCCTGGAGACCTCCCCTTCGCCCCCGATTTTCTATGCTTCGCTGGGATGCACTTTGGCAACTACGATATCGGTCTTGGAAAAGTCATTGCCCTTGAAGAGGAGCGCCTCTCCGGAGAAGCGCGAGAGGGCATAGCTACAGCAGTCGCCCAGATTCAGCGCAGCGGGATGATGCCCTTTCCCGTACCGCTCGTACGCTGCGCGGGCCAGCAGGCTCTGTTCGGCATCGAAGCTGACGACCGTGACGCCCGCCGAATGAAGGAGCAGGTCGAGCTCGCGGAGCCCGGAGGGACCCTTGCGGGCGTGAATCACGATGGCGGCTTCGAAGCTGATGACTGCGCTCGCCAGACGTTTTGGGTCGCCGGCGATGGCTCGGGAGAAGTCCTCCGCTTCCGGCTCCCCGAGGAGGATGGCCAGGAGGACCGACGTATCGACCACCATCAGCGGAATGCGCCCTGCTCGTCATAGCCCAGGATTGCGTCAGCATCCCGGGTGTCGAGATCGGGAAGGGAGCTGCAGCGCCGGCTGATCGCCATCAGGGTCTCGACGAGGTCGGGAGCGGATCGCCGGCCTTTCAGGCGTTCCAGACGTTCCTCCAGAGAGTGGATCACGGCGTCCGTCAAGCTTTCTCCAGTCGTCGCCGCCACTTGTCGCGCTAACTGCTCGGCCCTGTCGTTCTTGATGCTGATTCCCATAATCACCCCCAGGGGAGTATAGAATCCTCCAAGGATTCTAGAATCTTCCTCTCGGAGTGACAAGCGGCTCTACTCTTCGGGGGACACTAAAAGGAGGACGCAATGCAGATCCGCCGCTGCCTGACGCTCTCTTTGCTGGCTCTGTTGCCCATGGCCGCCGCTGCCTTCGGCGCCGAGGATTCGCCAACCTCTGCTGAAGCCGAGTTGGCGATGAGGTCTGCCCTGGTCAAGGCCTACGGCGAAGCCAACCTGAAGGGCTTCCGCCTGCGCAGCCTGCACGGATGCTTTCCACTGAAAGACCGCCCCGTCGGAGATGTCATCTGCCTCGTCGAGATGAACAAGCAGCACGACCCTGACGAGTTTCACACCCAGGAGATGTCCTTCCGCTATTCCGGAGGCTCGTGGACCTTGTTGGATGTTCCAGATCAAAGCGGCCTCTGGCCCGCCTGCCCCGGCAAAGCGGAAGCTCAAGCCGCCTTCCGCGCCATCAAGAAGCTCGATTCCCTCGTAGTTGCCGACGTTCCCGACGAAGGCCAGCTCGTCGACGAGCGCGGAAGGTTCGACAAGGTGAAAGCCCCCTGGAGCCTCATGTGCGTCTACTCGGTGGAGACGAAACCGGCCGGCGAGCAGACGTATGTTGCGTACATCACTCGGGAGGGTGGGAAGTACGTGTTTGATCCGGAGATCGAGGTTTGGCTCGACTGAGTTGTGACCTCCTTTCTTTGCCCTAGGCGTACAGCAGTGGTAAGGTTGTACGTACTAGGCGAGGAACGTCATGAATACAAAGCTCACACTCAAGCTCGACAAAGAGGCCATCGAACAAGCGAAGCGCTACGCGGAGCGCCGGGGCCTGAGCTTGTCCCGAGTCGTCGAGAGCTATTTCCTCAGGCTGGCGCAGTCGGAGGAGCCACCGCGGGAGAAATTGACCGGCGTCGTGGCCGAGTTGGCCGGTGTGCTGAAGGGAGCGGAGATCGGTGACCCCAGGGAGGAGTACACCGAGTACCTCCGGAAGAAGTACTCCTGAGCATGTTCCGGCGCGTCCTGGTTGATACGGATGTCATTCTCGACCTGCTTCTCGGCCGACAACCGTTCTATCCATCCGCGAGCCGGCTGTTCGTGGCCTTCCAGAAAGGACGTCTCGAGGGGCACGTCTCCTCCCTTGCCTTTTCCAATCTCTTCTACCTTCTTCGGAAGGAAGAGGGCGGCGGGCCTGAAGCGATTGCCATCCTCCGGAAGCTGCGGCTGGTCACTCGTGTCCTCACGGTCAATGAGAGGATTATCGATCTGGCTCTCGCCTCCACCTTTGCTGACTTCGAAGATGCAATCCAGTACTTCGCAGCAGCGGAGTGGAAACTCGAAGCCATCGTCACCCGCAATCGGCGTGACTACAAGGCGTCGAAGATCGCCGTCGTCAACGCCGAGGAGTGTCTTGAGTTAGTGCGGCTCTGAATGCGTGGACAACCTATGAGAACATTGCTGCATCATCGCAAGACCCTCTCTTGAAGGGCTTCAACCCGGGAAGACCATAATGGCGTCTATTCCAGGAGATCTTGTTGATTCGTTGAGAGACGGGAGAGTTCGCCTTTTTGTAGGATCTGGTGTGTCGTGTGCAGCAGGCTTGATAAGCTGGGCTGATCTTGTTGCGCAGATGAAAGATGTGATACGCCGAGAGAACACAACGTTCGCTCGGCAAGAGCTGGAGTCGTTCCTTGCTGCCGCAGACCACTTAGATGTAGCCGACGTTTTTAGAGATACCGTGAAGGAGCATCGTTATTTCAGATTCCTGCGCTCACATTTTAGGCGGCCAGTAGGCCTCTCCAGCCTTCATCGTACTCTGACCCGCTTACCTGCTAGAACGGTATTCACAACAAACTATGACAAGCTCCTCGAAACAGCATTTAGGCGAGCTAGCGGCGCCGATCCGGCCGTAATCGTTTATCCGGCTCAGCTTGGCTATATCGACGACGGCGAAGTGCGCATCGTAAAATTGCACGGCGACATTGATCATCCGCCTAGTATTGTTCTGACGCGTGGCGACTATGCGACATATGCTAGTAGGCATCGCGAGTTTGAGAACCAGTTTCACTCAAGCGTCAACGATTACACCATGCTTTTCGTTGGTTTCGGTTTGCAGGACCCTAACTTCCGTCGAATCTATGAAGATGCGAGGCAATTCTACGACAGTACGAAGAGGTTGGCGTACGCAATAATGGTTAGTACAAATATAATTGAGCGGACAATCTGGGACGGCTTTGGCCTAAGGATAATCCCGTTAGATAAGCACAGTCAAGTCCCTGGTTACCTCGATAATCTGCGTAAAGCACTTACAGTGACAGCGCCATGACAAGATCTAATATCGATAGGCTGATACAGAGATTCTTGGAACACTCGCGGAGCGTGAAAGCGCTGACTGTGTGCCTTGGCGCTGGGGTATCGCGCGCTGCCGGAATGCCCAATTGGGACACGTTGATAAGACGGATTATGCAGGACAATGGGTTTTTATTTACGTATCCAGATTTTGACGAAGGAGACGTTAGTCACGTAGTTGAATACGTTCAGCATTTAGTTGGTGCTCGCCAGTTTGTTGCTGGAGTCAAGGCCGCAGTTGAAAACTTGGAGCCAAAAGATTTGCATTATGCAATCGCGACACTTCCTGCGCGTGCCTTTATAACAACTAATTATGACAGTGCGCTGGAGCAGGCTGTTGCTCAGTCTGGTAAGATTGCAAGAGTGATATCAAGGGACGCTGATCTTTCGACGCTTGACTATGGCAGTGTGCCGATAATCAAGCTTAATGGCTCGCTGGATGAAAGTGAGCCAATGATTATTTCTCCGCTACGGTACAGTGCGATACTAGGGCGTGGCAAGGACAGCGACACTCTTCGCAGTTACCTTAGAGCTAACTTCGCTACCGGCTTAGTTCTTTTTGTTGGATTCGCTGTTGGGGAGGCCGACTTCGTTAGCCTTTACGAGCTTTATGGAGGTTCCCATAACAGCGCAGTGGATTGGGTTTTGATTGTTCCCGCGGGTGCTTTTGGTGGCGAAGATCCTGTAAAGAAATTGTGGAGCAACAGGGGTGTGCGTATCATCGAGGTTAAAGATGCAGATGTGCCTGCCTTTCTACGGGGCCTCACGACGCACTTGGTTGAGAGGAGGCCAGTTGCGAGTCGCAGCAAGCGCGCGAAGCAAGTGTTCCTGAGCGGCGGACGTAACTTGAGGACCACGTTCCAAGTGCGGCAGGATCTGCTGGCGGCTGGGTTTGAGGTCGTAACTCTCGAAGAGAGGTCTTCCATGGGCCTATCTACGCTTGAGAAGTTGGATGAGATCGTAAGCGAATCGGCCGCTGCCGTTGTAATTCTGGAAGGAAGGTCAGAAGAGGTGGGCGGAGGTTATCGGAGAGCACAGCCGAACACACTTATGGAGTTAGGATATTTGCTTGGTAAATTAGGCCGTGAGAAGGTGTTTGTCCTTCTTGATGATTTCGTAGAGGTTCCGTCCGGCTTGGCAGGAATTCAGTTTGAGGTCGTCGATCTGGGCAGCGTCAACATGATTTCGTCTGTGGTAAGAAAGTGGCTAGACTCGATGCTGAGAAATTAGAGCCCTGCTCGATAGTGGCGAAATAGGGGAGACAAGCATCCAACCGGCAGACGGGATACTGGACGACCAGACGGAGAGAATCATCCGGAAGGACGCGATGCAGGCGGTTTGAACGAGATCCATCTCCTCGAGAAGGCGAGAAGCCTTTTACTCACCGCGGGTCCCCAAAAAGCTGAAGCGCGGCCCAGAAGAACGGCGCTGAGGCATCCATCTCCATCGGCTTCCCGTTGGCAGCGTTGATCCGGGCCGGCTCGTGGATCAGCCCCATCTGGGCAGCCCTCAGCGCTTCGCGCTTGCTCCCACCGGTTCTGCCTCTGGTTCTCTATAATGGGTATGCGCCCTGGGGAGCCGCCCTGGATGTGACCGAGCTGATCGAGGTTCCAGGCGGTCTAGAGCGCTATCGGCCGCGGCTCCGCTACTGTCTTGTGGATGAAGGGCGGATCGCCACGGTCGAGCTGGAGTCGCTACGAAATCTGACGGCGGCCCTGTTTCGGCTGGAGAAGAGCCGAGGACCCGAGGAGATCGAACGGGTCCTGGTCGCCCTGATCGAGTGGCTCCATGAGCCGGAGATGGCCGAGCTCCGGCGTGCCTTCGTCATCTGGCTGAGAGAGGTGCTGCTTCCCGGCCGGGTGCCTGGAGCGGAGATTCCTCAGATGGCGGATCTTGAGGAGGTTTAAAGCGATGCTGGCCGAACGAGTCAAGGAATGGACCCGTGAGTGGCAACAGGAGGGCTTCGAGAAGGGGCTCAAGGAGGGACGAGAGCAGGTACGTGCCGCTCTGGTTCATCTCTTGGAGAAGCGCTTCGGGCCTCTGCCACAAGAGGCGCGGCAGCGCATCGAGTCGCTCGATGTCAAGGCGATGGTGGAACTGAGCGCTTCGGCTTCTACAGCCGCTTCGCTCGCGGCTCTCGGTTTGAGCTGAACGGTCGCCTTTCCTGGATTAACCTCAGAATCGCGCAGCCCATGCGCGTCACCGCGGATCCCCAAAAAGCTGAAACGCAGCCCAGAAGAACGGCGCCGAGGCATCCATCTCCATAGGCTCCCCGCTGGCAGTGGTGATCCGGACCGGCTCGCGGATCAGCTCCATCTGGGCCTTCCGTAGCGCTTCGTCCGTGGCGAGCCCGGCTGCCCGGTGGCGGTAGAAGCGCACCATCAGCTCGCCGGTGACCTGGTCGGAGACGCTCCACAGGCTCGCGACTACCGAGCGCGCGCCGGCGTACTGGAAGGCGCGGGTGAGCCCGATCATCCCCTCGCCGCTCAGCTCCCGTCCGAGGCCGGACTCGCAGGCCGAGAGCACCACGAGGTCCGCATCAAGCCGCACGCTTTCGAAGATCTCCCAGACCTGGAGCAGGCCATTGTCTCTCGAAGAAATACCCCGGCCCGGGGGGAGCTCATCGGGGATGGTCAGGACCAGGGCCGAGTCGAGTGGGGTGCGGTCGTCGATGTAGCCATGGGTCGCGAAGTGCAGGATGCGCACGCCGCGGCCCACGGACTTGGCCTGCTCTTCGGTGGCCCCCTCGCCAAGGTAGAGGCGCGTGCCGGGGTAGGACTCGGCAATGCGCTCGACCTCGCGCCGGCTGTAGGGCAGGGGAGCCCAGTCGAAGCCGCGCAGCGCCAGGGCGCGGCGGATGGGCTCGCGGACCTCCTCCCTCGGCGCGAGGCTTTTCGGGTAACGGGGGTCCGCGAAGGCGACGAGCTGCGGGGTGCCGGCAGCTTCGGCTGCAGTTTCAGATGAGCGGAGGGAGGAGCGGAGCGTCCCGTAGACTGTCAACGAGAGGGCCGTGTGCAGAGGCTTCCACTCCGTCAGGAAGCTCCCGCGGCCCGAAGCCGGGCTTCCCGTGTCGCGGACCAGAGCGCCGAACGGGAGGCGGTGCAGGGGGCCGTCGGGGAGGATCAGGACCCGCTCACTGCGCTCCACCAGGTCGGCCACCGGACCGATCAGGGCACGGTAGAGCGGCAGGGCCAGGCCGGATGGACCGGATGGGTCGGATGGATCGGAGATGGCGGCGGGCTGCCGGACCAGCTCCAGAAAGCGCTCCACGTCCGCCCGCAGCCGTTCCTTGCCGAGAGGCAAGACCTCTACACGAAGGCCCCCCTCCCGAGTCACTGCGAAAAGAATGGTCCGTTCCTTCCCCACGCTGTAGGAGAGGGCCAGCGTTCCGCGGTCGAGAACCTTGCGGGCGGCGTCCAGGGCGAGGGGCTGCGGCTGGCGCAGCGCGGCGAGCCGTGGAGAAGCCTTGCGGATCTTTTCGGTGATTTCGTCGCGCTCACCGCGCAGCCGGACCAGCTCGCGGTGGAGGGCCTCTCTCGCCTCTTCGCCCGCCGCGGGAGTCCAGCCCCCCAGAGCCCTCAAGGCCTGGTCGTAGCTCGACGCATTGCCGCGCCGGGAGCGCTCGAGGGCGGGAGGCAGCTCGCCGGAGAGCGCCAGATCGCGTTCCGCCAGCAAATCCAGGAAGCTCCGCGCCCGGGAGCGCTCCACAAGATGGAAAGCCTCGGCGGTGTGCCCACGCTCCACTTCGACCTCGATGGCGTCGTGATAGATGTCCTCATGGCTCGCCCGGAACGCGGCCTGGAGGTCCTTCGGGCCTCCGAGCCGCTCCATCTGGGCCTCCAGCGCCTCGACGGCCGTGACCAGGTGCTGCGCCGCCAAGTCGGGATGGCCGGTGCGGCGGTACAACCGCCCGAGCTGATGGTGCGTCTGCGCCTCTTCGATCGAGTCTGGCGCAATGCGCTCCCGGAGCACCCTGGCCCGATGGTGGAGGTCCAGAGCCAGCTTGAAATCCCCGCGTGCCTCGGCCACCATCCCCAGGTACCAGAGGGTTTCAGCAGTCTTGCTGGTAAAGCCGAACCGTTCGAAGATCTCCAAGGCGCGGAGGCGGAGCTTCCATGCCTCCTCCTCGTCGCCCCGCAGCGAAGCGATGGACGCTATTGAGTTCAGGTTCTCCGCCACACGGATGCCATCAGGGACGGCTTTTTCCGAGATCTCCATGGCGCGCTGGAAGAGCTCCTCTGCCTTCTCCAGATCGCCGCGGTCCCGGGTGAGGACGCCGAGGTTGCCGATGACGACCGCGGTTCCGAGGCTCCCGGGAGCGAGCTTCTCCCGGATCGTCAAGGCGCGGCTGAATGCTTCGATCGCGGGCTCGGTGTCGCCGAGCAGCCTGTGCGTCAGGCCGAGACGGCCAAGCATGGTGGCCAGGGGGATGCTGCCGGGAGCCAGCCGCTCCAGGATCGCCACGGCTTGCTGCATCCTCGCCACGGCTTCGTAGTTGTAGCCGAGGTACATGGCGAGGTAGCCCAGGTCGCTCAGGGTATCGGCCAGGGTCAGAGTGTCGGAAGGCCTTCGCTCATGGATGGCCATGGCGCGGCGGGAGAGATCGGTCATCGCCTCCACGTCCTCCTCGTCGATCGCGAGGAGAAACAGGTGATGCAGGCTGTCAGCGACTTCGAGGCTGTCCGGCGCCAGGCGCTGACGGATCTCCAGAGCGCGCTCCTGGAGTTGCATCGCCTCGTCGGATCGGTGCATCAGCCGCAGGACGTTGCCCAGGCGGGTCATTGTGGCGGCCACCTGAAGGCTTTCGCCCCAGGCGGCCTCGCCGATTTCCATGGCCGAGCGGAAGCTGGCTTCGGCGCGGGCCAGGTCGCCTCCGTACTGATAGCTCTCTCCGAGCGCCTCCAGGGTGGCGACCCGGGTCTGCGCGTCCTGCGGATCCGCCGCCGCGAGGCAAACGGCGAGGACAGCCATTGCGAGCATTCGTTGAAGTCGGTATCTCATTGCAGAGGCTCTGCTGAATTATATGCTCTCCTCCATGCACCTCCGCCTCCCCTTGCTGCCCCTGTTGCTTCTCGCCGCCTGCGCGCATCTGCCGCCGCAGGCTATGACCGCCGCCGTCCCCGAGCGCGAGGCGGACGAATACACCCGCTACGAGCTGCTCGATCCCGAGACGGCCCGGTTCCGCATCCTTTTCGAGGTCACCGCGGTCGAGCCCGGGGCGACGGCCTATTTCAATCCGATCCGCAAGGGGAGCGAGGCGAGCGACGAGTCGGTGCGCGACCTCGCGACGTCTCAGACGCTGCCGTTCGAGGTGGTGAGCGGGGAGGAAGCTCGGGCCAGCGGGTTGCCCGAGGCCGATCTGGAGGGGAGCTACATCCGGATCCGACTGCCGCGTCCGGTTCCAAATGAAGGTGAAGTCCGCCTGCTGATCGAGAAGACCTACAAGGACCCGCAGAGCTATCGGCGGAAAGGTTCTGACCGGATCGTCTTCACCCGCACGCTGGGCATCCGCCGCAACTCGATCGTCCTGCCCGCGGGGTATGAGCTGGTGTCCTGCAACGCTCCGGCCCAGGTTCTGACCGAGCCGGATGGACGGTTCTCGGTGAGCTTCATGCACCCGGGGCCGGAGGCGTTCCCGCTGGTGATCGAGGCGCGGCGGACCGGATTGACCGGCGCGCTCTCCTCGCCAAAGGACGAGCGCCTGACGGAACGGGCGCATCAGGACCGCGAGATCGTCTACTTCCTGCAGCCGCCCGAGACCCACTCTTTCGATCTCTACCACGACTACACGGAGTCGCGGCCCGGAGTGGACCGGTACCTCAATGTGGTTCGCCCGGGGAGCACCGCCTCCTCACCCTCGGCGCGCAACCTCGACACCGGTGAGGCACTCCGGGTGGAAACGCTCCGCGGGGATCAGGTTCCGAGTGACGAAGAGATTCCCGCGGACGCCGAGGTGGTAGTGGCCCGCTTCGATCCGGTGCCGCCGGGCGGGTCGGTGCGCATCCGGATCTCGGAGACCTACACCGATCCGAAGAGCTATGGCTTGGAGGGGGACGTGCTCGTCTTCGACCGCACGTTCGGCCGCCCGCAGAACGCCGTCGTCCTGCCGGCTGGATGGCTGCTGACCGCGAGCTCGATCCCCGCGGTGATTTCGGAGGCTTCCGACGGCCGCATCCGTCTCGACTTCGTCAATCCCCGGCCCGACGAGATCGCGGTCCTGATCCACGCCCGGCGCCGCTGATCTCTCAGCCGCCCGGGCAGCCTTCGCTCCAGGCTTTGCAACTGGCTTCCTGCTTCGTGCTGTCACATTTGCCGCCGAGCTGACGCATCTGCTGGAAGACCATGCTGCGGTCGGCCAGGGTCGAATTGAACAACATTTCGGCTTTCGTCTCGGGTGCCGGCTCCACGCCCGTGCTGTGGCAGGTGACACATCCCTCGTTCAACGGCTGGAGATAGGTCTCCATGGTGGTGTTGGAAAGCGCCGTCTCCGTCTCCGGCTGCAGCACCGGCTTTGCGCCGCCGCTTTCGTACCAGAGGGCTCCCGCGAGCTCGTAGTTGGCCAGCGCGGCGGTGTCCCCGCCAAGGCCGGCAAGGACGCGGTGGACCTGATCGTTCAAGGATGCCGCCAGCGCGATCGGTTCGGACCGGCAGACCTGGGTCGGTATCGTCGGCCGGGTGCACGCGGGATCGAAAAGGTTGATCCAATGCGTGGTGCCGTCGGCCATCTGCACGGGCTTGTTGAACTCGATCGTGGCTGCCGCCGGCACGCAGGTGATCACGTTTCCGGGTGGGATCTTCCATGTTTTCTTCGGGTCCGCATTGAAGGTCGCGGCCACGTCCGCAGGCACCTGGACCGGACATGGCGCGCAGTACGCATTCTCTTCGCAGCGGCCGGTCTTGCCGGGGTCCTGGCAATCCGGGTTGAAGAAGCTCCAGCCGGCTGGCGGCGGGGCCGGCGGGTTGGGCTTCTGGGCGCAGTCCGGGGCGTTGTCCACGTGCTCGAAGGTGGCCCAGATCGAATCCTTGTAGAGGGACGTCTTCTGCACGATGTGCATCCCGACGAGCCCCAGCTTCACCTGCCGGCCCGGGATCTGTGCCGAGTAGGGCTCGACCTCGCCCATGACGGTCAGGTAGCGGCTCGCGTCCTCCGGAGAACAGGGAACGGGCGAGTCGGGAAGGCCGCAGGTCTCGAGCACCCGCCACGCCATTTTGAGCTCGATCGATCCGTCGGGGCGGTCGATCAGCGACGTTCCCGGGTGCTGCTCCCCGAGCCCGGCCATCTCGTTGAAGCAGGCGCCCTGATAGAGATCGCAGCAGCGGATGTACTCGTATTCGTTCTGGTTCACGACCACGGAATAGTGCGCCCAGCGCCCCCGCTGATCGGTTAGCGGAGTCAGGGCCGCCGCTTCGGTGACGATGTCGGCGTCCACATGGCCGCTCTGGATGCCAAGCCCCTTGCGCAGCTGCCGGAAGACCAGGCCCGCGGGAACGGCTTTCCAGGGTGGCGGGCTCCCCGATTCCGGAAAAAGGACCCGGTCGGTCGGCCAGGCGGTGAAGCGCGGCACGCCGTTCTCGCGCTGGGTCACGGCGAAGAGCTGCTGCCAGGCGAGCTCGAAGAAGCAGGAAGGGTCGGTGCCGGCCGGATTGTCGGGCGGCGACGGCTTCTCGATCCAGGCCTGGATGTCGGCATCCGAGGCCGCGCAGCCGGTCTGGACGGCAGGCGTTTCCGCGCGGCAGCCCCAGAGGATGCCTGCTGCGACCAACCCCGCTGCAATCAAGCAGGCTCCGCGAACGCTCATCGGCATCTCCGTCTCCTCTCGGAAAGATGTGCGAAGCTTACCTGAAATGACGGGAGGGTCCCATGGCCGCGAAGCAACGTTTTCCTGACAGCATCGTAGCCGCCATCCGCGACGGCAAGATCCTGGGCATCCGGGCGGGTACGCAGCCGCACCGGATCATCGGCATCTGGGCGGTGGTGGTGGAGGGCCGCGTGTTCGTACGGTCGTGGAGCTTGAAGTCGCGCAGCTGGTACCGGACGTTCCTCGAAGATCCGGAGGGCATCATCCAGGTCGGGGATGTTCAGCTCCCTATCCGCGCGGTGCGGACGAGGAGCGAGCGCTTGAAGGATGCTGTCGACCGCGCCTATCTGGAGAAGTACAACACCAAGGGGTCCATCCAGTACGCCCGGGACCTCGGAGGTGAGAAGTCCCGGGCTACGACCACGGAGCTGGTGCCGTTGTAGATCGGCTCAGGAACCGAACCGCCAGCCGAACACAAGGCTCGCCTCGTAATCGGTGGCCTCGTAAGAGACGTCCAGAAACTCCTCCTCGTCATCCGAGCTCGTGTCTTCGTCGCCGAAGTAGTTGCGCACCCGGGCTTCGGGCCGGATGAAAAACTGATCGGTGATCTGCCACTGATACCCCAGTCCGGCATGCGCCGTAAGAACCTCCTCCGTGTCGGATTCCGAGAAGGTCTCGCCGAGGAAGGTCACCTTGATGTCGCCGTCGACCCGGGCGATGCCGGGACCGCCGAAGACCACGAAGTTGCCGCCGCCTGGGAACCACTGCAGGGACAGGTCGAGGTTGGTGACGTCGACCTCGAACTCGAAATCAAAGCTGGGGATCGGCTCTTCGTCGTCGGGGAGGGTGTCTGCCAGGTCCACCCGGCTCAGGCTGGCCTCGAAGCCCAGGTTCGGGCTGAACCGGTATCCGCCGCGGAGGCCGAAGACCTCGGTGGTGTCGAGGTCCGCATCGTCCTCCTCCTCGGGCTGGTAGATGCCGCCGGAGATGCCGAAGCTGCCTTGAGCCTGCGCTGTGGCACTACCCAGGAAAAGGCCTGCGATCAAGAGGGCGCCGAGGATCCAAGTCGAATGTGTTCTCATAAAGCCTCCTTTGCGTCCGGCCGCACGCAAAGGGAGTGCCATTCTTGCTCAACCCTGGGCGCCGATGATGCCCTCTTCCTCGTCGAGTACGACGTCTTTCACTTCGGAGTCGTCCGTCGCCTCGCGGAGCCGCGCCGGGGTGATCTCCGTCTGCCCGTGCTTGAGGCCACCGAGACGAGAGTTGGAACCGCGGGTTCCGGAGGGTTCGGTGACCGCTGCCCTGGCCGGTCCCTGCCCGGTCAGAATGCGGGGCTGAAACAGCTCTCGCAATGCCGCCAGGTCCACCGCCAGGTCAGGCTCTTCTCTGGGGCGGGACTGCCGTAGCGGGGTTGGTGGAGCGTCGTCGTCAGCAATGTCGAACTTGTCCCAGGTCGACAGCGAAGGGCTCCTCGCGTCGACCTCCCCGGGCTCGATATCGGCGGCAAAGCCTTCTTCGTCCTCGAAAGGGCTTCCGGCGAGCTTGAGGTGCGGCATTTCGCGGCTCAGCAGCTCTTGCTTTTTCTTCCAGTCCATGGCTGTCTCCTTCCTGAGCTACCAGCCCAGACCCAGGCAAGTGTACTGCCGAAGGATCTTGTGTTCAATGGCAACGGATTCCACGCTTGCCGGTCGCTTGTAGGGGATACCGCGCGCATACGCGATCTTTGACATCCACAGGGCCTTGGAAGGCGTGTGGCCTCCGACCAGGTTCTCCCAGAACAGCCTGTGCAGCGGCTCGCCGAAATAATTCAAGGGCTCCTTCAACGGTGAGTAGTGCACTCCCGTGCAACCGATGAAGGCGTTCGCGCCGTTCTCCAGGCACTTCAATGCGATCGAGCTTTCCGGAGTGCGGGACTGCAGCCGGTCACCCGGACGGGCGTCGCTCGCCCGGGTGTCGACGATCAGCGCTCCGTAGCAGCAACCTGTGAACACGACCGGCGGGCAGGGGTTGGGTACGTCGCTCGTCCGCATGGCCACGGGGAAGTCGAAGGGATCGTCCTCGCTTTCGCCCTTGAAGCGGGTTGCGTCGTCCGCCGAGCCATGCAGCATCAGGTACATCACGTCCCCCTCCAGCCGGTACGGCGGCTGGCCGGCCTGCCTGGAAGCGCAAGTGAAGATGCCCGTCTTGCCGGGCAGGCGCGCGAACACGGAATCGGCAAAGGGCCGGACCAGGTTTCGAATGCCGGACTTCACGGCCACGGCCCCCAACGGCCTGGCACTGAGGCAGCGCAACAGGAAAGCTGACGAGCCCCCGTCGGGGATGCGGCTGACCGGCAGCTCCGGAACTCCATCGCCCTCTCGGTCACCATAGAAATCATCGCTCCAGACCTGCAAGCGGTCACGCTCGGCAATGCGGCGGTTCTTGAGCTCAGGCGGCAGGGTAAGGAGGATCTGGGAGGGAACGACTTCGTAGCCACCAAGGAGGACGACTCCCTGAATTCCCGCATCGGTCCGCAACCGTTCGCGGACGCGGTCGACGAGCATCGCGCCAGCCCCCTCCAGCAAGGTATGACCGGCATTCCGAACCATGCTCCGCACCGGCTCGATGCCTCCGATCCTGCTTGCGAGCGCCTGCGGATCGGTGACGAACAACAGCGACCCCGGTTTCGTCTGTCCGCCCCCACCGAGCCTCAAGGCCGTCGTGCCGGCTTGAGGCGCAGGGGGGCTCGATTCAAAAGGGGGGTCGATCTCGATCGAAAAGGTGACCTTGGTTTTTCGATGGGGGACTTTGATCTGCACTTCCACGAATCCGCCGTCCCCGGCCGCGGCGGGGCTCACGGCGGGCGTAGTGGAGGGCAGAAGGGGGCCGGGAGCGGTGAGCCCGGTTGCCGTTTCCGCCGGAGCTCCAGCATCTCCGGAACGCTCGCCTGGACGGGTGTCGTCATTCAGCTGCCCGTGCTCCCTGGCGAGCTTGTTCGAGGTTCCGAAGTAGGTGCAACGGCCGTTCATGTCGACCCGCACCCACTGGATGCCCATCTCACTTTTCAGCTCTTCGAGGGCCCGCAAGGTCGTATCCGTCGGATGCTGAGAGCTCCCCGTGCCGGTCGAGATTCCGAGCAGCTTGGCGCCGAGGCGTTTCAACATGGCCTTGTTCTGTCCGTTCGTCGCCCCATGGTGAGAGAGCTTCACGAAGTCGAACGGGCCATCGGCGATCACATCCGCGAGCAGGGCCTGGACCTCCTGAGTCACGCTCTCCGCGAGGAAGGTCCTGGTGAACTGCATGTCTCCCGTAAACAGGACCTTTCGTTCCTGCGCGGCGAGGCTGAGGACGATGCTTTGACAGTTCACCGCATTCCCGTTCTCGCCGCTTTCCTCCGCGTCGGTCCCCTCGAACCTGGCGACTGCCGCCTTGTAGGCTTCGGTCAGGCTCGTGCTGCCCTCGAGAGCGGAGTCGATGCTGTCTTCGCTGCGGCCTGCCAGAAATGCGGCGCACAGGAGAAGCTGGTTCTGGGATGGGCCATAGAGCTTCAGGCCCGCGTCCGAAAATTCGCTCAGGAGATCGTCGAGCCCCGGGGACTCGTCCTCGGAAGGGCCGCGATAAAGGACGCAGCGGGCGCCGAGCCTTTGCTGGAGCCGGTTCACGAATTGAACGTAGGCTTGATATTCGCGGGCCGAGTCCTCGATGAAGGCGCGGATCTCCTCGTCCGTTGCGTTGAGCAGCGGCTCCTCGCGCAGCGCAAACTCGAGCTTATCGCGCGCGGTCATCGCCTCGAACGCGGGCGGTTCGTCCGAGCCGCTCGTAATTCCAAAACCCAATTGGGGATCGGCCAGCAGCGCCCACTCGCATTCGAGCTCGCCATCCTCAAAGAGCTGAGGCAGGCAGCCGACATGATCCGAGTGGCAGTGCGTGACGACGAGGAGGTCCACCCGGGCCGTCTCCAGAAGATCCTGGACCTGATCCTGAAGCGGCCGGTGATGGATCTGTTCCCCGAGGACGATCGAGCTGGACTTTCGACCGCTTGCCTTCTTGCCGCCATCGATCAGGATGGTCCTGGAACCGATCTGGCAGAGGATGCTGTCTCCGTAGCTGATCGCGCCGACGTCGAGAAGGTCAACACGAAATTTTGCCATGATGCCTACCTCACTGTGTTCCCGCCGCCGGAGGCGGCGAGTCGGGAGAATCCACGGGAGTCGGCGGCACCGGATCCGGCGATGGTTTCTCCGGGATCTTGAGGCCGAGATAGGTTCCGGAGCTGATCCCCATCAGGCCGAGCAGGGTCTCGTCGAACTGGGGCATCGCCAGGTCACGGTAGACGTGGCAGGCGAAGATGATCCCCAGGACCGCCGTCCAGGCCGCTGCCTGGAAGCGGTGGAAGTTCACGCCGCTGCTGTCGCTCAGCAAGTCGAGCAGGATGCCCTCGGATTGGTTGGTGAGCTTTCGGTACACGGAGCGCTTCTCCTCGAGCAGCGCCGCCTTGTCCGCCAGTTCCTGAGCCTTGGCCGGGTCGCCGCTCTCGTTCACTACGGACTCGAGCGCAGTGACGTCAGCGCTCAGCTTTTCGATGTCGCCCCAAAGGATTTTCGCGCGCGCGACATCCCGGGCATCGCTGACCCGGCTGCTCTTGCTGGAATCGATGAACGCCGAGCCCGCCGCGGTGCCTGCGCTGATTCCCAGCAGCACCAGGACCGTACCGGTCGGCGAGGTCAGGAAGTCGCCGGTGACCATGCCGATCAGAAGGTAGGAGGCGAGGATCAGAAAGAACCACCAGGCTGCCTGCGCCCGGGACAGGCTGTACGGAGAACGAGCCCCATAAGGCGCCTCCACGGGATCGCGCAGCAGGTCGCTTCTTCTGGCGAGGATGACAAAGCCAACCGCCAAGCCCCCGAAGATCAGCAGCCAGAAGGCGAACCAGACGCGCGGGATCACGCGGAGGTACACGGAAGCCGAGGAAGGGATGGCGAACTGGTTGTCGAGTCCAACGCTCACCACGACCTTGTCGTCGGAGAAAGTCGGCCTGCCGAGCAGGTAAGTCCAGACGTCCCGCGACGCTTCGGTGCGGTTCAGGGGAAACATCAGGATGTCCTTCTCCGGATCGGTAGGGGGGCCGGCAACCACGTCGGTCAGGGGACGCAGGTTCAGATAGAGGACGATGCTCCTGGGCTCTCCATCCTTCTCGAGGCACTTTTCCCGTGTGAGGAGCTTGTCCAGGCCTTGGACGGAGACCGCGATCGTATCGCGCAGCTTGACGACCGGCAGGTTCTTCGGGCTTTCGCCCTTGGCCAGATGGGGCGTGCGGTCCGCAGCCGCGGAGGTGGCTGCTTCCGAGCCGGTCTTCTCCTCGAACGGAGGGACCGGCCAGACCTTCCTCACCCGCACACCCTTCAGGTCGAGCGAGGTGCATGGGTCGATGGCTGCTGGTACTGCCTGTGCTGCCGGCGCTGCCGGTGGATCCTGAACGGCGGGCGCAGCTTGCCAGGCCGAGGCGGCTCCCGTCACAACCAGAATCAAGGCGAAGACCAGGACGGCATGTCGTCTCATGCGAGATCCTCCTGAAAAACCCAGCATAGAGAGGGGACGGACGCGCTTGCAGCGTTTCCCAAAGCATAGACGAAACCGCGCAACCCCGGTAGATGGTGTAGCGTTGTGGCACACCATGAAGGCCCCAACCTGCCTGAACTGCGGCGAGAAGCTCCTCGGGGATTTCTGCTGGCGGTGCGGTCAGGAGGCGGCCGATTTCCATCGGCCTCTGCGGTCGCTGGCCTCGGACTTCCTCGACAACGTCCTCAGCCTGGATTCCAAGCTGTTGCGGACCGTCTTCGCCCTGCTGCTCAAGCTGCTCTACCTGCGCCGCGGAATCCTCTACCTGGACCACCTGGTCTTCGCGCTCCACTTGCACGCGTTTGCCTTCGTGGTTTTGACCGCTGCGGTCCTGATCGCCGCGTCCGGGACCCTGGCCGTGGTCGGGCTGACGATGCTCACGTTTTATCGGATGGGGAGCTGACGTCCCATACGTCGATGCCCGTTTCAGGGTCGACGACCGCGAGCCGGGAGCCCGTAGGGCAGAAAAGGACACGATACCCGGCCTCCGTTTGCAAGGCAGCACATTGCCGGCGCGTACGCATGTCCCAGATCCGCGTCGTGCCGCTTGCCCCCTGCAATGCCATGAGGCTGCCGTCAGGGCTGAAGGCCGCACCTCCAACCCAATCATCCGACCCCAGGGCCTGTTGTTCGGCGCCGTTCGCGGTATCCCACATTCGCAGGCTGCCGTTGGCAAACCCTGCGATCAGAAGCGATGCGGTCGAGCTGTATGCCAGAGTTTCCAGGCCGAGCAGATCGATCCCAAAGAACCTCAGCACCGTCCCCGTCTCGCGCTCCCAGAGCTCGATCGAGCCGTCCTCGCTGTTTTCCCACGTCGGGTATGCGAGGATCCTTCCGTCTCCGCTCCATGCAATCCCGGGCCCTTCGCCCGGCAGCCGCTCCCTCTTGCCAGTCTCGAGATCGGAAATCAGCACACACGAGCTGTCGATCGATGCCAGCCAGCGACCGTCCGGGCTGAAGCTGACTCCCGTGATCTCCATGCCCGAATGTCCGTTGAACCGGCTGCGAAGGGTGCCGTCGATACTGTCGACCAAACTCACGTACAAATCCTCATCGCCTAACGCCAGCAAGGGTTTGTGCGGGTGGCACGCGATCGCGAACACGCGCTTGTTCGGAACGACGCGGCGGGGCTCGCGCGTTTGCAGTGCGTCGTAGATCCACACGCCGCTTTCAGTGGCGACCGCGAATTCCGTACCGTCGGGTGACCACGCGGCATCGCGCAGTCCCTTGATTCTCAGCTGCGCGATCGGCCGATAGTCCATTTGTAGCTCCCTCAAATAAGGTTTGCCCCGGGGCGGAGTGGAACCGCCCCGGGGCTATATGGAAAGGGGATCGGTTCCCCTGAAGCCTACGATCAAACCGCGGCGGGCTCGATCGGTTCTTGCGTTTCGCGAGGCTCGGCCGGCCTTCCTCCAAAAATCCGCTTCACGAGAGATCCTGCGCGGGAGAAGATCCTGGCCTCGACTACGTCGTCGAACAAGCTATATGCGACAGGCGTGCCAATCAGGGTGAGCAGGAGGGCCAGCGTCTGGCCGCCCATGATCACCGAGCCGATCGCACGGTTCGTGGCCGCGCCCGTTCCCGAGGAGGCGACGAGCGGGATCATGCCGGCCACGAAGGCGAGCGTGGTCATCAGGATCGGCCGCAGCCGGTCCTTGTTCGCCTGGCGGATCGCCTCTGCCCGCGGCAGGCCGTGCTTGCGCAGCGCGATCGTGTGGTCGATCTGCAGGATGCTGTTCTTCTTTACGATTCCGAACAGCACCAGGATGCCCAACATCGAGTAGATGTTGATCGACTGGTTGAGCACCACCAGCGAGAGCAGCGCGAATGGCACGGTCATGGGCAGCGCCAGCAGGATCGTCACCGGGTGGAGCCAGCTCTCGAACTGCGCCGCCAGGATCAGGTACATGAAGATGATCGAGAGCAGGAAGGCGAGCATGAAGTTCTGCATCGCCCGGCCCTGCTCGCGCGAGCGGCCGGTGAAGCCGTAGGAGTAGGAGGCCGGCATGTTCAGCGCCTTCGCCTCGTTGGTGAGCGCGTCGAGCACCGTCTGCGAGGAGAAGCCCGGCAGCATGTTGGCGTAGAGCATCACTTGGCGGCGGCGCGCGATGCGGTTGACCAGCGACGGGCCTTCGCCCTCTTCCAGCCTCACCACGTCGCGCACGGCAACCGTTCCACCTTGCATCGTCGGCACCTCGGCCTGCTCGATGCCCTGCTGGTCGCGGCGGTCGTACTCCTCGGCCCGCACGTGGACCTCGTACTGCTCGCCGCCTTCCATGAAGCTGGTGATTTCCTGGCCGCCCACGAGGACGTTCAGGGTCGAGGCGATGTCCTGGACGTTGACTCCGAGGTCGGCGGCCTTGGCGCGGTCGATCCGCACGCCGAGCTCGGGCTTGCCTACGATCAGGTTGGTGTCGGCATCGACCACGCCCGGCACGGCCTTGAGCTTGTCCATCAGCTTCTGTGAGTAGCCGGTGAGCTGGTCGAGGTCGGGGCCGCCGATCCAGAACATGATCTCGGCGTTGATGCCGCCGCCGAACACGTTGACCGGCGTCACCAGGTTGCGCAGATTGAGCGCCGCGTACTGCGGCAGGATGTCCTTGCGGATTTTTTCCATGATCTGGAACTGGTCCAGCTCGCGTTCGTGGACGTCTTTCAGGCCGACGTAGATCACCGCAAGGTTTTTGGTGCGCTGCTGGTCGTCGCCGATGGTGAGGAGCGTCCGGTCCACGCCCGGGATCTGCCGGATGCGCGTGGCGATGGAAGCGCCGATCTTCTCGGTCGTGGCGAGGCTCGCCCCTTCCGGCGCGCGCACCTGGACTTCGAATTGCGATTCGTCGTCCTGCGGCAGGAAGGACTTGTTCACCATCATGAAGAGGGGAACGATCGAGACGAACACCACCAGCATGATCAGCACCACGACCCAGCGGTGGGCCAGGGAGTGGTCGAGCAGCCAGAGGTAGGAGCGCTCGACTTTTTCGTAGGCCCCCTCGAAAAAGCTGCCAAAGAACCGTCCGGCGCGGCTGAAGGAACGTCCGACCGCCGGGAAAAAGCCACGGCGGTGGCCTTCGCGCTCCCGCTCCTCGCGGGCTTCGCGCAGCCAGCGCGAGGACATCATCGGGGTCAGTGTGAAGCTCACCAGGAGCGAGATGGCGATGGCCGCCGCCATGGTGATGCCGAAGGAGTTCATGAACCGGCCGACGATGCCGCCCATGAAGGCCACCGGCAGGAAGACCGCGATCAGCGAGAGGGTCGTGGCCAGGACCGCGAGCGCGATCTCGGCCGTGCCCTGGAGCGCGGCCTCGCGCGGCGTGAGCTTCTTCTGCTCGAGCAGGCGGAAGATGTTCTCGAGCACCACGACCGCGTCGTCGATCACGATTCCGACCACCAGCGCGAGGGCCAGGAGCGTGATGATGTTGAGCGTGAAGCCCATGTAGCTCATCACCGCGAAGGTTGCGATCAGGGAGGTCGGGATCGCCACCGCCGAGATGATCGTGGGCCGGAACTGGCGCAGGAACATGAGCACGATCAGCGAGGCGAAGAGAGCGCCGAGGACCAGGTGCTCCTTGACCGATTCGACCGCGGCCTCGATGTATCCCGACTGGTCGCGGACGATGATCATGTTCCAGCCCGCGGGGAGCTGGGCGCGGAGCTCTTCGGTGCGCTCCTTGACGCGGTCGATGACCTCGATGGTGTTGGTGCCCGACTGCTTGCGCACCTGGAGCACCACCGCGGGCTTGCCATCGACCCGGGCGATCGTCTCGGTTTCAGCGACACTGTCCTCGACCCGCGCCACGTCCTTGACCTTGACGGCATAGCCGTTGCGCGAGCCGAGCGAGATCTCGCCGAACTCCGCGGGCGTGATGACGCGGCCGTAGGTGCGCAGGGTCATGTCGCGCAGCCCCTGCTCGATCTGGCCGCCGGGGATCTGGACGTTCTGGGCCTGCAGCGCGCGCACGAGGTCGGCCACGGTCAGGCCCTGGGACGCGAGCTTTGCGGTATCGGCCACGACGTTGATCTGCCGCGGCAGGCCGCCGATGAGGCGCACCTGGCCGACGCCGAGCGTCGATTCGAGCTGGCGCTTCAGGGTCTTGTCCGCGAACTCGGTGATGTCGCGGGTCGGAGCTGCTCCTGAAAGAGCGATCGAAAGGACCGGCGCGGAGTCCGGGTCGATCTTCTCGACGATCGGCGGATCGGCCGCGCGCGGCAGCTCGGCCAGGACCGTGTTGACCTTGTCGCGGACTTCCTGCGCGGCGACGTCGCCATCCTTCTCCAGGGCGAACTGCACGATGACGATGGAGATCCCCTCGGACGAGGTGGAGGTGAGCTGATCGATACCGCTGATCGTGTTGACCGCCTCCTCGATCTTTTCGGTGACCTCGGTCTCCATCTCCTCGGGGCCGGCGCCGATCAGGCGCGTGGTCACGGTGATGGTGGGGAAGTCGATCTTGGGGAAGCGGTCGACGCCCAGGCTTTGATAGGCGAACAGGCCCACCACGACGAGGGAGAGGATGAGCACCGTCGCGAAGACGGGACGCTCGATGCAGATCTGTGCAAGCCGTTTCATATCAGCCTTCCACCATCGGTCCGAAGTCGATCTCCACCCGGGCGAAGAGGCCCGGAGAGAGTCGGCCGTCGGCGTTCGAAAACTCGGTCTCGACAGCAACGGTACGGGTCGAGGGATCGACGACTCCGCCGATCACGGTCACCTTGCCGGTGAACGTCTGGCCGGGGTAGGGATCGACCGTGGCCCTCACGGCCTGGCCCCGCTTGACCCGGGCGAGGTAGCGCTCAGGGAGCTGAAAGCGGAGCTTGAGAGGCGAGGTCTGAACGATCACATAAGCCACGGAGCTGTCGCCCAGGCGCTCGCCCGCGTCGGCCCGGCGCTCGGCCACCACGCCCGTGATCGGCGAGTTGAGGACGGCATCGGCCAAGCGCTGGCGGGCGAGGTCGCGGCCCGCTTCGGCTGCCGCCACTCCGGCCTGGGCCGAGTCATAGGCGCCCTGCGAGCGGTCGTAGGCGGCGCGCGCCACGGAGCCTTTGGCAATCAGCTCTTCCTTGCGTTTGAAGTCGCGCTCGGCATCGGCAGCGGAGGCCTTGGCCCGCGCCACCTCGGCGTCGGCGCGCTTGAGCTCCAGCGACAGGTACTGGGTTTCCAGCGTGAGGAGCGGCTGGCCCTTGCGGACCCGCTCGCCCTCCTCGGCGAAAACCTTGCCAACGCGGCCAGGCATGCGCACGGCAACTTCGGAAGTGACCGGGGCGACGAGCTCGCCCGTGGCGGATACCGTGCCTTCCGAGTTTCCACCATTCTCCGTAACTTCGGGCTTCACCTCGGGCTTCGCGACGGCCGCGATATCCTGGACGTCGGCCGGAAGCTCAGGCGTGGCCGTGGCTTCAGGCTTTGCTGCAGCCGCCTCGGCCTCGTCGGAGGATTTGCCACAACCAATCGCCGCAATCAGAAAAACAGACAGCAACAGAACCCCTATGCGATTCATCGGATCTCCTCCGGTACAAGAGTCTTTTTCAAAAGGCCGGCGGCGGACCAGACCCGCAGCTCGGCGACGTCGCGGTCGAGCTCGCCCGTGGCCACGGCCCGGCGGGCTTCGGCCAGCGACGTCTCGGCGGCCTCGGCTTCCAGCGCGGTGATCTCCTGCGCGCGGTAAAGCTCGGACGCCTGTTCATATTCGGCCTCGGACGCGGCAAGCTGCTCGCGGGCGAGGCGCAGGTTCGCGCCGGTCGTCTCCAGATCGAGGAGGGCCAGCCGCACCTCCTCGCGGACCACCTGGCGGGTCGCCTGGACCTGCAGCTCGGCCTGGCGCTGGCGCTCCTGGGCTACAGCCGTCCGGGCCTTGACCTCGCCGCCCTGATAGAGCGGCACGTTCACGTTCAGCCTGAAGAATCCATATTGATCGGTCGGGAACGAAGAGCGCTGGTTGACCCAGCCGCCCTCGGCGAACACGACCGGCAGCACCGCGCCCTTCTGCTTGAGCACTTCCAGGCGGGCGATCTCCAGGTTCGTTTCGGCCTGCGCGACCTCGGGGCGGATGCGCTCTGCCTCGGTGATCAGGGCCTGCTCCGGCGGCAGCTCCGGAAAGAGCTGCCCCGGCTCCGAGACCCGCAGAGGGCCCGTCCCGTCCAGCGAGAGGACGAGGCGCAGCCGGCTCTCCGCGGCATCGCGGAGCTGGCGGGCCGCCGCGATCCGCCGCTCGGCCGCCTTGATGTCGCTCTCGGCGCGCAGCACCTCGACGCGAGTGATCTCGCCCGCGTCGAAGAGGTCCTGCGCCAGCTTCTGGCGGTTGCGGGCGAGGTCCAGGTTTTTCTGCTCGACGGCCAGGAGGGACTCGCCCTCGAGGACGCCCAGGTATTCGGCCACGGTGCCGGAGAGGATCTGGTCCTCGACGTCGAGCACGCCCTGCCGGGCGGTCTCGATCCCGAGCCGGGCCTGCTGCAGCGCCCGCCTCTCACGGAAGCCGGCGTAGATCGGCTGCGTGAAGGCCAGCCGGTAAGTCCAGTCGTTGCCGGGGAGGATGACGCGGCTGTCGCTGCCCGAGCCGAACGACACCTCTTCGCTGTTCTGCGTCGTGCTCCCCTGAAGGCTGACCTTGGGAAAAACGGAAGCCAGGATCGAGCGCCGCTGAAAGTCCGACGCCGTCACTTCGGCGCGCGAGCTCTGCAAGGCGAGGTTGGAGCCGAGGGCCCGCTGGACCGCCTCGGCAAGGGTAAGAGTTTCCCCCAGGGGGGCCGGCGGGGTCTGTCCAAACGCCGGAAGGGCCACGAGGGCCAACAACAAAGAAAGAAATCGGAATCTCACGGTATCGCTCCTCACTCAGTTCGCTTTTGTCCGGGCGCTTTTTACCCGCGAATCCGCGCGCATGCCCGCGGCCAGGAACCTCACCAGCTGGTCCAGGATCTCGTCGGGGTCGCTGGTGTGGCAGCTCCCTCCGGAGTAACGCTCCAGCACGTAGCTGCACGAGACGGTATGGCCCATGGCGCCGCCCATGAAATGGAAGCGCCACATCAGCTCGTCCTCGGTGAGATAGGGAAGGACCTGCCGCAAGGCGGCCATGAAGCGGTCGATGGTCTCGCGGATCTCATCCAGGATGATCGTCCGCACCTCTTCGCTCGGCTCGGACCAAGCGCGTCCCATGAGCCGCGCGAAGCCGCGCACGCCCTGGGGCTTCTCGGAGACCAGCCTCAGGAGCGGCTCCAAAAAGGCGGTCAGGATCTGCTCGACGGCGTTCTCGGCCTGGAGGTCCACCAGCTCCAGCTGGCGGAAGCGCTCGTCGTTCATCGGCCGGAGCCGGCGGGAGAACACCGCCCGCACAAGGCCGTCCTTGGAGCCGAAGTGGTAGTTCACCGCGGCCAGGTTGGCACCGGCGTGCTGCGTGATCTGCCGAAGAGAAGCCGCCTGGATGCCGTGTATCGAGAACAGGCTCTCGGCGGCGTCCAGCAGGCTCTCTCGGGTATCGGTGTGCTCCGTCATTGACTGTCCCTCGGCGTTGCGCCCGTTTTAAACAGGCGTTTGAATCATACGCCCGTTTGAAACTCTGTCAAGCCCTCTACGATTCCCGGCGGGGAATGTTTCCGGGTAGGAGGGCTAGGCTGGGCTAGGCTTGAGAGGTTGGGGCTGGAAGCAGAGGAGCGGGCGCGTCACCGTCTGAGGACATCGAGAGCACGGACTCCAGCACAGGCCGCAGGGAGCGCAGCCGCCGGAAGCGGATCAGGGCGTCCCAGAGAGGCTCGAGCTTCTTCCATCCCGCGGTATAGCAGAAGCTCTTGAGCTGGCGTTCCCAGGTCGCGTGCTGGGTGCTGGCGCGGAAGATCGAGCGCCAACGGTAAAACTCGTCGTAGGCCCACCAGTAGCCCGCCTCCAGCTCCTCCTCGGACATCCCGCGCGTCTGATAAACCGTGTGACGCGTGTCGTACAGGTCCCAGTCGCGGGTCCGCAACCGTCCCTCGGCCTCCATCCGCGCATAGAGGGCAGTGCCGGGATAGGGGGTGAGGATGTGGAATGTCGCTGTGGTCAGGCCATTGTCCAGGGCCCAGTCCACCGTGCTCCGGAAGACATCCGGCCCGTCGTCATCCATTCCGAAAACGAAGCTCCCGTTGACCATGATGCCGAGGCTGTCCAGGCGGCGGACGGCGGCGCGGTAGTCCCGGTTGAGGTTCTGGGCCTTGTTGCTCTGCCGCAGGTTGGCCGGGCTCAAGGTCTCGAACCCGACGAAGAGGCTGCGCAGCCCGGCCTCCGCGGCGCGCTCGACGAGATCCCCGCGGAGCACCGAGTCGACCGTGGCCGCTCCCTGGAACAGCCGGCCCATGCCTCTCATGCCCGAGAAAAGCGCAGTCGCGAACCGGCGGTCGCCGAGCAGGTGATCGTCGAGGAAATAGAGGTGGCGCCCGGGCAGGCGCTCGATCTCGGCCAGGGCGTCGTCCACCCTCTGCGTATAGAACGACCGGCCGCCCTCGAAGAACGCGTCCTTGTAGCAGAAGTCGCAGTGGTGCGGGCAGCCGCGGGAGACGACGATCGAATTGGGGACGAGATAAAGAGGCCGCCGGATCAGGTCGCGCCGCACCGGGGGCAGGCGCTCCAGGGTCCTGACACTCGAGGCATAGCGCGGCTTTGGACATCCCGCGGCCAGGTCACGTAGGAACTGGGGGAACGTCTCCTCGCCCGGCCCGCAGAAGATGCTGTCCGCATGTGGGGCGGCCTCGTCAGGCAGCGAGGTCACATGTAGTCCGCCGAGCGCCACATGGCTTCCCCAGGTCCGGTAGTGATCGGCAATGGCGTAGGCCCGCCGGGCATTGGTGATGTAGACCTGGATCACCACCAGGTCCGGCCGGTCGTCGAGGTCGAGCGTCTCCACATGCTCGTCCACCAGCGTGATCTCGGCGTCGGGATCGAGATAGGCAGCCAGGGTCGCCAGTCCCAGGGGTGGAAAGAGCGAGTACTTGATGGGCCGGAAGAACGGGCTGGTGGCCTCGGTCAGGGCCGGCAGGATCATCTTGACGCGCAGGGGCCGTGGTCTCGCCATGGACACAGTCCATAACTCTACGACGGCGGCAGGAGGGCGGAATTGTGGCAAAACAGTGGCGCGTGGCGGGCGCCGTGCCATTCTGAGCGACTCAGAGAGATTCTGAAGTGCCGGCACGTCATTCTGAGCCGCTCAGAATGATTCTGAAGTCCTTCGGAGCCACTCTGAGCGGCTGAGAACGGCTCTGAGGTCTTCAGAATCGTTCTGAGGAAGCACGAAGCCATTCTGAAGTTCCGAGAATGGCTCCGAGATCCCTCGAAGCCATTCTGAGCGGCGCAGAATGACTCTGAAGTCCTTCGGAGCCATTCTCGGAGGCTGAGAACGGCCCTCAGATCTTCAGAGCCGCTCTGAGGTTTTCAGAATCGCTCCGAGGAAGCTGGAAGCCATTCAAAAGTCCCAGGAATGACTCCGAGGTACTTCAGAATGGCTCCGAGACGCCGAAGTCCTTTCCCCTGACGCCCAAAGCGTTCACCCTCTCACCCAAAAGCTTTCCCGTTTCCTCGAAAGCTATCGGCGCTCGCCGATAGACTTTGCGGTGACGGCGAAACGCTTTACCGTCTCTCCTCAAGCCGTTGGCGTCTTGCCGCAAGAGTTTGGCGCCTTTCCTCAGGACTTCGGCGTCTGGCCCCAAGCCGTTGCCGCCTCGCGACGCGGTCTCGGCACCTCCGCCATGCTTGTCTTCCTCTCTCCCAGACTTAACGGCGTCCTCCCTGCGTCATCAACCCCCTCTCCGGATCTCTCGGCGCCTTCTTGAGCATCCAAAGGAATGACATTTCCGAGGCGTTTGCCGTTCCTTGTCTTTTTGAAATGAGCCGGAATCCACGCTTCGTGCCCGAAGGTACCACTCTGGTGGAGGTGACGGTCAGGACGTCTCAGTCCCGGCTGCTCCTGAGACCCGGCTCTGCCGTCAACGAGATTATCCTCGGTGTGCTGGGCCGCGCTCAGCGGCTCTACCCAGTGAGGTGTTGCAGTGTGGTCTTCCTGTCGAACCACTGGCACGCCCTGCTGGAGGTCGATAAAGGCGTACTCAACCTTCGTGGCCGCATTCCGGGAGGCCGCCGACCAACTGAAGGCGGGAGATCGGACGGCGAGATTCCCTCTGGGTTCGTTCCCGCCCGGCCTGCCATTCGTGAGTGCCTACCCGAGCCTGCCTCCGTAGGCGGCGGGGCGGCGATTCTGACCCTCAGCTTGCTGAAGACTGGCCTTCTCGAACTCGCGATCGAGGGAGGAAGGGGAGAGGACTGTCCTTCGGAGCGTGATTTGGGCTGGTGGAAGGCTGCGGGCACTCCCAAGAGCACGTTCAAGAGGCCGTAGCAGGTGATTTCACTGGCATAACTGCCATGCGACAGCGGTCGCTCGCTCGCCTGAGCCCACTTCCGGAGGCTGCCGCCGAGGTTACGCCTTCTTTTTCTCGAAACGCCTGTCACTTCCTCTGGAGGCGCTCTTCGGAGCGGCTGCGAAATCTTCGGAGCCGCTTTGAAGTTCTCAGAACGACTTTCTGGCGCTCGGAGTCACTGCGAAGCTTTCGGAACGGCTGCGAAGAGAACCGAGTGTCTCCCAGCGGCTCGAAGTCGTTGCCAAATCTTCGGAACGGCGCGGGAAGGTTCGCAGCCGCTCGGAAGCTTTCGGAACGGCTCCAGGATCTTCGGAACGGCTGTGGAATCTCTGGAACGGCTTGGAAAGGCTCGGAGCCGTTCCACGGCGCTCGGAACGGCTTCCTGCGTTTCGGAGCGGCTCCGGGGCAGCCGGAACGACTCTGGAAATCCGGGATCGACTCCTGGCGGCGAGAACTTTCCTTTCCGGGGCACGTACAGACTGCAAGGAGGCCCGTACCATGTCGTCGAACAGGAGAGGATGGATCGCTGCTGTCTTTGCAACCCTGTGCCTGGCGAGCTCCTTCGGGTGCGCCGACGCCGGGGACACCGGGACCCCTGGACGGGAGCCGGTCGTCGGCCTGCCTTGCGACGGATGCGAGGCGGTGTTCGCTGGGTTGCCTGCCCAACTGGAGCCGAGCGCCCGGATCGCGCCGCGAGACGAGCCCGGCCAGCCGTTGCGGATCGAAGGCACCGTCCGCGACGCGAACGGACGGCCGGCGGAGGGTGTGATCGTGTACGCCTACCATACCGACGACCGCGGGATCTATCCAGCCGACGAAAGCGCGAAAGGGCCGGCGGCCCACCGCCATGGCCGGTTGCGCGCCTGGGTCAAGACCGGCAAGGACGGCCGCTATCGCTTCGACACCATCCGGCCGGCAGGGTACCCGGACACGAACATAGCGCAGCACGTCCACATGCACGTGATCGAGGTCGGCCGCTGCACGTACTACATCGACGACATCCACTTCGAAGACGATCCGCGCCTCACGCCCGCGCAAAAAAGGCAGCTCAATGCCGTCCACGGTGGCCGCGGTGGACCCGGACTCGCGATGCCGCGCCGGGAGGGAGATGGCTGGGTGGTGACGCGCGACATCGTGCTCGGCGCCGGGATTCCGGGGTATCCGGGGACGTAGAGGGCGGAGATATCACGCGATCCTGGCGGGACTTCCAGATTCTGCGCCCTGGACCTGGCAGGATCCCCATACCCGTCCGAACCAGACCAAGAAGTCGCCTGCGCCTGCGTACCATGCGGCGAGCTACCCGAGTCTGCCTCCGTAGGCGGGCGGCGACGATTCTGACCCTCAGCTTGCCGGCAACTGGTCTTCTCGAGCCTCGCGATCGAGAAGGGAATAGGAGAAGATCGTCTTCTTGGGCGCCTGGAACGCAGCGGGAGTCCCAGAGACCAGGTTCAAGAGGCCCGCCGCCCGATGATTCCTCCGAAAACTGCCTCGCAACGACGATCACCTGCCCGCCTGAGTACCCTTCACTGAGGCTGCCGCCGAGCTTACGCCCTCTTCCTCTCGGAACGTCTGGCACTTCCTCCGCAGCACTTCCTCCGCTCTTTTCGAGCGCCCATTGCATTCTTATACTTGACAGAGCTTCTGTGAAGGCTAGAATGGACACTTCGCTTTGGAGAGAGTTCAGCAGACATGGGTGTCCGAATTCGCTACATGGGTTCCAAGCATCGGTTAGCCGGGGTTGTTGCCGGCCTCGCAGAAGGGCTTCCTCGTGGACCTTTTCTTGATTTGTTCTCGGGAATGTGCTCGGTGGCTGGAGCACTGGCTGAAACCGGCCGCTCAACTTGGTGTAACGATATTCAGGAATATGCATGCATCGTGGCGAGTACCGTGGTTGCTGCACAGGACATCCCTAGGCCATCTCCTGAACTTATCAAGTCTATAGAGTCGTACTTTTTCCTGAACATGGCCGGCCTTAGATCTCGATTTCAGCTAGCCCTGAGGATCGAAAGGAATGCGCTCGAGTCGACCGATGGCAGGGCCTACACGCGTTGCGCCGAGGAATGGCCTCATGCCGGAAATGATGCCGCCACTGAAGCGGAGGTGGCCGCTTTAAGTAAAAGAAGAACCGAATTTCCATATAGACTGGCGGCACTAACTTTTTCCCATGGCTTCTTTGGTCTTAGCCAGTCCCTGGAGCTAGACAGCATACGATATGCGATTGACCGAGCGGCCTCCGAGGAGCGCATAACATCCGGCGAATATAACTTCTTGCTTGTAGCTTTATTGCAAACAGCGAGTCAAATTTCGTCCTCCCCCGGCCACTTTGCTCAGTACTTGGCGCCGCGCAACCCGCGCGCCTTTGAGCGCATTAGACGACTTCGACGCCGATCCGCTTGGTCGAGGTTCGCCGCTGAGCTCACGCACATTAAGCTATTCGGCAACTCCCGATGGAGAAGGCGAAACAAAGTGTTCTGCTCTGAGGCGGGAGATGTTCTTCGGCGGCTCGGGAGAGAAGGGACCCGCCCAGCGGTAATATACGCTGACCCCCCTTACTCGAAGGCTCAATATTCTCGTTACTATCATGTGTTAGAGAGTTTAACCCTTTATGACTATCCATCGTCTATAGGACAGGGCAGGTATAGAGCCAATCGCTTTCAAACCCCGTTTTCCTTGAAAGGCGCTGTGCGCGGTGCCTTCGAGTCCTTAATAGAAAATTGTGCTGCTTTGAGCCCTTACCTAATTGTCAGTTACCCGACGAACGGGCTTCTTTTCGAGGTGGACGCGGACCCCAGAGACATCATGCGTTCATACTACAAGAAGATGCGTGTTTCGTCACTAAGCCAGAGTCATTCAACGATGGGAGCATCTAGCGGTCGTGAACGGGTCCCAGTACAGGAAATGATCATTCTGGGAAGTCGCTAGCAACAAAACACAATGAAGAAAGAGCTAAGGATCGCGGTCGTAAGTGATATGCATGTAGGGGAGAAGGCCCGTGCTCGGGATTTCTGTCCGGGCGCATCCACTGCCCCCGAAACGGGCTACAGGGAGCGGTTCTTAGACTTTGTCAAGGACGCAGATCTTCACGCCGATTACTTGATTCTCCCAGGCGATGTGAGCAACAAGGCGAGCCCGGCGGAATTCGCATTAGCGTCGGATATCGTGCAGGAGATCGCCCAAGCTTTTGGCGTTGATAGAGAGAGGGTTATATATGTGCCGGGGAATCATGATGTTGATTGGGCCGTCATGGCGGCGGATGATCCTACTGGCTTCAGGCGAAGCCAGCGCTACGCCCCCCTACAAGGGGAGCAGTGGATGTTTAGAGAGATTCTGTCGCGATCTCCCCGGCCTCTCACCGAAGAGCCATATTTTTCGGTTTGGGAGTACGACGATCTCGTCGTTGTAGGATACAATTCCTCCTCTCACGACGAACCTTCGGCTTCAGTCCATCATGGCCTCATTTCAACTGAGTCGCTTGGGGAACTTGGGGCCTGCCTTGATGCGCTAGATCTAACGAAGGAGCGGCTAAAGCTCTTCTTGGTGCACCACCACCCAGTGCAGTACAGCGACCCTATACCGAATGAGCCTGATTTTAGCGCCATGACTAATGCGGGCAACCTCCTTAAACTTCTACGGCAAAAGCACTTTGACTTGGTAGTTCACGGGCACAAGCACTGTCCAAGGTTCGAGACCTATATTATCGATTCTGGCTTTCCCTTGGCCATTCTTTGCGCTGGCAGTTTCTCGTCAGTGCTCGATACCAGATGGAGTGGATATGTTAACAACCAGTTCCACATGATTGATGTTGACGGCCGGGATTCAGACAACGCCTGCATCTTCGGTGTCGTTCGTAGCTGGACGTATTTGTGCGGAAAGGGTTGGACAGAGAGCCAACAGAACAACGGCATCCCGCACGCCTCCCCTTTTGGGACGTACCTGCTGCCGGAGACTCTGAAAGCGACCATCGAGCCATTATTAAGAGAGCGCCTCGAGAAGGGTGACTATGTAGAATGGCGGGATGTGGTTGAGGCTATGCCGCAACTTAAGCATCTTCAGCCAGAGAGAGTAATCGAGGTTCTCGATGCATTGGCCATAAATCTTTCATTCCGCCGTCACGGAAGTCCTCCAGACGAAGTAGTATTGTTGAAGTCGTGAGGCGCTTATGTCAAGCCATGGACGTTTTAAAAGAAACTTGTTCGAGATTGAGAACGCCCGGAATTTAACGCGGGACGAGGTTGTGGCGACCTTTGTCCCGACGCAGTCATTCTGGAGGCTACTTTCGTCCAAAAACCACATTATTCTCGGTGCGCGCGGCTCTGGCAAGACCGCCTTGGCAAAGATGCTGGCGCATGACCATCTTTCGCGTCTGAGGGATAGGCGTGCGCGCGAAGCGATTCGAGCTAAGGCGTTTATTGGAATATATGTGCCGACCAGCATTGAGTGGGTAGGGGGGCTTAAAAACAAACCATGGCAAACTGAGGAGGAAGCAGAGCAGTTCTTTCAATGGCGACTCAATATATCTTCCTGCTTGGCTTTTTTGGTAACTCTTCGCAGTTGCCTAGATACATACATCGAGGATCGGGGACGTCGAGCTAGGCTAGAGGCTAGCCTTCTGTTGGAGATCTCTCACATTTGGTCTGAGGGAGACTTCCGGTACGATACTATCAGGGGGCTCCAGGGATACTTAGAGGATATAGAGCATAGAAAGCAGCAGCAGTTGGCGCGACTGCGTGTAACAAAGAGATTAAGGGACGGTGAAGATCCTGCCGGGATTCCATTTGAGACAAGTTTGTTTAGTCCCTTGAAGCGAGGGATTAGCATAGCTTCTAGATTCTTCAATTTTCCGAATGATGCGACTTGGATTTTGTGCTTGGATGAAGCAGAGTTCCTCCAGCCACTGCATCACCGGATTATCAATTCGTATATGAGATCGTATTCCGGCAACTTGGTTTTCAAAATGGCCACCATGCCGTACTTCCATCACACGCTTGAAACCAATACAGGTGTTCCGCTCAATGTAGGCCACGACTTCGAGTACGTCTACATTGATGAGGATCCTGTTCTGTGGGCCGGTGGGCGGGGCCGTGAAGGAGAAATGTTTGCAAATACGCTGTTCAATAAGCGTGCTAGCAAGTCTGGCAGCCGATTCAGGGCTATGCAGTTGAAGAAGCTTCTCGGGTCCTCTGAACTGCTTGATCCAAAGGAGGGGCAATGGACGGCGGATTCAACGGAGCTAGGTCTTTTGCGGAAGTATTCGTCACGCGATACTCTGGCTAGGGCCGAGAGGCTGCTAAGTACTCCTGAGGCCTTCATGGATCAAGTCGGGAGAAAGATTCACCCTGCTTTGCTTCTGCGCGACGCCGTGCTTTCTCAGACCGGGCGCAGTGAGATCGGGCTATATTCGGGCTACTCAATGGCGATTAGATGTGCTGATGCCAATCCAAGGAGATTGATCCGGATTTTCAATACTTTTCTTCTTCAGACCAGCTCCAAAGAGAAGCGAATGTTGGGGCAGTTGTCTCCTAAAGCGCAAACCAGAATACTGACATCATTCTCCACGACTTCCCTTTTTAGAGTTCAGAGCGAGCCGGAATGCGGCCCCGAGTTGTTCGAGTTTTTGGAGGTTGTCGGAAAATACATGCACTCGACGTTTTATCAAAAGCCATTAACTACGGATCAGTACTACTCAATTGATGTAAGCCGTGATGTGAAGCCTCAGGTATGGCGATTAGTCAAGAGGGCAGTGGCCTTAGGGCTCTTGTTTCCGAATGTGGGTGCCAATAATCCTGATCAGATGCCGGAGAGGGAGGGTACATTTCACCTCGGATATGTTCTCGCTCCCCACTTCCGGCTATTGCCAAGACGCGGGAGGGCAAAAAAACTTTCGCTGATATTGAGAGATCAGCCTTTAGGGCATAAAGAAACGGAACCTATTCAAGAACAGTTTGAATTTTTCGAGGAGGTATAGGCGATGGGTATCTATCGGCTAGAGGATTCCTCGCTGAAGAGGGTGCTGGAGTCAACGTACGATCTGGCGATTTTCGCGTGTGGTTATGAGGCTCGGGGAAGAGACTTTGCCAAGTATCTTGATAAGAAGTTTGTCAAAAATGTCTTGGTGCTGTCGTTTGCTGACTTTAGGCAGTCAGGAGATCGCAAACGAAACGAGGAGTACTTCGCCTCGGAATGGACGTCCAAGCTAATTGAAATAGACAGTAGAGAGGATCGGTTGATCTACGATGCCATCGATTCTTCGGTTGACCTGAAAAGGCCGGTAATTCGGATTCTGGTAGACTACTCGTCGATGCCGCGTCTTTGGTACGCAGGCGTCCTCAACTGGGCAAGGTTTGGAGACCATGGCACAGAGATCGCAATAGATTTCATCTATTCAGTCGGGGAGCATCGGCACGAAGTCAAGCCGATGGTGATTGACGATATTCTGTGTGTGCCTGGTTGCGAAGGTGGCCCAGTTCCACTCTCTAAAGCAGTTGCGGTTTTTGGGTTGGGTTTCGACGGACTTCCCCCTCTTTGTGTATTGGATAGGATGGAGCCGGATGTCGTATATGCTTTTCTTGCCGCGCCGGCAGCTTTTGCTGATTACCCTGAAAAAGCTCGTCAAGCCAATAAGACATTGATTGAGGACCATGCGCGTGTGACGCTGGAACTTCCGCTATATAGCGTGGAGGCGACTTTCAGGATGTTGGGAGAACTCATAGAGCCTCATAGAAAGGAGGCCGATATTACCGTGATACCTGTCGGTCCCAAGCCGCATGTGCTGGCAGGAATGTTGTTGGCTCTGCGGTATGAGGAGGTTGCATGCCTGCGAGTTACTGGTCGAAGGCCGAGCCTCGAAAATGTGGATGCTAGCGGTAGCATGGTGTGCACAAGGGTTGAATTTAAGCCTAATCAATGGCTAGGAGGTTACTGATAGCCGGTGCCGCTCGGCGGGCCCTTCCCCGCATCCGAGATTCGTGGTTATCTGTCTGAGAAGCGTTATTAAGCCAATCAGACGCGGCCAGCCCGAAATGCAAGTCGGCAGTGGTCTCCGTTCTCTACTGCGCGCCTGAGTCGAGCGAGATCGCCTCCTGCTCCTGCAGCAACTCGATCTTCGCCTCCGCCACCTTCTTCCGGAACGTCGATCGTCGGGGAGAGCGTCCTCATCCACCACGACCTTCCTGCAAACGAGGTCAGGAACAACAGGAGCAACGATCTGCTGAGCCCTGGGCCTGTCTGCGCCCTACGCTGGGAGCCGCGGAGAGTGTAGAATAACCTCGTCATGAGCCACCTGCCCCCTCACCTCGCCCAAGTCGTCGAAAAGCTCCGCGCAGGACTGAAGGAGTTCTACGGCGACCGCTTCCGCGACCTGCTGCTCTATGGCTCCTATGCCCGGGGGGACTTTCGCGAGGGGAGCGATATCGACCTGCTGTTGCTGTTGGACGGGCCGGTGAATACGGTTGAGGAAATCATCCGGCTGGAGCCGGTCAAGTGGCCTCTCTCGTTGGCCAATGACGTGGTCCTTTCGGTCATGCCGGCCAGTTTTCAAGCCTATCAGCGAGGGCAAACAAACTTTCTACGCGTGGTCGGCCAAGAGGCCGTCCGAGCGGCATAACGATCGGGTTGCTCCTTGAGAAGGCAAGCACGATCGCTTGATGCCGCAGAGCGTCTGCTGCAAGCCGGCGACAATGATTTCGGAGCTTCCGTTTTCCGGGCCGCCGCCTCCTCCGAATATCTGAAGGCAAGCCACGAGAACGAGGCCCCCGACGTGCCCCTGGATCCGTGAGATCGCTGGGACACGCCGGATCAGGTGGGATCGAGCAGGGAACGGTCTACTCGATCGAGAGCGGCTCCTGCTCCTTCAGCAACTCGATCTTCGACTCCCCCACCTGCCTGCGAAACGCAACCACATCCTTCGCAAACAGCTTGTTGAAGTCCGCGAAAGTCTTCCGCGCCACCGCCTCAGTCTGCTCCAGATAGGTTCGAGCCGTGGCGCTCGGGGGCTCGAAGGTCGACAACACGGGGAATTCCGCGGCGTCGACTTCGGCGATGAGGGACCGGTCGTCGACGATGCCCTTGACGTCCGGGCTGACCCAGAGGCGCTTTTCCATCTCGGTCAGTTTCTTCTGGAGATCCCTTGCGGCATCTTTGAGAGCCTTGTTCGGATCGTCCTTGGAGGGCTCGGCCTTCTTGTCCTTGGGCTGGAGCTTCTGCAGGACGACTTCGATGTCCTTACGGGTGGCGGCGATGCGCTCGATGGCATCCACCGTGGCTTCCTGGACTCTCCCGATGCGGACAATGGCGTCCTCTCGGGTTTTCCAATCGGCTTCGGTGTTTTCGATCGTTGGCGCTGCCACGACCTGGACGGTCCCCTTAGCTTCGTGATCGCCATAGCGGACGGTCACTCCATAGGTGCCGGGGGGCACCTCGGGGCCGCTCTCCTCCCCTCTCTGGTTGCCTCGGTTGTCGGTCGGCGGCTGGCGCCAGGCGTCTCGGCCCAAGTCCCAGGCGGTCCGGTTCAGGCCTAGCTTCGCCGGGGCTTCCAGGGTGCGGACGACCTTGCCCGCAGCGTTGGTGATCTCGATCTTCACCTTGGGCTCTTTTGGCTTCTCTTCGGGCTCCGGCTTGGTTTCCTGGGGCGGCTTGCCGGCCTCGGCTTCCTCGTCGGAGGGCTGGGCAGCGGCCTTTCGCGCTTCGGCCCGTTCCTTTTCCTTGCGCTCGCGCTCCATTTCGTCATCCGGATGCGGCAGGCCCGGGGCGCTCAGCGAGTAGGTGAGGAGGACGCCGAAGGGCCGGCTTTCCGCACGGAACTCGCCCGCTCCGCTCCGGGGATTGCCGCTGCCGGCTCCGATCCGATACAACCGGCCCGGGGAGGAGGGATAGAGGTGGAGCGGCTCGCGCATGGTCTCGGCCGTGAGCTCGCGCAAGGGGGCAATATCGTCCACGACGTACAGGGCCCGGCCGTGGGTCGCCACGACGAGGTCGTGATCCCTCGGATGAACGACGAGGTCCATGGCCGAGACGGTCTCGGGGAGGCCGTGGCGCCACTTCATCCAGCTCTTGCCGCCGTCGTTCGAGACGTAGAGGCCCCATTCCGTGCCGAGGAAGAGGAGGTCGCGGTCGACCGGATCCTGATCGATCGCGAGCGCATAGCCTTCGAGGTTTTTCGTTGCCAGGCTCTTCCAGGTCTTGCCCCAGTCGTCCGTGCGGAAGACATAAGGTTTCAAATCGTCGCGGCGATGGTTGTCGAGCACCACGAAGGCCGAGCCGGCTTCGAACTTGGAGGCGCGGATGTGGGGCACCCAGGTGTTGGCGGGCACGCCCTTGAGGCTCTTCTCCACGCTTTCCCAGGTCTTGCCTCCGTCGCGGGTGACATGAACCCGGCCGTCGTCCGTGCCCACCCAGAGGACTCCCTTCTGCACCGGGCTCGCCGAGATGGCGATGATGGTGGTGAAGTTTTCGGCGCCGGTCACGTCCGGAGTAATGCCTCCGGTATCCCGCGTCTGCCACTCCGGTTTGTTGGTAGTCAGGTCGGGACTGATCACGGTCCAGCTTTCACCACGGTCGGTGGACTTGTGGACGTACTGGCTGCCGAGATAGATCGTTCCCGGCTCGAACGGGTCCTGGGCGAGGCCGGTGTTCCAGTTGAAGCGGAGGCGATTGTTTTCCGGGTCTACTTCCGGTGGCTTGATGCCGCGCTGCTCTCCAACCCGGAGGTTCCAGCGGGTCAGGAAGCCGCCCTGGGACAGCGAGTAGCCGCGCGTCGAGTCCTCGGGATCGGGGACGACGTCGAAGCCGTCGCCGCCGCCGATCCGGCGCCACTGGTGGTTGCGGATGACGCCCCCCTCTTCCCAGACCGAGCTGGGACCGCGCCAGGAGCCGTTGTCCTGCAAGCCGCCATAGACGTTGTACGGGGTCTCCATGTCCACATTGATGTGGTAGTACTGGGCGAGCGGCAGGTTGGCCACGAATTGAAAGGTTTCCCCATGATCGTGGCTGATGCCCAGGCCGCCGTCCTGGCCGGCGATCAGGTGCTCGGGATCTTTCGGATTGATCCAGAGCGCGTGGTAATCGCCGTGGATCGTGCGCGAGCCGGGCAGGACGTTGAAGGTCTTGCCGCCGTCGTTCGACACGGAGAGGCGTGTGGCAATGTTGTAGACCCGGTTCGGCCAGACGGGATCGACGCGGATGTCTGCGTAATAGAAAGGACGGTTCGCGGTGCGCTGGTCTTCGTTCACGGCCTTCCAGGTGCGTCCGCCGTCGTCGGAACGGATCAGGGCGCTCTTCTGCGCTTCGATCAGCGCGTAGACGATGTTCGGGTTGTTTCGGGAAATCGCGATGCCCATCCGGCCGAGCTCTCCCTTGGGGAGGCCATCGTCCTCGGTGAGCCGTTTCCAGCTTTCGCCGCCGTCATGGGTGACATAGAGGCCCGAGCCCGGACCTCCGGAGCGGAACTTCCAGGGCTCGCGCCGGTGGTCCCACATGGCTGCGAAGAGCTTGTTCGGATTGGCGGGGTCCATGACCAACTCGGCCGCTCCGGTGCGCTCGTCCACGTAGAGGACTCTCTTCCAGGTTTTGCCGCCGTCGGTGGTCTTGAAGACGCCGCGCTCGGGATTTTCGCCCCAGAGCTTGCCGAGGGCGGCCGCGTAGGCCACGTCCGGATTTGTGGGATGGAGGGCCACGCGGTGGATGCGCTCGGTCTTTTCGAGGCCCAGGTGCTTCCAGGTGCGTCCGGCGTCGAGGGATCTATAGATGCCGTTGCCGACCGAGACGCTGTTGCGGGGGTTGCCTTCGCCCGAGCCCACCCAGACGACGTCGGGATTGGGCTGGAAGACCGCGACCGCCCCGATCGATGCGACCGGCTGGTCGTCGAAGATCGGATTCCAGGAGAGCCCGCCGTTGGTCGACTTCCAGACGCCACCCGAGGCCGAGCCGACGTAGACGATGTCCGGGTTGGACTCGACCGCGGTGACATCGGCCACCCGGCCGCTCATGGCGGCAGGGCCGATCGACCGCGCGGAGATCCCGGCGAGCAGGTCGGGGTCCACCTGGGCGGAAATGGGGACGGCAAGGGTGAGGAGGACCAGGGCGAGGAGGATCGGAGAGCGACTCATCCGTAATGGATAGCGCAGGTTTGGCGGGGGCGTCAACCGGGGTCCCTCACCCCCCGGCCCCCTCTCCCGGTCCCCCGAGCACGCCCTCCCCGGGAGAGGGGGAGACTTACGAGGATAGAATCGCCGCTCAGGAGGAAACTCGAATGCGGAACCGCCGTACCCTGTTACTTCTCTTTCTTCTTGCCCTCTGGGCGCCGATGGCGCCGATGGCCGTGGCTCAGCCTCCGGCCGAGAACAAGCCGGCCGAGGAGAAGGAGAAGGACAAGAAACCGCCGGAGGAGAAGATCTCTACGACCCGGCACACGATTACGATCGACGGACAGAAGATCCCCTACACCGCGACCGCCGGTAACCTGGTCCTCAAGGATGACGAGGGTAAGGCCAAGGCCTCGGTCTTCTTCGTCGCCTACACGCGGGACGGGGTCAAGGACCCGGCGGAGCGCCCGGTCACGTTCAGCTTCAACGGCGGTCCCGGGGCGGCTTCGCTCTGGGTCCATCTCGGCGCGTTCGGTCCCAAGCGGGTCGAGCGCACGGATCAAGGCATGGGCCTGCCGCCTCCCGGGCGATTGATCGACAACGAGTATTCGATCCTCGACCTGACCGACCTGGTTTTCATCGATCCGGTCAGCACCGGCTTCAGCCGTCCGGCTCCGGGGGAGGATCCGAAGCAGTTCCATGGCGTGCGGCAGGATATCGAGTGGGTGGCCGAATTTGTCCGCCTGTGGGTGACGCGCAATGAGCGTTGGGCCTCGCCCAAGCTCGTGGCAGGCGAGAGCTACGGCACCACCCGCGCCGCTGGGCTCGCCCAGCACCTCAACGACCGCTACGGCATGATGCTCAACGGCGTGGTCCTGATCTCCTCGGTGCTCAACTGGCAGAACCAGGAGTTCAACGTGGGCAACGAGATGGCCTACATCCTCATCCTGCCGACCTACACGGCCACGGCCTGGTACCACAAGAAGCTGCCGCCGGAGCTCTCGGGGGATCTGCGGAAGACTCTCGACGAGGCCGAGGCGTTCGCGCTCGGCGACTATGCCTCGGCGTTGATGCAGGGGGACCGGCTGCCCGCGGAGCGCCGGCGGGAGATCGCCGCCCGCGTGGCCCGCTATACCGGGCTTTCGCAGGATTACGTCGAGCGCACGAACCTGCGCGTCGAGATCTTCCGCTTCACCAAGGAGCTGCTCCGCGGCGAGGGGAAGACGGTCGGGCGCCTGGACAGCCGCTTCACCGGCTCGGACATGGACACCGCCGGCGAGTTTCCGGAGTTCGATCCCAGCTCGGCCTCCCTTGATGGTCCCTATGTCGCTGCGATCAATGACTACCTGCGGCGCGAGCTCGGGGTCAAGGAGGATCTGATCTACGAGCGTTTGAGCCGCAAGGTCTGGCCCTGGAGCTGGGAGGGCTTTGAGAACCGCTACGTCAATCTCGCCGAGCCGCTACGCCAGGCCATGACCCGCAACCCGGACATGAAGGTGCTCTTCACCTCTGGCTATTACGATCTCGCGACGCCGTACTTCGACTCGGTGTTCACGGCCGATCACCTGGGATTGCCGGAGTCGCTGCGGGGCAACGTCCGGATCACCTACTACGAGTCCGGCCACATGATGTACATCCGCGAGGCGGACCATGCCAAGCTGAAGAAAGACATCGCGGCGTTTCTGAAAGAGGCGGTTCGGTAGGAAGGGAGTGGGCCGGGAGGTGGGTACCTCCCGGCCTTGGATCGCCTATCGGGCGCGCGTCTGGAACGACGTGACCGTCGTGTGCTTGGTCTCCATCGCCGGAACGGCCTTCTTCTGGCGGCCGAGGAACGGGACGAAGCGCCGCCAGTCGGGGGTGAGCGCCCGGCCCAGGATCCTCATCGAGATCGCCGGATGGAACAGCGCTTCCGGTCCGTCGAGCATGTGGTTGACCCGCTGGAAGCGCTTGTAGACCTCGGCGCTGCCCGGGATCAGCCGCAGGACCTGGTCGACATACCACTGCATGAAGCGCACGGGCGCCGTGATCTCGCCGCCCTGAGTGGCTGGCCAGCGCAGGTCGGCGCCGGTGGCCATGGCGAACGGAGCCGCGACGATCTTCGCGATCTTCTTCTGGAGCTCCAGGCCGTCGAGATGGCCGGGGCCGCCTTCCCGCAGCCAGTTGCCCAGCTCGAGGGCGGAGAGGCAGGCCAGCGTCATGCCCTGGCCGTAGATCGGGTTGACGGCACAGACCGAGTCGCCCACGGCCACGAAGCCCTGCGGCATGGCCGGCAGCTTCTCGAAGAGGCGCATCCGGTTGGCCGTGCGGCGGAACCCGCGGATCCCGGTCAGCGGACGGGCGTTCTTGATCGCGTCGTAGATCGACGAGGTGGAGAGGCTCTTGGCGAACTGCAGGAAGCCTTCCTCGTCCGTCGGCGGGTAGTCCCGCATCACGCCGGCCACGGTTACGAGCCAGCGTCCGCCTTCGATGGGCTGGATCACTCCGGCCCGCGGCTGGTAGGGCGGACGGGGGAGGCAGAGTGTCAGCTTCCAGTTCGCCTGCCAGTTGGCCGGCGGCTCGTAGAGGCGCGTGGCATAGCCCCAGAAGGCGTCGACCGTCGTCTCCTCGGGAGCCTGATAGCCGAGCTCGGTCAGCCATTGCGGCGCTTCCGAGGGACGGCCGCTGGTGTCCACGACCAGGTCGGCGCGCAGCACGGTCTCTGGCGCGTCGGCGTCCTCGTCCGCCCGGTTGCGCGGCCGGATCCGTACGCCGGTCACGCGGCTCTTGTCTTCATTGGCGACGAGGCCGCAGATCTCGTGACCCTCCAGGACCGAGATCCTGGAGTCGTCCAGCAGATGCCGGCGGATGGTCGATTCCAGCAGCGGCCGGGTGAAGGTCAGCACCTCGATGCCGATCTCTTCCATGGGCGCCACGCCGTAGGGATAGACGAACTGGACGTCCTTGCCCTGGTCCGCCACGCAGCAACCGGCGTCGAGGAGATCCTGTTTCACCCCGGGGAAGAGGTCTTCGATGACCATCAGGCCGCGCTTCAGAATGAAATGGAGATGGCGGGCGTGCGGCACGCCGGGGCGGTTCTCCGGGCCGACGGGGAGATAATCACGCTCCACAAGGACGACCTCGTCGTAGTGGTCGGCCAGCACACGGGCGGCCATCATGCCGCCAATACTTCCGCCGATGACGAGGGCCTGACGGCGGCCTCCTGCCGACTGCTCCTTCCGCTCCTGCAACTCCGTGCTAGACAGCATGGGGTCCTCTCTTTCGGTTCGCGCTTGGAGATCGGCCAACAAATTCTGGTAGGCCGATATGTGCACAAAAGGTGCCATTGAACTCTGCTCAGACCTTTCGTATGCCTGGTATAACGAATCCGGGGTATCCTTCCCCTCAGTGGTGTTATGCGTCTGACAATCCTTGGCAGCTCCGGGGGCTATTCCGGCCCGGACAACCCGACCAGTGGATACCTTCTGGAGGTCGGCGGGACACGGCTTTGGGTCGACGCCGGCCATGGCACGTTCAGTGCGCTGCAGCGGGTCGCGGACTACACCAGGATCGACGCGGTCCTGGTGAGCCACGTCCATGCGGACCACTGTGTCGACCTCTACGCGCTCAACATCGCCCTGCGTTTTCACGAACAGGGTGTCCTCAAATTGCCGCTCTACTGTCCTCAGGAGGTATGGGAGAGGGTCCCCCTGCTGCTGGGCGATTCGGCCGAGGCGCAGGAGGGTTTCTACCAGACCTTCGACTTCCATCCGGTCGCGGCGGGCGAAGCCATCGAGGTGGCAGGTATCCGCGCCAGTTTCCTGCGCACTGACCATCCCAATTACTGCCTCGCCATGCGCCTGGAGACGGACGAGGGCATCCTCACTTACTCCGCTGACACCGGCCCGGGCGCCGACCTCGCCGGCTTCGCCCAGGGCAGTGACCTGCTGCTGTGCGAGGCCACCTACCAGGAGGGGCAGGCCGGCGCGCCGGTCCACCTGACCGCCAGGCAGGCGGCCGAGACCGCCCTCCGCGCCGGAGTCCGGGACTTGGTCGTGACCCACGTCTGGCCGGCGTTCGACCCCCAGCGCTCCGTCGAGGAGGCGCGAGCTGCCGCCCAAGACGTCCGCGTGGAGTGGGCGGCTCCGGGAAGCACTTTCGACGTGCGACGAGGTTGAGAGGGGGCTGGTCATGGGCGGTATATCTAGATAGTGGCCGGCAGCTCCGAAGTCTTTCTCCAGTGACTGCCGAAAAGTGTCCTGAGCTCTGGTCAAAGTCTGTCAGCCGTCCGTCAGGGACGCGTCAGGGGCACGACCATGTCTACGTAGGCCACGAAGGTTTGGTTTGAACCGTCTCCCTTTTGCAACCTCGGACCATTCTCTTCGTACAGATTTTCAAGACCTCGGCCCTCCGAGGGCCATACCCCTTCGCTTTTTTGGAGGCTTCATGTCCAATCGTTTGATCTCGTCCTGCGTGGCCGGGCTCCTCGCCCTCGGGTTTGGGGCTGCTACGGTTTCCGCCCAGACCAAGCTCCTCCGGTTCCCGGACATCCATGGCGACAAGGTGGTGTTCACCTACGCGGGCGATCTCTGGACCGCCGCGGCTTCCGGCGGGGCCGCCGCCCGCCTCACCGCCCATCCGGGCCTGGAGCAGTTCGCCAAGTTCTCGCCCGACGGCAAGTGGATTGCCTTCATGGGCCAGTACGACGGCGACGAGCAGGTCTACGTGGTGCCCTCGACCGGCGGCGTGCCCAAGCAGCTCACCTGGTATCCCGCCCGTGGCCCCCTGGCTCCGCGCTGGGGCTTCGACAACCAGATCATGGGCTGGACCCGGGACGGCAAGGCCGTGCTCTTCCGCTCCATGAGGGACGGCTGGGACCTGGCGGACACCCGGCTCTACACCGTGCCTCTGGATGGTTCCCTCGGCGAGGCGCTGCCCATGCCCATCTCGGGCGCTGGTGACTTTTCGCCGGATGGCAAGCAGGTGGTCTACAACCCGATCGCCCGCGACTTCCGCACCTGGAAGAGGTACCAGGGCGGCTGGGCCCAGGACTTGTACCTCTTCGACCTGGCCACCCACGAGAGCAGGAACATCACCTCGAACCCGCGCACCGACCGCGATCCCATGTGGATCGGCGACAAGATCTTCTTCAACTCCGACCGCACCGGCACCCTGAACCTCTACGCCTATGACGTGGCGGGCGGCACCGAGGTAGAGCCGGAGCCGGTCACTCAGAGCAAGCAGTGGGACGTGCGCTGGCCGAGCTCGGACAGCATCGGGCGGATCGTCTATGAGATGAACGGCGAGCTGCACGTGCTCGACGCGCGCTCCCGCCAGGACAGCCAGATCGCGATCCAGGTGCCCTATGAGGGGCTCTACGACCGGCCTTCCCAGGTGTCCGCGGCGGGCAATGTCGAGGACTGGGCGCTGTCGCCCAAGGGGGAGCGGGCCGTGTTCGTGGCGCGCGGGGACATTTTCACCGCGCCGATCGAGAAGGGCCCCACCCGCAACCTGACCCATAGCTCCAACGCTCACGACAAGTGGGCGCGCTGGTCGCCGGATGGCCGCAAGATCGCTTTCATTTCCGACAAGAGCGGCGAGGAGGAGGTCTGGCTGGTCAATCAGGACGGCTCGGGCAAGCCCGAGCAGCTCACGCAAGGGGGAAAGGCCATGCGCTACGCCCCCGAGTGGGCGCCGGACGGCAAGCGCCTGGCCTTCAGCGACAAGGATGGCAAGCTTTATGTGCTGACGATCGCCGACCGCAAGTTGACCGAGATCGCGGACAACCCCTACACCGGGATCCGCGACTACTCCTGGTCCCCCTGCGGCGGGCATCTCGCCTTCAGCGTGACCGATGCGAACCAGTCCCGCTCGATCTGGATCTGGAGCGTCGACGACGGCTCCGGGGGAAAAAATCCAAAACGGGTGACCGGCGAGCTGCTGCACGAGCTCGGCCCGGTCTGGGATCACAAGGGCGAGTACCTCTACTACTTCGCGGCCCGCGAGTACGCTCCCCAGCTCGACGCCTTCGAGCTCAACTTCGCCAGCGACCGCAACATGGGCATTTACGCGCTCACCCTGCGGAAGGATGTGAAGAACCCCCTGCCGTTCGAGAGCGATGAGGTAACGATCGGCGAGGAGGAAAAGAAGGACGAGAAAGCGGACGAGAAAAAAGAGGATAAGAAAAAGGCCTACACTAAGATCGATTTCGACGGTCTGGGGGAGCGGGTGGTGCGTATCCCGGTTCCGTTCGAGAACTACGACGGGCTGTCGGTGACCAAGGATGGCAACCTGCTGTTCGTGAAGGTGCCGACTTTCTACCTGGGGCGCGACGGCGGTGAACAACCCGCGCTGCGCGTGTTCGCTTTTAAGGACCGCAAGGAATCGACCCTGGCCGAGGGGATCGGCGGCTTTACGATGTCGTCGGACGGTTCCAAGGTGCTGGTCCAGCAGCAGGGCAATTACAACCTTTATGACGCGACGCCCACTGGCAAGGATTCCCAGAAGACCGTCTCCACTGGCGGGCTGGTGGTGAACCGGGTGCCCAAGGAGGAGTGGAGCGAGATCTTCGACGAGGTCTGGCGCCGCTTCCGCGACTACTTCTATGTCGAAAACATGCACGGTTACGACTGGGCGGCTCTGCGCGAGCAGTACCGGCCGCTCGTGGCCCACGTCGGCCATCGCTCGGACCTCAACTACGTGATCGGCGAGATGATCGCCGAGCTCAACATCTCCCACGCCTATGTGGCCGGCGGCGACTACCAGCTCCCCAATCGTCCGAGGGTGGCGTTGCCCGGAGCACGCTTCGCGCTCGACGACAACGCAGGGCGCTACAAGATCGCGAAGATCTTCCGCGGGCAGAACGACGAGGAGATCTACCGCTCGCCGCTGACCGAGGTCGGGGTGGATGTAAAGGAAGGCGACTACGTGCTGGCCATCGACGGCGAGGAGCTGGTCGCCAAGGACAATCCCTACCGGCTGTTGCGCCACAAGGCGGACCGGCCGGTGCGGATGACGGTCAACAGCAAGCCTACGTTCGAAGGCGCGCGGGAGATCACCTTCAAGCCGCTCGATACCGAAACTCGCCTGGTCTACATGGAATGGGTCAACAGAAGCCGGGCGCTCGTCGACAAGCTTTCGAACGGCCGCGTCGGCTACCTTCACGTTCCGGACATGGGCGAGGACGGTGCGCGGGAGTTCATCAAGTGGTTCTACCCCCAGGTCCGCAAGGAGGGGTTGATCATCGACGTGCGGGACAACGGCGGTGGCTTCATGTCCCAGACGATGATCGAGCGCCTGCGTCGCGAGCTTCTGGCGGTCGACTTCGGCCGCCTTAGCGAGGAGCCGCAGACGTATCCGGGCGTGGTCTTCTACGGCCACATGGCATGCCTGATCAACGAGGGCTCGTCGTCGGACGGCGACATCTTCCCGGCGATGTTCAAGCAGGCGGGTATGGGCCCGCTGATCGGCAAGCGGACCTGGGGCGGCGTGGTGGGCATCTCCGGCCGCGGTCCGCTGATCGACGGCGGCCAGATCTTCGTGCCGGAGGCGGGCAGCGCCTCGGTCCAAGGCGAGTGGATCATCGAGGGCTACGGCGTCGATCCCGACATCGTGGTCGATAACGATCCCAAGTCGGTCCTCTCCGGCCGCGATCCGCAGCTCGAGCGCGGCGTGGCCGAGGTGCTGAAGAAGATGGAAGCCGAGCCACGCAAGCTGCCCAAGAAGCCTGCCGGGCCGGACAAGACTCAGGCGGGGGTGGAGGCCGCTTCGAGGAAATAGCTGCGGCACTGATCATGTCCAATCATCTGCTCTCGTTCTGTGCAGCCGCGGTCCTCGTGCTCGGGGCTGGCCCGGCTTCGGCCCAATCCAAGCTCCTCCGGTTCCCGGACATTCACGGCGACAAGGTGGTGTTCACCTATGCCGGGGATCTGTGGACCGCCTCGGTGTCCGGAGGGGTCGGAGGGGCCGCCACCCGTCTCACCGCCCATCCGGGCCTGGAGCAGTTCGCCAGGTTCTCGCCCGATGGCAAATGGATCGCCTTCATGGGCCAGTACGACGGCGACGAGCAGGTCTACGTGGTGCCATCGACCGGGGGTGTACCCAGGCAGCTCACCTGGTATCCCGCCCGCGGTCCCCTGCCTCCGCGCTGGGGTTATGACAACCAGGTAGTGGGCTGGACCCGGGACGGCAAGGCCGTGCTCTTCCGCTCCATGAGGGACGGCTGGGGCATGCCGGATACCCGGCTCTACACCGTGCTGCTGGATGGCTCCCTCGGCGAGCCGCTGCCCATGCCGATCTCGGGCGCGGGCGACTTCTCGCCTGATGGCAAGCAGATCGTCTACAACCCGATGGCCCGCGACTTCCGTACCTGGAAGAGATACCAGGGCGGTTGGGCGCAGGACCTCTACATCTTCGACCTGGCCACCTACGAGTCCAGGAACATCACCTCGGACCCGCGCACCGACCGCGACCCCATGTGGATCGGCGGCAAAATCTTTTTCAACTCCGACCGCACCGGCACTCTGAACCTCTACTCCTATGACATGGCGGGTGGTCAGGTCGAGCCAATCACTCAGAGCAAGCAATGGGACGTGCGCTGGCCGAGCTCGGATTCGGTGGGGCGGATCGTCTACGAGATGGATGGCGAGCTGCACGTGCTCGACACGGGCTCCCGCCAGGACCGCCACATCCCGATTCAGGTGCCCTATGAAGGGCTCCATGACCGGCCCTCCGAGGTATCGGCGGCGAGAAATGTCGAGGACTGGGGCCTGTCCCCCAAGGGCGAACGCGCCCTGTTCGTGGCCCGCGGAGACATCTTCACGGCTCCGATCGAGAAGGGCCCCACCCGCAACCTGACCCGCTCCTCCAACGCGCATGACAAGTGGGCACGCTGGTCGCCCGACGGCCGCAAGATCGCCTTTATTTCCGACAGGAGCGGCGAGGAGGAGGTCTGGCTGGTCAACCAGGACGGCTCGGGCAAACCCGAGCAGCTCACCAGGGGTGGAGAGGCAATGCGCTACGCCCCCGAGTGGGCACCGGACGGCAAGCGCCTGGCCTTCGGCGACAAGGATGGAAAGCTTTATGTCCTGACCCTGGCTGACCGCAAGGTGGCCGAGATCGCGGACAACGTCTACGGCATGATCCGCGACTACGCCTGGTCCCCTTGCGGCGGCCATCTCGCTTACAGCACGACCGATCCAAATCAGTTCCGCACGGTCTGGATCTGGAGCGCAGAGGACGGAAAGGCACGCAGGGTGACCTCCGGCCTGCTGCACGAGGCCAGCCCGTTCTGGGATCTGGAGGGCGAGTACCTCTACTATCTGGCCGCGCGCGAGTACGCGCCGCAGCTCGACGCCTTCGAGCTGAACTTCGCGAACAGCCGCAACACCGGCATCTTCGCCCTCGCCTTGCGCAAGGACGTCAAGAACCTGCTGCCCTTCGAGAGCGACGAGGTGACTCTCGAAGAGGGAACGAAGGACGAAAAGAAAGAAGAGAAGAAGGGCTATACGAAGATCGAATTCGACGGCCTGGCCGACCGGGTGATCCGCATCCCGGTCCCTGCCGGCAACATCGACGCCGCGGCCGTGGCCAAGGACGGCCACCTTCTCTATGTCCGTTTCCCGGACGCCTTCCTGGGCCGTGACCAGGGCGCGCCCGTGCTGCACGTGTTCTCCTTGAAGGACCGCAAGGAGACCGTCCTGGCCGAGGGGATCGGCGGCTATAACATCTCTCTCGACGGCTCGAAGGTGCTCGTCCTGCAGCAGGGGCAGTACAGCCTCTACGACCCCACACCGAACGGCAAGGATTCCAAGAAGACCCTCTCGACCAGTGGGCTGGTGGTGAACCGGGTGCCGAAGGAAGAGTGGAGCGAGGTTTTCGACGAGGTCTGGCGCCGCTACCGCGACTTCTTCTATGTCGAGAACATGCACGGTTACGATTGGGCGGCGCTGCGCGAGCAGTACCGGCCGCTCGTGGCCCACGTCGGCCATCGCTCGGACCTCAACTACGTGATCGGCGATATGATCGCCGAGCTCAACATCTCCCACGCCTACCTGGCCGGTGGCGACTACCAGCTTCCCGACCGCCCGAAGGTGGCGTTGCCCGGTGCACGCTTCGCGCTCGACGGCAAGGCGGGGCGCTACAAGATCGCGAAGATCTTCCGCGGGCAGAACGACGAGGAGATCTACCGCTCGCCGCTGACTGAGGTCGGGGTAGATGTAAAGGAAGGGGAGTACGTGCTCGCCATCGATGGCGAGGAGCTGGTGGCCAGGGACAACCCTTACCGGTTGTTGCGCCACAAGGCGGACCGGCCGGTGCGGATGACGGTCAACTCCAAGCCTTCGTTCGAAGGCGCGCGGGAGATCACCTTCAGGCCGCTTGGCACCGAGACCCGCCTGGTCTACCTGGAGTGGGTGACCAGAAGCCGGGAGCTCGTCGACAAGCTTTCGAATGGCCGCATGGGCTACATCCACATTCCGGACATGGGCGAGGACGGCGCGCGGGAGTTCGTCAAGTGGTTCTATCCCCAGGTCCGCAAAGAGGGGTTGATCGTCGACATGCGGTACAACGGTGGCGGCTTCATGTCCCAGACGATGATCGAGCGGCTGCGGCGCGAGCTCCTGGCGGTCGACTTCGGCCGGCTGAGCGAGGAGCCGCAGACCTATCCGGGAGTGGTCTTCTACGGCCACATGGCCTGCCTCATCAATCAGAACTCGGGTTCGGACGGCGACATCTTCCCGGCGATGTTCAAGCAGGCGGGTCTGGGGCCGCTGATCGGTACGCGGACGTGGGGTGGCGTGGTGGGGATCTCGGGTCACGGCCCGCTGATCGACGGCGGCCAGGTTTTCGTGCCGGAGGCAGGCAGCGCCTCGATCGAGGGCGAATGGATCATCGAGGGCCACGGCGTCGATCCTGATATCATGATCGAGAACGATCCCAAGTCGGTCCTCGCCGGCCGCGATCCCCAGCTCGAGCGCGGTGTGGCAGAAGTGCTGAAGAAGATGGAGGCCGAGCCCCGCAAGCTGCCCAAGAAGCCTGCCGGGCCGGACAAGACCCAGGCGGGAGTGGAGGCGGCGGGGCAGCAGTAGGACCGCGGGCGGCGGTGAGAAAGATGGGGACCCGGGTTGGGTCCCCATCTTCTACATACCGGTAGATAATAGGGAGCCGGTCGCATCGACCATGGAGAGATCATGACGCCCCACCAGATCTATGAAGCTATCAGATCCTTGTCCGTTCCCGAGCGGCTCAGGATCGTCGAGCGAGTCGTCCACGATGTAGCCGAGGCCCCGGCTCCGGGCGAGGTTGCGCCAAAGCCCTCCCTCCTCGGGCTGTTTGAGGAAGAGCCGGAGGTCATCGACGAGATCTGCTCCGAGGCCCTGCGGGACCGCGGCGTCCGCCGCCTGAGGATCGATGAGTAGAGCCCTCCTCGACACCGACATCCTCTCCGAGATCATGAAGAAAAAGGACCCTCGGGTCCTCGCTAGGGCGGGAAGCTACTTCGCCGAAGAGGGCCGGTACACTCTCTCCTGTGTGACGGTCCTGGAGGTCGTTCGAGGATTTCAGAGGATCGGTTCCGGTGAGCGTCTGGAGAGATTTCTTGGCTCGCTTGAGGAGGCAGAGGTGCTTTCTCTCGACACTCCGGCTGCCGTCCTCGCCGGACGCATCGACGCCGAGCTCTCGCTCCGAGGTCGTGTTATCGGGCTTGGTGATGTCATGATTGCGGCGATTGCCCTCCGTCATGGACTGCCGCTCGTGACCGGCAACGCGGATCATTACCTGCACGTCCGGAATCTCGGATACCCGCTGGAGCTGGAGAACTGGCGGCAAGCCGTCTGAGCCGAAACCCGATACGCAGCCGTTTCGTAATAGGGTGCGAGAACCATGGCCACACCTGACCTCGCACCCACCGTTCCCACTTCCATCGCCGACGGCGTCGAGCGCAGGCTCGATCCACGGGTGGTGAAGCTCGGCCGGATCGCCGGCTGGATCTTCACCGCCGCGGTTTCCCTCGGCTTGCTGGTGGTGCTCACCTTCATCTACTTCGTGGCGGACGATCTTCCGGGCTGGGGGATGGCGCTGCTCGTCTTGCTCTGGGTGGTCGTCACGCTCGCCCTCGCCGGGTTCTCGCACCGCTGGCCCGCGGTCGAACACCGGCATACCTCTTATAAAGTCGATGAGCGGGGGATCGAGATCCGCAAAGGCGTCTTCTGGCGGCAGGTGATTCACGTACCCCGTTCCCGCGTGCAGCACACGGATGTCTCGCAAGGTCCGATCGAGCGCGGCTTCGGGCTCGGCACGCTGGTCATCTACACGGCGGGCACCGCTCACGCGCGGGTCGATCTCCGCGGCCTGGAGCATGCCACGGCCCTCCAGATCCGGGATTACCTGTTGCCGGACGACGAAGATGCAGCCTGAGCAGCGCCTCCACCCGCTTTCGATCCTCTTTCGTCTCGTCGCGCAGGTCCGCTTGTTCGCCGTTCCCGGGATCGCCGTCGTCGCTACTTTCGGCGCGGTGGGCCTGGGGTGGCAGATCTTGCTGATACCTCTCGCGATTCCGTTCGCCCTGCTCTCGATCCTCGAATACCTTGCGTTCCGCTACCGGTATGACGCGAACGAGATGGTGATCCGCACGGGGTTCCTCTTCCGCAACGAGCGGCACGTCCCCTACGCGCGCATTCAGAACCTCCACGCCGTCCAGAACGTGTTCCATCGTCTGTGGAAGGTAGTGGAGGTGCGCGTGGAGACCGGGGGCGCCGACGAGCCCGAGGCGACCATGAGCGTGCTGCCGGTCGCCGCCTACGAGGAGATGCGCCGGCGCGTGTTCGGAGAGCGGAGCGAGCCCGCCGAGGCGGCCGAGCCGGCCGCTCCGGATAAAACCCTTCTCTATCTGCCCCCGCCGGAGCTGATGCTCGCCGGGTTCATCCAGAACCGCGGCTTCGTGGTCCTCGCCGCGGCATTCGGCCTGCTCTGGGAGTTGGGCGTGCTGGATGCGCTCATGGGCCGGATGTTCGGCGATCAGGCCTCGGGGCGTGGCCTGATCAGGGCCGTCGTGGAGGCGCTGCTCGGCCGCGGCGGATTCCCCCTGACCGGCATCGCTCTCACGGTCGCGGCGCTGATATCCCTGGTCGTGGTCTCCCGGGTGCTCTCCATGGGATGGGCGCTCGTCAGCCTGCACGGTTTCCGGCTCACGCTGGCCGGGGATGACCTCCGCGCCGAATATGGCCTCCTGACCCGGGTCGCGACCACGATCGCCCTGCGCAGGATTCAGACGTTGACGGTTCGGCAGGGGGTTCTTCACCGCCTGTTCAAGCGGGCGGCGGTCCGGGTAGGTCTGGCGGGGGGCGGAGGCGAGGAGGGAGAGGGCAAGGCGCAGCGCGAGTGGCTCGCTCCCATCCTTCCTCAGGACGAGCTGCCGCGCCTGCTCGCCGAAGTGCTGGGAGAGAGGGATTTTGCGGAGATTGCCTGGCGCGGCTTCCATCCGCGGGCGTTCCGCCGCGAGGTCAAGAGTTGGATCGCGGTCGCCGTCCTGATCTCTCTGCCTTTCATCCTGCCGCTGAAGGGGTGGGTCCTTCTTCTGCTCGCCGGCCTGCTCGCCTGGGCTTTCATCGCCGCGCGGCAGACGGTCGCTCGCATGGGGTGGGCCGTGTCCGATGGCACAGTGCTCTTCCGCAGCGGCTGGCTCCGGAGGCAGGTCACGGCCGTGCGCTTCACCCAGATCCAGGCGGTGACGGTCCGCGAGTCACCGTTCGACCGCCGGGCCGGCATGGCGAGCGTCAGGGTCGATACGGCGGGCGCGAAAGAGCTCTCGCACCGGGTGGACATCCCATATCTGCCGCGCGAGACCGCGTGGGAGCTGTGCGATCTCCTGGCGAGCCAGGCAGGCCGGACCGCCTTCCGTTGGTGATGTGTCGGGGCGGCCCTTGTGGCCGCCCTCCGGAGGGCACCCACAAGGGATGCCCCTACACGCCGCCCGACTCCTGCATCTCCATCAGCTCGCGGCGCTCCCGCTCGAGCTCGTTGAAGGCGTCGATCTTCTCCTGCTCGGTGCCCTGCATGTTGCGGATCTCCTCTTTGCGCCGCGCGATCGAGGCCGCTTTTTCCTCAATGCGGCGGGTACGCTCGGCTTCGCCTTCCGAAGAAGAGGACGCTGCCGTGCCCTCCTCTTCCTTGCCGCTGCTGGTGGTGCTCGACGGCATCTGGCAGCCGGCGAGGACGATCAGGGACAGGACCAGCCACAGCCTCTTGCTCATGAGAACCTCCTCCTCCGGATTTTCAGAACATTGTATCCTTCGTCCGCACTTTTAAGGAGGAGCCCTGATGTCGTTCGTCTCCGAGCTGGACCCGAAGCCTCTCTGGAAGCATTTCGACGAGATCCTCGCCATCCCCCGCCCCTCCACGAAGGAGGAGGCGATGCGCCGCTATGTCCTTGACCTGGCTGAGCGGAAGGGCCTCCGCCACCGGCAGGATGCCACCGGCAACATCGTGGTCGAGAAGCCCGCGTCCCCGGGCCTGGAGGGTGCCCCGCCCGTGGTCCTCCAAGGCCATCTCGACATGGTCACCGAGAAGAACGAGGGCGTCTCCCACGACTTCGAGCGCGATCCCATCGTCCCCCGGCGGGAGGATGGCTGGGTCAAGGCCACCGGCACGACCCTCGGCTCTGACAACGGCATCGGCGTCGCCGCCATCCTCGCCGTGATGGAGGCGGACGACCTCGTCCACGGGCCGCTGGAGCTGCTGTTCACGGTCGACGAGGAGACCGGGCTCACCGGCGCGGTCGCCCTCGACCCGCAGGCGATCGCGCTCCGCGGCCGGCAGCTGCTCAACCTGGATTCCGAGGAGGAGAACGCCGTGACCATCGGCTGCGCCGGGGGAGCGATCACCCGGATCGTGCTGCCGCTGGAGAAGGAGGCCGTCCGCGAGGGCGCGGCGGTGCTCGACCTCCGGCTGTCCGGGCTCAGGGGCGGGCACTCCGGCATGGAAATCCATCTCCAGCGCGGCAGCTCCGTCCAGCTCCTGGCCCGTGCGCTGTACGCGGCCGGTCCGCTCCACCTGGGCGGATTCAAGGGCGGCAACAAGCAGAACGCTCTCGCCCGGGAGGCATCGGCCCGGGTAGTCCTGCCGCCCGGCCGCCGCGCCGCCTTCACCGAGGCCGTGGAGAAGGAGATGGCCGGGATCCGCGAAGAGTACCGCCCGGTCGAGCCGGATCTGAAGTTCGAGGTCGCCGATGCCGCCGATACCAATGCTTCGGAGAGCGTCTGGACCGAGGATCTGGGGCGCCGCCTCCTGCTTCTCCTGAACACCCTCCCTCATGGCGTGCAGGCCATGAGCCACGACCTCAAGGGCCTGGTGGAGACGAGCGTGAACCTCGCCGCCGTGTCGGAGGGGGAGAACGGCGTGGGGGTGCTCCTGAGCACCCGCAGCTCGATCGGCTCGGCCCTGCGCGCCCTCCGCCGCCGCCTCCGGGCCTGCGCCGAGCTCGTGAACGCGCAGGTGGAGGAGAACGAGGGCTATCCGGCCTGGAAGCCCAATCTGGAGTCGCCGCTCCTGCGCCGGTTTGTGGAGGTCCACCGGCGGGTTCAGGGGAGCGAGCCGGAGCTGAAGGCGCTCCATGCCGGCCTGGAGTGCGGCATCCTGGGCGAGAAGTTCCCCGGCATGGACACGATCTCCTTCGGCCCGGTCATCGAGGGCGCCCACTCTCCGGACGAGCGGGTGAAGGTCGATTCCGTGGGGCGGTTCTACACGCTGCTGAAGGAGACGCTGGCGGAGCTGGGGCGGGGGTGAGCGTGCAATCTATTCACGCCGTGAATGATTATCATCCACGGTGTGAATGATCTGCAGGCTTTCTGTAGGGGCGCCCCTTGTGGGTGCCCTTCCGGAGGGCGGCCACAAGGGCCGCCCCTACAGGAACTAACTAGCTCCCGCTCTTCACCGGAATCGGCTCGAACGTGGGCAGCAGGCGGAGGCCCGACTCGTCCACCTTCTTGCGGAAGTCGGCTACGTCCTTCTCGAAGTACTGGTTGACCTCGGTCAGCACCTTGGCCACTTCGGCCTCGGCCTGGCGCAGGTACTCCAGGTGCGACGGGCTCGGGGCGTCCATCGAGGACATGACGTAGCCCCGGGTGTTGAAGACCTTGGAGAGCACGTCATTCTCCGGCTGGATCCCCGAGACCTCGAACGGCTGCCAGAGCTTCTTCTCTAGGTCGGTGAGGCCCTTCTGGACCTTGCCGGCCGCTTCCGCGAGCGGATCGGGCTTGTCTTCCTTCTTGGGTACCGGCTGGCCCTTGGCCCGGGCCTCGGCCCTCGCCCGCTCCTCGTCGTCCTTCTTCCGCTTGTCGACCAGCGCCGTCACCGACTTGATGTCGGAGCGGGTGCGGTGGATCCGGTCCAGGGCCTCGGCCAGGGAGTCCTGGAGGTCGCCGGTCCTCTGGAGCGCTGCTTCCCGGCTGCGCAAATCCTGCTCGTTGACCTTCTTGCGCGGATCGGGCAGGACCTTGACCGTCCCCTTGGCCTCCTGGTCGCCGAAGCGCACGATCACCTGGTAGGTGCCGGGGAGCACGTCGGCCCCGGCCGGGTTCTGCTGGCCTCCCCCGAATTCGGCCGGCACGGGGAACTGCCGGAAGGCATCGCGCCGGAGGTTCCAGACCACCCGGTTCAAGCCCTGGCGGGCGGGCGCCGTGAACTTGCGGACGTGACGGCCCTGGGAGTCGGCGATGAGCACCTCGATCTCCTTGGGCTTCTCCTTCTCCTTTTCTTTCTCCTTGTCTGCCGTCGTCTCTTCCTCCGCAGGTTCCTTCTCCTGCTGCGCCGCGACCTTTTCCCGGGTGGGGCCGGGACGCTCCTCGGCCGGGACCGCATGCTTGACGGGCTTGGCGGCCGCCTTGGCCTCGGACTCGCGCTTCTCGGCCCGCTCCTGCTCCTTGCGCGCCCTCTCCTTCTCCTCGTTCGGGTGGGGCAGGGTCTTGTCGCTCAGCCAGACGTTGAGAAAGGCGCCGTACGGCCGGCTGGCCCCGCGGTATTCGGTCGCGCCAAGGGCAAAGCCTCCGGCCTCGGGGCCGAACTGGAACTGCTGGGTGTCCGCGATGGCGAAAAGATGGAGCGGCTTGGCCGCCACTTGGTCGGACATCTCCCGCAGGGGGCGGATGTCGTCGATCACGTAGGCCGCGCGGCCGTGGGTGCCGAGGACGAGGTCATGGTCGCGGGGGTGGATCACCATGTCCATCACCGAGACCGTGGGGATACCCTGCGTCCACTCAAGCCAGGATTTACCTGCGTCGAAGCTCGTCCACAGGCCGAACTCGGTGCCCAGGAAGAGCAGCTCCTTGTCCACGGGATCCTGCTCGACGTTCAGGGCATATCCCCGGACCCCTTCCGTCGACAGGCTCTTCCAGCTCTTGCCCCAGTCGTCCGTGCGGTAGACGTAGGTCTTGAAATCCGAGCGCCGGTGGTTGTCGAAGGCCACGAAGGCGGACGCGGGATCGTGTTTGGAGGGCCGGACCTCCGGGATCCAGGTGCCGGCGGGCACCCCCTTGACGTTCTTTTCGACGCTGTCCCAGGTCTTGCCGCCATCGCGGGTGACATGGAGCCGGCCGTCATCGCTGCCCACCCAGATCACCCCCTGCTGCAGCGGGCTCGGGGCTATGGCAATGATGGTCGTATGGTTCTCGGCGGCGGTCACGTCGACGGTCAGCCCTCCCGACTCGTCCTGCTTCTGCTTCTCGGGGTCGTTCGTGGTCAGGTCGGGGCTGATGATGGTCCAGGTCTCGCCGCGGTCCGTGGACTTGTGAAGGAACTGGCTGCCGTAATAGATCGTACCCGGGGTGAAGGGGTCGGTGGCCAGGCCGGCGTTCCAGTTGAAGCGCAGCTTGACTCCGTCTGGAGCCGGCGGCTTGATGTCGCGCAGCTCGGAGGTGTCCAGGTTGAAGCGGCCGAGGTTGCCCCCCTGCCACATGGAGTAGCCGATCCTGGAGTCCTGCGTGTCGGGGAGGGTTTCGAAGCCGTCGCCGAACCCCACCAGGAGCCACTCGTGGTTGCGGATGCCGCCGAAGGTCAGGCTCGAGCTCGGGCCGCGCCATGAGCTGTTGTCCTGCATGCCGCCATAGACGTTGTACGGCAGCTCGTTGTCGACGGCGATATGGTAGAACTGCGCCACCGGCAGGTTCATCACGGCGCGGTTCGTCCGTCCCCGGTCGTAGCTGATCCCGAGGCCGCCGTCGCCGCCCGAGATCAGGTGGTCCGGGTTGTCAGGATCGATCCACAGGGCATGGAAGTCGCCGTGGATCTCGCCGCCGCTGATCCCCACTTCGAAGGTCTTGCCGCTGTCGTTGGATACCCGGACGTCATAGTCGAGGCTGTAGACGCGGTTCGGCCAGACCGGATCGACCCGGATGTCGCCGAAGTAGAAGGGGCGCGGGTTGACGTCGTAGCGGGAGTTGACGCTCTGCCAGCTCTTGCCGCCGTCCTGGGAGCGCAGGAGCGCGCTCTGCCCGGCTTCCACCATCGCATAGACGACCTCGGGGTTGGAGCGGGAGATGGCGAGGCCGATCCTGCCGAGCTCGCCTTCCGGAAGCCCGTCCTCCTGCGTGGCCTTCTTCCAGGTCCGGCCGCCGTCGTAGGTGGAGTAGAGGCCCGAGCCCTGCCCGCCGGACTTGAAATGCCACGGCCAGCGGCGGAACTGCCACATGGACGCGATCAGGTGGTTCGGGTTGGAGGGATCGATGACCAGGTCGGAGGCCCCGGTCTTCTCGTCGACGTAGAGGATCCGGTCCCAGGTCTTGCCGCCGTCCTCGGTCTTGTAGACGCCGCGCTCGGGGTTCTCGCCCCAGAGCTCCCCCATGGCCGTGACCCAGGCAACGTCCGGGTCCGAGGGGTGGAGCACGATCCGGTGGATGCGCTCCGACTTCTCGAGCCCGAGGTGTTGCCAGGTGCGGCCGCCGTCGAGCGTGCGGTACATGCCGTTGCCGATCGACACGCTGTTGCGGAGGTTGCCCTCGCCGGTGCCCACCCAGACGACGTCCGGGTTGGACTGGTCGATCGCCAGCGCCCCGATCGCCGCGACCGGCTGGTCGTCGAAGACGGGGCGCCAGGTGAGGCCGCCGTCGATCGACTTCCAGACGCCGCCGGTTGCGGCGCCGACCCAGATGACGTTGGGGCTCGACTCGACCGCGTCGATGGCGGCGATCCGGCCGCTCATGCCCGACGGTCCGATGGAACGGGCCGTCAGGCCGGCGAGCAGGTCCGGGTCGATGGCACCCGCCGCGGGAATGGCGGCCAGGACCGCGAGGGCAATCGAGGCAGAGAAGCGGTTCCGGCGCATGAATCCTCCACGAAAGGCCCGCTCAGGGCGCGGGCTGCTTGATCACTTCGAAGCCGGCGTCCTTCCAGGCCTGAATGCCGCCGAGGAGGGCCACCGCGTTCTCGAATCCTTGCCGCCGAAGCTGGAGCACCGCACTGGCGCTCGTCTGTTCGGCGCTGCAGGCGCAGTAGGTGATGATCTGCTTGTCCTTGGGGAGCTCGCTCAGCCGGGAGCCGACGTCCCAGGCCGGCAGGCTGATGGCGCCCTTGGGGTGCTCCGTCTTGAAGGAGACTTCGGAGCGGACGTCCACGAGGATCGCCTTGCCGGCATCGACCGCCTTCTTGGCGTCGGCCACGGAGATGCGCGGCGCCTCGGCGGCCGGATCGGTCTGCGCGTGGAGCTGGATGCCGCCCAGCAGGAGGGCGGCGATAGAGACGATGAGCTTCAACATGGCGAATGGCCTCCTTTGACAGAGCCCTTTCTACCCCCGGACGGCCCAGAAGTCCACCTGTCTACGCAAAACGGGCCTCCAAGTTCTGTTTCCTGCTCGACGCAGGAGACCAGGAGCGACCTCTCGCGGTCGGAGAGCACGGTGCCGGCGTCGGCGATCCGCTGCAGGCAGGCCAGCTTGTGCTCGGCCCGGCTGCGGCGGACGGGCTTCATGAGGGCGGCGAGCGCCCAGGCCAGGGGTTCGGGGCGCTCCAGGTAATAGTCCGCCCGCGCTTCGGACAAGCCGAACGCGGTGTAGAAGATCCGCACGACCTCCATGTTGTAGACCGTGCTGACCGCGGAGGACTCCAGGTTGGGGCCGGGCCGGCCGCCGCGCAGGTAGAGGACGCTCAAGAGGACCGGCTGGACCATCCGGGTCTCCAGGGCGAGGAACCAGCGTCCGAAGCGCCGGGCCGTCTCGGCCGGGCCGAGGGGCTCGATCTCGAGCTGGATCAGGAGGGTGAGGGAGCTGCCGTCCCGGGTGGGGATCTCGGCCACGGCGCCGATCTCGGTCCGCTCCTCTTCGGTCCAGTCGGACATGTCGACGGCCGGGAAGCTCGCCCGCTCAGGGAAGAGGTGGACGGCGGTATCGGGCTCGACGATCTTCAGGTAGTCGCCGAGGAACGTCTGGAACAGCTCACGGAAGAACTGATAGGGCATCGCGTCTCTCCTTTGCTCGGGGTAGAGACGGAAAACGGGTCGGAAATGTCATTTGCTTAAAGAGAGGGCTCCGGGCTTTTCGTGTTACGTTGGAAACCCGATGCGAGGTGCGCGATGAGACATCGAGAGTTCAGGTATCGGCGGCCCCGGCGCTCCCGCGGGCTCTTCTGGGTATTGCTGGGGCTGGCCGGGATCGGAACGGCGGCCGTGGTCCTCGGTGAGCGGCGGCGGCGGAGCTCCGCGCCGGACCGGCCCGAGGAGACTTCGTCGGCACTGGGGTTCTATCCTCCCGAGCCGCCGGAGAGTGTCTCGGTCTGGGTCCCGGGGCCGGCCGGCAACCTCTATGTGCGCGACGGCGGCAAGTCGGAGCGCGTCCCCATCGTCTTCGTGCACAGCCTGGCGGGGAACGGGGGCCAGTGGGCGCTGCAGCTCGACCATCTTCGCCGCCGGCGCAGGGCAGTGTCGCTCGACCTCCGGGGGCACGGCGAGTCGGACCCGGCGGAGGATGGCGATTACTCCATCGCGGGTTTGGCCGCTGACGTCGAGGCGGTCGCGGACCAGCTCGGGATGCGCCGGTTCATCCTGGCAGGGCACAGCCTGGGGGCGGTGGTGGCGATCGAGTACGCCTCCCGGCATCCCGAGCGGGTGGCGGGGCTCCTGCTGGTGGACCCGAACGGCGACCTGACCCGCATGCCGCAGGATCAGAAGGAGTCCTTCGTGGGCCCGCTGCGCCAGGACCCGATCGGCGAGCTGAACTCCTACTACCGCCAGCTCATCGTCGGAGGGGACGCCGACGCGGCCCGCTGGGTCCTCGAGGATCTACGGCTGACCCACGAGGATGCCGTCGTGGCGGCCCTGGAAAGCTCGATGGAGTACCCGGTCCTCGAGGCGCTCGGGAAATATCCGGGACCGAAGCTAGCCGTGGTCAGCGACATGAACAACCTCCCCTACAGCCTCCACCGCGTGCTGCCCGAGCTCACCGCCCGCCTCATGACCGGCACCGGCCACTGGCTGATGATGGACCGCCCCGAGCTCTTCAACCGGATCGCGGACGAGTTCCTGGAAGAGGTGGAGGGGGCGTGAGAGCTGGAGATGCTCCGACACCGCGTTTAGTCGGAGCATAACTCCGGAAGGTCAGACAAGAAACCCCTCATTTCGCAGCATGAGGGCCGCTATTCGGAGCAAATCAAGACGCTTCGGAGCCTGAGGCCCGTCATTTGGGAGCATAATCTCTTCGCTCAGGCCCGAATGCGGCTGTTTTTGCTCCTAATGGGTCGGTCTTGTGTCCGAATGAATCCCAAGTTGCTCCGAAAGAATTTGGGGTCGGAGCAACTTCTTGAGGGGGAGACGCTGGGCAAGTCCGGTTCGGAGCATAATCAGGCGGGGCTCAAGCTCGCCGGCTCTTCCAGGATCTCCAGAATCGCCCGGGCGCAGAAGACCCGGTCACGCCGCGCATCGGTGAGGGGGGCTAGAACGCCGGCAGCTTCCAGGCGCTGTACCGCGCGTTGCGCGGTGGTATACGCGATTTCGAGGCGGCGGGCCACTCCCGAGATGGTCCAGTAGGGGTTTTCTCCGAGGAGGTTCACGAGGTCCATGGCAGAAGGAAGCCCGGCGAAGGACGAGCGCCACTCGTCCAGCAGGCCGTTGATGCGGAAGGCACGGCTGACCGCGTCCTCAGCCTGCCGGGCGACGCCGGTGAGGAAGTACTCGATCCAGGCATTCCACTCCCCCCTCTGACTGACCCCGAGCAGGCCGCCGTAGTAGTCCGGGCGGGTGGCCTCGAAGAAGGCGCTCAGGTAGAGGAGCGGTGCCGGGAGCAGCGATTTCTCCAGCAGGAACAGCGTGATCAGGAGGCGGCCCACGCGGCCGTTGCCGTCCAGAAAGGGATGGATGGCCTCGAACTGGTAGTGCAGGAGGGCGGCCTGGACGAGCGGCGGCAGCGTGGTGTCGTGCAGGAAGCGCTCGAGAGACTCCAGAGCCTCCATCATCTCGGCCGGAGGCGGAGGCACATAGGTGGCGTTCTCCGGCCTGGACCCCGGAGGGCCGATCCAGTTCTGAGACCGCCGGAATTCGCCAGGGGTGGCCTGGTCCCCCCGGACACCTTCCATGAGCCGGGCGTGGAGCTCGCGCAGGAGTCGCAAGGAGAGAGGAAGGCTCTTGAGCCGCTCGACTCCGTACTCCAGGGCCACGACATAATTGGCCACCTCCCGGAGATCGGCGGGGCTCCGCTCGACGCTGGCGCCCGCCTCCACGGCCAGAAGCTCGCCGAGGGAGGCCTGGGTGCCCTCGATCCGGCTGGAGAGGACGGCCTCGCGGCGGATGAAGGGCCGGAGCAGCAGATGAGGGTTGGGCAGCCGCGCGCCCTCTCCAGCCAATCGGCCGAGGGCACGATCGGCGTCCGAAAGCGCCCGCACCAGCCCGGGAGTCCAGGTAAGCTCCGGAGGGAGGGGAGCCGGCACGAAGGCCAGGTAGCCTTCCGGCGTGCGGACCGTCCGACCGTTCAAACCCCCTCCTGTTTGCGGCGGCGAAAAGAGGACATGGTCCTTATTATCGTTCAGGGCCGGTTTCGATAATAGCGGGCAGGCGTATTTCTCTCCCCTGTAACAATCCTCCGGAAGGAGCGTTTCTATGAGCGAAGGAGAAAGGAGGGCCAACGCCGTGCACGCGGCAGCCTACAAAGATTCGACGGAACGGCCCCCGGAAGCGCTTGAAAACCTCTTCCGGGAGCATCATGGGAGCGTCTTCCGCGCCGCCTACCGCATCACAGGCGACGCCTCCGATGCCGAAGACGTCCTTCAGACCGTATTCACCAGGCTCCTGCGCCGCGAAGAGCAGCCAGACCTTTCCGACAGTGCCGGGAGCTACTTGCATCGTGCGGCAGTCAATGCCGCCCTCGACCTGATCCGGGCGCGCAAGCGGTCCCGGACCGTGGACCTGGATGGCGTCGGTGAGCATCTCGTCGATCACGCCGATCCCGGACCCGAGCGCCGCCAGGGGAGCCGCGAGCTCGCCCAGCGGCTGCGGGAGGCCATGACCCGCCTCTCCCCCCGCCAGGCCGAGATCTTCACGATGCGCTATTTCGAGGGGCTGGGCAACCTGGAGATCTCCAAGGCGCTCGGCGCCACACAGACTTCGATCGCTGTCATCCTGCACCGCGCGCGGCACCGCCTCCAGAAGGAGCTGGGGCCGCTGGAAGGAGAATTGTCATGAGCCTCTTCAATAGAAACGACGAGACCCTCGACCGGGCAATCGCCGAGGTCGCGGGCGAGCCGATCGACCCCGCAGTGGTCGAGCAGGCCTCTGCCCGGGTGTGGGAGCGTCTGTCGCAGGGCGCCCCCGTCCATAAGATGGAGTCCCAGCCGGCGGCGGTGGCTTCCGCCGAGCACCATGGAAGCCTGAGCGGCTGCGACGGCTTCCAGGCCCTGATCCCCGCCTTCGTCCGGGGTGAATTGCCCGCGGCCCGGGCGCTCCTGGTCGAGGACCACACCCGTACCTGCGTCCCCTGCCGCCGCGCCCTGCGCGAGGCCCGCGAAGGAAAGGCGAAGGAGGTCCGTCCGGCCGCTTCCGCCACCCTCCTCTCCGGCCGCCGCTCCCGGCTGGCCTGGCAGAGCCTCGCTGCCGCCGTGGTCATCGGCGTCGGCATCGGCCTCTTCCTCCTCATCGGGGAGATGATGGCCGGCGGCTCCAAGATGGCCCGCATCGAGTCCGTCGAGGGCCTGCTGTTCGAGGTCGACGGCCAGAGCATCCGCCAAGTCAACAACGGCGAATCGATCGACGAGGGCCAGGAGATCCGCACGGCCAAGGGCTCCACCGCCCTGGTGCGCATGGCGGACGGCTCCGGCATCGAGCTTTCCGAGCGCGCCACCATGTCGCTCGAGGCCAGCCGCAAGGGCAACACCATCCACCTCGACGGCGGACGCGTGATCGTCGAGGCGGCCAAGCAGCGGGACCGGCACCTGTTCGTGTCCACCAGCGACTCGCTGGTCTCGGTCACCGGCACCATCTTCTCGGTCAACAACGGCACCAAGGGCACCCGCGTGTCCGTGGTCGAGGGCGAAGTGCGGGTCAAGCAGGCCCGGCGCGACGACGTCCTCCACCCCGGCGACCAGGTGACCACCCATGCCAGCGTGTCCGCGGTTCCGATCCGGAGCGAGGTGGCCTGGAGCCGCAACGCGCAGGAGTACGAGAAGCTCCTGGCCGAGCTGACCGCCCTGGGCAAGGAGATCGACGCCCAGGTGGAGCGCCCCGGCCTGCGCTATTCCACGAAGCTCCTGGACCTCGCCCCCGAGGGCACCATGGCCTTCATCGCGCTGCCCAACCTCGCCAACAGCCTGAGCGAGACGCACCGCATCCTCGACCAGAAGGTCGAGACCAACGAGACCGTGCGCCAGTGGTGGAGCGAGACCCTCGGCACGTCGGAGAAGCAGCAGAAGTTCCGCGAGATGATCCAGAAGATCGGCGACTTGGGCCGCCATCTGGGCGAAGAGATCGCGATCGCCATCCCGGCTGACACCGGGGGTAAGGACGACGACGTGCCGGTGATCATGGCCGAGGTGACCAACGAGGCCGGCTTCCGCGCCACCCTGGAGCAGGAGATCGCGGAGCTCAAGGGCAAGCACGGCGGCGAGGACGGCATCATCCTCGTCGACGACCCCGCGGGCCTCTCCGGCATCCAGCGGGACGCCATGTATGTCTGGGTGGGCAACGGCCTGTTCGTGGCCTCGCCCAACGGTGCCCAGATCGCGCGGATCGCGGCCGGTGGCGGTACCGGCGGGAATCCCTTCACGGGGACCCCCTTCCGCGCCCGGATCGCCCAGGAGTACCAGGACGGCGCCGGCTGGCTGTTCGCGGCCGACATCGCCGGGTTCATCTCCTCCAACGAGACGCCGGACCCCGAGGCCGAGGCGCTGGGCGTCCGCGACCTCCAGCACTTCATCGTCAACCGGCAGGAGGTCGAAGGCCGTGCGGACACCCGCGCCGCCCTGACCTTCAGCCAGCAGCGGCGGGGCATTGCCTCGTGGCTGGCGGCGCCGGCTCCGATGGGCGCACTGTCCTTCATCTCGCCCGATGCCAACCTGGCCTCCGCGTTCATCGTCAAGCAGCCGGCGAGCGTGCTCGACGACCTGCTCGCGGCCAGCCCGGAGATGGCGGCCGAGCTGGAGAAGGTGCGGCAGGAGCACGGGTTCGACGTCCGCGACGACCTGGCCGCGCCGCTCGGTGGCGAAGTCGTGTTCGCGGTCGATGGGCCGCTGCTGCCCACCCCCTCGTGGAAGCTGGTGGTCGAGGTCTATGACCCGGCGCGCCTCCAGCAGACCCTCGAGAAGATGGTGCAGCACGTCAACGACGAGCTGCGCAAGGAAGGCAAGCCCGGCATGACGATGAAGCAGGAGGAGGCCGGTGGCCGTACCTTCTACAGCATCCAGAGCAAGCAGCCGAAGATGGGCTTCGACTACACCTTCGAGGACGGCTACCTGGTGGCCTCTCCGACCCGTGCCCTGCTCGAGCGGTCGCTCCAGCAGCGCGAGTCGGGTGTCAACCTGGCGAGCCATCCGAAGTTCCGCGACCTCCTGGGCCAGGATGGCCAGGTGAACGTCTCGGCCTTCGTCTACCAGAACCTCCAGTCCGTGATCGAATCGGCCGGCAAGCTGGTGCCGCAGGAGATCAAGGGCAGCGGCAAGGAAAATCAGCTCAAGAACCTGATCCTCGGTCAGGGTCCGACGCTGATCTACGCCTACGCCGAGGAGGACCGCATCCTCTTCGCCAGCACCAACACCAGCCCGCTGGGCCTGAACCTCCAGACGCTTGCCGGTATGGGCGGTGTCCTGGGGATGATGGATCACGCCCATGGCGAAGCGGAGCGCATGCAGGCTGAAACTTCCACGGACGAAACGCGGTAGTTCAGTCTGACAAGGATAGAAGGGAGGAGCAACGTGGTGAATCTGGCGACGAAGACGGCTCTGGAGAGCGACGATGGTAGGGAGATACTCCCGGTGGCGGCCCCGGCCGTTCCGGTGGTGGAGCTCCAGGGGCTGGAGGTCAAACTGGGCGGGCGTCCGATCCTGCAGGGGTTGAACGCCACCCTCTCCGGCCGCTGCATCGGTCTCCTGGGCCCGAACGGAGCCGGCAAGACCACGCTGCTCCATACCCTTCTGGGCTTCTACAAAACGAGTGGCGGCACCGCCCGCGTCCTCGGCCGGGACATCCGGACGGAGACGCGGGAGATCCGCTCTTTCATGGGTTACATGCCGGAAAACGACGCTTTCATCGCCGGTCTGACCGGCGTGCGCTTCGTTCGGCTGATGGCCGAGCTCTCCGGCCTGCCGCCGGCGCAGGCCATCGAGCGCGCGCACGAAGTCCTTTTCTATGTCGGCCTGGGTGAAGCCCGCTACCGCGCCATCGACGGCTACTCCCTTGGCATGCGGCAGGCGGCCAAGCTGGCCCAGGCCCTGGTCCATGGACCTAAACTGATTTTTCTCGACGAGCCCACGAACGGGCTTGACCCTGTTGCCCGCGAGCGCATGCTGCGGCTGATCCGGGACATTCGCGACAATCGGGAAGGCGGCGGCGTGAGGATGATCCTCTCCTCCCATCTCCTGCGCGACGTCGAAGAGTGCTGTGACGAGGTGCTGGTGCTCAAAGGAGGCAAGGTCGCGGTCACCTGCGACCTGGAGGCGGAGCGGCGTTCCAACCGCAACTTCCTCGACCTGGAGCTGCGCACCGAGAGCGGCGCGTCGTCCGATCCCGGCTTTTCCGCGGCGCTCGAAGCGCTCGGGGCCGAGGTCGCGGCCAGCTCGCGCCAGCGCATCAAGGTCGTGCTGCCGGAAGGGGTCGGGGTCCGCGACCTCTACAAGCTGGCAGCCGAGCGCAAAGTGCAGATCCGCCGTCTGGACTACAAGCGGGATTCCCTGGAAGACATCTTCCTGAAAGCGATGGAGGTCTAGGCCATGGCGGTCTACGGTCGCAGCTACCGGCGCTACACGGGGGTCCTGACCCCCACCTGGTCGCGCTTTCTCATCTTTCCGCGCTATGCCTATGAAACGGTTTTCAAGAGCAAGCTCTTCGTGGCGTTCTACTCGATCTGCTTCCTCATGCCGTTCGTGGGCTTGCTGCTGATCTATCTGCACCACAACATGAGCGCCCTGAGCTTCCTCGACCTGCCGGCCGAGGACCTGAAGAAGTTCCTGCCCATCGACAACAAGTTCTTCTACATCGGCACCTGGATCCAGGGTGCGCTGTCGTTCATGCTCGTGCTCCTGGTGGGGCCGGCGCTCATCTCGCCCGATCTGCGCAACAACGGGCTGGCACTCTACCTGTCGCGGCCGTTCTCGCGCAGCGAGTACATACTGGGCAAGATGTCGGTGCTGCTGATCCTGCTCTCGGCGATCACCTGGGTCCCCTCCATGCTGCTCTACCTCTTCCAGGCCTACCTGGACGGGGGGGCCTGGCTCGGTGACCACTTGCGGCTCGGCTTCGCGATCTTCGCGGGAAGCTGGGCCTGGATCCTCTTCCTTTCGGTCCTGACGCTGGCTGTGTCGGCCTGGGTGAAGTGGCGGCCGGTGGCCCGCATCGCGATGATCGTCATCTTCTTCGTGTCCATCGGCTTTGCCGGGGCGATCGCGGAGATCCTCCACTCCTGGGCGGGGATGCTGGTCTCGCCCTGGTTCGTGATCGCTTCGATCTGGACAAACCTGTTCAACCTCCCGGTGGACGACTTCCTGCCGCCGCCGGGCGTGGCTTGGGCGACTCTGATCGCGGGCGGCCTGATCTGCCTCTGGCTCCTCTCGCGGCGCATCCGCGCATACGAGGTGGTCCGATGAACGCGCCTGACAGCCGCATCGTCATCGAAAACATTTCGAAGTTCTATGGCGAGATCCTGGGGATCAACAAGGTCAACCTGACGATCCCGCCCGGGATTACCGGCCTGGTGGGACCGAACGGCTCGGGCAAGACCACGTTGATGAATCTGATGGTGGGATTGATCCGTCCGACGCGGGGCGAGATCCGGATTCTGGGAGTTGCGCCCGACCATCCCGAGGAGCTGTTCCGGCTGGTCGGCTACTCGACGCAGTACGACGCCTTTCCACCGGGGATGACCGGCTTTCAATTCATCTACTCGTATCTGCGGGTGCACGGCTTCGGGCACGCCGAGGCCGAAAAGATGACCTGGGAGGCGATCGAGCGTGTGGGGCTCACCGAGGCCGCGGCACGGAAAGTGGCCGGCTACAGCAAGGGCATGCGCCAGCGCATCAAGCTCGCGCAGGCCATCGCACACCGGCCTTCCGTGCTGATCCTGGACGAGCCGCTCAACGGTCTCGATCCGATGGCGCGGGCGGAGGTGATCACGCTCTTCCGCAGCCTCGCCGCGGCGGGCCTTTACGTGATCGTTTCAAGCCACATCCTGCACGAGGTCGACCTGATCTCGGACCAGGTGGTGCTGATCAACGGCGGCTACATCGTGGCCGAGGGCGAGATCGGCGGCGTGCGGGACGAGATGGAGGAAGAGCATCCTGTGCAGGTGCTGATCCGCTGCGACCGCCCCTCGCTCCTGGCTTCCAAGGTGTTCGAGCAGGACCACGTGGTCGAGGCGAGCATACAGGAAGACGGCCGGAGCCTGCTGGTGCGGACACGCAGCGCCGACCGGTTTTATATGATGCTCAACCAGGTCGTGCTCGAGACAGGCCTCGGCATCGAGACCGTGATGCCGACGGATGCCGACGTGAACGCGGTCTATCAGTACCTGATCGGAGAGAAGTCGTGAGCGAGACCTTGAGAGAGACCGCCCCCGCACATTCCGATGTTCCATCCATACGCCATGGCAGCCCCTGGGGCCACTGGAGGAACCAGGCGCTGGCCGTGATGCGCCTGGAGATGCGCAAGAGCTTCCTCGGCAAGCGGGTCTTCCTGCTGCTGGTGCTCGCGCTCATGCCGGTGTTCATCCTGGCCCTGCGGTGGATGCTCGCTTCGGAATTGGTGGACGACCCGGCCAACCTGGCGGACGCCACGAAGCACTTCTCTGCGATCTATCAGGCGTTCACCCTGCGGGTGATCGTGTTCCTCGGCTGTGTCTGGATCTTCGGCAACCTGATCCGCCGCGAGGTGCTCGACCGGAGCCTGCATTATTACTTCCTGTCGCCGGTGCGGCGGGAGGTGCTGGTGGTCGCGAAATACCTGACCGGCGTGCTGGTGGCGATCGTGCTGTTCGGCTCGGCGACGCTGATTTCCTATCTTCTGGCCTATGCGCCGCACACGGGGGTAAGCAACTTCTTCTTCCGTGGTCCCGGCTTCGCGCACCTGGGCTCGTACCTGCTGGTGACCTCGCTCGCCTGCATGGGCTACGGCGCGGTCTTCCTCGCCCTTGGCTTCTTCTTCAAGAGCCCGGCGATCCCGGCGCTGGCGGTCTTCGGCTGGGAGCGCATCCTGTTCCTGCTGCCGCCGCTGCTCAAGAAGGTGAGCGTCTCCCACTATCTCCAGTCGCTCTGCCCGGTGCCCTTTGATGAAGGTCCGCTGGCGATCCTCGCGGATGCGCCCTCCCCGTGGATTTCGATCCCGGGCCTCTTCCTGGTCTCGGCCGCGCTGCTGGCGCTCTCGGCGCGCAGGATTCGCAAGATGGAGATCAGCTACGAGGAAGATTGAGGCGCGGTACAATAGGGCATGCGAGCCCTCCTTCTTGCTGCTCTGCTCCTCGCCCCGGCTCCTGCCGCAGCGGCCGGCCCTGAGGAGCTGCGACAGACCTTCCTGCAGCTGATCAACGCCGAACGCGAGCGCCTCGGGCTTCAGCCCCTGGCGCTCGATCCCGAGCTGGCCCGAGCGGCGCAGGCCCATGTCGATGACATGGGCGCGCGCGGGTACGCGGGCTTTTCCTCGCCCGAGGGGCGCACGACCGAGGACTGGGCCCGCCAAGCCGGCTACAAATTCCAGATGATCACGGCAAAGCTGGCCTTCACGGCCGATCCTCCCGAGGCCATCGCGCGGGGCTGGAAGCCGGAGTCCAGCCGCAACAGCCTGTTCCATCCCGACGTCCGCGACCTGGGCATCGGGGTCGGGCAGGTGCGGGGCACCCCGATGTACAGCTTCCTGCTCGCCCGCTCGGAGGAGAGCTACCTGGAACGGTACATGGCGGAGCTGTACGAGAAGCAGACCCTGGCTCTCCAGAACGTCGAGCCGCTGAGGGAGGAGATCCTGCAGAGGGTGAACGAGGCGAGGGTCGGGGCGGAGCTGTACCCCTTGAACCGGCACCCGGCCCTCGATCGGGCCGCCCAGGCGCACGCCGAGGCGGTTTTGCTCGTGATGCGCTCCGGGCGCCCGCTGAGCGCCGCGGGTCCGATCTTCGCCAAGGTGAAGCGCCAGAAGTACCAGTCGTCCGAGCTCGTGGGCGAGAGGATCGTCACCGGCGCCCTGAATCCGGAGCAGGCCCTGGCCGAGCTGCTGGACGAGGAAGGGGGCAAGGGCTCCACCCTTCTGGGTTCGGGATTCACGGAGATGGGCATCGGACTCGCCTTCGAACGGACTCCCGAAGGCTTCCAGGTCGTCTGGGTCCAGTGCCTTGCGCGCCCCGCCTCCAAGCTGACTGGAGCCGATGTCCGCCAAGGCCCCAGAGATGGGATGGGACCGGAGGGGGAGCGGTCGAATCCGCGCGACAAGGAGCGAGGCGGGAGCAGCCCGCCGTAGCAGTCTTGGCATCGCTGTTGCAAAAAAAGATCTGCCGAGGCGGCAAGGGATGTCCTTGCTGGGAAATCTTCCAGGTAACACCGAGAAGAGGAGAACTCGATGAAGCGGCAAATCTTTACTCTCATGATCGCTCTGGTCCTGGTCACAGGCACGACCCTGATGGCCCAGACCACGGGAAACACACAGCTTCCGCCGAGCCAGCAGGTCGACCAGTCGGGCAAGCCCGAGACGGGCTCCGGCCCTGACGTGGACGTCGATGCCGGCCGCAATGCCGAGGACGGCCTGGTCGATGTGGAAGTCAATGCCAATGCGGACTCCGACACGGCGGCCCAGGGCAACGACCCGAACCCGACCCTCGATACGACGACGACCACCACCACTGGAGTCGACACCGATGTCGATACCAGCGTGGACACCGACGCCGACAACCTGCCCGACACCGCCAGCGGGATGCCGCTGCTCGGACTGATCGGTCTTCTGGCCCTGGGCGGCGCGGTTGCCATCAAGGCGACCCGCTAAGCAGCCACCTAGCCGGATCCTTTAAGACGCCTCCGCCTCGCGGGGGCGTCTTTCCATTTGGATCGCTTCGCAAAGCTCCGCCATCGTGGCCACGATCCGTCGCGGCGCGGCGGCGCGCAGCTCTTCCTCGCTGCCATAACCCCACAGGACTCCGATCGCTTCGACGCCGTTGCGCCGGGCTCCGAGCACATCGTGCATTCGGTCTCCCACCATCCAGGCCTGTTCGGGTGAAATGCCTTCCTGCCCTTGGGCCCGAAGAGTTTCCAGACCCTGGGGCACATCCGGGTAGACGCTGTTCTCGAACATGCCGATGGGCTTGAAGCGCTCGCGGTAGAGGCGGATCGCCTCGGACAGCAGGATTTCGTCCGTGGTCTCCAGAAGCTCCGCGAAGCTGTCCTGGAGCGGAGGGCCGACGCAGCGCCGGAGGGAGTCGATTTCCGGAGCGGTCCTGCCCAGATTTACCAGCGCGTGCTGAATGCAGCGCGTAATCCCGACCACGGGATCCGTGAGCGTGCCGTCGAGGTCGAAGAGGATGTCCAACGGCCGGAGTCTAACCGACCGGGCGCAGGCGGATGCGCTCGTCGTCGAGCACGTACCAGAGGCGGCCCCCGGTGTCCGCGGCAATGCCCTCGGCCTTGGAATCAACCCCCAGGTCCTGGACCCGTTCGGCCTCGACGCCGCTCCAGCGCGGCGGGGGTTCGGGCAGGGTGAAGCGGTGCAGGCAGGAATCTGCCTTCTCTCCCTCGGGATGGTCCTGCAGGATCGCGCTCTCCTCGGGAGTGCTGTCCAAGCTGCCGGTGATGGCGAGGAAGGACTCTCCCTCCTCCTCTAGAGCGCGGATGCCGCGGGGCTCCCGCGCGGTCCCCACCCCCTCCATCACCCAGAGCTGGCGGACGGCCGGATCATCAGGCGGGTTCCGGAAGAGCTTTTCGATGCCGTCGATCTCCGCCAGGATCGGATGCCCGTCGCGGGCCGCGGGGTAGCGCAGCCCGAGCAACAGGGCTCCGTTGCTGCGAAAAGCGGCGCCTTCGACATCCACCGGCCAGTCCGCCTTGTGGATGCGCTCGGCCCATTTCTTCCCCTTCTTCCGCCCCCTCCTGCGGGTATCGCGGATGCAGCGCCGCTCCTCGTCTCCGGGCGCCATCATGCCCAGCCCGCTCTCGCGCAGGGCGTCGTTGAGCAGGCGGTGGAGCTTGAACCGGCCGCGGGCGATCTCGAGCTCGAGCTCGGCCTCGTCGAGCCGGCCCTCGATCCGGTCCTCCCGGAAGCGGGCGATGAAGTGCCTCGTCGGCTCCAGCGGGCCGGCCTTGGTGCCGAAGTGCGAGCCGAAGATGTAGACCCAGGGGCCGAAGCGGGCCATGGCCTCCGCGTCCTCGGTCAGGTTCTTCGGCTCCGCGCGGACCTTCCCTGGCCGTACCAGCTCCCAGCCATCCCTGCCCTTGCCGAGCGCGTGAAGGGATTTCTCGATCCGCTCCTCGTCCGAGCAGGACCAGAAGGCCATCTCCCAACCGTGCGCCTTCAGGATCGCCTTGCTTTGGATGGCGAGCAGGGCCGAGGCTTCGCTCGCGGGCTGGTCTACGACGATTTCTTTCATGACGGCACGAGTCTCGCAAAGACCGTGCCTCGACCATGAAAAGATTTCTCATCCGTTTTGCCCTGGCGCTGGTCCTCGCCGCGCTGGCTCTTTATCCGCTCTACCTCGTGGCGGGCAACTGGTATCTGCGCTCGGGCGATCTCGAGGAGCGCCTGAACCGGCGGCCCGAGCGGCTGCTCATCGAGTCCGAGACCGCCTGGACCCTGTGGCCCGGCGTCATCCACGTCCGCGGTTTCCGCATCCGCAACCAGACGCGCACGGCGCAGTGGTGGGGCTCCATGGACACCGCCACTTTCGAGATCAACCTGCTCGCCCTGCGCGGCCGGGAGCTCATCATCACCGGGCTGAAAGGCAGCGGCGTCAACTTCCGCCTGCGCCGGAGGGCGGATGGCCGGAAGTGGTCCCGGCCGCTGCGGATGGACCTCCAGCCGCCCATCCCCGGTTTCACCAATCCGCCGGTCCGGCCGCCGGAGAAGATCTATCCCCGTCCCCCGCAGCAGAAGCAGAAGGCGCGCCGCGACCCATGGCGCATCCGGCTGGCGCAGGTGGACCTCGACACCGTCCGCGAGATCTGGATCGACGAGTTCCGGTTCGCGGGGGATGCGCGGCTCGCGGGCGGGTTCGACATGACCGTCTGGCGCCGGCTCATGATCGAACCGACCCGTTTCCAGATCGACTCCGGAGCCATTTCGCTCGGCGGGGGTCCGGACGCGCAGCCGATCCTGGCGGAGGCTTCCGGACGGATCGACGGCGAGATCGCGCCGTACGTCCCTTCGCAGCACCGCGGCTGGAACCTCTTCCGCTTCGTGAGCGGCAAGGCCGATGTCAAGGGGACCGTACAGGGCCTGGCCTTCCTGGACGAGTACCTGCGGAGGACCCGGTGGGTCCGCTTCGACACCCGGGATGGCAAGGTGGCCGTCAACCTGCGGGTGCGCCGCGGCAAGTTCCTTCCGGGGAGCCGCCTGGAAGCGCGGCCGGAGCGCCTCGTCGCTTCCGCGCTCGACTACCGTGCCGAGGGGCAAGGGCGGGCGGTCTGGGAGGTGCTCCCCGGCGAGGAGTCGCGCCTGGGCCTGGAGTTCGACTCCTTCCAGCTGACCCGCGGTCAGGGCCAGCCGCACGTCCGCGGCCGGGATTTGCGGATCGAGGCCAGGAACGGTGAGCCCCGGCTGGTGGAGCGCGATTTCTTCTCCCCGAAGCGGATCGAGATCGAGATGCCCGCGAGCGAAGTCAAGGATTTCTCCTTCTACAACGCGTACCTGCCCAAGCAGTCGGGCTTGGAGCTGACCGGCGGCTCGGGCCGGATGAGCGTCCGCTTCCGCGCCGCGGCTCCGGACTGGACCGGCTCCGGCAGCGTCAATCTGGATGTCCGCGGCGTAGGGGCCCGTTTCGAAGGGCGTCCCCTACGCGGGGATCTGAAGGTCCACACCCTGATCCGCCAAGCCGACTTCCACGGCAAGCGATTCGACATATCGGGCACCAAGATCGACGTGACCCGGGTGAGTGGCGAGGGGATAACGGGAGGGGACTGGTGGGCGCGGGCCCACCTGGACCGCGCCGTGATCGAGCCCGGTGCGCCGGTCTTCCTCCGCGCCAAGGTGGAGAGCACGCTCTCCGACTCCCGGCCGCTCTTCTCCTTCATGGCTCCCGAGACGCGCGACCGGGTCCTCCGCTGGATGGACGACCTGATGACGCAGGCGGTCGGGGCGGTGGCGGATGTGTCGGTCGGGGATGGCGCCGTCCTCATCGACGACCTGGCGGTGGCGGGCGGCAAGGCGAAGATCCAGGGGAGGCTCCGCTTCGGCGGCGCTCCCAAGCAGGGGGTCCTCTACGCGAGCTATGGCCGTTGGGACGTGGGGGTCCAGCTCGACGGGACCCAGCGGGATTGGAAGATCCTGCGGCCGAAGAAGTGGTTTGAAAACCAGATGGGGTCCGAGGGCCGTATCTCCGGACGATGAGATACCTTTTTGTCGCAATGCTCCTGGCCCTGGCCACCGCGCCATCTCAAGACCCGGGTCCTGTCGTGATCGAGCTGTTCACTTCCCAGGGCTGTTCGAGCTGCCCGCCCGCGGACCGGCTGCTCACAAGGCTCGCCGGCGATCCCCGGGTGATTCCCCTTTCCTTCCATGTGGACTACTGGAACTACATCGGCTGGACCGATCCGTTCTCCTCCAAGCGCTGGTCGGAGCGCCAGGAGGCCTACGCCCGGGCTTTCCGGAGCAACCGGATCTACACGCCGCAGCTCGTGGTTTCCGGCCGGACCGGCCTGAACGGCTCGGATGAGGCCGGAGCGCGCAAGCGGATCGCGGAGGCGCTCGCCGCCGAGCCCGCCGGCCGGGTGACGCTTGCCGTGGAACCTGCGCAGGATCGTCTGAAGGTGAAAGTGGGAGCGAAGCTGTCTCGCGCCGTGCAAGGTCCGCTCGACCTCTGGGTGGCGGTCTACGAGACCGGCCTGATCACAAAGGTGGGAGCGGGGGAGAACTCCTCGTCCACGCTCCACAACGATTATGTAGTCCGCCGGCTGGAGAAGGCGCTCACCCTGGTTGGTTCGGCTGACTCGGCGGAGCTTGTGCTCGGCCTCGACAAGCGGTGGAAGCGGGAGAGCCTCGGCGTGGCTGCTTTCCTTCAGGACCCCAAGACGATGGTGATCCACGGAGCGGCCGTGAGGGGCTACCTCACCCGCACCGAGTAGCTCTCCAGCTCGACCTTCTTCCCCTCCTCCTGCGCCGAGATCCGGATCGTGTAGGCGCCCGGCTTCAGGGTTCCTGCGGGGAGGGTGATCCCGTAATCGTTCGTATCGGCGTCGGGGACCAGGCCGTCGGCGCTCCAGACAGCCTTCCCGGCGGAATCCACGATCTCCACCCGATGGCCACGGTGAGTCTCCTTGTGGCTCGTTCCCAGGATCAGGCTCGCGGTCCGGCCCGCCGGCAGCTCCTCGGCGGTGGCGGAACCTCCGCGGACCACATCCTGCGTCGGCCGCAAGTCGCCGATCCAGGCGTTGATCTGCGGGGAGGGCGCGGCCGGACCGGCTTGGGCGATGCGGGCGAGCTGCTCCTGCATCTCTTCCTGCTGCTGGCGGAGCTCGGCCTCGCGCCGTTGGAGGCGCTCGACCTCGGCTGTCATTTCCGATAGCCGGCCGGCATCAGGGGCCGGAGCGGGCGCCGGGACAGTCTCCGGCGGTCGGCCCGCCAGGGCGAGCCGCTCTTCCAGGTCGTTCGCGCGGCCCGCGGTCCAGACCCAGCCGCTCGCTGCGACGATCCCGGCCAGGCCGGCAGCCATGGCGGCGGTACGCCACGCGGGCGTAGACCTTTCGGTCCTCACCGGCCTAGCTGACGTAGGGAAAAGGGCGATCCGGTCGTCCTCCTCCAGCTTGCGGCTCGTCCGGACCATCTCCAACTCGGCCGCGCACTGGGGGCAGGCCTCGAGGTGGCGGTCCAGGACGTCGGGGTCGAGCCCTTCGGGGGTTTCTCCCCAGGCGAGCGCGACGAGGGCTTCGGAGGGGATGTGCTGGTCGTAGATCCGCCAGGCGAGGCGGGTCTCATCCAGCGCTTGACGGCATTTGGCGCATCCCTCCAGATGCACGCTGACCTCTCCCTGTTCCCCCTCGCCGAGGGTGCCGTTCAAGTACCAGGGGAGGAGCTCGGCGACATGATCACAATTTAAATTCATGGGCGTATCGTCTCTCCGCTTTTTTTGGGCGCTCGCGTGACGATTTTGTTACGCCCGGGCTCCCCCTTGGGCAGGGGGCCCGCCATCAGCTCCGAACGGAGGGCGATCGCACGCTCGCGGCAGCGGAGGACGCGCACTCTCAGGGTTCCTTCGGCGACCTGGAGGCGCAGGCTCATTTCCTTGTAAGAGTGGCCGAGGAGGATCATTTTCCAAAGGTCGCGGCAATCCGGGGAGGCCCGGTCCACGACGCGCATCAGGAGGTCGCGCTCGGCAGGGTCGTCCACGGCCATCCGGAGCGGCCCGGCGACCCGGTCCTCCTGGTCCGCGGTCTCCAGGTCGGTGAACTGCCACTTGCCCTGCGAGCGGATCTGGTCGAGGCAGGTGTGGGAGACGACCCGCCAGAGATAGGTGCGGAGGCTCGATTCGCCGCGGAACTTGCCTTCGCCGAGCAGCCGGGTCACTTCCAGGCGTACATCCTGAAGGACGTCGTCCCAGCGGTTGGCCAGCCGGCGCTGGTAGGGCCAGGCGGCCCTGGAGATCCAGCTGTCCAGGGTTGCCACGGCATCCGAATCCCCGCGTAGGAACCGGGTCACCAAGTCGCGATCATCGGCCATAGCGTCATCCATCCTATCTCTCTTCCTCTATAAGATTCGCCATGCCGGAAATTTTCTGACATCGATCGTGCCTCTCCTAGGGTAAACTGGCCGAAACGAAGAGGCGAAGTCAGGTCTTGAAGATCCTGCCCGCTCCACCCCGCCGTCCTCCTCTGTTTCCTTTCGGCCCCCGCGCCCTGGCCCTTCTGGGAGGAATTCTGGCAACGCTGTGCATGGGGTGCTCGTCGGCGCCTCCAGCGCTGACGCTCGCTCCGGAGCCGCTTCCCGTGGATCTCTCTCTCCTCGAAACGGGTATCACCCGGGAGCGGGAGATCGGCGCGGGCGAGATCCACGAGTACCGGATCGCCGTTCAGGCTGGCGACTATGCCCGGGTGACCGTGGATCAGACGGAGGCCGACGTGGCGCTCCGGCTGGTCAGTCCGTCGGGGGAAGAGATCGCGGCATCCGATGGTCTGGGCGGCAAGAAGGAGAACGAGCTGGTCTCGTGGATTGCCGCAGACGGAGGGAGCTTCCGTCTCCTTGTTGCTCCGCATGAAGCGAATGGGGGTCTCTACAAGCTGACCCTGGAAGAGCTGCGGCCCTCCCGGACCGGCGATACCGAGCGCGTGCTCGCCGAACGAGCTTATATCGAGGCCTCTCACTGGCTCGCGTTGGAGGACCAGGGCTCGAAGGAGAAGGCCCTCGCCAAGTGGCAGGAATCCCTGGCCCTCTGGCAGTCGATCGGCGACCGCCCGCGCGAGATCGAAGCCCTCAACTTCATCGGCCTGATTCACCGGAGCCGGGGCGATGCCGTCTTTGCGCTGGCCCTCTACAGCCGCGCCCTTGCCCTGGCGCGCCAATCCACCGACCGGCGAGGCGAGGCCCAGGCCTTGAACAATCTGGGTGTGGCGCACCATCAGCTCAGCCAGTACAAAGTGGCGATCCAGGAGCTGCAGGAGGCTCGGCAGATCTGGGAAGAGCTGGACGACCAGGACGAGCTCGCCAACACCCTCTATTGCCTTGGCGTGCTCCAGTACGACAGCAACGAGCTGGGGGCGGCCCTCGAATCCTTCAACCGCGCTCTCGGCCTGCGGCGCAAGATGAACCATGCGGGGGGCCAGGCCCTCGTCCTGACGGGCATCGCCACCATCTATCGCGAGCGGGGGGAGGGGGACAAGGCGTTGGAGATGTACCGCCAGGCACTGGGCCTCAGCCGCGCGGTGAAGGACCGCAACGATGAAGCCATGGTCCTCCAGAACATGGCCAGCATCTATCTGCGGCGAGGCGAGGTGCAGGAGGCCCTCGAGCTCTACACCGGCGCCCTCGAGATCCATCGCGCCCTGGGCAACCGGGCCCCGGAGGGGCGGGTGCTCTCCTATCTCGGCACGACCTCCCTCTACCTGGGAGACGGGGAGCAGGCGCTCGCCCATTACAACCAGGCCCTCCAGATCCACCGCGAGCTGGGCAACGAGGTCTGGGAGGCCTATACGCTGCGGGATATAGGCTGGGCCTACGACCTGCGCGGGGAGCCGCAGGTGGCGCTGGAGCACTACACCCGCGCGAACGAAATCGGCCTGAAGCTGAACGACCGCCGCATCCAGGCCCACGCCATCCATGGCATGGGGCGGGCGCAGCGCGTCCTGGGTGCTCCGCGGGAGGCGGTCGTCCTGTTGGAGCGGGCGGTCGCATTCTTCCAGGAGGCGGGCAGCCCCCTGGGAGAGGTCAATTCGATGGTGGACCTCGGGCTCGCTTATCAGGCCCTTCCTGACCCGCAGCGGGCCGCGGAGCTCTTTTACCGCGCCCGCGACCTGAGCCGCCAGCGCAAGACCCTGATCGCCGAGGCCAATGCGCAAGCCGCCGTGGCCCGCCTGGAACGGGAGCGCGGCAACCTGCCTGCCGCCGCGGGTGCCATCGAGGAAGCCCAGCGGATCATCGAGTCGATCCGGCCCAAGGTCGCCACCCAGCGGCAGCGGGTGAGCTTCTTCGCCTCGCGGCGCGATTACTACGACTTCGACGTCGATCTCCAGATGCGCCTGCACGAGCGCGATCCGGCCGGAGGGCATCTCGCGACAGCCCTTGCGGTGAGCGAGAGGGCCCGGGCGCGCGGCCTGCTCGACCTCCTTGCCGAGGGGCGGCTGGATGTCCGCCGGGGTATCTCGGCCGAGCTGAAGCAGCGGGAGGAGGAGACGGAAAACCGGATCTCTCTCCTGCAAGGCGATCTCCTGGACGACCTCTCCCGCGAGGGCAAGCAGGCGGCCCGGATCGAGGCGGAGCTCGACCGGGCGGAGGAGGACCGCGAGCGGATCGAGTGGCAGATCCAGCGCGAGCATCCGCACTATGCCGCGTTCCGCAACCCGGCACCTCTCCCTCTGGAGCGGATTCAAGGGATGCTCGACGACCGCACGGCCCTTCTGGAGTACAGCATTGGCGAGGAGTCCTCCTGCCTGTTCGTGGTGACGCGGGACCGCCTGGAAGGATTCCGGATCCCTCCTTCCTCCGAGATTGCCGAGCTGGTGGAGACTCTCCGTGGGACCCTTGAGGATCCCGGGCGCAGGTACCGCACGCTTTACATCGAGGCGGCATACCGCCTTTACGAGATCCTCCTCGCTCCCGCGAAGGAGATGCTCCATGACAAGCCGCACCTGATCGTCTCTCCGGACGGTCCGCTCCTCCTTCTCAGCTTCGAAGCGCTCCTGACTTCGCCCGATGGTGGCGGATCGGGCTATGCCGGGCTTCCTTATCTGATCCGGGAGAAGTCGGTGACCTATGTCCCCTCGGCCAGCGTGTTTGCAGAGCTGGGGGCGTCCGCCGAAGGGGCGGTCCCGGCTGCCGTGGGAGCGAGCCTTTTCATGGGATTCGCGGACCCCGCGTACGATCGGGCCTCCCCTGCGCCGGGGCCTGCCGCGGCCGGCCCTCTGGCCCGGACCCTCCAGGACGCCGGGCTACCTGCTCCCCAGCGGCTCACCCATTCGCGGGGCGAAGTCCTGGAGATCGCCTCCCTGTTCCCGCCCGGGCAGGTCCGGCACTATTTCGACGGCGACGCCTCGGAGGAGAACGTCAAGGCAAACCCCGACCTGCGCAACGCCCGCTGGCTTCATTTTGCCGTCCATGGCTTCGTCGACGAGGCCCGGCCCGAGTACTCGGGCCTCGTCCTCTCCCTGGACGGCGATTCCAAGGAGAACGGCCTCCTGCAGGTCTATGAGATCTTCAACCTGGACCTGTCGGCAGACCTCGTCGTCCTCTCGGCCTGCGAAACGGCCCTCGGCAAGAACGTGCGCGGCGAGGGGCTGCTGGGCGTGAGCCGGGCCCTTCTCTATGCCGGAGCCGCGAGTGTGGTCGTGAGCCTCTGGCAGGTGGCGGATGCGTCGACGCCGGACCTGATGGTCCGCTTCTACCGTCACCTGATGGAGAGCGGGGACAAGGCGGAGGCGCTGCGCCTCTCGAAGCTCGAGATGATCCAGGATGGCCGGTACGACCGCCCTTACCACTGGGCGCCATTCATTCTCATCGGCCGGCCTGGCTCGGACGTAACGTTGCCCCATCTCGCCCGCCAATGAAGGAGCGGTCCTCCGTTCCTTGGGGCGGAGTCGGTGAAACGACGTTCTTTTGAGGAGGAGATTTTTCCATGCCCGAGTCCGACAAGCCTCCGTTCGGCGGCTATGAGCCACCGCCGCCCACTCCGCCGCCGCCCACTCTCATGGTCGTTGCGGGACTCGCCCTGGCTTTCGACCTGGCGACCGTCATCGCGCTCCTGCTCGACCGCTGCAGCCTGGCCACGATCCTTGCCATCCTCGCCCTGCTCTTTGGCGGCGCGACCGTCGTCATGATGGCACGCTCGGGATCGGACAAACCTCCCTTCGGCCCCCCCGAGGACCCTCCGAGAGGATAAAGACAAGGATGGATTGAGCCCTTCCCGAGCCCCCGGCGACCCACCCTGCCGGGGGCTTCTCTATACTTGGGGGCCGAAAGGAGGCGCGATGAAGAAGATCACCGCAGCCCTGGCTCTCACAATCGCTCTGACCACGTTCCCTCTGGCCGCTCATGAGGAGACGGCCAGCCCTGTCATCCCCGTCCTCAGCGTCCAGGCCAATGGCGAGGCCCGGGTCGCCCCCGACGAAGCAACGGTCCGCCTTGGCGTCCTCGCCCAGGCTCCCACGGCGCGAGCGGCCATGGATGAGGCCAACCGCTCGGCCAATGCAATCCTCGATGCCATCCGCAAGCTCGGCGTCAAGCCGGAAGACATCCAGACTTCCGAGCTGAACCTGAACCCCGTCTACGCCAACGAACAACCCACCCAGGACCGCGGCGGCGAGCCGCGCATCTCGGGCTACCAGGCGACGAACGTCGTTTCCGTCCGCCTGGAGAAGCTGGACCTCGTCGGCCCCGTGGTAGATGCCGGCCTCGCCGCCGGGGCCAACCGGCTCGAAGGCGTGATGTTCGGGCTGCGCAATGACGAAGCGGCCCGTTCCACCGCCCTCACCCGCGCCGCCGAGGCCGCCCGGGTCAAGGCCGAGACCCTGGCGCGCGCCCTGCGCGTCCGGCTGGTCGAGATCGTCGAGGTCGTCGAAGGGGGCGTCTCCGTCTTCACCCCGATGTACAAGGGGGCCCGCATGGCCATGGAGACCTCCATGGCCTCCGATACTCCCGTCTCCGCGGGCCAGGTGGGGATCGACGCCAACATCACCCTGCGCTACCGGATCGAGCCCTGCCCTGCGCAAGGGTGTCCCTGAATGGAGGAAAAAACGGCAGAAGAGGTCGTCGCCCGGCTCGGGCTGAAGCCGCATCCCGAGGGGGGCTTCTACCAGGAGACCTTCCGGGATGAGGCGAGCTCGGCGATCTACTACCTGCTGCGCGAGGGGGACCGCTCGGCCTGGCACCGGGTGACGCACGCGGCCGAGGTCTGGCATCACTATGCTGGCGCGCCGCTGGAATTGCGCCTTTCCGAGGGCCGAAAGGTGATTCGGCTTGGCACGGACCTGGCCGCGGGGGAAGAGCCCCAGGCCGTGGTACCTCCAGGGGTCTGGCAGAGCGCCCGGCCCCTGGGGGGCTGGGTCCTGGTCGGCTGCACGGTGGCGCCCGGTTTCGATTTCGCCAGCTTCGAGATGGCGCCGCCGGGGTGGGAGCCGGATTGAGGGCGGCCCTCTTCATCCTTCTCCTGGCGGCCTGCGCGGACGGCGAGCCTGCTACGTCGCCGGGAGCGGAGCTCCGCCGTCAGAAAACGGCGGAGCTGACCTGCTTCCCCGAGCTGCCGTCCGGGGCCGAGGCGGCCTTGCTGGCGATTCAGACCGCGGCAGAAGCTGGCGACCAGCAGGCATTGCGCGGCTGGTTGGCCGAGGGTTTCAAAGAGAACTTGAACCTCCGCGAACTGGCGGCAACCCTGGACCGCGGCTGCCTGGAGGACGACAGCGGCAAGAGGGTCGTCTGCCCGCCCGAGTACCGGTATGACCCCAACCATCCCGGCTGGCGGGCAGGGATCGAGCGCCAGCCCCAGGGCTGGCGGCTCGTCTTCTTTGTCAAGGGTGGCTAAACCGTCTCGTCCACGTCCGTATAAGACCGCCCCGTCTCTTCCTCGGCGGCCTGGGTCCAGATCTCCAACTCCTCGGCGCTCATGGGACCGATCGGCTGTAACCGTGCGTCCCGGTAGCCCCACTTCTCGATGTCCACGAGATATTGCGAACGGGAGAGGATCGTCCCCCGGCAGAGGCGTTCGCTGGAGGCCGAGACGCCCCGGCTGTGGCGCTGGCGCTTGATCAGATCGTCCATGACCTTCGCCGGCACCTTGTCGGCCTCGTCGGGATAGATGTACCCGAAGAGGACCAGGTGGCTGAACAGGACCGGCCAGTGCGGTCCGAAACGGAGCAGCAGCCGGTCCCAATCGAGCTCCTCGGCCCGCGCCCTCAGGAGATGGGCCACGTCGCCACCGTCGAAGCGCTCGCGCTCCTGGATGAACCCCTTCGACCAGATCATCTCCTCAGCCGGGCAGAGCCGCGAGGGGATGCCGAGCACCTCCTCGTCCAGCGCGTGCTCGAACCAGAGGTCGTCCACCCTGGCGATCCCATTGCCCGCGCTGAAGATCACGTCTACGAAGTCGTCCCCGGAGTAGCCCTTGCCCAGCCAGTGAGGGAAGGGCCGCGCGACCGAGCAGCCCATCCGCTTCAGCTCCTCCAGGGTGCGGTCGAAGTCCCGGGGATGGACGAAGATGTCGAAATCCTTGGTGTGCCTGACGATCCCCGTATAGCGGGCGAACGCATAGGCGCCTCCGACCAGGAAGGGCACCCGCGCCTCCTGCAGCTTGGTCATCACCCGCCGATAGAACTCGAGGGTCTCGGGTGAGAGTTGATCGTGGGGTTTTTCCGTCGTTGCGATCATGGCTGCAACGAGAGCAAGGAGCGTACCAGGGAGGGATCTGGCACGAGGCATGCTGAAGAGCGAAGCAGGGAGGGAGAGAATGGATTCGAACAACCGAACGGTCCGAATCGCGGCGGTAGGCGACCTCCATTATGCGCAGGCGCTCGACCCTCCTGTACGGGACATGCTGACCCGGGTGGGGCGGGAGGCCGACGTGCTCCTCCTCTGCGGCGACCTGACGGATCATGGCCTGCCCGAGGAAGCGCATGCCCTGGCGCGGGAGATCCATGCCTCGGTCGCCATCCCGGTCATTGCCGTGCTCGGCAATCACGACTTCGAAAGCGGCAAGCAGGACGAGGTCAAGAAAATCCTGACCGAGAGCGGCATCAAGGTGCTGGACGGCGACGCCGTCGAGGTCGCCGGGGTCGGGTTCGCGGGGATCAAGGGATTCTGCGGCGGTTTCGGCAAGCGCGCGCTGGGTCCCTGGGGCGAGCAGATCATCAAGGACTTCGTGCGCGAGGCCGTCGACGAGTCGCTGAAGCTGGAGTCGGCCCTCGCCAGGCTGCGGCGGGTGCCGCGGATCGGGGTGCTCCACTACTCGCCGATCCAGGAGACGGTCGAAGGCGAGCCGCCGGAGATCTTCGCTTTCCTTGGATCGAGCCGTCTGGAGGAGCCGATCAACCGCTACCGCTGCAACGCGGTCTTCCACGGCCATGCCCATCGCGGCCGGCCGGAGGGGATGACCTCCACCGGCGTGCCGGTCTACAACGTCTGTGTCCAGCTTCTTCGCCACACCTATCCGGACCATCCGCCTTACCGTCTGTTCGAGATCGAGGTGGAGGACCGGCAACTGGCCCCATCTGAGGAAAGGAGACCCAGTCATGCCCAGAGCGTGGAGCGATAAGGACGAGCGCAAGTACGAGCACATCAAGGAGAGCTCCGAGGAGCGCGGCGCCTCTGAGAAGAAGGCCAAGGAGATCGCCGCCCGAACGGTCAACAAGGGACGCCGCGAAGAGGGCCGCACCCCCAACAAGACCACCCAGGGAACGGGCAATCCGAACAAGGGCCTCGAGGACCGGACCGTCGCCGAGCTGCGCAACATGGCCGGCGACCAGAAGATCCCCGGGCGCAGCAAGATGAAGAAGGACCAGCTGGTCAAGGCGATCCGCAACAAGCGGAGCCATTAGGGGGTTGATCCCATCCTCCCTCTCCCCGACCCTCTCCCTCACCTGCGTGAGGGAGAGGGAGCCCTCCGCCCATTCCCTCTTTCTTCGTAAGTCTCCCCCTCTCCCGGGGCGGGTGTGCTTGGGTGGACCGGGAGAGGGGGCCGGGGGGTGAGGGTCCGTGTAGTAGACTCACCGGGCGCCGCCGCGGCGCCCGATCACATGAAAAGCACAGAGGGTTTCGTTTTCGTCCGGCCGGGGCTCCAGCTCTATTACCGGACGCTGGGGGAGGGGGACGAGACGGTCGTCATCCCGAACGCCAACTGGCTGGGGGACGCCCTCCATCCGCTGGCGGAGGGCCGGCGCCTGCTCCTCTACGACCCCCGCAGCCGGGGGCGGTCCAGCGCGGTGACCGACTTCCGCCAGCTCGGCCTGGAGGAAGACGTGGCCGACCTGGAGACCGTCCGCCACTACTTCGGGCTGGACCGGATGACGATCCTCGGCGCCTCCTACCACGCCGCCATTGCCGCTCAGTACGCCCTGGATTACCCGGAAAAGGTAGAGCGGCTGCTGCTCGTCTGCCCGATCACGCCCCGCGTGCCGGGGGAGTGGGCACAGGAGCTGCCCCGCTCCGAGGAGCTGGTCTATCCGCCGGGCATCCCGCGCCTGGAAGAGCTGCGGCGCGAGGAGATCGACGAGCGCGACCCGGTGGCGTTCTGCCGCGCCTGGTTCACCTGGTTCCTGCTGCCGGCCCAGATGGGCGACACCTCGGCCCTCATCCGCTTCCCGTTGGACGACGTCTGCAGCTTCCCCAACGAGTGGCCGCGGCACGCCATCTCGGTCTACTTCGACCACATCCTGCCCAAGATGGGGGATTGGGACTTCCGCCCGCGCCTGCCGGAGCTGAGCGTGCCCATGCTGGTGATGCAGGGGACGGACGACCTGGTGCCCGAGGAGGCGTCACGGGAGTGGGCGGCGCACGCGCAGGATGCGCGCTTCCTGCGGATCGAAGGGTCGGGGCACCACCCCTACCTGGAGCGCCCCAAGGAGTTCTTCCCCGCGGCCGATGCCTTCCTCCAAGGGGAGTGGCCGCAAGGGGCTGAGGTGATCAGGAGGGTGGCCTAGCCCCGATAGGGGCTACCGTCAGATCGTCCGGATCGTCGTTGACCCAGGCATAGCCCGGCTCGGGCTGCCAATCCCCTTCTTTCTCCATCGCCAGGACGTGCTCGTCGCCGAAGTGCCGCATGCCGGGCTTCCAGGCCACGCGCATGTCGTCGATCCCCTTGGGCTCGACCCAGTCGTAACCCGGGGCCGGCCGCCACTGGTCGGGCTCGCTGGAGGCGACGACCTTGGGATGCTCGGAGTGCCTGGCGCCCGGCACCCACTGAACGGTATGGTCGTTGGGATCGTCGTTGATCCAACTGTAGCCGGGCTCGGGGTTGAACTTGCCGTCCTCCCCCAGGACGACGTGCGGAGGGACCTTTACCGGCTCCGACTGCTCCTCCCCACCAGCGTCGCCGGCGCTCCGGCCCTCCTCCTCTGCGGGGGTGGCGGACTCCTGTTCCTGCCGGCTGGCCGCTATCTTCTCCTCCACCCCTTCCATCCAGAATGCCATGCGGGCCATGAGCTGGCGCGCCTCGGGGGTGATTGCGACCACCAGCACCAGGAAAAGCAGTGCCAGCAGGCTGACGAGGTTGACGCGTTTTGCGCTCATGGGCGTGGTGGAGATGCTAGCTCAACTTGACGCCTCCGGTGGCTTTTGCCACCCTTGACCTGTGAAACCCCGATATGCGGGCTGGCTGCGGCTTCTGCTCCGCGCCGCTCTCGCGCTCCCGATGATCGGATCGGGGATCGCCCGGCTGATCCCCGTCCAGATGCCCCCGCCCTCCCCGTTCGATTTCCTGCGGCGGCTCGGCGAGCTCACTCCGATGGAGCTGCTCTGGACGTTCGTCGGAGCCTCCCCCGTCTTCCAATCGTTCACCGGCCTCGCCGCATTGACGGGTGGCGTGCTGCTGCTCTTCCCCCGCACGGCCTTGCTTGGCGCCCTGATCTGTGCCGCGAACCTGGCGATGGCAGTTGCGCTGAGCCTTTGCTACGACATGCCCTTTACGCCCTACCTGTCCTTCCTGCTCCTCCTGGCCGTCCTGCTGATCGCTCCGGACCTGCGCCGGCTGGCCAATCTCTTCCTGCTCGACCGCACCGTGGAGCCGGCCGAGGAACCGGCGGCCTCTCGTGCCCCGCAGCTCGCCATCTGGCTGCTGGCTCTTTTCGTGATCGCTTGGAGCTCCATTTCAGCCGGGCAGCGGTTCAAGGAGCTGTACCCGCCGAAGCCGCAGTTCTACGGCGCCTGGTCGGTGGAGGAGTTTGCCGTCAAAGGCAAGGACGTGCCGATGTTCACCGAACCCGATCGATGGCGGTGGGCGGTCTTCAAGGATCCGGGCACGCTGGATGTCGAGCTCATGATCGGATCGCGGAAACGCTTTCCAAAGGCCGCGTTCTCCTTCGCGCAGCCGGAGCCGGACATGCTCATCGTGGAAGGCCGCCGGCTGCGGGCGAAGCTGCGCAGGATGCAGCTCAGCTCCCCCTGGTTCCACTGGATACTCGGACCGGACCTGGAATGAACCGGGACGGCCTTCCACCTTGGAGCCTGGCCACGCGGATCGCTTTCCGGTTCGTGTTCTCTTACTTCGTCCTCAACTTCGTCCCCGGGTACGCGTTTTCCTGGATCCCCGGCGGGAAAGCCGCCGCGGAAAAGTATTTCGAATTCTGGGATGCCATCGTCCTCTGGATCGGCGAGGGCGGCATGCTCCACCTTCCTTACGAGATCGATTTCGAGTCGCGCGGCGTCGGCAACACCTCTTATGGCTGGGTCCTGTGCCTCTGCTATCTGGCGCTCGCTGCCGTGGCCACGCTGATCTGGTCGGTGCTCGACAGGGACCGGGGCCGCTACGACCGGCTCCATCAGGCGCTCCGGTTCGGGCTGCGCCTCATGGTCGCGGCAGCCATGATCCGTTACGGGATCATCAAGGCGATCCCTTCCCAGATGACCGCTCCTCCGCCGATGGGCGTGATGGATTTCCGCATCGGCGACCTCATTCCGAATCACCTGCTGTGGTGGACCATCGGCGCCTCTCCGGTTTTCGAATCGCTGATCGGCATGGCCGAGCTGCTGGGCGGCCTGCTGCTGCTCGTGCCCCGGACGGTGCTGTTGGGAGCCCTGGTCTGCGCCGCCAACTCGTTGACCATCTTCGTGCTGAACATGTCTTACGATGTGCCGGTCAAGCTGTATTCGCTCCACCTGTTCGTCTGGTCCGCCGTGCTGATCGCTCCCGGCCTGCGCCGGCTGGCGGACGTGTTCCTTTTCAACCGTCGAGCGGAGCCCGCGCGGTCGATGCCGCTCTTTCCGAACAAGTGGCTCGATCGTGCCCTTCACGTCCTCATCCTGCTGGCCTGCCTGAAGACGATCGGTCCGAGCCTGGAATTCGCCAACCGCCGGTATGAAATGACGCACCCGGCCAGGCCGCCGCTGTTCGGCTACTGGTCGGTGGAGGAGATCGCTCTCGACGGCAGGGAGGTGCCGATGTTCACCGACCCGGACCGCTGGCGATGGGTGAGCTTCCATAGCCCCGGCATGCTCGGTGTCGAGACGATGGTCGGATCGGAGAAGTCCTACAAGCTCCACCTGGACTTGGAGCGCAAGACCATGAAGCTCGATCAGAGCACTCTCTCCTTCGATCGGCCCGAACCGGGCGTGCTGATCCTGGACGGTCATCTGGATGGCCACCATACCCGTGCCAGGCTGCGCAGGATGCCGTTGATCCGAGAGGTCCCCGCGCCTTACAAAGGCTAGTACGCCGTCACAGCCCGAGTGATGGATGGTGTTTCATGCCCTCCGGAAGGGCACCCACAAGAGGTGCCTCTACAGAGGGACGGCTTCGCCCCTGTCCAAGCGGGAGCCGCTTGAAGAGAAGGGGAGGCTGCTTGGGCTGAAAGGAGAGCCGCTAATCGAGTCGCCATGGCGGCTAGCTCTCGAGCCGAGGCGGCTTGCCGGGAAGCGGGAGCTGCTTGTGGTGGAGCGGGAGCCGCTACTTGAGTAGCCATGACGGCTAGCTCTCGAGTTGAGGCTGCTTGCCGGGAAGCGGGAGCCGCTCATGTCCTAGCGGGAGCCGCTCGTGCCCTAGCGCAACAAAGGGGATGACGGTCCGTAGGAGAAAGGGCCTCGCCAAGAGGGATCTATTCATGCGAAAAGGCTTGCCCATCCGATCCGCCGTCCTCATCGCCCTGGCCCTGTCCTGCTCGGCCCGCGGCCAATCGCCGGTCAAGCCCCATCCGTGCCGGATACCGGACTTTGACCAGGACGTGCTGTGCGCCACCTACCCCGTCTGGGAGAACCGCGAGGCCCGGCAGGGCAGGAAGATCGGCCTGAACATCGTCATCATCCCGGCCCTGGCGGCGGACAAGCAGCCCGACCCGGTCTTCGATCTCGCCGGCGGCCCCGGGCAGGGGATCACGGACCTCGCCCAGTGGTATGCCCGTGGCTACCTGCGCAAGAAGCGGGACGTCGTGCTGGTCGATCAGCGCGGTACTGGCAAATCGAACCCGCTCCACTGCTCCATGATGGGCGAACCGGTCGACCTCCGCATTGCCGCCCGGGACATGTTCCCGGTCGAGGCGATCAAGGAGTGCCGCGCGAAGCTGGAGAAGGCCGCGGACCTGACCCAATACACCACGGCCGCCTTTGCGGACGACTTGAACGAGGTCCGCCAGTGGCTGGGCTACGGCAAGATCAACCTGAAGGGCGGCTCGTACGGCACGCGCGCGGCCCAGGTCTATTGGCGCCGGCATCCGGAGACGGTGCGGAGTGTGACGCTCGTCGCCGTAGCACCGGTAGACCTGTACATCCCACTGCGTCACGCCTACTCCGGCCAGCGGGCGCTCGACCTGCTGCTCGCCGAGTGCGCCTCGCAGCCCGGGTGCCGGGCCGCTTTCCCCGATACCAAGGCGGACCTGAAAGCGGTCCGGGAGCGGATCGACAAGGGTGCGGCCGTGACCCTCGCCAACAAGCGCACGGGCCAGAAGCAGAAGGTGCAGCCGGCCTGGGGCGTGGTAGCCGAGGGCATCCGTTTCCTGATGTACGGCCAGGGAGGAGGGAGCCTGCCGCTTCAGATCCGCAAGGCTGCGCAGGGCGACCTCGCGCCGCTCGTCCAGATGGCGGTCGAGAGCGGGTTGAACATCCACGACGCCATCGCCACCGGGCTGGAGCTCTCGGTCACCTGCTCCGAGGACCTGCCGTTCATCACTGAGGAGATGATCCGCAAGGAGACCGCGGGGACTCTCCTCGGCGACTACCGCATCCGCCAGCAGAAGGCCGCCTGCGCGGTCTGGCCGCGGGGCAAGGTGCCGGCGGACACCCACGAGCTGATCCACTCGGACGTACCGGTGCTGCTGATCTCGGGCGAGCGCGACTCGGTCACCCCGCCGGAGTACGCGGAGCATGCGTCCCGTTACATGACGAACCGGCTGCACGTGGTCGTCCCGCGCGGCAGCCACGGCGGCGCCGGAGACTGCACGGACAACCTGATCCGCGACTTCCTCGACAATGCCTCGGTCCAGGGGCTCGAGCCCTCATGCGCCGCATCCGTCTATGGTCCGACAGAGTTCATGAAACCGTAGGAGCAACGATGACCTGGAAACGATCCGCCGCCATCCTCTCCCTGACCCTGTCGTTCTCGTGGGCAGCCGAGGCGGCTGAGGCGATAGAAATCAAGCCCCACCCGTGCAAGGTGGAATGGTCTGACCAGGAGGTGCTGTGCGCCACCTACCCTGTCTGGGAGGACCGCGAGGCCCGCCAGGGGAGGAAGATCGACCTCAACATCGTCATCGTCCCGGCCCAGGGGCCGGACAAGCAGCCCGACCCGGTCTTCGAGATCGCGGGGGGCCCGGGACAGGCGGTCGTGGAGGTCGGGGAGTTTGCCGGGCTCGGCGGCCGGAACCGGGACGTCGTGCTGGTGGACCAGCGCGGCACCGGCAAGTCGAACCCCCTCCACTGCGACCTCTACGGCGATCCGGTCGACTTCCGCCTCGCCGCCGGAGACCTGCACGATCCCGGAGCGATCCGGGCGTGCCGGGAGAAGCTGGAGAAGGCCGCGGACCTGACCCAGTACACCACCGCCGCCTTTGCGGACGACCTCGACGAGGTCCGCCAGTGGCTCGGCTACGGCAAGATCAACCTGGTCGGCGGCTCCTACGGCTCGCGCGCGGCCCAGATCTATTGGAAGCGCCATCCGGAGACGGTGCGCAGTGTGATGGTGAGCTCCGTGGCCCCGGTGGACCTGCTCCTCCCCCTGCGGCATGCGTACTCCGGCCAGCGCGCCCTCGACCTGGTGCTCGAAGAGTGCGCCTCGCAGCCCGGGTGCCGGGCCGCCTTCCCCGATCCCAAGGCGGACCTGGAGGCGGTCCGGGCGCAGGTCGAGAAGGGCGTGACCGTGACTGTCACCAACACCAGGACCGGGGAGCAGCAGGAGGTGCGGCCGACCTGGGGCCTGGTCGCCGAGGGCATCCGCTACGCCCTGTACGGCCCCGAGGGAGCGAGCCTGCCGCTGATGCTCCAGAACGCCGCCCGGGGGGACCTCGCGCCGCTCGTCCAGGCCTCGATCGAGCGCCGTTTGGACTTGAGCATCGGACGCGAGGGCCGGCTCTATTACAACGCCCTGGGCTTCTCGGTCACCTGCGCCGAAGACGCGCCCTACATCACCGAGGAGATGACCCGCCGCGAGACCGCCGGGACCTACCTCGGGGACTACCGGGTGCGCCAGCAGAAGGGCGTCTGCGGGATCTGGCCGCGGGGCAAGGTGCCGGCGGACATCCACGAGCCGGTGCGCTCGGATGTGCCCGTGCTGCTGATCTCGGGCGAGCGCGACCCGGCCACCCCGCCGGAGATGGCGGAGCGGGCGTCAGTCCACATGACCAACAAGCTGCACGTGGTCATCCCGCGCGGGGCCCACGGCGGCGGCGGCGAGTGCCGGAGCAAGCTGGAGCGCGAGTTCATCGACCGCGGCTCGGTGCAGGGGCTCGAGCCCGCCTGCGCCGTGAGCGAATCGAAGCCGACGCAGTTCACGGTTGCGGCTCCCACAGGTCCGGCCGCGGCGGTCGAGAAGAAGCCCTATCCCTGCCGGGTGCCGGGGCTGGACCAGGACGTGCTCTGCGCCAGCTATCCCGTCTGGGAGAACCGGGAGACGAAGCAGGGGAGGAGGATCGGCCTCAACATCGTAATCCTCCCTGCCAACGAATGGGAGAAGGAGCCCGATCCGATCTTCGAGTTCGGCGGCGGGCCCGGGGAGGGGATCGCGGGGGCCGCAGCCGGCTTCTACGGGAGCCCGCTGAGTGCGAAGCGGGACATCGTGCTGGTCGACCAGCGCGGCACGGGCGGCTCCAACCCGCTCCACTGCTACTTCTACGGCGAGCCGCTCGACCTCCGCCTCGCCGCCGGGGACATGTTCCCGATCGAGGCCACGAAGAAGTGCCGCGAGAGGCTGGAGAAGGCCGCGGACCTGACCCAGTACACCACCGCCGCCTTCGCGGACGACCTGAACGAGGTCCGCCAGTGGCTCGGCTACGGCAAGATCAACCTGGAGGGCGGCTCCTACGGTACCCGCAGTGCCATGGTCTACTGGCGCCGGCATCCGGAGACCGTCCGCAGCGTGATCCTCGTCGGCACGACCGGGCTGGACGTCTACCTCCCCATCGAGCATGCCGCCGCCGGCCAGCGGGCGCTCGAGCTGCTCCTCGCCGAGTGCGCCTCCCAGCCGGAGTGCCGCACCGCCTACCCCGATACCCAGGCGGAGCTGCAGGCGGTCAAGGAGCGGATCGACAAGGGCGTGACCGTGACCGTCACCAACCCGGTCACCAAGGAGAGGCAGGAGGTGCGGCCGACCTGGGGCCTGGTGGCCGAGGGCATGCGCTTCCTCATGTATGGCCAGGCCGCGGCGGGCCTGCCGATCCGGATCCGCCAGGCGGCGGAGGGCGACCTCGAGCCGCTGGTCCAGATGGCCATCGACCGCCGGCTCAACATCACCGAGCTGGACTGGGGCCTCAACTTCTCGGTCTCCTGCGCCGAGGACCTGCCGTTCATCACCGAGGAGATGACCCGCGAAAAGACCGCGGGAACCTACCTCGGCGACTATCGGATCAGCCAGCAGAAGGCGGTCTGCAAGGTCTGGCCGCGGGCCAGGATCGCGGCGGACACCCACGAGCCGGTCCGGTCGGACGTGCCCGTGCTGCTGATCTCGGGCGAGCGCGATCCGGTCACGCCGCCGGACCTCGCGGAGCGGGCGTCGCGCTTCATGACCAACCGCCTGCACGTGATCGTCCCGCGCGGCAGCCACGGCGTCGGCGGGGAGTGCACGGCCAACCTGATCCGGGACTTCGTGGAGCGCGCTTCGGTCAAGGGGCTCGACCCCTCGTGCGCCGCGGCCGTCTATGGTCCGACTGAGTTCGCCAAGCCGTAGAGAGGCTCTTGTAAGATGCCGGTCCATGGGATCGAAGACCGGCCTTGCCCTGCTCCTGCTCTGTGCTCTCTGTCTCTCCGGGTGGCTGTCGGGCTGCCAGCCGAAGCGCGACCCGAACGTCCTCATCCTGGTCATCGACGCCCTGCGCCCCGATCACATGGGGTGCTACGGCTACCCGCTCGCCACCTCGCCGGCGATGGACGCGCTCGCCCGGCGCGGTGTGATCTTCACCGACGCGACCAGCCTGTCGAGCTACACACGGGCCGCGGTGCCTTCGATCTTCGCCTCGGTCCACCCCGGCGCGCATGGTGTCCTGACCCAGGGTAAGAAAGTCGAGGTGCTGAGCGACGAGTACAAGACTCTCGCCGAGGCCCTGAAGGAGCGCGGCTACGTCACGGCGGCTTTCGCGCCGAACCCCTCCCTCAACCGCGCGTTCAACTTCGATCAGGGTTTCGACCTCTACGACGACGATTTCCAGATCGGCGTCCGCGGGGCCGAGGACTTCGAGACGGCGAGCAAGATCAACGAGCGCACCCTGGGCTGGCTCCGTGCGAACCCCGGGAAACCTTTCTTTGCGTACCTCCACTACCGCGACGTGCACGCTCCCTACGTACCTCCGCCGCCCTACGACAAAATGTTCGACAAGCCGGGCGAGGAACGCCCGCTGAGCGCGGCCGAATACAAGTCGCAACCTCCCGACGTGAGGAGCCCGCGGCGCTTCCGGGACCTCGGCTCTTACGTCGAGCAGTACGACGGCGAGATCCGCTACACCGACGACCATCTCGCCCGGTTCCTCGAAACCCTTTCGAAGGAAGGCCTGCTCGACAACACCGTGATCTTCCTCACCGCCGATCACGGGGAGTCGTTCCTGGAGCACCGCTCCTGGACGCATGGCACCGGCCTCTATGAAGAGCTGACGCGCGTTCCCCTGCTGCTGGTGCTTCCCGGGGAGAAGCACAAGGGCAGGCGAGTGGGGGCGCCGGTGCAGACGACCGACATCTATCCCTCGGTCCTCGAGCTGCTGGATGTGGAGGTCCCAACCCAGCTCCAGGGCAAGAGCCTCTTCGACGCCATCGAAGGGCGGGCGGACCCGAAGCGCCCCGTCTTCAATGAGGCGCTGGTGAGCCGCGGCCACCGGCCTTGGAACTTCGGTCAATTGGTCGCCGTCCGCTACGGCGGGTGGAAGCTCATCTACAACCGGCAGAGCCGGAGCGCCGAGCTGTACAACCTGGCGCATGATCCAGGCGAGGCACGCGACCTCGTGGACAGCGAGCGCGAGCAGGCGCGGGACCTCCTGCGGATGATCGCCGCGCAGGATCGGGAGAACGCGAAGCGGAGCCATCGCGTCAAGGGGAACGAGGAGCTCCCCGAAGACGTGGTCGAAGGGCTCAAGGCGCTCGGTTACGTGCGGTAGGAATCCCTACCTTCGCTGGAGCGGGATGCCGGTCTCCGCCGCCTCGCGCAGCTTGGGATCGGGTTTCAACCCGAAGCCATCGGCCATGCGCGGGAAGTAGTTGAAGATGGCCACGATGTGGGCAACCTCGAGGAGGCCCTGCTCGTCCAGCCCGGTATCGCGCAGCGGCTGCCAGTCCTCCGCCGTCATCTCCGTCGGCTTGAGGGTCATCTTCTCGGCCAGGGTGCAGAGCGCCCGCTGCCGGGGCGTGAGATGGGTCAGCTCGCGCCAGCGGCGCCGCTTGATCGCTTCCACCAACTCGGGATCGTTGTTCTCGACACGCAGAAACTCTGCGTGAGATTCCGTTCAGTACTCGCAGTCCTGGGCTGCCGAGGCGACCGCGGCGAGCATCTCCCGTTCGGATCGGTCGAGCGCTCCGGGCGCAAACATCATCTCGTAGAAGGCCCCCTGCAGGGCCTTGCCGATCCGCCCGTGCGCGGCGAGCAGGCGCGACATCCCGCCAATGAAGCCGAAGTTGTAGACCGGTTTCATCCCGGACGCCTCGCTGCGGGCGCGCATCTCCTCGTCCGTGGGCAAGGTGATGAAAGGCTTCTGATCGTCGGACATCCAGGTCCCCTCCAATGCGAGCGTTCGCCGCATTATACCCGGGAGTGAGAAGCCACGGCACCTTGTTTGCATTCACTTAAGAACCGCAAGAGCGTGGGTGGAGCTGGGTATTACTTCTTGGGTGGGATCAGCGGTAGCTGCCTGTGTTTTGAACTGCCTTGCCTCGATCTCTCCCCCAAGAAAACCTGTGTCATCGGGATTCCCGGCCCCTCCCGCGCGGCAACTTCTACATAGGGAGGATCATGAGAAACACGATCGAGTCATCCGCACGGTCCTGGCTCCTGGGCACACTCGCAGTACTGGCAACGGCATTTCCGGCCGGCGCCGGTCCCACGCTCGTCTACTCAACCTATCTGGGAGGAAGCAGCTACGACGAAGGGTTCGCTGTCGCAGCGCGCGGGGGCAACACCTTCATCGCGGGCGAGACCCACTCGCTGGACTACCCGGTCGTCGCGGTGAGCTCCAGCAAGCCGTCGGTCCAGGCCATTCGGGATATCTTCGTGACCGCCCTGGGGCCCTCGGGGATTCCCTTCTATTCGACCTACGTTCCGGTTTTCCGCGAAGACAGCGAGGACGTCAGCCGCGTCTTGGAGATCGCTGCTGGCCCGGACGGCAGCGCATACGTGATGACAGTCACCTATCATCGGTGGTCGGCCGAGAGCTCCTTCGATGTAACCAAGCTCGACCCCTCGGGCGAGCTCGATTGGCAGGCGTCCGGGGGCGGCCGGCTGAACCTCGAAGGACTGACCGTGGATCCTCAGGGCAACGCCTACGTCACCGGGTACGACCAAAGTGAGAGGCCGCACCCAGACTACAGCTATCGAGACGAAGCCTTCGTGTGGAAGATCAACGCTGACGGCTCGCATGGCTACTGGTCAGAGATCGACGGCATCGGCGACGGCTACGATACCGGCGAAGACATCGCCGTGGATGCCGCCGGCAACGCCTACGTCCTCGGCACCACCAACTCGTTGAGCCTCCCCAAGGCCATCACGCCGGCTCCGGAGGACGGCTGGGGTCTCGACGCCTTCGTGACCAAGCTCGGTCCGACGGGCTCCATCCTCTGGTCGACGTACCTGGGAGGCAGCGATGACGACAGGGGCGGAGAGATCCAGGTGGCCGCGGATGGCTCCGTGATCGTCGTGGCAGGCAGCACCACCTCGCCTGATTTCCCCACCCTGAACGCCATTCAGACCGGGCTCCGCGGCCCTCAGGATTTGTTCCTGGCCCGGCTGAAGCCCTGGGGCCAGCGGATCTCCTCGACCTACCTGGGAGGGAGCGGGGGAGAGGGTCTGCTGGACCTGGCGCTGGAATCCTCGAGCATCGTTCTCGCCGTCTCCAGCTCCGGGACCGACTCTCCCCTGCGGCAGCCTCTCGACCCTGCCTGTGGCAACGTTTACTTCGCGGCGAGGCTCAATGCCACGGCCACGCAGATCCTGGACGCCGGCTGTCTGGGCGGCTCCCACGTCTACGCCGTGGCCGCGGACTCCTCGGGTATCTCTGTGACAGGTGGAGCCCCCGCCGGCCTGCCCCTGGTCAACGCCTGGCAGCCTTCCCCCGCGGGTAGCGCCGATGCCTTCGCGACGAAGCTGGTGCTCAACCACCCACCCAACTGCTCCGCGGCAACGGCGAGCCCCGCCACGCTCTGGCCTGCTGACGGGAAATTCCTCTCAGTCTTCATCCGCGGCATCACTGACCTGGAGGCCGACCGCGTGACCATCGCCATGACCTCCATTTTCCAGGACGAAGGGCTCACCAGCCCCGGCACGCCAGATGCCACCGGGCTCGGCACTTCCACGGCCCGTCTGCGAGCCACCCGCCTGAACGGGGGTAACGGCCGCGTCTACCATGTGAGCTTCACCGCCACGGATGCCCGGGGCGGCGCCTGCACCGGTACCGTGAAGGTGTGCGTTCCCCCCGTGCAAGGGGGGACCTGCGTCGATGGCGGAGCGCGGGTGAATTCAACCCTGCAGTAGCGGATCCAGTGCTGACAGGGGAAGCCGCCCGTCCTCTGTCAGCACTTACAATTGACACGAATACAAGAAGAGCTCTTTTGTTTCCACGTCGCGGAACAGCCAGCAATTGTTCGACGAGCCGCATTGCCAGCCCTCGTAACCAGCAGGCGAAGGAGGGGCAAACCAGTCGGGCTTGTCAAAGCAATAATCCGGCTGAGGTTTGACTGCGGCGAGCGCCAGTGGACGCATGCCATTCTTTTCTATCAATTGGTTGAACAGCTCTTCGTGCCATCGGAACTGAAAGAAGTATGCCTCCTCCCTGGTCCAATGCGGTGAGCGCCAGTACCAGGAATGGGGAATGCTGACCTCGGCAGGTTTCGAAGACCCCCATGCACGCTCCCAGTTCTTGGGATCGTCTTCCCAGGTTCCGCTGCTGACATATCCGCATGCCGCAGCGAGCAGAATAGAAACCAGCAGCATCGAACCAAGGGCAAGCTTGCGCATTAGCCACCGCCCCATCTTGGTCTCCCGACGCCGAACGCTGCCGGCCTCAGGCCTTGGGCGTAGCGGTGTCGGTCGTCCCTTCCGGGCGGGTGCTCTGGAGGTGCTCCGTCAGGCTCCGGCCGGTGACTGACTTCGAATACGAGTTGGCCGCCACGAGGAGCCATCCGACCGGCCCGAAGGCCCATCGGGCCACAAGGCCGCCGACCAGGTGGGCCGCTCCGGGGAGGATCTTACCATCCAGGACCAGGCTGGCTCCCGGCACCACGGTCTCACCGAGAATTTTGAGGCCACGTCCGATCACTACATTGCTGGCTGGCTCCCGATGGCTCTCGTCCACGTCGTGCTCTGACATTTCCGGCCTCCGTTTCGTGTTCGGCTGGTTCGAGACGAGCTTGGCTGATGGCAACAGGTCGATGGGCTCGTGATTCTGCTCTTTAGCTGATGGTACGCCTCTGTCGCCGGTCACGTCAACGCGGGCAGGGTGCCGCACAAGCTTCCTTCTTCCGCAAGGCCGGGGACCTTGCCGCGAGGCGCGGCGACCTTCCGCGGCTCGCGGAAACCTATCCGCAGGGTGCGGCGACTTTCCGCGGCTTGCGGAAGCCCTTCCGCGAAGCAGAGAAGGCCGCCGCGGCCCGGCGCACCTCTCCGCGCCTCGCGGAAGCCCTTCTTTGACACGCGGAAAGCTGCGGAGCCTCGGGGAAGGCAGCGGCTTCGCAAAGATTGGCTTACCCGGGTCGCGGAAGGGCTTTCGCGGGGCGAGGAAGGTTGAATGAAGCGCGGAAGGTTGCCGGGAGACGGGGAAAGGAAGCGGGCGCGCGGCGGCGCCCCCTGGGAAGATCGACTACTCGACGGCTTCAACCGGCGGCGGCGCGGCCGGGCGCCGGCTGCGAAACGGCTGGATGTGGTACTCGGCCAGCTTCTCGCTCCGGTTCCCATACTGCTCCCGCAAACCGACGCACAGGAACGTATCCGCCTTGTTGCCTTCCGCGATCAAAGCCTCCACCCAGGGGCCAGTGGAAGAGCTCGATGAGTGCCGTCGGCGGTGACGCGAGAGGCGGCCTGGAGGCCATGTGCCGCAGGCTCAAGGCGTTGCACGTTCCTCCTCTCGCCAAGAATCGAGAATATCATGGCAGGCTGTACACCTTCCGGCACGCACTTCTGACGATTGTCGACACGAAAAGCATCGATGCTTTTGGAAGCTTAGGTTTAGATCTGCATGCCTCACAGGCGGCTGTTCAGATTTAAAGTAGAGCTGAGACACGACCGGAACGAATACTTTCATCAACGAGCGAACGTCCTCTGCCTTAATCTTTTCCATGTTCATGAGCGAAAGGGTTGCTTCACGAAGGGCCCGCATCGCCCGGACATAGTTGGAACGGTCGCTGTCCCTCACGGCTAGGTATACGGCCAAGGCCCCGATGAGGCCGGCGATGAAATTCGGAACTATCGAGGCGAGGACTTCCACTGCTAGAGCCCATGACAAGCCCTTGCCTTGCGCAGGCCCCATGAGGAACGTCTGCGCCGCGAGTAGAACGATGATGCCAACTAATACGGGCCATTGCCAGCGTGTAAAAAGATCTCTTTGAGCGGGGCTATTATCCATATGTGTTTACCTTGAGCTCCAACAACCTTTCCGCCTAACGCTATGGCGGCTCAGCGCGCGTCAGCCGTCCGCTGGGGCCGCTGTCCATTGCACTCCCTTTCATTCTACAGAGGATCTGCCAGTTGGCAATAGCGGAGCTCGACGAACTCCCTCAAGGATCGATCGCGCGCACGGTATCGGATGCGATCTCCTTCGAGGCCGCCTCGAGACCGTCCTTCGATATGTCCTCAAGGCTCGGGTCTCTAAATCCCAGCTTCCACTCGTAACATTTTCCGACATCAAACTTCGAAGAGGCCCCGGCATTGCGGGTAAATGTTGCGTGGCTGTCATCCGGTTTCTGAAATAGGATCTTGTAGTCGGGAGGAAACGATCTCTCTCCGCGCTCAATCTTCACAACGCAACCTCTCTCGACGGAGGCCCCAGGCAATGCTGTGTCTTCCTGGCCAATGATGGTCTCGTCATCCCATTTTACGTAACATCCCTGGAGAAGAAGCAATGCCGCCAACCCGACAGCCACTAATAATGCTGATCGATAAACCACTTGCATGATCTTCATCACGGCTCCTTTGGTTAGCTAAGTTGGAGTGCGACGTTCCCGTAAAATGCTTGGTGATTCGGAACTAGGATGCCCGAGAGTACGTCCATCAGCTTCCTAGTAGATCACTCCGCAATCCACCGGAAGAGTTCCTCGAGAACTTCACGCGTCAGGTCTGTGAGCTCAAGGTAGTCCTTGAGGTCTCCAGCCTCAGGTATACCTCCGATGGTCGTATCGAATTTGTTTCGAATCAACCCTAGAGAACGTAGCTTCCGCAATTCATCCACGAAGGCGGAGCGCTTCTCATAGGTGAATGGTACGTCAGCGGCTAGATTCCTGAGATGGCGGAACTCAATGTCGCGAAGGGACAAGATCAGGCCTCTGAGCTCGCCGCGCCGCTTCTCCTTCTTCAATGTCCGAACTTCCCCTTTGAGCTCCTCAATCGCGTGCTCAAGGGTTGCCTGATTTTGTAATGGCACTGCATATTGAATCGAACGAAAGTCCTGTACAGGGTTGGTCGGATGTTTTTTCCAGCTGTCCAATTTGGCCAGACCGCTTTCAAGCTTGCTGCGCAGTTCCTTTTCTATTCCATCTATGCTTCTGCGATAAAATATAACTCTATAACTTGCGAGGTCAAACGGCAATTTCTGACCGGTCTTCTCACAGATCACAAGTGTTTTGTTGTCGATCGCGTGTGCGATCCCGAGTTCGTAGAAGACGTTGGGATTAGAGCCCGACACATCGGCGATAACAACGTCGGCCGCAAAAATGTCCTTGATGATGTCAGAGATAATAGCGTTCGGGCCAGTTGCGAGGTCAGCCCGATGGCAATCGAATCCTGCAGCCTTCGCTGCAGGCTCGATGGCATGCTCGTACACCTCCTTGAACTCCTCGGCAAAGGGCATGAGCACAAAGCACGTAGAACTCATAATCAGTCCATGAATAGAAGCGGCTAACGGCGTTCCCCGGTGGCTGATAGCAACAAGTCGATAGGCTCGTGGTTTCTGCTCTTTAGATGATGGTACGCCTCTGTCGCCGGTCACGTCAACGTAGACAGGGCCGAGGAGGGTGCCTCAGAAACGCAGGCCGCGGTGGCGAGAAGTACAGCAGGTCGGCTCCGGGGCTCGGCACCTCGCTCTGGGAAGGGGATGTCATTCTCATCGCGCGAGGTGAGAGGGGAAGCAATCGAGGGCGTGCGCCCTCATCCCGGTCTCCCCCCGGAGCCGACACACGGCTTCCCGGAAGACCAGGTCCCCTTCAATTGGGCGGACAGCGGCGTCCTTGGACACGGAGGCCGGCCATCCTTTCTCAGTTGTCAATGAACCCCCGGCGAGAAGTCTCATCTCAAGACAACCCTCCTTGATCGCCGTGGGCGGCATTCCCGGAAAATCCAGGATCTTTTTGGCTTCGGGCTCAGCCCGAGCGGTTTTTCCTCTGCGCGAGGCGCTCGCGCATTGCTTTTGCGGCAGAAGGCTTGGCTTCAGCCGTAAATCCTCAGCCCGAGCCGCTCGCGCACGGCTTGAGCCGCTCATCTCGAGCCCGAGCCGCTCGCGCAATGCCCGAAGCCTTCGAGCCGAGGTTGAGCCGCCATTCCCCGAGTGAGACCGCCCGGTTGACGAACGATAACACTATGTATATTGTACGGTCAATTCAGAGGCAAGCGAGGCGTCTGGAGGGTTCTTTGACATTCGATTGACCCATGAGGTTCGGCGGGCCTGGGGCGCGGGCCCGCCGCTCATGGATTCGTGTGCGGGTACTTGCTTACCGCTCCCGGAGGTGTACCCGGGTGACCTCTTCGACGGCGGCCATCACGGCGCGGAAGCCTTCCATGTCCTGGGGGCTCAGGTGCGTCCGGATTTCGGCTTCGAGGGTCTCGATGAACCGGTTCAGGCGTTCCGCCAGCTCCCGGCCGGCGTCGGTGATGTGGATCAGGAAGGAGCGGCGATCGCCGGGGTTCATCTCCCGGCGGATCAGACCGGCCTTTTCCAGGCGGTCGAGCAGGCTGGTGAAGGTGGACTGCTTGATGCCAAAGACCCGCACGAGCTCGCCGATGGGGGCGGGGGAGTAGCTCCGCAGGTAGCTCAGGCAGTGGCCCTCGATGGTGCTTACCCCCAGCTCGCGGGTGTGGGTTTCCAGGTAGACCGAGATCTGCCGGGAGGATTTGTGGAGCGGTGAGAGGAAGTCCAGGGGCATGGTTGGCTCGGAGTGTGATTCTACTTGACAGGAGGATACATGGAAACGGTATTATCCGATATCGTAGTAATTTGCCAAGCCAACGACCCAACCCAAGGAGATACCCCATGACCACAGCCGCACCCGCAGCCCTGAGGGAAATCGAGGTTTTCCGCCATCAAGCCGGGATGGTCTTGAAGGTCGTCCAGATCAACGTCGACGGCATTACCCAGGAGGAGAGCCTGATCCAGCCCTCCCCCGGGGGGAACTGCCAGAACTGGGTCGTGGGCCATCTCGCCTGCATCTACAACAATGTGCTCCCGATGCTTGGGCAGGAGCCGGTGCAGGCGGAGGCGCTGAAGCGGTACGACCGTGGCACGCCTCCTATCAAGGACGCCGCCGAGGCCCTGGAATTCCGGGATCTCCTGGCCGCCTTCGAGAAGACCACCGAGCGCTTCGATGCCGGGCTTGCGGGCCTCGCCCCGGAGGCTCTTGAGGGGAAGGTTCCGGACAGCCCCAGCGGCAACCCGAACGAGACCGTCCGCTCGCTACTGAGCACCATCCTTTTCCATCAGGCCTACCACTCCGGCCAGACGGGCATCCTGCGGAGGATTGCGGGCAAGGAGGGAGCGATCCGCTGAGTGGGCTACTGCTGCAGCTCGCCTAATTCGACCAGGGCCTCGCCGCCTTCAAGTAGCGCCACGGCCCTCTTGAAGGTGCGTTCCAGCACCGCCTTCATGCGGGCATTCGAGGTATTGCCGAGCGTGGCGGCGAGCACCGGGTGATCCAGCCGGCGGGAGGCGTACAGGAGCGCAGCGCTGATGTCTTCCGGCTCCAGATCTGGCAGCTCCTCCAGCACCTGCTCACGCGAGAGGCCGGCTGCAAGCAGGTCGAGCACGTCGATAACGCGGATCCGCATCCCCCTGATGCAGGGGCGTCCACCGCATTGCTCTGGATTGATGGTGATTCGGCGGAGTAGATCAGTCATGGCAGGCTCCGGACCAAAGTCTTGCCAAGATTACCATGGTCCTCGGAGGGACGATCCGCTGAGAGGCGGCGCGTGGCGCGGAGGCGCTCCGCCGCCCGGTTGCGGGCGAGTTGGAGCATCCAGGAGAACGGGCTGGTGCCGTTCGGGTGAAAGCGGGAGGCTTCTTCCCAGACTTCCGCGAAGACCTCGAGCAGCACCTCCTCCGCCTGGGCCTTGTCGAGCAGCCGGCTCAAGACCCCTAGGATCGCGGGGGCGCGCTGGTCAAACAGCTCGCAGAAAGCTGCCTCTTCCCGCCGGGCGATCTGCCCGAGCAGGAACAGGTCTCTGTGCTGGGTAGGGTCGTTGTTCAATTTTCGTCCTGCACTTCTGGCGTTGAACCTGTGCAAGGGGTGAGCCATCGAAGATGGTTCATAGATCTTGTCCAGATTTGACCGGCCCCTTTTTTTCACGATGTCGAAGGCGAATACACCCGGCCCTTCCATCCGGCGGGGTGGCCGAGGAGGTGACGGCCCAGGGCGTACCACTGGACTGCGAGGAAAACCAGGATGCCGAGGGGGTGGAGCAGTGCTCCGTCGAGCGGCTGACCGAAGCGGCGGACCGCGATCAGGCGCGGCAGCCAAGCAGCCAGCACAGCTGGGAGCGCCGCCCACCCGAAGGGGATCAATAGGAGATACGGAAGAACCTGTCCGGCGAGAAGGAGCGCCGTGACCGGCAGGATCTTGCCGGGGGAAGCGACTCCTTCGGTAGCGTTCTTGGCCAGCCCCTGCCAGACCTCTCCTGCGTCGCGGTACATCCGGCAGACCGCCACTTCCGTAGCGTCGAAGAGGTCGGTGGCGATCCCCGCCCGGCGGAACGCCCGTGGGAGGGAGATGCCGTCGTGGAGGGACGAGCGGATGGCCGCGTGGCCTCCTGCCTGTTCGTAGTCGTCCCGGCGGGTCGCGAAGAGCTGGCCGCAGCCGGCGCCGTAGGAGGGATGCAGGCTGCCGCGCATCCTCTTCATGGGCAGGAAGCCGAGCAGGACGAAGTGGATCAGCGGGAGCAGCAGGCGCTCCAGGAAGGTAACCGTCTCCTGCCGCGGGAAGCCGCTCACCAGACCGGCTCCGCTCTCTTCCAGGAAGGCGATGGATTGCCCCAGGCCTTCCGGCGCCAGGCGGACGTCGGCATCCAGGAAGACCAGGTATGGATTCCGCGCCAGGCGCGAGAGCGCATGGCAGGCGTGCTGCTTGCCGCACCAGCCGGCGGGCAGGGGAGGCGCGGTCTCCAGGCGGACCCGCGGATCACGGCGGGCGATCTCGAGGACGATCTCCGCGGTGCGGTCCTCGGAGTGGTCGTCGAGCACGACCACCTCCAACTGCATCCACCGGCTGCGCAGGACCGCGGTCACCGTCTCCCGGATGGAGCGCTCCTCGTTCCGGGCGGGGATCAGGACGGAGATGGCCGGCCGCGGTCCCGGGGTGAGCGAGGGAGGCGGAGCGAAGAGCTTCAGGTTGCGGAGGAAGACCAGCGCGGGGATCAGGGCGCAGACGGTGACAAGCACCAGCCAGAATGTCATGACTTCACTCCATGGGCGGACTGGAAGCGCTCGCCCCGGAGCCGCGCCTTGAGCCGCCGCCAGAGATCGTAGGTCCCGCCCACGCCGGCGCGGCCTCCCAGGAGGAGCTCGAAGCGCGACGGGTCGCGGGCGAGGGCCTCGGCGGCCAGCTCGTCCTGGGCTGATTCGAGCCAGGCGCCGAGCACTGCAGTCCAGTCGCTGGCCCGCATGGAGGTCTCCTCGGCCGTGACCGCCCGGCCGAAGCGGGCCAGCGCCTCGGGGAAGCGCTCTTCCCAGAAGGGGTACTCCAGGGCCAGGGGCAGGACGAAGCCTTCTTTCATCCGGCAGACCAGGTGGCCAAGACCCGGGCGGAGATGGACGGGCCGCTCCCGCGGGTCGGTGAAGCGGCCGGCGGCGGTGATCCAGAGGACGGAATCGGGCTGCTCGACGATTTCCTTGCCGATTTCCAGGAACCGCCGGGCGCCCTGGATCGTGCCGGATTCGACTCCGAAGAAGCCGAGCTTTTCGAAGAAGCGGTATTTCGTCAGGGCCGCGGCCTCGATCGGGCCGTAGTGCCGGCGGTCGGGGAACAGGCGTTTGGCGAGGAAAAGGCAGATCATCGGGTCCCACCAGGAGGGGTGGTTCAGATAGACGACCAGCGGGCGTCCGTGGAGGGCCTCGGTGTCCGGCCGCTGAATCTTGGAGAGCCGGACCGCGTGGAAGTTGCGGGAGATGAAGCGCTCTCCATAGCGGGTGAAGAGGTCGAAGAGGCGGGGGGAGATCTCGGGGATCATGCCCTCACCTCACTTTGAGCGAGGCAATCCGCGGCGATCCAGCCGGACATGAGCACCATGGGCATGCCCGGTCCGGGATGGGCGGCTCCTCCTGCCAGGTAGAGGCCTTGGATGTCGCGGCTCCGGTTGGCGGGCTTGAAGGCTCCGAGCATCCGGCCGTGGCTCGCGAGGCCGTAGATGGCTCCATCGAGCACGCCGTAGCGGTCGTGGATGTCCTGGGGCGTGAGCGCCGATTCGAAGACGATGCGCTCCTCGAGGTCTTCCAGGCCGGCGGTACGCTTGAGCTTGTCCAGGATGGTCCGGCGGTAGAGCGGGAGCATCCGCTTCCAGTCGTGGTCCGGCCGCAGGTAGGGCGTGTGGACCAGGACATAGAGGGCTTCCCCGCCGTGGGGCGCGACCCCGGGATCGGTCCCGGCCGGGGCGCAGACGTAGCAGGTGGGGTCCGGCGCGGGCTTGCCCTCGCGGTAGATGGCCTCGAACTCCTCTTCCGGATCGCGGGAGAAGACGAAGTTGTGATGGAGGAGCTGGGGGTAGGCGCGGTCGAGCCCCAGGTAGAGGACCACGCCCGAGCAGGCCGGCTCGTGACGGCGGCGGGCAAAGGCGCGGGCCTTGGGCTCCGCTTCCAGAAGCTCCCGGTGGGTGCGCACCGAGTCCGCGTCCGACACGATGGCGGAAAGGGGGACGAGCTCTCCCGCCGCTGTGACCACGCCCGCGGCACGCCCCCCTTCCATATAGATCTGCCGGATGCCGGTTCCGGTCCGGATGTCGACCCCAAGCTCCTGGATCAGCCGGGTCAGGGCCTTTGGAACGGCCTGGATCCCCCCCTGGGGGTACCAGATCCCTTCCGAGGTCTGCATGTGGGCGATGCCGCAGAGGACGGCCGGCGAGGCGTCCGGAGCGGAGCCCACGTATTGCGTGAAATGGTCGAGCATCTGCGCCACGCGGGGGTCTTTCACATGGCTCCGCACCGTGCCGGACACGGTCCGCCCGAAGCGCAGGGCGAGCAGGTCGGAGAGCACCGAGGCGCGGAAGGTCTTGCCGTCGATGGTGTCGCGGACGGAGCCCACGGAGCGCCAGAAGAAGTAGCGGTCGGAGACGGAGTGCTGGCGCTCGGCCAGGGCGAGGAACTTGCGGTAGCCCTCGGCCACATTGGTGCCCGGCGAGTACGCGGAGAGCGCGGCGTCCATCTCATCCGGATTGGCGAACAGGTCCAGGGTGGAGCCGTCCTCGAAGAAGCTCCGCCACTGGGGGTCGAGGGGGACCAGGTTAAGGTAGTCGGAGAGGTTGCGGCCGGCCTCGGCGAAGATGCGGGTGAGCACCGAGGGGAGAGTCAGGATGGTCGGTCCCATGTCGAAGCGGAAGCCGCTCTCGGACAGGACCGCGGCCTTGCCCCCGAGCCATGAATTGCGCTCGAAGAGGATCACCCGATGACCGCGGGCCGCCAGGGTGGCCGCCGCGGCGAGCCCTCCGAGACCTGCTCCGATGACGCCTACGGGTTGCTTGCTCATGGTTGCCTCCAAAAAGCCCTCACCCCCCGGCCCCCTCTCCCAGCCGCACACCCGGACCCCCGGGAGAGGGGGAGGTGGTTACGTCCAGAGTTCTTCCCACATATCTCCGCTCCAATTCCCACGGACGGAGATGAGGTTGCCGAAGTCATTCCCCCCTCTCCCGGGGGTCCGGGTGTGCGGCTGGGAGAGGGGCCGGGGGTGAGGGTCTTCTCACTACTGCCTTGATCAGCCGCGCCGCCCCCCTCGCCCGCGCCCCCACCCCATCTCCGTGGGCGGCGGCCATCCAGGCTCGGAACAGCTCCTCATCCCCCGGTTGCCGCTCTTCGAGGTGGGGGAGCCAGTGGCCCCGGCGCACCGAGACAACCTTGACGGCCGTGAGATCCAGGAGACCTTCGGCGCCGCGGGTGACCCCGTAGCCGCTCTCCCCCCGGCCTCCGAAGGGGAGGCGGGGGTCGGCCGTGGGGACGATCAGGTCGTTGATGGTGACCACCCCGGCCCGCACTCTCGCGGCCAGGGCGCGGGCATCGTCTTCCGGCCCGAAGATCGAGGCTCCGAGGGCATAGGGGCTGCGGGCCGCAAGGTCCAGGGCTTCTTCGATATCGCCCACGGCCGTGAAAGAGATGTCTGCCAGCTCTCCCACTCGCCTCTGTAGCTCGGAGGCCAGCTCCTTCGGGACGAAGACCCGGCGCGGTGCGATGCAGGTGGTGCCGCCGTTGAGGGCGAGGCCGAAGCGGATCGCCTTGGCGGTCCTCTCCAGGTCGGCGCCTGGGAGGACGAAGAGGGCGTCGCAGCCGGAAAGCTCGGCGGTCGTTGGCAAGAGCCGGCGGCCGGCTTCGGCCAGGACTTCGCGGCCGGTGGCGGCCGAGCCGGTGAGGAGGGCTTTGTCCGGCCCGGCCGCCAGGGCGGCCCTCCCCGCCTCAGGCGTATCCGGCAGCACCTGGATGAGCCGCCAGTCGAGGCCGGCGAGGGCGGCGATCTCGGCAAAGGCCCGCGCCGCGGCGAACCCTCCCCGGCCCGGCTTCCAGAGCACGCCATTGCCCGCGGTGATGGCCTGGAGGGCCTGCACGCCAGGGAGGAAGACCGGGTAGTTCGAGGGGGCGAGGATCAGGACCAGGCCCAGGGGCTCGCGCCGGACTTCGAAGTCCACCTTGCCCAACCAGACGGGGCGGCCTTCGGCCCCGAATCGGCGGGTGGCGAGGATGCGCGGCGCCTCCCGCTCCAGGAACCGGCAGGCATCGGCGAGGGGGAGGATCTCCGAGGAAAGCACCTCGGCCTCGCTCCTGCCCGTCTGCTCTGCGACTGTCTGGGCCAGCTCGCCGGCCTTTTCGGAAAGCCGGTGGCGGATCGAGCGGACGATCCAGAGCCGCTCCTCGAGCGGCCGGGACGACCAGTCCGCCTGAGATTCCCGGGCGGCAGCCGCTTCACGGGTGACGTCTACGGGGAAAGTGGGGCGCTGGAGGAGGACGGCCATCTCTCTAGCCCACCTTCGCCAGCAAGGCTTCGTCCTCGACCGGCAACGGAGTCTCGCGAAGAGAGATCCCGAGATCCTGCAGCAGCAGGCGCGAGCTGATCCGCGCCGATTCGAAGATCACCGGCAGTCCGCTCCCCGGGTGTGTGCCGCCTCCAACGAGGTAGACGCCCTCCAGATCCTCGAAGCGGTTTCGCGGCCGGAGGTGGAGCATCTGCCCCAGGTTGTGGGCGAGGTTGAACGTCGCGCCGCGGTGGATCTCGAAGCCCCGGTCCCAATCGTCGGGGGTGACGATCCGTTCGAAACGGATGCGGCGCTCGACCCCTTCGATCCCGATCTGGGGAAGCTTCGAGAGGATGAGGTCGCGGTAGCGGTCGCGCTCCTGGCTCCAGTCCACGTTCGGGTGCTGGTGGGTGACCGGGACGAGCACGTAGAGCGTGCTCTTGCCGCGGGGTGCCAGGGTCGGGTCGGTGACCCCGGCATTCTGCACGTAAAAGGACGGGTCGTCGGAGAGGACGTGCCTGTTCTCGATGTCGTCCAGGTTTTGTTCGTAATCCTCGGCGATGTAGATCGAGTGGTGGTCGACGTCCTGGTGGCCGTCGAGGCCCAGGTAGAGCATGAAGGTGGAGCAGGAGAACTTCTTGCCGTCGAGCTTGCGGTCGGTCCACCGGTTGCGGAGATGGTTGGGGACCAGCCGCCTCATGGCACGGGCGAAGTCGGCGTTGACCACCAAGGCATCGGAGCGGACCTCTCCGGCTCTGGTCCGCACGCCCACGGCGCGATGTCCCTCAAAAAGAATCTCCCGGACCGGCTCGTTCAGCCGGATGTCCACCCCAAGCCGGCGCGCCACCCGGGCCATGGCCTCGGTCACCGCCGCGCAACCGCCGATCGGGTGGAAGACGCCGTGCTCGTACTCCAGGAACGAGAGGATGGAGAACAGGCTCGGGCAGCGGAAGGGGGACATCCCCAGGTACTTCGATTGGAAGGAGAAGGCCAGGCGCAGCCGCGGGTCGGAGAAGTAGCGCCCGAGCTCGCTGTCGAGCGAGCGCCAGGGCTTGATCTCGGGCAAGAGCTTGAGAACACGGGGGCTCAGGACATCGCTCCAGCCCTCGAACGAGGATTGAAGGCAGGGCCGGAAGAGCTCGAAGCGGCGGCGGTTGTCGTCGAGGAAGCGCCGGAAGGCCGGGGCATCCTGCGGAGCCAGCTCGGCCACGGCCCGCTCCATGCGCTCCACGTCCGGGGTGGCAAGCAGCTCGCCGCCGCCTCCGAACACCAGCCGGTACTGCGGATCGAGGCGCACCAGCTCGACCTCCCGGTCGAGGTCCTGGCCCACGGAGGCGAAGATCTCCCGCAGGATCGCGGGGTAGAGGAAGAAGGTAGGGCCGAGGTCGAAGCGGAAGCCGTCGGCTTCCAATGTGGAGGTCCGGCCGCCCACGCAGGGGAGGCGCTCGAGCACGGTTACCTTCAAGCCCGCGCCGGCGAGAAGGATGGCGGAAGCCAACCCTCCCGGCCCGGCTCCAATAACTGTGACGCTGTCCTGCATTTGCTGCTCCTTCCCTCTCATGGAGGAGAACTCTAAAACTTCTGTCCATATTCTGTCAAGATTTAAGTTGCATAACATGGACAGATCGCGTGCTCCCGGTTTTCGGCCTAGAATCGGGCCGCCTATGAAGAGCGATCGCAAAGAGCGGAGGGGCCGGAGCGCGGCTGCGGCGCCAGCTCCTCCCCCTCCTCCTGAAAAGGAGCAGCCGGCGGGGCGGCTCACGGCAGTCATGACAGCCGTGGCCATCCTGGCCCTCTATTTCCTCGTCAGCTTCCTCCTGGTCTGGGATCTGGGGCCGGTGGACGATGCCTTCATCACGTTCCGGTACGCGCATCACCTGGCCGCGGGGGAGGGGCTCTCCTTCAATGCAGGGGAGCGGGTGGAGGGGTACAGCAGCCTTTCGTGGACCCTGCTCCTGGCGCTGGGGGACGCGTTGGGACTGGACCTGCCGGACCTCTCGCGGGTTCTGGGGCTGGCACTCGGGGCGGGGACGCTTCTTCTGTTGCTCTTGGCGAGCTGGGCCCGCCCGCGCGCGCGGCTATTGAGCGCGGGCCTCCTCGCCGTCTGGCTGCCGGGGGTCTATCACTTCCTGAACGGGCTCGAGACCGCGCTGACCGCCTTCCTGGTGACGGCGCTCGTGGCTGTCAAGAGGCCGGTCATTCATCACATGGCCGGAGCCCTGCTGGTCCTCACCCGGCCGGAGGGGTTCCTGGCCGTGCTGCTCTGGGCGCTGGCCTCCTGGCTGGCGGACCGGCGGACCCGCCCCCGGCACGAGATGGGCGTGGCGCTCACGGCCACCGCTGTCTTCCTGGGGCAGACCGCGTTCCGCTGGCTCTACCACGGGGACTGGGTAGCCAATTCGGCGCGGGCCAAGCTGCTCCCCCTCACGATGGCCCTCCCCAAGGGGCTGGCCGACCTGGGGCGGTTCGCCTTCGAGGGAGCCGGGTACGGCACACTGGCGGCGTTGGCGATCGCGGCGTTCTTGCTCGGCCGCACGTTGCGCGACCTCCGGCCGGCGTGCTGGTTCCTGGCTCTGTTCGGGGTGGCCCTGGCGTCGAGCGGCGGGGACAGCTTCCCGCTCTGGCGCTTCTACGTGCCTCTGGCGCCGGTCCTCTTCCTCTGCGCGGCCCAGGGGCTGGACCTTCTGCTTCGCCACCGGGCTGCCCTGGCGTTCGCGGCCCTGGCCCTGGTGACGACGCTCCTGATCCCTTATGGCAGGTTCCTGCAGGGGATGCAGAGGGAAGCGTTCTGGCGGGAACAGTGGATTGCGATCGGCAAGGGCCTCTCCGAGGTCATGCCGCCGGGAACGACCATCGCCCTCGGCCCGGTGGGTGCCGTGCCTTTCCACTCGGGGCTGCCCGTGGTGGACATGCTGGGCCTGAACGACCGGCATATCGCGCGGGTGCGGCCGGACCGGAGTTACTACTATCCCGGCCATCACCGGCACGACGCCGGGTACGTCCTCTCCCGGCAGCCGGACCTCGTCATGCTGGCGAACGGGCCGGTGGTGCGGGAGCCGATGGATTTCCCCTGGCGGTCAGTCCGGGAGTACGAACGGGACCTCGCCTATCACCCGCGGTTCCGGGCGGAGTACCGGCTGATCCATGTGCCGCTGGAGCCGCCGTACTTCGTGCAGCTCTTCGCGCGCCGGGATTTCCTGGAGAAGGCCGGGAACCTGCCCGGCGTCCTCTAGTCGGAAGGGAGGTGCGCGGACCTGCGCCGGCGGTTGCGGGCGTTGACCATCTCCCAGATCGCGGGAACCATGGAGAGAACGATGATGGCAAGGACCACCAGCTCAAAGTTTTCCTTGACGAACGGGAGCTGGCCGAACAGGTACCCGGCCATGGTGCAGATCACCACCCAGGCTATGCCGCCGATGATGTTGTAGCTCATGAAGCGGCCATAGGTCATGCTGCCCAGCCCGGCCACGAAGGGGGCCAGGGTGCGGACGATCGGCACGAAGCGGGCGATGATGATGGTCTTGCCGCCGTACTTCTCGAAGAACTCGTGGGTGTATTCGAGGTGCTCGGGTTTGATCACCTTGAAGCGCTTTGCGGTCAGGAGGCGCCGCCCCAGGAAGTGCCCGACCCAGTAGTTCACCGTGTCACCCAGGATGGCCGCGATGATGAGGAGGAACATCACCCACCACACGGAGAGCGAGCCGAGGGAGGCGATGGCGCCGGCGGCGAAGAGCAGGGAGTCGCCGGGCAGGAACGGGGTGACCACCAAGCCCGTCTCGCAGAAGATGATCAGGAACAGGACGAGGTAGGTCAGGCCGCCGTACTGGCTGACGATGGCCTCCAGGTGCTTGTCCAGGTTGAGGAAGATGTCGATGAGCTGGGTCAGGGCTTCCATAAAGTCCTTTCAGAGCCGCCAGAGAGTAAGTTGTCCGGCCCCTGGCGTCAATGACAGACTCTCCTTCCCATGACGCTGTCCATCCTCCTCGTCCTGATTCTGCTTGCCGCGATCATCGTGGTGTTCGCGTTCGAATGGGTCTCCGTCGACATGGCGACCCTGATCCTGCTGGCGATCCTGGTTGTCTCCGGCATCCTGACGGTCGACGAGGCTTTCTCGGGCTTCTCCAACGAGATCATCATCATCCTCGCCTCGATCTTCGTGCTCTCGGGCGCCCTGATGAAGGGGGGCGTGCTCGACCATCTGAGCGACGTCATCCACCGGATCGCCAGGGGGAGCCGCGCCAAGATCCTGCTCTGCGTCATGCCGGTGACATGTTTCATCTCCTCCTTCATGAACAACACGACCTGCACGGCGGTGATGATGCCGGCGGTGCTGGGAGTGAGCAACAAGAGCGGGGTAAGCCCGGGCAAGGTGCTGATTCCATTGGCCTACGCCTCGATGCTCGGCGGCACCTGCACGCTGATCGGGACCTCCACGAACGTGGCGGCGAGCGGCTACGTGGCCTCCAGCGGCTTGGAGCCGTTCTCGATGTTCGAGTTCCTGCCGGTCGGCCTGGCGGTCTGCGTGCTGGGGATCCTGTACATGATCCTTGTCGGCTATCGGCTGCTGCCGGACACTCGCAATGAGGGGTATGAGGAGCAGTACTCGATCCGCGAGTTCCTGTCCGAAGTGGTAGTGACCCAGGGCTCGCCGCTCGCCGGAGTGGCGTTGCGGGACAGCCGGCTCGGGCAGATGGGCCTGCAAGTGCGGGCAGTCTTGCGCGGCAGCCGCAGGATAGACCCCGAGCCCGGCCTGCTCTTGGAAGAGGACGACCTGCTCCTCGTCCAGACGACCCGGGAGGGGCTGCTCCAAGTCAAGGAGACGGCGGGGATCGAGATCCGTCCGGATCTCCAGATGGGCGATCTCGATCACGCCGCGGCCACCATGAGGATTGCCGAGGCGATCCTCATGCCGCAGTCCTCGGTGGTCGGCCGGACGATCAAGGAGCTGGATTTCCGCCGCCGTTTCGGCGTGATGGTGATCGCGATCTACCGGCGGGGGCATGCCCTGGCGACGCGGATCGGCGGCCTGCCCCTGCGGGTCGGAGACGTGCTGTTGGTCCAGGGCAGGCCGGAGCAGCTCCGGGGGCTCGCCGACAACCCCGACCTCTGGATCCTCCAGGAGACGGAGCACCAGCCGGCGCGGCGGCGCAAGGGCCTCTACGCGGTCGGGATCTTCATCCTGGCTGTGATCGCTTCGTCCTTCGGCCTGGTGCCGCTGCCGATCGCCTTCCTGGTCGCGGCCCTGGCGGTGATCTTCACGCGCCTGATCACGATGGAGGAGGCCTACGACCTGATCGACTGGCGGCTGCTGATCCTGATCGCCGGCATGACCTCGTTCGGCCTCGCGATGAGGAAGACCGGCGCGGCGGAGTACCTGGCCGGGCTGATCGCCGGCTGGACCGGCGGGCTTCCAGTGGTCTTCCTGATGCTCGCCTTCGCCGTGCTGACGATCCTGCTGACCCAGCCGATGTCCAACGCCGCCGCGGCCCTGGTGGTGCTGCCTGTCGCCATGGACACGGCCACCAAGCTGGGGCACGACCCGCGGGCTTTCGCCGTGCTGGTGACCCTGGCGGCGTCGCTTTCCTTCATTACGCCGTTCGAGCCTTCCTGCCTGATTGTTTATGGTCCGGGGAGGTACCGCTTCCGGGACTTCATGGTCTGCGGCCTGCCGCTGACGGCGATGGTGGTGGTGATTCTGCTGGTGATGGTGCCGGTGATCTGGCCGCTTTAGGTTCTTCCGGTAATCCAGCACCCCCCCAGAACCCGCGTTCCCTGGTAGAAAACCGCCGCCTGGCCGGGGGTGATGCCCCGCTGGGGCTCGGCGAAGAGCACTTCCGCCCTGCCCTCCGGGAGAGCCCGGACTTGCGCGGGCACTCCAGGGTGGCGGGAGCGGATCTTCACGGTGACTTCCTCGGCCGGCTGGCCGATCCAGTGCAGGCGCTCCCCCAGAAGGCCGGGCGCCAGAAGCTCGCTCTCCTCTCCGACGACGACGCGGTTCTCCTCCGGCTCGATCGCCAGCACGAAGAGGGGGCTCTTGGCTGCGAGGCCGATGCCGCGGCGCTGGCCCACGGTGTAGCGGTAGTAGGGCTGACCGGCTCCAAGCTCCCGGCCGCCGGAATCCACCAGGGCCGCGGGCTCGGACAGCTTCGCTCCCGCGAACCGGCCGGGATGCTCGGCCACCTGGGTCTCCACGAACTCGCGGATTCCTCCCGCGACGAAGCAGACCTCCATGCTCTCTCCCTTCTCGGCCACCACCAGGCCGGCTTCGCGGGCGAGCTCGCGGACCTGCGGCTTGGTCATCCCTCCCAGGGGGAAGAGGGAGGCGGCGAGCTGCTCCTGTGTCAGCTCGAAGAGGTAGTAGCTCTGGTCCTTGTCCGTATCGAGGGCGGTGTGCAGCTCGGGGCCGTCCGGCCCTTCCAGGATACGGGCGTAGTGGCCGGTCGCCACCCGCTCCGCTCCCAGGCGCCGGGCGCGCTCCAGGAGCAGGTCGAACTTGATCCAGGTGTTGCAGCGCACGCAGGGGCTCGGCGTGCGGCCGGCCAGGTAGTCCTCCACGAAGGGATCGACGACCTTCTGGCGGAACTCCTCGTCGAGGCGCAGGGTGTAGTGGGGGATGCCCGCCTGCTGCGCGACCCGCTTGGCATCGCCCAGGTCGAGCGCGCCACAGCAACGGCCGTTGGCTTCGACTCCTGACTGGTCCCAGAGCAGCATGGAGAGCCCCACCACGGGGACGCCGCTCTTCGCCAGCAGCCAGGCCGTGACCGAGGAGTCCAGGCCGCCACTCATCGCCACTGCGATCATGTAGATACTCCTGCCGGCGCAACCCGGCGCAACTCGGCGACCTCGCGGGCGAGGACGTCGAGGAAGCCATCGACCTCCTCGGGCCGGTTGGTGATGCCGAAGCTGATCCGCAGCGAGGCGAGGGCCTCGTCGCGGGAGAGGCCGATCGCGAGCAGCGTCTTGCTCGGCTCGACCGTGCCCGAGGAGCAGGCCGAGCCGGTGGAGACGGCATAGCCCGCGAGGTCCAGGCGGATCAGCAGCGACTCCCCTTCGACTCCCGGGAAGGCCACGTGCGAGGTGTTGGGCAGGCGGGGGGAGGAGGCGCAGTGGATGATCGCGCCCGGCAACCGCTCGGACAGCAGGCTTTCGAATCGGTCGCGCAACCCAGACAGCAAGGCCCGGCGCTCGTCCAGCTCCTCTCGGGCTGCCTCGGCCGCGGCTCCGAACCCGACGATCGCGGGCACGTTCTCGGTGCTCGCCCGGCGGCGCCGCTCCTGGCTGCCGCCGACCAGGAGGCCGGCCAGCGGCAGACCCTTGCGCACCCAGACCGCCGCGGCACCCATCGGACCGTGGAACTTGTGGGCGCCCAGGACGAGGTAATCGACCCCGAGCTGCCGTACGTCCACCGGGATCTTGCCAACGGCTTGCACCGCGTCGCAGAGCACCGGAATGCCTCTCTCCCGGCAGGCGTTGGAAAACTCTGAGACCAGCTGGAGCGTGCCGAGCTCGTTGTTGGCGAGCATGAGGCAGGCCAGACGGGTATCAGGCCGAAGGGCGGCGGTCATCTCCTGAGCGGAAACCACGCCGTCCGGTCCCGGGGACACCCGGGTGACCTCCATGCCCAGCCTCTCCAGCCTTGCCGCCCCCTCCCGGACCGAGGGGTGCTCGATGGACGAGATCACCAGATGACCGGTGTTCTCGGGGGCGATACCGAACATCACGGCGTTGTTGCCCTCGGTCCCCGAGCCGGTGAAGACGGTCTCCAGGGGGCGGGCGCCGATCAGCGCGGCGACCTTCTCCCGCGCCTCCTCGACGGCGTTCCTCGCCACCTGTCCGAAACGGTGGATGGACGAGGGATTGCCGTGCCGCTCCCCGAGCCAGGGGAGCATGGCCTCCCGGGCCTTCGGGTGGAGGGGGGTAGTAGCGTTGTGATCCAGGTACACGGTCTGCATACGAACGGGCTATTGTAGCGCTTAGCGGCTGCCGCCCGTCCTGGTTTCGAAAGGTAGGAATGATGCCCCTGTCCTCCAATCGCTCCTCGGCGTCCTTGATTAGGGACGCCGTCCTCCTTGTCCTTACGCTCCTCTGTGTCCTCTTCCTGTCCGTTCCCTCCCCCGCCGATGCGGCCGAAAAGAAGATGTCGCGCGCGCAGCGCAAGGAGCTCAGGAAGGAGCAGAAGGAGGCGGTGGCCAAGCTGCCGGCCAAGTACCAGGAGTGGATCGCCGAGGTCGAGCTGCTCCTGACCGACGAGGAAGTGACCTCCTTCCTGGCCCTGGAGAAGGACTACCAGCGCGACGCGTTCATCGAGCGCTTCTGGGAGGCGCGGGACAAGTACAAGTCCACGGGAGCCAACGAGTTCCGCGACCGTTGGCAGGCGCGCGCGGCGCAGGCCCGCCAGCAGTTTGGCGACATGGCCGACGAGCGCTCCAAGATCTTCCTCCTCAACGGACCTCCCACCGCCACGGTCACTTCCACCTGCTCGACCGTGCTCTGGCCCGTGGAGGCCTGGTACTACGCCGGCAGCGATACGATCGGCCAGGAGTTCGTGATCGTCTTCTACCGCCGCTGGGGCGCCGGGCCTTTCCGGGTCTGGAACCCGATGGAAGGGCTGGACGTGCTGTTCGTGGAGAACTCCTATTCGATCGGCTCGCGGGGGCACACGGTCGGCCAGATCGCCTCCAGCTGCGTGCGCGACGGCGACCGGCTCGCCGCCATGGTCAACTGGGTGGCAGGCCAGCGCATGAGCTACGTCCTGCTCCAGCAGCGCTTCGAGACGGCGCCGCAGGGGCCCGGCGGCGAGTGGGTCGCCACCTTCGGCTCCTACTCGACCGAGATCCCCGAGGGGGCCGCGCTCCTGCCCGCCAAACTGGAGGTCGACTACCCCGGCCGCTACCAGAACCGGACGGCCATCCAGGGTGTGCTCTCCGTGGGAGCCTCGGACGCCGGTGTCGCGAAGCTCGCCGATCACCGCTCGTACAACTTCGTGCTCACCGGCGAGGTGCTGCAGAAGGGCAAGCTGTTCGACCGCTTCCGGTACAAGTTCGACTTCCCGCTCCAGCCCGCGGCGGAGGGCGGGGACACCCAGCTCCCGCTCCTGTTCCAGCGCTACCTGCGGCCGGGCGAGTACCTGATGATCCTCAAGGTGGAGGACCTGAACTCCGGCAAGCTCTTCCGCCAGGAGCGGACCCTCGCCGTTCCCGAGATGGACAAAGCCGCGCCGCCTCCGCCGCCGTCCGATCCCGAGACCGCCCGCATCCTGGCCGAGGCCAACGCCGCGATCAGCAACGGCGAGACCACGCTCAAGATCGTGCCGCCGCCGGGGGACCTGCAGAGCGGGATGCTGCGCTTCGACACCCTGACCACGGGCGATATCGCCCGGGTAACCTTCGCGCTCGACGGCAAGCCGGTGCTGACCAAGAAGAAGCCGCCGTTCAGCGTCGAGCTGGACCTCGGATCGCTGCCCAGGCCGCGCAGGCTGTCGGTGACCGCCTTCGACGTTGCCGGTAATCAGATTGCCGCCGACGAGACCCTGATCAACGCCGTGGTGAACCGCTTCAAGGTGAACCTGGTCGAGCCGCGCCGGGGGCAGAAGTATGAGAGCAGCCTGCTCGCGAACGTCGACATCGATGTGCCGGACGGCGAGACGGTCGAGCGGGTGGAGATCTTCCTCAACGAGACCCGGCTGGCGACGCTCTACCAGCCGCCGTATACCCAGCCCGTCGTGCTGCCCAAGGACGAGCCGGTCGCCTATGTCCGGGCGGTGGCCTTCCTGACCGACGGCAACTCTACGGAGGATCTGGTTTTCGTCAACGCCCCGGACAATTTCGAGGAGATGAACGTCCAGTTCGTCGAGCTCTACACCTCGGTGCTCGACAAGCAGGGCCGGCCGGTGGAGGGGATGCAGCAGAAGGACTTCTCGGTGGTCGAGGACGGCGTCCGCCAGGAGATCGCGCGCTTCGAGAAGGTCACGAACCTGCCGATTCATGCGGCGGTGGCCCTGGACGTCTCGGCCTCCATGACCGACAAGATCGAGCAGACGCGGCAGGCCGCCCTGCGCTTCATCGAGGAGACGATCCAGCCCAAGGACCGCGCCGCCCTGGTCACCTTCAATGACCGGCCGAACCTGGCGGTGAAGTTCACCAAGGACGTCACCACCCTGGCCGGCGGGCTCGCGGGCCTCAAGCCGGAACGAGGTACGGCGCTCTATGACTCGATCATCTTCACCCTCTTCTACTTCAACGGGGTCAAGGGCCAGCGGGCCATGCTGCTGCTCTCCGACGGCAAGGACGAGGGGAGCCGCTTCAGCTACGAAGACGCGCTCGACTACGCCCGCCGGGCCGGTGTGACGATCTACTCGATCGGCCTTGGGGACGACATCGACCGCAAGAAGCTGGAGAAGATCTCGGAGGAGACCGGCGGCCGCGCCTTCTTCTCCGAGGGCACCGCCGGCCTCGACGCCATCTACCACACGATCGAGCAGGAGCTGCGCTCCAAGTACCTGATCGCCTACCAGTCCACGAACACCAGCAGCGGCGACGACTTCCGCTCGGTGGACCTGAAGGTGAGCAAACCGGGAGTCGAAGCCAAGACGCTGCGCGGGTACTACCCGTGAGAACGCACCTCCTCTCCGCCTCGGAGGGCGGCCACAAGGGCCGCCCCTACAAATGCCTCCATGTAGGGGCGGCCCTTGTGGCCGCCCTCCTGGCTCTCTCCGGGCCGCTCCTCGCCGCGGAGCCGCTGCCCGAGAAGTACGCTGCCTGGCTGGAAGAGGTGGCCGTCCTCATCACGGCCGAGGAGAGCGCGGCCTTTCTCGCGCTCTCGCGGGATTACCAGCGCGACGCTTTTATCGACCGCTTCTGGCAGGTCCGCGACCCCAAGCCCAGGACCGCGCGCAACGAGCTCCACGAGGACTGGAAGGTGCGCGTCCCCGAGGCGCGCCGGAGGTTCGGCGACCTCAAGGACGCGCGCGCCCGGGTCCTCCTCTTGAACGGCATCCCCAACGAGGTGCTGCTGTCCGACTGCCCCACCGTGCTCTGGCCGCTGGAGGTCTGGTACTACTCCTACAGCGACCAGACCGAGGGCCCGCTCGTGGCGGTCCTCTACCAGAAGTGGCGGGCGGGCAACTATCGCCTCTGGAACCCGCAGGAGGGGATCGGCGTCTTCTTCACCGACGCCGCCTTCAACATCGACGCCAGCCCCGCGCATCCGCAATCCTTCGCCGCCTGCGACGAGGAGCGGGGATACAGGATCCTCGAGGCCATCGGGTGGATCGGCAACCAGGGCATCCGCTGGCACATCCTGGAGAACCGGATCGCCTACCATGCCGAGGCGCCGTCCGGCGAGTGGCTGCCTACCTTCAGCTTCTACTCGACCGACCTGCCCGAGGGGGCGCCGGTCTTCAACGCCCGTCTTGACGTCGAGTTCCCCGGCAAGCGGCAGAGCCGGACGGTGCTCCAGGGCATCCTTGCCGTTCCCCCTTCCGAGATAGCGGCGGTCCAGCTCGCGGGGAGCCGTACCTACAACTTCCTCCTGACAGGCGAAGTCGTCAGACAGAATGGGGATCAATCGGAGCTGTTCGACAGTTTCCGCTACCGCTTCGACCTGCCGGCTTCGGAGACGGGAGTCATCCCCCTGGTCTTCCAACGCACGTTGCGTCCGGGCGAGTACACCCTGGTCGTCAAGCTCGAGGACATGGGCTCCGGCCGGTTCTTCCGCGCCGAGCGCCCCCTGTCCGTACCCGCCGTCGACAACGACATGCCGCCTCCTCCGCCATCCGATCCGGAGACGGCCCGCCTGATGGCCGAGGCCAACGCCGCCCTGGCCGGCGGCGAAACGGTCGTCCAGCTCCTGGAGCCGTTCGGCGAGCTGAAGACCGGCATGAACCGATTCGACACGGTGACCAGCGCCGACATCGCCAAAGTCACGTTCGGCCTCGATGGCCGCGCAGTTCTGACTAAAAAGACGCCGCCGTTCAGCGTGGAGCTCGACCTGGGCTCGCTGCCCAGGCCGCGGATGCTCACCGCGACCGCCTTCGACGCCTCCGGCCGGGAAGTCGCCCGCGACGAGCTGCTGGTCAACGCGGCCTACAACCGCTTCCGCGTCCGGCTCGCGGAACCGCGCCAGGGGCAGGGCTACGAGAGCAGCGTGCCCGTCCGGGTAGAAGTCGAGGTCCCTGACGGCGAGTCGATCGAGCGCGTCGAAATCTTCCTCGACGACGCCCGGGTGGCGACCCTGTTCCAGCCCCCGTGGGAGCAGGCGCTGGTCCTGCCCCGGGAAGCGTCGCTCGCCTACGTGCGCGCCGTGGCCTTCCTGGCCGACGGCAGCTCCACCGAAGACCTGGTCTTCGTCAACGCCCCGGAGTACCTGGAGCGGATCGACGTCGACTTCGTCGAGCTCTACGCCTCCGTGCTCGACCGCCGGGGCCGGCCGGTCCAGGGCTTGGAGGTGAAGGACTTCGCGGTCTCCGAGGACGGCGTCCGCCAGGAGATCGCCCGCTTCGAGCGGGTCACCGACCTGCCGATCCATGCCGCGGTGGTGCTCGACGTCTCCGCCTCCATGGAAGCGAGCCTGGGCCAGGCCACGGATGCCGCGCTGGCCTTCCTGGAAGGAGCGGTGCGGCCCAAGGACCGGGCCGCGCTCATCACCTTCAACGACCGGCCCCACCTGGCCGTGAAGTTCACCAAGGACGTGGACGCCCTGGCCGGCGGGCTCGCCGGCCTCAAGGCCGAGCGCGGGACCGCCCTCTATGACACGGTCATCTTCAGCCTCTTCTACTTCAACGGCGTGAAGGGGCAGCGGGCGATCGTGCTGCTCTCCGACGGCAAGGACGAGGGGAGCCGCTTCAGCTATGACGATGCCCTGGACTCCGCCCGGCGCTCCGGCGTGGCGATCTATCCCATCGGCCTCGGCGAGGAGCTGGAGAAGAGGAAGCTGGAGAAGCTCGCGGAGGAGACCGGCGGGCGCGCCTTCTTCCTCAAGGACGCCTCCGAGCTGACCGGGATCTACGCCGCCATCCAGGAGGAGCTGCGCTCCAAGTACCTGATCGCCTACCAGTCCACGAACACTGGCGGCGGCGAAGAGTTCAGGGCCGTGGAGCTCAAGGTGAGCCGGCCGGGGGCGGAGGCCAAGACGATGCGTGGGTACTATCCGTGAAAGAACCTCACCCCCTGTCCCCCTCTCCCGTTGGGGAGAGGGGGAACGTAGCTCAGGCTGTCTTTCCTCCGTCCGGCCTACGTCAGGCACGGCTATCTCAGGAACGTCCCCCCTCTCTCCTTCGGGAGAGGGGGACAGGGGGTGAGGTCTCCGGGCCCTGTTAGGATCACCGCCATGCCGTACAAGCTTCACCTGCTCGCCCTGCTTCTCCTGGCCGTCCCTGCGCTGGCCCAGGAGCCCGACCTCGACCCCCGCCACAAGCAATTCCTCGAAGAAGTCGCGCCCCTCATGGACGAGAAGGAGCGCGCCGCCTTCCTTTCGCTCCGCCAGGAGTACCAGCGGGACGCCTTCGTCCAGCGCTTCTGGCAGCAGCGCGACCCATTCCCGAAGACGGCGGTCAACGAATTCCGGGTCAGGTGGGACGACCGCGTCCGCATCGCGAAGGAGCGCTTCGGCGACCTCAAGCAGGAGCGGGCGCGGATGATCCTCTTCCTCGGCGAGCCCGCCGAGGTGATGCGCAGCCCCTGCTCGGACCTCCTCGCTCCCATGGAGATCTGGTACTACCCGGGTACCGAGCGCATCCGGGATGAGTTCACCCTGGTCTTCCTGCAGCCGAGCTACCGGCTCTGGCGCGCGTCCGAGGGGCTGTCCGGCATGCTCTCCCACTCGCTCGCGGCCGGCGGGACGCGGGGGATGCTCCTCGAGCAGACCCTCATGCAGGGCTGCCCGCGCGGGGACGAGATCCTCGCCCGCATCGGCATCGTGCTCGACTGGGACCAGGTCAAGGACCGGGTCATCCCCGATCCCGGGGACGAGTGGCTGTCCACCTTCCTCTCCTACTCGACCGACCTGCCCGAGGCCGCCCGGACGTTCCCCGCCCATCTCGACCTCGCCTTCCCGGGCCGCTACGGCAGCCGGACGACCGTCCAGGCGCTGGTGAGCGTGCCGCGCGAGGAGGTCACGCCCGAGAAGGTCAAGGACTCCGCGTCCTACATCTTCGTGGTCGATGGCGAGGTGCTCCACAAGGGGGAGCTGTTCGAACACTTCCGCTACCGGTTCATCGTGCCCGAGGCCGAGGTGACCGTAACCCCTGAGGGGAAGGCCACGATCCCCCTGGTCTTCCAGCGCTACCTGCGGCCGGGCAGCTACGGCCTGGTCCTGCGGATCGAGGACGTCGGCGGCAAGCGCTGGTTCCGCGAGCAGCGGGATCTGGAGATCCCATCCGTGGAAGCTGCAATGGCTGCCGTTTCCACGCAGCCTGCCCTGGCCGAGGCGAACACAGACGTTTTGTTGTCGGACGAGCAGGCGATCCGCATCCTGCCGCCTCCCCCCGGGCTGCTCACCGGCAAGGTGCGGCTGGAAGCCACGGCCACGGGCGAGGGGATCGCCCGGGTCAGCTTCCTGCTCGACGGCAAGAACGTCCTGACCAAGGGGAAGCCCCCCTACAGCGTGGAGCTGAACATCGGCGAGCAGCCGCGCCTGCATACGCTCACGGCCGTCGCCCTCGACGCCAAGGGCAAGAAGGTGGCCGAGGACGAGGTCTTGCTCAACACCGGGCCGCACCGCTTCTCGGTGCGGCTGGTCGAGCCCCAGTCCGGCAAGTCCTACCAGTCCAGCCTCCGCGCACAAGCCCAGGTGGACGTGCCCGAGGGGGAGAAGCTCGACCGGGTCGAGCTCTACCTGAACGAGACCTTGCTCGCCACCCTCTACCAGCCGCCCTATGTGCAGCCGGTGCTCATCCCCCAGAACCAGGCGCTGACCTACGTCCGCGCCGTGGCCTACCTGGCGGACGGCAACTCCAGCGAGGACACGGTCCTGGTCAACGTGCCCGGGGATTTCACCGACCAGATGGACGTCCAGTTCGTGGAGCTCTTCACCTCCGCGGTGGACGGCCGCGGCCGGCCGGTCGAGGGGCTGACCAAGGAGGACTTCAAGGTCTACGAGGACGGGGTCGAGCAGGAAGTCAGGCGCTTCGAGCTGGTGCGCGACGTGCCGATCTATGCAGGCGTGCTCCTCGACACCTCGGGCTCCATGGGGGAGGGGAACGGCGAGAGGCTGAAGGCCGCGGTGCGCGGCGCCCTGACCTTCTTCGAGAACGTGATCACGCCCAAGGACCGGGCCGCCGTCATCACCTTCGCCGACGAGCCGAGCCTCGCGGTCCGCTTCACCAACCAGCAGGAAGTGCTGGCCGGCGGCCTCGCCGGCCTGGAAGCCGTTGGGGACACGGCCCTCCACGACAGCATCGTCTACGCCCTCTACTACTTCGGCGGCCTCAAGGGGAAGCGCGCCATCATCCTGCTCTCCGACGGCCAGGACTACGGCAGCAAGTACGGCTTCGCCGAGGCCCTGGACTATGCCAAGCGCAGCGGCGTGGCCATCTACTCCATCGGGCTCGATCTAAAAGAGTTCGAGGTCCGCACCAAGCTCCAGAAGCTTTCCGAGGAGACCGGCGGGCGAGCCTTTTTCATCGGCGCGACCGGCGAGCTGAGCAAGGTCTTCGAGACCGTGGAGAAGGAGCTGCGCTCGCAGTACCTGCTGGCCTACCAGTCCTCGAACCCGGGCCGCGAGGACAAGTTCCGCGCCGTCGAGGTGAAGATCGCGAAGCCCGGCCTCGAAGCCAAGACCGTCCGTGGCTACTATCCCTGATTTGGTCCTCGCCTCGGGCTCCCCCCGGCGGCGTGAGCTGCTGGAGGGCCTCGGCGTGCGCTTCACCGTCCATCCGGTGGATCTGGACGAGTCCCCCCTGCCGGGCGAGGCTCCGCGGGACTATGTGCTCCGGCTTGCCCTCGAGAAAGCCGCGGCTGCTTCCGGAGAGCTTGTCCTCGCCGCGGACACGACGGTGGTGGTGGATGGCGAGATCCTGGGCAAGCCCCGGGATGACGAAGACGCCCGCCGCATGCTCCGGCTGCTTTCCGGCCGCGAGCACTCCGTGCTCACCGGGATCGCCTTGGGAAAAGCTGCCGAGGTCGACGAGACCCTGGTCCGCTTCACGCCGCTGTCTGAAGCCGAGATCGACTGGTACGTGGCAACCGGCGAGCCCCGGGACAAGGCCGGGGCCTATGCCATCCAGGGGCTCGGGTCGCTGTTCGTGGAGTCGGTGGAAGGGAGCTACTCGAACGTGGTGGGCCTGCCGATCCCCCGGATGTACCGCCTGTTCGCCCGGCTCGGCTACGACCTCAAGGACTTCCGCAAGCCCAGGGCGTGATGAATCACGCCCCTACAACAAACACGCCGCCCTCTCGATCTTGCTCGTAGGGGCGACATTCATGGCGCCCTCTACTACCCCTCGAACTTGATCGGCTCGCCCAGAGACCCCAGCGCGAAGTTGGCCATGATCTGGTGGCCGTTGAAGTCGAGCACCCGGATGTCCTCCTCCTTCTCCAGATCCTTGGCGACGTTGACGAAGGAGTGCTCGTAGCGGGAGCGGACGGCGTCCAGGTCCACCTCGTAGGCGATGAACTTGTCGATCCCCTTGTAGCGCAGCTTGCCGACGAGCCGGTCGTCGACCAGCTCGGGGTAGGTCGAAAGCACCAGGATCGGCCCGCTGCCGGTGAAGATCAGGTAGGCCCGCATGTCCGAATTCGAGCTCATCGCGCTCCCTCCCGAGGAAGTTTGACCTCAAATTAGCGTCCGGAGGCGGAGCTGTCAAGGAAGAAAGGAAGAGAGGTACAGTTGCGGGCCATGAATGCCCCGGCCGTCATCCTGGTCCGCCCCCGCGAGGAGGGCAACGTCGGATCCGCGGCCCGGGCCATGGCGAACATGGGCCTCGACCGGCTGATCCTGGTGGAACCGGCGCCCGAGCTGGGCAGGACGGCCACGGCTTTCGCGGTCGGAGCAAAGCACATCCTCGACGCCTGCGAGCGCAAGCCCACACTGCAAGAGGCGCTCGCGCCGTTCCGCCGGGTCGTGGGCACCACCTCGGCCCGCGACCGGCGCTGGGACGTGCCGCTTCTCTCGCCCCGCGAGCTGCCCGCCTGGCTCGCCCAGCATCCCCCTGACACCCCCACCGCCCTGATCTTCGGGCCGGAAGTGGGCGGGCTGACCAACGACGACCTGGCGCTCGCGAGCGTCCTGGTCACCATCCCCTGCTCGCCGGCCCAGCCCACGCTCAACCTCGCCCAGGCGGTGCTCATCCTGTGCTACGAGCTTTACGTCTCGCGGGGAGAGCTGCCGCCCCCTGCGACCGTGGGCTATCCCGAGCGGCCGGCAACTTCCCGGGAGATCGACGGCCTCTTCGACCATGCCACGGACCTCCTCCAGCGGATCGGCTTCGACCGCGACGACAGCTTCGAGGGCGTGCTGCGGGATCTGAGGCGGCTCGCCTCCCGCGCCGCGCCGGGCAGCCGGGAGGTAAAGATCCTGCGCGGGATCTGCCGGCGGGTGATCCGGCTGTTAGCTTCGTAAGAAGCAGTCGTGGCTTCGAGCGAAGCCGCCTCCGCTTCTCGGGAAGGGATGGCTCCTTGAGGAGAAGCCGCCATGGCTTCTCCTCAAGCTGCTGTCGCTAGTCATGAAGGGGGCACAGCTTCACACCAAGCCACGGCCGCTAACCGGGAAGCCGCAGCTGCTTCAAGCCGAGCAGAAGCCCCTTCTTGTCGAGCGATGACCGCTTCTCGTTCAGCGACAGCCGCTTCTCGGGAAGCCGCCGCAGCTTAATCCCAAGCCCCGTAGGGGCGACAGCATGTAGCCCGGGGCGTAAGCCCCGGGTACGCAGCCCCCAACAACCCCGAAGCCCCGGCAGGGGCGACAGAAGGCCGAGGGGCGTAAGCCCCGACGGGAGGCAGGGGGGAGGGTGCCGCCCCTACCGGGGCTTGGGAGGAACATTGCCGGGCTCACCCGGGGCTCACGCCCCGGGCTACATGCTGCCGCCCCTGCGGGGGCTTTGCGGGCTTAGAAGCTGTCCCGCGTAAACCCGCGGGTGACCATCTGGTAGGTGAGCGCGGCCATGCAGCGGCGGGCGACCTTGCGCACGCTCGATGGGTGGTAGCCCATCTTCTCGGCTACCTCGGCGGAATCGTAGCCAAGGCCGTAGCGGAGCTGGAGCAGCTTGCGGCAGCGCGGCGGCAGCTCCTCCAGGAGGTTGTTCAGGTCCCAGAGCAGCTCGGCGCGCTCCTGCGGCGCGGCCACGGGCTCGGAGAGGAGCTCGAGGATCGCCGTGTCCACGGAGTTGTAGAGCGTGTTGCGGCGCTTGCGCCAGTAGACGACGCAGCGGTTGCGCAAAGTCACCAGGAGCCACGCTTCCGGGTCCTGGATCGTCTCCCACTTCTGAATAGTGGAAATGAGGGCCTCCTGAATGAGGTCCTCCGCATCGTGCGCCGGGATTCGGTAGCGCCCAAGAACCTGCTTCAACCTGGGGCGCAGACGCCGCAGGAGCTCGTCTATGGACTCCCTACCTACTGGCTGATCGGACACTGCCATCTTGTCTTTTGCTTCCTCGTGGGAAGCGAGAGATTCCCGGTTCCCCGCCAGCATCATAACCCGGGCGGAAAGGATTGCCAGCCGGAAGGACAGCCTTATCGCCATCTCCGGGGCTGCTTCGCGAGAGGATGATAAACTCCCGCCCGCATGACTACAACCGTCGAGCTCCGTCCACAGGTCGCTCTCAGCCTCCGCCGCGCCCCCGTAATCGGCGTGGTCCGCACCCGCTCCTTCGAGGAGGCGGCGCGCCAGGCCCGGCTTTTCGCCGATTCCGGGATCGAGCTGGTCGAAATCACCTTCACCGTCCCCGACGCGACCAAACTGGTGCGCGACCTGCTGGCTGAGCGTGGCTCCTCAGGCCCTCCCTGGTTCGGCATGGGGACCGTTTCCACCGCCGCCCGGGCCCGCGAGGCCGTCACCGCCGGAGCCGAGTTCCTGGTCACCCCGAACGTCAGCTCCGATGTGGCCCGGATCGCCCGCGGAGCCGGCCTGTTTCTGGTCCTGGGCGCCCTGACCCCCACCGAGGTGGTCCTGGCGCACGAGCTGGGGGCCGACATCGTCAAAATCTACCCGCTGCCCCCCGTGGGCGGCCCATCGTATCTCTCCGTCCTGCGCCAGCCCCTGGGGGACATCCCCATGCTGGCGGCGGGAGGGTTCGGCGTCGAAGACATCAACGACTATGCCCGCGCCGGGGCCACGGCCTTCGGCATGGGCGCGCCGCTGCTCGGAGCCGACGAACAGGAGACCCGGGGACGCATCGCGAGAGCGCTCGCGATGGCACAGACCTGGGTCGGAAAGGAGGAGAGATGAGCACGACGCCCCCCCGGCAAGTGGTTTTTGATCCCACGCCGGAGATCTACGCCACCGATTCGCAGGGTTCTTTCAGCTTCCCGCTGGCCGTGGCCGGCAAGGCCTTCCTGGGGACCAGCGCCTACGACGAGGTGCGCTTCGTCTTCTCGATCTGGCATCCCTCGGGGCAGCGCACGATCGACCTCGACCGCGCCTACGTGGAGCTGCGCGCCTCCTTCGATCCCGAGGAGGAGCACTGGACCAAGATCGCCGAGATCGAGCCGGTCGTGCCCCCCTACGCCGGAGGCGACAGCTTCGACGGCTGGATCGTCCTGCCCGTCCTGGGCAGCTCGAGCGCCTTTGCGGTGGTGGGGAGCGGGTTCGAGCCGCGGGCCCGGTTGCAGATCCGGGCCTCGGCTTACTTCGTGGCGTGACCCTCACCCCCTAGCCCCCTCTCCCACACGCACTCACACCCGCCCGGGAGAGGGGGAACCGGATTCTGAACCGGATAGGAAGAGAACCTTGTGTTTGCTGTTGCTGTTGGGCGGTGGCGCCCCTCGCCCGGGCGGGTGTGAGTGCGTGTGGGAGAGGGGACGGGGGTGAGGGTCCTACCGGAACCCCCGCCGCAGCTCCTTCTTGAACACCTGGAACGCCTCATCCCCGTGCAGGGCGATGACGACCCTCTCCAGCTTGGTGCCCCCCTGCAGGAAGCGCTGGATCTCGGTCAGGATGATGCGGGCGGCGCGGTCCATGGGGAAACCGAAGTTGCCGGTGGAGATCGCGGGCATGGCGAGGGATTTGAGGCCGCGGCGGTCGGCGAGGGCCAGGGCGGCGCGGACGGCCGAGGCGAGCTTCTTGTCCTCGTCCCCTTCGCCCATCTGCGGCCCCACGGCGTGGATCACCCGCTTGGCCTTGAGATGGCCGGCGCCGGTCATCACCGCCGTGCCCACGGGCGTGCTGCCAATGCGGTTGCACTCCTCCTGGATCGAGGGGCCGCCCTTCTCGCGGATGACCGCCGCCACCCCCGCCCCGAGCTGAAGGTTCTCGTTGGCAGGGTTGACGATCGCCTCGACCTCCTGGGCGGTGACATCCCCCTCCAGGATTTCGAGCTGGGTGCGGTCCATCGCCACCGTCAGCCTGTTCTCGGTCATCGGCTCCACGGAACCTCCTCCACAAGGGATGATATCAAGTAGACTCCGGGCCGCAATGTGGACGGAATTGAAGGCCCAACTGGCCGGAGAGATCTCCCGGGCGATCCGGGAGGCCTTTGGCGTCGATCATCAGCCGATGTTGGAGGTTCCTCCGCGCCGCGAGCTCGGCGACCTGGCCTCCCCGGCTGCGATGCAGCTTGCCCGCGCCCTCAAACGCAACCCCCGTGCCATCGCCGAGGAGCTGGCCGCGGCCATCCGCCGGCCAGCGGTGGTCAAGGACATCAAGATCCAGGGGGCGGGCTACCTCAACTTCTACCTCGACCGCCCGGCCCTGGCCGCCCAGCTATTGGAGGCTCCCCTGCTGCAGGAGGGGCCGCGCGCCGGCAAGATCATCATCGAGCATACGAACATCAACCCGAACAAGGCGGCCCACATCGGCCACCTGCGCAATGCCGTGCTCGGCGACGTCCTGGGCCGGGCCATGAAGAGCCTGGGCTACCCGGTCGAGATCCAGAACTACATCGACGACACCGGCGTGCAGCTCGCCGACGTGGTCGTGGGGTTCATGGACCTCCGCGGCATGTCTCTGCAGGACGTCGCGGCGGTCCCCGATCCCTTCGACTTCTACTGCTGGGACCTCTACAGCGAGGTCGGCCGCTGGTTCGAGGCGGACCCGGAGCGTCAGAAGCTGCGCCGGGAGACCCTTCACGAGCTCGAGATCGGCCAGGGCGACCGGGCCGAGCTGGGGCGGTTCGTGGCGCGGCGGATCGTCGGCCGGCATCTCGCGACGATGCGCCGGCTCGACATCAGTTATGACCTTCTTACCCGGGAGAGCGACATCCTGGGGCTCAACTTCTTCGCCAAGGCGTTCGAGCGGCTCAAGGAGAGCGGCGCGGTCCACCTCGAAAAGAGCGGGAAGAATGTGGGCTGCTGGGTCATGCCCCTCTCCCAGGCGGAGGAGTTCGCCGGCCTGGAGGATCCGGACAAGGTCATCGTCCGCTCCGACGGCACGGTGACCTACGTGGGCAAGGACATCGCCTACCAGCTCTGGAAGTTCGGCCTCCTCGGGCTCGACTTCGGCTACCGCTTCTGGCAGGAAGAGGGCATCTGGGAGACCGTCGGCCAGGGTGTCGAGGGGCATCCGCTCTTCGGCGGCGCCCGGCGGGTGATCAACGTCATCGACGCCCGCCAGAGCTACCTCCAGAAGATCGTCCGGGCTGGCCTCCAGGCTCTGGGCCATCCCTCTGAGGCGGACCGCTCCATCCATTTCGCCTATGAGATGGTCGCGCTCTCCCCGGCCACGGCCCGCCAGCTCGGCTACGTCGGCGAGGGGGAAGAGGACAAGGCGCTGGAGATGTCCGGCCGCAAGGGGATCGGCGTCAAGGCTGACGACCTCATGGACCAGCTTTTTGCCAAGAGCCGGGAGGAGATCTCCAAGCGCAACCGGGAACTTTCGGAGCCCGAGCTGGATGCCCTGGCGCTCCAGATCGCCACGGCGGCGCTCCGGTTCTTCATGGTCAAGGCGACCACGAACCGCATCATCGCCTTCGATTTCGACGAGGCGCTGAGCTTCGAAGGGGAGACCGGCCCCTACCTTCAGTATTCGCTGGTGCGGGCCAAGAACATCCGCCGGCGCCTCCGCGAGGAGGGGCTGGCGGACGACGTGAGCGCCGAGGAGGTGTCGCGGTTGCCCGCCGAGGTCTTCGAGGAGGACCTCTGGGACCTCTTCCTGGCGGTGGCCGAGACCGGCGAACTGGTGGAGAAGGGAGCCGAGAGCCTGGAGCTCTCGCTGATCGCCCGCCACGCGCTCGGGCTGGCCCAGCGTTTCAACGGCCTCTATCACAAGCACCCGATCCTCCAGGAGAAGGACGAGTCGGTGCGCGCCGCCCGCCTGGCCACGGTGCAGGTCTTCCGCCGCGGCCTGGAGACCCTGGGCGAGCTCCTGGGGATCCCAATCCCGGAGAAAATGTGACATGGAACCAACCTCCGGCCCTCCGAAGAAGAGTGGAACGTCCCCGTGGGTCTACGTCGGCTGCGGCTGCGCCGGGCTGGTGATCCTGGGCTTGGTGGCCTTCTCGGCCTTCACCTACTTCGCCTACAGCAAGGGCAAGGAGATCGAGAAGACCTGGTCCGACCCGAAGGCGCGCGAGGAGAAGGCGCGCGAGGTGCTCGCCTACGACAAGCTGCCCGAGGGCTACTACCCGCTGGGGGCGATGTCCATCCCCTTCGTCATGGACATGGCGATGATCGGGGACAATCCGCCGCCCGCCGGCTCCAAGCCCGACGACCACGAGGGCTTCAAGGAACGCGGCTTCATGTACTTCAAGGTGCGGAAGATGGGGAAGGGGGACAGCGAGGTCCGCGACTACATGGCCGGCAAGGGCAAGAAGCCCGACTGGATCCAGTCGGACTCCGACTTCGACGAGCGGGATGTCCTCCGCCGGGGCGAGGTGGTCGCCGAAGGCCAGAAGATCCTCTTCAACGCCGCGCGCGGCAAGTTCAAACACGAGGGGGAGAGCAAGGAAGGCATCACCACCATGATGCTGATCGACTGCACGCAGGCCAAGGACGAGCGCATCCGCTTCGGCCTCTGGTTCGGCCCCGACCCCGACCCCGGCGAGCCTTCGGACAAGCTGAACCTCGCCGGCACCAACGCGGACCCGGCGGCGATCAAGGCGTTCGCGTCGCACTTCCGCTTCTGCCAGTAGCGGCCGGCCCCCTCCGTGGTAGGATCTTTCTGTCCTTTCAGAAAGAGGTCGCCCCATGGACATCTTTACCTCCGCTTTCGGCGTATTCGCGGTCCTGTTCGCGCTGATCTTCCTCTATGCCCTGGCGCGCATGCTCTACAAGAAGGCAGGCCCGGACGAGGCCCTGATCGTCTATGGCCGCCGCAAGCTGTTCGGCCAGAAGGTGCGCGACGAAAAGGGGGATGCGGAAGGCTTCCGCATCGTCCGCGGCGGCGGCACGTTCGTCTGGCCGGCGTGGGAGCAGCACAAGTACCTGTCGCTGCGGATGATGACGCTCGACATCGACCTTCAGCACGTCTACACCTCCCAGGGCATCCCGATCAACGTCAAGGCGGTCGCCCAGGTCAAGATCCGGGGCGACGTGAACTTCATCCGGAGCGCCGCCGAGGGTTTCCTGGGCGTGCCGGTCGAAGAGGTGAAGGCGACGATCAAGGAGACCGTCGCGGGCCATTTGCGCGGCATCATCGGCACCCTCACCCTCGAAGAGCTCTACAAGGACCAGAAGCGCTTCCAGGAGCGCGTCCGCGAGGAGGCCCACTTCGACCTCGAGGGCATGGGCTTCGAATTCAAGTCCTTCGTGTTCCAGGAGATCCAGGACGCCGAGGGCTACCTCAACTCGCTCGGCCAGCCCAAGATCCAGGAGGCGCTCAAGAACGCCCGCATCGCCACCGCCCTCTCCGACCGCGAAGCCAAGATCGAGGAGGAGACCGCCCGCCAGCAGAAGGAGCAGAAGCGCTTCGGGGTGGACACCGAGATCGCCGACGCCGAGAAGAGCCTCTCCCTCAAGAAGGCCTCCATCCAGAAGGAGGTCGACGTCGCCCGCGCCCAGGCCCAGAAGGCCGGCGAGATGGAGATGAAGGTCCAGGACATCACCATCGCGGACAAGGAGGTCGAGCGCCGCAAGCTGGAGCTCAACGCCACCATCCGTGAGCAGGCGGACGCTAAGAAGTACGAGGCCGAGCGGCTCGCTGACGCCGAGCAGTACAGGGTCGAGCGTCAGGCCGCGGCCGAGAGGAAACGGCGCGAAGAGTCGGCGCAGGCGGTCAAGGCCGAGGGCCTCGCCAAGGCGGAAGCCGAGTCCGTGATGCGCCGAGATATCGGCCTCGCCGAAGCCGAGGCGATCCAGGCCAAGGGCGAGGCCGAGGCGAGCGCGCGCCGGTTGTTGGCCGAAGCGCTCAAGCTCTACAACGAGGCCGGCCTCTCGATCGAGGCGCTCAAGGTGCTGCCCGAGATCGCCGCGGCCGTCTCCGAGCCGCTGTCGCGGGCCGGCACGACCACGATCATCAGCAACGGCAACGGCCACGAAGGCACGGGCGCGGCCAAGCTGAGCCAGGACGTGGTGCAGGTGCTCTCCCAGCTTTCTCCGATCATGGAGCAGCTCGCCGGGGTCAATCTGAAGAGCTTCCTGCAGGACATCTCCAAGCTGCCGGGCGCGATGGTCAAGCAGTCGTCGACCGTCGTCATCGAGCCGACGCCGCCGGCACCGCCGGCCTCGCCGGCTCCGAGGCCCTGACGGGGGCCTGAATGGCCACTCCTCCGAACCTCGGCGCGGAGCTTCTCGCCCAGCTCCGCGAAGCCAAGTCGCCTCTCTCGCGGATCCGCGTCGTGACCCGCGCCTGGCGCCTGCTGCGCAACCTGTCGCGCCAGGACCGCCTCATGATCGCCGCTCAGATCGGCATCGATGGGGCCGACGACCTGGTGGAAGCCATTGCCACGCACCAGGGCACGACCCCGCCGGCCGAACTGATCGGAGCGCTCAACAATCTCCAGAAGGTAGATCCGGCTACCCTGAAATCGCTCGCCACCCGGATGCGCGATCCCCGGCAGAGGGGGCAGGTCGTCACCCAGGGACTGAAGGCGATGGAGTCGGCGCTGATCGGGCCGGAGGTGAAGCCGGCCGCTCCGCCAGCTCCTCCCCTCAAGCCACCACCTCCCAAGCCGGCCCCCCCGCCGGCCGCGGTCAAGCCGGTGCCAGCGCCCGTTCCGGTCCCGGCCCCGGTCCCAGTCCCCGTCAAGCCGGAGCCTCCCAAGGCCCCGCCGGAGCCTCCGAAAGCAGTCATCGCCCCCGCTCCTGCGCCAGTCCGTCCTCCCGAGCCGCCCCGCGAGACGCCGGCTCCCGTCCGGGCTGCGCTGGCCGCAGAGCTGGAGGCGGTGCCCGCGCTGACCGCCCGGTTCCGTCTCCTCCGCCGCCGGATCGGGGAGGTCCGCCGTCTCTCCACCGGGGATCTGCGGGCTGTCCTGGATACCTTCCCGGATGGCTGGGCGCGGCGCCGCGCACTCGTGGACTTGATCGAAGCCGGTGTGCCGGAGCGCGCGGCGGACGTCCTCTCCCTGATGGACGCGCTCCAATCCCCGGGCGACCGTTCCTGGTGCCTCGGGACCCTGGCGGACGCCCGCAAGCTCTCCCCCGACGAGCGGAACGCCCTGCTGCAAGCGGCCCCGACCGCGGCGGGCCGCCGCCGGCTGGAGCTGCGGCTCGGCGAGATCTGATCCATGCGGCTCGGACTCCTCCTGGCGCTCTCGCTGCTCCCCTTTTCCTCTTCGGACCGGAACCACGTACGCCTGACCCTCCAGCCCGAGGGCCAGGCCCCGACCCCCGAGCTGGCCCAGGCGCTCGAGGACCGGCTCTACCGGCTGGACGTGGACGGCACCGCCGAGATAACCGGCGAGCGCATCGTGGTCGACATGCCGCGGGTCAAGGATGCCGAGCGGGTCCGGCGGGTCCTGACGCGGAACCTCTCCCTGGAGCTCCGGCTCGTCCGCTTTCCCGAAGGAGGAGGGGGGAGTCCGTCCATGGAGGCCGTGCTCGAGCATTTCGGTGGGCAATTCCCTCCGGAGCTGGAGTTGCTGCAGGGAGAAGTCCTGAACGAGGAGGGGCTCGCCACGGGCATGCAGTACTACGCGGTGGAACGGACCGCGCTCGTCACTGACACTGACATCCGGGATGCGCGTCCTAGCGTAGGTCAGTTCAACCAGCCGATCGTCCAGTTCTCTCTCAATCCCGAGGCAGGTCAGGCCTTCGGCCGTGCGACCGAGGCGAACATCGGCTCAGGGATCGCCATCGTCCTCGACGGCGAGGTGATCTCGGCGCCGGTCATCCAGGCCCGGATCACAGACGAGGGCATCATCGAAGGCGATTTCACCGAGATGGAAGTGCGGGACCTGGCCCTGCTCCTCACCTCCGGCCCCCTGCCGGCGCGCCTCCGCGTGGTGGACCAGCAGGTCTCCGAAGCCGTGCCCGACCGGCGCTTCTGGCTCGCCATGACCGCTTTGGCAGTATTTTTCGTACTCTTCGTCTCCGTCCTCTTCGTCCTGTACCGGCGAGGGGGACAGCCCCGCCCCGTCTAGGGAAACCTCGTCTACAATAGGCTTTTCCATCCTGGCTGTCGGTTCTCCGGGAAGGAGGCTCCTTCTTCGATGCGCGTCCTCAGGCTTCGCCAGAGCCTCACTGCCGGTGGAGGCAGCCTCGTGGCGGTCGACTACGACCCTGGCCAGGGCGCGAGCAGTCATACCTCCAAGGTGCCGCTGCTCTTCGAGCTGAACGAGCACGACCGCAGCCGCCTGCGCTTCTACCTGGAAAACTTCCTCACCTGCCCGGACCCCGCGGCGCTCAAGCCCGTGGCCGACATCCGGGACGACCTCCGCCGGTGGGGCGAGGAGCTGTTCCGCCAGGTCTTCAAGACCGACCGCAAGGCGCTCTTCCACTACGAGGAGGCGGCGCGCGACCTCCACTCGCTGCGCATCGAGGTCCTCTCCGACCAGCCTGACGCGTGGAAGGTGCCCTGGGAGCTGCTCTACGACCCCAACCTCGGCTGGCTGGCGCCGCAGGTCCGCAGCTTCGCGCGGCTGCCCACGATGACAACCCAGCGCGAGCCGGAGGTCCCCTTCCTGCCGGTCCCTGGCGACCCGCTGCGGGTGCTCTACGTCGTGGGCCGTCCCGCCGGCAGCCTGGAGATCCCGTTCCACTCCGTGGCCCGGCCGCTGCTGCAGGCCGCCGCGGAGTCGGAGGACCGGCTGAGGATCGACTTCCTCCGGCCGCCCACGTTCGAGCGGCTGGCCAAAGTCCTGAGCCAGGCGGCAGAGGGGGGCCAGCCCTACCATGTGCTCCATTTCGACGGCCACGGTGTGTACACCGACAGCCCGCAGGACTTCTCGGGCGAGGTGGACCCCGGATTCGTGCAGGAGGGGGACCGGCTGATGCGCCGCCCGTGGACGAAACGGCGGGGCGGCGCCCGCGGCTACCTCATCTTTGAGGATTTGGAGGGCGCGGAGGCCCGGCGGCTCGTCGACGGGGTCCTGATCGGCAACCTGATGGCGCGTACCTGCACGCCGCTGCTCGTGCTCCATGCCTGCCAGTCGGCCACGGCACGCACCGAGGCGCTGGAGCGGATGGCCGCTGATCCCACCATGCCCGGCCGCTGCCCGGCGTCGGCCGTGGGCGAGGCGCCGGACGATCACGATCAGGACCTCGCCCTCCAGGCGCTCGCCGCCGAGGTCATGCGTGCCAGCCCGAGGGCGGCGCTCGCCCTGCCCTGGACGCTGCCGCCCGCCACCGCCACCCGTTTGCTGGCCGGCCTCTACACCCGGATCGCCGAGGGGGAGCCGGTGAGCGAGGCGGCAGGTTCGGTCCGCGCGGATCTTCTGCACGGCGTGCGCAAGGAGTCGGTGCTCGGCAACGTGGAGGTCGACGACTGGCTCGTGCCGACAGTCTACGAGGCCTCACCGATGCCGCTCTGCGATCCGGGGAGCGGCCGGCGCAAGAGGGCCCGTGCCGTCCCGGAAGACCTCCCTGACGACTCGGAGCTGCCGGATCCGCCGGACTGGGGCTTCGTGGAGAGGCCCGAGATCCTGTTCACCCTGGACCGCGCCTTCGACGTGCACGGCACGGTCCTCCTCCATGCCTTTGCCGGCGCGGGCAAGACCGCGCTGGCGCGGGAGTTCGCCCTCTGGTACCGCCAGTCGGGAGGGTTGGGAACGGCGTTGGAAGAGCCGGGGATCCTCCTCTGGTCGAGCTTCCCCCTTGGGTCAGATACCCCGCTCGAAGCCTTCGAGCGCGTCTTCGCCGGCCGGCTGATGCGCGAAGGCGTCTGGGCCGCCGCGGGCCCGGACGAGAGGCGGGAGATCGCGCTGCAGATTTTGCGCGAGGTGCCGTCCTTCTGGGTCTGGGACAACGTCGAGCAGATTGGAGAGGAAGAGAGGCGCTCTCTGGCGGACCTCCTCCGCGACCTGGGCGAGACCCGTTGCAAGGTGCTCCTGGTGGGCCGGCTGCCCGAGGAGGTGTGGCTGGGCAGCCTCCCGTACCGGATCGCGCTGCCACCGATGCCCATGGAGGAGCAAGGCGGCATGACGATCCGGATCGGGGCCTCTCATGGCCTGTCTCAGCACGAGCTGATGAGCTTCGCGCCGCTGCTCCGGTTCTCCCAGGGCAATCCCCTGACGCTGAGCTTCCTTCTCGGCAAGGCACTGCGGCAGGGTTGCCGCCAACGCGAGGAGGTGGATGCCTTCCTCGCGGCTCTCAGGCTCGAGGAAGGCTCGGAACCATTGAGCTCTCTGCGCGAGGGTTACGAGGCATTCGAGGAGGAGGAGCAGCAACGGCTCGCGTTGCTCCATCTGTTCCAGGGCCATGTGGACCTGAACGTCCTCTGCTGGATGGGGCACCCCGAGGCGCCCTGGTGTCTGCCGCAGATCCGGAACGTGGGCCGCGGCCCCTGGACCTCGCTGCTGGCCCGAGCGGCCCAATCGGGTCTTCTGACCGCTCGCGGAAAGGACTGCTACGGCGCCCATCCGGCGCTGCCGCTGTTCCTGCGCGGGTGGTTCGAGCGCCTCTGGAAGGGCTCGGACCTGGCCGCGGCGCGCGCCTTCACCGAGTCGATGGCCGGGCTCGGCAGCTACTGCCACCGGGAGTTCCAGGCAGGAAACCGGGACGTGATGGCGAGCCTGCTGGCGCAGGAGGCGAACCTGCTCCACGCCCGCACCCTGGCCCGCGACAATGGCTGGTGGAGCGCCGTCGTGAACGCCATGCAGGGCCTGGAGACGCTCTACCTCCACACCGGCCGTCAGGACGAGTGGAAGCGCCTGGTGCGCGAGACCGTCCCCGAATTCGTGGATCCCGAGACCGAAGAGCCGCTCCCAGGCCGCGAGGAGTTCCGCGACGTCATGAACGGCTATGTGACGAGGAAAGAGCGGGGTTAGGTCCCCATCCACATCTGATACCCGATCCACATCAGTCCTGCGTCGGCCAGTGCATGGCTGAGCCATGGGCCGGCGAGATGGCCGGTGCGGTGGTAGAGCCAGGCCCAGAGTAGGCCAGCGGCGGTCACCACGAGGGAGATGACGAAAGTCAGCACTCCGAAGCTCCCCAGGAAATGGCCAACCACCAGGACATGGTGGGAGGTGAAGGCCAGGGCCGACACCACGGCTGCCGCGGCAAAGGGAAGGCGGCGGTTCAGGCGTCCGAAGACGAACCAACGCCAGTAGTACTCCTCCAGGAAAGAGTGGATGACGGAGTAGAACGCGGCGAGGAGGAGGAACTTCGCGCCCGAGTCGATGCCAAAGGAGGCCACCTTCTCCGCCACGGCGGCCGGGGCTTGATGGAAAGCCGGGCTCGCGGCGAGGACCGCTCGCCAGGAAAGAAGGAGGGCGGCGACGATGGCGAGGCCGGAGATCAGGCTGAAGAGGAGCCCCCTCCCCATCCCTCCCCCGCTGCGCGGGAGAGGGGGCCGGACCCCCTCCCTTGCCCAGAACCACACTGCCGGAAAGGCGAACTGGATCACCTTCGTCGCGGCATAGGCATACATGGCCCAACCTGTCCCCGAAAGCTGAATGAAATAGAGCCAGGTCGCCAGCGTCGGAAACAGGCACGCAAAGGCCAAAGCTCCCAGAGAGGGCTGGTGTAAGTCTCCCCCTCTCCCGGGGCGGGTGTGCTCGGGGGACCGGGAGAGGGGGCCGGGGGGTGAGGGCTTTTCGGCTAGCACAGGAACATCGGCAGTCCCATGACGCCGACGATGGTGGGACGGTATTGCTCCGCGTCGTAGAACCGCTCTACGTCGACCTTCTTGGTCCCCAATCCGACCGTCTCGATCGGCTCGGTCGTGTAGCGGCCCCCCTGGATCGCGACCAGCCGGCCGGCCTTGTTGGCAATGATCAGGTCCGAGGCCAGGTTCGCGAAATTGCTCGCCACCAGGCGGTCGAGCGAGTCCGGCGGACCCGAGCGCATCAGGTAGCCGAGACGCTGATAGATCACCCGGTCGCCCGTGGTTTTCTGCAACTCCTCGCGCAGATAGCGGCCCACGCCTCCAAGCTCGCGGTTGCCCACCGCGTCGGCTTCCCCCGACTCGAAAGGTTGGCCCCCCACGGGAAAGGCTCCCTCGGAGATGGCAGCCACGGCGTAGTTGCTCGGGTTGTCCTTCTTGTCCCGCGCCAGCATCTCGACCACCTCGTTCGGATTGAACGGAACTTCCGCAATCAATGCGCGGTCCGTGCCGGCGAGATAGGAAGAGACCAGGCAGGTCTCCCCGGAATTGCGGCCGAACAGCTCCACCACCAGGTAGCGCTCGTGCGAGCCTGCCGCCGTCCGCAGGTCGTTGATGAAGTTGACCGAGCGGGTCACGGCGGTCGAGAAGCCGATACAGTAGTCCGTGCCGAAGACGTCGTTGTCCATGGTCTTCGGCAGGCCGATGACCTTGACGCCCTCCAGGTGGAGCCGGCGGGCGAATGACAGCGTGCCGTCGCCGCCGATGGCAACCAGGGCGTCCAGCTTCAGGAACTCGAGGGTCTCCAGCGCGGCGGCGGTGAGGTCCACCTTGCCGTCAGCCCCCGGCGGGGGGGCGGAGCCCCTCAGGTGCTCGGGGATGGCGTCGGGCTTGGTGATTGCCGGGTTGATCCGCGACGTATGCAGCATGGTGCCGCCATAGCGGTCGATGGTGCGCGTGTTCCCCCGGGTCAGGGGCAGCATCCAGGCCTCGTTGTCGGCATCGCGGAAGGGGACGATGTTGAGCAGGGCGGCCCAGCCGCGGCGCAGCCCGATCACTTCGTAGCCCTCTTCACGCATGCGCCAGACGAACATCTTGATCGCCGCGTTGAGGCCGGGGACGTCACCGCCGCCGGTAAGGATGCCTACACGCCGCGACATGACTCTCCTCTAATGGTCCAGCGAAGGCTTCAGCGGCCGGTCCGCGAGAGGCCGGGGATCATTTTCAGGATCCGGCTCCTCCACTTGACGTCCCAGGGAAAGTGGTAGAAGCAGGCGCAGGTCGGCCATGTAATCCTCGAGCGTCTGCCGGACGGTCTGCTGGATCATCTCCCGGAGATCGTCCACGGTCATCTCTTTCACCGCTGTTGCCATCTGATCTCTCCTTTACATCCCGCCGACCGCGACCAGGCGGTCGATGAGGTCCACCACCCGGTTCGAGTAGCCCCACTCGTTGTCGTACCAGGCCACCACCTTCACATAGCCGTCGCCCGTGGACTTGGTCGACAGGGCGTCGAAGATCGACGAGTGAGGGTTGCCGATGATGTCCGAGGAGACCAGCGGCACTTCGCTGTATTCAATGATCTTGGCGAGCGGCCCCTCGGCCGCCTCGCGCACTGCCGCATTCACCTGTTCGACCGACGGCTTGTCCCGCAGGCGGGCGACGAGGTCCACGATGGAACCGTCCGGCACGGGCACGCGCATGGCGAGGCCGTCGAGCTTGCCCTTGAGCTCGGGCAGCACCTCGCCCACGGCCCGGGCCGCGCCAGTGGTCGTGGGAATGATGTTCTGCGCCGCGGCCCGGCTGCGCCGCAGGTCCTTGTGCGGCACGTCGGCCAGCCGCTGGTCGTTGGTGTAGGCATGGACCGTCGTGATGAACCCCTCCTCGATGCCGAAGCGCTCGTGGAGCACCTTGGCGATCGGCCCCAGGCAATTCGTGGTGCAGGAGGCGTTCGAGACCAGCTTGTGCTCGGGCATGAGCGTGTCGTCGTTGACCCCGACCACGATCGTGGCGTCGATCTTGTCCTTGGCCGGCACGGTCAGGATCACCTTCTTGGCGCCGCCCGCCAGGTGCTTGGCGATCGCCTCCTTCGAGGTGTGCACGCCGGTCGATTCGATCACGATGTCCGCCCCGAATTTCCCCCACGGGATCTTGGACGGGTCCTTCTCGGCCGTCATCTCGATGCGCTTGCCGCCGACGGTCATCGACTCCTCGTCGAAGGTGACCTCCTTGGGGAAGACACGCATCAGGGTGTCGTACTTGAGGAGGTAGGCGAGCTGCTCGTTCTCGTAGAGGTCGTTGATCGCCACGACCTCCATATCCTCGCGGTCGGAAAGGATGCGGAAGACGCTGCGGCCGATCCGCCCGAAGCCGTTGATGCCAATGCGGGTCATTTCCCTGCCTCCTTGTCAAAGCGCGCGAAGCAGTGGATCAGATCCACGACGCGGTGCGAGTAGCCCCAGCCGTTGTCGAACCAGGTCAGCGTCTTGGAGACGTTCTTGCCGAGCACCATGGTGGCCAGGCTGTCGTAGCTGCCCGAGTAGCGGCTGAGCAGGATGTCCGAGGAGACGATCGGATCGGTGACGTACTCCAGGATGTCCTTCCAGCGCTCGGTGGATGCCGCCGTGCGGACTACCTCGTTGATCGCCTCGACCGTCACCGGCCGGTCGTGCCAGCAGACCAGGTCGACGACCGAGCCGTTCGCGACCGGCACGTTCATGGCCATGGCCGTGAGCTTGCCCTCGAGCCGCGGCAGCAGGCCGGTGATCACCTCGGCGGCCTGGGTCTCCTGCGGGATGATGTTCTCCGCGGCGGCCCGTCCCCGGCGCGGGTCCTCGGCCGGCACGTCCGCCAGCCGCTGCTGGTTCGTGTAGGCGTGGACCGTGGTCAGGAAGGCGCGCTGGATGCCGAAGGCCTCGTCCAGGATCTTGAGGACCGGCGCCGCGGCGTGCGAAGTACACGAGCCGTTCGAGACGATCCGGTGCTCGGGCTTGAGCTGGTCGTCGTTGACGCCCATCACCACCGTGATATCCGGCGGATCGGCCGGCGGCGTGCAGAGGATCACGCGCTTGGCCCCCATTTCCAGGTGGCGCTCGATCTCGGCGCGGGTAGGGAACTTGGCGGTCGCCTCGATGACCGTCTCCACCCCCAGGTCGCCCCAGTTGACGTCGCCCGGCTTCTCGCCGGACAGCATCTTGACCTGGCGGCCCGCGACATAGAGATGGCCGTCGCGCGCGCTCACCTCGTCCGGGAACCGGCCGAGGATCGTGTCGAACTTGAGGAGGTATGCCAATCCGGCGTGGTCGGCGACATCGCTGACCGCCTCGATCCGTATGTCCTCACTCTTGTACAGGATGCGGAAGATGTTCCTGCCGATCCTGCCAAGGCCCATCAATCCGATCCGGCTGGGCATTCTTGAGTCTCCCTGGTCAAACAAATCCCTCTCACCCCTCCAAGACACCCGGAGGGCCCTGCGGGGAACATAAACACGTTCCGTGCCATCCGGGAGGGAGTGGGATTTTCCTAGCCGCAGCCTGACTTTTTCAGAAAGTGTCCTCGAAATGCCCTTCTGCGGCAACTATACTTCTGAAGGCGTTCTTAACCCGGAGGCAAGGCATGGGAAACCGGAAGAGATGGAAAGACTGATGAAAATGAGACAGGCGCGTAGAATGGACGGTGTGAGGCGTCATGTGAGCGTACGAGACACTCTGCACCGATGGATCGACGACCTTCGCGAGGAGGATCTGCCCGCTGCCCAACGGGCACTCCAGCCCTTGCGGGGGATCGACTCCCTGGTCCCACTCGATGAAGCTCCTCTGGACGACGAGCCCGACGACGATGACTTCGACGGTGGTTTGACGGAGGCGCGAGCGGACGTTCAGGCCGGCCGTGTCGTATCCCACGATGAAGTCAAGCGCCGCTGGGGCATTAAGTGAAATGGCGCGTCGCGTGGACGCAACGTGCACTCAAAGACGCTGACCATCTCGATTCCAAGGTTCTGGAACGCATCGCCGCTGCCCTCGACCGCTACGCAGCGGAAGAACGAGGCGATGTGATACGCCTTGAGGCGGTTGAGCCCCCCGAATGGCGGCTGCGGGTTGGCGCTTGGCGAGTCCGTTTTCGGCGCGATGCCCATGAGCGCATTCTGTACGTCTTGAGGGTCCTTTCCAAGAGACAAAGCCTACCGCTGAGCCAGCTCGTTTCTGGAACATCCACGCTAGACTCGCAAGAATGCGCAGACTCCTGCTCGCCGTCACCATCATCCTCGCTGCCCCCCTCGCCGCCCAGGCCGCCGGCTCCAAGTCCGCCAAGCCCCCCGAATCCCCGCTGGCCAAGGCCGCCGCCGCGCTGCCGTTCCGCGGCGTCGGCCCCAACCTGATGGGCGGCCGCATCGCCGACATCGCGGTCCACCCCAGCGCTCCGGGTATCTGGTACGTAGCCGCCGGCTCGGGCGGAGTTTGGAAGACCACCAACGCCGGCACCACCTGGACGCCCATTTTCGAAGACCAGCCCTCCTACTCGATCGGCGAGGTCACTCTCGACCCCACCAACCCCGACGTGGTCTGGGTCGGCACCGGCGAGAACGTCAGCGGGCGCCATGTCGGCTGGGGGGACGGGGTCTACCGCAGCGGAGACGCCGGCCGCACCTGGCAGCGGATGGGCCTTCCCCGGTCGGAGCACATCGGCCGCATCCTGGTGGACCCGCGCGACGGCAACCGTGTTCTCGTGGCCGCCGAGGGGCCGCTCTGGGCCGCGGGAGGGGAGCGAGGCGTCTACCGCTCCACCGATGGCGGTGCCACCTGGGCCCCTGTGCTCCAGATCGACGAGAACACCGGCGTCACCGACCTCGAGCTCGATCCCGCCAACCCCGACGTGGTCTATGCCGCGGCCTACCAGCGCCGGCGCCACGTCTGGGGGTTCCTCGGCGGCGGGCCTGGCTCGGGGCTCTGGAAGTCCGTCGACAACGGCAAGACCTGGCGCCAGCTGAAGACCGGCCTGCCGAGCGGGGACATGGGGAAGATCGGGCTTGCCGTCACGCCCGCCGACCCTTCCCTTGTCTATGCCACGATCGAAGCCGGCGAGGAGGAGCGCGGCTTCTACCGCTCGCGCGACCGGGGCGAGAGCTGGGAGAAGCGGAACGGCTACATCTCCAACGGCACCGGCCCCCACTACTACCAGGAAATCGAGGCCTCGCCCCTCGACACCGCCCGGGTCTACCAGATGGACGTCTTCCTCCAGGTGACCCGCAACGGCGGCGGGACGATGGAGATCCTCGAGACCGGCCACGACAAGCACAGCGACAACCATGCCCTGTGGATCGACCCGGCCAACGGCAACCACCTGTTGGTGGGCACCGACGGCGGGCTCTACGAGAGCTTCGACGAGGGGAGGACCTTCCGGCACTTTCCGAACCTGCCGACCGCGCAGCTCTACAAGGTGGCGCTCAACAACCGCGAGCCGTTCTACGACATCCTGGCCGGGGCGCAGGACCTTGGCACCCTGCACGGTCCGTCGCGCACCCTCAACGTGGACGGCATCCGCAACCAGGACTGGTACGTGCCGCTTGGGGCCGACGGCTATGGCGTCGCCTTCGACCCGCGCGACCCCGACCTCCTGTACCTGATGTTTCAGGAAGGGATGCTCTTCCGCAAGGACCGGCGCAACGACGAGGCGTTGACGATCCGCCCCCAGCCCGCCGAGCCCGCCGAAGAGAACGCGCCGGAGCGGTGGAACTGGGACTCGCCGCTGCTGGTGAGCCCGCACAACCCCGACCGGATCTACTATGGCTCGCAACGGGTCTGGCGAAGCGACGACCGGGGCGGCAGCTGGACTCCGGTCAGCGGCGACTTGACGGAAGGGCGGGGCCGCTACGAGCAGAAATTCTTTGGGCGGGTCCGCAGCGTCGATGAGCTGTTCGACAACAATGCGATGTCGAAGTACGCCACCACCACGGCGATCTCGGAGTCGCCCCTCCGGGAGGGGACGCTGGCGGTCGGCACCGACGACGGCTTGGTGCAGGTCACCACCGACGGCGGCCGGAGCTGGAGCCGTGCGGCGGCGATCCGCGGGCTCCCGGCGCTGTCCTTCGTCAACGACGTCGAGATGTCGCTGCACGACGCCGCTACCCTCTATGTGGCCGCCGACAACCACAAGACCGGCGACTTCACGCCCTATGTCTTCGAGAGCACCGACCTGGGCCGCACCTGGCGCTCGATGGCGGGGGACCTGCCGCCGGGGGAGATCGTCTGGGCGCTGCAGCAGGATCACGTCCGGCCCGACCTGTTCTTCCTCGGCACCGAGCGCGGCCTCTACTTCAGTCTCGACCGGGGTACGCACTGGCACAAGCTGGGGGGCCTGCCGACGATCCCGTTCCGCGACGTGAAGCTGCACCGGCGCGACAACGATTTGGTAGGCGCCACCTTCGGCCGGGGCGTCTACGTGCTCGACGACTACACTCCCCTCCGCGACCTGCCGGCGGCGCTCGCGCAAGAAGGTTTGCTTTTCCCGATCCGCGACGCCTGGTGGTTCGTACCCTCCCAGACGGGACAGGCTCCGGGGCGCCCGGAGCTCGGCACCGACGACTTCACCGTCCCGAACCCGCCCCACGGCGCCCTCTTCACCTACTTTTTGCGCGAAGCGCCGGCCACCGCGCGCGAGGCGCGGAAGGCCGGCGAGAAGGAGCTGCGCGAGAAGGGAGCCGACGTGCCCTTCCCGGGCTTTGACCGGCTGCGGGCCGAAGCGCTGGAGACGGACCCGAAGGTGCTGCTGATCGTCTCGGACGCCGCCGGGCGCAAAGTGCGGTCGATCGAAGGCCCGGCCAAGGGAGGGCTGCACCGGGTGAGCTGGGATCTGCGCGGCCCGGCCCCGGATCCGGTGGTGCTCGACCCGCCGGCCTTCCAGCCCCCCTGGAACACTCCGCCGATGGGCCCCCTGGTGGCGCCCGGGCGCTACTCGGCAGAACTGGTGCTGGTGTCGGCGAGCGGAGCCCGTTCGCTGGGTGCGGCGCAGTCGTTCGAGGTGAAGCCGGTGCCGAACCTGCCGCCAGGAACCGATCCGGCGGCGGTGGCCGCCTTCCAGGGAGAGACGGCGGAGGCGGGGCGGCGGCTGGCATCGGTCACATCGGAGCTAGCCCTCATCAAGAACCAGCTCCGGCAGATGCGGGCGACGTTGCCAGAGACCCCCAGGGCGGACCTGGCGCTCTACGCCCGGCTGGATGCGGTGGGTCAGTCGGTCGCAGAGCTCGAGCGGCGGCTCCAAGGCGACCCGGCGCGGCAGAACCTCTCCGAGCCGGAGCCCCCGTCGATCGGGGAGCGAGTGGGGGCCATAAGGTACGGCCACTGGCAGACGCGGCAGATGCCGACGGCGACCCAAAGGCGTTCCCTGGAGATCGCCACGGCCGGGCTGGATGCGCTGGAGCGCGACCTGAAGGCGCTGCTCGCGGGCGACCTGGCGAAGCTGGAGGAAGCCTTCGCGGCGGCGGGAGCGCCGTGGACCCCGGGGCGGCGGGTGCCATAGGCCGCGCCCCAAGCGGAAGCCCGCGGTCAGCTGGCGGGAGCGGTTTTCCGGTAGCTGGTGGTCATGCCGCCCGGGCTGTAGGCCACGATGGTGATCAAGCCCTGCTCTCTGAACAGGTTGAGCGCGCGGAGGAGCGTCGTGCGGGGAGGCGCATAGCCCAGGGCACGGATGATGTCCTTGCGGTCGAATTCCTCGGGGAGATTGGGAAAGGCTGCTTCCAGGTCGTTCACGACCGCGTAGCGCGCGCGCATCGGCGCCGGAGCCGGTTCCGGCGCCACGGGGATCGGTTCGCGGACGGCCGTGTCCGGAGCAACGGCGTCCTGCTCTCCCTCGACGGCTCCGCGCCAGAGCCTCTCGAGCGAGCGGAGCCGGAGCCCATGAGCGGCGTTCAGCAATGCGGCATCCGCGCGGTGCTGCTCCTCGAGCGCCTGCCGGCGCACCTCGTACTCCTCTCGGTTCATCGTGTCCTCCTGGTGAAATCATATGGACACGGATGCCCCGCCGTCGAGCGCGATCTTCGTCGCAGGGGCCCCGTCCGCAGCCTCTCAGAGCGCGAAATGGACGGTTCGGGACGCGGTCTGGATGGTTCCCCTCACGAAGCGGACGGTCCGGAAAGGGAAGCGGACCGTCCGCTCCGCGGTTGGAACCGTCCGGAACGCGAGGGGAATCGTCCGCATCGCGAGTGAAATCGTCCGGAGCGCGTTCGGAACCGTCCACATCGCGAGGAGAATCGTCCGCATCGCGATCTGAACCGTCCGCACCGCGTTGAGAATCGTCCACATCGCGGTTGGAACCGTCCGCATCGCGTCTCAAATCGTCCTCATCGCGATCCGAGCCGTTTTCTTCGCGCTCAGAATCGTCCGCATCGCGTCCTGAATCATCTGCATCGCGTTTGGAATCATTCCGATCGCGTCTGAAGTCATTCGGGACGCGTTGCGGACGATTACTGCCGCGTTCGGAGCCTCTTTGTGCGTGTTCCGAGCTGCCCGCGCTCCTGGAGGGACCCCTTGCTCCTGCAAGAGGATGGCTCGATTCGCCAGGCACGTGGGCGGCTCGGGCCAGGCAGCGTCGGATCTCGAGCGGCGGCTCAACGGCGACTCGGCGCGGCAGAAGCTCTCCGAGCCGGAACACCCTGTCGATCGGTGAACGCGCGAGTTGGAGATCGCCAAGGCAGTAGTACGTGCCTGGTAAGTGTTGAAGGAGAACGCATAGTTCTCTCTTTCTCCCTGCTGCGGACAGGCCCCGCAGCGTTTACCAGGTGGCCTTCTCAGCCGTGGCGAGCTGTTTGACCACGCAGAATCATTAGAAAGAAGGGATTCATCAGTCTGGTCCGGAGTCGCTTTTGGCTTCTCGGGCGCACCTCTCCCGTCCTGGAGGTCTTCTAGCTCCAGAGCAACTTGAGTTGTGCGGGCTCGGCAGCTCCGACCGCCGGCTACGGCGATGCGGTCGCAGATAAACCCACGAACGGTAAGGCAGGCGGGAAGCAGCCATTGGGGAATCTCGCCAAGCGGTCACCAGCCTTCAGCCTTTCCGCTGCCTCCCGAAAAGCACCGAGGAAGAGGCCGTAGGCCGCCCTCAGCCCTTGGCGGGCCTCCTTGCTGGCCGCGTGGAACAGAGGAGCCGGCGACTTCTTGAGCTTCGTCGGACGCGTTTGCGGATGCTGGCTCAGGATAGCCTCCCGGCTGAGCGGCTCCCTGCCTGTGAGCTTCCTTTCCGCCGCGGCGTCGGACTCGATCTCGCGCACCAGCCCCGCCACCAGTTCCCGATACACCTCCGGACTGAGGTGACGCCAGCAGGGCAGTTGCGAGAGCGTGACAATCTCTTCCGACGGAAATCTCTGAGACTCGGAGTCCTTCTTCTTCCTGCGTAGGCGGGCCCGGTACTCCTGAGTGCGATTGAACCAAGTGCCACGAATGGGCTCGCCTTCGAGCACGGCCCTGATCATACTGATGCCGGGCCACTCCTCGACCCGGGCCACAAGGCCATCCTTGACGCCTTGGGCAAGGATGTAGCGCAGACGATCTACTTGGGCCGCAGGCTCGTCGCTGACGGGGATCGACGTGTAGCGGTCAGACCAGACCCCGTCCGGCCAATCCGTCAGGCGAGCGACCTCGCGCGCCGCATTGGTCTGGAAGTACCACATGAACTCGGCCATTCTCTTGGCGTTCGGGACCCACAGGAGCAGGTGGTAGTGCGACGAGAGGAAGGAGAAGCCGCAGATCTCGACAGGGTAGAGCCGCTGGGCACGGCCGAGGACACCGAGGAGGATGTCGTCGATCACCGGGTCGGGCCGCAGCAGGAATCGCCCCTGGTCGGTGCGGCAAGTGATATCAACGAGGGAGCCATCTTCTGGGATGAAGCGTAGTGATCTTGACATAGTACCCGTGTAGAGACGGAAAACGGGTTCGAAATGTCATTCCTGTAAACGCTTCAACGTTCGCCGGCACGTGGGCGGCCTCGCTAACCAACCACCACAAACCTCTCCCGCGCCTCTCGGTCGATGCGGTCGATCGTCTCCTCGGTCCATTCCAGGACGCCCCATCGGGTGGGCGTGAAGCGGCCATTCTCCATCCGGCCATAGGTCGGAAAGTGGATGGGGTCTGGAAATTCCGGGGCGAGCTCCCAGGAGAACTCCGTATAGGCCCGCAGGATCCGGTTGTTTTTCACGTCATAAAGGCCGTAGGCCTTCTTCGCCTTCTGGAGCTTCGCGTAGCAACCCCAACTTGCGATCTCCAGAGGCATTGCCATTTCATAGGCACCGGGCCGGTACGTGTAGGTGTTGAAGTCCATCACAGGGTGGTCCGGGTCCAGGAGGTAGGAGGATCCGTCCTCCCGGACGGCCATTTCGAACGGAAGCCCCTCGCCGGGCCGGCGGTGCGTACCGCGGCCCATCATCATCAGATTGCCCGATCCGTCGGTGATCACGAAGTAGGCCGAGCGTCGATGGAAGATGTCGTCGATCTCCCAGGAGAAGCCTAAGTAGCCGAACTGGGCCGCCCGCTCGGCATAGTACGTACGGAGCATCCGGGTCAACTCCTCCGTCTCCGGAGTGACCGGCACACAACAGCACACCAATCCGTTCTTCGGGTCGAGTATGAACGGGAAATCCTCAAGGCGCATCGACTCCTCCTCGCATCCTTGTAGGGATGCGTTCTTCCGCGGAATGTTTAAGGTTAGAGCTAGAGAGCCGACACCCGTCCATCCACCCGTCCAGCTCTCCCGTTTTTATTCTGGACAGGACTGGGAAAATTGTCCAGATCTGTGGATCGTGTCACGAGTGTAAACGGACGTCATGCATTTGCCTGTAAAGACGCTGTCCGATTTCAATGGATTGACAGCATGCTGCCACGTTCCTACAATCGGCCATCCTGACAGGGGATCACGCAGCTCGAGCAGGCCCCTGGGGAGGAGGTTCCACTGCGGTTTCTCTCACTCCTCATCCTCACGTCGACGCTTGCCGCCTGCGGCAGCGCGCCGGCTCCTATCCAGAATGCAGCCGCTCCGGCGACGGCTTCCCCAGCGGGATCTCCTCCAATCCGGGTCGTTCCCCATGAGCAATGGGCCGACGCCGTCCTCTACTTCGTCATCACCGACCGCTTCGCCGACGGCGACACCCGCAACAACCGGCAGGTCAACACGAAGGCCAAGGGGACGTTCCACGGCGGCGACCTGGCCGGCCTGCGCCAGCAGCTCGACGAGATTGCCGAGTTGGGCGTGACCGCGATCTGGATCACCTCTCCGGTGGACCAGATCGACGGCTTCGTGACCGGCGCCGGCTTCCCCGACTGGGGCTATCACGGCTACTGGGCCGACGATTTCGCCCGGATGGACCCGCGCTTCGGCTCCGAGGAGGAGCTGAAGGCCTTGGTGGACGAGGCCCATGCTCGGGGGATCAAAGTGCTCCTCGACGTGGTCTACAACCACGCGGGGTACGAGTCCAAGTACGTCACCAGCCCCCGGACCTCGGGATGGATGCGGGTCGGCGGTACCTGCGGCACGGACGACCTGACCTCGTGCCTGTCCGGGCTGCCCGATTTCAAGACCGAGCTGCCCGAGGTGGCCGAGTACCTGATCGATGCCCATCTCGACCGCGCCGAGCGGGCCGGGGTGGACGGCTACCGGCTGGATACGGTCAAGCATGTGGATCATCCTTTCTGGCAGGAGCACCGGCGCCTCACCCGCGAGCGGATGGGCAAAAATTTCTTCCTCATCGGCGAGGTCTGGGGCGGCGACGCGAAGTCGCTCGATCCCTGGTTCTCCACCGACGAGATGGACGCCGGCTTCGACTTTTCCTTCCAGGGAAGCGCTCTGGGCTGGCTCCAGGGCCGGGGACGGACTGTGGCGTTCGACAAGTACCTATCGTCTCGGGAGCAGGTCCGCGACGGCTATCACCTCTCGCAATACCTCTCCTCCCACGACGTCAAGGGCGCGCTCTCGATCCTCGAAGGGGACCGGGAGCTGTTCCGGCTCGCGGCCCTGCTCCAGATGACCACGCAAGGGATTCCGACCGTCTACTACGGCGAGGAGGTCGGCCGTCCGGGTGGCGACTGGCCGGACAACCGGAGCGACATGCCCTGGGGGGACAAGCCCATTCAACCCGGCGCGGGCCTGCCGCGGGACGAGGCGCTGAGGGAGGACTATAAGAGGATGATCGCGATCCGTCGCGCCCATCCTGCCCTGTCTCGCGCCCCGCACACGAGCCTGTCGAGCGAAGGGGACCTGCTGGTCTTCCTGCGGCGGGACGAGAAGGATGCCGTGGTCGTTGCAGTCAACCGGGGTTCGTCGCCAGCGACGGCCGCCTTCGACATCCCGGCCGAGTGGGGGAGCGCACAGGTGCGCGATTTCTGGAAAGATGAGGACGTTCCGCGCTCCGGCAGCCGGATCGAGATCACGGTCGCACCGCGCGATGCGCGCATCCTGGGGGCGGGAAATGGCTGAGGTTACGTTCGATCACGTGAAGAAGAGCTACGGCCCGGTCACGGTCATCGAGGACTTCAGCCTCGCGATCCGGGACAGGGAGTTCATGGTGCTCGTGGGACCGTCGGGCTGCGGCAAGTCCACGGCGCTGCGCATGATCGCGGGGCTCGAAGAGATCACGGGCGGCGAGGTCTCGATCGGTGACCGGGTGGTCAACGACGTGCCGCCCAAGGACCGCGACATCGCCATGGTCTTCCAGAGCTACGCGCTCTATCCACACATGAGCGTGCGGGAAAACCTGGAATTCGCCCTGAAGATCCGCAAGACCCCGAAGGACGAGTTGGACCGGCGGGTTCGAGAAGCGGCGGACATCCTGGGCATTACCGAGTACCTGGACCGCAAGCCCAAGCAGCTCTCCGGCGGCCAGCGCCAGCGCGTGGCCCTGGGCCGCGCCATCGTGCGCAAGCCCGCCGTGTTCCTGTTCGACGAGCCGCTCTCGAACCTGGACGCCAAGCTGCGCGTCCAGATGCGCGCCGAGATCACTAAGCTCCAGAAGAGCCTGCAGACCACGACCGTCTACGTCACCCACGACCAGATCGAAGCCATGACCATGGGGCACCGGATCGCCATTATGAAGACCGGCCAGCTCCAACAGGTCGGCACGCCGCTGGAGGTCTACGAGCGGCCGGCCAACCTTTTCGTGGCCGGTTTCATCGGCACGCCACCCATGAATCTCGTGCCGGCAACGTTGACCGGCGGCAAGATCGTCGCGTCCGGTTTCGAGCTGCCCCTGCCCGCGGTCCAGTCCGGGGCCGGAGACGGCCGGAAGGTGATCGTCGGCATCCGGCCCGAGAACATTCGCGAGGCGTCGCGCGGAGGCGAGACGGCCAGAATAACGGCCAAGGTCGATTTCGTCGAGCCGCTCGGCCACGAGGTTATCGTCCACGGCCGGATCGGGGACGACATCCTGGTCGCCAAGCTCGACCCGCACCGGGCTCCCGAAATGGGCTCTGACATTGCGCTCGAGATCGAGCTGAACGCGCTTCACCTCTTCGACGCCGCCACCGAGCAGCGCTTGTAAAACCTCAAGGAGAAACCCTCATGAGATTCGGAATCGGCCTTCTAGCCCTGCTTCTCTCCGTGCCGGCCGTGGCCCAGAAAGAGATCGTGGTCTGGCACGGCTACCGCGGCGGCGAAAAGGCGGCCTTTGAAAAGGTTGTCAATCAGTTCAACCAGTCTCAGAAGGGGGTCAAGGTCTCCACCCTGGCCGTCCCTTATGATGCTTTCGCGGACAAGATCACCGCGGCCGTGCCTCGCGGCAAGGGCCCGGATGTCTTCATCTTCGCCCAGGACCGCCTCGGCGGCTGGATCGCGGCCGGCAACACGGTCGAGCCGCTCGACTTCTTCCTTGACGACAAGATCAAGGGGCGCTACCTCAAGGCCACCATGGATGCCATGACCTATCAAGGGAACGTCTACGGCCTCCCCTTGAACTTCAAGGTCATCACGCTGATCTACAACAAGAAGCTCATGCCCACGCCGCCGAAGACCTCGGCCGAGCTGGTCGCGATGGGCAAGAAGCTCACCGGCGCCGGCCGCTTCGGGCTTGCCTACTGGTACTCGGACTTCTATTACCACGCCGCGCTGATGAACGGCGTCGGCGGCGGCGTCTTCGGCCAGGGGCGCAAGCCCACGGTCAATTCGGCCCCGAACATTCAGTCGCTGGACATCCTCAACAAGTGGATCGGCCAGAAATTCATGCCCGAGGAGCCCTCGACGGCCCTGATCACGGCGCTGTTCAACCAGGGCAAGGCGGCCATGGTCTTCTCCGGCCCCTGGTTCCTGGGCGAGGTCTCCAAGGACATCCAATACGGGCTCGCACCGCTGCCCACTCTGAGCGAAGCCGGCGGCAAGCCCATGCGCCCCTGGATGACGGTCGAGGGTGTGTACATCGCCGCCCCGTCGAAGAACAAGGACGCGGCTTTCGAATTCATCAAGTATGTGACCGATGTGCCCGCCGGCAAGGTCATGGCGCTCGAAGGGCGGCAGACCCCGGCCAACAAGGCGGTCTACACGGACCCACAGGTCTCCAAGGACCCGATTCTGGCGGCTTTCCGCAAGCAGGTGGACGTGGCCGTGCCGATGCCCAACTATCCTGAGATGAGCATGGTCTGGTCTCCGGTGACCACGGCCATGGGCACGATCGCGAAGAAGACGGCGACCCCGAAGCAGGCCATGGATATCGCTCAGAAAGAAGTGGTGGAGCGCATCTCCAATCTCCAGAAGAAATGACGGAAGTCCCCTCCCACCGTCGCCGGTTTCTGATCGGCCTGACTGTCGCCGCTCTCGTCGCGGCTTTTCTTGGCGCAGCCCTGCTCGCGGCAGCGCGCGCCGGGGAGAGCCGCGAGAGGTCCGAGCGACGGTCGGTGGTGACCCTTCTCGCTCTGGCACAGTTGATCGATCGTGCCGGGGGCGGAGCCCCGGCTGCCGAGGAAGGGATGGGGATAGGGATCGGAGACGAGCTCGCGGCCTTGGAGGAGCCCGAGCCTGCGGAGGACTCGGGTGAGGCCGTCCGCCGCGCCGTAGCCGCCTTTGCCACGGCCCATCCCGAGGTGAAGGCGATCCGCGTGGTCGGCTTCGAGGGCATCCGGTTGGTGGCGTCCACCAAACTGGAAGACAAGGCTCCCCGGCGCCTGGCGCGGGAGGAGAAGCCGCTCTACGACCTCGGACAGAAGCTGCGCGCCGCCGTGGCTGGAAACCGAGAGGGTCTGGAAGGTGCGGCCCGGGCCGAGGAGGTCGCGGTCGAGCGCCTGCCCGGAGGGCTGCTCCGCCTCTCGGCCCCGGTCGAGCACCCCGCCGATACTGGCGATGTGGCCGGAATGGTCCAAATGGACGCGGAGCCAGCCGAAGTCCGCGCTGTTTTCCCCTGGCTCCCGGCGCTCCTCGCTTGGCTGGCGCCGGTCGTGACCTTCTTCCTCCTCTCACTCGTGCTCGGCGAGCGTCGGGCGCTCCTCGCCGTCGCTTCCGTGGTCCTCCTGCTCGCCACTCTTCTGGCCCTCGCGTCCTGGTCGCGCCGGGAGTTGGAGGCCGAGCGCCGGACGACCGCTCAAACCATGGCCGCCGATGTGAAGCGGGAGGGGGAGCGCGCGGAGGCTTTGCTCGCGGAGCTGGGCCTCCCCGCCGAACCGCCGCTCGCGCCCGAGCTGTGGGATGCCAACCTCTACCGCGAGCCCCGGGGCCTGATCCGCACAGGAGGGGTCGTCGACGAGGGCCGGCTCGGCGAGCTGGTCGGAGCGGATGCCGGCCGGCTGACCCGCTCGGTCGTCGTCCTGTCTCTGATCGCGCTCGGGTTGCTCGCCTTCGTCGGCTGGGGCTGGGCCGCGCGCACCGGGGCCGCGCTCCTCCAGTACCGCTTCGCCTATGCCTACACCCTGCCGGCGATGCTCGGCATGATCTTCCTGGCCATCTTTCCGTTTTTCTATAGCGTCGTCCTGTCGTTCACCAACGCCAACATCTACAACACCGATCAATCGGTTTTCGAGACCTGGGTCGGGCTCGACAACTTCGTCGACATCCTGGGTGACTTCAACGTGGTGCAGCGGACCGCGGAAGGGCTGGTTTGGAACTACCAGAACTTCTACTGGACGTTGGGATTCACCCTCGTCTGGACGGTCACCAACGTCCTGCTCGGCGTGACTTTCGGGCTGCTTCTGGCTCTCGCCCTGAATACCAAGGGGCTCGCCTTCCGGGCCGCCTACCGCGTGATCCTCATCCTCCCCTGGGCGCTGCCGACCTACATCACGGCGCTGGTCTTCAAGGGGATGTTCCACAAGCAGTTCGGAGTGATCAACCAGATCTTCCAGATTTTCGGCGCCGAGCCGATCGCCTGGTTCGATCGTCCATTGACCTCGTTCCTGGCGGTGCTGACCACGAACGGCTGGCTTTCCTTTCCGTTCATGATGGTGGTCTCGCTCGGCGCCCTGCAATCGATCCCCGCGGATCTCTATGAAGCTGCGCGGGTGGATGGCGCTACCCGCTGGCAACAATTCAAGGCGATCACGGTGCCGTCGCTGCGGCCCGCTCTGGTGCCGGCGATCATCCTTTCGGTCATCTGGACGTTCAACCAGTTCATCGTCATCTTCCTGGTCTCGGCGGGCGAGCCGGGCCGGGCGACCGAGATCCTCGTCACTCAGTCCTACAAGATCGCGTTCGAGCAGTACCGGTACGGCTACGCGGCCGCCTATGCGATGGTCATCTTCGTAATCCTGCTGGCCTACGGCACCTGGCAGAACCGGATGACCAAGGCGACGGAGGCGATAGCATGAAAAGGGGAGAAGTACCGCACTGGCCGATCCACATCTTCGTGCTGATGATGGTGATCGTCACGCTCTATCCCGTGCTGTTCGTCATCACGATTGCCTTTTCCGGAGGCCAGACCCTCAGCATCGCGGACCTGCCCCAGGACCCGACGCTCGGGGACCGGCTGCGGGCGATCATGCCCTGGCCGGAGCACGTCTCGACCGAAAACTTCCGTTCGCTCTTCGCCGACCAGCCATACGCCCGCTGGCTGCTCAACAGCATCGTCATCTCGCTGGCGACGACAGTCGTGGGCGTGTTCCTGGCGAGCACCGCGGCCTATGCGTTCTCCCGTTTCCGCTTCCCGGGCCGGCGCGCCGGCCTGATGATGTTCCTGGTCTCGCAGATGTTTCCCGCCACGCTGATGCTGATCCCGCTCTACATCCTGATCGTGCAGGTGCTCGGGCTGGAATCGAGCTACATCGGCCTGGTGCTCATGTACGCGCAGACCGCGATCCCGCTCTGCGTCTGGATGATGAAAGGTTATTTCGACACCATCCCCAAGGAGCTGGAAGAATCGGCGCTGATCGACGGGGCCTCGCAATCGACCATCTTCTTCCGCATCGTGCTGCCGCTGGCCAAGCCGGCCGTGGCGGTGACGGCTCTCTTCTCTTTCATGACGGCGTGGAATGAGTTCGTGCAGGCCGCGACGTTCATGAACAAGGAACAGATGTACACGGCCCCCGTGGGCCTGCGCTTTTTCGTCAGCGGTTTCTCGGAGCAGTGGGGCTACTTCGCCGCTGGATCGATCATCGCGGCAATCCCGGTGGTGGTCCTGTTCCTGTTCCTGCAAAAGTATCTGGTCTCCGGCCTGACCGCCGGAGCCGTAAAAGGTTAAAGTCCAAACAAGGAGGTTAGCTTCATGAACAGGAAGATTATCGGTGCGGCGGCGGCCATGGCCCTGATGCTGGTGGGAATGGCCTCTGCGCAAAAGGTCTCGTTCAAGGATCCGACGGGCGACGACAACGGGCCGGGTACCTACACCTACCCGACCGACGGCGTCTACAAGCGCGGCTCGTTCGACATGACCGCCTTCGACGTCGAGGCCAAGGGCGGTAAGGTCGACTTCGACGTGACGTTCAATTCCCCCCTGGAAGACCCGTGGCGCATGGGCGGCGGCTTCTCAGTGCAGATGATCTTCATCTTCATCGACAACAAGGAGGGCGGCTCCAGCGAGGGCGTGCCAGGCACCAACGTAAGCTTCGCACCCGGCGATGAGTGGGACTACCTCGTGATCCTGTCGCCGCAGCCGGGGGGCACGGTCAAGAACGAGGTCGGGTCCAAGATGGCCAGCCGGCAGGCGTCGGTGATCGTGCCGAGCCGCACCAAGGGAGCCGGCCGGACCATTTCGGCCACAGTCGGCCTCGACGAGCTGGGCGGCGGCGATCCCTCGACCTGGGGCTACCAGGTGGTCGTGCAGTCCAACGAGGGCTACCCCGACAAGACCGACCTGCTCACCCGCAAGGTCAACGAGTACGAAGGCCAGCATCGCTTCGGCGGCGGCACCGACACCGACTGCGACCCGCATGCGATCGACATCCTGGCGGCCGACGCCGCGACCCAGCACGCCATGCTCAAGTACGAGTGCAATGCGGACGGCAGCGCCAAGCAGATGGCCACCCTCAAGATGATCACGAAACAGTAGCTGAAGTTGATATTCAGAGAGGAGACCTTTTGAAATGAGATGCAACAGGGGGTTCGCGATCGTTCTGCTGGCGCTGGCGGCAATAGCCGTATTTTCGACGGGGCCGGCGCTGGCTGCTGATGGCCAATCGCTGCTGATCACCGGCGAGGACTACACCAAGTGGCTGTGGGGCACCCAGCGCACGGACGGCAGCCTGTACAACTTCACAACCATTCCGAACGAGGGCTACGGCGACAACGGCCAAGGCACGGAGATCAACCTGCTGCTGGCCTCCAAGCCCAACAAATGGGTCGAGGTCACGGGGCGCATCCAGTCGCGCTTCAGCCAGAACCAGTGGACCAACTTCGGCGGCTTCGGCGGCCGCAACCCGGCCTTTGAAGAAGAGCCGCAGCCCTGCATCGGCGGCGACTGCGGCGAGTTCGACCCGCGCTCCAACGAATACATCAAGATGCGCGGCCTGACCGCCCGCTTCACCCCGGGCCTGAACTGGGTCGACGCCGTGACCATCGGCTCCACCGACCTCGGCATGTTCGATCCATTCACGATCGGTAAGATCCGCTACATCGACCGTGACAACGCCAAGGCCGTCCTCTTCCAGGGCGCTCTCGGCGGCCGGGCGGTCGGTTATGACCTGATCCGCGTCTCGCTGCCGCGGCTCTGGGCCGGCCCGAACTTCAACACCGGCGACTACACCGCCGCGGACGGCGCCTATGGTCTGCAGCTCCGGGCCACGCCGAGCCAGTTTTTCGACGTCAGCGGCATCATTCAATTGGTGAGCGATATCGAGGTGGACGTCACCGACCGCGACTTCGACGACGGCCGCGACGTGGACTCCCGGTACAGCAACGATGTCTACGGCTTGAAGTTCGGCATCCATCCCGGCGGCATGTTCGACTTCCGGGCCTCGGCCTATCACTCCAAGTCCGAGTCCAACCCGGTGTTCGGCACACCCACGGGCTTCGGCACCTCCGGCTTTTCGCCGGTTCCAGCCGGCGACTTCGACGACGAGGCGTTCAAGGTCAACGCCGACGTCAACGATCCGTTCGGCATCGGCCTGTCCTTCAACCTGGAGTATTTCGACATCGGCGCGGCCTACACGTCGGTTCTGGCAGCCCGCCGCGAGGTGGACGTCCTTCTCACCGAAGGCAATGACGGCTCCTGGGCCTTCCCCGGTCCCGACAACTCGGCTTTCGGTGTGTTCTCGGGCAACCCGACCCGGATCGGCTACGGCGGCTGGCAGGGCCCGGCCCAGCAGGTCGCCACGATCAACGTTGACAACGAGTTCACCGACTTCGACGAGGCCATGGCCGAGTCGGTCATCGGTTGGAAGGGCATCACGGTCACCCCGGTGTGGACGATCGGCGACCTCGACCTCTCGGCCGAGCTCTCCCTGATCGATTACAACACCAACTGGCAGGCATGGGACCAGCCCAACAAGCCGCTCGACCAGTCGCCCTATCCGAACTTCGAGTCGGACGCCGGCGTCAACTCCTACCGCAATGCCTACGCGCCCTTCCAGGAGAAGGATACCCAGATCGCGCTGATCCGGGCCAAATACCTGCTGGACGTGGGCAAGGGCGTCGAGCTGTTCGGCAAGGTCAAGATGATCGACGAGCAGGACGACCGCATGAACAATGCGCGCTTCCTGCCCTACAACGCCGACGGCAGCGTCCGGTTCTATTCGCCAGGCAACACGTCGTCCTCGATCTTTGGTGCGCCGCCGACCATCACGGTCAACGGCGTCACGGGCCCGCAATGGAAACCATTCGACAGCCTCAGCGACGACGACCGTGACATGGACTACCGGCTGCTCCAGATCGGCGCGGGCTATCAGCTCACGGACAACCTTTACAGCTCTCTCACCTACGAGAACTACGACATCGACCTTCAGGACGGAAACACGGCCTTCCAGGCGTACCAGCTCCACAACATGTCCTCGGGCCAGCATGACAAGAACAAGCTGATCCTTTATGGCCGCTACGTCATCGGCGGCGCCGAGTTCGGTGCCAGCTACGAGTACAACTGGGGCGAGTTCGATCCCGACTTCGGCGGCGGCTTCGTGACCCAGTTTGCCAACCAGGAAATCGCGAACAACTTCGGCGTGCCGGTCGGTTCGCCGGGCTTCGCCGGCCGCTTCGGCGGCTGGAACAGCCTGATCACCCGGGACTTCCAGCAGCAGCGGATGAAAGTGTTCATGAAGGTGCGGTTCTAGAGATGAAAAAAGTTGTTCTTCTGTTGTTGGCCCTCGGTATCGCCTTGCCGGCTCTGCCGGCCTTCGCCGGCAAGGCGATCTTCTCCCTGTCCGATCCGCGGGGGGACGATCATGGCGACGGCAACCTCGTCTATCCGCTGAACGAAGACCTCGACGAGGGCGAGCTCGACCTGATCTCGCTCAAGGCCGAGGCCGATGGGGATGGCACGTCGTTCGAGGCCACCTTTGCCAAGCCGGTGCGGGTGCCGGGGCGGGAGACGATCGACGACCTGGGGACCTCCCTGGACACGGTCGCCCGTTTCGGTTTCTACACGATGAACCTGGACATCTACATCGACACCGACCGGGTGCCCGGCTCGGGCGCGGTCTCGACCCTGCCCGGCCGCCTTGCCACTGTTGATCCGGCCAGCGCGTGGGAGAGGGCGATCATCCTGACGCCGCGTCCGCACGAAGCGCGGGGCGAACTGAAGCGGATGATGAACCGGGCCGTCAAGGACGAGGTCAAGAAGGAGGACAGCACGCTGGAAGAGGACCAGGCTGCGGCCATGCAGGCGCAGATCCCGACTGACGTGGAGGAGCGGATCTTTTTCCCGACCAAGGTGAAGGTGCGGGGGAACAAGGTCACCTTCTTCGTCCCAGGCGCGTTCCTGGGCGGTCCGGCCAAGGACTCCTGGAGCTACGTGGTGGCCGTGTCGGGCGCCAACGTGCTGCAATCCTTCGACATCAACCGGGCGCTGGGAAGGCAGTCGGACAAGGAGGAAGCGTTGATGATCCTCCCGGTCTCCCCGGGCAAGTGGAACGACCGCTTCGGAGGAGGCCGCGAGAACGCCGCGATCCAACCCCCGCTGGTGGACATCGTCGTGCCCGAGGGGCGCAAGCAGGAGAACGTCCTCGGTGACTTCGACCAGCGCCGCAAGGAGCCGGTGGTGCTGCCGGGGGTGGTGCCCGCGAAGAAGAGTTGAGATAGGGGGAGGGTGGGGTCCTATCTCACCCTCCAAACCCCGCTCGCCCCCGCCGGCAGGTTCACACTCCACCCACCCTCCTCCCCCTGCAGGACGACGATTTCCCCAGTCGAGAAGATCAGATCGGAGCCATTCCCTTCTTCGTAGGGTCCCGCCGTCACGGCCTCGGTGCCCAGGTTGTGGAGCACAAGGACCCTCTCCCCCGGGCTCTCGCGGGTAAAGGCGAGCACCGGATCGCTCGCCACTCCCGAAGTGAGCAGCTCGAGGCTTCCCTCTCTCAATGCCTTGGACGACTTCCGCGCCCGGATCAGCTTCCGGTAGTGGGAGAGGAGCGAGTCGGGATCGCCAGTCTGAGCCGCGACGTTTGCTGTGCCCGGGGCGAGTTGGAACCAGGGTTTGCCGGTGGTGAATCCTCCGGTCGGGGAATCCTCCCAGGGCATGGGGGTGCGCTTGTGCTCGTCGTTGCCGGCCGGGCCGTTCTGGAGCCCGATCTCTTCCCCGTAGTAGAGGAAGGGGGCGCCCGGCAGGGTCAGGAGGACCGCGGCGGCGCTGCGCAGCTTGGCAGGGTCGCTCTTCAGGACCGTGGCGATGCGGGTCTGGTCGTGGTTGGTGAGGAAGGGCGCGTCCAGGGCTCCGGCCGGATAGAGCTCCTGGATCTCCTCAATCTTGCCTGCGATGCCGGCCGCCTCCCCGTCCTGCACCCCTCGGAGTATCTCCTCGGCGAGCGGGAAGTTGAAGTTCATCGGCAGCTCGGCGAAGTACTGGGCGATGGCCGGAGTCGTGGTCCAGTTCTCGCCGACCAGTACGGCACTGGGGTTCACTCCGCGGACGTGATCGCCGAATTCCTTGAGGAAGACGTGGGTCTCGGGCTGATCGTTCTGGAGGTCGCCGGGGCCGTTGGCGAAGAGATGGCGGGTGGCGTCGAGGCGGAAGCCGTCCACGCCGCGGGAGATCCAGTAGCCGGCCAGCCGCTTCATCTCCTCGCGCACGGCGGGCGTGCTGAAGTTGAGGTCGGGCATGCCGCCCCAGAAGACGCCATAGTAGAAGGCCCCGTTCTTCTCGTGCCAGGTATGGTTGGCGCCGCCCCAGGGCTGGGTCCACCCGGGATCATCCGCCCGCCACACGTACCAGTCACGTTTCGGAGAGCCGGCGGAGGACGCGGACTCCACGAACCACGGATGCTGCGAGGACGAGTGGTTCATCACGAAGTCCACGATGATCCGGATGCCGCGCTTGTGGGCCTCGTCGAGCAGCCGCTGGAAGTCCTCGGCCGAGCCGTACTCGTCATCGATCCGTTCGTAGTCGACCGTGTCGTACCCGTGGTAGCTCGGCGACTGGAAGACCGGCATGAGCCACAGGGCGTCCACTCCCAGGTCCGTGGAGGTCTGGGGATTGCCGTCGTTCAGGTAGTCGAGCTTCGAGGTCAGCCCCCGGAGGTCGCCCACGCCATCGCCATCCGAGTCGGAGAAGCTGCGGACGAAGACCTCGTAGAAGACCGCGCCCCGGGCCCAGTCGTGGTTTTCCTGGGCGGGAGCGGCGGGAGCGGCGGGCGTGGGGGCGGGGGGAGGGGAGCTGGCGCAGGCGGTCACGAGATAGCCGAGAAGGAGGACGAGCGGTCTCGTAGAGTTCATGGCACTATCTTATGCTCCAGCGGAGCCTCAGGCACTGGGCAAACTGCTGTGACACCTCGGGGCTGGCGGAAGGCAAGGGATTCAGGAAGGTGCAGGAGACCTTTGAGCAGGGACGCCATTTCGGTCCCTGCCATTTGCATGGCCATGTTGAAATGAATTTGCCGATCGTTAAAGTCGTCGAACAGGTAATATAGATCGGAGATCCCCTCGTAGTAGGAGCGCCGCAGGGTATACATTTCTTCGCTGTTATTCAGGTCTCGCTGTGCCGCTCGGCGGATCTGCCTGAGGTCCTGAGCCCGCTGGATTGCCGGCTGCGCCTCCTCCCACCCACGCTCCACCTCGCCGCGGCATCGCAGGTCCAGCAGGGCACAGGTGATGCCAGATTGGAGTGGAGTGAAGTGCATGGGAGCACCGAAGAGCTCCTTCAACTCGAGTAACTCGGAGGTCCATTGGAAGACCTTCCCCTCGCGTTCTGGCCAGCTGTCGATGGACAAGATCTCTGAGTCGATGAGAACTTTGAGGCTTTGGAGCCGGTTGATCATTGGATAGCTGTGGCGGACCAGCGATTTCTCCAAGAGTGCGCGGAGCTCGGACGCAGCCTGCGGATGGTTTCCTCCGGCCTTCTTGCCGGTCCAGCGCAAGATTAGGCCAGCCATGTCTTCGAGGTCCCCGATTTCCGTCCCGTCTTGGAAGATCTCGGCGCTTACCAACCCGAGAGAGCAGGCCAGAGTCAGAGCGGCGGGTGGAATCTTGTAGCCGACGAGATAATTTTCCGCCTCCTTCACGAGCTCGTTGCGCCGGCTCCTCCGGAAGAGCTGGTCCGCCTTCCTTAAGGCGTAGACGGCCAATCGAATCAAGTAGCGCCAATAGGGATGCCTGAAGCATTTCGTGCCTGCGGCGCGGGCAGCGAGATCAAATGGAGACATTGGAGAGTCGTCTTCGACGCTTACCGACGGTTGAAGAGTGACCTCTTTCTGCTCTTCTTTCCGCCAAGTCCAAAGACGGTGAAGCGACAGGTTCCACCACAAATAGTGGGTCACCGTTTCGCAGACCTCGAGGAGCTCGCTAGCTGCATCCTCGAGATACCCTCCCCGCTCCAGATACTTGGCGCCGACAAGCGTAAAGTTGAGCGACATGAGCAGGCGAGCCGCATCGGTATGATAGCTCGAGTCGCTGAACCTGAGCAGTTGTCGTTCCGCTTTTCCGAGATCCTCCTGCCAGGTACCAAGCCAGCTCGTCATTTTCCCCAATGGGAGCGCCACTCCCCCAATGATTGCGTTCAGCTCAGAGTCACTCGGTTCTCCCTCCATCCAGCCACTGAAATCGGCGACCATCGTGTCCTTGAGTTGCTTTGGATTGGAATCCTCCGCTTTAAGGTCCGTCTCCAGGTCTCCGACACCGCCCATCAGACCGAACAAGGAGACCCGTCCAAGCATGGTCTCTGCCAAGTCGTTGAGCGTACCCCCGATAGAGCGAAATACATAATCGGGCCATCCTTCCCGGGTGATGGTCTCCCACAGTTCCGTGGCTGGAAAGGCATCCTTGGACCAGATATTGAGCTTGTATCGTGAGCTCAGCTTGCGGTGAGTCACGAACCTCCGAACCTCATGCAGGCCCATGGCATAGTGATAGTGCGCACGAAGCAGGTAACCCTCCGCACCGGTCCGGTTCGTCTTCTGCGTCCGCGCTGTCTCGAATTGAGCAAGCTCGCGGCCGGAGACGAGCTGCCGCCCCTTGAAGAAGTAGAGATCCCCGACCTTGTTGTGCAGCTCGGCAATGATCAGAGCGAAATTGGATCCCAGTACTTCGGTGGGATCCTTTGAAGGACGCAGCCGGGTCTCCCGCACGAACGGCAGGAGCCAGCGCAATCTCCAGAGCTCCTTCTCCGCGAGGGAGACGCTCGTGTCCACAGCGCCGGTCAGTTTCTCGGCCACCCAGGCCTCCGCGAACACCGGCTGGAAGAGGAGATTGAGGTTCTTCAGCATGTGGATACGATTCCGGAGCGGCAACTCGGGCGGTAGCTCGGAGGGCTTGCGGGCCTCCAGAGGGACGTTCTCCCAAGGTCCATCTATGCCTAGCATAGCGAGGATCAAGGATCGAGCCAGGGTCCGGGCGTTGCGATACTCCACGGAAGCCCGCTCAAGATTACGCGCGTGCTCGAAGGTCATCCCTACTTGTAGCATAAGGCGCAAGCGAGCGATCCCCCACGTCATGAACAGCCGTGCGCTCTCCGGACCGGACTTCTCGCTCCCGAGGATCTCTCCCATGAGAGGCTTGTCTTTCTCGCTCTTGCCAAGCACTTGGCTCAACTCATCATCCAGGGAGTGGATCGCCCTCCAATAGTGGAATCTTGCGGTTTCGTACTCCTGATCGAACTCGTGCAACTCCCCCAAGCCGGCAACCAGATCCCTAAGCTCCTCTTTCGCGGTGGGCTCGAGACGTTTGATGGTCATTTCATAGAAGGACTTAAGGGCCAGGGACTCGTCGAGAGTGAAGTTGAACGCTGCCATCTCGTGCTCTGACTGGCGGGAGAGATACTCGACCTCACGGGCGATGTCTGAGCGGAACCGGAAGGCATACATGCCGTTGCGGATTGGGTGCAGGAAGCGCTCGGACCATCGCTCAACGATTTCCTCGAGGATCTCCCGCAGGTCTGGGGCCCGATGGATATGGACCAGCTCGTCAACACGTTCCAGGTTGCTCCAGGAAAAGGCCCGGCGGTGGAACTTGAAGAGGAAATCGGCAAGGTAGAAGACGGAGACCGCGAGTTGGTCGTCCCTGCGCACGAGGCGACCCTCGAAGCTCAGAGCCAGGTGCCGGTAGACGTCCGAAAGGAGTTGGACTCGAAAGCGTTCTACGTCGCCGAACTTCAGAATATGCCTGCAGTCAAACCCCGGTTTCCACCGCGCTTCGGTTTCCTCGACTATGCGACCCACAGGCCGGATGAAGTGCGCCAGCAGCTCTTTGAGCTTCTTGGGGTTCCCCATGCTGCGATAGGTCAGGAAGTGGTAGAAGTCGCGAATAAGCTCACCTTGGCATTCTCCATCGGTGCTGGCCCTGTAGCAGTCCAGGACGCGGAGCTGTTTGTCTCGCGCGCGGCTGCCGAAGAGGCTCTCGTTCGCGGACACGGAGGACGGTCGCGCAAAAGACTCCTGGGTGATATCCCGGTTGGGAAGGCCGAATGAGGGTAGCCATCGCGACTTGGCCCAACGGGAATAGAGAATCTGGGCGCGCCGATATTGATGCTCTATGTACTCGCGGACGCGATAGTCGAGCTCGGGGGTGTTGTGGTCCGTGAGAAGGGACGGGATGTAGACCTCGGCGTTGAAGATGCTAGTAAGGAGAGGATGCCGGGCGGTCTCGTCGGCCAGCCACTCGTCATGGAGGTGCCGGCCGCCGATGAAGATGAACCGCGCTGGCGCCGACGAGAGTACGTTCTTCATGTCAGCTAAAAGCTTGTGAAGCTCAACGGAGCGCCGTCGCTCCGCGTCTAGGGTCTCGATCCCCTGCTGGGCGTCTCCTATGAGGGCGTCCTTTGGCCCGAGCCGAGTGCCCAACTTGTCCAACTCATCGAAAACGAAGGTGATCTCCGGAGTCGGAAGAGTGATTACCTGGTTCTGCGCGCCGGGCAACCGGATGGGGGAGGCCTGGATGTCACGAAGAATCTTCAGGAAGGCAAACTCCACGGTTCGCGGATCTACCGGATCCTGCTGTGTCTGCTTCTCGTCACTGAAGTACCCGTGAAGCCACTGAGCAGGCTTCCACAAGGTCTTTTTGGACGTGATGCTGGTGCGCGATGAGAGGCTATCCAGCACCGCGTCGATTCGACGCAAGGATTCCGGATAGGGGAGCAACGGCAGCCGGTGGATCAGCCAACGACCGATCACGAACAGGGAGACGAACAGAAGGAGGTGGTACACCCGGAAGTGAATACCCTGCTCCAGCAGCACCTTCTGCCCGGTGGGCGGGTAGCGCCCCAGGCGATAGGGCACGACATCCATCAGGAGGTGATCGGGCGAATACTCCATGTACGGAATAGGGCGGATTGCCAGAAGGTCGTGATAGAGGATCTGTACGCTCGTATCTCCACCGGGCATGCGGCAGATGAGGTTTGTCACGCCGGGTCCCGAAGGCCAGCTCCGGAGCAGATCGCAGACGTCCCCTGACGCTTGAGCCCGGACATGTATTTCTCGCGTCATCTCCTGTGACAGGAAATGGGATTCAGGCAGGGAAAACCAATAGTTTCCAAGAAGAGTGGTCATTACGAGGGTAAGGAACAAGCCCAAGGCGCGAGTCAGGTTCGCGAGGCCGGAGCGCGCCGCCAGGAACATCCGATGGTACTCATCCCGCAGCGCAGCGAGCATGGCATGAACCACTCGACGGTGATCGAGACGGTCGAATCCCAGGTTTACGGAGAGAACCAGGACCGGCAACCATGCCTTAAACAGCATCCAGGGGAACGTGATGGACACCAGCATCCGTCCGTGACCCTGGCTCTCGTGCTCGGAACTGCGGTCTTCCCAGGGAGCCGGACCACCAGGATCGAGGGAGGGATCGACTCGCCGATGACCAGAAGGCCGTACTACCCATTCGTACTCCAGGTAGTAGAGTAAGAGGAAGAGGAGCAGGAGTGCCAAAATCCAGCAACCTTCCTGTGCCCGGCCATGAAAGACGCTCACGTGGTCCGCGTCTGCCAGATGCGATCGGATATTTGCCAGCGAGGGAAGATGCTTTAGGGGGATGGCATTGCGGAGGATGTTGTCAGGATGCTCCAGACGGACCGGTGCCGCGGCGCGCAGCGGTGGGAGCTTCCAGAGAGAGAGGAACGGATGGGCCAGTTGAAGCCCGATGACGATCGAGACCGCCGCCTTCGCCGCCAAGGCGTGGAGGGGCCACGGTCGGAAGTGGAGGATGACCTCACGCTTCTGCAGGACGACGAAAACGGCAAACGACACCAGGATCAGCGCGCCGGCGAACATGGCCCAAATCAAGAAGGCCTTGTCGCCAAAGCTCTGGGCGGTCCACCAAAGCCCGAGGATCAACGATCCCGAACCGAACAGGATGTACCAGATGCCTCCGAGGACGATGATTTTGGCCAGCTCGCGGTTCTTGATGAGGTAGAGCTGATGGATCCCGCGGAGGTAACCCGCCGTTCCCAGGAAGAGCAGGCTCAAGCCTAGATTGCCCCAGAACTCCCCGTCCGGCTCGGGCACCTCAGTACCGAATCCGCCGGGGCCCATCGCGAGGTATCTCAGCCCGAGGAGGGCCAGCAACCCGGAGGCGGCCCACCGGGTAGTCTGGTAAATCTTCGACTCCTCTCCGCTTGAGCCTGGGCGGTAGGATAAGGCTTGGACCACAAGTAGCATGCCGCTAAGGGCCACGAACAGGCGGCTCAGGCCCAGAGCCGGAGCGCCGAAGGGGCCCCAGGTCCAAGCTGCCCCGGCACCCGCGAGAACGCTCCCGGCTGCGAGCAGCCGCGCGCGCTGGTTTTCCCTGTTTTCCTCATCCAGCCCGGCGGTGAAGACCACCTCGAAGATTTCCTTGGCATGCAGGAGCGGGTACAGACAGAGCAGCGCGATAGGAGCGATAGCGATCCAGAGCAGCAACTCGGGCGGCGCGGTCAGGTTCGAGGAGGTTGCCAGGATGAGAACCTCCATCAACTTGGACAGGACGAGCGCTGCGAGGATACCCGTCACCGCCAGCAGAGTCAGGATGATCCTGTCCCAGAACAAGGTCCGTCCCGCGTTGCTACGCAGGAACCTCCAGAAGACTTCGTTCTGGTACTCAGCAATGCAGTGCTTGACGAAGCTAGTCTTACCCGATCCCCTGCGTCCGGTTACGAGGTAGGCCCCTTGCCGTCCCATATTCATCAGAAGGTCGATCAGGTAGGCACGGCGCCCATCCCTGCCGATGAGTACTTCGTTGGCCGGAGGCTCCTGCTCAGTTCCGACCTCGTGCTGGCCAAACGGCACTGCGAAAATCCGCTTCGAGAAGCGGCGAATCGACTCCGCCATGGGACCTCCGATCAGAGCGAACTGGCTTTGTTTACAGTTAGCATTTTAACATGACGTGATCTCGGGTGAGGTGCATGCGCCCTTCCCCTGTCTTCCGTTCGTGTAGGATGAGTCCCGATTCATAGGGGAACCTCGATGAATGATCCCGCCCAGCCTCCTACTCGGATTACCGCCGTGACCGGCGCATCCCGCGGGCTGGGAGCGGCGTTCGCCCGGGTCCTGTCCGAGGAAGGCTTCGCTGTCGCTCTGGGTGCCCGGGATCTTGCCGCGGTCGAGAAGCTTGCCTCGGAGCTGCCCGGCCCCGCTCTCTCCCACCGGCTCGACGTGACCGACCCGGAGAGCGTCGAGGGCTTCCGCCGCGCCGCGATCGGGCGCTTCGGACGGCTTGACGTCCTGGTCAACAACGCCGGGATCGGCGTCTTCCGCCGCCTGGAGGAGACCTCTCGGGAGGATTTCGAGGCCACGTTCCGGATCAACGTCCAAGGCGTCTGGTCGATGACGGTCGCCTTCCTTCCCTGGCTCAAGGAGAGCCGCGGCCTCGTCCTCATGGTCTCCTCGGACGTCTCCACGCGGACTTTTCCGACGGGCGGGTCCTACACGGCTTCCAAGTTCGCGCTGCGGGCTCTGACCCGGACGTTCCAGCAGGAGAACCCTGAGCTGCGGGTGCTGGAGCTCCGCCCCGGCGCCGTGGACACCTCGTTCGCCGGCTCGACCCCGGGCGCCCCGGGCAAGGAGTGGTTCCTGCAACCGGAGGTCGTCGGGGAGGCGATCCGCTTCGCTCTCCGGCTCCCGCACGGCGCCCGGGTGGAGGAGATCGTCCTCCGCAGCGCTGGGCAGACTCCCGAGTACTGAAGACCATGCGCCGCGCGCTTCTTCTGCTCCTGCTGCTCTGGACCGCTCCGGCCGGATCGGAGGAAAAGGAGATTGTGATCTGGCACTCCTACCAGGGCGCGGCGCGGCAGGTGTTCGAGAAGCTGGTGGACGGCTTCCGCAACAAGGATGGCTGGACGGCCACGGCGGTGGCCATTCCGTCCGACCTGCTGCCTTCCCGGATCGCCACGATGATCCCGCGCGGGGAGGGTCCCGACGTCTTCCTCTACACGCAGGACCGGCTCGGCTCCTGGGTCGAGGCGGGCGGCATCGTCGAGAGGGTCGCCCCGGACGACCGCATCCGGGCCCGGTTCCTTCCAGGGACGCTCGACGCGCTGACGATCCAGGGCAAGTATTACGGTGTGCCCCTGGAGGTCCGGACCGTCGCCCTGATCTACAACCGCAACCTGCTGCCGGAGCCGCCGCTGACCTCGCGGGAGATGGTGGCGCAGGCCCAGCGCCTGACCAGCCCCGAGCTGGGCAAGTTCGGGCTCGCCACCTGGTACACCGACTTCTATTACCACGCGCCGCTGATGCATGCCTTCGGCGGCCGGCTGTTTGGGAGCTCGGGCGAGCCCACGGTCAATAGCGCGGCGAACGTGAAATCCGTGGCGCTCCTCAAGAGCTGGCTGCGGGAAGGCTTCCTGCCGGCGGGCCCCACCACGACGCTGATCACCTCGCTCTTCAACGAGGGCAAGCTGGCCATGGTCATCGGTGGGCCGTCATTCGTGGAGCGGATCGATCCCGCCGTGCCCTTCGGAGTCGTCGCGCTCCCGGTTCTGGACGAGGCGGGCGGCAAGCCGATGCGGCCCTGGATCACGGTCCAGGGTCTCCACATCGCCGCCACCTCCCGCAACAAAACGGTCGCTGCGCAGCTCGCCCGCTACCTGACTGATCTCCCCGCGGGCCGGATCCTGGCGCTGGAGGCGAAGATGATCCCCGCCCATCACGCCGTCTACAAGGACCCCGAGCTGTCGAGCAACTGGGTGATCCAGGGCTTCCGCCGGCAGCTCGACACGGCCATCCCGATGCCGAATCACCCGGCGGTGAGCCGCATGTGGGGTCCTCTCGCCCGCGCCCTGGAGGCCGTGGTGGAGAAGCGGGAGACGCCACAGGCAGCTCTGGACCGGGCGCAGGCAGACCTCACCCGCTAATCCCCGGCATACCCCTGGCACCCTCCTTGCTCTCCCGCCCCAGGCATGGAGGCCGTAACCCCGGTACGGGGGATATTCGACCGGATCCGGGGTTGGTGGCGCACGCTTCCGCGCCGAACGGCGCTGCTCTGGATCGGCGTCGCCCCTCTTCTCACCCTGCTGATCATCTCCTTCGCCTGGGAGAAATGCTTCTTCGGCGGCTGCCCCGACGTGCAGAGCCTCGCCGCCTACCAGCCGGGCGGCGCGCCGGTCCTGCTCGACCGGTTCGGCGAAGTTTTTGCCGACCTGACACCCGTCGAGCAGGAGGTCGTGCCGCTCTTTGAAATGCCGGCGCATGTGCCTCAGGCGTTCCTCGCGGTCGAGGACCGCCGTTTTTACGAGCACCGCGGCGTGGACTGGCGCCGGGTCGGCGGCTCGCTCGTGGCCAACGTCAAGTCGCTGGGATGGTCGCAGGGGTTCAGCACGATCACCATGCAGCTCGCCCGTAACGCCTTCCCGAAGGACATCCCCGGGCAGGAGCGCTCCACCTCGCGCAAGTTCCTGGAAGTGCGGGTCGCCCAGGAGATCGAGGCGCGCTACTCCAAGGAAGAGATCCTCGAGCTCTATCTGAACCACATCTACTTCGGGAACCGCGCCCAGGGCATCGAGGCCGCGGCCCAGCAGTACTTCGGCCGCTCGGCCAAGGAGCTGACCCTGCCGCAGGCGGCAATGCTCGCGGCCCTGCCCAAGGCGCCGAGCCATTACGATCCCCGCCGCCATCCGCGGGAGGCGCTGGAGCGCCGCAACCTCGTGCTGTCCCTCATGGAGCAGCAGAAACGCATCCCGCGGCGCACGGCCCAGGCCGCCCGCAACGAGAAGCTGGGGATCGCCCCGGCGCCGCGCCAGGAGAGCGTCGAGTTCACCCTCGCCCCCTGGTTCGCGGAGCAGGTGCGCCGCGAGCTGGAATCGCGCTTCGGGTCCGACCTCTACCGCCAGCCGCTGCGCATCTGGACGACGCTCGACTCCCGCGCGCAACGCGCTGCCGAAGAGGAGCTCTCGCGCCAGCTCAAGCGGGTGGAGAGCGGCGAGCTCGGGCGTTTCGAGGGGCCGCGCTATTCGGCCTCCGCGAAGCCCTCGCCCAAGGGCACCACCTACCTCCAGGGCGCGCTCGTGATGCTCGACGCCCGCAACGGAGACGTCCTCGCCTGGGTGGGAGGGCGCAATTATTCTCATTCGCAGTTCGACCGGGTGGCCTTTGCGCAGCGGCAGCCGGGCAGCGCGTTCAAACCGTTCGTCTACTCCGCCGGCCTGAGCGAGGGGTTCGTGCTCAGCCAGCCCCTGCCGGATCTGCCCTTGAGCATCCGGCTTTCGAACGGACAGGTCTGGAGGCCGCAGAACTTCACCGGGCGTTACGAGGGCTCGGTCACGATGCGCGATGCCCTGGTCCGTTCCAAGAACGTGGTCACGGTCCGCCTGGCGAATGCGGTCGGGATCGCCGATGTCGCCGGCATTACCCGGGCGGCGGGCATCGAGGAGCGGGTACCTGAGGTCCCGGCGGCGGCTCTGGGGACCATCGCCGTCTCGCCGCTGGAGCTGACCTCCGCCTACACCGCCTTCGCCAGCCTGGGCCAGGCGGTGGAGCCCCGCCTCGTCCTCAAGGTCGAGGATGAGAACGGCGAGGTGCTCTGGGCGTCCAAGCCCGAGCGCAGGAAGGTGCTCGACCCGGCCATCGCGTTCCTGATCACCGACGTCCTGTCCGAGGCGCTCCGCAGCGGCACGGGCATCGGAGCGCTGGGGGAGGGGTTCAAGGTCCCGGCCGCGGGCAAGACGGGCACGACCAACCAGGGAGCCGACGCCTGGTTCGTCGGCTACACCCCCGAGATCGTCTCCGGCATCTGGATCGGCTTCGACCGTCCGCGCTCGATCATCGAAGATGCGACCGGTGGCCGGCTGGCCGCCCCGGTCTGGGGACGGGTGGCGCAGCGGTTCTATGAGAAGCGGAAGACCCCGGAGCCCTGGCGTGCGCCGGAGGGCGTGGTCGCCCGCAACGTCGATCCGCGGTCCGGCCTGATCCTCAAGGAAGGATGCTCGCCCCGCTCGGGTCAGCCTGTCCGCGAGCTGTTCCTCGAAGAGATGCAGCCGGCGGCCTGGTGCCCGGGGCGGGAGGCACCCCCGCGCAACGGCTTCCCCGTCATGCGTCTGATGGAAGAGCAGCGCCAGAGGGAGCGCGAGGCGGCCCAGCTCGCCGAGGTGCGCCGGAGCGAGGAAGAGCGCCGCCGGCAGGCACGCATGAGCGCCAAGGAGCAGGAGCTGGCCGAGGCGCGCAAGAAGAAGGAAGAGGAGCGCCTGGCGCGCGAGCGCAAGGAGCGGGAGGAGAAGGAGACGGAGGCCATCCTCGCCCGGAAGCAGGATGAGAAGCGCGAGGAGCAGCGCCTGGCCGCCAAGCGCAAGGAGGCGGAGCGGATCGCCCGTATCGAAGAGGAAGAGCGGCGTCTCGCCCAGCGCGAGGCCGAGATCGCCCGCGAGGAGCGCCGGCTGCGGGCCATGGAGGACCGGGAACAGCGCGCCCGGGATGAAGAGGCCAAGAAGCCCGCCCGCGAAGAAGAAGAGGAAGCAGAGGTAGCGGAGGCCGAGGAGGAAGAGGAGGAGTCCGCCGCCTCCGATCTGAGCGGCTGGTGGGAGATGACCAACCGCATCGAGGAGACCAACTACGCGCAGTACAAGGGTCTGCGTCTCGGCTACCGCGTCCAGCTCGAGCAGGAAGGCAACCGTCTCACCGGCCGGGGCCAGAAGTGGACGGAGGACGGCCGCACCATCGGCGCTTCCGGCCGCAGCCCCATCACCGTCACCGGCACGATCGAAGGCCGCAAGGTCACCCTGAACTTCACCGAGCAAGGCGCCAAGCGCTCGACCAACGGCGGCTTCAGCTGGACCCTCTCCGCCGACCGCACCGAGCTGCGCGGCAGCTTCTGGAGCACGGCGGCAGCCACAAAGGGGCGGTCGACGGCTGTTCGGATGCGGTAGGGACCCGCTTCGAAGGACTCGGGAGAGGCTCCAGGAAAGTTTGAAGAGGCTTCCAGAAAATTGGGAGAGGCTCCGGAAAGTTGAGAGCCGGTCTGAACGAGTTGGAAGAGGCCCTGAGAAAGTGGAGAGAGGCTTCGAAAGGCTTCGGAGAGGCTCCGGGAAGTTGAGAGCCGATCTGAACAAGTTGGAAGAGGCTTCGAAGTCCTTTGAAGAGGCTCTGAGAAAGTCGGGACCGGGTCTGAGCTGGTCGAGAGAGGCTCCGAAGCAGTTGAGAGAGGATCTGAACTGGCTTGGAGAGGCTCCAAGAAAGTTGAGAGAGGCTTCGAAGTCCCTGGGAGAGGCTTGCGGGGGGGAAAAACGGGGGCGTCGTGGCAGCACGCCCCCGGTATGACAGGCTACTTCACAGGATCGGGAGTCAGGGTCTCAGGAGAAGGCGCCTCGGGCAACTCGGGCTTGGGGGCAAGCTTCCGGATGATGCCGCGGTACGGCTGCACTCCGAACTCGATGAGCTTGTCGCTGTCCTTGCCGTAGTAGGCCCTCACTCCTTCCCGGAGGAACTTCAGGATCGCGTTCCCGTTCCGGATCACCTCCTGCAGCTCCTTCCAGGTCTGCTGCTTCAAGGCGGTCAGCGCCGCGTGCTGCGCGTACAGGCTGCGGGCGGACTGCCCCATCGTGCGCAGCTCCCCCAGGCTGCTCTGCAAGTGACCCACCTGCTGCTGGTTGGCGACGATCGCCGTGTCGATTTTCTCCCACCCGTTCACCGAATGCATGTACTGCGCTTCTTCAGCCATCTCAAATCTCCTTCCCCTCTCGGGGAGGATCGCCCAGGCCGGAATTGGCTCGGGTCAACTTCTTGGAACTGCATACGGGAGGGTTGGCTATAGCGTCCAAGGTGACTCCATATATGTTGCGCCAACATTTTAGAGGACGCACGGCGTCGGCCTTCGGACTCAGCCCCGGGCTGGGTTCTTCCGGGCCCGTTGGGCCGGGACTGGTGTCGGCGAAGTGGGTAGACACCGGTCCTCGAGCACCATCTCGGAGGCCAGCCTGCCTCGGTTTGGAAGCGCTGCTTTGCGCTAAGCTTGGGTCGATGAGACAGGAAGAGTTGCTTCAGCGTGTAAAGCAGGCTGTCCACGAAGTAGAGGCCGGGGCAGAGATCATCCTGTATGGCTCACGCGCTCGCCAGGAGGCGGGATCCGAATCCGATTGGGATTTTCTCGTGCTGGTCGACGGGCCGATGAGCGAGGCGCGCGCAGATGCTGTCCGGCACCGGTTGTATGAGATTGAATGGGATAGCGGGGAAGTCTTGTGCGCCGTCGTGCCCGGAGCGCTTCCGGGGTGAACTCAACCTGAGCGCCGCTCACTCAGTCTCGCCAGGAAGCCTTCTCGGATCTCTTCCCAGGGAGTTGTCTCAACCTCCCCGGCCTCTAGGGCTGCCACCCGCGCGGCAACCTCTTGGCGCCAAGCCATCTCAACGTCAGCTTCCGGCTCAGGTTCCAAGCTCTCCAGCAGCGCACCCGCAATCTCAGCTCGTTCGCTTTCGGGCAGAGTCAAAGCTTCTCGCAACACCGTGTCTGCATGGCGCTTCATGGGGAGATGATGCCACATCTTGAGGGTCAGCTCCCAATCGACCGCGCCAGCGCCTCGATCGAAAGCGGCGCGCAGCCCTCCGCATTGTTGTTCACCGTGCAGACGAACGGCCTCCCCGCGGCGAGAGCATTGTGTGCGAGGGTTGTGAGCGCCAGGCGGGCGTTTTCGTCCGGAGCCTGAATCTTGCTGAAGGGCGAGTAGCGGCGACCGGCATCCTCGTAGGTCATGCCGGGGCCGAGGAGCCAGCGGACGAGGGTGATCGGGGTGCGTGGCCGGTCGGTTCCCACTAAACGTGCCTGGGCTAGCACGTCGGGCATCCGGGGGTGGACGTTGTGGCAGTGGACCGCCCGGGCTTCGGCCAGGGCATCGGCATAGGCTGGCGTCAGGATCTCCCGGTTGCGGACCTCCACGGCATAGACGGGACCCCTCGGCAAGGCACAGAGGAAGCTCCGCAGCTCATCCGCGAAGCGCTCGGCGACTCCGAGGTCCTGCGGCGAGAACTGGAAGAGCAGCGCTCCGGCCTTGGGCCCGAGGCCCTCTACGAATGGGGCGACCACGGCGTCCGCAGCATAGGCGGGATCGAGGAAGAGCGGGTTCACCTGGCCGCGGACGGTTCCGTAGCGCGGCCAGTCGGGATAGCGGGAAACGGTGCAGGCCTCGTGCGCCTTGACCACGAAGCGGAAGCCGCCCGGCACCTGGTCCGCGTACTCGGCAAACTCCCGTGCCTCGATGGGCATGTAGAAGGTGCGGTCGATCCCAACGCAGCGCAGGAGCGGGTGCTGTCCGTAGGCCGCGAGCCCTTCGCGCGCCAGCTTCGACTCCGAGTACTTCGCGTCGTAGACCAGGTCCCGCCAGCCAGGGAAAGACCAGGTGGAGCCGCCCAGGTAGATGTCCTCGGGCAATGTCCGTCCAAGCTCGATCAGCTCCTCGGAGAATTCTGGCGGTCCCACACCCTCTTTAGCGGGTTCCGGCGCCAGGCCGGGGAAGAGCTGGAGCTGGTCTTCCCTCTTCATGAGGGAAGTTTATACGGGAAGCCGCCACCGCGGCAATGGTCCGTGATGGAAATGCGCGCCTTGGCATTCGCTCCGGAGGAGCGATACCCGTCTAGCCTGGGGTTTCAACCCCAGGCAGGCGTCGTCCCCCGCCTGGGGTTGAAACCCCAGGCTAGACGGGTACAGCCCTTCCCAGGGCTGGCGCTCCGCGCGTCCTCCCAGTGAGACGAGGCCGGGACAGCCGACCTCTCCAGGTGTCAATCCCGCTTTCGGATACGGTCAATTCCTCTTTCCGGACGTATCTTCAAGTTTTCGAATAGCGCGCAAAGCCCCATCCCGTCTCGATTCTCCGCGTTGTTTCCGGCGCGCGATTCGTTTTCCTGAATGCCTCAACAGTCACAAAAATCGGACATACCTGCCTAAGTAGCTGATTTTGCTGCGTTTCTTCACGTGGCACAGCCCTTGCCCTTACGGGTAATCGCAAGGTTTTACCAGAAGGGAGGTGACGCTGGCGCGGCACACAGTGGAGGACCGGCTTACCAGAAAACGCTTCTGAATTCGGGTTGAAGGAGATCAACTGCCATGAATAGAAAGAATTTTCTCTCGCTTGCGCTGGCCGCCGTGCTGTTGTTCAGCGGCGCGGCGTCAGCCCAGCTTCAGACCGGCAACATCCACGGCACGGTGGTCGGCCAGGACGGGGTGGCCCTTCCCGGCGTAACGATCACTCTCACGGGCGTCGGCGCGCCGCAGGTCCAGGTCACGGACGTGCAAGGAAAGTTCCGTTACCTCGGCCTTTCGCCCGGCACCTATACGCTGAAGGCCGAGCTCCAGGGCTTCGTCCCGCTCGAGCGGACGAACCTGGACATCAGCGTCGGCCGTAATACGGAGATCGAGATGGCGATTGCGCCTGCGAGCTTCGGCGAGACGGTAAACGTCGTGGACAATGGCGAGGCGCCGCTCCTCGACTCCCGCCGCTTCTCTCAGGAGACCAACATCTCCCGGGTCGAGATGGACAGCGTGCCCTCGGCCCGCGACCCCTGGGCCCTGCTTTCAACGGTCGCAGGCGTCCAGACGGACCGGATCAACGTGGGCGGCAACGAAAGCGGCCAGCAGTCCAACTTCGTCGGCCCCGGCTCGCTGTGCACCCAGGCGGTCTGGTCGCTCGACGGCATGGTCATCACCGACATGTCGGCCGTGGGCTCCTCTCCGGGCTACTTCGATTTCGAGTCGTTCGAGGAGATGCAGATCACGACCGGCGGCAGCGACGCTTCCGTGGCAACCGGCGGCGTGGTCCTCAACATGGTCACCCGGCGCGGCACGGACCAGTGGCGCGGCTCGGCCCGCTACCTGGCGGGCGACGACAGCAGCCAATCGGACATCGACCTCGATTCGGACGAGCTCGGCCAGGCCGGCCCGTGGAACCAGGGCACCGCCCAGGCCGAGATCAAGCAGGGCAACCGCATCGTCGAGGTGGCCGACTACGGCTTCGAGGTGGGCGGTCCGATCGTCAAGGACAAGTTCTGGATCTGGGGCTCGTACGGCGAGCAGAAGATCGACCTGCTCACCGTCAACGACTTCAGCGACGATTCTTCGATCGAGGATTGGAACCTCAAGCTCAACGGCCAGGTGACGCCGTCCAACTCGGCAAGCGCGTTTTTCTGGCAGAGCGACAAGATCAAGATCGGCCGCAACGCCGGCCCGCTGCGCCCCCAGGAGACCACCTGGAACCAGGGCAACTTCGGACCGGAACCGACCGCCTGGAAGGTCGAGGACACCCAGATCGTCGGCTCCAGCTTCTATCTCACCGGCATGTTCTCGGTGGTCAACGGCGGTTTCGAGCTCGATCCCCAGGGCGGCGAGAAGCTTCCCTTCCTGAACGGCCAGGGCGTCTGGAACAACAGCTTCCTGCAGGTTCAGGTGGAGCGCCCGCAGCAGCAGGCCAAGCTCGATGCTTCCAACTTCTTTGCCACCGGCAGCCTCTCCCATGAGCTCAAGTACGGCGCCGGATACCGCGTCGTCGAGCAGACCACCCGCAACCGCTGGCCCGGCGGCGGCCTCGACGTCGGCGGATTGGTGCTGCTCGCGCGCGAGGGTAAGGCCAACGTCGAAGCCGACTACGCCAACCTCTTCGTGCAGGACACGGTCTCCATGGGCAACCTCACGGCCAACATCGGACTGCGCTGGGACCGCCAGGGCGGCGAGCTGCTGGATACCAACGTTGAGGCGAACCCGGTCTTCCCCGAGCTGCTGCCGGCCACGACGTTCGAAGGCCGCGACAGCGGGTTCGAGTGGTCGACGCTCTCCCCGCGCCTCGGCCTCACCTATGCCCTCGGCCAGCAGCACAAGACGCTCCTGCGCGCCAGCTACTCCCGGTTCGCCGACCAGCTCGCGACCGCGTTCGCCGGCTGGCTGCATCCCCTCGGCGCGCCGCAATACCGCTATTTCCTCACCACCAACGATGGCGGCCCGATCCTCGAGCCGGGTGAGCTCGGCGACGAGATCGCTCCGCCCAGCGGCAACGTCAACCCGTTCACCCTGGCGCCGCTGATCTCCAACTCGGTCGATCCCGGCCTGAACGCTCCGGTCACCGACGAGCTGCTCCTCGGGATCGAGCATGCCCTCCGTCCCGAGCTGGTGGTCGGCATGAACTTCAACTACCGGCAGCTCAGCAATCTCCTCGAGACCGAGTTGCTCGTCTTCGACGGCGATCCGTACTCGGAGGAGAACCTGGGCAAAACCGGCCGCGTGCACCGGCGCGACGACTACGTGCCCAATTTCGTGGAAGGCGTGCTGCCGAACGGCGAGCCCTATTCGCTGTCGTACTGGACCCTGCGCGAGGGCGTGAGCACCCGCAACGGGTTCCTGCTGGAGAACGGCGACCGCGAGCAGGAGTTCCTCGGCGCGTCGCTCTCCATCCACAAGCGGCTTTCGAACCGCTGGATGGCGCGCGGCAACGTCTCCTGGCAGGACTGGACCTGGGACATCCCCGATTCCGAGAACCAGGATCCCACCGACACCATCGGCGGCGGAATCGTAAACGGTACGGATGTGCTTCAGGGCTCGGGCACCGTCTCGGGTTCCAAGGGGAACGTGTTCATCAACAGCAACTGGTCCTACAGCCTGACTGGCCTCTACCAGGTCGCGCCGGACGCGCGCTGGGGGTTCAACGTCGCCGCGAGCCTGACCGGCCGGGAAGGCTACCCGGTCCGCTACGCCCGCCGGATCAGCCGCACGCCGATCGCGGACACCCCTGGAGTCGGCATCGACATTCCGGTCGCTTCCGACGCGGATTCGTTCCGCGCCCCGGACATCCACCTGCTCGACCTGCGGGTCGAGAAGGAGTTCCGCCTGAGCGACTTCGGCTTCACGGTCGGAGCGGACCTCTTCAATGCCCTCAACGAGTCCTACGTCCTGCAGCGTCAGTCCATCCTGGGCCGCACGAACTCCGACCATGTGCAGGAGGTCGTCAGTCCGCGCATCCTTCGCCTGGGTGTGAGGCTGAGCTGGAGGTAGGACCTCTTCCCTAACCCCTCCCCCTGGGGCCGCCGCGTAGCTTCGCGGCGGCCCTCCCTCCTAATCCAATCTGTCGACCTGAACGTCCACATCCCCATCCCGGTCGCGGGTGATCTTGACCTGCCAGGGATTGCAGCAGACCTCGCAGTCCTGGACCAGGGTGCCCCAGGTGTCGGGCTCGACGGCGATCTCGACGCGCTCGAAGCACCAGGGGCATTGGACTTCGACGAAGTCGTTCCAGTAGCCGTCCGACTTCATCTCTTCTTCCTTCCAAGCCGCTTTACGATCTCGAACTCCTGCTTGGTGACTGGCTGGACCGAGAGGCGCGAGCCCTTCTGGTTGACCACCATCTTTTCGAGGCCGAGGGTCTCCTTGAGGGTCGAGAGCGGGATGATTTCGGGGAAGCGCTCGGCGAAGCGGATGTCCACCATGTACCAGGTGGGGTTGTCCGGATCGCTCTTGGGGTCGTGGTACTTGTGCCCTTCCTGGAAGGAATAGGGGTCGGGATAGCCCGGCTTCGAGATCTCCGCCACCCCCGAGACTCCCGAGGGTTCGGCGTTCGAGGCATAGAAGAGGACGCCGTCGCCCTTCTTCATGTCGTCCCGCATCGAGTTGCGCGCCTGGAAGTTGCGGACACCCTCCCAGGTGGTCGTGCCGTCCCTCTCCAGATCCTCGATCGTGTACGCCTCGGGCTCGCACTTCATGAGCCAATATCGTTTTGCCATGACGCTGAGTCTATATCCATGGCACGTAGTGGCCCGGCCAGATCTTCGGGAACAGGAGCGAGGAAGCGAAGATCCGCCAGCCGCAGCTCCAGCGCGTGAAGGGCGAGGCGGTGGAGTCCGAAGCGCTCGCGGAAGAGCCGGTTGTGCTCCCCCTTGCCGTAGCGCACGTCGCCGATCAGCGGATGGCTGATGTGCTTCAGATGGCGGCGGATCTGGTGCAGCCGCCCGGTGCGGGGAATGACCTCCAGCAGCGAGTAGCGCTCGAACGTGCCCAGCCGCCGGAACTCGGTGACCGCGGGTACCCGGGGCCCGTCCGGAGCGCGGGGGATGGGATGGTCGATGATCCCCGCTTCAGGAGGAATGCCCCGTACGAGCGCGAGGTACCGCTTGCGCACCTCGCCGGCCTCGAACTGTTCCTGGAGCGAGCGGGCCGTCCCCGGATCGAGGGCGAGAACGAGCGCGCCGCTGGTGCTCCGGTCCAGGCGGTGGACGGGATAGACGTGGCGGCCGAGCTGATCCCGCAGAACCTGGAGGACCGCGTACCTCTCCTGGGACCACCCGCGGTGGACCGCCATGCCCGAGGGTTTGTCCACGGCGACGAGCGCGCTGTCCTGGTGGAGGAGGCGGAGGATGGGGGCGGGCATGGTTGGTGCAAATCCCTGGCTTGGGAGGCAGTATGGCAGTTCTACCCAAGGAGAGACACCGGCCTCCAGAGCCAGAAGCACCCCAGGAGAGCCAGCCTCGCGGGCAGCGCAAGCTGCTCTGGGTCGTGCTCATCGCGAGCCTCGCCCTGCTGGCCTTCTTCATCGCCAGGCACTTCGACGAGTACCTCCGGCGGACCCTCGAAGCGAAGATCAACCAGCGGCTCAAGGGCTACACCGTCACGATCGGGCACGCTCATCTGAGCCCCTTCGGGCTGTCGCTCACCCTGGAGCAGCTCCTCATCCGTCAGCAGGGCAATCCCAAGCCGCCGGTCGCGGACCTGCCCCGCCTGACCGCGAGCGTCGAGTGGCGGGAGATCCTGCGCGGCCATCTCGTGGCCGATGCCGTGTTCGAGCAGCCCCGCGTGCATGTCAATCTGGCACAGCTCCGCAAGGAGGACCGGGACGAGGTCGAGATCGAGGACCGCGGATGGCAGCAGGCCCTGGAGTCGATCTACCCGCTCAAGTTCAACATGATCAAGGTGCGCAACGGCGACCTCGTCTATATCGACGAGGATCCCGAGTACCCCCTCCAGATCTCGCGCTGGAACTTCACGGCGGCGAACGTCCGCAACATTCACTCGCCGGACCGCGTCTATCCGTCCTCGATCCACTCGGACGGCGTGATCTTCAAGACCGGCCGCGGCGTCCTCGAAGGCCATGCCAACTTCCTGGCCGAGCCGTTCCCGGCGTTCCAGGCGAAATACCGGGTCGAGAACGTCCCCCTCGAACGCCTGCGGCAGTTCGGCAGCCGGGCCAACCTGACCATTCGCGATGGTGCCCTGTCCTCTCATGGGGACTTCGAGTACGGCCCGAAGCACAAGGACGTCCACATCGCCGATGTCACCGTCCGCAAGCTCCGGCTCGACTACACCCACAGCCCGGGTACTACTACGGCAGACGAGAAGATCGAGGAGGCTTCCGAGGACCCGGCGCCCGAGGTGCCGGTGCGGATCGACCGCGTCGAGGTCGAGGACGGCCGGATCGGCCTGATCAGCTGGGCGAAGGACCGGCGTTTCCGTGTCTTCGTCGACGACACGGACTTCACCGTGACGAACATTTCCAGCGGTTTCCGCAAGGGGCCGGCCAAGGCGGTCGTCACCGGGAAGTTCATGGGCAGCGGTGCCTTGAGCGGCCACGCCACCTTCCGCGACGACAAGAAAGGGCCGGACTTCACCATCACGGCCCAGATCGAAGGCGCGAGCCTGCCGTCGATCAACGAGCTCCTGCTCGCCTACGGCAAGTTCGACGTGGTCTCGGGCACCTTCTCGGTCTACTCCGAGGTGAAGGTGCGCAACAGCCGCATCGACGGCTACGTCAAGCCGCTGTTCAAGGACGTCAAGGTCTACAGCCGCGAGCAGGACAAGAAGAAGCCGGTGCTCAAGAAGCTCTACGAGAAGATCGTCGGCGGGCTCTCCCACGTCTTGGAGAACGAGCCGCGCGATCAGGTCGCCACGGTCGCGGACATCTCGGGCACGATCGAGGACCCCAACACCGGCACCTGGCCGATCATCGTCCGCCTGGTCTCGAACGCGTTCGTGAGGGCCATCCTGCCCGGGTTCGAGCGGGAGTATGAGGCGGCGGGAAAAAAGCGTTAGCCGATGGCCCCTGCCTGCAGGAACGCCATCACCGAGAACCCGAGCCCCGCCAGTCCCATGACGATCATGGCCGTGAAGAAGGTCTCGAAGCTCTTGCCCCTGCCCTCACTTCCGTCCATCAGAGAGGCTCTCCCTCCTGCATCTCCGGCATTTGGCCCAGGGTAACGCAAGGAACCGGGGGATGACAACGGGGAATCCTCGTGCGCGCTCCGGCTCCCTGGGGCAACGGTTTTTCCCGGAATCGGTACCCTCGGTGCCGTCCGGCATGCTTGCCGGAGAAAACATCTCACCGTCTGAGGGAACTTGTGTTCCGTTTGCAAACCACTCACCGGAAATGACTTACGCTTGATAAGTACAACGGCTCCGGCTAGATTTCCCGCGTGGACCAATTCGACCTCGTCGGGGAGACGCTCCGCCGCTTGCGGAAGGAGAAGGGCAAGACCCTGGAGCAGCTCGGGGAGGAGGCCGGGCTTGGCCGTGGCCAGCTCTCCCGCATCGAGAACGGCAAGCAGGAGGCGACCCTCGGCACGCTGTCGAAGATCCTCGCCTCCCAGGGAGTGACCCGGCGCGAGTTCTTCCGCAGGTACGACCTGGTCGAGGCCGAGGCGCTCGCCAATGAGCGCGCCACCGTGCCCGAGCCCCATGAGAAGGTCCTCGCCGGCCGCTGGCCGGAGGAGATCAGGGAAGTCCTCGGCAAGGTGGAATCCTTCGTGCAGACCACTTTCCATGGACCGAAGCCGGTCGCGCAGGGAGCGGTTGAGATCGGTGACGTGGTGGTCCTCTTCCGGGTGGTGCCGAAGAACCCGCCGGAGGATGCGCCGCCTGCTCCAACTCCCGCACCAAGGAAGAGGAAGCGGCCGTAGGGGCGGCTCTTGTGGCCGCCCTTCCGGAGGGCACCCACGAGGGGTGCCCCTATACGGATGTCCATGAGCACCGAAATCGACGAGAAGACTGAGCGGCTGGTGCGCTGGATGGAGGAGCGGCGCCTCGGGGGCGTGCTCCTCTCCAAGCGGCCCAACTTCGCCTGGATCACCGCCGGGCGCGAGAGCGGGATCGACCTCTCGGGTGAATTGGGCGTGGCCACCGTCCTGGTCGCCGCGGATGGCCGGCGATTCCTCCTGACCAACAACATCGAGATGCGCCGGTTCCTCGAAGAGGATCTGGCGGGCCAGGGGTATGTCCCGGTCGAGCGGCCCTGGACCGGCGAGCAAGCGGACGCCAGCGAATTGCTTGGCCCCGTCCCGGTGGCATCCGATGTTTCCGAACACGGAAAGGACATTGCCCGGCTTCGGTACCGGCTGACCGCCGAGGAGACCGAGCGCTTCCGCGGCTTGGGCCGGGATGCCGGAGCGGCGCTGGGCGAGGTCTGCCGCGGCCTTCAGCCTGGACTGACCGAGAGGGAGATCGGCCGGCGCGCATCCGAGGCGATGTCTGCCTTAGGGGCCGACCCGATCGTCCTGCTGGTCGCAGCCGGCGAACGGCTCGCCCGCTACCGCCATCCGCCGCCAACGGACCATCGCTGGGACAAGGACGGCGTCATGGTCGTGGTCTGCGCCCGGCGGGAGGGCCTGATCGTGGCCCTGACCCGGATCGTCTGGGCGGGTCCCGTGCCGGAGGACGTCCGCAGACGGACCCGGGCCGCGGCCGAGGTCAACGCCCGCCTGCTCGCCGCGACGCGCCCCGGGGCATCGGGCCGGGAGCTGTTCGCCGTAGCGGCCCGGGCCTATGAGGAGCTCGGGTACCCAGGCGAGGAGCGCCTCCATCACCAGGGTGGGCCCTGCGGCTATCTCTCCCGCGACTGGATCGCGAGCCCCGCGTCCGAAGAGATGGTCCAGGCTCCCCAGGCGTTCGCCTGGAACCCTTCGGTCACCGGCACCAAGGTCGAGGAGACCTGGATCGTGGCTGACGGTGCGGAGGCGATCACGGCCACGCCCGGGTGGCCGAGCCTGCAAATCGAGGTAGCCGGGCAGATCTGCTCTTTTCCCGGCATCGCCGTCCTCGGGAACTTTTAATCACGTGCCGTGACCGATTCCGGCATGGTTTTGTTCCCGTCCTGGTCTCCATAGCAAGCGCGCGCTTCCCCTGAGACCAGAAGTGGCCGGGCGGGCCTCCGAGCCTCTCGGTATAAGTGACGTATAAACAACAACTTAGGCTTGCGTCTCGCACGTCCTGCCGATACATTTCCCGCATGGGAATGTTCGTCAACTTGGGGAGGACCCTCAGCCTTCTGAGGGAGCTGAGGGGCAGGAGCCAGGCCTGGGTGGCCCGGGAAGCCGGGATCGGCAAGAGCCAGCTCTCGAAATATGAGAACGGCAAGGAGCTGCCCAAGCTCGATTCACTGGAGAAAGTCCTGCTCGTGCTCGAGGTCGGTCACTTCGAGTTCTTCTACACGCTGTACCTGGTCGACCGCCGCGCCGCCGACCTCAACCGAGGGGCCGGAAAGGGGGCAGAGGCGGCCGGCCCCGAGCTCTCCCTCGACGACGAGCCCGTCTACCCGCTGCCGATTTTCAAAGGGCACCCCCTGCTCTCGGAGCCCACGGACCAGGCCTTCACCCGGGTGTTCGCCGACCTGCTGCAGCTCTACCGGCGGGTCTTCGAGCAGGTCGTCCTGACGGGGATGAACGCGCCGAAAGACCTCAAGGCCAAGGGCTGAATGCTGCGGCTCTGACTGGGAGCTGCTGCCAGCGGGCGGCGGCCAGCTCGCCGCCCAGGTCCGCATCCCCCCGATAGGCGCGGACAGGGATCCGCCGGCAGGGGATGCGGAACGCGGTGGCCCCGGCCAGCGGGAAAGGATCCAAGCGGAGCGTGGCCATCTCCCCCAGCGGCTGGAACTGTCCCCTGAAGCCGTAGCGTTCGAACGGTTCGCTCCAGCCGTTGCACACCGCGAGGGAGATCAGGTCGGCCAGGTCGAGCCAGCGGTAGTCGGCCTCCACCTCCTCTTCGGAAGCGCCGGCCTCCTCGGCCAAGCCCTGATAGAGCTCGTCGAGGTACTCCCGGAACGCCAGCCACTCCTCCCCCTTGCGCTCCTGATGGAGCCGGATCGCATGCCGCACAATCAGCAGCGAGGCATAGGGACGCTCTCCGGCGAAGCGGGCCGTGCCCCGCTGCCAGAGCTCGATCCTCTCCCCCTGCGGCAGGCTGATGAAATCGTGCGGCCGGCCGCGCTCCGAGTCGCAGTGCGGGGCCGAGTCGGTCTCCCGCCAGCCGTTGTCGTGCTCCCGCACCGCGAAGAGCAGCTCGTCCCTACGCGGGTGATCGGCAAGTGCGCGCCAGAGGGACAGCAGCTCCGCCGAGAACCGGGCATGGTCGGGCTGGGTGATCAGGCGGTGGTGAGAGGAGTCCGTCGCAACGATCATCCTGCGATTATTAGGTAAGATCCGGCCGCCATGACGATGAAAAAGATCAGCCGTGAGGATGCCCTCGAATACCACGTCAAGGGGCGTAAGGGAAAGATCCAGGTCGTTCCAACCAAGCCGACCGCCACCCAGGTCGACCTCTCCCTGGCCTACAGCCCCGGAGTCGCCTGGCCCTGCAAGGAGATCGAGAAGGACCCGCTGCTCGCCTATGAGTACACCGCCAAGGGCAACCTGGTGGGCGTCATCAGCAACGGCACGGCGGTGCTCGGACTCGGCAACATCGGTGCCCTGGCCGGCAAGCCGGTCATGGAAGGCAAGGGGGTCCTCTTCAAGCGCTTCGCCGACATCGACGTGTTCGACCTGGAAATTGCCACGGAGGACGTCGAGGAGTTCATCCGCACGGTCAAGCTGCTGGAACCGACCTTCGGCGGGATCAACCTGGAGGACATCAAGGCCCCGGACTGCTTCGAGATCGAGCGCCGCCTCAAAGCCGAGATGAACATCCCGGTCTTCCACGACGACCAGCACGGCACCGCAATCATCTCCGGCGCCGCGCTCCTGAACGCCCTGGAAGTCGCGGGCAAGCGGATCGGCGAGGTCAAGATCGTCTTCTCGGGGGCCGGCGCGGCGGCCCTCTCCTGCGCGCTCCTCTACGAGAAGCTCGGTGCGCGGCGGGAGAACATCATCGTCAGCGACAGCCACGGCGTGGTTTATCAGGGCCGGACCGAGAAGATGGATTCCTACAAGGCCGTATTCGCGGCCGACACTCCGGCGCGTACCCTGGGCGAGGCGATCGTGGGGGCGGACGTCTTCATCGGCCTCTCGGTCGCCGGGGTGATGACCCCGGACATGGTCCGGGCCATGGCCCCAATCCCATCGTCTTTGCCATGGCGAACCCCGATCCCGAGATCCCGTATGAAGACGCCATCGCCGCCCGGCCGGACGCGATCGTGGCCACCGGCCGCAGCGATTACCCCAACCAGGTCAACAACGTGCTCGGCTTCCCCTTCATCTTCCGCGGCGCCCTCGACGTGCGGGCGACCGACATCAACGACGCCATGGAGCTGGCCGCGGTCCGCGCCCTGGCCGAATTGGCCCGTGAAGACGTGCCAGACGGGGTGCTCAAGGCCTACGGCCTCGAATACCTGCGCTTCGGCCGCGAGTACCTGATCCCCAAGCCGTTCGATTACCGGGTGCTCCTCCGCGTGCCCCCAGCCGTGGCCCGGGCGGCCATGGAGAGCGGCGTGGCCCGCATCCCGATCGAGGACTTCGAAGCCTACCGCCGCCAGCTGGAGCACCTCATCTCACGCCGGCTGGAGCTGATGCGCGGCATCGTCGACCGTGCCAAGCGCGATCCGAAGCGCATCGTCTTCCCCGAGGGGGAGCACGACAAGATCCTGCGCGCCGCCAAGATCCTGGTGGACGAGGGGATCGCCCACCCGATCCTGCTGGCGCGCCGCGAGGTGATCGTCGACAAGATGCGCGACCTGGACCTGCCCGAGTCCAAGGTCACCATCATCCACAACGAGAGCTCGGACAAGTTCGAGGAATACGCGCAGAAGCTGCACGGCATGCGGCGCCGCGACGGCATGACCCTCGTGGAAGCGCGCAAGCGTCTTCGTCTGCGCAACTACTTCGGCACCATGATGCTCGAGGTAGGGGACGCGGACGGCCTGATCTCGGGGCTCACCCAGGCCTATCCCGAGACCATCCGGCCGGCGCTCCAGATCCTGCACACGCGCGAAGGGGTGCGGAAGGTCTCGGGCTGCTACATCCTGATCCTCCAGGACCGGATGTTCTTCCTCGCGGACACCACGGTCAACATCAACCCCGACCCCGAGGAGCTTGCCGAGATCGCCCTGCTCACCGTGGAGTTCGCCCGCCGTTTTGGCGTGGTGCCGAGGGTGGCCATGCTCTCCTTCTCGAACTTCGGGTCGAACACCCACCCTGCAGCGCGGAAGGTTCGGCGCGCGGTGGAGATCGTCACCGAAAGGGCGCCGGACCTGGAGATCGACGGCGAGATGCAGGCCGACACGGCCGTGTTCGAGGGGATCCTGCACGAGAGCTACCCCTGGAGCCGGCTCAAGGGGCCGGCCAACATCCTGATCTTCCCCGAGCTGCAGTCGGCCAACATCGCCTACAAGCTGATCTGGCGGCTGGCCAACGCCGAGGCAATCGGGCCAATCCTGCTGGGGTTGGACAAGCCGGTGCACGTGCTCCAGCCGGGGCTGGAGGTGAGCGACATCGTCAACATGGCGGCGATCTGCGTGATGGATGCCCAGGCGGCGGAGGAGGCGGGAGCCTGGAAACCGAGGGCCACTTCGGGTTAGACTATCCGTTCTAGAACTGTATCTGGGTAAGAAGGAGAAAACCATGAAGCGGATCGTGTCCCTGGCCCTATGCGCCGCCCTGCTGTGCGCTTTCGCCGTATCGATTGCCTCAGCGGCGGACAAGTCGACCAAGCCGCGCATCGCGGTGATCGAGTTCAAGAACAAGGCCGATAATCAGTGGTGGTACCACGGCGGCGCGGAAGCCATGCAGGACGTTTTCGTGACCGAGCTGGTCAAGAGCGGCAAGTTCCGGGTGGTGGAGCGCGAGCAGCTCCAGGCCCTGATGCAGGAGAAGAACCTGACCCTCTCCGGCGACGTCGATCCGAGCTCGGCCGTGAAGATCGGCAAGCTCCTGGGTGTCAACTACCTGCTGACGGGCTCGGTGACCGAGTACGGCGTGACCGACAAGGGCGGCCACGGCCGGGGCGTCGGCCGTCTGCCCGGCTTCAACGCGGGCAAGCGCACCTTCGTGGCCGCGGTGAACGCCCGCCTGATCGACACCTCGACGGGTGAGATCGCCTGGGCGGACGAGGCTTCGGGCGAGGAGAGCAGCGTCAAGGTGAGCGTCGGCGGCTTCGGCGGCGGCGTCGAGGACGACCGGATGTTCGACAAGGTCATGAAGCCGGTCATCCAGCAGCTCACCGCCAGCCTCAAGGCAGCGGACCTGTAAGAAGAGCCGGAAAGACCCGGCGGAGACGCCGGGTCCCCTCACCCCCTAACCCCTCTCCCACCGCACACCCGGACCCCCGGGAGAGGGGGGCGCGTGACGCCCCAGCCCGTCGCCATTCATCTCCGCTCTGTACCTGAAATCGAAGCCGCGCATGGGGAGGTGTCTTCCGAAGCCACCCTCCCCTCTCCCGGCGGTCCGGGTGTGCGGTGGGAGAGGGGCCGGGGGTGAGGGGCCGCCCGGCGGACGCCGGGCGGCAGATTCGAGTCGGGCCTACCGCCCCGGTGCGAACTTCACCCGGAGCGTGTACCACATCTTCACCCGCACGCCGTCCTTGGTCGCGGGGTTGAACTGCGCCCGCTTGGCGGCTTCGAGGGCGGCCTCGTCGAACCCGAAGCCGGCCTTCTGGCCGACCCTCTGGGCGTCGGTCACCCGGCCGTTCTCGTCCACCAGCACCTTGATGTCGACATCGGCAGCCTTGTTGAGCCGCTGGGCGGCCGCCGGGTAGCGCGGTTCGAGCCTGGAGGCCAGCTTGGGCGCGGTGGCGCCGCTGGCCCCGAACTGCACCATGTCACCGAACTGCGTCTTGCGGACGGCCGGCGCCGGAGCCTGCTGCACCGGGGCGGGCGCCTGCTGCACCGGCTCGGCCTTCTGCGGCTCGGGGGTCGGCTCCGGAAGGACCGGGGCGGGAGCCGGGGTTTCGACCTTGGTGGCAGTCCGAACCTCGGGCTCGGGCGTCTCCTGCACGGGGGCCGGCACTGGACGGTCGGCCTGCCGCGCGTCCTGGCGGTCCTGCTCGATCGCGGCCTTGCGGCTCTCCTCGAGCTGCGACTGGAGCTGCTTGATCCGGTCGTCGTACTGGTCCTTGAGCTTGTCCTCGACCTGCTTGCCCTGGGCCGAGATCATGGCCTGGATCTGGGCCTGGAGCTCCTCGGGGGTCGGACCCGCCGGGACCGGAGCAGGCTGGACTCCTCCCGGCATCGCAGCAGGCTGGGCCGCGGGTACGAACGTAGCGGGAGCCGGCTCCACCGCCGCGGTCTTCTTGCCGCCCGACATCATGAAATAGCCACCGACACCGACGGCCACCAGCAGGGCGGCGGCGATGCCGATCCAGAGGCCCTTCTTTGACTTCTCCTCGACGAACTGCGAGCGCGTGCCCGACAGCGTCGTGTCGCGGACCGAGGTGGCGACCTCGCGGGTCTCGTGAGACACCGGGACCGGGACCGGAACGGGCTCGGCCGCCTTCTTCGGAAGCTCCAGCTTCTTCTCCGCCTGGATCTCCTGGCTCTCCCGCTCGATCTCGTCGCGGAAGAGGTTGTGCATGAAGAAGGCGAGGTTGAACGTCGTCGGGCTGAAGTGCCCGTCGATCATCAGCTTCGACAGCGTCTTGTGCCAGGTGACCGCGTCGGCGATGCGCTGATCGCGGGCCGTCAGGCTCTTCTTGAGCAGGGCGGCGATCTCCGGGGGCAGCGGCGTCCCCTCGTTGGCGAGCAGGGCGGCGTCGATCCGGGCCGCGTAGGCATCCGGAGATGCGACGGTGATCCGCTCGCCGGTCAGCATCTCGAAGAGGATGGCGCCCAGCGAAAAGACGTCGTCGGCCCTGGAGGCCGTGGCGCCTTCGAAGGTCTCGGGGGAGAGGTACGGTCTCAGATCCGAATCCTGCCAGCCGGCGGAGGCCAGGGAGCGCAGGCCCGGGGCGGCCTCGAAGCCGAGGAGGCGGGTCTCGCCCTCATTCGAGATCATGACCAGCTGCGGGACCAGGAACCCGTGCAGGATGCGCTCGTCCTGAATCCGGGTCTCGTACGCCGCGGCCAGGGCGAGCGCGATGCGCTCGGCGACGAGCAGCGCATGGTCCGTCGGGATCGGCGACATCTGCTTGTTCGCCTGGGCGAGCAGCGCGGCCAGGTTCTTGCCCGAAATGTAGTCGTAGGCTGCGTAGGGGTAGCTGCGGACCCGGCCGAGGTCGACGCCGCTGCCGATGTTGGGGCTCTTGAGGGACTGCTGGACGGTGGCCCGTCCGGATGCCTTCTGCCAGAGCTTCTCGCCATCGACACCTTTGCCGTTGAAGACCCGCAGGAGCACGACCTGCTCCATGCCCCCCTCCTTGCCGACCTTCCCGGCACGGAAGGTCTCTCCGAGCGGATCTTCAGTTAGTTTCTTGAGAAGTAGATACTTCCCAAACTCCTCCGGGATGTTCATACAGCCTCCTCTGGGGACCTGCCCACGGCGGTATCCAATTTCCTAGCCAGACACGCCTCGCGGCGCTTCACAGGTGAATGCTGGAAGCTTGATACACCCAGAGGAGGGCAACTGTCAATGTTTTTAGCTACCTGCTGCCCTGTTTTTGGGCACGTTCCTGGGCCCGGCGGTCCCGCCAGTACTTCCGCTGCCACTGGTTGACGTTGCGGTTGTGCTCGGCCAGGGTCTCGGAGAAGACATGGGTACCGTCATTGCGGCTCACGAAATAGATATAGGGGGCGTCCGCGGGCTCGGAGGCGGCCACGAGGCTGGCGAGGCCCGGGTTGCAGATCGGCCCGGGTGGGAGGCCGGCGTAACGGTAGGTGTTGTAGGGCGAGTCCACCCGCAGGTCGTCCCTCCGGATGTTGCCGTTCCAGCGCCCGGCCCGCTTCAGGGCGTAGATCACGGTCGGATCGGCCATGAGGCCGATCCCCCGGTCGAGCCGGTTCTGGTAGACCGCGGCGATGAGCGGGCGCTCGGTGGCGACCTGGGCCTCCTTCTCCACGATGCTCGCCAGGGTGACGAGCTGGCGCACGGTCTGGCCGGGGTTGTTGTTGAGCCGCGGCCGAACCTCCTTCTCGAAACGCTCGCGGAAGGTCTTGACCAGGGTCTGGACGATCGTGCGCTCGTCCACGGACCGGGCGAAAGAGTAGGTCTCGGGAAAGAGGTAGCCCTCCAGGTCCTGGGCCTCGGGATCGAGGTCGGCCACGAGCTCGGGCGAGCGCATCAGGTCGAGGAAGGCCTCACGCCGTCCATAGCCGAGGCGGTCGAGCTGGCTCGCGATCTCCTCGAAGGTGAGCCCCTCGATCACCGTGACCGCGTGGGTGAGCACCTGGCCCTTCACCAGCATCCGGAGCACCTGCGGCGTCGTCAGCGGGCCGCGGAAACGGTACTCCCCGGCCCGCATCGGCGGGTCGTCCATGAAATAGATCAGGTAGGAACGGGCGAGCTTGGCATCGGCCACGACCCCCTCCTGCTGCAGGCGCTCGAGGATCTCGCCCGCGCCCATGCCGGGCTCGACCTCGACGATCTTCTCCTCGCCCTGGTACCCCTGGTACGGGCGCTGGAGCTTGAACCAGGACCAGCCGAGCATCGCCACCGGGATCAGCGCCAGGGCGAGCAGGACGAGCAATCCGAGCAGGATCCTTTTCCAGGCGCCTGCGGGCTTGCTCTTGGATTTGCTTCGTGCCAACCGCTCCTCCACTTTCTCTACTGAGTGCCGGCAGGCTCTGAATCCAGAGCCTCCTGGAGAAGGATCTGGGCGGCGACGGCATCTATCCGTCCGGGCTCGCGCCGCGGATCGATGCCGGCCGCGCGCAGCCGCTCCTGGGCCTCGACGGTGGTCAGGGACTCGTTGATGAGCCGCACGGGCAGGCCGGTGATCCCGGCAAGGCGGTTGCCGAAGCGCCGCACGCGCTCGGCGGCCTCGCCGCGCTGCCCGTCGAGCCCGACCGGCTCTCCGAGGACGAGCCGCCCGACCCCCTCGCGCCGGGCGATCTCCTCGATCGCCCGGACGGCGGAGCGGTCGTTGCGGCGCTCCAGGGTGGTCAACGGCAAGGCCAGGCGGCCCTCGGGGTCCGAGATCGCCAGCCCGATCCGCTTCTCGCCGAAGTCGATCCCCAGGGAGCGCATGACGCTGCGCATTGTAGTTGAGGTGGGACCGGCGAGGTGAGGCGCGGTATCATTCGGCCATGGACCTGACCTGTGAAATCCCCCGCGTACCGCCCCATGAGTTCCCCGACCCCCAGCTCGATACCGTGCAGAAATCGGGCGAGCAGTCCATCGTGCTCGGCGGAGGCTGCTTCTGGTGTGTCGAAGCCGTTTTGAAGGAGATGGATGGCGTCCTTGCGGTCCGCTCCGGCTATGCCGGCGGCACGGCCGAGACGGCCGACTATGACTCCGTATGCACCGGCAGGACGGATCACGCCGAAGTCATCGAGGTGCGCTTCGATCCCGCCCGGGTGAGCCTTGGGCAGATCCTGAAGGTGTTCTTCTCGGTGGCCCACGATCCGACGCAGCTCAACCGCCAGGGAGCGGATCGTGGACGGCAGTACCGCTCCGCCATCTTCACCACGGATGAAGAGCAGGCGCAGGTGGCCAAGGCCTACATCCGCCAGCTCGACGAGGGCAACGTGCTCGGCGCGCCGATCGTGACCGAGGTCGCTCCGCTGGAGAAGTTCTACGAGGCCGAGCTGTACCACCAGGACTACGCGGCGCGGAATCCCCGGCAGCCCTACATCCAGTACACGGCCGCGCCCAAGGTCGCCAAGCTGCGCAAGCATTTCGCGGACAAGCTGAAGCGTTAGGGAGGCAGGAAGAACCGTCCGATGGCGACGGCCTCCCGGCGGGCCGGCGCCGGATACCCGTTCGCCAGGATCGCCACGACGAGATCCTGCTCCGGATAGCTCACGAGGCAGGCGTTGAACCCCTTTACGGTGCCACAGTGGTTGACGAAGGTGCGCCCGGCATCGTCCTTGAGGATCCTCCAGATCAAGGCCTGGGAAAAGTCCATCGGCTGGGTTGATCCGTCCTCCTGGTGCCGCGGGACCGGATCGATCGGCTTGTACATGAGCGCGAGGGTCTCGGGTTTGAGCAGGGCGCCGCGGCTCAAGGCCATCCCGAACCGCGCGAGGTCGTCGGCCGTCGAGAGCATGCCGCCGCTCGCGAACTTGTAGGTCAAGTCGCCGTAGGGATAGTTGCGCATCCGTCCGTCGACGGCCTGGTATCCCCTGGCACGGTGCGGGACGATCCGTTCGGGCACGTCGAAGGCGGAATTGAACATGCCCGCCGGCTCCCAGACGTGCTTCCGCATGTAGTCCTCGAAGGCCATGCCGCCCGCTTTCTCGATCACTCCCTGCAACAGGTTGACGGCATACGAGGTGTAGAAGTAGCGCTCGCCCGGCTTGAAGAGGAGGGCATCGTCCTTGAAGATCCGGGTCGCCTCCTCCAGCGTGGCGACGGGCTTCATGTTCTCGTTGTCGACCGAATCCGGGAAGTCTGTGTCCCGATAGTGCCGGATGCCCGAAGTCTGGGTCATGATGTGGCGGATGGTGATGGGCGATCCCTTGTCCGGAAAGGACGGCACGTACATCTGGATCGGATCGTCGAGGCGCACCTTCCCCTGCTCGACGAGCTGCATGACCGCGACGGCCGTCAAAGCTTTCGAAACCGATCCGATGTTATAGACGGTCGAACCGCTGGCCGGGACCATGTTGTCGAGGTCCGCGAAGCCGACGCTCTGCGAAAAGACGAGCTGCCCCTTGTGAGCGACCGCCACGGAGATGCCCGGCGTCCCGATCGAGCGCCAGATTTCCGTGAGATAGGCCATTGCCTGGGCCTCCGGCGGCGGGCCGGCGGCCAGGGCAGAATGGGATGCCAGGACGAGTAAGACTGCTATCGGCCGCAGAGCTCTCATTGGACTCTCCTTGTGGACGAAGAGTTTACGTTGAGCTCTGCCGGTCCGTTGCAGCCGCGAGGAGGCGGACTCCCTCCGCGAACCGCGCCGGCTCGGGCAGCAGAGAGAGCACGAGAAAATCCTCCGTCTCGAAATCGAAGAAGTATCCGGGGTGGACGAGGACGCCGGTCCGGTCGAGGATCTCCAGAGCAATGTCCTCGTCGGATTGCGGCAGACAGACGCGGAGCAGGGCCGACCAGCCCCCCGAGGGCTTCAGCAGCCCCGGAAGACACCTCAGGTTTTCGAGATTGCCCCGGACCCGGTTCAGGATTGCTGAGCGAATGCGAGGAGCCAGCTCCAGCACGCCGGGGAGCGCCCGCTGGACCGGCGTTCCCACGGATAAATAGCTGTCCGCCACCATCTCCAGCGCCTTCACCGCTTTACGCCGGAGGCCGATGGGGCCGCCGACCCGGATCCAGCCCAGCTTCCAGGACGGCAATCCGGCGCTCTTGGAGAGCCCGCCCAGCGAAAAAGAGAGCGCTTCCCCGCAAGCCGCCGCCGTGGGTCCGCCTCGGGGAACGTCATCGAGCGGATAGTCGGCGAACACCTCGTCCGAGATCAGCGGCAGTCCTCTGGAGGCACACAGATCACAGATCGCGGCCTGCTCCGATGTGGACAGAAAGGCGCCGGTCGGGTTCCCAGGATGGACCAGGGCGAGAAGGCGCGTGCGGGGGGTGATGGAGAGCTCCACCCGCTCCACCCCCTTTTTACCGAGAGCAAACCGCCAGCCTGAAGCGAGATGGACGTGGGAGAGAAAAAGCCCTTCCAAAGCCGCGAGGCTGTCGAGCAGGGGATAGCAAGGCGCCGTGGTCAGCACCTCGTCCCCGGGATCGCCGAACAGCTTGAAAAGAAAGGAGTAGGATTCGCTCGTGGAAGCCGTCAGGACGAGATCGTCCGGCGAGACGCTGTCCCCGGGGGTGGACAAGGAAGCGGCAAGCGCCTCCCGGGCCGCGAGCGCACCACGGGGATGAGGCTCATAGGCGGGACCGGCTGCACGGCGGAGGATCTCCGCCAGCTCCTCCTCCGGATAGGGGATGCCGACCCGCGTAGGGTTCGTCTCGGTCAGGTCGAGGATCGGCAGCCCGCGCGCCCTCCGCTTCTCGACTGCCCGGGTCAGGCGGTTCGTGGGGTGCTCCCAGGGGAGGCGGCGCGACCAGGCGGGATCTGGCATCCGGAGGCCGGGCTAGCTCTTCTCGAGCTCCCGGAGCCGTTCGCGGTAGCAGAGAAAGAGGTTGCCTCCCACCCAGACGTCGGGCACGCCGGCGTAGCGGCGCTCGAGCGCCTCGATGAGGTCGGACATCACCTTGCGATGGAGCGTGGTCTCGGCCATGGGCTGGCCGTCGGAGGTGGGATACTCGATCTCCTGTTCGAGCGGAATCGCGCTCATGCATGTCCTCCTTCCCGCCACGGTCGCGCCATCAAGTTACCCATGGTAGCACGCGCAAACCGCGCTGCCCGGACGCTTTCCGCGTTGCAGCCTGCCTCGCGTTGCACTAAGCTGCAACGCAACGGAGGCAACGCATGACACGGAGCGAGTACGAGGCCCGGCGGCGCCGGCTCGACGAGGAGCTGCGCGCGGTTTTGGAAGCGGTCCAGGCAGGCCATCAGGCCAGGGTCCAGTTGCTGGACCTGATGTGGGGCATGTCCAGCACGGGGGTGTCGGAGCCCCAGGCTCCTCCTCCGGCAGCCCCAATGCCGCCAATACTGCCGGAGGAGGAGCCTCGCCCCAGGCGCCGCGGCCCCGGCGAGCTTTTGGATGGCATCATGGAGATCCTGCCGGGGCTTCCGGAGCTTTTCACCAAGGACGACATCGAGAAGGCGCTGGGCGAGCGGATCGACCGCGCCTCCCTCTTGCGCATCCTGCGCGAGCTCGAGAAGGCCGGCTGGCTCCGCACCGAGACCCTCGGCCGCGGTAGATACCCGACGGAGTACCGCCGGATGCATTCCGCAGCATCGGCCCCGGATTCGGGAAACGGTGCCGAACCCGCCTGACGCAGCGCGGAGGACTCGGCATCGGCCGCCATCGTCCCCGCTCGTCGCCCGGATGTTTCCCGTCCCGCAGCCGAGCGTTCCGCGGGCCGCAAGATGCCACGCTGCAACGAATCTGCAACGCAATGGCGGCGTCCGGAGACGGTTTGCAACGCTCCCGCGCTTTCCGGACACGCTACGGAAACTCTGGGCAACGCTCCCGTTCTGTCCGCAGCGTTGCCCCCAAGCGCGGGAGCGTTGCAATCAAACGCGGGAGCGTGGCAATCGAATGCAGTAGCGTTGTCTCCAAATGCGGCAGCGCAGCCCGTGATCACGGCAGCGTTGCCGGCGAACGCGGCAGCGTGTCAAAGGTCTTCCGCAGCGTTGCAGGAACGCTCCATGGCGTTGCCGGAGTCCTCCGTGGCATGGCGGGAGTATTCCGGAGCGCAGCAGGAGGGCTCGGCCGCGTTGCGGGAGAACGGAGCGCAGCAGCAGGAGTGAGGTTCATCCGGCCATTGCAGACACCTTCAAGCCCGCGGCTTCGTCGGCCCCTGCCATGTGAAGGCCTTCTCGAAGAAAGCCTGTCGCTGCTGCGACGACCTTCTCATCCCACAGGATGCGTGTATGGCCGAGCCCCTCGGTGGCAATGAACCGAGCCCCTGGCCAGGAGCGCGCGAGCGCTTCGCCGTCGGTGAACGGCGTCTCGCGGTCCATCCGGTCGTGGATGACGAGCAGCGGCGTTCTCATGCTCGGTGCCGCCCTCCGCGGATCGAGCTCGCGCATGGTCGCCCCGACATGCCGCTCGATGCGCAGCTTCAAGGCATGGCTCGCGTCGGCCGAAAGCCCGAACATGCTGGCGAATTGGAGCACGTAGCCTTCGAGGTCGACTCCCGGTGCCACGCAGACGAGCCGGTCCACCGCGAGCCCATGCGAGATGGAATGGACCGCCCCCACCGTTCCGGCCGAATGGGCGATCACCCCGGCCAGCGGGCCGAAGCGCTCGCCAACCCTGCGCAGTGCGCCTGCGATGGCAACGAGCGATGAGCTGCGGCCCGGCGAGTCTCCGTGACCGGGGGCATCGACAGCGACGGCACGGAAGCCCGCGGCGACGAGCGGGGCCGCGAAGGCCCCGAGCTGAGAGCCCCGGCCCTCCCAACCGTGGAGCAGGGCCACCATGGGTGCCCTTTCCTTTCCCCAAAGCCAGGCGGCGAGCGGCCCGGGATCTCCCGCGAGGTCCACCCGCTCGGCATCCTGAAGGTAGGCCCGCTCCCGCGCCGACACGGGATGGCGGCGGGTGCTCAGGAAGAGATGCTTTGCGCCAGCGGCGGCGAGGTTCGGAGAGAGGGCGCTGGCTGTGGCAAAGCCCGCGCGCAGGCCGCGCAGGGCGAGAGTGCGACCGATCGTGCTTTTCTGCGGCATGGACAGCTCTCCTCTCTCAAGTCTCGGTCAAGCGCGGCTGGAAGCGAGCAGGGCGTCGAAAGCGTTGCGCACCCGCGTCAGGGCCTCGGGGTCCCGCAACAGCCGGCTGTAGTAGTGGTAGGACAGGATGATGGCGTAGAGGTTGAAGGCGAACTGGTCCGGGTCGAGATCACCCCGGAAGTGTTTCTCATCCACGGCGATGCGGGCAGCCGTGGCGAGCGACTGCAGCCAGTCGCGCTGATAGCCCACGAGCCGCTCGCGGATCGGGCCCGGCCGGTCGTCGAGCTCGCTCGCCATGGCGACGAAGGGGCAGCCGCCCGGCAGGAAGGGGGCGTCCTCCCACTCCAGCCAGCGGTCGAACATCGCCCGCACCCTGGGCTCGCCGCGCTGTTCGCGCAGGGCCGGGGTCACGACCATGTCGATGAAGCGGGCCACCGCCGTCTCGAGCACGTCGAGCTGGAGCTGCTCCTTGGATTGGAAATGGGCGAAGAGCCCGCTCTTGGAGAGGTTCACTTCCTTGGCGAGGCTGCCCATCGTGAGGCCCTCCAGCCCCGTCCGGGTTGCCATCGACAGCGCCTTGTCCAGAATGGCCTCTCGGGTGGCCTCGCCTTTCGCCATGCCATGAAAATAGCACGACCGGTCGGTCAGTGCAAGGGTGCTGCTGGGGGAGACCGGATCTCCCCCAGTGGGCTTACAAGATGCGGAAGCTCAGAGGCACTTCTGCGGCAGGCTCTTGTAGAAGCAAGCGCCGGAGCAGCAATCGGAATTCTTCCCGCAGAGTCCGAGGGAGCCGACGCAGGCGGGGGGATACTTGGTCTCGGAGCACTGGAGGGCGGACTGGTCGTCCGACTCCAGGCTGCGGCCGGTGTTGCCAAAGTACTGGGTGCGCATGGTCGAATACGGCGTGGAGGTCAGCTCGGTGTGGTGGATGCCGAGTGCGTGGCCGAACTCATGGGCGGCAATGGCCTCCGTGTCGTAGTCCGTGCCGCCGGTGTTCCAAGTGACGTTGTTGTTGAAGGTGATATCGCTTTCGACGACTACTTGGCCCGTCTGCACGACGAGGGCGGTGAGCGCGAGGCAGCTTCCCGTGCAGCCGTTGCCCGAAGCCCAGAGGAGAGTGTTGACACCGTCCGTAGCCCAGCCGTTCGCCGAGGACATGACGTAGGTCAGCCCATGGTTGGCGCTGGTCACGTTGGTCCAGGAGTCCATGGCGTTCTTCAGGGCCGTGTCCTTGCCCGAGCCCTGGTTCGCGGTGTTGTGGTACCAGAGAATGGCGCGGCTGCCCCAGTGGACGAATCCGCCGGCATCGTTGCAGGTCACCTGGCTGCCGGCGGTAAGCCGGCCGGTGGTGGAGACCTGGATCATGCGATAGGCATGGGACGGTGCCGCCGAGGCGAGCAGTCCGGCCGCGGCCAGAGCGAAGGCGGCAATATGGCGGGCACGGTTCATCACTGCACCTCCTGGCGGCGCTGGCGGGCGGCGATCTCACGGATCGATCGCATCATGCTGTTGAGGGGCAGCCCCTCAACGCCGCCCGGAGCCTCGCTGTAACCCCCGCGACCGGGAAGCAGCGGATGGCCGTTGGCCTGACTGACGGCGCGCAGGCCGTCCCGGCCCATCCGGACGTCGAATACGCCTTGGGAGAGATCGCGCACGGTGAGCGCGCGCTCGACGCCGGGCAGCTTCTCCTCATTGAGGAACAGGACGTACGAGTTGCCCTGGATCAGCTCGGCTCCGCCCACGATCAGTGTGGTCAGGTCCCCGACCTCGCCGCCCATGAGCGTGACCGTGAGCTCCCGGTCGCGCACATCGCCCTTGAGGACATCGTGCATCGCGATCCGCACGTCGGTGAGGATGAAAGTGTGTCCCTCATTCCAGTACGAGCTCACTTCCACCACTTCGCCGACGACGATCGCGCGGTTTGCCGCTACGAGCTCGTCAAGACCCTGGCGGATCAGCGTGGTCGCGCCGACCGGCGCGACCACGCTCGCAACAGCAGCCAGGACCAGGGCGCTACGCAGCAACCCCTTTGCTACCTTCATGAATGACCTCCTTGGGTAGATGTTTGGCAACAGCTTGAGCAACACGTTTATGAATGGCCGATCGGCCCGAAGCATTTCAAGTGATGTTGCTGGGAGTGGGACCCGGCCGATGGCGGTATTGAAGTTGGTATGACCTGAATTTATACTGCGCCCATGGCTATCGTGAAGACGGCAATCTCGATCCAGGAATCTTTGTTCGAGCGCACCGATGCCCTGGCCCGCCAGCTCCATCTGTCGCGTAGCCAGTTAATCGCTCGCGCGCTGGACGACTTTCTCAAGAAGCACGAGAGCCGAAGGCTTCTCGATGCCATCAACAGTGCTCTCGAAGGCGAACCGGACCCCGCCGAGAAAGAGCGCTTGGCGGGGATGCGGAGTATCCAGCGTAAGCGAGTCGAAGGTCAGTGGTAATCCGTCAAGGGGATGTCTTTCTTCTTGAGCCGCAAGACATCGAGGAGTGACGGCGGCAGCCCGGGCCTTCCTGTCGAGGTCAGGCTTACGCGCGACACATGGCTGGCTGCAACGCGCCAGCGCCCATTTTGCCGTACGGAACTCGCCGGCAAAGGGTGCGCCCTACCGGCAGGGAAAAGTCTGCCGGTCCTCGAAGGGCTGGAATGCCTCGCCCGCCTTGCTCTCGTAGACCTTTTCAACGCCCGTCCTGGTATCGGTCACCGAGATGCGGATGGGACGCTGGACGGCAGCGCTGGCGGCAACCCAGAAATGACCGTCCTCGGCGCAGTGATCGGTCACGGACACCTCGGCAGTGCCATGAGGAGCCGTGGCGGGGGGCCCAGACCAGTCAAAAATGGCTTTCTCCTTGTCGCCGGAAGCGCCGAACCCGAAGTCTAGAAGGTCCGTGTAGTGGACCATGACCCGGAACCGCATCCGGGTCAGGCAGGTGGCATTCCGGCCCGGCTCGCACGTCAGGTCTTCGCACTTCACGGTCAGGGTGTAGGACCCGCGGGAGCGGCCTTTCTTGCCCCGTGCCATGACGTACCAGGTATCCGGCCTCTCGGAGCCGGCCTCCACCCGCGCGCTCTTGCCGCCGCCGCTGTTGTCGTCCTCCCTCATGAGGATCTGCAGCGGGGCGTTGCCAAGCGCGGGGATCTCTTTCATGGCCTTCTCGTTGCGGACGCTCAGGAAACTGTCGAAGTCCGCCGAGGCCAGATCAAGGGTCACGAAGCTCTTGACCGGAAGTTTCAGCGCATAGACATCGGCAAACGACCCGTTCGCGATCTTGCAGTCCGTCTCCTCGATCGATCCGGTAACAGAGCCGCCGCAGGCGATGGGCGCGCTCGGACAGGCAGCCTCGGGAGGAGGCGGTGACAGGATGGGGACGCCGGGCTGTTGGCCTGAGAGGGCTGAGCCCGCCAGAAGCCCGCAGAGGAAGAGAGTCGTCGCACACCGCATGGTCCACCCTCCAGTTTGGTCCTGAGTATAGAAGGACCCGGAGGCTGCGGGACGGTTTATTCGGAGTCGCTGACGCGCGACACATGGCTGGCGGCGACGCGCCAGCGCCCATCTTGCCGTACGAGAGTGTCGGTGAACTGGAACTCGGCGGCAAAGGGGGTGTCGCCTGCGGTGCCCTTGACCGTGGTGCGTCCGGTGATCAGCGCGGCATCACCGTGGAGGCGCACCTTCATGTCGTGGTTCTCGAAGACCTCGTAGCGGATAGTCCCCTTCCTCGCATGCTCGATGTCGTCGGCACGCGTGGTCACTACGCCGCTTGAATCGGTCAAGGTGAAGTCCTCCGTGAGGAGCTCGGCGATCCGGTCGGCATCTCCGTCGAGGAAGGCATTGCATGCGTCGCGGATGGTCTGGAGAACGGCCGCCTCGTCGGCAGGGACGGCAGGAGCGAGAGTCCCGCAAGCGGCGAGCATAAGACAGAGCAGCCCGAGGGCAACGCGATGGGGGAGGTTCATGTCAGCGAGCTACTCCTCGGAAAACCAGTTTTCCACTGCGAGGCCGGGGACGTTCTGGAAGTGGCGAACGTTCCGGGTCACGAGCACGAGGTCATGCACTGATGCTGTCGCGGCGAGGATGGTGTCGGGCATCTCGATCGACTTGCCGCTCTTGCGCAGCAAGGCTTGAAGGTCGGCAGTGGCGAGCGACACTCTTTCGTCGATTGAGAGCCAGATCGGAAGGGGCAGGATCTCGCGTTCCACCTTGCTCCAGACTTCGCCCGGTCTGGGATGGATCGCGGCGCCGAAGCGCAGCTCATAGCGTGTGATCTCGGAAGCGAAGAGAACCGCTGGATCGGTCGAGAGCAGGCGCCGGACCAATGGCAGATTCGGTCGCGGGCGGATGAGCTCGGAAACGACGTTGGTATCGACGAGAAACATTCAGGCGTCAGTGCCGAAGGGATCTCGGGACGTCCAAGACTCTTTACGAATCTCGTCGAGGGCTTGGAAGAACGACTCGTCCTCAATACCGTCGGGGTTGAACCAGCTCCCGTCCGGGAGCTGCTTGAGTCGGGACCTCCAATGTTCCCAGGCCTGCCGCCGCCCTTCGCTGGCCTTTGCCGCACCGGCCGTGTGCTCCACCTTCTCGCCAAGAGCCTCGGCGACGAGGTCGCGCAGAGGGCGTCCCTGTTGAGCGGCAAGCGCCTTGGCTTTCCGGAGCAGCGGGTCGGGCAGATCGAAGGTCGTCTTCACAGTGGGCAGTATTTACGGCTCTGCAGCTCAAGTCAACCGGATCTCAGGCATAGGCACTCTCGGCCGTACCGGTTTCTGGTACACTTCGCCCCATGAGAGAGATGTCTGTCCATGATTTCCGAAGCCATCTTCGAGATGCCGTGGAGAAGGTGGTGGAGGACCACGTTCCTCTCCGCGTCAAGCGGCGGGGAGGCCAGGATTTCGTCGTTGTCAGCGCCCAGGACTGGGAGAGGGAGCAGGAGACGCTGTACGTGCTTCAGAACAAATCGCTCATGGAGCAGATCGAGCGCTCGCTGAAGACCCATCGGGAAGGAACGGGCTATCGTCCCTCCCCGGAGGAGCTGGATGCGCTCGATCGTCTTTGAAGGCGATACCTGGGAGCGCTATGAGGATCTGCGGCGAGACGCTGCGATGCACCGGGTCCTCTGCCGCCAGCTCCGGGAGATGCAGCGGGGAGATCCCGCAACTGGGACTGGCAAGCCCGAGCCTCTGAAGTACGGCCTCCAAGGTCTCTGGTCGCGCCGGCTCTCCCATGCCGACCGGCTCATCTACCGTTTCGACGGCGACAACCTCTATGTGATCGCGATCGGCGGGCACTACGAAGGCTAGGGAGCAGCTCTGTGCTAGCATCCCGCCCGCCTTTGTCTGCTCACCGGCGGACAGCTTCCGCTCCATCAAGCAGGAGATACCGATACCATGGACGACATCGTCATTCTCAGCGCTGCCCGCACGCCCATTGGAGTTTTCCAGGGCGCTCTGGCCGGCTTTCCCGCGCATGCGCTCGGCGCCCGTGCGCTTTCTGCTGCCATCGAGCGGGCGGACCTGAAGCCCGAGGACATCGAGCAGGTCAACCTGGGGTGCGTGCTCACCGCCGGCCAGGGCCAGGCCCCGGCCCGGCAGGCCACCCTCGGTGCCGGATGCCTCCCCTCGACCGGGGCGCTCACCCTGAACAAGGTCTGCGGCTCTGCCATGCGGGCCGTCATGATCGCGGCCAACGACCTGCGCTGCGGCGACTTCCAGGTCGTCGCAGCCGGCGGCATGGAGAGCATGAGCCAGGCGCCTTACCTCGCCATGGGCGTGCGCGACGGCCTCCGCCTCGGGCACGGCAAGCTCATCGACTCCACGATCCACGACGGCCTCTGGGACCCTTACAACGACATTCACATGGGGAACTGCGCCGAGCTTTGTGCTTCCGAGTACAAGATCGGGCGCGAGGCGCAGGACGCCTATTCGCTGGAGAGCTACCGGCGGGCGCGGGAGGCCTCCGAGTCCGGCGCCACCCGGGACGAGATCGTGGCCATGCCGGTCCCCCAGAGGAAGGGCGATCCGGTGATGGTGGACAAGGACGAGGAGCCGTTCAAGGTCGACCTTGCCAAGATCGGTACCCTCAAGCCGGCTTTCCAGAAGGAGGGCGGCACGGTCACCGCGGGCAACGCCAGCAAGATCAACGACGGCGCCGCCGCCCTGGTGCTGACCACCGCTTCCCACGCTCAGAAGCTCGGAAAGAAGCCGATCGCCCGCATCCTGGCCCATTCGTCCCTGGCCCAGCGGCCGGAATGGTTCACCACGGCGCCGGTCGGAGCTGCCAAGTCCGTGCTCGAGCGCGCCGGGCTCAAGGCGGCCGACATCGACCTCTGGGAGGTCAACGAGGCTTTCGCGGTGGTGGCCCTGGCCTTCATCCACGACCTCGGCCTGTCGCCCGACCGGGTCAACGTCCGGGGCGGAGCGGTGGCGCTGGGCCATCCGATCGGCTGTTCCGGCGCGCGGATCCTGGTCACCCTGCTGTCGGCCATGAAGGAGCGGAATGCCCGTCTGGGTTGTGCCGCGATCTGCATTGGCGGCGGGGAGGCTACCGCGATGGTGGTGGAGCGCATAGACTAACGCCCATCTCATGCGCGCAAGAATCCTGACCCACTCGCTGCTAGCCCTCTGCCTGGCCTTTCCCCTTCCGGCTCAAGAGCCGGCTCCGGCTCCGCCGGCGGCGGAGGGGGAGAGCCCCGCCATCCCCGAGCCGCAGGATTTGCCGCCTGCCACGTCGGACACGCCGGCCACGACCACTGGGGAGCCCCTGGTCCCGCCTCCGGTTCCGACGCCGGCTCCGAGCCCGGACCTGATCGAGTTCAATCTGAAGTTCCCCGAGGACGAGGGGGGCGGGAGCGCCTCGGGCAGCGCCGGGGACCTGGAGTACGTGCGGGACAACTACGCCGTGCTCGTCGGCAACGTGAAGATCAAGTATCAGGACGTGGACGTCCAGGCGGACCGCGCCGAGATCGACCTCCTGACCAAGATCGTCACCGCCAAGGGGAACGTGATCGTGGACCAGGGGCCGCGGCGCATGGCCGGCGAGACCCTGGAGTACGACCTCGATACCAAGACCGGCTCGCTGACCAATGCCACGGCCCATGTGGCCCAGGACTATTTCTTCAGCGGCACGGAGCTGGCGAAGATCTCGGAGACCGAGTACACGGTCAAGAACGGCATCTTCACCTCCTGCAGCCAGGAGACGCCGGACTGGAGCTTCCGCCTGAGCGATGCGGTGGTGGAGGTCGACGGCTATGCCCGCGTGCACAACGCTTCGATGCGGGCCAAGAAGCTGCCGATCTTCTACACGCCGTACATCCTCTGGCCGGTCAAGAGCGACCGCACCTCCGGCCTCCTGATCCCGAACATCGGCTACTCGGACCGCCGCGGCGCCTCGGTCGGCCTGGCCTACTTCCAGACGATCGGCCGCAGCTACGACACCACACTCCACCTGGACCTCTACAGCGAGCAGTTCTTCGGCATCGGCAACGACTTCCGCTACCGGCCGACCGAGGGGACCAAGGGTGAGCTGATCACTTTCGCGGTGCGCGACCCCGAGGACCTGGTGGACGAGGAGTGGCGCTGGAAGGCGGAGTGGAACCACGAGACCACCGACCTGCCGGGAGGCATGCGCGGCGTGGTCAACTTCCTCGACTTCTCGGATTTCAACTTCTTCCGCGACTTCGAGCGCGATTTCGACCGCAACACGCTGCGGTTCATCGACAGCCGCGCCTTTGCGACCGGCAACTGGGGCCCGCACCTGCTCAACGTCCTGATCAACAGCCGGGAGACGTTCGTCGGCTCTGGCCTGACCGACATCCGGGTGGAGCAGCGCAAGCTCCCCGAGATCGAGTACCGGCTGCGCTCGACCCGCCTCGGCAAGCTCCCGCTCTACGCGCAGTTCCAGGGCTCGGCATCCTACCTGGACCTCGTCCGTCCCAATTCGTACACGGGGAAGTACGGCCGCGTCGACGTCTTCCCCCAGGTCACGCTGCCGATCCGGTCGGTGCCCTGGCTCAACCTGTCTCTGACGGCGGGCGAGCGGGTCACCTGGTACGGCGACAGCCTGGACGGCACGACCACCAGCTTCGACGGCGAGGCCCTCACCCGGCTGATCCCCTTCGGCAGCTCGGAGATCGTGGGGCCGTCCTTCTCGCGGATTTTCAACGGCGGCTTCGGCTTCGACAAGCTCAAGCACGTGGTCGAGCCGCGCTGGACCTACACCTACCTGGGCGAGATCGACGACCGCAGCGAGATTCCGCTGTTCGACGAGGTCGACGACCTGAGGTCCACGAACCAGGGGCGGCTCGCGCTGGTCAACCGCCTGCTGGCCAAGCCGAAGGGGGACGGGAGCGCCCGCGAGGTGGCCCTGTTCGAGCTTTCCCGGCGTATCAGCTTCGATGACACGCAGCCGCTGCAGCGGTCGGACGACGGCCTGATTCAATCTACCGACGGTCCGCTCGAGGCGCTGGTGCGGCTCAACCCGACCGAGCGGACCAGCGTCAAGTTCGAGGCGAATTACAGCACGCTGTTCAGCAGCCTGTCTTCGACCGAGCTGTCCGGCGAGCTTGGGCTGGGGGGCACCGGCAACTCGGTCGGCGTGACCTGGTTCACCCGCTACCGGCCCGAGACCAACGAGACGCAGAGCAACCAGCTCCGGGTCGGCGGCTCGGTCGGCCTGTTCAAGAACATCCGGGTCGAGAGCCAGATCAACTACGATTTCGAGCAGCAGCTCCTGCAGCAGCAGCGCTGGATCGTCAACTTCACCCAGCAGTGCTACGGCCTGCGGGTGGAGATGCGGGACTTCCGCGCCGGCATCGGCCCCCGGGAGCGTGACAAGGATTTCCGCTTCTCGCTGTCCCTGAAGAACGTCGGTACGTTCCTGGACCTGACGAGCCGGAGCTCCACGGCCGAGCCGTAACCATTCCGCATGGAGATTCCGCATGGAGACCCGATGAAGGGTTTGATCCTTTCGGGCGGCAAGGGCACGCGCCTCCGCCCGCTCACCTACACCTCGGCCAAGCAGCTCGTTCCGGTGGCGAACAAGCCAGTCCTCTTCTACGCGATCGAATCGATCGTGGAGGCCGGCATCACCGAGATCGGCATCGTCGTGGGCGACACGCGCGAGGAGATCAAGGCTGCCGCCGGGGACGGCTCCCGCTTCGGCGCGAAGATCACCTATATCGAGCAGGATGCGCCCCGCGGCCTTGCCCACGCGGTGCTGATCTCCGAGAAGTTCCTTGGTGATTCGCCCTTCGTCATGTACCTGGGGGACAACTTGATCGCCGGCGGTATCACGCCTTTGGTGGAGGAGTTCCGCCAGCTTCAGACCCAGGGCTGCAATTCCGAGATCCTGCTCGCCGAGGTGCCTCATCCGGAGCAGTTCGGCGTGGCCGAGCTCACCGCCGAGGGCAAGGTGCACCGCCTGGTCGAGAAGCCCAAGGAGCCGAAGAGCAACCTGGCGCTCGTCGGCGTCTACATGTTCGATCCGACGATCTTCGAGTCGGTCCACCGGATCAAGCCTTCCGGCCGCGGCGAGTTGGAGATCACCGATGCGATCCAGGACCTGATCGACCGCGGGCTGGACGTCCACCCCCACATCGTCCGTGGCTGGTGGAAGGACACCGGCAAGCTGGAGGACATGCTGGAGGCGAACCGCATCGTCCTCGAAAACCTGGATGCGAAGCGGGGAGCGATGCTCGGAAGGATTGGTGAGAACAGCCAGATCGAGGGCCGGGTCGAGCTTGGCGAAGGGGTCGTGCTCGTGGATTCGCTGGTGCGCGGGCCGGTCGTGATCGGCGACGGCACCAGGCTGGAGCACGCGTTCGTCGGCCCGTACACCTCGATCGGCAACCGCTGCACCCTGGTCCGCTGCGAGATCGAGAACTCGATCATCCTGTCGGATTCGGAGATCCGCGACACGCCGCTGCGCATCGACGGCTCGCTGATCGGCCGCAACGTGAAGATCACCAAGACCGACTTCAAGCCGAAAGCCTACCGCTTCATGCTCGGCGACAACTCCGAGGTGGGGATCACATGAGGACCCTCGTCCTCGGCGGGACGGGCATGCTGGGCCGGGCCGTGGTGGCCGAGGCACGCTCCCGCTCCCTGCCGGTACTCGGATTGTCCCGCGAGCAGGCGGACATCCGCGACCGGGAACGCCTGCTCTACTGGGTCGACGCCTTCCGCCCCGAGCTGATCGTCAACTGCGCGGCTTATACCAAAGTGGACGCCTGCGAGGGGGAAGGGCGGGTGGACGCGTTCGAGATCAACGCCGAGGCCATGGACAGCGTGGTAGCCGCGGCGCGCGAAGCCAACGCCTGGCTTGCCCACGTTTCCACCGATTACGTTTTCGACGGCAAGGGTTCAGAACCTTATAGTGAGGATGGGCCGACCGGGCCGCTCTCCGTCTACGGCCAGACCAAGCTGGACGGCGAGCGCCGGGTGCTGGCCTATGACCGCTCGACCGTGGTGCGGACGAGCTGGCTGTTCGGTCCCGGCGGGCCCAACTTCGTGGCCACCATCGTCCGGCTGATCGAAGAGGGGAAGCACCTCCGGGTCGTGCGCGACCAGGAGGGGGCGCCCACCTACACGCTGTTCCTGGCCAGGGCGATCCTCGACCTCGCGCTGCTCAAGGCCAAGGGCGTCGTGCACTACCGCAACCGGGAGCCCGTCTCCTGGTACGCTTTCGCGTCCGAGATCGCCGGCCTCTGGTCCGGCACCCACCGGGTCCCCGAAGTGGTGCCGGTCATGACGACGGAATTTCCCCGCCCGGCCCCGCGCCCGGCGTATTCGGTCCTGGACGTATCACATTTTCAAGAGATCACCGGCCGCCGCGTGGAACCGTGGGGCTGGGGGCTGGCCGAGTACCTGACAGCCCTGCGGAAGGATAGAAAGGAAGTCAGATGAGGGCTTTGATCACAGGAATGACGGGTTTCGCCGGGTCGCACCTGGCCGAGTACCTCTTGGCCGAGCACCCCGACGTGGAGGTTTACGGCACCCACCGCTGGCGCAGCCGGATGGAAAACGTCGAGCACCTGCGCGACAAGGTGAAGCTCCTGGAAGCCGACCTCCGCGATTACACCTCGATGCACGCGGCTCTGGAGCGCTCGCGCCCGGACGTCATCTTCCACCTGGCGGCGCAGAGCTTCGTGCCCTCGAGCTGGACCGCGCCCAACGACACGCTCACGACGAACGTTTCGGGTCAGACGAACCTGTTCGAAGCGGTGCGCGCCCTGCGCCTCGATCCCGTGATCCAGATCGCCTGCTCCAGCGAGCAGTACGGGCTGGTGCTGCCCGGCGAGACGCCGATCAAGGAGACGAACCCGCTGCGGCCCCTCTCTCCCTACGCGGTTTCGAAGGTCGCGCAGGATTACCTCGGCTATCAGTATTTCCAGAGCTACGGCCTCAAGGTCGTGCGCACCCGCGGCTTCAATCACACGGGTCCGCGGCGCGGGCATGTGTTCGTGACCTCGAACTTCTGCAGCCAGGTGGCCGCGATCGAGATGGGCCTGCAGGAGCCGGTCATCCGGGTGGGCAACATCGACGCGATCCGCGACTTCACCGACGTGCGCGACATGGTGCGCGCCTACTGGCTGGCGGTGACCAAGGCCAAGCCGGGCGAGGTCTACAACATTGCCACGGGCAACGGCATCGTCATCCGCGAGATGCTCGAGCGCCTGATCGGGCTCGCCAAAGTCGAGGTGAAGATCGAGACCGATCCCGAGCGCCTCCGTCCGTCGGACGTCGAGGTGCTGATTGGCGACGCCTCCAAGTTCAAGGCCGACACGGGCTGGGAGCCGCGCATCCCGTTCGACCAGACGCTGCGCGATTTGCTCGACTACTGGCGTCATACCCTGCGCCGCCGCCACGCGGCCTGAGCGGATGCACGTCCTCATCACCGGGATCGGCGGTTTCGTAGGCCAGCGGCTCGCCCGCAACCTGCTCGAGCACGGGCATCGGGTGAGCGGCACCTTCCAAGCCAGCGCGCCGGCTCCGAGGCTGGAGGAGGTCGACCTTTACCAGGCCGACCTCCTCGATCCCGGCCCGCTGGAGATGGCCGTCCATGCCTCCCAGCCGGATGCCATCGTCCACCTCGCCGGGTTCTCGAGCGTCGGAGAGTCCTGGAAGCGGCCGGGGGAGTGCTTTCGGCTCAACGTCCTGGGCACCGAGAACGTGCTCGCCGCGGCCGCGACCGGAGGCAAGGAGCGGAAGGTGGTCTATGCCTCCAGCGCCGAGGTGTACGGCATCGTCCCCGAGGAGGAGCAGCCGCTGTCCGAGGAGCGCCAGCTCGATCCGCTCAGCCCCTACGCCCTGACCAAGGCGGCGGCGGAGCGGATCGCTCTCCCCCGCGGAGCAGTGGTGGCCCGCGCCTTCAACATGATCGGCCCGGGGCAGGCGTCCAAATTCGCCTTCCCCTCCTTCGCCGGCCAGCTCGCCGCCATCGCCCGGGGAGAGAGCCCAGCCGTGATCGAGACGGGCAACCGCACGCCTCGGCGCGACTTCGTCCATATCGAGGACGGCGCCGACGCCTTCCGGATCCTCGCCGAGCGCGGCCGGCCTGGCCGCGCCTACAACATCGCGGGCGGGAAGGCGGTCTCGATCGGCGAGGCGCTGGAGCGGCTGTGCGCCATCGCCGGCGTGCAGGCCGAGCTCCAGGAGAAGGAGGCGCGAAAACGGGACGACGATCCTCCTCTCTTCGTCGGGGACTCCGGCCGCCTGCGCAAGCTCGGCTGGGAGCCGCGCCGCGGCCTCGATCAGGCCCTTTCGGACCTGTGGGAAGAGGTCCGGGGCTGCTAGAATCCGTCGTTCCATCATGAAGATCCTCGTCACCGGCGGAACCGGCTTCCTGGGCCGGCGCATCGTCTCCGAGCTGGCGCCCCGGCACGAGCTGCGCCTCCTCGTCCGTCCCAAAGCCTCACGGGAGCGCTTCCCTGCCGGGGTGGAGTTCGCTCCGGGAGACGTCACCGACCGGGCCAGCGTGGACAGGGCCATGGCAGGGTGCGACGCGGTCATCCATGCCGCGGCGCTGGTCAAGATCCTGGCTCCGCCGAGCGAGTTCGACCGCATCAACCTCGGCGGGATCGAGAACATCCTGCGCGCGGCTGAGGAAGCAGGCACGGTGGGCAAGGTCGTCTACGTGTCGAGCTTCATCGCCCTGGGTCCCACCGAGGATGGGCAGGGAAGGGCGCTCGACGAGTCCGCCGAAATCCAGGACCGCGAGTGGATCAACGACTACGAGCGCACCAAGGCGCTGGCCGACCGCCGCGCCCGGCGGGCCATCGCAGAGGGTGCCCCCCTGAACGTCGTCTACCCCGGCGTGATCTACGGACCTGGCGAGATGACCGAGGGCAACATCGTCGTCCGCCACGTTCTCGACCTGATCCGGCGCAAGCTGCCGGCGCTGATCGGCTCACCCGACCGGCGCTGGAACTACGTGTTCGTAGACGATGTGGCCTGCGGCGTGGGCCTCGCCCTGGAGAAGGCTCCTGCCGGCGCCCGGTACGTCCTGGGCGGGGAGAACGTGACCCTCGGCCAGTTCTACGGCCTGGTCGAGCGGCTGACCGGCGTGCCCGTGCCCAAGCGGCGGATGCCCGACGGCCTCGCCAAAGCGGCGGGCGCGCTCCAGAAGGGAATCGCGAGCCTGACCGGCGGCACGCCTCAGCTCACGCCCGACCTGGTGGAAATCTATCGGCACGACTGGTCCTACCGATCGGACAGGGCCGAGCGCGAGCTGGGCTACACCTGGCGGACTCTGGAGCAGGGGCTCGGCCAGACGCTCGCCTGGCTCAAGGAGAGCGGCGCATGGCGCTGAGCCGGAACGAGCTGCTGCGCAAGGTCACCCACATGAGCATGGGCCTGTTCGCCTTCGCGGTGGGCTGGCTCGGCCCGCTGTGGTCCGCGCTGCTGGCGCTCACGGCCCTGCTCTTCAACCTGTTCCTGTTCCCCCGCATCGGAGGGCGCAAGCTCTACCGGGAGCACGAGCACGCCGCGGGATCGTCGATCGGCATCGTCCTCTACCCCCTGGCCGTGCTGATCCTGATCCTGGTCTTCTGGAAGAAGCTGGAGGTCGCCGCCGCCACCTGGGGCATCCTGGCGTTCGGGGACGGCATGGCCTCGATCGTGGGCATGACCCTCGGCCGGACAAAGCTGCCATGGAACCCGAGGAAGAGCTGGGCCGGTACGATCGCCTACGCCTTCTTCGGCACGATCTCCGCCGCCGCCCTTCTGGTGTGGACCGCTCCCGGTCAGTATGGCTGGCCGTTCGCCTTCGCCGTCTGTGCCGCGACCGCCATCATCGCCGCCCTGTTGGAGTCTCTCCCCCAGGGGCTGGACGACAACATCGGCGTGCCCCTGGTCTCTGGCCTCTTCCTGCTCGGACTGGTGCTGACGCGGGGTCATTGGGAAGGTTTTCTCGCGCAGGACGGCCTCCTGTTCCGGCTCGGCATGGCGGTCTTGGTCAACGCGCTTCTGGCCGGGACGGCCTATGCGGTGAAGACGGTCAATCCCTCGGGCGTGGCCGCGGGCTTCCTGGTCGGGTTCCTGATCTATTTCTTTCTGGATTGGGAAGGCTACATGCTGCTCCTCGCCTTCTTCGTGATCGGCAGCGGGTGCACCAAGTTCGGCTACAAAACGAAAGCCGCGCACAAGATCGCGCAGGAGGGGGGAGGCCGGCGCGGCGCCCGCCACGCCCTGGCCAATGCCGGAGTGGCCACGGCCTGCGCCCTGTTCGCTGCCGTGACCGATCATCCAATCCTCTTCGGCCTCGCCTTTGCCGGCGCATTCGCCACGGCTGCCGCCGACACCGCATCGAGCGAGATCGGCCAGGTGATCGGCCGGCGGACCTTCCTGCTCACCACTTTCCGTCCGGTCCCGAGGGGAACGGAGGGGGCGGTGTCGCTCGAAGGCACCCTGGCGGGCGTGATCGCTTCGCTGGTGATCGCTGCACTCGGCGCGTCGGTCGGCCTCTATCCATGGATCGGCGTGCTGCCGATCGTGCTGGCCGCATTCGTGGGCACCACGTTCGAAAGCCTGGTGGGCGCGGCTCTGGAAAAGCGGCAGCTCCTCGACAATGAGGCGTTGAACTTCCTCAACACCCTGGTCGGCGCCCTGGTCGCGTCGGCCTTCATCGGAATCGTCATATGACCCGGAGCAAGCTCAGCCTCTACACGCAGCTCGCACGGCCGTTCACGCTGCTGCCCCCGCTGCTGGGGATCATTTCGGGCGCGGTCTGCGCGTACGGCTCGGTCCACAACCCGGACCCGTCGCGGCAGATCACCACGTCGGTGATCCTGACGATCGTGCTGGGCTCGCTCTGCGCGAGCTTCATGAACGCGGCATCGAACGCGATCAACCAGATCTACGACCTGGAGATCGACCGGGTGAACAAGCCGAACCGGCCGCTCGTCACGGGCGAGCTGTCGGTGCGGGAGGCCTGGGGCTTCACCTGGGCCTTCTACGCCCTGGCCCTGATCCCGACCTGGCTGGTGGTGCCGTATCCCTACAACACCTTCCAGGAAAAGCTGACGGCGCCGCTCCCGGAGCACGCCTGCTTCTTCATCTACCTGATCGGGCTGATCGCGACCTTCATCTACTCGGCGCCGGAGCTGGGGCGCACGAAGGTGCGCGGGATGCTGGCGAACTTCACGATCGCGATCCCGCGCGGCATCCTGCTCAAGGTGGCAGGCTGGGCGATGGTCGCGCGCGTCTGGCACGCCGAGCCCTGGTTCATCGGCTCGATCTTCGGCCTCTACCTGCTGGGCGCCGCGACGACCAAGGACTTCGCCGACATGGAGGGGGACGAGGCCGGCGGGTGCAAGACGCTGCCGATCCTCTACGGGGTCGAAAAGGCGGCCTGGATCATCGCGCCGTTCTTCATCTTCCCCTGGCTGCTCATGCCGTTGGGTGCCTTTATGGCAGACCCGCAGAACCCCAGCCATCCGATCCTGACCGGCGACGCCTGGTTCCTCACCGGCCTGGGCGTCCTCTTCACGCTCTGGGGCTGCTACACGGTCTACCTGCTCCTGCGCGACCCCAAGTCATTGACGGAGACCGAGAACCATCCCTCCTGGAAGCACATGTACCTGATCATGATGGCCGCCCAGGTCGGCTTTGCGTTGGCGTACATTTTGTAAGAGAGATGGGTGGAGGATTTTCCATGGCCGAACGTACGACCGTCAACGATACCGAACCCCTGACCCGTCCGATCGCGGACGAGCTTTCCGCGGCGGTGGCCGAGGATCTGGAGAGCTTCGACTCTGCCCAGGCCGAGCGCGACTCCGAGCGGGCCTTTGAGAGTGACGGCAAGCTGCCGAGCAAGAAGCTGCTCTCGTTCTACGACCGTCTCCGGGAGAAGATCCTCCACTCCGTGGAGAAGCGGGGCGGCAAGATGAGCGAGAACGCGCTCAAGGCGCTGCTGCTGGTGCCGGACGTCTTCATCCTGCTCGTCCGCCTGACGCTGGACAAGAGCGTGCCGGGCTCGACCCGGGCCATGGTCGGCGGTGCCCTGGCCTACTTCATCCTGCCGGCCGACCTGCTGCCCGAGATGATCCTGGGCGGAGCCGGCTTCCTGGACGACCTGATCTTGGCCACGGCAGTGCTTTCCCAGGCCTTCGGAGGCGAGCTGGAGCCCTATGCCCGCCGTCACTGGAGCGGCCCGGAGGATCTGCGGGTCGTCCTGCGCGACCTCTCCCAGACCGCACAGTCGCTGCTCGGGCAGAACCTCTATGACCGTCTGCGCAGGCTGATGGGCAAGCGCGGAATCCGGCTGGACCAGTAAAAGACAACAAGGACACCAGGGACAACAAGGACGCCAGGGACAGGAGTTGTGTCCTTGATGTCCTTATGGTCTTTGTTGTCCTTTCCGCCGTCGCCGCAGCTCCTCGAACAGCTCCTGAACCACCGCGAAGCCCCCGTCGGGGAAGTTGTCCGGGTTGTCCCAGAACTCGGCGAGGGCGCCGGTGCCCCAGCGCTCGTAGACCGCCACCTTGAGCATGAGCTGCAGCTTGTCGCAGGCCTTCACGAGCTTGGCCTCGGGGGTCGCCCCGTCCTGGTACTCGCGGTAGAGGTCGAGCGCCCGCTCGGGGAGCGGGGCCAGGACATCGCCCATCGCGGCCATTTCAGCAGACTTCTTCGCCCCCTCGGGAAAGTACTGAGAGGCCGTGCGTGGCAAGTCGCCCACCCGCAGCTCGGCGAGGTCATGGACCAGGGCGATCTCCACGGCCCGGGAGAGGTCGATCCCCTCAATCCGCGTTCCCAAGGCCCAGACCAGGAAGAGCACGTGCCAACTGTGCTCGGTCACGCTCTCGGGATCGTGGACCCCGCGCAGCACATACCCGCTGCGGGGAACCCGGTCAAGGACCTGAAGCTCGAGGAAGAGGTCGAGAAGCGTGTCGTTGCGCCGCATGGAGCCGGAAGAGTACTACGGATGCACGACCACGACTCGCGATCCCGGCTCGACCGACCGGCCATAAACAGGCAGGAACCCGTCCCGAGTAACGAGGAGCGCGTGGTAATCGCCGAGGAAGTAAGAGCCGCTCGAGGATGGGGTCCAGTCGAACCGATCGATGGTGACATCGGTCCGAGTGACGAGGTGAACCTCCATCGGGAGAGCGTCGCCTTGGCCTCCAAGGGTCGGAGTGAAGTAGGTGACGGCCACGCGTCCCTCGGAATTCACCGCGAGGGAGGGCCGCCACGCAGGCTTCTCCGGGTCCGTGTTCACCCGCTGGATCGGGCTCCAGGTGCGGCCACCGTCCTCCGAAGTGGTGAGGGCTACTTGGGCATGACCGCCGCCAGTCAAGGCTCCGGTCGTGAGCACCACGTAGAGCCGGTCCGTCTTCGGATCAATCGCCGAGTGCTGGATGTCCTCGGCCATCCGCAGCTCCTTGCCGGTGCCGGGATATTTCGCGAGCTCGCGCAGGGGCGTCCCCTCGGTCACGAGGACCGGCTCGCTCCAACTCTCGCCGCCGTCCTCCGACTTCACGAAGGAGATCCGCGAGCCCCGCGGTCCTTGGCTGTAGAAGACGAAGAGGTGACCCGTGCGGGGATCGATCAGCAACTGCGGGGCGCTCACCGGGGGCAATCCCGGCGTGCGGGGCGTGATCGTCCGGATCGGGCTCCAGGTTTTTCCGCCGTCGACCGTCTTCGACATCGCCGCGGGTCCGATCCTCGCCGCGGGCTCGCGGCGGGTCGTGACGACATAGGCCGTCCCGGGCCGGCTCGGGTCGGCAGCGATGGAGGTGTTGTCGTGGAAGTACTCGGGAGTACGCGTGAGCGAAGCCACGCCCGGAGGGTCCCAGGTGCGGCCGCCGTCCGGAGTCGAGACGACGAGGACCGCGCCCGCTTCATCTACATCCTCCGTCGGCTTGAAGCCGATCGCGCTGACATAGGCGCGCCCGTCCGGCCCGAAGGCGACCCAGGGATCTGAGGCGCGGGGCAGGAAATCGAAGGGCCCCCGGGCGCAGGCGTTGATCGGGAGGGTGACGGGAGGCGTCCACGACCGGCCGCCATCGAAGGACGCCGCAGCCTGGATCGCACCGTTGCCGCCCTGGGCCGCAACCATCCAGGAAGCGAGGATGTGATCGGGGTCCTTGGGGTTGACGGCGGCATGGGGCTCGCGCTCGAAACGCGCCGATTCGCCGAGGCAGCGGACCAGGGCCGCATCACCCGGCCCGCCGGAGCTGACTTGTACGAGATTGGGAGCGGGAGGGCGCGAGGTGATGGCAGGTGTGCAAGCCGACACGGCGATCAGGAGCACCCAAGCCGCCCTCACTTGATCCGGACCACCTTCACCTTCCCGAAGTACGAGTTGGGGTTGTGATACCCATACTCGTCCGGGTTGGAGGGCGTGTAGCCCCAAAAGGTTCCGTGTCCCGAGGGGTTGTGGGTCACGGGCTTGTCCTTGATCTCGAAGTGGAGGTGGACGCCCCAGAAGTCCGGCTGGCCATAGCCGGAGCCGCCCATGATGCCGAGCTTCTGCCCCTTGGCGACGATGACCCCCTTCTTCAGCCCGGGCTCGATCGAGTCCAGGTGCGAATAGGAGCTGTAGATCATGCGTCCCGACTCCAGCCGGTGCTCGACGATGACGTTCGAGCCCATGCCCTGGTCGCTCCCGCCCATCTTCTGGACGCGGGCGATCCGGCCGTGATTGGCGGCGACAATGTCGACAGGGCCGTCGCCGCGCCGGTAGTCGACTCCGGCGTGATGCCTCTGTTTGTTTGCGCAGGTCTTCATGTTGTAGCCGCACGCGGCGAGCGTGGGCGTCGAGGTCGGATGCCCGAAGGTGAGATCGTCTTCAGTCATGAAAGCGAGCGTCAGGAGAAGGAGCGCGAAGCTCATTTGAGCTTGAGCCGGTTCTTGGAAGCGGCGGTGATGCCGCTGCCGTTGAGCTTGACGTAGACCCGCCAGTCCCGCGCCAGGGCGAGGCCGGCGGGGACGCTCGTGCGGAAGGAGCCGTCGTTGCGTTCCGTCCGGGTGAGCACCGCGTAGTTCCGGCCGTCGGGATTGGCCAGCCTCGCGAACTTGTCCCGCTTCAGGTAGATGGTCACCTCCTCGTCGTCGTCAACCCCGGTCGTCGTCCATTCCACGGAGACGTTGAACCCGCGCTTGAGCTGGCCTTTGTTGGGCGACGTCAGGGAGATCGCGACGGTCACCGGGGGAGGCTCGACCTCGACGGTCCCATAGAGCGAGTTGGGATCGTGGTAGCCGAAGCCGTCCGGATGGGACGGCGTGTAGCCCCAGTAGATCCCCGGGCCCGAGGCATTGTGAGTCACGGCCGCGTCCTTGACCTCGAAGTGGAGGTGGATGGGCCAGTAGTTGCTCTCCCCGTTGCCGGAGCCGCCCATGGTGGCGATCCGCTCCCCTTTGAAGACCAGGCTGCCCATCAGGATCCCGGGCTCGATCGCGGACAGGTGGGAATAGGTGGTGTAGATCAACCCTCCGGCCGCCAGCTCGTGCTGCAGGATGATGTTGGTCCCCATGCCCATGTCGTTCCCGTTCACGTACTCGATACGGACGACCCTGCCCGTGTTGGCGGCAACCACGTAAGGATCGGTGTCGGAATTCCGGTAGTCGACGCCGGTGTGATAGCGGCTCGTGTTCGCGCAGGTCTTCGCGTTGTAGGAGCAGCCCCCGATGACGGCGGTGGACGTCGGTTGCTTGAAGGTGAAGTCGACCCCACCGGCGGCATTCGCCGCCAGAGAGGCGACGAGGAGAGTTGCTGTGACGATGCCCTTCGTGCCCATGGTGCGACGCAGTTTAGTGCAAGTGGAGCAGGACCAGGGCGAGGAATGCCGGCGCGGCCTGGATCCAGAGGATCTTCCGGTTGACCGTGACCCCGCCATAGATCCCGGCCACGATGACGCAGGTGAGGAAGAAGATCTGGAGCCAGAAATCAAACGGATGCTCGGCCAGCAGGGACCAGATCAGCCCCGCGGCCAGGAAGCCGTTGTAGAGCCCCTGGTTGGCCGCCAGGGTGCGGGAGGCCTGAGCGAACTCGGGAGTGAGCCCGAACGCCCGCCGGCCGAACGGCTTGGTCCAGAGGAACATCTCTATGACCAGGAAGTAGAGGTGCAGCAGTGCGACGACGGCGACGAGGATGTCGATGGCTGTGTGCATTGCTCGCGTCTCCTCTGAGGATCACATGTTTCTGGCAGAGGTTCTCTAAGCCAGGTCCGTGGATTACAAGAGCTTGTATGCTACGGCAAACATGGGCTCCAAAATCACGCCATCCAGCGGCAATGTCTTCGCCGATCTCGGCTTCGAGGCGGAGGAGGCCGAACATCTGCGCATCCGTTCGGACCTCATGATCGCCCTCAGGAAGCTCATTCAGGATCGCAATCTCACCCAGGCCGAGTTGGAAAGCAAGTTGCTGGCGGCCCTTGGAGCAGAAGCGACCTCGATGGGAACGGCGGACTGGGACCAACTGCGGGAACGTGTCCGCCGCATGGCGGCTGAGACCCGCGAAGCGTGAGCTAGCGAGTCGTCGTCCGGCCGCGCGGATTTCCTTCCCCAACTCCGGAAACTCACTTCCCAGGTCTCGGAAGTGACTTACGGAGGGCAGGTAACTGACTTCCTCGACCAGGTAAGTGACTTCCGGGGGCAGGTAAATGACTGACGGACCCTGGGTAACTCACTTCCGGGAGCAGGGAAGTGACTTCGGGATGACCCTGAAGGACATCTGAGCCTTCCCGAAGTCGTTCGGAGGCACTCTGAACCTCCTCGGGGTGACGCTGAAGGACTTCGGAGCGACTCTCAAGCCGTTTGGAATGACTCTGAACCACGCGGGAGCGGCTCTGAAGCCCTTCGGAATGACTCCGGAGTAGTTCGGTCGGGCTCTGACGGACTTTGGAGCGCCTCTGAAGTCCTTCGGACTGACTCTGAAGCACTTGGGAGCGGCTCTGAAGTCTATCGGAATGACTCTGAAGTGCTTGGGAGCGACCCTGGAGTCTTTCAGAATGGCTCCGAAGTAATTCGGTGGGGCTCTCAAGTCCTTCGGAATGACCCTGAAGTGCTTGGGAGCGACGCTGAAGTCCTTCGGGATGACCCTGAAGGACTTCGGAGCCTTCCTGAAGTCGTGCGGAGGCACTCTGAGGCTACTCGGAATGACGCTGAAGGACTTCGTAGGGACTCTCAACTCGTTCGGAATGACTCTGAAGCACTTGGGAGCGGCCCTGAAGCCCTTCGGAATGGCTCCGAAGTAGTTCGGTGGGGCTCTGAAGTTCTTCGGAATGACCCTGAAGGACTTCGGAGCTTTCCTGAAGTCGTTCGGAGGCACTCTGAAGCTACTGGGAGCGACGCTGAAGGACTTTGGAGCGACTCTCAAGGCCTTCGGACTGACTCTGAAGCACTTGGGAGCGGCTCTGAAGTCCTTAGAACAGTTACACTCCAGACTGTTATCAAGGTGGACGATCCCCTCGTCGAGCGGCAGGTCGCCAAGGGACCAGGCCGCTATGGATGACAGGGACGGATTGCTACACCAAGGTTCGGCGTCAGGGGTACAGCTCTTGGAGGGATTGGCCATCGACGACAGGTATCGGTACTACGTTGCAATCTATCGGTGCGACGGGGTAACAAGTGGCTCGCTTAAAGTCGTTTGTGGCGACGTCAAGGTCGAAATCTTCCGTGAGGACCGGACCTATGTGCCGAGCGAGTATCTACCAGCCGTAGTCGCCGCCGTCAAGGATGCTGAGTACTGCTTCCCTGCCCAGCCACAGATTACCTTGGACTCGAAGGTTCAGCACCTCGGCCTCACGACTCGAACAAGCCGCGATCGGCGAGCCGGGGAGCCCGACTGCGCAGCAGCACTAGACCGCGTCATTGCGCTCTTTTCCGCCATCTCGTCGCCTGATCTTTTTCGTACCCTTGTGTTCCGCGGGTGGTTGCAAGGAGGCCCACCGAGTAGTGATCCCGGTGCTCTGATGAAACCTGTCCCGCCGATTACACTCGACCCACGCACCCCAGCAATGCCTATTCGCGCACATCCTCGTGCATCGCGAGTAAGGCGGACCTACAGGACCGCTTCGCTCTAATGTCGCGCCTTGTTGCTCGTGGCCTCTCGCAGGCACCTGGCGAAGAGGCATTCATCTGGCTTTGGACTGCGCTTGAGGTCTTTCCGATGGTAGGCACGAGTGATATTAAGCCGATCTCCACTTTCTTAGCCGGCTATCTCGCTCTGGAACCCGAAGCAGTAAAGACGAAGCTTAGAATCGGCTGGCTGTGTGGCATGCGTTCGCGCTTGGTCCACGACGGACACCTTCCGCTCGACCAGGAAGGGGCCTTCTCAGCGCTCGGGAATCTCGAGTTGGTGGTAAGGGCCGTGTTGCGGCATTCTGCTGGTCTACCCTACGACGGCGACCTCGACCCACTACTGAAGGCACCATGACCAAACGCCGAACCTTCGCTACAGCGGACAAGCGAGCTGCGCCCGCTTTCCGCTGAGCTCATGACTGTTGGGCGCGGGGGCAGATATCTTTCCGACTTGACTGGTGTTCGAGACGATAATGAACGAGGAACCTATTCGTCGCGATAATCACTATGTACCGCATGGGTACCTAAAACGTTTCGCTTCATCCCCTGGACGTGTTTGGACCTATCGGACTCTCGTTTCACATGTCAAAGTGCCGATGTGGAAGGAGGTCTCCATTCGAGGTGTTGCGTACCATTCTCATCTCTACACCCGAATTGCTGCTGGTCAAGAGACTGATGAGATGGAGAAGTGGCTGGACCGGGAGTTCGAAGCACCGGCTGAAGAGGCCCTCCGAAAGGCTACTTCTGACGAGTCGCTTGCGCCAGACGACTGGAGGTGCCTGGTCCGCTTTCTAGCTGCACAAGATGTGCGTACGCCGGCACGGTTTGCCGAAAGTCTGCAGCGCTGGGACGACACATTGCCGGATGTGCTATTGGAGACGATGCAGGAATCAATTCGTGAACTTGAGTTGGCAAAGGCATCTGGAGTGCCTGTAGCGAAGGAGGCAACGTTGCCCTATGGAGATTACATACCTCTGCATGTGACCACGGAGATCCAACCTCACGAAGAGTTCGGGAAACTGAAGAGCGAGATTGTAGTCGGCCGAGGCTTGTGGCTTTTCGAGATACGGCACCTACTTACGGAAACAGCCAACGCCTTACACCAACATAGGTGGACGATTCTTGCACCTCCGAGAGATCTTAGCTGGTTCACTAGCGACGACCCTGTGATTCGGCTGAACGCTTATGGTGATGGGAAATACGACTTCAAAGGAGGCTGGGGTAACCTAGGGACGGAGATACTTCTGCCTCTCGGCCCACGCCATCTCCTGTACGCGCAAGTCGGTCGGAAGCCAGAACCCCGCGGCTCTATGATGCCTCGCGCTCAAGCAAAGCTGGTGCGCCGTTTTTGCGCAGAGCATGCGCACCGGATGGTCTTTGCCGCAGCTGCTGATATAGAGGTGCCGAAGTTACGTCCTCGAGTGGTGGACGCAGAAGCCCTGCAAGCCGAACGCCAGGAGTGGCAAAACTGGCATGAAGACCAAGCCGCCGCCGAGCGGAACCTAACGTACCCAAAGCAGCATGAGTAGCGCAAGATGTTCGCCGAACTCCGGGCATCAAGCGGAAAGCTGCGCTGCCGCTTATGCCCATCCCTGTTGTGCGCCGAGCGAAGGACCGTGCAGACAGGCGACACCAAACTCGGAACGGAATTGAATCGGAATGCCAGGAATAGGTCTGCTCAACGAAAAGGCGCTCCACGCGTCACTGAAGGAGTGGTACGCACGGCCCGGAGATCGATTCGAGGTTGCGGTCGGCGGATTCGTCATCGATATTGTTCGGGCCGAAATGTTGATCGAGGTCCAGACGGGCAGTTTCTCATCCATCAAATCGAAGCTCACGAACCTGGTGCAATCACACCAGGTCCGTCTGATCTATCCGATCATCCAGGAGAAGTGGATCGTCCGGCCAGCGACAGATGACCTTCATCGAATCGTTCGGCGGAGGTCACCTAAAAGAGGGCGGTTGGAGGACCTGTTCTGGGAATTGGTGAGCATCCCGCAGTTGCTGACGAACAGCAACTTCTCACTCGAGGTGTTGATGATCAGGGCGGAAGAGGCACGGCGCTACGAGGGGAAACGGCAATGGCGCAGGCGAGGATGGGGGATCGAGGAACGCCGGTTGCTGGAGGTCGTGGAGCGGCGCTTGTTCAAGGATACGGCGGATTGGCGACGGCTTCTTCCCGAGGGCCTGGAATCATTCACTGCGACAGATCTCGCCGTGGCCGCGGACACCGGAGCGGTCCTGGCCCAGAAGATGGCGTATTGCCTACGACACGCGAGAGTGATCGAGATGATAGGGCGGCGAGGACGCGCGAATCTGTATCGAGTCGCTGGCGCCTGACCAGTCAGGTCATTGCTCACCGCCTACCGCAGGTCAAGCCCTCTTGAGGTCCAAGTGCCCTGCGTCCTTCTCCGTTGTGATCAGCCGATCTTGATACTGCTTCTGTAGCTCCATGTAGTAGGCGACCAGCCTTGCGGGATCATGGTCGAAGCGTGCCGAGATGCGATGCCGGACCTCCCGGACCTCATCGATGACAGGATCACTCTTGCTCTGCTTCATTGTTTTCTCCGAGTAGCTCCAGGGGAGTTACGAGAGCTGGCACGAAGAGCCCAAGCATTGTGTTGACGCGGCGGATGTGCCCGAACTTGTTGGCATTGGCCAGGTGTTGGCAGTTCCACGTGACCAGGAAATCGCACTTGTGGTAGGAGGCGAGTGCCAAGTGCATCGCGTCGCCACTGGGATCGGCGGGCATCAGCTTGTATCGGACGTAGGATTGCACAATTTCGATGATCGCAGGCTCGACAGACAAGACAGGCAAACGGTGGACCAGCGCAAGGCGCATCTCTCCGAGCTCTGGCTGGCCGCCTGCCAGCTCATCCAGGACCGCGGGGCTGGTGACGAGCTCGTATCGTTCCGTGGCAGATTCCCACCATTGGCGTGTCCAATCCCGCCGAGCCACGACGTCTGGCGAGGTGCGGACCTCGTGGTAGAAGCTCGGGATTGTCGTTTCGACGTAGACGCGCGGCCTGGTCATTGCCTTTCGACTCACCTGACATCATACCGTGCGCGGCCTGACCCTCGCCTACTTCCCCTCAAAGGGAAACAGCGTCTCCCGGGTCGCGTAGTCGTTCATGGTCAGGAAGATCAGGATCGCCAGCCAGAAGAAGCCGGCCACCGCGGTCAGCACCGTCACCCGCGTGCTGTAGCGGAGATGCATGAAAAACCAGAGCACCAGCAGCGCCTTGGTCACCGCGATGGCCATCGCCACCACGTCGTTCGCCCAGCCGAGGTCGAAGTTCGCCACGATCACGGTGGCGGCGGTCAGCACCATCAGGGCGGCGAAGGTCAGGAAGTAAACCGCGCGGGATGTGGAGTGCTCGGACATGGTCAACCTCAGGTGGCGTGCGCGCCCAGGAGATAGAGGAGCGGGAACAGGAAGATCCACACGATGTCCACGAAGTGCCAGTACAGGCCCGTACATTCGAGGGGGTTGTGGTACGCCGAGTTGTAGCGGCCCTTCCAGGCCGGCACCAGCAGGAAGGCGAGCACTCCGATGCCGCAGATCATGTGCACCGCGTGCAGGCCGGTCATGATGAAGTAGATCGAGAAGAAGATCTGCACGTGCTTGGCAAAATCGTCCTGGAGAGGCGGTGCCTCGGAATGCCCTCCCCCGGCGTGCGCGCCCTCGTCCCACAGGAAATTCGCACCCGGCACGTGATGGTGATCAAACTTGTCTTTGTACTCGACCGCCTTCACTCCCAGGAACACCAGGCCCAGGACCATCGTCGCGATCAGGTAACCCACCACTTGCTTGCGCCGGTTGACCTGTGCCGCCCAGATCGCGAGCGCCATGGTCAAGCTGGAAAGGATCAGCACCGCCGTGTTGAACGCACCGAGCTTCCAACTCAGCGTGCTGCTCGCCGCCATGAACTCCCGCGGCCAGGCGCTCCGGTAGACGATGTAGGTGGTGAACAGGCCGCCGAAGAACATGATCTCCGTGACCAGGAACAGCCACATCCCGAGCGTCGACGCCTCTTTCTGTTGCTCGAGGGTGTCGAAGTGGTGCTGCAGCGACGGGTGATGCTCCTCGTGCCCGCCCTGCGCGTGCGGGTCAGTCAAGCTGATAGACAACGGGTGCCTCCTGGGTCGTGCGACGGTGCACCTCTTCCGAGGTGTAGTCGTATGGTTCGCGGGTGACGACGGGGATCACCGGGAAGTTCTCGGTCGGCGGCGGCGAGGTGGTGTCCCACTCCAGGCCCACCGCGCCCCACGGATTCTCGCCGGCCCGCTTGCCATACTTGAGCGACCAGGCGAAGTAGAACAGGGGCAGGATGTAGCCGACGCCCAGGATCGAGGCGCCGGCCGAGGAGAGCACGTTGAGCACCTGGTACTCCGGCGGGTAGGACCAGTAGCGCCGCGGCATGCCGAGGTAGCCCAGGATGAACTGCGGGAAGAAGGTCAGGTTGAAGCCCACGAAGACCAGCAGCGCCGACAGCCGCGAGAGGAAGCCCGGATAGAGCCGCCCCGAGATCTTCGGCCACCAGTAGTGCAGGCCGCCCATGTACGCCATGATCGTGCCGCCGACCATGATGTAGTGGAAGTGCGCCACGATGAAGTAGGTGTCGTGCAGGTGGACGTCGATGCCGAGGGTCGCGATCATCGTGCCGGTCAGCCCGCCCAGGGTGAACAGGCCGATGAAGCCGAGCGCGTAGAGCATCGGCGTCTCGTAGGAGATCGACGCCTCGTAGAGTGTCGCCGTCCAGTTGAACACCTTGATCGCCGAGGGCACCGCGACCAGCATGGACATGATCGAGAAGATCGTCACCGCGTACATCGACTGCCCGGCCACGAACATGTGATGGCCCCAGACCAGGAAGCCGAGCACCGCGATCGCGATGCTGGCAAAGGCCACGAAGCGGTAGCCGAAGATCCGCTTGCGCGCAAAGGCAGCGACGAGCTCGCTGATCACACCCATTGCGGGCAGGATCATGATGTACACCGCCGGGTGGGAGTAGAACCAGAACAGGTGCTGGAACAGGATCGGATCACCGCCCAGCTTCGGATCGAAGATCCCCAGGCCGAACAGCCGCTCGGCCGCAACCATGAGGATGGTGATCGCGATCACCGGCGTGCCCAGCACGATGATCAGGCTCGTCGCGTAGTGCGCCCAGATGAACAGCGGCAGCCGGAACCAGGTCAGGCCCGGCGCCCGCATGCGATGGATCGTGACGATGAAGTTGAGGCCCGTGAAGATCGTCGAGAAGCCGTTGATGAACACACCCAGGGCCGTGGCGACCACGTAGCTGTTGGAGTATTGAGTGCTGAACGGCGTGTAGAAGGTCCAGCCGGTGTCCACGCCGCCGCTGAAGATCGCCCACAGAGTGAAAATACCGCCCAGGTTGTAGACGTACCAACTCGCCAGGTTGAGCTTGGGGAAGGCGAGGTCCTTGGCTCCGATCATCAACGGCACGAGGAAGTTGCCCAGCGTCGCCGGGATGGCCGGGATCAGGAAGAAGAAGACCATCACCACGCCGTGCATGGTGAAGACGCGGTTGTAGGTGTCCGGCTGCATCAGGTCGCCCTCGGGCGTCAGCAGCTCGAGACGGATCAACAGGGCGAACAGGCTCCCCAGGGCGAAGAAGACCGTGACCGAGATCATGTACAGGATCCCGATCCGCTTGTGGTCCCGCGTCAGGAGCCATGACTTCAGGCCGTAGGCGACGTTGAGGTAGTTGGGCCGGTCGATGAGGTCGTCCGGCGGGGGAATCTCGTGCTGAACGGTGTTGCTCGTATTCATATCTATTGACCTTCCGGCTTAGCCGGTCCCGCGGTCTGCGGCTGGTCGGAGTCACGTTGTCCGCCGGCTACGTCTCCAGCGGTGTTGGACCCTCCTCCTGCCTCGGGCGAGCCCGCCTCCTGCCCGCCGAGTGTGCGGACGTAGGTGATGAGCTGCGCGAGCTGCTCTTCCGTCACCTGCCCCTGGTAGGTGGGCATGACCGGCTGCCAGCCGGCCACGATCTTCGCCGCCGGGTTGAGGATCGACTCGCGGATGTAGTCGTCGTCGGCGAGGATCGTGCGGCCGTCCATCAGGCGGACCTGGTTGTTGTAGAGCCCTTCCAGGCGCGGCGCCCGGGCCACGACGCCTCCCGAGCTCTCTCGATGGCAGGTGTCGCAGGCCAGCGTCTGGAATAGCTCGGCGCCCGATTCCGCCATGGATCTGCCCGCCGGTCCGCCGGCGAGCCAGAGCTCGTACTGCTCCGGCTCAAGGGCGATCACGCTACCGATCATTTTGGAGTGCTCGCCGCCGCAGTATTCGGTGCAGAAGAGGTGGTACACGCCCGGCTTGGTGGCCTCGAAGAAGATCTGGGTCTGGCGGCCGGGCACCGCGTCCTGCTTGACCCGGAACGCGGGCACGAAGAAGCTGTGGATCACGTCCTCGGACTGAATGTTCAGCTTGATCGGTTGGCCCACCGGGATGTGCAGCGTATTGATCTCGCGATGGCCGTCCGGATGCTGGAACTTCCACATCCACTGCTTGCCGACGGTCCAGTATTCGACCGCGTTGTTGGGCGGCCGGTACATGCTGTAGAACACCCGGGCACCCCAGGCGAACATTGCCAGGCTGATCACCAGCGGGACGATCGACCAGCCGACTTCGAGCCAGTTCGGCGCGCGCTCCGGCAGGCCGACTTCGTCGACGCTGCGGCGGCGGTACCGCACCATGAAGTACAGGATCAGCACGGCGATCAGGGCCGTGAAGAAGATGCTGATCGCCGACCAGGCGAAGAACAGCGCGTCGACCTGCGGCGCGACCTGCGAGGCGGATTCAGGAAAGAGAGGAAGTTCTTGTTCCATATCAGGCGGCCCCCACAGGCCCCACAGGCTGATCAGATTGCCGGCTCTCCCGCCGCCGCAGCATGACGACCAGGGTCACGAGCCCGATCAGCGTCGCGCCCGCGGCCAGGCGCAGGATGTTGAACACGGTGGTGCTGTAGCGGCCGATTGCCGGGTTGTAGTGATAGCAGTAGAGGAGGAGCGAGTCGACCGCCGTCCCGAGCTTGTCCTGGGTGGATTCGATCAGCCCCAGCCGGACGTCGCGCGGCGGGAAGTCGATGCCGAACAGGTAGCGCGACACCCGGCCTCCCGGGGTCAGGATGACCAGGCCCGCGGGGTGCGCATACTCGTCGCGTTCCTTTTCATAAACGTAACGGAAGCCGACGGCGCTGGTCAGGGCGTCGATCGAAGCCTGCGGCCCGGTCAGGAAATGGAAGCCCTCGGTGCCTCCCGCCCGGCCATAGCGGGCCACGATCTCCCGCTCCTGCTCGGCGGCCATCTCCGGCGTCTCGTCCGGATCGATGCTCGCCACCACGACGTCGAACTCCTTGCCCGCGTCGAAGGTCAGGGGCTTGAGCGTGGTGACCACTCCCTGCAGGACCATGTCGCAGAGCATCGGGCAGTGGTAGTAGGCGAGCACGAGGATCACTGGCTTCTTGTCAAAGAAGTCCCCCAGGCGCACGTTGCGGCCCGCTTCGTCGCGGAAGGTGAGGTCGAGCGGCACCTGCTGGCCGATGCGCTGGTCGTAGCCGACTTCGCGCAGAGGGCCGGGCATGGTGGTCGCCGGCATGATCGAAGGGTTCCGGTCGCCGATTCCGCTGCGGCTCGGCAGGGCGAACGTTGAGCTCGCCAGGAGAGCGGCTGACAGGGTCATCGTCGAGATCGTACGGACCAACTCGTTACCTTCTTTCTTGCGGCGGGGGCGTCTGTCCCGCCTGCGGTTGAGTCGTGGCTCCCGGCGTGCCGCCGACCACCTCGGGGCCGAGGCCCCGGCCGGCGACGATCTCCATGGCGAGGTCGATCGGGATGCGCAGCCGGCCCTGGTCGAGCATTTGGGCCTGGCCGAGGAGCCGGTCCTCGTTCTCCCGGTAGTTCTTCATGTCCCCTTCCGGAGTGGTTTGGAGGCGCGGCACGGGCGGAGGCGGCTGCTCGTTGGCCGCGGCCAGCGGCGACGGCCGCGGCTCGCGCTTGTCGTCGAAGCGGTTGAAGCCCACGATCATGCCGTAGACGATCACGTGCGCCACGAGGGTGACGGCGACCAGGATGCCGACCGTCCAGACGATCGCCTTCAGGTTGATCTCGCGGTCGAACGTCTGCGCCGCCGGATGCGGATCCACTTCCTCGTTATGCGTGTGGGGTCCGATGTGAATCTTGCTCATGGGACCAGCGCCTCCGCGAGATAGGGATCGTTGACCGGCAGCAGCGGCGCCTTGCGGAGCTCGCGCAGAAAGAGAAAGAGCCAGAGGCCGCCGATGCCGATCGGCGCCGTCAGGTAGGTCCAGTACATCGCCGGGTTCTGCTCGTGGAAGGCGGGCTCCACCTGCCAGAGCAGGTCGACCCAGCGCATCACGAGCATCAGCCCCGCGATCCAGACCAGCCGGCGGGCGTTGCGCTTGAGGTCGCGCGACAGCAGGAACACGAACGGCAGCGCGAAGTGGAACACCACCAGCAGCAGCGCCACCACGCCCCAGCCATGGTGGAAGCGCTCCAGGTAGAAGCTGATCTCCTCCGGCAGGTTGCCCGACCACACGATCAGGTACTGGGAGAAGGAGAAGTAGGCCCACAGCATCACGAAGGCGAAGAAAAGCTTGCCATAGTCGTGGAAGAGCCGCGGGTGGAGCACGCGGTCGAGCGGCTCGTGGCGCGCCATCCAGAGGCCGAAGGTGATCAGGAACGCCAGAGCGGTCAGCGCCTGGCTGCCCATCAGGTAGACGCCGTAGATCGTCGAGTACCACTCCGGCTGAAGGGACATCAGCCAGTCCACCGCGGCGAACGTGACCGCCAGGCAGTAGCCGGCGAGGGCCGGGCCGGCGAGGATCTGCATGCGCCGGGTGACGCCCGGGTCCTCTCCGCGGTCCTGCCGCGCGGACATGCGGCTGATGATGAAGGCCGCGGCGGCCCAGACCGCGAAGTAGAGGATCTGGCGGATCAGGAAGAACGGCACGTTCAGGTACGGCTCCTTGGCATGGAGCAGCTCGTGCGCCGCGACCTCCTCGGGACGGGCCCAGACGTAGAGCTCCTTCAGGCCGAACACCAGCGGGAAGAAGAGGAGCAGCATCCAGGGCAGGGTACGCGTGGCCGCCTCCATGACGCGCCTCAGAACGATCCCCCAGTCGCCGTGGGTCAGGTGATGGAGCAGGGAGAGCGCCAGGCAGCCGAGCGCCACGCCGACCCAGTAGACCCAACCCACGAGCCAGGCGCGGAAGAAGTAATCCGGGTCGATGAAGAAGGCCAGCGCGGTGACGACCAAGCCGGCGATGCCCGTGAAGAGCGCGAGGGTCTGGATGCGGGCGGCGCCCTCCGGCAGGTCGATGGCTCCGGCCTCGCGAAGGGACAACGGCTCACGCGCTTCGTGCCTCATGGCACCTCCGTCGGATCGGGCCGGCGGTCATAGTCCCGCGGGGCATCCGGGCGGGTGACGCCCCGGGCACCGGAGTTTGGATTCGTGGTCACGCCCTCGCGGATCTTGGCATCGAGGGCCTGCCGGCGATTCGCCGGGATCTCGGCGAGGCGGGCGTTCTGGCTGTACTGGAGAGCGCGCATGTAGGCGGCGATCGCCCAGCGGTCCTGCAGCGAGACCTCTTCGGCGTAGGCCGGCATGACGCCGTAGCCCTCGGTCATCACCTGCACGAAGTACTCGGCCGGCATGCTGCGCATCCGGGCCTCGTGGAACGAGGGCGGCTGCTTGAAGCCGCGCTGCACGATCATGCCCTGGCCGTTGCCCACCCGGTCATGACAGGGAGAGCAGAACACGTTGTACCGCTGCTGGCCGCGCTCGATCATGGCGAGCGTCACCGGCGGCGGACCCTGGGTAGAAAGGACCGTTCCGCGCGGCACCGTCCCCGCCGGAAGCTGGCGCGAAGCCTGGCCGTCCGTGAAGAAGGTGCTCGTCTCGTACGGCTCAACCTTGTTCTGGTTGTGCATGTTCTGCCGGCAGCCAGCCAGGCCGACCAGGCAGAGCGCAATGAGCATTCGTCTTCTAGTGCTCAACCTCGTTCACCTCGGTCGGGTTCAGCTCCGCCAGAAAGCGCCGGGTCCCCTCGCGGTCGAAGAGAGGGTCGCGCGCGTCGATCAAAAGGAAATAACGGTCGCGCGACGCCAGGGCGAAGCGCGGCACGTTGAAGACGGGGTGGTACGGCTGCGGCAGCCCGTTCAGGAAGAACATGCCGAACACGGCCGAGAGCGCCGCGAACAGGATCGTCATCTCGAAAGTCGGGATGATGAATGCCGGCCAGCTGTGGAGCGGCCGGCCGCCGATGTTGAGCGGGTATTCGATCACCGACGCCCAGTACTGCAGCCCGTAGCCGGCGACGGCGCCGACGATGCCGCCGATCAGCACGATCAGGGGCAGCTTCGAGTGATGGTGGCCGGTGGCCTCCGCGACCGCTTCGATCGGATAAGGCGTGTAGGCGTCGAGCCGCGTGTAACCCGCTTCCCGGACGCGGTACGCCGCCTCGATCAGCTCGTCGGAATCGTGGAACTCGGCCATGAGGCCGTAGATCGGTGGTCGCTTCATGGGACCGCTCCAGTCTCAGGTTCCTGTTCGGGGGCCGTCGTGTACTCGCCACCCTCCGTGCCGCCGGGGACGATCGTCCGCATCTCGAAGATCGAGATCATCGGCAGGAAGCGGATGAACAGGAAGATCAGCGAAAGGAACAGGCCGATCGTGCCGATGAACGTTCCCCAATCCCAGATCGTCCCCTTGTACAGGCCCCAGGAGGACGGCAGGAAGTCGCGGTGCAGGCTGGTGACGATGATGATGAAGCGCTCCAGCCACATGCCCACGCTGACGAACATCGAGATCACGAACAGCCAGAACGGCGACGTGCGGAACCGCCGCAGCCAGAGGAGCTGCGGCACCACGGCGTTGCACAGCAGCAGGCCGAACCAGTGCCACTTGTAGGGGCCGGTGGCGCGGTTCATCAGCATGAAGCGTTCGTAGAGGTTGCCGCTGTACCAGCCGAAGAACAGCTCCGCCATGTAGCCGTAGACCACGATCAGCCCGGTCGCGAGCATCACCTTGGCCATGTTCTGGAGATGGCGCGTGGTGATGAAATCCTCGAGCTTGAAGGCGGCGCGCAGCGGGATCGCCAGGGTGAGCACCATGGCGAAACCGGCGTAGATCGCGCCGGCCACGAAATAGGGCGGGAAGATCGTGGCGTGCCAGCCCGGGGTCACGCCCACGGCGAAGTCGAAGGAGACCACCGTGTGCACCGAGATCACCAGCGGCGTGGCCAGGCCGGCGAGCAGCAGGTAGGCGGTCTCGTAGTTGTGCCAGTGCGCCGCCGAGCCGCGCCAGCCCATGGCGCCGAAGCCGTAGACGATCTTCATCGCGCGGTTGCGCGTGCGGTCGCGCAGGGTCGCCAGGTCGGGGATCAGGCCGACGTACCAGAACAGGGCCGAGACGGTCGCATACGTCGAGACGGCGAACACGTCCCAGATCAGCGGGCTGCGGAACTGCGGCCACATGCCCATCGTGTTCGGGTACGGGAAGAGCCAGTAGGCCAGCCAGGGGCGGCCCAGGTGGAGCACGGGGTACATGCCGGCGCAGGCCACGGCGAACAGCGTCATGGCCTCGGCGAAGCGGTTGATCGACGTGCGCCACTCCTGCCGCAGCAGCAGGAGGATGGCCGAGATCAGCGTGCCCGCGTGGCCGATGCCGATCCACCAGACGAAGTTGATGATGTCGAAGCCCCAGCCCACCGGCTGGTTGATGCCCCAGATGCCGACTCCCTTCGCGAACAGGTAGGTCACGCAGAAGAGGAACAGCATCAGGAGGCTGAACGAGACCGCGAACCCGACGTACCACCACTTCGGCGTCCTGCGGAGCACGACCGAGCTGATCTTGTCGGTGACCGTCCCGGGCGTGTGGCCCGGCGCCACCACCGGCGGCTTGTACGGTTTCGGGAGAGGAGAGTCGATCGTCGCCATCCTACGTCCTTTCCTCGTGCTCCGCCTCATGCCCAGGGTGCCCCTGCTCAGGGGCGAGCGCGGGGTTCGGGTTGGTGACCTTCGCCAGGTACGTGGTGCGCGGCCGCGTGTTGAGCACCTCCAGCAACCCATAGTTGAGCGGGTCGGCTTTCCACTTCGTCACTTCCCAGTCCGGGTCGTTGATGTCGCCGAACACGATGGCCTGGGTCGGGCACGCCTGCTGGCAGGCGGTCTGGAGGGTGTTGGCCAGGATCGGATGGTGCTCCACCTTGGACTCGATCTTGGCCTGCTCGATGCGCTGCACGCAGTAGGTGCACTTCTCCATGACGCCGCGCATGCGCACGGTCACGTCCGGGTTCTGCAGCAGGGCGAGCACCGGCGTCTCCCTGTCGCTGTAGCGGAAGAAGTTGAACCGCCGCACCTTGTAGGGGCAGTTGTTCGAGCAGTAGCGCGTGCCCACGCAGCGGTTGTAAACCATGTCGTTCAGCCCCTCGTCGCTGTGCACCGTGGCCGCCACCGGGCAGACCACCTCGCAGGGGGCGTTCTCGCAGTGCATGCAGGGCACCGGCTGGTTGTGGATGCGCGGATCGTCCATGTCGCCCGCGTAATAGCGGTCCACCCGGATCCAGTGCATCTCCCGTCCGCGCTGAACCTGCTCCTTGCCCACGACCGGGATGTTGTTCTCCGCCTGGCAGGCGATGACGCAGGAGCTGCAACCGGTACAGACGTTGAGGTCGATCGCCATGCCCCAGGCGTGGCCGTCGTACTTCCAGCGCGGGTAGAGGGTCTCGTCGGGCTCCGGCTTCTCGCGCATTTCCTGGACGGCCTCGGGATCGCGCCTTAGCTCGTCGAGAGTCTTGGTGATCACCAGATGGCGCTTCTCGGCCTGCTCTCCCGCCAGAGGGACCTCGCCATCGGGCCCCATCCCGGTCTGCCGCTTGCCCTGGGGCAGAACGTGATGGTTCTGGGTGCAGGCGAAGTCGTAGCGGCCGCCCAGGCCGCGGACCTCGGCGCCCGGCAGGGTCCACAGGTTTTGAGACGTGCGCAGCTCGTAGGCATTGAAGCCGAGACCGGTGGCGCGGCCCGCCCGGCGCCTGCCGTAGCCCAGGGTCAGCATGGCGGTGCCCGCGGCCATTCCGGGGAGAACCCAGACCGCGGCCTGGACCTTGCGGCCGTTCCAGGAGACCTCGGCCGTCTCCTCGTGACCCACGTTCAGGCTCTCGGCCGTGGCCGGGCCGACCATCAGGGCGTTGTCCCAGGTCAGCTTGCTCATCGGCTTGGGCAGCTCCTGGAGCCAGACGTTCTGAGCCAGGCTGCCATCCCAGACGGTGGGATCGGGCCGCAGCTTCAGGGTCACTTTGTTCGAGCCGGCCTCGGCGCGCGCCTTCTGCAGAGAGGCCGCGACCTCGGCCGCAGCCTGCTGGACCGCGCCGCCATTGACCGAGGCGCCAGCCGGAGGGAGCTGGGTGGCGGGGACGATGCCGTCATGCACCACCTTGCGCCAAGCCTCCTCGAAATTGCCGACCAGTAAGGTTTTCCAATGCTCCTGCACCAGCTCGAAGCTGGTGGCATCGGCGCGGCTCGCGAAGAGGGCGGCGATGACCTCCTGCTCGGTCTTGCCGTTGTAGAGCGGCTCGATCAGCGGCTGCATCAGGCTGACCGTGCCGTCGAAGGAGCGGGCATCACCCCAGCTCTCGAGCTCGTGGGCGGCCGGGATGTGCCAGTGGCAATACTCGGAGGTCTCGTCCTCGAAGAGCCCGTGATGGGCGCGCAACGGGACTTTCTGAAGCGCCTGCGCGAAGTTGAGGTCCACCGGGGCCGTGTAGACCGGATTGACTCCGCCCAGCATCAGGAGCAGCTCGACGCGGCCGGCGTTCATGTCGGTCACGAGCTGGCGCATCGAGGACACTTGATCGATTGGCGCGGCTTCGACCGCTACGGTCTGAAACACCGTCCGTCCGACATTGCCGAGCGCCTGGTTGATCCCATGGACCAGCACCTGCACCGCGGGCGAGGAGTACTCGTCGGCCGCCACGATCGAGGCCCCGGCGTTGGCGCGCAGATCCTGGGCGATCGCCTGGACGAACTTCCGGGCGCGGGCATCCGTCAGGACATCTCCACCAGCGGGAGCCGCTCCAACCGCTTGAGCGAGCGCGAGCGTGAACGCCTCGATCTCGGCGGCAGGCAGGGGGAGGCGGTGGTCCGCAAGGGTACCGGTGTTGGTCGGAATGCTCTCGACCGCGTAGAGCCGGCTCATCTGGAGGTTGCCCTTGCGCACCCGGCGGGTGCGGGCAAAATCGCGCTGGTAACGGACGTTGCCGGGTCCCTCCGTGAGGACGTCCGAGTCGATCGCCAGCACCACGCGGGCCGCGGAGAAGTCGTAGCGGGTCTCCAGCGGCTGGCCGAAGGCGCGGGTCGCGGCGGCGCGGCCATGATGTCCGCCGGCGGCCTCCCACTGGTGCCACCGGGCACGGGGGAAGCGCGTGAGAAGGTCCTGCATCTGGGCCGCGAGCGTCGGGGAAGTCACGGTCCCGGTGAGGATGCGGACTCCCTCGCCGCCCAGGCCCTGAGCGGCGCGCAGCCGGTTGCCGATCTCGGCCACGAAGGCGCCCCAGGTGCCGGTGCGTCCGTTATGGATGATCGACTGCGAGCGCTCCGGGTCATACAGGGTCAGGACCGCGGCCTGGGCGAACACGTCGGTGGCGCCGAGGCTCGCCGGGTGATCCGGGTTGCCCTCGATCTTGGTCGGCCGGCCCATGTGGCTCTCGGCGAGCACGCCGTGGGCATAGCCGCCATGGAGGAGCGTGGTGGCGAAGAAGAGCGGCCGGCCCGGGACGATGTACTCCGGCTGCTTGACGTACGGGACGATCCCCTCGGGCGGCTGCTTGGTGCAGCCGGTCAGCCCGGCGAGGGCGAGGGAGGCGCCGGCGAGCTGCATGAAACCGCGGCGCGATACTCCGTCCATCGTCATTTCTGAAGCCTGGCGCGGGAACTCGCGGTGCAGGAGCTCCTCGAACTCCGGCGTCTCGGCCAGCTCCTCGAGGCTCCGCCAGACCTCCGGACCGCGTTGCAGGCGCAGCTTCTCGCGCACCTCGGCCAGATCCAGCCGGATTGGCCCCCCGGAAGATGCCTGGGCGGAAGCCTCCGCGCCACACTTGCCTTTGCTCTCGTTCACGCTCTCCATCCTTCCGTGCCCTAGCGGTGACACGTCGAACAGCTCGTAAGAGATTGGATGTCGTAGTCCTTGACCAGCCTGGCCTGGAGGGCCTGCGCCTGCTCCTTGTCCGCCGGCGGCTTCCAATTGAGGTTGAAGACCTCCTCGCGGGGCCGCACATGCTTGCCCGGGTCGCGGTGGCACTCCAGGCACCACTCCATCTGGAGCGACGCCTGCTGGAACATCAGGGGCATCCGGTCCACCTCGCCATGGCAGGTCACGCACCCGATCCCCTTGGCCACGTGGACGCTGTGATTGAAATAGACGAAGTCCGGCAGGTCATGCACCCGCTGCCAGACGATAGGGGTGTTGTTGGCGAAGCTCGACCGCACCGGCTCCAGAAGGTCGGCGTTGGTCCAGATCTGCCGGTGGCAATTCATGCAGGTCTCGGTCGAGGGCATGCCGGCCGAGCTCGACACCTCCACGGCCGTGTGGCAATACCGGCAATCGATGCCGAGGCCGGCCACGTGATGGTCGTGGCTGAACGGCACCGGCTGCTTGAGGACGATCCCCTGGCCGGTGACGTAGGAGGAGCGCAGGAGCGAGGAAAAGATCCACGCCAGGAGGGCGATGAAGAACACCGCGCCGAAGATGCTCACCTTGGCGAGGGTGTTCGTGCTGCGGTGGAAGATCTGCATGCGAAGGGCCCCTCCCTCAGCCGCCCAGCTCCGGCGTGGCGGAAACTCTATCCTCTATTTCGGTCTGGGTCGCGGGGGACTTTGTGAAAGTCGTCACAAGCGCGCATCCTACCCAAACGCCAGATCGCGTGCAAGCCAGGGACCAGAGGAAGCCTCAAACCCCGGCATGCCGATTGCTTCTGGGCAGGGACATGAACGCCTCGCATGCTCTCACCCTGGTCCAGCCCCTGATAGAGGCCACTCAAGACATGAAGCGCCGGAAGGTCAGCAAGACCCGGTGCGACGAGCTGCTCCTGTCGATCAACGCCATCCCCATCAGCGCTTTCGACGGGCAGGGCGTGGACCTGGAGCGGCTCTGGATGCAGGCGCTCTCGTCGTTCCGCTACGCGCTGTTGCTCTGGCTCTACGGCGATGTCCAGGCTGCGCGGGAGGAGTCGGAGAAGGCGACCCGGAAGATCGAGCAGATCCGGGCGCAAACGCTCGGCGCCTGGTATCACCCGGTCGAGCCGGCCCGCGAGCTGATCGCCCACTGAGCCCCTGCCGGGGTCAATCGGCGTCAAATCTACCCGACCCCCTGTGTAAACTTGGGAAGGAGGCAGCCCCTTCTGGGCGTTGCCATTCGTGAAGGAGGCTAGAAGGATGAGCTCGTTCAGTCGCATCTTGCTGGCAGCGGTGATCGCGGGGTTGGGATTCCTGGCGGGGATCTCGTGTCCCCAATTCCCCGAGGATGGAACGGCACTAGCCCAATCCGAGCGCGATGCAGCTGTCCAGCCGGCGGCGGCGCAGCAGCAGGGCCGGCCCGCTCCGGTGCCGAGGCCGGAGCTGGCCGAGGAAGAACGGGCCACGATCTCGCTCTTCGAGCGCGCCTCCCCGTCGGTGGTCTACGTGACCTCGCTGGCGCGCCAGCGTGACTTCTTCAGCATGAACGTCCAGGAGATCCCCCAGGGGAGCGGCTCGGGCTTCCTCTGGGACCGCCAGGGGCACGTGGTCACCAACTTCCACGTGATCCAGGGCGGCAGCAACTGGCAGGTGACCCTCTCCGACCAGTCCAACTGGGACGCGGAGGTGGTGGGATACGCTCCTGAAAAGGATCTCGCCGTGCTGCGGATCAAGGCCCCGCAGAACCGGATGGTCCCGCTCCCCCTGGGCAACTCGGACAACCTTCGGGTCGGGCAGGCCGTGTTCGCCATCGGCAACCCGTTCGGCCTGGACCAGACGCTGACCACGGGCGTGGTGAGCGCGCTGGGGAGAGAGATCCAGTCGGTGGACGGGGTGCCCATCCGCGACGTGGTGCAGACGGATGCGGCGATCAATCCCGGCAACTCGGGCGGGCCGCTGCTGGACAGCGCCGGCCGCCTGATCGGAGTGAACACGGCGATCTACAGCCCGTCGGGAGCCTACGCGGGGATCGGCTTCGCGATCCCGGAGCACTCGGTGCGCTGGGTGGTGCCCGACCTGATCCGCTACGGAAGGGTGAACCGTCCGACGCTGGGAGTGGAGTTGGGCCCGGAATCCTGGAACCAGCAGCTCGGGGTCGAGGGAGCGGTGATCTCGAGGGTGCTCGAAGGCAGCGGAGCGGACCGGGCCGGCCTCCGCGGGATTCAGCAGGGGAGGGGGCGGCGCATCGAGCTGGGTGACATCATCCAGTCCGTAAACGGCAAGCCCGTGACCTCGACCGGGGACCTGCTCCTCGCCCTGGAAGAGAGGAAGGCCGGAGACGTGGTGAGAGTGGGCATCCTCCGCGACGGCCGCAAGCAGGAAGTCCAGGTCCGTCTCGATGCCCCCCCGGCGCGGGGGCGGTAGTGAGCACAAGTTGCATCCTTCGGTCAGAGGCGCTAAGCTGAGGCGCGAGGGAAGGGACTGAATTGATGAGACAAAGCGCCTCTGCATCGTCAACGACCACCGGCTTCCTACGGGAAGCCTCGGCCCGATTCGGGATCTCTCCGGAACGGCTGGAGACAATGGTAAGGGCGGCACAGCTCCTCTCGCGCGATGAGATGGCCGTCATAAAGGAGCTGCTCCACTTAGCCGATACCGGAGTGACTACGGAGAGGCGGTCCGCCCTCTCGCGCGGTGTGATGCGAGCCCTCGAAGCCCTTCCTGAGGAGCCCGCCCTCGATCCCCTGGCCGCCGTAGACGAGCCGCTCGACACGGCCGGAGCCGCTGAGAGCGTCGCCTTTGGCGAAATGGAGGCGATGGCCACGCGCGAGGCCATCCTCCGCGAGTGCGTCAGCGTCGCCGATGCCGCTGAGCGGACCGGACGGTCGCGTCAGGCACTCGAACGATTACGCCGCGCCGGACGCCTCCTCGCCTTGCGCGTCGGCTCTCAGTGGCGCTACCCCCTCTGGCAGTTCGACCCCGATGCCCCTGGTGGCGTCATCCCCGGTCTCGAAGAAGTCCTGCAGCGGCTTTCCCTCTCTCCCGCCGGAGCCGCCTTCTGGCTTCTGCAGCCGTCCGAACGCCTTGGAGGACGGCCGCCGATCGAGCTGCTCCGCCGCCGGAGGCCCGAACCGGTCCTCGAGCTGGCCCACGAGCAGAGCTTCCTGCCTTGACGCTCCCTTCGCCTCCGGCGGTTCTGCCGCCGCGGCCCAAGCTGTATGAGATCGCTGCGGGAGACCTGCTCGTGCGTTTCTCCAACCCGGCTCATAGGGGTTGGAACGCCCAGAGAAGCTACGGCCCTCTACCGGGGCTCCGTTTCGACCACCACCTTCCGCCACCGGGTTCGGGCTCTGATCGCTCGGTATGGTACGCGGCCACCTCCCTTCTCGGGGCAGTAGCGGAAGCGTTCGGAAACCACGGTTTCATCGATCGGGGTTCCGGCCGGCACGTCTGCGTGGTCCGCATCCGCGAGCCGATCGCAATTCTCGACATGATCGGAGCCGCTCCGAGGGCGTTCGGACTGGACCAGCGCATTGCGACGAGCCGCGAGTACGAGCGCTGTCAGGAGTGGGCGCGCACCCTTTACGAGGGCTATCCGAAGATTCGTGGGCTCCGCTGGCGAGGGCGGCAGGCAGGAGCGGTTTGTTTCGCGCTCAACGACCGGACGGATTTGAGGTCTCTCGAAGCGCTCGTCGATCGAAATCTGGGAGATCCCGAGGTCTGGCCTCGCATTGTCCGAGCAGCGAGACGCTGCCATCTCCGGATTGTGGCTCCCTGAGCCGCCGAATTCGTGGCCCGGAAGACGAGGGCAAGTTTGTCCTCATCGACATCGTTACTGGCTCCTATGAAATGGACTGTGACGAAATCGCGGCTGTTAGGAAGAACTGCTGGTGATCCTGCACGGCTTCCCACAGGGCAGGGTCCTTCCAGCCCCCTTTTCCTTGTTCCAGGACAGTGCTGCAGGAGTAGCCCCTCTGCCGTAGCACTGCGGCTACGGCCTGAGGGAGGTCTTCATCGACCTTGATGTGCATCCGTGAGGTCGCGAGTCGTCATCGGGGCCAGCACCTCCTGCAAAGGGATACGGGTACCACGGACACAGGCTTCTCCGTGATGAAGATCCTCGGCGAAGACGACATGATCCTGCCAGCGGACACGGCTCATCCGGCACCTCTCGTTCGAAGATTACACGAGCAGGAGAAGGCGTACGTTGCGGTAGACCTCTCCCGGTTGCGGTGAACAATCTCGGGTTGCGGCAGATCTCGCAGATCCACCGCAACGTGGCGCTACGTTGCGGTGGATCTCTTCAAGTTGCGGTGAAGCCACTTAGGTTGCGGTGAACGAGCCGATGTTGCGGTGTATCTGCCGACGTTGCGGTGGATAGCCGCACGTTGCGGTGACTCAGGAGAAGTTGCGTTGAGCTGGCCGGCTCTGCCGCAGCCTGGGCTTGCGTTGCGGTGAAGGAAGAGACGTTGCGGTGGATGAGGCGCCGTTGCGGTGGCTTATGACGATCGGTCCCGGGTCACCGTGTGCCAGGAGCGCTGACCGCACTGCGGACACGGCAGGTAGCAACGTGGCTGGCCCGTGGCCTTCCAACGGATGCCGCCCACCTCCCAGATGGACCGCTCGAAACCGCACGAGCATCGCACCATCCACGAGCGGGAATCAGCCTCCATCGACTCAGCCCAGCGCCTTGGCAGGACTGCCTTGAAGATTCTTTGAATCCAACTCATTTAATCCCTACCAGCTTCGCCAGCTTCTTCGGCGCCACCAGGCTGTAACTGCCGGTCACGAGCTGGGCCACCTCGTCCCAGTCGATCTCCCCGGCGTCCAACCTCAGCGCTATCCAGCCGCGGTGAGCCATGTAGGCCGGGAGGTAGAACCTTTTCGGATCGTCCCTGACGACCTCCTCGTTCTCCCCCAGGCCCATCTTGCAGCAGACGGACACGATGCCGTCCCCATGATGGTCGTCAAGGAACCAGACGAAGGTCTTCTTGCGGACCAGGAAGCTCGCGTGCCGTCCGCTGTCCGTACGCGTGGTTTCGGGGAATCCCAGGCAGATGACGGCCAGCTTGGAGAGCCGGGAGTCTTCAGCAGTGCTCATGCCTGCCGATTGTATCTCGGCAGCGGAATAGAGACATTCAAATATGGAGGCCAGCGTTCTGTATTCGCGCGCCCTCCACACATAGAATGTGACGCGTTGTTGGATGTCCCCACCAGGAGGTAGTTGATGTCCCCTCTGCTCTGAGGTGTTCGTGCCCGAGACCGGCCCGCGCATCCTCATCATCGACAATGACCCCGACAGCCGTGCTCTCGTACGGTTGGTGCTCAGGCAGGAGCTTCCCCACCTCATTCTGGAAGAGATCGCCGACGCCGTGTCGTTCGCCGAGGCCTTCGGCAGGGCGGACTTCGAGCTGGTGATCCTCGATCCCCGATTGCCGTGGGCCGACGGGCTCGCGGTGCTCCATGCCGTCAAGGGACGATGGCCGAGCCTGCCGGTGATCCTGCTCACGGACCGCGGCGGGGAGGATCTCGGAGTGCGGGCGGCGAAGCTGGGGGCCGACGATTTCCTGATCAAGGACCCGGGTGGCTTCGTCAACCTGCCGCTTGCCGTGCTCGGGACTCTCTCCCGGACGCCTCCCGCCCCAAAACACGTTGACTCCGACTTCCAGCAGCTTGCCGCGATGGCCGCGCATGAGCTCCAGGAGCCGGTCCGGATGGTCGAGCGGTACACCCGCATCCTGGCCGAGGACTACAAGGGCCGGCTCGACGGCGAGGCCGACGAGCTCCTCGGCTTCGCCCATGAAGGCGCGCGGCGGCTCCAGGACCTGATCGACGGCATGCTCGCCTTCTCGCGCCTGGATGGCTCGGGTAAACCGTTCCAGCGGGTCGAAAGCACGGACCTGCTGGAGCGGGTCCTGGCGGACCTCGGGCCCGTGATCGCAGAGAGCGGCTCCCGCATCACCCACGATCCGCTGCCGGCGGTCGAGGCCGACCCCGGGCAGATCGTCCAACTGCTGCGGAACCTGCTCGGCAATGCCTTGAAGTTCCGCGGCGGTGAACCTCCCCGGGTCCACCTCTCGGCCACCCGCATGCGAGGGGAATGGGTCTTCGCCGTGCAGGACAACGGGATCGGCATGGCCCCCGAGGACGCGAAGACGGTCTTCACCCTGTTCGCGCGCCTCCGTCCGGACGTGCCGGGAAGCGGTATCGGATTGGCCGTCTGCCGCAAGATCGTGGAGCGGCACGGTGGGCGCATCTGGGTCGAATCGCAACCAGGGCAGGGCTCGACGTTCTATTTCACCCTTCCCGCGCAAAATTGACGTATCAATGCTCCATAAAGTAACATCTTGCCGCTGTTTGAAGAAAAATTGCAGTCCACCGGAGCTTCTAGGATGAGCGACAGGGTGATCCGGGTCCTGGCCGTGGAGGACAACCGCGGCGACGCCATGATCTTGCGCCGGCTCCTGGGCGGCGGCGGCTTCCATCTCACCACGGTGGACCGGGTCGCCAAAGCCCTGGATTGCCTGGAGACCGGTCACGAGATCGACGTCATCCTGCTCGACGTGACGCTGCCGGACAGCCGCGGCCCCGAGCTCGATTCGCTCGCCCGCATCCAGGACCGGGCGCCGAAGGTCCCCGTCATCCTGATGACCGGCATCGAGGATGAAGAGCTGGCCGTCCGGGCGGTCCGCGAGGGGGCGCAGGACTACCTGATCAAGCGGCAGGCCGAAGCCGACCTCCTGGTGCGCTCGATCCGCTATGCCATCGGGCGCAAGCAGGCCGAAGAAGAGCTGCGGGAGAGCGAAGAGCGCTACGCCCTGGCGGTCCGTGGGGCCAACGACGGGCTCTGGGACTGGCGCCTCTCGACCGGCCAGATCTACTTCTCGCCGCGCTGGAAGGCCATGCTCGGCCTCCATGACGAGGAGGTCCGGGACGATCCCGAGGAGTGGCTCAGCCGGGTCCATCCCGACGACATCCTGGCCGTGCGCGGTGCCCTCGCCGCTCATCTGGAAGGCCGCACGCCGCATTTCGAGAGCGAGCACCGCATCCGGCAGCAGGACGGCAGCTACCGCTGGGTGCAGAACCGGGGCATCGCGGTGCGGGACAGGAGCGGCAAGGCCTACCGCATGGCGGGATCGCAGTCGGACATCACCACCCGCAAAACGGCCGAGGAGCGGCTGCAGCACAACGCCCTCCACGACGCCCTGACGGGCCTGCCCAACCGCGCGCTCTTCCTGGACAGGCTCGGCCTCTCGATCGCGCACACCTGGCGGCGCTCCGATTACATGTTCGCCGTCTTCTTCCTCGACCTCGACCGGTTCAAGAACATCAACGACAGCCTGGGTCACAGCGCCGGAGACGCGCTGCTGGTCGCCCTGGCCAAGCGCCTGGAGCTGCTGCTGCGCCCCGGCGACACGGTCGCCCGGCTCGGAGGTGACGAGTTCGCGATCCTGCTCGATGACGTCACCGGCCCCACCCAGGCGACGCGCGTGGCGCAACGGATCCACCGCGAGCTGGCACTCCCCTTCAACCTCGGCGGCCATGAAGTGTTCACGAGCGCCAGCCTGGGGATCACCCTCAGCTCCCGCGGCGGTTACGAGCATCCGGAAGAGGTGCTGCGCGACGCGGACACCGCCATGTACCGGGCCAAGGCCTCTGGCAAGGCGAGGCACGCGGTGTTCGACCGCGAGATGCACGAAAATGCGGTCGCCGTCCTGGCCCTCGAAAACGACCTGCGGCGGGCGATCGAGCGCGGAGAATTCGAGCTGTTCTACCAGCCGATCATCTCGCTTGCCAACGGCCGGATCGATGCGTTCGAGGCGCTGCTGCGCTGGAATCACCCGCGGCGCGGCCTCCTCTATCCTGACCAGTTCATCCCGGTGGCGGAGGAGACGGGCCTGATCGTGCCGATGGGCTGGTGGGTGTTGCAGCAGGCCTGCCGCCAGCTCGGCGAGTGGCAGTCGCTCTACCCGTTCTCCCATCCGCTCTCCATCAGCGTGAACCTGTCCTGCAAGCAGTTCCTCCAGGCCGACCTGGTCAAACGGGTGCGGTGGATCCTGCAGGAAACCCGGGTCGAGCCCTGCAGCCTGCGCCTGGAGATCACGGAAAGCACGATCATGGAGCATGCCAGCGAGGCCGTGGCCAAGCTCATGGAGCTGCGCCAGTTGAACATCCAGCTCCACATCGACGATTTCGGGACCGGCTACTCCTCGCTCAGCTATCTGCACCGGCTGCCGATGGACACCTTGAAGATCGACCGCTCCTTCATCAGCGGCATGCAGGGGAGGGATGAGCGCGCCGAGATCGTCAGCACGATCGTGACGCTCGCGCGCACGCTCGGCATGAGCGTCGCGGCAGAAGGGTTGGAGACCGCGGACCAGGTCTCCCGTGTGCGCGGCCTCTCCTGTCAATACGGCCAGGGTTATTTCTTCGCGGGGCCGCTCGAGAGCGTGGCCGCGGGCAACCTGATCGCCGGTCCGGTGCAGTGGCTCTCCGTAAGCTGACCCCTTGTCCTCTTTACACCGCCGGGTGTACCCTTAGGACAGCCAAACCCTGTCCAGCAGCACCTGAAGGGCCTGAGGAGGATTCGTGCACGCCAGAACCTGGATCGTGAGCTGTCTTTTTCTTCTGATCGTCCCCACTTTTTCCCAAGCAGCGGACCTCATCTGCGGAGAACATGACCTGATGTTCGGCTGCACCAAGACCGAGGAGCGCGGAAAGCTCCGGGCCGGTTGCGGCGTGCATGAAGGGGAGCTCTTCTTCGCGTCGGAGTGGCGGATTCATGACCTGAAGACGGAGAAGGTCCTGGAACAGGCGCGCACGGGTCCGGACGGCATCGCGCTGGTCGAGATTCCCAAGGCCCGCTGGGTCGTCCTCGAAGGCGAGATCACGTGCTCGAAGGACGCTCGGAAGCGGACCATCCCGTACCGCTTCCTTGTCGAGCGGACTGGCAAGGACAGCTTCCAGCAGCGCCCCTACACGCCCGAGAACCTGATTGCGACCGGGAACTGGAACGAGGAAACCCAGTTGAACTATGGGGCTTTCCGGAGCCGCTTCCTCCTCGGGACGGAGAGCGCAGCGGCTCCGTAGGGAAAGAGTCTCAGCCGGCGTTCGCGACCAGCGTCTGGTTGTGGTTGACGGTGATCTTCCGCACGACCGTCTGGTTGTGGTTGCTGATGATGCGGCTCTTGCTATTCATGACTCGCGTCCTTTCTCGACGTGAAGGTTTGTACAACGTCCGTCATGAAGGGATACGCGAAGGCTGGCTTTTCCCGCCAGTCTGAACCATCCGGCCGAAGAGATCGTCGAGGGCGCGCTCCGGATGCTCGCAGAGGCCGGTGTGGACGGGTGAGACCTGGATCATCGTGCTCCGCGGGGCCACGAGCCAGTGGAAGCGCTCCCGGATCGAGAGCCTGGCGATGGGGCCGGCGTCCGCATCTCCGGCGCAGATGCGCGGGATGGCTTCCAGGTGCTGCCGGATGAGGTCCACGTCCACCTCGGGCCAGAGCGCGCGCAGGCGTGCATCGTCCACCTCGACGCGTGCCGCGAGAAAATCTTTCTGAAGGCAGAAGAGGATGACCCCGGCGTTGAGGAACTCCTCGCGGTCCACCCGGGGCACCACCCGGATCACGGCATAGTCAAAGCTTGGCGCGGGCACGCACGGCCTCCTCGAGGAAAAGGGGAGCGGCTTCGAGCCTCTGCATCAGCCAGGTCACGTAGGCCGTCCGCTTCTCGGATGGAGTCGGTAACCCGGGCTCGGGCAGGAGCCAATCGTCCGGGACCATCGCCAGCACGCGTTCGAACACCGCCTCCGTAAGCCGCGGACGCAGCAGGGCGTCGGCTTCCCGGATGCGGTCTGCCCAAGGCAGCAGCACGTGGTCGCGGATCGCGGCGAACGGGCTCCGCGCCGCCTGCTCCACGTTCTGCCAGTTGTGGTGGAAGTAAAGCGCCGCGCCGTGATCGATGAAGTAGAGCGTCTTGTGCCAGTAAAGAAGGTTCGGGTTGCGCGGGGTCCGGTCGACGTTGGTGACGAAGGCGTCGAACCAGACGGCCTGCGAGGCGAGGTCTGCGTCCACCACGTCCTTCGCGGCGGGGTCGAACATGATGGACCCCGGCAGGTAATCGAGCGCCAGATTCAGCCCCACGCTCCCCTTGAGCAGCTCGCGGATCTCCCAATCGGGCTCGTTGCGCCCGAGCGCCTGGTCCACTTCGACCAGCACCAGCTCCGGCACCCTCAGCCCAAGCTCCCGGCCGATCTCGCCGGCGATCAGCTCGGACACCAGGGCCCGAGCGCCCTGCCCCGCCCCCCGGAACTTGAGCACGTAGAGGCCCAGGTCATCCGCCTCCACAATGGCAGGCAGGGAGCCGCCCTCGCGGAGGGGAGTGACATATCGGGTGGCGAAGACGGTGCGCAGCATGAGATGCTTCTAAGAAGCCCATTCTAGCCGGCGCTTCAAGGCATTGCAGTGCGTGATGGGCAACACTCTTTCATGCTGCAGCCGCCCAACAACTATGCCGGGGGCAATCCCCAACTCTGCGGCGAACCGGCTGAGCCGGTCATGGCTTAAGTGTCCAGGTTTTTCAAGAAAGGTCCGCAGCCGCCTTTTCGGGATAAGGAACTCGGCAGCAAACTCATTGGCTTCTTCTTCGCGCGCATCGCCGCCATCAAGGCCCTCGATAAACATGTCCTTCTTGCTGTGGAGCAAAATATGGCCGGCCTCATGGAAAAATGTGAACCACAGCTGATCGTCGGTCTTGTACCGAAGGCTTAGCATTATAACTGGCCTGGAGTGTCCCTTTATCCAGAACGTCGCGCCGCTTGCACTGCTGCCAGGCAACTCACGGATAAACACTACTACTACCCCGCAGCGTCCGCACAGTTCTCCGAGGAGCGGCTGAAACTGTGATGTCGGAAGGACAGTCAGTCTTCTAATCTCAGTTAGCGTTTCCCGAAATGCAGAGGCATCATACTCTCTGCACTCTGCTTGCTCGCCCGCTATCTGGCCATGCCTGAGCCAGGCTGCGAGAGCGTATTCGTTGCTCTTCTTGCCTCGCCGAAATGCTGCACCTTGCAGGGCGGCCTCTCGCCAGACGGATGACCATTGGTCAGGAGAGGCGATGCCGAAAAAACGGAGCAGCGAATAGAGCTTGCCCATTTTGTCTGGGCTCTCGGGGATCAGGCGATACTTGACCATCTCTCGAATGGGGAACTTCTCGATCCACGCAAGTTCGCGCTCGAAACGCTCCGCCTCTTCCTGCTGCGCAAGAAATTCCCGATACTGTGCCTCTCGGGCGTTCCAAAAGGTCGCTGAAATCCCGAGAACTCGCTCTAGCTGGAGCGCGGTTTCCGGAGTGATTGCGGATTTCCCCTTAACGATCTCGTTGATGGTTTTACGTGGGCGGCCGGTCCGTTCCGCCAACTCCGCTTGGGTGATCCCGCGCTCCTCAAGAACCTCCAATAGCGTTTCCCCGGGAGGCGAAACCTCATCAGGGCAGTACTGATTTCTAGCCATTGTGGTAGTCCCCTATACGCAGAATTCGAATCGCCGTCACCCGGCTCCAATCGAGCGAGCCGCTGCCGTCCACCGGAAGTGGCTCGTGGGCCGGCTCAAAAATGAGTCGATACGGGCCGTCAAGGTCGACGGCAAATTCACCCTTCAGGTCAGCCGAAAGTGCATGGCAACGACCGGGCAAGGTCCTCATCACTGCAAGCGTCGCTGCCGCCCTGAGATCATCGAGCCGACGCCCCAGTCGACGGGCTCTCTCCTCGCCGTGCCGTTTCCTCCTGGCCTTCGAATCGCAGCACTCCTTTTCGAGCTTGCTGGTACAGAAGAGGATATCCAAGTAGCGCCCTCGATTAACGGATGGGGTGAATCGGCCCGGCTGACGAAGATTAGCACACCTACGGGTGAAGGTGTAGGCCGAATCGGCCGCGAAGGATTCTCGCCCGTCCGGCATCTCTCCCTTAGGAAGGTGAGAAAGGAGACGAGATGCGAAAGATCTGTCTTGCGGGAGCGGTGGCCCTGGCTTTCCTCCAGTTTCCAGCGTTGGCCCATGACTTTGGCGTCAGGGGCATCATCACGGGCGCCAGCGGCGTGCCGGCCAATGACATCCCCGGTTACGGAGCCTTCGGGCATTGGCGGATGAGCGACCGCTGGTCGATCGGCTTTGCCGTCGATCGGACGGATTACGACTTCGAGCGGCCGGCCGAGATCGTCGGCCTGCGGCAGAACCAGAACGTCGAGGACATCGATGCCATCGCGGAAGCGACGATCCTGAGCGCCTGGCTCGAGCGCACCTATCCGCGCCCGGGCCGCCTGGAATGGTTCTGGGGAGCGGGGCTGGGCTTCGCCTCGGTCGACGTCCCGGATGCCTCGGGTCCGCTGGAAGGCGGGGGCACGTTCGACGTCACCACGGAGGCCGACTCCGAGGTCATCGCTTCTCTCCTTGGAGGCCTTCACCTTAAACTCGGCGAGAGATGGATCATCGAGCTCGCTCTACGGGCCGACCAGCACTTTGCCGACTGGCAGGTGACGGACCGGGTTTCGGGCAACAGGGGAGCCATTGATGACTATCGTGCCCTCGGCGGGCATTTCGGCCTCCTCTTCAGATTCTGACCTGAGGCTCGAAGAGAAGGCGCTGGTCGAGCGCATGCTCGCCGGCGACGAAGCGGCGATGGAGGAGTTCGCGGATGAGTACTTCCCCGGCCTCTACCGCTTCGCCCTGGCGCGCCTCGGTTACGACACCGAGCTGACCTGCGAGGTCGTGCAGACCACGGTGTGCAAGGCCCTTGCGAAGCTGGGGACCTTCCGCGGCGAGGCGCCTCTGCTCGGCTGGCTCTGCGCCTGCTGCCGCAACGAGATCCGGATGGGCTTTCGCTCGAAGAAGCGGCAGCCGAAAGTGGTTGAGCTGGAGGAGGACGTCGCTTCCGATAGAGACCTGCCGGAGGGAGCCCTGGCGCGAAAGGAGGAGGTCCGGCACGTACACGCCGCCCTCGACCTCCTCCCTCCGCGCTACGCCCGAGCCCTGGAGTGGAAGTATGTCGACCGGGTTTCCGTCAAGGAGATCGCCGAGCGCCTCCGAGTGGGTGCGAAAGCCGCCGAATCACTGCTCACGCGGGCGCGGCAGGCCTTTCGGGAAGGATACGAGCAGGTGAGGCTTGGACCAAAAAGGGGGCTGGAACCGTGAACGAGGAAGAACAGGTGCGGCGTCTTCTTGAAGAGGCCGGTCCTCGTCCCGAGGTCCCGCCTGAAGACTTGGCGAAGATCAAGGCAGCCTTCCGCGCCGAGTGGCAGGAGCATGTCCGGCAGCGCCGCTCTCCCGACCGGCGGTTATGGTTGCTGGCGGCCTCGATCCTCCTCGTGATCGGCCTTGGCTGGTGGTTGTGGCCTGCACCTTCTACGACGGTGGCGCGCGTCGAGACCTCAGGAGAAACGATCAATGCTGGCGCCAAGCTGGAGGCCCACGAGGCTCCGGCGACGTTCCGGCTGGCGGGCGGATCCTCTCTCCGCCTCGACGCCGGCAGCCGTGTGCGCCTGGTCTCGGCGTCCGAGATCCGGCTCGAGAGCGGCGCGGTCTACCTGGATTCCGAGGGGACTGGCACGGTCGCGGTCCATACCCCACTTGGAGTGGTCACGGAACTGGGGACACAGTTCGAAGTGCGGCTGCTCGGATCGGCTGTGCGCGTCCGGGTCCGCGAGGGAGCGGTACGCGTGGAGTCTCACAGGGCGGACGCGGGGACGGAGCTCACTCTGCAAGCCGATGGCTCGGTGACCCGGAGCCGGATCGCCGCCTACGGTCCGCTCTGGAACTGGGTCCTGAAAGCGGCTCCGCCTCTACAGATCGAGGGGCTGACGCTCGAAGAGGTTCTGGCACGGGTCGTCCGGGAGACCGGCTGGACGGTCCGCTACGAGGATCCCCGCGTCGCGGCCTCCACGGGCGAGATCGTGGTGCATGGCGACGTCGGCCATCTCGCGCCGGACCAGGCGCTGGAAGTCGTCCTGCCGGGGGCCGGGCTCGATCACCGGGTCGTCGACGGTGTGCTGATCCTCAAAGCTCCCAACTGATCCCGATGGAAGGGAAGAAGCCGGGCCAGGTCTCCGGCTCGGCGACGATCGACTCCTCGTCGACCTCCAGGTCGAAGCCGGCGATGTTCTTGCGGTTGTAGACGTTTTGCAGGTCGACGAAGAAGGTGAGCTGGCTGGAGCGGAGCTGCCAGCCGCGGCTCGCCCGCAGGTCGAGCCGGTGATAGCTCGGGAGCCTCTCGCTGTTGAGCTTTCCGAGCACGGGGACCAGATCTCCGTCCTCATTCATTTCCGCGGACACCCGTGTGGTTGGCCAGCCCGTGTGATAACGCCACGCAGCGCTCAAGCTCCAGTTTTTTCCAAGGAGCGTGTCCACGTACAGGTTGAGCGTGTGGGGCTGATCCGTCTGGCGCCGGACCTCCGCGCCGCGGATCTCGTCCTCGGTCGAGGCCAGGGCGTAGTTGATCCACCAGTTGGCGCGGGCGCCCGCGGCTCCCCGCAGCATCAGCTCGATGCCCTCGGCGTGGCTGCTCTCGGGAGAGATGCGGAAGCGGTCCGCCTCGGCCTCGGGGAAGGCGTTGACCGGCTCGAAAATGTTTTCATGGCGCGGCCTGGGGTCGCGGATCTCCCGCTGGTATGCCTCGACGCGCAGAGCACGGATGAATCCCTGTCCGATCACACGCTCATACCCGAGCACCCGGTGCTCGGAGCGCTCGGCGGGAGAGAAGCGGGTCTCGCCGTCCTCCACCTGAAGCTCGTACGGGCGCTGGCTCTGGTGGAAGTGGCCCCAGGAGGCCCGCACGACGCCGCTTTCTCCCAATCGCCATGCGAGGCTCACCCGCGGGCTGACCAGAGTGTCCCCGGTCAACGTGTGGCGGTCGTAGCGGAGGCCCAACTCGACCGTCAACGGCTCGCGCGGCGAAAACTGATCGGTCACGTAGGCGCCGAGGTGGTCGCCGCTGAAGCGTTCCGTGAAGCGGGTCAGGCCGGCGCGGGGCTCGACCAGATCGAAGGGCAGAGCGAAGTCGGGCTCGAGGCGGCTGAAGTAGTCGTACATCGCCTCGTAGCGCCGCGCCTCGAATCCTCCCTTGAGCGTGGGCCCGGCCTGGACGTTCCAGGACTGGCCCAGCGACAGGACGTCCATGTCCCGGCGATCGACGATCTCGAAGCTCTGTTCCTCCTCGTCCTCGGCGCCGAAGCGGTCGCGGCTGAGATCGGTAGCGGAAGCCGTGGTCTCGACGAGCACCCGGGCGCCGCCATCGCCGAGCATCGCCTGATGGGTCAGCCACAGGTACGAGGTGTCGTAGTCGGTCTTGAAATGTTTCTGTTCGCCGCCGTCGGTGTCCTCGAAATCCATCGCGTCGCCGGCGTGGAGGAGGTGGGCGCGGAAGCTGTTGCGGTCGCTGAAGCGGTACCCGGCCTTGCCGAAGAGGTCCCAGAAGGCGGGGTCCTCGTGCCCCAGGAACCGGCTCGCCAGGTCGATGGATCCCCGGCGCGCGGAGGCCAGCCACATCCCGCGGTCCCCATGGAAAGAGCCGCCGCTCGCGGCCAGGGCCGTGATCAGGCTCAGGCTCAAGCGGGTCTTGAGGGGACCGGAGGGCACGTCGGTGGTCATGTCCAGGACGCCGCTCATGCGGTCGCCATGGACGGCCGGAAAAGCGCCGGTCGAAAGGCTGGCGCTGCTCAGCGAGCCGGCTTCGACGACGCTGATCGCCCGGTCGAACTCCTGGAGGTGGTACGCCTCGTACAGCTCCTGCCCATCGAGGAGGATCAGGACCTCGTCGCGGCGTCCGCCATGAATGTGGAACTGGGCGGTGACGTCGTTGGCGGTGGCCCCAGGGAGCAGCGAAAGGGCGCGGAACAGGTCCCCTGCCAGATGGGGCAGCGTCTCGATATCGCTCCGCGAGAGGGACAGAGGCGCCACCGGCTCCTTGTCGAGCAGGGACAGCTCGCTCGAGCGCACCACGATCTCGTCATGGATGTAGGGCATGGGAAGCGGCTCGGGCTCCTCCGTCGCATGGGGGGCCGGCGGCGCCTCCGGCGCGGCCACGATCACGAGCGTGCCACCCATCTTCTCCTCCGCCTTCAAGCCATGAGGGGCGAGGATCTCGTCGAGGATGCGCCGTGGATCGCTCGATACCGGCTCGGCCTCCACCCGCATCTCCGGCCTCACGAGCTGGCTGGTGAAGACGATCCTGAGCCCTTGCGACTGCAGCTCACGCAGCACATCGGTCAGCGGCCGGCCGAGCCAGGCTGCGTCCGCCGTCCCGGCGAGCGACAGGGCCAGAAGCAGCGCCGCTGCGAAGGATTTCCGGGTCTCGCGCATCAATGACATCAGAAGGAGGATACGAGATGAAGGCAACAATCGGAACAGCCATTCTTACCGCCGCCCTGTTCGCCTGGCCGATCCAGGGCCAGGAGCCCTTCACTACCGACTTCCGGGTCGAGGACTGCGAGCTCGAAATCGATGGGCGCAACGCGTACTTCAGCCTCGTGCCGGGCGACCAGCTCGTGCTCTCGGGGGAGGACGACGGGGAGGAGCTTATCGTCCAGATCACCGTGCTCCAGCAGAAGCGCACCATCACCTTCACGACGGAGAAGGGCAAGGTGCTCCGCGTCAAGACGCGGGTGGTGGAGGAACGCGAGTGGGTGGACGACGAGCTGGTCGAAGTGTCGCGGAACTACTTCGCCCGCTGCGATGAAACGGGCGACATCTTCTACTTCGGAGAGGCGGTCGACATCTACGAGGACGGCGAGATCGTAAGTCACGACGGCGCCTGGCTGGCCGGAGTGAACGGTGCCCGGCCCGGGATCATCATGCCGGGCCGCTATCTACTCGGCGCGCGCTACTTCCAGGAGATCGCCCCCGGGGCCATGGACCGCGGCGAGCACACCGCCATGGGCCTGACGGTCACGACCCCTGCCGGCACCTTCCACGACTGCGTCGAAGTGATCGAGACCTCTCCCCTGGAGCCGGGCCACGAAAGCCTGAAGAGGTACTGCCCTGGAATCGGCCTGGTGCAGGACAACGACGCCATGCTGGAGGAATTCGACCTGGGCCGGGATAACGATGACGACGACTAACCAGGGCCGTCGCCCTCAGGTTTCATCCCCGCGCTCCGCCGCTGCCTTCCTGCGGTACTCGGTCGTGAGCATCCCTGAAAAGCCCCAGTTCTCGGGCTCCACCTCGTCGATGACGATGTGGGTTTGATCGGGGCGTTTGCCGAGCACCCGCTGGAGCGTCTGGGTGATCTCGGCGACGATCTGGGCCTTCTGCTCGGCGGTAACGCCGTCCTTCGTGATCTTGACGTTCACATAGGGCATGGATGGGTTCTCCGAGAGCGGAGTATAGGAGATGGTGTTACGATTATCGCGACCCAATTCTGCGGAGGAATTCGCGATGAGAACCCGGCTGGCGCGCTGGTCCTGGTTTCTGTCTCTCGCCCTGTTCCTGGGGATGACTGTGCCTGGCGCCTCGTTCGGCCAGGACATGGAGGCGGCAGCGCCCGCGGCGTCTCCAGCCGTCAGGGCCAATCCTCCGCGTGTCACCGACGTGCGGAGCAACGATTCGACGCATCCCGACAGGGCGGGCCTGGGCGATGCGGTGATCGTCACCGTGAAGGATCTCGGCACCTACCTGAATGGAGATCAGGAGGCGTGCGGGGACCTTATCCTGTTCCTGGCGGAAGTCCCGATCCCCGGCCATCCTCCCGAAGCCTGCGACCCCTATGCCGGGCAGGTCCGCTTCCAGCTGGACCGCACGGCGGAGTCGGACCAGGCGTGGCATGTGCTCCTGGCCGAGCCCGTGAGCTTCACGAAGAAGGTCGAGGTGAGCATCGGGACCAAGGGGCGCCTCGCTTTCCCCTCGGACGTAAAGGGCTTCGAGCTGGAGATCGTGCCGGCCATCGAGTTCCTGGGCTTCCTCATCGGGCTCCTGCTGACGATCCTGATGGCGGCATACCTGGCGAAGACCACGGCGATCCTGCGGAACGCCGTCCCCGGGCTGCCGCCGGCCCAGGCTCCCTACAGCCTCTCCCGGTTCCAGCTCGCGTTCTGGTCCCTGCTCGTGATCGCGGCTTATCTCTTCATCTGGCTGATCACCCAGGAGCTGGACACCATCACCGGCTCGGTCCTGGCGCTGCTCGGGATCGGCTCGGCCACCGCCCTGGGCGCCACGATCATCGACCAGGGGAAGCCGGCCACTCCGCCGGTCGCCCCCGCGACTCCGGCCGCTCCCGTCGCGTCGAGAGGATTCCTGAACGACGTCCTTTCGGATGACCAGGGGCTCAGCATCTATCGCTTCCAGCTCTTTGCCTGGACCCTGGTGCTGGGGGTGATCTTCTGCGCTTCGGTGTACAACGGCCTGGCGATGCCAAATTTCAGCACCACGCTCCTCGGGCTGATGGGGATCAGCTCAGGTACCTACCTCGGCTTCAAGGTGCCGGAGAAATCTGCGAATCCATAGAGACGACAACGGGGAGCGTGAAGCGGATCGTGCTGCCCTCGCCGAGCTTGCTCTCGGCCCAGATCTTTCCGCCATGGGCTTCGACGATACACCTGGAGATGAAGAGGCCAAGGCCCACGCCTCTCCGATCATCTTTCCCAACCTGCCAGAAGCGCTCGAAGATGGCTTCCAGCATGTTGCCAGGGATACCCGAGCCGGTGTCGCTGATGGAGAAGCGAAGCTCGTCTCCGGCGCGTTCGCTGCGAACCCGGATGCTGCCGCCTTCAGAGGTGAACTTGATCGCATTGGCAATGGTATTGGCGAGCACCTGAAGCATCCGGTCGTGGTCGAACTCTGCCGGCAGGGGGTGCTCGGCCATCTCCGTCTGCAGCGAGATGCCCTTGGCTGACGCGGGGGCTTGAAACGTATCCATCGCCTCGGCGATCAGCGCAGCCGCATCGCCGGGGGCCGGTGCCAGAGCGAGCTTGCCGGCGTCGATGCTGGCGACATCGACCAGGTCTCCAATGAGCCGGTTCATGCGGGCGGCGTAGCGCTGAATGCGCGACGTCGCCACGAGGGTCTGCTTCCCATCCTCGTCATCGTGGGCCCTCGCCGAGAGCAGCTCCGCGTTCAAGACGATTCCGCCAAGCAGATTGCGCAGGTCGTGGCTGACGAGGCCCAGAAAGCTGTCCCGGTTCGCGAGCGCGTCATCGGAGCGGGCGCGCTCCGTGAGCAGGAATCGGTCGGTCTTCTCTCTCTCCAGCGGCAGCAGCCGCGACAGGACGTGGGCATTCTCGTGGCGTTCGCGGCGGAGGATCTCATCCGCGGAGGCCCGCTCTTCCTGCAGCGCTTCATCTTCCAGAACCCGCTCTTCGGCGAGGGTGGTGGTCGTCGCGGTCTGTGGCAAAGTCTCATCCAGCCGCTGGTCCGCCTTGGCGCGCGCCTCGGTCAAGACGGCGTCCGCGTTTTCCCTCGCGAGGGAGACCACCAGGTCGGAATCCTCTTCGGCGGCGTGCCTCTCGGCCAGTGCCCGATCGGTCTTTTGCCTTTCGGTTCGCAGGCTTTCATCCGTCTGGTCGCGCTCTGCGGATGCTTCATGGGTAGCCATGGCATCACACTAACACGGCCGTTCGGCATAGAATCACCGCCCACAACCCTTTGTCCTCGGGAGGCCCTGAATGCTCCGCAGCGCCCAGCCGGTCCTCGTCATCGCACTGTTCCTGCTGCCCCTGCCTGCTCTTGCCGCCGGTTCCGGGCCGAGCCCCGGCAACCCGAACAAACTGGCCGCCGTGGCATCGGTGGAGAAGCACCGCGCCGAGCTGGTCGATCTCTCCGATCAGATATGGCGCTACGCGGAGACGGCTCTGCGCGAGACGCGCTCAGCCAAGGCGCTCGCGGACCACGCGGAGAAGCAGGGCTTCCGGGTGGAGCGCGGGGTGGCCGGCATGCCCACGGCCTTCGTGGCGAGCTACGGCGAGGGGAAGCCGGTCATCGCGATCCTGGGTGAATACGATGCCCTTCCCGGCATTTCACAGAAGGCGCAGCCCACCAAGGAGCCCCTCGAGGCCGGCGCTCCGGGACACGGCTGCGGGCACAACCTGTTCGGCGCCGCGAGCCTGGGGGCTGCCATGGCGGTCAAGGAGCTGATCGAGGCGGGCAGGTTGAAGGGGACCATCCGCTTTTATGGCACGCCGGCTGAAGAATCGGTCGGCGGCAAGCTCTACATGGTCCGCGAAGGATTGTTCCGGGACGTGGACGCCGTCCTCGCCTGGCATCCGGACGACGAGGTCCGCGCCGACACGAAGAGCTCGCAGGCCATGGTCGATTTCGTCGTCGAGTTCCGGGGCAAGGCGGCCCATGCCGCATTCGATCCCTGGAACGGCCGCAGCGCACTGGACGCCGCCGAGCTTTTCACGCACGGCCTTAATCTGATGCGCGAGCACGTCCGGCCGAGCGTGCGCATCCACTACGTCGTCCAGGAGGGCGGCGACGTTCCCAACGTGGTGCCCGAGCATGCCCGGATCTGGGCCTGGGTGCGGGATACGCAGCACACTTCGGTGGATACGCTGCTCGAAAGGGTGCGCAAGATCGTGCAGGGTGCAGCGCTCGCCACCGAGGTCGAGGGTGAGCTGAGGGTGCAGTCCGGCGACTACGAGATGTTGCCCAACATGGCCGGCGCGAAGCTGCTCCAGGCCAATCTGGACTGGCTTGGGCCCCTCCAGTTCACGCCGGAGGAGCAGGAGCTGGCGAAGAGGATCCAGCGCGAGACGGGCGTGGAAGAGAAGGGGCTCGACGGCAAGGTCAAGCCGCTCGACGAGCATCCCGGGCCTCCGGACGGCGGCTCGACCGACGTCGCCGACGTGAGCTGGAACGTCCCAGTCGTCCATCTTTCGGTGACGACGGGTGCCGAGGATGCGCCCTGGCACGCCTGGCCGGTGGTGGCCTGCGCCGGCATGTCGATCGGCCACAAGGGATTGACCTACGCCGCCAAGGCCCTGGCCGCGACGGCCGTGGACCTCTTCGAAAGCCCCGGCCAGCGCGACGCCGTCCGCAAGGAGTTTGCGGAGAAGACGAAGGGGCACAGCTACAAGGGCTACATCCCTGCTGGCCCTCCGCCTCTTCCGAAGGATTGAGAAGGTGTAGAATTCATGGTGGATCGGAAAGGAGGATACGATGACAGCCAGCTTCTTTTTCGGACTCCTGCTGACCGCGACGCTCTCGGTGACCGCCGCGCCGGAACGGCCGCAACCTGCCGAGGACCCCTGCGAGCTGGCGAGGCGCATCGCGCAATCGCCGCCCTGCCTCGCGGGACGTGCCTGCGAAGCCCTGGACCTCTGGCGCGAGGCCTTCGGCCAACCGGACGTCGTCCCCGTCGGCGAGGGCCAGCTCCCGCCCGAACGGGCGAACGGCAACCGGACGATGGTCGCGAAGGCGCCTTCCGGCCGGGCGCGTCAGCTTGGGAGGTACTGGCCCTCCACGTTCGACTGCCGGGCCCGCTGACGCGACGGCCTACCGTTGCCAGCGCAGCTGGAACTCCAGTTCCTCCGTGCCGTCCGAGCGCTCGTGCTCGACGCTGAAGCTGGCATCAGCTGGCACGTAGAGGCGCTCGCCGGCTACCTGGATCTCGAAGGGCTGGCCGGCATCGAGAGCGTCGGCGAGGCGGCGCAGCTTGGCCGTGAAATCCTTGACGGAATAGATCTTCTCTACATCGCGGTCGGGGCTTTTCGACATTCTGGGTCTCCTCAAGACTCACGGCGATAGAACAGGAATTCCTGGATCTTGCCATCGGGCGTCCGGTACATCAGGGCCTCGGCCGGCACGCTTCCGATCTGGAAACGGAGCTTCGCGACCTCCATGCCGCCCCGCTCGTGGACGTCGACCACTTCCAGCTCGCTTACTTCGCCCTTCTCCGGGAGGGCGGACGCCATCCTCTCCGGAGTCAGCCAGGCGTTGTAATCCTCCCCGAGGGTATCGCGGTCGACCTTGCCTTCCCGGAGCTGGCGCAGGAGCGACATGGCGGCTTCCTTGGCCGGCAGTCCCTTCACGGCGGGGATCTCTTCCGCGGCTGGCGGGAGAAGCTTCGCGAGGATGGCTTCCCGGAGCGGACGGCTCACTCCGAAGTCCGCGTTGGCGAGCAGGACGACCGCGGACCTCGTGGACGGCACGATTGCGTTCCAGGCGTTGAACCCGCCCACGATCCCTTCATGAGTGAGGACGAGCGCCGCATCCCTGTCGCGGACGAACTGGCCGCAGCCGTAGTTGGTGGCGCGTCCGTCCGCGAGCCGGCGCGGCGTGATCATCGTCTGGTACGAAGGTTTGGAAAGGATTTTCCCTTCCATCAGGGCGAGGTCCCAGGCCAGCAGGTCCTTGGGCGTCGACCAGAGGGCGGCTGCCATGGCGAGCCAGCCTTCTCCCTCGAGGACGGCCGGTTGGGGCGGGCCCAGTCCGAAGGAGGTGTAGCCCTCCGCGAGGCCGGGCTCGTCCCTTTTCGGCTCGTAGCGGGTGTGGCGCATTCCGAGGGGTTGGAGGATCCGCCGGTTCAGAAAGCTCTCGAACGGCTCGCCGGAAACCCTTTCCACGGCCCGGCCGAGGATCAGGAAGCCCGTGTTGCTGTAGGACCAGCGCGTGCCCGGCTCGAAGTCCAGCGGTCCTTTTCCGAATTCCTGAATGATTGCATCCGTGGACCTTTGCTGCGCCATCGGCCGGTGGACGAAGTCCAGGGGGTAGTAGTCGCGGTAGCCGGCGACGTGCTGGCCCAGGTCGAGCAGCGTGATGTCGGCTGCGCGGGTGAGCCCGGGCTCGTACTTCGCGACCCGGTCGTCCAGGGAGAGCTTCCCTTCCTGGGCCAGGAGGAGAGCGGCGGCGCAGGTGAATTGCTTGGTGATGGAACCGGCGGCGAACAGGGTGTCAGGCGTAACCGGCTCGCGCGTTTCCAGGGAGCGGACGCCGTAGCCCTTGGCCAGCACGATCCTGCCCTGGTGCATCACTCCGACGGAGAGGCCGACGAGGTGCCTCTCCTGGACGTTGCGCTCGATGAGGCGGTCGATCTCGGAAAGGTCCAGTGCTCCTGGCGTCTCGGCGGTGGCAGGCCCCAGGAGCGTGAACGTCATGACGATGATGGCGGCCCATGAGCTGTGTCTCATGGGCGCCATCTTACCCCGTCCGGCCCTTTCGTCATTGGGCGCAGACGTTGTCGATCCAGAGCTCCTGCCCGCCGATCATGAAGGACTTGATCTGCGATCCGGTGATGGTGACGGTGCCCGTCTTGCCGCTGATCGGCGGCGGAGTGGCCGCGCTGGAGACGTTCACGTTCGAGTTGCCGAGGACCGCCGGGGCCGCCGCGAGCTGGCCGCGATAGATCCCGCTGGAGTTGACCGCAAGGTTTTCATAGCCGCCGAGGTCGAGGTAGGAGAGGGTCACCTTCTGCACCGGAAAGCCGAGGTTCTGGAGGTCGAACAGAATGTTGATGTTGTTGGTCCGCAGGCTCTGGCCGGGCAGGGAGACGGGCGCCATGCTGGTGAAGGCACGATTGAACGCCGTGCCGGCGGGGAGCAGGGCGAAGTTGTAGACGTAGGCATCGATCAGGTTCACGGAGAAGGCGAGGTCTCCGCTGACCTGGCCGGCGGGGGCACCATACATGGTGTTCACCGGCGGAGGCGGCCCGAAGTTGATGCAGACCTGGGCCTGGGAGGGGAGCGTGAACAGGGTGCCCACAAGGGCGATAAGAAGGGCAGGTTTCGTTTTCATGATCATCTCCTTTCGCCTGTGAGGCGACGGCGGGAGATGGATCACAACATCAGCGGACCACGACTTCCGAACCCATCTCGATCTCGGCGCCGGAGTCGAGCGCGGCACCCGTGTCGGTTTCCAGGTCGGAGGTGGGAGCGGGAAGAGGGCTTTCGGAGAGCAGAAGGAGAGGCTGATAGCGCCCGATGCCGTCGAGGACAAGGAAGCAGGGGCTCTTCGGGCAGCGCAGGATCAGCTCCGTTTCGTTGCGATAGACCCGCAGCTCGCTGTGGCGCGCTCCTCCGGTGGTTGCGGCGAGCCGCAGTAGGTCTCCCGGATGCGCCTCCGCACCACGGCGGACGGTGGTCCCGGCTTCGATCTCGACCCGCAGGCCCGCGGGCTTCTGGCTGGGAATCCAGATGAGGAAAAGGGCGGCCATCGCCGCGGCGGCCACGGGCGCGAACCACCAGAGCGACCACCTGCGCTTCTTCCTCTGCTCGATCCTCTCCCAGACCCGCGCCTGCCAGTCGGCGGCGGGCTCGTCCTCTTCGCCGAGCTTTGAGAGCTGCTCGCGGAGCCGGTCGTACGCGGCCCGGGCGGCCAGGCAGTCGGGACAGGAGGAGAAGTGATCGTCCAGCGGCTGACCCTGTTCCAGGAGGAGAAGGGCCTCACTCTCAAATCGCTCGCAGTTGGTCATGGAGCCATCCCCTTCTCCTCCAGGCAGCGGCGCAGGATGGGGAGGGCGCGTGCGACCCGGACCTGGAGAGCCGGAGCTTTCTCGTCAGAGAGCCTGGCGATCTCCGGATAGGAGAGGCCCTGCTGGAAACGCAGGACGACGGCGTCGCGGACGTGGGGCGCGAGCTTGCGCAGGCAGCGTTCGAGGGCGCCGGCCCGGGAGCGTTCCGCCAGGCGGTCTTCGACACTCCCGCCCGGCACGGGCACGTCGGGCACGTCTTCGAGGGAGCCGAATCGTTTCCTCCGCCGCTGGCTCATCTTCGCGGCGTCGAGGCAGCGGTGGCGGGCGATGCCGAAGAGCCAGGTGCGCAGCGACGAGCGCCGGGCGAACTTCGACAGCCCCTCGTAAGCCTGGACGAAGGTCATCTGGCGGGCCTCCTCCGCGAGGTCTTCGTCCCCCACCATCTGCCGGCAGTAGCGGTAGACGCCATGGCCGTACTCCCTCATGAGGATGGAAAGGGCCTCTTCGGTCCGCCCCCGGTCAAGAGCGGCCAGGGCCGTCCGTTCCGGATCGGGGACGGCCGACGGCGACTCTTTCGAATCATGGAGAAGAGACAGCATCGGGAACGCCGGCGCTACCGCCTCTGCTGGTGATCGAGGAGGATCGGCTTGGGCGGGCGCGGGCGCGGAAGCGGCTCCCACGGCTCGACGCAGTCCTCAAACTTCGGCTGGCAATCCCGGTACGGGGGATTGTTGTTGGTAATGATCCCGAGGTCCTGGACCCTGGAGATCCTCGCTTCATTCAGGCCGAGCTTGGGGATGACGAGCGAGCCTTCCACCCACTGGATCTGCGGATCGATGGCCGGCGTCTTGTTTCCGATGATGACCAGGTAGCGCGCGTCCCCCGTGTTGATGAGCTCGAAACTGTTGGGGTGCTCGATGAGGTTGAGCCCTTCATCGATCATGCCGCCCTCGGCGGCACCTGCCGTGGTGATTTTCACCATCTGGGCGCAGCCGAAGCCGAGGACGAAGATTGCCACGCCTGCAAGCCAGCGACTCTTCATGTCTGTTCCTCCTTCTTAAGGGATGTCATTCAGAGGCCGGTCGGACCCGATGAGGACGAACGGCGCCCAGAACATAGGCGACCGACCCTGCCCGATCGCAACACGTTGCATGCGGGTCAGCGCTCCGGAGGGGTCGGAAGCCACTCCTTCGGCGTAGAAGCGCAGGACGAGCTCTCGCGCCTGCCGGTCCTCGACCGACCAGAGCGAGGCGAGGACTGCGCGGCTCCCGGCAGCCAGGAAAGCGGCGCCCAGCGATCCCCACATCTGGCGGCCTGTCCGCGTTGCCGAGGAGCAGCTCGCGAGCACCACCAGCCGCGGCCCGATCCGGCCCGTCACGATCTCGCTCGCGCTCACCTGCCGGTCGGCGAGCTGGAGCCAAGCCCCTCGCGGACCGGGGCCGGTGTGCAGGGCCAAGTGGAGCACCCGCGCGCGGGCGGCCTTCTTCAGCTCGCCCGACACGGCCTTCCGGCCGACGAGGGCCGGGCCGCCGAGCCGCTTCGCCACCTGCCGCCCTTCCGCAGCCGCCTCCGGCAGGTCGCCGCGCGGGTCCGCCAGCACCAGGGGAGGTCCGGGCGGCCCTCCGCGACGGCTCTCGAGCGCTGCGAGCACGCCCAGGCTGGGGAGGATGAGGACCGCGTGGTCCTCGACGAGGTAGCGTCCATCCCGGCGCAACGCGGCGAAGGGGAGGTTGCCCAGGATGCCGTCTGCTACCACGTGGACGGCGGTCCCCTTTTCCGGGAGTGAGCCTGGGGGCAGAAGCATTTCCCCGAGCCGTTCCGCCGCCTGCATGTCCTCGGGATGGGCCAGGAACGTCTCTGCGAGGCGGCGGACGTCCCGCGCCGGAGCCGGCGGGTGGAGGCGAGCCTTCCGGGTGGCGACGGTGATGAGCCGGATCTCCTCTCCGGCCTCGAAGTAGACGAGGCCGTGACGGTCTCCGAAGGCGGTCAGCACCTGGTCGATGGGCTGCAGCGACGCCATGGGCGACTCGCTCATCACTGGCAGCAGCGATTCAAGGCCCTCGATCCGCTGAAGGGCGGCGCTCGACCACGGCTTGCCCGGGGAGCCCGGCGAGGAGCTGGCGTGGAGGAACGCGTCCAGAAAAGTCCTCGCCTGTGCCCGCTCCACAGTTGCCAGGGCCGCTTCGGCCCGGCCCGACCGGGCCTGCAAGAGGAACAGCGCTTCGAACGGCTGGCGCTTCCGGTCAACGAGCCAGGACTTGAGATCGTCGAAGGCGAGCTCCCTCCGCATCTCCTCGACCACCTCGATCGACCGTTCGTACGCGGTTTCGGCAGCCCTGGCAGCCCCGGCAGCCCCGGCAGCCCCGGCATTGCCACGGGCCTCCTCGGCCCGGCCTTTCTGGTACTCCAGGTCCCAGGCCCAATCCGCGGCTGGGTCCTGGCCGAGGGCGGTCTCGAGCGCCCGGAGCGCTTCCTCGGGACGCCCCCGGGCGAGGTCCACCCGGGCACGGTAATACAGGAGCGAGGCCGGTTTTGGCTTGCCGGGCTCGGAGTGCTTCCAGGCCTCTTCCAGATGGTGGGCCGCGCGGGCAATGTCGCCAATATCGCCAGTGTTGTCGAGGTCGAGGTGGACGGCGGTCAGGTTCAGGTGCACCCTGCGAAAGAACCCCTCGTCCATCCTCCCGGCCCCCAGCTCGAGAGCCCGCTCGAGGTCGCGGCGGGCGAGCGCCAGCCGGCCTTCGTCGACGAGCAGGCCGCCCCGGTTGGCGAGGAAATGCGCCTGCCGGGCCGGGTCCTCTCCCACCAATCTGCCCGTCGCCTCGATGGCCTGGTGCGCCCCTTCGAGGTCGCCGACCGCTTCGAGGATGGGATAGAGCAGCTCCGCGGAACGGATCTCCAGATCCCGGTCCCCGGCCTTCCCCGCCTTTTCCACGGCTTCGCTGGCGAACAGGAAGGCCTCGCGGTACCTCGACTGCCTCCAGGCGTTGTAGGAGAGCTGGTGGAGGATGTCCGCCATGGCCTGGTGGTCGTCGCCCTCGGCACGCAGCAATTCGAGGTCCCGGGCGTAGTCCCGGTTCGCAGCGTCGATGTCGCCGCGCTGCTGATGGACGATCGCCGCCAGCCCCCAGACCCCCGGCTGCACCTTCCCGTCCTTCTCCAGACGGCCGGCCCAGGCGAGGACCTCGTCCTCGTGTCCGAGCTGATAATGAGCGTACGCGGCGGCGGCCCCCGCTTTCGCATCCTCCTCCTCCGCGTAGACCTCTCCGCAGCGCCGGGCCGCCTCCTCATAGCGCAGCTTCTCATTCAAGTCGAAGCATTCCTGGACGCCGCTCTTCCGGCATCCAGGAATGCATACCGCGAGGATGCCGGCCAGCCCCAGGGCCCAGGCTCGGGCGTTTTGTCGGGTCATCGAAAAGATGATGCCACGAATCTTTCGCGGACCGGCTCGTTTCGTACCTGCTCCTGTACCCCTCTTTAGTAGGAGCCCCATTTCTACTCGCAGGTTTGACTTGAAAAGAGCTCCGTCTTCATACATCCATGCCGGAGGTGTGTTTGGCCGGCTTCGTCGTGATGGTGAATACGGGCCGTAGCTCGGCAGACGGGTCCAGGGAAAGGTTTCCTGGCCTCGAAGAGCCGCGGTCCTTTTTTCCCTCGACTGAGGGAGAGGAGACGGAAGATGCGTAGGATCAAGGGGCGGCTTCATCGACTCCTGATCACGGACGGGCTCCTGCTGTTGCTCCTGGCAGCGCCGCTGGTGTATGCCGCGGTCGAAGCGCCGGCCGGCTTCGACGACCTGACCAACGGGATGGTGTCCCAGGCCCAGTTCGACATCGACAAAGAGCTCTTCGAGGAGGTCGAGGTGATCGAGGACGGCCTGGGTCCGGTCTACAACGCCCAGGCCTGCCGCGAGTGCCATCAGAACCCGGTGACCGGAGCCACCAGCCAGGTCACCGAGCTGCGCGTGGCCCGGTTCGACGGCTTCACCTACCAGGATCCCCCGGGCGGCTCGCTGATCAACGACCGCGCAATCGATGCCAAGATCCAGGAGCGGGTCTCGGGCTCGGACAACGTCGCGACCTTCCGCGCTTCCCTCAACACACTCGGCGACGGCTTTGTCGAAGCGATCGCCAACGCCACGTTCACCAGCATCCAGACGGCCCAGCCCAACGGCATGAAGGGTCAGATCATCAACGTGCCGGTCCTGGAAGCCCCGGGGCAGACGCGGATCGGCCGCTTCGGCTGGAAGAACCAGCAGGCGAGCCTGCTCTCCTTCTCGGCGGACGCCTACCTCAACGAGATGGGCATCACCAGCCCGCTCCAGCCCAACGAGAACACCTCCTACGGAGCCTCCGTCGCGGCCTTTGACACCGTCCCCGATCCGGAGGAGGCGCCGACCGTGGCCGAGCCGTTCGGACCGGACGTCGAGGCCTTCGCCCGCTTCATGCGCGCCACCAAGGTGCCGCCGCGCGACACGGCCCTGGCCGCCACCGCGGATGCCATCGCCGGTGCGAACCTCTTCAATTCGATCGGCTGCCGGCACTGCCACACCACGAGCATCACTACCGCTCCGGCGGGCACCGTGATCAACGGCGGCAAGTTCGTCGTCCCGGCCGCTCTCGGCGACAAGATCATCCATCCCTACAGCGACTTCATGCTGCACAACGTAGGCACGGGCGACGGCATCATCCAGAATGGCGGCTCGAGCACGCGCAACAAGCTGCGCACTCCGCCGCTCTGGGGCCTGCGCACCCGCAGCCGCTTCATGCATGACGGCGAGAACATCACACGCAACAATGCCATCCTGCGCCACACCAACGAGGCCGAGCCGGTCATCCAGAACTACATCAATCTGAGCCTGACCCAGAAGAACCAACTGGTCACGTTCCTGAACTCGCTTTGACTCTGTTTGAAATACCACAGCCCGGCCGGATGTCCGGTCCGGCCGGGCTCAGGAGTGAAACATGCGCCGTATGATCCTTGCCTGCCTTCTGTTCGTCCTGCTGCTTCCGGGCTTCGCCGATTCCCGGGAGGCCAAGGGCGCGATCGTCGAGGTCCAGACGCAGGACAATGACGTCGTGAAGCTCGAGCTGCGGGAGGTCGCGCCCTCCCCGCGGAGCGGCTCGCTCCTCTTCACCAAGAAGCTCGACTCCACTCCCGAAGAGATCGCCTGGTATGAGATCGCCCTCGGGCCGAAGACCAAGGAGACCGGCCGGCTGCGGGAGATCCGGATCGCCGACGCGCCGCTGAAGCTCAAGGCCACCTCCGGGGACCTCCTCTTCTATCCGGTCGTGATCATCACCGGCACCGAGGCCGAGGCCCGCTCGAATTCCTGGCATTGGGTCGGAGAGAAGCTTTCGGGCGTCTCCCGCAACCCGGGCGAGCGCTCCCGCCCCGTTTCGATTCCCATCAGCGACATCAAGGTGGTCCGCTTTCCCAAACCCTGAGAGGCAGCTCTGAGATGTATCATCGGCCTCCATGGCCGACCGCTCCACCCCCGTCCAGTCCATCCCCGTCCTGAGCCCCGCGACCGGCGAGGTCCTCGCCCATGTCGCCGCGGGCGGCCCCGAGGAGATCGGGGCAGCGGTCGCCGCGGCCCGCCGTTCGTTCGAGCAGGGGGAGTGGCGCCGGATGCCGGCGATGGAGCGGGCGCGGGTGCTGCTCCGGCTGGCCGAGCGGATCCGGGCGGAGGCCGAGGCGCTCGCCACGCTGGAGTCGCGCAACGTGGGCAAGCCCATCCAGGAGGCCCGCGGCGAGATCGAGATGGGGGCCGCCTGCTTCCAGTACTACGCCGGCCTGATCCCCGCATTTGGCGGACAGACGCTCCCGGTCGGCGCGCCCGGAACCGGCCTCACCTTCCGCGAGCCCGTCGGGGTCTGCGGCCTGATCGTCCCCTGGAACTTCCCCTTCGCCATCACCACCTGGAAGGCCGCGCCCGCCCTGGCCCTGGGCAACTCCGTAGTGGTCAAGCCGGCATCGGCCACGCCGTTGACGGCCCTGCGCCTGGCCGAGCTGGCCGCCGAGGCCGGGTTGCCGCCAGGAGTGCTCAACGTCGTGACCGGGCCGGGAGGCGAGGCCGGATCGGCCCTCGCCCAACATCCGGACGTGCGCAAGATCGCCTTCACCGGCTCGACCGAGGTGGGGAGCGAAGTGATGCGGCTGGCGGCCGGCGACGTGAAGCGCGTCTCCCTGGAGCTGGGCGGCAAGTCGGCCAGCCTGATCTTTGCGGATGCGGACCTCGACAAAGCCGGAGCCTCGATCTCCAGCTCGTTCGGCAACGCCGGCCAGGATTGCTGCGCGCGCAGCCGGGTCCTGATCGAAAGATCGATCTATGAAGAGATCGTCGAGCGTTTCGTCGAGAACGCCCGGGAGCTCCGGATCGGCGATCCTCTCGACGAGAAGACCCAAATCGGCTCGCTGATCTCTCCGTCCCATCGCGAACGGGTGGACGGCTACGTTCGCCGAGGGATCGATCAGGGAGCGAAGCTCTGCACAGGTGGCCGGACGATGGAAGGACCGGGCAGCTTCTACGAGCCCGCGGTTTTTCGGGATGTGTCACCCGAAAATGTGATCGCGCAGGAAGAGATCTTCGGTCCGGTCGTGGCCCTGCTGCCGTTCGACACCGAGGAGGAAGCGATCCGCCTCGCGAATGCAACGGTTTATGGCCTTTCCGGCTCGGTCTGGACGCGCGATATCGGCAGAGCCCTGCGGGTCGTGCGGGCGGTCGAGACCGGCGTGATCTCGGTCAACACGGGCTGGAGCGTTCATCTGGAGATGCCCTTCGGAGGCGTCAAGAGGAGCGGCGTCGGCCGCGAGCTGGGCCCTTCGGCCCTCGATCACTACAGCGAGCAAAAAAGCGTGTTCATCTCGGAGGAGTAGCGATGCTGAATCGCGAGCAGCTGGCGGAGCTCGTGGAGCGCGGCGAGATCGAAACCGTGCTCTCCGTCTTCCCCGACATGTACGGCCGCCTCATGGGCAAACGGATCAACGCCGGCTTCTTCCTCGAACAGATCGCGGACGACGGGATGCACGCCTGCGATTACCTTCTCGCCTGCGACATGGAAATGGACGTCATCCCCGGCTACAAGTACACGAGCTGGGAGACCGGCTACGGCGACTTCCACTGCGTCCCCGATCTTTCGACCCTGCGCCGCGCCGCCTGGCTGCCGAAGACCGCGCTCGTGATCTGCGATCTTTTCGATCATCACGAAAGGCCGGTAGAGGTCTCGCCGCGCAGGATGCTCCAGCGCCAGCTCGAGCGGGCAAAAGAGGCCGGCTTCACGGTGATGGGCGGAACGGAAATCGAGCTCTACGTCTTCGACGACAGCTTTGCCGAAGCTCGATCCAAGAACTATCACGACCTGCGGCCGATGGGGACGTACAACGAGGACTACCACATCCTCCAGGGCACGAAAGAAGAGGAGCTCGTCGGCGCGATCCGGCGCGATCTGGACAACAGCGGCGTGCCGATCGAGTTCAGCAAGGGAGAGGCGGGGCTGGGCCAGCAGGAGATCAATCTCCGCTACAGCGAGGCGTTGACCCAGGCCGACCGTAACGTGATCTATAAGCACGCGGCCAAGGAGATCGCCTGGGCGCAGGGGAAGTCCGTCACCTTCATGGCGAAGTGGGACGAGAAGCACACCGGCTCCAGCGCGCACATCCACGTCAGCCTCTGGGACAAGGACGGCCGCGCCGCTTTTCCCGGGGATCAAAAGATCGGTCCAATCCAAGGCAGCGACACGTTCCGCTGGTTCCTCGGAGGTTGGATCAAGCACGCACGGGCGGTGACTGCCTGCTACGCCCCCTACGTGGCTTCATACAAGAGATACCAGTCGCGCTCCTGGGCACCGACCGCGATCGCCTGGAGCTACGACAACCGGACCGCCGGCTTCCGGGTGGTAGGCCGCGGCCCCTCGCTCAGGGTCGAGTGCCGCATCCCGGGAGCGGACGCCAATCCCTACATCCTCTATGCCGCCGCCCTCGCCGCCGGGCTCGACGGCATCCGCAACCGGATCGAGCCGCCGGATATTTTTCAGGGAGACCTCTACGCTGCCGCCGAGCTGCCAAAGGTCCCCGGCACGCTACGGGAGGCGATCTCGGAGCTGGAGCGGAGCGACATGGCGAAGGAGGCGTTCGGCGAGGACGTGTTCGAGCACTACCTCCACTTCCTGCGCACCGAGCAAAGGAAGTTCGACGAGGTGGTGACCTGCTGGGAACGGGCTCGATATTTCGAGAGGGCATGATGCGATTGAAAGACAAAGTCGCGCTCATCACCGGAGGCGGCTCGGGGATCGGCCGGGAAACGGCGCTGCTGTTTGCGAGCGAAGGCGCCCGGGTCGTCGTGGTGGATGTGAACGATTCCGGCGGCCAGGCGGTCGCGGAGGAGGCACGAGGGAGCGGAGGCGAGGCGGTCTACGTCCATGCCGACGTCTCGAAGGCCGCCGAGGCCGAGCTGATGATCCGGGCCGCTGAAGCGACCTACGGCCGGCTCGACGTGCTGTTCAACAACGCCGGCATCTCCCATCCGAACGATGACGACGCCGTGACCACCGAGGAAGAGGTCTGGGACCTCACCATGAACATCAACCTCAAGGGCGTCTTCCTCGGCTGCAAGTACGGCATCCCGGCTCTGAGGCGCGCGGGGGGAGGCTCGATCATCAACACCGCCTCCTTCGTGGCGGTCCTCGGAGCCGCCACCCCGCAGCTCGCCTATACGGCGAGCAAGGGCGGAGTCCTCGCCATGACAAGGGAGCTGGCCGTGATTCACGCAAGGGAGAACATCCGCGTCAACGCCCTCTGCCCCGGTCCCCTCAAGACCGAGCTGCTCATGAAATACTTGGACACCGAGGAAAAGCGCCAGCGCCGTCTGGTCCACATCCCCATGGGCCGCTTCGGAGAAGCGAAGGAGATTGCCCGAGCCGTCCTCTTCCTCGCCTCGGACGAATCTTCCTTTACGACGGGGGCGACCTTCCTGGTCGACGGTGGGATCACGGCTGCGTACGTGACGCCGGAGTGAGGTCTGGGTCTTGAATGGCTTACTTGTTACAAGCACTGAGGGGATTTCTACTACATCGTCGAAAATGAAGAAACGCTTCCAGCGATGTTGCCGAAGCCGCTTGACGAACTATGCCGCGCTCTCAGCAAAGGCAGTGGCCCGGTGGCCTACATCGAAGCCTCGTTCTTTGGCGGAGTTGGAGAGCAAGGGACGGTCCTGTACGCTGATGGTGAACCCACTGCGCCGCCAATTGCCGGAGCGCTGGTCATAAACAAGGTTTCTAGCCGCATTGGGTGCTCCCGCTGTAGGGGGACGCGACGAATTCGATCAAGTCGGGCTCGGGAAACATAGAACAACGGAAGCCTGGGTTCGATGACGTCCGAGCCTCGTAGCCGCCACCCGGCGGCGGGATCACGGCAGCGTATGTGACGCCGGAGTGAGCGGCGGGTGCCGGCCATGTTCCCCGCATTTCTGTATGATAGTCGGGGGCGTACCGCTGATTTGGCCCTGACGGAGCTGCACTTATGCCACGATCGACTGTCTCGATTGCCATCACCGACGAACTGGCCAGCCAGTTGCCTCCGGACCCGGAGCAACGGCAGGAAGTGCTGGTGCTCGGACTCCGAGAGTGGCGAATCCGGAAGGCGCTGGACGCCTATAAGCGAGGCGAGGGATCGCTGGGATACGCGGCCCACCAAGCGGGTGTCTCCCTGCGGGAGATGATCCCGCTGGCCTATGCCCACGGCCTCGTACCTAAGACCGATGGCGAAGAAGCGGGCGAACCTGTCCTGTGACCGTCGTCTCTGACGCGGGCCCTCTCATGGCCCTCGCCAAGATCGGCGCGCTTGACGCTCTCTTCCGCATCTTCCCCAAGATCCTGACGCCACCCGCTGTCCATCACGAGTTGATCATCGAAGGGCTGCGCTTGGCTGCTCCCGACGCGGCCTTGCTCCAGGACCGCTATGAGTCTGGAGAGTTGGCAGTTGTATCTCCTCGGGATGCTCCTCCGCCGGCGCCGGTTCGTCTGGGGCCCGGAGAGGGGGAGAGCATCCTGTTGGCGATCGAGATGAAGGCCATCTGGCTCCTGATCGACGATTTCGATGCCCGCCGGGCGGCTCTCGACTCTTTTGCCGCCGCAGGATCCAAAGCCCAGATCAAGGGAACCCTCGGTGTGATTCTGGCGGCCAGGCAGGGTGGAGCTCTCACCAAAGAGGAAGCTATCCAGCTCGTCGAAGCTCTCAGGAACCGCCCCGATATCTGGATCAGCGCCAGTCTTTGCGACCATGCCTTGACCCTGATGGACCGGCCGATCTGACCCGTCCTGAAGGCCGCCTCCGCCGTCCACTTCCTGGCGTCAGACGAGTCCTCATTCACGACAGGAGCGACCTCCCTGGTCGTCGGCAGGATCACGGCGGCGTATGTCACGCTGGAGTGAGCCATTCCGAAGCACTTCAGCGCCATTCCGAGCTGCTTCGGAGCGATTCCGAGGACTTCAGAGGGGTTCCCAGGTACTTCAGGGCCATCCCGAAGGGAGTCAGCGTGATCCCAGAGTGCTTCGGAGTCGCTCCGAAGTCCTTCCCCGTCGTTCTGAGGGATTCAGAGCCGCTCCGAGGTACTTCGGAGCCATGCCGAAGGACTTCAGAATGATTCTCGAGTCCCTCAGAGCCATTCCGTAGGACTTCAGAGCCGCGCCGAAACCACTCGGGGTCATGCCGGAGGACTTCGGTTTGGCCTCCAAGCTCTTCACAGCCATTCAGAGGAGCTTCAGAGCCGCTCCCGAGTCCTTCAGAGCCACCCTGGGGGACTTCAGCGTATCGTCCAAGGACTTCGGAACGGCTGCGAAGTCCTTCGGAGCGCTATCCTGTCGCCCCGTTGCCCCGCCGGCGCAGCAGGGAGGCGAGTCGGGAGATCATCTCGGCGGTGGCCCGTTCTTCGTCGCAGGCGCGTTGGAAGAGGAGGAAGGCGGCGGTAGCCTCGCGGTGGATCGCCCGCGACTCGAAGGCGGCCACAAGCTCGGCCGAGAGCCGCTTCAGCTCCTCGGTGCGGCCCTGGCGCGCCAGCAGCAGCGCGAGATCGAGCGCGACCAGCGCCGCGTTGTAGGGCATCCGGTGCCCCTCGAACTCCCGCTGGACCTCGCGGTAGGCGGCTTCCGCCTCGTCCCCCCGGCCCAGGCCCGCGGCGATATCCCCCTCCGCCCAACGGAGGCGGACGCGGTCCAGCGGCTTGGCGCCGCGGAAGAGGTCCCGGACCTCCGGAAGCAGGCTCCAGGCTTCCTCGTGGCGGCCGGCTTCATCAAGGCAGCAGAGCAGGTTGTACCTCGCATAGGCGAGCAGAGCCCCTTGTTCGATCTCGCCGATGTTCCGGTTCAGATGCTCGATCGCCTGCTCCAAGTCCCCCATCTCCCGGTAGAGCTTGGCTCGCTGGAGGTGGATCTTGCCGATCCCGTGGGAATCCCCAGCCTCTCGATAGAGGGCGAGCGCGTCATCGAGCAGCTCCTCGCTCTCCTCGAACTGCCGCTGGTCCTGCCGCAGGGAGCTCTTGAGGTCCAGGACCTGGGCCTTCGCCCAAGCGTTTCCCGTACCGCTGCGGGAGAGGCACGACTCCGCTTCGCGGAAGGCTGCCTCCGCGGCGCAAAGCTCGGAAAGCACCCGCAACGCATTGCCCAGGGCGGCGTAGGCCCGGGCGCGCAGGTCGAGGACCCATCCCGGATCGTAGGCGTCCCCCAGGTGGCGCGACACGCTCAACGCCAACTCGGCCCGCGAGAGGGCCAGGCCGGGATCCTCGGAGATCGCCTCGCGGCTCCGCTGCAGCAGGAGCTGGCAGAGCCCCCAGGTGTGCAGGCTCTCGTCCTCCTCCACGCGCAGATGCCGCTCGGGGAGCGGAAGCTCCTCCAGCAGCCGCAGCAGCTCCGGCGCTTCCCGCCACTCGACCACGCCGACCTCCTCGTCCTCGTGGCCCGCCTCCCTCTTGAGCTGCCGGATCTGCTCGTATCGCTCCCGGCAGACGGGACAGCTCGCGACGAGATGAGGCACGACGTGCTGGAGAACGACATCATGCTCCAGCCGTCCCGCCAGCCACTTCGCCAACGTCTCCAACGAAAGGTGGTTTTCTTCCATGCGCTCTCCTCGACGTGGTCGCGTTTGAACCGTCTCTCTATATCTTAGTTGCCGCAGGAGGCGCAATCAGGACACGCCGGGAAGAAAAAGATAGGGCCGGCGGACGCCGGCCCTTGGAAAAACGGCTAGCCGTTCGGGTCGATCAGCTTCCCGGTGTCGCCCTCGGAGGTGACAACCGGCCGGGGCTGGCCGTCGGGATCGATCATCATCCCGGTCTCCTCCCAGACGCGGGCGAAGAGCTCTCCCGCCCAGGCCAGTAAGCCCCCGGACCGCTCCTGGACGGCGGGCCGGCGTTCCGGGTCGAGCCGCGGCCGGGCCTCGGCCGCCGGCAGCAGGGCGAGGCACCCCGCGAGAGCCAGGCCGGAAAGCCGACAGTGCATCGGACGTGTTGCCATGAGTCCCCTCCTTCGAGAGCCGGCCCCGGGACGGCGGCATGCCATCCGGGCCGGCCTCTACAAGTTAGGGTGCCTCGAGGCTGGAGGATTGGAGGAGCGGCTTTTGGAGTGCCGGTCTCATCGACCATCTAGTACAGGGCGCGGATAGCAGAGATGGTCGAGGCTATCCGTTACCGCCTCACAAACCCTGCTGATGCAATCCTTGTGTAGGGGGCCTGATATCCCTTCGCTTTCAAGCGCCAAAAGATCGGCCCCAATAGGGGCAACGGCAGAGGCCAGGGGCGTAAGCCCCGCGGCCGGGTGGGGGCTCCAGGGCTCGCGCCCGGGGCCTCTGCCGTTGCCCCTGCCGGGGGCTCTTCTGCTGGCGCTTAAAAGTGAACGGACCAGGCGCATTGCACCAGCCTGCCTCGCACATTGGGAATGAAGATCGCAGGTGTCGCTATCAATACAAATCCTGCACTGGAACAGCAAACTGGATGAGCGTGACTTCTCCTCCTGCCCTGAACTCTAAAAGCCCATGACTGACGGAATCTTGCTGCGGTGGAGCGATGCTGCTCTGCTCAAAGCGCGTTTGTCCCTGATACGATCTCTGCCCCGACATCCAAATCGTTGCAAAACATCCCTCACCATACATCAGCATTTGTTCGACATCGCCAAAATCAAAGAGTGCGACAGGCAATGTCATTGCAGCACGCACTTGATTCGGAGGCGCTGAAAATTTCTGCTGACAACCCTTCGGCACAGCGATCCCTGCCTTACTAGCATCTAGCACAAAAGCGTAACCGGGTAAAATCTTGGTCTTTTCAGCCGTCGCATCCTTCTCCATGCCAAGGGTTAAATCGAAGCGTGGGACTGCCCATCGCCCCGATTCTTTCACGGCGAAAGGGCTCGTGCCCTTGAAGGCGAAGTAATTACCATCCAGGAGAGTTGTGGCGCCTCGCGCGGTACCAAATGTGCAGAGGTAGAGAACCAATAAAATAGACCATGACCTTGCCATAGGCTTCTCCTAAACTGCTATCACGGACAGTTGCTTGGCCTTTGCTCTGCCGTGCTCTCTGGCACTGCTACCAAGTAGATATTGTCAATAACAACCAAGCCAAAGTTATAGCTACGGCGATCATGACGCGAAGTCTGCGAACGGAAAGCCAGAAGCCGGTCCGAGGCACAAGTTCAACCAAGCCACGGCTCAGTCTTGGTGGATCAAGTTTGAGTAAAGCACTTTCGATAGCCGCATAGACTGCCCAGTCTTGTTCGTACCGCGAACGGATACTCTGGCTTATACAGTACCAGATCCAGATTAAGACTGTGGAGAAAATGGCTATACCCAAGGTCCGCGCAGACCTTCCCAGAACCACTACAATACCGGAGAGAGACAGTGGGATGAAAATTACTCCAATAGACCAGATCTGATTGGCGCTGTGCTTCCAGCGTTCTCCATATTCGCTTAGCAATGCCAATAGTAGGTCAGGATCCTGCCCTTCTAACGCTCTTCTAAGGTTTACGAGTTCAGCCGAACTCACGATTCCTCCTTGGCAATCCAGTGATTGTCTATTCTCTGTAGCGCGCAACGTGATCGCACCGGAGGCGCCAGACTGTCCGCTGCAAGGATCGGCGGCATTGAGTGCTCTAAAATATCCTCTGCCTACTTTATCTCATTGGAATAGACTTGACGAAGAGCCGCTTGCGCCATGTATGCCGGGCGAAGAAGTAGGTTATACCCGCCAAGGCAGCAACCACTATAGCGACTTCGCCAACCGTCGCCAGATACAAATGCGTCCAGTGATCACCCAAGATAAACTTTACAGTGCCAAGAGAACCTAACACCAGAAGGGACCACAGCTCCCACTTGATCACGGAATTATAGAAACCAGTCTCGTCGGCAGTACACCTCGTTTTCTCGAAGAGGTCCCAGACCAGGTAGAGAAGTATGAACACGGTATAAAAACCAAGAATTAGCAATACTTTAGGAGGCTCCTCGCCAGCGTCGAGGCCGATGGCGAGAACGGTAGCGTAAAGCACAATGATGAACACGATATCGAGAAAGAAGAAGCCTAGATTGAAGTCATTCGTGAACAGCAAATAGAGATAGTCGCAGCAATAGAATGTAAGCGTCACCCCGAGTAAAAAAAATTTTAAGCTAACAACTAGGCTGACCTCATAGGGTTGCCCGGAGAACACACCCCACAGGGCTACCACCTGCTCAGCCACTTCGGCTAGAGCAAGATAGATGATGCTGCCCAGGACGGCCGGGTAGATAAGGCCAAGCATCAGGTTCTTAAGCACGTCGCTAGGTTTCATCTAGACCTCGAGAGAGGACGGCGAAGCCGGCCGTCCGGTGGAAGCGGGGGTTAACCGCCATCCACCACGACATTGACTGTCTCGGAGATGGCCTGCACGGTCTCGTCAATGCCAGGGAATGTCGCCGCCATCAACGCCATTAGGACTAGCATCTGTCCAGAAGTGATGCCTGCAAGGATGTCGCAGACATCTGGGCGATCAGTAATACGCCCACTTGAGTAGCCGAGGCCAACTGCTCCGGGGTCGGTAATGTTCCATTCTGACGCGAAGGGATCGCCGTGCACGAGGTGGTTAAAGATGCTGCAGATCTCTTTACTCATCGAGTCACCTGCCGCCTCCCACCCCATCGAGTCGAGCATCGTTGAGAGACTCGGCCGCTTTCCATGCGGCCAGCCAAGCTTCCAGATCTCGACACTAGCTGGATGTTTAACGAGATACGAGATGATCGCGGCTCGTTCCATGAGTGGACGGATCAGAATCATGGCTGAAAGAAGATAGCCTTGGCGTATGAGTTCGCGGATGCTCAAACTGACGGATATTCCCTGTGGAATGATCTCGCAGGCAGCTAGTTGAAGTTCAGTGAGTCGCTCATTTTGACGAGATGCCGAGGCGACCGCACGATTTGCCTTTAACACCCCAACGATTGTCAGATCGAATCGCCTGAGCGCCTCGCTCCCCAAGTAGGGCTCGTTGTCGGGCGTGAACACAGCAGGCGAGTTTTCGTTTGGCATTGCGCCTTCCTTCCGGCGGTTAACGCTGCCTCTGCCACTTCCATCGGGTGCTCAGAATAGGTGTAACAGCGGAAGGTGAATGGTCGACTATCTCTTTAGTGCCTTTGTGACTTACCCTAGCCTACACTCTTCCCTTATCAACGTCAAAGCGATAGCGCTTGGCGCATAAGCACTCCGCCGCGGGTTGTGGCTGCGGAACGTTGTCGTGACGAATACGAAGACTTATCGAGGGAATGTGGGGCGCTTCTGCGTCAGAACCTGTCGTAGAAGACGACAGGCCGGGGAGAATGCTTCTCGCTCGGGGCTCGAAAGAGGGGGGAGGAAAAGGCGGGGGCGCTACGGCAGCGCGCCCCCGGGAAAGACAGGCTACTTCACAGAATCAGGAGCCGGGACCGAGGGAGCGGACGTCTCGGGCGCCGGAGGGGGCGGCGCGGGCTTGCGGTTGAGCCCGCGGAACGGCCGCACCCCGAACTCGATCAGCTTCTCGCTGCCCTTGCCGAGGTAGGCCCGGAGACCCTCGCGGAGGAACCTCGCCAGCGCGTTCCCCTCCTGCATCACCTGCTGCAGCTCCTTCGTCACCTCCTGCTTGGCCGCCGTCAGCGCGGCCTGCTGCGCGAACAGCTGGCGAGCCCGCTGCGACCGATTCCGCAGGCCGCCGAGGTTGACCTCCAACTCCGGCAACTTCACCGCGTTGGCGGTCACCGCCACGTCAATCTTGTCCCACCCGTTCACCGCATTCATGTACTGCCACTCATGAGCCATGACTACCTCCTTTTCCCCTCTCGGGGTTGAACCGTCCGACGCCTCCCTGGCGCCGACGGATTTCTGCTTTCGGGAGCCTCACTGCAACGACGTTGTGCAAAGAGTAGAGGGATGTGCTCTGCTTGTCAAGTCTCGTGTATCTGCTCCGCCTTGCTCTACTTGTGCAAACAGAGAGTTACGCGATATATCCCCCCAAGAGTTGGGAGGCCAGCCGCGATACCCAGGAATCGGGACGACGCCCGACGAGACGGCCGCAGCCAAGATCCCGACTCCTGAGGGAGAGAGGTTTGGCGCGCCGCGCGAGTTCCGCTATGCTCCGCACCCGATGTCCGATCCCTCTGATCCTGATTTCCCGCAGGACGTTCCTCCCGAGGAGGATTTGCCGGCCGAAGAAGAGGTTGGCAGCAGCGCGTTGCGCTCCTTTCTCGGCCTGTTCGTCGTTCCGCTGCTGGTCGTCGTCCTCTGCGTGGCCATCTTCATCGGCTTCGGGTGGATCGCCTACGACCGGCAGAGCACACGGGACTACCTGAACGACCTCGAGTCGAGTTGGAAGCCGCGGCGGGTGCAGGCGGCGTATGAGCTGTCCAAGATCCTGGTGTCGGATCCCCAGGCGCTGGAGCAGGAGGCGGGAGCCAAGGCGCAGGTCCGCCGGATGTTCCAGGAGGCGGACGATGCCGAGATGAAGCGCTACCTGGCGCTCGTGCTGGGGCGCACCGGCGACCATGAGGCGCTTCCCCTGCTCGTCGAAGCCCTGGATGACGAGGACGAGCGCACGCGGATCTACGCGCTCTGGGCGCTCGGCATCCTGGGCGACCCCCAGGCCAAGGAGCCTCTGACCGCCGCCCTCGGCGACCAGGACCCCGGCATCCGCAAGACCGCGGCGTTCGCCTTGGGTGAGCTGAACGATCCCTCGGTCGTCCCCAGCCTCCGGCCGCTCCTCGACGATGCCGCCACCGACGTGCGCTGGAATGCGGCTCTCTCCCTGGCCCGCCTGCGGAGCGCCGAGGGCGTGCCCGTGCTCGAGGGCATGCTCGACCGCCGGCTCCTCGCACAGGTGCCGGACATCACCCGCGAGCAGCAGGAAGAGGCCATGCTCAGTGCCATCCGGGCGCTCGCCTCCCTTCGCGATCCGCGGCACCGCGCACTCTTTGACCGGCTCGCCAAGGACGATCCGAGCCTCAAGGTGCGTCAAGCCGCCATCGAGGCAGGCAAGGTGGCCTCTGCGCGCTGATTTTTTCCAGGTTTGGAGGGGGTTTACCTCCGCGCCGCATTGCGGCGTTGACACCCCCTGTCCCCTTTCGCTAGAAAGGGGCACCCGAAAGGATGTAGACATCAGGGCCCGAACAGAAATGCAGTAGGAAAGGGGCAACATGGCTGACGAGACGAAGGACGGTCCCGCGTCTGAGCCGACAGGTTCGGCAGAGTCTGGACCGCCCAAGATGGCCACGGAAGGCGCCCGCGCCGAGACTGGGGCTGCCAAAACCGATGCCGCTCCGATTGCGGAGAGGCAGGCTGCTGCCACTTCCGATACTTTCAAGGCTCCTCCCTCCGAAGCCGCCGCTCCGGTAGAGCCCGCCATCGCGGGCGGAACCAACGCTCCCGCCGTTCCGCCTCCAGGGCCGGATGCGGCTGCGGATGCCGCGGATGCCGCGAAAGCCGAGAAGGTTGCCGCTGCCCGCGCCGCTCATGCAGCCAAGTTGGCGGCCGAGGGAAAGCCGGCACCGGTTCCGGCTCCGGCCGCCGTTGTTGCCGCCGCGAAAGCCACGGCCACTCCGGCCGCCACCGGGACCGCTCCGGCTCCGAAGGCGGCTGCGAAGGGTGGGGACATGTCCCGCCGCGGGTTCTTCTCCTGGGCCGCGGTGGCCTGGGTCGGCTTCTCGGCGGCGATCGGCGGCTGCGTGACGGCCATGGGGCGCTTCATGTTCCCCAACGTGCTGTTCGAGCCCCCCACGACTTTCAAGGCCGGCTTCCCGCAGGATGTCGGGTCCGGCGTGGTGGACACCCGGTTCGTGGACAAGTACGGCGTGTGGATCGTCAACAACGAGGGGCGGCTGTTCGCGCTGATCGCCATCTGCACGCACCTCGGCTGCCCGCCTGCCTGGCTGGAGACGCAGAACAAGTTCAAGTGCCCCTGCCACGGCAGCGGCTACTACAAGAACGGCATCAACTTCGAGGGTCCGACGCCCCGGCCGCTGGAGCGGGCGCGCATCTTCATCAGCCCGGACGACGGCCAGATCGTCGTGGACAAGGCTCAGAAGTTCCAGCAGGAGCTCGGCCAGTGGGAAGACCCGAACTCCTTCATCTCCCTGGCTTGAGCACGTTGAGAACATCGAGAACGTCTTAGACCGTCAACCTGAACCAGAGAGGCGCCATGTTCAAAGGCATCACCAAGACGCAGGTCTGGAAATCCATCTTCCGGGTGGGCATCCCGACCGACAACCGCAAGCGCGCGCTCGCCATGCTGGGCAACGTGGTGCTCCACCTGCACCCGATCAAGGTCAAGAAGTCCGGCATCCGCATGAGCTACACGTGGTGCATGGGCGGGACGGCCTTTTTCCTCTTCCTGGTGGAGACGATCACCGGCCTCCTGCTGATGTTCTACTACCGGCCGAGCGTCGAGTATGCCTTCGTCGACATCGTCGACCTGCGCGAGGCCGCGGCCTTCGGCATCATGCGCGAGCTGCACCGATGGGGTGCCCACGCCATGGTCATCGCGGTCTGGCTGCACATGTTCCGCGTGTTCATGACCGGCTCGTACAAGCCGCCCCGCGAGTTCAACTGGAACGTCGGCGTGATCCTCCTGGTGCTGACGCTGCTGCTCTCCTTCACCGGCTATCTCCTGCCGTGGGACCAGCTCGCGATCTGGGCCATCACCGTCGGGTCGAACATGGCCCGGGCCACACCCCTGTTAGGCAACGAGGGACCAGGCTCTGCCTTCCTGACATTGGGAGGCGAACGGTTGATTCACGTGGGCAGCGACGCCCGCTTCGCCCTGATTGGCGGCCGGACGATCGGCAACGCCACGCTCATCCGCTTCTACGTGTTGCACTGTGTCGGCATCCCGCTCGTCGCCGCGTTCCTGATGGCGGTCCACTTCTGGCGCGTCCGCAAGGACGGCGGCATCTCGGGTCCCATGTAGGGGGGATGACATGATCGAAGCGTTGCTGCTGCCAGTGCTTGCGTTTGCGGAAGGGGGAGGCGGAGGGCCGATGGAGGGCATCAAGCACTTCATCGACATCCTCGCCTATCCCTACTGGTCGTTCACGCTGTCGCTGATCGCCTTCTACTTCATGCTGCGCTCCCGGTCCCTGTGGACCAAGCGCGCGGGCATGATCATGCTTGCGGTCGGCGTGGTCTTTTTCGTGCTCTCGCTGTTCGACCCCGACTTCAAGTCGATCGTCGCCAAGCCGGACAACGTGCCCATCGTCATGATGGTGTTCCTGGTCGGCTTCTTCGTCTGGTTCTCCATGCACAAGGCCACGGAGAACGACGCCCGGCTCGCCGCGGGCCAGCCCACCTACGAGGCGACCGAGGTCGAGGACCGCATCTTCACCTGGCCCGACCTGGTCTTCTCCGAGTTCATCTGCATGGTGCTGCTGACGGTCGGCATGGTGATCTGGTCGATCGTGCTCAAGGCGCCGCTCGAGGAGCCGGCCAACCCGGCGCTCGCCCCGAACCCGTCCAAGGCGCCCTGGTACTTCCTCGGCCTCCAGGAGATGCTGGTCTACTTCGACCCCTGGCTCGCGGGCGTGGTGCTGCCCGGCCTGATCATCGTCGGGCTGATGGCGATCCCCTACATCGACACCAACCCCAAGGGGAACGGCTACTACACCTTCCGCGAGCGCAGGGTCGAGATCGGCCTCTTCCTGTTCGGCTTCCTGATCCTGTGGAGCCAGATGATCGTCATCGGCACCTTCCTGCGCGGGCCGAACTGGAACTTCTTCGGCCCCTTTGAGTACTGGGATCCCGGCAAGGTCGAGGCCCTGGTCAACGTCAACTTGTCGGAGTACTTCTGGATCAAGCTCCTGCGGATCGGTTTGCCGGGCAACTGGCTCATCCGGGAGCTCCCCGGCATCCTGCTCATGGGTTTCTATTTCTTCGGCCTGCCTGTGCTCCTGCGCAAGACGAAGTGGGTGCGGCCCTACTTCGAGAAGATGGGGCCGGCACGCTATTACACCGGCATCACCCTGTTCCTGTTCATGATGCTGCTGCCGATCAAGATGTACTGCCGCTGGCTGTTCAACCTGAAGTACTTCGTGTACATCCAGGAGTACTTTTTCAATATCTAGCGCAAGGAGCTCGAGTTGCCACCGATCACACCGCCTGAAAAGCGACCGGACCGGCACTACAACTTTGGTCGGATGAACATGTGGTTCGCCATCAGCGCCCTGGCGCTGCTGGCGACCACCCTGTGGATGGTCGTCGCCGACTATGCGCAGCCCTGGAAGAGGTTTCAGGCCGAGTTCCGCGACCTGGAGCAGGATCAGCTGCGCAAGGAGCTGAAGGAGGAGAGCGGCAAGATCGCGGACCAGAGCAAGCAGCTCCGGGCCGAGATCCGGGCGGCCGAGAAGGCCGTGGGCACGCACCGCGGCGAGATCGAGAAGCTCGAGGAGCGGGTCCGGGAGCTGACGTCCAAGTGGAACCAGGCCGATTCGGACTGGCGCGGCGCCAAGGCGCACCTCGACGAGGCCCGTTTCCTCTATGACCAGTCGATCCAGGCCGGCGGTACCGACCCGGAGAGGCGGGAGCGGGTCGAGGAGGCGAGGAAGGCCCTGATCGATGCCCAGGCGAAGAGGGAAGGGTTCGGCAAGGAGCGCGACCAGATCCAGGCCGAGATCGCAGAGCGCCGCCAGGCCGTGACCGCCGCCGAGGAGAAGCTGGCGGCCCTGCGGGGAGGCGCGGAGAGCCTGGAGACCCGCGCCGCGGCCCTGGAGAAGGACCCCGCCTACTTCCTGCTCAACGCTCCGCTGATGGACTTCGTCAAGCCCACCCTGTCCGTGCAGCAGGTGATCCTGCCGGGGCTGACCCATAACATCAACTTCACCGAGATCAACCGGGTGGACCGCTGTGTGACCTGTCACGTGGCCGCGAACCGCCCGGGCTTCGAAGACGATCCGGCGACCAAGGAAGTGGAGTGGCCTCAGCCCTACCGTTCGCATCCGCGGCTGGACGAGTTCGTCGGCGACAGCTCGCCGCACGCCTACACCCAGTTCGGTTGCACCGTCTGCCACGGCGGCCTCGACCGGGCGACCGATTTCTCCCGCGCCGGCCACAGCCCGCAGTCGGATGAGCAGCGCAAGGAGTGGGAGAAGAAGTACAACTGGAAGCGGCAGGCGTACCTGGAGTACCCGATCCTGCCCGCCGGCATGACCGAGGCAGGCTGCGCGACCTGCCACGCGGGCGGCGTCTGGACACCCAAGGCGGAAACCCAGGATGTCGGCCGCGAGCTGATCACCCACATGGGGTGCAACGGCTGCCACCCGATCAACTATCCGTCCTACACGAACATGCGCAAGGCGGGCCCGGACCTGACGCGCATTGCCGCCAAGACCAATCCCGGCTGGGCCTACAAGTGGATCGAGGCGCCGCGCGCCTTCCATCCCACGACGTTCATGCCGCACTTCTTCTACCAGGAGAACACCCAGACGCCGGAGAACAAGAAGCGGCAGGCCGCGGAGATCCGCGCCATCGTCGACTACCTGTGGGCGAAGTCGGACCTGCCGCAGTACGGACCGGCCCCGGCGGGCAATCCGGACAACGGCAAGCGGGTGTTCGAGACCGTGGGCTGCGCCGGCTGCCACATCATCGACCCCAAGGCCAAGCGGGACGACTTCTTCCCCAAGATCAACCGTCTGCATGGCCCCAACCTGGTGCGCACGGGCAGCAAGGTGAGCAAGGGCTGGCTCTATGCCTGGGTGAAGGACCCGAAGCAGTATTTCCCCGACACCAACATGCCTGACCTGCGGCTCACCGACCAGGAGGCGTCCGACGTCGTCGCCTACCTCTCCTCGAGCCGCGACGCGAAGTTCGAGAACGTGGCTCTGCCGCAGATCGACACCAAGGTCCGCGACGAGCTGGCGCTCGGGTACCTCCAGAACCTGTTCACCCTGGAGTCCAGCCGAGCCAAGCTGGACGCGATGTCCCAGACCGACCGCAACGTCTACCTGGGCGAGCAGACGATCACCAAGTACGGCTGCTACAGCTGCCACGACATCAAGGGCTTCGAGAATGCCAAGCCGATCGGCACGGAGCTGACGCAGGAGGGCTCCAAGCCGTTGCACCAGTTCGATTTCGGCCACGTGCACAGCGTCGCCCACACCCGTCACGACTGGGTGAAGATGAAGGTGTCCCGGCCGCGCATCTGGGACGAGGGCAAGGAGCGGGTCAAGGACTACAACGAGCTGCTCAAGATGCCCGACTTCGGAGTGTCCGAGCGCGAGGCGCAGGCGATCACGGCCAACGTCATCGGCTTCACCAAGGAGACGGCGGCAACGGCGCGCAAGGCGGGGGCCGGGGACGGCAGCCGCATGGCTTCGCTGGCCGAGGGGCGCAAGCTGATCACGCGCTTCAACTGCCAGGGCTGCCACCTGATCGAGGGCCAGGGTCACGCGATCCAGCAGGTCATCAAGGATCCGGCCCTGCTGCCGCCGAACCTGGCGGCCGAAGGGGCGCGGGTGCAGGGCGACTGGCTGTTCGCCTACCTCCACGATCCCAGCCGGGAAACGATGCGGCCGTGGCTCACGGCGCGCATGCCCACCTTCGGGTTCACAGACGAGCAGGCGAACACACTGGTGGGCTACTTCGCCTCGCGGGAGAAGCAGAAGCCGTTCGTCTCGCGTCCGGTAGCGGCTCACCCGCGCGATCTGGCGGTGGGCAAGGTGGTGTTCGAAGTCCTCCAGTGCGCGAGGTGCCACCCGTCGGGTCCGGTGGTCGCTGGGGCCGCTGCTACGACGGCGGAGCTCGCGCCTTCGCTCCTGCTGGCGGGCGACCGGTTGCGTCATGACTGGGTGCCATCCTGGATCAAGAACCCGCAGGGCTGGATCCCGGGTACCCGGATGCCTAACTTCTTCTCGGAAAGCCCCGCGGGATCGGGTCACTTCGTATCGCCCTACGGGCAGATGCTCGACGCGCCGCAATATGCTGCGCAGAAGCAGCAGCTCCTGCCGTACTTCGCGTCCGAGGCCGAGCTGATAGCCTACCTGTCCGATACCGACAAGGTGACGGCGGCGATGCGCGACCACATCTGGCGGCTTTCGGGCGGGACTGTCCCGGGACCGGCCACGACGACCGCGGGAGATGCTGGCGTCAGACCGGCTCCAAGCGTCTCGGCGGGAGCCGCGGGAGGGCGCTAGGAGCTCCCTTTTGACCCTCGGACCGGCCGCTGTGGCATAATCCAGCGGCCGGTCTCCCAACTCCGGCGGCATATTCGATCTAAAAGATCCTTTTCAAGGAGGTTTGTGAATGAGCAGGAATCGATTCTGGATGCTTCTCGTCCTCTGTTGCTCGCTGGCGCTTCTGGTTGCCTGCGGTGGTGGTGGCGAGGGTGAGGGTTCGGGCGATGGTGACGACGTTCCTGAGGCGTCCTCCGATGCTCCGGCCGATACCGCGCCCGCCGTGGACACGGCCAACGCGGGTGGTGTGAAGGGTATGGTCAACTACAGCGGCCCCGATGGCGACACGGCGATCGCGATGAACGCCGATCCGACCTGCTTGAGCCTGCACACGACCCCGGTCGACACGGGCAAGTACCTGATGAAGGACGGCAAGCTCGGCAACGTCTTCGTGTACGTGAAGACCGGCCTCGAGGGCAAGAGCTTCCCGACGCCGACCGAGAAGAAGGTCCTCGACCAGCAGGGCTGCCAGTACACCCCGCACGTGATGGGCCTCCAGGTGGGGCAGCCGCTGTCGATCAAGAACAGCGACGCCACGCTGCACAACATCCACGCCATGCCGAAGTCGAACGCGGAGTTCAACCAGGGCCAGCCGATCCAGAACATGGAGTTCGACAAGACGTTCGACAAGGCCGAGGTGATGGTGCCGGTCAAGTGCGACGTCCACCCCTGGATGAACGCCTACGTGGGCGTGGTTTCGAACCCGTACTACGCGGTAAGCGGCGAGGACGGCTCGTTCTCGATCGACAAGCTGCCCGCGGGTACCTACACGCTGGAGGCCTGGCACGAGGAGCTCGGCACCGCGACCCAGCAGGTCACGGTGGCGGCCAACCAGACGGCCGACGTGACCTTCGACTTCCAGCCGAAGACCGGCGGCTAAACCGCTTCACTCTCCAAAACATGAGCCCCCCGGCTCCCTCGAAGGAGGGAACGGGGGGCTTGGTGTTTTTCAGGGGGACTAGATGGTTTCCCGGCCCGAGGGGGGCTGCTCGTAGCGGGCACGCTTGAGAGAGGAAGCGACTCGGGCAGCCAGCTCGATCCCCGCCGTTTCGGCGTCGACGGCTTGCTTCCAGAAAGTGAATGCCGCAAGCGCCTCGCGATGGACCTGTAGCGAGGAGAAGATGGGGACCATCTCACCGGCAAGCCGCTTCAACTCGGTGGTTCTGCCCTGCTCGGTGTAAAGGCTGGCGAGGTCCAGCGAGACGAGCGCGACGTCGTAGAAAGCGTTCAACTCGATGAAGCCGGCGCGGGTCGTCCCGAAAAGATCCTCCGCTTTATCCGGTTGAGAGAGCCCGCGAGCGATCTTCCCCTCGACCCAACTGCGTCGAAACCGAAGCCAGGGCTCGTCGAAACGCTGGTACAGGGGGTTGGCTCTGAGGAGGAGGCGCTGGGCTTCCAGGTACCGTCCCGCTTCAGCCAAGTCGTCGATCAGGTTGTGCTTGGTGATGAGGAGGAGGCGCGGCTCCTGCTCGGGATCGATGAGGTCGAGAGCGCGATAGAGGAGCGGGATGCCCTTTTCGGGCTGGCCTGCGTGAAAGTGCACATTATCCATGTTGACCAGTGCTCTCCCTGCTCGGTGTCGATCCCCGACCGCCAGGAAGAGCACCAAGGCTCGGTTCAGCAGGCGTATCGCTTCCTCGAAGCGCCGCTGAGCTCGGAAGAGCGAAGCCTTGAGGTCCAGCCATACGGCGCGTTCCCAAGGGTCGCGAGTACCTTGGCGAAGGTGGGAGAGCGCCCGCTCCAGCGCGTCCTGCGCTTCTCGGAGATCGGACTGTACCCGGCGGGCATTTCCAATGTACGCCCAAGCCCGCCCGCGCAGATCCTCGATTGCCTCGGTTCCATACCGAGTCGAGTTGAGGTGCTCCGAAAGATCGAGGGCAAGGCGGGAGAGTTGCTCTCCCAGAACAGGGTTCTCGGCGCTCTCTCTGCGGCTCGTCTCCAGCAGGAGCTCGAAAACTCCCCAGGTATGGAAGCGAGGATGGTTGTGGATCAGGATCCTCTGCCGCTCGGCGGGATGCCTCAGGAGCTCGGAGACGAGGCTCTTCGCCTCCAACCTCTCCACTTCGTAGGTGGCTTGCAGATCCTGCAGAAGGCGTGCGCCCGACGTCAGCGCCGCATCGTAAGCTGAGCTTGCCGGGTGTTTCTCCCGGAAGGCCTCCAGCTTTTGCGAGCACCTGGGGCATGTCTCCAGATGCTCGAGAATGAGGGGCATCCTATCCCCCGATAGTCGTATGAATCTCCTGAGAAGCTGATCGGGGGGGTGGATCTTCATCGGTTAACCCTCCAAGTCCAAAAGTCATCAGGCCAGCGTAAATCTCCCGCGTACGGCCGTAATCACGGCGGAAGTGCTGCCTGGACGGTCGATAAGATAGATAGAGGAGTGGCATCTACAATAAAAGATGCCTGAGAACCGAAAAGCGTGACAAGAAAAAGGTGCGCCGGATCGAGATCGATCCGGCGCCACCCAAAAACTCAGGGGTGGCCGTTGGGATCCGCGTGGCTTCCCTCTCCCTCCCAGACCGACTTGACCTGTCCCGAGGACGGCCCGCCGAACCGAAAGAGAGATCCGATCCAGTCCCAGAAGCGCTCCACGACCCCATGCGACTCGGACACTCTTGCCGACCCTGCCAGCGGCATCGCTTGGGCGGCACCGGAAGCCAGCAGGGTCAGGGCTAGGACCAGAGCGAGTAAACCAACCCTTCGAAGCATAAATCCTCCCCCGTAGGACTGCCAAAATGGCGTGCCACCATGGCCGCCGGGCGTCCCTCTAATGGAAAGAGTGGCACTTTTCCCCAAAAGCGGGAAAGGGGGGTCTTCTCAGGCCAGTGATTTTCCCCGGAGGAACTCCAGCATGAGCTGCCAGAGGCGGTCCTTGCGGTCAGTGAGGCGGTGGTCGCCATCGGCGAAGAAATGAAGCTCGATGCCGGGATAGGCGCAGCGGGTGGCGAAGTCGGCAACATCCTTCCAAGGGACGGAGGTGTCGAGCTTGCCTTGGAGGAGGAGGGCAGGGGTGCGGTACCTCTGCAGGAGGTCTTCGAAGGCGTAGCGCCGGAGATCCTCGATCAGGTCCCAGCCGAGCTCGCAGGAGACGAGGTCGCTTTCGAAGTGGATCGTCCCGGTCTCCTGCCAGATGCGGCAGCGCTCCGGTCCGGCCCAGGCCGTGAGGCCTTTCTCGAACTGGAGGGCCGGCGCGATGTGGAGGCCGGCGACGATCTCGTCCGGATGATGGGCCGAGTACAGCGCCGAGTACCAGAGGGCCGTGCCTCCTCCCATCGAGGAGCCGAGCAGGCAGATCCGGTCGTAGCCCCGCTCCCTCACATAGGCGTGTACCCGGGCCACGTCTTCCAGGTTGCGGGTCAGGGTGAGGCCCTGCATCGTTCCGCCCGATTGGCCGTGACCCTGGAAGTCGAAGGAGCAGAAGGCGAAGCCGCTCTCCAGGGCCCTCTGCCGGAAGAAATCCGCCTTCTCGCCGTTCTGCACCGAGCCGAAGCCGTGGAGGTAGAGGATGCAAAGGTCCCGGAAACGCGGCGGGGCGTCGAGCTGCACGGCAAGATGGGAGGCCCCCAGGTCGATCCGGTCCATGGGCCGCTCACTGTAGCAAGGTTATGATCGACCTCAAATGACCCCTCCTTCGAACCGTCTGCTCTGGGGGCTCGCCTGGGGGAACGTCGTCCTCCATGGCGTGGGGCTGGTCCTCGCCCTGTTCGGCATGCGGCCGGGCAGCGCCCTGGTCCCACTTCCCGAGCGCATGGCGTACCTGGCGGGCCATCCCGCGGGCTGGAGCTGGGGCTGGGGAGTGTGGATGGCCTGCTCGCTCCTGCTCCTGGGCTATGTCGCTGCTTTGCGGGCTTGCCTCCCGGAGCGATCGCTTGCCGCCGACCTCGCCCTGGCCCTGACGGCCGTGGGCATGGGAGTCGATCTGCTCTGCGACGTGGTCCAGATCCGTGGGTTGCCTCTGGCGACGGCTTCGGAGCCGCTCTTCCTTTCCCTCGAAGCCCTCGCCTTTACTGGCGGGGCCACTGTGGCCAATGGGCTCTACACGGCCGCGGTGCTGATCTTCACCCTGCGTCTGCGGCTAGGGACCGGGGCCCGGCTCGCCGGTTTTGCCACGGTGGTCTTTGGCGCGGCCATGGCTGTTGCCGGGATGATCCCCTCGCCCCGGCTCCTGGAGCTGGCGACCGGGCCGACGATCGGGTTCTACAGCCTCTGGACGGTTCTGGTGGCGAGGTGGATGGCTCGAACGAGCGGGTAGAAGTGTCCAACGGCCGGGTAGATGGCTCCAACGAGCGGGTAGGTCGCTCCAGCGAGTGGGTAGGTGGCTCCAACGACTGGGTAGCTCGCCCAAACGAGTGGGTAGCTCGCTCAAAACCAGCGGGTAGCTGGCTCAAACGAGTGGATGGCGGGTTCAAGCGAGTGGGTGGAGAGGTCTACCCATTGGGTAGCTGGTCCAAACGGTTCGGTTGGGGGAACGGGGATGATCGTTGTCTTCGGCGGCTACGGAGTTTTCGGCTCGCTCGTCGCCAAAGAGCTGTCGGGACTGCCGCTCCGGATCGCGGGGCGCGATGGCGGCCGGGCTGCCAGCTTCGCCAGTGTCCTCAGGGGTCTCGGGGCTGAGGGGATGGCCGCGGATGTTTCCGATCCCGCCTCCTGCGCCCGCGCTCTGGAAGGCGCCCGGGTCGCCGTCTCCTGCGCCGGCCCTTTCGCAGACTTGACCTTTGCCCTCCCGGAAGCCTGCCTGGCCGCCGGGGTTCATTACGTGGACATCGCGGACGACCGCGGTTGGTTCGCTCGCTTGCGGGGGATGAGCGACCGCTTCCGGTCCAGGGGACTGACGGCGGCGTGCGGATGTTCGACGCTGCCGGGGATCTCCGGCGCCCTGGCCCTGGTTGCGGCCGAGCGGCTGCGGGAGGTCCGCCGAGCGCGGGTAACTCTCTTCATCGGCAACGCCAATCCCAAGGGGACGGCGGCAGTCGAGTCGGCAGCGGGGCAGCTCGGCCGGCGGTTCGAGGCTCCCCAGGGGGCGTTGATCGGCCTGCGCGGACGGGAGGTGGTGGACCTGCCTCCGCCGTTCGGACCTCGCGGTGTCTACGACTTCGACAGCCCGGAGATGGACCTATTCCCAGATCTGATCGGCGCTCATGAGGTGCGGGTCAAGGTGGGGTTCGAGTCCCGGATGGCCACGGCGAGCCTCGCCGCGATGTCCTATCTGGGGCCGGAGCTGGGAGTCCCCCTCTCCCGGGCGATCACCCCGATGGCGCGGCTCGCTTCCCGCTTCGGCCATTCGGGCGGATATGTGAAGGTCGAGCTCACCGGGCCGGACGGCGAGCGTTCCGACTCCTGGATCGGCAGCGCGCGGGAGGGCCAGCGCATGGCGGCCTTGCCCGCGGCCTTCGTCGCCCGGGGGCTGTACGACGGAAGTGTGGAGGAGAGGGGGACGGTTACTTCCTATGAGGCCCTGGGCGCCCGTCCTCTCCTCGATAGGATCTCGGCGGCGGGGTACGACTCCTGCTAAACTCCCCCGGATCTGCCCGGCAGGTCCCAACACGACATGAGTATCAAAGACCTCACACCCGACCCGGCTTTGCCGGTTTCCATCCGGCTGGCCGACTTCGCGGAGCTGGCCAAGCCGGGCATCACCTTGATGGTGGTCCTCACGGCCGGGCTCGGCTTCCTGCTCGCGCAGCAGGAGCCGATCTCGTTCCTTCTCCTGGTCCACACGCTCCTCGGGACCGCGCTGGTCTCGGCGGGCGCCTCGACCCTGAACCAGGTCATCGAGCGTGAGACGGATGCGCTCATGCGCCGGACCGCTCAGCGGCCGCTCCCCGCGGGGAGGATGGACCCGGACGTCGCGCTGCTCTTCGGCGTCGCTCTCGCGGTCGCCGGGCTCGCGGAGCTGGCCCTGGGGGTCAACCTCCTGACCGCCCTCCTCGGCGCGGTCGCCCTGGCCGGGTACGTGTTCGTCTACACGCCGCTCAAGCGGGTCAGCTCGCTCTCGACCATCATCGGCGCGATTCCGGGCGCCATCCCTCCGATGATGGGGTGGAGCGCGGTGCGCAACGAGATCGACCTCGCGGCCTGGGTGCTCTTCGGCATCCTCTTCTTCTGGCAGATGCCCCACTTCCTGGCCATCGCCTGGCTCTGCCGCGACGACTACCGCGAGGCCGGCTTCCCCATGCTGACGGTGTCGGACCCGGAGGGGCTCCGCACGGCGCGCCAGGTCCTGCTCTATGGCGCGGTCCTGGTGCCGGTGAGCCTGATGCCGTCGCTGCTCGGGCTGATGGGGACCGTCTACTTCGTCGGAGCGCTCGCCCTTGGCCTTACCTATCTGGGGTTCGGCGTCGGGTTCGCCAGGAGCCGCACTACGCCGGGGGCCCGCTGGCTGATGCTGGCGTCGATCCTCTACTTCCCGGCTGTCCTGCTTGTGATGCTCCTGGACCGCGTTGTCTCCTAATTCTTCCACCGGAGGGGCCGTCCAGGCCCGAGGGGTCGAGTACGCCTACCGCAGCCGGAAGGGCGTGCACCAGGCGCTGGCGGGCCTGAGCTTCCAGGTCGCCCCCGGCGAGGTCTACGGCTTCCTCGGACCCAACGGCGGCGGCAAGACCACTCTCTTCCGCATCCTCGCCACCCTGGCCCGACCGCAGGGGGGAGAGGTCCGCGTCTTCGGATCGCAGGATTCTGCCGCCGTCCGCCGTCTCCTCGGCGTGGTGTTCCAGAACCCGAGCCTCGACATCCACCTCACCGTGCGGGAGAACCTGATCCACCAGGGGCATCTCCATGGGCTGAGCGGCCAGGATCTCTCCCAGCGGATCGACGCGGCCCTGGAGCGTTTCGGGCTGGCAGACCGCCGGGAACAGAAGGCCTTGGAGCTTTCGGGCGGGCTGCGGCGCCGGGTGGAGATCGCCAAGTCCCTCCTCCACAAGCCTCGGTTGCTGCTTCTCGACGAGCCAAGCACGGGGCTCGATCCCGGGGCGCGGCGGGATCTCTGGAGCACGCTCGACGGGCTGCGGCAGGAGGGCGTGACCGTCCTCCTCACTACCCATTTCATGGAGGAGGGGGACCGCTGCGACCGGCTGGCTTTGATCGACCGCGGGACGCTGGTTGCCGAGGGGAGCCCGGCCGTCCTCAAGGAGGAGATCGGCGGCGATGTGGTCACGCTGACCGGACCGGATCCGGACGGGCTGGTCAGCGACCTGGCGACCCGGTTCCCGGAGCTTGCCCCGGAGGTTCGCGACGGCGCCGTGCGGTTGGAGCACGACCGGGGGCATGAGCTGGTGGCGCGGCTGATCGAGGCGCTGCCCGGCCGGGTGGATGCCGTGACCGTGGCCCGCCCGACTCTCGAGGATGTCTTCCTCCACCGCACGGGAAGGCGGCTGTATTCATGATGGCCGTATATACGCTCTGGAAGCGCGAGCTGGTCCGGTTCTTCCGCCAGCCGAGCCGGATTGCGGGCGCGGCCGGGTCGCCGCTAATCTTCTGGGTGCTGATCGGCAGCGGGCTTTCCGGCTCGTTCCGCGGGCCGGCCGACCTGAGCTACCTGGAGTACTTCTTCCCGGGAACGATGGTGTTGACGCTCATGTTCGCCGCGATTTTTTCCACGATCTCGATCATCGAGGACCGCAACCAGGGTTTCCTCCAGGGAGTGCTCGTGGCCCCAGTGCCGCGGGCGTCGATCGCCGCCGGCAAAGTCCTGGGCGGGGCCACGCTCGCCTGGCTCCAGTCCGTGATCTTCCTGGCGCTGGCGCCGCTCGCCGGAATCTCGCTGACTCTCTCCTCGGCCCTCGCCGCGGCCGGGGTGCTCGCGGTCCTCGGGATCGCGCTGACCGCGGTCGGCTTCGCTTTCGCCTGGAAGGTCGACTCGGTCCAGGGCTTCCACGCGGTGATGAACCTGCTGCTCATGCCGATGTGGCTCCTGTCCGGGGCGTTCTTTCCGCCGTCCGGCGCGCCGGGCTGGCTGGCGGCGGTGATGAGGGCGAACCCGCTCACCTACGGAGTCGCCGCCCTGCGCTGGGCGCTCTACGGCTCGGCCCCCGAGGTCGGGACCGGATTGCCCGGCCCGGCAGTCGCGATCGCGGTGACGGCCCTGGCCGCGGTGGCCGCGTTCGGATTCGACTTGCTGGTCATGCGGAGGACGGCTGAATGAAGATGCCTCTCAGGCGGGGGCTACTCTGGGCGTTTCTGGTGGCTGCGCTGTTGGCGGTAGCCGTCGCGGCCCTGATTCAGTGGATGCGCCAGCCGGAGCCGCTTCCCGTCTACGGAAAGCTCCCGGCGTTCTCCCTGGTCAACCGGGACGGCCGGACGATCCGCCTGGAGGACCTCGCGGGCGCGCCCTGGGTGGCGGACTTCGTCTTCACCCGCTGTCCGGCCTCCTGCCCCATGATGTCGGCGCGCATGGCCCGCCTGGAGCGCAGCCTGCCCCGGGACGTGGACGTGCTCCTGGTCTCCATCAGCGTGGACCCCTCGTACGACACGCCGGAGGTGCTCGAGCGCTACGCCAGGAAGTTCCAGGCTCCGGAGCGCTGGCTCTTCCTCACGGGGGAGAGGGAGGACGTCCGCCGCCTGTCCATCGAGGGCTTCAAGCTGGGGCTCGACATGGACCCGCCCCCGGGAATGGCCGGTCCCGAGCCGATCCTCCATAGCACGCGCTTCGTGCTGGTAGACGGCGAAGGGCAGATCCGGGGGTATTACGAGGCGTTCGACGAGGCCTCGACGGAGAAGCTGCGGAAAGACCTGTTGCGGCTGGCAACTCCCCTGTCGTAGACTCTGGCGTCTTTCACGGGCAACCGCTTCCGCATGATGTTTTTGGATGCAGAAAAAGTCGGACGAGCAGGGTCAAGCGCGTGCTGCGCCTGGCCGAAGCTCGCCGGTCGCGATCGTGAGGTCGGAGGACAGTAGACGATGGCACTAGTCGACGATCACGCAGCTCATACACACGGCCATGCCGATGCTCACCACGAGCTGGGCTTCTGGGGGAAGTACGTATTCTCCCAGGACCACAAGGTCATTGGCATCCAGTACGGTTTCACCGCGCTCCTGTTCCTCCTGTTCGGCTTCACCCTGATGATGCTGATGCGCTGGCAGCTCGCCTTCCCGGGCAAGCCGATCCCGATCGTCGGCGCGATCTTCGGGCAGCTCAATGCGCCCGGCGGCATCATGCTCCCCGAGTTCTACAACCAGCTCGGGGCCATGCACGGCACCATCATGGTGTTCCTGGGGATCGTGCCGCTCGCCGTCGGCGCGTTCGGCAACTACCTGGTGCCGCTCCAGATCGGGGCGCCCGACATGGCCTTCCCCAAGCTGAACATGGCCAGCTACTGGCTGTACTTCGTCGGCGGCGTGATCATGATCGCCAGCTTCTTCATGCCGGGCGGCGCAGCGCAGTCGGGCTGGACCTCCTATCCGCCGCTCTCGGACATCGCGCCGGTGGGGCAGACGGTCTGGCTGTTCGGCATGCTCTTCCTCATCCTGTCGTCGCTGCTCGGCTCGACGAACTTCATCGTCACGATCGTGCAGCTCCGCGCTCCGGGCCTGACCTGGATGCGCCTGCCGTTCTTCGTCTGGGCCCAGTTCGTGACCTCGTTCCTGCTGCTGCTCGCCTTCCCGGCCCTCCAGGCCGCGGCGGTGCTCCAGGGCATGGACCGGCTCGCCGGCACGAGCTTCTTCCTGCCCAGCGGCCTGGTGGTCTCGGGCCAGCAGCTGGCGGTCTCCGGCGGAGGCAGTCCGCTGCTCTGGCAGCACCTGTTCTGGTTCCTCGCCCACCCGGAGGTCTACGTCCTGATCCTGCCGGCCTTCGGCATCATCGCCGAGGTGATCGCGAACAACACGCGCAAGCCGCTGTGGGGCTACAAGTCGCTGGTCTACTCGGTGGTCTTCCTCGGCTTCATGTCGTTCATCGTGTGGGCGCACCACATGTTCATGACCGGCATGGGCACGGTGATGAGCACCTTCTTCCAGACCACGACGATGATCATCTCGATCCCGTCGGTGATCGTGCTGACGGCGCTGATCATCTCGCTCTGGGGCGGCTCGATCCGCTTCACGGTGCCGATGCTGTTCGCGCTGGCGTTCCTGCCGATGTTCGCCATCGGCGGCCTCACCGGCCTGCCGCTCGGCCTGGCGCCCACGGACATCCACCTGCACGACACCTACTACGTGATCGGGCACTTCCATTACGTGGTGGCCCCGGGCACGATCTTCGCCATGTTTGCCGGCATCTATTACTGGTTCCCCAAGCTCACCGGCAAGAAGATGAGCGACGCGCTGGGCAAGATCCACTTCTGGTTCTCGTTCCTCTTCATCAACGGCATCTTCATGCCGATGTTCATCCAGGGCATGGCCGGCGTGTCGCGCCGCCTCTATGACGGCGGCGAGTCGTACGCACACGCGCAGGGTGTGCTGGAGTGGAACAAGTTCATGTCGTACTCGGCCTGGGGCCTGGCGATCGCCCAGATCCCGTTCATCTTCAACCTCTTCTGGAGCATGGCCAAGGGGAAGAGGGTGGGCGACAACTACTGGGACGCCACGACGCTCGAGTGGTCGGCTACCACTTCGCCGCCGCTCGCGCACGGCAACTTCGCCACGGTTCCGACGGTTGTCCGCGGGCCCTATGACTACAGCCTCCCCGGCGCGCCCAGGGACTTCACGCCGCAGAACGAGGGCTAGGAGGAGAGGACGATGGAGATTCCCTACAACGTAGAGCCCCGCCCCGATACCGGGGTCTACAACGCCAAGCTGGGCATCTGGCTGTTCCTCGCCTCCGAGGTGATGTTCTTCGGCGCGCTGTTCTCGTCCTACATCCTGCTGCGCACGGGCGCCCCGGTCTGGCCGATGGGGCGCGAGGTGCTGAACGTCTGGCTGGCGACCACCAACACGGTCGTCCTGATCAGCTCCTCGGTGACCATGGTGATGTCGTGGGCATCGCTCAAGCTGAAGGATTTCAAGAAGTACCGCCTGTACATGGGCCTGACGCTGCTGCTGGCCTTCGCGTTCCTGGTCATCAAGGGGTTCGAGTATTCGGCCGAGTTTCACCACGGCCGGTTCCCCAGCACGAGCACGTTCCTGGCGATCTACTTCACCCTGAGCGGCCTGCACGGGCTGCACGTGATCGGTGGGATCATCGTCAACGGCTATCTCTGGGGGCCGGGCGCGAAGATGTGGAAGACCGAGCCGGAACGGTTCACCAACCGTATCGAGGTTGCCGGCCTGTACTGGCACTTCGTGGACCTGGTCTGGATCTTCCTGTTCCCGACCCTCTACCTGCTGTAGGCTCAGGAGGAGACGAACACGATGAGCTCGCACGACGACGTCGACTCGATCAAGAAGCAGGCCCGGGCGTACATCAAGGTCTTCGTGGGCCTGATGATCCTGACGGTCGTGACCGTGGCCGTGGCTTACCTGCACATGCCCGTGGGGCTGGCGATCGCGGTCGCCCTGGTGATCGCCCTGTTCAAGGGAACGCTCGTGGCCGGGGTGTTCATGCACCTTTTCGACGAGCGCAAGATGATCTACTGGGTGCTGGCCCTGACGGTGCTCTTCTTCTTTGTGCTGCTGTTCTACCCGACTCTGAGCGAGTGGGACCAGCGGAAGCTATGAGCCTGTCGATCCGGTCGTTCCACCTGTTCTTCATCGCGGCCTCGCTGCTGCTGTCGGCCGCGGTGGGTGCGTGGGGCTTCCGGAGCTGGCGGGCAACGGGCGCGGAGGCGGACCTCGCCCTCGGCGGGATCTTCTTCGTGGTGGGCATCTTGCTTGCCCTCTACGGCCTCAAGGTGCGGAAGAAGCTTCGCGACCTGGACCCGGAAGACTAGTAGGAGGTCGTCATGAGAGGTTCAAGGACGATCACAGGATTTTTGGCAGTCTGCGCACTGGCCCTGCCGCAGATCGCATCCGCTTGTGCCACCTGTTTCGGCGCGCCGGACTCGCCCATGACCAAGGGGATGAACAACGCCATCTTCCTGCTCATCGGTGTCGTGGGCCTCGTGTACGTCGGCATCGGGAAGGTAGCCCTGGACTTCAGGAAGCGCTCGAAGCGGCTGGCGGAGAAGGAGCGGCCGAAGCCGCAACTGCGTCTCATACGTGGAGAGAAAGAGTGATGGAAACGCACTATGGTCTCCCTCTCGGTCTTCCGGAGGGCGCGTCGTCCCATGCGCTGCAGCTCGACAACCTGACGGCGATCGTGCACTGGTTCATGGCCGTGCTGTTCATCGGCTGGGGCATCTTCTTCGCCTACACCCTGTTCCGTTTCCGCAGGGGCCGGAACCCCGTGGCGAGCTACGAGGGTGCCAAGGGCCACTTCTCGACCTACGGCGAGGCAGCGGTGGTGCTGGTCGAGGTGCTCCTCCTGGTCGGCTTCGCGGTGCCGATCTGGGCCACGCGGGTCGACAACCCGACGGATGTGCCGGACGCGGTCAAGGTCCGGGTGGTCTCGGAGCAGTTCGCCTGGAACGTCCACTACCCGGGCGCGGACGGGGTTTTCGGCCGCACCGATTCGAAGCTGATCACGGCCGGCATGAACCCGCTCGGGCTGGACCCGAAGGACCCCGCCGGCAAGGACGACGTGGTCACGATCAACCAGCTCCACCTGCCGGTCAACCGGCAGGTCTACATCGAGCTGAGCAGCAAGGACGTGATCCACAGCCTCTACCTGCCCCAGATGAGGGTGAAGCAGGACGCGATCCCGGGCCAGAAGATCCCGGTCTGGTTCGAGCCGACCAAGGTGACGCCGGTGGAGAATTCGCTCCCGGGTTGCGCTGTCACCAAGACCTGCTGGGAGATCGCCTGCGCCCAGCTCTGCGGCCTCACGCACTACCGCATGCGCGGCTTCTACCAGATTCACGACGCGGCCGGCTACGAGCAGTGGCTGTCGGAGAACGCTCCGAAGGTAGCGGCTCTGCCGACGCCTCCGGCACCCACGGGCGAGCCCGTGACCCCGACGGGCGCGGCCGTGCCGGGCGAGAACCCGGCCGGCGGTGGCGGACCCCAGCCGGGCGACCAGGACAGTACCCCGCCGGCGCCACCGGCACACTAGAATGTAGGGGCGCCTCTTGTGGGCGCCCTCCGGAGGGGCACCCACAAGAGGTGCCCCTACAACGGAATCCTCCCATGCTCGACGTCCGCGACCTTCCCGCTCTCAACGCGGTCCTGAATTCGCTTGCCGCGGTGCTGCTGCTGGTGGGTTATGCCTTGATCCGTCAGGGCCGGAAGACCGCCCACCGCAACGTGATGATCGCCGCCCTGGTCTGCTCGGTGCTGTTCCTGACCTCCTACCTGTACTACCACTACCAGGTGGGATCGGTGCGTTTCCAAGGGACCGGCCCGGCGCGCACGCTCTACTTCTCGGTGCTGCTCACCCACACGATCCTGGCCGCGGCGGTCCCTTTCCTTGCCGCGGTCACCGTGATTCACGCCTGGCGCAAGCGGTGGGCGAAGCACACCGGCATCGCCCGCTGGACGCTCCCGATCTGGCTCTACGTCTCGGTCACGGGGGTGCTCGTGTACCTGATGCTCTACCAGATGAGCTGGTAGAGGCGGGCATCATCCCTGCATCCTCTTTCGATCGCAGTTTCTGGGCTTGCGAGAGAGGAGGAGGGTCGTGGCAACGCTTCATACGCAGGAGTACGAGTCTCTTGTGGATCGCCTCCGGAAGGCGCGCGAGGAGGCCGGCTTGACCCAGGAAGAGGTGGCGGAGGTCTTTGGGCGTCCCCAGTCGTTCCTGTCGAAGGTCGAGAGCGGCGAGCGGCGGATCGACCCGGTCGAGCTGTGCCACTTCGCCGACCTCTACAAGAAGCCGGTCGAGTGGTTCCTCCCCGGAGACTGCAGCAACTGATACCCCGTTCAGGCGACTGAGTATCCGGGAGGTGCCGTCAGGCGCCTCCCCGCTGTCCTGCAACGGCTTTGAACCGTCATTGCTCGGGGCTGGAGGCGAAGCGGTGAGCCGCTTCCGCGAAGTCCTCGACTGGTTGAAGATGATCAAGGGCCATGATGACTCGGTTGAAATCCAGATTCACGTACTCGTGAATCAGCACGTTCCTGAACCCCGGGAGAGGCAAGAGTTGCTTGACCAGGGCCGGTGAAATCCCGGGGATCTCCGTCAGCGATCGGACCGCATCCGTATAGTTCTCGAAGCGCAGCCCATGACGGGACGCAAGCTCGCCGGAGATGTCGATGACGAGCTGGCAGACGGTCAGCAGAGAGTAGAGGACATCGTTGTGGAGGGAGAGATCCTGGCGCAGAGTCTCCGCATCCTTCACCCGAGGCCGGAGTCCGTGCAGGTGGTCCACGTGCCGGCGTAGCTCGGCCAGGCGTTCGACGAGCCGGCTCAACGCTTGAGCGCCTCGAGCTTGATGTGGCTCATCCTTTCCAGCCAGGGCGCGAGGTCCGCGGCCTGGAGCTGTACGTTCCGAGTGTACGCGCGGTCCTCCTCCGGGTCTCCAAGGAAGACTCTCTTCCCCTCATAGATGATCCGGCGGCCGAAAAGCGGAGGGAGGTCGTTCAGGATGACGAGGTCCACGTCATTAGTATTGAGGACGGAGATCATCTCGGAACCGAGGAGGATCCGGGCATCGAAGCGCTCGCCGGAGGTCGGGTACTGCTTCCAATCCAGGAGGACTGCCAGATCTACGTCGCTCTCCTGGTGGGCGCGGCCTTCAGCATGGCTGCCGAACAGATAGACGGAGGAGGCCCCTAACCCGGGCGTCGTCTCAAAGTACCTCCTCACGGCCTCCAGATTGAGCTCGTCCATAGGGGCAGTATATTCATTCTCAGTCGAGATACCGGTACGCCAGCGTCGTCAGAAACGGCTGCATCTCCCGGCCGAGCACCAGCTCGTCCAAGAGGTTGGCGGCGTCGCGGAGACGGCCTTTGTCCATTCCCCCCAGCTTCGCCAGCTCCTCTTCCCTGATCTGGCGGTAGAGGTCGGCACTCATGCGGCGCCCGGCCGAGAGCGGGGCTTCGTTCCAGACCCACTGCCAGAGCTGGGTGCGGGAGATCTCGGCGGTGGCGGCGTCTTCCATCAGGTTGTGGATGGCTGCGGCTCCGGTGCCCTGGAGCCAGGCGTCCAGGTACTGGAGGGCGATGTTGATGTTGGCGCGGACTCCGTCCTCGGTGACCTGGCCTCCTTCGACCCGGAAATCGAGGAGGTCCGCGGCGGAGACGTCGACGTCTTCCCTCAGCCGCTCCTTCTGATGATGGCGGGTCCCCAGGTGGCGGTCGAAGATCTCTTTCGCGACCGGCACGAGGTCGGGATGGGCCACCCAGGTGCCGTCGAAGCCGTCGCGGACTTCCCGCTCTTTGTCTTCCCGGACTTTGGCCAGGGCCCGCTCGTTGACCTCCGCATCCTTGCGGCTCGGGATGAAGGCGGCCATGCCGCCGATGGCGTGGGCTCCTCGGCGATGGCAGGTGTTGACCAGCAGCCCGGTGTAGGCGCGCATAAAGGGGACGGTCATGGTCACCTGGCCGCGGTCGGGCAGGATGTCGAGGCCTCTTGGGAACTTGCGGATGATGCTGAAGATGTAGTCCCAACGCCCGGCGTTGAGGCCTGCCGCGTGATCGCGCAGCTCGTAGAGGATCTCGTCCATCTCGAAGGCGGCCAGGATGGTCTCGATGAGCACCGTGGCGCGGATGGTGCCGCGGGGGATGCCGAGGGTGTCCTGCGCGGCGTTGAAGACCTGGTTCCAGAGCTGCGCTTCGAGGTGGCTTTCCAGCTTTGGCAGATAGAAGTAGGGGCCGCTGCCCCGGGAGACCAGCTCCCTCGCGTTGTGGAAGAAGTAGAGGCCGAAGTCGAAGAGGCTGGCCGAGATGGGCTGGCCGTCCACGAGCACGTGCCGCTCTTCCAGGTGCCAGCCTCGCGGCCGGACGAGCAGGGTCGCGGTCTTCTCGTTGAGACGGTACTGCTTGCCTTCAGGGCTGGAGAAGGAGAGGTCGCGCCGCACCGCGTCGGCCAGGTTGACTTGGCCGACGAGAACGTTGGTCCAGGTAGGGGAGAGGGAGTCCTCGAAGTCGGCCATGAAGACACTGGCGCCGGAGTTGAGCGCGTTGATCATCATCTTGCGCTCGACCGGGCCGGTGATCTCCACCCGGCGGTCGAGAAGGTCGGGCGCGGCCGGCGCGACCTGCCAGGAGGCCTCGCGGATGTCGCGGGTGGTGTCGAGGAACTCGGGCCGGGCGCCGCCCGCGAAGTCGGCCAGCCGCTGGGTGCGCCTGTCCAGCAGTCCCTCGCGGGCGGGTCCGAAGCGGCGTTGGAGGTCTGCCACGAACCCGAGCGCCTTCTGGGTGAGGATCTCTTCCTGGCGGCCCTGGACGGGACCTGTTACCTGGATGTCCGACATAATTTGATCCCATCCCCCCTCTCCCCAGCCCTCTCCCCCACCTGCGTGGGGGAGAGGGAGAGGAGCATCAGCTCGCTCGGACGGCGGTCTCGAACTGCTCCTCCTCGGTGGACCCTTCGAGCGCGATGGTCGAGGCGTGCCCCGAGGAGATGACCTGGGCCACCTGGTCGAAGTACGCGGTGCCCACGAAGCGCTGGTGCTTGACGGCCTTGTAGCCCGCCAGGCGCTCGTTCTCGAATTCCCGCTCCTGGAGCCGGGAGTAGGCGGTCATGCCCGTCTCCTGGTAGGCGCGGGCCAGCTCGAACATGCTCAGGTTGAGGGCGTGGAAGCCCGCCAGGGTCACAAACTGGAACTTGTAGCCCATGGCCGCGAGCTCTTTCTGGAAGCGGCCGATGGTGTCGGCGTCGAGGCTCTGCTTCCAGTTGAAGGACGGCGAGCAGTTGTAGGCCAGCAGCTTGCCCGGGTATTTTGCGTGGATGGCCTCGGCGAAGCTCTTGGCTTCTTCGATGTTCGGGTGCGAGGTCTCGCACCAAATCATGTCGGCGTAGGGCGCGTAGGCCAGGCCGCGGGCGATGGCGCAGTCGATGCCGCCGCGGAGACGGTAGAAACCCTCCACGGTCCTTTCGCCGTTGACCAGGAACTCGCGGTCGCGCTCGTCCACATCGCTGGTGATGAGCTTGGCGCTGTTGGCGTCGGTGCGGGCGATCAGGATCGTCGGCACACCGCTCACGTCGGCAGCCAGGCGGGCCGCGATCAGCTTCTGCTCGAACTCCAGAGTGGGCACCAGGACTTTGCCGCCCATGTGCCCACACTTTTTGGCCGAGGAGAGCTGGTCTTCGAAATGGACGCCCGCGGCGCCCGCATCGATCATCCCCTTCATCAGCTCGAAGGCATTGAGGTTGCCGCCGAAGCCGGCCTCGGCGTCCGCCACGATGGGAGCGAACCAGTAGGGGCCCTGCCCCTGGCCACCGCCGTCGGCGTGCTGGATCTGGTCCGCCCGGCGCAACGCATTGTTAAGGCGGCGGACCAGCGTGGGCACGCTGTCCGCGGGATAGAGGCTCTGGTCCGGGTAGGTCTCGCCGGCGTTGTTGGCATCGCCAGCCACCTGCCAGCCGCTCATGTAGATCGCTTGCAGCCCGGCCTGCACCATCTGGACGGCCTGGTTGCCGGTCTGGGCTCCGAGGGCGGGAACGTAGTCCTCGGTATGGAGGAGCTCCCAGAGCCGCTCGGCCCCCATCCGCGCCAGCGTGTGCTCGACTTGGATGCTGCCCCGCAGGCGCAAGACCTCGCGCGCCTTGTAGGGACGCTGGATCCCTTTCCAGCGGCGGTCGGTCTTCCAATTTTCGTCGAGCTCGTCAGCTTGGGCTGAAAAGACGTCCTCTGGCATCGTGTGGTTCCCCCCTCTATGTATGTATTTCAGCAAAAATCAGGCCACGCCTGGGTTGCGGTACACTGAACGCATGTCCCGTTGGACTCCTCTGCTGCTGCTCCCTCTCCTCCTTTTCGGTAGGCCGTTGATGGCGCAGACCGAAATCGCCGAGGAGACGTTTACCGACGAGATCGAGGTGAGCCTGGTCAACCTGGAGGTGGTGGTCACCGACAAGAAGGGCAAGTCGGTGCCCGGGCTGCGCCGGGAGGATTTTCAGGTGCTCGAGGACGGCAAGCCGGTAGAGATCACGAACTTCTACGCCGAGACGGGACCTGCCCCGGGGAGCGGACCCGCGGAGCCCCGTTCTGTTGACCAGCGCCTGAGCCTGGTCGTGTTCGTCGACGACTACAACACGGAGCAGGAGAGCCGCAATGCGATCCTGGAGGGCTTGAAGCAGTTCCTGACCGGAGGCTCCCTCTCGCCGGGGGACCAGGTGATGGTGGTGCGCTTCGGACGTTCGCTGGAAGTCCGCAAGCCCTTCACTACCGATATCAGCCAGGTGCTCTCCGAGGTGGAGGTGATCCGCAAGCTCGCATCGAACCTGGCGAGCCGGGAGAGCTCCCGCGATCACCAGATCCAGGTGGTGGTGGATGCGCTCTCGATCGGCGGCTGGGGAGCGACCGCGGAGGCGCGCATCCGGGAGTACGCGGAGGTCGAGACTTCCTATGTGGCCGCTTCGCTGGATGCGCTGGAGACCGTGGTCGGCTGGCTGGGTGGCCTCCCAGGCCGCAAGGCGGTCTTGTATGTGAGCGACGGCCTGCCGGCAGTCCCGGGGGAGGATTTGTTCATCTGGGCCGAGGCGTACTCAGGATACCGGGCAGGGAACCGGATCTCGGGCATGAACGCCGGCACTTATGACGCGTCGGAGCTCTTCCGCCGGGTGACGTCCAAGGCGAGCCGCAACCGGGTGGCGATCTATCCGATCGAGGCCATGGGAGCGCGCTGGGTGCGTGGCACCCGCCTGCAGGAGGCGCGCATCCAGAACCGGCAGAACGGCCTCAGCTTCCTGGCCGAGGAGACCGGCGGGCGCACGATGTTCAATGTCTCGCAGGCGGGCTCGGCCCTTCAGACCATGGCTGGCGACCTGTCGAGCTATTACTCGATCGGATACCGGCCGCAGCGCCACGCCGACGACCGGGAGCACAAGATCGAGGTCAAGGTGAAGGGCAAGGGCATGACAGCCCGCTACCGCCGCTGGTATCAGGATAAATCGCTGGGCGAGGCGATCGCCGAGCGCACGGCCGCCACCATGGTGTTCGGGGCCGAGGAGAATCCGCTGGGCGCGGCGCTGGAGATCGGCCAGCAGACGGCCGTAGGGGAATCATTTGTAGTGCCGCTACGGGTCAAGATCCCGCTGGGCAAGCTCTACCTGGAGCCGAAAGGTGAAAAGCGTGAGGGGCGCCTGCGCCTTTTCGTGGTGGCGAGCGGAGCGGACACGTCGACACCCGTTCGGGAGACCCGCGTGGTGACGGTGACCGTGCCCGAGAAGGATTTCGCGGAGGGCAAGCTCCCGGAGTATGTCTACGAGGTGCGGATCAAGCTGGACAAGGGAAGCTGGACCGTTGGGGTCGGCGTCCGCGACGAGATCGCCACGACGACGTCTTATCTGCAGGGCAAGCTCGAGGCGGGGGTTTCAGCGGTCGGAAGGTGAGAAGAGCCTGGTCAGCTCTCGTCAGCCGGAACCAAGGTGAAGGGACGTCCCTCTTTCGATACGACGGCCCGAAAATCCCGTTCGTCTACCGTGAGCACCCGATAGACGCCAAATCGTTCCGCGGTCGCCATGACCGAAGCATCCGCGAGCCCGAGGTCTAAATCCCTGTACTGGGCGATCAATTCCCGGCAGCGCTCCAGATCTGAGAGGGTGAAGGGCTCCAGGGTGAAAGCGCCCGCCTGAAGGCTCTCCAGGAAGTCGAGCTCGGCCTCTACTCCCAGAAACTCCCGCAGCAGGTAATCGATCTCGCTCAGGATTGCGGTCGGCACGATGATCGCGCCGCGCTCGCGCTCGACCGCGCGTCGCATCGCGAGATGGTTGTTGTCATCGGCGTCGTAGAGGGCATACAGAGCGCCGGAGTCGGCAATCAGGGTCATCTCCGTCCGCGCGCAGCCGTACGCAGAAGCTCCTCGGCCTTCTCAGATACGTCCGACCGGCCGCTGCGATAGTCACCTACACCTTTAGGTGAGGGCCGGAGCCGGGCGGCTCGATAGACAACGAGTGCTTCGCGGATGACATCTGCCTCGCTGCAACCTTCATTGTCGGCAAGCTGTTTCAGAGCTTGAACCGTGTCATCTTCCAGGTAGAGAGTCGTTTTCGTCATCAGTCAATCCCCCTGAACAGCGGCGCCTGGATGACTGCCACCTCGGCGACAGCCGGCATCTCCTCCGTCAGTTCTTCCGGTATTTCCTCCGGCATGCACGGCTCTTCCGCCTCGGGCAGCGGCGGCAGGTAGACATAGCGGCCCATGCCGCGGTGATAGACCATGCCGGGATTGGTTTCGCGCGAGGCGCGGAGCTGGTTCAGCTTGGAGTCCAGGTCGTCGATGAAGTGGAGGACGACGGCCTCGGGGGTCATCGGCTCGACTGGCGAGGAGAATTCCTTCTTCCCCTGGTGCGAAAGGATCATGTGCTCCAGGAGGAGCTGCAGGTCGGCAGGGAAGCCTTCGATCGCGGCGCAACGGTCGCGCAGGAGATCGCGGCCGATGACCACGTGCCCGACCAGCCGCCCCACCACCGTGTAGTCGTTGGCGGGCATGGCCCCGAGCTCGAGCAGCTTGCCGAGGTCGTGGAACAGCACTCCGATCAGGATGAGGTCGCGGTCGAGGTCGCGGTAGTGCCCGCAGACCTGCATGGCCAGCTCCGCCATCGAGACCACGTGCTCCAGGAGCCCGCCACGGTAGGCATGGTGCATGGCTTTGGCCGCGGGGTGTTCGCGCAGGGCCTTGCCGTGGAGGGCCATCGTCTCGGCCGCGAGCCGTCTCAGGATGGGACGCTCGACCTTTTCCTCGCAGATCCGGGTGAGTCGCATCCAGAGATCATCGATGTCCTCGCGAGTGGACGGGATGAGCTGCGATTCATCGAATCCGAAGCGCCGGTCCTCGTCCGTGGTCTCGCGGCAGTCGTCGATGCTGAGCTGGAGCTGGTCGCGGTAGTTCTTGACCGAGCCGCGGAAGGCGATGAATTTGTGGGGCTCGAACTGGGCGCTGAGGGCCGGGCTGTCCGACCAGACCTTGGCCGTCATGGAGCCGCTGGCGTCGGCGATCTCCATGTCCAGAAAGCTTTTACCGTTGCGGTCCTGGCGCTGCTCCTTCTTCGTCAGGAGCGCGAAGCCCTGGACGATGTCGCCACTTTCCCAGGTCCGGATCGGTGCGTTGCGGACGTGCTTAGGCATAGGACAGCGCCCATAGTAGTCTCTCCGGGCGCTGGTGCCAACCCACCCTCCACCCATGGCACCGGCTTTGCGAACGAGGTAGTCGTGAGACCCATTAGAAGCTTTCTCGCCCTCTGTGTCCTTTTTTCAGGAATTGCCGCCGCCCAGTCCGCTCCGTCAGATGATCCCTTGAAGTGGCCCGAGCCGCAGCGCGCCTTTTTTCAGGACGGCCCTGGCCTGCTCCTGACTCAGGAGCAGCGCGCCGAGCTCACAGCCCTCGACGAAGCGGGGCGGGAGCGATGGATCCGCGAGTTCCTGGCGCGCGATCCGGAGCTCGAGGCCGGGATCGAGCGCCGGCAGCGGCTCGGCTTGGCCGAGTATGCCTCGCCGCTCGACGTGCGGGCGCAGATCCTTTTCCTGAACGGCCCTCCGGTGGAGAGGAAGCCGCTCGACTGCGGCTTCGTCTTCGAGCCGCTGGAGATCTGGACCTATCACGAAGGCCATCAGGACGGAAAAAGCAAGGATGGCAAGCCGGCAGAGAAGCAGCTGGTCGTCTACAAGCCCTCGCCGTCCGTGCCCTGGCGGCTCTGGCTCCCCTCCGACTCCAAGAAGGCGCTCTACACCGACATGATGGAGTACTGGATGATGCAGTGGGAGGAGCTGCGCGCGCATGTCTACATCAAGCGCATCGACCTCCAGAACTGCAAAGAGGTGATCGAGGTGGACGAGGCGACCGGCGTCCGCGGGCTCACCGGGGTCACGGAAAACCCGAAGCTCTCGTGGATCAAGCCGAAGGACGCCAGCGGCTTCCTCGCTCCGCCCAAGGACCTCGCGGCCTGGGCGCGCGTGGCCGCGGCCACCAAGGTGCCCGAGCCGCCGCCCGCGATGGAGGTCACCTCCCTCGACTTCCGCTTCCCGGACATGGCGAAGCAGCGCATGACGGTGCGCACCTATCTCGCCGTGCCTGGTGCCGGGCTTGAGCCCCAGGTGGCCGAAGAGGGCAAGAGGCCCGAGGTCATCCTCACCATGGATGGCATGCTGGAGAGCGAAGGCCGGCCGTTCGAGGAGTTCCGCCTCCGCTTCCGGCTGCCGGTCCCCGAGCAGGGGGTGCCGGTGTCGCTGGTATCGGAGCAGCAGCTCCGTCCCGGGGAGTCGTTCGTGATGCGGCTGCGCATCAAGGACGAGGGGAGCGGCACCGAGGCGCGGGTCGTCCGGGCCTTCCGCGTCCCCATCAGCCCCACGGGCGACGACCTGGCGGTCAAGGCGGTAAACGAGGGCTCCCTGGTGCCCGAGGAGGTCGGCCAGGGCCACGACAGCCTGCTGCTCCTTCCACCTCCGGCCGACGTGGTGCTCGGGGTCTGGCGCGCGGACGCCCTGGTCACGGGCAAGCGCATCCAGAAGGTGGTCTTCCTGGTCGACGGCGTGCAGCAGCTCATCAAGACGAGCGCGCCGTTCTCGGCCGAGCTGCGCCTGAGCCGCTTCCCCACCGAGCAGGTGGTGAAGGCGGAGGGGTACGACGCCGAGGGCAAGCTGGTGGCGGGCGACGAGGTGATCATCAACCAGCCGCGGGGCGCGCTCGCGGTCTTCATCACCGATCCGTCCAAGGGTGCCCGGGTGGCGCCCGGCAAGCTGCCGGTCAAGGCCGAGGTCAGCGTGCCGGACGGCCGCCGCATCGAGTCGGTCGAGTTCAAGATCAACGACCAGGTGGCAGCCACCCTGGACAAGGCTCCCTGGCAGGCTGACGTCAACGTGCCGAACGAGGAGATGGCCTACGTCACCGTGGCGGCGACCCTGGACGACGGCAGCCGCACCGAGACCGTTCGCTTCGTGCGTGCGCCGCAGTATTTCGAGGAGTTGGAGGTCAACCTCGTCGAGTTGTATGTGGCAGTGACCGACCGCGCCGGAGATCTGGCCCGCGGGCTGACGCAGGACGACTTCGAGGTGCTGGAGTCGGGCAAGAAGCAGGAGATCACCAAGTTCGAGCTGGTGGAGAACCTGCCTCTCACGGTCGGCATCCTGCTCGACACCTCGGGCTCCATGCGGTCGTCGCTGGTTCAGGCGCAAGATGCGGCGGCGGCCTTCCTGCGCGGGGTGATGACGCCGCGCGACCGGAGCTTCGCCGTGAGCTTCGCCTCCCGGCCGCGGCTCGACATGCCGCCGACCGACGACGTCGAGGCGGTGGTGCGCTCGTTCGAGAACCTGCAGGCCGTGGGCGACACCGCGCTCCATGATGCCCTGGTGCACAGCCTCTATTACTTCCGCGGCATCAAGGGGCAGCGCGCCCTGGTGCTGCTGTCGGACGGCGACGACAACGCGAGCTATATCGCCTACAACGACGCGCTGGAGTATGCACGGCGCAGCGGCGTGGCGGTCTATGCCATCGGCTTCAACCTGGGGATGGTGGGCGGCCTGCGGAACAAGCTCTCCGAGCTGTCCGAGACGAGCGGAGGCAAGTCCTTCTTTACCAGCAAGGCCGAGGAGCTCCCCGCCATCTACGCGCAGATCGAGCGCGAGCTGCGCAGCCGTTACCTCGTGGCCTACAACTCCAACCAGGCCGGCGGCAAGCCCGGCGTTTTCCGGGAGGTGGAGGTGAAGGTGAAGCGCGGACTCAAGGCACGGACGTCGCGGGGGTACTACCAGTGAGGCTCCGGGGGATCTTTGGGGCCGCCCTTCTCGCGGCTGCCCCAATACTGGCTGCTGACGATCCCATCCTCTGGCCCGAGCAACAGCGGGCTTTCCTGCAAGACGGCCCCGGCCTGCTGCTCAGCCCCGAGCACCGGGAGGAGCTGCTCACGCTCGATGAGGCGGGACGCGATGCCTTCATCGAGCGCTTCCTGGCCGATCCGATCCCCGAGACGCCGGCCAACGAGCTGCGTGAGGGGATCGAGCTCCGGCGGCGCCTCGCCTTTGAGGAACATTCTCCGGTCGACGTCCGCGGGCATCTCCTGTTCCTGCAGGGTCCGCCTGCGGAGAAGCTGGTGATCGACTGCGGCAACGCGTTCAAGCCGCTGGAGCTCTGGACCTACGGCACCGTTCCGAACCTGCGCCGTCTGGTGCTCTATCAGCCCTCTCCCGACGAGCCGTTCCGGCTCTGGCTGCCGATCGATTCGAAGCGGGCGCTCTACACCGCCGAGATGGGGAACTGGCTCGACCAGTACGAGACCCTGGGGATCGGCGGCAAGCGGATCGACCGCTTCTTCTGCCCCGATTCGGTCCACGTCGACGAGGCCACCGGGATCGAAGGCCTGCGCGGCAAGGTAGTGGCCAGCGCGGGCGGAATCAACCGGAGGTCGGACGGCAACATTCAGAAGCAGCCCTACGCCGCGTACCGTTGGACCCGGCCGCAGGACCGGGCGAGGTTCCTGGAGCGGCCTGCGGACCTCGCCGCCTGGGCTCGGGCTGCCATGGCGACGAGGCTCGCTCCGCCGCCGCCCCGTCTCGCGCTGGAGAGCCTCGACCTCGACTTCCCGGACAAGCAGGGGCAGCGCCTCGTCACCCGCATCCTGGTCGGGCTGGCGCCCCCGGGCGCGGAGGGAGGCGTTGCCCTGGTGAACGAGGATGGCAAGGACCGGATCAAGCTCACGGTGGAGGGCACGATCGAGCGCGAGGGGCAATCCTTCGAGGAGTTCCGGATGCGCTTCCGGCTGCCTCGTCCGGATGCGCCTCCGAGCGGGGAAGCCCTGGTCGCACTGCTTCTCGAGCGCCGGCTCCGTCCGGATCAGCCCTTCCTGCTGCGGATGAAGGTGCGGGACGAGGTGAGCGGAGCCGAGGCGCGGGTGGCGCGCGGTTTCCTGGTCCCTGAAAAGCCGGAGGCGCGGCTGGCTCGCGCCTCGACATTGTCCGCCGCACAGGGCGAGATGATCCCACTCACGCTGGCGGGCAAGGACAGCCTGGTCCTGGTGCCGCCGATCGACGAGGTCGTGCTCGGCACCTGGCGCGCCGATGCCATGATCAACGGCGACCGGATCGTCAAGGTGGTCTTCCTGGTGGATGGCGAGCCCCAGTTCTCCCGCGCCAAGCCGCCGTACTCCGCCGAGGTTCGATTGGCGCCGGCCCCCCGCGAGCAGGTGGTGAAGGTGGAGGGGTACGACGCCGCCGGCGGGCTGGTGGCCTCGGACGAGGTCATGATCAACCAGACCCGCGGCGCTTTCCGGGTCATGGTCACGGAGCCTGCCGAGGGGGCCCGGATCGGCCGGCGCGTGAAGGTGCGGGCCGAGGTGGCCGTGCCGGACGAGAACCGCGTCGAGCTGGTCGAGCTCAAGGTCAACGACCGCATGGTCGCGACCCTGACTGCTCCCCCCTGGCAGGCGGACGTGGATGTCCCCGAAGACCCGATCGTCCACCTGACGGTCGTGGCGCAGCTCGACGACGGCCGGCGGACCGAGGCCGTGCGCTTCCTGCGGGCGCCCGAGAACCTCGAGCAGGTCGACGTCAACCTGGTCGAGCTGTTCGCGACGGTGACGGACGGCGGCAACCTGGTGCGCGGCTTGGCAGCCGGAGACTTCGAGGTTCTGGAGTCCGGAAAACCGCAGGCGATCTCGCGCTTCGAGATGGTGGAGAACCTGCCCCTCACCCTGGGCTTCGTGATCGACACCTCGACCTCCATGGCCTCCTCCCTGGTCGAAGCCCAGCGCGCGGCCGACGGCTTCCTGCGCAAGCTCAAAGCCAAGGACCGGGCCTTCGGGGTCGGTTTCTCGACCCGGCCCTACCTCGCCATGCCGCCCACGGACGATCTCGAAGCGGTGAGCCAGTCCCTGGAGGGGATGCGGTCGGCAGGGGCCACGGCCCTCTACGACGGCTTGATCACCGCGCTCTACTACTTCCGGGGCTTCCGCGGCCAGCGCGCGCTGATCCTGCTCTCGGACGGCGAGGACACGGCGAGCAACACGCCCTGGGACCGCACCCTGGAGTACGCCCAGAGGAGCGGCGTGGCGATCTACTCCATCGGCCTCAACGTGCCGACGCTCAGCTTTGAGGTACGGAACCATCTCTCGAACCTGTCCGAGTCGACGGGCGGCAAGGTCTACTTCGTGAATCAGGCCGAGGATCTGGCCGAGATCTACGGCGAGATCGAACGCGAGCTGCGCAGCCGCTACTACCTGGCGTATGAGTCAGAGCGGGCCGCGGACGAGTACGGGTACCGTCCGGTCGAGGTGCGGGTGAAGCGCGGTGGGAAGGTGAGGACGGCGAGGGGGTATTATCCGTAGGATGTCGATGCGCCGTCTGTTCCTCCTCATCCTCGTTGTCCCTGCCGTCCTCCTATTGGGGGCCGCGGTCCCAGGCCAGTTCCGGTTTGACCGGTTCAACCGCAGCTATCCCGAGATGATCCCGGAGATCGCTCCGATCGAGCAGGGTCCGTTGACCATCCAGCTCTCCTCGCCGAAGAGCAACATGACGCTGCGCAGCCACTTCCTCAGGCTGGAGCCCGGGCCAGGGGGCAGCCACACGGCCGAGCTGCGGGTGGAGTTCCTGGGCAAGGGCCGGCTTGTGGCAGACCTGGACGTAGCGGGCATGGCCGCAACCCGGCTGCAGGACGACGTGCTCGTCCCGCCGCAGGCCGCGACCCTGGAAGGGAGAGTGCGGTTGACCCGCGAGCCCGGTGCCTACGTGATCACCACCGAGCAGCTCCCCAAGCAGATGCGGGTCAGGATCCAGAGCGGGATCGCGGGTCAGGTGGTGGGGTTCTGCGACCGGATACCGGTGCTGCTCGCCCCCAACCTCGACTGCGAGAGGCTGAACCAGGCGCTCTCGAACGCCGTGGTACCGCTCCCGCCGGCCGGGGAGAGCTACCTATTAGAGGATGCGGAGCTTACTGCTGAGGAGCGGAGCCAGCTCGACGCTTATCTCGCTGGCAGCAAAGGCTGATCAGGTCCGACGCTCTACCTTCTTCGCCTGCCGGGACTCCAGAGCGCTGACGCGGCTGTGCAGGTTGGAGTGGGATGTGTTGAACAGCTTGGCCATCTCGTCGAACTTCTCGTAGACCTCTACCCGGAAGGATGCGAGATTCTCATTACCTGCGGCGACGCCCTCGGCGACCTGCTTGATATCTCCTCGCAAGCCCTCAATCTCGACGCCGTTTCCCCGGATAGCTCCTTCCAGCCCATCCATCCGCTTGTCAGCCGCATCAAACCGCTTGTCAATCGCGTTGAACCGCTGATCAATCACGTTGAACCGCTCATCCAGATAGGCGATCAATTCCTGGTCCATGTATCGGCGTCCCCTCTCGCGTCGTGTCGATGGACGATATCCTGCCACGGCTCCCATCGTCCGGTCAACCCGCAAACCCGCGAATGTTCCCCGGGCGGCGTTTGTTACAATGGCTTGACGGGGCGAGTTTTCCCGCCCCCATTCCACGCACAAGCGCCCACGCACAAGCGACACCCGGTCTGGAGGAATCAGCCGCATGGCTCGACGAATGATGAATCGCCTGTACTACTTCACGGTCGAGGATGAGAGCATCCTCGCCGAAGCGTTCTCTCAGCTCGAGAAGGACGTCTACGCCATCACCTACAAGGTGACCGGCACCGAGGACGTCTTCGTGACCACGAGCGAGACCAAGGACGCCATGGACCGCAAAGACATCCCCTACAACCTCCTGGCGGAGGAGGACGGCTCGCGCATCGCCGTCTATCACTCGCCGCTGTCGCGCGAGGAGCTGGGGGATTACGAGGACGCCATCAAGGCCCTGACCCTCGCCTGCCGCGCCGTTGCCGTGGCCTGCGTGGGAGTCAACGGGGAGTCGAACCTCGGGTTCGACCTCTCCCAGGGAGCCAAGAGCTACACCTACTTCACCGCTCCCGCCGGCCATACCTTCATCTGGCGCCTGTTCCGGGAGCGCGACGAGGCCGTCGACTTCCTCCACAAGCTGACGGGCGGAGAGAAGAAGGCAGTCGAGTGGGCGGAGTCGATCCCCCTGGGCTCGGTCAAGGAGCTCAAGTCCTACCATTGAACCTCCCCCTGCTAGAGCCCACGTACTCGGTCTCCCAGCTCTGCGGAGAAGTCCGCGACTTCCTTGGCGAGGCGTTCTCCGCGGTCTGGGTCGTGGGGGAGGCGCAGCGCGTCCGCCCCAGCCAGCGCGGGCACCTCTACTTCGAGCTGGTCGAGAAAGGCGAGCGCGACGAGATCGTCGGCAAACTGGAAGGCGTGATCTGGAAGGGCGACCTGATGCGCGTCCAGCGCATCCTCGGCGCCTCCGGGCAGAAGCTCAGGGACGGCATGCAGGTGCGCGTCCGCGGGAGCCTCGACTTCTACGCTCCGGCCGGCCGGATCCAGATCTGCGTCAGGGATGTGGACCCGGCTTTCACGCTGGGGCTGCTCGAGCAGCGCCGCCGCGAGACGCTGGCCGCCCTGGCGGCGGCCGGGCTGATGGATCGCAACCGTGCCCTGCCGATGCCCGACCTGCCTCTGGACATCGCGCTGATCACCTCCTATGGAAGCGCCGCCTACCATGACTTCCTCTCCGGACTTCAGGAGAGCGGCTACGGCTTCCGGGTGATCTTCGTCCACGCCTCGGTGCAGGGCAAGGAAGCCGAGCGCGAGGTGGTCTCGGCCTTGTCATCCCTCCGTGGCCTGCCCATCGACCTGGCGGTCCTGATCCGCGGCGGTGGCTCGCGGAGCGACCTCGCGGTGTTCGACAGCCGGGCCATCGCCGAGGCGATCGCCATGGCGCCGTTCCCGGTTCTGACAGGGCTGGGGCACGAGATCGACCGGTCCATCGCCGACGAGGTGGCCCACTCCTCCTACAAGACCCCGACCAAAGTGGCCGAGCTTCTGGTGGAGCAGGTGGCCCGCCGTGAGCTGGCGATCGACGAGCTGCAGCGGCGTCTCGTGCGCGAGGCCCTGGAGCCGTTGCGCGCCGGCCGCGAAGCCCTGGGGCGCGCCGAGCGGGGCGTGAGCCTGGCCCGGATGCGCCTCGCGGCGGCCGGGGAGCGGGTTGAAGAGCATGCCCGTGCCCTGGCCCAGCTGGGCCGAAGCGGCCTGCGCCAAGCCGAGAGGCGCCAGCGCGAGCTGCGCATCCGGCTGGCCGAGCTCGCTCCGCGGCTCGTGGAGAGCGGAGAGCGGGAGCGCGTCCGAGTGGGCGAGCGCATCGCGGGCAGCGCCCGAGGCCGGCTCCGCGAGGCACGGGCCACGATCCAGGGCATGGAGCGGCTGTGCACCCAGCTTTCCCCCGAGCGCACATTGGAGCGCGGCTTCAGCCTCACCCGAGGGCCCGGCGGCGCGCTGCTCCGGACCCCGTCCCAGGTCGCCGCAGGCGATCTCGTTACCACCCAACTGGCCGGAGGGAACCTCACGAGCCGAGTGGAGGAGCCATGAACGACCTGTTTTCCGAGACTCCCCCCGCCAACCCTGTTACCCCGGCAAATACCGAGGACCAGCCGGCCCTGAGCTTCCGCGATGCCATGGAAGAGCTGGAGGGCATCCTGGAGCGCATCGAGGGCGAGGAGATCGACATCGACCGCCTTGCCGAGGAGCTTCGGCGCGCCGCCCAGCTCCTCGACCTCTGCCGCGGCAAGATCCGCAAGGCCGAGGTCGAGGTCACTCAGATCGTCCAGAGCCTGGAACAGGGGGAAGAGTAAAATCAGGGCATGAAAGCCCTGGTCCTCGCCCTGCTGCTCCTCCAGGCCCCTCCTTCCGCGGACCCCGCCACCGAGCTTGCGCCGGGGGTCGAGCTGCTCAACACCCGCCGCATGGGCGAGGGCCGGCTGGAGAAGGCCAAGGCATTCTTCGAGTCCTATCTCGCCAGCCATCCCGGGTCCGCTCCGGCCACGTTCTACCTGGGGCGGGTCTATCTCGAGATGGGCCAGGGCGAGACGGCCGCGGACTGGCTGCAAAAAGCGATCGCTCTTGACCGCGACAACTCCGAGTTGCACGTCTGGCTCGCCCGCGCCTATGGAGTGGCCGCGAGCAAGGCCAATTCCGTGGCGCGGAACACCTACGCCCGCGAAGCCAAGGTGGCCCTCGAAAAGGCAGTCCGGCTCGATCCGAAGAACGTGAGCGCCCGCGAGGATCTGATCAAGTTCTACCTGAGCGCGCCCGAGTTCCTGGGCGGCAGCGTGGCAAGCGCCCGCCGGGAGGCGGAGGCTACGCGCAAGATCGATCCCGTCTCCGGCCGCATGCTGCTCGCTACCATCCACCTGCACGAGAAGCTCCCTGACGCGGCGGAGCTCGAATACCAGGCGGCGATCCGGGAGGCCCCGACGGACCTCCGGCCGCGCATGGCACTCGGCTACCTCTATCAATCCCTCTCCCGCTGGACGGAAGCGTTCGACGCCTTCGAGGGGCTCCTGAGCATCAATCCCGAGGTGTGGGATGCGATGTATCAGCTCGGCCGCACCGGCGCCTTCTCGGGACAGCGCCTCGACCGGTCGGAAGAGGTGCTGAAGAAGTACCTCGCCCACACGCACGAGGGCGACGGCCCGCCGATCTCGGGCGCCCACTTCCGTCTGGGGATGATCTACGAGAAGAAGGGCGATCTGCCCAAGGCCCGGGAGCACTACCGCAAGTCCCTGGAGCTCGACCCGGCGAACGAGGATGTCCGGAAGGCGCTGGAGCGGCTGCCCGGGAGCTAGCGCTCGCTCGGGAAGGGGGACGAGACATCCGGGTCGCGCAACGGGCAATCCACAGCGAGGGGAGAGCTGTCCGTACCGGGGTTCGAGCCGTTCGGACCGTGCTCCGAGCCTTCCGGACGACGGGACGGACGGTTCGAACGTCGGGGGGAGCCTTCTGGACCGAGGTACGGACGGTTGGTGCGTCGGCGGGAGCCGTCCGTGCGCAGGGGGGAACCATCCGTACATCAGTGGGAACCGTCCATCAAGGCGTACGAACCGTCCAAGCACGCGCCGGAACCGTCCAAGGGCAGAGGGGAACCGTCCATACACGCGCTGGAACCGTCCGTGCAGCCGTACGAACCGTCCATTCACGCGTTGGAACCGTCCGTACCGCCGTACCAACCGTCCGTACGCAGGTGGGAATCGCCTGAACAGGCGTATGAACCGTCCGAATGCAGAGTGGAACCGCTCGTACATCTGCGGGAGCCGTCCGTACGCAGGTGGGAATCGTCCGTACAAGCGTTTGAACTGTCCATATCGCCTGGGGAGCCATCCGTACGACCGTACGAAACGCCCGCACAAGCGCTCGAACCATTCGTACCGCAGTACGAGCCGCTCAACCCGCGGTTCGAGCCGTGCATACCGCCGTCTGAGCGGTTCGCTCCACGGCCCGGACCGTCCGCGTTGCTGACCGAATGATTCGCATGGCGGTTCCTGAGGTTCAGAGCCCCGGTAGGGGCGCAGGCATGTAGCCTGGGGCTTCAGCCCCAGGAAAGGCGCCCCAAACACCCCAAGTCCCGGAGGGACGCAGGCATCGATCTGGCGCCACCCGTGAGCCCCTACCGCCGCGGGGCTCACGCCCCCGGCCCCGCTGTCGCCCCTGCCGGGGCTCGGGTTGCTTTTTGGGCTGCTTTCCCGGGGCTCACGCCCCGGGCTACACGCTGTCGCCCCCTCCGGGGGCTGGGGAAGGAGGGGCATTCTGGCTGGCGATCTCGGCCAGACTCCTTCGAACGATCTTCGTGTTTGGGTGATCCGGCCCGAGGCTTCGCTCAAGGATCGCTACCGCCCGCTGCATCAGCGGCTCGGCCTCGGAAAAACGGTCCATGGCTCGGATTAACCGAGCCAGATTTTTGAGGACTCTCGCTGTGTGAGGCCTCAGAACGTTCCACACCGGCCATGTGCGAACCTCTTCTGGGAGGCGAGGCATGTAGCCGTCGACAATCCTCAGAACCGCCTCGATCCATTCCCTCAACCTCTCGGGAGGAATCCGGCTCTGGAGAACCTCCTGCACGACCCGATGAACCGTGAACGTCCCCTCCTGGCGTGAGATCAGCGAGTAGCTCTCCAACTCCGCCAGAGCCTCGTGGATCGAACCCACCACGCCATCCGCGTGGCCGGTCTCGGAGCGTAGGAGCTCGCAGGCACCCTCCACGATCTCCTTCTCGGACTCGAACATCTCCTCCGGGATTGGGTCGGGAGCGAGGAAGGCGCACAGGCGGAGGAGGGTGGCGGCGGTGGGCTTCAACCGGTCGAAGCTGGTCTTCCAGGTGGCCGCCACGGAAGCGGGATACCCCATCACCGCCTTGTTGTGCCACTCCAGCACTTCCTTTCGCTCTTTCTCCCAGACCTCCAGATACTTCGAGAAGGACAGCCGGGTGTGGACGATATAAGCCCCGGCCTGCTCCAGAGCCAAGGGGAGGCCGTCGAGCTTCTCGGCGAGATCCCAAGCCCGGTCGGCGTCGTCGGGAACGGCGCGGCGATGGCCATCCGTCCTCTTCAGGAGGAAGTCGCGGGCCTCCTTCAGAGGGATCGTGTCCAGCGGCTGGGTATGGACCCAAGGCGGCCAACCCCGGCGGCGCGAGGTGATGAGGACGCGACCAGCGGTCAGCCCCGGCAGCAGGGCGAGTACCGCGGACTCCGCTTCCGGGGAATCGACGTTGTCCAGGATCAGCAGCCAGTCGGAGTTGGCCTTCAGCCAGCCCAGGACAGCATGGACCGTCTCGTCCTCGGACCGTCGCTCCTCTAGATTCAGCAGGTCGGCCCGGGCGAGGGTCGCCAATCCGGTGCGCAGGCCCTCGGGGGTGTCGGCCCGGACGAAGAATGCGGCCCGGTAGCCGGAGGCCCAGGCGTGCTCGACCGCCAGCCGCGTCTTGCCTATCCCTCCCAGACCGTAAAGAGCCTTGTGCTGGACGATCGCCGTCTGTCCGCCGGCTTCTAGGCTCTCGGACAGCTTCCGCAGCTCCTCGTCCCGGCCTTTCAAGAGATCGCCGAGCGGCGGGTAGGGCAGGTTGTGGAGGGGCGGAGGGCCGGGCTTCGATTCTTTTTCTTTCCTTCTCGGTTTCTTGCCCGTGGTCCCCCACACGATCAAGTCGAGGCCGTCCGGGGTGATGCCGTCCCGGAGATCCACCCAGGTGCGCTCTCCCAGGAAGAGAGGAATGTCCGGCTTTTTCGGCGCGCCGGGCAGGAGCACGGGGATGACGGGGATCTTTCGTTTCACCGCCTGGGTGAGAAGGGCACGCATCTCTTCGTGCTCCCATGGTCCGATCCCGCTCTGGCCGACGAAGACGGCGGCGGCTCGGCAGGTGCGGATGACCTCCTCGGCTTCGTCCTGCCAATGGCGGCCCGGGGTCAGGTTCTCGACATCCAGCCAGGGCTTGAGGCGCCGCCGTTTCAAGCTGTCTGAAACCTCGCGGACCGCGGGCTTGTCCTCGCTGTTGTGGCTCAGGAAGAGGTCGTAGACAGTCGCCATGGGATGGCGAGCAGTCTACCAGTGAAGGAGTTGCGACAATTGCCGGCGTTCCGCCGATTCCTCCGGACAAGCCGGCAGGGATGCCAGCGGTCCCAGGGGAAAAAAGCAGATCCTGTTGCTAGTACCCTGGCGCGCCGGAAGATGGTTCCTCTGTAGGGGCACCTCTTGTGGGTGCCCTCCGGAGGGCGGCCACAAGAGCCGCCCCTACAGGAAACCTTGTCCGCCACTCGGACAGGTACTAGGGCGCCTTGGCGGGCTCGGTTGCCTTCCTCATCCCCAGGTTCTCGACCAGGAAGGCCAGCTCGTCGGCGTACCTTTCGATCTGCTTCGAGGTGGGGGTGCCCGAGCCGTGGCCGGCGCGGCTTTCGATGCGGATCAGGACGGGGGCTTCCCCGGCCTGGACTTCCTGCAGACGGGCGGCGAACTTGAAACTGTGGCCGGGCACCACGCGGTCGTCGGTGTCGGCGGTGGTGACCAGGGTCGCGGGGTAGCGCGTCCCCGGCTTGAGGTTGTGGTAGGGCGAGTAGGCGTGCAGGGCGCGGAACTCGTCCTCCTTGTCCACGGAGCCGTAGTCGTCGACCCAGTAGCGCCCCGAGGTGAAGAGGTGGAAGCGGAGCATGTCCATGACTCCGACTGCCGGCAGGGCCGCTCCGAAGAGGTCCGGCCGCTGGATCATCACCGCGCCGACGAGCAGGCCGCCGTTGCTTCCGCCCCGGATCGCCAGCTTGTCCGGCCGGGTGTAGCCGTTCGCGATCAGCCACTCGGCCGCGGCGATGAAGTCGTCGTAGACGTTCTGCTTCCGTGTCTTGGTGCCCGCCTCGTGCCAGTCCTCGCCGTACTCGCCGCCGCCCCGCAGGTTGGGCAGCGCGAAGACTCCTCCCATCTCCATCCAGGCCAGCCGGAAGGGCGAAAAGCTCGGCGTCTCGGAGACGTTGAAGCCGCCATAGCCGTGGAGGAGCACCGGGTTCGAGCCGTCCAGGCGGAGCCCCCGGCGATGGGCCAGGAACATGGGGACGCGCGTGCCGTCCTTGGAGGTGTAGAAGACCTGCCGGACCTCGAAGAGCGCCGGGTCGAGGGCGAGCTTCGGACGGTGCAGGAGCGTGCTCTCGCCGCTCACCGCGTCGTAGCGGTAGATCGAGGGCGGCATGTCGTAGCTCGTGTAGAGGTAGAAGGCCTCGGTGCTGCCGCGCCGGCCTGCGAACCCCTGGACGCTGCCGATGCCCGGCAGCTCGACGTCGCGGATGTGCCGGCCGGCCAGGGCGAAGAGGCGGACATGGCTCTTGGCATCCCGGAGGTAGCGGGCGAAGAACAGGTTGCCGGCCCGGCTCACCTCGGCGAGCGTGTGCTCGGACTGCGGCACGATCTCCTTCCAGCTCTCCTGTCCCGGATGGTCGATGTCTATCGCCACCAGCCGGCCGCGCGGAGCCTGGTGATCCGTATGGAAATAGACGACCGGGCCCTCGTTGGCCACGGGGAGGAAATATTCGTTCTCGAAGTCCGGGATCAGGACCTGGAAGGTGCCGTAGGGCTCGGCCAGGTCCTTGTAGAGGACCCGGAAGAGCTTGCCGTCGTCGTTCGAGAGCGCCAGGAGGAGATAGCGCCCGTCCTCCGTAACCACCGGATGGATGTCCCAGGCGGGATGCTCCGGCTGCTCGAAGACCAGCACGTCCGCGCTCTGCGGGGTGCCCACCCGGTGGTACCAGGCCCGGTTCCCGGGGTGCAGCTTCTGGTACTCCTCCCCCTTCTCCGGCTCGGGAAGGCGGGTATAGAAGAATCCTTTGCCATCCGGCATCCAGGCGGCGCAGCAGTCCTTGATCCATTTGAGCTCGTCGGGCAGGAGCTTCCTCGTGGAGAGGTCCATGACCCGCCAGGTGCGCCAGTCGGAGCCGGCCTCCCGCGCGCCATACATGGCCCAGCGGCCGTCCGGGCTGGGAGAGAGGTCGGTCAGGGCGATGGTGCCGTCCTTCGACCAGCCGTTGGGATCGATCAGCACCTCGGGCTCTTCGACCAGGGAGCTCTGGACGTAGAGCACGTCCTGGTTCCGGACTCCGTCGTTGCGGTAGGTGAAGTAGCGGCCGCCCATGTGTATCGGCGTCTCGACCTCGTCGTAGCGCCAGAGCTCCGCCAGGCGCTTCCCGATGGCCTCGCGCTGTGGCAGGGAGGAGAGGTACGAGGAGGTGACCCGGTTCTGGGCTTCCACCCAGGCCCGCACCTCCTGCGCCTCGCGCACGTCCCCCTCCAGCCAACGGTAGGGATCGGCGACCGTGACGCCGTGGAAGGTGTCCTTCTGGTCGACCTTGCGGGTCTCGGGGTATTGGAGCGGCCCCTTTGCGTGGGCGAAGGTCGGCAGGAGAAGGAGGGCGGCCAGGACGCCAAAGGTGCGGGGTGTCTGGAACATGCAGCCTATTTTAGCTACAAAGCGGTTCTAGCTCCCGCCGCGGCCGGCTCGGCTGGATCGAAGGGGAGCGAGACGGTGAACACGGTACCCTTTCCGGGGCCGTCGCTGTGCGCCGAGACCGTGCCGCCGTGCAGCTCGGTGAGCCCCTTGACCAGGGCCAGCCCCAGCCCGAGGCCACCCTGGCCGCGGTCCAGGGGCTGGGGACCCTGCGAGAAGGGCTCGAAGAGGGTGGGCAGGAGGCCCGGGTCGATGCCGGGGCCGTCATCCCGGACCTCGAGGCGCGCGAGCTCTCCTTCCACGGTCAGAACGAGCGCGACGTTCCCATCCGCGGGAGTGAACTTGAGCGCGTTGTGGAGCAGGTTCCCCAGGCATTGGGCGAGCCGCGTGCGGTCGCCGTGGACCCACACCCCGGCCGGCGGCAGGCCGAGGTGGAACGCGATCCGGGCGTGGTCGAAATCCGGCTTGAAGTCCTCGTAGACGTCTCGAGCCATGAGCCGGAGGTCCAGCCATTCCTTTTGGAGGACCACCTTGCCGCGGGCAATGCGCGAGGCATCGAGCAGCTCGTCCACCAGGCGGACGATGTGGGCGATCTGCCGGTCGATGATCTCCAGCACGCGGGCCACCCGCTCGTCCCTGGGGATGAGCTGCCGGAGCAGGTGCGCGCCGTTGCGGATCGGCCCGAGGGGGTTGCGCAGCTCGTGGCCGAGCATGGCCAGGAACTCGTCCTTCGCCCGGCTGGCCGCCTCGGCTTCGGCGCGGGAGGCCTCGGCGCGGGCCAGGTTCTCATTGCGCTCCCCTTCCCGCTGGGCCAGGAGGTCGGCCGAGCGCTCCAGGGCCTCGGCAAGCCGCGCCACCTCCGCGATCCGCGAGGGCTCGACCCTGGGCCGGCCGCCATGGGCGAGGGTCGAGGCGGCGGAGGAGGCAGAGGCGATGGCGCGGGAGACACGGCGCGAGAGCACGAAGGCTCCCAGGCCGCTGACGAGGAGGAGGGCCAGGCCGGCTCCGGCGACCGCGAGCATCGTACGCCGGGCCGGGCCATCCACGACCCCGCGGGGCACCGCGACGACCGCCGTCCAGCGCGACAGGGGCGCTTGGCTGAACGCGGTGTAGACCGCCTGGCCGTCCAGCGTGGTCGAGGGGCGCAACCCCTCCTCCGACTCCCGCATGCTGCGGAGGAAGGAGGGCGTCCCCGGCTTGCCCACGAAGCGCTCCGGATCACGGGTGCGGGCGACCACGACTCCCTGCCGGTCCACCACCGTCCGGGTCCACTCCTCTTCCGACGAGGGCTGCCGGCCGACGAAGCCGGCGAGCATCTGGGGGGCGATCGCGGCGGTGAGCACGTAGCGCAGCTCGCCCGAATGGAAGACCGGCACCCGGACCGGGAAAGCCAGCGTCCCGTCTGCTCCCCGGGCAAGGTCCCCCACCACCGGACGCCGGGTCGCAACCGTGCGCCGCAGGCTCGCCGGCTCGGTTACGGGGGGCAGCGGAGTCCCCCAGGGGCGCTTGGTGTTCACCAGCTGCCGGCCGTCCGGCTGGAGCAGGATGACGGTCAGCCAGGAGGGCTGGGTCCGCGCCGCGCGGCCGGCTTCGGCGTGGAAGCCCGGCAGGTCCCCCCGCTCCAGCCGCTCGGAGGCGGCCAGGGCCGACAGCGTACGGATGGTGCTCGACATCTCCCGGTCGACGGCCATGGCGAGGCCCCGCGCCGACCGCAAAAGCCGGCGTTCCGCCACGGCCCGCTCGGCCTTGGAGAGCTGATGGGCGACCAGCGCTCCGAACACGACCACCGGCAGCAAGGTGCCCAGGACCAGCAGCACGAGGTGCCAGCGCAGGGGAAACGTCTGGCGCATCTTGGGGAGGCTGTTGGTCATGTTCGGGGAGGCAAGGCTAGCAGACGCGCGGTGGCGGGACCACCGTCAGCTTTGCGTTCTCTCTCCCCTGAGTGCGGGGAGAGGGGCTTCCGCCGCAATCCCGAATTTTCTTGACACACTGCGGCATCGCTCCTTAGGATGGCCGCCATGACGACCGCCTCCGGCTCCCTCACCTATGAAAACGGTATCGCCTGGCTCGTCCTCGACGACCCCGCGAAAAAGGTCAACACCCTCTCTACCCGGCTGTTCGAGTGGTTCGAGGAGCAGATATCCGGAATGGAGATGGAGCGGCCGGATGCCCTGGTGATCCTCTCCGGCAAGCCGGACGGCTTCGTCGCGGGCGCCGACATCGAGGAGCTCCAGGCCCTCAAGGAGCCGGAGCAGGTGATCGAGATGCTCCAGCGCGGGCATGCCCTGATGAACCGCTTGGCCAGCCTGCCGTTCCCGACCGTGGCTGCCATCCATGGTGCCTGCCTGGGTGGCGGGCTGGAGCTCACCCTCGCCTGCCGCTTCCGGATCGCGACCGAGCACCCCAAGACCAAGCTGGGAGTCCCCGAGGTCCAGCTCGGCCTGATCCCGGGCCTGGGCGGCACCCAGAGGCTGCCGCGCCTGATCGGCGTCCCCGCTGCGCTCGACCTGATCCTCACGGGCCGGCAGGTGGATGCCCGCAAGGCGAAGCGGCTCGGCCTGGTGGATGACACCTGCCATCCCGCCGACCTGCGCACCGCGGCCGAGCGCTGGGCCCGCAATGTCGCCGGCAGTCCGGAGACCAAGCCGGCCGGCGGATTTGTCAGAAGGGCTACTGACTTCATCGCCCGCACGCCGCTGACCGACCGCATCGTCTTCGACAAGGCCCGCTCCGGTGTGATGGAAAAGACCGGCGGGCACTATCCGGCCCCGCTCGTGGCGGTCGAGGTGGTGCGCGAGGGGATCAAGCTGCCGCTTGCGCGCGCCCTGGATATCGAGGCCGGCGCCTTCTCGCAGCTCGTGACCTCGGATACGGCCAAGGCCCTGATGTCCATCTTCTTCCGCAAGAACGAAGTCGAGGCCCGGGCCGCGAAGATCGCCAAGAAGGCCCGCCCGATCGGCAAGGTGGGTGTCCTCGGCGCCGGTTTCATGGGCGCGGGCATCGCCCAGGTGCTGGCGGAGAAGGGGACCCTGGTCGTGATGAAGGACCGCGACCTCGCCGCCCTGGGCCGCGGCGTTGCTTTCTCCAGCGAGCGCTTCCGCGACCGGGTCAAGCGCCGCCGGATGTCGGACGCGGAAGCCAAGACCGCCCTCGGCCGCATCCAGCCCACGGTCGACTACGCCCCCTTCCGCCGGGTGGACCTGGTGGTCGAGGCGGTGTTCGAGGACGTGGGGATCAAGCACGCCGTGATCAAGGAGACCGAGGCCGCGGCGCCCGAGGGGCTCATCTTCGCCTCGAACACCTCGGCCATCCCGATCGCCCGCCTGGCCGAGGCGAGCCGCCGGCCCGAGAACGTGGTCGGCATGCACTTCTTCAGCCCCGTCCACAAGATGCCGCTGCTCGAGGTCATCCGCCACCCCGGCACCTCCGAGGAGGCCCTCGCGACCGTCGTGGAAGCCGGGCGCCGCATGGGCAAGACCATCATCGTGGTGGGCGACGGCCCCGGCTTCTTCACCACGCGGGTGCTCTCGCCGTTCCTCAACGAGGCGGCCTGGCTGCTCGCGGGCGGTGCCACCATCGACCAGGTGGACCTCGCCATGACCCGCTGGGGTTGGCCGGTCGGCCCCTTCGCCCTGATGGACGAGGTCGGCCTGGATGTCGGCCGCCATGTCGGCGAGGTGATGCGCGAAGCCCTGGGCGAACGCTTGGCGCCGCCCCCGGTCTTCGAACGGATGATCGAGGACAAGCGCCTGGGGCGGAAATCGAAGCGCGGCTTCTACCTCTACCAGGACGAGGAGAAAAAGAAGGGCTCCCGGCCGGTGGACCCCGCGGTCTACCGGCTGCTCGACTGGACTCCGGTGCCAGTTTCGGACGAGGAGATCGTGGAGCGCTGCTGGCTCCAGATGCTCAACGAGACCGCCCGTTGCATGGAAGAAGGGATCATCAAGGACCCGGCCGACGTGGACATCGGAGTGATCTTCGGCTTCGGGTTCCCCCCCTTCCGCGGCGGCCTGCTCCAGGAGGCCGACCGCCACGGCCTCGCCTGGGTGGTGAGCAAGCTGGAAGGCTATGCCGCCAGGCATGGCAGCCGGCTGGAGCCGGCCGGGCTGCTGCGCGAGATGGCGTCCAAGGGGGAGAGGTTCTACCCCTGAGCCCTCACCCCCAACCCCTCTCCCGGCCGCACACCCGGACCCCCGGGAGAGGGGGGCGCGCAAGATCCGCCCTCAACACCGTATGTGGCCTCCCGTACAAGCCACCGACGGAGATGCCGATGGATCTCGAGGCCTCCCCTCTCCCGGGGGTTCGGGTGTGCGGCCGGGAGAGGGGCCGGGGGTGAGGGCTTGACCGCCTTCATCGTCCCCACACTCCTCTTCGCGCTGTTCGCCCTCTTCAGTGCGGTGGGGGCCTACTTCCTCACCGCCCAGACCCGCGGCCGGACCGCGGGGATCGTGGCTGCGCTCCTCACGTTCTTCTTTTTCGTCCTACTTTTCGCGGGCCTTCTGTACCTGCTGCCGCCGGAAAGCCTTTCGGGGACCCCTCTCGGGTAGAAATGCGCGGCGGGGGTTTTGCGTTCTCCCGGACAGGATGATCGACCCGGCAGAGCTCCAGATGGAGATCATGGTCACGGTGGGGGCCTACGCCAACCCCTGGGAGGCTCAGCTCGCCCGCACCTGCCTGGAGGCGGAAGGGATCGACTCCGTCGTGGCCGACGAGCACCTGGCCCGGATCTGGTGCGCCGCCACCGTCGGCGGCATCAAGCTCCGTGTCCGGGAAGAGGACGCCCCTCACGCCTCCGAGCTGCTGCGCAACCTGCGGCCAATCCCCGAGATCTACCTGGTGACCGAGTCGGACGTGCCGCTGCCACAGCGCTGCCCGTCCTGCAAGTCGGACAACCTTTCGTTGGAGCGCTGGTCGGTGCTCGGGCTCCTTGGCGCCTGGCTCCTGTTCGGCCTGGCGATCCCTGTCCCCCGCCGGCGCTGGAGCTGCCGCGGCTGCGGCTCGGACTGGAAGGATGAGGAGATCGGCGTTGAGGCGGAAGAGGAAGAATTCATGGCCGACCTCGTCACCGTCGCCCGCTTCACCACCCCGTGGGAGGCCCACCTGGCGCGCACGCTCCTGGAATCTGAGGGGATCGAGGCCTGCGTGATGGAAGAGCGCCTGCCGCCGGTCAACCTGCTCACCGGCGAAATGCGGGCTTTCAACCGCCTCGAAGTCCGGGAGGACGACGCGGCGCGCGCCCTCGACCTCCTATCTCAGATTCAGGCTAGTACCTCGTCGCACCTGTAGGGGCGGCTCTTGTGGCCGCCCTCCGGAGGGCACCCACAAGAGGTGCCCCTACACGGATCGGTCCAGGGCTACTACCTCCGCGGGGTTTCGCGCCATGGAGTAGGCGCGGGGGGCAGCTCCTCGCCTTGCTTGACCCGCTCCAACACCTTCTCCTTCGTCTTCGCATCCAGCCCCTCGCTCTTGACCTCCTGGCGCAGGCGGGCGAACGAGCTCATGTAGAGGTTCGCCACGGCCACTACGGCGAAGGCCGAGAGGATGTAGCCCCGCCAATCGTCCAGCAGCAGCTTGTAGCCGGTGAGATAGAGGAAAAAGAACGCCACATAGTGGCTGAAGCAGTACTCGCAGGTGAAGAGGTAGAAGAACTTGCGCGCCAGCGCGCTCTTGCAGTCGCGGGAGCGCCGCAAGCAATACTCCCGCGGCTCGCGGAAGACTTCCTCGTGGGTGACCGTCCAGGCCACGCAGGCGACGGGGAGCGCGAGGATGAGCAGCCAGAAGAGCTGGAGCATCCAATCGGCCCCGGACGGGGCATCTACTACCATTGTTCTACCTCTTCGGGGTTCTCGAGCTGCATGGGCGGATCCACGCCGGGATCGCGGCGCCCGGGCTCATCCTGGCCCGGCGATTCATCGGGCTCTTCGATCGGCTGTTCCCGGGAGGGGTCCTCGGGCTCGTCCTGGCCAGGAGGCTGGATCGGCTCGCTCGGATCGCGGTCGATACGGGGATCGTCGGGGATGGGAAGGTCTTCCTGCATAGGAAGATTCCCTCGCAAAAAGCTTGCCTAGAGGGAGATCAATTCACGAGGCCCGCTTCATGCCAGGCCGCCGGCTCGGTCTCGCCGTCCTCGAATTCGTCCCCGAACTCGAAGCGCCGGCCGCTGGCGAGGTCGAAGAGGGTCCAGCCGGCCGGGTCGCAGAGCGCCACGAGGAAGCTCTCCAGCTCCTCCTCCTCGTCGGGGAGCCAGGCGTTGGCGCCGAGTATGGGGTGCATGCGGACCTTGAGCGTCAACGAATGGACGGGCTCCTCGTCCGGCAGGCCGATCTCGACGGAAAAGACCTCGCCGCTCCACCACACTCCCAGGCCCTCCTCCTGCCAGCGGACCGAGGGGAGGGCCTGCTCGATCTGCCGGCGCACTTCCTCCCGCACGCCGAGCGTCCGGGCTTCCCCGTCCTTCAGCTCGTTCAGGGAGGCCACCTCGTCGTGGATCTTCAAGACCAGGAAATCCGCGTTCATCGCTCTTCAGAGTAGAGTAGCGCCATGCTCCAGCGCAAGCAGACCGGATCCATCATCTGCCCCTCCTGCGGCAAGCTGACGGGCGCAGCGGACGATCAGTGCTTCTATTGCGGCCGGAAAAACCCCGGCATGTGGGGGCTCAGCTCGGCCCTGGGCAACCTCGGCCGGACCCTGCCCTTCGAAAACATCGTGGTCGGCGGCTGCGGCTTCCTTTTCATGGCCATGATCGCGGTCATGGCGTCGAACGGGCAGATACCGACCCTGTTCGCCGGTTTCCAGATCCTGCCGCCGGCCCATGACGTGCTGCTCCGCTTCGGGGCTTCGGGCGCCCTGCCGGTCTTCGAGTACGGCCGCTGGTGGACGGTGCTCTCGGCCGGCTGGCTGCATGGCGACCTGATCCACATCGGGTTCAACCTCTACTGGGTCCGGATGCTCGCGCCGGCCACCGCCGACCTCTATGGCGGCAGCCGCATGATCATCATCTACACCCTCTCGACGGTCGCCGGCTTCCTGGTGAGCAGCACGGTCGGCTGGTGGGTCTACATCGAGCACCACATGACCTGGCTGGCAGGGATCGGGCTCGGCGGTGCGCCCACGACGGTGGGGGCCTCGGCCTCGATCCTGGGGCTGCTCGGCGCGGCCGTCGCCTACGGCCACCGGACCGGGGCGTACTCGACCTCCCGCTTCGCCTGGCAGTACGCCATGTACATGATCGTGTTCGGCTTCATCATGCCCCGGGTGGACAACTGGGCCCACATCGGCGGCTTCGCCGGCGGTTACCTCGCCGCCCTGATGCTCCGCCCGGACCGCGGGGAGAGTCCCACCCACACCGCCCTGGCCGTGGTCTGCCTGCTCGCAACCGTGGCCTCGGTCGTGGCTTCGCTGGTGGACGTGCGGTTCTTGGAGTATCTGTAGGTCCGTGGAATTGTAAGTTCCTGCGTCACCTTTACACCTTCCAGGGGCTCTGCTAGCTTGTCCCCCGAGGGTTATGGAGACTCTGACGCTACCCCTTCCGCCGGCCGAGGCGGCGCTGCGGCGCCCTCTGCTGCCTCTCGAGCTGATCGGCAACACGCCGATGCTCGACCTCTCCGGCCTGCTCGGCCGGCCGGGGGTCCGCCTGTTCGCCAAGGCTGAGTTTGCGAACCCGGGCGGATCGGTCAAGGACCGGCCCGGCCTGGCCATGGTCCTGGATGCCCAGCGGCGAGGGCTGTTCGAGGGCGGGCGGCGGCTGCTCGATGCGACTTCCGGCAACACGGGGATCGCCTACGCCATGGTCGGAGCGGCGATGAAGATCCCGGTGACTCTCTGCCTGCCGGACAGCGCGAGCCCGGAGCGCAAGCTCATCCTGCGGGCCTACGGTGCTGAGCTGCGCATGACCGATCCGCTGGCGGGGAGCGACGGCGCGATCCTGGAAGCGCGGCGCCTGGTCGCCGAAGATCCGGAGCGCTGGGCCTACCTCGACCAATACTCCAACCCCGAGAACTGGCGCTCGCACTACCGCACGACAGGGCCCGAGATCTGGGAGCAGACGGGCGGGGAGATCACTCACTTCGTCACGGGTCTGGGCACCAGCGGTACCTTCATGGGTGTGGGGCGGTTCCTGCGCGAGAAGGGCAGGGGGGTCCGGCTGATCTCGATGGAGCCCGACTCGCCGTTCCACGGATTGGAAGGGATGAAGCACATGGCGTCGGCGATCGTGCCGCCGATTTACGATCCCGCGCTGGCGGACGAGGCGCTCGAAATTCCGACTGAGAAGGCGTACGCGATGGTGAAGAGACTTGCCCGCGAGGCGGGATTGCTGGTCGGCATCTCGTCGGGGGCGAACGTAGCGGCGGCGCTGGGGGTCGCGACCGGTCTGGAGTCCGGCACGGTGGTCACCGTCCTCTGCGACAACGCGGACAAGTATCTTTCCGACCGCTTCTGGGAGGAATCATGAGCCGTCTGGTCATATCGACCAACCACCTGCACGCCGCCGGGCAGCATGCATCGGCGAGCTATCCCGACGAGTGCTGTGGCGTCCTGATCGGCCGCATCCTCGACGACTCCACCGTCGTGGAGCGCCTGCTCTCGGCGGACAACGAGAGGGACGACAGCCGTCACAACCGATATCTGATCAATCCCGAGACGGTCCTGGCCGCGCACAAGGAAGCGCGCGCGCTGGGGCTGGACGTCGTGGGCTACTACCACTCCCATCCGGACCACCCGGCGCGGCCGAGCGAGTTCGACCGCGAGCACGCCTGGCCGGGAGTGTCCTACCTGATCGTTTCCGTGGAAAAGGGGAGCGTGGCCGACGCCAGGAGCTGGCGGCTGGCCGACGATCGGGAAAAGTTCGATGAAGAAAAGATCGAGCAGTCCGGAGCCTGGAAGGAGACCGTTTGATGAGCATCACGATACAGATCCCGACGCCGCTGCGCCGCTTTACCTCCGAGCAGGGGGAAGTCCAGGTAGAAGGCGCGACCGTGGGCGAAGCCCTCACGGCTCTCACCGACCAGTTTCCGAACCTGCGGCGCCATCTCTACACGGACGACGGCACCCTGCGCAGCTTCGTGAACGTCTTCCTCAACGACGAGGACGTGCGCCACATGCAGAGCTCCCAGACGCCGGTCGCCCAGGGAGACACGCTGGTCATCATCCCCTCGATCGCCGGGGGAGCGCCCGCTGTCCTGGAAAATGAGACCGCGGCGCTGCCGGGCTTGAATGCGGCGGAGATCCGCCACTACAGCCGGCACCTGATCATGCCCGAGGTCGGCACGACCGGGCAGCGCAAGCTCAAGGCAGCCAAGGTGCTGATGATCGGCACCGGAGGCCTGGGCTCGCCGCTCGGCCTCTATCTCGCCGCGGCCGGAGTGGGCACCCTGGGCCTCGTCGACTTCGACGTGGTGGATGAGTCCAACCTCCACCGGCAGGTGCTGTTCAGCGACAAGGACGTCGGCCGGCCAAAGACGGAAGCCGCGGCCGAGCGCCTGCGCGGGATCAACCCGCACATCAAGGTCGTCACGCACGAGACCCGCCTAGAATCGTCCAATGCCCTGGACCTTTTCAAGGATTACGACGTCATCGTGGACGGGACCGACAACTTCCCGACGCGCTATCTCGTGAACGACGCCTGCGTGATGCTAGGCAAGCCGAACGTCTACGGCTCGATCTTCCGTTTCGAGGGCCAGGTCTCGATTTTCTGGGGAGCGAAGGGGCCCTGCTACCGCTGCCTTTTCCCCGAGCCGCCGCCGCCGGGGCTGGTGCCCTCCTGCGCCGAGGGCGGAGTGCTCGGAGTGCTGCCGGGGATCATTGGCTCGCTGCAGGCCAACGAAGTGATCAAATTGATCGTGGGAGCCGGCGATCCGCTGATCGGACGGTTGGTGCTGTTCGATGCGCTGAAGATGAAGTTCCGCGAGCTGAAGCTCCGCAAGGATCCGAAGTGCCCGGTCTGTTCGGAAAACCCGACGCAGCGGGAGCTGATCGATTACGAGCAATTCTGCGGCATCACCCCGCAACCGGAGAGCGCGACCATGGGAGACGACTTCGAGATGTCCGTGCAGGAGCTGAAGAAGAAGCTGGACGCGGGGGAGGAGATCCTGGTCCTCGACGTCCGCAACCCGCCGGAGTACGACATCGCCCGCATCGAAGGCTCGAAGCTGATCCCGCTCCCCGAGCTGCAGGACCGTCTCGGCGAGCTCGATCCGGCAGCCACGATCGTGGCGCACTGCCATCACGGCATGCGTTCGGCAAATGCCGTGCAGTTCCTCCGCCAGATGGGCTTCGCCCGCGCCATCAACCTGGCCGGCGGAATTGACGAGTGGAGCTTGAACGTAGACCGGTCTGTGCCTCGGTACTAGCCTGATGAGGTGGGGCGGGGCAGGCCCCGGCCAGGCCCGCCCCGATCTCAGGTGGGAAAAGTTTGAATCGGATGTCAAAGAACACGCCCTGAGAGCCGGCGCCATCGGGCGCCCGGCTCCAATCAGAGCCTCGTAAAACCAAGCGATTTGCGCATACTAGAGCGGCAAGTAGCCGCTGTCAAGCCTTCTTGTGCGCATTGGCCGTCGCCCCAGAGTGCGAGCGTCCCGCCCCGATTCGGGGCGCTTTCGCCCGGGCTAGTGGACGGTCTGCCCCGAAAGGGGAGAGAGTCCCCCCGGCCCGTGGGCGATTCCCCTCGAAGCGTAGACGGTTCCCCTCGGTCGCCGCACGGCTCCCCTGGATGCGCAGACGATCCGCCCCAAAGGGGGAGAGAGTCCCCTCCATCCCCGGGCCCTTCCCCCTCACGCACGCACCGTCCCCCTGGGCACGCGCACCGTCCCCCTCGAGGCTGGGGAGGTTCCCCCGAAAGGGGGAGAAGCTCCCCCGTCGAGGGGGGAGGTCCCCGAATTGGGGCGGATCGTCCACAAGATGCGGATTCCGAGCGAATCCGGCCACCCATTCCGACGCGAAGGCGGCCACCATTCCGACGTGAAGGCGGCCACCCATTCCGAGGCCAAAGCGGCCACCGATTCCGACGTGAAGGCGGCCACTTTTTGAGGGTCGTCGGAATGGTGGCCGGCTTGCTGTCGGAATGAGCGGCGAGCAGGGCTCCGACGCCGTGACACTCTGGCTCCGAAGGGAGGCAGATGCCGGCAAGGAGACTCAGTATGCGGAAGGTCCAAGAGGTGTTGCGTTTGCTGTTGGTGTGCGGCTTGAGCCAACGTCAGGCCAGTCGGGCGAGCGGGGTCGGAAGGGCGAGCGTGGCGGAGTACGTTGAGCGGGCGCAGAAGGCTGGGCTGCTGGAGACGTGGGAGAGCTTGAGCGAGGAGGAGTTGGAGTGCCGGCTGTATCCGCCGGCCCGGAGAGTGCCGTTGCAGGCCGAGCGTCCAGAGGCTGACTGGGCTGCGGTCCACGAGGAGCTCAAGCGCCGGGACATGACGCTTTCCCTGGTCTGGCAGGAGTACCGGGAGCAGAATCCGGACGGTTACCAGTACAGCCGGTTCTGCGACTTGTACCGGGAGTGGCGGGGCAAGCAGGATCTGTGCATGCGACAGGTGCACCGGCCCGGAGAGAAGCTGTTCGTCGACTATTGCGGCGCGACGGTGCCGGTGGTCGACGCGGGGACGGGCGAGGTGCGGGAGGCGCAGGTCTTCGTGGCGGTTTGGGGCGCCAGCAGCTACACCTTCGCGGAGGCGACGTGGAGCCAGGGCCTGGCCGACTGGATCGGCTCGCATGTGCGGGCCCTGGAGTTCGGCGGCGGTGTGCCGGAGCTGGTGATCCCGGACAACCTGCGTTCTGGAGTGACCCGGGCGTGCCGGTACGAGCCGGAGCTGAACCCGACCTACCAGGACCTGGCCATGCACTACGGCGTGGCGGTGATGCCGGCGCGGGTGCGCAAGCCGCGCGACAAGGCCAAAGTCGAAGCCGGCGTGCAGCTGGTCCAGCGCTGGATCCTGGCCCGGCTGCGACACCGGACGTTTTTCTCGCTCGGCGAGCTCAACCAGGCGATCCGCGAGCTTTTGGGTCCGTTGAACGAGCGCCCGTTTCGCAAGCGTCCCGGCTCTCGGCAATCGCTGTTCGAGAGTCTCGAGCAGCCGGCTCTTCGACCGCTGCCAGGCGAGCGTTTCACCTACGCCGAGTGGAAGAAGGCGCGGGTCCACATCGACTATCACGTCGAGGTCGAAGGCCACTACTACAGCGTGCCCTACCAGCTGGTGAGCCAGCAGCTCGACGTGCGGGTGAGCGCCCAGACGGTGGAGTGCTTCGCCAAAGGCAAGCGGGTGTCGAGCCATCTGCGCAGCCTTGTGCGAGGCGCTCATACGACGCAGAGCGGTCACATGCCCCGTGCTCATCGGGAGTACGCGGAATGGACGCCCGAGCGTCTGGTGCGGTGGGCGCGGGAGGCGGGGCCATCGGTGGGCGGGCTGATCGAGCGGGTGATGTCGACGCGGGCGCATCCGCAGCAGGGCTTCCGCTCGTGCCTGGGGATCATGCGGCTGGGCCAGCGCTACGGGGCAGAGAGGCTGGAGGCGGCCTGCCAGCGGGCTCTTCAGGTCGACGCCGTCTCGTACCGCAGCCTGCGCTCGATCCTGCAGGCGGGTCTGGATCGGCAGGAGGTGCCGGCCGGCGAGCCGTCGGCGGTCCTGCCGCAGGTGCATGAAAACCTCCGGGGCTCCTCGTACTACGGCGGGGAGGAGTGGCCATGCTGACCCATCCGACGCTGGAGAAGCTTCAAGAGCTGCGGCTCAGCGGCATGGCCAAGGGCTTGGAGGAGCAGATGCAGATGAGCGGCCTGGAGGAGCTCGGTTTCGTCGAGCGTCTGGGCCTGCTGGTGGATCGCGAGATGACGGAGCGCGAGAACCGCCGGCTCAAGGACCGGCTCGCCAAGGCGCGGCTGCGCCAGAGCGCGGCCGTGGAAGACGTGGACCTGCGAACGCCCCGTGGCCTGGACCGGTCGCTCTTCGTGTCTCTGTGCTCGTGCCAGTGGGTTTCCCAACACCTCAACGTCCTGATCACCGGCAAAACCGGCACTGGCAAGAGCTTCCTGGCCTGCGCTCTGGCGCAGAAGGCCTGTCGCGAGGGCTTCACCGTGGCCTACCACCGCGTGCCGCGGCTGCTGTCGGATCTGGGCACTGCCAGGGTGGACGGCCGGTACTCGAAGCTGCTGGCGAGCCTGTCGCGGATCGATCTGCTGGTCCTCGACGACTGGGGCCTCCACCCCTTGGGCGATGCCCAACGCCGGGACCTGCTGGAGATCCTGGAGGATCGCTACGGCAGCCGCTCGACCCTGGTGACCAGCCAACTGCCGGTCAAGATGTGGCACGACGCCATCGGCGATGCCACCCTGGCCGACGCCCTGCTCGATCGTCTGGTCCATAACGCCTACCAGATCAAGCTCCTGGGCGAGTCGAGACGCAAGGCCGCTCTGGGCACGCTAGAGGACGGTCCGTCGTGAGGCGCGCGCGCCGCGCGGCCTGGCCCCCCACCCCTCCGGGAGCCCCCACCCCGGCTATGGAAGCTGACGGGGTATGGAAAGCTCCGGGCCGCCACCCGCCCGCCCTCCGGACCTTCCCACACCCCTTGGAAATCCTGGGCGCCCGCCCACCACCCACCCAGGATTCCACACAGCTCCCACAGCCGCGACGACGAGGTCATGAAAGAGACGAAGAGAAGAGAAAAGATGACAGACTCAGAGGGCCGTAGCAGGCCTCAAGGCGGCCACTTCGATCCACCATGAGCCCTGCTCGCCGCAAGCTCCGGCAGGGTGGCCGCCTTCGCCTCGGAATCGGTGGCCGCCTTCACGTCGGAATGGGTGGCCGGCTTCGTCGGAATCCGCAACAAGAGCATGGTCGGCCTGAAGCGTGCGCATGAACAGTCTCGTAACCGCCGTAGCATCTATCGTCCGCTTGACAGATCCCCTAGTGTGAGCCAGTCTAACGCATACCGAGGAGGGCAAGATGTCCACGAACCGGCGTAGGAGATCCTCGAGTTGGTGTTCATTGACAATTGAGAGGGACGGCGGCCTCCGAGTCCAAGGACTCCGCCGTCCCGCCTCCTTTGGGGGTTCTCTGCTTCCCAGCATTAAGGGGAGTGGCTATCCTTGTGCTTCGACGTGAAGGTGCAGGTATGGGAAAGGTGACTGTCTACCTGGATGCTGAGACCGAGGTCCGCATGAAAGAGGCCGCGAGCGCGGCGGGTGTCTCCCGAAGCCGCTGGGTCGCGGACCTAATCCGGGAGAGGATAGCGAATGAGCGGCTCAGATCCTTAAGGACTCTGGCTGGAGCTTGGGTCGATATGCCTACCATGGACGAGCTCCGTGAGAATCTTGGCGAGGATGTGCCGCGTGAGCCCTTCTGATGTGAGAGCTAACTTCAATGCTGCCGGCAACCGTTTAGCTACTTCTTGGAAGTGGGTTAGGGTACAATCAAATCTTCTCAGGAGATGTGAATGGCCGACCCTAAGTCCGCGACACTAGAGTTATGCCTTCAAGCTGTTTCGGGGGCGGATGCGGATCAAATCGACCGCGAGACTCGGCAACTCAGGTCTGAACTGCGCGAGTTAGACCTTGGTTCTGTGGAGCTGAGCACAGGAGAGGCTCCGGCAGGCACTAAAGCCATCGACGGCCTCGTCTTGGGAAGTCTGGTAATGGAGGTGCTGCCGAACGCGATTTCACCATTGATCGAGTTCCTAAAGTCCTGGACCCTACGCCGTAATGGGCGAACCGTCAAAGTCAAGGCTGTGCTTCGGGACCGCTCCGTCGAGATGGAGTTTGACCCAGCTACTGTTTCGCCGAAGGAGGTAAAGTCCTTGGTGAACTCGATCGTCAAGGAACTTGGGCGTACAGGAGAATGAAGCGTGGTCCGCAAGTTTGCGCTGATTGTGGGTAACAGCGAGTACGAGGATTCCAGCTTAGCCAACTTGGTCTCGCCTGGCGCCGATGTCCGCATGCTCGCCGAGATCCTTAAGGACTCAGAGATCGGAGGGTTCGACGAGGTAGTAGAACTCTTTAATGAGTCGGAAGTGCAGGTGCGCCGGGGTATTGCCTACCTGTTCGCACGCAAGAAGCCTGACGATTTGCTGCTGCTCTATTTCTCGACCCACGGCATCTTAGATGAGAACGGGCGCCTCTTTCTCGCCGCCCGTGACACCCAGCGCGATTTGCTCAAAGCTACCGCCGTATCATCTGTATATATCACGGACGAAATGGACAACAGTTCGTCCCGGCGGCAGATACTCATTTTGGACTGCTGCCACAGCGGAGCTTTTGCGCGGGGTGTAAAAGGTGTTCTTGGCTCTAGTGTCGGTACGGCTACAGCTTTTGCGGGCAACGGCTTTGGGCGAGTGGTGCTGACGGCTACTGACTCCACCCAGTATGCCTGGGACGGGGACACTGCTATTGGCAGAGACGAAGCAAATTCATCCGTGTTCACCCGGCACTTGATTGAAGGTCTGCGCACTGGCGCGGCGGACGAGGATGATGACGGTCAGATCTCGCTCGATGAGTTGTATGAGTACGTCTATCAGAAGGTGCTCAGCGAAACCCCGCGGCAGACACCCGGCAAATGGTCGTATAGGCAGCAGGGCAATCTGGTTATTGCTCGTAATCCACATTCTGGGCAAAAAGTGGTAAGCCTGCCTGAGCATGTCCAGAAGATCCTGGAAAGTGAGTTCCCAGCCACGCGGGAGGGGGGTGTCCGGGAACTTGAACGCTACCTTCGCGGTTCTCAGGCCGGCGGTGCAAAGGCTGCCGAGCAGGCGCTCGAGAAAATCATTGCCGAAGATGACAGCCGCAGAGTTCAGAAATTGGCTTCCGCGGTGCTGCTGAACTTCCGTAAGCCTGACGAGTCGCAGAACGAAATTATTCAAGCTAGAAACGCCAGGACGGTATATGAGGGGCCTGAACAGGACGTCGAGCCGAGTGATGATTTGGTAGTAACCCGAGCTGTCGGAGTCGACTTGGTTCCGGAGAAGACTGTTAAGCCGGACTCTCTCGCAAATATGGCTCCTCTGCACGCTGATCTCGACACCTCAAGCCACCTGTCTCGTCCGCGAGCGCCGCGCTGGTCGCAGGCCTTCGCAATTATATTGCCGCTTGTATTATTGGGCATGGCTATCACTGAGGACTACTACAGAAATCTTGGCTTGGAACAGGCCCCGAGCGTGGCTCCATCCGACAACCCAGAAGTTCAGCTCGAATCTTATATCAATGAATTTTGCCGAGATTGTGCGCTTGTTTCACCCATCAAGCTAGGATGGCTCTCGCCGGATTCCACAATTTGGATAAAAAGGGCTTTCAAACTAAGCCCGGGTTCTCAGCACGTGGTGGCAGCTGACTGCAGCCCAAGTACATGCGACGTTGATATCAGACTCGCCAATAACGGCCAACATTCAGACAGTAGTGTTGGTTCGCCCGCGCGTTTCGAGTTCATTTCTTCGTCTGAAGGCCTGTTCGAGATCGGAGTCCGGATGTACAGTTGCCCAGTCACCCAGTGTTCCTTTGCGGTCGGTATTTGGGAACGATCTCAGGCGCTTCCTGATCCGTAATTTCGAGGACAAGCCGCGGGAAGTGAGCTTAATCTCTACGCAGTTCCCGCCAGAACTCCTCCTCTGAGAGGAGCTCTCCGCGGTCTGCTTCCTCGATGGCTGCCAAGAGGTCGGCCTCGGCTTCCGGCCCCAAAGTAAACGTCTCTCGATCCTCCTGCGCCAGGATCGTCACGATCATACCCTCTGTGAATGCCTCCCCGAGAATCTCGATCTTGCCGTTCACGACCTTTCCGGTGGCTACACGCATAGCCTCATTCTACCTCGCTTCGATATATTCTCTCCACTCGTCGTCGAGCCCATGACCCGGAGCCACCCCCACGGCTCCTTCCAGGAGGATGAACATGGCAGATCCCACTTCGATCAACGACCAGATCACCGATTCCGTTACCGATTCAAGCCCCGCCAGCGTCAACAGCCAGATCACCGATGCCGTCACCCAGTCCAATGTCAAGGTGCTGGGCGAGGCTCCGGCCATGGCGCTTGGGACTGTCTATCAGGTGATGGCCCAGTCGGTGGGCCTCAGCATGCAGAACGCGGTCAGCGCTCAGCAGCAGATGAACACCATCGCCCAGGCCGCGACCGCCCAGGGCGTCAACCTCATCTACAGCGTCCCGACCGAATTGGAGCTCGGCGACTTCCACGACCACGACGACCACGATGACGACGACGATTTCGAGGACGAGAAGGAGCGCTGAGGACATGGACGAGGCCTGCCTGAAGCTCGCCCATTCTGTGACCCTGGCCATGTACGAAGCCGTCGCCAGCCAGCAACGGTGGTACTCCACCAACGCCGCCGTCACCGCCGAGGCGGTCCGGTCCGTGCTGTCCGCCCCGGCCGCTTCTCTGACGGATGCGGTCGCCTCGGCCCTCGAGCTGCTCTCCCAAGAGGAAGAAACACGATGAATCTCAATCCGCAGATCGTCCAGGCGGTCGAGAAGGTCCAGGAGATGGTGATGGCGAACCCGGACCAGAACGCCAAGGCCCTGGTCCAGCCGCTCGTCGCCCAAGCCCTGGGGATCGCCGTCCAGAACGCGGTCGCCCATCTCCAGAACCTCCAGACGCTCGAGGCCGCGGTCACCGGCCAGGCCGCGATCCTCATCCTCGAGGACCCCGAGGCAGAGCCCTCCGCAAACCGGGCGATCGAAATCATGCAGCAGGCGGTCCGCACGGCCATCCAGCAGCTCGCCGAGCTGAGGAACCTGGCGCAGGATCCGGAGACCCTCGCTTAGACCTGCAGATCGGTTGTGTCCTCCGGAGAGGTCGCTCCTGCGGCGGCCGGAGGACTGACCGATCACGTTTCCCCTCTGTAATCGTTCGCCAGGCCCCAGGCATCACCGTTGCAATCCCTCCTTTTCAGAAGGACGACAACCCGCTGTTCGGGAAAGGAGGAAAGGCTGTGAACAGACAGGCTCTGGGGTGGACTTTGGCAGGTGGCATGCTTTTGTCGGCGCATCTTTCGGCTCAACCGATCAACGATCTACTGTTCCGGTTGGAAACCATGAGAAACGATCAGAAGACCCGCATCGAGGTGGAAATCGAGTTTCGGCACAGGGGGAGCGCTCCCCTTCACTTGAACAAGGAGAAGCGGCGCGGGGTAGCCGTCGTCGAAGCCGGTCCGAAGGGCGTGAAGAAGATCACGTCGCGCTGGCAGACCGGCGGGGTCCGCTTCTCGGTGTGGGGCAAGAAGAAGAGCGAGAACGAGGCTCCCCTGCTGAATGACACCGATGCCCTCACCCTCGTCGATCCGGCCGGGATGATGGAATTCTTCCTGAGCGAGGCGACCCTGCTGAGCGACGAGAAGGTGACCTGGCAGGGGCAGCCGGCCCGGCTCCTGGTGGTCCGTCCCACCCTGCCGCCAATGCGGAAGGATGGAGAGAAGCCCGCGAGGAGTGAGGAGACCGAGCCCAAGCGCTATGCGATCGGGGCCAAGGTCTGGCTCGACGAGAACGGCGTCCCTCTGGCCATGGAGCGCGATTTCGAGTACCGGCTCGGACCGGCCCTGTCCTTGATGTCGAACCAGTCCATCACCTTCCAGCAGGTTGAAGGCCGCCTGCTGGTCGCCGAGTTGGTGGAGACCCACTCCGGGACCGGGCTGGCCGTGCTGCACGGCCGGGACGACAGAAAGATGACGGTCGTCGCGGTGAACTGAAAGGGTTCCCCTCCCGAGCCTCCTTCTGATAGGCATACGCAGCGGCTCCGGCCGCCTATCCGAAGGAGGTTCGACCTTTGCGCCAGATTCTTCTCTCTCTTGCTCTGTTGTTAGGAGGAACCGCCGCCGCCCAGGAGCCTCCAGCTCCCCAGGCACCCGCGGTCAAGCCGATTGAGGACCGGATCGTCACCACGAAGCATAAGGCGACGATCGGCGGGGCCTCGATCGCCTACACCGCCTCGGCCGGAACGCTCGTCCTCCGCGACGAGGATGGCAAGGCCAAGGCGTCCATGTTCTTCGTGTCCTACACCCGCGACGGGGTGCAGGACCTCTCGAAGCGGCCGATCACGTTCGCCTACAACGGTGGGCCCGGCTCTTCCTCGGTCTGGCTCCACATGGGGGCGTGGGGACCGCGGAGGGTGGTCCTCGACGACGAGGGGCGGGACCCGGGGCCTCCCTACCGCCTGACCGACAACGCCGATTCGATCCTCGATGTCACCGACCTGGTCTTCATCGATCCGGTGATCACCGGCTACAGCCGGCCGGCGCCGGGCGAGGAGGCCCGGCAGTTCCACGGCCTGCGCGAGGACGCAGAGTCCGTGGGGCAGCTCATCCACCTCTATGCCACGCGCAACGGGCGCTGGTCGTCACCCAAGTTCCTGGCGGGCGAGAGCTACGGCACGACGCGGTCCGCAGCCCTGGTCCATCATCTCCAGGAACGCTATGGCATGTATTTCAACGGGGTGGTGCTGATCTCGTCCATCCTGAACTTCCAGACCGCGCGCTTTCAGGTGGGCAACGACCTGCCGTATCCGCTTTTCCTTCCGACCTACACGGCCACGGCCTGGTATCACAAGCGGCTGCCCGCGGACCTGCAGTCTGACCTGCGCAAGGCGCTCGCCGAGGCGGAGAGCTTCGCCCTGGGCGAGTACACGCTCGCCCTGGCCCAGGGGAACGATCTCGCGCCCGAGCGGCGGCGGGACATCGCTCAGAAGGTGGCGCGCCTGACCGGCCTTTCGCCGGAGTACGTGGAGCGGGTGAATCTGCGGCCCGTGATCCATGCTTTCACCAAGGAGCTGTTGCGCGCCGAGCGCAAGACGGTGGGCCGGCTCGACAGCCGTTTCCAGGGGATCGACCTCGCGGCCGAGGGGGAGGAGCCCGAGTTCGATCCCAGCTATGCCGCGATCCTCGGGCCGTTCTCGGGGGTGCTCAACAATTACGTGGCGGTGGATCTGGGGTTCAAGAGCGACCTGCCGTACGAGATCCTGACCGGCCGGGCGCGGCCGTGGAACTTCGGCGACGACAACGGTTATGTGAACGTGGCCGAGGATCTGCGCGAGGCCATGGCCCGCAATCCGGCGCTGAAGGTGTTCGTGGGGAACGGCTACTACGACCTGGCGACGCCTTACTTCGCCACGGAGTACACCTTCGATCACCTCGCCTTCGATCCCGGGTACGCGGAGCGGGTGACCAAGACGTATTACGAGTGCGGGCACATGATGTACATCCGCAAGGTGGACCGGGAGAAGCTGAAGCGCGATCTGGCCGCGTTCTACAAGGCCGCCGGCGGGTAGCATGCGCAGGCTCCTGGTCTTCCTGACCTGGGTGTTGCTCGCGGCAGTCATTGCCGTGGTCTGGGCGTTCTTCAACCCGGACTCCGCGCTGGTAGCGAAAGCAGCGGAGTGGCCCTGGATCGGGCCGTATGCCCAGGAGCTGCGCCGTAGGGGGCCGGAGCCGTTCTCGATTCCACCGGAGGCTGCGGAGGAGTTTGCGGAAGAGGTCTCCGCGCCGGTCCGGCGCCGGCCGCGGCACTCTCCAAGCCCGGCGCCCAGGTCTGCGACCGGGATCGAGTTCCCGAGAGACATACAGCCCGAGGGGGTGGAGCGGGTCACGGTCAAACCGGGGATTCCGCTGCTGTCCGAGCCGCGGCCGGGAGCGCCCCGGGTTCTCACTCCGACCCGGGTCGCCGTCCTCAAGGTGCTGGACCGGCGGCCGGGCTGGGTCCAGGTCCAGTATGACGAGGATGTGACGGGCTGGGTCCCCCGCGACTGGGCCGGCCCCGATCCTCCCCTCGGCAGCGATCCCGACCCGGTGCGGCCGATGACGGGCCGCGGTCCGGACGAGCAGCGGCTCGATTGGGCGCGGGCGCGGCTGATGCCGCCGGAGGTGGTCGGAAACATCGGCCCCTATCTCGTCTACACGGACCTCCGCGATCCTCCGCGCCTGAGCTTTTTCGACCGGGTGGCTTCCGGGCTGGAGGCGGCCTACCGGTCCCGCTACGGGGTCTCGCCGATCGGAGATCCAGCCGAGGCCGTGGTGCTCTTCGGCCGCGAGAGCGACTACCGCGCGTTCCTGGGTCAGGCCACGAGCGTGGCCGAGCTGCCGGCAACCGGTCACACGGGCCATGGCATCGTCTCGCTGTTCGACGGCCGGCGTCCGGCCAGCGAGGTGGCCTCAACCCTGGTTCATGAGCTGGCCCACCTGCTCAACCGCCGGGCGATCGGACCGGCCCTGCCGAGCTGGCTGGAGGAGGGGATCGCGGACGACCTCTCGCAGTCGCAGATCGACAGCTCGGGGAGGCTGCTGCCCGGGACGCTGGGCGGCGTGACGGTCCGGGTCGGGAGGCGGATCGAGATGCACGGTGCGCGCGCCGCTCTCCAGGATCTGCTCGATGCCGCGGCGGCCGGCAAGCTCAGGCCGCTGCCGCAGCTCCTGGCGCTCGACTGGGACGAGTTCGTCCGCAAGAACGGCGAGCTGAACTACGCTCAGTCTTCGTTTTTCATCCGCTATTTGCTGCAGGGGGAGCAGGGCAAGCTGGCGCCGGGTTTCCGCGCGTTCCTCGGAGAGGTCTCCGAGGGGAAGCCGCCGGAGCCCGAGGCTTTGCGGGAGAAGCTGGGTAGGCCGTGGCCGATGCTGGAGGCGGGTTTCCGGTTGTGGATTCTGGCTCAGAGGGGTGGCTCAGGGTGAGGGACCAGGGCTTCTTCCTCCCGCCAGACCGCTTCGCCCTCGGCATAGTGCTCCCGCTTCCAGATCGGCACCTCGGCCTTGAGGCGCTCGAGGGCGGTGCGGCTGGCCTCGTAGGCCGCGGCACGATGCGGAGAGCCCACGGCGATGACCACGCTCGCCTCGCCCACAGGGACCTCTCCCAGGCGATGAACGATCGAGACTCGGGTCCCAAGGGCTTCGAGCTCGGCCACGATCTTCGAGAGGGTGTCCGCGGCCATCCGGCGATAGGCGCTGTAGGTGAGCTTCTCGACCGCCCGGCCTGCGTGATGGTTGCGGACCGTCCCCAGAAAGACCACCACGGCGCCGAAGCCGGGAGCCTCGACGCTCTGAATTACCCGGTCGGCGTCAATGGGGCCGTCCACCAGCTCGGCCAAGCCGCTTCCGCCGGAGACCGGGGGAAGGAGAGCCACTTCGATCCCATCCTGGAGGGGCTCGTCCGGACCCGAGATGCGTCCGTCAACGGCGATGGCCAGGCGGGGCCAGAGAGGGGCAAGAGCGGGGTGGTCGCGGTCGAGACGGGAACGCAGGTCGGCGACGCGGCTGCCTTCGGGCAGCTCGATCTCGGTCTCCGTCGTGCCCAGGGCATCCCCGGCGCTGGCGAAGGCGAGCAGGCGGATCTTCATGCGGGAGATGGTAGCAGGGGCGGCCGGAGCCGCCCCCCAGCGGACGGGATCAGCGGTCGGTGCGGCTTCCCGACGGGGTCCGAACGGACTCCAGGAAGCGGTCGAACTCGCCCTCAGCCTTCACTTTTTCCCATCCGTAACGCTCCTGCAGGGAACCGACGAGCTTGTCGCGGTTGCCCTCGGAACGGTCGAGGTCGTCGTCGGTCAGGTTGCCCCAGAAGCGCTTGACATCACCCTTGAGCTGCTTCCAGCGGCCTTCAAAAACGTCGTCCATCGCCATGGTTGGCTCCTTTCGTGAGATACGACGGTCCATCCTGGGTACAAAGCAAGATCCGGGCCGGTATCTCCCGATATCCCCATATAATCCGCGGCGCCGAAGGAGGGAACGTGGCGATTCTGGAAAGCAAGGTCAAGCGGAGCGAGGCATTCGAGCGTCAGGCGGAGCACTGGCGGCGGGAGGTGGAGAAGCTGCGCGACGAGGAGGAGGTCCTCAAGCTCGGCGGCGGCCTCAAGGCGCAGGACAAGCAGCGTGCCCAGGGCAAGATGACGGCGCGCGAGCGGGTCGAGGCCCTCTGCGATCCGGGCGCTCCGTTCCTGGAGCTGGGGCTCTGGATGGCGTACGGTTTCTACGAGGAATACGGCGGCGCCCCATCGGCCGGCGTGGTCATGGGCATCGGCAAGATCCATGGCCGGGACGTGGTGGTGGTCTCGAACGATGCGACGGTCAAGGCCGGCGCCTGGTTCCCCCTGACCGCCAAGAAGGTTTTGAGAGCGCAGGAGATCGCGCTGGAGAACCGGCTGCCGATCGTCTACCTGGTGGATTCGGCGGGCGTCTTCCTCCCGCTCCAGGATGAGATCTTTCCGGACCGGGAGCACTTCGGCCGGGCGTTCTACAACAACGCCCGCCTCTCCGCCGAGGGGATCTTCCAGATGGCGGCCATCATGGGCTCGTGCGTGGCCGGCGGCGCCTACCTGCCGATCATGAGCGATGAGTCGCACATCGTGGAGGGCACCGGATCGATCTTCCTCGCCGGCCCCCACCTGGTGCAGGCGGCCATCGGCGAGCGGATCGAAAGCGAGGAGCTGGGCGGCGCCCTGGTCCAGTGCGACATCTCGGGCGTGGTGGACCATCGGCATCCGGACGACGCTTCCTGCCTGGAGAAGATCCGCAGCCAGTTCGCCCAGCTCGCGACGGGGGAGCAGGCTCCGTTCGCCCGGCGCGAGCCGGTCGATCCGCTCTACCCGGCCGATGACCTCTACGGCATCATGCCGATCGACCGCTCGCGGCCGTACGACGCGCACGAGCTGCTGGCCCGCTTGGTCGATGGCAGCGAATTCGACGAGTACAAGGCCACCCACGGTCAGACGCTGGTCTGCGGCACCGGCTGGATCGGCGGCTGGGCGGTGGGCATCGTGGCGAACCAGCGCTCGATCGTCCCGCGCAAGACCGGCACCGGCGCCTCGGACAAGGAGCTTCAGATCGGCGGCGTCATCTACTCGGATTCGGCAGCCAAGGGAGCGCGCTTCGTGGAGCTGTGCAACCAGAAGAAGATCCCGCTCCTCTTCATCCAGGATGTGACGGGCTTCATGGTGGGCAGCCGGGCCGAGCGCGGAGGGATCATCAAGGACGGCGCCAAGATGGTGAACGCGGTGGCGAACTCGACCGTCCCCAAGATCACCCTCTTCGTGGGCAACTCTTACGGAGCGGGCAACTACGCGATGTGCGGCAAGGCATATGGCCCGCGCTTCCTCTATGCCTGGCCGTCGGCGTCGATCGCGGTCATGGGGGGAGAGCAGGCGAGCAAGACGCTGCTCTCGATCCAGCTCAAGAACCGGGGAGCGGACGTGTCCGAGGAGGAGAAGAAGGAGCGCCTCCGCGAGATCCAGGCGCGCTACGCCGCGGCCATGAACCCCCGCTACGCCGCCGCCCGCCTGTGGGTGGATGGCATCATCGATCCGGCACGAACCGGGGAGGTGATCGCCCGCTCGCTTGCGTGCGCGGCGATGAACCCCCACCTCCCCGAGTTCAAGACGGGAGTGCTGCAGACTTGATCGCTAGCCCGTATCCCACCGCTTCAGGATCATCTGGATCTCGTCGCGGTGGGTGCTCTCGTCGCGGATCAGGTCGTCGAACTCGACGGCCAGGCCGTAGTGGCCGAGGGCCTCGGCCTGCTTGCGGCGGAGCACGTAGCGGTCGATGGTCTCGATCTCGTCCTCCAGGGAGTTGCGGAGCATCTCCTTGGAATCCCGGGCGGGCTTGACCGGCGCGGGCGTCGTCGTCGGGGTGCCGCCCAGGGCGACGATCTTGTCCGCCAGGAGCTGGGCGTGCCCGAGCTCGTCGGGGATCTCGCTCTCGAAGAACTGCCGCAGCTCCATCCGCCACTGCCCCTGCACCTGGCTGGCATAGGTGCGGTAGCTGATGACGGCCGCGTACTCATGGGCCAGGTCCACGTTCAGCCCTTCGAGGAACTGGTCCTGGCTCACCTCGGCAGAGCCCTGGGTCTGCCGCTCGTTTTCTACTGTCGTTGCCATGTCGTAAACCCTCCTCTCTGCGGTGGCTGTATGCAAAATCTTGACCCTCCGTGAGGCGGGAGACCCCTGTGCTAGGCTTGCCCGGCCTATGAGAACGATCCGGATCGGCAATGGCCAAGGCTTCTGGGGAGACAACGTCGATGCCCCCGTGGAGCTGCTGCGCGGCGGGAAGATCGACTACATCGGCATGGATTACCTCGCCGAGGTGACCCTGTCGATCATGATGCGGCAGAAGCGCAAGGACCCGCGCCTGGGCTATGCCACGGATTTCATCGAATTCATCCGAAGGGTCCTCCCCGAGGTCAAGGAGCGCAACGTCCGCATCCTTGCCAACGCGGGCGGGCTCAATCCCCGCGCCTGCCGCGAGAAGATCTTCGAGGTGGCCCGCGAGCTCGGCGTCTCCGGCCTCCGGGTCGGCGTGGTGGAGGGGGACGACATCTTCCCCCGCCTGCGCGAGCTGATCGACGGCGGGCATCCCCTCGAGAACATGGACAACGGGGCGCCCCTGGCTCCCATGATCGATCAGGTCATGAGCGCCAACGCCTATCTGGGCGCGCGGCCGGTCTGCCAGGCCCTCGGCGACGGCGCGCACATCGTCCTCTGCGGCCGGATCACGGACACCGCGCTGGCCCTGGCTCCCATGATGCACGAGTTTGGCTGGGCCGAGGACGACTGGGACCATCTCGCCGCCGGCACCATCGCCGGGCACATCATCGAGTGCGGTGCCCAGTGCACCGGGGGCAACTTCAGCCGCTGGTGGGAGGTCCCCGACCTCTGGAATGCCGGCTATCCCGTCATCGAGGCGCGCGAGGACGGCACCTTTACGGTCACCAAGCACGAGGGGACCGGCGGCATGGTGACGGTCGATACGATTTCCGAGCAGCTTCTGTACGAGATGGGCAATCCCCGGGAGTACATCACCCCGGACGTGATCGCCGACTTCACCTCGATCCGGCTAGAGCAGGAGGGCAAGGACCGCGTCCGTGTCTCCGGCATCAAGGGCAAGCCCCGGACGCCGTTCCTGAAGGTCTCGGGCTCCTATCTCGCCGGCTACAAGGCCACCGGCCAGATCACCCTCTCCGGCCCGCGCGCCGTCGAGAAGGCCCGGCTCGCAGCCGAGGTGGTCTGGAAGCGGCTGGAACGGGCGGGGGTCACTTTCCGGGAAGAGGACCGCAGCGAAGAGCTGCTCGGCACCGGCGCCTGCCTGCCGGGCATCCTCGACTCCGCTGCCGAGGATCTGCCCGAAGTGGTGCTCCGGCTTGGCGTGCGCGACGAGGATCCCGGCAAGGTGGACCGCTTCGGCAAGGAGATCGCGCCGCTCATCACCGCCGGCCCCCCGGGCGTGACCGGCTTCGCCGGCGGCCGCCCCAAGGCCCAGGAAATCGTGGCCTACTGGCCCGCGCTCCTCGCCCGCGAAGAGGTGGAGGGCCGGGTCGAGGTCACGGTCGAAGAGGCATGACCTACCGCGAAGTCAGCCGGAAGCTCGCCCAGCTCGGCTGCCAGGAGTTGCCCCGCCGGGGCGGCGGCTCTCATAGAAAGTGGTTCAACCCTTCGACTCAAAAGGGCACTGTCGTTCCGGATTGGGGCGGCCGTGACCTCAAATGGGGCACGATCCGCGCTGCCGTGCGGCAGCTCGGCCTTGCTTGGCCGGACTTCGAAAGGGCTTAGACTCAGGCGACGACTAGGGTTTCCAGCCAGACGGGGGTGCTTTCTTCGGACACTTGTGTGCTGGCAGGCAAGGGACGGCCTAGATCCTGGTAGAGCTCAATCACTGCAGCGAGGGCATCCTGGACGTTCTCCATGGCCTCGCTGATGCTAGCGCCCTCCGTCAACAACTCCGGCAGAACTGGCGAGGTAACCATGAAGCCGCCCTCGGGTTGAGGGGAGAGCACCAAAGGAAGCTTGTACACCATCTTGCCTCTGTTCATCTGCAGAAGATCATAACACTTGACGTGCTAGGCTTCGCAGCCTATGACGGGCGAGAAAATATGAGGGGCTGGTACGCCGGCCTGCTCGCCGGCCTCCTTCCCGTCCTGCTCCTCGGCTTCGGCTACAGCGCCCTCGCGGACCGCACGGCCTTCGTGCTTTGGGCCCTGGGAGTATCCGTCGCCTGGGTCCTCCTACTGCGCCAAGGGATGGAAGCGGGTTTGCGCAGGCCGTTGCTCGCGGGATGGCTCCTTCTGCTGCTGGCCGCGGGGTTCGCCGGATTCGCCTGGCTCGAATCGAAGCACCATGAATCTTTGGACCTCGGCTTCCACGCGGTCCTTCCCGGGATCTATCATCCCGCGTTCACTTCGCCGCGCAGCGCGGGAGTGGCCGCGGGGCTCCTGGGCACGGCGGGGCTGGCCGGGTTCGGGCTGGCATTTCTCAGGAGAGAGGCGTGATGACGAAGAAGGTCCGGCTGTACCAGGTGGCCAATGCCCGCTCGGGCGACAAGGGGGACGCCAGCAACGTCGGCTTGATCGCCAAGAGCCCGCAGCTCTTCGAGATCATCCGGGAGCAGGCGACACAGGAGCGGGTCAAGGAGCACTTCCGCGAGGTCTGCCGCGGCGAAGTCGACCGCTACGAAGTGCCCAATCTGCTGGCATTCAACTTCATCCTGCACGACTCGTTGGGTGGTGGCGGCACCGAGAGCCTGAAGACGGATGCCCAAGGCAAGACCCACGCTCAGGGGCTCCTCCAGATGGAGATCGAGGTTCCGGAGGAGCTTCTGTGAATGACCGTCCTTATGAGCGGCTGGAAGTCCGGCGCGACCGCGACCTCCTCTGGGTCACGCTGAACGATCCGGGCCGGGCGAACGCCCTGTCCCCGGCCTTGATGGAAGAGCTGACGTCGCTCTACCGCTCGCCGCTGCGCTCCGAGGGCATCCGCGCCGTGATCCTCTCCGGTGCGGGAAAGAACTTCTCAGCCGGAGCCGACCTGGAGCACCTCCGCTCGCTCCTCGATGCGAGCGAGGACGAGAACCTGCGCGACTCGCTGCGCATGCGCGACCTGTTCGAAGCGGTGCTGCGGCAGGACACGCTGACGATCGCCCTGGTTCAGGGCTCCTGCGTGGCCGGCGGTTGCGGCTTGGCGACGGCGCATGACTTCGTGATTTCTGCGGATGACGCCCGATATCTCTACAGCGAGGTCCGGATCGGCTTCGTGGCTGCCCTGGTGGCCACCTACCTGCCGCTGCGCCTGCGCGGCTCGGACATCCGCGAGCTGCTCCTGTTCCCACGCTTCCTGGAGGCGGGCCAGGCGCTGGAGATTGGGCTCGTCAATCGAATCTGCCCCGCCGAGGATCTGCGGAAGGTCGGCGAGGCGTTGGCGGGCGAGATCCTGGAGACGGCAAGCTCGGAATCGATCGCCCGCACCAAGCGGTTGTTGCTGGACGTGCTCGGCCGGCCGCTCGACCAGGCCATGCTCCATGCCGCGGGCGTCAACGCCGCGGCGCGGGGGACGGCTGACTGCAAGCACGGCATCGCTACCTTTCTGGAAACCAAGAAACCCCCTCGCTGGAGGGATTGAGGGCGGAGTTGTATGCGCCTGATCCTGTTCGACATCGACGGCACGCTGCTGGAATGCGGGCCTCAGGTCCGTCCGATCCTGACCGACATCCTCGTCGAGGTTTACGGCAGGATCGGCAACATTGACCGCTACGACCTGAGCGGCCGGACCGATCCACGCATCGCGCTCGACCTTCTGACCGAAGCCGGGTTGACGGAGGAGGAGATCCTGCCGCGCCTGCACGAGGTGAGGACGAAATATGCCGCGAGGCTGGAGAGGGAGCTCGACGGGAAATGCATGCGGCTGCTTCCCGGGGTCTCCGAGGCCCTGGAATTGCTCTCCCGACGGGAAGATGTGGTCCTGGGGCTGGTGACGGGCAACTGGGAGCCGGGGGCCCGGACCAAGCTCTCCCGTTTCGACTTGAACCGGTTCTTCGACTTTGGAGCGTTCGGCTGCGATGGGGTGGAGCGATCGGACCTGCCGCCCGTCGCCCTGGAGCGGGCAGAACGGATCACGGGCCGGCGCTTCCGCCCCGAGGAGGCGTTGATCGTGGGAGACACGATCCATGACGTGACCTGCGCCCAGGCTCACGGCATCCCGGTGCTCGCGGTCGCGACCGGCCGGACGACCGCCGAGACCCTTCGGGCAGGTGGGGCAGACCGGGTAGTGGCCGATCTAACCGAAATCGTCGATTGGTAAGTTAAGCCCCGACCGGACCGCCAGCCCTCTCCCACTCGACCATTCCACCCGTCAGCTCCACCACCCGGCGGACTCCGAGGAAGCGCAGCGCGAGGCTCGCCGCCCGCATGGCTGGGTCCTCCGGCTCTTGCCCGACGACGATGAACTCGGTCCGGTCGTCCGTTCCGTCCGGCAGGGCGTGGATGCCCTCCGGCGGAGCGGACATGGCGCCGGGGATGTGGCCGCGGTCGTACTCCTCTCGCGTGCGCACGTCGACAATCCGGTAAGGGGGGAAGGGCGCGCGTATCCGGCGGCGCACCTCGCCCGCGTGGGTCTTGAAGATCACACCATCGAAATGTGGGTCCATGTGGCCTCCTGGCTGGGGGGATGCTATCCCACCAGGTGCCGGCGGAACCAGCGCTGCGTGGCATTGAGGGCCTGGATGAGCTGCGGAGTGGGGCCGGCGAACGGGTGCCGGGCGCCGAAAGTATGGTTGGCGCCGGGGATTCTGAGCAGCTCTCCTGAGGAGGATTCAGCCAGCCGGTCCCCCTCGGCCACCGGGATGCTCTCGTCCTCCTCGCCATGGACGATCAGCCACGGGGCGCGGACGGCGCGGGCGGCGGTAAGGATGTCGAGCTTGTCGCCCCGGGTCTCCAGCTCCTCCAATAGACCGAGCCCGAGGGCGAGCTGCTGGCCGGTACGGGCATTGACCACAGGGAAGTGGCCTTCGCGGCGCCAGGCATCCTTTTGCTCGGGGGTGTAGCGGTCGAAGCTGGCCACGGACGCCCAGGTGACCACAGCGCAAATTGGCTCGCGGGATGCAGCAAGCACCGCGTTGCCGCCCCCTCGGCTGTGGCCGAAGAGTCCCAGCCGATCGCGGTCGACCCGGCCGGGAGCGAGCGTCTTGCCGGTCGCCTCGAGCACGGCGAGAAGATCGGCAAGCTCACGGCCGTGGGTGTTGGCCCGGAAGGCGTCCGGGTCGGTCACGAGTTCGTCCCCGGGGAGCATGCCCGCGCCGGAGACATTGAAGCGGACCACGACGAAGCCCCGGTCGGCCAGCAGGGCCGCTAGATAGGGGAAGAACCCCCAATCCAGGAAGCCCTTGAAGCCGTGGCAAACGACCACCGCCGGCCGCTCGCCCGGCTCTTCCGGCAGGTCGATCAGCCCATTGAGAGATCCGAGTGTGAAGGGGACGGTCGTGCTCATGGGCGCATTGTAGACTCACCACCATGGCCACTAAACCATTGCCCCTCGACGGGCTCGAGATCGGCGAGCCGGAAGGCTTCCCCGTGCCGCTCCGCTATGGGCCGGTCGAGGAAGAGCACCGGGTCCTCCAGGAGGGCGCCGGCATCGCCGACTTCTCCTGGCGCGGGCGCCTGGAGCTGCTCGGCGCAGACCGTCTCCGCTTCCTGCACAACTACCTGACCTGCGACGTAAAGGGGCTGGCCCCGGGCGCGGGCGCCTATGGATTCTTCACCAGTCCCCAGGGGCGCATCCTCTCGGACGCCGTGGTCCTTGCCCACGAGGACCGCCTGTGGGTCGAGGTCGGCCCGGGGCAGGAAGAGCCGATCGCCGCGCACCTGAAGAAGTTCCTCCTCGCCGACCGGGTGGAGGTCCGCAGCCTGGACGACATGCTGCCGATCACCGTCCTGGGTCCTCAGGCCGAGGCGGTCCTGGGCGCCGATCTCTCCTCGCTTGGTGATCCTTGGAGCCACGGCCGGATTTCAGTCCACGGCACGGAGGTGGAGCTTCAGCGCCGGGGGCTTGCAGGGGTTCCCGCCTGGACTTTGTGGGTGTCGGCCTCGGTGGCGGCACCGCTCGTCGAGCGGCTGATGGCAGAAGGCGCGCGGCCGGTGGGCTTCGAAGCGCTGGAGATGCTGCGCGTCGAGGCGGGCATCCCGCGCTTCGGCCGGGATTTCGGCCCGGACAACTTCCCCCAGGAGACCGGGATCGAAGAAGCGGTCAGCTACACGAAAGGCTGCTACCTGGGACAGGAGGTCGTGGCCCGCATCCACTACCGGGGAGGCGTGCAGAACGTGCTGCGGAAGCTGGTCTTCGAGGGGATCGAGCCCGCTCAGGGCGTGGCCCTGCTCCACAACGGGCGCGAAGCAGGGAGGGCCACTACCGTGGTTGGCTCCAAGGGGCTGGGAATCCTCCACCGCCGCGCGGCCGAGCCGGGAACGCGGGTAGAGGTGGAGGGCGGGGGTTCCGCCCTCGTCGATTTGCCGCCTACACCGTGAAGGACGAGCCGCAGCCGCAAGAACCCTTGGCCTGCGGATTGAGGAACTTGAACCCGGCGCCGGCCATGCCCATCACGTAGTCGACCGTGGTGCCCTCAAGGTACCGGGCACTGACCGCGTCGACGTAGATCGTCAGACCGTTCTGCTCGTAGATCCAGTCGTTCTCCCTCGCCTCGTTCTCGTAGTCGAGGGCGTATTCGAAGCCGCTGCACCCGCCGCCCCGCACCGCGATGCGGAGGCCATGCGTGGCGTCGATGCCCTCCTGCTCGCGCGTGTGCTTCACCATCTCGGCCGCCTTGGCGGTCAGGATGACGGGGGTATCCGCCTGGGTCGCCGGGGTCGGGGTATCGGGCTGAATGGACTGCGTATTCTCCATGATGCTTCTCCTCCTCAGAGGGAACAGGTAGGGTCAGAAGGGAATTTCACGCTACTTGAGCCCGGGTGTCAAATCCCCCGCGGTATGATGGCCCCGTGCTGCGGGCCATCCTCTTTGATTTCAACGGCATCCTCGTCGACGACGAGCCGGTTCACCTGGAGATGTTCCAGCGTGTGCTCGCCGAGGAGGGGGTCTCGCTGACCGCCGAGGACTACTACCGCGACTACCTGGGCTTTGACGACCGGGGATGCTTCGCCGCCGTCCTCCAGAAGGCGGGTGAGCCGGCCACGGTCCCCCGCCTCATGCGCCTGATCGCCCGCAAGGCCAGCTACTACCAGGAGCGGATGCGCCAGAGCGGCTACCCGTTCTTCCCGGGTGCCGCCGAGCTGGTGCGGGAGCTGGCCTCCGCCGGTCGCATGCTCGGCATCGTCAGCGGCGCCCTGCGCGAGGAGGTGGAAGGCGCCCTGCGCCAGGCGCGGCTCCTTGACTTCTTCAAGCTCCTGGTAACCGCCGAGGACGTGAGCGAAGGCAAACCCGACCCGGAGGGCTACCGGCGCGCGCTCGAAGGGCTCAACTCGCTGCCTCCGCTGCCGGAGCGCCTGTTCCACCCCCACGAGGTGCTCGCGGTCGAGGACAGTCCGGCCGGCCTCTCGGCCGCGGCGGATTTAGGGCTGACCACGCTGGGAGTAGCCCATACCTATCCGCCCGAGCGCCTGCGCACGGCCGATGCCGTGGCCAGGAGCCTGGAGGGGATGACCGTCGAGCGCCTCGAGCGCCTCCTTGCCGAGGCGAGCCGGAAGTGAGCCCGCTGGACTCCGGGGTCCGCCGGCAGGCCGAGCAGTTCGTCCGCCCCCTCTATGCGGGGCTCGACGGCGTTCAAACCTTCGGCCAGGTGGAGCGGCTCCGCACCCGCACCGCCGCCATCCGCGGTAGTATCGGCGACATTGCCATCGACGAAAATCTGCTGGAGCTTTTGCTCCTGCTCCAGGGGGTCGTCGACCGGCTGGGCTCCCTGGCTCCGGGGAGCCGGCTCGATCTTTTCCTGAAGGGCCTGGGATTGGCGGACGACCTGGCCCGGCGGGTGAGGAATGGGCTCGGGCGGCTGCGGGAGGATCCCCGGGGACTCGAAGAGGAGCTGGTCCACGACGCTCTTTTACTGGAGTCGGCCGGCGTGGTCGCCACGGCCGAGAGGCTCATGGCGGCGGGCAAGAAGCGGACCCCCGTTGCCCGTGCGCTCGCACAGCTCGATCCGGGGCCGTCCGCCGAGCGCTACCGCACGCCGCGTGCAGGGGCGCTGGGTGCAGAGAGGCGGAAGGAGGCCGAGCTGTGGATCGAAGAGCTGAGGCGGAAGGTGGCAGAAGAAGGGATTAGTTGATCGGGAGCCGTCCCCCGAACCCTTCCTCGTAGGTGTGGAAGAACGCGATCGCCTGCTCCGGGAAGCGCCAGCAGTAATAGCCGTCGCCGCTATCCCAGTCAACCAGCCAAAGGCCCTTCACTTCGCAGCCGATGGAGCTCACCTGCTTCGCCCAGAAGCTGATGATCTTCTGGTACTCGTCCTCGATCTCCTCCCGGCGGTCGTCCATCTCTTCCCGGCTTCCCACGGTCGTGGTCAGCGACTCGATCCGGCGCACGGCGGCCGTGGTCAGATCGCGCACGACCGGGAAAGTCGACAGAGCTTCGTCATAAGAGAAAATCCTTTTGCTGCGCCGCTTCTGAGACATAAGAAACAGATTGTACCAGAGGCGGACCTGCGGTAGATTGGCTTAAGTGAACATCAAGGATAGCCCAACGGAACGGGGGCCCAGGGGCCACGTCGAGGTCATTGCCGGCGGCATGTTCTCCGGCAAGAGCGAGGAGCTGGTCCGGCGCCTGCGCCGGGCGGCCATCGCCCGCCAGAAGGTCCAGGTCTTCAAGCCTGGCTCCGACAACCGCCACGACCCCTGCCTCCTGGTCACCCGCGACAACCGCGAGCTGGAGGCAGTGAGCGTCACCTGCAGTTGCGAGCTGCGCCAGAGGCTCGATCCCGCCGTCGAAGTCGTCGGCATCGACGAGGCGCAGTTCTTCGACCTCGAGCTGGTGGTGCTGGTGAGCGAGCTGGCCGACCGGGGGCTGCGGGTGATCGTGGCCGGCCTGGACCTCGACTATCTCCGCCGGCCGTTCGGGCCGATGCCGCAGCTCCTCGCCCTGGCCGAGTACGTGGACAAGATGCACGCCGTCTGCATGCGCTGCGGGGAGCCGGCGTGCTACAGCCAGCGCACGGCGGGCGGCAGCGAGCAGCTTCAGGTGGGGGATACGGAGTCGTACGAGGCGCGCTGCCGGGGCTGCTTCGAGCGTTTCGAGCCGGCTACGAGCTGATCCCCGAGCTAATACTCGTTTCCTCTTTCAGGGGGATCGGCTGATTGTTCTGATCGACGTGGACGTAGACCACCTCGGCCTCGGTGACCTTGACCTTTCCCGAGCCGCGGGTGCGGCGCTCGGCCTCCACCATCACCCGGACGGTGATCGAAGTCCTGCCCAGGCGCACCGTCTCGGTGAAGAAGCTGACCAGGTCGCCGACGAAGACCGGGGCGTGGAAGACCACCTCCCGCATCGACACGGTGACCATGCGGCCGGTAATGTGGCGGTGGGCCTCCACCGCGCCCGCGAGGTCGATGTGGGAGAGGATGATGCCGCCGAAGATCGTGCCCAGGGCGTTCGTATCCTTGGGCATCATGATGACCCGGATGGCGGGCTGCGTCGGCCCGCTGTTGGCGGTAGGGTGGTCCATGGCCGTCATGCTATCCTAAGCCTCGCCTCGTAAGCCGTTTACCCACGACCGTTTTTATCCAGGCGCTTTTACCAGAATAGATGCCGGAATCGGGTCCGCTCCCTTCGCTGACAGGCTCTCCGGGGCCTACCGACGCCATGCTCCTGCGGCAGGTGCTGGAGCGGCGTCCCCAGGCGCTCGCGGACCTCTACGACCGGCACGCGCCCACCCTCCTTGCCCTCGCCCGGCGCATCCTCAACAGTATCGGCGGCATGTCCGATGCGGAAGAGATCCTGCAGGAGGTCTTCCTCCATGTCTGGAACAACGCCGCCCGCTATGACGCGGGGCGCTCGTCGGTCTCCACCTGGCTGGTGCTGATCACCCGCAGCCGGGCGATCGACCGCCTGCGCAACCGCAAGGTCGTGGAGCGGGTGCACGAGGCCGCTCATCAGGAGGACAGGGTCGGGCATGCATCCCCCGAGGGGGTGGAATCCGTATTGTTCCGAGAGAGGCGCCAGCGGGTGAAGTCCGAGCTGGACAAGCTGCCTCCCGAGCAGAAGCAGGTTCTGGAGATGGCCTTTTACGAGGGCCTTTCCCAGAGCGAGATTGCGGAACGGGCGGGTTTGCCTCTGGGCACGGTCAAGACGCGGACGCTGCTCGCCATGAAGAAGCTGCGGGGCGCCCTGCGCTCCGACATCCGGGAGCTTTTGTGAACGTGGATCTGTCCCCCGAAGACCGCACCATCCTGGCCGCTCTGGAGGAGCCCGAGACGGGCGCCGGAGAGGCTACGGAGGCCGACGAGACGCTGGCGCGCCTCTATACGGAGGTGCTGGGGCTGATTCCCTACGAGTTGGAGCCGGCGGCTCCCCGGCCCGAGGTCAAGGCGCGGCTCCTGTCCGTCATCCGCGGTGACGAGACCCTGCCCGGGGACGAGACCCAGGAGATGGAGCCCCGGCTCGCTCCGCCGGTCGTTTCCGCACCGGTCCGGCCGGTGATCCCCCCCCGCGAGATGCCAGCCGCTCGCGGCATGGCCATGTCGGCACGGCGGCGGAGCGTCTGGCCGATGGCCCTGGCCGCCTCGCTGCTTCTGGCCTTGAGCGGCCTCTGCGGATGGCTTTTCCTGCGCCAGGCACGCATGGAGGAGACCATCGCCAGCCTGGAGGCTGCACTGGCCACCGAGCGCCGCCAGGCGGAGCAGTCCGTGGCCGGGATGCAGGCGGCGATGGAGCGGATGCGGGTGAATTTCATGCTGGTGACGGCCCCCGCGGTGAAGGCGAGCCCGTTGCGGCCGGTCGACCCGCAGAGCCAGGCCCGCGGCATCCTCTTCGTGGCCGCCGACAACCAGCACTGGTACCTGGCGGTCCACGAGCTTCCGCCGGCCCCGCCGGGCCGCGACTATCAGCTCTGGTGGGAGGCGGCGGAGGGGACGTTCAGCGGCGGCGTCTTCGATACCGGCGATGGTGAGAAGGTGGAGCTCTACTCGGAGACCATGCCCGTCGGGACCCGGGATGTGGTGATTACGCTGGAACCCGCCCGAGGCGGCTCGAAGCCGACCGGCCCGGAGATCCTCCGGGCGGACGGGGTCTATCAGCTTTAGGAAATCCGGGCTCGCCGCTCAAGGACCGTTACGCGCTTGTCCAGCTCTTTGTAGCCATCCTTGATCAAAGACCTGGTGTCGCTGAACTCCTTGGCGACGTCCTTCTTGAAGGCTGCCAAGGTCTCATTGCCGGCCGCTAGGCCTTCGGCCACCACTTGAATCCGACTTTCCAGGCCCTCGACCCTGACATCTGTATGACGGAGCTGTTCCTCCATCTTGTCGAATCGTTGGAAGGTCTCCTCGCGGAGCCCCTGGATCTGCTGAGTGAAGCTTCTGTCAATTCCTTGAAACCGTTCGTCGAGATAGGCGATCAGTTCTGGGTCCATGCGTTCTCCGTAGCGTTCAGGGGATAAAGGCTAGCATGGTCCCTCGGACAAGGGAAACTCTCGAACGGCACATCGTGTGCATCCTGCCCTCGGCGTGTCGAGCACGGATCTTTCGTTCCGCCGGTTGCCTGTCGGCGCCGAGGTGACCCCCGAGGGGGTTCACTTCCGGGTCTGGGCTCCCAAGAGGAAAAAGGTCGAGGTCGCAACCGACACGGGCTCCTTCGAGCTCGAAGCCGAGGGCGACGGTTACTTCTCCGGCATCGGCGAGGGGAGCCTCTACAAGTACCGGCTCGACGGCGGCGACGCCTTTCCTGACCCGGCTTCCCGGTTTCAGCCCCAGGGGCCTCATGGCCCTTCGCAGGTGGTCGATCCCTCTTTCCCATGGACCGATGAGGGCTGGCGGGGCCTTCGGCGCGAGGGGCAGGTCCTCTATGAGATGCACGTGGGAACCTTCACTCCCGAGGGGACCTGGGAGGCCGCTTCCCGGGAGCTTCAGGAGCTGGCCCGGCTCGGGGTTACAGTCGTCGAGATGATGCCGGTCGCCGAGTTTCCCGGCCGGTTCGGCTGGGGCTACGACGGCGTCGATCTCTTCGCTCCCTACCATCTCTATGGCGAGCCGGACGACCTCCGCCGGTTCGTGGACCGGGCCCACGCCAGCGGTTTGGGTGTGATCCTGGACGTGGTCTACAACCACTTCGGGCCGGACGGCAACTACCTGCGCCAGTACTCGGACGCCTGGTTCACGGACCGTTACGAGAACGACTGGGGCGAGGCGATCGACTTCGAACCCGTCCCCGTGCGCGAATTCTTCCTCGCCAATGCCGGCTACTGGATCGACGAGTTCCACTTCGATGGACTGCGCCTCGACGCCACCCAGGACATCCACGACGAATCGGACGGCCACATCCTCGCGGCAATTGGCCGCCGGGTGCGCGAGGCGGCAAACGGACGTTCGACGTACCTGATTGCCGAGAACGAGCCCCAGGAGGCGCGGCTCGTCCACGGCTTCGGTATCGATGCCCTGTGGAATGACGACTTCCATCACACCGCCATCGTGGCGCTCACCGGCCGCAACGAGGCCTACTACACCGACTATCTGGGCACCGCCCAGGAGCTGGTCTCCGCGGTCAAGTACGGCTATCTGTACCAGGGGCAGCGCTACTCATGGCAGAAGAAGCGCCGCGGTTCGTCCAGCCTCGACCTTCCGCCGCCGGCCTTCGTGAGCTTCATCCAGAACCACGATCAGGTCGCCAATTCGGGCCGCGGCGAGCGCTGCCACCGGGTGGCGAGCCCCGGACGGTTCCGCGCCATGACCACCCTGTTGCTTCTCGCTCCCGCCACGCCGATGCTCTTCCAGGGGCAGGAATTCTGTGCCTCGGCGCCGTTCCTCTACTTCGCGGATCATGAGCCGGAGCTGGCCCGGAATGTGAGCCGGGGGCGCCGGGAGTTCCTAGAGCAGTTCCCCAGCCTGAAGAGCCCCGAGATGCGGGCCTGCATCCCCGACCCGCACGAGCCCTCGACGTTCGAGGTCTGCCGGCTCGATCTTTCGGAGCGCGAGAGCCATGCCTCCTGCTATGCCCTGCACCGGGACCTCCTGCGCCTCCGCCGCGAGGACCCGGTCTTCCGGGCGCAGGGGGCAGGAGGCCTGGACGGCTCCGTGCTCACCCCCGAGGCGTTCGTGCTCCGCTTCTTCTCACAGGGAGACGATCGCCTGCTCATCGTGAACCTGGGCCGCGATCTCCACCTCGTCCCGGCGCCCGAGCCGCTGCTCGCGCCGCCCGATGGGGCTTGCTGGGAGGCCGTCTGGTCGAGCGAAGACCCGCGCTATGGCGGCGGTGGAGCGCCTCCGCCGGAGGACCGCGAAGGTGGATGGCATCTGCCGGGCCACGCCGCGGCCGTGCTGAGGCCGAAGGAGAGACCATGACGGTTGCATTGGAGAGAAGGGACACCGAGCTGGAAGAGGAGATGGGACCCGAGCCGCTTCCAGCGGCCCTGCTGGCCCGCGAGTGGCTGGTGACCAACGGGCTGGGAGGCTACGCCGCCGGCACTTTCACCGGCGTGCCCACGCGCCGCTATCACGGGACCCTGATCGCGGCCCTGCCGGCGCCCCTCGGGCGGATCCTGATGCTCGGCCAGCTTACGGAGGTCCTCCGCCTTCCGGACGGCACCATCGTCTCCCTGGGCGGCGAGTCGGGGCCCTGGGGGGAGCTCCGGCTGGAGTCCGGGCTCCCGGTCTGGCGCTACGAGGCCCACGGCCACGTCCTGGAGAAGCGGGTCTTCCTGGGGCACCTCCAGAACACCGCCTACGTCCTCTACCGCCTCGTCGAGGGGACCGGGATCGTCCGCCTGGAGATGCACCCCACGATCCATTTCCGCGGGCATGACGAGTACGTTTCGAAGCCTCTGGCCGAGCCTTTCGTCTTCACTCACGTCGGGGACCGCTACGAGGTCTGCGGCTCCGATCCCCGCCTGCCGCCTCTGCGCCTTTCGATCCAGGGCGCCAACCCGACCTTTACCCTGGCGGGCCGCAAGATCACAGACGTGAGCTACGAGGTCGAGAAGCGCCGCGGGTACGACTGGAGCGGCGACCTCTGGTCGCCCGGGTTCTTTGGCGCCGATCTGGCGGCGGGGGGGAGCGATGAGGGCGAGGTGGGATTGATTGCGTCGGTAGAGGGCTGGGAGACGATGCGCGCCCTCCCACCCCGGGAGGCACTGGCGGCCGAGTTGGAGCGCCGCGAGCGGCTGGCCGGGATGGTCCGGGACGACGCCGCGAAAGAGCTGGTCCTCGCCGCCGATTCGTTCGTGGTGACCCCGGGCCGGGCCGAGGACGCGGCCCGGGCGCGGGCGGCCGGCGACGAGGCGCGCAGCATCATCGCCGGCTATCACTGGTTCACGGACTGGGGCCGGGACACCATGATCAGCCTCGAAGGGCTGACCCTCACCACCGGCCGCCACCTGGAGGCCGGCTACATCCTGCGCACCTTCGCCCGCCATGTGCGCGACGGCCTCATCCCGAACCTGTTCCCCGAGGGCGACCGCGAGGGGCTCTACCACACGGCCGACGCCACCCTCTGGTTCTTCCATGCCCTTCACCGCTACGTCGAGGTCACGGGCGACCGGGTCACCCTCGATCTTTTGCTGCCGACCCTGCTCGACATCGTCAACCACCACCTGGAGGGCACGCGCTTCGGCATCGGGGTCGATCCCGAGGATGGGCTGCTGAGGCAGGGGGCGGAGGGCTATCAGCTCACCTGGATGGATGCCAAGGTGGATGGCTGGGTGGTGACGCCGCGGCGGGGCAAGGCGGTGGAGATCAACGCCCTCTGGTACAACGCGCTGATGCTCCTCGAAGGCTGGCTGCGGGAGCGGAGCCCTGATACTGCCCAGAGGATCGCCGAGCATGCCGAGCGCGCCCGCGAGTCGTTCAACCGGCGGTTCTGGTACGAGGCGGGAGGGTATCTGTATGACGTGGTGGATGGTGACGACCCCGCCTGCCGGCCGAACCAGGTCTTCGCCATCTCGCTGCCTCACCCGGTGCTGGACCCGGAGCGCTGGGAGCCGGTGATGCGCGTCGTCCGCGAGAGCCTGCTCACCCCGGTGGGGTTGCGCTCGCTCGCCCCCGATCATCCGGATTACAAGCCGACCTACGACGGCGATCTCCGCTCCCGCGACGCGGCCTACCACCAGGGAACCGTCTGGGGCTGGCTGATCGGACCCTACGTGGATGCCTGGCTGCGGGTCCATCCCACGGACCGGCAAGGCGCGCGCGAGGCGCTCGAAGGGTTCCTGCCTCACCTGGGAGAGGCCTGCCTGGGCTCGATCAGCGAGGTCTTCGACGCCGAGGAGCCCTACACCCCGCGCGGCTGCGTGGCCCAGGCTTGGAGCGTGGCGGAGGTTCTGCGCTGTTGGGTGAAGACGGCTTGATCGCTTGCCGCTCCCGCTAGCTCTGAAGCCGCTCCTGCTGGATGTGTAGCTGCTCCTGCCGGGTGTGAAGCCGCTCCCGCTAACCCTTAAGCCACTCTGGCTAATTCTGAAGCCGCTCTGGCTGGATGTGAAGCCACTCCTGCTTCAGACGAAGCCGCTCCCCCTTCAGGCGAAGCCGCGCCTGCTGCAAGAGAAGCCGCCTGCCCTCGTTCACTCCCAGCGGCAGCGCGCTGCGTCTCGCTCGGACGCCGACGCCAAGCGGCAAGGGGAGGGACGGTGGCGGTTGCCGCTGGGGACGAGGCGGCAGTCGAGGACCAGCCGGATATCGGCGATGTTGCCGGTCAGGTCGATCTCGGACTCCACTTCCTTGAAGCTCTCTTTCCAGACCTCGTAGCGGTACTTGCCCGGGAAGAGGTGCGAGATGATGTCCGAGGTCGAGGTCTCGACCGGCACCGAGGGGAGGCTCCGGGGGTAGATCTTGACGATGGCCCCATCCTCGGGCGAGCTCAGGATGCAGAGGCTGCGCTGCGGCGACTCGCCGCTGGCGGCGAGGAAGCCCTGGACTTGCCTGAGCAGCGGCTGGACCTTCTTGACTTCGGCCGCAGGCATCAGCTCGACCCGGGCCGCGGTCTCTTCCAGGAGGTCGGCCGCGGCGTCGCGGAAGGCGGCCAGCTCCGGATAGGGCAGGCCCCGCGGGACTTCCTCCCGGGTGGCGGCGAGCAGCGCCAGGATTTCCGGCTTGGAGTAGAGGTTGCGCTCCTCGGGCAGGGTCTTGATCCCCACGTCCAGACTGGCCGCGATCCTCCGCACCTCGCGCTGGAACAGCTCCCCGAGCAGGGTCAGGTACTCCTCGCCCAGGAAGGGGGAGGCGTTGTCCTCGACCGTGGCCTCGATGCGGAAGGGGCCGCTCCCCGCCAGCCAGCGGACGTCCCGGCTCGTCGAGTTGTGCAGCCCGCCCGAGGTGGCGACCGTCTGCACCGTGCCCCCTTCCAGCGTCGCGAGGTCCGGGGCCGTGTTGCGCAGGCGCAGCCGGACGGGCTCCTTGGTGCCCAGGACCATCCACTTGATGGCGGCGGACTGGAGAGGACGGAGGCTCAGGAACGGGGGGAAGCGCCGGATCTGGACCGCGTCCACCCTGCCCTCGTCCCGCGCGGGATCAAAGCCGGCGGCGACGGAGCCCGTCAGGCGGTGCGGACCCAGGCCGACCCGCGCGCAGACCGAGCGCCGGGACACGGCCACGAAGGGGCCGGCCGGCCGGCCGTCGATCAGGACTCCCTGGCGGGCCACCTCGTCGGGGAACCAGCCGCAGGCACAAGCCACGCCGTCCTGGACCCACCGCGAGCCGCAGCGGGAGAGGCGGGGTCCGGAGGTTGCTGCCGCAGCCGGGACGATCCGGGACTGCTCCAGCCCCGAGGCTTCCACCAGCCGCTTGCCCTTGGGATCGACGTAGATCACCGGGAGCGGCCCCATGGAATCGAGGTTCGCGGGGAGCTGCACCCGGAGCCGTTGCTCCAACCCTTCAACGGGCCGGGCCTCGACGCCGGCCACCTGCCAGCGGCCGCCCGGCGGTGTCTTGTCCAGATTCAGGGGGATGAATTCGATCGTTTCGCCGGGGGAGACCAGGGGAGGCAGGCGGACGAGGCCGTCGAGGCGCTCGACGATTTTTCCCGGCCGTACCACGGCGGGCTCGAGCTCGGGCCCGACCGGGCGCGTGGGCACGTCGGGGAGCAGGCCGAGGCTGGCCGCGGCGAGAAGAGCGAGGAGGGTTGTTCCCATCCTCGGGGAAGTTTAGCAGGTCTAAAGCTTACCGGGCCGGCTCCACGCGGTCGGAGCCGCGCCCTCCGAGGACCGGGAAGGGATTGACCGGGGCGCCGTCCCACCAGCGCTTCTCCGGCGTCAGGCGGAAGATGGCGAAGTGCAGGTGGGGTCCTTCGGGATTGGCGTTGCCCGAGCTGCCCACGTAGCCCAACACCTGGCCGCGGCGGAGCATCATCCCTTCCTTGATGCCGTCGGCGTAGCGCTCCAGGTGGGCGTAGTAGTAGGCGTAGGTCTCCGAGGGATCGAACTGGTAGAGCGTGAGCCCCCCCTGCTTGCTGGTGAACAGCTTGGCGATCTTGCCGTCCTCGACCGCCATCACCGGCGTGTTGCGGGGGGCCATGATGTCGATGGCCTCGTGCACCCGCCCGCCGCTGCGGGAGTCCTCGAAGGTGTTCTGGAGCTGCTCGGGCCGGATCCCCTGGACGGGGAGGACCAGGTTCCGTTGCTGCAGGTCGGCGGGGGCCGGGAGCGCCGGCGGTCTCGCTTCGGCTTGCTCACCCTCCAGCGGGCTCGCCTGCACCCAGGGGCGGGCCGCGCCGGTGGGGCTCTGCGGCACCGGAGTGGCCGTTGGTTGCTGCTGGGGCGCCGGCCGGGCGGCGCCCTGGTCCTGCGGCAGCTCGGCCGTGGGCAGGCCGTCCTCGGTGCGGAACCCGGTGTAGGCCCAGACGATGAAGAGCACGGTCAGCGCGCCCAGCACGAAGCCGCCGAGCCCCGCGGTCATCACGGCTGCGTTGGGTTTGCGCTCGTCGCTCATGGCCGGAAGAGCACGGGCGTCCCTGGCTTGACCAGGCTTGCCACGGTCAGCGCGTCCCAGTTGGTCAGCCGCACGCAGCCGTGCGATTGCGTGCGGCCGATCGTGCGCGGCTCGGGCGTGCCGTGGATCCCGTAATGTTCCTTGCTGAGGTCGATCCAGACGCTGCCGACCGGGTTGTTGGGGCCGGCCGGGATCTTCGCCTTGGTGTGCTCGGGGTCGGCATCCCAGAACAGGTCCGGGTTGTAGTTGAATGTGGGGTTCTTCGCCACGCCCTGGACCTTCCAGTCGCCGATCGGCAGCGGATCGTGCTCGCTGCCCGAGGTGACGGGGGCATAGAAGAGGACGTCGCCGCCGCGCTCCACGACCAGTGAGCTGTTCTCCTTGGAGACTACCACGCGGACGTCGCCGGCCTCGGCGGCCGGCGCCTGGGCGCGGACGTTGGGCACGCGGACCGTCTCCCCCGCGGTGAACCGGGCCTGGGGGTTCAGCTTCTTGAGGAATTCGGGGGTGGCGTGGAACTTCTCGCTCAGGAGCTCCAGGAGCGAGGTATAGCCCAGCGCCTCGAGCTTGGCCTTCTCGACCATGTCCTCGGGGATCTGGACGAACGGGCCGTCCGTGTCTTCCTGGGTGATCGCGTACTCCAGGAGGGTGGTGCCCTTCCCCGCGGCGGCGAGGTTCTCCCAGGTCGCCGGGTCGAGCTTGCCCGTCACCGGCAGGTCGTGGGCCTCCTGGAAGGCGGAGAGGGCCTTGCGGGTGTTCAGCCCCGGATTGCCGTCGATCACGCCGGGCGAGAAGCCGGCCCGGTCGAGGAGGACCTGGATGTCGAGGCCCGTGGCTTTCTCCATGGGGACACCAGGTGCTACGGGGGGGGCCGCGGGCGCTTCGGGCGCCACGGGCTGCTGCTGTTCTGCCGGCTGCTGCGCCTTCTCGATCGGGGGACGTGCTCCTACAGCCAAGGGAAGCATGAAAAGGACAAGCAGCATCTTCGAGCTTCGGATCATTCTCGGGTCTCCAGTCGTTTCAGGGGCGGCCACCAGGCCGCTTCCCCGTGAAGATGCAACGGCCGGGCCATCCCGTGAAAGAATAGGGGTTCCATGAACCAGAAGACCCTCAGCCGCTACTTCTTCATCGCCATCCTGCTCGGCGCCACCGTGACCTTCCTTTACATGGTCCGCATGTTCGTGGTGCCGGTCCTGCTGGCGGCGGTCTTCACGACGCTGTTCTACCCGATGTTCGAGTGGTTCATGCAGAAGTTCAAGGGCCGCCGGACCATCGCCGCCTTCGTCTGCTGCGTGCTCCTGCTGCTCGCCGTGATCCTGCCGATCCTGGGGGTGGCCAACCTGGTCACCCTGGAGGCGATCGACGTCTACCACACGGCCGAGGCCAAGATCGCCGAGATCACGGCCAAGGGGGGAGAGGGGCCGCTCGGCCAGCTCCGCAAATCCCCCTGGTTCCGCCAGTGGGGGCTGGACAAGGTGAACTGGAAGGCGAGCATCCAGGATGCCGCCAGCACCGCCGGCTCGTTCCTGGCCGTGGTCATCAACAAGACCTCCCGCGGCACTTTGCAGGGGGTGATCCTCCTGTTCACGACGCTGTTTACGATGTTCTACTTCTTCCGCGACGGGAAGACGCTGCTGCGCAAGCTGCGCTACCTGATCCCCCTGGACCGGGAGTACAAGAACGCCATCGCGGCCCGCTTCTCGTCCGTGGCCCGGGCCACGGTCAAGGGGACGCTCCTGATCGCCCTGGTGCAGGGCACGCTGGCCGGGCTGACGCTCTGGATCTGCGGCGTCGGCTCCCCGTTCCTCTGGGGAGTGGTGGCCACGTTCTTCTCCATCATCCCGCTGGTGGGGGCCTGGCTGGTGCTCTACCCCGCGGCCTTCATCCAGATGGCGACCGGCAATGTGGCGCAGGGGTTCGGCATCCTGGTGGTCACGGTTCTGGTGATCGTCAATGTCGACAACGTGATGCGCCCGCGCCTGGTCGGCCAGGAGGCCGGGATGCACGACCTGATGGTCTTCTTCTCGACCCTGGGCGGCATCGCCATGTTCGGTGCCATGGGCTTCATCGTCGGGCCCATGATCGCCGCGCTCTTCCTCACCATGCTCGACATCTACAGCGAGGAGTTCAAGGAAGACCTGGAGGGGACGATGACCTTGGCATCGATGGCCGCTCCTGCTGCTCCCGCGCAAACCCTGAAGACTGGAGACCCCTGAATGGCAATCAAGGATTCGATCCTGCCCGAGCTCGATCACGAGATGAAGACCACCCGCAAGCTCCTGGAGCGCATTCCGGAGGAGCGGGCCGGCTGGCAGCCGCACGCGAAGTCCATGACCCTGGGCAAGCTCGGCATCCACCTCGCGTTCCTCCCCCAGTGGGGGACCATCACCATGACCAGCACGGAGCTGGACCTGAACCCGCCCGGCGGTCCGGCCTTCCAGATGCCTTCTTTCGAGACGACCCAGGGCGCCCTCGCGATGTTCGACGAGCACGTCGCCAGCGCCCGCGCGGCCATCGACGCCGCCTCCGACCAGGACTTCATGGTGCCCTGGACGTTCAAGAACGGCGGCCAGGTCATCTTCTCCATGCCGCGCGTGGCCTGCATGCGCACCTTCGTGGTCAACCACATCATCCACCACCGCGGCCAGCTCTCCGTCTACCTGCGGCTCAACGACGTGCCGGTGCCGTCCATCTACGGCCCGTCGGCGGACGAAGCCTTCTGACGGGTGTATCCTGTATCTCATGGTCTTTTTATGTTTTCGAGGGAAGGTTCAAGTGAGGGCACTTCGCCGGGAAAGGAATTCACCATGAGGGATGTCATGCGATCGGGGCGGGTGGCCTGGGGGGCGCTGCTGGTGCTGGCCGCCGGCCTGGCGTCCGCGCCGCCGGCTGCGGCCCAGTTTTCCGAGACGACCGACGTGGTCGTGATCGAGGTGCCGGTGCAGGTGATCGGCAAGGACGGCGAGCCGGTGCGCGGCCTCACCGCTGCCGACTTCGAGGTTTCCGAGGGCCGCAAGAAGCTGCCCGTCACCGGCTTCGAGGTCCTCGACCTGGAGGTCGAGCAGCGGTCCGCCGCCGAGATGCCCACCGCGGCCCGGCGCCACTTCCTGATGCTCTTCGACCTGTCGTTCTCGGAGCCCAAGTCGATCATCAAGGCCCGGCAGGCGGCCGCGGACGTGGTGGACGCGCTCCATGCGACGGACCTGGTGGCCGTCGCCACCTACAGCACGACCAACGGCCCGCAGCTCATCCTCGGCTTCACGCCGGACCGCCGGCAGGCCAAGCTGGCCCTGGACACCCTTGGCCTGCCCAAGCTCATGGACCGCGCGCCCGACCCGCTGCGCATGGTCATGTCGGAGCAGATCCGGCAGATGGAGACCAGGGCGGCCACGACCACGGGGTCGCAGCCGACCGGAGGGCTGGCCGCGAGCAGCCGCGATGAAGCGGTCCTCGAGCAGCTCGAGACCATCGACCGGGCGATGAGCAGCGGCGACCAGGCCGTCCTCAAGAACAAGGTCAGGGCGCTCACCCGCTCCTTCTCGGACCTCGCCCGGCTCATGAACGGCGTGCAGGGGCGGAAGTACGTCGTCTACCTCTCCGAGGGGTACGACAGCGCGGTCGTCTCCGGCACGGCGAGCGATGAGGCCCAGTCGCAGATGAGCGAATCGGCCATGTCCGGCAACATCTGGGACGTGAACTCCGACGAGCGCTTCGGCGACACCTCGGCCGGCAACGACGTGGAGCAGATGCTCGAGGCGTTCCGCCGCTCCGACTGCTCCATCCAGGCCGTGGACATCGGCGGCCTGCGTCCCCCGGGCGAGCGCGGCGCCAACCCGCGCGGCAAGGACGCCCTGATCCAGATGGCCCGCGGCACCGGCGGCGAGATCTACGAGAACTTCAACGACCTGTCCACCGCCATGGACAAGATGCTGACGCGGACCAGCGTCACCTACGTGCTGGCCGTGCAGCCGGAATCGGTCAAGAAGGACGGCGCCTACCACAAGCTGAAGGTCGAGCTGAAGAACGGCAAGAGCGGCCGGGTGGTCCACCGTCCGGGCTACTACGGGCCCCAGGCGGCCACCGCCCAGGTGAACCCGATGGAGCGCCTGTTCTCCACGGCCAGCCAGGTGATGGGCAGCGAGGACTCCGGCCCGATCGGCGCGTCGGTCATGCTCGCCCCGTTCCGGAGCGCCAACGATTTCGCCTACGTGCCCGTGCTGATCGAGGTCGACGGCCCCGCCCTCCTCGCCGGCAAGCAGGGCCCGACCCTGCCGGCCGAGATCTTCGTCTATGCCATGGACGAGGGCGGCAACGTCCAGGACTACCTGACCCAGACGATGGGCCTCGACCTGACCAAGGTCCAGGGGGTCCTGCAGCAGAGCGGCCTCAAGTTCTTCGGCCACCTCGACCTGCCGCCGGGCAAGTACTCGGTGCGGGTGCTGGTGCGCAACGGCGTCACCGGCGCGCACGGCCTGCGCGTGGTGCCGCTGGAAGTCCCGGCCTTCGCCAAGACGGACCCGGTGCTGCTGCCGCCCTTCTTCCCGGAGGCGCCCGGCCGCTGGCTGATGGTCCGGGAGCAGCCGCGGGGCGAGCAGAAGGAAGTGCCCTACCCGTTCATGCTCAAGGACCAGCCGTTCATCCCGTCGTCCAAGCTGGTGATCGGCTCCGGCCAGGAGGCCCAGGTCTCCCTGGTGGGCTACAACCTGGGCAGCGGCGAAGTGCAGGTGAAGGCGCAGGTCTTCGGCGCGGACGGCAAGGAGGTCGCGCCCGGCCAGATCCAGGTGCAGGCGCGGGAGAGCGGCGGCGCGGCCGGACCGGACCGGATGGTCGGCACGTTCAAGGCCCCCAACCTGCAGCCCGGCGAGTACACGCTGCTGGTGACCCTCTCGGCCGGGGGCCAGGCGGACACCAGCTCCGCCCGGTTCGTGGTCAAGGGGGGCACGGCGGCAGCGCGTTCAGGCAGCTAGGAGGCGGTCGATGAGTCGGAAGGCCGGGATCTGGATCCTTCTGGGAGCCCTGGCGGCTATACCCGTCGGGGCACAGGACAAGGGGTTCGCCGAGACCACCGAGGTGATCGCGGTGGAGGTTCCCGTGCAGGTGGTGCGCGATGGCGAGCCCGTGCGCGGCCTCACTGCCGCGGACTTCGAGGTCTACGAGGGGCGGAAGAAGGTGGCCATCACCGGCTTCGAGGTGGTCGACCTCGAAGCCCCGGCCACCGCCGCCCGCGCCTCGGCCGTGCCCGCGGCGGCCCGGCGCCATTTCCTCCTCCTCTTCGACTTCTCCTTCTCCGACCTGCAGTCGGTCGCGCGCGGGAGGGAAGCCGCCCGCAACCTGGTGCTCGGCCTCCACTCGGCCGACCTGGTGGCCGTGGCCACCTACCACGCTTCCGCCGGGCCCAAGCTGGTGCTCGGCTTCACCTCGGACCGCCGCCAGGTCGACACCGCCCTGGAGAGCCTCTCCGACGAGGCGGGGGAGGAGGGCAACGATCCCTTGCGCCTCGTCCTCAAGCGCTCGGGGAGGATCGGCCGGGAGCGCCTGGTTGCCTCCCCGGACACGGTCATGGCCTCCGAGGCGGAGGGCTATGCCAAGGGCTCCCAGGACATCATCATCAGCTACAGCGACCAGCTCAACGACAACATGGGCAAGTCGGACCTGGAGTCGCAGAAGCGGGCGGTGACCGCCCTGACCCGCTCCTTCGCCGACCTCGCCAAGGTCATGGGAGGCGTGCAGGGCCGCAAGCACGTGGTCTACCTCTCCGAGGGGTATGACAGCCGCCTGCTCCAGGGCACCTCCGATACCGCCCAGCGGGACGAGATCGCCGCGGCCGCGGCCTCGGGCGAGTTCTGGAGCGTGAGCTCCGACGACCTCTACGGCAACACGAAGACGATGAACGACGTGGAGCGCATGCTGGAGGAGTTCCGGCGCGCCGACTGTGTCATCCAGGCGGTGGACGTCGGCGGCCTGCGCGCCCACGCCGATACCGAGCTCGGCAACCGCCGGACCGGCGGCAAGGACAGCCTGCTCCAGATGGCCCGCGGCACCGGCGGCGAGCTCTATGAGAACCTCAACGACCTGTCCTCAGCCATGGACAAGGTGCTGAAGAAGACCAGCGTCACCTACGTCCTGGCCTTCCAGCCCGAGAAGCTCAAGCTCGACGGGGCCTACCACAAGCTGCGCGTCGAGCTGAAGGACCCCAAGGGGATGAAGGTGGTCCACCGGCCCGGCTTCTATGCGCCGCGGCCGTTCACCGAGCGCAACCCCTTCGAGCGGTTGCTGGAGGCGAGCAGCCGGGTGATGAGCGGCGAGGAAGCCGGGCCGCTCGGAGTGTCGGTGCTGGCCGCGCCCTTCCGGCTCTCCGGCTCCGACTCCGCCTACGTCCCCGTGGTGATCGAGGTGGACGGCACGTCCCTGATGGAAGGCAGCCCGGCGGGCACGCTGCCGGCCGAGATCTACGTCTACGCCTTCGACTCCGCGGGCGCCATCCCCGACTACCTGACGCAGACGCTGGGGCTCGACCTCGCCAAGGTGGAGCCCGTGCTCAAGCAGAGCGGCCTCAAGTTCTTCGGCCACCTGGACCTGCCGCCCGGCAGCTATTCGCTCCGGGTGCTGGTGCGCAACGGCGCCACCGGCTCCTACGGCCTGCGGGTGACTGCGCTGGAGGTGCCGGACTCGGCCCAGGCATCGCCGGTGCTGCTGCCGCCCTTCTTCCCCGAGGCGCCGGGGCGCTGGCTCATGGCCCGCGAGGCCGTTCCCGCGGGAGAGAAACCGGCCCCGTACCCGTTCATGCAGAGGGACCAGCCGTACATCCCCGCCTCCAAGCCGGTTCTTCCTCTGGGCGAGCTGGCCGCGGTCTCCCTGGTCGGCTACAACCTCGGCGGCGGCGAGGTCGAGGTCCGCTGCCAGGTGCTGTCAGCGGACGGCCAGGAGATCGGCCCCGCCGACGTCCAGGTGCTCGAGCGGGAGCGCGGCACGCCCGACCGCCTGAAGGGGACCTTCCGGCCGCCGAAGCTGGCGCCGGGGGAGTACCTGCTGCAAGTCACGCTGACCGGCGCCGGGGTAACCCTGGGGACCAGCGCGACACCCTTCATAATCGGGAAGAGGTAGACTGAGTTAAACTAGGGTCCTGAAGTCGATCTGAGGGAAGTGACAAAGGGGGGCTCTTTTGCCGGGAGGTGTCCTGTGCGTGGCTCTTTCTTTGTCATTTTGCTTTTGACGGCCGTCTTTCAGGCCGCAGCCTCCGTCGCGGATCAGTCCCCGCCGCAGTTTTCCGATTCCCAGGATGTCGTGGTCGTCGAGGTGCCGGTGCAGGTGCTCCGGGACGGCGAGCCCGTGCGCGGGCTGACCGCGGGGGACTTCGACGTCTATGAGGGCAAGCGGAAGCTGACCGTCACCGGCTTCGAGGTCTTGGACCTGAACCAGGGCGCCCCTGCTGCCTCGGGCCATGCCGGCGATACCTGGAGGAGCCCGCGAGCGATCTCGGCCCGGCGCCACTTCCTGGTCCTCTTCGACCTGGCCTTCTCCTCTCCCGCCGGCATGGGAAAGGCGCAGGCAGCGGCCCTCGACATGCTCGCGGGGCTTCACCCGTCGGACCTGGTCGCGGTGGCCGCCTACCTTCCCACCGCGGGGCCGCAGCTCCTGCTCGGCTTCACCGCGGACCGCCGGCAGGCCGCCCAGGCCGTGGGCCTCGTGGGCAAGCCCGAGATGTTCGACCGCGTGGCCGACCCCCTGCGGCTCGTGCTCGGCAGCGGCTTCGGCGGCGGCGGCGACGAGGGCATCGGAGCCGCGGCCAAGACTTCGGTCGCGCCCGGTGGCGGTTCCGGCGAGGGCGGCCCGGGCGACAAGGTCGCGGACGTCAAAGCGGGCATAAAGGGGGCCATCATGGGTGGCGAGGCTCCCTATGTGGGCGGCGTTGGGACCCACCTCGAGCAGGCTGACCGCGCCGTCCAGGAGCGGGCGGTCACCGCCATGGCGCAGGCGTTCGAGGACCTCGCCAAGACCATGGGCGGCCTCTACGGCCGCAAGTACGTCGTCTTCTTCTCCGAAGGCTTCGATTCCGCCATCTTCGGCGGGTCCACCCAAGTGGACGAGCAGCTGTACATGGCCGCCGCCTCCACCGCGGGCGCCACCTGGGGGATCGACTCGGAGAAGCGCTTCGGCAACACCAAGGCCGCGAACGATCTGGAGGCCATGCTGGAGCAGTTCCGGCGTGCCGACTGCGTCATCCAGGCGGTGGACGTCGGCGGCCTCCGGGAGGGGGCCGGCCCCGCGGCCCAGTGGGCCGGCGGCAAGGACAGCCTATTCCTCATGGCCGATGGCACCGGCGGCGAGCTGTTCGAGAATTACAACGACCTCTCGGCCGCCATGGAGCAGATGCTCCGGCGCACCAGCATCACCTACGTGCTGGCCCTGCAACCCGAGGGGCTCGCCCGCGACGGCGCCTACCACGAGATCCGGGTGGACCTAAAGAACGCGGCACGGGGGACGCGCATCGTCCACCGGCCCGGCTACTACGCGCCGCGCCCGTTCGGCCAGCAGAGCCCCACCGAAAAGCTTCTCCAGACTGCCCGCGGCGTAGTAGGAGAGGAAGCTGGCACCATCGCCACCTCGGTGTTGGCGGCGCCGTTCGCCTCCGGCGGCCGCGAGGCCTACGTGCCCGTGGTCATCGAAGTGGATGGCAAGTCGCTCACGGCCGGCACGGAAGGCTGGTCGGTGCCGGTCGAGATCTACGCCTACGCCTTCGACGCCGAGGGGCAGGCCCGGGACTTCTTCTCCCAGACCCTCAGCCTGGAGCTGCTCAAGGTCGGCGCGGCGCTCCAGCAGAGCGGCCTCAAGTTCTTCGGCCATCTCGACCTCCCGCCCGGGACCTGGAACGTCCGCGTGCTGGTGCGCAATGCCGCGAGTGGAGCGGCCGGCATGAAGTCGGTGACGGTGCAGGTGCCCGAGCTCGGCGAGGCCGTGCTGCTGCCCGCCTTCTTCCCCGAGGAGGCCGGCAAGTGGCTCACCGTCCGGGAAGCCCAGCCTGGCGAGCCGGTCCCCTATCCCTTCATGGCCGCCGGGCAGCCGTACATCCCGGCCTCGCTGCCGACGTTGGAGCCAGGCGGGGAGGCCCGGGTCTCGCTGGTCGGCTACCATCTCCTGGAGGGCGACTTGCGGGCGGAGGCGAAGATCCTGAACGCCGACGGCCAGGAGGCCGGAGCGGGCGAGATCCGGCTCCTCGAGCGGCACGGCCGCGGTCCGGATGGCGCCGACCGCGTGACCGCCGCGTTCCAGGCGCCCCGGCTCGCGCCCGGGGAGTACCTGCTGCGGGTGACCCTGACCAGCCCTGATGGAGGCGCTGAGAGCAGCATCACGCCCTTCCGCGTCCGGGGTCTTTGATGTTTTCTTGAGGAGGAATCCCATGCGGATCCTTTATCGTCTCCTGTTGCCCTGTCTCTTCCTCCTGAGCGCCTCGGCTGGCGCCCAGACCTACTCTGACAGGGCCGATGTCGTGGCCGTTGAAGTCCCGGTGCAGGTGCTCCGGGACGGCGAGCCGGTCCGCGGCCTCACCGCCGCCGACTTCGAGGTCTGGGAGGGCAAGCGGCAGCTGCCCGTCACCGGCTTCGAGGCCATGGACCTCAATCAGATGCCAGCCGGCGACGAGCGTTGGAAGACGCCGCAGGCGATCTCGGCCCGGCGCCACTTCCTGCTGCTCTTCGACATGGGCTTCTCCTCGCCCAAGGGAGTGGAGAAGGCGCAGGGCGCCGCCCGCGACCTGCTCCCGGGGCTCCATCCGTCGGACCTGGTGGCCGTGGCGGCGTACCTGCCCTCCGTCGGGCCGCAGCTCCTGCTCGGCTTCACCGCGGACCGTGCCCAGGTCGCCCAGGCCCTCGAGGCCCTGGGCAAGCCGGAGATGTTCAACCACACCGCCGACCCTCTTCGCCTGGTGCTCGGGCAGAAGATGAGCGCGTCATACGGCGGCGGCCAGCCACGCGACCCGTCCGAGATCATCAAGGACATCAACAACGCGACAACGCAGGAGGAGCGCCGGGAGCTCATCCAGGAGCTCAAGGCCGCGGGCAGGGGATTGGGCCTGCCCCCTTTCCTGGAGGGCACCGAGGCGCAGATCGAGCGGGTCGAGCGCACGTCCCAGCAGCGGGCCGTGACCGCCATGGCCCGCGCCTTCGAGGACCTCGCCAAGACCGTCGGCGGACTCTATGGCCGCAAGTACGTGGTCCTCTTCTCCGAAGGGTTCGACTCCGCGGTATTCACCGGCACCGCCGACGTGGACGATCAGCTCAGGAATGCCACCATCACATCCAAGGGAGCCTCGGTCTGGGGCATCGACTCGACGAAGCGGTTCGGCGACACCAAGACCATCAACGACCTGGAGTCCATGCTGGAAGAGCTGCGCCGCGCCGACTGCATCGTCCAGGCGGTGGACGTCGGCGGCCTGCGCGAGGGGGCAGGCCCCACGATGCAGTGGGCCGGCGGCCGGGACAGCCTCTTCCTCCTAGCCGAGGGCACCGGCGGCGAGCTGTTCGAGAACTACAACGACCTCTCGGTGGCGATGGAGCAGATGCTCCGGCGCACCAGCGTCACCTACGTCCTGGCCGTCCAGCCCCAGGGGCTCCTGCGCGACGGCTCCTACCACCAGATCCGGGTGGAGCTGAAGGACAGCGCGCGGGGGACGCGCCTCGTCCATCGGCCCGGCTACTACGCGCCGCGCCCCTATGGCCAGCAGAGCCCCACGGAGAAGCTCCTCCAGACCGCCCGCGGTTTGGTGGGAGGCAATCTGGTTGGAGGAAAAGACGCAGGGACGATCGGCACCTCGGTGCTCGCCGCTCCATTCCCTACCGGTTCTCCGGAAGCTTATGTGCCGGTGATCGTGGAGGTGGACGGCCCGTCGCTCAAGGCAGGGACGGAAGGCTGGGTGGTGCCTGTGGAGATCTACGCCTACGCCTTCGACGCCAACGGCCAGGCCAAGGACTTCTTCTCCCAGACGGTGGGCCTGGAGCTGCTCAAGGTCGGCGCGGCGCTGGATCAGAGCGGCCTCAAATTCTTCGGCCACCTGGACCTGCCTCCCGGCAGCTGGGCCGTGCGGGTGCTGGTGCGCAACGCTGCCACTGGCGCGGCCGGCATGAAGTCGGTGACCGTCGAGGTGCCCGAGTTCGCCAAGGCGGAGCCGCTCCTGCTGCCGGCCTTCTTCCCCGAGCCGGCCGGCAAGTGGCTCACCGTGCGCGAGAACCAGCCGGGGGTGCAGGTGGCCTACCCATTCATGATCGGAGAGCAGGCCTACATCCCGGCCTCGCTGCCGACGATGGAGCCGGGCGGAGAAGCCCGGGTCTCGCTGGTCGGCTACCATCTGTTGGAAGGCGACCTGCGGGCAGAGGCGAAGATCCTGAAGGCCGACGGCCAGGAGGCCGGAGCGGGCCAGATCCGTGTCCTCGAGCGGCATGGCCGCGGGCCGGACGGCGCCGACCGCGTGACCGCCGCGTTCCAGGCGCCCCGGCTCGCGCCCGGGGAGTACCTGTTGCGGGTGACTTTGACCGGCCCTGACGGCCGCCCCGAGAGTGCGGAGAGCAGCATCACGCCCTTCCGCGTTCGGGGTTTTTGATGTTTTCTTTGAGGAGGAATCCCATGCGAATCTTTTATCGTCTCCTGTTGCCCTGCCTCTTCCTCTCCGCCGCGCTCGGCGCCCAGACCTACTCTGACACGGCCGACGTCGTGGCCGTCGAAGTCCCGGTGCAGGTGCTCCGGGATGGCGAGCCGGTCCGCGGCCTCACCGCCGCCGACTTCGAGGTCTGGGAGGGCAAGCGGCAGCTGCCCGTCACCGGCTTCGAGGCCCTGGACCTCAATCAGATGCCGGCCGGCGACGAGCGCTGGAAGACGCCGCAGGCGATCTCGGCCCGGCGCCACTTCCTGCTGCTCTTCGACATGGGCTACTCCTCGCCCAAGGGCGTAGAGAAGGCGCAGGGTGCCGCCCGCGACCTGCTCACGGGGCTTCATCCCTCGGACCTGGTGGCCGTGGCCGCGTATGTGCCCTCCATCGGGCCGCAGCTCCTGCTCGGCTTCACCTCGGACCGCAACCAGGTCACCCAGGCCCTGGCGGCGCTGGGCAAGCCGGAGATGTTCAACCGCTCCGCCGACCCCCTTCGCCTGGTGCTCGGCACCGGGGCAGGCGGGGGGTACGGCGCCGACAAGCCGCGCGACCAGTCCGAGATCGCCGCCGACCTCAGGAACGCGACGTCCTCGGATGAGCGCCGGGATCTGATCCAGGAGATGAAGGCCTCGGCCATGGCCTCGGGGGTGCCCCCCTTCCTGGACGGCCCCACCGCGCACATGCAGAGGAGCGAGCGCACCGTCCAGCAGCGGGCCGTGACCGCCATGGCCCGCGCCTTCGAGGACCTTGCCAAGACCGTCGGGGGACTCTATGGGCGCAAGTACGTGGTCCTCTTCTCCGAGGGGTTCGATGCCGCGGTCTTCACCGGCACCGCCAATGTGGACGACCAGCTCAGGGACGCGGCCGCCACCGCCCAGGGAGCGTCCGCCTGGGCCATCGACTCGACGAAGCGGTTCGGCGACACCAAGACCATGAACGACCTGGAGTCCATGCTGGAGGAGTTCCGCCGCGCCGATTGCATCGTCCAGGCCGTGGACGTCGGCGGCCTGCGCGAGGGGGGAGGCCCCGTCGCCCAGTGGGCCGGCGGCCGGGACAGCCTCTTCCTCCTCGCCGAGAGCACCGGCGGCGAGCTGTTCGAGAACTACAACGACCTTTCGGCGGCGATGGAGCAGATGCTCCGGCGCACCAGCGTCACCTACGTCCTGGCCGTCCAGCCCGAGGGGGTCCTGCGCGACGGCGCCTACCACCAGATCCGGGTGGAGCTGCGGCCGGACGGGAAAGCCGCCCCCCGGGGGACGCGCGTCGTCCACCGGCCGGGCTACTACGCGCCGCGCCCCTACGGCCAGCAGAGCCCCACGGAGAAGCTCCTCCAGACTGCCCGCGGACTTGCAGGGGGCAAGGACGCAGGGACGATCGGCACCTCGGTGCTCGCCGCTCCGTTCCATACCGGTGCCCTGGAGGCCTATGTGCCGGTGATCGTGGAGGTGGACGGCCCCTCGCTCAAGGCTGGGACGGAAGGCTGGCTGGTGCCGGTGGAGATCTACGCCTACGCCTTCGACGCCAACGGCCAGGCCAAGGACTTCTTCTCCCAGACGGTGGGCCTGGAGCTGCTCAAGGTCGGCGCGGCGCTGGACCAGAGCGGCCTCAAGTTCTTCGGCCACCTGGACCTCCCTCCCGGCAGCTGGGCCGTGCGGGTGCTGGTGCGCAACGCTGCCACTGGCGCGGCCGGCATGAAGTCGGTGACCGTCGAGGTGCCCGAGCCCGGCGAGCCCGTGCTGCTACCCGCGTTCTTCCCCGAGCGGGCCGGCAAGTGGCTCACCGTGCGCGAGAACCAGCCGGGCGTGCAGGTGGCCTACCCGTTCATGGTCGGCGAGCAGGCCTACATTCCGGCCTCGCTGCCGAAGCTGGTCCCTGGGCAGGAGGCCACGCTCTCGCTCGTGGCCTACCATCTACGCCCGGGGGAGCTGCAGGCCGAGGCGCGGGTGCGCACGCTGGACGGCCGGGACGCCGGCACCGGCCGCATCCGCATCGTTCAGCGCCATGGGAGTCCTGAAGCGGGCGGAGCTGAGAGCCTGAGCGCCATGTTCGAGCCCCCCGCCGGGCTCGCGCCGGGCGAGTACCTGCTGACGGTCACCCTCACCGGCGCGGCTGGCGAGAGGGAGAGCAGCGTGGCATCCTTCACCGTGCCAGGGGTCTCCTGAACGATGCGGTGGCTTTGCATCCTGCTGCTGTCCGCGCTTTGCCTGCCGGCGGGCGCCCAGACGTTCTCGGAAGCCACCGACGTGGTAGTCGTCGAAGTCCCCGTGCAGGTGATCGGGTCCGACGGCAAGCCGGTCCGCGGCCTGAGCGCGGACAACTTCGAGGTCTACGAAGGGCGCAGGAAGCAGTCCCTGGTCGGCTTCGAGGCCCTCGACCTGGCCTCGCGGCCGGCGGCGGATGGAAAGTCGGCGCCGCCGCCGGTCGCGGCCCGCCGCCACTTCCTGATGATGTTCGACTTCACCTTCTCGTCGCCCAAGGGCCTGATCCAGGCCCGCGACGCCGCCGAGACTCTGGTGGAGCAGCTCCATCCGTCCGACCTCGTCTCCGTGGCGAGCTATACCGCCGACAGGGGCACCGAGGTGCTGCTCCAGTTCACGGGCGACCGCGGCCAGATCCTGGCCGGGATCGACCGCCTCGGCCTGCATGCCTTCCGCAACGAGGACCGGACTCCGGACCCTCTGGGGCTGATCGTCGTGGAGGACATGTTCTCGAACCCCGTCATCAACCGCGGCGGCGAGGGCAAGGGCGGTGAGCGCCGGCCAGCCGTCGACGCCTCCGAGGTCGAGCGCATCGTCGGCGCCGAGCTGGCCCGGAGCGCCCTGGTCGCCCGCGAGCGGTCCGTGGCCAACATGACCCGCTCCTACGGCGAGCTCGCCCGCATGATGGCCGCCGTGCGCGGCCGCAAGTACCTCGTCCTCTTCTCCGAGGGGTTCGATGCCGCGATCCTCACCGGCACCGCCAACATCCAACAGCAGATCGGCCTGACCGAGGGAGCGAACCTCTGGGACATCGACAACACCGAACGGTTCGGCAGCACCAAGACGGCCAGCCAGATGGAAGAGATGCTGGAGGAGTTCCGCCGCGCCGACTGCGTGATCCAGGCGGTGGACGTCGGCGGCCTGCGCGCCGGGGTCACCGGCGAGGCGCAGTGGTCGGGGGGTGAGGACAGCCTCTTCCTCATGGCCAAGGAGACCGGGGGCGAGCTGTTCGAGAACATCAATCAGCTCGACGTGGCCGTGACCAAGGTGCTGGAGCGGACCAGCGTCACCTACGTGCTCGCCTTCCAGCCGAACGCCGCGGATGTCGAGCGCGATGGCAAGTACCACCGCATCCGGGTCGAGCTGAAGAACGGCCCCAAGGGGGCGCGGCTGGTCCACCGTCCCGGCTACTACGCGCCGCGGTCGTACGACAAGCGGAGCCCGCTGGAAAAGGCCATGGTCGCCGGCCAGGCCCTGGTCGGAGCCGAGGAGAAGGCGCAGGTCCGCACCGCCGTGCTGGCCGCGCCTTTTCCAATCCAGGACGGCCCCTGGTACGTGCCCGTCCTGATCGAGGTCGACGGCCCCAGCCTTATCGCCGGCATGGCCGGCATGCAGGGCAGATCGCTGCCTACCGACATTTACGCCTACGCCTTCGACGCCGAGGGCCGGGTGCGGGACTTCTTCTCCCAGACCATCGGCCTGGACCTCTCCAAGGTCGGGCCGGCGTTGCAGCAGAGCGGCCTCAAGTTCTTCGGCCATCTGGACCTGCCGCCGGGCGATTGGTCGGTACGGGTGCTGGTGCGCAACGGCGTCACCGGCGCCATGGGCCTCCAGGTGGCCACGGTGCACGTGCCGGAGCTCTCGCAGGCCGGCGCGGTCCTCCTGCCCGCCTTCTTCCCCGAGCCCCAGGGCAAGTGGCTGATCGTGCGCGAGGCGGCCCGCCAGGGAGACCGGGAGGTGCCGTACCCGTTCATGGTGGGCAGCACGCCGTACATCCCGGCTTCGATGCCGGTGCTGGTGGCGGGGCAGTCCACCTCGTTTTCGCTGGTCGGATACCGCCTGAAGCCGGGCGCGCTGCGGGCCGAGGCCAAGGTCCTCACCGCCGATGGCCGCGAAGCCGGAGCGGGCACGATCGAGGGCTTCGAACGCCTCGATCCCGCCGCGGACGGCGCCGACCGCATGGTGGCGGCCTTCGCCCCGCCCGCCGGTCTGAAGCCCGGGGACTACCTGCTGATGGTGACGGTCACGGATTCCGCGGGCGCTGCGCAGACCAGCGTTACGCCCTTTCAGGTGGCGGGATAAGATCCCCCGCGTGACAGACACGACGATCCACCTCAAGCCCGGACGGGACAAGTCGGTACGCGAAGGGCATCCCTGGATCTTCTCCGGCGGCGTGGGCCGCCTGGAGGGTCCGGGGGACGCGCCCCTCGCCCGCGTCCTCGACGCGGGCGGCCGGCTGCTCGGGTACGGTTTCCACAGCCCCCGCTCCCAGATCCGGGTGCGCATGCTTGGCCCTGCCGTGGAGAAGGCGGACCGCGCCTTCTTCAGCCAGCGCATCGCCGAGGCCGTGACGCTCCGGAGCGCGGTCGTCCCCGCGCAGACGACCGGCTACCGCGTCCTCAACTCCGAGGGCGACGGCCTGCCCGGCTGGACGGTCGACCGCTTCGGCGACGCCCTGGTCAGCCAGATCACGGTGTCCGGGCTCGAAGCCCTGCGGGACGAGGCATACGCCGCCCTTGCCGAGGCCTTTCCCGGCATGTCCATCCTGCAGATGAACGACCTGCCTGCGCGGCGGGCCGAGGGGCTGCCCTTCGGCGGGGTCGAGACGATCCTGGGCGAGCCGCCGGCCGAGGCGCCGTTCCTGGAGCACGGGTTCCAGCTCGCGGCCGAGCTGTCGGGAGGCCAGAAGACCGGCTTCTATTGCGATCAGCGGGAGAACCGCCGCCGGGTGGAGGGCCTGTCCAGCGGCCGGACCGTCCTGGATCTTTTCGCGCACGCAGGGGCCTTCGGCCTCTACGCCCTGCGCGGGGGAGCGACGCGGGTGGTCCACCTGGAATCCTCGACGCGTCTGATCGAGCGCGGCCGGGAACTGGCGGCCCGCAACGGCTTCGGCCCCGAGATGACCGAGTGGGTCAAGGCGAACGTCTTCGAAGACCTGCGGGAGCGCACGGACCGCTACGGCCTGGTGGTCTGCGATCCGCCGCCGCTGGTGCGCAAGCGTCCGGACCTGGACGGCGCGGCCCGCGCCTACAAGGACCTGAACCGCCTGGCCTTCCAGAGGGTGGAGCCCGGGGGCTTCCTCCTGACCTTCTCCTGCAGCGGCGCGGTGGACTCGAAGCTCTTCCGCCAGATCCTCTTCGCCTCCGCCATGGAAGCCGGCGTGCGCGTCGCGCTCCTGGAGCCCCTGGCCGCGGCGCCTGACCACCCCGTAGACATGAGGCACCCTCAGGGCGAGTACCTGAAGGGCTGGCTGACGATGGTGCGGGGGAATGTGTAACGCCGGGTGCCTAGGAAGAGCCCCGGTAGGGGCGTCATGAATTAGCCCGGCACGTGAGTGCCGGGGGTGATTCCCGATATGTCGCCCCGTCCGGGGCTCGGCATGGTTCGGAGCCCCGTTCCCCGTTTTCCCGTTCCCCGGCACTCACGTGCCGGGCTAATTCATGACGCCCCTACCGGGGCATGGCAATGCAAAGGCGTGCATGGCGCGCTCTTCTCGGGGTCAGAGGTACCCTTTCTGAGGCAGCTTTACAATGTGGAGGTAGACACGCTGACTGCGGGCCGAGCTGCGGGTATACTCTCAGTCCTTCAAGGAGGACTTATGAAGAAGAAGACTACGAAGAAGTTGGTGCTGGCGAAGGAGACGCTGCGGAGTCTCTTGGCGGTCGATCTGCGTGAGGCAGCCGGGGGTACAGCATTTAGCTGCGGAGCGTGTGGCACAAACACTTGCCATTTATGCTTCCCCAGCGACGCCGACGTTTGCTAGGCTCTGTGGGCCTGAAGGGCTCTCGCGGCCCTTCAGGCCGCACCCCTTTTTATCCGTTTACCCAGGGCATCGGCCTTTGGCCTCAGCCCTGGGCTCCATTCTCCCGGCCCGTTGGGCCGGGTGCGGAACCAACTTCACCTGAAAAGAAATCAAACCCTTCCCCTTGAAAACGGATCCAGCGCCCCAAAAATCGTTTCCGGCTCACAGGAATGGATCTGAGCCCACCCGAAGTCTCTTTGAGCGCGCTCGAAGGGATTCGGAACGCTCGGAGAGGCTTCCAGCGCTTCGGGGGAGACTTTGGGCGTCTTGGAATCGAATCCGACACGTTCGAAAAGACTTCGAGCGCGTCGAAATCAATTCGGCTCCAATAGATTGGATAAGAACGCCTCCGGATTGATTCTGACGGACTCGGAAAGACTTTGACTCCAATAGATTGGATGTTGGCGCGCCAGATTTCAATCTATTGGCGCCGAATTGATTCCGGCGCCAATAGATTGAATCCGAAGGCGAGAAGATCCAATCCAATGGACCAGAAATCATTTTGGCGCGCCCGTTTTCAATTCGGAGGCGTCAGGATTGATTCTGACGCCTCCGAATCGTTTCCGGCTCCATTAGATTGGATTCTGTGCGCTCGCCACCAATTTTTGGAGGCGAAACTCTATTTCCACGGCCGCGAGATGATGCACGCGTTGATCCCGCCGACTCCCATGGACAGCTTGCCGGCCGGACCGGCGGGGGCGGGGACCGCCTCGTCGCAGACGAAGTCGCGGTGGAGGGCGGCGATCTGTGGATTGAGCTCGCCGTGGGAGAGCGGCGTCGGGAAGATTGTTCCCTGCTCGTAGCCGAGGTACTGCGCGGTCAGCTCCCAGCCCCCCGCGGCGGCCATGCCGTGGCCGAACGTCCCCTTGCGGGCCGTGACCAGGACTGAATCCGGAAGGATCGAGCGCAGGTTGTGGACCTCCTGATAGTCGCCCGGCGTGGCCGTGGCGTGGAGGTCCCAGGTGGCGATTTCGTCCGGCCGGATGCCGGAGGCCTCGAAGGCCTGGCGCATGGCCTCGGTCGGCCCCTCGACGGACGGCGTGATGATGTGGTCGGCGTCCGAGCTGACCCCGACCGCCAGCGGCTCCATGCCCAGCGGCTTGAAGCCGAGCGCCGTCATGTGTTCGTAGTCGCCCAGGATCCAGAGCACCGCTCCGCCTGCCACGTGGGTGCCGCGCATGCCGGTCAGGGGCTTGGAGACGTTGCCGTCGGCGGAGGTCACGCGGGCCGAGTAGAAGCCTCCGACCGAGAGCACGTTCGGCGGCGGATCGGTGGCGCCGAGCACGACCGCCTTGGCCTCGCCGCGCTCGATGGCATCCATGCCGAGCTTCAGGGCCACGCCGAAGGTGGAGCAGGCCGCCACGGGCCCGAAGGCCAGGCCGGTGATCCTGCCGAGCATGGAGACCTGCGCCGCCGGGGTGTTGTGGAGGTTCCAGACGACGCTCGCGGACACGGCCAGCCAGGGGGGCTGAGGCGCGCCCCAGCGCTTCTGGAGCTGCCCGAAGCGGCGCTGCTTCTCCTTGAGGACGCTCATCTTGCCGCTCGCGACGACGCCCTCGACGCTCATGGATTCGATCTCGGCCATCTCGGCGAGGTAGGCGTGGAGGTCGGGGCAGTTCCCGGCCCAGAAGTGCCACCAGGCGCGGTCGGCGTCGGAGCGCTGCTCGGGCGGCAGGGCCTCCGGAGGGGTGGGTGCTTCCGGGCGTTCTTCGGCGCGCGAGTCCCACCACGCCTTGAGGCCGGGGTTGCGCTCGGCCCAGAAGCGGTCCCAGGCGCGCTGGGCGCGGTCCAGGGCCAGGGTCGCCTGCGCAATCGTGATGACGTTGCCGATGCCGGTGCCCACGTAGACATGGGCCTGGGTGCCGAGGCGCTGGAGCTCCTGCTCGATGCCGGGGTTCTGCCCCAGCGTCTGGATGAAGGCGCCGACCGCGAACAGGGTGGTCGGGTCCATCTTCTCCTCGAGCTGGCGGTAGCGGCTCGGCGGGAAGCGGGCGTCGATCCAGCCCTTGTACTCTTCGAACGAGAACTCGGGGTTGCCCACCAGGAAGTTGTTGGGGCCGTAGCCCTCGAACGGCGACAGCCAGCTCTCCGACGACGCGAGGTTCCTCGCGAACGCCTCGACGTTCGGTGAGCGGGGCGCTACGATCCCCCAGCCAAAAATCCCGACTCTGCGCAGAACGAGCCCCCCTTCTTCGGAGTGGATTCTACACAACGGGGCGCGGATCACTCTTTCCGGGGAGGAAGATTCCCTCTTTCGGGCGATGCGCCGGCCCGGCTGCCTCTTTAGACTGTCTTTGATGAACAAATCCATGCACAACCCCTCGATCTTCCTTTCGGCCCTGCTGCTGGCCAACGCCGCCCTGGCGGCCTTGCTCGGACTGAGCCTGGCCGTCTTGCCCCAAGGGGTGCTCGGTCTCTTCCCGGCCGCGGTGAAGCCGGGCTCGTTCACACTCCTGCAGGCGATCGGAGTCCTTCTCTTCGGGATGAGCCTGTCGCTCTGGACCCTGGTGGATGTGCGGAGGACGGATGCCCTCTCGCGGGTCTCCCAGATCGCCGCCGTCGGGCTCGTCTTCGCCTGGATCACCCTGCTGCTGATATCGAGGGGAGTGGCGAGCCCGGATTCAGACGTTCCCGTCTTCGTCTCAATTGGCCTGACCTGGATCGTCATCGGCGTCTTCGCGGCTTTCTACAAGAGCGCAGGCAGCCACCGGGCGCTCGATCCGGCCGGGGAATCGGCGGCGCAGCAGGAGCGCAAGCGGCTGGCCAGGGACCTGCACGACTCGATCAAGCAACAGCTCTTCAGCATCAAGCTCAGCTCCGCGGCCGCCGAGGAGCGGTGGGAGAGCGATCCAGGAGGCGCCAGGGCCGCCCTCGCCGACGTGCGCAGGAGCGCCCATGCGGCCATGGTCGAAATGCAGGCCATGCTGAGCCAGCTGCGGCCCGAGCCGCTAGCCACCGGGGGGCTCGTCGAAGCCCTGCGCGAGCAGTGCGAGGCTCTGGGCTACCGCAGCGGGATCCCGGTCCGCTTCGAGATCGGCGACCTCCCGCCCGACGACCGCTTGGCGGACAGCACGCGGGAGAACCTCTTCCGCATCGCTCAGGAGGCGCTCTCGAACGTCGCCCGCCATGCCCGCGCCCGAGAGGTGCACGTGCAGCTCGGCCAGGTCAAGCAGGATGGCGCTCCGGCCCTGCTCCTCCAGGTCCGCGATGACGGACAGGGGTTCGATGCGGCGGGCCAGCCGGCCGGGATGGGGCTGCGCAACATGCGCGAGCGCCTGGAGGCGGTGCATGGCACGCTGGACATCCGGAGCGCTCCCGGTGAGGGAACGGAGATCCGCGCCTGCGCGCCGCTCACGCCGCCGAAAGCTCCCGGTGACCCCGTCCATAAGCTGGTGACCGACACTTCCGTGATCATTGCCCTTCCCTTCCTGGCGAAACATCCGAGCTTCGTCTATGTACTGCTTCCCCTTGCGGCGGTATGGATGGCCTCCGCTTGGAAGGGCTCTGGGAAGAAAGGCGCGCGATACGTGCCGAGCATCCAATGGAGGCTGTTCAAGCATCAGCACCGCTTTCTGCTGTTCACCGTGGCCTTCTGGTGGGCCTGCGCCATCATGCCGATGTTGAAGGTGCCGAATCCGCCGTTCAGGTGGCTCGCGGCTCCTCTCTACTGGCTGGATCAGGTCGCCCGGTTCTCCTTTCCCATACTTCTCCTGTTCGCGCTTTGGGAGGCATGGAGCTTCTTTCGCCTCCGTCGTTCCCTGAGCGGCTCTTCACCAGAGTGCGGCCTTCCCGTCGGGCTTTTCGCAGCGATGGTGGCCGTCCTGCTGGTGAGCATCCTCGTTCTCTTCCTGTTTCAGATTCCCTGGGCCGTGTCGCCCGCATTCCTGCTTTTGTATGCGATCCTCTATCTGGGCTGGCGGCTGAGGACGGTGTCATGAACGGCAGGATCCGCATCGTCGTGGTTGACGACCACAAGGTGGTCCAGACCGGCCTGCGCAGCTACCTGGAATCGTTCCCGGACATGGAGGTGGTGGGCGCGGCTTCGAGCGGCGAGGAGGTGCTGGAGAGGCTGGAGGCCTGGTTGCCCGACGTGGTGGTCATGGACATGAGCATGCCCGGAGGCATGGACGGCGTCGAGGCCACCCGCCGGGTCCGCGCCCTCTCCCCCCATACGCAGGTGGTGGTGCTCACCGCCCACACCGACGATGCCCGGGTGGTGGGCGCGCTGCGGGCTGGGGCCATCGGCTACGTGCGCAAGGACGCCGACCCCGCGATCTTCCTGGACGCGGTACGCGGCGCCGCGAGAGGAAGGTCGGTGCTCGACCCGGCCGTGGCGGGCTCGGTCCTCCAGGAGCTGACCCGGGGCGCAAGCCTGACGGAGCCCCTGAGCGAGCGCGAGACCGAGGTGCTCCATCAACTCGCCCACGGCCGCACCAACCGGGAGATCGCCGAGGCCCTCCATATCTCCGAGGACACGGTGAAGACCCACGTGGGCAACATCCTCTCGAAGCTGCAGCTCGCCCACCGCACCCAGGCCGTGATCTACGCCCTCAAGCAGGGCCTGCTCTCGCTCGACGACATCAAGCTCTGAGAGATACGGGATGGTCACTCGGGTGGGGCAGGCGGTAGAGGGGAAGGCTTCGCCAGGGCCAGGCGCCCCGCTTGACAGTTTGTATCAACAGGCGGAGAATTCTCTGTAGTGAAGGGGACCGGCGAGCTATCCTGCGCACCGAGAGGGACGCGGGTTGCATTGTCGTCCCATAACGGGGGCGGACTCATGCCGTATCCAATAGGAACGGGGTGTCTCTTCCCTCTTTGGAGGTGCCAACATGACACAATTCCCACTGCTCTTCGGTCTCCGGGAGCTAGTTGAGGGAAACGGCTACATCGCAAGAGTAGCCGTCTCCGGTCGTGCCTTATTGGGTGAGGAGGAAGGCGAGATCTGGGTAGAAGGTGTAAATCCAGGAGGATTCGCAGCCAAGGGACAAAGCCCGGGCGAGGCCTTGGCAGAGTTCAGCTCCGCCTTCAAGGCCGTGCTCTTCGATATCGCATCCGATGCCACGAGCTTCGGAAGCTTCCGGGATGAGGTCCAGCGTTTCTTCGACGAAACGAACGTGACCGCTGCCAGGGAATGGGAGGAAGCCGTTCAGCGAGTGCGAGCAGGGCAACTCGGTGCCCCCGACTGGCTAAACAAGAGACCGGCGGAGACCCGACTCGGTATCGAGGTCACCGAGGTCAGCCGCCCGGCGGCAACAAATAACGAGATGAGCGAGGCAGCTCTGGCGGCCTAACCTTGGATGCCCTCCCACGGTCAAGTCTCGCTCAAAGAGATAGAAGACATGCTCGATGACTGCGCCCCTGGTGCAGTCATCGTTTCGAAGCCCCATCGCAATTGGGTCATCTGGCAAGGCAAGACGTACCGTGGATTACCTCGCGGTAAGCACGGTACGCGCCGCAATCCCGAGATTGAGACAGGCCACGTCAAAAGAATGGCTCGCTTCTTCGGGATTCTTGAATGTGCCCTAGAGAAGATCCCTGGGCTGGTTTAAGCTAGGCGCCTACCTGCTTCAGTATCCCCCTCGCTGCCTGTAGCAGCGTAGATCGAACTCGGGTAGAGCCCCGAGTCACTCGGGGTTTCCCCCTCCCGGGCGGGGCAAGCCCAGGACAAGCCCCGCCCTGCATAGAGGCGGCCCCTTCTACCACTCGAGCTGCTCTCCGGATTTCCGGCTCTTGACCGAGCGGGTCTCTCGGAGGGGACGGGTGAGCTCCCGGCCCTTCGAAGTACGCGCCAGAAGGCCGAGGCCCGCCAGGGCACCCACGCCGCCGAGTCCGAGCACGGCCGTACGCGGGCTTATCCCCTTGAGAGAACCACGCCGGTTGCCGTTCTCAGAGCCCTCCGCTCCGGACTGGATCTCCAGGCGGCTCTCCACCTCGTGGACGCCCTTGATCTTCTGCACCTTGGCGAGCAGCTTGTCGAGCTCGGCGGCGAGCACCGGGCCCGAGAGGATCACCCGGCCGTCCTGGCACTGCACCTGGAGGGACGAGGGGTTGGAGAGGTGGCGGCCCAGCTTGGAGCGCACCCGCCCCTCGAGCTTGTGGTCGTCCGCGCTGCCCTTGCGCAGGCGCGAGGCCGCTCCGGCCACGAGACCGCGGGTGCGGTTGCCGACGTCCACGGATGTCTTGCGCAGCGCCTTGCCGCTCACTTTGAGGCCGTGCACGGCCTTGTCGCGGGCCAGGGCGCGGCGTCGGCGGCCGCCGTCCGGATCGAGAAGGTACATGAGGCCGGCGCCGAGGCCGACCCCTCCGAGGAGGGTCAATGGGTTGCGTTTCTTCATGGGAGTGTCCTCCTTTCGAACATCCGTGTCAGTGAAACCGTACCGGCTCGACCGGCCCCGCGGGGATGTCCCCGCGCAGCACCGTCTCGCCTTCGACGGTGGTCCGCCCCTCTTCCATCAGTTCCTTGAAGCGGGCGAGGTCTTCGTCCATTTCCGTTTCGGGGTCGCGTCCGAGCAGGGCCGCGATGGCATGGCCGATCGAGCCGAGGGCGCCGGCGGGAGGGTGGATCGAGACCTGGATGTCGACCCGGGTCTCGGTCTCGCCAGTGGGAGTGAAGTGGGCGCTCCCCGAGTTGCCAAGGGCAGCTCCGGGCAGGGTCTTCCAGGACAGGACCCGCTCGGGCTCGAACACGCTCAGGCAGGCATCCCATTCGAGGTGCGTGCCCGCGGGGCCGCGGACCACCCAGTGCCAGCAGTTGCTGCCGGTGCGCTGGACGTCCACGACGTTGGCCATGAAGCGGGGGAAGTTCTCGAACTCGGCCCAGTAGCCGAAGACGTCCTCGATCGGAGCGCCGACCAGGATCGTCTTGTGGATGTCCAGGGTCTGGGTTCCCGAGGCAGCCATGCCGCGGGCGATCAGCCCGATCCCGACTGTCCCGATCGCGAGGCCGATCGGATCGCGGCGGTGGAAGCCGGCAAAGGCCAGGGCGCCACCGGCCGTGGTGGCCAGCAGCCGCTTGGCCGGAGGCCAGGGGGGCGATGTCCGGTAGTGGGGGGTGCGCTTGCTCGGCTCGCCCTGGAGAGAGGAGACGCTCCCCGCGCTCTCGTGGACCCGGAGCTGGTCGTCCACCTTGCGCACGCCGCGGACGGAGCGCACCGCCGCGAGCAGGCCGGCCACCTCGGAGTCCAGGATCTCGCCCGCCAGGGTGATCTCACCGTCGTCGGCCAGAACCTCGATAGCGTGGGAGTGGGAGACGAACCGGCCCATCTTCGACCGCACTCGGTCTTCGAGGACGCGGTCCTCGACGTGCTCGTGGTGCAGCCGGGCCCCGGCCTTGGCGACAAGCCCGCGGCTCCGGTGGGCGAGGTCGCGCGATGCCCGCCCCAGGGCGGTCCGCGCCGTGGCCCAGCGCTGGCGTCCCCGTTTGGGATCGAGCAGGTACATGAGGCCTGCCCCGATTCCCAGACCACCCAAGAGTGTCCACTGCTGGCGACGTTCCATATGCACCTCCGCGGAGAGCGGGGTGCAAGGGGCGTACCGGAGCCCTCACCCCCCGACCCCCTCTCCCGGTCCCCCAAGCACGCCCGCCCCGGGAGAGGGGGAGACTTACGGGGCGAGAGGGACGGGTGGTCGCTCCCTCTTCCCCGCGCAGGCGGGGGAGAGGGCTGGGGAGAGAGGGGATGGGATCAATCCGCCAAAATCCGCACGCCGCCGTTGGTGCTGCGCACGTGGAGCTTGCCGCCGCCGCCGTTGATGTCGCCGGTCAGCGACTTCTTGGTCTTTTGGCCCCCTTCGACCGCGAGGTCGGAGTGGATGCCGCCGTTTGAGGTGGCGATGTCCACCGAGGCGCGGAGGTTTTCAGGGAGGCGCAGGGTCACGCCGCCGTTGGTCGTGCGGAGGGTGAGGTCGCCGTTCACCTCGGTGAGCTGGGCGGTGATCCCGCCGTTGGTCGTGAGGCCGTCCAGGGTGCCGGCCGCGTTGACCACGGTCAGGCCGCCGTTGGTCGAGCGCAGGCGGATGTTCCCCTCGACGTCCTCCACCGAGACGCCGCCGTTGGTGGTCGACAGGTCGGCCCGGCCGCGGGTACCCACGAGGCGTACGCCGCCGTTCGTGCTCTGGAGGTTCGACACCAGCTCGCGCGGCGCCTTGATCTTGTAGGTCACGTTCATGCTGAGGCTGTTGCCGGACAGCCAGTCGAAGAAGCCGTCGCCCTCGTTCTTGGGGTACTTGGTGAGGATCTGCAGCTTGCCCGCGGAGGCCTGAACCTCGATCTTGAGCAGCTTCAATCCTTCCCGGGCCTTCTCCGTGCTATCGGCCTTGACCTGCTTGATGGCCTCCACCTGGACCTCGTTGCGGTCCCAGGCCTCGACGGTAATGCCGCCGTTGGTGTTCTCCACCCGCAGCTCGCCGCCGGCTTTCAGGGGGTAGGTCTTCAGGAATTTCTCCTTGACGGTCTCCGAAGCCTGGGCGGGAGCCGCCAGGGCCAGGGCCGCCGCGGCAATGACGGCCAGTGCAGGGAAGCTCAGCTTTTGAATATTCATGTCTCTCCTCCTTCTTCCAATCCCCCTACGACTGTAGCGGCCAAAAGGTTACAGGCATCTTTCTTGCCCTGGAAACGTTGTAGCCTCTACCCATGGAGGAGGTGGGCGTGGCCGGACAACAACATACAGACGACCTCAAGCTGCTTCTGACGGTGATGCCGCCCCAGGTGCGGGAGGCGATCGACAGGCATCCACGCAAGGGGGACCTGATCGAGATCGTGCTCGACCTGGGCCGCCGGCCCGAGGTGCGCTTCCCCCAGTCAGGCGAGGACATTTCCAGCGAGCCGGTCGGCCGCGACGACCTCGCCTACGTGGTGGAGAGGATCGGCCGCTTCGGCAAGGACAACCGCGCCGGCATCGAGCGCACCCTGCACCGCATCTCGGCGATCCGCAACCGGGTCGGGGACGTGGTCGGCCTCACCTGCCGGGTCGGCCGGGCCGTGTATGGCACCGTCGACATCCTGCGCGACGTGATCGAGGCGGGGGAGTCGATCCTCCTGCTCGGCCGTCCGGGCGTGGGGAAGACCACGCTCCTGCGGGAAGCGGCGCGCGTGCTGGCCGATGAGCTGAGCAAGCGGGTGGTGGTCGTGGACACTTCCAACGAAATCGCCGGCGACGGCGACATCCCGCACCCGGCCATCGGCCGCGCCCGGCGCATGCAGGTGCCGGCCCCCGAGCAGCAGCACGGGGTCATGATCGAGGCGGTCGAGAACCACATGCCGCAGGTGATCGTGATCGACGAGATCGGCACCACGGCGGAAGCCCAGGCGGCGCGCACGATCGCCGAGCGCGGTGTCCAGTTGATCGCCACGGCGCACGGCAACACGCTCGAAAACCTGCTCCAGAACCCGACGCTCTCCGACCTGGTCGGGGGCATCCAGGCCGTCACCCTCTCCGACGAGGAGGCGCGCCGCCGCGGCACCCAGAAGACCGTGCTCGAGCGCAAGGCGCCGCCCACCTTCGACGTGCTCATCGAGATCCAGGACACCGACCGCCTCGCCGTTCATCACGAGGTGTCGGAGGTGGTGGACAGGCTGCTGCGCGACATCCCCCCACGGCCGGAGATCCGGGTGCGGACGGTGGGCGGCGAGGTGGAGATCCAGGAGCCCGAGCAGAGCTCGATGCCCCCTGCGGCACCTGCCGCGACGCCGCGCAAGCGCCGGTCCAAGGATGCCAGGGATGTCCCGAACCCATGGGAAGCGCGGGAGGCCCGGACCGCCAGAGAAGCGGCCCGCGAGGTGCGGGATACACCCTTCCCGGTCCAGCACGCCCGCCCGCCCAAGGGCAAGGCAGTGCGGGTCTTCCCCTACGCGGTCTCCAAGAGCAAGCTCGAGCGGGCCATCCGCAAGTTCCGGCTGCCGTTGCTGATCATGGACGACCTCGACGAGGCCGAAATGGTCATCACGCTCAAGGCGCAGCAGCGGCGCGAGCCGCGCCGCCTGCGCGACGCCGAGGCGCGCGGCGTGCCCATCTTCATCATCAAGAGCAACACCATCGCCCAGATGGAGAACTTCCTGAGCGCCCACTTCGGCGCGACCGAGCCGGGCAGCAACGACGATGCCGCCCTGCGCGAGGTCGAGGAGGCGGTGGACGAGGTACGGGACCAGGGCAAGCCCGTGGAGCTCGCCCCGCAGGGCAACTACCTGCGCCGGCTCCAGCACCAGCTCGCGGAGCGCTTCGGCCTGGCCTCCGAGAGCAAGGGCGAGGAGCCCTACCGCCGGGTGGTGATCTTCCCCGGTTAGGGCCCAAGTTGCCGAGCGGCGTCGACCGAGGGCCGGCCGGCGCCGTGAAACAGGAAGAAGAGGCCGCCGAAGAGCATGACCAGGGCGGGGAACATCCCCTCGAAGGTGTCCGCCCGGTGGGCGATCAGCAGCGCCGCGATGAAGTTGACGGCAATCAGGAGCGAGGCCCACCGGGTGAAGGCGCCCAGCATCAGCAGGATCCCGCAGACGAACTGAACCCAGGCCGAGGCCACGGCTCCGGGAAGGGGCCACGGGAAGCCGTTCGCGTTCAGGAACCCGGCGAACTCCTCCATCCTCTCCCAGGAGAAGATGTTGTCCTGCGTCCCCCAGACCAGGCGGGCGCCGAGGAGGAGACGGAGGAGGAAGGCCGCAAAATCCTTCCTCCTTTCCAGCCAAGCGTCCAGCCAAGCGGTCATTGACCGGGATCGTATCAACTCGGCGAGGCTTTGCCCATGTCGGAGAAGAACTTGCCCAGGGCGGCCATCACCATGCGCTCGATGTCCGCCTGGGAGGGGTTTGCCGGAGCCGGCGGCTCCGGCTCCTCGTCCATGGGCCGGGACGCGGAAGGCTGCTTGGCTTTGTCCGGATTGTCCTTGTCAGGATGGTCCTTGCCGGGATGGAGCTGCTCCAGGAGGCGCTGGAGGCGCCAGGCGTCGCCGCTCTCCTCGTCGCGCTGAGGGTAGGCCGCGCGGAAGAACCGCGATGGCGCGAACCCGATCACTTCGCAGACATCAAGTATGTGCTTTATTTTCAGCTCGATGCCGCCGCTGAACAGGCGGCTGAGGCTGCCGCTGCTGAGGCCGAGCTTGCGCTCGACCTCGCGTTGGGTGATGTTGGAGAACTTGACCGCAGCAGATAAGAGATTTGTGAGTCGCACGACCTCGTCTTCGTTCATAGTGCCGATAGCCTACTTCATTCCTGAATGGCGTGCCAAATCCGGTGCCGAAAAACCTGAAAACTGACACCTCTAGCGTTTGCGTGCGATCAACAAGGTCTGGCAGATTTCGGGGTGGGGCCGCTCCGTGACGATGTCGAACCCTGCCTCGTCCAGCCACCTGCGATGGTCCGCGGCGGGGTAGGCCATGCCGCTGCCGCTCGCCGAGGCCACGAAGTAGACGGACGACTTCACGGCCTGCAGCGGCCCGGTCTCGTCGTCGGCCGCCGTCATCGTCCAGAGGAAGACGCGGCCCCCTGGCTCCAGGGCGCGCTGGACCTTGCCGTAGATCTCCTGGATGCGCTCCGGCGCGAAGATCTCGACGAAATGGGAGAGGAGCACGGCGTCGAAGCCTTCCGGAAGCTCCTCGGCGAAGATGTCGCCGGGGTGGAAGCTCACCCGGTCGGACATCCCGTTGCGGCGGACATTCTCGGCGGCGTTGTCGCAGACCGTGGGCAGGTCGAAGAGGGTGCCCTGCACGCCGGGGTTCTTCTGCAGCAGCCGCATCTGGACCGAGGCGTTGCCGCCGCCCACGTCGAGCAGTCGCCCCACGCCCTCCAGGTCCCCGGCCTCGAGGTTCAGGCTGTTGATCTTGGAGAACTCGGCCATGGCCGTGTGGAAGAGTCCTTCCAGCCCCTTGTCCTCGGCGAAGGCCTGGTAGAGGGTCTTGGTGTCCTCGTACCCGAGCGCCCGCAAGCCCACCGGGCGGCCGGCGCGGATCGAGTCGAGCAGCAAGTTGCAGGTCTTCTGCTGGACCTCGCGGGTGAAGCGCACGAAGCCGAGCATGCAGTATTGGGCGCCTTCCACCAGGTAGGTGGATGCCGGCGGGGCGTTGCGGTACGTGCCATCGGCGCTGCGCTCGGTCAGGCCCGCCTCGGTGCAACCCAGGAGCAGGATGCGAGCGCCGTGGCCGGAGATCCCGAGCTGCCCGGCGAGCTGGTCGACGGTGGCGGACCCGGCCTTTTCCAGGCAGGTGAACAGCCCCAGCTCGCACGACGCGGTCAGGATCTCGGTACGGATGTAGCCGTTCAGGCTCTCTCCCAGAGCCATCCATGGGCTTGGTGTCATGGTCCTCCTGCCTTTCTAGGAAAAGTCGGAGCAATCTACCATGAAACCTTCTCCCCACGGCCTGCGTAGACCCTCTTGACGACAAACTACCCGGGTAGTACTATCTCGGTAGTTGAAGGAGAGGGACGACATGGAAAGTACCTTGGAAGAAGCGGAAAGCCATCACCTCGGAGATCTGCAGCTCGCCATCATGCGGATCCTCTGGAGCCGGGGTGAGGCGAGCGTTGCGGACGTGCACGAGGCGCTGGAGCCCGAGCGGGGGCTGGCGCTGACGACGATCGCGACGATGCTCGCGAAGATGGAGAAGAAGGGCGTGGTCGATCACCGCGCCGAAGGCCGGCGGTTCATCTACCACCCGACAGTAAGCGAGGGCCAGGTGCGCCGTTCGATGGTGACGGACCTGACGTCGCAGCTCTTCCGGGGCGACGTGTTCGCCCTGGTGAACCATCTGTTGTCGGAGCACGAGATCGACGCGCAGGAGCTGGACCAGCTCCGCGGTCTCATCGCGGCCAAGGAGGACCGGTGATGTTCGAGAATTTGATGAACCAGGCCGCGGCCTGGCTGCTGACCTACTCCCTGCACAGCACCCTGTTCCTGGCCCTCGCCTGGCTCGTGTCGACGCGGCTCGCCGGCCGCCGGGCGCGCCTGGAGGAGGCCATCTGGCGCTTCGCCCTGGTGGGCGCGCTGGTGACTGCCACGGTCCAGCTCGCCGCCGGCTGGGAGCCGGTCGCCGGCCGCTGGACCCTGAATGCTCCGGCAGCCGCTTCCTCGGTGGAAGTAACCTCCCGGCCCATGCAGGCACCAATCAGGGCCCTGCCGGTCTCCCTGGCAGTTCGGGCTGAAGCCCCGCAGGCCACCTTGCCCGCCTGGCCCCTCGATCTCCGCTCGACCGTGCTCGGGCTCTGGGCCCTCGGCGCGTTGTTCCTCTGCCTCCGCTGGACCGGGTCGTACCTCCGCCTGAAGCGGCGCCTGCGGGCTCGGCCCGAGGTGGTCGGTGGCGGTATGTTCGCCCTGATGCGCCAGCTCTCGGGAGACGCGGGCCTGGCTCCGCTGGTGCGCCTCACCTGCTCGTCGCGGGTCTCGGTGCCGGTGGCCCTGGGGCTCGGCCGGCCGGAGATCTGCGTGCCGCCGCGCGCCCTTTCCCATCTGGAGCCGGAGCAGCAGGAGGGGATGCTGGCCCACGAGCTGGCCCACCTGGTGCGGCGCGATCCGTTCTGGTTGGCATTCAGCCGGATGCTGGCGGGCGTGCTCTTCTTCCAGCCGCTCAACTGGGTCGCCTGCCGCCGGTTGCGCGAGCTGTCGGAGCGCCTCTGTGACGAATGGGCGGTGGAGCGCACCGGCCGTCCGCTGTCACTGGCCCGCTGCCTGGCCGAGGTGGCCGGCTGGTCGGTCCGTTCGGCCTCCCCGCTGCCGGTGCCGAGCATGGCGGACCGTCCGTCCAGCCTGGCGCGGCGCATCCGCCATCTGCTCGACGACTCCAGGTCACCAGAACGCCGTGTCCGGCCCTTGTGGATCGGCGCCGGCATGCTGGTCCTGCTTGCCGCCGTCGCGACCATGGCCCCTGGGGTCTATGCCGCCGTGGCCGTCCAAGAGCCGGCCGCCCTGGTCGATCCGGTGGAACCCGCCGATCCGGAAGATCCCGCCGAGCCTGCCTACGAGATCGTCGACGACGAGATCGAAGCGCGGATCGAGGGCGAGCTGGCGGGTATGGAAGCCGAGCTGGAGGGCCTGGACGACAGCCTGGAAGCCGCGCTCGAGCCGCTTGAGGATCTCGACGGGTTCGTAGGGGACTTCGATTTCGACTTCGACTTCGACGGGCTGGCCTTCCTCTCCGAAGAGGAAGCCGAAGAGATCGGCAAGATGGCCGAGGAGATCTCCGAGAAGTACGCCGAGGAGTACGCGGCCCTGGCGGAGTCGATGATGGCCGACATGGAGCCGGAGCTGGAGCGCATCTCCGAGGAGGTCAACAACAAGCTGGCCCCCGAGATCGAGCGGATCTCCGAGCAGGTGAACCGGGAGCTCATGCCGGAGATCGAGCGCATCTCCGAGCGCGTGGCCAACGACATGGAGCCCGAGCTCCAGCGGCTCCGCGCCGAGGCCGACCGCCTGCGCCGGCAGGGCGGCCTCTCCGAAGCGGAGCGCGAGCGCATCCGCAGCCAGGCGCGCGAGATCTCCCGCCGCTCCCGTCCGACCGACGAGGAGATGAAGGCGATCCGCGAAAGCCAGCACAAGTACCGCGAGGAGATGCGGAAGTTCATGGAGGATCACCGCGAGGAGATGGAAACGATGCGCAGCCAGGCGCGCGCCCACTCCGAGGCCATGCGGGACCAGATCCGCCAGCGGATGGACGCCGACCCCAAGTACCGCGACCTGCGGGAGCGCCATCGCCGCGACATGGAGCAGATCCGCGAGCGGCACCGCGAGGAGATGCGCGAGCACCGCGAGAAGATGAAGCAGGACCGTGAGAAGCAGAAGGAGAAGGGGGACAAGGGAGAGAAGGCGGCCTGAGGAAGGTTCAGGAGCGGGCGGAGAGCTCTCCGGATCCGGCCCCGTGGGGGCCTCCGCCCGCTTACTGACGTCGTCACAGTCCGGGTGACGAATAAGCGGGAGTCGCTTGAAGAGAAGGGGAGGCGGCTTGCGCTGAAACCAGAGCTGCTAATCGAGTAGCCAGGGCGGCTAGCCCGGATTTCTCACCACGGGTCTCACCGCGGTAGTTTGCGCGTCCACGACCGGCTCGGGTGGCGCACTGCCACGGATAGTGCGCCACTGCGCACCCTCGTGGCCGCCCAAGCAAACGCAAGAAGAGCGTAAGTCGCGGGCAGTTGCTCGCCCGATGCACGCTCCTACGACCGACCAGAGACACCTCAGCCTGGAGAGGTTTGGACAAGAGCGGATTTCTGACGACAGATCAGGCCAGCGCGGGATGGCTTGCCCGCAACTGATTGACGATCCGCGCAAACAGGGCCGCATTGGGGTGGGAACTGGACAAATGTACCCAGACGCGCCGCACCGTCACTTTGATCTGAGCGCCAATCTTGAGCAGCTTGATGCGAATCGTGTCACAGCGCGCCTGAGCCAGATCGGTGCCTGCCAGGCCCAGACGGCGCAGTTCATTGAGCAGAACGTAGGCCACCGAGGAAAACCATAGACGCGCCTGATTGCTGGTCAAGTGATGAGTTGAGGTGCGGTCGGCAAACAGACACAACTGCTGCTCTTTGATACGATTCTCCATCTCGCCACGGGCACAATACAGCTTCTCGTAAAGCACCTGAGCACTCCACTGTTCGCTGCTCAGTGAGGTCACAAGGAAGCGCGGGTTGGCGCCCTTGGCCAAGTGCTCGGCTTTGCCAATCACACGCCGCTGCTGAGACCAACTTTTCTTGGTGCGGTAGACAAAATCCTTGAACACGCGCGCCGCCTTGCCGGATTCTTCGAACTGCGCACGAGCCTGCTCCAACTCTCCCCCGAGAGCGCGCTGCAGCCGAGCATTGCGCGCCAGACCGAAGACAAAGTCCACGCCGTGGCTCTCGCACCAACTCATCAGCTCTTCACGCGCAAACCCCGAATCTCCACGTACGATGATGCGCACCTCAGGCCACCTGTCGCGAACCCGTGACACGATGCGCTCGAGCTCGCTGACCGCACCGCAAGATGCATCGACGTTGGCCTGCCGCAGACGGGCGCACAACAGGTGAGAGCCGCAAAAAATATACAACGGAAGGTAACAGTACCCACCGTAGTAGCCATGGAAGAAACGGCCTTCCTGCTCGCCATGCAGAGGATCGTCGGTAGCGTCCAGGTCCAGCACGATCTCTGACGGAGCCTTCCGGTAGGAGGCCAGAAATACATCGACAAAGAAGCGGTCCGCCGCCTCGGGATCGAGGATGATCTTGCGATAGCGATCCTGCTTCACAGCCCCCCATTCCAATCGGTTCAACGTACTCTTGCCGGCCAGCGGTTTGCCGCGGTCCTGCTCTTGGCGACGGTCGCTACCGGTCGGATCGGCCTTGCCGGCCACCGAAGCCAGCAGCGGATCGCTGCGCAGCTCATCGTGGTCATTCAGATCCTCATAGCCAAGAGCCAGCCCAAACACACGCTGACGCACCAGCTCCACGACGCTGTGCTCTACCAGGGCTGGATTGCGATGATCCTCGAAACAGGCCGCAAACCCCTCCAACAGCCCCAAGCGTCGGTCCACCTCGGACAACAGCAAGACCCCGCCGTCCGAGCTCAGGGTACCGCCGTCGAATGACGCCACCACCGTCCGCCGAGTCAACCCTTGAAACTCAAGCTGAGCAGAGGTACAGTCTGTCGTCACGGGCTATCCTCCTTTTGTGGTAGAAGTGCTTGCTGACACGACACTTATACCACCGGAGGTAGCCCTTTTCCATGTCCTCGGTGAGAAATCCGGGCTAGCTCTCGAGCCGAGGCTGCTTGGCGGGAAGCGGGAGCTGCTTGTGGTGGAGCGAGAGCCGCTTGTGGTGGAGCGAGAGCCGCTTGTGGTGGAGCGAGAGCCGCTGCTTAAGTAGCCATGGCGGCAAGCTCTCGAGCTGAGGCTGCTTGCCGGGAAGCCAAAGCCGCTTCTGTCCTAGCGGGAGCCCGGCCACAAGGTACTAGCTTCCCCGCACGCTCCGCAGCATCTTCAGGAAGTTCTCCCTCTCGGCAGTCAGGGTCGCTCCGGGTCCCGTGGCTTTGAAGAACCAGGGGCCGCCGGGTCCCTCCACCACCGCGCCATACAGCCTCGAGTTCGGCTGCTCGGTCGCCGGCCCCGTTCCCATGTTGCTCGGCAGGAGGGTCCCGGATACGTCGATCCAGGTGACCCGGAAGCCGTTGGCGTCGAAGGTCTCGGGCTGCGGGTTCGAGCCGGGCGCAGGGCTCATCTGGTCGATCCAGCGCTGGATGTTGGCCTCGACCCCGCCGCCGCCGCCCGGGCCGAAGAAGAAGACCGCGAGGTCGCCGGGTCCAGCCGCGCCTGGGATCGTAGCCTGGGCAAGGCGCATCGAGCTCGCCGGCGGCTGCTGCTGCCAGTTGGCCGGGATGTCGAACTGGATCGAGCCCTCCTGGGCGGCCTGACTGCCACCCATCGGCTCACCGCGCGAGGACATGGGAGCGGGAACGCCCTGGGCCACCGGAGGAGCCTCGGCCGTGACATCCGGGGGAGGCGCCTCCTGGCCGCCACAGGCGGCCAGGGGCAGAAGGAGGACAGGGATCGTGAGCAGGGCTTTGCGCATCATGGGCGGAGCCTACTACAATCCCCTCTCGGAAGCGCTCGGGGGCTGGTGCCTCCTGCGGTCTTCAAAACCGTTGTCCGGCGCCGGTTGCGGCGTCGGGGGTGGGTTCGATTCCCATGCGCTTCCGCCATTAGCGTGCGGAAGGAGCACCAACATGCCGAATCGCTACCTGCAACCTGTCCGGGGGCAGCGGGTCCGGGGCGTGGCGGCCGCCCTGCTGCCTCTCACTCTCGGCGTCTGGATGGCCGGCTGCCCCGCAAGCCCGGAACCTGGCTCTGAAAGCGGGGCCCGCGAGGAGGCATCTGTGGCAAGCCCTGAAATCCACTTCCCCCAACTCAAGCCGGCCACAGGCGAAAGGGCCTTTCCGGAGGCCCTTCTCGAGGGCACGCTCCGCCTGGACGGTCGCTGCCTCCGCGCCGAGGGGGGCGACCAGAGTTATCTGGTTCTCTGGCCGCCGCACGTGCGCCTGGACCGCGGCGGTGGCTCGCCACGTCTGGTAGACGAGAAGAGCCGGGTGAATGCCGAGGTGGGAGGGACCGTGCGGCTGAGCGGCGGGGAGGTCGAGGCGGCGGCAGCGGTTCTCCGGGAGTTGAGCGAACCTTTACCGACGGACTGCCCCGGTCCCTACTGGTTAGCGGGGAGCCTGATCGCACCGTGAGAAGGGCGGACTGGAGGCCCGCGGCGCGAGCCTCCAGCCGAGGTGGCTGCTAGGGCGCGGTCAATACCGAGACGCCCAGGCTGGAAATGTAGTTGATCGCCATGTAGATGGAATCGCCGGCGTCGGCTCCGGGCTCGCCCGAATGAGTACCGTAGGCCGTATCCACCAGGAACCAGGGGCCGCCACTGTCGCCAGGGCTGCTAAGATCGGCATAACCCTGGTTGTTGTCTACCCGGATGAAGGTGGCGGCCGCGCTCGTCACGTAGCTCGGAGCATAGGTAGTGCTGCTGATTGACCCGCAGGTATAGCCGGAGGTCTTCCCATACTTGCAGACGTAGTCCCCCACGTTCTGGCTGGACCGGCTCAGGGTCCCTGTGCAGCTCCGGACGCTGGAGCCGACATTGAACTGGTTGGTCACCGTGAATCCTGGAGCGGTATGCCACTGGACGTCCTGGTTGCCGGTAATGTCGCCGGACTGGTAGGGCAGCGAGGTGCCGCTGTAGGACTGGGTATTGGAGCAGTGGGCTGCGGTAGAGACGCCGCGGGTCCCGCTGCCGTTCTGCACGGAGAAGCCAGTCGTGCAGGTGCTGATCGGGAGCCCACCGTAGATGTTGGCCTCGGCCGAGCTCAAACGCTCGACCGGGAAAACCATCACGCCCGCAGGCAGGCCACGGTCGAACTGATTCAGCCTCGTGGAGAGAGCCGCAGGATCGAGAGTGTAGACCTGGACCCAATTGGCCTGGAGGTTGATCTCCGATTCGACCTTCGTGTCGAGCTCGCGAGCCAGGCGGTGAACGGCGGCTTGGTTGGATTCGAGTTGAGCGAGCGAGAGGGGGGCGTACTCAATGTCAACCCAGCGCTCGAGGCCGGTCCCTTGCAGGTACCCAGCCACGCGGTCCATGGCCGCGGACTCGGTGAAGCGGGCGACGACGCGATAAGGTGAATGCTCGATCCAGAGGCCCGCGAAAGTGCCGCGCTCGGTGTCCGCCAAGGCGGCGTTGAGCTGTCCGATGACCGGTTGAAGCTTCAGCCTCCAGATCGCCTCCTTCAAGCTGACGTTCTGGCTGCGGGCATAGGATTGCGCATCCTGGCGCAGGGCCTGCTCTGCGGTAAGAGCCCGGCCTTGTGCCAGGGAAGCCTGGGAGATGGCCAGCAAAAGGAGAGTGCCGAGAAGGGTGGTGCGACTCAAGCTGTTCATTAATCTTCCTTCCTCGTGGGCTCCCCGAACATCCGGAGCAGCCCGGCACCGCTATTTAACTTCACATATTCTAATATGTCAATGTAAAGAGAGGTGCCCGGGCCTATCAAGGTCGTCAGAGACGGGTCGAGGTTGGTGGCCGATAGCCTTAAACTATTGCCATGGAAGAAACGGTCTTCAAGCAGATCGCCAGGAATGCCCGTCGCGCTCTTTTTCTTGCTTGCGCTTCCGGGCTCGCTGTTGTCGTGGCCGCGCCGCTCGCCGGCATGGAAGAGGCACCCGCCGACCCTGTCCCGGCGCTCGACCTCGGCTTCGAGGCGGCGGACGCGGGCTGGTTCCTTCACGGCGCTGCCGTCGATGCCACGGTGGCGCACGGCGGCGCGCGGTCGATGCGCCTGCACTCCGAAGGGAGTGAAGGGTATGCCACATTCCTGCGCGCCCTGCCGCACGGGCCTGTGTCGGGCAAGTGGGTGCGGCTCAGCGGCTGGGTCCGCACCGCGGGGCTGAAGGATGGGGCTGCCCAATTGTGGTTGCGTGCCGACCGCGGCCGCGAGCTCGCGGCCTTCGACGACCTGGAGGATCAAGCTCTCCGCGGCGACACGGGCTGGATGCAGGTGGAGGTGTCGATCAAGGTCCCAGAGGACGCCACCAAGGTGGTCTTTGGTGGCCTCCTGGAAGGGGCCGGGATGGCGTGGGTCGACGACCTCGTCTTCACCTTCGGGGAAGCCGCGGCGCCGGCCGCCGCCGAGTTGAGCGGCAGGGTCGCCGGACCCGGCGGCGAGCCGGCGGCAGGGGCAGTGGTCGCCGTCATCGCGATTGGCCTTACCGAGCCGGCAGCGGTGGTGGCCGCCGGCGCCGATGGCAGGTTTGCGGTGACGCTTCCCGGCGGTGCCTACGCCCTTACCGCTACCCATCCACAATGGGCCGCCGCCTACTCGCCGCCGGTCGAGGCAAGCGGTAAGTCCGTTCGCGACCTGCATCTGGCGCTACCAGCCGAGGGGTTCCTCCTCGCCGGCGAAGTCCGGGACCCGACGGGGGCTGCCTTTGCCAATGCGGAGGTGCATTGCCTGCGTTCCTATGCCGGGGGCGACCTCTTCGTGGTCCGCGCCGACAGCGCCGGAAACTACGCGCTGCGCTTGCCGCCGGAGTATTACGCCTGCCGGGCGGTCGCTGGTGATCTGCGCTCGCCGCTCGTCAGCGTCGCCAACGGTGCGGCGCGGAAGAACCTGTTGATTCACCGGCCGGTGCCTGCTCCGCAGCCGGTCGTCGACTGGATCCGCAACCAGGCGATTCCGCTGCTGACGCCGCGCGCCGGACAGGGTTTCGCGGATCTCGCGCCGCTGCGCAACGTCGTGGGCAGCACGCGGGTCGTAGGCCTGGGTGAGGCCACCCACGGTACGCGCGAGTTCTTCCAGATGAAGCACCGGCTGCTCGAATACCTCGTCTCGGAGCTCGGCTTCAGCGTCTTCGCCATCGAGGCGAACTGGCCGGAAACCGAGGCGGTGGACGAGTATGTGCGGACAGGGCAAGGAGACCCGGCCAAAGCCCTCGCCGGGCTGTACTTCTGGACCTGGAACACGGAGGAGGTGCTCGACCTCATCCGCTGGATGCGCCAGTGGAACTCCGTGCCGGGTCACCGGCAGGTCCGCTTCTACGGCGTCGACGTTCAGACCGGCACGGTGGCGGCAAAGCGCTTGGCGGAGCGGCTGGGGCAGATCGATCCGGCGCTCGCGGCGGAGGCCGGGCCGGCACTTGCCAGGCTCGCCGCCACCAACCGGGGCGAAGAACCCGAGAAGGAGACGATCGCCGCCGTCGCCTCGGTGCTGCCGCGGATCGCCGAGCGGTTGCCGGAGCCGGCCTCCTCCGCTGATCGGCAGGCCCTGGTCGACCGGCAGTACGTGCGGGTGCTGCAGCAATACATCAATCTGCACAGCGACCCAGAGAACTACGCCACAGCTCGCGACCGCGCCATGGCCGACAACCTGCGCTGGATCGCCGATGTCGCGGAGCCCGGGTCGCGCATCGTCCTCTGGGCACACAATGGCCACATCATGAATAGCGACGATCCGATCCCCTTGATGGGGCACCACCTCGAGAAGGAGTTGGGCAAGGATTACCTGTCGGTGGGTTTCCTGTTCCATCACGGCGCCTTCCAGGCGATCGATCAGAACGGCTATGGACTGAGGGAGCTCACGGTCGGCCCACCCCCGGTGGGTACCCTCGAAGATACCTTCCAGCGCGCCGGCTTGCCGCTCGGCCTCCTCGACCTGCGTCGCCTACCGCCGAGTGGCACGGTCTCCGAGTGGTTCCGCAGCCCGCAAGTGGTGCGCAAGATCGGCTCCACGTTCACGAGCGAGGCGGACATGGCGACGGAGGCCGTGCTGCCTGCCCTGTACGAGACGGTGATCTACATCGAGGCGACGACGCGCGCCCGTCCCAACCCGCCCACGGAACAGTAGTAGACGCGAGTTGCTTACGGCTGCAGCGCCGACTTCTTTCGAGCTCTTGACCTGAATCTGTAAACAAAGCGTCTCGGTTGGTGTCTTCAGGAGATTGGGACTAGCTAAGCTAGGAGCCCCCTATTGCAGAGGTGCTTCTCGCTGCACACCAGCAGGCACGTTAACTGAGATGCTCTGCATCGCCAGACGTCTTTTCAAGCTGCTCCACAGTTGGAAGTCAGGCCCTTTACGCTGGCCGGCCCCAAGGAGATTCTCGCCATGCTCAGATCCTGTCACGTCGCGTTCGCTCTCATCGTTCTCGTAGCTTGCGCCAGCTCCGTGCTGGCGGACGATCCGCCCGGCATATCCTTGGAGCCGGAAGTGGAAGCGAAGGACGCTTCCGGAATGGGAAACCTCGTGGAAGAAGTGTCCACTGGTGACACGCTGACCTTCGAGGGTTTGCAGAATCATGAGTCGGTTCTCAACTACTACAACGGTGGCCGGGGCGGCAACGGCAGCGGCTTGGGGCCAGCCTTGGGTGTGACCTTCTCGTCGACCGCACTCGCAATCATCGATGCCGACGCTGGCGGCACGGGCAACTTCGGCGGCGAGCCCTCGCCCAGCACCATCCTCTTCTTTCTGACCGGCACCGCGGTGATGAACGTGCCCAGCGGATTCACCACCGGCTTCTCGTTCTACTACAGCGCCATCAGTTCTCCGGGGTCGGTAATCGTGTACAGCGGACCGAATGCGACCGGCAACGTCCTAGCGTCCATCCAACTGCCGCTGACGCAGCACACCGGCGCTCCGGATCCGACCGGCCAGTTCAGTCCGCTGGTGCCCGTCGGCGTGTCCTTCTCAGGCATCGCCCGCTCGGTCGATTTCGGCGGTACGGTGAATGAGATTGGTTTCGACAACATCACGTTCGGGAGCCAGACTCCGAATCCGGGGACCGGTCAGTGTGCTCCGAACGCGACCACGCTCTGTATTGACAACGCGAGTGGCGATCGAAGATTTCGAGTCACCATGACTTTCCGGGTGCCATCGGGCAGCACGACCAATGCACTGGCAGTTCCCCTAGCACCGGCCGGATTTTCCAGGGGTGGGGCCTTCCACTTTGGAGATCCGCAGAATCCTGAAGTCTTGCTCAAGGTGCTCAACGGTTGCACGATCAATAACCAGTTTTGGGTTTTCTTCGCGGCAACAACGAACGTCGAGTACACGATCGTGGTGACCGATACGGTGACAGGGCGACAGCGATCGTTCTCGAATTCGCAAGGGAATCCAGCGCAGCCGGTGCAGGATACCTCGGCTTTTTCATGTAGCGGGTAGGTTACGAAGAGGATGAGAAAAGAGAGTCGTCGCGAATGACGGTGGCTCTCCTCCTCTCAAACGGCGACGCACGCTGAGCAGCATACGGCTGCAGCTGGCTCTTGGTCCAGCCGTCCACGCGCTCCTCCAGCAGGTCGAGCGGCAGCGGTCCGCCGCTCAGAATGATGTCGTGGAAGGCCTTGATGTCGAAGCGCGCTCCGAACTGCGTCCTGCGCTCCCGCAGCTCGCGGATCTTCAGTTGCCCCATTTTGTAGGCCAGCGCCTGCGCCGGCCGCGCAATGTAACGATTGTTTTCCGTCTGCGCGACAACTTCGTTGACGTCGTTCTCGCGCATGTAGGCGATCACCTGGTCGCGCTTCCAGCCCTTGTTGTGGATGCCGGTATCGACCACCAGCCGCAGGGCGCGGAACAGCTCCGAGTTCAGCCGGCCGTAGTCGGACACCGGGTCCTTGTAGGGGATGAGCCCAAGGCTACTACATCGGGCATGCTGCGCCGGTCGTTTCCCCTCGCGGCCCGCTTTCCTTCCGAGGCTCACCTCTAGGGTTAGGAAGCCGAGGAGCGGCCCTGCCGGCCGCGCTCGAACCAGAGGGAGCCATCCATGAGAAGAACTTTGCTGCAGGCCTTCGCCTTCGCCGGAATCTTCGCCGCCACCCTGTCGCCCGCCTTCGCCCAATGCACGGCCACCACCAGGGGTTGTACTGCCGAAGTATCGAGAAGATCTCTTAGGGAGGGGCGATCATGCTTCTTGCCTCCGAATAAGGCAAGTGTATTTTATCTATTCGTCGCAATTAGGGTGAATTCATCACGAACAGCACCTCGCACCTTTCCCCCGCCTCCGCCGGCTCCGCTCCCGCCCGGATCCTCACCAGCGCCGTGCCCACGCCGTAGGCGGCCAGGTCGTGGGAGCCCTTGGGTGGGCGGGGAGTCACGAAAAGGCGGCCTTCCCGGATTCTGACCTCCGCGGAAAGGAAGCGCTCCCGGCTCTTCGAGCCCGGGAGCGGCGCGGCTAGCGTCCCAGCGAGCGCGCCGGACCACCAGCCGTCCTCGATCCCCATCAGCATCCTGAGGGCAGGGCGGACGAACAGCCAGAAGGCCACCATGACCGAGGCCGGGTTGCCGGGGAGGCCGAAGACCAGTCCCCCGGGGTGCGTCGCGAAGACAAAGGGCTTGCCGGGCTGGATGGCCACTGCATCGAAATGCGCCTGACAGCCGAGCTCGGCAAGCACTCCTTCGACCAGGTCCAGCTCTCCCATGGAGACGCCGCCGCAGAGGAGGAGGACGTCCGAGCGGAGCCCCCGTTCCACGAGCGCCCTCAGCTCGCTTACCCGATCCGGCGCGATGCCCAGGGCCTCGAAGCGGAGCCCGATCCGGCTGCCGGCGGCCAGCAGGAAGTCGGTGTGGGAGTCCCGGAGCTGGCCCGGCGCGGGCTCGGTTTCGGGCGGCACCACCTCGTCACCGGTCGTGAGGATTGCCACGGCCGGTGCCCGGTGCACGGGGACTTCGGGATAGCCGTGCGTGGCGATCAATCCCAGGGCACCGGGTGTGAGGAGGGTGCCGGCCGATAAAAGAGGATCTCCAGTCCGGAGCACCTCGCCTTGACGGCGGATGTGGGCTCCAGCCGGAACCTCGGCACGGAAGACGACGGTCTCCTTCCCCGTATCGCCGAAATGGGTCTGCTCGACCGGTATCACCCGGTCGGCGCCCAGCGGAACCGGGGCGCCGGTCATGATCCGGGCTACGCCTGGTGGTTCCAGACGGAAGCCAGGCGCATCTCCAGCCATGACCGTGCCTGTCACGGGCCGGGGCTCGCCCGGGGGGACCGGGCCGGGGAGGGCATAGCCGTCCATGGCGGAAACATCCAGGCCGGGCACGTCCACGGTGGCGGTCAGGGATTGGGCGAGCACCCGCCCCTCCGCGGAACGGCGGGGGAGAGCCTCGAGAGCCAGGGGGGCCAGCCGGGCCGCGATCCGCTGCCAGGCCTCGTCCGGGTGAATCATGGGGGCAATGGTATACTCGCCCGACGTTTCACCTGAGTTTCTCCCCGAACCCTGGGGTCCGCTGTCCATGGGAGGAGTCCCTTGGCGACCGTCGAGCATAGCTTTCAATACCGGGGCGACCTGTCGCAGACTGCGCTGCCGGAGATCCTATACACCATCCATCGCTTCCAGGTGCCGGGCGTGATCGAGGCCACCCGGGATGGGGTGATGAAGAGTGTCTACATCAAGGAAGGGAATGTCGTGCATGCCTCCTCGTCAGACCGGGAGGACAGCCTCGGCAAGTACCTGCTGCGCAGCGGCACGCTGACGCCGGAGGTCTTCGAGGAGACCATGCTCGAGCGCGAGCGGCTCCAGAAGCGCTATGGCGTGCTGCTCATCGAGGGCGGCATCCTCTCGCCCGCCGAGATCTACCGCGCCATCCGGCAGCAGATCGAGGAGGTGGTCTGGAGCCTCTTCTACTGGCAGGACGGCGCCGTGATCTTCAGCATCGGCGATTTCCGGGAGCCCGACTCGGTGCGCATCCAGCTCCCGATGCGGCAGGTCATCCTCCAGGGGATCAAGCGCGCTCCCAACGCCAAGGCCCTGGCTGCCCGCCTGGGCCGGAAAGAGACGGTCTTCGAACCGTGTTATCGGATGGAGGACCTGATCGAGGCCGCCCTGGATGGTGACGAGTTCAGGCTCCTCACCCTGGTGGACGGACGGCGGAGCCTGTTCGACGTCTGCACCCAGGGGCCCCACGCAGCGGCGGACAACGCCAAGGTGATGTATGCCTTCCAGGTGCTCCAGCTCATCCGGCCCGTGGCCGTGACGCCCGAGCCCAGGCGGGAGGAGAGCACCGGGGCCATCAAGATCCGGTTCAAGACCACCGGCGACCGCTTCGGTGGATAAAAGTCAGGGAGCGAGCTGAATGCCGATTTATGAGTACGAGTGCCTCCAGTGTGGCAAGAGGACGGAGTGGCTGCAGCGCATGTCTGACGGGCCCTTGGCGGCCTGTCCGCAATGCGGCGGCGAGGTCCGCAAGCTGATCTCCGCTCCCTCCTTCCAGTTCAAGGGGAGCGGCTTCTACAAGACCGACTACGCCGACAAGAAGAGCGGCATTTCGGGCAGCTCGGAGAGCAAGTCCAGGGGCGAGTCGGAGAGCAGCTCGGCGGGTAAGGTCGAGAGCAAGAGCGAGGCCAAATCCGAGGGCAAGTCGGAAGGCGCGTCGGAGAGCAAGAGCGAGAGCTCTTCCACCAGCGCCACTTCCTCCGAAAGCAAGAGCACGGCAACGAAGTCTGAGTAGGGGAGGGGCTCCCGAAATAACCCTTCCCAGCCCCCTGTTTCCCTCCGTGGTGGCTCGTGCCAGCCGTACAACCTGGTCGTTTCTCCCGAGCACGGAGGTCTCCATGAAGCTCGCTCGTTTGTTCCTATTCCTCGCCCTGCTGCCGGCCCTGCCGGCTGCCGCTACCACCTATAAGATGGTTTCCGACCAGACCCTGGTCGACCAGTCGGCAGCCGTGGCCGAGGTGCGGGTCGCCGCGTCGGAGCCCGCTCTCATGAATGGGCGTCCCGCCACCGACTATCTGGTCGAGGTCGAGCGCCTGGTCAAGGGCGATCTTCCGGGCAGCACGATCGTGGTGCGGGTCCCCGGGGGCATCCGGCCGGACGGCGTCGGCCTCAAGGTCTTCGGCGCTCCCCAGTTCTACGAGGGCGAGACGGCGATGCTCTTCCTTCGTCCGGCGGAGGACGGGACCTACCGCATCCTCCACCTGATGCTCGGCGCCTTTCACCGCCGCCAGGTCGGCGGCCGGGATGTGGCCGTGCGCGACTTCTCCGACGCCTTCGAAGTCGGCCCGGCCGGGCTCGAGGCCAAGCGCGACATGATCCGCGACTTCGAGCGCTTCTCCGACTGGTCCTCCGACCGGGGCGAGGGGTTCCGCCGCGAGCGCGACTACGTGCTCGACGTCTCCCCGCAGGAGCTGGAGCAGGCCACGGGCTCCTTTACCCACATGGAGACCGAAGAGGGCACGCCCATCCGCTGGTTCAGCTTCGACTCCGGCCAGGGCGTCTCCTGGAAGGTTCACGTCAGCGGCCAGCCGGGGCTCGGCATCGAGCCTTCGATTGCGGCGTTCAAGGTCGCCCTCGATGCCTGGAGCAACGACGCGGGCTCGAACATCCGCTACTCCTACGACGGGACGACCACGTCCGGAGCAGGCCTCGATCATGACGACGGCGTCAATTCCATCCTCTTCAACGATCCGCGGGGCGACGAGGCCGAGGGGACCTTTTCCTGTGGCGAGGGCGGAGTCATCGCGGTCGGCGGGCCGTTCTTCTTCAGCTCGACCCGCAGGTGGGGCGGCAAGTCCTGGCACCAGGCGGTCGAGGCCGACATCGTGACCAACGACGGCACCGAGTGCTACTTCAAGGACAACCCGAAGGTGGCGGAGGAGATCTTCGCGCACGAGCTCGGGCACACGCTCGGGATCGGGCACGCGCTCGGCCGCGACTCCCTGATGTTCGCCAGGGCCGCGAATGACGGCCGCGGTGCCCGCCTGAGCGCCGACGACAAGGCCGCGGCCGCCGCCATCTACCCGTTGAGCGGCGGCGGGGGTGCGAGCCTGACGGCCCCGACGAAGCTCGTCGCCCGGGCGGAGTCCGGCACCGAGGTGAAGCTCTCCTGGAAGGACAACTCGTCCGCCGAGACGGGCTTCGGGATCGAGGTCAAGGGCAAGGGCGGCAAGTTCCGTGAGGTGCTGACCGTGCCTGCCGGGAGCACCTCGGCCGTGGTGACCGGCCTGACCCGCGGAAAGCTATACGTCTTCCGCGTGCGGGCCGCCGGAGATTCGGGCTCTTCCAAGTACAGCAACCTGGCCAGGGCAACGCCGCGGTAGGGAGGCCCCCCTCCCCAACGCCACTGCCCCCGCTACCACGACCGCCGGGAACAGGTGCATCGCCAGCCGCGGGAAGCTGGCGATGACCTGGTACTCGGTATCCACCGCCGAAGACAAGTAAGTCCACAGGTAGAAGAGGAGCTGCAGCGCGGTCACGGCCCCGGCTGCCCGCGTGCGGCGGGGGAGCAGCAGGAGCGGCACCGCGAGCAGCACCAGCGTGAGCCCGTGCCAGCTCTCCTTCCAGCCTGCGCTCACGGCCAGTCCGCGCAGCACCTCCGGCGCCCGGCCGAGGTCGAACGTCCCCGAGTTGAATTTCTGGTAGAGCCCGTGGCGGAAGGTCTGGATTGCCCAGGTCCCCGCCACGGCCGCGGTGGGCAGCCCCAACCGGAGGGCCGCTCCAATTTCCTTACGCCTTAGAAACTGAACGCCGATCAGAAAGGCGGCCAGGGGCATGCCCTCGATCTTGGAGGCGGCGGCAAAGGCGGCGGCGATGCCCACCTCCCAATCCCCTTCGCGGTCGGCAGGCCGGAGCAGGGCGGGGAGGGCCGCCGCCAAGGCGAGGGCCGGCATCCAATCCGCGGCGCCGGCCATGCGGTGCACGATTCCGAAGCCAGCCAGGGCGAAAGCCGCGATGGCCAGCCCCGCTGGGGCGAACGGGCGGGGCGTCTCCGTCTGCCTAAGCGCTTCGCGGCCCGAGACGAGGATCAGCGCGAAAAAGATTACCGACCAGAGCATCTGGGGCGAAGCCTCGAACCGTCCGTCCAGGAGCGCGGTCCCGGCGAACAGCTCAGGCAACAGGTTCGGGTAGTCCGGATGGATCACCCAGTTCCACCCCTTCGCCAGCCAGTCGTAATCGATTCCCCTGGCCAGGAAGAACCGCTGGCCCTTGAGCCCCCAGTGGAAGATGAAATCCGGCGTCGCGGTCCACAGGGTCGGAGCGAATGCCGCGAATGCCGAGAAGGCAAACAACGCCGCCCCGTCTCCCCAATCCGGAGTCCTTGCCGTCCCTGGTGTCCTTGCCGTCCTTCTTCCTCCGAGACCGGCGAGCACCATCAGAGGCAGCGCCACCACCCACCACCCCCACCTGATCCCCGCGAAGTCGTACGCCGTCAGCAGCAAATGGAAGATCACCGCGCCCGCCATGAAGCGCACGGTCCACCGGGAGACCGGCAGCACACGGCCGGCCAGTGCCAGAAAGACGGCGAGAAAGAACGCGCTCACAGGGGCTGGACCCGGAAGAGCTGGCAGCCGGAGAGCTTCTTAACCAGCTTCGCACGGGGTAGCCGGATCGGCACCCGGTGGGAAATCAGGTACTCGGCCATCTCGGCCGCCCGTGGCATCTCCGGCTGGATGACGTCGTACTCGGGCAATCCATAGGCCGCCCAGCGCCAGCGGAAGAACTCGGCCTCCGGCGGGCCGGGGGAGGTGAAGACGATCACGCTGCCCGGGGGGATGAGCGGACGCGCCTCGGCGAAGCACCGCTCCAGGACGTTGATCTGCGGCATGCCGAACCGCCACTGGACCGGATCGCTGAAGAAGACGTTCCGGCGGTCGTAGTTGGCGAGCGCCTTCTGGAGGTGCGCCAGGAACATGAAGGCGCTCCAGACCAGCAGAAAGCCTAGAACCAAGCGTCTCGGCATTCGCCGGACGTTATCACCCTGGTACACTCCCCGCCGCCCATGAGCCTTGCCTACAAACCTGAAGAGACGAGCCCCTTCGTGCGGGCTTTCCTGGATGACCGCGGGTTCTCCGGCTTGCTGGACCTGGCTATCGACGACCGCGACGAGATGCTCGGCTTCCTGGTCGAGGGGATGGAAGGGGACCGCGACAAGGCCCTCTTCGCCTACTTCCGCTCCGGCCTGAGCATCGCCGACGCCCTGCTCCAGGTGCTGCAGTGGCGCTTTCCAGAAGGCATTGGCAATGTTTTGGACTTCGCCAGCGGCTATGGCCGGATCACCCGCTTCCTGGTGCGGGAGGTCGAGCCCGAGAGCCTCTGGGTCGCCGACGTGTACGAGGGCGGCGTGCGCTTTCAGGAGGAGCGCTTCGGCGTGCACGGCGTGGTCTCGACCGTGCGGCCCGAGGATCTGGACCTGGGCGAGACCTTCGACGCCATCCTGGTCACCTCCCTCTTCACTCACCTGCCCGAGGAGCGGTTCCTCGCCTGGTTGCGGGTGCTCACCGGCCGGCTCAATCCTGGCGGCGTGCTCGCCTTCAGCACCCACGACCCGAGCCTGCTCCTGCCCTGCCCGCCGATGCCGGAGAGCGGCCTCCTTTTCCAGGAGATCAGCGAGAGCGGCTCGCTCGACACCAGCGACTATGGCTCGACCTGGGTCACCGAGGCGTTCGTGCGCGGCGCCGTGGCCCGGGTAGCCCCGTCAGCTTCCATCCACCGTCTGGAGCGCGGGCTCTGCAACTACCAGGACCTCTATATAGCCGTGCTGGAGCCCGACGTGGACTTCTCCGGCCTTAGCTACACCGGCGAGCCCTATCTTTCCCTGGAGCACTGTGCGGTTGAAGGCTCGGACCGGCTGAAGATGAGTGGCTGGGCCGCGGTGCGCACCGGCGAGATAGAGGCGGTCGAAGTGGTCCTGGACGGGCGGCTCCTGGCTGAGCTCCCAGTCGAGCATCCGCGCCCCGACGTTTCCGCAATGCTCGGCGGGCCGCGCTACCTCAGCCCGGGCTGGGGCGGCGTCATCGAGCTGCCGCCCGGGACCTCCCGCGGCTCCTCGGTGCTCGTCATCCGCGTGCGCGACGGGCGGGGCGTGAGCCACCCGTTGCGGGCCGGCTCGGTCGAGTCGCTGCTCCTCGAATCGGCGCGCAACGACGTCGCGGTCCTCCACCGTGAGCTGAAGACAGCCGGCGAGCGGCTGGCCGAGGCCCAGGCGCATGCGGAGGCCGAGATCGGCGGACTGCGCGGGCGGATCACAGCCATGGAATCCAGCCGTTTCTGGAAGATGCGGAACGCCTGGTTCCGGCTCAAGAGAGGACTGGGATTGACCGGATGATCCTTCTGCCCGGCCTCTACGTAGCGCTCCTGGCCCTCGGGCTCGGCTGGGCGCTGCGCCGGTGGTTCGATCCGGTGCCGCCGCGCATCCTGATCCTCTTCGCGCTCGTTCCCTTCCTGCTCTTCGGCCGCGCTCTCCTGGGAGGGGAAGTCCTCCTCCCCCTGGACTCGATGACGAATTTCGTGCCCTATCGCCAGATCGAGGCCCAGGGCGGACCCTCCTACGGCCTGTACGGCGACCTGATCCGGCAGATCGCGCCCTGGCAGGCCGAGGTGCGGCGGGTCCTGGCCGACGGCCGCTGGCCGCTCTGGAACGCCAACGCCGGGGCCGGCATGCCGCTGATGGGGGACCCGCAGTCCCAGGCCTTCCAGCCGCTCGTCATGGTGTCCTACCCGTTCGGCCTCTGGAGCGGAGTGGGGATCACGGCCTCGCTCCGGGTCCTGCTCGCCCTGGTCTTCCTCTTCCTGCTGCTCCGCAGGCTGGGGTTGGGAGAGCCGGCCGCCGTGCTGGGCGCGGTCGCCTACGGGCTGGGGGGATTCCTCATGCTCTGGCTGGGCTGGCCCATGGCGACCTCGGCCGCCCTGCTCCCCCTGGGGCTCTATGCCGCTGTCCGTGTGGACGAGTTGGGAGGCCGCCGCGATCTTTTCCTGCTGTTCCTGGCGGGCTTCGGCCTCTTCCTGGGAGGGCATCCCGAGACCGTGGTCTACGCCCTGGCTTTCGTCGGGATCTTCCTCGTCGCCCGTGCCCTGGGGCGGCGCTCGTTCCGGCCGGTGCTCCACGGCGGTCTGGCGCTCGTCCTGTCCGGTCTGGCGGCGGCGCCGGTCCTCCTGCCGGTGAAGGAGTACCTGCCAGCGAGCGAGCGCTCGGTGCTCGTCGGCTTTTTCCTGGCGCCGCGCCCGCTCTCCGATGTCGTAAAGGATCTGGGGAAGCCGGCGGTGCGCGAAAACTGGAGGAGGCAGGCGGAGAAGAGGCTCGTCCCCGTGGCGGCGGCGCGGGCTTTCGGGGACTTCACCCACTACTGGGGAGAGGGCAACATCGTCGAGGATGCCGGCGGCTTCGTGGGCGGCGCGACGCTGCTGCTGGCCCTGGCGGCTCTCGTTCCCGGACGACGGGGCCAACGGCAGCGATTTCCCCAGGAGCGGCTCGCCGCCGGGGTGCTGATCGCCTGCGTGCTCCTGATCGCCCAGCCGCCCGGTTTCGACAGCCTGTTCGGCCGCCTGCCCGTGATCGGTGCCACGGCCATCCACCGTCATCACCGGACGCTAATGCTCGTGGCCCTCTGCCTCTCCTGGCTGGCTGCCTGCGAGGCGGAGCGCTGGCACCGAGGGGAAGGGAAGCGCCGCCTCGTGGGGATCCTGACGGCCGTTTTGGCCGGGGTGATCGCCTGGGCCTATCTCAGTCACAACCATCCGACGATCGGCCAGTATCTCGCGGGCCAGCGCGACGCCTGGATGATTGCGCAGATCGCCTTTGTGGCGCTGGGGGCTGCTCTTCTCCTCGTCCGTGATCGGCGGGCGGCGGCCTGGATTCTTCCCCTGGTGGTCGGGGCGGAGCTGCTCATCCTGCACCTGCCGCTCAACCCGTCGAGCCCGCGGCGGCTCGCCTATCCGGTGACGCCGCCGGTGCGCTTCGTCCAGGAGCGCCTCGGGGACTTCCGGATGGTCGCCTTCGGCCCCACCGTCCTCCCCGCCAACTTCCACGAGGTCTACGGCTTCCGGGACGTCCGGATCGACAACCCGTCCCGTCCCGACCGCTACATGCGGGTGGTCAGGTCAGTGAACCAGGGCGCGCTCCTGCCGAGCTTCAACCGGGTGCGGCACCCGATCTACGGCCTGCTGGGGGTGCGCTATGTGATGACGGAGGCGGAGACGGAGCTGCCGCGGCCGCTCCGCCTGGTCTTCCGGTATCCGTCGGGCTGGGTCTACGAGAGGCCGGGAGCGCTTCCGCTCCTCTTCCTGCCTTCGCGAGCGGTGCCCTTCCAGGGAGGCAACTGGCAGCGCTGGCTGGACAAGAACCCCGACTTCGCGCAGAGAGCGCTCGTCCAGCGCACTCCCGGAGGGGGCAAGTGGCGGTCCAGCAAGCCGGAAGCTTCGTCGCTGCAGCTCATCGAGGTCCATCCGGCGCAGATTCGAGCCCGGGCCGAGCTGAGCGAGTCCCGCCTTCTCGCCTCCAGCATCATGAATGACGGCAACTGGCGGTTGCTCGTGGACGGCCAGCCGCGCGAGATCATCGCCGCGAACGGCCCCTTCGTAGCAGCCTGGCTGGAGCCGGGGGAGCGGCAGGTGGAACTGATCTACCGGCCGAGGAGCTTCGTAGTGGGGTGCCTGCTGTCTGCCCTGGCGTTGGCCATGGCAGCGGCTTGGTGGGTACCCCGTCCCACCAAAAGAATTCCATGAGCGGCGGGCCCCCCGCCTGGGCCCGCCGAACCTCATGGATCCATCGATTGTCAATCGATTTACCTAGTTCAAACCCGGGGACGGGCTCTGGCCAGGGCCCGTCCTTCCTGCCTCGGGTTTGCCGAACAGCACGTATCCCTCCCAGACGTCTGCGTCCGTGGCGACGGGCTTGAGCAGCAGCGGCTCGCGGAGCCTCGCCAGATCGTCCCGCTGGGCGAGGACCCAGACCCCCGGCCGGCTGGCGTATTCCAGGAGCTTCTGCTCGCTGTCGAGCTCCACGGCGAAGCGGCCCGTGTAGAAGACGAGCGTGGCGTCGAGGCGCGGATAGATGCCGTAGGTCTCCCCCGGACGCATTCTCGCGACCAGCTCCCGGGACATCGCCCGGGTCGACTTGTACGCGTCGAACTTCGGGATCAGGAACAGGGTCGCGAGGAGCCCGAACGTCCCCATGCCCGCGGCGAGGCCGGCGGCGGCGCGGGGCAGCCGTCCGCCCCGGGCATGCCACCAGGCGTAGAGCGCTCCGGCGAGGAGCGGCAGGAGGGCGATCGTCAACTGCCAGACGAAAAGGTCCCCTCCCAGCGGCTCGGCTTCCTTCCTGCCGCGGCCGGCGATGGGCACGGCGGCCGTGAAGGCCAGCGCCAGAACGGACAGGATCCCCAGCGGCCAGACCGTCCAGCTCCTCCATCTCGGCCATTCGGCGGCGATCCGGTCGAGCGCCGCTCCGACCAACAGCGCCATGGCCGGATACATGGTCAGGATGTAGACCGTCCGCTTGGCCGGCGAGATGCTGAAGAAGAGCACGGTCACCGCCATCCAGCAGAGGGCGAAGAGTTGGTGCTTGCGCTCCGTGCTCTTCACGGCAAGCGCCGCGGGCAGCAGGAGCGACCAGGGGAAGAATTCCGCCGGGATCACCGTCAGGTAGTAGTACCAGGGCTGGAAGTGGTGCCAGGGATCGGCGTACCGGGTGACGTTCTGCTTGAAGACGATCTGGTCCAGGTACTCGCGCCCGCCGGCAAAACCGGCGGGGATCAGCCAGGCGAGCACCACCGCGGCCCAGATCAGGAAGCCGAGGCCGATCCGCATCCGCCGGAGCTCCGTCCAGTCTTTCGTGATCAACAGGAAGGCGACGATCGCGAGCAGCGGCGGCAGGAGCCCGGCCGGGCCTTTCGCGAGCGTCGCGAGCCCGGTCGCCACGAAGAAGAGCGGATAGAGGCCGGGACGGTTTTCCGTGTAGCCGCGCACCCAGAACCAGACCCCCAGCGCCACCAGGAAGGTCAGGAGCATGTCGATCTGCCCGAATTGCCCCTGCCAGATGATCTTGTAGCAGGTGGCGAAGGCGCCGGCGGCGATCCAGCCGGCGCGGCGGTTGAACAGGCGCTCGCCCAGGCGGAAGACGAGGATGATGGTTCCGATCGCCGCCAGTGCGGAGGGCAGGCGGGCGGAGACTTCCCCGACGCCGCCGGTGAGGAAGGAGAACCCGATGATCAGCCAGAAGAGCAGCGGCGGCTTCTGGGTGTAGACCTCGCCATTGAGCCGGGGGATTGCGTAGGAGCTTTCGAGGCGCATCTCGCGGGCGACTTCGGCATAGCGCGCCTCGTCCGGGTTCCACAAGTCGCGCAAGCCGAGCCCGGGGAGGAAGAGCAGGGCTCCCAGGAGCGCCAGAAGTGCGAGGTCTCTTCGGAGGGTCAAGGCTGGCCCGCGCCCTGCGCGCCGGCGAGCTGTTTGCCGCGGTGGATCAACCAGAGGTTCCGGGTGTAGATGAGGAAGCCGGGGAGCTGGCCGATGATGATGACCAGGTCCTTGCGGTGGAACCCATAGGCGAGGAGGACGAGGCTGCCGGCCAGGCTGAAGAACCAGAAGGCTGTCGGGATTACGCTGGCCCCTTTGCGCTCGGAGGCGATCCACTGGACGAAAAAGCGGGAGAAGAAGCAGGCCTGTCCGAGGAGGCCAACGGCCGTCCAGAGGTTCCAGTGGAATTGGTGTTCCAAACTTCGATCTCCTCGGAGAGGCCCCGGTCGACCCGGCGCGTCTGCAGCCAGCGGACGCCATAGAGATCGACGAGGCCCCGCCACAAGCGGTTGTGGATGCCGTACTTGGGTTGGCCGTGCAGCCGCGGCCGGTGGTTGACGCTCACCTCGGTCACCCGCGCGCCTTCCATCCGGAGCAGGGTGGGGAGGAAGCGGTGCATGCCGTTGAACAGCGGGATGTGCCGCAGGTATTCGATCCGCATCGCCCTGAGCGTGCAGCCGACGTCGGTCACCGACTCGCGGGTGACCCGGTTGCGCACGCTGTTGGCGAGCTTCGAGGAGACCCGCCGCACCCAGTTGTCCTGCCGCTTGGCGCGGATGCCGTTGACCACGTCGAAGCCGTCCATGCGCTCGAGCAGGCGCGGGATGTCCGCCGGATCGTTCTGGAGGTCGGCGTCGAGGGTGACGACGATCCCGCCGCGGGCATGGCGGAAGCCGGCGTCGAACGCCGACGACTGCCCGCTGTTGCGGCGCTGGCGCACGATGCGGGTCCGCCGGTCTTCCCGGGCGAGGCCGGCCAGCACCCGGGGGCTCGCGTCGGTGCTGCCGTCGTCGACGTAGATCACTTCGTAGGGACGCCCGAGCGGCTCCATCGCCGCGTGGATCTCCGCGGCGAGGATCGGCAGGTTCTCCTCTTCGTTGTAGACCGGGATGACCAGCGAGATCTCCGGCGGTGGCCCCTCGTGCATGCGGGTATCTTAATGGGGATTGCGCCACGATCCTCTAAGATGGCGCTGGAATGACGTCCGCGGTTCCCACCCGCCCAATTCTATTGACGCTCGCCTGGATGCTCCTGGTCGGTGCCGCGGTCGCGTTGCGCCCGATCCTGCCGGTCGACGAGACCCGCTATGTTTCGGTGGCTTGGGAGATGTGGCTGCGCGGCGACTTCCTGGTGCCGCACCTGAACGGCGTGCCCTACAGCGACAAGCCGCCGCTGCTGTTCTGGCTGTTCCACCTGGGCTGGTGGCTCTTCGGCGTCAACGACTGGTGGCCGCGGGTAGTGCCGGCCCTGTTCGGCCTTGCGAACCTCGGCCTCACCGCGCGGCTCGCCCGGCGCCTCTGGCCGGATCGGCCGCAGATCGCCCTCACGGCTCCCGCCGTTCTGCTCGGCTTCCTGCTCTGGAGCCTGTTCACCACCATGGTGATGTTCGACATGCTGGTGGCGTTCTGCGTGCTGCTGGCCCTGCTCGGACTGGAGGAGGCCTGGCGGCGCGGCGGTGTGCGGCCTTGGCTTCAGATAGGGGGCGCTCTGGGGCTGGGCATCCTGGCGAAGGGCCCGGTAGTCCTGGTCCTGCCGCTCGCGGTGGCGCTCGCCGCCCCCTGGTGGGGGAGAGGGGACCGTACTTCCGGATTCTGGCCTCGGCTTGCGGGCGCCGCCGGGCTGACCACGGCCATCGCCCTGGCCTGGGCCCTGCCCGCCGCCGCGGCCGGGGGCTCCGACTATGCCAACGCGATCCTCGTCCGCCAGACCGGGGAGCGGATGGTGTACTCCCACGCCCACAACCATCCCTGGTGGTGGTACCTCGCCCTGCTCCCCCTGATGCTGTACCCCTACTCCCTCTGGCCGCCGCTCTGGAAAGCGCTCCGGCGCCGCGCCGCCGATCCCGGGCTGCGCTTCTGCCTTGCCTGGCTGGTCCCGGCGCTGGTGGCCTTCTCGCTGATCAGCAGCAAGCAGCCGCACTACCTGCTGTCGCTGATGCCGGCCTTCGCGCTGATCGCCGCTCGGCTCCTGACGGAGCCCGCCGGCGATATCGCCATCCGGCGCTGGCACCTGTTGCCGGCGCTCAGCCTGCTGGTCCTGATCGGAACGGCGATGGTGGTTGTCCCCCTCATGGGCCCCTGGCCCGATCTCCCCTCGTGGGCTGCCGGCGTCTATCCCGGGGCGGGCGCGGCCCTGCTGGCGCTGGCGCTGGCATCCTTCTTCTTCTTCGACCGGATCTTCGCCCGGCGGACCGCGGCGCCCACCCTGATCAGCGTGGCCCTGGTGATCGGCGCCCATCTCGGCCTCTCCGGAGAGGCCCGGGAGGCGTATGACCTGGGGCCCACCGCGCGCTACCTGAGCGCCGCGGAGAAACAGGGGCGGCCGATCGCCTACGTGGGTGACTACCCCGGGCAGTTCCACTTCCTCGGCCGTCTCGAGCGTCCCTTCCAGGAGATCCTGCCGGGGTCGGAGTCGCTCTGGATCCGGCAGAACCCGCGGGGGAGGGTAATCCAGGACCTGAAGTACGTGCCGCAGGAGGTGAGCCGGGCCGAGCTTACCCAGCCCTACCGCGACGACGTGCTGGCGGTCTGGGGATGGGAGGGAATCCCCGGCACTTGAGCTTGTGATTCATCCGATGCTATATCCTGCTGCGTACCCGGCCGGGAGAGGGGTCAAATTGCCGGGATGCCCACACACCTATGAAAAAGCTCGCTGCTCGAGCGCCCGGATGGGCGTTCTTCCTGTATCTGTTGTTGTCTCACCCTGCCGCGGGGCAGCTCCTGCCCCTGGGGCCTGCGGAGTACGTGTCCGCGAGCACCGGGACGTTCGAGATCCGCAAGGAGCTGGACGAGTACGAGACGGGCTGGGAGGTGCAGTTCGCGCCGCGGCGTTTCTGGCCGCTCCCCAGTTGGTCGCCGGACCTGATGCCGGTGGTGGGCGCGATGGCGACCTCGCAGGGCACCCTCTACGGCTATGCCGGTTTCCGCGCGGAATTCCCCTGGGGAAAGAGTTGGGTGGGCAGCAGTGGTTGGGCGACGGGCGTCTACTACCGCGGGCCCGGAGGCGGCAAGGACCTGGGGAGTGCCCTCGAGTTCCGCACCCACCTGGAGCTGGCCTACCGGCTGCCCGGCGACGCGCGCCTGGGCCTCTGTCTGTACCACCTCTCCAACGGCGGTATCTACCACCTCAACCCGGGCAGCGAGTCGCTGGTGCTCACCTACAGCGCGAAGCTCCGGAAGTGATATCCTCACCCCATGGCCGTCGATCCTGAGCTGTTGGAGATCCTTGTCTGTCCGAAGTCGAAGGGTGAGCTGGAGCTGATCGAGCTGCCGCAGGAGATCAGGGCTGGCCTGGTAGAGAAGTACCGCGAGCACTTCCGTGACGAGGAGCCCGTGGTCACGCAGGGGCTCTACTGCGCGGCGTCCGGCCTGGTCTACCCGATCGTCTCGGACATCCCGATCATGCTGATCGAGGAGGCGCTGCCCGCCTCCGCCGTGGGCCGCCAGGGCGAAGCCGTCCCCAGCGCCTAGCCCGCCGGTGTCCGTCTCCGAGGTGCCCTCCGACCTGCACTCCGATGTGCAGAACCGGCCGACCCGTCTCCAGAGGGCGGGCTCGTGGCTCTTCTCGGGCCACCTGCTGGCCGTCTTCAGCATCGCGGCGTCGAACATCCTCCTCGGCTTCACCTTCCTGACCGCTCCTTTCAGCCTGCGCTTCCGCCGCTCCGACTGGGCGCTGATGGCTCCGCTGCTCGTGCCGCTCGGCATCTACGCGCTGTGGCTCGTGGGCTCGGTCTTCGCCTCGTTCGATCCGCGGGCGAGCCTGGGCGGCCTGCGCGAGCTGTTCACCCTCTCCGCCCTGCTGCTCGCGCCCGGGCTGGTGCGCGGAGAGGCCCAGGTGCGGCGGCTGGTGGACGGGCTGACTGCGGCCGCCGCCCTCCTCGCCTCGGTGGGCCTTGCCAGCTATCTCTGGGGCTACGGCGACATCGACCGCCGCATCCGGGGGCCGTTCTCCCACTACATGACCTTTTCCGGTTTCCTGCTGATCTGCGACCTTCTTCTGATCGTGCGGCTGTTGGGCGACCCGCGCGGCTCGGGCGGACGGCGGGGATGGCGATGGGCGGCCCTGGTGGTGATCAACGTGGCCCTGCTCGGCAGCTACACGCGGGGCGCCTGGGTGGCGCTGGCGGTGGCCGGGACCGTGCTGCTGCTGGTGAGGGCGCCGAAGCTGCTGCTCGCCTACCTGCCGCTCGGCGCGGCGCTGGTGGTGCTCGCGCCCGTACCCCTGGTCAGCCGCATGATCTCCATCGCCGATCTGCAGGACCACTCCAACTACGACCGGCTGTGCATGCTGGAGGCAGGGGTGACCATGGTGAAGGAGCGCCCGCTGTTCGGGCTCGGCCCCGAGATGGTGGAGCGGCGCTATCCCATCTACCGTTCGCCGACCGCGCCGCGCTTCGATGTCCCTCACCTGCACAACAGCTTCCTGCAGCTCGCGGCCGAGCGCGGGATCCCGTCGCTCCTCGCCTACCTTGCGATGAACTGGGCGAGCCTGCGTGCCATGTACCGCAGGTATCGGCGGGATGGGGGGAGCCGCGGCCCGCGGGCCGACCTCTACCTTGGGGGCATGCTCGCCCTGCTCGCTTTCAACCTGGCCGGCCTGTTCGAGGACAACTGGGGCGACACCGAGGTCCAGAGGCCGGCGCTCTTCCTGCTCGCGCTGCCGTTCTGCCTGATGATGACTGATATGCTGCCCGGCCGGCCGGAAGGGGATCCGGAAAGGACCTAAAGGACATAAAAGACGAAAAGGACTCAAAGGACACGGAGCCCAGTCCTTCAGGTCCTTTGAGTCCTTTTGGTCCTTTTCTTGCACCCCACGCCGGAAGAGGACAGGGACCCGACTTGCGTCTCGATCACCTTTTGGTCCAGCGGGGGCTTTTTGCCAGCCGGGAACAGGCCCGGCGCGCCGTCATGGCCGGAATCGTCCAGGTGGATGGCCGTCGCATGGACAAGCCGGGCACGCCCGTTGGAGAGGACGCCGCCGTCTCCGTGCTCGGTGCGAAAGAGCCGTTCGTCTCCCGCGCCGGGCGCAAGCTGGCCGATGGCCTGGACCACTTTGGAGTCGATCCCGCCGGCCTCGTCTGCCTCGACGTGGGCGCCTCGACCGGCGGCTTCACCGACTGCCTGCTCCAGCGCGGCGCCGTCCGGGTCTACGCCCTCGACGTGGGCTATGGCCAGCTCGACCACAAGCTGCGCTACGACGAACGGGTGGTGGTGATGGAACGGATCAACGCCCGCCATCTCGAGCCGGACGCCCTGCCGGAGTCCGCGAGCCTGATCACCATCGACGTCTCGTTCATCTCGCTGGCCAAGGTGGTGCCTGCCCTGCTGCCGCACCTGTCGCCCGGCGGGCTGATCCTGGCGCTGATCAAGCCCCAGTTCGAAGCGGGGCGCGGAGTCGTGGGCAAGGGGGGCATCCTGCGCGATGAGGAGGTGCGGCAGCAGGTCGTCGACGGCTGCGCCGCGGAGCTGGCCGGCCTGGGCCTGGAGCTTCTCGGGGTCCACGACTCGGCGGTCCCTGGCATGGGCGGCAACCGGGAGGCGTTTGTCCTCTTGAGAAAGGCAGAAGAGTGAGCCGCCGGCGCAAGTTCCAGCGCATCGCCATCGTGGCCAAGGCGGCGAGCCGCGAGGCGGTCCACACGGCTCACGAGCTCGCCGAGTGGCTGCGCCGCCGTGACATCGAAGTGGCGCTGGACGAGGCGATCCTGCGCGCTCGGGCCGTCGATTCGGACCTCCCGTTCCGGCCGGACGAGGCCTACGACATGGTGGTGGTCCTGGGCGGCGACGGCACCCTCCTCTCCGTGGCGCGCACCCTGGCCGGCGCGGTGCCGATCCTCGGGGTCAACCTGGGGAACCTCGGGTTCCTCACCGAGATCAACCGCGGCGAGCTCTATCCCACGATGGTGCAGGTGCTCGCGGGCAAGTTCCGGACGGAGAAGCGCTCGCTCTTCGACGTGGAGCTGCGCAGAGAGGGCAACGGCTCCGGAGGAGGAAACCTGCTCAAATACCGGGTGCTCAACGACGCGGTGATCAACAAGAGCGCCCTGGCGCGCATCATCCAGCTCACCCTGAGGATCGACGGCCACCTCGTGGCCCGCTTCCGCGCCGACGGCCTGATCCTCTCGACCCCGACCGGCTCCACCGCCTACAACCTGTCTGCCGGCGGCCCGATCCTCGGCGCCCTGCTGGGCGTGGCCGTGCTCACCCCGATCTGCCCCCACGCGCTGTCGCTGCGGCCCATGGTGGTCCCCGATACCAGCCGCATCGAGGTGACTCTGGAGACCCCGCGCGAGGAGGTCTACCTGACCCTCGACGGCCAGGAGGGAACCTCGATGGGCTACCGGGACACGGTCGCGATCACCCGCAGCCGCGCCTCGGTGAAGCTGATCAAAGTCTCCGAGCGGACGTTCTACGACAACCTGCGCGGCAAGCTCCGGTGGGGCGGGCTCGACCGCGGCGGCGAGGAGCCGCGGTGAGCGACAAGGTCCGGCTCCGGGTCCTGCGCCGGTATTTTCGGCGGCATGGCCGCATGCGGCGCTGGGTGGTCCGCCCATTCATCTGGGGGTTCTTCTTCCTCATCCTGGTGGTCGCGGGCGCCTGGCTCTTCCTGGAGAGCGGCTACGCGCACGAGCGCGCCGCGAAGATGGTCATCGCCCGGACCTCCGAGCTGTTGGGGCGCAAGATCCAGGTCGGCCGCATCGACTACAGCCTGATCGACCTGTCGTTCGAGCTTTACGACGTGGTCATCCCCGGCCCGGATCCGGGCGATCCGGCTTTCGCCATCATCCCGCTGGCCCGGGTCGAGTTCTCCTGGCGCGACCTGCAACAGAAGGTGCTCCGCCTGGAGCAGATCGAGGTGGTCCGCCCCCAGGTCTACCTCCGCTTCAACCCGGACGGCACCAGCAACCTGCCGGAGCTGCGCACGCGCCAGGGAGCGACGCGGCGTTTCGAGGTGCAGATCGGCCGCGTGCTCGTGGAGAACGGCACGCTCGATCTCGACGAGGTGCGGTTCCCCCTGAATCTGGACGCCAAGGCCGTCTTCGGCCGCGCCATAGGCTCGGCCGAGCGGGGAGGCGAGGGTGGCAACCGGATCGACGCGATGGTCGCGGCTCAGGAGGTGGTGACCACACTGCCACGGGCGAAGCCCTACCCCTTCACGGCTTCGGCCAAGGGGAGCTTCGTGCCCGGCCAGCTCCGCTTTACGACCTTCCGCCTGGCCGGCCCCGACCTCAAGGCGACCGGTAAGGGTTCCTACGAGTGGGGCCGGGGTAAAGAACGGCGGCTGGCCCTGGAGATCGCCGCCGACGGCTGGGCGCAGCTCGCCAACCACCTTGGCTACGTCGAGGAGCCGATCCAGGGGCCGTTCGCCTTCCGCGGGCGCATCGACCGTACCGGCGACAACCTGAGCTACTCCGGCACGATCAACTCGCCGCGCCTCACCGCGCTCGACCGGGTCTTCGAGGAGATCGAGGGCGAGCTCGTGGGTGGGCGCGACGGCATGGAGATTGACCTGGAGCGAGCCCTCTATGCCGGCGGCAACGTCGAGGGCGTGATCGGCGTCGATTACAGGGATGAGGAGTCGGAGGAGTCCGGAACCCCCCTGGACCTCGACCTCTCCTTCGCCCGGTTGGACCTCGGGACCGTTGCCGCCGACCAGTTCGGCGAGGACGTGCCCGTGGTGCAGGACCTCGCGGGACGGGCCACGGGCGACCTGGTCTACCGCTTCCGCACGGGGGCCCCCATCTCCGGCAGCGGGCTGGTGGACGTCCATCTCGATGCCGTCCACGAGAAAGGGGTGCCGATCGCGGGCGACGCCTCGATCACCATCGAGAGCGGGGTGCTGACGAGCGAGAGCATCCGGCTCACGGCGCCGTCGCAGACGGTCATCGGCTCCAACTTCCTCTTCGACATGGAGCGCGGCGCCGGCCGCTTCGACTTCCGGCTCGCCTCGCAGGACGTGGGTGTCCTCGCCCCGCTGCTGCGCGGCGACGTGAGGCCGGGCGAGGAGCCGCCGTTCTGGGTGCCCAGCGAAGGGAGCGGGGAAGCCCAGGGGAGCGTTGAGATCGCGGACAAGCGCTACGTCGCGAATATCAGCCTCGATCTTCAGGACGTGGTGAGCCCGGTGCTGGCCGCGGACGACGTCGACGGCTCCTTCCGCTTCACCCCGTCGGCGGTCGAGGATCTGCGGCTGGAGGCCACGGCCAACGGCGGAGCGTTGATGGTGACCGGCCGTGTGCCTCTGGAAGAGGAAGGGAGGCGGAGGCGCGTGCCCGAGCCGCTCTCCCTGGCGATCGACGCCCAGCAGTGGCCCGCCCCAGGCATCATCGCCTTCCTCGCCCCAGGCCTGTCCGGCATCGACGGGCTCGTCTCGGGGCGGCTGGACCTGGAAGGGACCGCGGAAAACCTCAACGGCCGCTCCGAGATCGAGGTGACCGGCTTCCAGGTGGCGGACACGGACGTGGGGGAGGTCCAGGCCGGCATTGCCTTCCAGGGCAAACAGGTGCGGATCGAGCGCGCCGTGGCCGAGACGCCGGCTGGACTTGTCCTCGTATCGGGCACGTTCGACACCGAGACCAAGGCCATGGACCTGACGGTCGACGCGCCCGATCTCTCCCTGGCGGCCAATCCGTTCCGCGATCTCTTGGGTGGTGAGGTAGCCGGCCGGGCGGCGCTGACCGCGGTCATCGGCGGCACGCTCGACCGGCCCGAGGCGACGGCCAGCCTGCGCGGGACAGGCCTTGCGATTGCCGGCCGGCCGCTGGGCCAGACGGGCGAGACCCCGGGCGAGGCCCAAGCCGTGGCGACCTGGACCGGCGACACCCTGAGTGCCACGGGATCGCTCCTCGGCCTCGCCTCCTTCGAGGGCGGCGGCGCGCTGACCATGGAGCGGGCCGACCTGCGCTTCAACCTGGAGAGCGCGGACCTGGGCACCCTGATCCGCATCGCCTCCCCGAAGCCCATCCCGGAGCTGACGGGCTCGTTCGCCGGCTCCGTCGGCTTCGTCTCCCAGTTCGACCAGGGCACCTGGCGGGCCGAGCTCGTCCTGCCCGACCTGCGGGCGCAGTACCAGGGGCATACCATCGCCAACCGCGAGCCCGTCGTGGTCGAGATGGGGCCGGAGCGTGTGGAGATCCGCTCCTTCTACGTGGGCGAGCCGCAGACCGACAACGAGATCTTCGTGTCCGGCACGCTTGGTCTCGGAGATCCTGGGCCGCTCGATTTGCGCGTCCAGAGCACGCTTGCCGCGGTCTGGGCCGAGGTCTTCCTGCCGGCCGGCTTCGAGGTCGAGGGATATCTGGACCTCCTGGCCGTGGTGCGCGGCACCACGAGCGATCCACAGCTGGACGGCCAGGGGGTGATCCGCGACGCCCGCGTCCTGATCCCCGAGTTCCCTCAGGCGTTGGAAGACATCGAGGGCGTCATCCTCTTCAACCGCGACGCCCTGGTCCTGGACGGCCTGCAGGCGCGGCTGGGGGATGGCACCCTCCGCGCCGCCGGCCGCGTGGAGATCCCCAGCCTCGAAGCTCGCCTGCAGGTCGAAGCGCAAGACGTGAGCGTGCGCTTCCCCGAGCCCTTCCTGCTGCGCGGCGATGCCAACCTCTCGCTCGTGGCAAACAGCACCTCGCGCCAGATCCGCGGCCGGGTGCTGCTCGACCGGGCCTTCTTCGTCGAGGACATCCAGACCGACGCCCTGCCGCTCCTGCTCCAGGCCTTGGAGCGCCAGCGGCTGGAGGTACAGGAGACCGACGAGCTCCTCGCGGGCACGCAGCTCGACATCCTGGTGGACGGCCCGAACGCCCTGCGGGTGCGCAACAACGTCGCCGACCTGCGGGGCGACATCGAGCTCCGGGTTCAGGGCACGCTGGCGGCCCCGGTGGTTTTTGGAAGAGTGGAGGCCGACCCCGGCGGCACGCTGGTCTACTCCGACAACGAGTACGAGGTGGAGCGTTTCCTCCTCACCTTCAACAACCCCAACCGGATCGATCCGATCATCGACCTCGTGGCGCGTACCGAGGTGCGGAGCTACGACGTCACCCTCAATCTCTCGGGCACGCTGGACCGCCTGGACACCCAGTTCACCTCGGACGAGGGCCTCGCCGAACTGGAAGTGCTGACCCTGCTCTTCAGCGGCGAGGTCGACTACGAGCGCGGCCGCCCCCGCGCGCCAGGCGAAGAAGGCCCGGAGCAGGACGTGCGCGCCCAGAGTTTCCTCGCCGGCCAGGCCGCCTCCCTGGTGAGCCGGCGGGTGAACACCCTGTTCGGCTTCGACCGCTTCCGGATCGATCCGCAGGCCACGGAGACCGGCGGCGCGGTAGGCGGAGTCCGCCTGACCGTGGGCAAGCGGATATCCCGCGACCTCTTCGTGACCTACACGACCAACCCGGCCTCCTCGGAAGAGTACCTCCTGCGCATCGAGTGGCAGGTGGCCCGCAACGTCGTCCTGGTCTTCACCCGCAACGGCCGGGACGACACCTATGCCGTCGATGCCGAGTGGGAGAAACGGTATTGAGAGCGCTCGCGCTGATTTTCCTGCTCACGGTGGTTCCGGCGTGGGCCCAGGAGCAGGGAGACCTGGCTGCCGTCTACCCGATCGTCACCGAGATCGAGATCCGCAGCGAGGTCCAGCCCGAGGATCCGGACGAGTTGGCGCGGCTGCTCAGCCTCGCCGTGGGCCTGCCCCTTTCGGACGAGGCCGTGGGCAGCACGATCCGCAACCTCCTGGCGAGCGGCCTGGCCTCCTCCGTGGAGATCTACTCCCGCCCTGACGGTATCGAGGGGGGGGGTAAGGGCGTGGTGGCGATGGTCGTCCTGCGTCCGGTCGTGCGGGTGCGGGAGGTGCGGCTCGAGGGCGACCTCGGGCTCGACCGCAACGAGCTGCGGCGCGTCCTGCCCCAGAACGAGGCCGAGCCGCTGTCCGAGGAGAGCGTCCTCCAGGGCTGGCTCGCCATGGAAGACCTCTACGTCGAGCATGGCTACTTCAAGCCCGAGATCGGGATGCGCGTCGAGACCGACGAAAAGAGCCTGCAGGCGACGGTGATCTACGACGTGCAGAGCGGTCCGCGGGCGCGTGTCGAGGAAATCCGGTTCGAGGGCGACCTCGGCCCCTTCAAGCCGGCGGAGCTGCTCGAGCCGCTCGATCACAAGCCGGGCGAGCCCTTCTCGCGGCCCGGCGTCCGCGATGACGCTGAGCGCCTGGAAAGGTGGCTCGTCCGCAAAGATTACCGGTCCGCCCGCGTGGGCGCTCCGGCCGAGGCGATCCTGCCCGAGAGCCGTAGCGTGCGGCTCAGCTACCCGGTCACGGTCGGTCCCAAGGTCGAGGTGCAGGTGATCGGCGCTGAGCTCGAGCGCCTGGAACGGCGCGGCCTGCTTCCGTTCCTGGGCCGCGAGGGCTACGACGAGGCGCTGGTCCTCCAGGCGGTCGAGCGCATCAAGAGCGATTACCAGCGCGAAGGCCACTACAAGGTCCAGGTGGGCTGGGAGGAGCAGGAGCCGAGCGAGGATCTCCTGCGCGTCATCCTCCGCATCGAGCCCGGGCCACAGTACACACTGCAGGAAGTCCACTTCTCCGGCAATGAGACTTTCGAGGAAGAAGCCCTGGCAGAGCTGGTGACGACCACCGGACGCACCCTGCTGACGCGCGGCAGCGGCCGCCTGGTGGATGACGTGCTCGAAGAGGATCTGCGGAACGTCCGCCGCTACTACCAGGTCCAGGGTTTCGCCCAGGCCGAGGTGGGTCCGCCGCAGATCGAGGAGCGGGGGAACGACCTCTTCCTCACCATCCCGGTCCAGGAGGGGCCGCAGATGCGGGTGGTCAACCTGGTGGTGCAGGGGAACGAGTCACTGCCCGAGGATGCGGTCCGCAGCGCTCTCCAGATCCGGGAAGGTGGGCCGTTCCACCCCCTGCTCCTGGAGAGGAGCCTGAACAACCTGCGCGCGGCTTACCAGGACCGCGGCTACAGCGCGACGCAAGTCTCGGCGCGGGAGGACTGGAACCCCGACCATACGCGGGTGGACGTGGCCATCGACGTGCTGGAGGGGCCGCAGACGGTGCTCGACCGGGTGATCGTACGCGGCAACCGCCGCACGGAGAGCGAGGTCATCCGCCGCACTCTTGGCGTCGACGAAGGGGACCCGATCAGCGAGAGCCGGGCGCTGGAGATCGAGCGCGACCTTTATCGTCTGGGGATCTTCTCCAGCGTGGACGTGGAGGTGACCCGGACCGGGATGGAGGCGGCCACCCGGGACCTGATCGTGCGCCTGGAAGAGGGCCGCCCGCGGCGCCTCAGCTATGGCCTGGGTTTTGAGTACGGGACCGACAAGAGCCAGGATCAGGAGTGGAATCCGCGTGGCACCTTCAGCTTCAGCCACAACAACGTGGCCGGCCGCGCCTACACCCTGCGCACCGACTTGCAGGTGAGCCAGCTGGATCAGATCTTCCGCATCCGTTTCGACCAGCCGTACTCCTTCCGTTGGGCGGTTCCGGTCGGCTACTCCCTCTTCTACTTCAACGAGACCAAGGAAGACTGGGACGTGGAGCGCTGGGGCGCCAGGATCCAGGCAGAGAAGAACTACACCGACCGCCGGCTGGCCTTGGCCTACGACTACCGGATCGTGGAGACCACCCTGGATCCGGGCTTCCCGTTGCGTGGCGTGGAGCGCGAGGACCGTCCATACGAGCTGTCGAGCCTGATCCCGAGCTTCCTCTGGGACCGGCGCAACGATCCGATCCTGGCCACGCGCGGCTGGAGCTCGCTCGCCCAGCTCCAGTACGCCTTCCCGGCCCTGGGCACGGACGGTGACTTCCTCAAGCTCTTCCTCCAACAGACCCAGTACCTCGACCTGCGCAACTACGGGAACGTGGCGGCGAGCCTGCGCATCGGCGGCATCGAGCCTTTCAATGCGCTTCCAGATCCTGATCCCGAGCTGCCGGAGAGCCTGCCCAACGCGAACGTCTTCATCGACGAGCGCTTCTTCGCCGGAGGCGCCAACACTCACCGGGCCTACGGCCGCGACGACCTGGGCCTCCGGGGGGAGACGCTGATCCTCCGTCCGGACCGGGTCGGCGACCAGGAGGACGACTTTGCCGCCGTGGGGGGCACGGGACTCTTCCTTTTCAATCTGGAGTACCGGTTCCCGCTCTTCGGAGCCGTGGGAGGCACGGTCTTCTACGACGCCGGCAACGTCTGGGCCGACTGGAGGGACATGGACCCCGCCGGCCTCAAGGGTGGAGCAGGATTGGGCGTCCGCTACCTCTCGCCCATCGGTCCCCTGCGCCTCGACATCGGCTGGAAGCTCGACCGCGAGCCCGGCGAGGAGGACTTCGCGGTGTCGGTGTCCTTCGGCAATCCATTCTAGGCCCCCCGGTTGACCGTCCTCGGGGGAACCGATAAACTCCTCCGGGAACTCGGGTTCCTGTCCTTTCCCTAATACTTGAGCCGCCCGTCCGGCCTCTACGAGAAGCCATGCACACAACGACTCCCTTCGCCCCCATCGAGGAGGCGATCGAACAGTTCCGCCAGGGCCGCATGGTCATCATCGTCGACGATGAGGACCGTGAGAACGAAGGCGACCTGGCGATCGCCGCCGAGATGGTCACGCCGGTGGCCATCAACTTCATGGCCAGGTTCGGCCGCGGCCTGATCTGCCTCGCCATGACCGAGGAGCGCTGCCGGCAGCTCGAGCTGCCGCTCATGGTCGAGGACAACACCTCGCCCTTCGGCACCGCCTTCACCATCTCGATCGAGGCTCGGGGCAAGATCACGACCGGTATTTCGGCGGCTGACCGGGCGGCCACGATCCAGACGGCCATCGATCCGGCCACCCGGCCGGAAGACCTGCTGCGGCCCGGGCACGTGTTTCCGCTCCGCGCCCGGCGCGGCGGCGTGCTCAAGCGCGCCGGGCAGACCGAAGCCTCGGTCGACCTCGCCGCCCTGGCCGGGCTCGAGCCTGCCGGCGTCATCTGCGAGATCATGAACGACGACGGCACCATGGCCCGTGTGCCCGACCTCACGAAGTTCGCCCGCGAGCACGGCCTCCTCATGGTCACGGTCGCCGACCTGATCGGCTACCGCCTCCAGCATGAGACTCTGGTGCGCAGGGTGGCCTCGCCGCGGCTGCCCACCGCCTACGGCGACTTCCAGATCCGCGCCTACCGCTCGGACGTGACCGGCGATGAGAACGTGGCGCTGGTCCTGGGCAACATCGAGCCCGAGGAGCCGACGCTGGTGCGCGTCCACAGCCAGTGCCTGACCGGCGACGTCTTCGGCTCGGCGCGCTGCGATTGCGGCGTGCAGCTCGAGCGGGCGCTGGAGATGATCGGCGAGGAGGGCAAGGGCGTCCTCCTCTACCTCCTCCAGGAGGGTCGCGGGATCGGCCTCATGAACAAGCTGCGGGCCTACGAGCTGCAGGACCAGGGGCACGACACGGTCGAGGCCAACGAGCGCCTCGGCTTCCGGCCCGACCACCGCGAGTACGGCGTCGGCGCCCAGATCCTCCGGGACATCGGCGTGCGCAAGATGCGGCTGTTGACGAACAACCCGCACAAGTACATCGCCTTGAACGGCTATGGTCTGGAGATCGTCGAGCGCGTGCCGCTGGAGATCCCGCCGACGGATAGCAGCCGCGCCTATCTCAAGACCAAGCGCGACAAGCTCGGCCACATCCTGAAGCTGGTGTGACTCCGAAGCTTTGAAGATCCTTCTCGTCACCTCGCGCTATCCCTGGCCGCCCCGGCGGGGCGACCAGATGCGCGCGGTGCAGATGCTCGACTTCCTCGGCTCCGTGCACGAGGTGACGCTGCTCACCCCCGAGCCCGGGCCGGGGCAGCCTGCCCCTCCTTCCGGGGCGCCCTACAAGGTCGAGATCTACCGTCCGGCCCGCGGCGCCACCTCCCTCTTCGGCATGGGCCGGGTGATCGCCAGGAACCTGCCGCTGCAGAGCGGCCTCTTCTATCAGCCCGACCTGGGGCGGAAGCTGCGGGAGCTGGCGCCGAAGATGGACCTGGGCATCCTGCAGCTCGTCCGCCTGGCCGTCCACCTGGAGGATTTCGGCAAGACCCCGCTGCTCGTGGACCTGATCGACAGCCTGTCGCTCAATTTTTCCCTGCGCGCCGAGGTGGACCGGGTCTGGCTGCGTCCGCTGCTCAAGCTGGAGGCGAGGCTGCTCTCCGTGGGGGAGCGCAAGCTCGCCGAGCGTGCGGCCGGCGTGCTCGTGGTCTGCGAGCGCGACCGCCAGGCGCTGATCAACCGCCTCCCTCCGGAGCTGGCGGCGCGGGTCTCGGTGGTCCGCCTGTCCGTGCGCGAGCGCCGGGTCGAGCCGCCGGAGGAGCGGGAGAAGCTCTGGCGCGAGGGGGACAAGGGGCCGGTCCTGGTCATGACCGGCAACCTCGGCTACTTCGTGAACGTGGACGCGGTCACCTGGTGGCTGCGCGAGGTCTGGCCATCGGTCCGGCGGGTGCGGCCCGACGTCCGTGTGGTGGTGGCGGGGGAGCGGCCGGCTGGGGCGGTCCGCCGCGAGATCGAGCGCGCCGGGGTCACGCTGATCGAGTCTCCGCGCGACATGCGCTCGATCATCTCCCAGGCCACGCTCTCGCTCGCTCCCATGCGCTGCGGCTCGGGCGTGCCCATCAAGGTCCTGGAAGCCTGGGCCGTGGGTGTGCCGGTGGTGGCGACCCCCTGGGCCGTGGCCGGAACCTCGGGCCGCCAGGGTGAGGACTTCCGCCTCGTGGGCACGCATCCCATCGAGTGGGTGCACGCCATCGAGGAGCTGCTCGCAGACCCGGTCGCCCGCCAGCGCCTGGCCGACAGCGGCCGGCGCCGTCTGGCCGCCGACTACTCGCGCGAGACCGTCCGGGAGCAGCTCCTGGAGGTGATCGAAGGGCTGGCGCCGGTTGCTGCCGAGGACCGGGTGGCGGTCAAGGCGCTCTCCTAGATCTCCGCCGCGACTTCTCCAAATTCCCGCAGGTCTCCATCTGGCACCAGCGGCGCAACCCGTTCCGGCTGCGGTCGACGTACACCCAGCCGCAGTCGAGCGCGGCGCAGACTCGGATGCGCCCTGCCTCCTCAGAGGTCAGAAGGATGGCGGCCGACCAGGTGACGGGCCACAGGAGCGACTCCAGGCTCTCGGTGCCGTGCCATTCCCACTCCGCCGACATCTGCCCTTTGCGCGGGGGTGAGACGCCAAGCTGTCGCAAAGCCTTGCCGAGCAGCTCGTTGAATTCCCTCCAATCCGACCGCTTGCCATAGAGCCGCTGCAGCACCGACCGCAGCCGGATTGCGGCGTCATGGGCGGCCCGCGCCTCTTTCGGATGCGCCACGCCTGCCCTCCGCAAGCGCTCCGCGTCAGCTTTGGACACGAGGCCCGCGCCCTCGGCCCAGCTGGTCAGGCGGGCGTAGTCGTTGAGGCGCTCGTTTTCCGGCCCGCGCTCGGTCCAGTCGACGGTGTTCACGAGGTCCAGGCTCGGGTCGCCGCCAACATATTTGAAGGGCAGCTCGTCTGTCATGACTCAGATGATAACACCAGTATGCGGGCCTTGACAGGTGCAATGGATTGGCATAGCGTGACACCGGTATGGAGACTTATACTGGTGAGGACTCGATCATGATTGCGAGAACCTGGCGAGGAGTTACGCGGGCGGAGGATGCCGACGCCTACGTCGAATATCTGGAGAAGACCGGCTTCCACGAATACCGCGCCACGCCTGAAAACCGTGGCGTCCTCGCTCTCCGGAGCGTGTCCGGAGGGCGGGCGGAGTTCCTGCTCCTGACCCTGTGGGAATCGGAAGAGGCCATCCGCCGCTTCGCGGGCGACGACATCGGCCGCGCCGTGTTCTATCCGGAAGATGATCGATTCCTGATCGAGCGGGGCGAGCGCGTCGATCACTTCGAGGTGGTATGGCAGTCTCCCGCGCAAAGCTGATCGCGGCCTTTGCCGCCATCTACGTGTTCTGGGGTGGGACCTTCCTCGCCATCCGCTACGCGGTGGCGGAAGTGCCGCCGCTGCTCACGATCGGGATCCGCTGTGCCGGCGGCGCTGCGGTCCTTTTTCTTTGGCTTGCCGCTCGCGGCCAGCTAGAACGGACCACCAAAGCGCAATGGAAAGTTGCCGGGATCGCGGGAGCCCTGCTTTTTCTGGGATGCCATGGCGTCCTTGCCTGGGCCGAGCAGCGCGTCACCTCGGGCAAAGCGGCGCTCCTGCTGACCTCGATCGCGCCCGCGCTGGTGCTTCTGAGCGCTTTTCGCGAACGCCGGTTTCCCTCGGGGCGTGTCCTGCTGGGGATCGGCCTCGGCATCGTGGGCATCGGCGTGCTGACGTATGGCGCCGGCGGCGAGGCATCGCTCGCGGATCAGCTGTTCCTCGTCCTGAGCGACTTCTCCTGGGCTGCGGGCTCGCTCGTCGCGCTGCATGGCGCCCGGCCTCGGTCGGCCGTGCAGTCGACGGCGATGCAGCTTGCCGCCGGGGCAGTATGGGTACTTGCCGCCAGCGCGGTCACCGGCGAGATCGGAGGCTGGTCGCCGGCCCAGGTGACTTCGCGAGGCTGGCTATCGATCGCTTTTCTGGTCGTCTGCGGCACCGTCCTCGCCTTCGCGGCCTACACCTGGCTGCTGCGGGTCACCACCCCGGCCGCCGTGGGCACCTATGCCTTCGTCAATCCTCTGATCGCGCTCGCCCTCGCCTGGGCCGCGGGCGACGAGACCCCGAACGTCCGCGCGCTGATCGCGGCGGCGTTCGTCCTCGGCGCGGTCTTCCTGGCTCGTGGAGAAGAAAAACATGAATGACCTCAACGCCTACTTCGATTCGAACGCCGACCGCCATCGCGCCGAGCTGTTCGAGCTTCTGCGGATTCCGAGCGTCAGCGCCCGCTCCGAGCATCAGCCGGACATGCAGCGCGCCGCGGACTGGCTCGCCGCCAACTTGCGTGCGGCCGGGCTCTCCGCCGAGATCCATCCCACGGACGGCCATCCGATAGTCCTGGGCGAGTGGCGAGGAGCGCCGGCCGGCTCGCCGACGGTCCTGATCTATGGCCACTACGACGTCCAGCCGGCCGAGCCTTTCGAGCTCTGGACCTCGCCGCCCTTCGAGCCCGCCGTGCGGGACGGGCGCATCTACGCCCGCGGCGCGACCGACGACAAGGGTCAGCTCTTCCTGCACGTGAAGGCGCTGGAGGCGCACCTGAAGACCCGCGGAACGCTGCCGGTCAACGTGGTGCTCCTGGTGGAGGGAGAGGAGGAGGGCGGCGGCAACCATCTCGTTCCATTCGTGGAGCGCCACGCGGACCGGCTACGCTGCGATGCCGTGGTGATTTCTGACGGCACGATGCTCGCGCCCGGGGTGCCCGCCTTCTGCTGCTCGCTGCGCGGCATGGCCTACTTCCAGATCGACGTGCAGGGGCCGGCGGGGGACCTGCACTCCGGCACCTATGGAGGGGCCGTCGTCAATCCGGCGACGGCGCTCGCCCGCATCCTGGCCACCCTTCACGACGGCGAGGGGCATGTCGCCGTCCCCGGCTTCTACGACCGGGTGCGCGAGTGGAAGGTGGAAGCGTCCTTCGACGATGCGGCCTTCCGGGAAGAAGCGCGCGTGCCGGCCCTCGGCGGCGAGGCGGGATACTCGACGCTCGAGCGGCTCTGGGCGCGGCCGACCTGCGAGGTGAACGGCCTTCTGAGCGGCTACACGGGAGAGGGGACTAAGACCGTGATCCCCGCGACCGCCATGGCGAAGGTGAGCTGCCGCCTCGTCCCCGATCAGGACCCGGCCGAGATCGAGCGCCTGTTTCGGGCCAATGTGGAGCGAGTGGCGCCGCCGGGAGTGACGGTGCAGGTGGCTCTCCTGCACGGTTCTCCTGCCTGGAGGGCGAGCCTCGAAGACCCTCTCTTCGAAGCCGCGAACCGGGCTCTGACCGCGACTTTCGGGCGGACGGCGGTGATCGCCGGAGACGGAGGCTCGCTCCCGATCGTCGGCGACTTCGAGCGCATCCTCAAAGCCCCGGTGCTCCTGCTGGGCTTCGGCCTGCCCGGAGAGAACGCCCACGCGCCCGACGAGTGGCTCAGTGTGGAAAACTTCGAGAAGGGGATGCGGACGGCGGCGGCGCTATGGGACGAGTTGGGGAGAGGCTAGATTAAATCCCCGGGAGAGGCCTGGAATGGATTGATCACTCTCAGGCCGTCGAGGTCCTGACCGTGCTGGAGATCCTCGGTCAGCAGGTAGGAGCAGTCCGCCACCCGGGCTGCCGCGACGATCAGGCTGTCCCACCAGGAAAGTCCGAACCGATCCTGGATGGCCCAGGCGCCTGCAAAGATCCTTTCGTCCACTGGCACCGGCTGCCAGGCCCAGAGCGTCCGCACGATCTTACGGGCTGTCTCCGGATCCAGGCCTGGTGCGAGTTTCCTGGTCAGCGTGACGTAAAGCTCCGTGAGCACCTGGAAGCTGATTCGACCGTCGCGGGTCGCCCATAGGTGTTCCAGCCATGCCTGAGCCCGAGCCTGCTTGCCGGGCTCCCGGCTGTCTAGCTGATAGACAAGGACGTTGGTGTCAACGAAGACCCGTGCGGTCATGGAGCTCCTCGCGGGATGGGAGGGGGCTGTCGCTTTCACGGAGCGGTCTCGGCTGAATCGTGAAGAATTGCCTCCGAGCCACTTCGTAAGCGTCCTGAGAGCGCATGTGCTCCCTCAGCATCTCCCCGACTAGCCGCGACACGCTTGTCTCCCGCTTGGCTGCCTCCACGCGGATCCAACGAGCGACCTCTTCTTCCAGCGTAACGGTGACGTTCCTCATGGCACGAGAGTAGTGGTCCACGAAGTTCGTGTCAATCGATGGACAGGTCAGGCAGGCTCCGGGCTCGGCACCTCGCTTTGGGAAGGGGCTGACGTTTTGTCACACGCGAGGTGGGAGGGGAGGATCGAGGGCGTGCGCCCTCTCCCCGGCCTCCCCCCGGAGCCCGTCTGCCTCCTCCCCCGGCGGGGGAGGGGTACACGGATTCCCTGAAGACCAGGTCCCCTTCAATCAGGTGGACGGCGGCGTCCTTGGACACGGAGGCCGCCGTCCTTCTTCAATTTTCAAAGAACGATCGGACGTTTTGAGACCCTCGTCCGACCTTTCGGGCCTCTTGCGGGAGCTTTGAGGCTCTCATCCGACCTTTTGAGAGTCTCATCGAGCCTTTTGAGCCTCTCGCTGAACCCGCAGGGCCTTCCGTCGACTCTTCGAGACTCTCGTCCAGGCTTTCGAGCTTCTCGTGGACGCTTCGAGCCTCTCATCCGGACTGCCGAGAGTCTCGTCCAACCTCTCTAGACTAGCCTCTCGTTGATCCTCTCGATCCTCTCGCCGCCTCAACGAGACCCTCGTCGAGCTCGACGAACCTCTCGTCGAGGCCTGCGAGAGGCAAAAAAAGGGGGCGCGCCGGTTGGCGCGCTCCCTTGGGGTGCTGCGACTACTCAGGACGGCGCGGCCGGCCGCGGAGAGGCTGGACATTGAACTCGGCCAGCTTCTCGCTGCGGTTGCCGTAGTGCTCCCGGATGAGGATGCGAAGCAGAGTGGTGAGCTTGCGGCCCTGCGCGAGCAGGATGTAAAGCTCCTTGGTGGCCTCCTGCCGGTCGGCGGTCAGGGCCGCTTGCCGGGCTGCGACGCCCCGGATCTGCGTCAGGATGCTCCGGAGCTTCTGGCGGGGGATCTCCGCCTGCGGGAGATCGTCGATGTTCTCATCGAGCGCGGTGAGCCCTTCCTCCCAGACATTGACGGTTTCGGCGTACGATTTCGACTCAGACATGTTGCTTCTCCTTTCTTGGAGCCACTTAGCTCCGGTGACGGCGCTATCATTGACGCCGGTTGCTACCTGAGGTAGATTCTGGGTCCGAACTGCCGTCCTAGGAGAAGCTTTCAAAGAAGTCGAGAGGTCAGATTCGCCCGAACGAGGACTCTAGGCGGTCCTGAACCGCCTGTCAATAGAGTTGATCTAGAAAATAGGACAGACTTGACACCAAGTAGATCCAGATGAGACCATGGCCGGCGTTCCCGGAATCATCCGTTTCAGATGATCCGGGAGCTTGTTCTTTGACAATCGAAGCACATTTTACCTTCCAAGATCCAGGGGACGGGCAGGGCGGATGCCCGTCTCCTTCCTGCCTTCACGGGCAGGCCGGATTCTTGCTAGTGCCTCCCCCTATGGGCGGAGTCCGCCCGAACCGCTGGGAGACGACTGCATGTGTGGCATCGCGGGGATTTACCGCTTCCGGTCGGCGCGGCCGGTGGGGCCGGGCGAGGTCCGGACCATGGGCGCGTGCCTCGCCCATCGGGGGCCGGATGACGAGGGGTACTTCAACGAGGGTCCCCTGGGGCTCGCTCACAAGCGCCTGACCATCCTGGATACGTCCTCCCGCGGGCGGAACCCCATGTGGAGCGAGGACGGCCAGTCCTGCATCGTCCTCAACGGCGAGGTCTACAACTTCGTCGAGCTCCGCGCCGAGCTGGAAGCCCAGGGCCACGGGTTCCGCACAACCACGGATACGGAGGTCATCCTCCGCCTCTGGGACGTGCTCGGTGAGGCGTGCCTGGAACGGCTGAACGGCATGTTCGCCTTCGCCATCTGGGACAAGCGCCGCCAGGCCCTGTTCATCGCCCGCGACCGGCTGGGCATCAAGCCGCTCTACTACACCCTCGATTCAGACGGAATCCGCTTCGCCTCCGAGGTCAAGGCGCTGCTCGCCACCTCGGACCGCAAGCCCGGCGTGCACCTCGACATGCTCGACGCCTACATGAGCGTCGGCTACGTGCCCACCGAGCAGACGCTCTTCCAGGGGATCGAGAAGCTTCAGCCCGGATGGTGCATGACGATCGATCGCGAGGGATTGCGACTCCGCCAGTACTGGGACCTCAAGCCCGAGCCCGAGCACCTGTCCGAGGAGGAGTGCGCGGCGCAGGCGCTCGAGTTGTTGCGCGACTCGGTCAGGATCCAGCTCCGCAGCGACGTCCCCCTGGGCGTGTTCCTCTCCGGCGGGATCGATTCGAGCGCGGTCGTGGCCCTGATGCACGAGATGGGCATCCGCGACATCCGCACGTTCACGGTGGCCTACGACTTCGGGCCCGCCTACGACGAGACCCGCTATGCCCGGATGATCGCGGAGAAGTTCCAGACCCGGCACCGCGAGGTCTTCGTCACGCCGAAGGAGTTCCAGGATTTCATCCCGTCGCTCGTCTGGCACATGGATGAGCCGGTCACCGAGTCGGCCGCGATTTCCCTCTATTTCGTGGCGAAGCTGGCGCGCGAGGACGTCACCGTCGTCCTCTCCGGTGAGGGCTCGGACGAGGTCTTCGGCGGCTATCCGATCTACAAGTACATGCAGGCTTTGGAGCGCTACCGCAGGCTGCCGGCGTCGCTCCGTCAGAATGTGATCAATCCCGCGTTGAACCTGCTCGGCGGCAAGTGGAACAAGTACACGGCGCTGTCCGACCAGCCGTTACAAGACCGGTATCTCGGCGTCTCCTTCTACGAGGCTCCTGTCAAAGAGGCGCTCTACCGGCCGGAGATCAGAAATCTTTTCAACGGCCACGGCATGCCCGGCCTGGTGCAGCCCTACTACGACAAAGCCAAGGGACTCGATCCGCTGCTCCAGATGATGTACCTGGACGTGAAGAGCTGGCTGCCGGACGATCTGCTGGTCAAGGCCGACAAGATGACGATGGCGAGTGGAGTGGAGCTGCGCGTGCCGTTCCTGGACCATCGGGTGGTGGAGCTCGGCGGGCGCATCCCGCCGCGCTACCGGATCAAGGGCTGGACCACGAAGTACATCCTCAAGAAGGCGATGGAGAAGCACCTGCCGCACGAGATCCTGCACCGCGGCAAGATGGGCTTCCCCACGCCGCTGGCCCGCATGTTCCAGGGGGAGATGCGCCCTTATGTGGCGGAGATCCTGGGGAGCGACCGCCACCTCGGCCGTGGATATTTCCGGCCCGAGGCCGTGCGCGGGATGGTGTCAGAGCACATGGAAGGGAAGCAGGACCACCACAGGGTGCTGTGGCAGCTGCTGGTGCTGGAGGAGTGGCACCGGAAGTTTATTGATTGACCCTCACCCCCGTCCCCTCTCCCACACGCACTCACACCCGCCCGGGAGAGGGGCGCCACCGCCCAACAGCAACAGCAAACAGGAGCAAGCCTCTCCCTCCGATCCGGCTCCCCCTCTCCCGGGCGGGTGTGAGTGCGTGTGGGAGAGGGGGTTGGGGGGTGAGGGTCACGCCGGCTGCTGCGTCAACGCCGTGGCCCGGGCCGGCTCTTTCGCGGTCTCAGCCGCTGGGGCTGCCGGAGTCAGCGCCTTTTTCCCCAGGACCGCCAGCATGTGCCTGGCCTCGTTGTCGAGGGTCACGTCCTTCAGGTCTTCGAATGCTTCGCTGCGGAAGAGGTCCATGATCTCGGGGACGGTGTGCCGGTACTGGTACTTGGGGCTGTAGTTGTCGAACATCTGCACGGCGCGTTCGCGGGCGGTGGCCCGCGGTGGGGCAGGCTCTCCACGCAGGCGGTGCATCAGCCGCGAGAGCCCCGAGTGTACGGGGGTCGCCGCGTAGAGGAGGCCGTAGAGGAGGCCCATCGGTATCCGGGTCGTCACCGCCCGCAGGGTGACGTTGACCGCGTGGATCCAGGCCGGACGGCGGCGGTAGAGCTGGATGTAGAGCTTGCCTCCCGGCTTTACCGCCTTGCTGATCGAGCGGAAGGCGCGGTAGGTGCTCGGCGTGTGGTGCAGCACTCCAGAGGAGTGGACCATGTCGAAGCTGCGCGCCAGGAGGGGCAGCTCCAGGACGTTGCCTTGTAGGTGATGGACCCGGTGGGAGACTTCAAATCCTTTTTCGAACAGCCGCCGCCTCGCCCCTTCCACGCTGCGGCTGAAGTCCATGGCCACCACCTCGGGACCGTACTCCGCGAAGGAGCGGGTGAGTTCGCCGTTGCCGCAGCCGCCGTCGAGCACCGTCGAATGGGACAGCTCCTCGGGCGTGGTCTGCAGGTTGTAGAGGAACTCGCGCTTGCGCAGGCCGTGGTCATCCTTGAACCAGGTGGCGTCCCCCTCGCGGTAGATCTGCCACTGGCGGCTGAAGCTCTTGTAGCTGCGGCGGTCGGCGGCCACCCCCGGCGATATCGCCGATACCGCGGCCTCCGTAAGGCCGTGGCGGGCGAAGAATTCCGGGTACTCCTCCTTCGCGTTGCGGATCAGCCGCGGGATGCCGTCGATCACCGGGTAGGCGAGGCCGCAGGTGCAGGAGAGCATCGCCTCCAGGACCTCCTCCTGGTAGCAGGCGTTGCAATCCGGAGGCGGCAGGATCGTCCGCGGGTCCGCGATGCCGTGCCGGCCGCAGTAGTAGGAGCAGGCCGGCGCGCTCACCTGAGACGGCAGCGGAATCCGGTCCTCCTGGAAGACCTGGAGCCGCGGACGCTGTCCACAGTTGGGGCAGACGATCCAGTCGAGCAGTCGCTTCTTCATGCCGCGACGCGGATGCAACCGACGGGCCAGAGATGGCTCCCTCTCCCCCGCGCCGGGGGAGAGGGCTGGGGAGAGGGGGGATGGGATCAATCGGAACGCTTCTTGCACTGATCCCGCTCGGTTGTTCCGGAACGGCCCAGCTATGCGTTTATCCGTGGAGAAGAATCTATGAAGGCCATCGCGCTCCCCGCCATCCTGATCCTCGCCCTGGCTGCATCCTCCTCGGCCCAGGTCGTCATCCGCAGCGAGGAGGATCCGCCGAATGCCTATGCCATCGGGGTCGGCGACGTGATCGAGATCTCGGTCTGGAAGAGCCCGGAGCTCAGCGTCTCCGTGCCGGTGCGGCCGGACGGCCGGGTATCCGTCCCGCTCCTCGGCGACATTCAGGCCGCGGGGATGACTCCGCTGGCCCTCAAGGAGCAGTTGGCCCTCAATTTCAAGAAGTACGTTACAGCCCCCGAGGTGTCGGTAGTCATCAAGGAGATCAACTCGCGCAAGGTGTTTGTCACCGGCGAGGTCAAGGCGCCCGGCTCCTTCGATCTCCAGCCGCGCGCCAAGCTCATGCAGATCCTGGCCATGGCCGGCGGGTTGACCCCCTATTCCAAGGGAAAGGTGATCGTGCTGCGCGACAACCGGGAAAGCAAGGACACGGGCGGCAATCCTGACAAGCGTTTCGAGATCGAGCTCAAGACGATCATCTCCGGCAAGCGCCCCCAGGACAACATCATCCTGCAGCCCGGCGACACCCTCGTTTTCCCTTAATTGCAGTTGAGTTTTCCTTGAGCGGGGCTCACCTCCGCGCGGCAGCCTGGCAAAACCTACAAGGTGTGAGCGCCCGCGAAGCGGCGGGTGCCGCGGTCACCCCTCTGGAACCTTTTTGGCACCTCTCTTGCAACCTGATCGTATCGAACGTTGGGATCGGTGTAGCAGGAGGTCCTTAGCATCTAGGGACCGGCAGTTGTATTCGGTCTTTTTTTTCTTTTGTTGTTTTGTTGTAGGCACTTACGGGATCGAGAGAAAGGGTTTCATGTGGTTCTTGACAGATGGAAATAGGCTGAAGGCAGGGATCCTCCTCGCGCTGGCCCTTGCTGTCCTCGCCGCCCCGGCCTCCGCCGGCGACTTCCGCGTCGTCCTGGACGCTGAAGGGACCGTGCGCAGCGACGGCAATTACGACCAGGTCGAGCGTTTGGACGATCCGGGCCCCGGGGACGAGGACGAGGGGGAGGAGAACGTTGCCCGCACGGGCTTCAACCTCCGCCTTTCCTATGAGCTGCCGCGTTGGCTCCTGGCCCTCGGGTACTCCCCTTCATACGAGTGGGTCCTCGATGATTCCGAGGTGCACGGGACCACCCACCGCCTCGACTTCGGCCTGTCCGGCAACCTGACCCGCCGCCTGTCGATGCAGGTGCGCGAGCGGCTGCTGTCGAGCCCGGGCCTGGACCTCTACTCACCCTTTCTGGCGGGCGAGCCCGCGGCGGTGACGCGCCGCGGCGACCAGCTCACCCATGCCTTCGACGTCGGCCTCGCCCAGACCCTCACCCGCCGGACCTCGCTGCTCCTCGGCGCCGCGCATACCCTGCGCACGTTCGAGGAGGACGACCTTTCCGATACGGAGACGCTGAGCGCCCGCATCGGGATCGGCACCGAGTGGGCGGAGGGCCGCCGCCTCGACTTCATCGCCACGGCCGGGAACTACGATTTCGGCGAGCGGCAGAGGCCTGGCCCCGGTGGCGACCTGATCGATCAGGCGGCGGACGTCCAGACGCTCAGCATCGGCTGGCAGCAACCGTTCCTCCGCGACGGCAGCTTCCGCGTGGAGGCGGGCATGTTCGCCGTGGACTCGACCCGCACCCTCTTGATTCCCGATCCGGTCAACCCTGCCGAAACCGAGCCCACCCGGGTCAGCGAGGATTTCGAGAGGACAGGCTGGCGCGGCGGGCTGGACCTCTCCCGCCAGCTCGAGCTCTTCGGTTGGAGCGTGGGCCTCCGCCATGACGTCTCCGCCGGTGCCGGCCTGGGCCGGGCCACTGAGATGGACAACCTCTCCGCCGGCTTGTCCACGAACATCGGGCGCCGGCTCGTCTTTGGATTGGACGGCAGCTTCTCCCGTTATGACGATCTGGAAAATGACCTGGAGAGCGGCACCGACCCGGAAGTGGACCTCGTTTCCGAGGACCGCATCCTGGAGTCCGCGGCCGGCACCGCCCGGTTGAGCTGGAGCTTCAGCACCATCGCGCGGCTCACCGGCGGCTACTCCCGGGTCTGGCAGGACTCGCGGGCCGCACCTTTCGAAAACCTTTCCTACTCGCGCTATTTCGTGGGCCTGGCGCTCCAGCTCTACCGCACCGGCGAGGAGCCGCAGGACCCCGCCCGTCAAGAGGAACGCGAAGATGACGAACCCGAACCTGACGCTCAGTGACCTTCTCCGCGCCGTCCGGCGCCGGCCGCTCTGGGTGATCACGCCGATCCTTCTGGGACTGGCCGCGGCCTGGGGCGCCCTGCATCTGATGAAGCCCATCTACCGCGCCAGCACGCTCGTGATGGTGGAGAAGCAGAAGGTCCCGGCCGACTACGTGAAGCCGACGGTGACCTCGGGGATGGAGGAGCGGCTGAGCACCATCGAGCAGCAGATCACCAACCGCTCCAACCTGGAACGCATCGTCGAGGAGATGAACCTCTATCCCGAGCTCCGGCATGGGCAGACGTCAGAGCCCGTCGAGAGCGTCGTTCGCGTCGCTCGCGCCAACCTGACTGTGGCGAAGAAGGGCGACAGCGTTTTCACGATCTACTTCAAGGATCCGGATCCGGTCAAGGCGGCCAACACCGCGAACCGGGTGGCCGAGCTGTTCATCCTGGAGAACCTGAAGCTGCGCGAGAACCAGGCCCAGGGGACCTCCACCTTCCTCGAGGCCGAGCTCGCGGAGACCAAGCAGAAGCTGGAGCTGCAGGAGGCGAAGATCGCCGCCTTCAAGAGCCAGTACATGGGCCAGCTCCCGGAGCAGCGCGACACGAACCTCCAGGCCGTGGGCCAGCTCCAGGACAAGCTGGAGATCAACATGGACGCGCTCGACAAGGCGGAGACGCGCAAGATCATCCTGCAGCGCGAGCTCGCCGAGCTCAGCCGGCCGATCCCGGTGCCGCAGGTGCAGATGCCGGCAGCGCCGTCGGGACCCAAGGCTCCGACCCGCCTGGAGCAGCTGCAGTCTCAGCTCGCGGAGCTGCGCAGCCGCTACACCGCCCAGCACCCGGACGTCATCCGCCTCGAAGCCGAGATCGAACAGGTGCGCAAGATGGAGAGCGGACAGAGGATCGAGGTCAGCGAGGCGCCGGCGATGCCGGCGATATCGCCGCCCCAGACCTACACGCCCCGCGCCGACCCCAGGCTGCTCGCCCAGATCGAGGCCGTGGACATGGAGATCCGCTCCCTGCACGCGGAGCGCGCGCGCATCCTGTCCGACATCGGCAGCACCCAGGTGCGGCTCGAGAACGTGCCGCGCGTCGAGCAGCAGCTCCTGTCGCTGAGCCGCGACTACGACAACATCCAGCGGTCCTACGAGAGCCTGCTCGCCAAGCGGATCGACGCCAAGCTCGCCGAAAACCTTGAGAAGAGCCGGCAGAGCGAGCAGTTCAACATCCTGGAGAAGGCGATCCCGCCCTCGGACCCCTACTCGCCGAACCGTCTCCTGTTCCTGGTGATCGGCCTGGCCGGCGGCACGCTGCTCGGCATGGTCTCCGCGTTCCTGCGCGACCAGACGGACTCGACGTTCGCCGAGAGCGACACGCTCCAGCACGCCTTCCCCGGCGTGCAGGTGCTCGCGACGATCCCCCAGATGACCCCTCAAACCAGCGGCTCAGAGAGCTTCCGGGCCGCCGCCTACGGCCGTTTCAGGAGAAGCTGACATGGATCTGCCGCTGCGCAGCGTGGAGAAGATAACGACGATGCCCAAGAGCGCCGTCCGGCTCAAGGAGGATGCCCCGGTCTTCCTGCATCTCGATCCGCCGTCGTTCGCCGCGGAGCAGTACCGGACGCTGGCCGTGCAGATCGAGGAACGGCTCAGCCCGATCGGAACGTGGGGCTACATCCTCACGGTCACCAGCCCGGAGGAGGCCGCGGGCAAGACGCTCACCAGCCTCAACCTGGCGCTCACCCTCACCCGCGGCGAGGAGCGGCGGGTGCTGCTGATCGAGGCGGACCTCTGGCGGCCGCAGCTCCATACCTACCTGCACGGCGAGCCGGACGTGAGCCGCGGCCTGCGGCAACTGCTGGAGAAGGAGGCCACGCTTTCGGACGTGGTGCTGCCGGTCGCGAACACCAGCCTGTCGCTCCTCCTCTCCGGCTCCTCGGACGTGGCCGGCGACCTGATCTCCGGCCGGCGGATGTCCGAGGTCCTGACCGAGGCACGGTCGGCTTACGAGATCGTGGTCATCGATTCGCCGCCCATGGCGTACCTGGCCAGCGCCCGTGCCCTCGCGGCACGCTCGGACGGCGCCGTGGTCGTGGTGCGCGCCGGGCAGACCCCGCGCCGCGCCATCGAGAAGACGCTGGCCACGATCGGGCCGGAGAAGACGATCGGCCTGGTGCTCAACGGCGTGCGCATGTCGAAGCGGAGCTACCGGCAGTACTACTGAGACGAGCCGAGAGAGCCCATGATCCGCCTGTTCAGCCGCTACTGGTCGGTCCCGGCTGCCATCTCCCTGATGGCGGAGGGGATCCTCCTTGCGTCGGCGTTCGCGGTGGCTACCGAGGTGCGCCTGGGGCTCGGGCCGGGCGCCCCTCCGCCGATCCCGATCGTGATCCAGGAGACCCTGGCCTTCATGATTGTCGGCCTGCTCAGCCTTTACATCAACGGGCTCTACGATTTCGGTGAGCGCCTGACGGTGCGCCAGCTCACGGTTGCGCTGCTGCGCGCCTTCACGCTCGGCGCGCTGGCGCTGACGGCGGTCTTCTTCCTGATCCCCTCGATCCAGGCCGGGCGCGGCGTCGTCTTCATCGCATTCCTTTTTGCCATCGTGGCGGTGACCTCCTGGCGCGTGCTCCTGCGCTGGATGCTCAACACCGACAAGTTCGCCGAGCGCGTGCTCATCGTCGGTACGGACGAGAAGGCGATCGACATCGCTCGCGAGACGCTCAGCCGCAAGCACCTCGGTTTCCGCGTCGTCGGCTTCCTCGACGACGACCCCAAGCTCCAGGGCGTGAGCCTGCTCAACCCGCGGGTGATCGGAACCACCTCGCAGGCCTGCCAGCTCGCCCGCCAGCACGGCGTGACCCGGGTCGTGGTCGCCGCCCTCGACTACCGCGGACGGGTCAGCATGGATTCGTTGCTGGAGTGCAAGACCTCGGGCATCCGCGTGCAGGAAGGGTCGAGCTACTACGAGCAGCTAACCGGCAAGATCATGGTCGAGGGGCTGCGCAAGTCGTGGCTGATCTTCTCGGACGGCTTCGTGGTGTCGCGCGGCGTGCTCTTCTCGAAGCGGCTGCTGGACATCATCGCCGCCTCGGTGGGCCTGATCCTTGCTCTTCCGTTCATGATGCTGGTGGCGGCCGCGGTCAAGCTCGACTCCCCGGGGCCGGTCTTCTTCCGGCAGGAGCGCGTCGGCCGCGGGCGCCAGCCGTTCGTGGTCTACAAGTTCCGCTCCATGCGGACCGACGCGGAGAAGGACGGGCCGGTCTGGGCCACACAGGGGGATACGCGGGTCACCAGGGTGGGCAAGTTCATCCGCACGACACGGCTGGACGAGCTGCCTCAGCTCTGGAACGTCCTGACCGGGGACATGAGCCTGGTGGGGCCACGGCCCGAGCGGGACCTGTTCGTGAAGCAGCTCCTCGAGGTCAGCCCCTATTACGGGCAGCGCCTCGTGGTCCGCCCCGGCCTCACCGGATGGGCGCAGATCAAGGCGCCGTACGCCTCTTCGTTCGAAGAGTCCATCGAGAAGCTCAAGTACGACCTCTACTACATCAAGAACATGTCGCTGTTCCTGGACATCTCGATCCTGCTCTCCACGGCTCGGATCGTGCTCCTGGGAAGGGGTGCCCGATGACGTCCGTCTCCTCAGGACCGGTCAACCGGTTCCAGAACAACACGCAGGCCCGGCCGCAGAAGCTGCGGTTGCTCTACCTCTGCCACCGGGTCCCCTACCCGCCGGACAAAGGAGACAAGATCCGGGCCTTCAACGAGGTCCGGGCGCTCTCCCGGCGGCACCATGTCCACCTCCTCACCCTGGCGGACTCGGAAGTCCCGGACCTGGCGGCGCTCGAGCAGATGTGCGAGCGCGTCGAGGTCTTCCCGGTCCAGCGCACGGGCGCCTACATGCGCGCCGCTCTCGGGGTCTTCTCGTCCCAGCCGCTGACGCTCGCATTCTTCGGCTCCTCCGAGCTGCGGCAGCGGGCCGAGGAGCTGGCGCGCAACGAGCGCTTCGACCTGGTGGTCGTCTACAGCTCTTCGATGGCACCGTACGCGGAGCCGTTCATCGAGAGGGGCACTCCGGCCGTGCTCGACATGGTGGACGTGGACTCGTCCAAGTGGGCGCAGTACTCGCGCTTCGCGTCGCTGCCGATGCGGCCGGTCTACGCACTGGAGGCCCGCCGCCTCCAGAAGTACGAGGCGTCCCTCGCGAACCGCTTCGAGCGCATCGTGCTCGCCACTGGCAACGAGGCCCAGGTGCTCAAGGCGTTTGCGCCTGACGCGAAGGCGGTCACAATCCCCAACGGGGTCGACCTGGACTTCTTCCGGCCGCTCGACCTGCCCAGGTCGCCGCATCCGACGATCGTCTTCACCGGCCAGATGGACTACTTCGCCAACGTGGACGGCATGGTCCATTTCTCGCGCAACGTGTTTCCACGGCTGCGCCAGCGCTTCCCCGACCTAGAGCTCCTGATCGTGGGCCGGTCGCCGGCCCCGGCGGTGCGCGCCCTGGGCGAGCTGGCCGGCATCCATGTGACCGGCGCGGTAGGCGACGTGCGCCCGTTCCTGGCCCGCGCCTGGGCTTTCGTGGCCCCGCTGCGGATCGCCCAGGGGGTGCAGAACAAAGTGCTGGAGGCCATGGCCATGAACGTGCCGGTGGTCTGCACCGACCGGGTGTTCGCGGGCCTTTCCGAAGGCGGTTTCCGGCATGGCCGCGACCTCCTCTCCGCGTCGACCGGCCAGGGGCTGGAGGACAGCCTCGCGGGCCTGCTCGGCGATGCCCACATGCGCGGCGAGCTGGCGGAGAACGCGCGCCGCCGGCTGTCGCTCTCCTACCGCTGGACGAGCAACATGGACCGTTTCGAGGAGATCCTGGTGGGCGCCGTCCGCAAGCCGGTTTCAACCAGGAAAGAGAGCAGGGAGGAGAGCAGGGAGGAGATCCGCAGTGCGTGACATGGTAGTCCTGGCGATCGTCTTCGCCACGCTTCCGGTCATTGTCTTCCGGCCCTACTTCGGGCTGTTGACCTACGCCTGGCTGGCCTACATGCGCCCCCAGGACATGACCTTCGGGATGAGCCGCTGGCTGCCGCTCTCGCAGTGGGTGGCGATCGCCATGCTGATAGGCATCCTGGTGACGCTCGGCCGCGAGCGGTTGATCGCGTTCAAGCTCCAGACCGTGCTCATGATCCTGCTCGGGCTCTGGATCAGCCTCACCGTGATGACGGCAGTGCTGCCGGAGATGTCGAAGGAAGTCTACGGCCACTACTGGAAGGGGATCGCGATCGCCCTCCTCACCACCGGCCTGGTGCGCGACAAGGCCCGCTTCCGCCTGCTCTACCTGCTGATCCCGTTCTCGATCGGGTTCCTCGGCGCCAAGCGCGGGCTCGTGGGCCTGATGCGCGGCGGTATCCAGTACAACGACGGTCCGGGTGGCATGATGTCGGACAACAACAGCTTCGCTCTCGTGCTCAACATGATGCTGCCGCTCCTGGTGGGCATCGCCATGACCGACGAGCGCAAGTGGGTGCGGGTCACGGCCGCGGTCATGGCGGTGCTCTGCGTGCCTACGATCTTCTTCACCTTTTCGCGCGGCGGGCTGCTCACGCTCTGCGTCGTGTCCGCCCTGCTGCTCTGGCGTTCCAAGCATCGGTTCGTGGTCGCGGGCTTGATGGCAGCCGCGTTGATCATGTTCCTGGCGTTCACCTCCGCGGCCGTCACCGAAAAGTACTTGAACCGGGCGTCGACCATAGACGACTACGAGGAGGACGGCTCGGCGCAGGGCCGGATCAACGCCTGGAAGACCTCCTGGTACGTCTTCCTCGACTACCCGGTCTTCGGCGTCGGGCCGAACAACCTGGCCGCCGTGTTCCGGCGCTATTCGCCGGAGATGGACCGCTTCCGCGTGGCGCACAATGCCTACTTCCAGGTGCTCGCCGAGTCGGGCTTACCGGCCCTGATGCTCTTTCTGAGCGCGCTCGCCGCCGCGCTCTGGCGTATGGAGGTCCTGCGCAAGGCCACATCCCTGCCCTGGGTGGAGATCCAGGCGCGCATGCTCCAGATTTCGATCATCGCTTACATGACCGGGAGCATGTTCCTGAACACCGCGTACCAGGAGGTGATCTATCAGCTGATCGCGCTGACCGTCTGTCTGGAGGTCGTGGCCCACACGGCCGAGGCGCCTGCGCAGGCCGAAGACGTCCCGTGGTGGAAGCGGCCGCCTGCTCCCGCCCCGGCAACGGGCATGGGGAGCGTCTGACGATGTGCGGGATTGCAGGTTTGTTCATGTATTCGGAGATGGCCGGCTCCCGCCGCGAGACGCTGGAGCGCCTGATCCGTCCCCTGCGCCACCGCGGCCCGGACGACGAGGGCTTCCACATTTCCGGACCTCTCGGCCTGGCGCACGCGCGGCTGAGCATCATCGACGTAAACGGCGGCCATCAGCCGATTTTCAACGAGGACCGCACCATCGCCGTGGTCTGCAACGGCGAGATCTACAACCATCGCGAACTGCGCCGCGAGCTGGAGGCGCGCGGCCACCGCTTCGCCACCCGCTCCGACTCGGAGGTGATCGTCCATCTCTACGAGGAGCTCGGCGCTGGCTGCGTGGAGCGCCTGGCGGGGATGTTCGCGCTCGCCGTGGCCGACTCCCGCGAGAGGCGAATGCTCCTCGCCCGAGACCGGGTGGGGAAGAAGCCGCTCTATTTCACGGACGATGGCAAGTGCCTGGCTTTCGCGTCGGAGCTCAAGTCGCTGCGCAATGCCGGTCTCGTAGGCTCGGAGATCGATCCCGAGGCGCTCGACCTCTATCTCGCCTACGGCTACGTGCCCACGCCGTGGACCATCTTCCGCGGCGCGACCAAGCTGCCGGCCGGACATCTGGCGGTCTGCGATAGCCGCGGGATGCGGATCGAACGGTATTGGGATCTTTCGTTTGAAAACGTTTCCGACGCAAGCGAGGAGCGGCTCACCTCGGAGCTGGAGGAGCTGCTCGACGAATCAGTGCGCGCAAGGCTGGAGAGCGACGTGCCGCTGGGCGCGTTCCTCTCGGGCGGCATCGACTCGGGCACCATCGTTTCGTTCATGAGCAAGGCAATGGATCGGCCCGTGCTCACGCACACCGTCGGCTTCTCGGACCGCGCCACGGACGAGCGCGAGGATGCCGCCGCCGTGGCCGCGGCCCTGGGCACGAATCATCTGGCAACCGAGGTGAGGCCGGACCTGCAGGACGTGCTGCCGCGGATCGCCTGGCACTTCGACGAGCCGTTCGCCGATCCCTCGGCCGTGCCCACCTGGTACGTCTCGCGCGAGACGCGGAAGCGTGTGACCGTGGCCCTCTCGGGTGACGGTGGCGACGAACTGTTCGCGGGCTACAAAAGCCGGTACGGCATGGCGCTGATGGAGGACAAGGTGCGGCGAATGTTGCCGAGCGGTCTCCGCAGCGGCCTTCTTCCGCTTGCCCGCGTCTGGCCGCGCTCCGCCCGTTTGCCGAGGGCGTTGCGGCTTGGCGGGTTTCTGGCCAACGTGGCCGCGGATCGCGACCGCGCCTACTTCAGCGACCGTTGCCACATCCCGCCGCACCTTCGGGAGCGGCTCGGAGGCAGCCGGAAATTCGATCCGTTCGTTGCGCTGGAGCCGCATCTCGCCCGCGCCCCCAAGGATCCACTCGCGAGGGCGCTCTATCTCGACCTCAAGACCTGGCTCGCGGACGACGGGCTGGTCAAGGTGGATCGCATGAGCATGGCCCACGCGCTCGAAGTGCGCTGCCCGCTGCTCGATCACCGGATCATCGAGATGGCGGCACGCGTGCCCTCGCGGCTCAAGATGCACGAGGGGCAGACGAAGATCCTGCTGCGGCGCGTGTCGGAGCGGCGGCTCCCCAAGGAGATCCTGTCCCGGCCCAAGCGCGGGTTCGTGCCGCCGGTCACCCGCTGGCTGCGGGAGGATCTGCGGGACATGTCCCGCGACCTTCTGCTCGATCCGCGGTCGCTTTCCGGCGAGCTGTTCGATCGCAAGGCGGTAGCAGTCTTGCTCGACGATCACGGGTCCGGCCGGCTGGACGCTGGCTGGGCGATCTGGACGCTCTTGATGCTGGAGGTCTGGGGCCGTGAGGTGATGAGACCTGTCGAGCTGGAGGTGCCGCGTGCCGCGAACCTATAAGCTGCTGGTCTTCAGCACCGTCTTTCCGAACGCTGCCCAGCCGCACCACGGGATCTTCGTGCGCGAGCGGATGCGCGGCCTGCCACCAGATGCCGAGGTCCAGGTGGTGGCGCCCACGCCCTGGTTCCCCTTCGTGTCCGGGCTGCGCCCCGGCTTCCGTCCCGTGGTCCCCCGCGAGGAGGTCCAGGACGGAGTGCGCGTCCTTCATCCGCGGTATCTCTCCGTCCCCGGCATCCTCAAGTGCCTGGACGGCGTCTTCCTTTTCCTGAGCACGCTGCAGGCGCTGATCCGTCTGCGGAAAGCCTTTCCTTTCGAGGCGATCGACGCCCACTTCATCTATCCCGAGGGGCTGGCGGCGGTGCTGCACGGCCGGGTCTTCCGGGTCCCGGCGCTGATCACGCTGCGCGGCATGCTCCCGCTCCTCGTACGCTACCGCCTGCGCCGGCCGCAGCTCCGCTTCGCCTTGAAGCGAGCCGCGCGGCTGATCGCCGTATCCGAATCGCTCAAGCAGGACGCCTTGGCGCTCGGAGCCGGTCACGTCCGGGTGATCGAGAACGGGATCGATCCACAGCTCTTCGCTCCAATCGATCGCATCGAGGCGCGGCGCTCGTTGGGACTTCCCGAGGATGGTCCGCTCCTCGTTTCGGTCGGCACGCTCGCTCCGCGGAAAGGTTTCCATCTCGTGATGGAGGCCATGGCCGGTCTCCGTCCGGACCTCCGCTTCGCGATCGTGGGCGGACCGGGAGCCGAGGGAGCGATGGAATCCGAGCTGCGCTCGCTGGCTGCGCGGCTCGGCCTGGAAGACCGGGTGATCTTCGCGGGTCCCCGCGGCCGGAGCGAGCTCGCCGCCTGGTACAGCGCTGCCGATCTCTTCGTGCTGGCAAGCGGCCACGAAGGCTGTCCCAACGTCGTGCTCGAAGCGCTGGCCTGCGGTACGCCGGTGGTGGCGACGCCGGTGGGCAATGTTCCCGAGCTCATTGATGGGGTCGGGATTGTTGCTGAGCGGGAGGTGCCGGCTTTGGCGGCAGCGATCTCCGAGGCGCTCGCTAAAGAGTGGGACCGGAAGGCGATTCGTACGCGGATCGAGTCTCGGACATGGGCGGCGGTGGGGCGCGAGGTGATGGAGGAAGTGCGGGCGGCCATGAAACCTCACCCCCTGTCCCCCTCTCCCGTCCCGGGGAGAGGGGGGACGCATGCCTGTAGCCGTGGCTTGTTCTGGCCCAGGCGCCCTCAGCTACGTCCCCCCTCTCCCCGGGACGGGAGAGGGGGACAGGGGGTGAGGTCTTGAAGATCCTCTACCACCACCGCACCCGGGCCGGCGACGCGCAGGGTATTCACATCTCGGAGATCCAGCGCGCCTTCCGTGACCGCGGCCACGAAGTCATCGAAGTGGCGCTCGTCGAGGCCGGGTCCGAAGCGAAAGCGGACGAGGCCGGCGGCTCCGCCCGCGGCCTCGCCGGTCTCGCCTCCCGGATCGCGAGCAACTTGCCGCTGCCCGCCAGGGAGGCGATGGAGCACGCCTACAACCTCGTCGCCTACCGGAGGCTGTCCAAGGCCATCCGCGAGCACCGCCCCGATTTCGTCTACGAGCGCTACGCGGCCAACACGTTCGCCGGCCTGATGGCGGCGAAGCGGCACGGCGTGCCCTTCGTCCTGGAGGTCAACTCGCCTCTCGCCATGGAAAAGGCCGAGCACGATGGCCTTTTTTTTAAACGCCTCACTCGTTCCATCGAGCGGAAGCTGTGCAGCGAGGCGGACGTGACCATCGCGGTGACGCGGGTCCTCGCCGGCATCCTGGAAGCCGAAGGCGTCCCACCGGGCAAGGCCGTGGTCATGCCGAACGGCGTGCGCAACGAGTTCGGGACAAATGGCGACGGGAAGGCCTTCCGCCGCCGCCTGGGGATCCCGGAGGACGCGCTCGTCGCCGGTTTCGTCGGCTGGTTCCGCGCCTGGCACGGGCTGGAGCGGATGATCGAAGCCGCGGCAAGCCCACAGTGGCGGGAGGCGGGCATCCACCTGGTTCTCGCCGGGGACGGCCCCGCCATGCCCTCACTGCGCAAGATGCGGGCGGACCTGGGACTCCAGGACCGCGTCTTCCTCTGCGGCTCGGTGCCGCGCGGCGAGATCGAGTCGGCGCTGGCGTCGTTCGATGTCGCGGTCCAGCCCGCGGTGACTTCCTATGCCTGCCCCATGAAGGTCATCGAGTACATGGCGGCCGGCCGGGCCATTGTCGCACCCGGCTCGGACAACGTGCGCGAGCTGCTCACCGACCGCGAAACCGCCGTGCTCTGCCCGGGAGGGCCCAACCCTTGCAACCCTTCCACGGATGCTCTGCGTGATGCGGTTGTCGAGCTCGCGCGCGACGCGGAGCTCCGGCGGCGGCTGGGCGGTTCCGCCCGCCGCCGGATCTTCGAGCGTGGTTACCTCTGGCAGGAGAACGCCCGGAGGGTGGAGGAGCTGGTGGCCGGGATCAAGAAGCAGCGTGGCGTCGTCGCATTGGGAGAGGTGAGATCTTGCTGAACGCGTTTTCGGTCGACGTCGAGGATTACTTCCAGGTAGGCGCGTTCGAGAAGGCCTGCCCGCGTGAGCGGTGGGGGAGTTTTGAGCCGCGGGTGGAACGCAACACGCGCCGGCTGCTCGACCTGTGCGCGAAGCATGGCGTCCAGGGAACCTTCTTCACTCTGGGCTGGGTGGCGGAGCGCTGGCCGGGCCTGGTCCGGGACATCCGGGCCGCTGGCCACGAGCTGGGCACCCATGGCCAGGACCACCGCCGCGTCACCACCATGACTCCCGCCGAGTTCCGCGAGGACGTGCGGCGCTCCAAGCGCACCATCGAGGACCTCGCGGGCGTCCAGGTGATCGGCTACCGCGCTCCGAACTACTCCATCGTCCGCGAGACCATGTGGGCCATGGACATCCTGCTCGAAGAGGGCTTCCGCTACGACTCGAGCGTCTTCCCGATCCGCCACGACCGTTACGGCATCCATGACTTCCCCCGCTTCCCGCGGCCGGTGAGGGGCTCCAACGGCTCGGCCCTGCAGGAGTTCCCGATCTCCACCATCCGTTTCGCGGGCATGAACCTCCCGTTCGTCGGCGGCGGCTACCTGCGCCACTTCCCGCTCGGCTTCATCCGCTGGGGCATGCGGCGGCTGAACGGGTTCGAACGGCGGCCGGCGATCGTCTACATCCACCCCTGGGAGCTCGATCCGGAGCAGCCGGTGCAAGACGTGCGGTGGCTCACCCGCGTCCGGCACTACCGCAACCTGGACCGCACGGAGGACCGCCTGGCGAGGCTCTTCTCCGAGTACCACTTTGCCTCCTGCCGCGAGGTGCTGGGCCTGTGACCGCCGAGCCCCTCGTCCACCAGTGCGCGCTTCCAACGGGCATCATCCCGTTTCCGAGGCCCGAGCCGCTCACCGTCGAGGCCCTGCATCCGGCTTTCGAGGCGAAATGGGACCGTTTCGTGCGGCAGGCCCCCGGCGCCACCTTCTTCCATCAGCTCGGCTGGCGCTGGCTCGTGGAGCGGGTGTTCCACCATCGGCCGCACTACCTGCTCGCCCGGCGGGGCGAGCGGGTTACCGGCGTGCTCCCGCTCTTCGAGCTGAAGAGCCGGCTCTTCGGCCACTCGCTCGTCTCGATTCCGTTCGCGATCGGCGGCGGCGTGGTGGCAGAGGACGAAGGTACCGCGCGGCTCCTGCTCGACGAGGCCCGCGGCATCGCCGAAGACCGCGGCGTCGACCATCTGGAGCTGCGGTCCGAAAAGGCCGTCTCCGGCGATCTGCTAACCAAGGACCTCTACGTCACCTTCCGTGCCGACCTGGCCGAAGGTGAAGAGGCGCTGCTCAAGCGCATGGACCGCAAGCGGCGGCAGATGATGACCTACGTCTCGAAAGGCGGCTTCGAGCACCGGGTCGCCGGCATCGAGGAGCTGCCTCTCTTCTACGACCTCTTCTGCCAGAGCATGCGGTACCACGGCACGCCGGTCTATCCGCGCCTGTTCCTGCGCGAGATCCTGGACCGGCATCCGTCGGACACGAACCTGTTCTTCGTCTATCACGAGGGGCGGCCGGTCGCGGGCGTGCTCATCCTGCTCTGGCACGATGTGATCATGCCGTACTACGCGGGCGCGGATCGCCGGTATCGGGGGGAGCGTCCCCGCGGCGTGGACGACTACCTCTATCTTTCGATCATGAGGTGGGGGCGGGAGCACGGCTACCGCACCTTCGATTTCGGGCGCAGCAAGAGGGGAACGGGAGCTCACGCGTTCAAGGCCCGCTGGGGGATGGAGGAGGTCCCGCTCGCCTACCAGTACCATCTGGTCAAGGCGCGCGAGCTGCCCAACGTCAGCCCGGCGAATCCCAAGTACCAGATGCTGATCAAAGCTTGGCAGAAGCTGCCGCTACCGCTCACAAAACTGATCGGACCAAGGATCATCCGGAACATTCCCTGAAAGCGCCTTAAATGGAAGTCTCCATCGTCATCCCGCTGTACAACGAGGAAGAGAGCGTCGACGCACTCCACCGCGAGGTCACCGCGGCCGCCGAACGCCTAGGCCGCGAGTACGAGCTGATCCTGGTCGACGACGGCAGCCGCGATGGGACGATAGAGAAGCTGCGGGCGATCTGCGAGCGCGACACGCGTGTCAAGGTCGTGCGCTTCCGCCGCAATTACGGCCAGACCGCTGCCCTCCAAGCCGGATTCGATCAGGCCCGCGGGCGAGTGGTGATCACGCTCGACGGCGACCTGCAGAACGATCCCAACGATTTCGGTCTCCTGCTGCGCTACATCGACGAGGGTTACGACGTCGTCTCCGGCTGGCGCAAGGACCGGCAGGACAAGATGATCTCCCGCCGGTTGCCGTCGATGGCGGCGAACTGGCTGATCGGCAAGCTCACGGGAACGCGCATCCACGACAACGGCTGCACGCTCAAGGCCTACCGGCTGGAGGTGGTGCGCAAGGCCAGCCTCTATGCCGAGATGCACCGCTTCCTGGCGCCGATGATGTCGCTCTCCGGCAGCCGCATGAAAGAGGTCGTGGTCAATCACCGCGCGCGGCAGTTCGGCAAGAGCAAGTACGGCATCTCCCGCATCTGGAAGGTTTTCCTCGACCTCCTCACGGTGAAGATGCTGCTCGGCTTCATCACGCGGCCGGCGCTCTGGTTCGGGCTGCTCAGCCTGCCGTTCCTGATCGGCATGCTCCTCGCGTTCGTAACGAGCGTATACGTCCATTATGTCTGGACGCCGTTCAACGAGTACCCGCTGGTCTTTCCGGCGGCCACATTGCTGTTTGCTTTCGCGTTCGCCCATCTGATCGTGATCGGGTTCTTCGCGGAGCTTGTCGTAAAAGTCGGAGATTTCAAAGAGGTGGAAGCCGTCCTGGCAGCCGTCGAGCCCGGAGGAAACGTGTCATGAGAAGGAACAAGCTGCGCGGGGAGGCCGAGGTTTCGGTCGTCATCCCCATCGTGGAGAGGGTGGGAGATCTGCGCCAGCTTTACGAGGAGTTCGCCGCCGAGCTGGACAGGCTCGGCAAGGCCCACGAGTTCATCTTCGTGGTCGACGCCAGCCAGCGCGGCTCCCTGCCGGTGCTGCGCGAGCTGCAGAGCCTGGCAGAGAGCGAGGTGTTGATCATCGTGCTGGGCGGCGCATTCGGCGAATCGGCGGCGCTCACGCTCGGGCTGGAGCGCGCGCGGGGCGACACGATCCTGACGCTCGCCTCGTACTTCCAGGTGGATCCGCGCGGCCTCGGCGCGGCATTTGAGGAGCTCGACTCCGGTGCGGACCTCGTGGCCGGCCGGCGCCATCCGCGCATCGACTCGTTCTTCAACCGCGTCCAGTCGCGGCTGTTCCACTCCTTCGTCGGGCGGCTCACCGGCACCCGCTTCAGCGATATCAGCTGCGGGTTCAAGCTGATGAAGCGGCGCGTGGCGCAGGAGCTCAACGTCTATGGCGGCCTGCACCGCTTCATCCCGCTGCTGGCGCTCTCGCGCGGCTTCTCCGTGCGCGAGGTGCCGCTGCCGCAGCGCAGCGAGGACCGCGGCACCCGCTACTATGGGACGGGCGTCTACCTCGGGCGGCTGCTGGACATCCTCACCGTCTTCTTCCTGACCAAGTTCACGCGCACGCCGCTCCGCTTCTTCGGTCTGCTGGGCAGCGCCCTGTTCGCCCTCGGCTTCCTGCTCGACCTGATCGCGGTCGTGCAGAGGGCCGTGCTGGAGCAGGGCATCGCGGACCGTCCGATCCTGCTCCTCGGCGTGCTGCTCATGGTACTGGGCGTGCAGACGCTCTCCCTCGGGCTGGTCGGCGAGATCATCATCTTCACCCACGCCCGCCACGTCCGCGAGTACCAGGTGGCCGAGGTCATCCGCGGCTCGGCTCCACGTACACTGCGGCCCGAGATCGAACCGGCGAGGCCGGTGGCCGTACCGCCGCCGGCTGAAAAAGCCGCGGCCTCTTAGCGGCTGACCTGAGGTTGTCCCGATGTGTGGAATCTGTGGGGAGTGGAGCCCATTCGGCGCCGAACAATCATCCCTTGACCGGATGAACGGCACGCTCGTCCATCGCGGCCCGGACGACGACGGCTCCGTCGTTCTCGGCGAGGCGGGCCTCGCCATGCGGCGGCTTTCGATCATCGACCTCGCCCGCGGCCATCAGCCGATCGCCAACGAGGACTCGACCGCCTGGATCGTCTTCAACGGCGAGATCTACAACCATCAGGAGCTGCGGCGCGGCCTCGTCGAGCGTGGGCACCGCTTCCGCACCGGCAGTGACACCGAGTCGATCCTCCATCTCTATGAAGAGAAGGGGGAGCGGGTCGTGGACGACCTGCGCGGCATGTTCGCCTTCGCGATCTGGGACTCGCGGCGGCGCAAGCTGTTGCTGGCCCGCGACCGCTTCGGGCAGAAGCCGCTCTTCTGGCGTTTCGATGGAAAAAGGTTCCTGTTCGGCTCCGAGATCAAGTCGATCCTCGCCGGGGCGCCGAATCCGGAGATCGACCTGCGCTCGCTCGACGAGTACCTGACGCTGCGCTTCATTTCCAGCCCGCGCACCATGTTCGCCGGCATCCAGAAGCTGCCACCCGCGCACCTGCTGGTGCTCGACGCCTCAGGCGAGGAGCCGAAAGTTGAAGTACGGCGCTACTGGCAGCTCCGCTTCGAGCCGAAGAAAAAGGTTTCCGAAGCGGACATTGTGGAGGAGGGGCGCTTCCGCATCCGCGAAGCCATCGAATCGCACATGATCTCGGACGTGCCGGTGGGCGCGTTCCTCTCGGGCGGCATGGACTCCAGCTTGGTCGTAGCCATGATGTCCGAGATCACTGGCGAGCGTTTCAAGACCTTTTCGATCGGCGTCGAGGCGCAGGACTTCAACGAGCTTCCCTTCGCCAGGCAGGTTGCCGATCACTGCGGCACCGATCATCACGAGGAGATGGTCTGGCCCGACATGGTCAGCCTCCTTCCCAAAATGGTGTATCACCTGGATGAGCCCTCCGATCCGATCGCCGCCTGCATGTATCACTCGGCGGCGCTGGCGGCGCGGCACGTCAAGGTGGTGCTCACGGGCGATGGCGGCGACGAGATCTTCGCGGGCTATGACCGCTACTTCGGCTTCCGCTGGATCCGGCTCTACGCCGCCCTCCCCGAGACGGTTCGGCGCTACCTGCTGGGGCCGGCGATCTATGCACTGCCCGACACGGCCGGATACAAGACGCTGGCGCAGCGCGCGCGCTGGATGCACGAGCTCGCCTTCCACCAAGGAGGCCGGCGCTACGCCCAGGCCACCGCGTTCTTCCGCTTCGGCCAGGAGGGCAAGGGCGGCCTCTACACGGACCGCATGGTCGCGAAGCTCGCGGGCTTTGATCCCATGGAGAGCGTGGTGCGCGGCTTCGACGAGGCGCTCGCCGGTGATCACGGGGGTGACCTGGACCGCATGCTCGCGGCAGACATCGCCACGCGGCTCCCCGAGCACTCGCTGATGCTCACCGACCGGATGACCATGTCGCAGAGCCTCGAGTCGCGCTCGCCCTTCCTCGACCACCGGCTGGCCGAGTGGGTGGCGACGCTGCCGGTGGACCTCAAGCTGAACGGGAAGACCTTGAAGTACCTGATGCGGCGGGTGGCCTCGACCTACCTGCCCGACTCCATCCTCAAGCGGCCGAAGCAGGGCTTCATGTTCCCCCTGGGCTACTGGATGAAGGGCCCGCTGCTCCCCGTCCTGGAGAATCTCCTCAACGGGTCGGTGCTGATCGAAGAGGGGATCTTCCAGCGCGAGCCGGTGGAACGGTTGATCCGGGAGCACCTGGCGCAGAAAGCCGATCACCACGTGCGGCTCTGGCTGATCCTCAACGTCGAGATCTGGTACCGCATGTTCGTCCGCGGCGAAGCCCTCGAAGACCTGTCCGGCCTCCTGCGCGAGAGGCTTGGCTCGGCGGCCTGATGAACAAGGCGCGCATAGGGACGATCCTGCGGGTGGCAGTCTCCGCCGCCTTGATCTTCTGGATCTTGCGCAAGGCGCCGCTGGGCGAGGTGCTGGACGCCTTCCGCTCGGCCGACCTCCGGTACGTCCTCCTCGCCGTCTCCTTGAGCCCGCTGGGCTACTTGACGAGTGTCTCCCGCTGGCGTCTTCTCCTCCGCAGCCAGGGAGGGGACGCCACGTTCTGGTTCCTGGCGAGGTCGTTCGTGGTCGGGATCTTCTTCAACAACCTCCTCCCCTCGACGATCGGCGGCGACACGATCCGGGTATATGACACCTCCCGCTCCGGAGTGGGGCGCGCCGCGGCCGTGGCGATCGTGCTCGTGGACCGTTTCATCGGGCTCCTGGCCTTGTTGCTTTTCGCGGGTGCCGGGCTGCTGCTCTCCGGCCATCTGACCGATCGGGTTCCGGCGCTCTATGGCTGGGTGGCAGGCGGCACGCTGGCCATGGGATTGATCGCGGCGCTGCTCTTCCTCCCGTCACGGCGCGCTCCGGACCTCCTGGCGCGGCTGGGACCGCGCTTCAAAAAGGTTTCGGACGCGATCTTCGCCTTTCAGGGCAAGGGCGCGGTGCTGGCCAAGGCCTTCGGCTGGTCGCTGTTGATGCAGACCGTAGTGGTGTTGAACGGGTGGCTTCTCGCGAAGGCCCTGCACGTGCCGATCTCGCTGCCCTACTACTTCGTGATCGTGCCGATCGCCGTGTTCGTGATGATGATCCCGGTCTCGATCAACGCCATCGGCGTGCGGGAAAGCGTCTGGGCCTTCTTCTTCGCGGCCTTCGGAGTGGCGAGCGCAAAAGGCGTGGCCGTGGCCTGGCTCGATTACGGTCACGTGTTGATCCATGCGCTGGTGGGCGGAGCGATCTACGCGTTTTCCCGCCGCACGCCCGCCGAGGCTGTCGTCGAGGAGGCCGTATCATGAAGATCCTCCTCCTCGCTCCGCATCCCTTCTTTCAGCAGCGCGGCACGCCGATCGCGGAAAAGATGGTGATGGAAACGCTAGCGGGCCATGGGCACGAGATCGACGTGCTCACCTATGCGGAAGGGGAAGACGTCCAGATCCCGGGCTGCCGCATCCTGCGCATTCCGCGCCTTCCGTTCGTGCGCCGCATCCAGCCTGGCTTTTCGTTCAAGAAGCTGGCGAGCGACGGCGTGATGCTGGTCACCGCTCTCAAGATGGCTCGCCGGGGCCGCTACGACCTCGTCCACGCCGTGGAGGAGTCGGCCTTCATGGCTCTCGCCGTGCGCCGGATGTTTGGAATCCCTTATGTTTACGACATGGACTCCGGGCTGGCGCGGCAGATGATGGACAAGTTCGCGTTCCTGCGTCGGCTCCGCCGGCCCCTGCAGGGTTTTGAGAACGCCGCCGTCCGCGGCAGTGTGGCGACCCTGGCGGTCTGCAAATCGTTGGAGGACCAGGCGCGCGACTGCTGGCCGGAAGGGCTCATCGCGCGTATCGAGGACATCAGCCTTCTCGAGCCGGGCGGCAGTGAGGTGGACGACGTGCCCGAGGGGCCGGTCGCCATGTACGTGGGCAACCTGCAGCGCTACCAGGGGATCGACCTGCTCCTCGACTCCTTCCGGCACACGCTCCGCGAGGTTCCGGAAGCGAAGCTGGTCGTGATTGGGGGGGACGAAGAGTCCCTGCGCCTCTACAAGGCCCGCACCGCGGACCTGAAGGAGAGCGTTCGATTCCTCGGCCCCCGTCCTGTCGAGAGGCTGGGCGCCTACCTCCGCCGAGCCACCGTGCTGGTCTCGCCGCGCATCCACGGCGACAACACGCCGATGAAGGTCTACTCTTACCTGGACTCCGGCCGGCCCGTGCTCGCCACCCGGCTGCCGACCCACACCCAGTTGCTCACGGACGACATCGCCCGCCTGGCCGATCCCGAGCCCGAGGCGATGGGGAGGGCGCTCACCGAGCTGCTGCGCGATGCGGTCCTGCGGGAGCAACTGGCGCGGGCCGCACGCGACTTCGCGCAGCGGGAGCTGACGCGGGAGGCGTTCGAGGGGAAGCTCCTGCGTTTCTATGATTCTGTCGAGGAGAGGATCCGAGAGGAGAGACCGGATGGACAGACCACGAGACTCCAGGCCCGACACCAGAGCCATCGCTGAGGCGAAGGACTCGGCAGCCCTCCGGGCAGCCATGGCCATGATCGCCGGCGGTGACCTGGAGAAGCTCACAGCCAACGACTACAGCCTTCTTTCGAAGGCCCTCCAGGGAAGGCCCGCGCAGCCGGACTTGAAAGTAGCAATCCTCGGCAACTTCACGCTCGACTTGCTACCGCGCTATGTGGACGTCCACTGCGCGCGAGAAGGGCTGCGCTCCGCCTTCTACGTGGGGAAGTTCGGCCAATACGTGCAGGAGGTCCTCGACGAAGGCTCGGAGCTCGCCCAGTTCCAGCCCGACGTTGTGCTCCTTGCCCTGTCGCTCCGCCTGCTGCAGCCCGACCGCATGGCAGCCTTCAGCTCCATGCCGGCCGCGGAGCGCCGAAACTTCTGTGAAGAAGTCGTCTCCCACCTGGAATCCTGGGCTGAGCGTGCCGTGGCAAATCTCCCGGCCACGCTGCTGATCGGCAACTTCCCGGCCCCCGCCTATCCGCTCGCGGGTGTGGCCGACGCCAAGTCAGAGTACGGCGAGGCCGAGCTTTACCTGGAGATCAACCTGGAGCTGCTCCGCCGCTTCAAGGGCAACCCGCGCGTGCGCCTCTTCGACCTGGAGCGCCTCGCCTCCCGCTACGGCAAGGACCGGGTGCTCGATCCGAAGATGTACTACCTGGCCAAGATGGAATGGAGCCCGGGCTTCCTCCCCACTGTCGCGGCCGAGCTGGTACGTCAGGTCAAAGCCGTTCGCGGCCTGGGCAAGAAGTGCCTGGTGCTCGACCTGGACAACACGCTCTGGGGCGGCGTGGTGGGGGAGGATGGCCCGGCCGGCATCAAGGTCGGAACCGGCGATCCCGAGGCCGAGGCGTTCCTCGAATTCCACCACAAGCTCAAGGCGCTCCAGGACCGCGGCGTGCTGCTCGCCATCTGCAGCAAGAACAACCGCGCCGATGTGGTCGAGGTCTTCGATAGCCGGCCCGAGATCCCGCTCAAGCTCGCCGACTTCGCCGCGGCCGAGATCTGCTGGAACCCCAAGCACCAGGGCCTGAGGAAGATCGCCGAAGCGCTCAACATCGGCACCGACAGCTTGGTTTTCGTGGACGACAACCCGGCCGAGATCAGCCTGATCCAGCAGATGATGCCGGAAGTGAAGACCGTTCTGCTGCCGCCCGACCCGGCCGAGTACGCGGGCCTGATCGAACGGATGAACGACTTCGAGAAGCCGGAGATCCTGGAGGAGGACCGGCGCAAGGCCGGCCAGTACCGGGAGAACCGTCAGCGGCAGGAGCTGCAGTCGGCGACGGGCGATCTCGGGAGCTACCTCGCGAGCCTGCGCACGGAGCTGGAGGTCCATCTCGCCCGGCGCGAGGATCTGCCGCGCGTGCACCAGCTCTTCACCAAGACGAACCAGTTCAACCTGACCACCGAGCGTTACTCGCTGGCCGAGGTCGAGCGCTTCGCCACCTCGCCCGCCTGCGAGCTTTGGGTGGCGCGGGCGCGGGACCGCTTCGGCGACTTCGGGACCATCGCGGTCGTGCTGCTCAAGAAGGTCGGCCGCATGGCCACGATCGACAGCTTCCTGATGAGCTGCCGGGCGATGGGAAGAGGGATCGAGACCGCGATCATGAATCACGTCAAGCAGCGCCTCGTGCAGGACCGCAGCGGCCTGGAGCTGCGCGGGCGCTATCTCCCCACGGCGAAGAACAAGCCGGTGGAAACCTTTTACGACGAGCAGGGCTTCCGGCTCCTCGAAAGCTCGTCCTCCGGGGAGAAGCTGTACGGCCTGCGGCGGGACGAGGCGAGGCTCCAGCCCTGCGACTGGATCAGGGTGACGCACGATGAGCTCGTCGGAAGTCGATAGGCAGGTCCGGGAAGTCATGGCCGGAGTCCTCGACGTCGAGGCGGAAGCGCTCGACGACGGGTTCCGGCGCGACGACGCCTCGGCCTGGGATTCCATGAATCATCTGCGGCTGATCTCCGCCCTCGAGGAGGCGTTCGGGATCCGCTTCACGATGAAAGAGGTCGGGGAGATGGAGAGCTTCGGCGACGTGCGTCAGCGGGTGGCGGAGCGGCTTCAGGCGGGATGAAAGCCGGCACGATCATCCGAAGGTTTCTGATCCCCGGCTTCGTAGTCACCCTCCGGGGCTACCTGAAGTACGGTTGCATGATCAGTCCGAAGGCGGAGGTGGAGATCTCCTCCCACCTCTCCATCGGCCGCGGATCGATCATCAGCTCGTTCACCAAGATCAAGTCCTCGGATGGTCCGCTCCAGATCGGGCGCAACGTCGAGATCTCGAACGGCTGCGTCATCTCTTCCTTCACCGCGGGAACGTTCATTGGGGACGATTGCCTGATCAGTCCCAACTGCTCGATCGTCGGAAGCAACTACCACTACGACCGTCTGGACGTGCCGATCCGCCTGCAGGGGAAGTTCTCCGCCAAGGGTGTCCGGATCGCGGAAAACGTCTGGCTCGGCTCCGGCTGCGTAATCCTGGACGGCGCCGACATCGGAGCCGGCACGATCGTCACCCCCAACTCGGTCATCTCAGGTCGCATCCCCCCGAATTCGGTCGCGACGGGGAACCCCGCGAAAGTCATCTTCACGCGGCGGTAGTTAGCTCGCCGCCGGGCTCTGGGGGACAGAGCGGCAGTCGGGTCAGTCCAGCAGGAGTGGGATCTGCCGGGCCGAGACGGGAGTGAAGAGCAGGAGAGACCGGAACGCATTCCGGTGCTCGTCCGGTACAGCCTCAGGCCGGACATAGAGCGCGGCTACGAGGTCTCTCCAACGGAGCAGCTCCCGTCGCAGGTTCCTTCTTTGCTGAACCTCGACCGTGAGATCGACCAGCCGCAAGATGCGTTCGTAGGAGCGCTGCCGGCTCGCAGAGTCCTCGGGCCGCATGACCTTCGCAGCGCGGTTCATCTCGTTTCCGATCATCAGGATCTGCTGGTCGAGACTGAAGGTCGACCAGCGCTCCGGGGACAAAGAGGAGTGCTGGCTCATTCGAGGGGCTCTCCCTCGCCGATCAGGGCAAAGGTGATCTCGCGGACGCGCTCCCGGAGAGCGAAGTCCTCGATCTGCATGCTCCGGTTCCCCAGGGAAGGGCGGATGTTGATCAGGGAGGTGTACTCGATACAGGCGTCCTGCCCTCGGCCGGGGTAGTAGTTTGCTCCCCAGAGATCAAGCTGGCGGCTTCCTGATTCGAGGAGGATCTGTTCCGCATCGGCATGAAGCTCGCCTCCGACGGCGGCAATCCGGCGATCGACGTCAACGACATACTTGACCATGTCTTCGAAAAAGAGCCAGACCAAGCGAGCCAACTCGCCGGGATCGATCCTCTGGTCGACAACTACGATGTCCGGGGGGCTTTCCGTCATGGGCAGATAAGGACAGTACTCCGTTTGCCGGCGGCCCGCAACCGGGCGAAGGCTTCGGCGGCGTAGGGTTAGACTCTCCCTGCCATGAGCCCTCCGACCCGTGCCCTGATCTTTGACATGGACGGAGTCCTGATCGACTCCGAGCCGCTCTGGCACGAGGCGGAGATCGCCACCGCCGGGGAAGCGGGCCTGGAGCTCACTCCGGAGGACTGCCTGCAGACGACCGGTCTGCGAGTCGACGAGGTGGTGGCCCGGTGGTGCGAACGTCATCCCCATCTCGCTCCGCGCCAGGACCTCCTGGTGGCCTCGATTCTCGACCGCTTGGTGGACCTGGTAACCCGCCGGGGGACGCCCAAGCCCGGAGTGGACGAGGTTCTCGCACTGGCGAGATCCGCGGGCATGCGTCTGGCTCTCGCCTCCTCCTCGCCCTACCGGGTGATCCACGCGGTTCTAAACACCCTCGGATTGGACTCCGCCTTTGAGGTCATCCACTCGGCCGAGGAGGAGACCCGGGGCAAGCCCGATCCAGCCGTCTATCTCACGACCGCCCGCAAGCTCGGGATCGAGCCGGAGCGCTGCATCGCCGTGGAGGACTCGCCCAATGGTCTGCTCTCGGCCAAGGCGGCGGGGATGAAGTGCATCGTGGTCCCCGAGTTTGCGTTGCGGGGCGATCCTCGCTTCGCTCTGGCAGATGCCAGGGTCGCCGAGTTGAGCGAGATCGGTTCGGAGCTGTGGGACCGGCTCTTCGACCAGTATCGGAAGGCCTACTCCGATAATGCAGGTCTCGGTGAGGAGTACGAAGGTTGGCAGAATCAGGGCTCATGGCCGGAAGAGTGAATCGCGGTGAGATCTGGCTGTTCACCTTCAACCACCGGAGAAGCAGGATACTGGCCGTCTGCAGGGCTCTCGCCATCGCGACCGGCTGCGCAAGCTGAGCTGAGCTCCCTTACCCCAACGAACGTGCCTCTATCCCTGGGAGCGCCGGCATCCTGCCGGCCCATCACTCCGCCGTCCTTCAACATTCGAAGGAATGACATTTTCGAGGCGTTTTCCGTTCCTTGTCTCTTTGAAATGAGCCGAGGTCTACGCTTCGCGCCCGAAGGCGCCCTGGTGGAGGTGACGGTCCGGACATCCCAGTCCCGGCTGCTCCTGCGTCCTGGGCCTGCCGTCAACGAGATCATCCTCGGCGTGCTGGGCCGAGCCCAGCGGCTCTATCCTGTGCGGTGTTGCAGTGTGGTTTTCATGTCCAATCACTGGCATGCCTTGCTCCAAGTCGATGACGCGCTGCAACTCGCTCGCTTCATGCAGCACGTGGATGGCAATCTCTCCGCGGAGATCGGCCGGCCTGAGATCCATGACTGGCCGCACGCCATGTGGTCGCGGCGCTATCCGAGGAGGAGGAACTGAAGCTCTCTCAGCTCCCCTGCTGGGCGTACCTAACGCCGGAGCAGTACCGGGAGCGGGTCGCGGAGCTGGTTGAGGAGATCGAGACGGAGGCCCGGATTGACCGGGAGGCGAGAGGGATAGAGCCGTTGGGTGTCGAAGCGATCCTACGGCAGGATCCCCACACCCGTCCGAACCAGACCAAGAAGTCGCCGGCGCCCGCTTACCATGCTGCGACAAAAGCCGCCCGCAAGAGTTTCTGGGAGGCGTACTCAACCTTCGTGGCCGCATTCCGGGAGGCCGCCGACCAGCTGAAGGCGGGAGATCGGACGGCGAGATTCCCTCTGGGTTCGTTCCCGCCTGCGCTGCCGTTCGTGAGCGCCTATCCTGCGTTGCCTCCGTAGGCGACCAAGCCCCCAGCATCCTACTCACAGCGGTTCCTCTGCTGCCTGCTTCAAACCTTTCGAGGCGGGGAGGGAGGAGGACTGCCTTTCGGCAGCCGCAATTGGCGCTCTGAAAGCAGGGGGAGCGTCTGATGTCTCGGCCGAGTGCGATTAGCAGGTGATCTTCCGGGAGAAAACTGCCTCGCCAAGCCCGAGAGTCGGTTTCCGGCGGCGTCTGCCGCGTCTGCCGCGTCTGCCGCCGAGCTTACGCCCTACTTCTCTTGGAACCTCTTGGAACGTCTGGCACCTTCTCGGAGAGCCGAGACGATTCTGCGGCAGGTATCCCGCAATTCGAGCGGCATTGGTCCCGAATTCGACCTACAAGGGAGGCTCAACCAACGCGAGTTCCAGTTCGTCTGTCTTTCTGGCCACTATGACCAAATAAGGCCATGGGGGAATGGAACACGTTTCCACACAACTACGATGAAAACCTGCCGACAATAGCATCTCGGTGACCAATAGATGGTCGAAGGTATAATAGGTCACGTGAGTCTCGATCATTCCCAAGATTTCGTTGTCTGGCTCAATCTGCCGGAGTCGGTAAGTTACCTGCTGAGTTAGGTTGTCATACTCCACCCTATCGTAAAGCCAGTAATTCTTGTCAAAGGCCTCGATCCTGCCTAAGTATCTATGCACGGACGGAGGCGGTCTGACTCTATAAGTAGGCCTTCGGGATTCTTTTCCCATGCCCTGAGGTCAAGGAGGAGAACTCCACCTACATTCAGGCCCTCGTAGAGAGGCGAGCATCGAGGGAATTCGGGTCACAGGGGCGTGAGCCAAGGAGTTGCCCAAGATAAATATGAGGTCGTATGTCCCATGTTCGAAAAAATATCGCCCCAGATCCGTCCAGGAGACGTGTCTCATAGGTACGGGTTCTCGACTTGGCGCTGGTCGTGCATTGTCTGAGAACCATCTATGGCTTCGATCGCGCAGAATCCATTCTCATGCAGGAGCGCGGCCACATCACCAGTACCACGCGCGGCATCCAAGATCCGCCCAGTGGCAGGCAGAGCTTCTGTCTCAACGATAAACTTCAGAAGTGCAACTTGTTTGGCGAAATGGCCTCGCGACCCTAGAAACTGGCGATAAAATTGTGCGAGGATATCGTACTCTCCGGGAATTCCAGCATGCTCCAAGTCCATGGTGCGCAGCCTCCTCCTGTGGCAAGCTAACTTCCTTCAAGGTAGAGCATATTCGATTTTGCGAGGGAATTCCTGACTCATGGGCTTGTCAAAGCGGTTTCCCGAAGGATCTCACCTGCTCGTGGCCCTCTACTCTCCGTATTTCTCCACAGGGATAGTTTTCCCAATCTTATCTATAAAAATTTTGTTCAAAGTCTCCTGCGCGTCAAGCCATCTCTGTTGGTACGAACTGTTAGCGGGATCATCGTAAAATATCTCTATGTCAGCGGCCATCAGATCCTTGTCATAGATGCTACGGAGACAGAACACCCACTTGCCGGCTCTTCTGATTGCAAAGTAGTCTAAAGGCTTACCTCGCTCCTTGTCGATGAACTCACGCTTGAATTCGTCATTTGAGAATTCTCGAACTTTGCAGCAGTTCGGAGCATGAAAGGTGTTGGCCAGAACATCCCCTAGCTTCGCCCATTCTTCTGTTCGACCTTCGCCTTTTGAACCTTCTATCAAATAACGTCTTGCGCCACCACCATTGTGTTCAATGACCGGTTTCCCACTGGAATCAAGTTTGACCCACTTCCGGAGTAGGCTCTTAACTCGGTCACTGTCGACATCTTGTGCCTCGGGAGAGGATGCTGAGACCGGGGATGCTTTGCGAACAGCCAAAAAATATCTATGCTGCCGAATTCCCCGGCCTGCGGCATTGCGATTACCCTCCAAGTAGGCCTCCCAATTCTTATCCCCTGCTGCCCCTTCTTCAGGGTTCTCCCCTATCCCATTATTGAGGAAACGGTCCGGGGGTATAGCCATGAGACCATAAAACTCAATCTGTGTGGCAGAGATAGGATCGATAGGTGTGTTCCCAGGGAAACTTACTTCGACCAAATCTCGACCCAGGCGAGCTAAATCAGAAAAGCGAGTAATAAGTCGCCGCTCACTTGTGTTCAGAATCTCTCGTTGCGTTGATATGTACCGGTTTACCGTCGTCAAAATCCACAAGCTTAACTGCCCGTCCCGAGACTTGTCGATTTGCTTGACCAGATTACCCATCTGCTCCCCGATATTTACAAGAAATTCCCGATGCTGTTTTTGGAGCGCGGGTTTACTTGCCGCAGAACGGAGGCGATTCGTAAACTCTGATAGATGGTTTCCCACATCAAGGACTTTGGCACAAGTGGAAAGTACGTCATACATGTGCTCGGAGAGTGGCTGAAATCTCTCTCCCAGCTCCTCTACTTTCACCGCCATTTCGCTAAGTTGACCAATCAACGTCTGGGCGCGAACCGCGCTCGTTGCGTATCTCTCGCGGAGAAGCAGTACCTCTCTTAGGACGTTGGTTGCAATAAATGCGATAACCGACACAACCAAAACCTTCAAGAGAGACATTGCAAGCTCGGTAAAGGGGAGAGATTCGGTATGCCCTTCCTCTTGAATCATGTACTGCGTATACTCAATCTGCACAGCACCGAATCCAAAAATCAATATCCACCACCAGACGAAGCGGTAATAAAAGGGAGAAATAAAGGCAAAAAACTTCCAGGCTCTGCGAAGGATCGTTTTGCTTCTGCTCGTGGTCGCACTGGCAGATAGAATTGTTGCGAGGTGTATCCTGGCCTCCGATTCATCACGAGCACGCAGGAATGGACCTGCTCCAGGGATGGCTAATCGAAATAGGATCCATGCAAAAGCAGGTCTCAAGATGACAAGGCCAATAAGAATCAAGCCGACTACGATGAACGGTGTGTAAGGTACCCGCGTTGGGAGTGCCTCCCTGACAGACAAGTTATAGATATAGAAAGACGGAATCAGTGCGAAAATCGCGAGCAGAAGCATGGCCGTTGTCGTAGATCGCTGCATCGCCAGATCAATCCACCTGCCTGGGTGAACCTCATCCATGGCCATAGCTTTGACAGATGAAGAATCCTTCTGCAAATAGAGAAGAACTTCAAGTTCCTCCGTCTCGGATAGTAAACGAGAGGCGGCTAACGCGGATATAATTGATGAATCTCTGGAGGGAGAGGATGGTAGTTCGTTCATTAGTTGTATCCTGGCCAGTCACGATATCTTGATAGGGCTGGTGAGTTCGTGCGACTCTTCGCCGCATCACACCATTCTTGCGGCGACTAAAAGAATGTGCCCGAACCCGGCAAAAGCAAAATCTCAACTACCGAGCAACGTCTGATATGAACGTTCTTGATGAGTTGCATTGATTATGCACTGTGGGCAAGCCAAGTCAAGATCTTGCCTGCTAACCTGGAACAGTCCGCTATAAAGATTGCGATGCTGTGCAGGATCAAACTCTAGGATCTCAATGCCGCCGGGAGCAGTAGCAATATAATAAAAGGTGTTGGCTAGCTTGCAGCGCGAAATACTAATTTGCGTAGCAGCATGGGCGAATAAAAGGTCTATGTCAGTTTTAACGGCGCAGCCAGCGCACTTAAAGTGATGAGTTATCGATTGCGGAGCATGTACGCTACGCTCGGTATCGGAACGCCATAAGGAGAGGGCGAGGAAGGAGACAATCGCCCGCTCTACATCTTCTGGTGAACCGCCCAGCGGAGGGCTGTGGAAGTCAAGATCGGACCACCGGAATCCCGAGTCTCCATCCTCGCGGAGATCAGTCCCATACTTCTTCCACCATGGTGAACCTGGTATTGGATGGTATATATACGCTTGTACGGATCCTGCCTCCAGTAGATCTAGAGCGTCTAAGAACTGCTCGGGAGTTGTAGAGTCACCCGGTGTTCCCACCACAATAATTGCCTCTGGAGATAGACCAACTCTATGGCAGAGAGCGAAAGCTTCCAGCACGTCCTTCATGCCCTCACGTTTTCCGAGGAGGTCTAGGCCCGCATCATTTGGGATCTCTACACCAAAGGCGACGCGCTGACAACCTGCAGCGCGCATCAATCCGAGTAATTCTTCGGTGATGATATCGGCCCGCGACTGAGCTCGCCATCGCCAAGCTTCCTTGCATGCGATTAGCGCTTCGCAAAACCGCCGTGTATGCTCTGTGTCGCTTCCGAAAGTTTCATCGGTGATCCAGAGAGAAGGATGCGGCAGGTTGTCCCGTTGAGCCCACATTATTACTTGTTGTAACTCACTGAGAATTGCGTCGATTGGCCGGTTCTTCGTGGAGGCGTAAAGGCCCTGCCTACCCGTGCCGCAGTGAAAGCATCTATAGGGACAACCGACTTGAGTTTCGAGATGATATTCGAAATCCGATTCACCGAAGTAGGCGGAATATCGAGGGAGGAGAAGGTCCAAATCTGGCAATGAGTGCCAAGGTGCAATACCCGGTCGCCGGATCAGTCGAGCCCCGTCAGTAGCCTTGAGAGCCTCCTGCATTACATCGGCTATTGCTGTGTCGCCATCCCCGCAAAAGAGCACAGAACGCTCTGGAAGAAGCGGTAGAAGCAGTTCTGCGTCCGCGTTGGCGAGCTGGCCGCCAAAGACTAATGGAAGCGAGGGTTCTATTTCGCGAAGCCGGGCCGCAATAGCTAAGGCCGGCGCTATTGATGGAGGGCCATGAATGGAGATCCCTACCAGGTCAGGAAACGCCACCCTCGCATCCATTTCTGCTTCATCTATCTGTAGAGCCTGTAAGTACGCAGGCAGTAGTTGCGGAGCTGAGTATCCGTCCAGCACAGTTGCTTGCCATCCGGCGGCTTCAGCGGCCCGAGCAATCTGAAGCACGCCGCGAGGAAGAACAGGCCGGTACACGGTCCGTCCTCCTCGCTGCGGGCCTTCGGGAAGGATGAAATGGACGACGGGACTCATATCTGCTGGCTCAGGATAGAGCAGCTGGCGTTCGCCTGAGCTCAGACAGGTCGTGGACGTCGTGCCGGCTTCGGCTGTTCCGCAGGGCGAGTCTTGAGAGGTCGGTGGAGATCGGCAGCATTCCCCAAGAGGCGTCCCAGCGCGGTAACGCTATCAGCCTGCGCAGGCCGCGCTTCCGTGGTACCGTTGTTTTGCGAGTTCTTCACTTGCTGACCGGGTGTTTCGGTCCGTGTATCCATAATAACCTCCCTTATCATGCGGGCCTTAGGCCCTTGTTTTCGTTGTCTACGAGCGGGCTCTACCCATGAGGATGCTCACCCAAACGCAGAGTATAACTCATAAGAGTCCTTAGCACGCCCGGTGCCAACTGCGCTTCTCCCGGCACTGGGCTCAATTGTCCCCATGAGAGGACAACTCTGACGAGATGTAGACCTCCTTGTGAGACAGCTCCAATTCTTTGCCCGAGTCCCGGTTGCACTCCCCTGTCAGCGCTAAGAACTGCTCGGGCGCCAATCAAGGAGGTCGAATTTCCCGTCCCGAACCGTGTAGATGGAATACGCCTTATCTACCTCGCCAAAACGGTCGAAGTGAGTTGGTCCAGTCAAGCCGTCGTAGCGAAGGGAATAGAGTGAAGTCTTGATACCCTCCGCATCGTATCCTCCACTCTTGATAGCCTCTGCCACTATCATGAGAGCGTCGTAGGCATAATAGACAAAGACATTGGGCTCCTGCTCTCCATACTTCTGGGCATACCTTGTGACAAAGTCTTCAACCGTCTTGTTCTTGGGGATGCCCATCATCGTGAAGTAGCTATTCCCCGCTGCATCCCCAGCTATCTTCATAAGCTCGTCGGAGAATCCACCGTCGCCACCGACAAACGGGACGTTGATTCCGGCCTCTCGAGCCTGTTTGAGAATGAGTGCATTGTCTTGGTAATTCCCTGGAAAGAAGACGACACCTGGCTTGGCAGCTTGGAGCTGCGACAACAGATTCCTAAAGTCACTCTGCAGGGGATCGTAGGCTTGGTCGAAGACGACCGGGATGTTTCTCGCCTTGAGGTCCGCGCGAAAGGAGGCCGCGAGATTCGTTCCGTAGTCGTCGTTTTTGTAGAGGATTGCTACGCTGGGCGCATGCAGATGGTCAGCTACGAAGAGTGCCGCGGTTTTGCCCTGTCCACTGTTCGTGGGTACATTCCGGAAGATGAAATCGCCCGCGTCCTTCACCTCATCTGCTGTCGAGATCGAGGAAAAAAGGACGACTTTGTTCTCCTCTGCCAGCGGCGCCAAGCTTAGCGTCACCTTGGACGCCGCTGACCCAATGATCACCGGCACGTGGGATGTACTTACCAGTTTGTTGAAGGCCGCGATTCCTTCCTTAGTCTCCAGCTTGTCATCCTCGTAGATCGCTTCGAGGAGGTGTCCGTTGATCCCTCCGTTCTCATTAACCTGCGCGATAGCCATGTCAATACCTTGTCTCATTGCTTCGCCGTAGGAAGCACCTTCCCCAGTGAGAGGTGCGATCACGCCAATGCGGTACGCGTCTTCTTCCTTCGGTTGAGAACAACTGCAAACGGATACCAAAGCCCCGACCATCCAGAGGGCGAGGATGGCTTGGCGAGTAACCTCCCGGATCGGCTTACCGTTCATCTCAAAATCTCCTTTTCTAATTCCGATGCGTTGAGGGGCAGTAATGCACAAGCTTAAAGAAATTCTGTGCCTCGCTGTCGAGGTTCAGTGGTAGGAGGATCGCTCTCGGATGAGAGGCCGAGGTAAATAGCCCTCACCCTCGGGTCATCAAGAATTTCCTGGGGTGAGCCGAACTCTACAATTCGTCCCTCATTCATAAAATAAACCCAGTCTGCGATCTTGAGCACGACACTCATATTATGTTCGATCACGACGATCGTCCGCCCTTCCTGGGCCAAGCCAGAGATGACTTTGAGGAGGCGCTCGATAAGCACCGGATGCACGCCAGCGGTGGGCTCGTCTAGGAGAAGAATATTAGCTCCTCCAGCCAGAAGCCGGGCGATGGCCAAGAGCTTCTGTTGGCCATATGAGAGGGACTCGGCAGGAGTGCTGAGGTAGTCAGCAAGATCTACCATCTTCAACAAGTCCAATGCTTTTTTCCTTCGCTCGGCCTCCTGCCGTCGTACTCGCGGTCGTGCAAGGAGGGCCAGGAGCGGTTGCTCGCCAACTTGGTCGGGGAAGGAAGTCAGTACATTTTCCATAACGCTCAACCGCTTGAAGACCCTCACATCTTGAAAGAGACGGCCGACACCGAGACGGGCAATCCCCCAAGCAGCGAGTCCCTTCAGACTCTGACCGTGGTATAGGACATCCCCAGCATCAGGTCTGAGGGCTCCGGTTATCAGGTGAAAGAGAGTCGTCTTCCCGGCACCGTTGGGTCCAACCAACGCGGTGATCTTTCCTGCCTCAAACGTCGCGGATACGTTGTCAACAGCAAGCACACCGCCAAATGACTTTGCAAGACCATGACATTCAAGGGAGGCTTCGCTCTCCATCTCTGCAAGCGATTCCAAGGACTTTCTCACTTGGCCGCATCTCCGAAAGTAATCTCCGCCAACACATCGGCAGAAAGCCATCGCCTTGGCTCGGTGGTCTCAGCCAAATTTCTGCCATCGCGTAGCAGGATCGCACGGTCGGCTAGAGGCAGGATATCGGCGATCCTCTGCTCGACCCAGCAAAGGACCGGCACGTGGAGATCGCGCACGAGTTTCTCGAGCTGCTGAAGCAGCGCTCTGGCAGCTGCTGGCGCGAGCCCTGCCGATGGCTCGTCACAGAGGAGGAGAACTGGTGGCTTGGCAAGGACGGTAGCCAGTGCAAGGGCGTGACGTTGACCACCGGAGAAGAGACCGGCTGGTCCCCGTCTGACAGCGAGAAACTCTGGAAGTTGCCATGCTGGCATGGACTTGCTCGCGTGCCTCCAACCATCACGTGCCGCCCAACTGCCGAGAGATACATGATCTCTGGCGCTCAAACTAGGGAAGATCGCCCCTCCCTGCATGAAATAGGCGAGCCCCTGTCGTGCCCGAAGATGGGTAGGCAGGGCTGTTAGCTCGTGGTCGTTCAGAAAAACCCGTCCACTAGAAAGGCGAACCAGTCCCGCCACTGCCTTGAGCAAAGTCGACTTTCCTGCGCCGTTAGGGCCGATCAAGGCGACGACCTCACCTTTGCGAACCTGCAAGCTCACGCCACGCAGAATTTGCTTCTTTCCATAGCCACCGTGCAGGTCTTCCGCTCTCAGCACGATTTCGCGTGCATCTGCAGGGGCCTCGCAGGTCGACGCTGTTGCGTCAGTCAAATTCATAGTTTCCCAGTAGACCCTGGGGCCGTAGGCGCATGAGTACAACCAAGAGTAGTCCGTAGATAACCTGGCGCAGGTTTGCGGCAACAGAGTCGGAGATGTGGAGGAAGCGGAGAACTTCCGGCAGTACGACTAGGAGGACAGCGCCTACTACCGGCCCCAGGAAACTACCCGCGCCACCTATGACAACGATGGATAGAATGAAGATCGCTTCGGCCAGCATGAAGCTCGTAGGATCTATATAACGCACGTATCCTGCGAAGAGAGCTCCTGGCACTGCCGCCAATGCTGCCGCAATAGCGAACGCTGTTGTCTTGATTCTCGGAGCATTCTTGCCAAGGGCCAAAGCGGCGACCTCATCGTCGCGCACTGCCCGCAGCAGCCGCCCGAACGGAGATCTTACCAGAAGCCATATTGCACCGAGGCTCGTTAATGCCAGCGCTCCGCTGAAGATAAAGTATGGGAAAGCGCCAATTACTTCAATGCCGAGGACTCGCGGAGCCGGAATTTTTGTGATCCCGAAGGGCCCGCGGGTGAGCCCAGTCCAGTTGTAGAGAATCGAAAAGACTATGATTTGGAAACCTAAGGTTGCCAGTACAAAATAGTCACCGTGCAGGCGCAACGATGGGATAGCAATGACGAGGCTGAGAGCCGAAGTAAACATCATTGCCAAGGCCAGAGCTGGGAAGAAACCTAGGCCTGCCTTCATCATGAGCAGCGTCGTGGCATAGGCGCCAAGCCCGTAAAATGCAGCGTGGCATAGGGAGAGGAGGCCTGCATATCCGGCAACCAAGTTGAGCGAGGCTGCGAGCGCCGCGTAGATATTGACCATCACTAGGATATGCCAGACATACCTCATGCCTCGATCTCCTCGATGCGCAGGCGACGCCCGGCAATTCCAGAAGGTCGAAAAATCAAAACCAGGATGAGGATGACAAAGGTCAGTGTATCGGTCCAGCGTGCCGAGAACTTCCACACCATCAGGCTCTGTAAAACGCCAAGCAAGAAGCCCCCGAGGAGTGGTCCTTCGAATGTACCGACGCCACCAACTATGAGTGCAACCGCAGCAATGAGCAGCGCGGGCATGCCTGCCTGCGGGTTCATTCCTATGTTCAGGGCGGCTAGTGCTGCCGCGAGACCCGCCATCCCTGATCCGAGAGCGAATACGCCTATTCGCGTAAGCTTAACATTAATGCCGATAACGCTCGCAAGCGTTTGATTATCGCGTACAGCTAAGATCACCTTTCCCCAAATTGTGGCGCGAAGGAAGAGAACGAATGCAGGCAACAACACTAGCGCGACCAGGACCTGGGCAAGTTGAGTGCTAGTTAGGATTACCGACCCAAGGTGGTATGCCTTTTCGATGCCTGGCCTAAGCACCTTGGTTTCGTTGCCGAAGCACAGTGCGACGACATTGACGATGGCTACGTAGAGGCCCAGGGAACTGAGAAATGCCACTAGAGGTGATCCACCCCGTAGAGCAAGCGGGGCATAGATGATGATTTCCATGGCCACGCCAAGTATTGCACTAAGTAGTACGGCCAAGACTATGGCTGTCCATAAGGGCGTGTTAAACTGGACCAGAAAGAGATAGCTAGCGTAGGCGCCGACGGTGTAGGCACCCCCATGAGCAATGTGAAGTGTCCTTGTCGTATTGTAAATAAGCCCAAAGCTAACCGCAAGAATCGCATAAAGACAACCATTGACCAATCCATTGGCCAGAAGCTGAAGGAGCACCACTACTCGCCCTCCCCGGCTCCACTGTTATTCACGGTTGTGGTGCACCGTTGTAGAGGGAGATGCATCCGTCAGAGGTTACTTCGTAGAGATGAAAATTCAGTCTGGTATTATTGCCAACCTTGTCGAACTCGTAGGGTGCCATCAAGAGAAATGGCCAGCTGACCTGCTTGTAATCTCTCATTGTCTTCTCTACCGAAGCTTCTGATAGGGCGTCAGATCTGCCGGCCTCGTGAATCAAATTAAGGGCAATCATGTAGGAATCGAATCCAAAGACCTCATATGAGGTAGCTGTCGCGGCCTTATCGCAGGTAGCGTGATCTACTACTCCTGTGACTTGGCCGCCCATGCTCTTCGTGAACCAAATATAGCTTCGAATGCCCTTGCTGTTGTTGGCCGGAGGTGCTTGAAAAGTTATGAAGTAGCGGCTTTTTTGTTGCCTTTCCTGCTGGCTGCGGGCGACTGCTGTAAGGAATTCGATAAACTCAGGGTCTACGCATCCATCCGTAAATATCCAGTCCGCTTGATATCCTACTTGTGTCGCGCGATCCACGAGGATCCGCGCCTGCTCGGGCATTCCCGCGTAGATGACGAGAGGTGGTCCGCCATTCTTGAAGCGCTGCTCAATTGCTGCTAAGTTAGAAGGTTCAACTTCAGCATTATCAGGGGTAGCTATGCCCTCGGTTTCTGAAGCGATCTTCAGGATTTTACCTCCCAGCGGCTTACTGTATTCGATATTTTGGGTCGCCACGTCAGTCAGCAGAAGGCTGCTTCCTCCGGCTGGAAGCAGCTTCCTGATGCTTTCGACTACATGCTTGGCTTGGAAGTCATCAGAGGGAGATAGTCGCCACACACGACCGGCAAATTGGTCTTGGAGCTTACTGTTAGTCGGGATGCCCAGGATCATGGGCTTCTTTCTAACTCCAGCGATTGGTTTTAGCAAGGTTGCGGCGTGAGTGCTTGTAAGTGGGCCAACGACCAAGGGTACCGTTCCCGGAATATCGTCGATCCTTTTTAGGAATTTCGCTAGTATCCTGTCCTTAGCTTTCTCATCGCAGACGGTTTCACTTTCTGGACACTCCAGTTCGTCCTCATCAAGAAAGAGGGGGCGAATTCTTTTCCCTTTGAACTCATCAAGGCCGAAGCGGGCTGCCCAGTTCATTGCGCGACTGACTCCGAGCGCAAATTGTCCCCCCTGCGCGTCTTGAGATCGCACCATGACAGGAAGAGTAACCTCCATGTGGGGAGCGACTCCCGGTTGAATCCATAGGAAGAAAATCGTGGCCGTAATTAGTCCTATTACGAGAGGGGGTAGGTATTCTAATGTTTTTTTCAGCATGTTGCTCCTGGAGCGATCGACTTATGGGCTGCAACTCCAAGGCAGCCTTGATAGAAATATTCCAATCTGTAACTAGTAAATAAGCGTAACGTAGAGAATGAATAGCACTAAGCTTCTTCGCTGTCAAGCCTCGGGTTGACAGCGGCCATGCCTAAATTTCCAGCCTATTGGGCTGACTGCAAAGTCAAATGCCCGAGTAGCAGTCTGCCCCCGCAAGGGGATAGACCCTCCCCCATGGAGAATGTTTATCCTCAAGAGAAGGGCAAGGGGAGACCGGTAGCCGTCCAGATAGAGCTGCGCGACGCCGTCCTCACTGCGCGTGAGTGAAACATCACCCCGCTCGGTTATGTAGCTGCCGGAAGGACTTCTCTCAGCGCTGCCACGAGAGTCGCCACCACTTCTTCCCGAGAGGTATTCAAGAAGAAATGCCCGCCTTGGAACAGCTGCAACTGGAAGGACGACCGGCCATGTTCTGCCCACTCCCGGAGCTGTGCCGCTCCAGCTTCTCGGTCTTCGGAGCCGCCAAACACGACAATTGGGCAGTCAAGAGGCGGTTCTTGGCGGTAGACATAGGTTTCGACGGCTTCCAGGTCGGCACGCAGTGTGGGCAGAACGAGGTCAAGGAGCTCAGGGTAAGCTCGAACCTCGTCGCTCATATCGAAGTCAGCAACAAGTGCTTCGAGAAGCTCCTGTTTAGGTAGGTGAGAGACTCTGGGGCGTTCTCTTTGCAGGTGGGGTGCCGGATATCCGGAGAGCACGAGCAAGGCTGGGCCCGGGGCTCTTCTGCGTCGAAGCTCACGAGCGAGCTCGAAGGCTACGAGGGCGCCAATGCTGTGGCCGAAGAAGGCAAAAGGACCCGCGAGGGCCGTTTGAAAATCCCGCACAAGCGCTTCAATGAGTGCGTCGACGCGGGTGAGGGGAGGCTCCCTGTAGCGGATCTCGCGGCCAGGGAACTGTACGGGGCATACCTCGATATCTGGTGGAACCAGAGGCAACCAGCTTCGGTAGACCGATCCCCCAGCGCCACCATAGGGAAAACAGAAGAGGCGCAATTTCCCTCGAGTTATCTGGGTGCCGCCGCCCGCTACAGACATGATCTCAGTCCGAAGTTTAACCTACTTTCGGCCCCGACGGAGTAGCGGCTGACGCGCAATGCTGACGGGGGGTATAGACTTCTATGCCGTGCTCAACGGCGAGGTGTGCTGAGGAGATGCGCTGCCGATGGATTGGCGAAGACTAAATATCGAGGTTCTGCGGCTTGTGGCGGAGCGGCTTGAGTATCCGGATGTCTTCGATCCGGGCCTGCTCGCCAGCAATCCAGGCCTGGAGGTTGAGAAGGCAGGCGGAGGGTACCTCGTCCGGTCCCGGCAGGCGGAGAGCATCGAGGAGATTCATGTCATCCTCCACGGGAGCGTACGGCTACCCGCGGAGGTCCTTTGGGCTGTGGGGCCATGCGATCCTGAGGTCGTCGCCTCTACCATTGTAGACAACTGCGACTTAGGCACGTCAGCCCTCGCTATGGAACTGGCCTTCTGGATTGCTCGCGCTCCCAGCCCCGGTCGGTCCCTGGCCTTCTTTGACGTCACTCGAGTGCTCGTGGACGCTAATCGGTACAAAATCGAGGAGCAAGTGCCAGAGTGCCCTTATCGTGGAGTCCCGATTCTCCGGCTAGACTTGAGCACCGTCCAGAGGTGCACTTTGGTAAAGGAACTGCTCTCTCCTTGGGTCGATCTTGTCTCAGCCGAAATCCTCCGTAGCGGCATCCTCCGAGTGTTTCACCACCATACCTACGACCCAGTCAGCTTGCCCGGCGTGCCTCGCCCTGCCGGTATGGTCTTCCTCAAGTGTCCCGACGAAGCCGCAGGTAGTCCGACAGCTCAATCAAACACTCTGCTAGATTCAAAGCTTCTCAGGAACATTCGCACCTCTTTGGAGAAAGGCTTGCGTCAGATTCAGCCAGACGCAGAGGTCCAAGTCGACTGGCCCTATCTATGTCCACTCATGCCCCTCCTCCCTGGAGTCCTTGCTTTGGAGCATCCGCCGGGGCTCTCTTCGCGCATGGCGACGATCATCTACGAGATACGCAAAGATCTTCTGCGGCGAGAACAGGACTTACGCAAGGCCATAAGGGCTATCCAAGATCTGTCAGAAGAGGCAAGAGCTTTTCAAGTCATCTGAGGCTTCCACTCGCAGCAGGTCCCTTTCCTGGAAATGAGAGTACAGCAGATCGGCTCCGGGTCGTCACCTCGCTCTGAGAAGGCCTACTCCGGCAGTGCCGGTCTCGGCGAGGAGTTTTAGGTTGGGAGGACCAGGGCACGTGGCCGGAAGAGTGAACCGCAGTGAGATTTAACCACCCCTGAAACCTTTTGGAAAATCCCGGAACACGTGCCGGGCGAATGTAGAGCTGGTCCAGCACGTGGGGCCCAGCGGCACGCCCGGTTCGCGGCGGGGTTGCCGGGTCGGTGAGGTGGCTAAGCAGGGCCTCTTCGAGACCGCCGACGCGCACTTGCAGCCTCTCGGTCAATGGCGTATAGTCAGGCAGTGTGGTTCGTGGAGACCTCGGTATTTTCTCGCCAGCTCTTTGATTGCCTCCACGACGACGACTACCGGTCTTTGCAGTTGGCTCTTGCCTTGCGGCCTGCGCAAGGCGCCGTGATCCGGAGTAGTGGTGGTCTCCGCAAGCTCCGTTGGGCTCTTCGCGGCAAAGGAAAACGCGGTGGGCTCCGAGTCATCTACTATTGGGATACGGCTGAGGATGTGATCTACCTCATCTACCTTTACTCGAAGAACGAGCTGGCGAATCTCAGGCCCGATCAGCTCAAGCTACTGAGGCGGACGATAGAGGAGGACTTGAAGTGAAAGACTCTGACTTTCAAGAGCTTCTTGCCAGTGTGAAGGAGGCGGGGCGTTTCAAGCGCGGCGAGCAGGAGCCTGCACGCAAGTTTGAGGTGAGAGCAGAGGATGTCAAGGCGATCCGTGCCAAGCTGGACAAGTCACAATCGGAATTTGCCCTCATGATCGGCGTGAGCATCTCGACCCTGCAGAACTGGGAACAAGGGCGACGCCAGCCGGAAGGTCCGGCGCGAGCACTTCTGAAGGTGGCGTCCGTCAATCCGCGGGCCGTTGCCGATGCGCTGGATCCGAAGCAAGCGCGCAGCCCGCGGCGTGCAGCGGACGGCTCGCTTCGCCGCTGAAGCCCACGACACGCGAGACGCTGTCCGCTAAACCCGCGGAAAATCACCGCCCAAACTGCACCACCCGCTCGGTGGTGAGCTTGTCCTGTCCGGCGAGCCGGCACAGACGACCGAAGACCGGCGGCGGTCCGTCCTTCGAGGGCCAGGAGGCGAAGGCGTCCTCGGCGCTCTTCAAGCCGCCTCGCGAGGTGGGAGGGGTGTCATGGAGGCCGGCCTCCCCGGAGCCGGCCTGTGCCATCTGGGTGAGGGAGGGCACACGGCCTCCCAGGAGACCCCAACTCCAGGTGTGTTGCCCAGTCCCTCATTGGGCCACGGCCCAGCCCATCCTTCCAGGGGGGGGAGTGTCCCACCGCTCCTTGACCGCCAGTGGCTTGCCAAGGGTGCGCCCGTGAAATGGTAGGCTTCTGGGGTGGATTTCGAGTGGGATCCGGAGAAGGCGACCAGGAATCTCGGCAAGCACAAGGCCTCGTTCAGCGAGGCCGCAACCGTCTTCGAGGATCCGCTGAGCTTTACCGTCCCTGACCCGCTCGGAGCGAAAGGCCTATGAAGAAGAAATCTCAAGACGCCGTCGATGACGATCTCCGGCCGGAGTACGACCTCCAGCAGTTGCTCCGCGGTGCGGAACAGGGCAGGTACACGGAAAGGTTCCGCCGAGGAACCAACCTCGTCCTTCTGGAGCCGGAGATCGCGGCAGCTTTTCCCGACGAGCAAGCGGTCAACGAGGCCTTGCGGCTCGTCATCGAGCTCACCCGAATCCCAGCCCCGGCGAGTGGGAGAACGGCCAGGAAGCAGCAGACCGGAGTAGGACCCTCGAAGAGGTGACCCCTCTATCAGCGGCTTGCGGACCGCTTCGCGGCTTGATGCCCGCCCCTCACCCGAGCTTCGCGGCATCCAGCAGCTTCAAAAAATTGCGCTTCCGCTTGTGCGCGAAGCGCACCGTGGCGAGGTAGTCGGCAAGCTCGCGGGTCTTCCCCAGGCGCGTCATCACGTCCCGGACCTGCTTCAGGCGAGCCACCGCGATCTCGTATCCGCGCTGGCTCGCGTGCTGGAGGACCGACTCGGCCTGGCGCTGGTAGACGGCGAGGGAGTCTTCCGGGTGCGATCGCTCCCGGAGCCTGGCCAGCCGTAGCCAGAGGTCTTCCGAGCAGCCGAGTTGCCGGGCCGACGTCCAGGCTTCCTCGACCTTCTTTTCCCAGAGCAGGATCTCGACCAACTGCGAATCCGGGCCTCCGCCGAAGTCGAACGCCGGCCATCGAGCAGGCGGCCTGGACTTCGTCCGGCCGGCGCGCTCCCGGAGGAGGACGAAGGCTTTCTCCCGCCAATCGGGCCACGCCTTGGCCCGCTCCGCGGGCTTTTTGAGCTCCTGGTAGGCTGCGAGCCCGGGCGCATCGGCGAAATTCTCCCAGAGGAGGCCGAGCGCCTCCGCGTGGCGGCGGCGGGCCGAGTACTCTTCGGCAAGAAAGCTCCGTAGCCGAGCATCGGTTCGGTTGGGAAAGGCACGGATGCCCGCTTCCGCCCACTCGACTGCCAGGTCTCCTTTCCCGGCTTCCTTGTAGATCTCCGCGATCTGGAGATACGACCAGGGCTGCGAGAGGTCGCGCGACTTGATCGCGACCAGGGCTTCCACGTCGCCGGCAGACTGGGCCATGCGCTCCAGAATCTGCCCGGCACGCCACCCACGGCCTTCGAAGTGCGAGGAGTCGCCCGCTTTCCGGGCCGGAACCTTTTTCCACTCGGCCTCGGCCAGGTCGCGGTAGACCGCCAGCCCCTTCTTCTTCAGGAGGACCGCATAGGTGTCCATGGCTCCTTGGAATGACCAGCCCGACCGGAGCTCCCAGGAAAAAAGCCGGCTGGCCAGGGCCTCAGGGTCGGGCTTCGCTTTCTTGCACGCCTTGAGGTGAAGCTCCTGGAGCCGCTCCAGCACGGCGTACACGTCCCCCTCGGAGTCGTCCACCTGCTCCAGGATTTCCTCCGTCAGCTCCAAGGCGTACTCGGTCAGTTCGATGAGCTCTTCGGCCTGTCCCTGCTTCAGCAAGCTTTCCAAGGCGTCCACGGCTACGTCGAGCCCGGCGGCAAAGCCGCCGACCTCGCGGTGGGAGTAGAAGTCCTCCGGATCGAAGGCGGCGGCAAGGCTGCGGCGCATCGCGGCAAAGTCGGGCTGCCGGCCTCCCCTGTTTGCCTGCTCGAGCTTCAGCCTGCGGAGGAGGCGGTAGTCCGACAGGGCATGATTGAAGAGAAGATCGATGAGGTGATCCTTCTCCTGGCGGGCGAGGAAATCGCGCAACCCTTCCAGGCCGGGGTCGCCTTTCAGGGTGGCCCTTCGGCTCCCGCTCACCGCCCCTCCGCCGTATCGTCGTGGCGCAAAAGATTGCCCTCCATCATGACTGCGTCTCTTCAAAAGAGTAGCACGGCTGGAGGGGCGGGGCCACGGTGAGCTTGGGAGTTAACCCTGACTGCGAGAGGTGAGGCTGCGGCTGGCAGAGGACCGGGGTCTGCATCTATCTCGGACGCGCTCCAGCAACGCCAATCGCTCCATAGCATTGCTAAATCCCGTCTAGCATGGTCCGGCGCAGAGATAGCAATATCCGGCCGCGTCCAGCAATGCTGGAGCCGAAATAAGAATGCTGGAGCCCGGCTGACATTGCTATGGCTCGGCGTAGCAATGCTAAACGGCCTTTGGCAATGCTATGCGGCATTTAGCAATGCCATACGGCATTTAATCATGCTAAACCGCGTCAGACATTGCTCGAGCCGGCCGGATCCATTCCGGGAGCGCGTCCCGTGCTGCTAAAGCCGGCCTCCACCTGATCGACGCCGAAGACCAGGGATTTCGCCGCGAGCCTAGACGCAGGACCAGCCGCCCCCGTAAGAAGGATTCGAAGTACGAACAGCCGCTGGGATGGAGACGTCTCCGTCAAGCCCCGGACCGGGAACTGGAAACCCGGCCCGGAGCGAACCCCGCCAGCGGTGAGAGGCAGTCAAACCCAAGGACCGATGGCAATTGGAGGAAGTACCATGCGTAGCGCAGACGGATTTAGTATTCGAATCAACAACTTGGAATTGATGAGCACCAACCTGGAGCCGAAGCTGGATCAGATGCCGTTCATGCGTCCGATCCAGGAGGAGATCGCCACCTTGGTGGTGGACGGCCGGAGGTTGGAGGCCGACCAGGAGAACGCTCGCAAGCAGTTCACCGAGCTCGTCCGGAGACGGCAGGAGCTGGAGAGGAGAGGCGAGGACCTCCGCCTCCGGGCTGCCGCGATGCTCCGCGGCACGTTCGGGTTCACCAGCGAGGAGCTCATCCCGTTCGGGCTCCGGCCCCGTCCCCGCAACAGCGCCCCGCGCAAGCGGAAGACGAAGGCCGAGAAGGAGGCCGAGGCCGCGAAGAAGCAGGCGGAAGCCCAGATGGGAGCAAAAGCCGCATAGTCATTCCTATCTCCTGAATCACTCCGAAGGGGGGCTCCGGGAGGTACCCTCAAAAAGTGTGGAAATGAGTTGAAGGCGGCGTAACCTTCCGGTCGACGAAGACCGCCGGTGAATCCGGCCAGGAAGGAGACGCCGCCATGGCAGAGAAGAGCACCAAGGAGCGCTTTGGGTCAAGGACGATCTGGGAGAGTCTGGAAGCGATGGCCCGCGAGCGGATACAGGAGTTCGTTCAGTCCCTCCTCGAGGAGGAAGTCACGGCCTTGGTGGGTCGGCGCAAGAGCGAGCGCCGAGAGGCTGTGGACGCGCCGGCTGTGTACCGCAATGGCCACGGCAAGTCGCGCAAGCTGGCGATGATGGGTGGCACGATCGAGGTGAGTCGGCCGCGAGTGCGCGGCCTGGAAGAACGGTTCGAGAGCCGTATTCTGCCGCTGTTTCGGCGACGTACCCAGGAGGTGGGTGAGCTTTTGCCTCAGCTTTACCTTCACGGTCTCTCCCAGGGGGATTTCGAGTTGGCTCTGCGGGGCCTGCTGGGTGATGGAGCCCCGCTGTCGCCGAGCTCGATCGAGCGGTTGCGCGGCAAGTGGGTGGCCGAGTTCGACGCCTGGAGCCGCCGCAGCTTGCGCGGCATCGAGCCGGTGTACCTGTGGGCCGACGGGATCTACGTCAAAGCCGGGCTGGAGAAGGACAAGGCGGCCCTGCTGGTGATCGTGGCGGGCCTGCGCGACGGTCGCAAGGTGGTCCTGGCGGTGGAGAGCGGGTACCGGGAGTCGGCCGAAGCCTGGAGCCGCCTACTGCGGGATCTGAGGTCGCGCGGAATGAGCGTGCCGCGGCTGGTGATCGCCGATGGCCACCTGGGAATTTGGGCGGCTCTGTCGCAGGTCTTGCCTGAGGTTGCTGAACAGCGGTGCTGGAACCACAAGATTGTCAATGTCCTGGACGCGTTGCCGAAGAAGTTGCAAACCGAGGCTCGAGAGTTGCTATGCCGGATCCCGTACGCAGCGACACGGCGCGAAGCCGAGAGTCTGCGGGCAGAGTTTCGTTCGCGCTATGGCCAGCAGCAGCCCAAGGCTGTGGAGACTCTGGAGCGTGACTGGGAGCGCCTGGTAGCCTTCTATGCTTTCCCGAAAGAGCACTGGAAGCACCTGCGCACGACCAATCCCGTGGAATCGCCCTTCGCTGCGGTGCGGCTGCGAACAGCAGCCGGCAAGCGGTACAAGAAAGTCGCCAATGCCACGGCCTTGATCTGGCGAGTGCTGCTCGTCGCAGAGCAGTCGTTCCGCCGTCTCGACCACCCAGAGCTTCTGGTTGAAGTCGCCGAGGGAGCCAACTACGAGAATGGAGTGCGAGTAGTACGAGTTGAACCGATGGCTGAGGAGGTCGCCGCCTGACGACGTTTACACACCTATTGACGTGACCTCGGCTCCGGCCCCCTTTTTTCATTCCGCCCTACAGCTTTCTGATAAACGATGGTGCAACCCTCGCCACTATCCCATGCCGGAGCTGGACTCCGCCCGGTCATCATCGGCTAGCGGCAGCGCAAGCCCGGGCCCGAGCGGCTCTTCCCTCGCTTCCTGGAGCCGAGATCCCGATACAGCTTTCCTGATAATGCCCGAGTTGCTAGAATGCGCTGGACTGGAACGAATGGAGAGGACTCGGCGCATGAAGATGGTCATCCTCGCTGCAGGGCTCGGGAGCCGCATGCGCGAGAGCATGGGCTCCAGACCCAAGATCCTTGCGGACCTTGGCAGCGAAACCATCCTCGAGCGCCTGCTCGCCACCGGCCGCGAGCTGCGGCTCGATCCCATCATCGTCACCCGGCCCGAGTTCGCCGCCGATTTCCGTAATGTGCCGGCCGAGGTGCTCGTCGAGGAACGGCCCGTCGGCCTGCTCACCACCCTCTATCAGACCCGTGGCGTCCTCCCGGACGAGCCGTTCGTCTGGGTGGGCGGCGACATGGTGTTCGCCGAGTCCGAACCCCTCCGCAAGCTGGTCGAAAATCATCGCCCGGAGGACTTTGCCTCGTTCCTCGTCTGCCCGACGGACCGCTTCAAGGCCAAGGTCCGCTTCGAGCCCGAGTTCGAGTTCGACGTCACCCGTGAAGGCGATTGGTCGCTGAGCCTGCCCACGTTCGTGGTTCAGTCGCCCCGACTCTTCTCGTTCATGGATGGGAACCCCGAGCCAATCTACCCTCTGAGGCCGGCGATGGCGGCCGGCGAGACCTTCTCCTTCCGCGACTGTTTGTCCGAGGTCTTCGAGATCGACACGCCCCTCGACCTCGCCGCGGCCCGTGCCCATCTCGCCCGATGCGCGTCGATCTCCTGAGCGCCGCCTCCCTCAACGGCCTCGTCACCATGGGCCGTGGACAAAGCAGCTACGACGTCATCGAGTACCTGCCGCCGATACCGCCCGAGTTCTGGGCCGTCAAGGCCGGGATCCGCCGGCGCCATGATGCCGTCCTCATCGGCACCAACACGGTCCTCACCAATGACCCCACCATGGCGTCGCACGGTTCTGCGGAGCACCAAGTGGTGCGCGTCACGCTGGACCGCACGGGCCGTATCCCCCGGAATTTCCGCTTCTTCGACGGTTCGGTCCGGACGCTGATCGGCGTCACGGGCACCACCCCTCCCGACTATCTGCGGTTCCTGGAGGAGCGGGGCGTCGAGGCGGTGCCTTGCGGAGCTCCGGGGGAGGAACCCAAGACGGACCTCCGGCTCTTCCTCGAGGGCCTGGAGGCGAGGGGGATCCGTTCCGTGGTGTGCGAGGGCGGAGGCATCCTGAGCCGCGCCCTCCTCGATCAGGGGCTCCTGGGCGACATCCACGTCCTGCTGCTGCCGGTGATCCTCGACGGCGGCTCGGTGAACCTGTTCGAAGGGCCGGGGATGCCGGTCAACCTGGAGCTGAAGGGGGTGGAGCGGGTGTGGGACGCGGTGGTGCTGCGGTACTCGGTGCCCTGAGCCCTCACCCCCGTCCCCTCTCCCACACGCACTCACACCCGCCCGGGAGAGGGGCGCCACCGCCCGCCCGAAAGCAACAGCCAGATGGAAGCAAGTCTCCCCCTCTCCCGGGGAGGGTGTGCTTGGGTGGACCGGGAGAGGGGGCCGGGGGGTGAGGGCTCAGGTAAACAGCACCGTCTCCGGATGCGCCGAGAGGGCCAGATAGAGGCCGCAGGCGATCATGTCGGCCGTGGCGTCGTGACGGCCGATCTCCGGCAGCAGCAGGGTGTAGATCAGGTCGCTCGCCGGCAGGACGCCTTCGTCCAGGTTGTGCAGGAGGAAGCGGTAGACTCGCTCGCTGTGCTGGTACCGTTCGACCATCTCCCGGACGGCGTGGATGTGCGGGTAGTCGGTCAGCGATTCCCAGACGTTCGAGTAGGTCTTCTGGAAGTACCGCTCGCGCGGCGGCTTGGGACGTCCCATCCGCTCGTGGTGCCGCGCCGAGAGCTCGTGCCCCAGCCCGATGAACTTTTCCAGGAACTCGACGTCCTTGCAGGTGGTCTGCCGCAGGACCTCACCGGTCCGCTCCAGGATCGCCTCGACGTCGTCGATGCCTTCCGTCTCCAGGTAGATCAGTGCCTGCGCGGCCACCAGCGGCACCAGCAGCAGGATCTGGCCGTAGTTGACCTTGCTTCCGTACCGGTTGCGGACGCTGGCGGCCTGCGCCTCGAAGGCCGTGTCGAAGATGCAGTCCGGCTGTTTGCCCTCGCGCAGGATCCTGTCCACCAGGTCGTAGAACGCCCAGGCGCTGTTCACGCCCGAGATGATGAAGTACTCCAGCTTCGCGCCCGGCGAGGCATCCGCCAGACGGCTGGTGATCCCGGGCTTCCTGCCCATCGGCTCCAGCGCCTGGCAGAGGATCACGTTGCGCAGGATCTCCCGCCGGATGTCCATCAGGCCAGGTGTTTCTCTCTCGCCTGTTTGAGCACGTCCGGTGACCCGTGCTGCTCGACCAGCGCCGTCAGCCGCTCGGCCGCCATCCCGCTCTCGAGCCGCTCCTGGGCCATCTGCACTCCTTCGGCGATGGTCGGCGCCCGCTCGGAGATCCACAGCGCCAGCCCGGCGTTGAGCGCGATGAGGTCGCGCTTCGGGCCGGTCTCCTGGCCGTGCGCGATGCGCAGGAAGTCGCGGTAGTTCGACTCCGCGTCCACCGGCGTCACTTCGTCCTGCGATACACGAGTCAATCCTACCTCCTCGGGAAGTAGAACGAAATCGAAGTCCTCTTCCCCTCGGAAGCCCCGCACCCGGCTCGGCGAGGAGATCGACGCCTCGTCCAGGCCCTCGAATCCCCGGACCAGCAGCGCGTTGCGATAGCCGAGGCCGCGGAAGATCTCGGTCAGGATCTCGAACTGGGTCGGGTTGTTGAGGCCGAACATCCGGTAAGTCAGGGGGATCGGGGTGTAGAGCGGCGCCAGCATGTGGAAGGGCGTGCTCACGCCTACCTGGTGCTCGCCCAGGATCCGCCCGAAGTTCACGATGTTGCGCAGCTCGCCGCTGACGAAGAGCGGCGAGTAGAAGACGACCCCTATCGTCTCGACCGCCGTCTGGATCTGCGGCAGCGTCACGGTCTGGGGGTGGATGCCAACCGCTTCCAGGGCGTCGGCGCTCCCGGTGATGCTGGTCACCTTCCAGAAGGAATGCTTGACGACCGGCACGATCGGGTCCCCGGCCACCAGGGAGGAGAGGGTCGAGACGTTGATCTTCTTGACGCCGCTGCCTCCGGCGCTGGAGATGTCCATGGGCCGCCGGCCGGAGAGATCGAGGTCGTACTCGCCGGTGAGCCGGCGCATGGCGTCGAACATGCCCAGGATCTCTTCGACGGTTTCTCCCTTGGTCTGGGAGGCGACGGAGTAGGCGAGGAGCCTCCAGCCTTCGCTGTCGGTCTGGAGAATCGCTTCGAGCAGCTCGGCGCTCTCGGCGCGAGTCAGGTTCTGCCGCGACATCATCTTGCGGACGAGCAGGACGTCAGGGGTCATAAGGCGCAGGTTCTCCTATCTCTTCAGTGGACGGCAGTGCGTGCGAATTTCATCCGGATCGCGGGGAAGCCGCACGGCACAGAACATCCTATAAGCAATGGTGCTTCCCGGCCGCGTTGCGGACCTGCTCCCCGCCGGGATAGCATCGCCGGGCCGGCGGGTATCTCATCCGGAGCCATTCCGAGGAGGAATACGTGGATTTTTCCCTGACCGAAGAGCAGCGCGCCATCCAGGAGACCGCGCGGGAGTTCGCCCGCCGCGAGGTCGATCCCATCGTCGACGAGTTCGACGAGAGCCAGAAGTTCCCCCGCGAGGTGATCGCCAAGGCGGGCGAGCTCGGCTTCCTCGGCATCCTCTTCCCCGAGGAGTACGGCGGCGCCGGCCTCGGATACGTCGAGTACGTGATCGTCGTCACCGAGCTGTCCAAGGTGGACCCCTCGGTGGGCATCAGCATCGCGGCCCACAACTCGTTGTGCAGCAATCACATCTACAAGTTCGGCAACGACGGGCAGCGGCGCCGCTGGCTCACCCCCCTCGCCAAGGGGGAGAAGATCGGCGCCTGGAGCCTGACCGAGCCCGGCGCCGGCTCTGACGCCGCCGGCACCCGCTCCCGCGCCGAGCGGGTCGAGGGTGGCTGGATCCTCAACGGTTCGAAGACGTTTACCACCCATGGCAGCGTCGGCGACATCTGCGTGGTTTTCGCGGTGACCGACGCCCAGGGCCCGCGCCATCACAACATTTCGGCCTTCGTGCTGGAGAAGGGGATGGAGGGCTTCCGCCCCGGCAAGAAGGAGAACAAGCTCGGCATCCGCGCCTCCGACACGGCCGAGGTGGTCATGGAGAACTGTTTCGTCTCCGAGGACCGCCTTCTGGGCGACGTGGGCCAAGGCTTCAAACAGGCGCTCCAGATCCTGGACGGCGGCCGCATCTCGATCGCGGCCCTCGGGCTCGGCACGGCCATTGGCGCGTTCGACGCGTCGGTGCGCTACGCCAAGGAGCGCGAGCAGTTCGGCAAGCCGATCGCGACTTTCCAGGCGATTCAGTTCGCCCTGGCCGAGATGTCAACCCGCATCGCGGCGGCCGAGATCCTGACTTTTGCCGCGGCCGAGGCCATGGACAGCGGCCGGCCGGTGTCGCGCCTCGCCTCCGAGGCCAAGCTCTACGCGGGCGAGGCCGCCGTGTTCTGTTCGGAGCGTGGCGTCCAGATCCACGGCGGCTACGGCTTCATCAAGGATTACCGCGCCGAGAAGTACTTCCGTGACGCCAAGATCTGCACCATCGGCGAGGGGACCAGCGAGATCCAGAGGCTGGTGATCGCACGGTTGTTGATGAAAGGCCGGTGATGGAAGCCGCCGTCCGTGGCCTGCGGCCCTCACCCCCCGGCCCCCTCTCCCATCCGCACACCCGGACCCCCGGGAGAGGGGGAGGTGGCAACCGTCCCAACTTTTTCCCATCCATCTCCGCTCCGGTTTCGGAGCCACGGATGGACAAAAGGCTGCCGGAGTCAGGCCCCCCTCTCCCGGGGGTCCGGGCGTGCGGCCGGGAGAGGGGACGGGGGTGAGGGCTGACCTCGACGACCTTGTCCCACGGCTGCTCGAGCGGCAGCCGCGGGCCGTGGCCCGGGCGATCTCGGTCGTGGAGGACGGCGGCGACGGGCAGCGGGAGCTGGTCCGCCGGCTCTATCCCCACACGGGCAAGGCGCGGATCGTGGGCATCACCGGCCCTCCGGGCGCGGGCAAGAGCACCCTGGTCGACCGCATGGCGCGCCTCTGCCGCAAACGGGGCGAGACGGTCGGCATCCTCTGCGTCGATCCCACCAGCCCCTACACGGGCGGGGCCATCCTCGGCGACCGCATCCGCATGCAGACTCTCTACACCGACCCGGGCGTCTTCATCCGCTCGATGGCTACCCGCGGCGCCATGGGCGGCCTCGCCCGCGCCTCGCGCGACGCGGTCGACCTTCTGGACGCCGCCGGCTTCGACTGGGTCCTTCTCGAAACCGTGGGCGTCGGCCAGGACGAGGTGGACGTGGTGCGCACGGTGGATTCGGTGGTCCTGGTCACCGTTCCCGGCCTGGGGGACGACATTCAGGCCATCAAGGCGGGGATCCTGGAGATCGCCGACGTCTTCGTCATCAACAAGGCGGACCGGGAGGGAGTCGAGCGCACGGCCCGCGACCTGGAGATGATGCTTTCTCTGGGTGAGCACGGGGAGTGGCTGCCTCCGATTTTGAAGACCGTGGCCTCCCGGGAGGAGGGGATCGGCGAGGTGCTCGCCGCGGTCGAGCGCCACCGTGAGCATCTGACCGCGAGCGGCGAGCTCGACAAACGCCGCCGCGGCCATCTGCGCCTGCGGGTCGAGACCATCCTCAAGGAGCGGATCGTGGCTGCCGCCGACCGCGTGCTCGGAGTCGAGCGCGAGGTGGAGCGCGGCTTCGAGCAGCGCACCGATCCCTACCGAGTGGCCGACCGGCTGTTCTCGGGCGTCGTGCATTCCGAGGCGGTGGAAGTGGAAGACGTCATCGCCCCCATGGAGGAGCGCGCGCCGTGATCGAGCGCATCGACCACATCGGGATCGCCGTCCGGTCGATCGAGGAGGGGCGTAAGTTTTACGAGGCCCTCGGATTGACGGTGGAGCGGATCGAGGACGTGCCGCAGGAGGGGGTGCGGGTGGCGATGATCCGCTGCGGCGAGTCGTGGATCGAGCTGCTGGAGCCGCTGTCCGAGGATTCGCACGTCGGGAAGTTCCTGGAGAAGCGCGGCCCGGGCATTCACCACATGTGCCTGGCGAGCGACGACGTGCGGACCGACGACGCGCACCTGCGCGACTCCGGTTTCGAGAGGCTGCGGCCGGAGCCGACCCTCGGGGCCGGCAACTGTTGGGTTACATTCGTGCATCCGAAGAGCGCGGGAGGGGTGCTCGTGGAGCTTTCGGAGGCGGGCCCTCACCCCCCGGCCCCCTCTCCCGGTCCACCCGAGCACGCCCTCCCCGGGAGAGGGGGAGGCTGACCCGATGATTCGTCCAGGCTCGATCGTCATCGTCCACCTGATCAATCCGACGGAGAAGTTCTTCGCGGTGCTGCTGGACCTCGCCGTGGTGGGGATCTCGTTCCGGGGGATCAACCTGAACAGCTTCGACGACTGGATGGCGCAGGCGGCGCGGCCCGGGGATCAGACCCTGGGCCTCTCGACCGTGTTCGTGCCGCTGTTCCGGGTGGAGCGGATCTTCCTGGACGAGGCGGTAGGGGAGGTCGAGAGCTACCGCCAGCGGTTCTCGAAGCGTGTCGGCATCGATGTGGAGAAGTACCTGGAGATCGCGCCGGACGAGGGGGACAAGGAGGACGACCACCTCGGCGGCGAGGTGCCGTCGTAGACCCTCACCCCCTAGCCCGGATTTCTCACCGAGGACATGAAAAGGGGCTACCTCCGGTGGTATAAGTGTCGTGTCAACAAGCACTTGTACCACAAAGGGAGGATAGCCCCGTGACGACAGACTGTACCTTTCCGCAGCTTGAGTTTCAAGGGTTGACTCGGCGGACGGTGGTGGCGTCATTCGACGGCGGTACCCTAAGCTCGGATGGCGGTGTCTTGCTGTTATCCGAGGTGGACCGACGCTTGGGGCTGTTGGAGGAGTTTGCGGCCTGTTTCGAGGATCACCGCAATCCAGCCCTGGTCGAGCACAGCGTCGTGGAGTTGGTGCGTCAGCGTGTGTTTGGGCTGGCTCTTGGCTACGAGGATCTCAATGACCACGACGAGCTGCGCAGCGATCCGCTGCTGGCGGCGGTGGCCGGCAAGGCCGATCCGACCGGTAGCGACCGTCGCCAAGAGCAGGACCGTGGCAAACCACTGGCCGGCAAGAGTACGTTGAACCGTTTGGAATGGGGGGCTGTGAAGCAGGATCGCTATCGCAAGATCATCCTCGATCCCGAGGCGGCTGACCGCTTTTTCGTTGATGTCTTCCTGGCCTCCTATCGGAAGGCTCCGGCAGAAATCGTGCTGGATCTCGACGCTACCGACGATCCTCTGCATGGCGAGCAGGAAGGTCGTTTCTTTCATGGCTACTACGGTGGGTACTGTTACCTTCCGTTGTATATTTTTTGCGGCTCTCACCTGTTGTGCGCCCGTCTGCGGCAGGCCAACGTCGATGCATCTTGCGGTGCGGTCAGCGAGCTCGAGCGCATCGTGTCACGGGTTCGCGACAGGTGGCCTGAGGTGCGCATCATCGTACGTGGAGATTCGGGGTTTGCGCGTGAAGAGCTGATGAGTTGGTGCGAGAGCCACGGCGTGGACTTTGTCTTCGGTCTGGCGCGCAATGCTCGGCTGCAGCGCGCTCTCGGGGGAGAGTTGGAGCAGGCTCGTGCGCAGTTCGAAGAATCCGGCAAGGCGGCGCGCGTGTTCAAGGATTTTGTCTACCGCACCAAGAAAAGTTGGTCTCAGCAGCGGCGTGTGATTGGCAAAGCCGAGCACTTGGCCAAGGGCGCCAACCCGCGCTTCCTTGTGACCTCACTGAGCAGCGAACAGTGGAGTGCTCAGATGCTTTACGAGAAGCTGTATTGTGCCCGTGGCGAGATGGAGAATCGTATCAAAGAGCAGCAGTTGTGTCTGTTTGCCGACCGCACCTCAACTCATCACTTGACCAGCAATCAGGCGCGTCTATGGTTTTCCTCGGTGGCCTACGTTCTGCTCAATGAACTGCGCCGTCTGGGCCTGGCAGGCACCGATCTGGCTCAGGCGCGCTGTGACACGATTCGCATCAAGCTGCTCAAGATTGGCGCTCAGATCAAAGTGACGGTGCGGCGCGTCTGGGTACATTTGTCCAGTTCCCACCCCAATGCGGCCCTGTTTGCGCGGATCGTCAATCAGTTGCGGGCAAGCCATCCCGCGCTGGCCTGATCTGTCGTCAGAAATCCGCTCTTGTCCAAACCTCTCCAGGCTGAGGTGTCTCTGGTCGGTCGTAGGAGCGTGCATCGGGCGAGCAACTGCCCGCGACTTACGCTCTTCTTGCGTTTGCTTGGGCGGCCACGAGGGTGCGCAGTGGCGCACTATCCGTGGCAGTGCGCCACCCGAACCGGTCGTGGACGCGCAAACTACCGCGGTGAGACCCGTGGTGAGAAATCCGGGCTAGCCCCCTCTCCCACACGCACTCACACCCGCCCGGGAGAGGGGGGACCGGATAGGAACTGAAAGCTTTCGGGTGGCGGCGCCCTCTGGGAGAGGGGGCTTGCTCCTGTTGCTGTTGGGTGGTGGCGCCCCTCTCCCGGGCGGGCGTGAGTGCGGGTGGGAGAGGGGTCGGGGGTGAGGGTCCTACCGCCCCGTCCCCCCAACCGGCTGCCAGTCATAAGCGCCCTCGCCGCTGGTGTTCTCCGAGAAGCGGGGGTCCGCGTACTCTTCGAACTTCATGGGCCCGTCCAGGATCCCGGCCTCCAAGGCCATGTCGTGGATCTCCTGGAAGTCGTCGCGGGCCAGGCGGAGGTTGGAGTACTTCACCCGGTCCGGCGGCTTGCTGAGCACGAAGGAGAGGAGCCGCGGGTCGGCCAAGTGTGCTTCAAGGTAGATCCGGGACTGGCCATTCAGGTTCCTGTAGCCGCGGCGATTCGCTGGCCGTGGTGGTCGAGGCCCATGATGCCGAAGATCTCGTCGCGGAGCTCGCGGCAGATGGGGTCGTCCAGGTCGCGGGGACGGGCCACGGGTATGGGGAGGATGGCGCGGATTCGGGAGGGCCGGCGGCCCATGACCACGACGCGGTCGGCGAGCTGGACGGCTTCCTCCACGTCGTGGGTCACGAAGAGGACGGTGCGCTTCTCCCGCTGCCAGATCTGGATCAGCTCGTGGCGCAGGCGCAGGCGGGTGAGGTAGTCGAGGGCGCCGAAGGGCTCGTCCATGAAGAGGACGTCGGGCTCGGCGGCCAGGGCGCGGGCGATCTCCACCCGCTGCTTCATGCCGCCGGAGAGCTCCTGCGGGTAGGTGCGGTCGAAGCCGGTGAGGCCCACCATCTCGATGTAGTGCCGGACCAGCCCCCGCCGTTCCGCCTCGTTGGGCCGCTTCACCCCGAAGGCGATGTTCTCCTCGACCGTCATCCAGGGGAAGACGCCGTTCTCCTGGAAGATGAAGATCCGCTTCGGGTCCGGCGCGACGACGGGCCGTCCGTCCACCAGCAGCTCGCCTTCGGTCGCCTTGAGGAATCCACCGGCGATGTTGAGCAGGGTGGACTTGCCGCAGCCGGACGGGCCGACGAGGCAGATGAACTCCCCCTCGCGCACGTCCAGGGTGATGTCCTCCAGGACGTGAACGTCCTGGGCGCTGCGGTCCTTGGCGGGAAAGGTCATCCAGACCCCCCGGACCGAGATCTTGGGCCGGGGGCCCGCGATGTGGGCTACTCCACTCATTAACGGCTCAAGCCCCAGCGGACCTGGTCCAGGTTCTCCATCCGCCGCACCAGGTAATCGAGGCCGAGCCCGATGAGGCCGATCAGGACCATGCCGGCCACGACGAGGTCGTAGCGCTTGCCGGCGTTGCGGGCGTCGATGATCAGGTAGCCGAGCCCCGAGTTGACCGCGATCATCTCCGCGGCCACCACGACCAGCCAGGCCACGCCCAGGGCGAGCCGCAGGCCGGTGAGGATCTGCGGCAGAGCCGCGGGGAACACCACCTTCTTGAACAGATCCAGCCCCGTGATGCCGAAGTTGCGGGCGGCGCGGATGTAGACGAGCTGGATGTTCTGCACCGCCGCCATGGCCGCGGTAGTGATGGGGAAGAGGCTGGCCAGGAAGATCAGGAAGATCGGCGCCAGGTCGCTCACCCCGAACCAGAGGATCGCGATGGGGATCCAGGCGATGGGCGAGATCGGCCGCAGCACCTGGATTGCCGGGTTGAACGCCAGGCGGGCGCGGCCGAACCAGCCCATGAGCAGCCCCAGCGGGATGCCGATGAACACGGCCAGCAGGTAGCCGGTCGTCACCCGGAAGAGCGACGCCACCACGTACTTGAGCAGCACGCCCTTGCGGGCCAGCTCCACGGTGCCGGTGACCACCATCTCGGGAGTCGGAAAGATGTCGCTCCCCGTCCACTTGACGGCAAAATGCCAGCCGAGCACGAAAACGACGGCTACGGCAAAGGGCAGAAGGACGGGCTCCAGACGAGATCTCATGTCAGTTCGCCTTCCACGGATAGGGACCCACGCCGGTGGTGTTCTCCGAGAAGCGGGCGTCGGTGTACGACTCGTACGGCAGAGGATTCTTCAGGATTCCGGCCTCCAGGGCGAGCTCCTCGATCAGCTTGAAGTCTTCCCGCGCCAGCCGCAGCTTGGTGTAGGAGACCCGGTCCGGCGGCTTGCTCAGGACGAAGCTGAGCAGTCGCGGATCCTGATTGTAATAGTTCTCCGCCACAGCCTTGGCCGCCTTCATACGATGGTCCAGCCCCTGGTCGAGCCACAGGCCGCTGCGGGCGATGCCGGTGACCATCTCCTGGACCTTGTCCGGATGGTCCCGGATGAAGGTCTCATCGACCACCAGCACGCAGGAGATGAAGTTGGGCCACAGCTCCTTGGCCTGGTAGAGCACGCGGCCATAGCCGTCCAGCTCGGTCTGGCCCATGAAGGGCTCGCCCGAGATGATGGCGTCCACCGCGCCGGCGTAGAGCGCGGCGGGCATGTCGGGAGGCGGCATCTCCAGCAGGGTGATGTCCTTGGCCTTCATGCCGTTGTCCCGCAATGCCTTGTTGATCATCAGGTACTGGTTGGAGAAGCGGTTGGGGACCGCCACCCGCTTGCCCCTGAGTCCGATCATGTTGCGGATGTCCGAGTCCTTGCGCACCATCAGTGCGGAGCCGTCGCGGTGCCCCAGGTAGACGATCTTGATCGGTACGCCCTGCTCCCGCAGCGCCATGGCCATGGGGGCGAGCATGAACGTCGCCGGCATGTTGCCGGATATGAAGGACTCCTTGAGCTCGGGCCAGCCGTTGAACCTCACGGGTTCGTAAAACCCCGCGCCCGACTGGTTCTTGTTGATCCAGTCGGTGACGGGGCAAGTGAGGTGTCAGGTAACGGGAAGAAAGCCGACCCGGAACCGGGTGTCCTCCTCCGTTTTCCTGAGGCCAAAGGCCTCCGCGGGGTCGAAGCCCAGGTTGAGCCAGGCGTGCAGGATTCCGAGCGTCAGCCCGAATCCCACCGCGCCGAGCGCGATCTTGGTCAGCTTGGTCATTGCGCGTCTCCCTCAACACAAACACCCCGAGTGAGGGGCGAAAATCCCCCCCGATTCGTTACAGTTGGCCCCAGGATGCCCGCGAAGAAACGGGGGCTTTAAAACTGTACGTTATTCAGGAAGAAGGAGACAAGGCCCACGCGCTTGGCCACCAGGTCCTCGGCCATGCCGGGCGTCAGCGTGAACTGCCCGGCCCGCTCGCCGGCCGGGGTGACCATCACGATCTCGAGGCCGTCCACCTTCTGAGGGAAGCGTCCGCGGATGTGCAGCAGGGCGTTGGCGCCGGTGAGCAGGGCGCGGAAGACCGAGGTTTCGGAGCTGGTGGTGACCTGGGCGAGCGGCCGCCCCTGGCTGCCCTGGAAAACCTGGACACCCTCGGCCTTCTGGCCCAGGAAGAACTGCGACAGCTCGGAGGCGACCGCGGCGTCGCCGTAGGGGGTGCGCGAGGAGGGTATCCCTCCGGAGGCCGAGGCGCGGCCTGTCGGCGCGGCCGGATTCCGGCGGGCCGGTTCGTCGCGGGGGCCGACGCCCCGGCCGGAGATGTCGGAGAGGCGGCTCTGCGGCTCCGGCTGCGGCGTGGCCGTGACCTGCTGCTGCCTGGTGCCTTGGTCGAGGATCTCGGCTGCCCCGAGGTCCCGCTGGTTCATCGCCTCGCTTTTCTTTTCGTCGATCAGGGCCGGGTCGAGCGAGGCCTGGGTGCCGTTGGGCATGGTGACGACGGCACGGCCGTTCACGATCCGGGGCTTGCCCTTGATGTTCAGGGTGCGCCCGTCCTTGAGGAAGAGGGTGTAGGCGGCCAGCGGTGTTGCAACGAGTGCCACCAGCAGGGCGAGGACGGTCGCGAGGCCCGGGATCATACGGCGCATAGTCTTCTTCTACCTCTCTGTCTATCGTGGCGTCATGATACCCTGTCGCCCGCCCGAGCGGCAACGACCCTTGAAGACCCCTTCGACCTCCACCGCCCTCCTGCTCCTCGAAGACGGCAGCGTTTTCGAAGGGGAAGCCGTCTCCCCCGGAACCCGCTTCGGCGAGGTCGTGTTCAACACGTCCATGACCGGCTACCAGGAGGTGTTGACCGACCCCTCCTACCGCGGCCAGATCGTGATCATGACCCAGCCGCACATCGGCAACTACGGCACGGGGCCGGACTTCGCCGAGTCGGGCCACCCCTGGGTGGAGGGGTTCATCGCCCGCCGGTTCACGGTGAAGCCCTCGGGCCAGGGGGGGGCCAATGGTGGTGAGAGCCTGGTCACCTACATGCGGCGCTTCGGCGTGCCGGCCCTTCAGGGGATCGACACCCGGGCCGTGGTGCGCCGGCTGCGGGACCGGGGAGCGCTGCGGGGGGTCCTCACCACCGAGCGCTCGGACGTGGACGCCCTGCGCGCCGAGCTCGCTGACTTTCCCACCATGGCCGGGCGGGCCCTGGTGGACGAGGTGACCTGCGCCAGCGCCTACGAGATGGAGGCGGTGGGGGAGGAGCGCTGCCACCTGGCGGTCTACGACTTCGGCATCAAGGCCAACATCCTGCGCTCGCTGGCGGAGCGGGGAGCGCGGCTCACCGTGCTGCCGGCGCGCACTCCGGCCTCCGAGGCCCTGGCCCTGCCGGTGGACGGGATCGTGCTGTCCAACGGTCCGGGGGACCCCGAGCCGCTGACCTCGATCATCGACGCGGTGCGGGAGCTGGTGGAGGCGTCCCGGCCCGTGTTGGGGATCTGCCTGGGGCACCAGCTCCTGGGCCTCGCCATGGGCGGCCGCACCTTCAAGCTCAAGTTCGGGCACCACGGCGGCAACCAGCCGGTGCGCGACCTGGTCACCGGCAAGGTGGCGATCACCAGCCAGAACCACGGTTTCGCGGTAGAGCCCGGCTCCCTGCCCGCCTCCTGCGAGGTGACGGAGCTGAACCTGAACGACGGCACGGTCGAGGGCTTCGCCGTCTCGGGCAAGCCGGTCTTCTCCGTCCAATACCACCCCGAGGCCGCGCCGGGACCCCACGACGCGGCGGGCGTGTTCGACAAGTTCCTGGAACAAGTCTGTAAAAAATAACCGGGCGCCATGAATGTCGCCCCTACAAGCAAGCTTCCTTCTCATTGAATCCAGGGCCTCGCTTGTAGGGGCGCGATTCATCGCGCCCTGTTAGGCTATCCGTCCATGGAGTCCCGTCTCCTCAAAGGTCCGCTCTCCTGGGTCGTGGCGTGGCGCTTCCTCCGCGGCCATCGCAGCCGGTTGTTGGACGGCACGGCGCGGGCGGCGCTCCTTGCCACGGCTCTCGGGGTCACGGCGATGGTCATCGCCATGGCTCTGATGACAGGGTACCGGGAGGACCTGCAGGGCAAGCTCGTGCGGGGGAACGCCGCGGTCATCGCCTATCCGGTGGGGCCCGAGGCGAGCCTCGACGCCGCCCGGCAGCAGAAGCTGGAGGCGATCCCCGGTGTCGAGAAGATCGGCCGGGTCGCCTACGGCCAGGGGGCATTGTCGAGCGGTGAGAGCCCGCAGGGGACCGAGGTCATCCTGCGCGGGGTGGACGCGGGAGGCGAGCAGCTCGCGGCGAACGCCCAGCAACTCGCCACGGTGGATGGCATCCCCGGCGCCGTACTGGGGGAGGACCTTGCGGAGCGGCTCAAGGCGCGTCCGGGCGACATGCTCCGGCTGGTCGCGCTCGGCTTCGAGGACGGCCGCCCCCGGTTCCGCTACCAGAGCCTGAAGGTGAGCGGCACGTTCTCGACCGGCTTCGCCGATTTCGACCGGAGCTGGGTGCTCCTCGACCGCGCCCGCGTCGAGCAGTTGATGGGCGTGGAGGCCTCGGTGGACCTCCTGGAGTTCACGGTCTCGGATCCGAACGAAGCGCCGCGCATCGCCGAGGCGGCCAGCCAGCTGCTCGAGCCGGACTTCGTGGTCACCGATTGGCGCCAGCTCAACCGCGAGCTGTTCGCCGCGCTCGGGCTGCAGCAGGCAATCCTTTTCTGGGTGCTGTTCCTGATCGTGCTGGTCTCGATCTTCAACGTGGCCTCGACCCTGGTGGTCCTGGTGCGGGAGCGGATGCGCGACATCGGCCTGCTCGGAGCGCTCGGCCTCCGGCCCGAGAGCCTACTGCTGATCTTTCTCCTTTACGGGGGCTTCCTGGGAGCGCTGGGCACGCTGCTCGGCGTGGCGACCGGCTGGGGGACCTCCTGGGTGCTCACCCGCTTCGAGCTGATCCGCTTTGACCCCGAGGTGGCGGCGATCTACTTCATCAGCTCGGTGCCGTTCCGGGTGGAGCTCAAGTGGATGGCGGCGATCGTGGTCTGCACCCTGGGGGTGAACCTGCTGGCCTGCTTCCTGCCGGCTTGGCGGGCGGCAAGAGTGGATCCGTCGTCGGCTCTGCGCTACGAGTAGACCATGCTCCGGAGAGCCTTTCCGCTCTGCTGGCGCTGAGACGACGGTCCCGGTCACCATGCTCGGGCTCGCAGCCGGAGCCGCGTCCGTGCCGGACTGCGCCGCCGTGTCGGCCGCCTGGACCGGCCGTACCCGTTCCGCAATGACGAAGTCGCCGATCTTCCGGCGGTACTCGACCGTCACCTCCGCGCTTGGCGCGATTTCTACCAGCCGCTCCGTGTCCTCGTTGACGGCGACCTCCTGCGTCTTCCCCTCGGATGTCTTCAGATCGATCCGGTAGCCGTTCCAGCGCTGGACCGTGCCGGTGACATGGGGCATAGAGAGCGAGCCCGAAGCAGAAGCCGAGGAGCAGGAGCGGCACCTCCATCCAGTCTTCGAGCTGCCGAGGAGACGGTCCAGGAGGTCCGTCTCCTTCGTGTGCACGCCCGCGAAGTAGTCGAGCCAGACCGGCCCGTCAACGAGAACCTGCACGGCGCCTCCGCTTCGGGGGCTCCGGCTCTTCCCACACGAGCTTGCCCCGCAGCTCGCGCACGCCCGCCTGCTCGTGCAGACGCACCAGCCAGCGCAACGCCTCCTCCATCACCGCTTTCTTCGTCCTCAAGCCCGTGAGCTGCCACGCCTGCTTGAACAGCTTCTCGTCCAGATCCATGCTCGTGAACACGCATTCCTCCTGGGGAGTCCCCGGTCATATGCCTTCCTGGAGGATTCATACGGATGACGCTCCCTTTATATACCCGGCCCCGGCAGAGATATGGCTGAGCCCCGTCCCTGCCGCGGGCGGGGCAGATCCATATACGCGGTGCGTCCACGCAATGGGGAGATGGCTCCTCTATATGCGTGGAGGCCGCGGATATTGGACGAAGGACCGCTTCATATATCGGCCGAGGAAAAACAATGGGTAGACACCCCGGACAAATGGGTAGACATGGCTACCCATTGGTTTCGCCCCTCGAGCTCTTACGTCACCCTTTGGCCTCCGACCAGCCGGCCTCCCGGAGCCCTGTGGCGATCTCCTGGCGCCGGCTTTCGGCGATCGCGGCGTAGAGCCGGTCGCCGGGGCGGAAGGTGACGCGCTCGTCCATGGGGAAGGCCCGCTTGCCGCGCTGCACGGCCAGGGGCAGGAAGAGGCCGTCGAGATCCGGCAGGCGACCGTCTCCGGTCTTGACCCAGGGCTCGACGCTCGCCTGGCCGTTTTCCAGGAGGCTCGTCCAGGCGAGGATCTCCTGGGGCCTGCCGAAGAGGAGATGGCCCCCCAGGCGCTGGACGATCTCCTCGCTTACGCCGACATGAGCGCGGCGCACGGCCACCCAGACACGAGGAACTTTGAAATCCTTGCGGCAACGGCGCGCGAAGAGCAGGTTCACTTCCTCGTTCGAGGTGAGGCCGAGGCAACCCGCGCGGGTGTCCAGCTCCGCCTTCTCCTGGATGGCCGGCTCCAGGCCGCTGCCGTGGAACGTCCGGAAGCCCTCCGCTTCGGCGGCGTCGCAGGCGTCCTGGTTGGAATCGATGAAGATCACCTCTTCGCCCGCCTGGCGCAACGCCCGTCCCACGGCAAGGGCCAGGCCGTTGGCCCCGAGGATGATGTAGCCGGTGTCCGAAGGCCGGCGCAGCCCGAGCCACGAAGCGACGATGCCGCCGGTGAGCCCCTGGATCACGACCGTCATCGCGATCACCAGGAAGACCATCGCGCGCAGCTCGCCGCCGCCCGCGATCCCCTCCTGGTCCAGCGTCCGGGCGAACAGGGACGACACCGCGGCGGCCACGATGCCCCGCGGCGCGAGCCAGGCGAGGAACCCCTTTTCGCGCCAGGTCAGGTCCGAGCCCGCCGTCCCCGCCAGGATGTTGAGCGGCCGGACGATGAACATCAGGGCGAGCACCGTGGCCACTCCGGCCCAGCCCAGGTACTGGACCTCCGCCATCCGGATGTCCGCGGCGAGCAGGACGAAGAGCATGCCGAGCAGCAGCACCGTGAGCTGCTCTTTGAACTCGCGCAGCTCGACCAGCACCCGGGAGCTGGAGTTGCCCACGACGATCCCGGCCACGATCACGGACAGGATGCCGGTTTCCGGCATCAGGGCGTTGCTGCCCTGGAACAGGGCGATGACCAGGGCGAGGGTGAGGGCGCTCTCGAGTCCCTCGGGGACCAGCCGCTCGAAACGGAGGAGCGCCGCCATGGCAAGGCCGCCGGCCACGCCCAGGAGCGCTCCGGAGCCGAGGCGGGAGAACAGGGGCCATGCCCCCGCGGCGAAGGACTCCTGGTTGATCACCACTTCCAGGGCCACGACGGCCGTGATGGCGCCGATGGCGTCGACCAGGATGCCTTCGGCCTCGAGCACGGTCGCGACCTTCTCCTTCACTTTGATGCGCCGCAGCAGCGGTGTGATGACCGTGGGACCGGTCACCATCACCAGGGTGCCGAAGAGGATCGAGATCTCCCAGTTCCAGCCCAGGATGAGCCGCGCGGCCAGGGCGGCGCCGGCGGCCGTGACCAGGGCGCCGAGCGTGACGAGCTGCTGGATGCTGCGCGCCTCCCTCCGCAGCCGGTCGATCCTCAGGTTCATCCCTCCCTCGAAGAGGATTACCGCCACGGCGAAGCCGACGAGGGAGTGCAGCGATTCACCGAGGGTGCCCGGGCGCACCACGCCGAGCCCGTCGGGTCCCAGCAGGACGCCGGTGCCCAGCAGCAGCACGATTCCGGGGACGCGGATATGGCGGGCGGCCGTCTGGGCGAGCATGCCCGCCGCCGCCGCAAGGGCGATCGTCAGCGCCGGGTCTTGAGAGGCGGCATGCTCCATCTCCCCCATTCTTCCATGCCACGGAGGCTCAGAAGCTCCAGAAATACGGAATCAACAGTGTGGCGATCAACCAGAACAAGAGGTTGAGAGGCGTCCCGACCCGCAGGAAGTCCCCGAACCGGTAGTGGCCTGGGCCGTAGATCAAGGTGTTCGTCTGGTATCCCACGGGGGTCATGAAGCTGGCGGACGCGGCGAAGGTGACCGCCATGAGGAACGGCCGGGGATCGACTTCGAGCGCAGAGGCCGCGCTGATGGCGATCGGAGCGAGCAGCGCGGCCGTGGCGTTGTTCGACATCGCCTCGGTCAACAGCGAGGTCAGGAGGTAGAAGGCGGAGAGCAGCGCCAGCGGACCCCAGGCCCCGATCGTGTCGACCAGCAGAGACGACAGGAGCCCGGCCGCTCCGCTCGTCTGCAGGGCGATGCCCAAGGGAAGAATCCCGCCGAGGAGGAAGACAACCCGCCACTCGATCGCCTGGTACGCCTCGTCGAGGGTAAGACAGCGGGTGAGCACCATCAGGACCGAGCCGAGGATGGCGCTCCCCAGGATGGGCAGGAGGTCCAGAGCCGCCAAGGCCACCACGCCGGCGACGATTGCCAGCGCGAGGAGGAGCTTGCCCCGGCGGGGCTCGCCGGGGCCGATCTCGGAAACCACCACGAAGTCCCGATTGCGCTTCAAGGCCTCGACACGGTCGCGCCGCACCTCGACGAGCAGCACGTCGCCCGATTGCAGCCGAGTCAGTCCCAGCCGCTCCCGCATGACCTCGCCACGGTGGCGGATGGCGAGCGCCGTACCGCCGTAGATCTGGCGAAAGCCGGCTTCCTTGAGCGTCTTCCCCTCGAGAGCCGACCCCGGCACGATCACGGCTTCCAGCAGGGCCGCCTCGGACGAGCGCAGGTCTTCGTCGCGCCACTTCAGGCCCGACTTCAGCACGATGCCCTCCTGCTTTTCGGCCTGGCGGATCTTCCGGACGTCACAGCGCACCCGGAGCAGGTCGTCCGCCGCGAGGACCGTCTCGGCGCCGGGGGCCGGCAGCAACCGTCCGCCGCGCTGGATCTCCAGCACGTCGAGGTCCAGGTCGCGGACCAGGGGCGACTCGCGCAGGGGCTGGCCGACGGCGGGAGACTCGGGAAGCACGAGGATCTCGGTCAGGTAGTCGCCCATGCCGTACGACTGCGCCAGGTCCGTGCCGGCGCGCCGGTCGGGGATGATCCGGACGCCCGCCGTCAGCAGGTACAGGGCTCCCACGGCGAACAGCACCAGACCGAGCGGAGAGAGCTCGAACATCCCGAACGGGGACAATCCGTGCTGCTCCGCGATGGAGCTGACCAGGATGTTCGTCGAGGTGCCGATCAGGGTACAGACGCCGCCGAACATCGAGGCGAAGGAGAGCGGGATCAGCAGCTTCGAAGGGCTGAGCCCCGAGTCCCGGGCGAGCCCGAGGACGATCGGCAGGAAGATGGCCACCGCCGCCGTGTTGTTGATGAAGGCGGACACGGCTCCGATGAGGATCATGAGGGCGATCAGGGTGGGCCGGAGACCGAGGCGGCCGACTGCGGTGAGCCGCTTTCCGAGGAGGCTCACGACGCCTGTGCGGACCAGGCCGGCGCTCAGCACGAACATGGCGGCCACGGTGACCGTCGCCGTGTTGCTGAAGCCCGAGACGGCCTGCTCGGGAGTGAGAATCCCGCTGCCGAGGAGCGTGGACAGCACCAGAAGCGCCACCAGGTCTACCGGCAGGCGCTCCGTCGCGAAGCAGGCGACCGCGCCAGCGAGGATGGCGAGCACCAGCACGATCTCAAAGGTCATGGGATGCGCCCTGGCTCTGTCGCGAGTAGAGGGTGTCCATGGTCAACCGTTCCGGATCTTACTGCTATCTTAGGCAGCGACATGAGCCATCCGCCTTCACCAGACCGCGCGGGGACATCGCCCGGGCAGCCGCTCATCGAGCGTGTCCTCCAGCCTTTCGCCGAGTTCACGCACACGGCATCGTCGGGAGGGATCGTGCTGCTCGTCTGCACGGCGTTCGCCCTTGCCTGGGCGAACTCGCCATGGGCCGCGTCGTATCACCACATCTGGGAGCTCGAGGTCGCGATCGACGCCGGGCCGCTCGCGTTCCGCTCTACGCTGCACCACCTCATCAACGACGGCCTCATGGCGGTGTTCTTCTTCCTCGTCGGGCTCGAAATCAAGCGCGAGGTCCTGATCGGCGAGCTGGCGTCCCTCCGGCAGGCGGCGCTCCCGGCCGCCGCGGCGCTCGGGGGCATGGTCGTCCCGGCGGCGATCTATGCCGCGCTGAATTCCGGTGGCTCCGGGTCGGCGGGATGGGGGATCCCGATGGCGACGGACATCGCCTTCGCTCTCGGGGTGCTCGCTCTCCTCGGCGACCGGGTTCCGGCAGGGCTCAAGGTGTTTCTGGCCGCGCTCGCGATCGTCGACGACATCGGCGCGGTGCTCGTGATCGCCCTCTTCTACACGGCCGGAGTGAACTGGGCTGCCCTGGGCATCGCAGGCGCGCTTCTCCTTCTGGCCGCCGGCGCCAACGCCGCGGGAGTGCGGCGGCCGTCAGCCTACGCCCTCATCGGAGTGGCTCTCTGGGCGGCGGTGCTCGTCTCCGGGGTCCATGCCACTGTCGCGGGCGTCCTCCTCGCCATGGCCATTCCGTCGCGGACGCGGATCAACGAGGACGAGTTTCTCCTGGGTGCCCGGCAAAGCGTCGATGCATTCGAGCACGCCTGCGGTCCTGAAACGACCGTGCTCACGAACCGGGAGCAGCAGGAGGCGCTGCTGACGCTCGAAACCTTGTGCGAGCAGGCGCAGGCACCGCTTCAAGTCACGGAGCGCAGGCTGCACGGAATCGTGGCTTTCTTCATCATGCCCCTCTTCGCGCTCGCCAACGCGGGTGTGCGGCTAAGCGGCGGGGAGCTGGCAACGGCCCTGTCGAGCCCGGTCACTCACGGCGTCCTCCTCGGGCTCCTGCTTGGCAAGCCGCTCGGGATCACGGTCTTCTCGTGGGCTGCGGTGCGCATGGGCGTCGCCTCGCTGCCGAGCCGGGTCACGTGGCGCATGATCCATGGCGCGGCCTGGCTGGGAGGGATCGGCTTCACGATGTCGCTCTTCATTGCGGGGCTCGCGTTCCCCGGCATGCCCGACCTCCTGGCGGCGGCCAAGCTCGGCATTCTGGCGGCGTCGCTCGCAGCCGGCATCTGCGGCTGGAGTCTGCTCCGGCGCGTGGGAACCTGAAATATGGGCAGGCTACGCCGAGACGCTCTCGTTCCTCTCGCCTGACATGATCCGCCAGCCGATGACCTTCTCGTCGATTTCGCGCAGGCGGTTGGCGATCAGGCGGCAGAGGAGCTGGAGGAACTCCAGGGCGGCGTGGGGGTCCATGGCCAGGACTTCGCGCACGGTATCCTGGTCCAGGGCGAGCACCGTGAGCTGTCCGCCATAGGCGCGGGCGTCCGCCGAGCGCGGCTCGCCGTCGATCAGCGACATCTCGCCGAAGAAGTCCCCCCGCTCCAGGACCGCCAGCGCCTCTTCCCCGGCTCCGGGGATGAACTTGCTGATGATCACCCGGCCTTCGAGGATCACGTACATCTCCGACCCTTCGTCCCCCTCCTGGAAGAGCGACGCGCCCGCGGCGAAGCGGTGCTCCCGGGAGAAGGCCGCCAGGGTGATCAGCTCCTTGCGCGAGATCCCCTGCTCGCGGAAAAGGCGGATCTTGTCGTCCTCCTGGATCGTGACCGCCGCCGCCTTGCCCAAGGCCTGCTTGCGCAGCTGCAGGAAGCTCTCCGGCGAGGCCTCGGTCGAGAAAAAGGTCTTGAGCTGCTCGTTCGTGGAGCGCAGCTTGCGCGCCAGGCTGTGCCAGAGGCTCCAGTAGAGTTGCACGCCCATGTCCGGATTGGCCTCGATCAGGCCGTCGAGGGCCTGGGCGTCGATCCGCAGGAGATGGCTGGGACGGGCCGCGACCACGTCGGAGCTGCGCTCGTGGCCGCTCACGAAGCTCCCCTCGCCGAAAACATTACCGGGCTCGATCGCGCCGAGCACGAACGTGCCGTACGTGGTCGTGCGCTGGACCGAGACCTCCCCCTCTTCCAGGACGAAGAAGTCGCGCCCCGAGCCGCGGTGGGCGAAGATCAGGCTGCCGGCCTCGTGGATCTCCTCCTCGGCGACCTGGGTGAGCCGGAAGATCTGCTCGTCGGAGAAATGGGCCCAGGGCTTCATCCGCCGCAGCCGCCCCGCGAGCTCGAGCTGGCCGCCGCCGCGCTCCCGCCGCGCGGGAGTCGGCGCGTTGGGGAAGACCGTGGCCTGCAGGCCGGACTCCTCCATGAAGCGGTCACGGTGCCACTCCAGGCGGTCGAAGGCGGTGTGGATCTGCTCCTGGCGCTCCTTGAACACCTGGGAGAGCTCGCGGTTGCCCCAGCCGAGGATCTGCTTCAGGGTCTGGATCCGCCGCCGCAGCCGGCGCACTCCCTCCTCGTCCCCCTCGTTCAGGAGCAGGAAGGCATGCACCGTGGCCCGCAGGGCGGCTTCATACTGCTTGCGCTCGTACTCGGCCCGGCCCAGGCTCTCGGCGGTCTCGCGGTCGAACGGGTTGAACCGCAGGGCCTGGCCGAACTCGTCCACGGCGCCGTCGAAGTCCTTGCGCCGGAACAGCAACCGCCCATGGAGCTTGTAGCTGGACGGGTTCGCCAGCCCCTTGGCCTTGGCGACCTCCAGGCACTCGACGGCCCGGGCGGTCTCCCCCTTCTCGGAGTAGAGGTGGGCCAGCCCCACGAAATGGGCGGCGTCGATGGCGTTGCGCCGGAACCCTTCGCGGAGGCGGTCACGCACGCTGCGCGAGCCGGGTGACCCGGGCTCGCGCTGCCGGGTCCGGGCCTCGGCCAGGGCCAGCTTGACGCTGAGGTTACTGGGATCGAGGCGCAACGCCAGCAGCAACAGGTCCGACGCCTGTTCGTGCTGCCCGCGTTCCTGAAACCGTCCGGCAAGCCGGATCAGCTCCTGAACGTCCTGCGCGGCGAGATGAGGATCGCTCATGCTGCTTTCCTTCAAGGCAAGCGGCGAGTATAGCACCCCATGCGGGACTTGCCTCAAGACATCTTCTTATGTAGATTCCGTAATATTAGTCCGGAGGCAAACGAGATGAAGGCTGTGCGCCGAGAGATCTCCTATACGCTGAGCAGGGCTCTTGCCCTGTGCCGGGAGGGGAACTGGAACGAGGGGCTCGTGTACCTGGGCCAGCTGGCGGAGTCGGGAGAGCCCGGCGCGGCCCTCCCTGGCCTCTTCTACTCCTACCTGGGGTATGGGATCGCCCGCTGCCAGGGGAAGATCGAGGAAGGGCTGAAGATGTGCGAGCACTCCATCAAGGTGGAGTTCTACGAGTCCGACAACTATCTGAACCTGGCGCGTACCTATCTGCTGGCCAAGGACCGGCCCGGGGCGGTCCGCGCGGTCCGCGGCGGCCTCAAGGTCGATGCTCAGAACGTTGAGCTGCTGGCCCTCTACCGCGAGCTCGGCATCCGGCAGGAGCCGGTGATCGCGTTCCTCTCCCGGGGCAACCCGCTGAACATGCTCCTCGGCCGCATCCGCAACGGCTTTCGCTGACGGAGAGAGGGGGGACGGGATCAAACAAAAGGGCGGCCACAAGGGCCGCCCCTACAATTCCTCGCTGAACGGTTCCCTCTTACTGGTCCGTACCCGAGGCTCCGCCACCCAGGCCCGCGGCGGCGCCGCCGCCCCCCCTCATGTCCTCGAACACGATACCCAGGTTCTGGGCACCGTTCTGGCGACAGACATCCATGAAAGCGGCCACCCGGTCGTACTCGAGCTCGCCGTCCGCGGCGAAGAAGATCACCTTGGACGAGCGGCCGGTGAGCACCTCGCGGAGCTTTGCCGGGAAATCGCTCATGGAAATCATCTGCTTGTTGATCCAGGGCCGCCCTTCCGCGTCGAGACGGACGATCACCTGGTTGGAATCCTGGGGCACGGGCGCAGAGGTCTCCACCTTGGGCGGGACCTGGACCGAGTACCCTACCTGCACGACGGGCGTGATGATCATGAAGATGATCAGCAGCACGAGCACCACGTCCACGAGCGGCGTGATGTTGATGTCGCTCTTCGGCCCACCGCTTCCTCCGACGTTCATCGCCATGTGCGGTACCTCCGGCGTCGGGCCCTCAGGCCTCGCCTTCTCTCTCGGTGATCAGGCCGACCCGGCCGAAGCCGGCCTCGTTGAGGAGCCGCATGACCCTGCGGACCTCCTTGTACTTCAGACGCTTGTCTCCCTTGACCACGACCTCGCGGTCAGGGTTGTTGGAGTTGATTTCCTTCAGCATGCCCGGGAGGTTGTCCTCCGGGACCCAGTTCTGGCCGATGAAGACGCTGCCGTCCGCCTTGACCGAGACCTCGAGCTGCTTCTCGTTGTCAGGCATCGATTCGGGGTCGCCTGTCTGGGGCAGAACCACGTCCACGCCCTTCTGGAGCATGGGCGTGACCACCATGAAGATGATCAGGAGGACGAGGCAGACGTCCACCAGCGGTGTGACGTTGATGTCGCTCCGGACCTCCGGAGCCTGCATCGTGTGCTTGCGGCCCAGTTTAAGCAGCATGTTGCTTCTGCTTCTTCATGAAGAAGTCGATCAGCTCCGAGGACGAGTTCGACATCTCGATCTGGAGACGCTCGATCCGGTTGGTGAAGTAGTTGAACATCCAGGCGGCCGGGATGGCGACGAAGAGTCCGAGGGCCGTGGCGACGAGCGCTTCGGCGATACCGGCGGAAACCGCGCCGATGCCGCCCGAGCCGGTGAGGGCCATGCCGCGGAACGCGTTGATGATGCCGATCACGGTGCCGAACAGACCGATGAAGGGGGCGGTCGTGGCGATCGTCGCCAAGCTGCCGATGCCCTTCTTGAAGTCGGACACGGTGAGCAGGATGGAGCGCTCAACCGCGCGGCTGGCAGCCTCGACGATCTCGAGCTCCGAGAGCGGGCTGGTGCCGTGCTCGAACTGGAACGATTGCAGGCCTGCGCTGACCACCCGGGCCAGGTGGCTGCCGGGGTACTTGTTGGCAGCGTCGATCACCGCCTGCGGCCGGTCGTGCTTCAGGTGCTCGGTGGCCAGCTTGGCGAAGGCGAGAGACTGCTTCTGCGCCTTGCGGAAGACCAGGACCCGTTCCACGGAAATGTAGAGCGACCAGACCGACAGGATCGCCAGAATGATGATCACGCCCTTGGCGATGATCGTCATCTCTTCCCAGAGTGCTACGGGACTGAAATCCATATCTTTCCTCTCCTTTGTGCCAGCGCCGCAGCGCCTACTGCATAGTGAAGTTGACGGTTAGGGTGTAATAGACCTTGACCGGCTTGCCCTGCAGCGTGGCCGGCTTGAACTTCCACCTCTCGACGGCGTCCAGCGCGGCCTTGTCCAGACCCATGGGCAGCCCCTTGAGGACACGCGCGTTGACCACGTTGCCACGCTCGTCGATGATCGCCTCGACGATCACCACGCCCGTGACCCGGGCCTTGCGCGCCAGCTCGGTGTAGACCGGCGGAGAGCCGGAGACCTTCTCGGGCCGCGACACCGCGCCGCCCACCCGCAGCGGCTCGTCGTTGACGACGCCGCCCTCGACACCGCCGACGACTCCACCGACCACACCACCCGGGACACCGCCGACGACGCCACCCACGACGCCGCCCACGACACCCCCGGCCACGCCGCCCTCGACGCCGCCCTCGACACCGCCCTCCACGCCGACATCCTCAGCCGGACCCGGCTGGGGAATGTTTTCAGGCACTTCGACCGGCTGCACCGGCTCCGTGGGGCGGACGACGGGGATCTCCTTCGGGACCTCCACCTGCTGCTGCGGCTTCGCGGCCGGCGGCGGCGGGGGAGGCGGCGGCGGCGGCGGAGGAGGAGGCGCTGCCGCGCTGAAGAAGATGACGTTGATCGGCGGCTCCGGCACCGGCTCCACCTGCCAGTAGTTGGCAAAGAGGAACGCTCCTCCCGCCGCCAGGTGGATCAGGACGGCGACCGGCAGGACGATGAAGCGGACCAGGCCGGCCTTCTTCTTCCTTTTCGCGTCCAGCTCAATCAAAGAGTCTTCAAACATGGTTCCACCTAGCTTTCAGTCGTTTTGGCCTGCTCGGCCTGCTTCTTTTTTTCTTCTTCCTGCATCTTCTTGCGCAAAGCCTTCGCCTTGTCGACCCACTCGTTGGCCTTGGCGGTGTACTCCAGCTTCTTGGCCTCGTCGGTCTGCAGCTTGGCCTTTTCACGGTAGAGGAGATTGTAATAGACCATGGCCTCGAAGTAGTCGGGCTTGATCCTGAGCGCCTCTTCCATGCCCGTCAGGGCCTGGTCGATGCGCTGCTCGCGCTGCTCCGCCGGCACCGTCATGTTCTTGCCGTGGAAGGCGGCGTCCCATTCGCCCACGCCGAGGGTGTAGAGAGCCTCGGCCTTGGCCTGGTTGGGGGGGAGCTGGTTGGCCAGCTGCCTGGCCTCGGGAACGCGGCCGGCCTCGATCAGCAGGCGGATGCGGGAAGCCTGGATGTTGGCGTTGCCCGGGTCCGCCTGGGCCTGCTTCTCCAGGTAGGCCAGCGCCTGGTCGTACTTCTTCGAGTTGACGTAGGTAGAGATCAGGTAGTCGCGGACCTTCTCGTCGTCCGGGTAGTCCTCGAGATAGCTCTCAAAGGCGTGGACGGCCAGATCGCCCATCTCGCGGTTGGCCTTGCTGTTGTCGCCCGGCTTGTAGAGGGCGAGGGCGCTCAGGCCCACCGACCGCCAGACGAAGGTCGCGCTCGGGTCCATATCCAGACCTTTCTGGTACTGGGCGAGCGCCTCACGGTAGTTCTCGTTGAGATACCTCTCGTTGCCCTTCTTCATCTCGACACGGGCCCGGACCTTGCTGCAGCCGCCCAGGAACGGGGTGAACAGCAGAAGGGCGAGAAGAACGGGAATGGGTCTTTTCATCGATTCACCTCTCCGCCACATTAGATGGGGGCACCTTCAATTTGGTTCCCGGCGGCGACTCGAAACTCTCGCTAGTCCCCGGGGGTCCCACCTTCACGGAGAAGCAGGAACCATGCCGGAGGCTCCGGGAAACCGGATGCTCCCTTGCTCTATTACTCAGGCCGCGGTGGTTGGAGACGCGGATTCCGGCAAAGCCGTCCCCTCTCCCCGCGACACGACGACAGCGGCGGCCAGGTCCCCTGTCACATTCAGCGTGGTCCGGCACATGTCCAGGAACCGGTCCACCCCGAGGATAAGGCCGATTCCTTCCACTGGAATCCCGACCAGGCCGAGAATGAGTGCCACCACCGGGATCGACCCGGAGGGGATGCCGGCCGAGCCGATGCCTCCCAGGATGCAGATCAGCACCACCGTGATCTGCTCCCCGATCGACAGGGACACGCCGTAGAACTGAGCCAGAAACAACACCGTCACTCCCTCGAACAACGCCGTCCCGTTCTGATTCATGGTCGAGCCGATCGTCAGGACGAAGCGGCTCACCGAGGACGGGAGCTTGAGGTTCTCCTCGGCCACCTTGAGGGCGGTCGGGAGGGTCGCGTTGCTCGACGCGGTCGAGAAGGCGGTGATCATCGCCGCCTCGATGCTACGGAAAAAGAAGATCGGGCTCATGCCGCCCAGCAGCTTGACGGCGAGCGAGTAGACCACGAACTGGTGGATGAGCAAGGCGAGCACCACCACGGCGACATAGAGCGCGAGCTGCTGCAGGATTTCGTAGCCGAGCTGGGCCGTCAGGGTGAAGAGCAGCGCCGCGACCCCGATCGGGGCGAGGGAGATGACCCACCCGATCAGCCACATGGTGACGTCGTAGATACCCTGGATCGCTTCCTGGAGCCGGGCGGTGGCCTCGGTCCGGGTGATGGCGAGGCCGATCCCGAACAGCAGGGAGAAGAACATCACCCCGAGCATGTCCCCGTCGGCCGCGGACTTGACCGGGTTGCTGGGGACGATCTGGATCAGCAGGTCCATCCCGGTCTTGGGGGCGGTTGCCGAGGTCACGGTTGCGGCGCGTTCGGCCGCGCCCATGGTGAGGCGGGCCTTGAGCTCCGGCGAGATGCCGGCTCCGGGCTGCAGCACGTTCACCAGGGTGACGCCGATCAGCACCGCGATGGCGGAGATGACGACGGTGTAGAGAAGGGTCTTCAGGCCTACGCGTCCCAGCCGGCGGGGGTCGCCCATGTCCGCCACGCCCAGGACGAGCGCGGAGAAGATCAGCGGCACGACCAGCATGAAGAGCAGGCGCAGGAAGATCTGCCCGATGGGGCCGGAGACGATGTTGACGAACCGCTCGAGCCCGGGGGCGAGGCCTGTCTCGGTTGCGAAGAGCAGGTGCGCAACGACCCCCGCCACGGCTCCGAACAGGCCGCCGATCAGGATCCGCGTGTGGAGGGGTAGGCGTCGTTTCGCCATGCGAAGGGGGAGATCCTAGAGGAAAACCCGCCAATCGCCAAACCGCCGGTTTTCCCGCCCCGTCTTTCTGCCGAGATTGCGCCCCAACTCCCTCCCGTGTCAGACTCCCGCCGCACCCCTGACCGAGCCGGCCCGGCTCTGCGATAGAGAGAGGAGGCCCATCCTGCTCCGAGGACTTTTCAGGACCAAATCGCTCAATGCGATCATGGCGTCCGCCGAGGCGTCCGAGCACTCCCTGCGGCGGTCGCTGGGCCCGGTCCAGCTCACCCTGCTCGGCATCGGCGCGATCATCGGCGCCGGCATCTTCTCGACCGTCGGCACGGCCGCGGCGGGCGGCGCCGACCACCCGGGAGCGGGCCCGGCGCTGATCGTCTCCTTCATCATCACCGCCATCACCTGCGGCTTCGCGGCCCTCTGTTACGCGGAGCTGGCCTCGATGGTGCCGGTCTCCGGATCGGCCTACACCTACTCCTACGCCACCCTCGGCGAGCTCGTCGGCTGGATCATCGGCTGGGACCTCATCATCGAGTACGCCGTGGGCAACGTGGCCGTGGCCATCTCCTGGTCCGGCTACTTCCAGGAGCTGCTGCGGGGGGTCGGGATCGAATGGCCCCTCTGGCTGGGGACCGACTACCGGACCGCGGTCCAGGCGGGCGCCCAGATGGCCGAGGCCCGGGCGGGCGGCTCCGACCTGGAGGCACTGGGCGTGTCCGTCCAGCGCGCCGCCCAGGCCCTGGAGCAGGCTCCTGACTTCCTCGGCTTCCCCCTGGTGTTCAACCTTCCGGCCTTCCTGATCGTCATGGCCCTCACCTGCGTCCTCGTCATCGGCATCCGGGAGAGCGCCTGGTTCAACTCCTCGATGGTGGTCCTCAAGCTCGCCATCATCGGCTTCTTCGTCGTCTTCGGGGCCTTCTACATCGAGCCCTCGAACTGGACCCCGTTCGCGCCCAACGGCTTCGTCGGCATCTCCTCGGCCGCGGCCATCATCTTCTTCGCCTACATCGGCTTCGACGCGGTGTCCACGGCGGCGGAGGAGACGAAAAACCCGAAACGCGACATGCCGATCGCGATCATCGCCAGCCTCGTGGTCTGCACGGTCATCTACATCCTGGTGGCGATCGTGCTGACCGGCATGCTCCCCTGGACCCAGCTCGGCACGGCCGAGCCGCTGGCCACGGCCTTCTCCGCGCGGGGGATGGGCTGGCCGGCCCTGATCATCGCGCTGGGGGCGGTGTTCGCCACCACCTCGGTGCTGCTCGTCTTCCAGTACGGCCAGCCGCGCATCTTCTTCTCCATGGCGCGCGACGGCCTGCTCCCCTCCTGGGCGGCCAAGGTCCACCCGCGCTTCCGCACCCCCCACATCACGACCTGGATCACCGGGATCGCGGTGGCAGTCTTCGCGGGCATCGCCAACATCAACGAAGTCGTGGAGCTGACCAACATCGGCACGCTGTTCGCCTTCCTGCTGGTCTGCATCGGGGTGACCGTGCTGCGCTACAAGGACCCCGACCGGCCGCGGCCATTCCGGGTGCCCGGCGGGGCGTGGCTGGTGCCGGTCCTGGGCTCCCTCTCCTGCCTCTTCCTGATGTTCTACCTGCCGCCCGCCTCCTGGTGGCGGTTCATCGGCTGGCTCGTCCTCGGCATGGCGATCTACTTCGCCTATGGCTATGGCCACAGCGTAGTTGGACGGGAAGCCGGACGGCCGGTGACCGGCCCCGGCCAGAAGCTGTCCGCGTTCGGCTTCCTGCTGGCGGGCATCGGGCTGTTCCTGATCCCTCACAACGCCGGGCTCGGCCAACTGATCGCCGAGGCCGCGAACGCGGCTGACCCCGACCACGGGCGGGCCCTGTACGGATTGCTCCTGATCGTGGGCGGGATCGTCGCCGGCGTGGCGGGGATTCTGATGGGACGGAGGGAGGCCGCCGCGTGAACCTGGCGCTGCTCGCCCTCGTCTTCCTGGTGCTCCTGGTCGCCGCCTACCGCCTGTACGGCGGCTGGGTGGCGCGCCAGTTCGTCATCGACGACAGCCGGGTGACCCCGGCGCACCAGATGAACGACGGGGTCGACTTCGTGCCGACGCGTCCGTTCTACCTCTTCGCCCAGCATTTTTCCGCCATCGCGGCGGCGGGTCCCATCGCCGGGCCGATCATCGCCTGCCAGACCTTCGGCTGGCTGCCCTGCCTGCTCTGGATCGGGCTCGGGGTGGTGCTGATCGGCGCGGTCCACGACTTCTCCAGCCTGACCGCATCGGTGCGCCATGGCGCCACCTCGATCGCGGAGATCACGGGCGAGCACCTGGGCCGCAGGGCTGGACTGGCCATGATGGCTTTCATCTGGATCGCCCTGGTCTACGTGATCGTCGCCTTCACGGACATCACGGCCCGCACCTTCGTGGTGGGCACGGAAGAGCTGGCCGCCGGGACCTTCGACTTCCATCCGGGCGGCGCGGTGGCCGCCGCCAGCGTCCTCTACCTTCTCCTATCGCTGGTGCTCGGGGTCGTCCAGAAGCTCTGGAACCCGCCGCTCTGGCTGGTGACGGCGGTCTTCGTGCCGGCGAGCTTCGCCGCGGCCTGGGCAGGGACCCACCTGTCCGGCATGTTCCAACTCGGCGTGGGCTCGTGGTCGACCGCGATCCTGGTCTACTGCGCGGTGGCGTCGCTGCTGCCGATCTGGCTGCTGCTCCAGCCGCGCGGGTACCTCGGCGGGTTCATCCTGTACACGGCGCTGGCCCTGGGGCTGATCGGCATCTTCTTCGGCGGCTACGAGGTCAGGCAGCCGGCGTTCAAGGGCTGGGACATCGGCGGCATGACCGGGACGCTCTTCCCCTTCCTCTTCGTCACCATCGCCTGCGGGGCCTGCTCGGGCTTCCACGGGTTGGTCTGCTCGGGCACGACCTCGAAGCAGGTTGACCGGGAGTCGCACCTGCAGCCTGTCGGCTACGGGGCGATGCTTGCCGAGGGCTTCGTGGCGCTGATCGCGCTCGTCACGATCATGATCCTGCTGCCGGAAGAGGCCAAGGGGCTCGGGCCCGGCACGGTCTACGGCAACGGCATCGGCAACTTCCTGGCTCTCCTGATCGGCAGGGAGAACCTCCCCTTCGCGATCACCTTCGGAGCCATGGCCTTCTCGACGTTCGTCTTCGACACGCTGGACGTTTCGACGCGGCTGGGGCGGTACCTTCTCCAGGAGCTCCTGGGGATGAAGGGCAAGGCCGGCGCGGTCCTGGGGACCGTGGCGACGGTGGCGGCTCCGATGCTGCTCCTGACCTTCTCGGGAGAGGGGATGTGGCAGAAGTTCTGGACGCTCTTCGGGGCCTCGAACCAGCTGCTGGCGGCGTTGACGTTGCTGGCGGTGACGGTCTGGCTCCATCAGGCCAGGAAGCGGATCGCCTTCACCCTGCTCCCGATGATCTTTGTATTGACGATCACCCTCTGGGCCCTGGGCAAGCTGACATGGTCGAACCTGGCCGCCACGAAAGGCTTCGACGTCGAGCTGCTCAACGGCGTGGCCGCTCTGCTGCTGATCCTGCTGGCGCTCTATCTGGCTGTCTCGGCGCTGGTGAAGCTGCGGGGGGAACGGCGGGGCGACGCGGTGCCGGCGGGAGCGCTATAATCAAGTCATGGCTCGGCGGGACACAATCGAAGCCCCTCTCGAGGATGAGCCCGTCCCTGACTGGCACCTCGAGATCGTTCGCGAACGCCTTGCCCAACATCGCGCCCATCCAGAAGCGGTTCTCCCCTGGGAAGAGGTCCGGGATGAGCTGCTCCGAGAGCTTCGCGAGCACAAGCCCTCCCGGTGAATCGCCGCCTTTTCTTCCGGGTGGAGGCGAGGGCTGACATCTCGGAAGCCGCACGCCGGTATGATCGAGAGCGGCCCGAGCTCGGGGAACGCTTCCTTGGGGAGCTCGGGGAATTTCTCGATCGCATCGCTGCCTCTCCAACTCGGTTTCCCCTCGTCGAAGAAGATGTCCGGCGTTGTGCCCTTGGCCGTTTCCCTTATGGGATCTACTTCTCGATCGAGGAGTCTGGCGTCGTCGTGATGGCCGTCCTTCACCGGCGCCGCAATCCGGATATCTGGAAACGCCGGATCTGAACTCTAGAGGACCCCCCCCTCCGGCCAACTGCTCCAATGAGTGTTGGCTTTGCGGCGGGGGCGGTAGAGGGTCACGTCTCCGGTTTCCAACACCTTGGCGAGAGCCTGAAAGGTCGGGCTTTCGGCCGGCATGTCCCCTTCGGAAATATCGGGATGGCTCCATTCTTCCAGCCGGAGGATCTGCGGCAGGTCGGTGGGGACGCGGGCGCGGATCTCGTCGTCCGTGGCGAGGAGGAGATTGCGGTGCTCCGGCAGAAGGCCGCGGAGCAGCTCGAAACCCTGGATTTCGGGCGGTATCTCCAACACGATCTGCCGCTCCAGATAGTGCTCCGGGCCTCTCGGCAGGGGTACCCGGCAGCCGCGGATGCGGAGGTCGGTCGCGCCTCGGTGGAGGGTTATCCCATCGTCGTCAAACAAGGGGCCGGAATCGCCGTCGCTCACCGGCCGCAAGGTGTCGTCGGGACTGATCCCCGGTGGCCGCCGCAGGCAGTTCCCGAAGCAGTAGAGGGCGTCGTCGATCCCGCCCGTCCCACCCATGTGCGAGTTGAACCCCAGCACCTCGATCACGATCGCCCAGCGCTTGGCGTCCCGGAAGAGGGTCATCCGGGTGTCCGCCGGATACACGTAGGCGTTGTCCAGGGTCGGAAACGTGAACGCCTCCGCGCACTCATCCAGTTGGGCGAGGATCTCTGACGTCGAGTAGGACGCTTGCATCGACGGGATTCTATGACACTCGCCGACTCGCCAGAGATGTTGAAATACAGTCAGCTCAACCGGCTGTCCGCCAGCCGCTGAACACGAGAAGGTCCAGACGCTCGTAGCCGTTCACCGGCCCGTCCCAGGGGACCGGCACCCTCCCTCCTTGCGTGGAATGGCCGCGTAGGAAGGCTCCGAACCGTTGCTCCCAGTCCTGCCGGTCCATCCCGATGCTGCCGGCCACCCAGACCCGGTGACCGGAGCGCAGAGTCCGCTCGACCGCGCCGAGCACGCCGGCGATCGGATCGGGCTCCGCCAGGCGGACCTTCAACAGGTCGAAGCGATGGATGCGGTGGTCCGGCAGGTCCGGCAGGGTCATCCAGGGCGTCGAGCCGCGGGAGTACCGCAGATAGCTGATGCCCATGTACCAGGGCGCCACGACCACCAGGTCACCAGGAGCGGCTTCCGCGGCGATCCGCGCCTCCACGAGGTCCACGTTGGTCATCCGCATCCGGGCGAGGACCGTAGCGGGCAGGGCCAGAGCGAGCACCGCCAGCGCGGCCGCCCCCAGGCGTGAAACCCGTCCGACTTGCGATCCAGCGAGCCTCACGTCGAGAGCGACCGCGGCCACGGCCAGCACGGACAGGTAGTACCAGGGCCGGGGCGGATACCCGAGGGCTTCCATGAATGCCCACTGCCCCAGCAGAAGGCCCGGCAGGGAGAGCAGGGCAAACAGGCGCGCGTCTTCTTCCCCGGCATCCTCAATCCTCCGCAGGGGGATAAAGGCCAGGATGGCGAGCAGCAGCCAGACCCACCGCAAGGTCTCAATCGGCGCGCTCGCCGTCCGGGCCAACTCGCCAAAGATCTCCCGCGGCCCCAACGGAACCTGCAGCAATCCGCTCCAGGACCGGGTGGCAAGCACCGGCTCGATCCAGAGCAGGAGCGACAGCGCCGCTGCCGCGCCGATCGCCACCACGGCCCCGATCACGCGCGGACGCCGCCGGACGATCCCGACCCCGATCGCCGCCAGGCCCAGGGCGAGCAGCAGGGCGGCGTTGAAAAAGAGGAGCTGGACGCTCAGCAGGGCGGTCACCGCCGCCGCCGCGATCGCACGGCGGTCAGGTCGAACCGCCAGCCGGGCGAATGCGCCGAAAGCCGCGACGATCGCCACGGTTCCCAGACCGTAGCCGCGCAGGGAGTCCCCGAAGATCAGGACCGAGGGATTGACCGCTACCAGGGCGAGGGCCAGGAGCGGCACCGTCCCGGCAGCCTTCCGGGCGGTCCACCAGAACAGGGCGAGGAGCCCGAGGCCCGCCAGCAGACCGAAGAAGCGCAAGGAGGCATCGGAGCCGCCGAGCGCCGCCGTCCAGACGCGGACGAGGAAGAAGAACGGCGGCGGAAAGGACTCGTGCTTGGCGACGACCTCGGCCAGGGTGGGCGAGGCCGCCAGATGGAACGCTGCGGCCTCGTCGCGCCACAGCGGCCCGGCATGGACCAGCCGCAGCCCGTGGAGACCCACGGCGAACAGGGTAATCAGGAGGGCGGTCGCCCACTCCGCGCGCTGGAGCCGCATTTGCGGCCCGATATTACCTTCCTTTGCCGGTGTTCTCTCCGACTCTGAATTCGACCATCCGGCGGATCAGGTCCGTGGGCAGTGGCTGGCCAAGGGGGAACTGCACCGAGCCCTTCGCGCTTTTGTAGGGCTTGAGGTCTTCCTTGAACGCCAGTATCCCGCTCGCTCCCGGATAGAAACCGATGTGATTCTCGTAGCCGGCGAAGTGAACCAGGTTTCCCTTCAGGTGGAACGTGGGAATCGCGTAGCTGATCTTCTCCGTCGCGCCGGGCGCTGTTGCCTTGATAAGGGCTCGCAGCTCTTCCAGCACCTTCCGGGTCTCAGGAGGGAATTCTGCTATGTACTCGTCGATGGACCTGGCAGCCGACCTGTTTGGCATTCGTGCCGATCTTACAGCATGCTCACCGTCACCTCTTCCTCACGCCGCAGATACTGGTACACGATGCGGCTGGTGCCGCAGCTCCCGTCCGTGGGAGGACTCCCCGCAAGGGTCGGCAGCAGAAGAAGATGGGATTGCACTAGCGGCTCTACCGTGTGCGGCAAATGCGCGAGGCCGAGACGCTGCCATCCACGGCCGGGACGCTTCCGCGCGAGGTCCGTAGCGTTGTGGCCGAGCCTGTGCAGCCGACGAGGAAGGTCCGGCGGCATCCGGCCAGGGTTGGGAGGGAGCGTCCGGGGCCGTGCCGAAGCGGCTGGAGCCCGGTCGGAAGCGGCGGAGAGTCGAGCGAAACGCTCAGCAGGCCGGGCGAAAGGCTCAGACGGTCGAGTGAAAGGCGCTCGAGGCCGGGCGGAAGCGTCTGGAGCTCGAGCGGCACGTGAAGACGAGGTGCCGGGACCCGCGGGGTCCCGCCGCTCATGGAGCTCGTGCGCCTGCGAACCAGTCCGGGATGTTATGTTCCAGCGGGCGCACGGCGAAGGCGCACTTACGGTAGCGTGAGCTCATGATTGATCATTGCCGCCGCCTGAACTCCGGAGGCTGCCGCGAGCACCGCGCTCTGCGCGGAGGTGATCAGATCTCCTCCCGCGAAGATCCCCGGAATCGAGGTCTGGCGGCGCTCGTCCACTTTCACGTAGCCCTCTGAGTCGAGATCCAGCCCGAGCGATTGCACGGCCGCGACCTGCCGCTGAGGAGGGCGTGCGAAGAGCACGTCGAGAGGCAGCGGATCGCCGTCCGTAAATTCGACGAGATCGAGATGGTCATCTTTCGCAGAGAGCCGCGCGATACTGCGCTCCTCGACGCGGACGCCCCCACCGACGAGGCGCTCCCGCATCTCCGGGGGAACGGCGTACCTGCCATCCGTCAGAACGGTGACATCGCCGGTCCATCCGCGCAGGAACAGGGCGAAATCGAGCGATTCCACGCTGGGCGACAGAAACCCGAAACGGCGATCCTGCACCTCCCAGGCATGGCAGTACGGGCACTGGAAGATCGATCTGCCCCACAACGCTCGAAATCCTTCGATGTCCGGCAGCTCGTCGACCATTCCCGTGCAGAGGAGGATGCGGCGGGCCTCCACGCCGCCGGTGGCCAGGCGCACCGTGAACGCTCCCCGCTCGCCGCGGATCTCTTCGACTCCGATGTCGCGGGCCTCGACGTTTGTGTACGGTTCGAGCTGCTGGCGGCCGATACGCCGGAATTCCTGCGGCGGGGTGCCGTCCCGAGTCACGAAGCCATGGATCTGCTCGGCGGCGGCATTGCGCCGGGGTCCGGCATCGCAGAGCAGCACCCGCTTGCGCGCGCGGCCGAGATTGAGAGCGGCAGACAGTCCGGCAGGACCGCCTCCCACGATGACGACGTCGTACGTTTCTGCGTTTGTCATGCCCTCAGGATAGCGGCTCCTCCGCCGGTGCTGAAGGGCGGCGATTTCTCCCGGATCGGCGAGGGTTTCGATCCGGTTACCCGAACCGCCCCGTGATGTAGTCCTCGGTCTGCTTTTTCATCGGGTTGATGAAGATCTTCTCGGTGGCGCCGTACTCGATCAGCTCTCCCAGGTAGAGGAAGGCCGTGTAGTCGGACACGCGGGAGGCCTGCTGCATGTTGTGGGTGACGATGACCTGTGTGTACTGGGTTTTCAGGTCCTGCATCAGCTCCTCGATGCGCGCCGTGGCGATGGGGTCGAGGGCGGAGCAGGGCTCGTCGAGCAGGATCACCTCGGGCTCCACCGCGATCGCGCGGGCGATGCACAGGCGCTGCTGCTGGCCGCCGGACATGCCGAGGGCGCTGTCTTCCAGGCGGTCCTTGACCTCATCCCAGAGCGCGGCACCGCGCAGGCTTTTCTCCACGATCCCGTCGAGGTCGCGCTTGCGGTTGATCCCCTGGAGGCGCGGCCCGTACGCCACGTTTTCGTAGATCGATTTCGGGAACGGGTTCGACTTCTGGAAGACCATCCCAATCCGCTTGCGCAGCGCATTGATCTCCAGCCGCGGGTCGAAGATGCTGCCGCCCTGGAACTTGATGTCTCCCTCGATCCGGACGTTGTCGATCAGATCGTTCAGGCGGTTGATGCAGCGCAGCAGGGTCGACTTGCCGCAGCCTGAGGGGCCGATGAAGGCCGTGATCTTCTTCTCCGGGACCTTGAGCGAGATCTCGCGCAGCGCCTGCTTCTCGCCGTACCAGAGCGAAAGCGACTCGACGTCGAGGATCGGGTTCTTGATCCCGGGGTCGAGCGCCGGGTCGGTCGTCTGAGTCATCCGGGTCTCCAAAGTATCGATCAAACCGCGCTCCCAGCATATTTGCGCCGCAGGTGATTGCGCAGCATGATTGCGACGATGTTCATCACGGTCACCACAACGATCAGGAGCAGCGCGGTGGCGAACACCAGCGGCGTCGTGGCTTCGACGTTGGGGCTCTGGAAACCGACGTCGAAGATGTGAAAGCCCAGGTGCATGAACTTCCTCTCGAGGTGGACGAACGGCGGCCGGCCGTCGATGGGCAGCGACGGCGCCAGCTTCACCATGCCCACGATCATCAAAGGGGCGACCTCGCCGGCGGCGCGCGCCATCGCCAGGATCATCCCGGTGAGGATGCCCGGGGCCGCGGCCGGGATCACTACGCGCCAGATGGTTTCGAACTTGGTGGCGCCGAGGGCGAGCGATCCTTCGCGCACGATGCGTGGCACCGCCGCGAGGCCCTCTTCGGCGGCCACGATCACCACCGGCACGGTTAAAAGAGCAAGCGTCAGGCTCGCCCAGAGGATGCCGCCCGTGCCGAAGGTCGGCGTGGGCAGCGATTCGGGGTGGAATACACGGTCCAGTGAGCCGCCGACCAGGTAAACAAAAAAGCCGAGGCCGAACATCCCGAACACGATGGAGGGGACGCCGGCCAGGTTGTTGACCGCGATCCGCACCATCCGCACCAGCAAGCCCTGCTTGGCGTACTCGCGCAGGTAGAGCGCGGCGAGCACGCCGAGCGGCGCCACGGCGAAGGACATGATGAAGACCATCATGACCGTGCCGAAGATCGCCGGGAAGATGCCGCCTTCAGTGTTGGATTCCCGCGGATCAGCCGTGATGAATTCCCAGCCCCTGGAGAGGTAGAGCCCGGTTTTTTCAAGGGCGTTCATGCCGTTCGGGCGGATCGCCCGGACCACCATGGCGACCGGCATCTCCTTGGTCTGGCCGTCCACGGACCTCATGACGAGCGTGCCTTTGTCGAGCTCCTCGCGCAGCTTGAACAGGTGGTCGGCGAGCTGCTGGTACTCGGCTTCGCGGTTGGCGAGCTCGCGGTCGAGCCCGGCGGCCCGGCGCTGCTTCTCGGCCGGCGGCAGATCTGCGAAGTCGAGGGCACGGCGGTCGAGCCGGAGCTTCTCGATCGCGTAGTTGACGTCGCCGATCTCTCCCTTTTCCAGCTCTTCGACCTGCTCGCGTTGCCCGGCTTTTTTCTCGTGCAGCTCATGGAACGCTTTCCAAACCGCCTCCGGGCCGCGCGCGAGGACCTTGTCGCCGTCGCGCAGCTCTTCCATGAAGCCATGGAAGTTGCCCCACTCCAGGCGTTCCAAAAGTACCGCTCCATTGGGCAGGGCACGGGAGGCCACGTCGACTGCCTTGATCCAGGCGAAGTCGAGCCCACCCACGTCGCGGTTCGCGATCTTGATGCGGAAGCGGTCGATCGCGGGCTCACCCGGCGCCTCAGCCACCTGCTCCACTTCCCAGACTTCGCCGAGGAGGCTGGTGCCATCCTTCAGGGTGAGCTGGACGAGCTCCTTCTGCCAGAAGTAGCTGAGGCCGTGCCAGGCCAGCAGGCCCATGATGCCGATCACCAGCAGGAGGTTGAAGGCGAGGGCGCCGCCACAGAGCCAGGTCATCGCCTGCCCGAAGAGCTCGGAGCGTTGCGCGCGTTTCATAGTTGCGAATACCGCTCGCGCAGCCGCTGGCGGACGAGCTCCGCGATGGTATTGATCACAAAGGTCACGACGAACAGCAGCAGTCCTGCCAGGAAGAGTGTCCGGTAGAGCGTGCTGCCGTGCGGCGCCTCCGGGATTTCCACGGCGATGTTGGCCGACAGCGTCCGGAAGCCGTTGAAAGGGTTCCAATCCATGATCGGCGTGTTGCCCGTGGCCATGAGCACGATCATGGTCTCGCCCACGGCGCGGCCGAAGCCGATCATGATGGCCGAGAAGATGCCCGGCGAGGCCGTGGGCAGCACCACGCGCGTCACGGTCTGCCAGCGGTCCGCGCCCAGGGCGAGAGAGCCGGCCACCAGGTTGGGCGGCACGTTGGTGAAGGCGTCCTCGGCAATGGCGAAGATGATCGGGATCACGGCGAAGCCCATGGCCAGGCCGACCACGACGGCGTTGCGCTGGTCGTAGTTGAGGCCGGTGGCCTCGCCGAGCCAGCCTTGGAAGCTGCCGCCGAAGGCAAGCTTTTCAAAGGGCCCGGAGAGCTGGAAGCAGAGCCACATGCCAAAGGCGAGGACGAAGACGAACAGGATCGCTTCGGTGCCGGTACGGAAGCGGCCGCGGAAGGCGCTTGGCGTCACCCTGTTCCAGAGAAAGCCGGCAATCAGGATCAGGAGCGGCAGCACGGCCAGCATCAGGGCCAGGGCCGGCATCGCGTCCTCGATCCGCGGGGCCAGCCAGAGCCCGGCGAGGAAGCCCAGGACCACGCTGGGCAGCGAGGCCATGATCTCCACCATCGGCTTGAGGACCCGCTTGTAGGACGGGTGCATGAACTGCGACGTGTACATCGCGCCGAGCACCCCCAGGGGGATCGCCAGCAGCAGGGAGTAGAAAGTCCCCTTGAGCGTGCCCACCAGGAGCGGCGTGAGCGAGAGCTTGGGCTCGAAGTCGTCGCTGCCGCTGCTCGACTGCCAGACGTGCGCGGGCTCGTCGTACCCCTCGTACCAGACCTTGCCGAACAGGGTCTTCCAGGTCACCTCGGGGTGCGGGTTGAAGACGTCGATCTCGGCGATCTTGCCCTCTCCCGCCAGGTACACGCCGTCGGTCTTGGGGGTGTAGAACAGGCCGGTGCCGCGCTTGATGGGGGCGTCGCCCGTCCACAGCGTGCGGTGCGAGGTGGAGTAGTAGAGGCCCAGCTTTCCGCCGTCCCCCATGGCCAGGAAGCCCTTGCCGCGCTCGGACGGCGCGATCTGGCGGATGGCCGTTGCGCTCCGGGGGAAGTCGCGCACCCGGGTCAGGCGGAAGACGTCCTCTCCCTGGCTCTCGCGGGTCTGCAGCCAGATGCTGAGGGCGCCGTTCTCCTGGCCGACGACCAGGGAGCGCCCGCCGATCAGCAGGTCGAGGGCGGTGATCGCGGAGGGGCCGGCGGAGGCGGCCCGCACCTGGCCGGGCTGGCCTTCCGCGAGCGGCCACCAGAGGATGTCGCCGCGGGCCGTGCCGCCGTAGAGCCCAGTCTGGCCCTCGTCGATCACGAGGGCGGTGAGCCGGCCGGGGGCCTGCGCCTGGAACCGCTGCACGGATTCGGTCAGCTCCCCGGTCATCGTGTTTTCCTGGCTGGAGCGGCGCACCAGGGCGATCGTGCCATCGGCGAGCTGGGCCGCGGCGGTGGCACCTTCCTCGTCAACCTGGGCGGCAAAGGCGCCGAGTGGGCGCCGCTGCGGGTCGAGCTCCAGCAGGATCGGATCCTGGACCGCAGGGGTGACGACCTGGGTCTGACCCTCGAAGGTGACTTCGAAGGAGACCGGCGCCAGCACGACGCGGCCGTCGCGGGTGGCGCCGGTGAGCACGATCTGGCCCGCGGGCACCTTCATGCCGGTCAGGGCTCCGGTCCCCAGGTCCACGTCGGCGGCGATCTGGCCGTCGCGGAGGCGGACCACCCGGACGTGGCCGTCGGCGGCCAGGGCGGCGACGTGGGTGCGGTGCTCGTCAGAGACCAGGGCTCCGGCGGGAGGGCCCGGCAGGGGGATCTCGCGCACGGCGCGCACGCGGGCCTTGGACATGAGCGGCCAGACCTCGGCCAGGATGAAGACGAGGATGCCCAGGATGCTGACGATGATCGCAAGTCCGCCCGCTGAGACGACCCAGCGGGCGGCACGATCGGCGATCAGCCTTTTGCGAGCGGTCTGAGGGTGCACCGGGCTCACTTTATTTTTGCGGTCTCTTCCTGCGCCACCTTCGCCGGGATGGGCAGGTAGCCGTCCTTGACCACGGTCTCCTGGCCCTCCTTGGAGAGGGCGAACTTCAGGAACTCGCGGACCAGCGGGTCGAGCGGCTTGTTGGGCGCCTTGTTGACGTAGACGTACAGGTAGCGTGAGAGCGGATAGTTGCCCGAGTAGACGTCGGAGGGGTCGGTGCCGAAGTACTGGCCGCCCTTCTTGGCAGCGAGCTTGAGCGGCTTGACGCCGGATGTGCGGTAGCCGATGCCGGAGTAGCCGACGGCGAACTTGTCCTCGGAGACACCCTGCACCACGGAGGCGGAGCCGGGCTGCTCCTTGACCGTGTCCTTGTAGTCACCCTTGCAGAGCGCGTTCTCCTTGAAGAAGCCGTAGGTGCCGGAGGCAGAGTTGCGGCCGTAGAGGCTGATCGGCTTGCTTGCCCAGTTGCCGTCCTTGAGACCGGCCTGACCCCAGTTGGCGACCGGTTTGCCGCCGCAGGCCCGGCCCTTGGAGAAGATCGCGTCGACCTCCTGGACGGTGAGCTGCTGAAGCGGGTTGTCCTTGTTCACGTAGACCGCCAAGGCATCGACCGCGACGCGGATCGCCGTCGGCTTGTAACCGTACTTCTTCTCGAAGCCGTCGATCTCGTCAGCTTTCATGACGCGGCTCATGGGGCCGAGCTGCGCGGTGCCCTGGATCAGGGACGGTGGCGCCGTGGAGGAGCCCTTGCCCTCGATCTGGACGCGGATGTTCGGATATTGCTTGCGGAAGCTCTCGGCCCACAGTGTCATCAGGTTGTTGAGCGTGTCGGAGCCGACCGAGCTCATGTTGCCGGAGACGCCGCTCGTCTTGCTGTAGCTCGGGATTCCAGCATCGACCTTGACCGCCTGCGCGGACAGGGAGCTCCCGGCCAGAGCCAGCGCAAGGGCCAGGGGAGCCACCTTCAGGTTGTGCTTCATTTTGGTTCTCTCCTCTTTCGGGTTAAGGGACATTCGATCCGTGGCCGGAGGCGGCCGTCGGAGAGAGGATTGCAGAGGGGTTTGGCAGCGGGCCTACCGCTGTGTGACAGCGATGTGACAATGGCCTGGGGGCAGAGAGCGTAAGATACGCTCGATGAAACTGCTCTCCCAGTCCATGATCCGCGATGCCCTCGAGGCGCTGGCACGCGAGCTCGAGGCGATGGGATCGACTCGACAAGAGGAGATCGTGCTCGCTGGCGGCGCCGCTCTCGTGCTGCTGTACAACGCGCGCGACTCCACGAGAGACGTGGACTATTGCTCGCTTGGTTCGACGGGCGCCGCCGCTATCCGGGATGCAGCTCGCCGAGTGGCTGCCAGCCTGGAGCTTCCAGAGGACTGGCTCAATGACGGCGCAAAGGGATACCTCAAAGGTATTCTTCCCGGTGAGGTGCTGCTCGACAGGCCCGCTCTCCTGGTTCGGGCATTGGGGCCTCAGCAGCTCCTTGCGATGAAGCTGAGCGCCTGGCGAGACGACGTGGACATCAATGACGCCCGCCTGCTTTTGCCTGAGGTCCGGGGGACTCGCGAGGAGGTATGGAGTGCGGTCGAACCATTTCTGGTTCCGGGCCGCGAGCTCAAGGCGCGCTTCGCGTTTGACGACCTCTGGGAATCCGTCCATGGAACTTAGAGACCTCGTGCGTGCGCTCCTCGGCTTCGATGCGCTGGTGGTAAGGCAGTGGCTGGCTGACGCCCAGCGGTCCGGCCTCGTATGGGCAGAAGTACCGGCTCCCCTCGGGCTTGACGCCACCGAGCTTGCGACAGCGGCTGGAGTGGTGGAGCTCCTGGCGACGCGGATGGGTCAGTCCCCGCCCGACTGGACCGCGAGCGTCCCGCCGGCGCCGCAACGGCTCTTCCTCGTCCGCGCCGCGGCTAGCATGCCGCGCCTACGCTCTCTCTGCGAGCGGGAAGGTCCCGAACCGCTCAGGCGCCGTGGCCTTCTGGCTCCGCCGGAATTCCTCAGCATCGCCTAGATCGCTCCTGTCGCAGACCTGTCACAGGCCCGTCGCATCACCGCGCGGGTCGTCTTCTTATCCTTACGCCGAAATCGCGAGCAATTCCCCTGAACTGATATCTGCAAGGAAAAGGAGAGCCAAGGAATGCCCAGATCAACTCGATTCGCGGCCGGCCTGCTGGTGCTGTTGGCGCTGGTGGCCGCCTCGATGGCTTCGGCGCAGGTGGTGGGCCTGTATTACAAGGAGGTCGAGAAAGACGGCCGCATCTACATCTTCAATACCCCCGAGCGCTACAAGTCCTGGACGGACTCCGGCGAGCTCGGCACGGCGATCACCCTGACGGGCGCCGGTGCCAACGGCGAGACGATCGTCGCCGAAAACGAGACGGCCCTCGACCTCTATTTCTTCAAGCACAACATGGAAGGGTATGACCGTCCCACCCCGAAGCCGGCCGTGCCCGCGTTCGACGTAAGCTGGAAGGACGGCAAGACCACCATCAAGTCGAAGAGCGCCGAGCTTTCGATTTCCAACCGTGCGCAGGTGCGCTTTACGCAGGAGATGCCGGAGCAGGGCGACGACGTCGGCTCCTTTCGAATCCGCCGCATGAAGACCAAGTTCGAGGGTTGGGCCTACACCAAGGACCTCACCTACGACTTGCAGCTCAACTGGGCCGATTCCGCCAACGTCCTCGAGGATGCCAGCATCAACTACGACCTCACCAAGGGCAAGAAGGTGTTCCAGATCAAGGGCGGCCAGTTCAAGGTCCCGTTCGGGCGCCAGGAGCTGACCTCTTCGGGTTCACAGCAGTTCGTAGACCGGTCGCTGTTCTCCAACCGTTTCGCCCGCGGCCGTGACATCGGCCTTCAGGTCTGGGGCACCCCGGCCGGTGGCAAGCTCGACTGGCGCGTCGGCATCTTCAACGGCAACGGCCGGACGGTCTCGCGCAACGACAACGACGAGTACCAGACGAATGCCCGCCTGACTTTCCAGCCGTTCGGCGACGTGAAGTACTCCGAGAGCGATTTCGAGTCCACCGACCGGCCGCTGTTCGCCATCGCCGCCGAGTACGAGTCCAACGAGCGTCCGGTGGCCGTCGCGGGAACCACTCCCGCGCACAACGCCGACCGCGAGATCGTCGGCGGCGACGTGGTCTTCAAGTTCAAGGGTTTCTCGTTCTTCGGCGCGGTCCATGATTCATCGAACGACCGCGACGTCATCGCCGACTTCGACGATGGCGGCTTCGTGGCCCAGGCTGGCTACTTCGTTATCCGCAACAAGTTCGAGATCGCGGCCCGGCTGGCCGAGATCGATCCCAACGCCGACCGCGACGACGACGAGCAGGAGGAGCGGGGCGTCGCCCTCAACTGGTTCTTCAACAAGCACGCCCACAAGATCCAGGCCGATTACCGGCAACTCGAGAACGTGGCGACGGACGTCACGAACGACGAGTTCCGTTTGCAATATCAGATTATTTTCTGAGGAGGATGGCGTGACCGTATGGCAACGGGTCGTCTGGGCTGACCAAAGGCTGCTCCTTGGCGTGCGTCGCTGGGAGTCGGCCTTGATGACCCGCGTCATGAAGACCCTGACCCACCTGGGAGATACCTCGACGTGGGTGGTCGTGGGGCTCGCACTCGCGTTTTCCGGCGGCCTGGGTCCGCGCTATGCCTCGCTGCTGGGCCTGGGGGCCACGATCGCGGTGCTGGCCTCGCAGGCGCTCAAGCGGGTCTGCTGCCGAGCCCGTCCAAATTGCCTGGCTGACTTCGCCGCCCTGGTGGAGGACCCGGACGCCTTCTCCTTCCCGTCGGGGCACACTTCCGCGGCGTTCGGCATCGCCGTGGCCCTGGCGGGGGAGGGGAGCGGCCTCGGGGCGCTGACCCTGACCCTCGCTTCCGGTATCGCCATGTCCCGTGTCTATCTCGGAGCTCACTACCCGCTGGATGTGGCCGCGGGCACGCTGGTGGGGAGCCTCGCCGGAATCGCGGCGAGGCTGATCGTGAGCTAAGCCGTCTTGCGAAAGGTTTCGAGGCGTTCGTGGAGAAGGCGGGCCGTTTCCTCGAAGGCGCGGAGCTTTTCCTGTTCCGTTCCCTCGACGGCCGCGGGGTCTTCCAGATCCCAGTGGGACATGAGCGCCTTGCCGGGCCAGATGGGGCAGCTCTGGCGGGCGTTGCCGCAGACCGTGATCACGTGATCGAAGTCCACGTCCCGGAATTTTTCCCATGACTTGCTGCGGGCGTCGCCCGCGTTGATCCCGTAGGCCTCCCGCAGGACTTCGAGGGCGAGCGGATGGACTTCGCCCTTGGGGTGGGAGCCGGCGCTGTAGGTCTCGAAGCGCGGATCCATGCTGCGCAGCAGGTACTCCGCGAGGATGCTCCGGGCCGAGTTGCCTGTGCAGAGGAAGAGGACCTTCATCATCAAGCCTGCGCGGCCGTCTGCTGGTGGCCGCCCATGGAGTGCCGGATGTCACGGCCTTCGACGTAATAGATCACGTCCTCGGCGATGTTCGTGGCATGGTCCGCGATGCGTTCCAGGTTGCGCGAGATGAGGAGCAGGTGGAGCGCCCGGCTCACGGTCTTGGGGTCCTCGATCATGAAGGTCAGCAGCTCGCGGAAGATCTGCTTGTAGAGGCCGTCCACCGCGTCGTCCGAGCGGCAGACCTCGTTGGCCAGGGCCGCGTCGCGGTTGACGAAGGCGTCGAGGCTCTTGCGCACCATGGCCTGCACGAGTTGCGAGAGGTGGGGCAGGTCGATGTACGGCTTGAGCGGCGGCTGCTCGTTGAGCTGCTCCACCGACTGGGCGATGTTGACGGCCGAGTCGCCGATGCGCTCGAGGTCGCTGTTGATCTTCATCACGGCGACGATGAAGCGCAGGTCCACCGCGGTGGGTTGCCGGCGCACCAGGATGCTGTGGCAGATCTCGTCGATCTCGATCTCCAGGTGATCCACGCCGCTGTCGCTGTAGATGACCTCGGCGCTCAGGTCCGACCTGCGCTCGAGGAGGGACTGCGTGGCCTGCGAGACCATGGTCTCCACCATGCCACCCATCCTGAGCAGCATCTGCCGCGCGCGGTCCAGCTCCTGATCCAGATGTCTTTCCATGGCTCAAACCCTTTCCACAGGCCATCTTACCCGCAAAGGGTTTTCTACCGTGTGACAAGTCTGCGTCATGCAAGCGGCAGCCGCACCCGGAACGTGCTGCCCTTGCCGATGCGGCTCTCGACCTCGACCTGGCCGCCGTGGGTCTGGGCCACGTGCTTGACGATCGCGAGGCCGAGGCCGGTGCCCCCTTCGTCCCGGGAGCGCCCCTTGTCCACGCGGTAGAAGCGCTCGAAGATGCGGGAGAGGGCGTCCTGCGGGATGCCGATGCCCGTGTCAGTCACCTCCAGGAGGGCGTGGCCGCCGGCCTGAGAAAGACGGAGGCTCACGCTCCCTTCGGGCCGGTTGTACTTGACGGCGTTGTCGAGGAGGTTCACCACCAGGCGCTCGATCCCCTCCGGGTCTCCACTGAAGGCCGGGACCTCCTCGTCCACGTCCAGCTCGATCCGGACCTGGCGCTCGCGGGCGGCGTCGGAAAGCACCTCGGCGGCGCGGTGGATCACCGCCGGCAGCTCGACCGGCTCGCGCTCGGAGGGCTGCGGCGTCACGCTCTCCAGGCGCGAGAGGGTGAGGAGGTCGTCCAGCAGCGCCTGCAGGCGCCCGCACTGCAACAGGATGCGCTCGTTGAAACGGCGGGCGGTGGCCGGCTCGTCCAGGGCGCCGTCGCGCAGGGTCTCGGCATAGCCGCGGATTGCGGCGAGCGGGGTCTTCAGCTCGTGCGAGACGTTGGCCACGAAGTCGCGGCGCATGTCGGCCACGCGGGTGAGCTCGGTGGTGTCGCGGGCCACCACGACCGCGCCGCGCTCGCCTCCGGCCAGGGCGGCGCTCGCCAGAAGCAGCGTCCGCCGCTCCGGGGCGAGGATCTCGATCTGGCCGCTCTGCCCCGTGCCCAGGCGGAGCGTGTCATCCACCAGGCTTGCCAGCCCGGGCTGGCGGATGATCTCCAGGACAGGCCGGCCGGTCACCTCGGCGGCGGCCTCCGGGGTGTCGATGTCGAAAAGCCGGCGGAAGGCAGGGTTGACCAGCCGGGCGCGGCCGTCGGCGGCGACTACCAGCACTCCTTCGGACATACTGGAGAGGATGGCCTTGAGGTGGTCGCGCTCGTCGCTCACGGCGGCGAACTGGGCCTCGGCGGTCTCGGCCAGGCGGTTGAGCGCCAGCGCGACTGGCGCGAGCTCGTCTTCCTCTGGCACCTGCACGCGGCGAAGGCGGCCATTGACCAGGTCGCGCGCCTCGCCGATCAGACGGGCGAGCGGCTGGAACAGGCGCCGGTCGATCCACAGCGAGGTGAGCAGGATCGACACGCCGGCCGCGAGCGCCGCCAGCAGCATGGCCGCGGCCAGCCTGCCGCGCAGCGCCTGGAGCTCCGCCAGGGGTTGGGCGAGGCGCAGCACGAGCAGCTCCCCCTTGGAGTCGGTGAGCGTGCGGGCAGCGTAGACGTACGTGTCCCCCGTGGTCTCGCTGTGGCGCACCGCCGCCCCCTGGCCGCGGGCAAGGGCCTCGCGGACCTCGGGCCGCTCGGCGTGGTTCTCCATGGCCTCGACCTGCCGGTCCGAGCGCACGCTGTCGGCGATCACGCTGCCGTCACCGCGCATCAGGGTGAGCCTGAGGTTCGAATCGTCGCCGATCTCGTGCATCCAGTGCTGGAGGCCGGCGCCCGGCCGCACTGCGCGCTCGGCCACGATCGGGGAGAGGAGGCGCAGCGTATCCAGAAGCTGGATCGAGGCGCTGCGCTGGAACAGGCCGGGAAGGAGGAGCCAGAGCAGCGCCGAGGCGGTGAGGACCGCCGCCAGCGCCGGCCAGAGCGGAGCGAGCCGCAGCTTGGGAGGGAAGCGCAAAGCCGTCAGGGCCTCAGCCCGGCCTCAACCGATACCCGACGCCGATCACGGTCTCGATACGGTCGGCCTCGGGCCCCAGCTTGCGGCGCAGGCGGCGGATGTGCGTATCGACCGTGCGGCTGTCGATGTCCTCGGCGTAGCCCCAGACGTCGGAGAGGAGCTGCCCCCGGGTCTGCACCCGGCCGTTGCGCTCCATCAGCAGGCGCAGGAGACGGAACTCGGTGGCGGTCAGCGGTACTTCCTTGCCCCCCAGCCGCAGCTGGTGCCCTGAGATGTCCAGCTCGATCCCGCCCACCTTGAGCAGCTCGCTCGCGGTGTCCTCCGGCTGTTCAGGTTGGAGCCGGCGCAGCACCGCCTTGACCCGCAGCACCACCTCGCGCGGGCTGAAAGGCTTGCTGATGTAGTCATCGGCGCCCAGCTCCAGGCCCACGATGCGGTCCACTTCCTCGCTGCGGGCGGTGAGCATCACGATCGGCAGGTGAGCGGTCGCCGGGTCGCGCTTGAGCAGGCGCGTGAGCTCCAGGCCGTCGAGCCCCGGCAGCATCAGGTCGAGCAGGATCAGCTCGGGGCTCTCGCGCCGGACGGCCTCCAGGCCGGCATCCCCCCGGCTGGCCAGCTCGACCTGGAAACCCTCCTTCTCCAGGTTGTACTGCAGGACTTCGGCGATGTCCGGCTCGTCCTCGATTAGCAGAATCCGTTCCCGTGCCATTGCCGGAAAGGCTAGCATGGAGTTCTCCACAGGACTTGCGGAAAACTCTGCGGAAATGGCCCCTGGGAGGCCCTTGGAAACGAGGTCTGACAGCCCTTTCCCCACTTTGACCAAAGCTCTGTGCAATCGAGGTAAGTCATTGAAAAGTATAGGTTTATCAGAAAGCGTTTCCTTTCGGGGAAGGATCGCGTTGCGAACCGTGGAGAGATTTCCACAAAGCTCATGTGACGCCTGGGTAATAAGTATGTTAACTCCATGTGACGCAAACATTTAACTCTATGGTGCAAAAAGGAAACGGGGGGTCCGGAGCAGGTTCTTTTTACAAATCGAGGGTTGCCTATACGGCAGCTTCGAGGCCTTGCCGCAGGCGCAGCCGGCAGCCGAAGACCTTCTCGAAGTACTCCCCGCGTCCGCGGGCAGCCTCCAGCTCCAATCCGACGTCATAGCGCGACACCACTTCCAGCGTCACCCGGTCCTTGCGGAGCGAACCGTAGATCTCCTCGACGCGCGAGGCGTGGGTGCGGTCCAGGGAGTCGGCCACGCGCAACAGCGCGGTGAGCTGCCGGATGATCCGTTGCTGCCAGGGCTTGAGGGCGGCAAAGGTGGGATGGCTGCGCTTCGGGGCTGGGCCGCGGTGGTAGCGGGCGACATGGGCGATGATCTCCATTTCGCGCGGGTCGAAGGCGTCGAGGCTGGCGTTGAAGATCAGGTAGAACGAGTGCTTGTGATGGTTGCGGTAGTGGATGGAGTAGCCGAGGTCGTGCAGCAGGGCGGCGTACTCCAGCCACTCGCGCTCCCGCGAGCCGAGGCCGTGCAGCGAGGCCGTGACGTCGAAGAGGCGGACGGCGAGGCGGGCGCTCTGCAGGCTGTGGCGGTAGACGCTCTCGGTGCGCTCGGCCAGCCGGAGGACTTGCCGGCGGCGGAGGTCCTCGGGCTCGCGCGCCGCGGGGATCGGCTGGCCGAGGGCCGCCAGCACCAGCCCCTCGCGCAGCGCCTGGCCGCTCACCTGAAAGCGGTCGGCCCCGGCGTGAGTGACCAGCTCGTGGAGCAGGACGGCCCCGGCGAGCAGGCTCTCCGACCGGGGGATGCCTACCGGAGGCAGGTCGGCGATCTCCCGGCGCGGGAGGATGCGCAGGCGCTCGATGAGCTGCGCAAGGTCCTTGAGGCGGACCTCCCGCAGGGCGGACGAGGCCTCCTTCCAGTCGCGGCCGGCGAAGAAGTCGATTAGGTCCGCACAGCAGACCGCGGTCCCGGACGTGGCGACCAGCCGCTCGACCGGCCCGTAGGGGACCTCCTTCTCCAACCGCTTCTGGATGCGGCGGCGGAGCTTCTCCAGGGATGCCGCGGTGGCCGGGTCGCCCCGGAGGCCGTTGGCGCAGCGCAGGGAGCCCAGGGCGAGGCTCACCACCTGCTCGATCTCGCCGGTGCGGGTGGAGATCCACTCCGTGCTGCCGCCGCCCACGTCCACGATGGCTGCCGGCCCGTGCCCGAGGTCGACCACCTCACGCACGGCGCGGTAGATGAGCTGCCCCTCCTCGACGCCGGTGAGGAGCTGGACGTCGAGGCCGGTCTGCGCCTTGACGCGGGAGAGGAAGTCGTCGCCGTTGGACGCTTCGCGCACGGCGCTGGTGGCCACGGCCACGACCTGCTCGGCGCCCTTGAGGCGGGCGAGGGTGGTCATCTTGATCAGCGTCTCCAGGCCGTCGCGCATGGCGCTCTCGGAGAGGGCGCCGCGGCCGTGCGCCGTTTTTCCCAGCCGGACCATCTCGCGCTCGCGGCCCAGGACCCTGTAGCCCCCTCCGGACGCGCCACCCGGCTCCGGCGCGATCACGATCATGTGAATGGAATTGGAGCCGATGTCGATGGCAGCCAGGCGGCCGGCGAGGAGGGGTTCCGCCTCGGGACGGGCGCTGACATCAGGGAAGGTGAGAGGCTGCACCACGACTGCCGTCACGCCACGATTCTACGCGCCATTGGATTGTCCTCATCACAGTCCTCATCGAGAAGATCGGATTGGAGGCCCAGGAAGCGGAGGGACGCCCTGTCCAGGAGCTCGGCACCCTTGCCCTGGCAACGGGCCGAAACCCAGTGGGAGGCCGCATCGAGCAGGCGCGGGTGGAGCCAGCGGCCTGCCGGAAGCTGCCGCCGGAAGTACTCGCCGGCGAGGGCCTGGAGGCTGAGGGCGAGGCGCAGGGGCGAGCCCGTGTGGCCGTCGGCATCGCAGCGGCCGGCGCGGATCCGAGAGAGGAAGGTTTCGGCCGTGTCGACGTCTCGTGTCGAAGTCCAGGCGGTGGCGATGTAGAGGCCGGCGTGGTCGTCGCTGCCGCCGGTGAAGCCCTTGATCCAGGGGGTGGCGCCCCAGGGCTCGATCTCGTGGCGCCCGGCCAGGAGGTCGATCAGCTCGGGAGACAGGGAGGAGAGGATCCTGCGCGCGAGGCCGTTGAGCCGCCGGTCGTGCATGCCGTTCAGGGTCTCGAAGTGGTTGAACAGCACCAGCAGCTTCTCGAACTGCTCCAGGGTCATGCGGTCGTTGACCCGGAACAGGGGATGGGCGACCGAGCACGTGATGCCGAGGACGAGCACGTGGACCTCGCAACGGTCCTCGGGAAACTCGGCGGTGACCTCGCAGGAGAGGAACGTGCCGGGCAAGTGGGCGATCTCGAGCGCGCCGTCGATGGTGTCGTGGTCGGTGATGGTGACGAAGTCCAGGCCGCGTCCGCGGCAGGTCCGGTAGATCTCCAGAGGCTCGGTGAAGCTCTCCGGAGCGCGGAACGTCCGCAGGATCCATTCGCTGGGCCGGTTGGAGTGTTTGCTGTGCACGTGCAGGTCGGCTCGGGATGTCATGAGCCCCAAGGTAGAGGCCGGGGGTGGGGATGGGGTGACGCGGGTGTCGCGAGGTGGTTACGGATTTTCCTTCATTCATCGCTGGTCAGGGGCTGACCGGCTGGCGCGTGGAAAAGGTGGCGTGCCGTCCCCAAGAAGGAGCGCGGCGCGCCGCAAAGTGCGCACGCCGTGCGGAAAGAGCGGCGCGGCGTCCCCCCAAAGGGGGATGACGCCCCCCCAACGCGGCACGTCATCCCCCAAACGCGGCGCGCCGTTTTCTAAAAGGGGGATGGCATCCCCCCATTGGAGGATGGCGTAATCCAGAAGGGGCGTGGCATCCTCCAAACGCCGCGCCGCATTCTCCAACCGCGGCGCGCCGCCGCCGGCTCCGGATCCCGGAACACCTCGCCGATCTCCGCATCCCCAGGTCGCCGCTCCACGTGCTCACGTCTCATGATGTGACCGGCACAGGTTTCTTTTGCCATACTGTGTTCGTCAAAAGAAAGCAGTAGTCGGCAGATGCCAATAAAGGCGCCGGCCAATCGAGAAGGAGACCTGCATGATCGATCAGAAGACGCCGAAGGGCGGTGGAGAGGCGAAGGGGACGACACCGCCGCCGGGGTGGCAGCTCAGCGACGAGCGGATGCTCACGCGCAAGCTCTGGTTCCCCAGCTCCCAGGTGCAGTCGCTGTACGTGGTGTACCTCCTGGCCATCGCGGCCCGGATGAGGGTGGGCGTGACCCTGGCCAGCTCGGGTTGCTGCCTGTCCGTGATGCTGATGGAGCCGTCGAAGCCTCGCGTGGAAGCTTCGCGGAAGCTGTTCAACTTCGCGGCCCGGCTCGGTTGAGCAGGGCTGCAACGAAAGGAGACTCGCATGCACAACAATTCGTCGTTCGCGGATTACCTGGCCGATTGGCGCCGCCTGCTGAACCTGCTGGAGATCAACGTGAGTCAGGGGCTCATCCCGGACATGCCGGTCCTTCGCGGCGCGCTGGAGGCCGCCTTGGTGAGCCTGGAGCAGACCACTGCCCAGCAGGATGCCATCCGGGGTGAGGCCAAGGACAACGCCGCCATGAGCCGAGAGCATCTGCTGTTGGGCTCGGATGCGGCGCTGCAGCTCCGGGCCGCGATCCGAGCCCATCTGGGACCGCGCAATCCGAGGTTGGCGGAGTTCCGTGTGCGGGTGCTCGGCCCCCGGCGGCCGAAGCCCACCGCACCCGAGGCCACGGCCGAGACCGTGACGGAGGCCGCGCCGCCGGTGTAACCCTCATGGGGAGGCATGCCCGCGCATGCCTCCCTTCTTTTCTTTGCCCGTATTTTTCGGCAGTTGCCGTATCTGAGTCGGACCCTTCCCGCCTGTGGTGTACACTGGCCGCATGGAGGTCGACAAGGAGGTCCAGCGCTATCTCGAGCTGCTGGAGGGGATCATCAAGGTCGAGAACTTCTCCATCCGGGAGGTGGAGAGGCGGCTCGGCTGGGGCAAGGGGACGCTCAACGGGATCTTCCGCGGCAAGATCGAGCTCAAGCTCCGCCACCTGTTTGGCATCCTCGACGTGCTGGGCTACACGCAGGAGCAGTTCTACGAGCTGGCGCACCGCAAGATGCCTGAAGGAACCTCGGTGGCGCAGCGCATCCTCCGCATCCTCGACGACCTCGGTGTGGACCGTCCCGCCAAGCCCCAGGAGCCCGCCCCGCGCGCCCTCGACGACGCGGAGCTCGAGCGCCGCATGCGCGACATGTTCGACACCCTCTACGAGGAGCGCGAGCAGCGGGAGCAGCAAAAGCTGCCAGGCAAGCACGGGACGGGGTAGAGTCAGAACCTCGTTACAGTCCGAGAGGCAGATTGCGTTTCATGTAGGGGCGGCCCTTGTGGCCGCCCTCCGGAAGGGCACCCACAAGGGGCGCCCCTACAGATGATCTATCTAGAGGGGGAGACGCCTACAGGTCCGCCAGCGTCGGCGGCGGCAGGGTTCCCCCCGGGCGGCGGTCCAGGTCCCGCAGGTAGGCGGCGATCTTCGCGATTCCTTCCAGGGTCACTCTGTCCTTGCGGCAGGCCTCGCGCAGCACCAGGACGGCCGCCAGCGCTTCCCGCTTGATGTTCAGCTTCAGGAAGTCGTCGGCCAGTTTTCAGAGCCGTTCTCAGGAGTTGAGAATCGCTCCGAAGTCCTTCGGAGCCGTTCTGGGGAGCTCAGAGCCGCTCTGAAGTTTTCGGAGCCATTCTGAGAATCTCGGAACCGTTCCAAAGTTCTTCAGGGTCATTCTGAGAATCTCGGAACCGTTCCAAAGTTCTTCAGGGTCATTCTGAGAATCTCGGAACCGTTCCAAAGTTCTTCAGGGTCATTCTGAGAATCCCGGAACCGTTCCAAAGTTCTTCAGGGTCATTCTGAGAATCCCGGAGCCTCTCCGAAGTTTTCAGAACCGTTCTCAGAAGTTAAGAACCGCTTCGGAGTCCTTCAGAGCCGTTCTGGGACGCTCAGAATCGCTCCGAAGTTTTCGGAGCCGTCCTGGAAATCTTGGAGCCCTTCCGGAATTTCAGAACCATTCTCAGGAGCTTCAGAACCGCTCCGAAGTTTCGGAGCCGCTCGAAAGTCCTTCAGAATCGTTCCTGCAGCCCGTACTGGCGGATCTTTCGCTTCAGGCCGTTGCGCGAGATTTTGAGGAGGCGGCTCGCCTCGCTGATGTTGCCCCCCGTCTCCTTGAGTGCGGCCTCGATGAGCTGCTGCTCGTACGACGCCAGGGCTGTGTGGAAGCCGACGGATTGGAGCTCCTGGGCCGTGGGGACCGGAGGAGGCGGGGGCGGCTCGGGGGCGACGCTGGCTCTCACGGCGACGGTTTCCGGCTTGGGCAGGACGACGGCGCCGGCCACGGGCACGCTCCAGTTCCGGATGAGGAACCGGCGGGCGTGGACAAGCTCCTCCTCGCTGAGCTGGCGGATGCGGATGGCGGCAAGCAACTCTTCCCAGGCACGGCGGATCTGGTCGTTGCAGGCCTCGCCCACTTCGGAGGTTGCGGTGATTGCCGCCTCGCACAGGGCAGCCGCCTTCGTGAGGGCGCCCCGGCGGCAGAAGCACTCGAAGAGCGTCAGCATGGCGATGAAAGCATCCTTGTACAGCTCGTGCTCGAAGAAGGACTTGATGGAGGCGCGGAACAGCTTTTCGGACTCCCTCACCTGGCCCAGACCGTCCAGGACGAGCGCCTCGCAATAGTGGGCTCGCAATCGCATCCCGAGTTCCGCGTCCTTGCACAGGTGCTCGGCTTGCCGGAAGTAGCGGAGGGCCTCCAATGGCCGGCCGAGAGTGACCAGCCCCTCGACGAGGATGAACCTAGCCAGCGCTTGCAGGCGGATCTCGTGCTGAGGAATGCGGTCGAGGGCAGAGCGGGCCTTGCCGATCGCCTCCTTGGGTCGGCAAGCGGCTATCAGGCAGTTCCCCTCTAAGACCAGGTTGTGAGCGACTCCTTGCCAGTCTTCCAGCTCCCGATAGATCTCCACCGCCCGGCTGGCGCATGAAAGCGCCTTCTCGAAACTGCCCGTGTCAGTGTACAGAGAGGCCTGGATCGAGAGGAGCCGGGCCTTCAGCCCTGGATCGCCCGTGCCCTGTGCGAGATTTCGCTGGGCCGTCGCGAGCGCCTCGGCCGAGCCCTGCAAGTCCGCCGCGATCCGCCGGCAGTTCCCAACGACGGTCAGGGCCTTTCCCCGAAGATCGTTCTTGAGAGCGTTGGGAAACCGCGGTTCCGGAAGGTGATCGACCACGGCGAGTGCCACCCCGGCCGTGCTCTCGCCGAGAAACGGGTCGGAGCGGCCGGCGGTGCTCGCCTCGCTCAGAATCGTCTCGAAGACCGGCAGGCTTCGCAGGGCTGCAACCGACCGGACCTTGCGGATCTGCTCGGCCGGGCTGAGCTCCCTGAGATCCGCCCACCAGGCCCTCGCCTCCAACGCTTCCACCGCGGACCTCGCTTCTTCCTGGACGAAGGTCACAAGGGCGGCGCGGGGCTCCGCAGCCCGCAGCGGCGGCCCACCCTTTCTCTGCGCGAGGTAGTCTGCCGCGGCAGCCAGGCACGGCTGGCACCTCGCCAGGTGATGCATCGCTCGCGTCGGCTCCGCCTCGTCCGCCGGCCCGTCGAACAGGCGAGCCAGCGATGCGGCAGTGTAGTGGCCGTTCATTGCTTGGATGCAGTATAGCGAAAATAGGGGGCCGGGATGCCCCCTTAGCGAAGAAGGTGCGCTGGCCCGTGACAGCGTGACATCAGCCGTTTGGGTCCCACATGCCTCCCGCGTCGTTGTCGGCGCTCGAGCCGTTGGGATCGTTGATGCTTCCTGCGTTGGTCGTCACCCCGTCGGGGTCTGCCATATTGCCAACTGCCGCCCATATCGCAGTGTAGGGTGCTCCTCCGAACAGCGCGAGAGCCAGGGCCAATAGAGCAGTGCGAACCATCTGAAGGTCCTTTCCGGGGGGCTGAGCCGCGGCTGGTCAGCCATTGACCGGCGGTCATGAAGTGCGCACCCCCGCGGCAGTCTGCCCCTCCAGGCGGTCCACAAGCAAGGCTGGTCCGCCGTTGACCGCCGGTCATGGAGGGGGGCACCCAGATGCTGGTCTACGACATCGGCAGGGAAACCTGGCTGAGCCAGCTCAGCGGAGCTGTTGCCAGGCGAGCAGAACGGTTACCAGCAGCCCGATCACGACCACCGCAGCCCGCGCCTTCTCCTGCCCGATTACCCGGGCGAACCTCGCCCCACCATAACCCCCTAGCGTCGCGCCGACGGCGAGGATCAGGGCCTCCGGCCAGGAGACCGCCCCCTGGAGGACGAAGTACGCCGCGGCCACGCTGTTGATGCAGGCGCCGAAGAAGTTCTTGAGCCCGTTCATGGCGTGGATGTCGGTCAGCCCGAGGAAGCCGAGCAGGGCCAGCATCAGGATGCCGATCCCCGCTCCAAAATAACCGCCGTAGACCGCCACCCCGAACTGCAGGAGTACCGCCACGGCCCACCGTCCCGTGGTCGGGGCTCCCGGCGAGAACCGCTTGGCGAGAAAGCCCCGGAGCATGAAGAGCACGGTCGCGAAGAGGATCAGGGCCGGCGCGAGGAGCTGGAAGGTCTTTTCGGGAGTGCGCAGGAGGAGGACCGAGCCGAGCGTCCCGCCGAGCAGGCTGGGGAGGAACAGCGTCTTGAGCCAGCTCCGGTTCTGCGACACCTCCTTGCGATAACCGGCCATGCTGGCTAACGCCCCGGGCAGCAGGGCCACGGTCGAGGTGGCATTCGCCGTGATGGCCGGCATCCCCAGGAAGACCAGGGTGGGGAAGGTCAGGATCGTCCCGCCCCCGGCCATGGCGTTCATTACCCCCGCCCCGAAGGCCGAGGCGACCAGGGCGAGGATCTGGATCGCAGTCATCGGGGCCGAGTCTATGCCACCGACCCGATGGCCACGGGGGGATCGCGTAGAGACGGCCCCAGTCCGCTGGCAAGATCCTACCGGGTGTACAGGGTCGGGGCGTCTCCTCACGGCAGGCCCCGTTCACCTCAGACCCGGCCAATACCCGCCAATACCGCGGGCGGAAAACCCAGCCGGGGAACGGGCTCCACGGCGTGCTGCCGGTGTTGGTGGTCGCTGGGGCCATGAGACGCCCCGACCTTTTACACCCGGTAGCGCGGTGGTAGCGTACTGGGGCGTCTTCTACGAGATCGCCGTTGGGCCGCGGACCTGTCGACTCCCAGGAGGGCTTCCGGCAATCCGCCTCCTGTGTCAGATTCATCGGTACACAAGGAGGTCGCATGCGCAGAACCATCTCGGCGGCGGTAGCCCTGTTCCTGTTGTGCTCGGCGGCTTATGCCGTCGAGCCTGTTGACCGGCTCGCCCACGTCGGCAAGCTCTGGGGGACGGTCCGCTATCTCCACCCCTGGGTGGCCTACAAGGACGTCGACTGGGACGCCGCCCTCGTGGCGGCACTCCCGCGGGTCCGCGCGGCGAAGACCTCCGAGGAGTACAAGGCCGCGGTCCAGGGGATGCTCGACGCGCTCGGCGATCCCCTCACCCGCGTCTCGGACCCGTCACCCCCAGCTAAGGAGCCTGCGCAGCCCGCGCAGAAGCCGGACCTCACCCGCCGGCTCGACGGCGGCGTGGTCGTGGTCGAGCTCGCCCGATACCTGAAGACGGCCAGCCGGCGCGAGGCGTTCGGCCTCGCGAACGAGGTCCCGGAGGAGATCGCCAAGGCCTCCTCCCTGGTCTTCGACCTGCGCGGCGGAGAGACAGGAGTCGAGGCGTTCTATGCCCAGTTCGTCCTCGAGGCCTTCGGCAACGCGCTGGTCAGCCGGCCGGTGCAGGCGCCCGCGCAGCGCTATCTCCTCCATTCCGGCTACCAGCCCCAGGCCGGCGGCGGCTCGGGCGGCTACTACTCCGGCTTCGTCACCCAGTTCGCCAACGTTTTCGAACCGCTCCCTGGGGCCATCCCGAGGAAGGTCGTCTTCCTCCTGGACGACTGCTGCGGCGTCCCGCCCCTGGCCTTCGCCCTGCAGGCCTCCGGCGACGCCCGGATCGTCGTGGAAGGGAAGCTTGACCCTGGCGCGCCCGGGGAAAAGCGCCTCGTCAGCCTCGGCGAGGAAATGTGGGCCGAGGTCCGCGTGAGCGAGTCCGTGCCGTTCCCCGGCTGGAAAGGCGTGGCCGACGTCGAGCTTCCGGAAGGGGGACTCGAAGCGGCGGTCGCCGAGGTCCGCAAGGACTGGCCTCCGGTGGACAGGGCCGTGACCGCCGCGCCGCTGCCGGACGCGGTCTTCCGTCCGGACCGGACCTACGCGGACATGAAGGAGCCGAGCCTGGAGTACCGGCAGCTCGCCGTGATCCGGGCCTGGAACGTCATCCACTACTTCTATCCCTACCTGCACCTGATCGGGGATTGGGACGCGGTCCTCCCCGAGTACTTGGGGAAGATGGAGGAGGCGAAGGCCTTCCGCGACTATGCGCTGACGCTCACCGAGATGATGGCCCACGTCGCGGACGGCCACACCTGGCTCTTCGGCCATCCCGACGTGGAGCGGCCCTTCGGCGACACCGGCCTGCCCATCCATGTACGCTGGACGGAGGGCGCCGCCGTGGTCTGGGAGGCTTCGGACGAGGCGAAGCAGGCCGGGATCGAGGTGGGCGACGCCATCCTGGAGGTCGACGGCGAGCCGGTCGAGGCGCGGACCGAGCGGATCGGCCGCTACATGCCCGCCTCGACCCGCCCTGCGCAGTTGAACCGGATCGCTACCCGCCTGTTCGCCGGATCCGAGGGCTCGACCGCGGTGCTCAGAGTCCAGAAGCTCGACGGGAAAGTCCGGGAGGTGCGCTTGGTGCGCGACCCCAAGAAGACGCTGCCGCCCGAGGAGAAGGGGGACGCGGTGCGCATCCTCCCCGGCAACCTTGGCTACGTGGACCTGACGCGGCTGCCCGTAGCCGAGGTGGACGGCATGTTCGAAAAGCTTGCGGACACGCGCGCCATCGTCTTCGACATGCGGGGCTACCCGCAGGGGACGGCCTGGGCGATCGCGCCGCGGATCAACACCCGCAACGCCAGGATCGCCGCCCAGTTCCGCCGCTCGCAGGTGAGCGCCTTCTCCCTGGAGGAGGAGGAAGCCGGCTACCACTTCTCCCAACCGATCCCCGCCCTGCCGGAGGGCGAGGCGAAGTACACCAACCCGACCGTCATGCTGATCGACGACCGCGCCATCAGCCAGTCGGAGCACAGCGGCCTGTTCTACGAAACGGCGAACGGCACGAAGTTCATCGGCACGGCCACGGCGGGGGCGAACGGCGACGTGACCCGCCTCGTGGTGCCGGGGGGCATCTGGATCGGCTTCACCGGGCACGACGTCCGCCATGCGGACGGCCGCCAGCTCCAGAGGATCGGACTGGTGCCCCACGTCGAGGTGGCCCCGACCCGCGCCGGCCTCAAGGCCGGGCGGGACGAGGTGCTGGAGCGGGCGGTGGCGTACCTGGAGGAGACTCTTAAATCAATGTAGGGGAGGGGTTTATCCCCTCCCGGGCGGGGGGAAGCCCCGCCCCTACACTTCCTTCCGATAGAACGCCGCGATCTCGCGGCCAATCTTTTCGCGGCGGACCCACTGCTTGACCCACCACATGGGATCGTAGGGCTCGTCGATATCTGGAATGGGCTTGCCGGTTCCGGGCAGGTTGTCAAACTGCCCTTCCTCGATCGCCTGCTGGATGCGGTTGTCGGAGATGAGTTGGATTGCACGGCGGCTGAGACGGTCCTGACTCATGAACCGAATTATGCCATCCACGAGCCTGAAATTTAGTGGGCAGCGACTGCCCCGCAAATTTCCGCAGTCAAATTTGGTGGGCAGCGATTGCCCCGCAAATTTTCCCTTCCGGGGAGCCTGCTTTGCCGGGAAATTTTGAAGGGCAGTCGCTGCCCCGTAAATTCGAGCGCTCAAATTCAGTGGGCAGCGGCAGCCCCGCAAATTTCCCCTCCCGAATTTGAAGGGCAGCGGCTGCCCCGCAAAATTGAGCCTCGGGTACAATGTTTTCCGGAGCCCTCGTGAACATCCGCCAAGCCACCGCATCCGATGCCGCCGCCCTGGCGGCGCTCTCGACCCAGCTCGGATATCCGACGCAGCCCGGCGAAGCCGCGGAGCGCCTGTCCGCGCTCGGTCCCGCCAGCGCCGTCCTGGTCGCCGAAGAGGATGGCGCCATCCTGGGCTGGATCCACGTCTGCGGGGTCCAGTTCTTCCAGTCGCCGCCGTTCGCCGAGGTGGGCGGGCTGGTGGTGGACGAGGCTTCGAGAGGGAGGGGAGTGGGGAAGCTCCTCCTCGAAGCCGGAGCCCGCTGGGCCGCGGAGCGCGGCTACCGGAAGCTGCGCGTGCGCAGCAACGTGGTCCGCGAGGACGCCCACCGCTTCTACGAGCGGGAAGGATTCCGGCGGACCAAAACGCAGGCCGTGTTCGACCGCGGGTTATGATCCCCCGCGATGGACAGACTCGCGCGCTATAGCTGGTTCACCCTCGCCTACAACATCGCCGTGATCCTCTGGGGAACGGCGGTGCGCGCCACCGGGTCGGGCGCGGGCTGCGGCAGCCATTGGCCTCTGTGCAACGGCGAGGTGCTGCCGCGGGAGCCCCGCATCGAGACGGTCATCGAGCTGACGCACCGCGTCACCAGCAGCCTCGCGGGCCTCATTGTGATCGGGCTGGTGGTGATGGCGTTCCGCAGCCGTCCGAAGGGCCACCCGGCGCGCCGGATGGCGGTGCTCTCGCTGATCTTCATCCTCACCGAGGGCGCCGTCGGCGCCGGGCTGGTGCTGTTCGAGCTGGTGGCGGACAACCAGTCCATGGCGCGGGCCCTGTTCATGGCGACGCACCTGGTCAACACATTCTTCCTGCTCGCCTTCCTGACCCAAACGGCCCACTTCGCCTCGGGCGGAGCGATCTTCCGGTGGCGCGGCAAGGGAAGCGGGCTCGCGGCGCTCGGATTGGGTGCGCTGATCGTGGCCGGGGTGAGCGGCGCGGTGGCCGCGCTGGGTGACACGCTTCTGGCCCTGGGACAGGATCTCTCGCCTACGGCGCACCTACTGATCCGCCTGAGAATCCTCCACCCGGTGCTCTCGGTATCGGCGGGCCTCCTCGTGGCGCTCCTGGCGGCAAGGGCGATGTCCGATCCCGCCCTGGCGCGGCCCGCCCGCTGGACCGCGGGGCTGGTCGTGGCTCAGATCGTGGCCGGGGTGGTGAACGTGCTCCTGCTGGCGCCGGTGTGGATGCAGATCGTCCACCTGCTCCTGGCCGACCTGCTGTGGATCTGGGCCATCCTACTGGCCGCGCGGGCGCTTGCCCTGCCTGGGGTTGAAACCCCAGGCTTTATGCCTGCGCCCCTTCGGGGCTCGGAGACGACGCTTTAAACCGCGAGCCCGGGGTCGCCTTCAAGGATTCGCTGCTCGAGGCGTGGCCGTTCGCCTGGACGCCACAGCGGCACGCGGTGGACGACGCGATAGCGGAGCGGCCCTCCGTCCTCACCCGGGCTGCGTTCCAGCGGCCGGGGGATGCACACGAACTCGCATTCGGCGGCTTCGGCCGTCAGGCGTAGCGTGGCGTAGCCGTGGCCGCCCATGTCGAGGAAGGACAGGTGCGGCGCCAGGTCCGGGTTCGAGGCGCGGCGCGCGCGCTCGGCATCCCCGCTGCGCTGGTACTCCAGGCAGGCCCGCACGCCGTGATGCATCAGCAGGTTCACCATGGGCTGCTTCTTGCCGCCGACCTCGGTCATGAAGAGGGCGTTCAACGGGTGTTCCTTGGGGAAGCGGTGCTCCAAGGCTTCCACGAGGCCGGGCGCGGAGATGGAGCCGGTGATGAACGCGGCTCCGACCGGCTCGAAGGCGGCGGGCGGCAACGACTTCGCGGCCAGGCCCGCCCAGAAGCTGTGCCGGTCGCCCGAAACCGTCACGAAGCCGGTGATGCCCGCGTCGCGCACCGTGTCGTAGATCTGGCCGCGCTCGGTATAGGCCGTGCTCCAGTCACCCCCGCCGCCGAAGCAGGCGTAGCCGGCTCCGGGCCATGCCTTGCCAAGGCCGGGAGGCAGGTTCTGCGGGTCGGCGCGCCCGTCCAGGGTGCCCTGGGAGTTGCCCCAGACCTTCCAGGTCGCGCTCGACGCGCGCAGCCGCTCGAGAAACCACGGCTTCTGCTCGGCGCCGAGGATGGCTTGAGGCGCCTCGTCCTTGCGGAAGTTCGGCACCTGCGCGTCTCCGTACCGGATCGTCTCCGGCGGCCGTCCATCCGCATAGGCCCGCCCGGCGTCGAGGATCTCCATCATCTCCTCGGGGACGAGCTGCGGGAAGGCGTCGCTCTGCAGAGGCCGCGCTTCTTCCCGGGCGTCGGGCACCTCGCCGCGATAGGTATGCTGGTCGGTGATGAGGAGCTCCAGGTAGCGCCCCCAGCGCAGGGTGCGGTAGGTCGTGAGGCTGCCGAGCGCAGCGAGGTTGTTCGGCTCCTGGCCGAGGCCCTGTTCGTCGAAGCGCTCGACGGGCGCGTTCCGCGGCGGATCGAAGCGCTCGAGCGACGGCCCGCCCGCGTGGCGTACGCGCGCCGGCTGATATTCGAACCACGCCTGGTTGGCCGCGACCTTGATCGTCTGGGCCGGGCGCGTTTTGCCTTCGAAGGCCTGGAAAGACTGCCACCCCTGCCAGGAGAACTCATGGTTGTCCCACATGGGGACGAAGGGCAGCCGCGCCCTCGCGTCCTGCAGGTCCGGATCGTGGGAGCACGAACGCGAGCTGGTCCTCGGGCGCGGCTCGTTCGTCCTCGAAGATCATGCGCCGGTAGGCGTTCTGCGCCCCCTCGCAGATGTTCTGGCAGCTGACGAAGGCGAAGCGTACGGGCCGGGGATCGTCGTCGGCCGGCGCGGTCCGGGTGCGTCCGATCCGGCTGCCGCGTCCAATCTCGTCCATGAACCGATACCAGTAGGTGCGGGCCGGCTGCAGGCCGGTCACCAGAACGCGGCAGGTGTGGTCGGCGGCCAGGAGGGCGACCGTGGGCGCCGTGGCGGCCACACTCTCGAACGCCGGGTCTTCAGCCACTTCCACGGTCATTCAGTTTAACGGAAGACGCCCCCTACCTCTTCTTCTGGTCGCCCTGGTCGCCCTGGCCGGAGGGGACCTCGGTTTTCGCCTGGCGCTTGCGGTCCTGGCTCAGCGACTTGCCCACGTCGACGACTTCCTTGAACTGCCCCTTCTCATCCCGCCGGACATAGCGCTTGTCGGTGCCGGTGTCGATCAGCTCACGTTTCGAAGCCATTCCGAACCTCCCGTCAAGCCGCCCGGCGGCTGAGCAGGCAGAGGGCGTAGCCTTCCAGCTCCTCGGCGCGATGGGCGGCGGTGTGATTGTTCATCACCCGGGCGCGGGCGCGCTGGCCAAGGGCGCGGCGCTCCCGCTCGGGCACGTCGCAGAGGTATTGCAAAACTTCGGCCGAGGTGCGCGCAATCAGGATCTCCTCCCCGATCTTGAAGATGCTCTCCAGCCCCGGCCACGAATCGCTCACGATCGGCGTGCCGCAGGCCGCGGCTTCGAAGAGCCGCACGCTCGGCGACCAGCCGGCGGCGATCATGTCGGCCCGGGTCACGTTGAGCGTGAAGCGCTGCTGGTTGTAGAACCGGCGGTGCTTCTTGGGCTCCAGGTGCTGGTAGCGCTTGACGTTGCGCGGCCAGCGGATGCCCTCGGCCCCCTCTGGATACTGTGGCCCGGCCACCACGAAGCGGCCTTCACGCCAGTCCCGGGCGGGCTCGATCAGGAGCCGTTCCACCGTGGGCTGGCGGTCGTCGCTGTAGGTCCCCATGTAGCCCAGGTCCCAGCGCGGCTCTGCCTCTTCCGGGTAATAGAGATCTGGGTCGAACGAGCAGTAGAGAGCCCGCGCCATGGGCGAGCCGAAGGTGCGCTCCAGCCGCCTGAGCGTGGGGCCGCCGGTGAAGGAGAAGTAGGCGCCGTAGAGCGGGATCAGCTCGGGGTGCAGGTACTCGTAGTCCTGCCGGGCGAGCTTGGCGAGGGTCACCGGCGTGTCGATGTCGTAGAAGGCCGTGGCCCCTCGGGCCGTGCTCGTCACCCATCTCCCGGCTTCCACTCCCTCGGGCACGTAGGAGCCGACGATGACCAGGTCGGCGGAGCGGACTTCGGACTGGAAGCGGTCCTTGAACTCCTCCAGGTTGGCGTAGAGCTGCGTCTCGCCCCAAGGGGGAGAGGGCATGTCCCGGTTGTCGGCGTACCAGGGGGCGTCGCGCTCCAGGAACAGGATGCGGTGCCCGCGCTTCGACAGCTCCCGCACCAGGCCGCGGTAGGTGGTGGCGTGGCCGTTCCCCCATGAGGAGGTGATGGACAGTCCCAGGATGACAATGTCGAGCGGCTGGCTCATGACTCCACAGCCTCCAGGCTCAGAACGGTTTCCACCTGCGCCGCCCGGTGCGCGTAGGTGTGCTCGGCAAGAACACGCTGGCGGGCCGCTTCGCCGATCCGGCGGGCGCGCTCGGGCGTCAGCTCCCGCAGATGCTCGGCGACCTGGGCACCATCCCGCGCCACCAGCACCTCGCGGCCCGGCTCCAGGAACATTTCGATCCCCACCCACTCGTCCGTGATCAGGCACGCCCCCGCGCCGGCCGCCTCGAACACCCGCGTCGCGGGCGAGAAGCCGTAGCGGGCCATGCTCTCGCGCGAGATGTTGAGGACCGCGAGCGGCGTGCAGTTGAAGGCATTGTGGTCCCGGGTGTAGACGTGGCCGACGTAGGTCACGTTGGCGGGCATGGGCTTGTCCGCCCAGCCGCTGCCCCCGAGAAGGAAGGTCTTCTCCGGCAGCTTTGCAGCGGCGTTCAGGAAGAACTCTTCGACTCTCGCCTCGCGGTCAGGAAGGCGATTGCCCAGGAAGCCGAGATCGGCCTGAAAGCGCGGATCGGGCTCCACGGGGTGATGAGTGGTGGAGTCGAGCGCGTTGTAGATGGGCACGCAGTCCCGGGCTCCGAAGCTCCGGTAGGCATCGACCACGGGATCGCCGCCGCCGTAGGTGAAGATCAGGTCGTACTTCGGGACCAGGGCGCGGAAGGGGTCCGCCGGGTTGGATTCCATGCGGTCCAGGGTGGCGGGAGCGTCGACGTCCCAGAAAGCGCAGAGGCCACCAGTGTCCAGGACCGCTTTCTCGAGCAGCTCGTCGAAGACGCCGACGCCGCTCGCCTTCACCACGAGGTCCGAGCCGCGGGCTTCTTCCAGGCAGCGCCAGGCCGCTTCTTCGGTGGCGGGGTAGACGACGACGCGCGCCCAGTCGGGATCGGGGATGTCCCGGTGCTGCTGGCGTTCGAAGGCGTCGGGCTCGTAGAAGGTGATCCGGTGGCCGCGCTCGGCCAGGTTGCGGAGCACCCCGCGGTAGTAGGTGGCCGCCCCGTTCCAATAGGCGGAGACCAGGCTGGAGCCGAAGAAGGCGATGTTCATACCACCTCCGCTGCAACGCCCTCGTGGAGAAGGCTGGCGGCAATCGCCAGCAGCTCGTCTATGCGATGGGCGCAGGTATGCCGTTCGAGGATGGTCCGGCGGCCGCGCTCGGACAGGTGCCGGGCGAGGTCCGGATCGTGGAGCACGTCGCGCAGGCGCCGCTTCATCTCCTCGCCGTTTGCCGCGACGAGGAAGTCCTCCCCGGGGGTGAACAGTCCTTCCGAGTCGTCCCACGGTGCGGAGATCAGGGGGATGCCGCAGGCGAGGGCTTCGAAGGGCCGGATCGTGGGGATCCCCGGCAGGGCTTCCACGTAGGGCCGGCGCGGCACGTGGACCGTCACCCGGAAGCGGGCAAAGGCGTGCGGCACCAGGTCGTTGGGCAACCAGCCGGCGTACTCGATCCCCGAGCCCGCCAGGGCGGCCTTGGCCTCGCCGGGGTAGCGCACGCCGTGGACGCGGGTCCGCAGGCCCAGGTCGCGGGCGGGGGTGATGAGGAATTCGTGGAGCTCGGCGTTGCGCTCGCCGTCCCCCCAGTTGCCGATCCAGATGAGGTCGCCCTCGCAAGGCTGTCCCTCAAGGGGATGAAAGACCCGGGTATCGGCCGCCTCGTGCCAGGTCCAGGCGCGCTCGGCCCAGCCGCGCTCCAGATACAAGTCGCGGATCACGCGGCCGAAGGCGAGGACGCCGTCGTAGCCAGACAGGTCGTAGCCGGACATCTGCTCCGGGGCGGTCACGGCTCGGTGGTGGGTGTCGTGGAAAAGGAGGCGGTAGTCGTTGCGCTGGCGGTGCTCGCCGATCCGCCGGACCAGGCCGTGATCGTTCCACTCGTGGACGAGCACCAGGTCGATGCCGTCCAGGGCTTCGTCGAGGTCTATCTGGTCGTAGCGCGTGGAAGTCAGCATCGGATAGGCGGCACGGAAGCCGTCCAGGGCCTTCTCGCCGTGATCGGCCACGAGGTTCTGGAGGCTCCAGGAGTCGCGAGGCTCGAAGAAGAGGACTTCGTGGCCCCGCGACTGAAGCTCGGTCCCGATGCCGCGGAGGAAGTGCGCGTTGCCGTGGTTCCAGTCCGAGAGCAGCGAGTGGACGAACAACGCGATCCGCATGGACCTAGACGGCGACCTGCGCGGGGTACGTCTGGTCCATCTCTCTGCTTTCGGTGGAGGCGAGCACTTCTCCGTAAGCCGCGAGGTAGCCCTCGACCATCCGCTCCGTGGTGCGCTCGATGGCCCGCGAGCGGGCTCCGGCGGCCAGGGTGGTGCGGCGGTCGGGATCCTCGATCAGGCGGACGAGGGCGTCCTCCAGGGCCTCCGGATCGTCCGGCGGCACGAAGACCGCGCGGTTGCGCCAGAGCTCGCGCAGGCTGGGGATGTCTCCGAGGACCAGGGCGCAACCGGACAGGGCGGCTTCGAGGACCGAGAGGCCGAACGGCTCGTAGCGTGCCGGCAGGACGTAGATGGAGGCGCGGCCGAGCCAGGCGGCCAGCGCGCGTTGCGAGAGCCGGCCGAGCAGGCGCGTGTGGTGCGGGCGCGCCTCGCCGCCGTCCGGATGGTGGTTCTCGCCGGCCACGAACACCGGCCAGGGAAGACGGGGCGCCACGCTCTCCAGCGCCTCCAGGTTCTTGGCCTCGTCCCACAGGCGGCCGGCCGAGAAGAGCATGGGCTCCTTGGCCGTGGCCCGGAACTGGCGGACGTCGCGGCCGTTGTACACGACCGTGGCGCGGGGGAGAGGACCGTAGTGGCGGCAGAGGGCAGCCATCATCGCGGACGACGGCGCCACCACGAGGTCGGCGGCAGCCAGGCCGGCGGCGACCTCCTGGCGGTAGCGGTGCCATTCCTCCGGCGCGGGCTCGTTCTTGACCGCCTCCCACCAGGAGAGGGCGCAGGAGTGGCCGACGACGATCTTGGGGGCGTGCCAGGGGAGCGCCGCGTGGGCATAGCCGTTGAGATGGATCAGGTCGGGAGCGAAGCGATCCTCCAGGCCGAGGAGCCAGTCGCCCGCGCGTTCCACATCGCGCCAGGGATCTTCCATCCACTCCAGCTTGAAGTTGCTCTCGAAGACCTTGAGCCGGGGAATGCGGTTGGCCATCTCGCGCTGCAGTCCGTCGACAGGGGCGCCCATGGTGGCGATCGCCACCTCGATCCCCTGGTCAGCCAGGCCGCGCGCCAGCTCGAGGGCGTAGGTCCAGACGCCGCCTACCGTGTCCGCGGTCATCAGGACCTTGCGCGGCAAAGGATGCATCTCGCTCATGTCCGTCACCTCATCCGGGCCGAAAAACACTGTGCCGTGGCGTGTTTTTCATCCAAGATTCGTGCCGAGCCCTCCTGCCCGCTGGCTCGCCGCGAGTAGGGCCGCCGCCGCCTCGGATGGCAGCCCGGCCTCGGTGAGCCAGTTGTAAAGGTTGCTCACTCCTTCCTTCGCGCCGACTCGCGGATGCCAGCCGGTCGCGGCCTGGAACCGGCGCGTGTCCGAGACGTAGTAACGCTGATCACCGGTGCGCCAGCCCTCGAGCTGGACCTCCGGGCGCTTGCCGTGCAGCTTCTGGATCAGGCCGATCAGCTCCAGCAGGGAGACGGTGTTGTCTGGGCCGCCGCCCATGTTGAACGCGCGGCCGCTGATCTTGTCGATGTTCTGCCAGGCGAGCAGGAAGGCCTGGACGAGGTCCTGGGCATAGAGGACGTCCCGCACCTGAAAGCCGTCACCGTAGAGCGTGATCGGCTTCCCCTCCAGGGCGCGGATGACGAAGTGGGCCACCCAGCCCTGGTCCTCGTTGCCGAACTGGTGCGGCCCATAGATGCAACTCATGCGGAACACCGCGGTCCGCAATCCATAGCTGCGGGAGTAGTCGAGGACGTACTGGTCCGCGGCGCCCTTGGAGCAGCCGTAAGGGCTGTGGAAGTCGAGCCGCCGCTCCTCGGAGAACCCGCGCAGGCGCAGGAGCGCGTCCTTGGGCTCGTAGCGCATGCCGTCCAGGTGGAGATCCACGTCCTCCATGCCGCCGTAGACCTTGTTCGTGGAGGTGAAGATCACTGCCGGCGGCTTCGGCTCGAGGCGGGCCGCTTCCAGCACGTTGACCGTGCCGTTCACATTGACATCGTGGTCGTAGATGGGATCTTCCAGGCTGGTGGTCACCGCCACCTGGGCGGCGAAGTGGAAAACTGCCTCCACCCCCCGCATCGCACGGCGCACCGCCGCGGGATCGCGCACGTCGGCCTTGTCGAACAGGATGCGGTCGCCGTGGGCCTCCTCGAGCCACGCCAGGTTCTTCTCCACGCCGGGGCGTGAGAGGTTGTCGAGCACCCGCACGCGGCGGCCGGAAGAGGCCAGCGCGTCGGCCAGGTTGGTGCCGATGAAGCCGGCGCCGCCGGTGATCAGGACGCTCATACCGTCAACCCCCGGGCAGCCAGTTCCTCGCCAGCTTGCGCGACGCGGTCGGTGGCCACCTGTCCCTCGAGCCAGGACGACAGCTCGATCAATCCCCTTTCCAGCGGCATCTGGGGCTCGTAGCCGAGCACCCGCCGGGCCATCGTGATGTCCGCGAAGCAGTGGCGGATGTCGCCCACCCGGTACTTGCCGGTCACCTCGGGCTCCATATCCTTGCGGCCGAGCACTGCGGCCATCGCGCGGGCAATCTCCCGCACCGTGTACTGGCGGCCGCTGCCCACGTTGAGCACCTGACCGCGGGCCGAGTCGACCTCAAGCGCCAGCCGGCTGGCGCGGGCGATGTCCGAGACGTGGACGAAGTCGCGCATCTGGTAGCCGTCCTCGAAGATCAGGGGCGCATTGCCGTTGAGCAGCCGCGAGGCAAAGATGGCGAGCACCCCGGTGTATGGGTTCGACAGCGCCTGCCGGGTGCCATAGACGTTGAAGAAGCGCAGCGCCACGGTGGGGATCGAGTAGGCCCGGCCCACCATCAGGCACATGCGCTCCTGGTCGTACTTGGAGAGCGCGTAGACGGAAGAGAGGCAGGGCGTCTTGGACTCGGGCGTGGGGACCGGCGTCAGCGGCCGGCCCTGGTCATCCCTCACGTCCCAGTCGTGGGCCTTGAGCCGCTCCAGCCCGCGTTCCAGTCCAAGGACCGGGCGGCCTCCACCGTCAACGTAGAGCCCTTCGCCGTAGATGCTCATGCTGGAAGCCACGACCAGGCGCCGGACCGGCTTCTCGATCAGCGCTTCCAGCAGCACCGCCGTCCCCAGGTTGTTCACCGAGGTGTACCTCTCGATCTCGTACATGCTCTGGCCGACGCCGACCCGGGCCGCGTAGTGGTAGACCGCGTCGACTCCGTCCAGTGCCCTGCGCACCGCCTCCGGATCGCGGACGTCACCCTGGACCAGCTCCACCTCCGGGTTGAGGTAGCCAGGCCGTGCCGCGCCGGGCCCGTGCACCTGGTCCGAGAGGTTGTCCAGCGCCCTGACCTGATAGCCATGTTCGAGCAATTCGTCCGCAAGATGGGAACCGATGAAGCCAGCCCCTCCGGTGATGAGGATCCTTCCGCTCATCCCTCTCCCTTCCCTTGTCTCTCTGTTGTTGGAATGAATCAACTACTCCCGCACATCTCGTACAGAGACGACAGCAATGTACGTGCCAGACGGGGAAGAGATAAAAAACCCGGCTTCTTTGTACGTGCCGGGCTCAGGCAGGGAGGAAAAAGAGGGAAAGGGGCGTGTAGCCTTTGCTACACGCCCGGAGCGTCAACGACCGCTTTTGGGTCCCGGCGGCTGCGGCAGGGTTATGTCTATCGGTGTCACCTTGCCGAACGTGGCGAGCGGCTTGTCCTGGCCCTGGGGCGGGCCGACCACGAGGATGGCGAACTCCTCAGGGCGCAGGTGTCTGACCGCGGCGTCGCGCACCTGGGCGGGGGTGACCGCCTCGATGCCGGCGCGGTAGCGTGACAGCCAGTCGCGCGGGTAGCCGTGGAACTCGGCCTGGAGCTGCTGGCCCAGCACCTTGCGTGGCGCGTCGATGCGGAAGATGTAGGAGTCCAGCAACCCGCGCTTGGCGATCTCGATCTCGGATTCCGTGGGCGGGATGGCCTTGAGGTTGCGGGCCTCCTCCAGCAGGGCATCGATGCTGGCGCCGGTCGTTTCGACCTTGGTGGTCGTGAACAGCAGGGCCATGCCGGGATGGTCCCATTCGGTGCCGACCTCGCCGGCCACGGCGTAGGCGAGCCCCTTTTTGGTGCGCACGTTGCTGAACAGGCGGGAGACCGCGGAGGCGCCGAGCACCTGGTTCATGACTTCCAGGGAGTAATAGTCCGGATGGTCCCGGCGCACGCCGAGGTGCCCCATGACGATGCCCGACTGCGGGATGTCGGCCTTCTCGGCGTAGTAGATGCCGGGAGTGAGCCGCTCGCGCCAGGAGGGTGCGGCGAGCTTCGTCTGCGGCCCCCGGGGCCAGTCGCCGAGCGCCTCGCGCACCCAGCGCACGGCCTCTTCGGAAGAGAAGTCGCCCACCAGGCCGAGGATGGCGCGGTCCGGATGGAACATCTGCCGGTGCCAGGCGAGCGCGTCGTCCCGGCTGATGGCGCCGAGGGTCGCATAGGTCTCGGCCCAGCCATAGGGGGATTCCGGCCCGTAGAGGAGCTCCTGGAACTCGCGGAACAGGATCTGGAACAGCTCGTCGTTCTGGCGCGAGACGTTGGTGACGGCCCGGTTGCGCTCGACTTCCAGCTTCTTGGCGTCGAAGGCGGGACGGCGGAGCACGTCGGCGAGGATGCGCAGGGCGTCGGGGAAGTCCTTCTTGAGCGAGTTGAGGGTGACGCGCGCGGCGTCCTCCATCACTGCGACCTCGATGGCGGCGGCGCGGCTCTCCAGCCAGTCGTCGAGCTCATCGCCGTTCATCTTCTCGGTGCCACCGGTGCGCAGCACGCGGCCGGAGAGCGCGGCGAGGCCGATCTTGTCAGCGGGGTCGTAGACGGAGCCGGCGCGGACCAGCATCGTCGCCTCGACGGTCGGTAGCTCGTGGTCCTCGAGGAGGAGGATGACGAGGCCGTTTTCCAGCTCGATCCGCTGCGGCTGCGGGATGTCGAAGCGGCCGAGCGGTGGGAACTTGATGTCCTGGACGCGGTCGACCTGAGCTCCTGCGGGCAGCGCAGGCAGAGCCATGGCGACGAGGAGAAGTAATGCCTTGCGGATCATCTCGAGCTCTCCTTGGTCGTAGAGATGCGGGTCTTGCTCATGGCGACTGTCCGGTTGTTCTTCCGGAAGGTCTCGCCGGCGACGCGGCGGATGTCGGCCTTGGTGACCTTGTCGATGCGGTCGAGGTAGCGGAACAGCTCGCGCCAGTCGCCATGGAGGCGGTGCTCGTTGGTGAGCGCGTTGGCGAGGGTCTGGTTGTCGCGCATGGCGCGGTAGAGGTCGGCCTTGGTCCGGGTCTTGAACTTGGCGAGCTCCTCGTCCGTGACGTCCTCGTCCTGCAGGCGCGCGATCTCGGCGTGGATGACCTCCTGCACCTGCTCGTTGGTGATGCCGACGGCGGGCATGGCGAAGATCGCCCAGAGGTTCGGATACTTGCCGCCGGGGTAGCCGGAGAACGAGCCAGCCTGGACCGCGAGCTTCTTGTCGCGCACCAGGGTGCGGTAAAGCCGGGAGGTGCGCCCGCGGCTGAAGATGTCGTCGATGGCGTCGTAGACCGGCTGGTCGGGGTGGGTGTTGGCCGGCTTGTGGTAGCCCTCCAGGTAGATCGGCTGCGCCGCGTTCTCCACGACCACGATCTTCTCGGCGTCCTGGGGAGGCTCGACCGTGCGCAGCGGCTGCGGCCCCGGACGGGCGGGGATGCGGCCGAAGTACTTCTCCAGGATCGGGATGACGGCCGCGGGCTTGATGTCGCCGACGATCGCGGTGGTCAGGTTGGACGGGGCGTAGTGGACGTCGAAGAACTTCTGGGCATCGGTGGCGGTGAACGACTGCAGGTCGCTCATGTAGCCGACGACCGGCTGCTTGTATGGGTGGGCTTCGAAGGCGGCGATCTGGAATTGGTCGAGCAAGCGTCCGAAGGGGCTGTTCTCTCCCATGCGGCGCTCCTCCTGGACGACGTCGCGCTCCTGGTAGAACTCGCGGAACACGGGGTGGAGGAAGCGCTCGGATTCGAGGAAGGCGAAGAGCTCGATCTTGTTGGAGGCCAGGGAGTAGAAGTAGCGGGTGTGGTCGGTATCGGTGGTGGCGTTGATGCCGGTGGCTCCCTCACGGGTGATGATGGTGTCGAAGGCGCCTTCGCTGTCGATGAAGCTCGAGGCCTCCTGCTGGCGGGCGCGCAGCTCGGCGAGGAGCGCCTCGGCCTTTTTGGGGTCGGACCTGGGGGAGAAACGCTCGGCTTGGTAGGCCTGATAGGCGGCCTCCACGGCTTCCAGGGCCTTCTTCTCCGCGGCCCAGTCCTTGGTGCCGATCTTCGGGCCCCCCTTGAAGGCCATGTGCTCGAACATGTGGGCGAGGCCGGTGATGCCGGGTACCTCCTGCGCCGAGCCTACGTCGGCAAGGGTGCAGAAGGCGAAGACCGGTGCGGTCGGCCGCTCGACGAGGATGAACGTCCATCCATTGGCGAGCGTGTGGACGGTGGTGCGCTCCTCAAACGACTTGAGATCCTGGCCCAGGATTGGCAGGGCCAGCGCGAACAGCGCCAAGGCCGCTCGGGTGGCAAGTTGTCGGCTCATATGATTCCCTCCTTGCAATTCTACGAAAATCACGCGCCAGATGTTTGAGGCCGCTCAATCGCCTTCCGGAACTCCTCATAAGGCAACGTGTTCAGCACGTGGCGGGGCTCCAGGCCGGCGCGGCGGGCCTGGTCGATGCCGTAGCGCATGAGGTCTAGCTCAATGATGCGGTGGGAGTCGGTGTTGATCACGAAGCGGCAGCCCAACTCGCGGGCGAGGCGCAGGTGGTCGTCGCGGAGGTCCAGGCGGTTGGGGCTGGAGTTCAGCTCCAACGCGACCCCCAGCTCGGCAGCGCGCCGGAAGATCAGGTCCAGGTCCATCTCCGCTCCCTTGCGGCGGTTGATGATGCGGGCCGTCGGATGGCAGAAGACATTGACCTCCGGATGCTCCAGAGCGCGCAGCACCCTTTCCGTCTGCTGCGCTTGCGGCAGGTCGAAGCGGGAGTGGAGCGAGACCAGGACCATGTCGAGCCCGGCGAGCATCTCGTCTTCCAGGTCCAGGCTGCCGTCGGCGAGGATGTCCACCTCCATGGAGCGCAGGATGCGGATCTCCGGATGGCGGGCGCGGATTTCGTCGATCTCCTTCCACTGCTCGCGCAGGCGGTAGGCGTCCAGGCCGTTGGTCATCGCGAGCACCTTGCTGTGGTCCGAGATGACCATGTACTCGTAGCCGCGGGCCGCGCAGGCCTCCACCATCTCCTCGATCGTCTGGCGGCCGTCCGACCAGATGGAGTGCATGTGGAGGTCGGCCCGCATGTCGCTCGTCTCGATGAGCCGGGGAAGGGAACCGCGCACAGCGGCCTCGATCTCGCCGCGGTCCTCGCGCATCTCCGGCGGGATCCAAGGGAGCCCCACGGATGCGTAGACGTCCGCCTCCTCCCGCCCGGCTACGAATTCCTCCCGGGCGTCCTCATGCACCCGGAAAACCCCGTACTCCGAGATGCGCAGGCCCTGCTCGACCGCCCGGCGGCGGAGCTTGACGTTGTGCTCCTTGGAGCCGGTGAAGTAGACCAGGGCCGCGCCGTAGCAATCCGGAGGCACGACGCGGAGGTCCACCTGCAGGCCCGAGCCGAGGGTGACCGAGGACTTGGTGTCCCCGGCCGCGAGGGTCTTGGCCACCTGCGGGTAGTGGAGGAAGCCCTCCATGACCGGGCCGGGCACGGTGGCGATGGCGAGGAGGTCGATGTCCCCCACAGTCTCGCGCCGCCGCCGGTAGCTGCCGGCGACCTCCAAACGCTCAACCTCGGGGATGGCGCGCAGGTAGCCGACGAGCGGCTCCACGAAGCGCTCGGCTTCGATGAGGAGCATGCGGCTGGTGTGCTGGCGCCAGTCCTGGATGCCGGCGAGGATTTTCTCCTGGGTCTTGGCCCCGAAGCCGGCGACGCTCGCGATCCGGCCCGCCTTGGCAGCCTCCTCCAACTCGTCGACGGAGCAGATCTTGAGGTCGTCCCAGAGCTTCCGGGCTTTCTTGGGACCGACGCCGGGGAGGCGCACGAGCTCGATCAGCGAGCGGGGGACCTCGGCCAGGAGCTTGTCGCGGAACCCGAGCGTGCCGGTCTCGACCATCTCCTTGATGTGATTGGCCATCTCCTTGCCGATGCCCGGAAGCTCGGTGAGGGGGCTACCCTCCTCGACCAACCGGGACAACGGCGCGGTCTGGACCTCGATGGTCCGCGCGGCGTTGCGGTAGGCACGGACGCGGAAGGTGTTCTCGTTCTGGATCTCGAGGACGTCGGCGACCTCCTCGAGCACCTGGGCGATCTCGGCATTGTTCAAGCTGTGCGCGTCCTCCGGAAACAAGGTATCATCTTCCCGTCACCGTTCTTTCATCCCAGGGAGGCGTAGAATGCTCGACACTATGGGTCGGGATTTCAACGTGATCATCGAGCGCGACACCGAAGGTTACTACGTGGCAACGGTTCCTGGTCTGCGCGGCTGTCATACCCAGGCGAAATCCCTGGACGAGTTGATGGATCGTGTACGGGAGGCCATCGAGCTCTGCCTGGAGGTCGATGGAGACGAGGGAGAGTCGCTCGACTTCATCGGAGTGCAGCGAGTCACGGTGGCTTCGTGACGAGGCTGCCCAGGCTTACAGGGAGGCAGATCATCGATGCCCTCGGCAGGGCCGGTTTCGAAGTCACACGGATCCGAGGCAGCCATCACTTCGTCCTTCATGCCGATGGCCGCCGGACCGTGGTTCCCGTCCACGCCGGCGAGACAATCGGCCCGGGCCTCCTTGTCCAAATCCTGCGGGATTGCGAGCTGACTCGAGAAGAGTTCCGTTCCTTTCTTTGATCAGCGGGCCTCTCCTCCATTCCCCCACACCACCGCCGCCTCCCCGCGCAACTCGTTGTTCTCCACTGCCGCCTTGTCGGACAGGCGGGTGAGGGCCGAGGGAGCCCAGGTCGAAGGGTATTTCCAGCCGGGCCGTGCCTCGTCGCCGTCATGGGGTGAGGCGTCCGGCAGGAGCCGGTTCACCACCTCCAGGGCGCGGGCGGTCAGCCCCGGAGCGACCACCGCCGCCAGGGCGGCGATCCTTGCCTGCGGCGTGATGATCAGGTGCGGCTCGCCATACCGGCAGGCGCTCACGATCCGGCGAGCGGCCCGGCGTCCGCTGATCGAGGTCAGCGGCGTCGAATCCGACACCGCGAACCAGGCGAGCTCCTCCCGGCGCTTGCCCTTGAACAGGGCGTGCACGTGCGAGCCGGTCCGCATCAGGCCGGGGCAGACCGTGGTGACGTACACCCCTTCCTTTGCCAGTTCCACCCGCAGCCCGTTGGAGAGCCCGGTGAGCGCGAACTTGCTGGCACTGTAGGGGAGCAGGTGGGGGATCGCGACCTTGCCCCCGATGGAAGAGACGTTGACGATCCGGCCTTCGCCCTCCTTCTTCAGGTGCGGCAGCGCGGCCCGGACCAGGTAGAGCGGACCCCAGAAGTGGACCTTCAGGGCGTCCTCGAAATCCGCCAGGCTCATGTGCTCGAGCGGCCCGACCTGGATGACCCCGGCGTTGTTGATGAGCACGTCCAGGCGGCCGAAGCGCTCGATCGTGGCCTCGACCGCCCACTCGGCCTCCGCTTGCTCGCGGATGTCGCAGGGTAAAGCCAGCACGCGCAAACCGCCCGTCGAGGCCAGCTCGCGCCGCGCGAAGTCCAGCTCCTCGGGATCGCGCGCCACGATGGCGAGGCGTGCCCCTTCCCGGGCCAGCTCGCGGGCGATGAGGAGGCCCAAACCCCGCGAGCCGCCGGTGATCAGGACGACGCGGTCCTGGAAGGAGATGGGACGGCGGCGGCGCACCGCGCGCGCCGCCGCCACCAGTCCGACGCCGACAGCCCCCGCCAGGAGGGCCGCCGGAATCCTGTCCGATCTCATGCGTGGTGCTCCCGGCCATTCCCGCCAATACTGCCGTGCGAGTGACTGCCTGCGATACCCGGCTTGAGCACGACCTTGATGCACTGGTCCCGCTTGTGCTTGAAGGTCTCGTAGCCGTCCGGGGCCTCGTCCAGGCTCATCTGGTGGGAGATCACCCGCGACGGGTCGATCTCGCCGTTGACGATCCTCTCGAGCAGCGGACGCATGTAACGGTGGGTGTGGGTCTGGCCCATCTTGAGGGTCAGCCCCTTCTGGAACGAGGCGCCGATCGGCATCTTGTCGAGCAGGCCGCCGTAGACGCCCGGGATCGACACGGTCCCGCCCTTGCGGCAGGCCAGCAGGCACTCGCGCAGCACGTGCGGCCGGTCGGTCCCCAGGCGCACGGTCTGTTTGGCCTTGTCGACCATGGCGCCCACGGTTTCGCCGTGAGCCTCCATGCCGACGGCGTCGATGCAGGCGTCCGGGCCGCGCCCGCCGGTCATCTCCCGCAGGGTGTCGACGACGCTCTCCACCTCCTCGTAGTCGATGATCTCGGCCTTGCCCCAGCCTTGCGCCAGGAGCAGCCGCTCGGGGAACCGGTCGATGGCGATGACCCGCTCGGCACCGAGCATCCAGGCGCTCTGGATGGCGAACTGGCCCACCGGGCCGCAGCCCCAGACCGCGACCGTGTCCCCCGGCTGGATGTTGCAGTTCTCGGCCGCCATGAAGCCGGTGGGGAAGATGTCGCCGAGGAAGAGCACCTTCTCGTCGGGTAGGCCGTCGGGGACCTTGAGCGCTCCCACGTCGGCATAGGGGACGCGCACGTACTCGGCCTGGCCGCCCGCGTAGCCGCCCATCATGTGGGAATAGCCGAACAGGCCCGACGGCGAGTGGCCGTACGCTTTCTCGGGGATCCAGGCGTTCGGGTTCGAGTTGTCGCAGAGGGAGAACAGCTCCTGCTGGCAGAACCAGCAGTTGCCGCAGGCGATGTTGAAGGGCACCACCACCCGCTCGCCGACCTTGAGGTTCTTCACCTCGCGGCCGACCTCCATCACCTCGCCCATGAACTCGTGGCCGAGGATGTCCCCCTTCTTCATGGTGGGGATGTAGCCGTCGTAGAGATGCAGGTCCGAGCCGCAGATCGCGGCGGAAGTGACGCGCAGCACGGCGTCCCGGGGATTGAGGATCTTCGGGTCGGGGACCTCCTCGACCTTGATGTCGACAGCTCCGTTCCAGCAGACCGCTTTCATGATGTGCCTCCTTCCGCTAGAGCGGGTTCCTGGGGTTGACGAGGGAACGTTTGCCCTCGGGCTGCCCGTCGGTGGTGGGGATCTCTCCGGCTTCCATCAGGTTCTTGAAGCGGCGGAGGTCTTCGTGGACCTGCTGTTTGGTGATCGGTCCCAGGGCCTTGGCCGCGAGCCGTCCGGCGGCGCCGCCCGGAGGGGCGAGGTCGAACGTGGTCCGCACCATCGTGCCGCGGCCACCCGGCAGGGTTTCGAAGAGGACCGAGCCCGTGTTGTGGACCTGGGAGCCAGGCAGGGAGCGCCAGGAGATGAGCTGGCCCTCGCGCTCGTTGACGATTTCCGCGTCCCACTCGACGCGGGAGCCGACCGGGGTCTTGGCGATCCAGTGGGAGCGGCCGTCGCCCGTCTCGCTCACGGACTCCAGGTGCCGCATGAAGCGGGGGAGGTTCTCGAGCCGGCGCCAGTAGGAGTAGAGCTCCTGCGCCGGACGCCCGACGCTGAGGCTCGCTTCGATGTGCGACGGGAGAGGCTCGTGCCGGGGAGCCGGCGATTCGGCGGTATGGGCCTCCCGCTCGCGGCTGCGGCTCGCGCCCTTGTACACGGCGTAGGCGACCAGCGCGGCGCCGCCGAGCAGGGCCGCAAGGCCCTTGGGTTGTTCATGTTCCGTGCCCTGATCGTGAGATCTCGTGGGTGCTTCTCGCACGGTTGGGTGCCTCCTTCTGGAAGGGTGATCGGTGTGGTCGGGACCTCCGGTTGGGAAGGAAAAGACCGATGACTGCCTCGCGATTGTTTCGCAAGGTGCGTGCCACGGAGTGATAGATTCCGGCCCCCATGCCTGAGATCACCGATGTCACTGTTTACACGGATGGCGGCGCCGACCCCAACCCGGGACCGGGTGGTTGGGGGGTGGTCCTGCTCCACGAGGCGAGCGCCAAGAGCACGGAGCTCAAGGGCGGAGAGCCGCACACCACGAACAACCGCATGGAGCTGACCGCGGCCATCCGCGCCCTGGAGGCGCTCACGCGCCGCTGCAAGGTCCGCCTCTACACCGACTCCCAATACCTGAGGAAGGGGATCACCGAGTGGCTCCCCGGCTGGATCGCCCGCGGCTGGAAGCGCAAGGACGGCGAGCTTCAGAACGAGGACCTCTGGCGCCGGCTGGCCGAGCTGATCAAGGAGCACCAAATCCGCTGGGACTGGGTGAAAGGTCATGCCGGCAACAAGTGGAACGAACGCGCGGACCAGCTCGCGACGCTGGCGATCCGCGAGCAGCGCGCCGCCCTGGGCCTGAACGCGAAGGTCTCCACCGAGCGGCCGGACGCCGAGGTCTTCCTGCGGGTGGCCGGTTCAGGCCGAAAGGGGAGCAACCGGGGAGGCTGGGCGGCGCTGGTGCGGCACGAGGGGAGCGAGACGGTGCTCTCCGGCGCAGCCCAGGGGATGAGCCCGAACCAGCTCGATCTGCTGGGCGCATCCGAGGCCCTCGACCGCCTGCCGCCCGGGATCTCGGTGGCGGTCTACACGCTGTCGGACTATCTGAGGAACGGCGCCACCGGCTGGCTGGCCGGGTGGAAGCGGCGCAACTGGGTCACCCAGGAGGGCAAGCCGGTGCTTCACCGCCTTCTGTGGGAGAGGCTCGACGCGGCGCTTACGAGGCGCCGCGTTTCCTGGCCCGTGGTGAAAAAGGACGGAGAAACTCCGGAGATCAAGGAATTGGGCGCTGTAGCCAAGGAAGCGGCCGCCGGATCGTAATCCGCGGACAAATATCGTAAACGGCGGCTTCCGGAGGCGCTCCAGGCGCTCGGGCTTTGCACGAGGCCTTTTTGCACGGCTGGAACGGCCCGCTGCAATGCTTTAAGCCCTCAAGCTGTGCGCGAGCCGTTTTTCCCGTAACTGACGGACAGAAGCTCGTAAGTTTCAGACTTGGCGGGCGATCTTCATCGTCAGCTTCAGCTTGCCGGACTGAATCGGCTCCACGACGGCCGTGCCGTTCCAGGCGCGGCCCTGATCGTCCTTGAACGTCCACCCTCCGCTGGATTCGCGGGACCATTGATTCGAGGTCTCCAGGAGCTGATCCACCTGCTTCTGGAAGTCGGCGGGGGCCTTCTCGGTGACGACGGACCACTGCTTCTCCCAGCGGTCGGCGGTCCCCTGGGTGAGGAGCGGCTCGACCGGCAGGTCGGCGGGCGTATCGACGCGCACCAGGCGGTCGGGCAGAGCGGCGCGGGCCCAGTTGAGCTCGGGCTGCCAGTTGTACTCCATCCCCAGGGCGGCGCGCTGGGCGTGCCCCCGGCCCAGCAGCTTCTCGATGACGTGAAGCGAGCCGTCGATCCCCGACGACAAGCCGGCCGTGGTGATGATCTTGCCGTTGTCCACCCAGCGCTTGTCCTCGACGATCCGCGCCTTGGGCGCGGCTTCCCGCAGATCGTTGATCAGGCCGGCGAAGGTGGTGGCCTCCAGGCCGTCGAGGAGCCCGGCTTTCGCGAGGAAGAAGGCGCCGTTGCAGACCGAGAGCACGACCTCGGAGTCTTTCGAGGCCTCCTTGACCCAGGCCATCACGGCCGGGTTTTCCAGGTGTTCGTCCACGCCGCCGCCAGGAAGGATCAGGACGTCCGGCTTCGGCGCGTTGGCGAAGGTATAGCGCGGGTTCACGCTCATCCCCATGGCCGTCGTGATCGCCCCGGGCTTCTCGGCCACGGTGTAGGTGCGGAAGGCGGAGCCGTCGGAGGTCCAGGCGTGGCCGAAGACCTCGTAGGGCCCGGTGTAGTCGATGATCTGGACCCCCTCGAACAGGAGGATGGCCACGTCGCGGCGTCCGGCGTTCCGGCGGTCGGACTCGGCCTTGGAGATGAGGTCCATGCCGCACTTCGGGCAGGTGCCCGGAATCCGATGGATGGTCTCCTCGTGATCCGGCATGGGGCAGACCCACGCCGAATTGGCCAGAGCCAGCGAGGCGCCCAGGGCGAGGACGGCGAACAGACACACGAAGAGCCAGCGTGCGGATCTCCTGATGGATGTCATGACGACGCTCCTTTTGAAGAAGTGAACGGTTTGTTCGGACTACATGCTGCGCAACGCCACCATCGGGTGGATCTCGGTAGCTCGGCGCGCTGGGATGAAGCAGGCCACCGCGGCCACTCCGAGGAGGAGCAGGGAGACGGCCACGAAGGTGACCGGGTCCGTGGGCTCGACCCCGAAGAGCAGGCTCGTGAGCACACGGGTGAGCACCAGGGCGCCGGCCATGCCGAGCGCCAGCCCGGGGATCACCAGCATCGCCGCCTGCCGCAGGATCATGAAGCGCACGTCGCCCGGCACGGCTCCGAGGGCCATGCGGATGCCGATCTCGTGCGTCCGCTGGCTGACCGAGAAGGCCAGGATGCCGGCGATGCCCGCCGCCGTGATCACCAGGGCGAGGACGGCGAAGACCCCCAGCAACGTCGTGGTCAGGCGCGAGGGGGCGAGCGACTCGGCGCGCGCTTCTTCCAGGGTACGGACGTCGTGGACCGGCTGCGTCGGGTCGATCGCGCGCATCTCGTCCCGCACCAGCTTCTCGATCGTGGCGGCCGGAAGGTCGGACCGCACCAGCACGCTGGCGCCGGGGGCTGAGTATTGGGCGAACGGCCGGTAGATCTCGTCCGCCGCCTCCCGGTCGAGCCCGTACTGCTTGACGTCGCCCACGACCCCTACGACCTCGCGCCAGTTCTCGCCGGCGTCGAGCGAGATGCGCTGGCCGATCGGGTTGCGGTCCCCCCAGAAGCGGCGGGCGGCAGATTGGTTCACGACCGCGACCGGCGGCGCATCCGCGTGGTCGCCGTCGTTGAAGCCGCGCCCACGCAGGACGGGGATGCCCAGCGTGCCGAAGTAGCCGGAGCTCGCGAGGCGGAGGTCGACCGGGGCCGTGGCCTCGCCCGGCACCGGGGGGCGGCCCTCGATCACAAGGTCGTTGTTCCAGGGGAAGGAGTCGTTGAGCGGGAAGGTCGATCCCACCGCCGCGGAGACGACGCCGGGATGGGCCTCGATCCTCTCCAGCAGGGTGCTGTAGACCTTCCAGAACTTCTCCTCGCTGTCGTACCTGTTCCAGTCGAGGAACACTCCCGCGGTGGTCACGCGCTCGGGCCGGAAGCCCGGGTTGACCTGCTCGAGCTCCCAGAAGCTGCGCAGGGTGAGGCCGGCGCCAATGAGGAGCATGAAGGACGCCGCGAGCTGGAACACGATCAGGAGGTTGCGCGTCCGCAGGCTCTTCCCTCCGGCCCCGGCGACGCTGCCGCGGCCTCCTCCCTCCTTGAGCATGGCCGTCGGATCCTGGCGCGAGAACGCGGGCGCGACGCCGGCGAGGAGGCCGGTGAGCAGCGAGACCGCGATCGTGAAGAGGAGGACCGTGCCGTCGACCGCGATCTCGTGGGTGCGCGGGGTGAAGCGGGCGGCGAAAGCCGTGAGGAGCCGCAACGCGGGCACGGCCAGGAGGAGGCCGGCCAGGCCGCCGGCCAGGGCGAGGAGGGCGCTCTCGGTCAGGAGCTGGCGCGCGAGCCGTCCCCGGCCGGCGCCGAGCGCCGAGCGCAGGGCGAGCTCCCTCTGACGGTGGAGCAGCCGCGCCAGGGACAGGTTGGCGACGTTGGCGCAGACGATCAGGAGGACGAGGCCGACCGTGCCGAGCAGGATCAGCAGCTTGGGCCGGGCCTCGCGCACCAGCTCCTCGCGCAGCGGGAGGAGCGCGGCCTGAAAGCCCGCGTTGGCGGGATAGTCCTGGGGGAACTCGGCGCGGAGCTGCCCGGCCACGGCGGCGAGGTCGGCGCGGGCCTGCTCCAGGGGCAGGCCGGGGCGCAGCCTGCCGAAGGCGGTGAGCATGCGCGCGCCTCGGGTCGTGCGCGCATGCTCGCTGGCCCGGAACGGGCAGGCGGTCGAGGGCATGTAGATGTCGTCCTCGGTCGGGTAGCGCGGGACCGGGGGCAGGACCCCGACCACCATGTGGGTCTTGTCGTTCATCTCCATGGCCCGGCCCACGATCTTGGGATCGGCGCCCTGGCTCTGCCAGTACTCGTAGCTCAGGACCAGCACGGGCTCGGCCTCTGGCTTCTCGTCCTCGGGCCGGAAGGTCCGGCCGAGGACGGGCTTGACCCCGAGGACGTCGAAGAAGCTCCACGACACCACGCCGGTCTGGACGCGATGGGGTACGCCCCGGTCGAGCAGGGTGAACGGCATGGTGTGATGCTCCACGAGGTCAGCGAGGGAGCGGCTGCGCGCGCGGTAGTCGCCCATCTCCACGGCCGAGACGCGGATGTCCTCCATGTCGATGAGGGCGGCACTCTGGCGCAGGATGACCAGGCGGTCCTCCTGTGGGTAGGGGAGCGGGCGGAGGAGGACGCCGTGGACCACGCTGAAGATGGCGGTGTTGGCGCCGATGCCGAGCGCCAGGATGAGGATCACGACCGCCGAGTAGCCGGGGTACTTGAGCAGGCTGCGGATGCCGAAGCGGAGATCCTGGAAGAGCTGCTCCATCCAGCGTCCGCCGCGCTCCTCGCGGCACTGCTCCTTGAACTTCTCCATGCCGCCGAACTCGCGCAGGGCCTCGGTGCGCGCCTGCTGCGGGGCCATCCCCTTGGCCATGTTCAAGGCGGTCTGCATCTCGATGTGGAATTTCAGCTCCTGGTCCATCTCCCTCTCCGCGCGGCTCTTGAACAGGAGCGACCTCAGGCTCATCCGGAGTCCTTGCATGATCGTTGTCTCCTACGCGGTCTCGAGAATGCGGTCGATGGCGGCGGAGACGCGTTCCCAGTTCTCGGTCTCGGCGTCGAGCTGGCTTCGGCCCTCCTGGGTCAGGCTGTAGAACTTGGCCTTGCGGTTGTTCTCCGAGGTGCCCCACTCGGCGGCGATCCACCCCTGGTGCTCAAGCCTGTAGAGCGCCGGGTAGAGAGATCCCTGGTTCACCTGGAGCACCTCGCGGGAGACTTGCTGGATACGCTGGGCGATCCCCCATCCATGGGCAGGCTCCAGAGCGAGGGTCTTCAGGATCAGCATGTCCAGGGTGCCCTGCAGGAGGTCGGACTTGGCTTTGTTCATTGTCTCTCCTAGATCGTCTACAGGAAGGATGCGCGCTCTCCTGTAGATTGTCAAGGGGAGATACGAGGGGAGCTTCGGTGAGGTTTCCGCCCCCGTGGCACGGCGAACCGTGCCACGGGGTGGAAGGGGATGGTGCTAGAGGGAGGCGGACTGGCGCCTGAGCATCGCGAAGGCCGCGAAGGCCATGGCGAGCATGAGCGCCAGCAGGGCGTACTCAGACAGGGTCGGGACCTCGATGGCGACGGCCAGGGCGAAGATCGTTGGATTGCTGGCTCCACCCGCGGCCGGATCGTCCGTCTGGCGCGACGAGGTGTTGGTGCCGTCGCCCTCAGGGTCGTAGAAGATGGTTCCCTGGTTGGAGATGGTCCCCGTGGCGCTGGGCAGGATGGAGGCGTTGATGGTGATCGTCACCGAGCCGCCTGCCGGGATCGAGCCGTTCCAGGTGACGGTGTTGCCGGCGGTGGCGGCGGTACCGTTGGTCGCCGTGGCGGAGGTCAGGGCGAGCTGCGCCGGCAGCACGTCGCTGAACTCGTTGCCGGTGTTGTCACCCTGGGCGCCCGCGCCGTTGTTGGTGAGCACGATGGTGTAGGTCACGTTGCCGCCCGGGACGAAGGTTCCGGCTGCGGTCTTGGTGCCCGTGACGTCGGCGCCGGCCGGCGCAGCGTCAATGGTGTCGCTATCGGTGGCGCTGTTGTTGACGGGGGTCGGATCGGTGACGCCCGCGGGAGCCGCCACCGTCGCGGTGTTGCTCAGGGTGCCGGTTGCCGCCGCCGAGATCGTGCAGCTCGCCGTATAGGTGACGCTGCCTCCCACGGGCAGGTTGACGGTGTCGTTGATGTTGCCCGAGCCGGCCGCGGTGCAGGTTCCGCCGCCCGCTCCGACGCAGGTCCAGGTGCAGGTCAGCGAAGCCGGGAAGGTGTCGGCCACGGTCGCGCCGGTCGCGCTGCTCGGGCCGGCGTTGGAGGCGGCGATGATGTAGGTCACCGAGCCGCCCGCGGTCACCGAGGTGACGCCGTCGGTCTTGGTGATGGCGAGGTCGGCGCTGGCGCCGAGCGTGTCGGAGTCGGTCGCCGAGTCGTTGGTGGCGTTGGGGTCGGTGACACCCGCGGGCGCCGCCACGGTCGCGGTGTTGCTCAGGGTGCCGGACGCTGCCGCCGAGATCGTGCAGCTCGCGGTGTAGGTGACGCTGCCCCCCGCGGGGAGATTGACCGTATCGTTGATGTTGCCCGAGCCGGCCGCCGTGCAGGTTCCGCCTCCGGCTCCGGCGCAGGTCCAGTTGCAGGTCAGCGAAGCCGGGAAGGTGTCGGCCACGGTCGCGCCGGTAGCATTGCTCGGTCCGGCGTTGGAGGCGTTGATGGTGTAGGTCACCGAGCCGCCGGGTGTGGCGGTGGCGACGCCGTCGGTCTTGGTGATGGCGAGGTCGGCGCTCGCTCCGAGCGTATCGTTATCGGTCGCCGAGTCGTTGGCGGCGTTGGGGTCGGTGACCCCGGCCGGCGCCGCCACGGTGGCGGTGTTGCTCAGGGTGCCGGTTGCCGCACCGGAAATCGTGCAGCTCGCGGTGTAGGTGACGCTGCCCCCCGCGGGGAGATTGACGGTGTCGTTGATGTTGCCCGATCCGGCCGCGGTGCAGGTTCCGCCGCCGGCTCCCACGCAGGTCCAGGTGCAGGTGAGCGACGCCGGGAAGGTGTCGGCCACCGTCGCACCGGTGGCATTGCTGGGTCCGGCGTTGGAGGCGTTGATGGTGTAGGTCACCGAGCCGCCGGGTGTGGCGGTGGCGACGCCGTCGGTCTTGGTGATGGCGAGGTCGGCGCTCGCTCCGAGCGTGTCGTTGTCGGTCGCCGAGTCGTTGGCGGCGTTGGGGTCGGTGACCCCGGCCGGCGCCGCGACGGTGGCGGTGTTGGTCAGGGTGCCGGTCGCCGCCGCCGAGATCGAGCAACTCGCGGTGTAGGTGACGCTGCCGCCGGCGGGCAGGTTGACGGTGTCGTTGATGTTGCCCGATCCGGCCGCCGTGCAGGTTCCGCCTCCGGCTCCGGCGCAGGTCCAGGTGCAGGTGAGCGACGCCGGGAAGGTGTCGGCCACGGTCGCGCCCGTGGCGGCGCTCGGTCCGGCGTTGGAGGCAGTGATGGTGTAGGTCACCGAGCCGCCGGGAGTCGCGGCGGCGACGCCGTCGGTCTTGGTGATGGCGAGGTCGGCGCTCGCTCCGAGCGTGTCGACGTCGGTCGCCGAGTCGTTGGCCGCGTTGCCGTCGGGCACGGCGCCGCCGGAGACCGTCGCCGTGTTGGAGAGCGAGCCCGTGGCGCTCGGGCTGATCGTGCAGCTTGCGGTGTAGGTGACGCTGCCGCCCGAGGGCAGGTTGACGGCGTCGTTGATGTTGCCCGCTCCTGCCGCCGTGCAGGTGCCGCCGCCGGCTCCGGCGCAGGTCCAGTTGCAGGTGAGCGCCGCTGGGAAGGTGTCGGCGACCGTGGCCGCGGGGTTGTCGCTGGGCCCGGCGTTGGACGCAGTGATGGTGTAGGTCGTCGAGCCGCCCGCGGTCGCGGTGGTGACGCCGTCGGTCTTGGTGATCGACAGATCCGCCCCCGGCTCGCCCAGCGTCCAGTCGGAGAACGTGGAGACGCCCGTCACCGTGAGGTTGTTGGCCGCGGTGTTGACCGTGCCGCCCATGTCCGTGAAGGCCGGCGGGTCGTACCGGAAGGCGCGCAGGTTGGCCTCGGTCACGCCGCCCGGGATGTCGGCCGGATCGAGGTAGTTGAAGGTCAGGTCGGCGGTGATGCCGGCCGCGGTCAGCCGCCAGTAGCGGGTGATCGCGTCGGTCCCGGGGGGGAGGTTCGGCTGGGTCGCCTGGACCGCGGCCACGGTCACGTCGGCCGGGAACGTGCCGGCCGTGACGTTGAAGACGACCGGCGTGTAGCCGTTCGCCGTGCCCACTTCGAACGTCCTGCTGCCGGCTGCCGTGACGGTCTTCCTGAAGTTGCCGTCGACGTACCCGGTGGTCCGGGTTACGGTGCCGACGGCCCCGGAGGGGTTGAAATGGAGAGTGTTGGCATTGGTGATCACCCGCCCGTTGGTGAGGGCGAGCGAGCCGGCGGTGTTGCCGGTCACGGTGAGATCGCCGCCGCCGATCGTCAGGGTGTGCGTCGGATCGTTGTCGTCGTAGGTGAAGGTGGTCAAGCTGCGCGCCGGGTTGACCTCGGGCCCGGTGGTCCGTGAAGCGGCGGTGCGCAGGTACGAGAGGATCTGGCCGCCCGTGCCGAGATTGAAGGTGAACGGCAGGTCGAACGTGCCGGCGGCGGTCGGCACGGTGGTGTTGCCGATCTGCACGATGCCGGTGGTGGCGCCGCCGTTGCCGAGGGTGAGCTTGTTGGAGTTGGTGACGTTGCCGGTGAAGAGGATGGCGCGCGAGGTGACGATGCTCGACACCGCAGGGTCGAGGGTGACACCGCCAACGCTGTCGAAATCGATCGAGGCCAGCGGCGCGGTGACCACGCCCGTGCCGGTGTAGGTCTGCGGCACGCCGGCGGTCTCGAAGAAGTACATACGGCTGCCGGCGGCGGTGCCGTTGATGGTGCCGTTGTTGGTCAGCGTTGGGCCGCCGAAGGCGACCAGGACGCCTCCGAGGCCGAGGGTGGTGCCGCTATTGACCGTCGTGTTGCCTAAGATGATGCTGTTCGCGAGCGTGACGGTGGCCGACTTGTTGTTGGTGGTGTTGTCGATGACGAGGTTGGGAAGGCTGCCGCGGATGTTGAAGGTGAACTTGGTGACGGTCGCCCCGGTGCCAACCTGCACCGTGCCAGTGGCGGCCGCCACCGTGGCGAGGTTCTGGTAGTCGACCTGCGTCGCGCCGGTGCTCGCCTGGACGATGTTGATCGTGCCGCCCGTCATGTTGAAGACCGCGGCCGCCGAGAAGAGCTCGAAGGTGCCGAAGTTGCTCTGGCTGTTGCCGACCGTGCCGACGTTCAGCGTGCCGCCGCTCTGGTTGTAGGTGACGGCGTTCTGCGGGCTGAACTGGCCGGCGCAGTTGACCGTGCCGCCTTCGATGGTGAACACGGCGCCCGCGCCGCTGCGGAACGAGTGCGTGACCAGCGTGCCCTGGTTGAAGGTGCCCTGGCTGACTCGCCACACACCATTGTTGACCGCGTTGCCGGCCTGCGCCGCCACCGTGTAGTTCGGGTTGTTGAGCCAGAACCCGAAGCTGGCGGGAATGATATAGGCCGCTGCCGCGAAGACCCGGTTGGTGCCGGTGAACGTTCCCGAGACCTTGATCGTGCCGTTGGCCATCACCAGCCAGGCGGCGACGTCGGTGGTCACCCCGCGGACGGTGAAGTTGGTGGGCATGACCTCCACGATCGCGGCCGGCGTCGTTCCCTTGCTGACCGTGATCTGGCGGATGTCGGTGGTGGCGCCCGTACCCGAGAAGGAGGTATTCGCCGCGCCGGTGAAGGTGATGATGGCGCCGGCGGTATTCGCGTTGGTCGAGAAGTCGAGAGTGCCGTCGTTCGTCAGGCTCCCCCCGATGCTGAGGTTGTGGCCGGCCTGGGTGCCCGCGGGGTTGGACTGGAACGTGCCGCCACCCTGGACGGTCGCGTCGGTCCCCACGGTCAGGGTGCGCGCCGTGGTCTGCTCGAACTGGAGCATGCCCGCGACCGAGACGGAGTAGGCGACCGCGGCAATGTCGATCGTCACCGACGTCCCGCCGGCGATGGTCACGGCGTCACCGGCGGTGGGCACCCCGGTCGACCAGGTCGCCGGGTTGCTCCACAGGCCCGTGGCGACCGTCGTGTTCGGCGTCGGCGCGGCGGTCGCCTGGCTGCCGGCGATGAACGCCGTGGTCCCCTCGTTGAATGCGTAGACCCGCCAGAAGTAGGTGGTGGAGCCGACCAGGCCGGTGGCGGGGAAGCTGGTGGCGTTCTGGGGCGCGGTGTTGAAAAGGCTGAAATTCGTGCCGTCGGTCGAGATGTGGATGAGATAGCCGGCCTCGTTCGAGGAGTCCGTCCAGTTGAGCGTCATGGCCGTGGTCGTCACGCCGGTGAACGTGAGCGGCGCGCCGGGCGGATTGACCGCCGGCGGCGCCAGCAGGAAGGTGCGGCGGGAACCGTCGGCGACGGAGGTGAGCACGGGGATCGAGCCGGCCGCGTAGAGGTTGTTCACCGGGACCGCCGAGGCGCCGTTGAAGGTCGGCGCGGGCGTGCCGCTCTGGGCCGCGGTGATCGAGCCGACGGTGCCCACGGCGCTGTTTGACGAGAAACCGTACTGCGGGCTGTTCGAATTGGCGTCCAACGCGCCGGCCGCGGACATGGACATCGAGGCGTAGACGAACTCGATCGCGCCGGTGGTCTCGAAGAGGCGCACCTGGTAGGTCAGGTCTGCCGTGCCTCCGGGGTTGAAGTCCGATTGCATGTTGAGCCATTCGACGATCAGCACGCGGTTGGGCGCGGAGCCGGTGACCTTGAAATGCACCCGGCCGCTGACGTGCGTACGCTGATCCGCGCCGTAGCCGGTGATCAGCGCCTGGCCGGCCTGGGCGAGGGGGTTGTACGCGGTGTTCGAGATCACCGTCGCGCCGAAGCGGAGCGTCCCGTTCGAGTTCACCGAGAAACGGTCCTGCCGGACCCCCATGAAGTAGAAATCGAAGCCGAGGAGCGTCACGGGCGATGCCGTGTCGTCCTGGTCGGCGGCCACGAGCGTCGTCGTACCGCTGCTCATGTCGGTCAGCGAGCCGGTCGTCGTGGTGCTGAAGAGGTAGTTGGCGGCGTTGGCCTGTGCGTCTGCCTTCGGCGCGGACAGGAGAGCCAGCAACAGGGCCAGGGCGATCGCGAGCTTCGCTTTCAGGGGAATCATCATAGGGGTCTTCTTTCTGGGCCGTGAGGTTCCAGGAACGAGCCTTTCCGGACTTCAACTCAGAAGCACGACAGATCCAGCTGTATCTTTTCAGAAGCCGGGACACGCTAGCAGAAGACTCTGAAGGTTGCAACAAAGGCAGGAGGGGCTGGGCTCCGGCACGAGCCGAGCCAGGAATCGACCATAAGCCGCTCCTGCGGCTTGAGAAGCTCCTGGGGTTCTTGTACACTTATCCTGTACAGGAGGTACGCCTTGGCTATTCAAACGACCTATACCAGCGCGCGGGCCAATCTCGCGAAGCTCATGGACGATGTGACGGACCACAACGAGGTGGTGATCATCCAGCGTCGCGGCGCTGAGGATGTGGCCCTGATCTCTGCCTCAGAGCTTGCGGGGCTGCTCGAGACTGCGCATCTGCTGCGCTCGCCCAAGAATGCGGAGCGCCTGCTGACGGCTCTGCGGGAAGCCCGGACCCAGGCCGCCGAGCCTCAGACGGTGGAGGAGCTGCGGCGCGAGATGGGGATCGACCAGGGAGAGTGAAGGGTTCCTGCAAGATGGAGCGCCTTGCGGTCTTCCAGCCTCAGTTCCGAGACGATCTCCGGTACTGGGTAGAGACGAACCGCAAGATCGCTCTCAAGGTTCTTGAGCTTGTCGAGGCGAGCCTTCGGGACCCATTCTCGGGGCTCGGCAAACCAGAGCCGCTGAAACATGTCCTGGCAGGCACCTGGTCCCGGCGCGTCAGCCAGGAGCATCGACTCGTCTACCTGGTCCTTGAGGATCGGGTCTTGTTCCTCCAGTGCCGTTACCACTATTGAGCGGCAGGTTTCTACGACGTACCAGTGCAGTGCGCCTGATATCCGTTCACTTGTAAGCGCCAGCAGATGAGCCCCGGCAGGGGCGACGGCATGTAGCCCGGGGTCAGGAGCGCAGGCGCGACGACCCCGGGTCACAAGATCCAAAAACAACCCAAGCCCCGTAGGGGCGACGGCAGAGGCCCCGGGTGCCCCCTATCTGGCGTCGTCATCGGTGGTCCTGCGAGGGCGGTACGACGCAGAGGGAACGATCCTACGTTGAAAGGGCAGTGCCCCATGTTGAAAGGGAACGATCCTACGTTGAAAGGGCAGGTTCCCGTGTTGAAAGGGAAGGTCGATATGTTGCAAGGTGTGCCCGATACGTTGAAAAGCGGGCTCACTTTTCAACATAGGCAGCTCACTGCGCTGAAAGATGAGCCTCCCGTGTTGAAGGTTGACCTTCCCGTGTTGAAATCTGGATCCGATACGTTGAAAAATAGCCTTCCCGTGTTGAAAGGGCGGTTCACTTTTCAACGTACCGTGTCCACTCTTCAACGCGGGAAGGAGCCCTTTCAACGCAGGAGGGTTCCCGTGTTGAAAGGGCTCTCCACTTTTCAACATGGGAACCTGCCCACGTTGAAAGGGAAGCTTCCCGTATTGAAAGGGCTGCATCCCATGTTGAAAGGGCAGTCCACTTTTCAACGTAGGATGGACGCCGAGCCGCTCCTCCGGTATCCTTGAAGCCAGTTTCCCCTTGCTTTGCAACGTAGGACCGGCGTTCCGCCGCAGGGGATGCCTGCGTCACGACCCTGGAGGGATCTGGAATGGGCACGAACCTGTCCATCGCCGACGCGCTCGCCCAGATGGAGGCGAAGATCGCGCACCACAAGGCCCGGCATGAGCATCACGTGGAGCAGGAGGCGTTCCACGCCGGGCAGTTGGCATTGCACGCCGAGCAGAAGGGAATCCACGAGGCCGAGCACCGGAAGGCAATCGAGCGTTACGAGACCTTCAAGGCCGCCTCTGCCTCCATCGGCGAGATGCTCGTGGACGTCAAGTCCCCGCCCGTTCCTCCGCCGGCCGAGGACCTCGACACCGACGACTGGCGCTGGCTGAGCCGGCTGTTGAGCCGCGTGATCGAGCGCAAGCCGCCGGACGAGGTCTTCGGCGCCTCGGCGCTCATCAAGGAGATCCAGCAGCGCTGGGGTCCGAAGCTTCGCCACCGTATCCAGCCGCGGAGCGTCTCGGCCACCCTCCGCCGCTGGGCCGGCACAGGCCAGATCCGCCTCGTCCGTGACGGCCGCGCCTACTCCGAGTCCCTGTACACGAAGCGGTAACTCGGGAGAACCCCGACATGGGGCTGTCCCCGATCAGCCTCCACGAGTCAGGTTCCTGACGATAGGCAATCCGCCGCCGGGATGCTTCTGCGGCCTGCCATTGCCGCAGAAATCACCTCGCCCTCCTATCCGACACTCTAACGGTCCCATGGATATCTCTCCCCCGAATGCCTATGCGCTAGGCGCTATCGCTTTGACGTTGATAAGAGAAGGGTGTAGCCTCAGCTAATGTCCAGAAACGCAGGGAGTTGCGGCTACCGACGCTTCTCCTTGGCTTGACGCGTTTGGAGCTTGTTGGAGAGCGCGATGGACTCCGGCGAAGAGAGCTTCAGTGGTGGAAAAAGTCGAATCACCAGTCATGGATAATCTTCTCTACTCCAAGCTATGAAAAAGCAGGGGATATTTGCGCTTGTAGCTGGCGCCCTCGGTTTCGTCGTTGATGCCATAGCGCTGACAACTTTCCTCGCTGATGTGTCGCTGGCGAAATCGAACCAGAGTGTAAGCACATTTCCGCGAACGTGGGGTGTACTTCTTTTAGTCTATGGCTGGATTTTGGTATCGTGGAGCTTGGCCCAGTGGAAAATATCCCGGAGAGACAATTCCCCAACATTCACTACAGTGGAGAGCGAGACTCCGGCCCGTGAAATAGTTATAGTTATCGTTATGGTGGTCGGTTTATTGCTGCTGCCGCTTGCCTTTCTGATAGTCTCTGACTTCCTTCGGGATGCTCAGGGAGTAGCGTCACTCGATCTTGAGCGCGTAGTCAATCTAATTTTCTTCACGCTTGTGTCAATGGGCTTAACAGGAGTTGCGGTTTTCGGTGTAACTTACGGCCTGTTAAGTATAGTCAACGATGAAGAGGGTGTCGAGTTATAGGGTGAAGCGTCAGAGATTAGAGGTAGTGCGCATAACCCTTGCACCGGACGGCTGACTTCGCCATCCAGTAGCAGGCGGCGGCTAATGGTGGACTATAACTATAGGACTTCCGATGATGGATACGTCAGACCTCTTGGCTGCACTCGCCATCGTCATTTCACTAGGCACTTTTTTCCTTACGTGGTACTACCAGTATGGGAAGTCATCACAACTGAAGTTGGTGGTTGGCGATCACATGAGGATTGTCTGCGCCCCTGATGAGCCAAGTTTGAGGTTCTGGCTCAATCTGACATTCTTCAACGAAGGAGCTAGAGGTGCGGCTGTTGTTAGGGTGCAGGGAACTCTGTCCAGAGCCGATGTCTCGCAAGAGTTCCCTTTCCAGTGGACGGCCTTCATCAAGAGCCAGAACATCGCCGAGCCTGGTAAGCTGAGGCGCTGGAGCAGCTTTGACCGATTCCCGGAGACAGTTGTGGTGCCAGCCTACTCCGCCGAGACTCGTTGCATTGCATTTGAATGTAAGGGTGTAACCAGTATGGAGCCCGGCCAGTGTACGATCTCGTTTGTGGTAGTGGAGGGATCCTCCTACAATAAGGCGGCCGCGATATGTATCAATCTGCCCTTAAGCGAAGAGGATGCCCAGAGCCTGAAAGAGAGGGCGCTCCAAGGTGAGGATGGCGTTTTCGAGGACAGCCTCGTAATCAGCCTCGGCGAGCAGAACTTTGTATTAAGGGGGCAATAAGTGCAAAGAGTTGACGTAACACCCCCGGCTGCACCGCGCGGCAACCGCGCTTAGCACGCTTGCCGTGCGGTGAGCTTGCAAGGCGTTATCCGTACCCGGCGAACTCCAATGGAAAAGTCTACTTTCGCTTCAGCAGTCGACGAGATCCAAGGCGCGCTTCGGCCGTTTCTGAAAGACCATGGGTTCAAAGTCCGAGGAAGGACATTCAATCGCGCCACCGAGGACGGCCTCACTCAGGTCGTCAGCATTCAGATGGGTGATGGCCATCATCCTGGTTGAACGTGGCCAAATGGGGCGTGCCCGCGAACTGCTCGCCAAACAAGTGCTGGAAACACGCAACCCAGGACACTCTATCTATGTGCGAAAGTTGGCCGAGGAGCTCGGCGTCGGAAGCTTGGACGGCAACAGAGGCCCAAGGCAACTCGCAAGCTGAGGCAAAGAAGAGGCGTGCCCCCTCTCCCCCCTAGGTGCGGGTAGAGATGGGAGAGGGGGAGATCTCCCGTCCTACACCGAAGCCCGCCTCGCCTCGACCGACTTGACCGAAATCCAACCCGCCGAATACCGTGCCGATGTCGTCGTCGTCCTGCTTGACGGCGACCTACCGGTCAAGGTGGTCATCGTCGAGGTCCAACTGGCGGTCGACCCCAGAAAGAGGCTCAGTTGGCCCGCCTACGTGACGGTCTCGCGCGCCATCCACGACTGCCCGGTGGATCTCCTCGTCGTCGCGCCCGACGCGGGCGTGGCCAACTGGTGCGCGGAACCGATCGAGATCGGCGTCGCCGGTTTCGTCCTGCGCCCGCCTGTGCTGCGCCGCAGTGCCGTACCGATCGTGACAGACCTTGGGGAAGCGGCCCGCCGGCCCGAGCTCGGAGTGTTGTCCGCGATGGCTCATGGCGATCGGGAGCAGGGAGGGACGATTGCCGCCGCGGTGCTGCCCGCGATCCGCGAGCTCGACGACGACAGGGGCAGGCTGTACTACGACCTCGTGTACAATTCCTTGAACCAGGCGGCTCGCCGGGCACTGGAGGCGATGATGAAAGGTTACGAATACCAGAGCGATTTCGCGAGGAAGTACTTCACTCAAGGGCGCGCCGAAGAGGCAGCGCGCAACCTGCTGACCGTACTTCGGGTTCGCGGCTTGGTGGTGCCCGACGCCTTCCGCGAGCGCATCCTGGCCGAGAAGGACCCGGAGCGGCTGGAGAGCTGGTTGGAGAAGGCCGCCGTTGCCGCTTCGGTTACCTCCGTCCTCGACACGCCGAACTGATCTGCTCCTCCCAAGAATCCCGTGGCACGGCGGCCGTGCCACGGGGCAGAGGCCTTCTTACTTCTCGGCCACAAACTTCATCGAAACCGAGTTCATGCAGTACCGCAGGCCGGTGGGCCGGGGGCCGTCGGTGAAGACGTGGCCCAGGTGGCCGCCGCAGCGGGCGCAGTGCACCTCGGTGCGGGTCGAGAAGAAGCTGCGGTCCTCCTCGGTGCCGACGGCTTTCGGGTCGATCGGCTGCCAGAAGCTCGGCCAGCCGGTGCCCGAGTCGAACTTGGTCTCCGAGCTGAAGAGCGGCAGGCCGCAGGCGGCGCAGACGTACGTGCCCTTGCCCTTGTGGTCGTGGTACTCGTTGCTGAACGCGCGCTCCGTGCCCTTCTTGCGGAGCACGTTGTACGCCTCAGGAGTGAGGATCTTCTTCCATTCCTCCTCGGTCTTGACCACCTTCTCGGTGCTGTTGGCTGCGTTCACGGTATTTCCTTTCTTCTCCGCGGCCGCTGCAGGGGCCGCCGAATCGCAGGCGAGGCTCCCGGCGAGCAGGAGCAGGGTGAGCAGAGCTTTCGATTTCACGGGTATCTCCCTATCAGTCCAAGTTCACTCCGTTCTCCCGTAACAGTTCGACGAAGCCGTTTTCATCCAGGATCTTGACGCCGAGCTTCTGCGCGTCCTCGGCCTTGGAGCCGGCATCCTCACCCACGATCACGTAGTCGGTGGACTTGCTGACCGACCCGGTGGCGCGGGCGCCCAGGGATTCCACGTATTCCTGGGCCTGCTTGCGGGAGAAGCGGGACAGGCCGCCGGTGAAGACGAACTTAAGCCCCGCAAATGGTTGTACGGAGCCAGACACCGGCTTGGACTGCTCTTCCTGAAGGCTGAGCTTCTGCACCAGCGCATCGAGAACCTCCGCATTGTCCGGCTGAGCGAAGAAGGCCGTGATCTGCTCGGTCATGCGCGGCCCGATCCCCTGGACTTCCTGGAGGGCAGCCTCGTCCGCCGTGCGCACGCGCTCGAACGAGCCGAAGTGCCGGGCGAGGTCCCGGGCTACGGCCGTGCCCACCTCCGGGATGCCCAGGCCGTAGAGGAAGCGCGCCAGCTCCACTTTGGAGGCGGCCTTGCGCAGCGCTTCCACCAGGTTGGTGGCCGACTTTTCCGCGAACCCCTCCAGCTTCACGAGCTGGTCGGCCTGCAAGTCGAAGAGGTCGGGGAGCTGCTTGACCAAGCCCTCGGATACGAAGAGCTTGGCCGTCTCGTCGCCGAGGCCTTCGATGTCGAGGGCATTGCGCGAGGCGAAGTGGACGATGCGGCCGGCGAGCTGGGCCGGGCATTCGAAGCTGTTCGGACAGACCGTGAACGGGCCGCGCTCGGTAAGGGGCGTGCCGCAGGAGGGGCAGACATCCGGCATCCGCCACTCGGGCGCCCGCTCGCGGTCGGGCTCCTCGATGCGCTCGATGACCTGGGGGATGACGTCGCCCGCCCGCTGCACGCGCACCCGGTCGCCCTCGCGCACGTCCTTCCTCGCTACCTCTTCCCGGTTGTGGAGGGTGGCGCGGGAGACGGTCACGCCTCCGATCTCGACCGGGAGCATGATCGCGACCGGGGTGACCACCCCCGTGCGGCCGACGCTGGGGAGGATGGAGAGGATGCGGGTGATCTCCTTGCGCGGCGGGAACTTGAAGGCGAAGGCCCAGCGCGGGTGGCGGGTCGTCCAGCCCAGGACCTCCCGGGCTTCCAGGCCGTTCAGCTTGATGACGATGCCGTCGATCTCATAGCCCAGGTCGTCGCGCTGCTCCTCCAAGCCCTTGTGGTACTCGAGGATGTCGTCCAGGGTCTTCGCCTTCCGGGCGAGGCCGTTGACGCGCAGCCCCCAGTCCTTGAGCGCCTGCAGCACATCCCACTGGGTGGCGAGGTCCAGCTCCTCGGAGGCCAGGATGTCGTAGGCGTAGAGCTCCAGGGGACGGGAGGCGGTGAGCTGGGGATCGAGCTGGCGCAGGGCCCCGGCCGCGGCATTGCGCGGGTTGGCGAACGGCTCCTTGCCCTCGGCCATGAGCCTCTCGTTGAGCTTGTCGAACTGCTCCGCGCGCATGATGACCTCGCCGCGGATGGAGAGGAAGGGCGGGACCGGGCGCTCGCTGTCTCTGAGACGGAGAGGGACGCTCTGCATGGTGCGGACGTTTGCGGTGATCCCCTCGCCGCGGCGGCCGTCACCCCGGGTGGACGCCTGGAGCAGGATGCCATTCTGATAGACCAGCTCCAGCGAGGCGCCGTCCAGCTTGGCCTCGAGCACGTATTCCACGGGGAATTCGCCATCCAACCCCTTGCGCACGCGCTCGTCGAAGCGGCGCAGGGTGGCCTCGGACTGGTCCGAGTCCAGGGAGAGCATGGGAGCCGCGTGCTCGATCGTGGGGAAGCTGGTCACCGGCTGGCCGGCGACGCGCTGGGTCGGCGAGTCGTCGGTGACGAGGTCCGGGTGCTCCTCCTCCAGGGAGACCAGCTCCCGGTAGAGCTTGTCGTACTGCGCGTCGGAAATATCCGGCGCGTCTTTGACATAGTAGAGGTAGTCGTGGTGGCGGATCTCCGATCTGAGCTTGGCGATCCGTTCCGCTGCCTTCTTTTGATCCATGCTCTTCCCCCGGCCGGTCTTTTGCAGCAGTGATGCTAGCACCGGCGAGGCGATGGAGTTTCTCCGGTGACATGATTTGGCCATGACCTCTCTCTGGACGCGCGGTGGCCTTACCTGGAAAGAGCTGGGAGTCCGGCTCTGGCGCCAGATCTTCGAGGACGAGCTGCTCGGGCGTTGCGCCGAGCTGGCCTACTTCTTCCTCTTCTCGGTCTTCCCGCTGCTCCTGTTCCTGACCACCCTGCTGGGCTACGTGGCCGGGGCGAGCACGGCCCTGCGCTGGAACCTGTTCGAGTACATCGCCCGGATCTCCCCGAGCCAGGACGTGACGGCCCTGCTCAGCCACACGTTGAACGAGATCACGGTGGCGCGCAGCGGGTGGAAGCTCTACCTGAGCCTGTTCGCCGCGATCTGGCTCGCCTCGAACGCCATGATCGCCGTGGGCAGGACGCTCAACATCGCCTGCGGCCTGAAGGAGACGCGCCGCTGGTGGAAGCGGCGGATCATCTCGTTCGTCCTGACGATCGTCTTCGCGGCTCTGATCATCAGCGCCCTGGGCGCCATCTTCTACGGCGGGGCCATCGCTGGCCTGCTGGCCGAGTACCTGGGGCCGTTCGTGGCGGTGGCCTGGCACGTGATGCGTTGGCCGCTGATCCTGGTGTTCGTGATCATCTCCTTCGAGGTGCTCTACAACTACGCGCCCAACCTGGGGGAGGGCTCGAGCCGCCAGTGGGGCACTCCGGGCGCGGTCACCGCCGTGGCCCTCTGGCTGCTGGCCTCGTTCGGCCTGCGCCTCTACCTCTCCTACTTCCACGCCTACAGTACGGCTTACGGGTCGGTGGGCGCGATCATCGTGCTCCTGACCTGGTTCTACTTCACGGGGTTCGCGATCCTGATGGGGGGCGAGGTCAACTCGGAGATCGGCAAGGAGCTCTCCCGGCTCAAGGCCATGGAAGAGGGGCACGAGACTCCGGACGAGCGCCGGAAGCGCCGCCGCCGGCTGCTCCGGGCCATCCCCAGGCTCCGGACCTGATTACTGGCTTAGGACTGTTCCAGCGAACCTCAGAAGGTCCTTGAGGGTCAGGATTCCCACCAGCTGATCCCCCTCGGCGACCATGAGGCGGGAGACGCCCGTGCGGCTCATGGTGGAGAGGGCCTGCATGGCGTCGGTGTCGGGCCGCACCACGTTCTCCGGGTTGCAGTTCTTCGCCAGGGCGCCGACCGTGGTGCTCTCCCACTCGTCACGGGGCAGCTCCTTGACCTGCCGCGCGGTAACGCAGCCGAGCAGGCGGCCGGAGTCGTCGAGCACCGGGTACATCTTGTAGTGGTGGCGGTTGATGTAGTCCTGGACCAGCTCGCTGACGGGGACTTGGCGCGGCACCGTGACCGGATCGGTCTGCATGAAACGGGCGACCGGCTCGCCTTCGAAAGCACGGCGCAGGAGGAGCTGCTGGTAGGACATCTGCGCCGCGTTGCGCAGGAACAGGCCGAGCAGGAAGAACCAGATCCCGCTCAGGTTGCCCTGGACGAGGAACCACACGCCTACCGCGATCAGCAGGAAGCCGAACCCGGAGCCGATCTGCGAGCTGATGCGGGTGGCCCGGCGCAGGCTCCCCTTGAAATGCCAGAGGATGGAGCGCAGGACGCGCCCGCCGTCGAGGGGGAACGCGGGGACCATGTTGAACGCGGCCAGCATGGAGTTGATCATCGCCAGGTAGGTCACCACTCCGAGCACGGGCTCGGGCAGCCCCATCCCGTCGCCGGCCAAGTGCAGCCCCCATCCGCCGAGAGCGACCGCGAGGCTCATGGCCGGGCCGGCGACCGCAATCCAAAACTCCGCCTTGGGGCTGGGCACCTCGCCCGACATCTCGGCCACACCGCCGAAGAGGAACAGCGTGATGCCCCGCATGGGGACGCCGAAGCGCCGGGCCACCAGCGAGTGGGCCAACTCGTGCACCACGACCGAGGCGAACAGGAGCAGGGTGCCCGCCACCCCCATCCCCCAGTAGGTGGAGCGGGACAGTCCCGGGTTCTGGAGAGGGAAGGCCTGGGTGGCCAGGTTGGATGTGGCGAGCACGGCCACGATGAACCAGCTCGGGTCGAGGCGGACCGCGAATCCGAAGATGGTGAAGAGATGGATGCCGCGTCCGAACACGGGGCTATGCGCTTGCACGAGGGGTGCCGGTCAATCGCGTTCCGGCATCCGTTCCGGCGAATCCGTGTGCGGCTCGACCGGGCAGTGGAGGTCGCGCCGGCGCTCCAGATCCTCGGCCACGGCCTTCTTGAACCCCTTGGAGCCGTAGACGGCCATCATCTGCTCGCGGTAGGGGCCGATGTCCACCAGCTCGGTCCGCACGCGGACCGTCTGGAACATGCGTGGGTTCTTCTCTCCCGGCACCTGGACGTGGTGGAGGCCGCCGCTGTAGGCGATGAGCATCCGGCCCTCGCCGATCGATTCGAGGATGTCCGCGATGCCGCCGCGCACGGTCATGGGCTTCCCCCCCGAGTCCAGGCCGTTGGCCCGCTTCATCCGCCCCTCGGGGAGGATGGCCACCATGGCGTCCGGATCGATCTTCCGCAGCACCTCGGCCCAGGTCTCGTCGCGCTCGCGGGTGATGGAGATGACGTTCTGGGCGATCAGCCCGAAGAACTTGCCGACCACGGCGCGGTCGGCGGTCTTGGCGGCGATGGGGACCACGCCGTGCCGAGCGAGACGCCAGAGGAAGGAGTTGGGGCACCCGCCCAGGAAGAGCGGCTCGTAGAGGCTGGTGTGGTTGAGGAGCGCGACGATCCGGTGGTGCCGCCAGCGGTCGGGTGGCGGATCCCCGATCCACTGCAGGTCGACGCGGTAGAAGATCCGGGCGACGGTCTTCAGCCCGAACAGGATCAGGAACACCAGGTAGGCGCGCACTGCCGGGCATTCTATAGCGGTGATAGGCTTGACCGCGAATGACAGAGCCTGCCCAGGTCCAAGCCGGCCGTCCCAAGGTCTCGGCGATCCTCACCACGCTGAACGAGGAGAAGCACATCGCCGGGTGCATCGAGTCGCTCCTCTGGTGCGACGAGATCCTGCTCGTCGACTCGTTCTCGACCGACCGCACGCCGGAGATCGCCCAGCGCTACGAGAAGGTCCGCTTCCACCAGCGCACCTACTTCGGCTCGGCCGCGCAGAAGAACTGGGCCATGGACCAGGTGCAGAACGAGTGGATCCTGATCTTCGACGCCGACGAGCGCTGCACCCCGGCGCTCCAGAAGGAGATCGAGGACCTCCTCGCCTCCCGGCCGCAGCACGATGCCTACACGATCAAGCGGCAGGTCTACTTCATGAACCGGGTCATCCGCTTCTCCGGCTGGCAGCACGACCGGGTGGTACGGCTGGTGCGGCGCGGTACCGCCCGCTACCCCAACCGCCGGGTGCACGCCGACATGATCACCCGCGGGCCGGCGCCGATCATGCGTAATTTCATGATCCACTACATGACGGACTCGTTCGACGAGTACGCCCGCCGCATCGAGAAGTACAGCTTCTGGGGCGCGGCCCAGAACTGGAAGGAGGGCCGCAAGTCCGGCTTCGCGGAGATCTTCGGCCGTTCGCTCTGGCGCTTCCTGCGCACCTACATCTTCCAGCTCGGCATCCTGGACGGCATGCACGGCCTGGTCTTCTGCATGCTCCAGGCGTACGGCACCTACCTGAAGTGGGCGCTCCTCTGGGGCTGGCATGTGAATGCCGCCCGTGGGGTGATGCCGAACCTGCCCGCCTTCGACGACAGCGAGAGCACCTGGCGCCCGCTCGAGGAAGCTGGGAACACGGACACGTCCGTGTAACAAAACTCCCCGCCGGCTCGTAAGACCCCGTGGAGGGTCTTCCATGACAGGACTGGCGCGCGATCTTCGTTACGGCATCCGCATGCTTGCCAAGAACCCCGGCCTCAGCCTGGCCGCGGTGCTGGCTTTCGCTTTGGGCATCGGCCTTTCGACGGCAATGTTCAGCATCGTCTACGGTGTCATCCTGCGCGGCCTCCCTTTCGAGGAGCCCGAGCAGCTGCTGCATATCGAGAACAACAACCCGTCCAAGGACCAGCGCAGCCTGGAGGTCTTCCTCCAGGACTACGTAGAGCTCCGCAAGCGCCAGAAGTCGTTCGAGGATCTGGCCGGCTTCTACGAGGGCACCGTCAACCTGAGCGGCGACGAGAAGCCGGAGCGGTACGAAGGGGCCTTCATGACGGCCAACAGCTTCGGCCTTCTGCGCGCCAGGCCGCTGATCGGCCGGGGTATTCAGGCTGGCGAGGACTCCCCGGGCGCCGAGCCGGTCGTGGTCCTGGGCTGGGGAGTCTGGCAGGCGCGCTACAACGGCGATCCGCAGGTGGTCGGCCGCAAGGTCCGGGTCAACGGCCAGGTGGGGACGATCGTCGGCGTCATGCCGCAGGGTTTCGCCTTCCCGGTCTCCCACGAGATCTGGATGCCGATGCGCCTCGACCCGCTGAAGACGCCGCGCGGCCGGGGGGAGACCCTGGAGGTCTTCGGCCGGCTGCGCGATGGGGTCTCCATCGAGCAGGCGCGGGCCGAGCTGGGCGGGATCACCCAGGCCCTGGCCAAGGAGTTCCCCGTGACCAACGAGGGCCGCGGCGCGGTGGTCAAGCCCTACACCGAGGAGTACATCGGCGAAGAGCCCCGCGCCCTGATCTTGATCATGCTGGTGATCTGCCTTGCCGTCCTGATGCTCGCCTGCGTCAACGTGGCCAGCCTGATCATGGCCCGCGCCTCGAAGCGCACCCGGGAGATCGCCATCCGCTCCTCCCTGGGGGCCGACCGCCGGCGCCTGATCGGCCAGCTCCTGACCGAGAGCGTGCTGCTCTCGCTGGTGGGCGCCCTCCTCGGCGTGCTGCTCGCCTACGTGGGGATCAAGGCCTTCAATGCGGCCATCGTGGACACGCAGCCGCCGTTCTGGCTCAAGATCGCCGTCGACCCCGTGGCCCTGCTCTTCGCGCTGGGGGCGACCCTGTTCGCCGGGGTGATCTCCGGCCTGGTGCCCGCGTACCAGGCTTCGCGGACCGACGTCAACGAGGTGCTCAAGGACGAGGGCCGGGGCTCCTCCAGCCTCCGCATGGGTATCTTCACCCGCTCGGTGGTCGTCGCGGAGGTGGGGATCTCCTGCGTCATCCTGATCTGCGCCGGCCTGATGATCCAGAACGTGCTCAAGATGGATGACCGGGTCCAGATCGACACCGCGAACCTGTTCACCAGCCGCATCGCGCTGTTCGAATCGGCGTACCCGGAGAAGGCGCAGCGCGCGCGCTTCTTCGATACGCTGCTGACCCGCCTGCGGGAGGACCCTGCCGTGGTTTCGGCCGCGGCCAGCACCTACCTGCCCTCGGCGGGGACCGGGACTCCGCGCTTCGCACTGGAAGGAGCCACCTATCCCAAGGAGGAGGACCAGCCGCGGGCGCACATGGCCTGGATCTCCTCCGGGTTCATCGAGACCTTCGGGGCCAAGATCCTCAAAGGGCGGGATATCGACGCGAGGGACACCGCCGCCAGCCTGCCGGTGGTGCTGGTCAACCGCAGCTTTGCCGAGAAGCACTGGCCCGGGCAGGACCCGATCGGCCGGCGCATCCGGTTCTCCGATGCCGAGGATCCGGCGGCCGAGCCCTGGCGCTCGGTGATCGGCGTGGTCCCGGACCTGGGCATGGCCAGCCTCGACGACCTCGATTCGGAACCGGAAGGCTTTTACATTCCCCTGGCGCAGGACTGCCCGGGTTTCGTCAGCCTGGTCGTGCGCACCCGCGACGCGAACCCGCTCACGGTCACTGAAAAGGTGCGGGCGCACGTGACCGCCATGGACAAGGACTTGCCCATCTACTTCATCCGCTCGATGGACGAGGTGGTGGCGCAGACGGGCTTCTTCCAGAACCTGTTCGCCACGCTGTTCGCGATCTTCGGCCTGGTCGCGCTGGTGCTCGCCTCGGTGGGGATCTACGGCGTTATCGCCTTCTCGGTCGAGCAGCGTACGCAGGAGATCGGCATCCGCATGGCGCTCGGGGCGCGGCAGAGCAGCGTGCTCGGCTTGATCCTGCGGCAGGGTATGCGGCAGCTCCTCATGGGGCTGCTGCTGGGGCTGGTCCCGGCCTTTTTCTTTGGGAGGGCGCTCGGCGGAATCCTGGTTGGGGTGAAGCCGTACGACCCGCCGACCTTCGTGGGGGTCTGCCTGCTGCTCGCCAGCGTGGCGCTCCTCGCCTGCTGGGTCCCCGCCCAGCGCGCCAGCCGTACCGATCCGCTGGTGGCGATCCGGTACGATTAGAGGATGGAGAAGATCCTCGACCACCTGCGCGGCCAGCGCGACGAGATGGTGTCGCTGCTCGGCGAGCTGGCCCGCATGGAATCCCCATCCCGGAGGCCGGAGGCCCAGGAGCCGCTCTTCGTCCGTCTCGCCGCGGAGCTGCAGGATGTTGGGCTCCGGCCACGGCGTCTGAGTGGGAAGACGAGCGGCGGGCAGATGTTCGCCGCGCCTCCGCACCCGCGCAAGCCGGGCCAGCTCCTCGTCGGCCATTGCGACACGGTCTGGCCGGTGGGCACCCTCACCGGCATGCCGGTCGAGCTGCGCGACGGCCGCCTCTATGGGCCCGGAACCTACGACATGAAGGCGGGCCTGGTGCAGGGGATCTTCGCCCTGCGGGCCCTCCGGGACCTGGGCCTGGAGCCGCCGCTGGCGCCGGCCTTCTTCATCAATTCGGACGAGGAGCTCGGCAGCCTGGAGTCGGCGGACCGCATCCGCCGCCTGGCCCGGCGGGTGCGGCGGGTGTTCGTTCTGGAGCCTTCCCTGGGACCCGAAGGGCGGCTCAAGACCGCGCGCAAGGGGATCTGGCGCTTCCGCGCGACGGTGCGGGGGCGCGCTGCCCACTCCGGGCTCGACCCGGAGAAGGGAGCGAGCGCCATTCTGGCCCTGGCCCAGATGATTCAGGCACTCTATGAGCTGGCCGATCCGGCCCGCGGTATCACGGTCAACGTTGGCATGATCGGCGGCGGGGTGACCTTCAACGTGGTCGCGGCAGAGGCATGGGCCGAGATCGACGTGCGCGTGCTGCGCGGGGAGGACGGCGAGGCTTTCGAGCGCGCGCTCCGCGCCCTGCAGCCGGCCGTGCCGGGCACGAGCTTCGAGGTCACGGGGGGCATGAACCGGTTTCCGCTGGAGCCGAACGTCAGGAACCGGGCGCTCTGGCACGCTGCCGAGCGCTGCGCCCACCGGCTCGGGATCGAGCTGGAGGAGGGCACGGCCGGCGGGGGATCGGACGGCAACTTCACCAGCGAGCACGCCGCCACGCTCGATGGCCTGGGAGCGGTGGGCGACGGCGCCCATGCGGTCCACGAGCACGTGGTGATCGATCGCATGCCCGAGCGGGCGGCGCTGCTGGCGGGATTGTTGCTAGAGCCCGTAGACGTAGAGTGAAGGAGGCGCTGTATGAGAAGGGTCGCGGTGATTCTGTTGCTGTCCCTCGTGGTGGGCGCAGGTGGTGCCCTCGCAGGGACGTCCAAATACACGGTCACCAAGGAAGACATCAAGCGGGCGGAGAAGCGGCTCGCGGAGCTCGGCTACTGGGCCGGCCCTGCCGACGGCGTCTGGGATGCGGCCTCGCGGCACGCACTCGTCGCCTTCCAGAAGGTCGAGGGAGCCCGCGCCACGGGTACGCTCACCCGGGCCGAGTACAACGCCCTGACCGACTCGTCGCAAGGCATCCCGAAGCCCCGCGTGATAGGCGATCCCCACATCGAGATCGATCTCGCCCGCCAGATCCTCTACCTGGTGGACGCCGAGGGCAAGGTGGGAAACATCCTGCCGATCTCCTCGGGGAGCGGGAAGCGCTTCTACGAGAACGGCTATCCTGAGACCCACGCCATCACCCCTTGCGGCCGCCTGGAGGTCTACACCAAGGCCTCCGGCTGGAAGACGAGCCCGCTGGGGCAGATGCACAACCCCCTGTATATCGTCGGGGGCATCGCGATCCACGGCAGCGAAGACGTGCCGCCCTACCCGGCGAGCCATGGCTGTATCCGCATCCCGATGTTTGCCTCGCACCGCCTGCCCGGGATGATTCCGGTGGGCACGCCGGTTCTGGTCTATGGCTGCAAAGATGAGAAGGCTCCTGCGCCGGCTCTCCTTTCAGGCGTAAACTAGGACCCAGGCATGCGGTATCAGCACCAACCCAAGCACGACCTCATCCAGGCCGAGATCAACCTGATGCCGTTGATCGACGTCGGCTTGGTGCTGGTGATCATCCTGCTGGTGGTCTTCCCGATGGTGAAGGCCACCGCGTCGCCCGCCGTCAAAAATACCGAGGCTTCCACTCCCGGCGTTCTCGCGCTGGAGGAGCCGCAGCTCCCCGTGGAGATCCTGGCCGACGGCAGCCTGACCGTGGATGGCAAGCCGGTGGAGCAGTCCGAGCTGCACAGGGTATTGGGGGAAATTTGGAGCCTCACCCCCAACCGCCCAGTGATCGTGAAGGGGGACCGGCACGTCCGCTACGCGGAGGTGCGCTGGGTGCTCCAATCAGTCAATGCCGCCGGCTTCCGCCGCGCGGGCCTCACGGCAAACCAGCGCTGACCCTTACCCCCGTCCCCTCTCCCACACGCACTCCCGCCGCCCGGGAGAGGGGCGCCACCGCCCAACAAGAAACTGAAGCCAGGCTGTTTCCGCCTCCCCCTCTCCCGGGTGGGTGTGAGTGCGTGTGGGAGAGGGGGCCGGGGGGTGAGGGTCACCCCTTTATCGCAGGCACCAGAATCCCCGGCAGCTTCGCCCACGATGGCGCGGCCTCGAAGTGCACGAGCTTCGGGGTGATCCTGTGGGCCGTCCGGTGGCTCGAGAACCAGATCGGCTTGGGCCAGACCCGGAACGGGGCCTGGATCACCGTCTTCTGCGGGCGGTCGAACATGAGGATGTTGTGGACCGTGCCCGAGCCAGACTGAATATCCCGCCGGGTGTGGCCGGGGAAGGCTCCCCAGGGCGTCACCACGAGACCGAAGCCCGCCGCTGCCCAGTGATTGATCGATACCGTGCCGTAGCGGAGGTTTGCCACGGCGCGGTCCAGAGCCTCCTTGACCGCGGGGTCCCGCAGCGAGGAGGGGTGGACGATGATCGTTACGTTCAAAGTCCCCCAGACCGTGTCGTTGCAGAAATCCACGGCGCGGTCGAGGAACTCCGCAGCGTTGGCAGCCGGGAGGGGCGTCTCGGCGCAGACGCCGCAGAACGCCTCGGTGCGGAAGACGATGTCGTCCCGGGTCTCCGGCGAGACCCCGGGGATCAGGGCCCAGGGGAGATGCTCCCCGTTCCTTTCCCCAAAGCGCTCGGCCTCGGGATGGGCCTTCATGAAGGAGTCATAGCGGTCCGCGGCCCCTGGATACCAGGCCTTGCGCGTGGGCACTTTACCCAGGGCCTCGCGAATGGCCGCCAGTAGCGGCTCCCTCTGCGGCGACGAGGCATGCTGGATGATCACCCGCGATGCGTTGCAGTTGAACCCTGCGTTGTTGGTTAGCATGGTCGCCAGGTTGTCGGCATGGTAGGCGAGGTCGGTCTCGCTCCAGGAGCCCTCGGGCCCCGGCACCACGATTACCGGGCTCACGTTGCCGAGCTCGGACGTGAAGCGCTTGGCCACCACGGGCTCGTCCCGCTCCTTGCGCCGGGCTCCCTCCTCTCCAGTGCCGAATACGATCGCGTCGTAGGTGCGGTCCGAGCCGGTGATGTGGAGCTCGTCCACCCCGGGGTGCGGAGCGAGGTAGGCCCCCTCCTCGGCTCCGCCATAGACCACGCGCAGGAACCCGCGGTCGATCAGCGGCTTGAAGCCCTCCTCGATGAGCGGTCCGACGTAAACGTTGGCCGGATGGGTCTTGAAGAGGACGACCTGGTCTTCCACGAATAGCTTGTAGAGCGCATCCATCGGGCCGATGGAGGTGACGTTGCCGCCGCCGAGCACCAGGGCGACGGCCCCCTTGCGCTCGCGGGCGTGGTAGGCCACGGCCATGGTCTGCGGGAGAGCCTCGGCCGTGACTCCGGGCTCCATCCAGACGTCGGCAGTGACCCCGGTGTAGAAGACCTGGTCCCAGACGTCGTAGGGGAAGATCCGGGCCGTGACCTGGCCGTCCGGCCGGGTGCGCACCGAGCCGGGAATGCGCGGCCGGCCGTGGACCTCGACGTCCCAGAGCGCCTTTCTGAGCAGCCGCAGGTTGCGGATCACGAAGTAGGGGCCGACCAGCGCCTCCTCGCCCGAGGAGGGGAGAGACGTATCGATCCCCTCGGCCTCGATGGCCGCCTCGGCCCAGCGCTCGGCCACGGGGAGGAAGCTGCGGATCAGCTCCTCCAGAAGGGAGATCCGGTCGCGCACCGAGACCTGTGTCCAGGCCTGCCGGTGCGCCTGGAGATCCCGCACCGCGGCATCCATGGCTTCGCGGGAGCTGTTCATGCGCGGTATCCTTTCATACAAACAATGACACCACCTCGAACTGCTCCACGTCCACCAGCCCCTTGTCCGTGAGCTTGAGCGCGGGGATCACCTCCAGCGCAAGGAAGCTCATGGCCATGAAGGGATCACGCAGGCGGGAGCCCAGGCGGTGGGCGTCGTTGAGGAGGCGTTGCAGCCGGTCCCGTACCATGTCGATCTCCCAGTCGGACATCAAGCCGGCGATGGGCAGGGGGAGCACGGTCAGCTCGCGCTCGCCCACGGCCACGGCCAATCCCCCTCCGGCAGCGGCAACCGCCCGCGCCGCGGTCCGCATGGAGACGTCGTCGGCGCCGATGACCACCAGATTGTGATGGTCGTGCGCGACCGTGCTCGCGATGGCCCCCTGCGTCAGCCCGACCCCCTGCACGAACCCGAGCCCGATGTTGCCCGTGCCGTGGTGGCGTTCGATCACGGCCATCTTGAGAAGGTCGCGCTCCGGGTCGGCCTGCGCCCATCCGTCGCGGATGGGGACCTCCCGGGTCAGGTGGTGCGTGATGAGCTGGTCGGGGATGACTCCGATCACCCGGGCCTGGCTTCCTGCGGCCCGGATGGAAAAGTCGAGCCGCTCAGGGTCGATGTGAACCGTCCGCGGCAGATGGTCGTACCGGCGATGCTTCCGCTTGTGGGCCATCTTTCCTTCCCTTGCGACCAACTCGCCGGAGACGAAGACCTCCTCGGCCCGCGGGGAGGAAAGATCGGAGAAGACCACCAGGTCGGCCCGCCGGCCGGGCGCGACCGCGCCGCGGTCCCTCAACCGGTAGTGCTCCGCCGTGTTCAGGGTCGCCATGCGGATCGCGGTCACCGGATCGATCCCCTCTGCGATGGCGAGGCGGACGAGGTGGTCGATCGATCCCTCACCGAGCAGGTCGATGGGATGGCGGTCGTCCGTGCACAGGCAGAGGCGCCGCTCGTTGGCCGGGGTCACCAGGGGGAGGAGATCGCGCAGATTGCGGGCGTTGCTCGCCTCGCGCAGGAAGATGGCCAACCCCACGCGCATCTTCTCCCGTGCCTCCTCGACCGTGACGCACTCATGGTCCGAGCTGATGCCGGCCGCGGCGTAGGCCGACAGCCGGTGCCCGGAGAGGCCGGGGCAGTGGCCGTCGATGATCCGGCCGTGGAAGGCGCAGAGCTTGGCGATGATCTCCGGATCCCCCTGGATCACGCCTGGGAAGTTCATGACCTCGGCCAGCCCGAGCACCTTGGGCTCGGAGAGCAGAGCCATCAGGTCCGCCGCCTCCAGCCGGGCGCCGGAGGTCTCCAGGTGGGTGGCCGGTATGCAGGACGGCGCATTGACCCGGACATCCAGGGACGAGCCCGCGGCGTCTCCGAGCATGAAGCGGATGCCTTCGAGCCCGAGCACGTTGCCGATCTCGTGCGGGTCCGTGACCACCGTGGTCACCCCGCACGGCAGCACGGCCCGGGCGAACTCGGCCGGCGGCACCATCGAGCTTTCGATGTGGACGTGAGCGTCGAGAAAACCGGGGCAGAGATACCGCCCGCCGAGGTCGATCTCCTGCCTGCCCCGATAGCCTGCCCCGATACCGGCGATCATCGGGCCCGCGACCGCGACGTCGGCGGGATGGATTTCTCCTGAGAGCACGTTGATCAGGCGGGCGTTGCGCAGCAGCAGGTCGGCCGGCTCGTCACCACGCGCGACTGCGAGAGTTCGGGGGAGGTTCATCCCCCGATGCTACATCTTCGTGTACGGGTACGGCTCCTGCGGCATCACGAGCCAGAGGATGACGTACGCGATAGTGCCGGGGAACCCGACCGAGAGGACCGAGATGATGACGTAGGCGACGCGGACCGCGGTCGGAGACCACCCCAGCCACTCGGCGATGCCTCCGCACACACCGGCGATCCTCTTGTTGCTACGGGAACGATAGAGAGCCATTCACTTTCTCCTTCCACCCTATAGAACGGAGCCGGGGCCGTTCATGTTTCTTCGTAATCGGGATCGAGCCCCAGCTCCTGGCCCGCGCCGTGGCGCGCCGCCGAGACCGCGGCAGTGAACAATCCGCAGGTGATCCCCCAGACGAGCAGGCCGATCAACGTGAGCCATCCGGCATTGTCCACCGGGCGGCCGAGCGATATCAGCGGCGTCCACATGTCGAACGCCGCCTGCGTCCCCGCCTTGGTCGCGTCGTTGACCACCTTGAGGGCGGACAGCAGCGCCGTGAGCAGCGCGCCCGAGGCGAATCCGACGAAGGTGCCGGCCAGGCCCCGAACCGTCAGCTCGCCTGCCGTGAGCGGATGGCGGATCCTCGGCTCCTCGATCCGGAACTCCGGCTCCCGCGCAGTAAATGGCACGAAGCGCGACAGCATCACCATGCCCGGGATGCCGATCACCATGGTGGCCCAGAAGAACGTCTCCCATCCGACGGCGTAAGCGGAGAAGCCCGCGATCGGACCGGCGAGGATGCGCGGCAGGCCGAACAGGCTGGAAAAGAGTGCGTACTGCGTGGCCGAGAAGCGCTTCTGCGTCATGCGGAGCAGCAGCACCGAGAAGGCGCCGCTTCCGAGCCCGCTCGAAAACGTTTCGAAACCGATGGCCGAGAGCATCAGCGTGCGGTTGACCTCCCCCTCGGCGGCGATCAGGGCATAGCCGGCGTTCGAGAAGATCTGGAAAAAGCCGAAGATCCACAGCGAGCGTCCAAGCCCCAGCGGCGCGGTCAGAAGGCCGCCGATGAACGTGCCCGCGACGTTGCCGACCACACCCACGGTCGAGAGCGCCACACCGCGGTCCACCTCGTTGTAGCCCATGTCGATCAGGAACGGGCGCTGGAGCGACTGCGCGAGCTGGTCCGCGAGCTTGTAGAGCACCACGAACGCCAGGATTTCCAAAGCGCGGTGCCGGGTGAGGAAGCCCAGGAACGGATTCCAGACCGCCTCCTTGAGCGTCGTCGGCGCGGCGGCGACGTCCTGGGGCTCGGGAGCCTTCCAGGTCACCAGCAGCATGGGCAGGTAAAGGCAGGCCAGGAAGATGTTGACCGTGGACCAGCCGTACCTTCCCGCCAGGGTAATGGCGGTGCCGCCCGCGACCCAGATCATTCCCACGCGATAGAGGAAGTTGCGCGCGCCCACCGCGATCGCCTGCTCCTCTGGGCGCAGCACGTCGACCGCATAAGCATCGACTGCGATGTCCTGGCTGGCCGCGGCAAAGGCGATGGCCATGGCCAGGGCGGCAACGACCCAGGGCGTGTCCGGATGGTCGCCGACGCCCGCGAGCATCAGGGTAAAGATGAAGAGCAGGAGCTGGGTGATCGCCGCCCAGCCGCGCCGACGGCCGAGCCAAGGAGGGACATAGCGGTCCATGAGCGGCGCCCAGAGGAACTTGAACGTCCACGGCGCCTGCGCCAGGGTGATGAGCCCGACGACGCGGATGTCCACCCCGATATCGCGCATCCAGTCCGGGATGGCGATCCAGACCAGCCCCAGCGGCATGCCGGACGAGAACGACATCAGCGTCACTGACGCGGTGCGCCAAGAGGTGAACGCCTTGGCGAGGCTCACCCAGGTGCTCGGCTTCTTTGGCTTCGGGGGGGGAGTGGTCACTCTGGTTTTCCTCGGTGCCGACGAGACTTGCGGAACGATTGCAGGACTTCAACATCCACCCGGTCCTGGGCGCGGCCGACGGCCTGTTTGTTGTGAATGAGCTCAGTTTTGCCCAAGTAGCAGGCCCTTGTCGTTCCGAACATGTCTTCGACCCGATTGGCCCAAGCCTCTTCGAAACTGACCCCTAGAATCGAGGTCAACAGGTCGATTCGAACCGGAGAGTAGCCGAGCTGAACGAACCGTCCCGGGCTCAGGAAATCCTCAGCCTTCAGGCCGATGCTCCCAAACCCGAATTCGTCCAGCGCCTGCAGCAATCGGCTGACATTTTCGGGCTCCGGATCGATCCAGATGTCGAGATCCTTGGTGTATCGAGGCTTGGCATGGAAGGAGAAGGCGAATCCCCCCACGACGAGCGCTCGGACTTCATGAGCGTTCAACAACGCGAGCAACTCTTCGAAGTCTGCTGATACGTTTTTCGCCAACTTTCCAGGCCTCCCCCCTCATGTCCAGCAGAACCTGAACGCGCTCGCTGCCCGTCATCTGCTCCCAGAATTCACGGTCTGCCTTGGCCTCCTCCTCGAAGGACAGACCCTTGCGGAACCAGATCTCCTTATCCATGGCAGACATTCTAGAGCGACTCGACCCGCGCGCGCAGCCGGACCAGGCCCTGGTTGACACCGTCGAGGTCGCCGCGGACCGTGGTCAGCTTGTCACGCTCGGCGCGCACGAAGCGGGTGTAGGGGCCGATCGCCTCCTCGATGCGGCGCGTGCTTTCGTCGATCTCGCGGTCGAACTGGCCGGTGAGGCCGTCCATGAGCTGCGTGCGCAACTCCTCGATCCTCTGGCGCAGCTCCTTCTTGGCGTCGTGGCGCCGGTTGGGGATGATGAAGAAGCCGAGCACTGCGATCGAGCCCGCGGCGATGATGCCGGTGAAGTCCGCCGCGGCCGTGACCGCGATGTGCGTCAGGACGGCTCCGAGCCCGAGCGCTCCGATCTCGACGAGCGCCGTGCCCGCCACCGCCACCTGCACCGACTCGGCCATGCGCGTGGCCTCGGCCTCCTTGTCGTAGCTCTGCATCGAGCGCTGCGCCGTCCGGCCGACGCTGTCGAGCAGCCGCACGCGGTCGAAGTCGAAGCTGCCTCCGACCCGGCCGACGATGCGGTCGGCGTGCTCGTGCCGGCGCCGCGAGATGTGCTCCATGATCGCCTGCCACTGGCGGAGGTCCGAGGAGACCAGCCAGTCGATCACCTCGTTGACCTTGCGCTCGATGAGCTGCGGCGTTTCGCCCACCACCATGCGCTCGAAGTCGGCCTTCATCTTGGACTTGTTGATCAGGTCCATGAAGCGGGCCAGGCGCATGGTCTCGTCGAAGAAGGCCACGCCGCGTTTCTCGAACTCGTGGAGGATGTTGTCCACGTCGGACAGCCGGAAGCGGAACTCCCGCCGCATGTCCTCCTTGTAGAGGCCGAGCTGGCGCTCGATGTCCTCCATGGTCGCGAAGTCGTCCTTGAGCAGCTCCAGCCGGCCGTCGGTCACCTGCAGGTATTTGCTCGAGAGGTGCGAAGCCACGCCCAGCGGGTTCATGAGCTTGAGGCGGATGCGCTCCTTCTCGTCGAGCGTATCCACGATGTAGCTCTCCAGCGCCTCGAACCGGCTGCTGGCGAGGAGCTCACGGTCGCCGGTCTGCTTGGCGCGGAAGGCGGGCTTGGCCGCGACCGGGAAGATGTCGGGCGTGAAGCCGAGGAGCGACCGGGCGTTCTCCGCGATGAAGGCGAGGATGCGCTGGATGTCCTCGGGCGAGTCGATGATGTCGATCTTGTTGAGGACGACGACCACCTTCTTCCCCCACTCGCGGATGCCCTGGAGGAAGGCGCGCTCGCTCTCGGTGAACGGCCGGTCGGCCGAGGTGACGAAGAGCACCATGTCCGACCGCGGCACGAACTCGCGGGTGATGGCCTCGTGCTCCCGGTGGATGGCGTTGGTCCCCGGGGTGTCGACGATGTTGATGTCCTTGAGGATGTCGACCGGGGCGGTGATGCGGTCGAGGGCCGATTCCAGGGTCTCGCGGGTGACCTCAGGGCCGTGCTGGATCAGGTGAACGCGGGTGGTGGTGGGGGTGACCCCCTCCTCCAGCACCTTGTCGCCGAGGAGGGCGTTGATGAAAGCGCTCTTGCCGGCGTTGAACTCGCCTGCGACGACCAGGAGAAACAGCTCGTCGAGCTGCCGGGCGGAGCGCTGGAGGGTGCCCTGGTCCTCCTCGGACGCGTCGAAAGTGGCGAGCGCCGTCTGGAGCTCGCCGATGAGCCGGCGGTTCTCCGCCAGCAGCTCGTCCTGGTTCCTATTAAGGATGCGTCGTAGCATCTTCCCCCCGCCCGAGGGAAAGATAGCATGGGGTATGCCAAGGGGGAGGGCGGGGCCGCGAGGCCCCGCCGGGACTAGGGCTCAGAGATCAGTTGCAGATCTGGCCATTGCAGGGGCCGCACTCGCATACGTCGGTGTAGACCGAGACGTAATGGCTGTCATATGCCGAGCCGTTGACGGTCACCTCAAGGTTGAAGGAGGCGTCATAGCCACAGACGTAACGTGTATACGTGCTGCCGGTGCTTACCGGAGTGCCGTTGTCCCACCATTGGTACGAGGAAGGGGTGCAGTTGGTGACGCTCGCGGTCCAAGTCCTGCTCCTGCAGGAGTAGTTGTAGAAGGACTCGAAAGTGGTGCCGGAGATCGTGACGCTGCATGGCACGGGCGGGCATGAATAGTTGGTGGTGCTGGTGGAGTAGGAAATGCCCAGGGCCGAGCTCGACACGGACGCGTAGGCTTCCGAGTAGCAGTCCAGAGATCCGTTCCAACTCGCCGAAACCGAACTGGTGACATTGGTACCCGTGCGCGGATCCTCCTGGGTTTTGGTCGTCGTGACGGTCCCCTGGGTCGCACGGGCGTAGGCGTAGGCGTAGGTGTTCCCGGAGTAGCCGCAGGTGCTGTTGAATTTGGCTTCGGCATTCGCCGCCACACCCTGGGCGCTCGTCAAGCCATAGGCGTTCGCCGTCGCGCTGTAGCAGATGCTGCTGCAGCTGCCGCCTGCGACGTTCGCGGTGACACTGGACATCCCCTCGGAGGCGTTTAGTTCCAGGTTCCAGAGCTCGCGCTTGGTGCTGGCGATCCTGGTGGTCAGGTCATCGATGATTTTGGCCAGCTTCTCCGAGGGGTAGGCCTCCTGCTCTTGGCGCAGGTGCTCGAGCCTACGGCTCATCTCGCCGATGGTCCACTCAAGGCCTTCCTGACCGAATCCCAGTTGTTCGACCTTGTCCCGTCCCAACTGGCGTTCGAACACCCCCTTGGAGACTTCTTTCCAGCCCTCCGCCACCATCTTTGCCATGGCATCGTCCGATTGCTTCTTCACCGGGGGGGCGGCCGAAAGACGGCCTCCGCCCAGAAGAGTCATGAAGCCGAGGCAGATGGCGGCGGTCCAACACTTCCTGCGAATCATTTACAGCTCCTTCTTCGCCAAAGACAAAAAGCCGGCCTACATGGCCGGCCTTCGACGAGCAGCCACGGGATTTCTTGAGCCCGCGGAGTCTAGAGATTGCCTTTGCCGGAGTCAAGAAGAAGCGGAAGAGCTGTGGCCTCCCGAGGTGGCTGCGGCCAGCGTCGGGGCTATTCCCGGATCGGCACGATGTCGAGCTCCTGCTTGAGCTTGACGATGCTCTTCTCGGGGTAGATGCCGGCGCGGAGCTGGACGCCCGGGTAGATCTGCGTGCCGCGGCCTACGACGACTCCCGGGTGGACGACGCAGTTGCAGCCGGTCAGGACGCCATCGCCCAGGACCGCGCTCAGCTTTCGGCGTCCGCTCGAAATTGAGTGACCGTTGACGGGGATGCGGATCTCACGGCCATCATGGCGGAAGTTCGAGAGGATCGTGCCCGCTCCCAGGTTCACGTGTGAGCCCAGGATGGAGTCGCCGATGTAGTTCAGGTGCGGGGCCTTGGCGTGGGGGAGCAGGATCGCCCGTTTGATCTCCGTGCTCGCGCCGACCACACAGCCGTCCCCGATCCACACCCCGCCGCGGATGTAGGCGCCGGGGCGGATCTCCACGTCCCGTCCGATGTAGACCGGGCCTTCGATGGTCGCTCCCGGGCCGATCATTGCGCCGGGGCAGATCACGATGCGATCGCCCGCCAGGTGGACGTCGGGCGAGATCCGGATGCGGATGTCGTCCGAGGGAAGCCCGGCGAGAACCTCGTCGAGGGGATCTCCGAGGAGGGCCCAGGGCGCGGATGGATCGAACCGTTCCGCAAAGGGGCCGGGCAGTTCGGCGAAGAGCGGCGGTAAGACGACGGCAGGGCTCAAGGTCGATGTAGGCATGGCGGTACCCAAAGTATAGTTCGGGTCCGGTGTTGGCTACGCTCCCCCTCTCTTTCTACCGCCGGCCGGCCGACGAGGTCGCCCGGGACCTTCTCGGTTGCTGGTTGGTCCACGAGCTGGACGGCGAGCGCCTAGTGCTCAAGCTGGTCGAGACCGAGGCCTACCTGGGCGCTCCCGACCGCGCCAGCCACGCGTGGGGAGGCCGGCGCACGGCGCGCAACGAGAGCCTCTACCTGCCCGGTGGGCACGCCTACGTCTATTTCATCTACGGCATGCACTGGTGCCTGAATGCCGTCACCGGCGAGAAGGACATGGGCGGCGCCGTGCTGATCCGGGCGGGGGAGCCGGTCGAAGGGGAGGAGCGGATGGCAGCGAACCGGGGCTGGACCAAGAAACCCCGGCCGGGCGATCTCGCCGGAGGCCCCGGCAAGCTCTGCCGGGCGCTCGGGATCGATCGGGCGCTCGACGGCCATCTCCTGGATAGGCCGCCGTTGACGATCACCCGCGGCGAGCCAGTGGAGAAGGAAAAGATTGCCGCGGGGCCGCGGGTTGGTGTTGACTACGCAGGCGAGGCGGCGGCTTGGCCTTTGCGGTTCGCGGTGCGGGGGAACCCGCATGTTTCGCGGCCGCGGCTGTAACCACCTCCCCTACTTCTTAGCCTTCCCCGCCGCCAGCTTGATGTAGTTGCTCTTCTTGAGCTTCCAGAAGACCAGCAGGGCGTCGAGCTGGGGGATGGGGGTGATCTTCAGGATCGACTGGATGTCGTAGGTCCCGTTGATGCGGGTCAGCATGAAGCCTTCGTGGGGCGAGATCTTGACGCTGGTGAGCTGGTCCAGGCTCACGGCCAGCGAGGGCACCGACGACAGCGTCACTCCCGCGGCTTCGATCGCTTCCCGGATCTCTTTCTCTCCCTGCGCCAAGGCGTCCTGCATGTCGGGGTTGTCGGGCTCCAGGCTGCGGGCGGCGCGCAGGTGGCGCAGGGCCATGTCGAAGTCCAGCTCCTGCAAATATTTCTGGCCGGCCTCCAGCAGCGTCTCCCCGGTGAGCGGGCCGTTCGGCGCCGCCTGGAAGCTCCCGGACTGATGATTCCAGCGCGGCTTGATGACCTTGAGCCGGCCTTTCTGGTACTGCTCGTAGAGCACCTTGCAGACCCGGAACTCGCTGGAGTGCGTCTGCAGGCGGATCTCCTCGACCGTGCGCTCGTCGTTGACCAGGTCCAGGATCTGCTGCGTGCCCGGGTCCGTGCCCTTGAGCTCCCACTCGTAGATCTGGACCGGGATCGCGTCCTGGCTGGGGACGAGCTGGCGGATGCGCCGGAACTCGTCCACCCGCTGCACGCCTTCCATGAGGATGGCGGTGACGTCCAGGACCATGGGGACCATGGCATTGGCGGCGGGCAGCACGTCGTCGAGGAAGCGGAACTCGCCCTCGGGCCAGGAGAAGATGTCGTAGATGCTCTCCTCGCTCTTGAGCTTGAGCATCTTGTGCAGGTCGGGTTCCTTGAGGATCTCCTTGGTCACCAGGATCTTGCCCAGGAGCATGCCGGTGGCTTCCTGGAGCTCCATGGCCTTGGCGAGCGCGGTCTCGCTGATCAGGCCGTGGCTGACCAGGAAGTGGCCGAGGTATTCCTCGGGCCGCGTGGACGCCGTGGCCACGACCTGACCGTCGCGGAAGAAGACCTTCTTCTCGACCTTGTCCGTTTTGATTTCGAGCGTGCCTGTCTTGCGGCTCTGAGAGAGCCACTGGAGCAGCTCCTCGAGCTGCATTGTGCGCAGGTTCCCGACTATGCCCATGATGACGGCGCCGATTATAGATCGCAGCGAATGCTTGGGCCGCGTACGTCATTTCCGGGCGGGAGTCGTCCCCCTCTGTCCCTGGTAATGGCTGCTGGAGCCCGGTTCGCCATAGGCGACATCCGGCTCGGACTCCATCGAGATGAAGATGAGCTGTGCAATCCGCCTGCCCGCTTCGAGGATGAACGGGGAGGGGCCGAGGTTCTGAAGCTCAAGGGTGATCTCGCCCTCGAACCCAGGGTCGCACCAGCCGGCCAGGGAGTGGTTGATCCAGAGCCGGCCGAGGGTGGATTTGAGCTTGAGGTCGCAGGCCACGTTCCGTGGGATGCGCACGTACTCCATGGTCGAGGCGAGCACGACCTCGCCCGGGAAGAGCTTGATGCTTGGAGCGTGGAGCTCCTCGGGATCGCGCGTGGGACAGATCCAATGGTCAGAGACCCGCACGTCGTAGCTGGCGGAGTTGACCTGGTTCTCCTCAAAGGGAGTGACGCCGCCGTTACGGCCCCACTCCCGGATCCACCTGTCGGGTTTGATCATGCCGAGATCGATCCTCTGTGTAGGGGGCACCCCTTGTGGGTGCCCTTCCGGAGGGCGGCCACAAGGGCCGCCCCTACGGGATTACGGCGGTCCATCAGATGAAGCGTACTGGCGTCGTCACCTGCTCGCGATGGATCGTGTCAACGAAGCGGATGATCTTGCGCGACAGCGACATGAATAGGGTCGTCGTGCGCGAGCCGCCGCCGAAGAAGCGGACGCCGCGGAGGAGCTCGCCGTCGGTCACGCCGGAGGCGCTGAAGAGGATCTCCTCGCCCGGGGCGAGGTCCTCGGTCTTGTAAATCTTGTTCACGTCCTCGAAACCGAGCTCCTTGAGGCGTGCGGCCTGCTCCTCGTTGGTCGCCTTGAGCCGCGCCTGGATCTCGCCGCCGAGGCAGCGCATGGCCGCGGCGGTGATGACCCCTTCGGGCGCGCCGCCGATCCCCATGACCGCGTGCACCCCGGTGCCGCGCACCGCGGCCGAGATGCCGGCCGAGAGGTCGCCGTCACCGATCAGGCGGATGCGGGCCCCGGCCTGGCGGATGTCCTCGACGAGCTGCTGGTGGCGGTCGCGGTCGAGCACCACGATCGTCAGGTCTTTCACCTGGCGGCCGAAGGCGGCGGCGATGTTGCGCAGGTTTTCGGCCACCGGGGCGTCGATGTGCACGCTGCCGCGGGCGGTCGGACCGACGACGATCTTGTCCATGTAGACGTCAGGGGCATAGAGCAGGCCGCCGCGCTCGGAGGCGGCGAGGACGGCGATGGCGTCGGGCGCGCCCGTGGCGCAGAGGTTGGTCCCCTCCAGCGGGTCGACGGCGATGTCCACGGCCGTGGCGCCGTTCTGGCCGCGGAGCTTCCCGACCTCCTCGCCCGTGTAGAGCAACGGCGCCTTGTCGCGTTCGCCCTCGCCGATCACGATGCGGCCGTCCATGGGCAGGTTGTCCATCTCCCTGCGCATGGCCTCGACCGCGACCTGGTCGGAGTGGCGGCGGTCGCCGCGGCCCATGGTGCGGGCCGAGGCGATGGCCGCCTGCTCGGTGACCTGGATGAACTCCTGCTCCAACAGATGGTCGAGCGCCATCAGCGCGCCGCTCCGACCGGAGACGACTCCGAGGGGGCTGCCTTCTTGGCCGGCTTCTCGTTCCGTTCCGGTGGATTGTAGGAGGGGATGCCGGTGACCGCCTCGCCGATGATCAGGCCGTGGATGTCGTGCGTCCCCTCGTAGGTGTAGACCGACTCGATGTTCAGCATGTGGCGGATGACCGGGTAGTCGTCCACGATGCCGTTGGCGCCCAGGATCTCTCTCGCGAGCTTGGCGCACTCGCGGGCCACCCAGACGTTGTTGCGCTTGCCCATGGAGATGTGGAAGTGCTTGAGCCGGTTCGCATCCTTGAGGCGGCCGAGCTGGATCGACAGGAGCTGGCCCTTGGAGATCTCGGTGATCATCCAGGCGAGCTTGTCCTGCACGAGCTGGTGGCTGGCGATGGGCTGGCCGTTGAACTGGATCCGCTGCTTCGAGTACTCGAGGGCGGTGTAGTACGTCTCCATCGCCGAGCCAATACCGCCCCAGGCGATGCCGTAGCGCGCCTGGTTCAGGCACATCAGGGCGTTCTTCAAGCCCGTGGTCTTGGGCAGGATGGCGTCCCCCGGGATGCGGCAATCGTGGAAGCCGAGCTCCGAGGTGGTGGAGGCGCGCAGCGAGAACTTGCCGTGCTGGTCGGAGGAGGTGTACCCGGGGGTGCCCTTCTCGACCAGGAAGCCGCGAATTTCTCCTCCATTGCCGCTGGCGCCATCGTCCGTCTTGGCCCAGACCACGGCCACGTCGGCCAGGGTGCCGTTGGTGATCCACTGCTTGGAGCCGTTGAGCACCCAATCGTTGCCGACCTTCTTGGCGTTGGAGCGCATGCCGCCGGGGTTGGAGCCGAAATCGGGCTCGGTCAGGCCGAAGCAGCCGATGGCCTCGCCGGTGGCGAGCCGGGGGATCCACTTGTCCTTCTGCTCCTGGGACCCGAAAGCGTAGATCGGGTACATGACCAGGGAGCTCTGGACCGAGACGAAGCTGCGCAGGCCGGAATCGCCGCGCTCCAGCTCCTGCATGATCAGGCCGTAGGCGACGCCGCCCAGGCCGGGGAGGCCGTACTCGGAGATGCTCGCGCCGAACAGGTTGAGGGCGCCCATCTCGGGGACGAGCGCGAGGGGAGTGGTGCCTTCGCGGTGGTGCTCCTCGATGATCGGCTTGACCTTGTCATCGACGAACGCGCGCACGGTGTCGCGCACCATCCGCTCCTCTTCGGTGAGGAGCGTATCGACATCCAGAAAATCGACGCCTGGGAAGCGGCTCAAGGGGGGATCCTCCTTCGGGAGCTCGTAGTCGTTTGGAGCGGATTGGGTACGGCAGGGCAAACCGCGGATGGATGATACCACGATGCTATGATGCCCCCTGATGAGCTTCCCCGGAGGTAGTGCCTGGTCCATGGCGAAAGATATCGCCGAGGGCTACGTCATGATTACGGAGCGCTCCTTCAAGAGCTTGACCCGCTCCGACCTGGACCAGCTCGCCTTCGAGCTCGAGCGCCATCTCCGGGACCTGCGCGGCGACCAGGCCGCGCTCGACGACATCCCGGCGATCCAGCTGCGCAACCGGAAGATCCAGCGGGTGAACACGGCGACGATGGTGTTGCGCAGCTACCGGGCGAAGGCGAAGACTTGAGCTGGGCCATCACGGCTTTTCTGGCCATTTCGGTGGCCTTCTTCATGGACCGCATGTGCGAGGCGCGCGGGCTGCTCCCTCCCGGCTTCCGGGAGCCCTTGCGCCGCATCGCAGCCTGGTCCCTGGTGGCCATGATCCTCTGGATCGGCGCCTTCGCCTCCCTGGCCAGCATCGGCCAGGACGTGCCGGAGATGGACCTGAGCCAGCTCACCACGCCGCGGCTCTTCCTCCTCCATTTCCTGCTGATCCTGACGATCCTCTCCTGGTTCCTGCTGGGGTTCGCGGGGGTGAGGCCCTCACCCCCCTGGCCCCCCTCTCCCGGTCCCCCGAGCACGCCCTCCCCGGGAGAGGGGGGAACTACGGAAGCAACCGAAAACTTGGTGATTGCGGAGGATGTGGGAGGGGAGGGGGCGCCCCTCTCCCGGGAGGGTGTGAGTGCGGGTGGGAGAGGGGCCGGGGGTGAGGGTCTCTTCCGGCAGTTCCTCTCCCAGTTCGGGTTCGTGGCCCCGGACGTGCCGCGGGAGATCGGCATAGGGGTGCTGGCCGGGATCGGGTCGTGGGGCGCGGTCCTTGTGGTGGCGATCCTGCTGGGGCTCATCATCATGGCCCTGGGCGGGGAGGATTCCCTGCCCAAGCAGCCGCCCGCGCTGATCCCCTGGATGGTGGCGCTGCCGGTCGCCGTGCGCCTCCTGATCAGCTTGTCGGCGGGCGTGGTCGAGGAGGTTTTCTTCCGCGGATTCCTGCAGCCGCGGATCGGGATCTTCCTCTCCACCCTGCTCTTCGTCCTCGCCCACTTCTCGTACGGGCAGCCGTTCATGCTGGTGGGGATCGGCACCCTGTCGCTGATCTACGCCTTCCTGGTCCGCTGGCGGCAGAACATCTGGCCGGCCATCGCCGCCCACTTCCTGTTCGACGCGGTGCAGCTCCTGTTCGTCATCCCGACCCTCCTGAAGTACATGGAGAAGGCCGCAACCGGGAACTGATGCTAGACTCCGCCCGAGAAGAGATGCCTCAGGAACGCCACTTCCATCTGGATGTCGGGAGCCGCTTCGAGAACATCGAGCTGGTTCAGGTCGTGCTACGCGATTCGCTGGAGCGGCTCGGTGTGGACGAGGACACGCGCCATTGGGTGGATGTGGCCGTCCGCGAGGCCGTGGCGAACGCCATCAAGCACGGCAACGCGCAGGACCCGAGCAAGCAGGTCCACGTAGACTTGTTCCGCGAGGGGGACGAGGTGGTGATCCAGGTGGAGGACGAGGGGGTCGGCTTCAATCCGACCCAGATCGAGGACCCCCTGGCGCCCGAAAACCTGCTCAAGCCCAACGGGCGCGGCATTTTCTACATGAAAAGCTTCATGGACGACATACACTACGGACCCCGGCCGGGCGGCGGCACCATCGTGACCTTGCGCAAGAAGGTCGCCGGCTCGCAGCCAGAGGGATCCTGACACCGGATCTTACGAGGAGGGGAACCATCCCATGCCGATCAACGAGAGGAAGCGCAACGACGTCACCATTCTGGACATCAAGGGGAAGATCACCATCGGCGCTGCCGAGGAGGCGTTGCGAGACGCCGTCCACCGGGTGCTCGACGCCGGGGCCCAGAAGGTGCTCCTGAACCTGCAGGGTGTCACGACCATCGACTCGTCCGGCGTCGGCGAGCTGGTCAGCGGCTACACCAGCGCCACGAACCGCGGCGCCAAGATCAAGCTGGCCAACCTGCCGGCCAAGATCCAGGACATCCTGACCATCACCCAGCTCATCACCGTCTTTGACGTTTTTGATACCGAGGACGAAGCAGTCGCCTCGTTCGCCTGAAGAGGGGGCTCGACCCCGCGGACTGGCCGGCGGGCTCGCTGAGCTCGCCGGGCGGGTGAACCGCCGGCTGCCCGAGCTGCTGGCTGCTCCGGGCGCCCGCCCGGAGGCCGTCCATCAGGCCATGCACTACGCACTGACCGGACCCGGCAAACGGATCCGGCCGGTGCTCACGATCGTGGTCGCCGACCTGTTCGGCGTCCGCTCAGCCTCCTCCGATGTAGTCCTCGACCTGGCGTGCTCCATCGAGATGGTGCACGCCTGCTCGCTCATCCTGGACGACCTGCCGTCCATGGATGACGCGAGCCTCCGCCGCGGCCGTCCCACCGTCCATCTCCAGTTCGGAGAGAACGTGGCCCTTCTGGCCTCGCTCGCCCTGCTCAACCGCGCGTACGCCCTGGTGGCGGAGAGCGCCCACCGGCTGTCGCTGGGCCGCTACACGGCCGAGGACATGGTCCATCACCTGGCCGCGGCCATCGGCAGCGACGGGTTGATCGGCGGCCAGGCGCTCGACCTGCTCTCGAAGGCCGAAGACCTGGACCTGGAGCTGCTGGAGTACATCCACAGCCACAAGACCGGCGCGCTCTTCATGGCCGCGGGCGAGCTAGGGGCCATGGCCGCGGACGCCAGGCGCAAGGACCTCGAAATCGTCGCCCGTTTTGCCAAGAACCTGGGCCTCGCCTTCCAGATCTCGGACGACCTTCTGGACGTGCTGGGCACGCCCGAGGAGACGGGCAAGGACGTGGGGCAGGACGCCGGCAAGGTCACTTTCGTGAAGCTCCTCGGCGTCGCGGGCGCCCAGGCCCTCGAAGCCGAGCTGTTGGGCTTCGCGGAGGAGTCGCTCGCGCCGCTGGGGCGCAAGGGCGAGCCGCTGCGGGAGCTGGCGCGGTTCGTGGGCAAGCGGTCGCGGTAGCCGGAACCCTCACCCCCGTCCCCTCTCCCACACGCACTCACACCCGCCCGGGAGAGGGGCGCCCCCACCCAAAAAGCTTTCAGGTCCGGCTTCTATCCGGTTCCCCCTCTCCCGGGCGGGTGTGAGTGCGTGTGGGAGAGGGGGTTAGGGGGTGAGGACTCCGGAACCAAATCCCCCCATCCCCCTTCTAATTCAACCGAGGGGCGCCTCCCGAACAACTGCTTCGCCAGCGGCGAAGCCGATCGATTCACCTGTCGGTGAAAGGGAGAACCTCATGAAGGAAGCCGATTTCTTTTCGTCCCTCGGCCTGGCGGAGATGAGCGTCACGGGGCTGGCCGTGGTCTTCGCCCTGGTCGCCCTGTCCATCCTGTCCCTTTCGGTGTCGGCCGAGCGGCTGCTCACCTTCCGGCGGGCCCGGCGCCAGTCGCTGGAGTTCGCGCGCATCCTCGCCCAGAAACCGGAGAGGGAGCGGGAAGACTGGCTGCGCGAGGCGGTCGAAGCCGCGGGCCGATTCCCGCACAGCCATCTCGCCCGCGTGGTCTCGGCGGGCCTCATCACCTGGCAGCAGAAGAATGCCCGCGGCTCGCTTCCGGCCGAGGCGGTCATCGAAGCGTCGGCGCGGGCGGTGGAGCGCTCCAGCATGGTCACCCTCGCCCGCTTCAAGCGCGGCCTCGGGACCCTCGCGACCATTGCCACGATCTCCCCTTTCGTCGGGCTCTTCGGCACGGTGGTGGGGATCATCCACGCCTTCCGGGCCATCGCCGATGCGGGTGGACAGGGCGGGTTCGAGACCGTCTCCTCGGGCATCGCGGAAGCCCTGGTGACGACCGCCCTGGGCATCCTGGTTGCCATCCCGGCGGCCTGGATGTTCAACTACCTGACGGAGCGGATCGAGCGGCTGCGGGTGGAGATGGAGAGCTCGTCGGCCGAGCTGATGGAATTCTTCCTGGAGATGGGGGAGTAGGGGCGAAGGGCCGGCAAACCCGCCGCTGGAGCCTCCTGACCCGCGGGTTTAGCGTCCCAACCCGCGGCTTTAATGTTTCAACCGGCGGGTTTAGCCCGGATTTCTCACCACGGGTCTCACCGCGGTAGTTTGCGCGTCCACGACCGGCTCGGGTGGCGCACTGCCACGGATAGTGCGCCACTGCGCACCCTCGTGGCCGCCCAAGCAAACGCAAGAAGAGCGTAAGTCGCGGGCAGTTGCTCGCCCGATGCACGCTCCTACGACCGACCAGAGACACCTCAGCCTGGAGAGGTTTGGACAAGAGCGGATTTCTGACGACAGATCAGGCCAGCGCGGGATGGCTTGCCCGCAACTGATTGACGATCCGCGCAAACAGGGCCGCATTGGGGTGGGAACTGGACAAATGTACCCAGACGCGCCGCACCGTCACTTTGATCTGAGCGCCAATCTTGAGCAGCTTGATGCGAATCGTGTCACAGCGCGCCTGAGCCAGATCGGTGCCTGCCAGGCCCAGACGGCGCAGTTCATTGAGCAGAACGTAGGCCACCGAGGAAAACCATAGACGCGCCTGATTGCTGGTCAAGTGATGAGTTGAGGTGCGGTCGGCAAACAGACACAACTGCTGCTCTTTGATACGATTCTCCATCTCGCCACGGGCACAATACAGCTTCTCGTAAAGCACCTGAGCACTCCACTGTTCGCTGCTCAGTGAGGTCACAAGGAAGCGCGGGTTGGCGCCCTTGGCCAAGTGCTCGGCTTTGCCAATCACACGCCGCTGCTGAGACCAACTTTTCTTGGTGCGGTAGACAAAATCCTTGAACACGCGCGCCGCCTTGCCGGATTCTTCGAACTGCGCACGAGCCTGCTCCAACTCTCCCCCGAGAGCGCGCTGCAGCCGAGCATTGCGCGCCAGACCGAAGACAAAGTCCACGCCGTGGCTCTCGCACCAACTCATCAGCTCTTCACGCGCAAACCCCGAATCTCCACGTACGATGATGCGCACCTCAGGCCACCTGTCGCGAACCCGTGACACGATGCGCTCGAGCTCGCTGACCGCACCGCAAGATGCATCGACGTTGGCCTGCCGCAGACGGGCGCACAACAGGTGAGAGCCGCAAAAAATATACAACGGAAGGTAACAGTACCCACCGTAGTAGCCATGGAAGAAACGGCCTTCCTGCTCGCCATGCAGAGGATCGTCGGTAGCGTCCAGGTCCAGCACGATCTCTGACGGAGCCTTCCGGTAGGAGGCCAGAAATACATCGACAAAGAAGCGGTCCGCCGCCTCGGGATCGAGGATGATCTTGCGATAGCGATCCTGCTTCACAGCCCCCCATTCCAATCGGTTCAACGTACTCTTGCCGGCCAGCGGTTTGCCGCGGTCCTGCTCTTGGCGACGGTCGCTACCGGTCGGATCGGCCTTGCCGGCCACCGAAGCCAGCAGCGGATCGCTGCGCAGCTCATCGTGGTCATTCAGATCCTCATAGCCAAGAGCCAGCCCAAACACACGCTGACGCACCAGCTCCACGACGCTGTGCTCTACCAGGGCTGGATTGCGATGATCCTCGAAACAGGCCGCAAACCCCTCCAACAGCCCCAAGCGTCGGTCCACCTCGGACAACAGCAAGACCCCGCCGTCCGAGCTCAGGGTACCGCCGTCGAATGACGCCACCACCGTCCGCCGAGTCAACCCTTGAAACTCAAGCTGAGCAGAGGTACAGTCTGTCGTCACGGGCTATCCTCCTTTTGTGGTAGAAGTGCTTGCTGACACGACACTTATACCACCGGAGGTAGCCCTTTTCCATGTCCTCGGTGAGAAATCCGGGTTAGTGTGTCAACCCGGGGGTTTTGCATCACAACTCGCGGGTCAGGCAGGCCAACCGCCGGGTTTGGCGGTTCAACCCGCGGGTTTTCTGGCTCAACCCGCGGGTTTTCCCGTTCGGCCCGCGGGTTGAGCGGCCTCAGCCGCGGGTTGGGAGGCTCCAGCCGGTTCGCGCACGGCGCCAGTCCTCACCGGCATGGCTCCCGTGCTCGCCGGGCTCTAGCCGAGATCCGCGATCGCCGCCTCGGCGTCGTGGATCAACGCGGCAGCCTGCCCGGCCGTCAGCTTGCCGCTGGCGGCCATGGCTTTCACCTCGTTGATGAACGCCTGGATCATGTTCCTGGCCGGACCGGGCTTGCCGGACTGAAGCTGGCGCTGAGCATTTTCCAGCTTGGCGATCAGCGAGCGGCCCTGGCCGTGATTGAGCACGCCGGCCGTCACGAGATCCGCCACCTCGCCGATCAGCAGACCGAGCTGGTCGTCCACCGGCCGGCGCTCCCAGAACACGGAGGCCGTCCGGCCTGGCACCGAAGCCGTGCAGGTCCCCATGTTGTAACTGGAGCCCCGCACCACCGGATCGGCCGAGGCGGCCTGGACCGGATGCAGCACGAAGGCGGCGCAGGGGATGGCCACCTCCCGCGCCTCCTTCGAGGCGTTGAGCACCACCAGCACACGCCGCACCTGATGGTCCACCTCTCCTGCCGTGTCGGAGACGGTCATGGCGATCAGCCCGGGGATCTGGTCCGGACCCGTGTTGTGGAACTGCACCCGTTCCCGGATGCCTTTGCCCATGCGCAGGCGGAACAGGCGTGAGCTCTTCCGGATCTTCAGCACCTCGCGGAAGTGGAACACGGCCTTGTGGATTTCGAGCGGCGAGGGATCGAGGTCGGGGTCCGCGAGGAGCGGGGCCATGATCGGCCAGTTCGCCTGGTTGTCCGCGGCTGGCGGCAGGCCCTTGCCCCAGTTGTTGTCGTTGTAGTTGAAGTCGAGCTTGTTGAACCAGTCGCCCGAGTTGTAGCTGTTGCGGTCCAGGGACTTGGAGCGCAGCAGGTCCACCCCGGCGTGGTAGAACGGGATGCCCTGGGCGAAGCCCAGCAGGCTCATCCCCAGGTTCTGCATGCGCACGCGGTCGGCCATGGTCGCCGACGGGGACGCCTTGAGATGGATGGCGTCGAACAGCGTGTCGTTGTCGTGCGCCTCGATGTAGTTGATCAGCTCCTGCGGGTCGGCGGTGTAGCCGGTGGGCTGGCCGTTGTAGTCGATCTCCTCGGCGGCCACCACGTTGCCGTTGCGGTCTTCCAGCTCGTAGTCGGCGATGCCGCCGGCCATGCCGACACGGACCCAGTCCGTCTGTTGCAGGAGACGGGCGAGCTGCTCCGCGGGCGTCCCCTGGTTGGTGGCGTTCGGGTCGTCGTAGAGGCCGGTCAGGAAGCCCTGCTCCTGGATGCCGCTGAACGGGCCGCCACCCCGCGCTCCGTCGCGCAGGCGGTCGTTGAACGTGCCGATGCCGGTGCCCGCCATGTTCGCTTGGGTGGCCTGCACGCCGCGGGCATTGTTGGCGACCTCGCCGAAGTTCCAGCCCTCGCCGTAGATGTAGACCTTCTTGCCATCGACCCCGTCTGCCGCGGGCGTCAGGGCGTCGAGGGCCGCGCGCAGCTTCAGGATGTTGCGCTTCATGTGGTGGCCCATCAGGTCGAAGCGGAAGCCGTCTACCTTGTACTGCTTCGCCCAGGTCACCGCCGAGTCGACCAGGAGCTTCTCCATCATGTTGAATTCGCTGGCGGTGTTCTGGCAGCAGGAGCTGGTCTCGATGTTGCCGTCGGCGTTCAGGCGGTGGTAGTAGCCGGGCACGATGCGGTCGAGCACCGAGCGGTCGTTCTGGCCCGCGGCGCTGGTGTGGTTGTAGACCACGTCCATGACCACACGCAGGCCGATGCTCGAGAGCGACTGCACCATCTCGCGGAACTCCCGGTTGCGGGTGGTTCCGTTCGGATCGGTGGAGTAGCTGCCTTCGGGAACGGTGAAGTGCCAGGGGTCGTAGCCCCAGTTGAAGCCGTCGCGGTCGGCGACGGCCATTACCCTCTCCTGCTGCTCCTCCGAGTCGGGCGGGAAGGACGACAGGTCGCCCGCGGGGGAGAGCCAGGTCGACTTGTCCTCGTCGATCGAGGTGATGTCGAAGACCGGCAGCAGATGGATGTGCGTGAGGCCGGCGTTGGCGAGCGCTGCCAGGTGGAGCATGCCGCTCGATCCCTTCAGGGTGAACGCCTTGTAGGTCCCCTTCCAGGCCTGGGGCACGATCGGGTCGGAGGCGCTGAAGTCGCGCAGGTGCAGCTCGTAGAGGACGATGTCCTCGAAAGCGGCGAGCGGCGGCTTGGGCAGCGAATCCCAGCCCGCGGGCTTCAGGGCCGGATCGTTCAAGTCCACGATCAGGCTGCGGGCGCTGTTGCGGGTGAGCGCGACCGAGTAGGGATCGGTAACGCGGTTCGTCTCCACCTGGCCGGTGGAGCGCACGAAGACCTGGACTTCGTAGAGGTATTCGCGGCCGTACCAGCTTCCCGTCGCGCTCCAGACGCCAGTCGCCGGATCGAGCGTCATGGCTTGCTCGACATCCGGGAAAACCACGGCCTTGACCGAGCGCGCCGTCGGCGCCCAGACGCGCAGGGTCGTGACACCGCCTTGAACGGTTACGCCGAGCGGCCCCTCATAGGTATAGAGGTCGTCGAGCACTCCCTGGATCTGAAGGCCGGTGGCGTCCAACAGCGTGTCGTTGGAGGCGGAAACGGCGAGCTGGCCGCGGAGCGCCTCGGGGACCTCGTCCAGACGGTCCGCGGGGATCTTGAACGCGTCGTGGTCGGCAATGTGCGGGAACTTTTCGCGCACGCCGGCAGGCAGCCCGGCCGGGTCGCGGGTCAGCGGGATGTCGATGCCGCCCGTCACGCCTTCGGTGCCGAGCACCAGGTCGCCCTCGGCGTCGTAGTGGAGCGCCACGTCCTGAGCGGCACCGGGCTCCCAGGCGATCGTGTCCTCCGTCACCCAGTAGGCCTGGGCGCGGTTGATGTTGCCCTTGGGGGCGCCGGTCGCGTTGACGGTCAGCACGTGGGTGGCGGCATCGTACGCGAAGAAGGTCTCGGCGCAGGCGTTCGGCACGGAGAAGGAGATGTTGGCGCCGTTGGGGGCGCCGCCGGCTCCGTAGTTCTCGTCCCAGCTCTCGTTGATCGCGACCTTGACCTCATAGCTGCCGGGCGGGATCGACCGCGTCGAAAACGTGTAGATGCCGTCGCCATCCGGATCCTGCAGCCAGGAGAGGAGGCAGTCAGGCTGCCAGTCGCCGGGGCAGCCCAGCTCGGACTGGAAGCTGCCCGGCGCCGTGGCGATCACCTTGGACTTGTTGTCCGCGACCCAGTGGGTCGCATGAGAGTAGTAGAACTTGACCGCCCCAGCCTCGGGGAGAGACAGGGACAGGTTCGGACCGTTGGGCGTCGCGTTGGCGCCGTAGTTCTCGTCCCAGGCATCGTTGATCGCGGCCTTGTACTCCCAGCTTCCCGCCGGGATGTTGAACGTCCCCTGCCAGACGCCGTCCTCCAGCGCCAGATGGGTCGTGGCGCAGTCGGCCTGCCAGTCGCCGGAGCAGCCGGCCTCCTGCTGGAAGCTGCCCGGTATCGTCACGCTCGCGGGCTGCGCCGGGCCGCTGCCGGTCCCGATCGTGAGGACGTGCGAGGCCGAGTCGTAGGTGAAGACCGTCTCGGCGCAGTCCGCGGCCACCGTAAAGGAGATGTTGGGCCCGTTCGGCGCGCCGCCAGCGCCGTAGTTCTCGTCCCAGCTCTCGCCGATCGCGGCTTTGACCTCATAGGTGCCGGCCGGGATCGAGCTGGTGGAGAAGGAATAGATACCGTCGCCGTCCGGATCCTGGAGCCAGGAGCGCAGGCAGTCGGGCTGCCAGTCGCCGGGGCAGCCGAGCTCGGATTGGAAGCTGCCCGGGGCGGTGACGATGATGGAGCCCTCCGAACCAATACTGTCCGTGATCCAGTGAGTCTCGTGCGAGTAGTAGAACTGCACCGATGTTGCCGCGGACAGGCTCAGGGGGATGTTGCCCCCGTTGAGCACGGCATGGAGGCCGTAGTTCTCGTCCCAACCGTCGTTGAGCGGCGCCTTGTACTCCCAGGAGCCGGCCGGGACATTGAACGTCCCCTGCCAGACGCCGTCGTCCGCGTCGAAAGCCAGATGAGTCGCGGCGCAGGCCGGCTGCCAGTCCTCGGAGCAACCCAGCTCGGACTGAAGACTGCCGGCGACGGTCACGCTCGACGGATCGGGCGTGTCGGAAGCGGCGGCGAAACCGGGGAACGCCAGCAGAGCGGCGATGAGGAGCAGGCGAGACGATCGGAACATGGGGGGCCCTCCTGGAGCGGTAGTTCTACAGCGCGCACGGAAGTATAGACCGGCAGGTGGCCCGAACGAGTGGTTGGAAGGGTCCACCCACCGGGTAGCCATGACTAACCAATGGGTAGAAGGCTCTACCCACTGGGTAGCTGTCTCCAACGAGCGGGTAGGCAGGCCGAATGAGTGGTTTGGAGCGATCTACCCATTGGGTAGCCATGCCTGACCACCGGGTAGAGCGGTCTACCGGCCGGGTAGCCATGCCTGTTTACTGGGTAGAGGGTTCTACGCGTTGGATTGCCACGTCTACCCGCTCGCCCTGGCCGTGCTAGAACCGCCGTCCCCAGATCCCGGCGCCGCCGAAGAGGCCGGGTAGAGACGCCCCAGTACGCTGGCAAGATTCTGCCGGGTGTACAAGGTCGGGGCGTCTTCTATGAGAAGGCCCCCCAATGTCAAGGCCGCCTTGGCGGCCTTCCTTACTTGATCTTTCGGAGCTGCGGTCTGTCCCCGAGTCTTCTATCCGCACTCTCAAGGAGCCCTTCGTTGGGCTCGGTGCATGATGGGGTACCACCGCCGCGGCGCTGCTATCTCTACGGCGGCCTCGAGGGCCAAGACGCCCAGCGCAGTCGCCGACAACGGGGGTTTGACTCGAGCTCCGATCGACCGGATCTTCCTCCTGCCTGAGCTTTTCCCTACCTGAGCTTTACGCCACCACTGACAAGGGCTGTCGGCGCGGCTCGTAATCCTCGCCGCTGACCCAGAGCCGGTGCAGTAACACCGCCAATTTTCGGGCCACCGCCACTACCGCTCGCTTCTTGCCGTTCTTGCCTCCGCGCTGTGCCAGTTGCAGGCCGAAGCTGCGCAAGTCGCTGTCCTGGCCGAAGGGACCGAGGATGTAGTGTGCGGCCTGCACCAGCAGCCGGCGTAACAGTTGGTCCCCATGCTTGGTGATCGGCAATTGCGGTGTCGAGTCGCCAGAGCTTCGACTCCCGGGCGCCAGCCCCAGGTAGGCCCCTACCGAGCGCGAACGGGCAAAGCGATGCGGATCGTCCAGCGTCAACACGAACGTCAACGCCGTCAGCGCTCCCACACCCTTGATCTGGCGCAGCCGCTCGGTGACCGGAAAACGCTTCGCCAAGGCCTCAATATGCTGATCGAAGCTCCGAATCCGCTCACTCAGATCCGCGATTACTGCCAGCAGCGGCTCCACAGCCGCCGTCAGCTCCTGCGGTAAGGATTGCGATACCTTCTGGGCGAAGCTCTTGGCTGAGCACCCCGGCAACCGCCCACCAAACGACTTGACCGTCCCCCGTACCTGATTGATCAGCATTGTCCGGGCTTTGACCAAGCCCTCCCGAGAGCGAACCACAGCCAAAGCTTGTTGCGACTGTTCGCTACGAGCATGCACTGGACTGAGCAACTCCGGATCAACCCGACCCAACTGTGCCAGACACCGGGCATCCCGCTCGTCGGTTTTACGTAGGCTCGCTGAGATTGCCCGCACCTTGCTGGCATTGGCGACGATCACCTGATGTCCACTCGACGACAGCAACCGACGCACCCAGGGACTGTGCGTCCCGCTCTCCACCACCACCAAACACGGACCACGGCCCTCGAAGTAGCTCTGAAAACTTGCCGAGGTCGTCGACAGACGCTTCTCTTCCAGGACCGCTCCTGTTTCCCGCGCTAAGCAACAGACCTGGCTAAAACGATCCCCGAGATCCACGCCCACAACCGCCTGCACCTCCACTCTGATAGCATTCTGCACGGGCCATCCTCCCTATTGCGCCTCCAAGCGCTTTAGTCCTAGTTCTGCAGGCCATTTTATGGCACTGCGCCACCAGGAGGGTGGCCTTCTCATCCCATCTCTACCTCTTGCCACGGCAGGTATTGGTGGTCGCGGGGCGCCGTCGCTGCTCTTCCAGAGGCCCGAGGGGCCGCCTTCGCCCCAGGGCGTGGCGTAAAGCGGCGGGAGCCGCGAGGGCGGAGACGAGGGATACAGTCAGGACGAGGCCGGAAACTGCTCGCATGGCGGACCTCCGGGTGAGAGACCATTGTAGAGTAGGCGCCTTTGGAGGGAACCCGGATGGAGCGCAAGATCGAGGGCTGGCACAGCCCAAGCCTGGGCAAGGACATGCCGATCGTCTCGTACGGCAGCTGGGGGCACCCGGTGCTCCTGTATCCCACGGCAGCGGCCGACTTCCTGGAAAATGAACGTTTCGGGCTGATCGGAGCCGTCACGCCGCAGATCGAGGCCGGGCGGGTCCGGGTTTTCTCGATCGACAGCATCAACAACCAGTCCTGGATGGACCGCAATCTGCCCGTGCAGGAACAGGCGCGGCGGCAGGCCCTCTACTCGCGCTACATCGAGGACGAGGTCGTGCCCTACATCCGCAGCGCCTGCCAGACCGCGGACCTCCGGGTCTCCACCGCCGGTGCCAGCTTCGGGGCTTTCCATGCGGCCAATGCGCTGTTCCGCCGGCCCGACCTCTTCGACGGGGTCATCGCCATGAGCGGCTTCTACGACCTGGGGCCGGACTACCTTCATGGCTACAGCGACGACAACGCCTTCTTCAACAATCCGGCCTGGTTTTTGCCGGGCCTCGGAGGGGACAACCTCCACAAGCTGCAGGCCGCGTGCAAGATCCTCATCCTCACCGGCCAGGGCGCGTACGAGGCGCCGGACGCCTCCAGGTCCCTCTCCCAACTCCTCCACAGCAAGGGGATTCCGCACTTCCTCGACATGTGGGGGCATGACGTGGCCCATGACTGGCCCTGGTGGCTCAAGATGCTCCCGTATGCCATCGACCTGATGGGCTGGTGACGTGTAGAGTCGGGGTGTGCACCCCCGCAGGTTGAAGTGGCTGCCCTGGCTGGCGGCATGGCTGGTAGCCAGTATTTCCTCCGCCGAGCAGTTGCCGGTCCGCGCCTACGGCATTGCGGACGGCCTTGCCGGCGACTCGATCACGGACATCGTCCAGGACGGCCGGGGCTACCTCTGGATTGCCACGACCGACGGCGTGAGCCGTTTCGACGGCGGGCGGTTCACCACCTACGGCAGCGCGGACGGGCTGCCGCACGCCCGCGTGCATGCCCTGCTGGAAGGGCGCGACGGCACCTGGTGGACCGCCACGCACAGCGGCCTCGCCCGATTCCTTCCCGACCGGCCCGCGGGCCGCCCCGCGTTCGAAAGGGTCGCGCTCGGATCCGCCACGCCTGAGCCGGTCTTCTCCCTCTACGAAGACCGCGCCGGCCGTCTCTGGGCCGGAGGCGCCGGGCAGCTCTTCGTCCTCGATCCGGGCAGCGGCGACGTCGAGAAGATCGGCCTGGAAGCCCTGCCCGGCCGGCCGGCGACCATCGACTCCTTCGCCGAGACGCCGGACGGCAGCCTGTGGATCGGCACCCAGCAGGGATTGCTGCGCCGCCTGCCTGACGGGCGGATCTCCTACCAGCCGGTCCTGCCTCATCACGGCGACGACCGGGTGCTCGACCTGGAAGTGGACCGCAACGGCCGGCTCTGGGTCATCCATCACCTGCGCGTCTTCGTCTTCAAGCCCGGGGCCGGGCGGCCCGGGCCGGGCGGCGTGCCGCCCTCGCTGGCCGCGTCGGCCGCCGAGCGCGGTTGCCGGATCACGATCGACCAGCCTGCGTCGATGTCCCTCCGGGCGGGCGAAGCCTGCGAGCTCGGTAATCCCGACGACGACACCGGCTGGCAGAAGGCCCTTGCCTCGGGCGACCAGGTGCGGCTGGTCTCGAACCGCGGCATGTTCCTCTGGGACGGGCGCCTCCTCCGCGCCTGGACGGAAGAGAACGGCCTCGTCGATTCCTCTCTCACCGCCGTGGCCGAAGACCGGGACGGCAACCTCTGGCTGGGCACCGCAGGGCGCGGCGTCATGCGGGTGGCGCGCCACGGCCTCATCGGCTACACGGCCCATGAAGGGCTGGCGAACCCGCAGGTGCTCTCGATCTTCCAGGGCGGCGACGGTGCGCTCTACGTGCACTCCGGCGACACCTACAAGCGCGAGCTCTGGCTGCACCGCTTCGACGGCGCGCGCCTGACGGCCGTCCGCCCCCGGCTGCCCCCGGAGATCGGCTACCTGGGGTTCAGCGTGCACCAGAGCGCCGTGCTCGACCGGTCGGGTGGATGGTGGATCGCGACGGGGCAGGGCCTCCTGCGCTATCCCGCCGGCACGCGCTTCGAAGACCTCGGCTCGGTCCTGCCAACCGTGATCGCGGCCCGGGACGGGCTCGGCGGCAACAGCATTGAGCGGATCTTCGAGGACAGCCGGGGAGACCTCTGGATCGCCACCAACGGAGCGCGGCCGCTCACCCAGAGGGTGCGGGCCACTGGGGAGCTGCGCTCGTTCGGCAGCGAAGAAGGCCTGGCCGCCGGCAGCCTGCCCTGGGCCCTGGCCGAAGACCGCGGCGGCCAGGTCTGGGTCGGCCTCGCGCGGGGCGGCGTGCTGAGGCTGGTCCGCGACGCCCCCGCCCCTGGAAACCGTCGCCTGGAGCGGTTCGGCCCGGAGCGCGGCCTGCCGGATGCGCCGGTCACCGACCTCCACGTCGACGCCCGGGGCCGGCTCTGGATCGCCACCGAAGGAGGCGGCGTGGGCCGGCTGGATGTCACGTCGTCGCGCTCTCCCCGCTTCGTCCGGCTGACCACTCTGGAAGGGATCTCCTCCAACGAAGTCCGCTGCCTGACCGAAGACCGCTGGGGCCGGATCTTCGTCGGCGGGCACCGGGGGATCGACCGGCTGGACCCCGAGACCGGGCGGCTCGAGCACTTCACGACCCTGGACGGGCTGGCGAGCAACCTGGTGGACACGGCGGGGCGGGACCGCGAAGGGCGCCTCTGGTTCGGGACCCGGCGGGGCCTGTCCCAGCTCGTGCCGGTACGCGAGCCCATCTCCCTGGTGCCGTCGCCCTGGATCACGGGAGTCAGCATCAACGGCGTGCCGCAGCGGGTCTCCGAGCTTGGCGCGCCGCGCGTCGAAGGCATCGAGATGGAGACGAGGCGAAGCCGGCTGGAGATCGAATTCCTGGCCTTGAGCTTCGCGCCGGGAGAGAGCCTCCGCTACCAGGTCAGGATGGAGAATTTCGACCGCGACTGGAACCCGGCGAGCGGAGCGCGGTCCGTGGTCTACGCCCACCTGCCGGCGGGCCGCTACCGCTTCCTGGTGCGCGCCGTCACCCTCGAAGACCGCGCCGCCAGCGTGGTGCCGGCCGAGGTCCTGATCGTCGTCCGCCCGCCGCTCTGGCGGCGCGTCTGGTTCCTGGGCCTCGTGGCGCTCGCGCTGGCGGCCGGCATTGCCGCGCTCTACCGCTACCGCGTCTCCCACCTGCTGGCGCTGGAGCGGATGCGCACCCGCATCGCCACCGACCTCCACGACGACCTGGGATCGAGCCTGTCGCGCATCTCCATCCTGAGCGAGCTGGCGCGGCGCCGGGCCCAGGGGGACGCGGACGGCACGCGCCTGGTCACAGACATCGGCGAGACCGCGCGCGAAATGATGGACGCGCTCGGCGAGAGCATCTGGGCGATCGACCCCCGCCGCGACGACCTGCGCAGCCTGGCGACGCGGATCCGCCGTTTCGCCGGCGACCTGCTGGAATCGAGCGGCGTCGTCTGGAACCTGCAGGCGCCCGCGGATGCCGAAGACGTCAAGCTCTCGCCGGTCGAGCGCCGCCAGCTCTACCTGATCTTCAAGGAGGCGCTCCACAACGTGGCCCGGCATTCGGGCGCGGCCACGGTCACCATGTCGCTCGCCGTGAAAGGCTGGCGCCTGACCGCGAGCATCCGGGACGACGGCAAAGGCTTCGACGAGCCCGCCGAAGGGGAGACCCGCCACGGATTGGGCAGCATGAGCGCGCGGGCCGCCGACCTCAAGGGATGGCTGACGGTCGACTCGGCCGCGGGCCGCGGCACCGAGGTCCGGCTGGAAGTGCCGCTCACGGGCCGAAACGCATGATCATGCGCTATGCCGCGGCATGGCGGCATGGTACGAATGGGCGCAAGGACATGAGCTCAAGCGAATCGATACGAATCGCCATCGTCGAGGACGATCCGGCGGCGCAGGAAGCCCTTCGCCTGCTCATCGACGACACCGAGGGATTCCGCTGCGTCGGCTCCTTCGGCAGCGCGGAGCAGGCGTTGCGCACCCTGAGGGAGCCGGCGCCCGACGTCCTTCTCCTGGACATCAGCCTGCCCGGCATGCCGGGCTCCCAGGCCGTGCTCCACTTCCACGAGCGGCACCCTGCCATGGCGATCCTGATGCTGACGCTCCACGACGACGAAGAGCGGATCTTCGAGTCGCTGTGCAACGGCGCTGCCGGCTACCTCTTGAAGAGGACGCCGCCCGACCGGCTCCTGGACGCGATCCGCGAGGCGCGGGACAACGGCGCGCCCATGTCGCCGGAGATCGCGCACAAGGTCGTGCGCCTGTTCCGCAAAATCCGGCCGCCCGCGAAGCAGCAGACCGACCTCACGCGGCTGGAGATCAAGCTGCTCTCGCTGCTGTCCGAAGGCTTCAGCTACCAGACGGCGGCGGACGAGATGCGGGTGAGCATCAACACGGTGCGCAACTACATCCGCTCGATCTACGAGAAGCTGCAAGTGCACTCGAAGTCCGAGGCGGTCAGCAAGGCCCTCAAGTCCGGGCTGATCTGATCCTCATGAGGATCTCGGTGGTGCCTGGGGCCATGAGACGCCCCGGCCCTGTGCACCCGGTACGCGCGGTGGTAGCGTACTGGGGCGTCTTCTATGAGAAGGCCCCCCAATGTCAAGGCCGCCTTGGCGGCCTTCCTTACTTGATCTTTCGGAGCTGCGGTCTGTCCCCGAGTCTTCTATCCGCACTCTCAAGGAGCCCTTCGTTGGGCTCGGTGCATGATGGGGTACCACCGCCGCGGCGCTGCTATCTCTACGGCGGCCTCGAGGGCCAAGACGCCCAGCGCAGTCGCCGACAACGGGGGTTTGACTCGAGCTCCGATCGACCGGATCTTCCTCCTGCCTGAGCTTTTCCCTACCTGAGCTTTACGCCACCACTGACAAGGGCTGTCGGCGCGGCTCGTAATCCTCGCCGCTGACCCAGAGCCGGTGCAGTAACACCGCCAATTTTCGGGCCACCGCCACTACCGCTCGCTTCTTGCCGTTCTTGCCTCCGCGCTGTGCCAGTTGCAGGCCGAAGCTGCGCAAGTCGCTGTCCTGGCCGAAGGGACCGAGGATGTAGTGTGCGGCCTGCACCAGCAGCCGGCGTAACAGTTGGTCCCCATGCTTGGTGATCGGCAATTGCGGTGTCGAGTCGCCAGAGCTTCGACTCCCGGGCGCCAGCCCCAGGTAGGCCCCTACCGAGCGCGAACGGGCAAAGCGATGCGGATCGTCCAGCGTCAACACGAACGTCAACGCCGTCAGCGCTCCCACACCCTTGATCTGGCGCAGCCGCTCGGTGACCGGAAAACGCTTCGCCAAGGCCTCAATATGCTGATCGAAGCTCCGAATCCGCTCACTCAGATCCGCGATTACTGCCAGCAGCGGCTCCACAGCCGCCGTCAGCTCCTGCGGTAAGGATTGCGATACCTTCTGGGCGAAGCTCTTGGCTGAGCACCCCGGCAACCGCCCACCAAACGACTTGACCGTCCCCCGTACCTGATTGATCAGCATTGTCCGGGCTTTGACCAAGCCCTCCCGAGAGCGAACCACAGCCAAAGCTTGTTGCGACTGTTCGCTACGAGCATGCACTGGACTGAGCAACTCCGGATCAACCCGACCCAACTGTGCCAGACACCGGGCATCCCGCTCGTCGGTTTTACGTAGGCTCGCTGAGATTGCCCGCACCTTGCTGGCATTGGCGACGATCACCTGATGTCCACTCGACGACAGCAACCGACGCACCCAGGGACTGTGCGTCCCGCTCTCCACCACCACCAAACACGGACCACGGCCCTCGAAGTAGCTCTGAAAACTTGCCGAGGTCGTCGACAGACGCTTCTCTTCCAGGACCGCTCCTGTTTCCCGCGCTAAGCAACAGACCTGGCTAAAACGATCCCCGAGATCCACGCCCACAACCGCCTGCACCTCCACTCTGATAGCATTCTGCACGGGCCATCCTCCCTATTGCGCCTCCAAGCGCTTTAGTCCTAGTTCTGCAGGCCATTTTATGGCACTGCGCCACCAGGAGGGTGGCCTTCTCATCCCATCTCTACAGGCCAGGGCCAGGTCATGGTACGAGACGGCAAAGGGGGCAAGGACCGTGTGACCATGTTGCCGAGCTTGATCCGCGAGGAACTGCAGCGGCACCTTGGGGAGGTCCGGCGCCTTCACGGGGAGGATCTCGCCGAAGGCTTTGGGAGGGTCCACCTGCCGGGAGCGCTTGCGGTCAAGTACAAGTCGGCTGCGGGAGAGTGGCCCTGGCAATACGTCTTTCCTGCGCCGGGCCGGTCGCGGGACCCTCGAACGGGGGAGTGGGGCCGGCACCACCTTTACGAGAGATCGATCCAGCGGGCCTTTCGCGACGCGGTACGGAGGGTGGGCCTGTCGAAGGCGGCGACCTGCCACACGTTGAGGCACTCGTTCGCGACGCACCTGCTTATGAGCGGGTACGACATCCGGACGGTGCAGGAGCTGCTGGGTCACCGCAGCGTGAAGACGACGATGATTTACACGCACGTCCTGAATAGGGGAGGTCTGGGAGTGCAGAGCCCGCTCGACCTCTTGGGTTGAGGACGCTTATGCGCGCGCCAAGGCTGCCTAGAGGGGAATTGAAGAAGTCCTTTCCTTGCGGTGAGATCCCATGCACGCCGCTGACCTGGTCCGGCCGTCATATGGCAATGAGCGAAACCGATAACGTTCCAGAAGTCTGGATGGTGCGCAGGTTCATGAATCTGCAGCGCTATCCGAGCGTGGAGGGGCGATCTGGGCTGCCGGTGGGCTGCAGCGGCGGGGATACTAGCCGTCCCGATTTGACATCCCCTAACGGCGGACTTAAACTTTCTAAGTCTATGTTACTGCGAACCTTAGAGTTGGTGCTGCCTGAGGTCGGTAGACGCCGTAGGACACGGGAGTCGTGTCCTACGCACGCGGATAGCGAACGGCGACTCTAAGGTTGAACAAAACCGCTCCGCGGCGGTGCCCTTCGTCGTCATTTCTATCGCTTTTTAGCCGCTGTAATCACTGGAGCGACAGTTGCCTCTGAGAGGTCTACCTTACGGGATGTACATCTCGAAAGGAGGACCCCATGACAGAGATGCGTCGCCGGATGGAAGAAGAGTTGAAACTGCGCGGCTGCAGTTCGCGCACCAGCAAGACCTACTTGGATTGGGTGCGGCGATTCGCTGCGCATTACAAGCGTCCCCCGGAGCAGATGGGATCTGAGGAGGCTCGCGCCTTCCTGATCGACCTGCTCGAAGTTCAGAGACTTTCGCGACCGTCGGTGATCCAAGCTTTCTGTGCTCTGAAATTCTTCTACGTCCACGTGCTGCACCGCCCGTATGAGTTGGGGGAGCTTCACCTTCCGAGGCGGAGCAGAAAGTTGCCAAGGGTGTTGAGCGAGACGGAAGTCCGACGTCTGCTGGAGTCCGCGACGGATCTCAAAGAGCAGGCGATCCTGATGACCTTCTATGCCACGGGCCTGCGCCTCAACGAGCTCATTCACCTTCAGGTCACGGACATCGACAGCACAAAGATGCAGATCTGCGTGCGCCAAGGCAAGGGTGCCAAGGATCGCAACGTCTTGCTGTCGCCGGCTCTGTTGGACGTCTTGCGGCGTTACTACCGGTGCTACCGCCCTGCGACGTGGCTGTTTTGCGGTCAGAATCCAGAGCAGCCGATCGATGATCGAATCGTCCAGCGGATGGTGCGGCGGCTCAGCGACAAAGCCGGCCTGCACCCGCCGGCTACCGCCCACGCTCTACGGCACAGCTTCGCCACTCATCTGCTGGAACACGGTACGCAACTGCCCTACATCCAGGAGCTTCTCGGCCACCGTCATCTGCAAACCACCATGCTGTACACCCGTGTCAGTCCGCGCGCTCTGAGAAACGTGATCAGTCCCTTGGACTCGCTTGACTGGAAAGCTCCCGAGCTGAAGTAGGCCCGCCATGGCGGGCTCCTCCGACTTGGAGGTGGCCCACATCTTAAGGCTCTACGGCGAGGCCTTCCGGCAGAAACACAGGCTTTGCCGCGTGCAGCTGCAGGCCATGAGGGCCATCGAAGACTGCCGCACCGCGGTTTTGGGTGGACACCTCTACCGCTGTGAGAAGTGCGGTTCGGAGAAAAACGTCTACAACTCCTGCCGCAACCGCCACTGCCCGAAGTGTCAGAACCTGGAGAAAGAGCGCTGGCTTGCGAAGCGGCGCAACGAGCTGCTGCCGGTGCCCTACTTCCACGTTGTCTTCACTCTGCCGGAGGAGCTCAATATCCTGGCCCTGGGCAACCCCGAGGTGATCTACGATCTGCTGTTTGCCAGCGCGTCGCAGACCCTGCTCGAGATTGGGGCTGATCCCAAGCACCTCGGGGCGCGCCTGGGCGCCCTGGCGATTCTGCACACCTGGGGTCAAACGCTGGTGCTGCACCCGCACCTGCACTGCATCGTGCCCGGGGGAGGACCGTCGCCCGACGGCGAGCGCTGGATGGCTGCCTCAGAGAGATTTCTCTTGCCGGTGCAGGTGCTCGCCCCCGTCTTTCGAGGCAAATTCCTCGCCGGCCTCAAACAACTTTATCAGGAGGGCGGGCTGAGTCTGACGGGAGGGGCCGACAAACTGCGTGATCCGTTTGAATTCCTCAACTTCCTCGACCGGCTGTACAAGAAGTCCTGGTGGGTCTACAGCAAGCCTCCCTTTGGCGGCCCCGAGCAGGTGCTCAAGTACCTGGCCCGCTATACCCACCGAGTCGCCCTGTCGAACCACCGGCTCGTCGCTCTGGCCGACGGCAAGATCACCTTCACCCACAAGGACTACAGCCAGGACGGCCGGCGACGGGAGATGACGCTGCCGGCCGAGGAATTCATCCGCCGTTTCCTGCTGCACATCCTGCCCCATCGATTCGTGCGCATTCGTTACTACGGCCTGTTTGCCAACCGTCATCGTGATCGCCAACTGGCACACTGCCGGGCTTTGCTCGATGCCTCCCCTCCTTCTCCGGCACCGGAATCCGACGAGCGCGAGGACTGGGAGTCGGTCTATCAGCGGGTTACGGGCAAGGATCCGACGCTCTGTGCGGAGTGCGGGCACGGTCACCTGCGCCAGGTCCGGAAACTTCCCGCTCTGGCACGGAGGCCGCCGCCATGACCCGCCAGGCTCGCTGCGGCTCCGTGTCTGCCCTTCCCCCGAAGGTTTGGGACCGGTGCGTCCGCTTTGCGAATCTGAGGTACAATCGAGCAAACGAAAGTGCTGTGGAGGGCCATGATGGAGCGACAACGGCTTGGAGGAGCGTCAATGAAGCGGGGCCAGCCCGTTTCGAGGCGATCGAGGCAGAGCCGGCGGCTGTGCTCCTCCTCTCTCCTGCGGATTGAAAGTGCATACAGGCACCGTCCGTAGCCCCGCCCGCAGTTTCGTTCAACCTGGGTCTATCCAACATCCTCCCCACAACGTGGAGGACTCCGGAGTGCCCTTGCCAGGAGGATGTCGGATAAACCCCTAAACGTTAACTGTCCAACAGAGAGATAGCTTAATGGACCCTTGGCTCACAGACCGCATGAAGGAGGTACTCTTTACACCTTGCTTGGAAGCCTCTGCCCATATAGGCCGACGTCTGGATAGTCGCCGCAACATGGCTCAGAGCATAGATGAGCGAGCACTCACTGAGGATTTCGTAGATTCCTTCGACAGCAGTTCCCCAGCAAGCGCTTGGGGTCGGGTCGCCGCCCAGCTAAGCGATGAAGGATTGTATGTCAACACCTCTGTGAGGAAGTCTACTTATGAGTATATGACGGGTGCTGATATTGGGCTGATCATCGAGCGCAGCGTGCGCAGAGAAGAAACTTCTTCGCGGGTCCGATATGCGGCTCTAATCCAGTGCAAGAAGGTTGATAGCGGTGGACTGGTGGCTGACTTCTTCCACACGGTGCCTTCAAGTGGGCGGAAGCAGAGTGCACTTATGCTAGACATCACGGCGAGTTCCTTTTACTTTATCTTCACTCCTCCCAGTCTAGTGCAAGTGTTGACCAATGTAGAGCCGATCGCCTTCGCCATATCCTCGGAGGGTTGCAGCTCACCAGTTTGGAATATGGGTTACTTCGGCTTCGACTCGGCTCCTTCGTTACCCATACTTTCAGATGCACAAAGAACCGCAGCCACTGGAATCTTGGTCGTGCCAGCTTTGGCCGTTGAGGCACAGATGACCACGAGCAAACGAGCATCGCTCCGAGACATCCTACCGAACTGCGTACCCTTCTGGTACTGGTTCGGGGAACTCCTAATTCCAGGATTTGTCGGCGATTACTCAAATCAAGCGCTTTCGGTCGCGTCGAATGTAGGAGTAGGACCAATTATTGGAGGGGTAGCCCGTGAGGCGAGGGTCGGGGTTCGCTATTCAGTCTCTGTTGGTGTGGGTAGTGGGTAGGCTAGTTAACCCTGCGCTGCACCGGACGTCTGGGCTCGCGCCCATCCGCCGGTGAGCTTATGAACGTTGTGCGCTTGGATCGTCGTTGAGTTCCTGCCGATAAAGGATGGGATGTAAGACGTGGCCAAAAATTATGGAAGATGGGTAGTAAAGAGGTCGCTTTCAGAGGGAGGCCAAGCTCATACCTTCCTAGTGAACGATCCTGGCCAAGGAGAAGAGAATCTCTATGTGCTAAAACGGCTGCGCAACAGAGATCGTCTCGCTCGATTTGAGAAAGAAGTTAGAGCTGCGCTGGAACTTCAGCACCGAAATATTGTAAAGCAGGTTGACTTCGATTTGACCAGCGAAAAACCTTATATTGTAACGGAGTACTATCCGGGTGGCACGCTTGCCGATATCAAGGTTAGCGGTTGGAGTGCACTCGATCGTCTTCTACTCTTTCGGGAAATCTGCGAAGGTGTTGGAGCAGCCCATAGCCACGGAATAATTCATAGAGACCTCAAGCCTGAGAACATATTTATTAAGGCTGATGGTAAGACCCCCGTCGTTGGTGACTTTGGGATCTGCTACTTCCTTGAGCACGGTGAGCGAATCACCCTTACGGATGAAGCCGTAGGTGCAAGAAGATACACTGCGCCGGAGTTGGAGGATGGGCGAGCCGCTGTCATTGGCCCTCAAGTAGATGTATATTCTCTGGGTAAAATTCTCTACTGGCTCATGGCTGGCAAGGTCTTTGACCGTGAGAAACATCGAGCCTCTGATTGGAATCTGACGGGTGAGTTGGTAGACGCTCCTGACTATAAGATAGCAGATCTTGCGTTCGTGAACGAGCTACTCGATAAGTCCGTTACCCAAGAGCCAGGCATGCGATTTAGTGATGCAAATCACTTTCGCGCCAATCTTGATAGGGCAATTTGGAGAATTCAGAGGAATGCCCACACCTTGGATATGTCCGAACCGCAAATCTGCAACTTCTGTGGCATAGGGCACTACCAAGATGTCGGCAACTCAATGCTAGGGGACAAACCATATGGCTATGATGAGGTAGAGAGGTTTGGCATTAGGCACGTGGAGGGCGCGAAGTGGCTCGTGCTATGGTGCAATCACTGCGGTCACGTGGAGACTTTCCGAATCGATCTCCTCGGGAATCCACTAGGAAATAGGTCACCGTGGAAGCTGCCGTAAAGAGGAAAGATGTATGTTTGAGCGCACAACCCGGCGCCTTCAGCCGGATGGCCGGCTTCGCCGTCCGCCGCTGAGGCGCAACCGTTGGCCGTCAAGTACCTGTTTGCCGCTTCGATCGATGCAATACCATAGGCCTCGTCCAGTCACCAAGTGGAGCACGCGCGAGCGTCTCACCCTTGTTTTAGCCTTCACTTTGGTGAATGCTGGCATAGTATTGTCGTCGCTTCTGAGCGATGAGTTTTCCAAAATCCCCGACAAGTGGCTTATTGGTTTGCTGACGAGCGCTACGGTTCCAATCATCTTTGTTGCCTTCTTGGAATTCTCTTTCCGCCTGCTTGAAAAGAGTAACATTGAATGGGGGCAGGGCATTGGATTCTATTTAGTAGAAGGCGTATTGCTTGCTGTACTGGGTACCCTTGACATCCTAGTCTTCATCCTGCTTGGTAACCTCCGTCGAAGATTGGGCGCTGTAGATTACGGAACCGCTATCACTATTGCGTCAGTTGTGATTGGAGATGTGGCTGGCATTATCACAATATATCAATTTGCAGTGCGTAGGAGGCAGTAGAGATAGCCGTGCCACCCGGCGCTCAGGATGAGTAGGTCCAAAGCGATCGTGGTCGAGCAGACAGCGCGAGACCAAGTTCCCGTAGTCGAGCCCGCGAATTGCTTCGCAACTCGCTACGGTCGTTCTCGGATCCGGATCCAGTTCCCAAGATGCAGCTTGGCCTCCGCTTCGCTGCGGCCAAACTGCCCGGTCTGCGGACGGCCGAGTGGCCGGGCACCCTCGGGGAAGCCGAGCGGGAGCCTTGGTGGCCGGAGGAGCCGACCGTGGACCCGGGGCTTCCTGTCTCCAAACGGCAGATCCGCTGTACAATAAAGAAAGGCAGCGCCGTGGAGCCATAGCCATATAGGCGAGTAGGAAACTTTGGTTCGGCCAACCAAGCGCTGCACAGGACAGCTGACGCCGCCTGTGAGCTTACGAGCGTTGGGCGCAAGGTTCCACTCTAAGCTTTTTAGGGGAGAGACGCTTATGGAAGGTACTGATGATGGTGAGCCGCTCGCAGAGAATCAAGAAGTGCTCGGGCAAGAGGCTGCTTTAGCCGCGAGTTCCAAGAGTGGTAAATCTTCCACAGTCAAGCGGCTGGCGATATCTGCCGCCATTGCTCGCGAAGTATTGACGGAGGCGGGGCATCGCTGTGCAGTCTGTGGCGCCGAGGCGCCCCTTGAGAAGGCTCACATTATACCTTGGAGAAAGGTGCGTCGGCATGACGCAAAGAATCTGGTCTGCCTTTGTGCTAGTTGCCACCAACGAGCTGACTTAGAGAAGTGGGGAGAGACAGCTCTGCAATTCTACAAGGAAAACCCTTGGGTACAGCGCTCTCGAAATGGATATGATGGTCCGCCGGCCCAAGTGCGACTGACGATAGATATGGCGATCAGTGATTTCGATAAAAAGGCGCAGCGGCTACTTCAACATGCAATGGCCAGGAATAGGTGTCTGGCGAGTGTTGAAGGAGATCGTATAGTTATCCCTTCTCTCCCGCCGCGGACGGCTCCTGCAGCGCTTCCCAGGTGGCCTTCTCAGTCGTAGTGACCTGTTTGACCACGGAGAATCATTGGAAAGTAGGGCTTCATCAGCCTGTACGGAGTTGCTCTCGGCTTCTCGGACACACCTCTCCCGGCCTGGAGGTCTTCCAGCTCCGAAAGTACTTGAAGTGGATCGTCGGCTAGGGCGATGCAGACAAACCCACGAACGGCAGGGCCGGCGGGAAGCAACCGTTGGGGAATCTCGCCAAGCGGTCTCCAGCCTTCAGCCTTTCCGCTGCCTCCCGAAAGGCGGCAAGGAAGAGGCCGTAGGCCGCCCTCAGTCCCTGGCGGGCTTCCTTGCTGGCCGCGTGGAACAGCGGTGCCGGTGACTTCTTGAGCTTCTTCGGCCGCGTTTGTGGATGCTGGCTCAGGATGGCCTCCGGGCCGAGCGGCTCCCTGCCCGTGAGCTTCCTTTCCGCCGCGGCGTCGGACTCGATCTCGCGCACCAGCCCCGCCACCAGATCCCGATAGACCTCCGAACTGAGGTGACGCCAGCAGGGCAGTTGAGAGAGCGTGACGATCTCTTCGGACGGGAAGATCTCAGTCTTGGAGTCCTTCTCCTTCTTGCGCAGCCGGGCCCGGTACTCCTGGGTGCGATTGAACCAGGTGCCGCGAATGGTCTTCCCTTCGAGCACGGCCCCGAGCATGCTGATGCCGGGCCATTCCTCGACCCGGGCCACGAGCCCTTCCTTGACGCCTTGGGCGAGCACGTAACGCAGGCGATCGACCTGGGCAGCGGGCTCGTCGCTGACGAGAATCGACGTGTAGCGGTCGGACCAGATCCCGTCCGGCCAGTCCGTCAGGCGAGCGACCTCGCGCGACGCGTTGGTCTGGAAATACCACATGAATTTGGCCATGCTCCTGGCATCCGGAACCCACAGGAGAAGGTGGTAGTGCGACGACAAGAACGAGAAGCCGCAGATCTCGACCGGGTAGAGCCGCTGGGCACGGCCGAGGACGCCGAGCAGGATATCGTCGATTACCGGGTCGGGCCGCAAGAGAAACCGGCCTTGGTCGGTGCGGCAGGTGATTTCAACGAAGGAGCCTTCTTCTGGGATGAAGCGTGGTCGTCTTGACATACCCGTGTAGAGACGGAAAACGGGTCTGAAATGTCATTCCTGGAAACGCTTCAACACTTACCTCAACACTTACCCGGCACGTGGTGGGGGCACGTGGTGGGGCTGGCCGGAGGGGTACGGCGCCTCATCAACTCCGCGTTCCCCAGGCGGCCGTTGCAAATGGCGTCAGTTCACCGTTCAACATTCGCCTGGTATGTGGTGGGCCTAGATCTTGAGGAGCACTCGCCGCCGATAAAGGATGGCCATACACCACCACCAGAGGGCGAGGAAGGCCAGCGCCCAGGCGAGCGAGGCAGCATAGTCCGGCAGCCAGGAGGCGAAGAGGTGACGGTAGAGCCACTGTTGCAGGCTCACGGTCTCGCTTCCCTCGGTCCAATGGATCAGATAGAGGATCTTCGCCATCAGCGTGCTGCCGAAGAAAGCCACGATGGCGTTGGTGCCGAAGACCAGGAACGGCCGTACCCAGCCGTCGCGCCTCCGGACGTCGACGAGCTCATGGACCGCGGCGAGCAGCAGCAGCGCCAGGCCGGCGGTGAGCAGGACGTAGGTGCTGGTCCAGAGATTCTTGTTGATAGGAAACCAGCGGCCCAGGACCAGCCCCGCGGTCGCGGTGATACACCCCCAGAGCAGCAGGGCCATCCGCTTCTCGCGCCTGGTCCGCGGTGAGCGCAGCCAGTCTCCGGTGAACAGGCCGATCAGGGCCGTGGCGATGGCGGGCACGGTGCTCAAAAGCCCCTCGGGATCTCCGGGGCCCGGGGCTTTCCTCCACGTGTGGCCGCCGAGGACGACATGATCGATCCATCCGGCCAGGTTGCCGTCCGGGCTCAGATCCCCGGCGCCATACCCGGGCACCGGGATCCGCGTCATCGCCAGCCAGTAGCCCGCGAGCAGGAACACGGTCAGGGCCACGCGCGACCGCGGTCCGAGGTGGAGCCAGGCGAGCGCGGCGACCAGGTACACCACGGCGATTCTCTGCAGGACGCCGGGGATGCGGGCGGCCGGCCAGTTGACGCTGTAGAACGGGAACCAGTTCAGGAACAGGCCGAGGGCCAGGAGGATGAGAGCCCGCCGCACGATCTGCCGGTGGAGCGGGCCGCGGTCGCCGCCCGACCGCTCCAGGCGTCCGGCGAAGGCATACGGGATGGCGACGCCCAGGATGAACAGGAAGAAGGGGAAGATGAGGTCGGTCGGCGTCCAGCCGTTCCACTCGGCATGGAGGAGCGGAGCATAGGTCCTGTCCCAGTCCCCCGCATCGTTCACCAGGATCATGGCGGCGATGGTCGCGCCCCGGAAGACGTCGAGAGAGACCAAGCGCTCTCGCTGCAACGGTTCCTTGCTCACCTCGGTCACGGTCGCCGGCCTCCCTTGGAACTTGGAGCGAGGCTATCGTAACAGCTCGACGCGCTCTGGCGAGAAGAGGGTGCTCCTCCGGCAACTGCCCTGTGTTGACCTGCCCAGGGTAGAGGCGTACCATCGCTTAAATCGCAGATACGACGAGCTTAACGGCGAGAGCTGGCTGGTGTTCTGGCTCGCCTCGGACCTGCCGGTGAACGACTTTCGGATCTTCGCCCGCCGGTTCGTCTTCGATTCCGCCGACGAGTGACGAGGAGGTTCCGATGAACGTGTGGTTGCTGGTGCTGATTCTTCTGATCGCGGTCCTGCTGTGGTTCTGGACGCGGCAGCGGCCTGAGCGTCCCGAGGAGATCACCGCTCGCGAGGTTGCGACCGGCGTGAAGCCGAATAAGGTGATGCTGCCCGAGGAAGAGGGCGAGCCGGAGCAACGGCAGCGACGTCCACCCGAGACGCAGGAACTTCGACGCAGGGTCGTGCACGGCGAGTATCGCGCGATTGAAGACCGCGGAGCACCGACGGAAGTCGAAATGCTGAGGCCATCGTGAGACTTCTGAAGAACACACCACTGCGGCCTCTGGTCAAGATGCGCGACAGCGATGGCTGGGAGACGTCGGTCGGGCAGGCGTTCAAAACGGTGTTCTACACCGGCAACAAGTTCGCCGCTCATTCCGCGGACGGTGGTGACAGCTACCGCCCGGTGAGCCCGTACGATCTGTGTAAAAGCGTCGGACATCGCTTTTCCGGCGATCAGAGCGCGATTTTCGTTCCTGCCATCAACGCGATGGTGTGGATCATTCTCGCGGATGACGGGCCGGTGTTGCTCTGCGTCGCTTCCCCCGATGAGTTGAACGAATCGCGAGGAAAGTCATGGACCGTCTATGACTTGTCCGGTCCCGTGTTCTCCCGCGCGGAGAACGTGATGTTCGACTACCCGCAGATCTCGTACGGCGATCATTTCGTCTATCTGACGTTCAACGTCATGGACACGGCCGACGTCGTCGTGTGCCGCTTTCCCATGGGACAGTTGCAGGAGCGCGGCACTCTGCATTTTCAGTACTTCGTGGCCGTCAACAGCCCGTTCCTCTGTCCGTCTCAGTTGAGTGGGGACCGCGGTCTTTTCGTTGTGCAGCACAAGACGGATCAGCTTCGCGTGTACACATGGAAGGAGAACAGCAACGTCATTCCGGGGCCGGCGTTCGTGAACATCGCCACGATTCCGACCGAAGACTGGGTCACGCCGACACCCAATGGCGGCCCTGACTGGTTCGCGCCCGGTACTCAGGTCGGGACGTCGGTGCAGAGCGCTGCACGGAGTGGCAGGCAATTATGGGTGGCGTGGACGGGAGCCCGCCGCGTCGCGGGGCAGCAGGTGAACACTTTCCCCCATCCGCACATCGGGATTGCAATCATCGACGTGCACAACATGAAGAATGTCCAGCAACGGTATCTGTGGAACGAGGAGCATGCATTCGCGTATCCGTCGCTCGCCAGCAACCCGAACGGCGAGGTTGCGATCTCGCTCATGTGGGGCGGCGCCCGGCATCACGTGCAGCACGGGGTCGGCTTTCTGACCGGGCGGACCGAAGTGCAGTCGACGACCGCTGACGAAGGTCTCGAAGGCGGGTACCACTACATCACGGCGCGCATGGCCTGGCCCGACATCGACCGATTCATCGGTGCTGGCTGGAACTCGCCGCGGGACCTGACGAAAACGGCAGGGAGGCTCCATCAGCCGCGGTATGTGCTGTTCTCGAGGTAGGAAGCAGAATAGGTACTTGGCGGGTGTGGCCGGACTAACGGTTCCGTACAGAGGGACAGCGCGGATAGGATAGGATACGTGCCAGCCACTTAAAAGGAAAAGAGGCCCTCGCCTGGCTGGAAGTGCACGCCGGACAGTGGCTACCCTCGTTAAAGCCGCCGAAGAGGTGCCACCTGCTTGTTAGGGCACGTGGTCTGCTCCCCTCTGCAAGTTTTTCTGTCCTGGCGACACTTAACTCTAGAGAGGGATGATCGCGAGGTTGGACTGCTTAGTGGTGGAGAACACGATTGGCTTTGAAGTGTTGCACATCGTGACAAGACGGTCTCCGAAACCAAAGACTTTGAGTAGCCTGGAATGGCACTTGGTCGCGCATCACGTAGTAGCAGGCGAGGGCCATTTGTGGGCTACTCGAAACTGCGGAGCTAGCGACTTTTTGCCACCGGCTACCGTGGATCAAGAAGGAGTAAGCCATGGAATGTCTCTCTACACACTCGCAATTCGAGTGCAAACTGTGCAAGACAATTTCCTCTGGCTTAATTTGTTCTAATCCCAGATGTCCAGGCTATGAGGAGAATCAGCTAGTCAAATGGAAGCAAAAATTGATACGAAACAAATACCAGGACTTAGACTGGGGTCAATTGTTGAATGTTTTGGATTCCGTTACTGTAGAATTCATAACGAGTGCCAAAGTAAAGCCAGATATGGGGATCAAAGAATTCTACCCAGGGCTAGGCCTTATTGATTCTATCGTGTATCCGAAGGGCAGTAACTGGCTGTGGCTGTGTAGCGATAAAGTGGGGCCGAACTTGAATTGGGTTCCAGCAACGATTCAATTGAGGTACAACGGATTCGCGGTGCGGGTGCTTAAGAGAGATGCTGATGCCCGTGTGTGTTTCCCCTCGCAGTTTTTTACTCGTGAAGATTTACGCTATTTTGAGATTGGGCTTATCTTTAAGCAGATGGATAGAAGTGCTGACGTGGCAACCGAAATGCTTGAGCGTGTTAAGGGCAATTACGGGAAATCTTTTGGTACAGATTATGACGGGTTTATAGATGCAATGATCGTATTGCTGTTTGGTGTAGAGGCTGCCAGAAACTGGTCGACGTGTGCAACCTCGTTGATGTTGTTGGAGCTGATAGCAAAGGGAGTAACCTACGGAACGCAGGCGAAGCTCTTCACTCTTGCAAACGCGTTTCATCATGATTCAAAAATGTGGGATGAAAAGACGTACTACGGAGGCAAGCATCCCATGGCTACCCATGGGACGGGATCGGGTAACCTGATAGACAGGGGAAAGATTGTCCGCTCAAAGGGGATTGGTTGGGAGTTTGAAGTATCAAAGGACCCCAAGCGCCATATGGTCGTTTATCGCGAGTTGAACGTTCTGAGAAATTGGCTTCAATTTACCGAAGCGCATTGCGGCAGTTTGACTGTGGAGGAGAGGATAAAGCAATTGTTGCAGACCTACTTCCCCTAAGTCGCGGGCCCCCAGAATAGGTACCTGGCGGCGATTTCTTGGTCTTCGCTGCCCGGGTGTGCGGGCGCTGCTTGACGATCGCCGGCACTCCAGCGGCTGGAGACCGTCTTCCCAGCAGGGTAGGGGAGACAGCTCGAGGATCTCCTCGGTTGCGTACTTCAGCCGGTCGAAATCCTCCCCGCGGATTCGGGCGGCATACTCCTGCGTCCGGTCGAACCACAGCCCCTTGAGCGGCTTGTCTTCGAGCAGCTCCCGGATGGCGTGCACTCCGGGCCCTTGGCGACAGTCACATCCCGCCTTGGCAGGAAATGAGCCCACATATCCTCTCAACTCACGGACTGGGCTTCCGCACTCTCCTGGCTTTTGAGGATCTGTTGCAAGGAGGTGTAGGTGGGGGGCGACTTGAGGATGTCCTTTTTCAATTCCTTCGACTCATCACTCAGCATGAGGTCCCACTGGATCGTCCAAACCCATTGACGGAACTCCCGCTGTGCGGCCGGCACCGAGTCACGGCTCGGATGCCGCGGTTCTCCCGCTTCCTTCTCGGGGGCAGGAGGTTTCGGAGAAGTATCGTTCAGCAAATAGTGGAATGGTGTCCCCTCGCGTGGCTTTGACTTCGGGCGCACGAACCATCCCCGCTGAGCGAGGGCCTGCATCGGACAGCCGGCGGTCAGCTCGAGGATCTCCCGGAAGCGCTGCTCGAAAAACAGTGGCAACGGCGTATCGCCGTTGTCTTCCCGGTAATACTGGAGGATCTCGCTGAACAGACGGCCTGCCCGTGAGAGGAGATCCGGCGGGTAAATGCCGATCCGCCGGTCGAATCGGCCCGATCGCACGGCAGCCTCGTCCAGGATACTGATGAGATTGGTGATCAAGACGTACGCGACGCCACGCCTGCCCGCGGTGTTGTTGAGCGTCTTGAGTTTGGGGAGCATGCCGGGAGTGAGAAAGGAAAGAGGTGTGGGACTTTTCTCCTCGAGGTTGCGCTTGCGCAGGACCGGATCGAATTCGTCGAAGATGATCACCGCCCTGGTGAGGAGGGAGAGGGCCTTGAAGACCGCCCGAGTGCGCCGCTCGATGGCATCGCCGCCACCGGCCGCGAGATCGCTGGGAGTCAGTTCGACCAGGGGGACCTTGCATGAGACCGCGAGGGATTCGGCCAGAGTCGTTTTGCCGGTGCCTGGCGGACCATGGAGGACGATCGAGTAGAGGGGGTCCCAGGCATTGTCCGGTGGCAGGACGCCGACGACGTGGGCGCGCATCTTCTCCAGCACGATCGCGATCGACTCCTCGCGCAGAATCTTGTCCTCCGCGGGAGCCCTCCTCAGGCCGTAGTCGCCGTAGAACAGGCTCTCGAGAGGAGGGACAGAGATCTCCTTGGGCTCTCTGACGGAAAAGTGACGAAAGATCAGATGATTAATTCGCTCGTCCAACATGCGGTTGATGCGGTCCAACGCGAGGACGGCGACGGCCGTGACCCAGGGATCGGCAGAATCCGGGTGCGGATCCTCGAGGAACCACTTGGTGAGGGAGGGCTCCTGTTCAGAGCGAATGAGGGTATCTTCGAAGAACAGGAGCATCCGGTGGACTAGCCTCTGATCGACGTCCACGGTCCGGACATGTTGCAGGATTTGCGAGAAAGACCTGATAACCTGTCCGTCATCGACGTAAAACCGGTAGCTCTGCGGCTTCGAATGGATCGGGCGTCCGACCGGAAAGCGTCCCCGCTCGAACATGGCCTTCGAGAGGTGAGTTGCCGCGCGCACAAGGCGCTCGTCATCCCAGCGTCTCGAAATAGCGCCGTAGCTTGCGGCAGCAAAAGCCATCTCGCAGGGGTCCCACCCCAGCCCGTTGCCGGCCGAGGCTACGGCCAATTCGCGGTCCAAGACGGTCGACAGAAACCCCTTCATCGGGTGGAGGAGCTTCCGCACGTCAGCGGCAGACTTGCGGAAGAGGCCCTCGAGGGCACGGAGCGCACCGATGAAGTCCTCTTCTTTATTGAACACATCCTGGGCTTCCAGAGCCCTCTTCTCTGCCTGTTGCACTGCATTGAGGGCAATCCGGTGCCCGCCCTCAGACCGTTCCAACTTACGGACGAGGCGAGGGTCTTTCTCTGCCGCCTTGGCCTCCTCCTGGTGATAGTCACGAATGTGTGCAATAGCCTCTTGAAAGGTGGATAAGGCATCATTCACGGCGTGGCAGAGATGATCCTGGATCGAGTTGAGAAACTCCTCGATCGCGTTAAGCTCCATTTTGACGGGGTCGAGCTTGAGCGCAATGTTGCCGGCAAGCTTCGTGATCGTGGTGTAGAAGTTGATCTTGAGGCGCCCGAACTCGGCCGCGCTCCAATCGTCTGGTATCTCCTGGCTCCCCAAGCGTTCTCGCTGCTCAAGGATCGAGCGGATGCCGTTGATGAATGTTCCCGTGTTGTTAAGAGTGTCGGCGAATCCCATGATCGCGCGGGCGCACTCGCCGGTGACGAAGGCTCCCGGTGTGCTGCGCCTTCCAGCCTTGGCCGAGCCGACGCTCCAGTCCGGAGCATCCGCCGTATAGATCTCCCTTATGATGGCATAGTAGAAGAAGATGACGGATTGCGAGAACGCGGAGTCGGGCGCTGCGACGAGGGCCTGCATGGCGCGGGCGGCCCGTAAGACCGGTACCTCGTCGGCGCCCGTTCCCAGTACCGCCTCAAGCCTGATCTCCTCAAGCCGCTGCACGAGAGCGGGGGGAGGAAAGCCCCCTTTCCCGCGAAAGGAGAGCGCCTTGACGATTAGCGCATCCTGCATGATGTCACGGGACGGCGGCAAGGCGGCCTTCTTCTTAATCTCCTCGTCCGTCTCGACGATGAATCGGAGGGTACCACGGCCTTCATCGCGTAGCTCGGCACTGCGAATGCGCAGCCTGTCGAGGTCCGTCAGGGTATCGATGTCCTCTTCCAAGGTGCGCATGCAAATGTCCTCCCGAGCTTCAGTGAATGGTTTCAAGAGTGCTCAAGATAATAGCAGGCCTCCCGGAGTGACTTCAACAAATGAGTGCCGTGGCGATAGGCGCAGATGCTCCTATCGTCGAGAGGGTAGGGATCGGGATCCATTTCCCGGAGCATCGTAAGCGTGCCCTCGCCATCGGAGAAAGTTTGGGGATTTATCGCGATTACCCCGTTTCCAAGGGTGTACCTCACCCTTTGCGCCAATTTGGATCAACGAGATGGTGCGGCGGCAAGGTTGAACCAGAATCCGTGTCTGGCGAATTGAAACTTCCGCCCGTTCCAGGCGTATTCTGGCTCACCATGAGGGAGATCCTGCGCATGCGTAACGCGATGCTCGCCATCCTTTTGACCCTGTTCGTCTCGACCAGCTCCGCCGTCCGTGCTCAGGACGCCCACAAGGGCGACAAACCGCCAGGCGACAAGGGCGCGGACAAGGCCGCGGCGGCGCCAGCCGCACCCCGCAAGTTCGTCACCCATCACCGCTTCACCGCCAGCGGGGTGGACATCCCCTACACCGCCACGGCGGAGGACATCGACCTCAAGGACCGCGACGGCAAGCCCACTGCGCGCTTCTTCACGATTTCCTACATCGCGGAGGGTGTGAAGCGGCAGGAGGACCGGCCGATCACGTTTTTCTTCAACGGCGGGCCGGGCTCCTCCTCGGTCTGGCTGCACCTCGGTTTCGTCGGCCCCAAGCGCATCGACATCCCGAGCGACGCGCAGGACCCGGGTGCGCCGCCCTACCGGCTCAAGGACAACCCGTCGAGCCTGCTGCGCTTCACCGACCTCGTCGAGGTCGACCCGGTCGGCACCGGCTTCAGCCGCGCCCTCGGCGACAAGAAGGACGCCGACTTCTGGGGTTACGACGAGGACGCCGACTCGGTCGCCAACTTCATCCGCGCCTTCCTCACCGCGCACGACCGCTGGAACTCGCCCAAGTACATCCTCGGCGAGAGCTACGGCGGCATCCGCGGCTCGATGCTCGTACCGCGGCTCCAGGGGGAGATGGGCATCGGTATCAACGGCGTGATCCTGATCGCGCCGGCGATCAACATGGGCGCCCTTCCCTTCATCACCAACGGCAACGACCTCACCTACGTCACGCACCTGCCGACGCTTGCCGCGACGGCGTGGTACCACAAGAAGCTCCCGGATTCCTGGCCGAACCTGGAAGCGCTGCTCACCGAGGTCGAGCAGTTCGCCTCCAGCGAGTACCTGCAGGCCCTCTTCCGCGGCGATTCGCTCCCGGCGACGGAGAAGGGGCAGATCGCCGACAAGCTGCACCGCTACACGGGTGTGTCCAAGCAGTACATCCTCAACAGCGACCTGCGCCTCTACGCGCCCCGCTACGCCAAGGAGCTGCTGCGCGACCAGGGGATGGCCGTGGGTTTCCTCGACAGCCGTTACGCGCAGAAGGAGATCGACAACGCATCGGAGTTCCCCAACAGCGACCCGTTCAACGCCAAGACGGGGCCGATCTACCTCTCGCTGTTCAACCAGTACCTGCGCAATGATCTCGGCGCCGACATCCAGGAGCCCTACCTGCCCCAGAACGGCGAGGCCAACCAGAGCTGGAAGCGGCGGCAGAACGCGGCCGGCGCCTTCGCCGGCTTCGTCGACGTCACCGGCGACCTGGCACAGGGCACCAAGGACAACGAGGCACTGCGCGTGTTCACCGCCAGCGGCTACTACGACCTGGCGACGGCCTACTTCGCCAACGCCTACATGATGCACCACAGCGGCATCGACCCGGCGCGGGTGACGATCAAGAACTATCCGTCGGGGCACATGATGTACCTCCACCAGGGTTCGCTCGAGCAGCTGTCGAAAGACATCGGGGAGTTCATCCAGGGGAAGATGCCATAGACTTGGCCACGTGACAGGCCCCGCCGAACCGACTCGTGCTCTGAGCCACCTCTTCACGAACAACCGCGATTGGGCTGCCGAGATGACCCGGCAGGACCCCGAGTTCTTCAGCCGCCTGTCCGGTCAGCAGGCGCCGCGGTACCTCTGGATCGGGTGCTCGGACAGCCGGGTGCCGGCAAACCAGATCGTGGGCCTGCTGCCCGGCGAGATGTTCGTTCACCGCAACGTCGCCAACGTGGTGGTCCACACCGACCTCAACTGCCTCTCGACCCTCCAGTTCGCCGTGGACGTCCTCCGGGTCGGCCACATCATCGTCTGCGGGCACTACGGCTGCGGCGGTGTGCTCTCCGCCCTGCGCAACGAGAAGCTGGGGCTGGTCGACAACTGGCTGCGCCATGTGCAGGACGTGCGCTGGAAGCACCAGGCGGAGCTCGACGGGTTGGAGAGCGAGGCCCTCCGGCACAACCGCTTGTGCGAATTGAACGTCGTCGAGCAGGTGGTGAACGTCAGCCAGACCACGGTCGTGCGCGACGCCTGGGCGCGGGGCCAGGAGCTGGCGGTACACGGTTGGGTGTACGACCTCCAGGACGGGCTGCTGCGCGACCTCGGCAAATCCGTCACTGAGCCAGCGTGAAAATTTTGCGTGGTCTTTCCGCCTCACTTTCTCCCTTTCTCCCCTCATCGCATGTGCGGGTTGCAATGCCCTGCATGTCCTTGGTACTATCCGCCCCGGTCATAACGAGCTGATTGCCTGAAGCCACCCTTTGTCAGCCAGGGAGGTCCGTACGGGATGCAGTTGAAGAGGGTTACGCTTGCTTTGCATTTTGTCCGCCTGGGGCTTCCGCTCGGGCTCATCCTCCTGGCAGTGGGGTTGTCCCTCTCTACCCGGAACCTCGAAGCCTACAATCAGTCGCCTTACCCCCTTCCGCCCACTCTCCGGTTCCACCAGCGCATAGCTCTACCGACCGAAACCTCCGGCCTGATCGATCAGGCGCGGATCCCGGTCGAGTTCAAGCTCATGCGGGGAGAGACGGTGGCCGACGTGTTCGAGAAGCTCGGCCTCGGAGGGGTGGAGGCGCGCCAGGCCACGGATGCGCTTGCAGAGCGGATCAACCTGCGCAAGCTCAAGGCAGGCAACCAGTACTCGGCCTTCTTCAACCCCGATTCGACGCTGGAGTCCTTGGAGCTGATCCTGGAGGGGTCCGGCCGTGTGGCAATGACCCGAGCCTCCCGAGCCTCCCTCGCCTCGGATGAAGGTACTCCGGGTTGGCAGGTCGACTGGCGGCCCTTCGAGCGCACCGTCCAGATGCGGGCCCTTCGCGGGACCGTGGACGGTTCGCTGGACACGTCGATCCGCAAGGCCGGCGGTCCCACCGGGCTGTCTTTCCGCATGGCGGACGTGCTGCAGTGGGACCTCGACTTCACCCGCGACCTCAAGAAGGGCGACCACTTCGAGATCCTCTTCGAGGAGGTCCTGCTGGAGGGCAAGCCCCACGCGGTGGGCGGCGTTCACGCCCTGATCTACGAGGACAGCAAGGACAGGCGCCACGAGGCTTACCGCTACGGTGACTCCGGCACCTATTACGACGGGGAGGGGCGGCCTCTGCGCAAGATGTTCCTCCGCTCCCCTCTGCGCTACTCCCGCATCACTTCGCACTTCACCACCCGCCGCTTCCATCCGGTCCTGAAGTCCTACCGGCCTCATTGGGGTGTCGACTACGGCGCGCCGGTGGGCACGCCGGTCCAGGTGACGGCCAACGGAGTGGTCACGTTCACCGGCTGGGACCGGGGTGGTGGCAACGTGGTGAAGGTCCGGCACGCGGGCGGCTTCGTCACGGCCTATCTCCACCTGTCGCGCTTCGCCAAGGGCATCCGCCCCGGCGTGCGAGTGCACCAGGGGGACATCGTCGCCTTCACCGGCGCCACCGGCCTGGCCTCCGGCCCCCATCTGGACTACCGGGTGCAGCAGAACGGGCGCTGGATCGATCCGCTGACGCTGAAGAGCGTCCGCGACGAGGCGATCCCCAGCAGCCAGCTCGCGTCCTTCCGCACTTGGAAGAACGAGGTTCTGGTCAGCCTGCAACGCGGCACGCTGTCACCGAACCTCCGGATGCCCGGCGCGGCGAAGGGTCCCGAGACCGTTCTCGCCGTGCAGGACGCTGCCCTCGACCAGGCGGCCGGACAGCTCGCCCGCTGAGTCGGAGACCTCGAAGTGACCACCGCTCGTGCCTGGTGCCGTGTCGACCTGGCTGGCGGCACCCTGGACATCTGGCCGCTGGGCCTCCTCCATCCCGGTGCCTGCACCGTCAACATCGCCATCGATCTCGCCGCGACCGTCGTCCTGCGACGGAGCGGCGCCGACTTCCTGGTTCGCCAGGGGGAGAATGTCGTCCGCGCCCGCTCGGCGGAGGAGCTGTCCACTCATCCCGAGGGCGCTCTCGTGGGAGTGGTGGCCGCCGCGCTCGGCTTGCCGCCGGTCGAGGTTGAGCTCGCCAGCGATTCTCCCCGCGGTGGAGGGTTGGGAGGTAGCTCGGCGCTGGTGATCGCCCTGATCGCCGCTGCCGAGGAGGAGCTCGGCCTCCCCCGGACGCAGGCGAGAGAGAAGGCGCGCCTGGCGCGGGACCTGGAGGCGCGGCTCATGAGCCTTCCGACCGGCATGCAGGACCATTATCCTGCGCTCCTGGGTGGAGCGTTGGAGATCCGGCAGGCACCCGGAGGCGAGCAGGTGCGGCGCCTCGGCGTCGATCTGGAGCGGCTTGGCGACAGCCTGGTGGTGGTCTACTCGGGCGCGAGCCACTTTTCGGCGGGAAACAACTGGCAGGTGGTGCGGCGGCGTCTGGATGGGGAGGCGGAGGTCACGGAGCTGTTCCGCGGCATAGCCGGAGCGGCGGCCGAGCTGGCGCCGGCCCTGGAGGCCGGGGACCTCCCCCGCGCCGGAGAGCTGATGAGCCGCGAGTGGAGCTTCCGCCGCCGTCTGGCCGAGGGGATCTCCACGCCGTTGTTGGAGAGCCTGATCGAGCGGGCCCTCGCCCTGGGGGCCTGGGGAGGCAAAGCCTGCGGCGCAGGCGGGGGAGGCTGCCTTGCCTTCCTCTGCCCTCCCGAGAAGAAGGGCGCCATCACCGAAGGTCTGGAAGAGCTGGGGGGGAAGGTGTTGCCGGCGCGCCCGACTGGGGAACCGCTCGCGGTCGAGCGCGCCTGAGGCCGGCTAGCGGTGGCGGACCCGCTGCTCCAGAATCTGGTCCACTCGTTCGCGGGTCAGGCTGGTCGTCAGGTGCAGGTTGAGGATCTGGCTCCAGCTATTGATATCACCCCGCCACTCGCGGTACCGGACTTCCGTGGAAGCCTCATCCGTCCAGGCTACGAGGACTTTCTGTCCGTCTTCTGAGGCATAGATCGTAGTCGTGGCTGGACCGGTCTGCGGCGCCGGGTGCCCCGACAGCATGCGCACCTGGAGGAGAGCGGCGACGGCAGCGCTGGAGTCCATGGGCATGATCTGCGGGCCTTGCACATCTTCATTCTGGTCTGCACGGGCATTTTCGAGGATGATCGAGCCCGTCTCCACGAGTTGGCTCTCCACGGAAAGGGCAAGTCCCTTCACGTCGGAACCGAACCGTGCACCGCTCTCGATGATGTGAGCACGGGCCTCGTCTGCCATCAGCGAAAGGATCTTGGGGTGCAGCTTCACTCCGCTTTCGATGATGTGGGCTCGGGCCTCGTCGGCGATCTTCTTCATGTCCCCCTTGTGCTTCGCGCCACTCTCAATGATGTGGGCGCGCGCGCCGCCAGCGAGCACGCTGAGCTCGCCGGGCAGGGCCGTGCACTCGATGGACGTGAGGAGGCCGTTCCGCGGATTGGCGAAAGAGATCACCACGGAATGGTCGTTGCGTCCGGACTGGATCCTCGGCGATTGGACAAGCTCAGGCGCGATCTCTGCCGTGGCCAGGCCCGCCTGGGTATCGAATTCGTTGATGGCAAAGACCGGGTGGGATCCGGTGTAGATACCGTTCAGCAAGGTGAGCGGTGCATACAGGACCTTGTCGCCCGCGGAGTCTTCCTCCCACCAGATGACGTGAAGGATCGTCCGCTTGATGACCTCTGTGATCCCGTCCTCGTTGCGGACCTCGTAGTCATCGCCAGTCAGGGCGACCTGGGGAGTGATCTTGGTCGCGAATGGGTTGGCTGTGACCTCGATCGTCTCGCTCCACTTACCGGCCTGAAGGCTGCTCAGGTTCAGGCTCTGGTGGAAGACATTGGTATCTTTCCGCCAGATCAGGACGATGGACTTCGACGTCTCCTCGAATACGAGGAACGGGAAGGACTCCACCTCGGGTCCCACGGTGTCCGGAACGAGGAGGCGTTCCACAGGTTTGTTGGGCCGGTTCACTTCCAGCGCGAGCACCTTGTTCTCGGCAGGCGTTTCCTTGCCTTCAGGGAACAGCTCCCGGTAGACGCCGGCGCGGACGAAATAGATTTCCCCTTCCGAACCGAGGACGCCTGGCCGGTTCGCGGCCAGCACGGTGCCGGACGGCACAAGTCCGAGAACGAAGAACAGGAGGGCTAAACGAGTTTTCATGAGCTCATGCCTTCAGGTTGACGAGCTTGCGAATGTCGATCGCGAGCAGGAAGTCCGGCAGATAGTCCGCGTTCGGGTAGTAGGTCTGCTGCAAACGGTGGAAGTAGCTGCGGGCCAGATCGAAATCACCCTGGAGGTTCGCAGCCTCGCCCAAGAGATAGAGGACGTTCTTCACCGATTCTGCGTCGCCCAAGGCCTCGGCTGCGGCCAGCACGGCGCGGCCGTGGTAGAAAGAGCGGTCGAGGCGCCCTGTCTCGAGGTAGGCGAAGCACAGGGACAGGCGGGGCAGGATCTGGTAGCGCCTTGCACCCGCGCGCCGGAGGGCCCGATAGCTCTCGAAGAGAAGGCGGAAGCCCTCGGCGTAGCGCTTCTGAACGACCAGCGAATACCCCAGGTTGTCCTTGATGAGGGCTTCCCGCACGGGCGAGTCCTGAGGCACCAGGCCCAGCGCCTGCTCGTACTCCCCACAAGCTTCCTCGAAGAAGCTTTCGGCCAGCAGGAGGTTCCCGATCAGGTTGTGAGAGGACGCCTGCCACTCCAGGCGGTCGAGGGTTTGCGCGCGGTCGCGGGCGATCCGGGCATAGAAGAGAGCCTTCTGATTCGCCTTGGTCATCTCATAGGCGCGAGCGATGTTGTAGGCAGCGAGGAAGCAGTTTTCGTTATCGCGGTTCCGCATCAAGACCTGCCGGAGCCCGCTGAGGAATTCCTCGCTGCGGCCAAGCTCGATGGCGATCGAGGCACGGCCGCAAAAGGCACGCTCCGCAGCGCACGCGTCGCCGCTTTCCTCCGCCAGATCCTGAGCCGACCGGTACAGCGACTCGGCCTGCTCGAGCTGGCCCGCATCGCGGGCGATTCGGGCTTCGTGCCTCAGGATCTCTGAAACATCGACGGCGACCTGCTCTGATTCGCTCATTTGAATGGGGGCCTCACGGGTTCAGGTGCTCTCTCGTCGTCCTCTCCCTCCCGCGACTCTTGGGAGGCTTGCTGCAGGTGCTTGAACGCGATGAAATCTTCAATCTCGCGCTGGGCCGATGCCGGCAGCTCGTTGAACTTCTGGACGAGATGGACGTCGCGTGGCGTGATGGACTCCTTGGCCACGTCTTCGAAGAACTCGCCGATGCCTACCTTGAACTCGGCGAGGATGCGGAAGAGGGTGTCGAGGCTGACCCGGTACTCCCCCTGCTCCATCCGGGAGAGGTCCGACTGCTGGATCCCCAGACGCTGCGACAGCTCGACCTGGGTCAGCTTGTGCTCCTTGCGGAGCTGACGGATCTTCTGCCCCACGAGCTGGATCTGGCGGACTTTACCGGCGGTGGACATGGTGGGGGTTCTCTCAGATTCTCGCTTATGTCAGACTCGCATAGCCGTGCTGCTGGACTGATGGTACGGTGACGCTGTCGCCGTGTCAATCGTATACACCCGTACTCGTGAGGAATCTTGCGCAGCCATCTCTTCCTTTTGCGGGAGCTCGTCAAGCGGGACTTCCAGGGGCGGTACGCCGGGTCTCTGCTCGGCTTCTTCTGGTCCCTGGTGCAGCCGCTCTGGCTCCTTCTCCTGTTCACCTTCGTCTTTTCGACGGTGTTGAAGGTCAGCCCCGTGGGGGAGGTCCGCACCCAGTACTTCGCGGTCTTCCTGTTTGGCGGGCTGCTGCCGTGGATGGCGCTGCACGAGGGGGTGCTGCGCTCGTCGACCGCGATCACCGACAATGCCAGCCTGGTGAAGAAGCTGCGCTTTCCCTCGGAGATCCTGATCCTGGCCGTGGTCCTGGCGGCGCTGCTGCACGAGGCCATCGCCGCGGTCATCTTCCTTGGGGTCCTGGCCTTCGTGGGGGAGCTCTCCTGGGGAGGGCTGCCGCTGCTGCTGATCGCCGTGCCGCTCCAGATTGGCCTGACCCTGGGGCTCGGCCTCCTCGTGTCGGGCGTGCACGTGTTCTTCCGCGACACGGCGCAGGTCCTCGCCCTGGTGTTCAACGCCTGGTTCTACCTGACCCCGGTCGTCTATCCGCTCGCCCTGGTGCCGGAGAGGTTCCGTGGCTGGCTGGAGCTCAACCCGCTGACCCCGCTCGTGGGGCTGTACCGGCAGGCTTTCCTGGGCGGGAGCCCGGTCCCCGTCCCGGGGACCGGCGCCCTGGCCCTCGTAGCGGCCGTGGTATTCTCCCTGGGCTTCTGGCTGTTCCGCCGTCTCAAGAGGGCGTTCGCCGATGAGATCTGACCGGCGCCCTCTCTCGAACCACAAAGGAAAAATTTGCATGGCCATTGACCGCTCGATCTTCGTCCGCCCCGCCAGCCGGCTCCTGGCCGCCTCGGGACTGGCTTTCCTCTTCGCCTGCTCGCAGCAGACCGCCGCGGCTCCGGCCGGCACGCCTCCCGCGCCTGCTCCGGCCGCTTCCGCTCAGCAGCCTGCTGCCCAACCCGCGATGGAGCTCCCCAGGCCCGAGCCGCCCGACGGCAAGTGGCTCACCGACGAGAAGGGCCGCCAGTACTTCCTCGAGGAGGTCCCCAAGGTCGAGGGGTGGTACCTCTGGCTGAACGAGGAGAAGACCCAGGTCCGGCTCTGGCACGGCATGGTCTTCGACGCGATGAGCCACGACGAGGACAGCATCCAGATCAAGATCTACAAGGTAGAGGACGCGCCGCCGCAGACGCTTCCGCGGCCGGCGACCGTCGCCGCGGACAAGGAGAAGATCGTGGCGGCCTACCGCAACGAGACCGGCACGGCCGACCGCCTGACGTTCGAGCCCTACGGCCGGGGGTTGCCCTCCCAGGGCCAGTGGCGCAACGGCTTCAAGGTCGCTGACATGAACGGCGACGGCAATCCCGACATCGTTCACGGCCCGGCACGCAAGGGCAACGGTCAGCCCAACATCTTTCTGGGTGACGGCAAGGGGGGCTGGAAGCGCTGGGCCGAGGCCAGGTTCCCGTCCATGGGCCTGGACTACGGCGACGTGGCGGTGGCCGACTTCAACGGCGACCGCCGTCTCGACGTCGCCCTGGCCATCCATCTGCGGGGCCTGGTCGTCCTGGTGGCCGACGGGCCGGCGAGCTTCAAGGCATGGAGCCAGGGTATCGAATTCCAGGTCCCCGGCCAGGGCAAGGACGAGGGCGGGTTCTCTTCCCGCACGCTGGAGGCCGTCGACTGGAACGGCGACGGCCGTCCTGACCTGGTCTCCCTCGGCGAGGGTCCGCGCATGGCCGCGGCGCCCACCGCCGAGGGCCGCCGGCCCGTGGGCTCCGACTCTTATGGTGTCGTTGTCTACCTGAACAAAGGGGATGGGAGCTGGACGCGCCAGGACGAGCTGAAGGACAGGGTGCGCCTCTTCGGCGAGGACCTCGCGGTTGCGGACTTCACGAAAGACGGACAATTAGATATAGTACTCGGATCGAGCGTCCTGGGCGAAAAGGACATCCTGCGGATCGGCAGTATTGCCGATAGCGGCGATAGTGCCGGGAGCTGGTCGAGTGCCCAACTCGCCGAGCTCCGGCCGAGGGCCTACGTGGGAGCGGTCGACGCGGCCGACTTCAACGGCGACGGCCGCGCCGACCTGGCCGTGGGCTTTCTCTCCCGCGAGGGGGAGGCGTGGCGCACTGGCGTCGACATCCTTCTCGCCCGTGCCGACGGGAGCTGGGAGCGCAAGGGGGTGGCGGTGGAGGAGAACCGCGACTGGCTGACGGCGCTGGACAGCGGCGACCTGGACGGAGACGGGCGCCTCGACCTCGCGGCTACCACGGGTGACGGCGAGGTCTGGGTCTTCCTCGGCAAGGGTGACGGCTCCTTCCTGAGAGAGGCGTCCCCCGAGGTGCCGCCGAGCAAGGGCGGCTGCCGGGGCTACGATGTCCAGATCGTGAACCTGGACTCGGATCCGGCGGAGGAGCTGGTGGCGGAATTCGCCGGGGAGCCCTCGGCCATGTTCGCCCCGACGCTGTGCCTGGAAGAGGGAAGCCTGACGGCATGGAAACCGCGAGCCCGAAAATAGATGGCGAAACAGCTATGACCCTGTTGACAAACACTCCGGAGGCTGCTTATAGTGCGGAAGCATAATTTGGAGTGGAAGTTGCCTGAGCCATGGAGGGACGGGTCGCTGCTTCGAATCAAATGACAGAATAACGAGCCCAACCGCACCCTTAGCCGTCCGGGCGCCGGGGAATGTGGCGGCTCTTTTGAGCTCGAGTTCGACTCTTTAACCAGGAGGTGATGGCTTTTACTCGGAGAGTGGAGTTTGCAGTACCGGTTTTTTGCAGTGTGAAACCTCAACGGTTACTCAAGGAGATTGTCTAAATGAGAAAGCTTTGCCTTTGCCTCGCTCTGTTGAGCCTGCTGGGCTTGGGCGGCCAGGCGTTCGCGGTCATCGGCACGATCGATGACGTGCCGGCCGCGACCCTGCTGCTCCCGTATTTCGAGCTGGACCTTGCCAACCAGCAAGGCGTGAACACCCTGTTCTCGATCAACAACGCCTCGGCGACCGCCGTCCTGGCGCACGTCACGGTCTGGACCGACCAGTCGGTCCCGGCCCTCGACTTCGACGTGTACCTGACCGGCTATGACGTCCAGACGATCAGCCTGCGCGACATCCTGCAGAACGGCAACCTGCCGCGCACGGCGTCCGACGGCCAGGACACCCCGCAGGACACCATCAGCCCGCAGGGCCCGGTGTCCCAGGACATCAACTTCGCTTCCTGCTCCGTGCTGCCGTACGCGCCGGGCGCGGTGAGCGTTTCGTTCCGCAACCACCTGCAGGCCTGGTTCCAGGGCAATCAGTCCCCGGCGACCGGCAACTGCGCCGGTTCCAAGCAGCCCGACACCAATATCCTGCGCGGCTACGTCACGGTCGACACCGTGAACGCCTGCAACCTGTTCTTCCCCTCTGACTGGGCGTTCTACGCTCCGTTCGTGACCGATCAGAACGTCCTCTGGGGCGACTACTTCTACGTCAACCCGGACCCGGTGACCGGCAACTTCGCCCAAGGCGAGACGCTGGTTCACATCGAGTCCTGCCCGACCTGCTTCGTGCCGGGCGACCACACCTTCTACGGCCGTTACAACGGCGCCACGGCCGATGACGCTCGCGAGCCCCTTCCGACCACGATGGCTGCCCGCTTCCTGAACGGCGGCCCCTTCACCGGCGGCACGGACTTCCTCATCTGGCGCGAAGCCGATGAGAGCGACACGGCCTACAACTGCAACCTGCAGGGCCCGTCGACCTGGTACCCGCTCGAGGCGGCCCAGATCGTGATCTTCGACGAGCAGGAGCAGCCGGTTACCGCCGAGAATTGCCCCTCGGGTGACCCGACCTGCGAGCAGGAAGTCACGATCCCGAACGAGGCCAACCGTATCGACGTCGATGCCGACCTTCTGGCTCCCTTCACCTTCGGTTGGGCCTGGCTGAACCTCCAGCACCCCGAAGTGACCCCGATCTACGGTGACACCGCGGCCCAGACCTGGGTCACGGCTGTCATGGATGCCAACGGCCGCTTCAGCGTTGGCTTCGACGCCATCCAGCTCGACAACGCCAACACCCCGAACACCATCTTCATCCCGGTCCAGGGTCAGCAGGGCAGCAACTAACTGATCCCCGACGGGCGCCGTCTTCGGACGGCGCCCGCTTCTTTCTTCGGACCTTTGCGCGGTGTCCCTCTTTAGGGGATAGCGCGGAGAGGTCGTCGCCAAACCGACGGCTTCATGTTAAGATTATGGCTGTATTTCAACGTGAACAGATGGTGGGGGCCTCGGCCATTTCTGGCGCAGCATGCCCCAACGGTCTCGGCGATGGAGGTAGGTTCATGAACTCTGACGCGCGTCTCCGCTCTTTCCTCAACCGCTCGGTGTGGATGCCCGCGCTCGTCGTTGGCCTCCTGCTGACAGGCGGGCCCGCTTTCGCCGCAGGCAAGTCGCCGGCGAAGCCGGTTCCGGGCCCGTCAGGGTCGGACGCCCGCTGGGATAGCGGGAGCCCCCTTCAGCCCGCGGCGATCCTGGGCGATTCCACGAGGTTCGCCGGGCATTCGGACCCGGCCCGGGGCGAGGTCCTGATGTACCACGCGGTGGATATCGAGGACGGGGTCCTCTTCAGCGCCACGGGCCAGGGCATCACGGTTCATGACATCAGGAGCGGCCCGTCCGCCGCGGGATCCTCTTCCTATCTCTACGGCTGGATCACCGGCGGCCACTTCCCGGGCTGGGAGCACGTCGGCGACTCGGACTGGTTCATCAAGCACCTCGATGCGCCGGAAGGCAACGGCGACGTGGTCGCGCTCACCATGGACGCGCAGGGCTTCGCCGTCATCAATTCAGCGAATCCCGCGGCCGCCTTTGTGGCTTATCAGTCGAAGTCCTTCACGAACCAGGTGTACGCTGCCAGGATCGGCAGCACGGACTGGGCGTACACCCTCGATAACGCCGGCAAGGTCGTCCGGTTCAATATGACGGCGGCCCTGGCGTTTACCAAGACCTGCCTCGACGTCCCGGCCGGGACCTGCGCGGGCGTCCAAAAGGGCATCGTCAGCTCGCTGGGTTCCGAGTCATGGGTGACGATGGGAGGCACCGGCGCCTTCCTGGCCACCGGAAAGTGGCTCGGCGGCGGTCCCATCAAGATCTGGAGCCTCGCGGACCCCGCGTCTCCTTCCCTGGCTTTGCAGATCAATGCCTCGGCCCGGGGCCTGACGATGTGGCAGGCGGGAGGCTCTTACTACCTGGCGCGCATCGACAGCACGGGAAAGAAGCTGGCGATCCACAACGTGAGCTGCATTGCCAGCGGTGCCTGCTCCAGCGCTCCGGAGGTCTGGTCGACGACCCTGACGTCGCCCACCGTCCTGCCGTACGTCACGGCCTCCACCGACGGTGGCAAGGCCTATCTCTACATCGGCGGAGACGACTACGGGTCGTGCGTTGCGCAGCGCGAGTTCATCTACGACGTGACGTCGCCCGGCAGCCCGGTGGAGCTGACGCCCAAGAAGCACGCTGCCGGCTACTGGGGTTGGTACTACCAGGACTGCGAGACCGGCTTCAACCTGGTCGGGCCACGCATCGCCAAGGTCTCCGGCGGTCATCTCTACCGGGCGGCGAACAGCATCCTCGACGCGCACAAGATCGGCCAGGCCGGGCCTCCGGTCGCCAACTTCTCCTGGACGCCCTTGACCGACATCTATCCGGGCACTTTCGTGCAGTTCACGGACCAGTCGTCCGGCGGGCCGGATAGTTGGACCTGGTCGTTCCAGGGCGGCTCCCCTGCGTCCTCCAGCACCAAGAATCCCGTTGTCACCTTCTCCACCCAGGGAGAGAAGGAGGTAACGCTATCGGCGTCCTCCAGCACGAACGGGCCCGGCGCGGCCGTGCCCAAGAAGCTGGTGGTCCTCGATCCGGTGCCCAAGGTCGGCGGTGCAACGGCGTCGCCCCAGCAGGCTCTCCAGTGCCAGGCTGTCACGCTGACGGGGACCGGGATCAGCGGCAAGCCGAACCTGGCCTATTCGTGGTCGATCCAGGGGCCCGGCACGATCGCCGGGGGAACGACGAATCCGTTCACCATGACCACGACCTCTTCCACGGCGCCCGGCACGTACACGGCCACGCTCACCGTTTCCAACGCCGATGGAAACGCCAGCAAGAGCGTAAACGTGACGATCAATCCGGTGCAGCCGATCACGGCCACCGGGTTCACGCCGGCCAACGATCCGTTCCTCGCCGGGACCGTGAAGTTCCACATCGACGTGCCGAACGCGACCGAGTGGAGCTGGGATTTCGACGACGACATGAACCCGGCGACCGCCAACTTCGGCCCCTGGATCACCGATGAGGCCGCGGGCGAGAACCCTGTGCACTCCTACTCGCAGAAGGGCATTCACCAGGTCCGGGTCAAGGTGAGGAACTGCGTCACCTCCGAGATCACCAGCCTGGCGCTGGACGTGAACATCATCATAGTCACGCCGCTCAAGGCGAACTTCGCGATCTCGGGCGGCGCCCTCTGCTTCCCCGGGACCGAGGTCTGCGGTGTTGACGGCGGCGTCGACGTCATCTTCATGGACGTCTCCACAGGTGCCGAGGTCTGGCGCTTCGACTGGAACGGCGACGGCGACTACGGCGACCTTGGAGAAGGCGAGCTGCACGAAAGCGACTTCACCCTCCAGGGCAACGCCCGGACGATCAAGCATGCCTTCACGCAGTCCGGCGAGTTCTTCCCCAAGCTGCTGGTGCGGCGCGGCGTGAGCGAGCAGGACGTCTATACGCTCGACAAGAAGCTCATCGTAGGCACCGTACAGGTGCCGGCCATCAGCATCGGCGGGCCCTCGTCCGGCAAGCCGGGTGCGGCCCTTTCCTTCTCGGCAAGCGCGTCGAACTGCTCGCCGAGCGCGAACGGCTGGACCTGGACTGCCGCGGGCGGCACGATCACCGGCGGCAGCTCCGATTCGGTGACCATCTCGTGGAGCGCCAACGGCAACAAGAACATCTCCGTCACCAACAGCGCCTGCGGCGCGGCCAACGGGTCGAAGAGCGTCCTCATCAGCGAGGGCAACGACCCGAACCCGAACCCGAACCCGAACCCGGGAGCCCTGAAGGCCGACTTCACCTACTCGCCGGCGGCTCCGGCCGCGGGCCAGGCGGTGGCCTTCAATGCCGCGCCTTCGACCGGCAATCCGACCGGCTGGACCTGGGACTTCGGCGACGGCTCGCCCTATGGCGAAGGCGCGCAGGTGAACCATACCTACGCTCAGACGGGCAGCTACCGGGTGCAGCTCAGCATCATCAAGCCCGGAAGCTGCGCGCCGGCTCCGTTCTGCGAGGCTTCGCTCACGAAGACGGTGGTCGTCGGCACCGGTGAGCCGCCGCTCGGCGCTGCCTTCCAGACCAGCGCCTCCTGCATCAGCGAGTTCGGGCTCAACGTCTGCACGGCCGCGGCCGGTCAGGCGGTGACGTTCACGAGCACGAGCACCGGCAACCCGACCAGCCAGGCGTGGAGCTTCGGCGACGGTGGCGCGGGCAACGGTGCATCGGTGACGCACACCTTCCAGACGGCTGGTACCTTCACCGTCACGCTGAACATCGGCAAGGGCGCCAACACCGCGTCCGCGTCCAAGACGTTCAACGTTACGGGTGCGGGCGAGGTGCCTCTCGGCGCCAGCTTCAATAGCAACGCCACCTGCGGCGCCGAGGCCTGCTCGGCCGCGGTCGGCCAGTCGGTGACGTTCACGAGCACGAGCACCGGCAATCCGGTGAGCGTGTCGTGGAACTTCGGTGACGGCGGGAGCGGCACCGGCGCATCGGTGGCGCACACCTTCCAGACGGCCGGTACCTTCACCGTGACGCTGAGCATCGGCAAGGGCGCCAACAACGCGTCCGCGTCGAAGACGTTCAACGTCTCCGCGGTGGTGCAGCCCGAGGCCAGCACGATCGTCCTGCCCTGGGTCGCCCAGAGCCGCGGCGTGCTGAAGCATACGAGCAACCTGTACGTCCACAACCCGGGCGCGACTCCCATGGAGATCGTGCTCGAGTTCCGCCGACAGGGGCAGCCCGAGGCCAACCCGCCGCGGTCCGGACAGACCATTCAGCCCGGCGCCACGATGTACGTGGGCGACGTGCTGAAGCAGCTGTTCAACGTGGAGAACACGGTCGGCTTCGTGACCATCACCAAGGTGAAGGGCGACCGCAACCCGGTGATGACCTCCTTCAACAACATCGCCGGCAAGAAGGGCTCGCAGTACGGTCAGGCAGTCCCGGGCGTGGCGCTGAGCCGCGAGGGCACCGCCGCGGCCACCACCGGCAGCCGGGTTCAGTACCTGGTGGGCCTGAATGACAACACCGACCGGCAGGCCTACTTCGGCATCACCAACCCGAACGCCGAGCCGGCGGTCTACCGCCTGAAGTTCGTCGACAACCTGGGCCGGCCGATCGGCAACCCGAGCGGCGACCTCACGCTCGCCAGCTTCGGAGCGCGGCAGTACCAGCTCTCCGAGATCCGGTCGCAGTTCGGCATCACGACCGAGGACGACTACCGGGTCGAGGTGGAGACCGTCAGCGGCAAGCAGCTCTATCCGTACGGCACCAACGTGCAGACCGTCTCCAAGGATCCTTCCTACCAGGGTGCCGGTCAGAGCAAGGACAAGCTGTACCTGATCGGCGCGATGCGCACGAAGGGCCTGAACAAGAGCGAGTGGCAGAGCGACATCGTGCTGTCCAACACCGGCTCCGAGGTGGCGCTCGCGGACGTGAGCTTCCTCAATGCGGGTCCGACCAGCCAGCGCACGGCTCCTCTGAAGGTCACTCTGCAGGCGGGCCAGACCGATCGTCTGGAGAACGTCGGCAGGAGCTGGAACGTCAAGGATTCGGTGGGCTTGCTCATGATCGAGAGCAATGCGCCGAACGGCCTGTTCCCGGTCGTGCAGGGTGAGAGCTACCTGAGCACGAAGGGGAAGCCGGGAGCGCGCTTTGGTCTGGCCATGGCAGCTTTCACCGACGAGGATGCCGCCGGAGCCGGCCACGCCCACTACCTGGTCGGCCTGCGGCACGACGTCAACAACCGCACGACCGTCTGGGTGTACAACTCCAGCAACGAGGCTGGTACCTACGACATGATCTACCGCGGCCTGGACGGCAAGGTGCTCGGCCGCATCGACAACGTGGCGCTGGGAGCGGGCAAGCTGCGGCAGTTCAACCCCTCGCAGCATCCGCTGAAGGCCATCGGCAAGAAGGGTGGCGGGGTACCGGGTGGCTTCACCCTCGAGGTCGTGGTCAAGAGCGGCAAGGTGCTCGCCGCGGCCCAGGTGGTGAACAACAAGACGAATGACCCGGCGTACGTCCAGGGTCAGGCTCAGTAACGCGGGTTCTGACTCCGAGACGTCCGTTCCTCGAAAGGCCGCCGGCGATGTTGCCGGCGGCCCTTTCTTTTGGGCTGCTGCTTCTGGGCGCCGCTCCGCCTGACGAAGGCAAGTGGCGCGCCCTCCCTTACCTCCAAGGCTACCGTCCTGCTGAGGACCGCCCTCTCGTCGTGGAGCGTGTCCCCGCGGCGGTTTCGCCGGGCCTCAACCTCTACATCTCAGGCCATTCAGCGGAAGCGGTGCTCATGGACCGTGCGGGGCGGACCCTCCATCGCTGGCGGTATCCGCTGCGCCGGCTTTGGCCGGACTTCGCGTCCGTTCCCGGCATGGCGAAGCTGGAGTACTGGCGGCGGGCCTGGCTCTTCCCGAACGGCGATCTCCTGGCCATCTACGAGGGGCTGGGGATCGTGAAGCTGGATGCCCGCTCGAACGTGCTCTGGTCCCGCCGCGGCGGCTTCCATCATGACTTGCAGGTGCTGGCGGACGGCCGGATCTGGGTCCTCGACCGGGAGCGCAGGGAAGGGATGCTGGAGGATTTCGTGACGGTGCTCGATCCCCGGGGCCGGGTGGTCCGCAGGATTTCGCTGCTCCGGGCATTCGAGCGCTCCCGGTTCGCCCCGCTGCTCCGCCGGATGGAGAAAGGCGGGGACGTCTTCCACACCAACACGCTGGAAGTCCTCGATGGCCCGGCCTTCCCGAAGGGCAGCGTGCTGCTGTCGGTGCTCAAGCTCGACGCCCTTGCGGTCCTCGATCCGGACCGGGAGGAGATCGTCTGGGCCGCGACCGGCAGCTGGCGGCGCCAGCACCAGCCGACGCTGCTCGACGACGGCAGCCTCCTCCTCTTCGACAACCTCGGATCCGGCGGCGGGCGCTCGCGGGTGATCGAGATCGATCCGAGGACCCTGCGAGTGCGGTGGCAGTACGGCGGCATCTTCTCGAAGACGCTCGGCTCCTGCCAGCGGCTGCCGAACGGGAACACGCTGATCACCGAGTCGGAGAACGGCCGCGCGGTGGAGGTGACCCGGGATGGCCGGGTGGTCTGGGAGTTCCACAACCCGCACCGGGCGGGCGAGCGCAAGGAGCTGGCCGCGGTGCTCTTCGAGATGATCCGCCTGCCGCCGGGCTTCCCCTTCCGGGGGCTTGGGTAGTCTCTCGGGTAGAATCGCGGCCAAGATGTGGAACGCCGTCGAAGCCGAGGGCCTGACCAAGGTCTACCGGGTGTACGCCTCGCCGTGGGACCGCCTGGGCGAGGCCATCTTCCGGCGGTCCCGCCACCGGGAGTTCCGCGCCCTGGAGGGGGTCGACTTCTCGATCCCGCGGGGCGAGGGGCTCGCGGTCCTCGGCGAGAACGGCGCGGGCAAGAGCACGCTCCTCAAGATCCTGGCCGGGATCACGCAGCCCACATCGGGGTCGTTCCAGGTGCGGGGCAAGATCGCCTCGATCCTGGAGCTCGGTTCCGGGTTCCATCCGGAGTTCACAGGCCGCCAGAACATCGTCCTCAACGCCGCCATGCTCGGCCTGGGCGAGGAGGAGCTGCGGCGCAAGATGCCCGATATCGTCGGCTTCAGCGAGCTCGGCGACTTCATCGACCAGCCGGTGAAGACGTACTCGACCGGCATGGCCATGCGGCTCGGTTTCTCGATCGCCACGCAGGTGGAGCCGGAGGTGCTCATCATCGACGAGGCGCTGTCGGTGGGCGACGGCTACTTCCAGAAGAAGTGCATGGACCGCCTGCTTCTCTTCGTCGAGGGGGGCGGCACGCTTTTGTTCTGCTCTCACGCCATGTACTATGTGTCCAACTTCTGCCAGAGGGCGCTCTGGCTGAAGGGCGGGAAGGCGGAGGCGCTGGGTCCGGTTTCCGAGGTGATCCGGGAGTACGAGAACTTCCTGGTGGCTAAGAGCGCGGCCGCCCATGAAGCGGAGCCCGAGAAGGCCGCCGAATCCGCGTTCCGGCCCGCCCACATTACCTCCTTCCGGTTGAACGCCCCTGAGCCGCTGTACACTTCCGGCCAGCTCTGGGAGCTTGAGATCGAGTGGGAGACCGAGGACCCCCGCCTCGTTTTCCATCTGGGTGTGGGGATCAACCGCTCGGACGAGGTGGAGGTCTGCTCCTTCGCGACCCACCTGGACGGCCTGCCGGCCCGGACGGGGCAGCGGCGTTACGCCGCCCGGCTGCGGATTCCCGAGCTGCCTTTGGTCAAGGGAGAGTTCACGGTCTATATTTTCCTGCTAGACGGCGAGGGCCTTCACATCTATGATCAACGGCGAATTCCGCGCGCGTTCACGGTACACACCCCCACGTACGCCTTCGGCCTGATACGGGCCGACCATACATGGGAGCCCGGCGGCGCAGCAGCGAAGGTTGAAATTGGCCCGGCTCTTCTGAGCTCGAGCCCGACTTGAGAGTAGAGTTGCAGTACCGGTTGTTTGCAGTGTGAAACCTCAACGGTTACTTAAGGAGATTGTTCAGAATGAGAAAGCTTTGTGTTTGCCTCGCCCTCATGAGCCTGCTGGGCTTGGGCGGCCAGGCGTTCGCGGTCATCGGCACGATCGATGACGTGCCGGCCGCGACCCTGCTGCTCCCGTACTTCGAGCTGGACCTTGCCAACCAGCAAGGCGTGAACACCCTGTTCTCGATCAACAACGCCTCGGCGACCGCCGTCCTGGCGCACGTCACGGTCTGGACCGACCAGTCGGTCCCGGCCCTCGACTTCGACGTGTACCTGACCGGCTATGACGTCCAGACGATCAGCCTGCGCGACATCCTGCAGAACGGCAACCTGCCGCGCACGGCGTCCGCCGGCCAGGACACCCCGACCGACACCATCAGCCCGCAGGGCCCGGTGTCTCAGGACATCAACTTCGCTTCCTGCTCCGTGCTGCCGTACGCGCCGGGCGCGGTGAGCGTTTCGTTCCGCAACCACCTGCAGGCCTGGTTCCAGGGCAATCAGTCCCCGGCGACCGGCAACTGCGCCGGTTCCAAGCAGCCCGACACCAACATCCTGCGCGGCTACGTCACGGTCGACACCGTGAACGCCTGCAACCTGTTCTTCCCCTCTGACTGGGCGTTCTACGCTCCGTTCGTGACCGATCAGAACGTCCTCTGGGGCGACTACTTCTACGTCAACCCGGACCCGGTGACCGGCAACTTCGCCCAGGGCGAGACGCTGGTTCACATCGAGTCCTGCCCGACCTGCTTCGTGCCGGGCGACCACACCTTCTACGGCCGTTACAACGGCGCCACCGCTGACGACGCTCGCGAGCCCCTTCCGACCACGATGGCTGCCCGCTTCCTGAACGGCGGCGGCTTCACCGGCGGCACGGACTTCCTCATCTGGCGCGAAGCCGACGAGAGCGACACGGCCTACAACTGCAACCTGCAGGGCCCGTCCACCTGGTACCCGCTCGAGGCGGCCCAGATCGTGATCTTCGACGAGCAGGAGCAGCCGGTTACCGCCGACACTTGCCCCTCGGGTGACCCGACCTGCGAGCAGGAAGTCACGATCCCGAACGAGGCCAACCGTATCGACGTCGATGCCGACCTTCTGGCTCCCTTCGACTTCGGTTGGGCCTGGCTGAACCTCCAGCACCCCGAAGTGGCCCCGATCTACGGTGACACCGCGGCCCAGACCTGGGTCACGGCGGTCATGGATGCCAACGGCCGCTTCAGCGTTGGCTTCGACGCCATCCAGCTCGACAACGCCAACACCCCGAACACCATCTTCATCCCGGTTTCGGGCACGCTGCCCGACTGATCTGATCCCCCACGGGTGCCGTCTCCGGACGGCGCCCGCTTCGTATCCAGCCTCCCGGCGGAGGCGCCGCGGAAGATTTGCTTATTCCAGAACCTTTATTTCATTGCCAATGCGCGGCGCGTGAGCTATGGTCTTTAGAGCTGTAGTAGAAACCTTCCGGCTACTCAAGGAGTGTTTTCCGATGAGAATAGGGAAGCTCTGTTTCTGCCTCGCTCTCGTTGGCCTGCTGGGTCTGAGCGGCCGAGCGCCCGCGGTGATCGGCACGATCGACGATGTGCCGGCCGCCACCTTGCTGCTGCCGTACTTCGAGGTCGCATGCCCCGTGACCGCTGCCAGCGCGGTCAACACGCTGTTCTCGATCAACAACGCCTCGGCTTCCGCAGTCCTGGCACACGTCACGCTGTGGACCGATCAGTCGATCCCGGCCCTCGACTTCGACGTGTACCTGACCGGCTACGACGTCCACACCATCAACCTGTACGACGTCCTCTGCCTCGGGCACCTGCCGCGCACGGCGTCCTCCGGCCAGGATCCGAACGGCGCCGCCATCGGCGTGGGCGTCAGCCCCCGCGGCATTGTCTCCGACGACATCAACTACACGACCTGCGCGGCTCTGCCCTACGATAGGCCGGGGGTGAGCGTTTCGTTCCGCGCCCACTTGAACGCCTGGCTGCAGGGCAAACAGTCCCCGGCAACCGGCAATTGTGCCGGTTCGAAGACCAACGACGGCATCCTGCGCGGCTACATCACGGTCGACACCGTGAACGCATGCAACCTCTTCTTCCCCTCGGACTGGGCGTTCTACGCTCCATTCGTCACCAATCAGAACGTCCTCTGGGGCGACTACTTCTACGTCAATCCGCCCGACACGGCGCAAGGCGAGACGCTGGTCCACATCGAGGCCTGCCCGGCGGAGGTCATCAATGTGACCAACGGCGTCGGCGGAACCCCAATCCTCCCGGCGGTGGAGCTCGAGCCGCCCTGCTTCGCACCGGGCAGCCACACCTTCTACGGCCGCTACAACGGTGCCACGGCGGAGGATGGGCGCGAGCCCCTCCCGACTACCTTGGCGACCCGCTTCCTGAGCGGTGCCGGCTTCCCCAGCGGCACGGATTACCTCGTCTGGCGCGAGGCCAACGGCTCCGACACTGCCTATGCCTGCACCAACCAGGGCCCGCCGACCTGGTGGCCTCTCGAGGCCGCGCAGATCGTCATCTTCGACGAGCAGGAGCAGCCGGTCACGGCCGAGAATTGCCCCTCCGGCGACCCCACCTGCGAGCAGGAGATCGTGATCCCGAACGAGGCCAACCGGGTCGACGTGGAGGCCGATCTCCTGGCGCCCTTCAGCTTCGGTTGGGCGTTTCTCAACCTGCAGCACAACAACCCCGGGTTCGTGAACATCTACGGCGACCCATATGCCCAAGCCTGGGTCACGGCCGTGGTGGATGCGTTCGGCCTGTACAGCGCCGGCTTCGACGCCATTCAGCTCGACAACGCGAATACCCCCAACACGACCATCATCCCGGTCCCGTAGTCATCCCCGACGGGCGCCGTCTCCGGACGGCGCCCACTTCGCCGTATCTTCTTAAACAAGATTGCCAAAGAATGGAAGGTAGTTTATCCTACCCTAAAGTTTAGGGGAGGTTCTTCCATGAGGATTGGAAAGCTTTGCCGGAGCCTTGTACTCGCGGGCCTGTTGGGTTTCGGGAGCCAGGCGTCCGCGTTGATAGGCACGATCGACGACGTGCCGGCCGCGACCCTGCTGCTCCCGTACTTCGAGGTGGACATCGGCAACCCGAACGGCGTGAACACGCTGTTCTCGATCAACAACGCCTCGGCGACGGCCGTGTTGGTGCACGTCTCGGTCTGGACCGACCAGTCGGTCCCGGCCCTCGACTTCGACGTGTACCTGACCGGCTATGACGTCGAGACCATCAGCCTGCGCGACATCTTCCTGAACGGCAATCTGCCGCGCACGGCCTCCGCCGGTCAGGACCCGAACGACACTATCAGCCCGCAGGGCCTGGTGTCCCAGGACATCAACTTCGCCTCCTGCTCGTTTCTGCCCTACTCGACTCCGGCGGTGAGCGCTTCGTTCCGCGCTCACCTGCAGGCTTGGTTCCAGGGCAACCCATCCCCGGTTACCGGCAACTGCGCCGGCTCCAAGCAGCCCGATACCAACATTCTGCGCGGCTACATCACGGCCGACACCGTAACCGCTTGCAATCTCTTCTTCCCTGGCGAATGGGCGTTCTACGCTCCGTTTGTCACCGATCAGAACGTCCTCTGGGGCGACTACTTCTACGTCAATCCCGATCCGGTGACCGGCAACTTTGCGCAGGGCGAGACCCTGGTCCACATCGAGGCCTGCCGCACCTGCTTCGTGCCGGGCGATCACACCTTCTACGGCCGCTACAACGGAGGGAACGCGGATGACGCCCGCGAGCCCCTGCCGACCACGACGGCTGTCCGCTTCCTCAACGGCGGCGGCTTCGACGGCGGCACGGACCTGCTGATCTGGCGCGAGGCTGATGAGAGCGACTCCGCCTACAGCTGTAACTTGCAGGGCCCGGCCACCTGGTACCCGCTCGAGGCGGCTCAGATCGTGATCTTCGACGAGCAGGAACAGCCGGTGACCGCGGAGGATTGCCCCTCGGGCGATCCAACCTGCGAGCAGGAAATCACGATCCCGAACGAGGTGAACCGTGTTGACGTGGCGGGCGACCTTCTTGCGCCCTTCAACTTCGGCTGGGTCTACCTCAACCTGCAGCACGGCGAGGTGATCCCGATCTACGGTGACACCTTTGCTCAGAGCTGGGTGACGGCCGTGATGGAGGCCGATGGCCGGTTCAGCGCCGGCTTCGACGCCATTCAGCTCGACAACGCGAATACCCCCAACACGGCCTTCATCCCGGTCCCGTAAGTCATCCCCGGCGGGCGCCGTCTCCGGACGGCGCCCGCTTTCGTATATATTGGGGGCCTCGACACCCGGAGCGGTTCGTCCGTACACAGGGGTAGTTGCGAGCTCCCGATGAAGACTGAAAGCCTGACGATCCTCACTGCCGGCACTGCCGGCGATACCGCCCCCCAAGCCTGGAGAGCCACGGAGCTCCAGGTGAACCCGTTCCTGCACGTGGGTCCGGACCGGATCTACAACCCCCTGACCGACCGCACGATCGTGGAGGGCGAGCTCGGCTATGCCGAGCTGCGCTCCCTGGTAGCCGGCGTGGGAAGCCTCTCCTCCGAACGTGCGCGCCTGGCGGACGCCGGCTGGCTGGTGCCGGCGGATTCGGAGCCCGAGCGCCAGTTCCTGCTCAAGTACGTCTCGCTCGAAGCGCACACGGTCTGCAACCAGTCGTGCTACTTCTGCCCGGTCTCGGTCGCTCCGCGCGCGGACCACTTCATGCCCATGGACCTCTACGAGCGCATCCTGGGCGAGCTGTCGGTCTGGCGGGACACGATCGAAGCCGTGTTCATGATCAACTACAACGAGCCCACCGCCGACAAGCGCTTCGTGGACCAGGTGCGGGCGATCAAAGCCGCCGGCCTCCGTCCGGCGGTGCTGACGAATGGCACCGGCCTGACCCCCTCCCGGGTCGATCAACTCGTGGAGATGGGCGGGCTGCGCTTCCTCTCGATCAACATCTCGACGCTCGACCGGGAGCGCTACAAGAAGGAGCGCGGCGGCGATCATCTCGGCGTCGTCCTGAAGAACCTCGACTACGCCAAGGACCGGCCGGTCGGGGAGACCATGGACATGGTGGTCCTGGGCACCGGCGACGAGAATCACCTGCGGGATTTCGACGAGATCTCCCGGCGCTTCGCGGGCAGCCGCTTCGCGGTGAAGTACTTCGAGGTCATGGACCGCACGGGTCACGTGCAGATCGGCCATCGCCCGGCAGTACCCAACCAGCACCTGTGCGGCTGCGACAACGTCGGCTCGCGGCCGCTCCAGCACATCCACATCACCCCCCGGGGGCATTGCCTCCTCTGCTGCGAGGACTACGACGAGAAGTACGTCGTAGGCGACCTGAACCAGGAGAGCGTCCACGAGGTGCTGACCGGCCCCAAGCTGGCCCTCATGCGGCGCTGGATCTACGGCCTCGAGGACGCGCCCAAAGACTTCATCTGCCGCGGGTGCACGTTCGCTCTCAACCGCCCGTCCTGATGCGCCTTGCGCTGATCCTGGTCCACTACCACACGCCTGAGCTAGCGGCGGAGGCGGTGGAGGCTCTGCAAGCTGATCTTGCTGGTATCAATGCCGCCGATACCGAGTGGCTGCTGGTGGACAACGGCAGCGACGCCCAAGGCCGCGCCCTCCTCGAAAGCCTCCCCGTTCAGCGGATCGATCCCGGGACGAACCTCGGCTATGCCGGCGGCGTGAACCTCGGCGTTGCTCGCTCCACGGCCGACGCTCTGGTCCTGATGAACCCTGACGTCTTGGTCGTCCCCGGCTGCATCCCCGCTTTGCTCGACCGGCTGAAATCCGGCGCTGCCGTGGCTGGTCCGGCGTTCTACTGGGACCGCGGGCGGCGGATGCTCCTTCCCCCGGCCGAGGCGCGGGGGCGGCGGGAGGAGCTGCTCCGCTCCCGGAGCCGGTGGCGGGTGCATGCCCGGCGGCATTGGGAGGCGCGCGCGCCGCTCGCGAGCTGGTCGCTCAGCGGCAGCCTCCTCGCGATCCGGCGCGATGCCTGGGAACGGGTGGGGCCGTTCGACGAGGGCTTCCGGCTGTTCTTCGAGGAGACCGACTGGCTGCTCCGGGCGAAGCGCCTCGGGTTGCGCTCGGAGTACGTGCCCGGCGCCGAGGCGGTGCACCTCTACAACCGGAGCGCGGTGAAGGAGCCCCGGTCCCAGCAGTGGTTCGAGGAGTCGGCCCACCGCTTCCGGCGCCTCCACTACGGCTCCGGGTTCACCTGGCTCCTGGAAAGAAGGAAGGAGCGTCCTGCTCCGGAGCTTCCGGTCCTGAAGGAGGTTCCTGTCGAGGCCGGCTCCTGGGTGGAGGTCTCGCCCAACCCGGCCGGGTTCCCGGCCGCTACAGAGCGGGTCTCCGCGCCGGGGCTCTGGAAGCTGCCGGAGGAGATCGCCGGCCGGCTGGAGGGGAGCTGGACCGTGCAGGTCACCGATGGAAAAGGCCGCGAGCTCGTCCGGGGAAGGCTCTGACGTGCGCATCACCTACGTCCTGCCCTACCCGGAGCTGAACGGCGGCAACAAGGTCATCTTCCAGCACGCCCGCATGTTGCAGGAGCTCGGGCACGAGCTGACCATCCTGGCGGAAGGCTCCAAGCCGGACTGGATCGGGATCGACGCCGCCTACGTGAACATCGGTGTCGAAGCGCCGCGCATCCCCTCCCAGGACCTGGTCATCGCCACGTACTGGACGACGATCGAGCGGTCGCGGCAGCTCGCCCTCGGTCCGCTGGCCCACTTCTGCCAAGGGTACGAGGGCGGCCTCATCCATCTCGAGCCAATCCTGCCCCAGATCGAGGCAGCCTACTCGATACCGCTGCCGACGCTCACGGTCTCACCCCACCTGGCCGATCTGGTGCGGGACCGCTTCGGCCGCGAGGGTTTCGTGGTGCCGCCGCCGCTCGACCCGCTGTTCCGCCCCGCTTTCCGTCTCCGCCCCCGGCGGGAGCCGTGGATCGCGATCCCCGGGATCTTCGGCGCGGAGGTGAAAGGGGTGCCCACGGCGCTCGAGGCCGTGCATCGGCTGCGTGAACGGGGATACGCTTGCCGCGTGCTGCGGATCTCGGTGATGGAGCTGACCGGGGAGGAGAGGCGGCTGCTCGAGCCCGATCGATTCCTCACCGGGGTGGCCCCCGCCGAGATCGCCCGCGAGCTGCGCGGGTGCGACCTCCTCCTCTTCCCATCGCAGGAGGAGGAGGGCTTCGGCCTCCCGCTGCTGGAAGCGATGGCGTCCCGGGTCCCCGCCGTGGCCTCGCGCATCTCTTCGACGGTCAACATCGGAGATGGGGCAGTAAAGCTGGTGCCTCCGGGCGACGCGCAGGCGCTCGCGGAAGCCGCGGAGGAGCTGCTTTCGGATGCGGGGGCGTGGCGGCGGGCACGGCGCCGCGGGTGGCAGGCGAGCCGCCGCTTCCGGCCCGAGGAGGTCATCCCCCGGTTGGATGAGGGAGTGCGCTGGGCGAGAGAGCGCGCTTGGAAGGAGGAGACATGAGGTTCCGATTGAACGCCGATCCGGCCGCCCTGCGCGAGCAGTACGTGAACGCGCGGCCGTTCCCCCACATCGTCCTGGACAACCTCTTCCCGAACGAGGTCCTGGAGGAGGTGCTGGACGACTTCCCGCGTCCGGACGAGATCGCCTGGCGCAAGTTCGACAACACCACGGAGAAGAAGCTCGGCTACTGGCATGAGAACGCGCTGCGGCCGCGCATCCAGCTCTTTCTTTACGAGATGAATTCGGCGCCGCTGCTCCAGTTCCTGGGGGCGCTCACCGGCATCGAGGGGCTGGTCTCCGACCCCTACTACGGCGGGGCCGGGCCGCATCAGATCGAGCCCGGCGGCTTCCTCAAGGTCCACGTGGACTTCAACTGGCACCCGCTGCTCAAGCTGGACCGCCGTCTGAACCTGCTGGTCTACCTGAACAAGGATTGGGAAGAGGAGTACGGCGGCCATCTGGAGCTGTGGAACCGGGACGTTTCCCGCTGCGAGCAGAAGGTGCTGCCTGTCTTCAACCGGACGGTGGTCTTCAGCACCACGGATTTTTCCTACCACGGGCATCCGGTGCCGCTCGCCTGCCCCGAGGGGCGGACGCGCAAGTCGGTTTCGTTCTACTACTACTCGAATGGCAGGCCGGACGAGGAGCGGTCAGCTCCGCACGACACGATTTTCCGCGAGACTTGACCGTTTGGAGGGCCGGAGCAATGGGTAGGGCCCTCCACCCAGCCGTTTGGGCTCGCCAACGAGTGGGTAGAGGGGTCTACCCGCTCGTTTGAGCCTCCTACCCGTTCGTTTGGAGGCGGCTACCCAATGGGTAGATCCCTCTACCCAGTCGTTTGAGCCGTCTACCCGGTCGTTTGGGCGCGCTACCCGTTCGTCGGACCCGTCTACCCATTCGTTTGGGGTCTGGCACCGTAGAGACGTCCCCAGTCCGCTACCACGGTGCTGCCGGGTGTACAGGGTCGGGGCGTCTCTTTCTTGCCACGGCTGCTTGCCACGGCTGCCGGGGGCGACCGTGGTGCCTGGGCCATGAGACGCCCCGCCTATGTACACCCGGTATGTTCGTGCCAGCGTACTGGGGCGTCTCTACCCGGATGTCAGCCGTAGACAATTACGTAGAAACCCTTTGTCGCCAAGCTCTCGGCGTCCGTCTCGAAACCGGCCAGCCCGGCGAAGCGCTCCGGCAGCTCCGTCTTCTGCGGGATGAGATCGAAGCGCTCGATGCCGGAGCGCCGGAGCCAGTCTCCCAGGCTGCGGTGGGTGAAGAAGCGGTAGTGCGTGTAGCAGAGGAGGCCGATGGGCAGGTAGTCCCAGCGGCCGGCGAGCAGGTCTTCCACGATCGACCAGTGGCCGACGTTGGGGATCGAGAAGACCGCCCGTCCGCCGGGGGCCAACAATCCCCGCACCCGCGCCAGGAAGCTCTCGCTGTCCACGAGATGCTCGACCAGCTCCAGGGCGATCACGGCGTCGTAGCGGCCTTCGAGGTCCAGGGTCTGGACATCTCCCTGGATGACCCGGTGAAGATGCCGGGCGGCTTCCTGCGCCACGACCGGGTTGAGCTCCACTCCGGTCACCCGGCAGCCGAGGCGCTCCTGGATCAGCCGGCCGGTCACCCCCCGGCCGCAGCCAACTTCCAAAACCTCGCGCGTCCCCTCGGGGAGGAACTGCAGGACGTCTTCCCGGACTTCGCCGTAATAGTCGATGAACTCGTGGCAGAGGCCCGCGAAGACGGGGCTCGCCCCTGAGCGCCGCTGGTATTCGTCCCAGGTGAGCAGGGCGACCGAAGACGGGGGTGGGGGGGTGTTGCCGGGTCCTTCCTCCAGGAAGGCATGCTCCAGCCGCTCGTAGCCGCGCAGGGTGTAGACCGGAAAGCGTGCGGCGAGGCCGGTGTCCGCGAGGCGATAGGGCCGGACCTCGGAGGCTCCGGCGTGCAACCGGTCCCTCATCACCTCCAGGGTGCGGCGGGTGAGGAGGACGTTGGCGTCGGAGAGGAGCAGAACGGCTTCGAACTCGCCTTCCGGCGGCTCCCCGACCGCCAGCTCGGCGCTCCCGAACGCCTGCCGGGCGTGGAGCAGGCAGAGCGAGAGCAGGTATTGGAACTCGGGCGATTCCGCGCTGTCGTCGCCGAGGGCTTTGAGGACGAGAAGACCGGTCACGAAGTCAGCATACAATCGCGCCGATGCGGTGCGACATCTCTGTGGTCATCCCCGCCTACAACGAGGCGGAGCGGCTGGGCTCGACTCTCGAGCGGACGGTGGGTTATCTCTCTCGGCGGGGCCTTTCCTACGAGGTGCTCGTGGTGGACGACGGCAGCCGCGACCAAACCATCCAGGTGGCGGAGGCTTTCGCGGACCGCGGCGTGCGGGTGATCCGCCACGAGAAGAACCGCGGCAAGGGCGCGGCGATCAAGACCGGCGTGCTCGCCTCGCGCGGCGGCGAGGTGCTGCTTTCGGACGCCGACGCCTCGACGCCCATCGAGCAGTTGGAAAAGCTCGAGCGCAAGCTGTCCGAGGCGCCGGTGGTGCTGGGGAGCCGCGCCGTGGCCGGGGCCGACATCCGCCAGCACCAGCCGTTCTACCGCGAGGTGATGGGGAAGACCTTCAACCTGATCATCCGGCTCGCCGGGGTGCACGGCCTGAATGACACGCAGTGCGGCTTCAAGCTCCTGGAGGGGGAAGCCGCGCGCACGATCGGCGCCGAGCTGACGGTCGACGGCTTCGCCTATGACGTGGAGCTGGTCTGGCTGGCGCGGCGGCATGGCTACCGGGTGGTGGAGGTGGGGGTCATCTGGGTGGATTCGCCCGACTCCCGGGTCGATCCGGTCCGCTCGTCGCTCGGGATGCTGCGCGACCTGGTCCGGATGCGTATCCGCCACTCGGGGGGGAGGTGAACCCCGCGATACCGCTCCTGGCGGTATTGAGCTTGGCGGGGCTCCTTTTCCTGCGTAAGGACGCCGGGCTCGCCTGGGGCGCGTTGGCAATTGCGGGCATGGCCCTGCTGGCTCCGGCGCTCGCGATCCCGGACGGCATCCCCAGCCCGGCCGCGACGCTCGCGGCGGTCCCTCCCTGGCAGGGGACGGGCGATCCTGCCGAGGGGAACCCGGTGCTCCGGGACGTGACCTTCCAGATCCAGCCGTGGCAGCTCTTCGCCCGCCGCGAGCTGCGCGCCGGCCATCTCCCGCTTTGGAACCCGCACCAGTTCTCGGGCGCGCCGTTCTGGAGCAACGGCCAGTCCGCTCCGCTCTTCCCCCTGCATCTGCTCTTCGCGGCCCTGCCGCTCCAGCTCGGCTTCGTGCTGCTCCCCTGGTTGCGCCTGGTGACCGCCGGCTGCGGAGCGTGGGTGCTCGGGCGTGAGCTGGGGCTTTCGCGGCCCGCGGCTCTGCTCGCGGCTCTGACGTTTTCGTTGTCGGGGATGGTGGTGAGCTTCCTGCTGTTTCCCATGGGGAATGCTTTGGCGCTGGTGCCCTGGGTGTTGTGGAGTGTGGAGACCCTCACCCCCCGGCCCCCTCTCCCATCCGCACACCCGGACCCCCGGGAGAGGGGGAGATCGCTACGTCCCACCTGGTTCCCATTCTTCTCCGCTCCGAAGGCGGAGCCACGTTTTGGCGAGACAGTTGGCGCGGCCACTCCCCCCTCTCCCGGGGGTCCGGGTGTGCGGCCGGGAGAGGGGATGGGGGTGAGGCTCCTCGCCCTCACCGCCGGCCTCCAACTCCTCGGAGGCCATCCCGAGACCTGCGCCCACACGGCTCTCCTTGCCACGGTCTACCTTCTCGTCCGCGGCGCCTCGGGTGGAGCCTGGCTCCGTTTCGCGGCAGGATGGATCGGCGGGGCACTGATCGCGGCGGTCCAGATCCTGCCTTTCGTCCTGCTCCTGCCCGAGACGAGCAAGTGGGCGGCTACGGGCGGGGGCTCTCCGCCGCTCGGCCTTCTTCTTCAGCAGCCGCTCCGGCTGGTGTTGCCGCAGCTCTATGGCCATCCGGCGGAGGGGACCTGGTCGGGGCCGTTCAACTATTCGGCCACGGCCGTGTATGCCGGAGCGCTCGCCCTGCCGCTGGCCGCGGCCGGGCTCGTCCGGGTGAAGGACCGCCGCTGGCTCGCCGTCGCTGCCATCCTGGCTTTTTCGTTCCTGGCGGCCTACCACATGCCCGGCGTGCGGGATGTCCTCGGGGCTCTCCCGGTGCTCGGGAAGGCCGCGCATCATCGCCTGATCTTCGGCATCGAGCTGGGTCTGGCCCTTCTCGCCGGTGCCGGTTGTGATCGGTGGCTGGAGGGGAAGGGGAGAGGGATCGCGGCTGGGGCAGTCTTGGTGGCGGTGCTCCTCGGCGCGGCTTGGCTGACGGTCCCGAATCCGCAGCTCGGCTGGACCCTGGGTGCCGCGGCCGTGGCCCTTTTCCTCGTCGCGTCCTTGAAATGGCCGCGGGAGCGGCGCTGGGCCTGGCTTCCCCTTCTCCCTGTGGTGGCGGTGATCGACCTGCTCCTCGCCCATGGCGGCATCCTGCGGGCGATCCCTCTCGATCGGCTCTATCCGGAGACCGGCGCCATCCGCTTCCTGCAGGGTCAGGAGGGAAGGGTGGCGGGGATCGGTCAGGCGCTTCGCCCCAATGCCGCGCTCGTCCACGGCCTCTTCGATCCGCGGGGGGACGATCCGGTCAAGCTGGAGCGTTACGAGGCGGTCTACCGCTCGTTCGCGCCGGGAGACCCGGTCTTCTTCGAGCCGATCCAGAGGTGGGACGATCCCTGGCTCGACCGGCTCGGCGTCCGGTGGGTGGTGGCCGGGCCACACGAGGCCCGGCCGGAGTGGCGGCTGGCGTATCAGGGGGCGGATGCCCGCGTGTATGAGCGGCCCGGCGCGCTGCCCCTGGTCCGTTGGACGGAGGGTGGGGGAGCGCTCGTAGACGAGGGGATGACCCGCCCCGGTTTCTGGAAGGTCTCCTGGTGGACCCCCGCCCGCTCCACGCTCGTCGTGGCCGAGGCCTGGGACCGCGGCTGGAGCGCCGTGGCCGGGGGGAAGCCGGTGCCGGTCGTCCCCGTGGATGGCGCGCTGATGGGGATCGAGCTGGGGCCCGGCGCCGGAACGCTGGAGCTGCGATACCGGCCCTCCGGGCTGGTGGCGGGTGCCTGGCTGTCCGTCCTTGGCCTGGCCGGGCTCGCCGCGCTGTTCCGCCGGAGGAATCCTCGCCCATGAAGATCAGGCCCACTCAACCGGAAGACCTTCCTTCCCTCTCCGCCCTCTTCGCCGACCGCTTCGGCCACACGCTGAAGCCGGACGAGTGGGAGTGGAAGTACCACCATCTCCCGGGGGAGGCGCGCAGCTTCGTGGCGGTCCAGGACGGCGAGGTCGTGGCTCACGCGGGAGCGCTCTGCCTGCCCGCCCGCTGGCAGGGGGGCGACGCCGGCATCTGGCAGCTCGTTGATTTCGTGGGCAGCCCGAGGCGCGGCGGCCTCCGTCCGGCGCTCGTGGACCTCGGCGGGGCGCTGCTCGACGACCTGCCGCGGGAGCAGGACGCCCCCTGGATCTTCGGCTTCCCGAGCGAGAGGCACTTCAAGCTCGGGCAGCGGGTCTTCGGCTATCACCCGCTGACCGAGATCGAAACGCTCGCCGGCCGGATTCCGGAGGCGGCTCCCGTCCGCATCGAGACGAGCGACTCGGGCGGCGACTGGGCGGGGAAGGTGTGGGAGCGCGCCGGTGTGCTCGGCGTCCGCCGGACGGACGACTTCCTGAGGTGGCGCTATTGGGGACGGCCCCGGCGCTATTACCGTTTCTACCGGCTGCAGGAGGGATTCGCGGTCTTCGCCTTTGTCGGAGAGGAGGCCTGGGCCGCGGAGCTGTGGTCGGCGTCTCAGGAAGAGATGCTTGCCATCGCAGCTGACCTCCGCGCGGCCGGGCTCCGCACCTGGAAGTTCTGGTCTGACCCCGGCCAGCTCGGCCTCGTTCCTGAGCCCGAGCGCCGGTTCGTCGGCTGCCGGGGGCGGACGGGCGGACCCGATCCGTCTCCGTTGGCGGCTGGCTTCACCTACTCCATGGGCGACCATGACCTTACCTAGAGCCCTGCTCCTGTTCAGTATCCTCGGGGTCGCCTGCGGCTGCGCTGACGAGCCGGAGGGCTTCCTCCTGCGTCCGGCCGTGGGCTCCGGTGCCTTTTCAGTGAACTCCGAGGCTGACGGCCTCTCGTTCTCGCACAAGCCCGAGGTCGCGGACGTGGAGATCGACTATGAACGGCGGCCGGTGGTCCTCACCCATCCCGGTACCTGGCGCTGGCGCGGCGTGGTGCCCGAAGGCGCCGAGGTCCATGCCGGGGTCCAGATCCTCCCGGCGGCATGGAAGGCGGTCGAAACGCTGGAAGTCCGGATCGAAGCCCGGGATGGCAACGTGCGGGAGGTGCTCGACTCTTCCCGAGTTACGGGGCCTGGTTGGATCGACCTCGGGGCCGACCTCTCCCGCTACGCCGGCCGCGAGATCACCCTGGAGCTGTCCGCCGACCTGCTTGGCCTCCCCGTCCGCCACCTGGAGGACAACCTGGTCGCCTGGGGGCCAGTCTCCCTCTCCGCTCCTTCGGAGAAGAAGGAGCGACCCAACGTCCTCTTCATCGTGGTGGACACCCTGCGCCGCGATCACGTCACCTCCTACGGCTACCGGCGGAACACCACGCCCGAGATCCAAAGCAGGCTGGCCCTGCCCGGCGCCGTAGTCGAGGAAGCGTACAGCCAGGCGCCTTGGACGCTGCCCTCCGTCGTCTCTTTCATGACCGGGCGCCAACCCGGCGAGCTGCTGAGCGCCGACATGTCCTCCTTCGGCATCCCACAAGAAGTCGATCCCCTGGCCGAGCGCATGGGCCGGCTCGGGTACCAGACCGCCGGCTTCGTCGCCAATCCGACCCTCCACACCGGCGCCGGCTTCGACCGCGGCTTCCGCACCTGGTTCGCGCCGCCGGCCGACATCAAGTGGATGTTGAAGCACGCCGACGACCTGAACGCCCGCGCCGTCCCCTGGCTGAAGGCGAGCCAGGACCGGCCGTTCTTCGCCTACGTCCACTACATCGACCCTCACGACCCGTACACCAACCCGGACATCGACCGCCTCGGCGGGCGCTCGCCGTTCCTGCCCGGCTATCCCGGCCCGGTGGACGGCGGCTGGATCCACGGCATCTACACCGGCCAGCTCCAGCTCCCCGACCCGGTGCGGGACGTGCCCCACATCCGGGCGCTCTACGATTCCGAGGTGAGCTACGTCGACCGCCACATCGGCGAGCTGCTGGCGGCGCTCGACCCGGAGATCCTCGCCAACACCCTGATCGTGCTGACCTCCGACCATGGCGAGGAGCTGTACGACCACGGCGGGTGGAAGCACGGCCAGAGCCTCTACGAGGAGCAGATCCACGTGCCGCTGATCTTCCGCTGGGATGGCAGGATCCAGCCGGGCACGCGGGTCAAGGGCACGGTCCAGCTCGTGGATGTGATGCCCACCCTGGCCGCGGCCGTGGGCATGAAGGCCGATCCCGAGTGGGATGGGGTGAACCTGCTGCCCGCCCTCACAGGCAAGGGGGGCGTGCCGCGAAGAGCCGCCTTCGCCCAGCACCTGTCGAGCGGACCCCTGCGTGCCGCCGCGGTCCTGAACGGCCGGAAGCTGATGCTTTACAACCGGAAAGAGCCGTACCAGCCCGTGGGGCCCGTGGAGTCCCACCTCCATGGGATCAACCAGGCGCGCTTCGGCCGCCTCGAGCTCTACGACCTCACCCGCGACCCGGAGGAGCGCCGCAACCTCCTGCCCGGGGACGAGAAGATGGCGGCCGAGCTGGCCCCGGCGATCCACGGCAACCTGAAGGAGTTCCTGCCGGGGCTCTGGGTGCTCGCCGAAGGCTCGGGCCTCAGTGGTACGATCACGTTTCAACGGGCGCCGCAGCGCTGGGTCCCTTACTTCCTCGGAGATGCCGACCGCGTCGAGATGTCCGGCAACAGCCTCACCTTCGACCTGACCGCCGAGCCCATCGCCAAGGGCTTCCGGATCGAGGGAGACCCGGGGAAGGCCTTGTCCATTCCGAAAGGGCTGACTCTCTGGAGGCAACCGGAAAAGACCGTGAAGCGGCCGGCCGCCGATCCTGAGACCGAGCGGCGCCTGCGCAGCCTGGGATATATCCAGTGAACGAGAACATGCAGCCCCCTGGCTGGACCGAGCGGGTGCGCGCCGAGCGCGTCTTGATCGCGGCTCCGCATTACGACGACGAGGTGCTCGGCTGCGGCGGCCTGGCCGCTCAGCTTGCAGCGTCCGGCGCCGTCGTGCGCGTCCTTTTCCTGACCGACGGCAGCGGGGGCACCGAGGAGATCGAGGACCGGGACGCCTACCGCGAGCGCCGCCGCCAGGAGGCAGAGGAGGCCGTGCGCGTGCTCGGCTGCGAGGGCTGCGACAGCCTCGATATCCCAGATGGCGCGCTGGACCGTCATCTCCGCGATGCGGAGCAGGGCCTCCGCGAGGCGCTTCTATCCCAGAGCCCGGACCTCCTCCTCATTCCGCATCCTCTGGAAGTGACCCGCGATCATCAGGCTGCTTTCGCCGCGGTCCACCGGCTGCTGACCCCGGTCCGGGATGGGGATCAAGACGATCTGGCCGGAGCCTTGAGCGGCCTGCGCATCCTCCTCTACGAGGTCAACCACCCGGGCCATCCCGACGTGCTCGTGGACGTCACGGCCGAGCAGGAGGTGCTGGAGTCGGCCATGGCGGTCTACACGAGCCAGGAGGAGCGGCATCCGTACCTGAACGCGGCGCTCGGCCTGCGCCGCTTCCGCACTCTGAGCCTGGGCCCCGAGGTGAAGCTCGCCGAGGGCTACCGCCGCCTCCGCGTCGACGACTTCACCACCCGCAGCCCGGCGCAGCTCATCCGGCACCTCGGCGGGTTCCCGGAGGTGGCGGAGGTCCGCGAGGGGCCGAAGGTCTCGGTGATCGTCCGCACCCGCAACCGTCCCGGCCTGCTGGCCGAGGCCCTGGCGAGCCTGGCCGAGGGGAACTACCGGAATGCCGAGGTCGTCCTGGTCAACGACGGCGGCGATCCGCCTGCCATTCCCTCGGACTATCCGCTGCCCGTCATGCGGATCGATCTGGAGCAGAACCGCGGGAGAGCGGCCGCGGCCGAGGCCGGCATCGCCGCGGCCGCCGGCGACTTCGTGGCCTTCCTGGACGACGATGACCTCGCCGTGCCCGAGCACCTGGCAACCCTGGCCGGCATGGTCCAGGCGCCAGGGGTGCGGGTCGCGTATACGGATGCGGCGGTGGCGGTCTACGAGCTGGACGCGCAGGCAGGCCGCTGGGCCTGCCGTGAGCGGCGCCTGCCCTACAGCCGGGACTTCGATCCCGACGTGCTCCTGGTGGACAACTACATCCCTTTCAACACGCTGCTGATCGACCGCCGCCTGTTCGCCGAGGTGGGGCCGTTCGATCCCAGCCTGCCATTCTTCGAGGACTGGGACTACCTGATCCGGCTCTCGGCGCTGACGGCGTTCCATCACGCGAGGAAAGTCACCTGCGAGTACCGCCACTTCCGCGGAGGCGGCCATCACATCTTCGGCGAGCGTCCGCGGGAGCGCGGCGACTTCCTGGCGGTGAAGGCGCGGGTGCTGGCCAAGCATGCCTCGCGAATCGGGCCGGACGTCCTCGCCCGGGCCGTGGACACCCTGCGCGCCGAGCTGGTGACCGAGCGCGAGGACCGGGCTGCCGCCCGCCGCGAGCTGGCCGGCCGCCAGGACGAATTCCTCCAGCTCCGGTCCGACCTCGATGGGCTGGCCCGGGCGCACGAGGAGCTGTCCCGGGAGCGCTTCGCCCTGGAGGGGCGCTACCACGCGCTCAACGGCGAGCTGCAGGCGGTCAACGGCGAGCTGGAGGCGCTCCGGCAGGACAACGGCCGCCAGCGCTCCGACCTGCAGCGGCTCTACGACCAGGAGCGCACGCTGCGCGAAAGCCTGAACGAGCAGATCGTCCACCTGCGCCGGACCTACGCGGAAATCGAGCGCCTGAACGGCATGGTCCGCCAGATGGAAACCACCCGCGCCTGGCGCCTCCACCAGTGGGTGCAGGAGCGGAAGCGGTCGCTTCGATGAGTCGCATCGGCCTCGTTTCCAGCGAGCCGATCCGTCCGCGGATGGCCGGCATCGGTATCCGCTATTTCGAGCTTGCCCGCCGGCTGACCGAGCGCGGGATCGATATCGTCCTGGTCTCCCCGGCCGAGCCCGAGGAGACGGCCGAGCTGTCGCTGACGGGTGTGGAGGTCCGCCGCTTCGAGCGCGGCCGGCTGGCGGAGATCCTCCATGGCTGTGACGCCGCCGTGGCCCAGGGCCAGCTCGCCAATGACGTGGTGCTGGAGCTGCCCCAGTTGCCCGTTGCGATCGATCTTTATGATCCCTGGCTCGTGGAGAACCTGAGCTACGCCGCGACCCTCGGCCTCGATCCCTATCGAAATGACCATGCCACGTGGGTGCTCCAGATGTCCCGGGGTGACTTCTTCCTCTGCTCGTCCGAGGAACAGAAGACGTTCTACCTCGGTTTCCTGACCGCGCTCGGCCGGGTCAACCCCGAGCGTTTGGAGATCGACAGCCTGATCGCGCCGGTCCCTTTCGGCGTGCCGGACGAGCTGCCGCCTCACCAGCCGGTCTTGCCTACGCGGCAGAGCGGCGAGCGCCGGCTCCTCTTCGGCGGGCTCTACGACTGGTATGACCCGTGGACGCTCCTTGATGCCTTGACGGAGCTTGAAGGTGCCTGGACCCTGCTGCTCATCCGCAACCCGAACGCGGACAGCACGCCACAGCGCCTCCTGGGCGAGGTGGAGGCCCGCTGCCGCAAGCTCGGCTGGTGGGGGAGCCGCGTGCAGACCTTGGACTGGGTGCCGGCCGAACGGCGGTACGACCTGCTCCGGGACGTGGACCTCCTGGTCGCGCCTCATACACCGAGCCTGGAGACCCGGCTCTCGCTCCGCACCCGGTTCCTCGATGCCCTGGCCGCGGGCTGCCCGGTGATCACCAGCGAAGGCGGCACGATGAGCCGTCTCCTGCGCGAGCACAAGGCCGGCTGGGTCGTTCCGCCTCGGGACCCGAAGGCCCTCGCCAACGCCTTGCGCGAGGCGCTGGCGGCAGAAGGCCGGAACGAGGGAGCGCGCGAGCTGCTGCAGGCCTTCACCTGGGACCGCGCCCTCGCGCCGCTACTCCGTTTTTGCCGTGAGCCCCGGCGCGACGAGACCAAGGACCGCTTCTCCCACCGGCCCGCGACCATGACGCCTCCGGACCCGCTGCCCTTCCGGTTGAAGCGCCGGCTTCGCCTGTGGAGGCTCGCTCGTTGAAGAAGGTCGCAGTAGCCCTCCTCTCCTGGAACGGCCGCCAGCACCTGGAGGCCTGCCTGTCCGCTCTCGCCGCCCAGGAAGATCCTGGAGTCGAGTGGGAGATCGTGGTCCTGGACAACGGCTCCACGGATGGCACCGTGGATTGGCTACGGAAGACTTGGCCTAAGGTCCGCCTGATCGCCAGCCCGGTGAACCTCGGCTTCTGCGCCGGGAACAACCGCCTGGCCGCCGAAGCGTCCGATGCCGACGCCCTCGCCTTGCTCAACAACGACACCCGCCCGGAGCCCGGCTGGCTCGCAGCCCTGGTGGATGCCCTGCGCTCGGCCCCGGCTGACGTGGCAGCGGTCTCCGGCAAGATCGTGGATTGGGAGGGGGAGCGCCTCGACTTCGGCCGGGGCGTGATGACCTTCGACGGCCACGCGTTCCAGCTCGACTTCCGCCGTCCGCTGAGCCGCGCGCGGGTGCCGAAGGCGGGGGAGGAGCTGTTCTTCGCCTGCGGCGGCAACCTCCTGATCCGGCGCAGCTCGTTCCTGGAGGCCGGCGGCTTCGACGAGAGCTACTTCGCCTACCTGGAGGATGTGGACCTCGGCTGGCGGCTCTGGTCCGGAGGCGAGCGGGTGCTCTTCGCACCTGAGGCGGTGGTGCGGCACCGGTCGAGCGCCACGAGCGACCTCCTCGGCCTGTTCAACCGCGGCTTCCTCTTCGAGCGCAACGCCTTCCTCACCGCCTACAAGAACTACGAGCCGGGGATCTGGGAACGGATCATGCCCGCCCTGATGCTGACCCTGACGGCGCGCACCCACTGGCTGCTCGTGGGGAACAACCCCGGCACGGGCACGCTCCGGGTGGACCCTTACGCCGGCTGGATCGCGAACACTGCGGGCAATACGAATCCGCCGGTCCGCGTCCCCATCACCCCGGCCAACATCCTCCTCAAGATCCGCGAGCACGGCCCGTTGAAATTCATCGGCAAGGTGGCGGAGCGCCTGCGCGCCGCTCCACCTCCGCCTCCAGCGGACGGCCCGCACCTGACCGACGAGCGGACCATCGCCCAGCTCCGGGCGATCCACTGGGTGCTGGGGCACCTGGACGGCGCAGCCGAGCGCCGGGCGGCGGTTCAGCGCCGCCGCCGCCGCTCCGACCGCGAGATCTTCGAGCGCTTCCCCCTCTACGTCGTCCCCACCTACCCCGGGGACGAGCACCTCTTCGCGACTCCCGGCTTCGAAGCCTGGCTCCCTGCTGACCTCCCCCTGGTGCGCTGCGAGCTGGGGGAGATCATGGACCTCTCTTGAACGCTGTCCCGCTTTTCCAGTCTCCCTGCACTAATTAACGGTTCCTGACGTAGAGCTTGTAGACCGGAATGGAGGCGCGTGCGCCCCGCCCGGCTTTTTATTTGTATTTTTTAAAGGGAGACGCCCATGGGACTGACCGACACGTTCAAGCTGTACTCCAACTTCATCCGCCTGCGGCTCAAGAACGGCGATCCCCGCGAGTATGACCGTCACTGGGAGAGCTTCTGGAAGACGGTAGACCGGACCGGCGCCGACGGCGAGGTGGCCTGGGATGCCGCGCCCCAGGTTGCCGTGGCCGAGGACCTTCCCCGCTTCCTCCCGTTCATGGACCGCAGCGTCCCGATCCTGGACCTCGGTTGCGGCAACGGCCGCCAGTCCCGTTACCTGGCGCAGTACTTCGACAAGGTGATCGGCGTCGACGTCGCGCCCTCGGCCGTGGAGCTGGCCCGCCTGGAGAGCACGGAAGAGAAGAACGTGGAGTTCCGGGTGCTGGATGCCACGCGTCCGGATCAGGCCCAGGCTTTCCACGACGAGTTCGGCGATGTGAACGTCTACATCCGGACCGTGATGCACGTCATCCAGAAGGTGGACCGGCCGAGCTTCGTGGAGAGCCTGCGCATCCTGCTGGGGGAGCGCGGCGTCCTCTATCAAATCGAGCTGACCTCGAAGGCCCTGGGCGCCATGCGCGCCCTTCCGATCAAGGGCAAGTTCGGCCTGCCGCCGCTGGTCGAGCGTGTCGTGGAGAACGGCGCGGTCCCGGTGGGCTTCGACGGCAGCGAGCGTGCCGCGCTCTTCCCGGATCTGAAGTGGGAGCTGCTCAAGGAAGAGGAGCACGTGACCGTGAGGACCATCCCGATGGTCCACGGAAAGGAAGCCATCCTTCCCGGCACCTACCTGATCGTCCGCGGCCGGCAGGCCGTCCCAGTGCGGATGGCGAGCTAGCCGGGGAGAGGCTGCTATCATCCTCCCTCGTAGGCCAATCTTCGAGGGAGGTGAGAGATGGATATCCTGACCTGGCTGATCGTAGGACTGGTGGCCGGAGTTCTGGCTTCGTTCGTCGTCGGAGGCGGCTTCGGCCTCCTCGGCGACATCGTCATCGGCATCATCGGCGCTTTCATCGGAGGCTGGATCTTCTCCAAGTTGGGCATAGGCGCCCCAGGAGGGCTGGTCGGCACGATCCTCGTCGCCTTTGTAGGGGCGGTCGTGTTACTGCTGATCCTGCGGCTGATCCGCCGGTCACGGTAAGCCGAAAAGGACCTCAAGGACACCAGGGACAGCAGATGTCCTTGGTGTCCTTTGGCATTAAGCTCTATCCATGGCCTTCGACTTTTCGGTGGTGATCCCCACCCACAACCGCCTTGAAGTGCTGGCCGAGGTCATTCAGGCCCTCGAGTTCCAGGACCGGCCGCCCTCCTTCGAGGTGGTCGTCGTGGACGACGGCTCCACCGACGGCACCGCCGACTGGCTTCGCAGCCGCACCTTCAACCTGACCCTGCGGGTCCTCACCCAGGAGAACCGCGGGCCCGCTGCCGCGCGCAACACCGGCGTGGCCGTCGCCTCCGGCGAATGGGTGGCCTTTCTGGGGGACGACACTGTCCCTTCCCCAGGATGGTTGGCGACCCACCGCGAGGCCCATCGCAGGCGCGGCGACGAGTCCCACCTGGCCGTCATCGGCTACACCGGATGGCACAAGCGGATGCGCCTCACCCCTTTCCTGAGGTACATCAACGAGTACGGGCTCCAGTTCGGATACGCCCTGATCAAGGACCGGGAAGACGTGCCGTTCAACTTCCTGTACACGTCGAACCTTTCGCTTCGCCGCGACCTGCTGCTGGCCGAGCCGTTCGACCTGCGCTTCCCATACGCCGCGTGGGAAGACATCGAGCTCGCTTATCGTTTGAAAAGACGAGGGTTACGGCTCGTGTACGAGCCCTCGGCCACCGTGGCCCACGATCACCCCACGGATTTCGACCGTTTCGCCTCGCGGCAGGAGAAGGCGGGCTATTGCGCGGTGGTCTTCTACCGCCTCCATCCGGAGCTCGGACCCTTCGTGGGGGTCGGGCCCGGCGGGCCTCCGCCCCTCCCTCCCGCGGGCCGGCAGAAATGGCTGGCATGGCTGGTTCGTGCCTTGCAAATGGGGCCGGTAAGTCTCCCGAAGCTGTGGGAAGAGGTGCTCCGGTACCATTACATTGAAGGTCTTCACCGCGCCTGGGCCAAGCTCGGCGTGGAGCTGCAAAAGGAGAATAGCGATGAGATCCCTTCGACGAGCGGCCACACAGTTCCGTGACGCTGGCTCGATCCCCCTCCTGGCTGCGCTGCTGCTGATCGCGGCAGGCGCTCCTCTGTCTGCCCGTGCCGCCGATAGGGGCGAGCGGAGCCGGCCGAACGACTCCTCCGATCACGGGCGGTCCGCTCAGCCCCGGGACGGAGGCGGACGGGCTCCCTCCTCGCCTCCGCCTTCCTACACACCGCCGCCGTCCTCCGCGGGCGGCTCCGAGCCGCGCGTGGCCGTTCCCCGCACCGGGGGCAATGGTGGCAACGGCCAATCATCCACCCGGCAGCGTCCGCACAACCCTTCGGGGGGCGGCCGCGACAACTGGAATGGAGGGGGCTACTACGGCGGTCACTACGGTGGTGGCTACTACGGGTACGGTCCCCGTTACTACCCCTACTTTGGCCCCTACTGGGGCTGGGGCTGGGGAAGCTGGGGAGGCTGGTGGGATGACTACTACGGCTACGGGTACGGCCCCTACGGCCGCAATGCGTACCGGGACCGTTACTACGACCGCGAGGGCACCCTGGGCGCCCTGGACATCGACGTCAGCCCGGGCAAGACCGAGGTCTGGATCGACGGCCGCTACACCGGCACGGCGGACGACTTCGACGGCTTTCCGCAGTACCTGTGGATGGACCGGGGTGTATACGACGTGGTCCTCTTCCGCGAAGGCTACAAGACGATCGCACGGCAGGTCACCATCCGTTCCGGACAGGTGATCAGCATGGGCGACCGCCTGGAGCCGGGTGAGTCGGTGCGCCCCGCGGACCTCGCCACGAAGACGCACGACCGCCGCGACGAGCGCGTCCGCTCCGAGGAGGAGCGGCGCGAAGAGATCGCGCGGCGTGGCGACGACGGCATGGACGACTGGCGCGACCGTGCCCGCCGCCGGATGGAAGAGCGCGACCGCTACGAGGGCGGAGAGGAGCGTTCAGACGATGGCGCCGGCCGCGTGCGCCTCGAGGTCGAGCCCTCCGACGCCTCGGTCTACCTCGATGGCCGCTTCGTGGGCACCGCGCTCGATCTGCAGCGGGCCCGCAACGGTATACGGCTAGAGCCCGGCGAGCATCGGATCGCGGTGGTGCGCCCCGGCCATCAGGCCGAGGAGCAGGAGTTCACCGTCGCCGCTGGCGAGGAAGTCGAGCTGGAATTCGAATTGGATTCGTTGGAGTAACCGTTGAGTTGAAGGTTCTGTGGCCGGCAGGGCGCCCCTCCTTGAGGCGGCCCTGCCGGCCTTTTGTGTTGTAGGGGCGCCCCTTGTGGGTGCCCTCCGGAGGGCGGCCACAAGGGCCGCCCCTACATGGTTGACAGGAATCAGAACGTCTGGATGGTGGGGGTGTTCTCGGTCGAGGGCTCCTCGTCCACGAGCGGCTGGCGGCCGTCTTTGAACGGGTTCGAGACGCGGTCGGAGGCGAGCGCGGTGCCCTGGCCCGTGGTCGAGCCCTCGGTGCGGTCGATTCCCATCTTCTGATAGACCGGGCAGTGGCCGGTCGCGCCGCGCAGGATCAGCGGCAGGCCCGCCAACCCCGCCAATGCAGCGAGGCCGCCGACACCCTTGGAACGGCGTCCGCCCCGCAGTGCCAGCGCCGCCAGCGCCGCGCCGCCCAGCACCGAAGCCCAGCGCTCGGTCTGGCCGACGTTGACACTGGTCACACTGCCCAGCTTCTCGCGCACGACGTCCAGCTTCTCACGGTTGAACACCTGGCCAAGCTTCTCACGGTTCAAACCAGCCCACCTGTTAGCAAGCCGGGTTTCTTCAGTCGCCATGGAGCGCCTCCTTTTCGATGGGTCCACTCTGGATGGATGTCTGGGAAAGGATGAGGATCGGCGGCGTCCAGAGAGCACCCTCGTTTGACGTCGATCGCGCCGCCGATCCGTCCCACCCCTGTCTGTTTCAAGGGCCGTGCCACAATACCCTGATGAAACGCTTTTCCCTCCTGGGTCCCTCTCAGATGGACGCAAGGTTGTAGGAGAACCCATGAAGCTCGTCTCTATCCTTTCGGTCTCCATTTTCCTCGCCGGCACTGCCGTATTGGCACAGGCGTTTCCGCCCATCACCGAGAAGGAGCGCGCGCTCACCTCGGTCCTCGGCGAGCCGAACGCTCCGGCGGTGGTCCTGTTCAAGAAGGCCGAGTTCCTGATGTGGGGCTACGACTCGCAAGGTGCAATCTCGTCGCGCCTGCTCGTCCAGGAGCGCCGGAAGATCCTCACCGAACAGGGCAAGGACCTCGCCGAGGTCGCCGTCGCTCACAATGACTTCATCCGGCTCTCCGGGTTCAAGGGCCGCACGGTCCTGCCCGACGGCAGGGAGGTCCCCCTGGGGAGCGATGCCCGCTTCGAGCGCAAGGAGTCGAAGCGCTCCGGCCGCCGGGTCACGACCGTGGCCTTCCCCAGCGTCGACGTCGGCGCGATCCTCGACTACCAGTACGAGCTGCGCATGGAATCGATCTACTTCCTGGAGCCCTGGTACTTCTCGGAGGAGCTGCCGGTCGTCTACTCGGAGATGACTTTCAAGATCCCGCGCGAGATCCAGACTCAGGGGTGGAACCGCGATCCATTCAAGGTCGGCCTCAAGAACGAGACCAAGAAGAGCTCCCGCGGCACCGAGCTCCGTGTCTGGGGGGAGAACCTCCCCTCCGTTCCGGACGATCCCTTCGGGCTGCCGTTCGCCGACCTCGCCACCCAGATGATGATCGTGCCCGCCGCCTACCAGGACCGGGACGTGTACGAGAAGCTCATGGATAGCTGGCCGAGCGTCTGCGAGATGCTGGAGGAGTACTACGGCAAGGCCCGGCGCAAGGACGGCGGCGTGGCGAAAAAGGCCAAGGAGGTTGCCGGTAGCTCGGGAGCCCGCCAGAAGGCCGAGGCCCTCTACCGCTTCGTCCGCGACGAGATCGAGACCGTGAACCAGCCCGGCATCTTCCTCGCCGAGGGCTCGTCCGTCGAGAAGACCCTGAGCCAGAAGAGCGGCGATCCCGCGGAGAAGGCCCTCCTTCTCCAATCCCTCCTGAATGCGGTCAAGCTCGAGGCCAAGGTGGTCTGGGCCGCGGACCGCATGCACGGCCAGATCGATCCCCAGGTCCCCAACCCGCTCTGGTTCGACACCGTGCTGGTCGCGGTCGACCTCGAAGGCCAGCGCGTCTTTCTGGACCCGACGGACCGGGCGCTCGCCTTCGGCCGCCTGCAGTACGGCTACGAGGGGACGCCGGCCCTGATCCATGACGCCAAGAAACCGGAGGGGATCGTGCTGCCCGAGCCGCCGCACGACCAGAACGCCCGGCGCGCGGTGGTGGACCTCGACCTCGACACCGAGGGCCGGCTGTCGGGCAAGGGCGAGGTCACCTACACCGGCCACCATGCCTGGCAGAGGATCGACTGGAAGGATGACGAAGCGGCCACGCTGGAAGCCTGGAAGAAGTGGCTCGGCGAGGAGTACCCCGGCTTCCAGATCGACGGGGTCCGCTTCGAGGAGAAGCCCGACGAGCAGACCGCGCGGGTCTTCTGGACCATGAAGCAGCGCGAGGAGGACGTGCTCGGCGACGAGGCAACCCTGGTGCCGAGCCGTCCGCTGGGGCCGGCCCGGCAGCCGTTCGTGCAGGACGCCTCCAAGCGGCGCTCTCCCGTGCTGTTCCTCTTCCCCGACCGGGACGAGGTAGAGCTGCGCCTGCGCTGGCCCGAGGGGTGGAACCTCGAATCACAGCCCAAGCTGGCCAGCACCAAAAACCGCGTCGGCGCCCTGACCGTCGGGCTCGAATTGAACGACGCCGAGCGCTCGCTGGTCTACCGCCGGCAAATGGACGTGACCCAGCGCCAGCTCCCCAGCATGCAAATGTATGAAGAAGCACGCGCCCTGTTCGGCGCCGCGGAGAAGAGCGATGCGCAAGCGTTGGTCCTGGCTCGCCCTTAGCGTTTTCAGCGTCTTCCTCGGGGGGACGGCACAGGCCGCCACGGTCTTCGAGCGGGCGATCCAGATCGAGATCCGTCCTGACGGCTCCGTCCTCGAGCGCGAGCGGCTGCGGGTGCGGCTGGACAACGATGGCGACTTCGCGGCGTGGTCGCCCCACGTGATCTACCTGGACGAGAACCGCGAGCTCGAGTCGCTCTCGGCTTCGGTGCTCCGGCCGGATGGCAAGGTGGAGAAAGTGGCGCGCCGGGCGCTCGATACGCACGAAGTTGCCGGGGATGGCATCCTGCACAGCTCGGCCAAGTACCGCTCGGTGAGCTTCCCGTCCGCGCCCGTGGGTTCCATCCTCTCGCTGGACTATGAGGTCAAGGAGCGACCCTACTTCCCCTCCGGCTCCGTGGTCATCGGCTGGCCCTCTACCCCGACCGAGTCGCTCCGCGTCGAAGTTTCCGGAGGGGGTTCAGGGTGGCGCTGGCGCCTGGACGGCTCGCTCCCCGGGCTGGAGGTGAAGGAAACCGCGGGCGGCGTCGAAGTCACCGGCCGCTCGCTCCCCCGGGTGTCGCCGCCGGAATTCGCGCCAACGTCGGCTTCTTCGGGCGCCATCCTGCGCTATGCCTGGGGGGACACGGCCGGCTGGGAGAAGGTGGGCACCTGGTACGAGCGGCTTACCGCCGAAGTACCGCGCGGCACGGAGCCGGTGCGCGCCAAGGCGCGGGAGCTGACCGCGGGCCTCGCCGGCCGGCGCGAAAAGCTGGAGGCGCTCCTCGCCTTCGCCCGCAAGCAGGTGCGCTACGTGGCAGTCGAGGTGGGCATCGGCGGCTATCGTCCTCACACGCCGCAGGCAGTCCTCGAGCGCCGCTGGGGGGATTGCAAGGACAAGGCGTTCCTCCTCATCGACCTCCTGCGCGAGGTGGGCATCGAGGCTTGGCCGGTCCTCATCCTCTCCGACGGGACTGGCCGGGTGGACCGCGAGTTCCCGAGCCCCCAGTTCAATCACGCGATCGTAGCCGTCTCCGCCGACGACCTCGGGCTCGAGGAGGCGGACCCGGTTTCCGGCGGCTACCTCTTCATCGACCCCACCCAGCCGTTGGGCGCTCTCTCGTGGCTTTCCCCCTCGACGCAGGACCAGGAGGCCCTGGTGATCCGCGGCGGACGGGGTGAGCTGGTGCGCACGCCGATCCGCCAGCAGTCCGAGGGGCGGCGGCTCTCCGTGGACGTGTCCCTCTCTCCAACAGGCGAGGCCACGGGCGAGGCCCGGCTGGAGCTTCTCGGCATGGCCGGATGGGCGTACCTGGACCTTCTCCAGACCCGCCGTCCGGAGGAGATCGACCGCATCGTGCTGGAGAGCCTGGGGAGGCTGCTGCCCGGGGTGAGGCTGGACCAGCCGAAGCTCGCCGCCCACGACTCGGGAGTGCCCTCCGCGACCCTGACGGCGAAGCTCCACCTGGTGTTGCCGCAGGCCTACGAGCCGGGCTCGGTGCCGCAGCTCCCCATCCCCTCCCTGACCGGCATGCCGGCTCCGGGGGTGCTCGACGGCCGCGAGCTGGCGGTGGTCACGGACCCGTTTTCCACGCAAATGACCTGGAGCGTGACCCTGCCGCAGGACGGCTGCCCGCCCTCCTCGGGCCAGGAGCAGACGGTGGAGAACGACCTCGGGAGCTTCCGCCAGTCTTTCAAGCTCGACGGCCGCAAGCTGATCCTGGAGCGCCGCTCGGAGCTGCGCCGCCGCTGGATCGAGCCCGCCGCCTTCCCCGCGCTCAAGGAGATCTCCCTGGCCGAGCACCGCGCCAGCAAGCGGCGGCTCCGGGTGGAGTGCAAGTAGGGTGGGACGGCTATACTAATCGTCGCGTGGAGTTCGAATGGGATGACCTCAAGGCTGAATCGAATGAAAGAAAGCACGGCGTCAGCTTTGAGGAGGCGAGGACGGTTTTTGACAACCCTCTCGCCAGGATCTTCGAGGATGATGACGCCGCATCGGAGCGCCGCGAGATCATCATCGGCCATTCGGACGACCATCGTCTTCTTGTAGTGTGCTTTATCGAGAGCGAGACGGCCGTGCGCCTGATCAGCGCACGCCCAGCAACCCGCAGAGAGCGACAGGATTATGAAGAAAACCTCCTCCTCTGAGCCCCCTTCCTCTTCCGACGAGCTGCGCCCCGAATATCGATTCGATTACAAGAAAGCTCGGCCCAATCGCTTCGCGGACCCTGAGCGGCGCCAGAGACTCGCCGTGGTCCTGGACGAAGATGTGGCCAAGGTCTTCACCAACGCTGAGGCCGTAAACCGTGCTCTGCGTGCCCTGCTCGAAGCTGTGCCGGCGGCCGCGGTACAGCGACAAGGCTAGTACGTCGTTACAGTCCGAGTGACCAATAGTGTTTCATGTAGGGGCGGCCCTTGTGGCCGCCCTCCGGAAGGGCACCCACAAGAGGTGCCCCTACAGAGGGATGGCCGAGCTTATGTCCAAGCGGGAGTCGCTTGAAGAGAAGGGGAGGCGGCTTGCGCTGAACCCAGAGCCGCTAACCGAGTAGCCATGGCGGCTAGCTCTCGAGCCGAGGCGGCTTGTCGAGAAGCGAGAGCTGCTTGAGGTGGCGCGAGAGCCGCTACTTAAGTAGCCATGGCGGCTAGCGCTCGAGTTGAGGCTGCTTGCCGGGAAGCGAGAGCCGCTTCTGTCCTAGCGAGAGCCGCTTGTGCTCCAGCGGGAGCAACTTGTGTTCTAGCGAGAGGCCACTGGCGAAATACTTCTCCCCGCGCGTCACTCTCCGGTGGAGGTACCCATGAGACTCGCACGCCTTCTCCTCGTCCTCGTCCTCGCCCTGCCCTGCATCCCTGATATTGCCGCGGCGGACGCCTTTCCGCCCATCACGGAGAAGGAGCGCTCGCTCGCCTCCGTTCCCGGCGAGCCGAACGTTCCGGCGGCGTTCCTGTTCCGGAAGTCCGAGGTCCTGATGATGGGCTACGGCGTCGGCGGCCAGCGGCAGACCTCGTCCCGGCTGCTGGTTCAGGAGAGGGTGAAGATCCTTACGGAACAGGGCAAGGAGCTTGGGGAGGTCACGGTGGCCCACTCCAACGCCGCCCGGCTGAGCGGCTTCAAGGGCCGGACGGTGCTGCCTGACGGCCGGGTCATCCCCCTAGGCGACGACGCCAGGTTCCAGCGCAAAGTGTCCCGGCGCCGGAACCAGCGGGTGACCACGGTGGCCTTCCCCGCCGTCGAGGTCGGCGCCATCCTCGACTACCAGTACGAGCTGCGCTTCGACCATTACCTTCTCCTGGAGCCCTGGTACCTCGCCGACCTCGTGCCGGTCCTCCACGCCGAGGTCCTGTTCAAGATCCCCTTGGAGATCCAGGCCCAGTCCTGGATGCGCGATCCCTACAAGGTCGGCATCAAGTCGGAGACCCGCAAGACCAAGACGGGAACCGAGATCCTGATCTGGGCGGACAACGTCCCCTCGGTCCCGGATGAGCCTTTCGGGCTCCCGTTCGCCGACGAGGCGGCGCTGATTTTGATGCTGCCCACGGCCATCAACAACGACGGCTACGAGGTGAAGCTGCTGGAGAGCTGGCCGACCCTCTGCAACCGGCTCGACGAGCTCTACGACTCGGCTCGGCGCAAGGACGGTTCCGCGGTGAAGAAAGCCCGGGAGCTCGCCTCCGCACCCGGAGCGCGGGAGAAAGCCGAGGCCATCTACCGCTTCGTGCGCGACGGCATCGAGACGGTCGAGGAGCCCGGCATCTTCCCCGCGGAGGGCACGTCCCTTGACAAGACCCTGACCCAGAAACGGGGCGACTACGTGGACAAGGCGCTGCTTCTTCAGGCCATGCTCCGCGCCGCAAAGCTGGATGCCCGCCTGGTCTGGGCGGCCCACCGCTGGAACGGGCTGGTCGACATCCGGGTCGCCAACCCCGCCATCTTCGACACCATGCTGGTCGCCGTGGACCTGGACGGAAAGCGCCACTTCCTCGATCCGTCGGACCGCGCCCTGGGCTTCGGACACCTGCGCTTCGGCTACGAGGGGATGCCGGCGCTGCTCTTCGACAAGAAGAAGCCCGAGACGATCGTGCTGCCCGAGGCTCCGTTCGAGCAGAACGGCCGGCGCGCCGTGCTGGACCTCTCCCTCGATGCCGATGGCCGCCTCGCGGGCACGGGCGAGCTTGTCCTGACGGGCCACCATGCCTGGCAGCGCCTTCGCTGGCAGGAGGACGATGCGGCCACGCTGAAGGCCTGGACGGACTGGCTCAAGGAGCAGCTCGGGGACTTTCAGGTCGAGGAGGTGCGGTTCGAGGAGAAGGTGGACGAGGAGACGGCGCGGGTCACCTGGTCGTTGAAGCAGCGGGAGGAGGAGGTGCTCGGCGACGAGGCGTCGCTCTTCCCGAGCGCTCCGCTCGGACCCTCGAAGCAGCCTTTCGTGCAGGACGCCTCCAAGCGGCGCTCCCCGGTGCTGTTCCTGTTTGCGGACCGCGACGAGGTGGAGCTGCGGCTGCGCTGGCCCGAGGGCTGGAAGCTCGACAGGCAGCCCAAGCCGGCGGCCGTCCGCAACCGGGGTGGAGAGATGTCGGTCGCCGTGGAGGTCGACGGAGCCGGACGCTCGCTGGTCTATCGGCGGCGCTTCGACATCCCCGCTCGGCAGCTCGACACGACGGGGCAGTACCAGGAGATCCGCGCCCTCTTCGCCGCCGTGGAGAAGAGCGACGCGGAAGCCCTGGGACTGGTCAAGAACTAGTACCCTGTCACGCTGTAGGGGCACCTCTTGTGGGTGCCCTCCGGAGGGCGGCCACAAGGGCCGCCCCTACATGAAAACCGGCGGCGGAGGGGTGGCCTCCGGCAGCGGAGCCAGCAGGGCGGGCGGCGTGGGCTCGGCTTCCGTCGCAGCTTCGTCGACTGGCGCCGTCTCCACGGTAGCTTCCTCCACGGGCTCCACGGGTTCAGTCTCCGGGGCAGGACGGGGCTGCGCGGGCCGGATCTCGATGCTGCTCTCCTCGACCTCGGTCTCGTCCTCGTCCCACTCCCCTTCCGGCAGCGGCTCGGCCGCCATGTCGTCCGTCAGCGGCCCGTCGGCGTAGGGGAGCGCTCCGACCTCCGCTCCGGGGACGACGTCCTCCTGCGGTTCCTGGCCGTAGCCGTAGCCGAAGTTCGAGATCTCGATCCGGCCCTCCTCGTTCTGGCGGACCTGATAGTCGTAGAGCGGCTCGCCGGTGACCGGATCGATCGGCACTTCCTGGTCATAGGGGCCGTAGGCCGCGTACTGCCCTCCCATGCGGTGGCGGGAGCACGGCTCCGTGGGCGCCTGCCATTCCGGGAAGACCTCGCTCACCTTGAAGGGGCAGGCCTCGGTCGCGATCTGCCCCGTGGTGGGATCAACCGTCTGAGTCACGATCCCGCGCGGCGGAGTGAAGGGCAGGTAGCCCCGGGGGGGGCGGACCGCGGCGGTGAAATGGCTCCAGATCGGCAGCGCCGCACTGGCGCCCGACATCCGGGTGCGCACGTTGTCGTCATAACCCACCCAGACCACGGAGACCCGGTCCGGCGAATAGCCGGCGAACCAGTTGTCCCGCCGGTCGTTGGTGGTGCCGGTCTTGCCCGCCAGGCGGTCGCGGATGCCATACCTGCGGGCGGCACTCGCAGTGCCGTGATCCATGGCCCCCTGCAGGATCGAGGTCACCAGGAAGGAGGCCTCGGCCGGCATCACCCGCCGCGGCGAGGGCACGCCGTCGCCCAGGATCTCCTCGCCGAAACGGTCGCGCACCGCGGCCAGGCCGTGCAGCTCCGGCTTCGCTCCCTCGTTGGCGAAGGTGGCGTAGGCCTCCGCCATCTCATACGGGGTGGCCTCGAAGGCCCCCAGCGCGATCGAGGGCACGGTTTCGAACTTCGCCTCGAAGCCCATGTCCTCAGCCATCTCCACGACCCGGGTGAGCCCCACCTGGAGCGCCAGGCGCACGGTCGGGATGTTCAGGCTCTGCTCCAGCGCCGTGCGCGCCGTCACCATGCCGCGGAAGCCGCGGTCGTAATTCTGGGGCTTCCACGCCAGGCCCTTGGCCTTCACCGTGATCGGCGAGTCCTTGAGCATCGAGGAAGGGCTGATCACCGCCTCCTCGAAAGCCGCGGCATAGACCACGGGCTTGAACGTGCTCCCCGCCTGCCGGCGCGCCCGGGTGACCCGGTCGAACTGGGAGAGCGAGTAGCTGCGGCCGCCCACGTAGGCTAGGATCGAGCCGTCGCGGGGATCGACCGAGATGAGCGCGCTCTGGAGGGGGCCCTTGCTGCGGTTCCTGCGCTCCAGGCCCCTCTCCAGCCCGGCCAGGCCATTGCGCACCGCCTTCTCGGCCTGCTTCTGGTCGCGCCAGCGCAAGGTCGCGAAGAGGACGTAGCCCTGATCGGGCAGGTCGTCGATGTCGAAGCGCCTCTCGGCCTCGCGCTCCGCCAGCTCGGCGAAGTAGGGAGCGTTGGGACGGGCGTTGATGGTCTCGGGCTTGACCTGCAGCGGCTCGGCCTTGGCTTGGGCGATCTCCTCCGGGGTGGCCCAGCCCAGCTCCTCCATGCGCCCGAGCACCCAGTCGCGGCGCTCGACCGCCTTGCCGGGATGCACAGTGGGCATGTAGTTGCCCGGCGCCTGGATCATGCCGGCGAGGGTGGCCGCCTCGGCCAGGGTGAGCTGCGACGGGTGCTTGCCGAAGTAGGCCCATGAGGCGGACCCGAGGCCGAGCACCTGCGCCGGCCCGCTCTTGCCCCAGTAGATCTCGTTGAGGTAGGCCTCCAGGATCCTCTTCTTGCTGAAGCGCGCCTCGATCATGACCGCGATCCAGGCCTCCTTGGCCTTGCGCGTCAGCGAGCGCTTGCTCGTCAGGTAGAGGTTCTTGACCAGCTGCTGGGTGATCGTGCTGCCCCCCTGCTGCAGCTCACCGCCGCGCACGTTCACCAGCAGGGCGCGGGCGATGCCAGTCACGGAAACACCGGGATGGCTGAAGAATTTGTCGTCCTCGGCCGCGAGCACGGCCTTGGACACGTACTCGGGCATCTGGTCGAGGGTGACCGGCCGGCGCTCGGCGAGGTCGGGCCCATAGAAGGAAGCCAGGAGCGGCGGCTCCAGGACGAGCCCCTCCGTCTTCCGGCCGTCGGCTTTCAGGCCCTTTACCTTGCCGCCGCCCAGGGTCACCTCGGCCACGTGCCCGCCGGCTTCGGCCTCGGGAGTGGGGAAGTGGCGCAGGTTTACGGTCACCCGCGGTCCTTCCTGACTGTAGAAGCCGGTCTTCTCGATGTCCCCCTTCCGGTATCCCGCGGCTTCCAGCTCCCCGATCAGCTCGGCCGCCGTGAGCGGCACGCCCGTGTCCAACTGGGTCGGCATGGCGTAGAGGCGGGACGGCTGCTTGAACGGTGCTCTCGGGAACTGGCGCTGGAGGCTCCAGAAGTATCCGGCGAAGGCGAACCCTGCGAGGAAGAGCAGGGCGGAAGCGGTCAACCCTGCGATTACCGCACGGCGCTGTTTCGGAGGCATGTCCGAGAGCCGCAGCCGGGCGAAGCGCGAGGGAATGTAGACGTGCGGTTGCATCGAGGCTCCTGTTCCGGGTTCACCGCCCCTCCGTGTTGGAGGCCGGGCCGCCCGCTGCGGAAAGAACAAGGCAAGCCGTGTGCCATGTGCCGAAAAGCATTGCGGGCACAGCGGTTGCAGTCCCAGTCCTGCGGAGAGATGGGTGAAGGGAGAGTGAGATGACAGATCTGGCAACCAAAAAATGCGAGCCCTGCGAGGGGGGAATGCCCGCGCTCAAGGGGCTCGAGCTGCGCAGGCTCTACGGCCAGCTCGAAGGCTGGAACATGGTCAACGAGCACCACCTGGAGAAGGAGTACATCTTCCAGGATTTCCGGCAGGCATTGGACTTCGTGAACCGTCTCGGCGAGGTGGCCGAGCAGGAAGGGCACCACCCCGACATCTTTCTTACCTGGGGGAAAGTGAAGGTCACCCTCTGGACCCATGCGGTCGGAGGGCTGAGCGAGAACGACTTCATCCTGGCTGCGAAGGCGGACGGTCTGCGCTGAGCGCGGCCAGCGCGGCTTCCGCCTCCTTCCAGGCCTGGCGCATCTCTTCCATGAGCCGGAGGTGCTCCTCCTCAGCGCGCCTCCGGTCGTGGATGTCGATGACCCACCCGATGTAGCCCGCGTGCTCGCCGTCGGGGCCGGCGCGCGGGACGCCCCGGGTCAGCATCCAGCGGTACTCGCCGTCGTGGCGGAGCAGACGGTACTCCACCGAGAACTCTTGCCGGGCCTCGTACACGGAGTAGAAGTTGTCCCAGCAGGCGGCCAGGTCGTCGGGATGAATCCCCTGCTCCCAGCCGTGGCCGACCTCCTCCTCCAGGGTGCGGCCCCGGAACTCGAGCCATGGCCGGTTGAACCAGTCGCACAGCCTGTCCTCTCCGGACATCCAGACGAAGACGGGCGCCGAGTCCGCCATGATGCGGAAGCGCTCTTCGTTTTCGGAGAGCTCCTGCTGGTGAAGAAGCTGCTCCTGGGCCGCGGCCTGCACCCGGCGCCGCGAGCGGTGCAGCTCCTCGACCAGCAGGCTGATGAAGATCCCGATCCCTATGAACAGGCTGAGCCGGAGCCACTCGCTCGGGGAGACCAGCGAGAAGGAGAGGAACGGCTCCATGAGGAAGAACTGCGCGGCGACCGCGGACAGGCCGGTCGCGAGCAGCGCCGGGCCCAGCCCGCCGAACCAGCCGGCGACGATCACCGCCGGGAAATAGAGGAGGAACGGGACGCTCGGCCCGAGGTAATCATGGAGAGGCCAGCGAGCCACGGTCGCGGCCGCCACCGACAGCACGGCGACGGCGAAGCGGAGGAGCGCCGGCCGTTCCCGCTCGGGGAGCAGGGCCATGAGAGGGCGTTCGACGAGGCGGGTGTAGGTTGGCATGGAGCAGCCGGCTTAAATACATCATACTCCGGGACCCTCACCCCCTGGCCCCCTCTCCCACACGCACTCACACCCGCCCGGGAGAGGGGGGACCGGACCGGAGACTCCCGGACGGGCCGCCCGGAGAGGGGGACGCTTTTAGGAAGTTGAATGTAGGGGCGGGGCTTGCCCCCGCCCGGGAGGGGGTAAACCCCGCCCCTACAACGGAATCATCCGCAAGCCGTCTCCGGTCCCCCCTCTCCCGGGAGGGTGTGAGTGCGTGTGGGAGAGGGGGTTAGGGGGTGAGGGTCAAGCCCCCGGCATCCGGCAAGTCTCCGCCCCAGCCGCCGGCAGGTAGCACTGCTCCACGTAATCCTTGACCATGCGGTCCGCGTTGTACCTCCACGCCAGGGTGCGGATGGCCCGCTTGACCCGCCGGATCCAGGCGCGGGGGATGCCCTCGGCGTCGCGGTCGTAATAGAGCGGGGCCACCTCGCGCTCCAGGGTTTCGAACAGGGCCTCGGCATCGCGCTGGTCGTGGATGTCCGGGTTCGCATGGACCTCGCCGTGCCCGACCGCGAAGCCGTTGCTGCCGTCGTAGCCCTCGGCCCACCAGCCGTCCAGGATCGAACAGTTGAGCACGCCGTTGAGGATGCACTTCTCGCCGCTCGTGCCCGACGCCTCCTGCGGCCGGCGCGGGTTGTTGAGCCAGACGTCCACCCCCTGGACGAGCTGCCGGCCCACGTGCATCGAGTAGTTCTCGACGAATACGATCCTGCCGGCGAAGCGCTCGTCGCGCTCCAGGTTCGCGACCCGCTGCGCCAGCGCCTTGCCTCCCGTGTCCCGCGGGTGCGCCTTGCCGGCGAAGACGAGCTGCATCGGGCGCTCCGGATGATTGATCAGCCGGTCCAGCCGGTCCAGGTCGTGGAACAGGATGTCCGCCCGCTTGTAGGTGGCGAAGCGGCGGGCGAAGCCCAGGGTCAGGGCGTCGGCGAGGAGAGGCTCGCGCTTCGGTTCGGACATCCCCAGCCGCTCGCGGCGGTCGGCAAGGCGCCTCCGGACGAAGGTGAACAGCCGCGCCTTGAGCACCTGGTGGACCTCCCAGAGCTCGGCGTCCGGGATGCGGTCGATCTTGGTATAGAGGTCGGGCCGCGAGATCGAGTCGAGCCAGTTCGGCCCCAGGTAATGGACGAGCAGGCCGTGCATGTCCGCCGCCATCCAGGTGCGCACGTGGACCCCGTTGGTGATGTGGCCGATGGGGACTTCCTCTTCCGGCCGGCCCGGGTAGAGGTGGTGCCACATCCGGCGCGACACCCGGCCGTGGAGGGCCGAAACACCGTTGGTCCGGCGGCTCAGCCGCAGGGCGAGCACCGTGGGGCAGAAGGTCGAGGCGGGATCGTCCGGCCGCTCGGAACCCAGCGCCAGCACTTCATTCAAGGACATGCCGAGGCCGGCGGCCAGGGGCTCCAGGTGCGCGCCCGCCAGGTCGAGGCGGAAGCGGTCGTGCCCCGCTTCGACAGGGGTGTGGGTGGTGAACACGCCCGCCGCCGCCACCTCGCGCAGGGCATCGGCCGCATCCAGCCCCTCGCGCTCGACCTTGTGCCGCGCCCACTCCAGCAGGGCGAAGGCCGAGTGCCCCTCGTTCAGATGGAGGACAGAGGGGTGGATGCCCACGGCGCCCAGGGCGCGGAAGCCGCCGACGCCGAGCAGGATCTCCTGCTGGATGCGGGTCTCCTCGTTGCCGCCGTAGAGGCGCGCGGTCAGCTCCTTGTCCTCGAGGGAGTTGGCCTCGTCGCGGGCGTCGAGCAGGATCAGCCGGCTGCGGCCCACCCAGACATGCCAGAGACGGAGCTGGACCGTGCGGCCCGGCAGCTCGACGGCCACCCGCAGGGGCGCGCCGTCCGGCCCGAGCAGCGGATCGGCGGGCAGCTCCGCCGAGCCGATCGGCTCGTAGCTGTCCTGCTGCCAGCCGGCCTCGTCGATGAGCTGGTGGACGTAGCCCTCGTGGTAAAGCAGGCCGACCCCCACCACCGGCACCCCGAGGTCGCTCGTGCTCTTGAGGTGGTCGCCGGCGAGCACGCCCAGGCCGCCCGAGTAGATGGGCAGCGACTGGTGGATGCCGAACTCGGCGGAAAAGTAGGCTACCGGGTGGGCCAGGAGCGGGCCGGCGTGGGTCGTGCCCCAGCTCTCCGCCCCGGCGGCAAGGTACTGCTTCAACCGGCGGTAGGCCTGGTCGATGCGGGTCTGCATCTCCAGGTCGTTCACCCGCTGGGCGATCTCCTCGTCGGGGACCCGCTGCAGCAGCGCGACCGGGTTGTGGTAGACCACTTTCCAGACGTCGGGGTCCAATTCGCGGAAGATGGCGCGGATGTCGGGCTGCCAGGACCACCAGAGGTTCCGGGCCAACTCCCGCAGCTTGCGCATCGTGTCAGGGGAATCAGTCGTCATGCTGGGGAATATATCTGTAGGGGCACCCCTTGTGGGTGCCCTTCCGGAGGGCGGCCACAAGGGCCGCCCCTACATGAACGCCGTTCGTCGCTCCAGAAGAGAGAAAATATATAATTTCCCGCTCACTTTGCGACGCCCCCCCCCGGAAGTTGTACTATGACCGGACGCCGAGTCTTGGTTTCTCTTGAAGACTTGGATTGGAGGGGGTAGTCCAATGGACGCGGAGCCCGTTCAGGCCCCGGAATCCAGCACCTCGGAGTTCACCAGGCTCCTCGAATACCTGAAGGGCAGCCGCGGCTTCGACTTCGGCGCCTACAAGGTCTCCACCCTCATGCGCCGCGTCCAGAAGCGGATGCGGGAGGTCGGAGTCCAGTCCTACGCCCAGTACGCCGACTACCTGGAGGTACAGCCCAACGAGTTCGGGCCGCTGTTCGACACGGTGCTGATCAACGTCACCGCGTTCTTCCGCGATCCGGAGGCCTGGCAGTTCCTGAGCGAGCACATCCTGCCGCGCATCGTGCGGGAGAAGGCCCCGGACGCCCCCATCCGCATCTGGAGCGCCGGGTGCGCGACCGGGGAGGAGGCCTACACGCTGGCCATGCTGCTGGCCGAGGCCGTCGGCGAGGAGGGCTTCCGCAAGCGGGTCAAGATCTACGCCACGGACGCCGACGAGGAGGCGCTGATCATTGCGCGGCAGGGGACCTACAACGAGCGCGACGTCGCCGGGGTTCCGCCCGAGCTGCTGGAGAAATATTTCGAAGCGGCCGGCAGCCGGCGGGTGTTCCGCAACGAGCTGCGCCGCTGCCTGATCTTCGGCCGTCACGACCTGATCCAGGACGCGGCGATCTCGCGCCTGGACCTGCTGGTCTGCCGCAACACGATGATGTATTTCAACACCGAGGCGCAGGACCGGATCCTCGCCCGCTTCCACTTCGCCGTGAACCGGACGGGCTATCTCTTTCTGGGCAAGGCCGAGACGCTGCTTTCCCACAACAGCAACTTCAAGCCGGTGGAGCTCAAGCACCGGATCTTCTCGCGCACGTCGACGAACAACCTGCGCGACCGGCTGCTGGCGCTGGCTCCGCTGCCGGGAGCGGCCGACTCCGAGGGCGGCGCCCGCCACCTGCGCCTGCGCGAGGCTGCCCTCGACGCCAGCCCGGTGGCGCAGATCGTGGTGGACCGCCGCGGCTACCTGGTCCTGGCCAGCGAGAGGGCGCGCAAGCTGTTCAACCTCGGGCAGAACGACGTGGGCCGCCTGCTGCAAGACTTGGAGATCTCCTACCGCCCGGTGGAGCTGCGCGCCCACCTCGACGCGTGCTACGAATCCCGGGCCATGGTGATCGTCAAGGACGTGGAGTGGCGCGGCCCGGGAGCGGATGCGGAGCTGCGCCAGCTCGAGGCGCAGTTGATGCCGCTCCTCGACGCCAAGGACACGGTCCTGGGCGCCAGCGTCGCCTTCGTGGACCTGACCCAGGCGCGGCAGCTCCGCGTCGAGCTGGAGCGCTCCAACCAGGAGCTGGAGACCGCCTACGAGGAGCTGCAGTCGGGCAACGAAGAGCTCGAGACCACCAACGAGGAGCTGCAGAGCACGGTCGAGGAGCTGGAGACCACCAACGAGGAGCTGCAATCGGCCAACGAAGAGCTGGAGACCATGAACGAGGAGCTCCAGTCGACCAACGACGAGCTCCGCGACCTGAACGACCGGCTCCAGCACCGCACCGAGGAGCTGAACCAGTTCAACGGCTGGTTCCAGTCGGTCCTGAACACCCTGCGCGCTGCCGTGGTGGTGATGGACCGCGCCTTGCATGTCCGCGTCTGGAGTGAAAAGGCCCAGGACTTCTGGGGAGTGCGGGGTGACGAGGTCCAGGGAAAGAGCTTCTTGAGCCTCGACATCGGCCTGCCGGTCGAGGAGCTGCGGCAGGCCTTGCGGGACTCGCTCGCGGATGGCCGCGAGAGGGAGCAGTCGTTGGACGGGGTCAACCGGCGTGGAAAGGCGGTCCGCAGCCGCGTGCGCATCGCGCCGTATCTTTCCGCGCCGGGGGTGGATGGGTTGATCCTCCTCATCGAAGAGGCGGATCCCGAGTAGATCTCATGGTGGTTTTTGTGACGGCAAAAGACAATCCGATGGCCAGGCGCCCGTCCGAGCTTTCTTCGAGCCGGCTTCAGGGCCAGTTGAAGTCGCTCCAGGAGCAGGTCGCCGAGCCGAACGCGGTTTCGCGCAAGCAGCTCCTGGAAGCGATCGGCGCGCTCCAGGAGTCCCTTCAGGAGCTGGACGTCGCCGAGGCCGAGCTCGCGCAGCAGAACGAGGAGCTGCTGGTGGCGCGCGAGGCGCTCGAGGTCGAGCGCCACCGCTACCGGGAGCTGTTCGACGAGGCGCCGTTCGCCTACCTGGTGACGGATGCGAACGGGATGGTGACGGAGGCCAACCTGGCGGCCTCCGTGCTGTTCAACACCTCCCGCAACAGCCTGCAGGGCAAGCCCTTGCCGCTCCTGGTCGCGCAAGGCGACCGGCGCCGTTTCCGCGGGCTTCTGCGGGAGCTGCGGCTCAGTCCGGGCCGGCGGGAGCTGGAGCTGGAGCTGGGCCCGGTGCCGCGCATGGCGATGGTCACCGCCGAGCCCGACGAGAGGCCGGGCAACCCGCTCTTCCTGCGCTGGGTGCTGCGCGACATCACCGCCCGCAAGGCTGCCGAGGAGGAGCTGCACAACAGCCAGGAGCGCCTGCGCCACTCCCAGAGGCTGGAGGCGGTCGGCCGGCTGGCGGGCGGCATCGCCCACTCGTTCAACAACCTGCTGGCGGCGATCGCCTTCCACGCCGAGCTGCTCCTCAGCTCGCGGTCCGAGGAGGACCAGCGGCGGCACGCGGAGGAGATCCAGAAGGCCGGGGAGCGCGGCGCGCTGCTCGCCCGCCAGCTCCTCGCTTTCAGCCGCAAGCAGGTGCTCCAGCCGCAGCTCCTCAACATCAGCGCACGCCTGGAGAGCCTGGTGCCGATCCTGCGCCGGCTGGTCGGCGAGCAGATCGAGCTGGAGACGGAGCTCGATCCCGAGTCCGGCTGGGTCCATGCCGACCTGGGCCAGGTCGAGCAGGTGATCCTGAACCTGGTGGCCAACGCCCGGGACGCCATGCCCGACGGCGGCCGGCTGTCTCTGAAGGTCGCCTCGGAGGAGCTCGCGGACGGCGATCCCCGTCTCGCCGGCATCGGCCTCCAGCCTGGCAGCTACGTGTGCATCCGGGTCTCCGACACCGGCACCGGCATGAGCGAGGAGGTCCGGGCCCATCTCTTCGAGCCCTTCTTCACCACCAAGGATTACGACCGCGGCACCGGCCTCGGCCTGGCCACGATCTACGGCACCGTCACTCAGAGCGGCGGCGCGATCCACGTCGAGACGGAGCTCGGCAAGGGCTCCACGTTCACCGTCTACCTGCCGCAGGCCGCGGCCCCCGCGGAAGTGGCGCCGCGGCTGGAGCCGGCGCGGGAGATGGCGCGCGGTTCGGAGGTCGTCCTGCTCACCGAGGACGAGGACAACATCCGCGAGCCCGCCCAGGAGATCCTGGAGGCGCGGGGCTACACCGTCCTCGCCGCCCAGGACGGGGCACATGCGATCGAGGCCGCCCGCCGCTGGGAAGGGCCGATCCACCTGCTCATCAGCGACGTCGTGATGCCCGGCATGAGCGGCAGCGAGCTCGCCACGCAGCTGGTGGCGGAGAGGCCCGGCATCCGCGTGCTCTACATCTCCGGCTACCCGGAGGATGCCATCGCCCGCCATGGTGTGCTTCAACCGGGCCGGTCGTTCCTTCAGAAGCCGTTCCCCCCCGGGGTGCTGCTGCAGACCGTCCGCGAGATCCTCGACCAGGGAGACAAATGGCCAATCGCGACATCATCCTGATCGGGGCGTCGGCCGGAGGCGTGCAGGCGCTCACCGAGCTGATCGCAGGGCTGCCCGCCGATTTCCCGGCCGCCGTCTTCGTCGTCCTGCACGTCTCTCCTTACGGGCGCAGCGCCATGCCCGTCATCCTGAGCCGGGCGGGAAAGCTGCCCGCTACGCATGCGGCCGACGGCGAGCCGGTCCGGATGGGGCAGATCTACGTGGCTCCCCCCGATCATCACCTTGTCGTGCAGGACGGAGTGGTCCGGCTCTCCCGCGCCCCCACCGAAAACGCGCAGCGGCCGGCCGTCGACGTCCTCTTCCGCTCGGGGGCCCAGGCCTACGGCCGGCGGACGGTCGCCGTGGTTCTGACCGGGAACCTCGACGACGGCACGGCGGGCCTGGCGGTGGTGAAGAGGCACGGCGGCACGGCGGTGGTCCAGGACCCGGAAGACGCCGACTACCCCAGCATGCCGCACAGCGCGATCATGAACGTCGAGGTCGATTACGTTCTGCCCCTCGCCGGCATCGCTCCGCTCCTGGTGGAGCTCATCCGCGAGCCGCTCGAGGATCTGGAGCCGGAACCGGAGGATCTGGACATGAAAGAAGAGCTGGAGCACGGACACGATCCCGAGGAGCAGGGCGTCCCCTCGGACCTGACCTGCCCCGAGTGCGGCGGCTCGCTGCGCGAGAGCCGGGTCGAGGAGGTCGTGCACTTCCGCTGCCGCACCGGCCACGCCTACTCGCCGGAGACGCTCCTCGCCAAGCAGGACGACGTGGTCGAGGCCGCCCTCTGGGCCGCCGTCCGCTCGCTGCTGGAGAACGCGGCCCTGGCGCGCCGCATGGAGAGGCGGATGGGCCAGGGCTCCCGCCTCCACCATGGCGCGGAGCAGCGCTACGAGAGGCGGGCGGAGGAGGCCGAGCGCCACGCCGAGATTTTGCGGCGCCTGCTCGTTCAGGACAAGGCCAAGGCCAGTTGACATAGAATCTTCTCCACTGTGGAGAAAGACCGGGACGAAGTCGAAACGCTCCTCAAAATGCTCGACGACGAGATCGTCAAGTCGCGCATCTCCAAGCGCAAGCTCGAACAGATGCTGGGCCAGGGCCAGGGCTACATCGGGAGCCTGATCAAGGGCCGCATCACGCTCAAGGTCGAGCACGTCTACGACATCGGCGAGGCGCTGGGCCTGGAGCCGCTGCTGCTGTTTTTCCGCGCGGCGCCCAAAGAGAACCAGGAGCGCCTGCTCAAGGCTCTCGGCGCCGGGTCCGCGGACGGCGACGGCTCCGAGGATCCCTCGGAACCGATGACCCGCCGCGAGATCGAAAACCTGGTCCGCCGGGTCGTCCGCCAGGAATTGGCGCGGCTCGCGACGAGCTGAATCCTCCCAAAAACTTTTTGGACGGCCCAGAATCTTTTTGGGCGGCATAGAAACACTCTGTGCCGCCCATAAACTTTTTGAGCGACACAAAATTCCTCTGTGTCGTCCTAAAACTTAATGGGCGGCACAGAAACATTCTGCGCCGCCCAAAATCATTTTGGACGACGCAGAAAAGCTCTGTGCCGCCCAAGAAGATTCTGTGTCGCCCAAAATCCTTGTGCGTCGCCCAAAAACTTTCTGCGTCGTCCATAAAGTTTCTGTGTCGCCAAAAACCTTTTTCCGTCGCTGTTTTCCCCTGGGACCGCCGGCATCCTGCCGGCCCACACTCCAGAAGAAAAAGCCCGGAGCCGGCAGGATGCCGGCGGTCCCAGGGAAAAGCTAGAGCAGGTACCAAAGCAACCCGGCCGCCGCGCTGGCCGCGAGCGTCGTCATCATCCCAAGCTTGAAGCGGAACAGCGCAAGGAAGGCGAAGGCCGCGAGGACGACCGCCGGCCAGTCCACCGTCCCCCAGACCGGCACGAGCAGCCGGATTCCCATCCATCGCGCCTCGCCCACCTCCCGGAAGAGGACATGGATGGAGAACCAGACCGCGAGGTTCAGGATGACCCCCACCACCGCGGCCGTGATCCCGGCCAGGGCGCGGCTCAATCCCCTCTTCCCCCGCAGCGCCTCGATGTACGGCGCGCCGAGGAGGATCCAGAGGAAACACGGGACGTACGTCACCCAGGTGGTGACCAGCGAGCCGAGGATGGCCGCCGTCCACGGGTTGAGCTCGCCCGGATTGCGGAACGCGCCCAGGAAGCCGACGAACTGGACCACCTGGATGAGCGGCCCCGGCGTGGTCTCGGCCATCCCGAGGCCGTCGAGCATCTCCCCGGCCGTGAGCCAGCCGTAGGTCTCCACCGCCTGCTGCCCGACATAGGCGAGCACCGCGTAGGCGCCGCCGAAGGTGACCATCGACATCTGGCTGAAGAAGATCCCCTCCCGCACCAGGACGTGATCCCATCCGAAGACGGCGACGAGCGCGATCAGCGGTGTGATCCAGAGGGTAAGGCAGACGGCGAGCACCCGGAACGACCGTCCCAAAGAGGGCCTCACCCGGACGGTCAGGGCCTCGTCAGGCTCGGTCGCGGGAATCCATTTGCCACCGAGCCAGCCAAGCAGGCCGGCGGTCACGACGATGACCGGGAACGGCACCTCGAAGAAGAAGATCCCGATGAACGCAGCCGCGGCGAAGCCCACCATCACCCGGTTCTTCAGCGCCCTCTTGCCGATGCGCACCACGGCCTCGACCACGACTGCCATGACCGCCGGCTTCAAGCCGAAGAAGAGGCCGGTGACGAACGCGGTCCCCTGGAACCCGGCGTAGAGCACGCTCAAGGCCAGGATGGAGAAGAATCCGGGCAGCACGAAAAGGATGCCGGCCACGAGCCCGCCCGGCGTGCGGTTCAGGAGCCAGCCGAGGTAGATGGCGAGCTGCTGGGCCTCGGGGCCGGGGAGGAGCATGCAGTAGTTGAGGGCATGGAGGAAGCGCGGCTCGTCGACCCAGCGCTTCTCATCCACGAGGATGCGGTGCATGACCGCGATCTGGCCAGCCGGCCCGCCGAAGCTCTGGATGGCGACTCGGAGCCAGACGCGGACGGCTTCGGCGAAGGGGACGGAGTCCGGAGCCCTCACCCCCCGGCCCCCTCTCCCGGTCCCCCGACCCCCGCCCCGGGAGAGGGGGAGACTTGCAAGGAATGGTAAAGGCCTTCGAAGAGGGCGGTCCCGTGCCGCTCCAACTCCTCATCGGGCCAACCCGCCGCCAGCCAACCGCGAAGGATGCCGTCGATCCCGGCGGCCTCGGGAGGAGAGGTAAGCCCGTCCCGCAGATCGATCTCGTGGACGATCGCGGCGAGCGCTCGCAGGGCGGGATCGTCCAAACGGAAGGCGGCGAGGATCGTCTCGAAGGTGCAGAGGTTGCCCGAATGGCCGAGCTCGGCCCCGGGCATGTCGAAGGAGACCTCCCCTTCCCGAGGTTCGCCGTACCGGATCGTGGCCTCGGGATCGATGAAGCGGCGGATGAGCCAGGCCGAGGCGAGGCGGTCCACATGGGGACGGGGCCGGGTGACCCAGGTCCGGCCGCAATAACGAGCGAAGTCAGCCGTGGGGACCTCGTGCTCCGGCTTTTCATCCAATCGGGCCAGGGCCGCGGCGGCGCGCGGTCCTTCGGAAGCGGCGAACCAATCCAGGCGGCTGACTTCGTCGAAACGGCGGCGGAGCTTCTCCACCCGGTCAGGCTGGGCTTCGGCTTCCTCGATGATCTTGCGGTAATCCTCGTCGCGGGCGGAGCGGAAGGCCTCGATGACCCGGGCCCTCTCGCTCTCCTCCAGGTGATCGGCCTCCAGCACGAGCGCCTGCCCGCCGCCGTCGCGGATCTCTTGCGCGAGCCAGCCGAACGCCTCTCGCGCCTCCTCGCCGTCCGGGAGCAGATGGAGAGATCCTGCCGGCGAGACGGACCCGAGCTGGCGCAGGCGGCGCCAGATGGCCACCCTCCGGCTGGAGGACGGGTCCGAGAGCGAGTACGAGAGGGCAAGCCAGCGCATCAGGCGGATATTAGCCGCACGCAAGCCGCGACTCCGACGGCAAAGGCGGCATAGAGAGGCAAACGCGGGTCGATGGTCCACAGCCATCCGCCCACGAGCGAGGCCGGGAACACCGCGAGCCCGCGAGCCAGATAGTAGACGCCCACCGACCGTCCCCGGGCATGAGCGGCGGAGAGGTCGAGGATCATGGCCTTGCGCGCCGGCTCCCCGATCTCCCGCAGGCCGGCGACGACAAAGGCCGCCGCCAGGCCCACGGTCCCCGAAGCCCGCGCCAGGATCAGGGGAAACAGAGCGAAGAAGGCGAAGGTGAGGAGGACGAACGGCTTACGGTCCATTCTGTCCGACATCCGCGCGATGGGGATATAGACCAGGGTGGCGGTGATCATCTGAAGGCTCGTCAGCCATCCGAACCGGGTGGGACCGGCGCCGAGGACGTCCATCACGAAGAGGACGATGAACACCTTGGGGATGCCCTCCGCCCACCGGGCGAGGATGTCGGCGCTCAGGAGCCGCTTGAGCCCGGGGTCCATCGAGCGCCACAGGTTGCCGAGGCGCTCGGCATCCGGAGCAGGGGCCGGAGGCTCCACGTAGGAGCGGCGCAGTATGAAAATCCCGACGAAAGCCAAGCAGATCGTGACCGCCAGCCCGGCCCGGATGCCGTCAAGGAAACCGAGCCGGTAGATCAGCCATCCGCCCAAAGGAGGGGCAAGGATGATCGGCACCCGCTTCAGGATCGACTGGACCCCGAACCCGGTGGCACGCTGGGAGGAAGGGAGATTGTCCCCGAGGACCGCGAAGATGGCGGGGAGCGTAAGGCTGCTCCAGGCCATGACCAGCACGGTGCCGGCGATCACCCAGGGCCAATCCGGAGCTAAGAGGTAGAGGACATAGCCGCCCGCGGAGAGAAGCGCGAACAGCTCGAGAGCCCGCCGCCGGCCCATCCTGTCCGCCGCCCAGCCGCCGGGGTAGGGATAGAGAGCGTCGAGAAGCTCGCGGAGGGTGCCGTAGGCTGCAACCGTCCAAGCGCCCGCCCCCAGGACTTCCAGGTACTTTGGGACGAACCGCACCCACAGCTCCTCGCCCATTCCGAGGACGAGGAAAGCCGCGAGCATGGCCACGACATTGCGCCGCATGCTGCGAGTGTAACTCGAGTTGCTCTGTCTGGAAACAGCTGTTTCTTTCCCTGGGACCGCCGGCATCTTGCCGGCCCACACTCTAAAAAAGGCCCCGGAGCCGGCAGGATGCCGGCGGTCCCAGGGAAAAGCTACTTCCCCGGAGGCCGGCTGGGCCGCATCTCGATGCGGCTGGGCAGGGCGTTGTCCGGATAGCTCAGCAGGTGAACGACCATCGACGCGATGTCCGCCGCCTGCAGCTTCCAGCTTCCTTCGCCATGTCCGCCCCCGAACTCCGTGGCCACGCTGCCGGGCATGATCGAGGCGACCCGGATGCCGTGGGGCCGCAGGTCGAGCATGGCGGCTTCGGACAGCCCGAGCAGCCCGAACTTGCTGGCGTTGTAGGCCGATCCGCCCGCGAAGGGGTTCTTGGCGGCCAGGGAGGAGATGTTGATGATCCAGCCCGCCCCCTGCTTCTTCATGGTCGGGGCTACCGCCCTGATGAAGTAGAAGCAGCCGTTGAGGTTGGTCTCGATAACCTCGCGGAACTGGTCGCCGGAGATCTCGTCCACGGGTGCGAAGTGCCCGAGGCCGGCGTTGTTGGCCAGGCAGTCGATCCGCCCCTCGGCGTCCAGAACCTCCTTTACGAAGGCTTCGACCTGTCCCTGGTCCCGGACGTCCACGGCCCGGCCCTGGACACCCATCTCCTGGCTGGCCTTGTCGACCGATCCCTGGCTGCGGCTGCAAATCCACACTTTCCATCCCTCCGCGAGGAGGGCTTCGGCGATACCCCGGCCGATGCCGCGGCTGCCTCCGGTGACAATTGCTATCCCACTCATACTTCCTACCTCCCGCGGCTACTTTAACGGAATCAGCTGGCCCCCTCGGCTGTTTTGATGCATCGAAAGGAGGGGTAAGACCAACACCATGGGATACCTCATCTTCATGATCCCGGCGCTGCTGCTCTCTCTCTGGGCCAGCTTCCGGACGAAATCAGCCTTCAACAAGTACCAGAAGGTCCGCACGGCCCGGGGCCTGACCGGCGCCCAGGCCGCGCACGAGATGCTCCAGCGGGCGGGGATCTTCGACGTGAAGATCGTCCAGACGCAGGGCTTCCTGTCGGACCATTACAATCCGGTCAACAAGACGCTGGCGCTGTCGCCGCCGGTCTACGGGTCGAACTCGGTGTCCGCGATCGGGGTGGCCTGTCACGAGGCTGGCCACGCGATTCAGCATGCGACGAAGTACGCGCCGCTCTGGCTGCGCTCGGCCCTGGTGCCGATGGCGAACATCGGCTCGACGCTGAGCTACATCATCATCCTGGCGGGCCTGTTGCTGCTGCAATCGCAGACGACGGTCTACTTCGGCATCTTCCTCTTCTCGGCGGTGGTGCTGTTCCAGCTCGTGACCCTGCCGGTGGAATACGACGCCTCGGCGCGGGCCAAAAAGCTGGCTGTGGAGAACGGCATCATCCTGCCGCAGGAGCAGGAGGGGATGAACCGCGTGCTGAACGCGGCCGCCCTCACCTACGTGGCCGCGGCGGTGTCTTCGATCGGGACGCTGCTGTACTACGTGATGCTCGCCGGTGGCATGCGCAGCAACGAGTGACGGACCCTCACCCCCCGGCCCCCTCTCCCGGTCCCCCGAGCACACCCTCCCCGGGAGAGGGGGAGACTTGCTTCGATTTGCTGTTGTTTTTGGGCGGGCGGTGGCGCCCCTCTCCCGGGGAGGGCGTGCTCGGGGGACCGGGAGAGGGGTCGGGGGTGAGGGATTACTCCGCCGGCTCCCCTAGAATCTCGAACAGCTCCTTCTGCCGCTGCTCCAGCTCCTCGGGCGTGGAAGCCTCCAGCACCAGCCTTAGAAACGGCTCGGTGTTGGAGGGCCGCACGTTGCCCCACCAGGTGGGGTACTGGAAGGTGATCCCGTCCAGGTAGTCGATTTCGGCGTCGCCATAGCGGCGGGCGAGCTCTTCGATCTTGCCCTGCTTGTCCTCGACCTCGAAGTTGATCTCCGGGCTCTTGGCGTAGCGGCGCAGCGGCTGCACCAGGGCTGAGAGCGGCTTGCCCGACGAGCGCAGGAGGTTCAGGATCTCGACCACGGCGCCGATCGAGCTGTCGGCGTTGAAATGGTCCCGGAAGTAGTAGTGGCCGGCCAACTCGCCGCCGAAGATCCCGTCCCGCTTGCGCAGGGTGGCCTTCATGAAGGAATGGCCGACCCTCTCGCGCACCGGAATCCCGCCCTTCTCCGCAATGTACTCGGCCACTGCCCGCGACGAGCGCAGGTCGAAGAGCACGGCTTTGCCGGGCTCGCGCTCCAGCAGCTCACCGCCGATGAGCGCCGTCATCAAGTCGCTCCCCACCGCCTGGCCTGTCTCGTCCACGAAGGCGGCGCGGTCGGCATCGCCGTCGAAGGAGACCCCGAGGTCGGCGCCGTGCTCCTTGACCGCCCGCATCAGGTCGTGGAGGTTCTCCTCCTTGAGCGGGTTGGCCTCATGGTTGGGGAAGGTGCCGTCCAGCTCGAAATAGAGGGGGATCAGCTCGATCCCGGTGGCCTCCAGGATGGGCCGGTAGATCGTGCCCATGCCGTTGGCCGCGTCCACCACGACCCGCAGGCGGCGGCGGTCGGTCCCCAGGAAGCGGAGGATGTGTTCCTGGTATTCGTCGAAGATCTGGCCGGTCCGCACCGTGCCGGGGCGGGACGCTTTCGGCAGGTCACCGGACTTGACCTTCTCCTCCAGGAGGGGGATTCCGTGGTCGCCGGAGACCGGGCGCGCTTCGTGGCGGCTGAACTTGAGGCCGTTGTATTGCGCCGGGTTGTGGCTCGCCGTGACCTGCACGCCTCCGGCTGCCTTGGTGTGGCCGACCGCGAAATAGTTCATGGGCGTGGTGGCGAGTCCGATGTCGAGCACGTCGAGGCCGGACTGCGTGAGCCCCTCGATCAGGGCCTTGGCGAGCGGCTCGCTGTGCGAGCGCATGTCGCGGCTCACCACGACCGTATTGCCCCGCGAGCGGTCCTCCTCGTCCAGCACGAACTGGAACGCGAGGCCGATCTGGCGGGCCATGTCCTCGTTGATCTGCGAGGGATAGATCCCCCGCACGTCGTACGCTTTGAAGATTCCAGCCACTTTCTCTCTCCCCCTCTATTGCGCGGAGACCTTCTCGATGGCGTAGGCGAAGCTGCGGCCTTCGACCGGCGCGGATTTGAGCTCCGTGCCGTTCCCTTTGGCCAACTCCACAGCCAGGGTCTCTCCCATGATCCATTCACGGTGCGCCTCGACGGCCGCCTCGATTTCGGGATCGGCTTCATAGCTCACCCGGATGCGGTCGGCGTAGTCGAGGTCGGCGTCCTTGCGGGCAGTCTGAATACTGCGCGCGACTTCCCGCGCCCAGCCTTCGGCGATCAGCTCGGGCGTGAGGCGGGTATCCAGGGCGACCAGCAGCTCGCGGTCCCCCTGGGTGGCCATGCCCTCGCGCTCGATGAGACGGACCTCCACCTCCTCGGGCGAGAGGTCGTGAGAACCGTCCGAGATCTCGATGGTGACCTTGCCGGCCGTCTCCAACTGGTGGGCCAGGGCGTCGCCGTCGCCGCTCTCCAGCGCCTTTTTAACCTCGGACATCCGCTTGCCGAAGCGCGGGCCGGTCTTGGGGAAGACGGGCCGCACCTCATGGCGCACGTACTCGCTCCGGTCCGCCGCCCAATGGATCTCGCGGACGTTCAGCTCGTCCTTGAGCAGGTCGGCGTAGGGCGTGATCAGGCCGGGCAGCCCCTCGTTGGCGGTGACCAGGGTCACGGCGGCGAGCGGCTGCCGGGTCTTGAGCGAGTGAGTGTTGCGCGCCGCATGGCCAAGGCGGGCGATGCGCAGGACCGCGTCCATGGCAGTTTCCAGCTCCTCTTCCTTCCGGGCGCCCGGCTCCGGCCACTCTTCCAGGTGGACGCTTTCGGCAGCATCAGGACGCTGGCTGCGCACCAGGTGCTCGTGGAGAACCTCAGTCACGAAAGGCGTGAACGGCGCGAGGAGCCGCGCCACCGTGGTCAGCACCTCATAGAGGGCCTGGTAGGCGCTCTCCTTGTTGGCGCTCTCCTCCTGACTGCTCGCCCAGAAGCGGTCGCGGCTGCGCCGGATGTACCAGTTCGTGAGGTCGTCCAGAAGCGCCTCGATCTTCCGCGCCGGCTCGGTGATGTCGTAGGCGTCGAGCCCGGCCGTGACTTCCGTGGTCAGGCGGTCCAGGCGGAGGAGGATCCAACGGTCGAGAGGCGGCCGGTCCTCGAACCTCGACTGTTTTTGAGACGGCCGCCAGCCATCCATGTTCGCGTAGATTGTGAAGAAGGACAGGGCATTCCAGAGCGGGAGGAGGAAGCCCTGCGCGGCTTCGCGCACCAGCTTGGCGGAGAAGCGGGAGTTGACCTCCGGGTTGTTGACGCAGAAATACCAGCGCAGGGCGTCGGCCCCGGTCTCCTCGATCACGCCCATGGGCTCGACCACATTGCCCAGGCGCTTGGACATCTTCCTCCCCTGCTCGTCGTTGACGTGGCCGAGGACGATGCAGGTCTCATAAGCCGCTTTACCGAAGAGAAGGACACCGAGCGCGTGCAGGGTGTAGAACCACCCGCGGGTCTGGTCCACCGCCTCGGAGATGAAGTCGGCGGGGAAGCCCCTGCCCGTCTCCGGATCGATTTCGGGCAGCGGCTTGCCCATGTAATGGTGCTGGGCGAACGGCATGGAGCCCGAGTCGTACCAGGCGTCGATCACATCGGGCACCCGGCGCATCGTGCCGCCCTCGCACTTCGTACAAGGCCAGGCGACATCGTCGATGTACGGCCGGTGCGGATTGAACTGCTCCGGATCGAAGAGGTCGGCGGGCGGTTCCTTGCCTGCCTGTTCGAATAGCTCGGCGAAGGAACCCAAGACCGTGGTGTGATTGCACCCGTCGCATTTCCAGGCGGGAAGCGGAGTGCCCCAGTAGCGCCTTCGCGAGAGCGCCCAATCCACCACGTTTTCCAGCCAGTTGCCGAAGCGGCCCTCGCCCACGTGGGGCGGCTGCCAGTTGATGGTCTTGTTCTGGTCGAGCAGCTCCTGCTTGAGGAGGGTCGTCTTCACGAACCAGCTCGTGGTTGCGTAGTAGAGGAGCGGCCGGTCGCAACGCCAGCAGAAGGGATAGCTGTGGCGGTAGCGCTCCGTGTGGAGGAGCAATCCGCGGCTGCGCAGATCCTGGAGGATCTTGGGGTCGGCGTCCTTGAACCCCATCCCGGCGAAGGCTTCGAGGCCGGGCAGGTTGCGGACATTGCCCTCGAGGTCGATGGTCAGAAGGAGCGGCAGGTCGTAGGCCTGGCCGGTGCGGTAGTCGTCCTCGCCGAACGGCGGAGCGGTGTGGACGAGGCCGGTGCCTTCGCTGGAGGTCACGTAGTCGCCGAGGACCACCTGCCAACCGCGCTCGTCGGAGGCGACGGAGGGATCAGTCCGGAACGGCCGGTCGTAGAGGAGCCCTTCGAGGTCCTTGCCGCGGAATCGGGCGAGTGCCGGCAGCTCGGCAAGGTCGATGAGGCGCTTGTCCCCCTCGACCTCGAAGATGCCCGGGACGGGCTTGGCCATCTCGTCGCCGAAGAGGAACTGCTCGTCCGGCTTGTTCGGGTGCTGGACCAGGCGGTAGACCATTTCGGGATTGACCGCGAGCCCCACATGGGCGGTGAGGGTCCACGGGGTGGTGGTCCAGGCGACGAGCTTCATCCCTTCGGTGGTCGTCCAGGAGCCGCCGTCCACGGGAACCAGCTCCTGGCCGGGGCGGACGGGGAAGAGGGCCCAGACGGACGGGTCGTCCACGTCTTTATAATTTTGAGCGACCTCGTGGCTGGACAGGGTGGTGCCGCACCGGGCGCAATAGGGCTGGATCTTGTAGCCCTCGCCGAGGAGTCCGCGCTTCCACAGCTCGCCCAGCGACCACCAGACCGACTCGATGTAGTCATTGGTGTAGGTGAAGTAGGCGTGATCGAGGTCGAGCCAGTAGCCGACGCGCTCGGTCATGACGCGCCACTGGCGCTCATAGGTATGGACGCTCTCGAGGCAGGCCTTGTTGAACTCGGCGATGCCGAACTCCTCGATCTGCTGCTTGCCGGTGAAGCCGAGGCGTTTTTCGACTTCGATCTCGACCGGAAGGCCGTGGGTATCCCAACCCGCCTTGCGGGGCACGTGGTAGCCGCGCATGGTCCGGAAGCGGGGGAAGAGGTCCTTGACGACCCGGGTCACAACATGCCCGACATGGGGCACGTTGTTGGCGGTCGGGGGACCGTCATAGAAGACGAACTCGCCCTGGGGCGCGGGCTTCTGCAGGCTCTTCTGGAAGATGTTCCGCTCGCGCCAGAGCCGGAGCACTTCCTGCTCGAGCTGGGGGAACGGGTATCCGCCGGGTACGTCTGGGAATCGGTTCTCAGTCATGGGCCTCTGGCGCCGGGCCCGCCAGCGGGCCTCGGAAAAGGAGGGGCTATTGTATTCGGAAAGGACCAAAAGGACTTAAAGGACCTAAAGGACGAAAAGGACAGAGTTCCGGTCCGGTGTCCTTTGAGTCCTTTAAGTCCTTTAAGTCCTTTTGGTCCTTTTCCACCTAATCCGGATACTCGAACACCACCTCGCGCTCGATATCCGGGTGCAGGCTCTTGTGGACCGGGCAGGTGAGCGCCGCGTTCTCCAGCTTCTTGCGCTGATCGGGAGTGAGCCCGGCCGGCATGCGGATGCGCGAGGGGAGCCCGGAGATCCGCCGCGGGTTGCTGCCCATGTGCTTTTCGATGTGCACCGACATCCCCGAGAGGTCGATCCCTTCCCGCTCGCCCACGATCGAGATCAGGGTCGTCATGCAGGCGGCCAGGGCCGTGGCCACCAGATCGGTCGGCGAGAAGGAGCTGCCGTCTCCCTGGTTGTCCACCGGCGGCACGGTCTTCAGGACCGCTCCGGAGGGGCCGTGCGTCATCTCCTGCGCCAGATTGCCGATGTATTTGCCCGTGATCTCGACCGCCATGTTTTCCTCCTCGGGCCGAGTCTATCAGGGCAGCTCTGCAAAGAAGGTCAGGTAGTCGTCGATCACCCGGTCCATGGAAGTGCGCTCGCGGACTTCCTTCATCATCTCCAGGCCCCTCTTCCATTCGGGGCCGCGGAAGGTCGTCCGGACCTTGTCGAGCGCGGCGAGCAGGCTCTCCCTCTCCGGCTCGGCGTAGTAGGGGTAGTCCTGCCCGAGCAGTTCCAGAGTGCTCTCGTCGCGGGTGGTGACCAGGTTCGCCTCGCAGGCCGCCGCCGTCGAGACCTTGCAGTTGGGCTTGTAGAGCAACTCCTTGCCGGGCTCGCGCACCGAGAGGTGGCAGTTGTAGTCGAGCGCCCGCCGGAAGTAATCGCCATCAAAGTAGTCCACGCCCGGGAGCTGCCCCCAGAGCGAAAGGGACCGCCCCAATCCCAGGTAGGCGATGCGCAGCTCCCGGTCTCCCAGCGTGTTGGGGACGTAGCGCGGGTCCCACTGGTGGTAGATCACCCGGTTCACGGCCCCCCGGACGGCGAAATCCCGGAGCTGGCGCTGGTTCTTGAAGATCAGGCCGTGGTAGAGCCAGCGGTTCTTGATCCAGCGCTTGAAGACGGTCGTGTCCTGAACGTCGAGGACCAGGCGGTTCCCCCGTATCCGTGCTCCGAGCAGATCGGGCAGCTTCGAGGTCTTGATGAAGACCAGGATCGAGTCGCGGACGTCCTTCAGATCCTTCGGGTAGACGGAGCGGCTTTCAATCCCCCGAGCGCGCAGGGCTTCGCTGACCTGGTCGGCCCCCATGATGGTCGAGCCTTTGTCGTAGTACTTGACGAAGTAGATTTTTCTCATGGTTCTCAGGGTGGACGACTCCTAGGATATCTTGGACGCCATGCAAACGAATCCGAACGACCTGACCGGGCAGGTGGCTGTGGTGACCGGCGCCTCCCGGGGAATCGGCGCCGCGATCGCCTCTGCGCTATCCGCCGCCGGCGCGCGGGTGGTCCTCGCAAGCCGCAAGCTGGAGGGCGTGGAGGCCGTGGCCGAGGAGATCCGCCAACGCGGCGGGGATGCCCTCGCCGTGGCCTGTCACACCGGCCGGGCCCAGGACTGCGAGAACCTCGCCGCCCGGGCTCAAGAGGCCTACGGCGGTATCGACATCCTGGTGAACAACGCGGCCACGAGCCCTCATTTCGGTCCGATCCTCGAAGCCGAGGAGTCGCAATGGGACAAGACCTTCGAGGTGAACGTGAAGGGCTATGTCCATACGATCAAGGCCTGCGTGCCCCGGATGCTGGAGCGGGGCGGCGGCCGGATCGTGAACATTGCCTCGGTGGCGGGGATGTTCCCCCATCGGGGCCTGGGCGTCTACTGCGTGAGCAAGGCGGCCGTCCTCATGCTGACCAAGGCGCTCGGGATGGAGCTGGCCAAGGAGAACATCCGGGTCAATGCCATCGCGCCGGGGATCATCCGCACGAAGTTCAGCGAGGTGCTCTGGTCGTCGCCCGATGCGCTTGCGACCATCCCCCAGGGGAGGATCGGTGACCCGGAGGACATCACCGGCGCCGTTCTCTACTTCGCGGGCCAGGCATCCGGTTTCACGACCGGCTCGGTGCTGGTGATCGACGGCGGGCAGACTCTAGGCCTGGCTTATTAGGTCGTCCACGACCTCGAACAGCCGCTCATTGCCATCCTGCCGATAGCTGGCCAGCTTCTCCTCGCAGCCGGGGATGGCCTCCAGGAAGCGGTGGACCACGGCCGGGTCCTGGAGCGATTCGGCGTAATGGCCATAGCCCAGGCGCTCCAGCCAGCGGGCGTTGAGCACCTGCTCGAACTGTCCGCGGACGGGCACCGAGAGCGTGGGCTTGCGCAGGTAGACGGCTTCGCCGAGCACCGTGAACCCTCCGCCGCAGATCACCGCCCGGGCCGACGCCAGGTCTGAAATGAAGCCGGCCTCGTCGAAGGGCCGGTAGTGCAGGTTGCCCTCGACCTGCTCCTCGGAAATCCCCCGCCGCATGCCATAGATCCGGCACTCCATGCCCGTCCCCGCGAGGGTGCGGACGAGGCCCGTGTTGCCCTCGGCGGTCTGGTAGATGAGGAGATGGTCCCCCCGGGTGGAAGGCGCAGCCAGGATTTCCGGCCGGAGGATGGGCGGCACCAGGGTCGTCTGCGGCTTGCGGATCTCGGGGAAGAAGAAGCTCGAGATGACGTAATGCAGGCAGAAGGGGAGCTTGGACTTGACGAAGGCGCGCGTGAGCTGAAAATCGAGCTCGTGGCCAGCGACTAGATTGGACGGGTGGGTGCACCGGTGGACGATTTGTTGGTTGTCGATCGAGATCACCGGCAGGCCGTGCGCCTTGCCGTAGAGATAGGTCCAGGAGTCGAAGTCGCTGATGACTGTCTCGGGGGCGAATCCGCGGATCAGGTCGAACCAGGCCGAGACATTCGCCGGGAGGCCCGCCGCGGTGGAAACGAGGTTCGAGCCCACCGTGGCGGCGAGCTTCATCTGGTTCTCTCCGTAGACGATATGGAAGCCGTGAATGCGCCGGACGCCGCGGAACCGGGCCGCGAGGAAGTCCGCCGCCCGTCCCGAAGCCATGATCTCGATCTCATGCCCCTGGGCGAGCAGGTGCTCCAGGACCACCCGCGACCGCACCGCGTGCCCCATGCCTTCGCCGACGACTCCGTAGAGGATCTTCATGAGCCCTCACCCCCCGGCCCCCTCTCCCGGGGAGGGTGTGCTCGGGGGACCGGGAGAGGGGGCCGGGGGGTGAGGGCCCAACTTCGCCGCAACCACCTCGGCCTCCTCAAAGAACCCCGCCGCCCGGCCTTCGAGCCAATCCGCCTCCAGCTCTTGGAACAATCGGTTGCGGCGGGCGCGGTTCAGGCGAGCGAGGGCGACGAGGCCGGATTCCCGGACCCTTCGGCGCTCGGCCCGGATCAGGGCGTCGTCCGGAGCTTCGCTCAGGGAAACTTCCAGGAGCCGGCGGACACCCTCGGAGGCGGCGATCTGCAGCGATTCGGATAGCTCGGTCTCCAGGACGTGCGCGTCGTGCAGCTCCCCCAGGAGATCCTGCAGCTTCTTCACTCTTTTCACTAGAGCAGTAGCCTCAGTAAAATCGAAGGGCTCCAGGAGGTAGCGCAGGCGCTTGGCGCTGATCCGGGCCTCGTGTGATTCGTGCTCGTCCTCGGGGCCGTCCACCAGGGCGAGATGGGACTCCAGCTCCGTGGCCTGGCGCCGGAGGATGCCCGCGGTGGCCTCCGCCAGAGTGGGAGAGAGATAGCCGCCGGCCGCCAGGTGGATCTCCGTGCGGTAGGTCGAGAGGCGGTCGCGAAGGCCCTTCTCGATCCGGGGGAAATCCTTGGGGAGGCTGGCGGACATCTCCTCGTTGGCCGCGCGCATCCGCTCCTCCAGCCGGCCGACGATCCAGGCCAGGCCGGCGCGGTGGTAGGAGCTCAGATGGCGGGAGCGCCCGCGCAGCCATTCGATCTGGACCTCGGTGTCGCGGCCCGGTCCGGTCGAGGCGGCCAGGTCGCGGAGCCTTCTCCGGAGCTTCTTGGGCAGGCTCTCCTCCAGGTACGCACGATAGGAGCGCAGGCAGCTCCGCAGGCGGCGGAGGCCGACCCTGAAATCGTGGAGCGCCTCCGTATCAGCCGGATCTTGCAGCCGGGGGAAGGCGGTGGCGGCCTGGTCGAGCCAGGAAAGGGCGATCAGCCGGGCACCCTCCTCGGGGGGACGGCTCAGAAGATCGCCGTCCATCAGTCGCCGAGCGTACGGAGCTGGGCGGGCGTGAGCGCCCAGAGAAGGGTGGCCGTGCCGCCGGCGGGCTCGTCCGGAAACTCCAGCAGGCAGGCGCCCCCCTTGCGGAATGCGAAGAGCCGCCGGTCGGTCCCGGTGAGGAGCCAGCCGAGGATCTGGCTGAGGCTGGGCTCGTGCCCCACGGCCCCGATCAGGTCCCCCTTCTGCTGGCGCAGCCAGCGGAGGAACTGCTCGGGAGTGGTCTCGGGCGACAGCTCGTCGGTCTCTTCCACGTCGAGCCCGCCATAGACCGAGTCGAGGATCGCCCCTGTCTGCGCGGCGCGGGTGAGGGGGCTGGTGGCCAGGAGGTCGATCTCCGGGACCAGGGAGCGGAGGCCCCTGGCGGCCTGCTTCATCTTCTTGCGCCCCTCGTCGGTCAACGGGCGCAGGTGGTCGTCCTTGCCCGTACGGGCAAAATCCTCCCGCTCTTCGGCGATGGCGTGTCGGACGAGAAGAAGTCTCATATCGGGCACCTCTCTCCGGGTAGAGAGATACCGCGAAATGCCGGGATTTGGCAAAGGCGATGGTGTCGCAGGTATGTGACAGGCGTGGGGGCGGCCCGGGTGGCCGCCCCCCGTCCAGGACTACTCGCCCTCTTCCTCGCCGATCTTCACGGCATCCTTCAGGGCCTCGTACTTGGCGAGCTGCTCCGGGGTGAGGATGGCCGAGAAGGCTTCGTCGAAGTCCTCGCGGGCTTCCCTGATCTGATCCCGCAATCCATCGATCTGGACCACGGTGGTGCCGACGGCGCAGGCGTCCGGGCTGACGGCGTCGAGCTGGCTGCGGCGCTGTTCCTCGAGCGGCTCGACCTGTTGATAGAGCGGCTTGGTCGTATTGTGCAGGGTCTGTATGAGCTGCTTTGTGGTCTCGAGCTGGGCCGGCGTCAGCTTCAGGTAGCGGGCGAGGGCGCGGGGGTTGCGCAGCACGTCTCCCGGGTTTCCAGGGCGCTTGGCGGCTTCGGCGAGGAAGGGAAGGGCCAGGAAGGTGAAGAGGGCGATGGCGATTGACAGTCTCCGTCTCATCATTTGAATCTCCTTTCGATCCAGGAACCCGCGACAGGAGGATTTCCTGCGGGGGGTTTCCTGGTTCGGTGTGATAGCGTTTCGGGTCGCCCGCCTCCCGGGGGAAAACCGGGGGAAAACGACATCATCCATAGTCAGGGGAGCCGGATGGCGACGAGCGAAAGCCTGAAGCGCACGCCTTTGTACGAGTGCCATGTGGAATCCGGAGCGCGCCTGGTGGACTTCGCCGGCTGGGAGATGCCGGTACAGTACCAGGGCGTCATCGAGGAGCACCGGGCGGTGCGCACCGCTGCCGGGATCTTCGACGTCTCTCACATGGGAGAGGTCCGGGTGCAGGGGCCCGGGGCCGAATCCTTCCTCCAGCGCCTGACTCCGAACGACGTCTCCAAGCTCGCGCCGGGGCGCGCCCACTACAGCGGTCTGCTCACCGACCAGGGCACCTATGTGGACGACCTTCTCATCTACCGCCTCGGCGCCGAGGAGTTCCTGGTCGTGGTCAATGCCTCCAATGCGGAGCGCGACTTCGAGTGGATCGCCTCCCGGGCCGACTCCGGAGTGCAGGTGACCAACGAAAGCGACCGCTGGGCGTTGATCGCTCTCCAGGGGCCAAAGGCTTTGGAGATCCTGCGCCCGCTCGCGCCCCCCGAAGCCATGGACCTCAAGTACTACGGCTTCCTGCAGGGCGAAGCCTCCGGCCGGCCGGCCCTCATTTCGCGCACCGGCTACACCGGGGAGGACGGGTTCGAGCTCTATGTCGCGCCCGAGGATGCGCCCGCGATCTGGCGCCGGCTTGTGGAAGCGGGAGCCCTTCCGGCCGGGCTCGGTGCCCGCGATACGCTCCGCCTGGAAGCGTCCATGGCGCTCTACGGCCACGAGATCGACGAGTCCACGACGCCGTTCGAGGCCGGGCTCGCCTGGGTGGTCAAGATGAACAAGGGGGACTTCCTGGGCCGAGAGGCGCTCGCCGCGCAACAGGCCGAGGGGCTGCGGCGCAAGCTGGTCGGTTTCGAGGTCCAGGGCCGCGGGATCGCCCGCCAGGGGCATGAAGTGAAGTCGGGAGGCCAGGTTGGGGGAAATACTGTTGGTGCTGTCACGAGCGGCACCTGGAGTCCCACGTTCGAGAAGGCGGTCGGCATGGCCTATGTCCCTACCGAGCTGGCCACGCCGGGGACTCCGTTGGAGGTTGACGTACGCGGTAAAGCCCTGTCCGCGGTGGTGGTCGAGGTTCCGTTTTATCGCCGTCCTAAGCCGTGAATATTTCGGTCCAGAGCCGGGTTGGACCAGCCAGATTGGAGGGTTGCTGAGGATGTATCCGACCGAATACCTCTATTCCAAGGAACACGAGTGGGTCAGCGTGCAGGATGACATCTGCGTGCTTGGGATCACCGAGTTCGCGCAGCAGGAGCTGGGCGAGGTCGTGTATGTCGAGCTGCCCGAAGTCGGGCAGGTGTTCGACACGGACCAGGAGATCGGGACCATCGAGTCGGTCAAGGCGGTGGCGGAGGTCTACACGCCCGTGGCCGGAGAGATCGTCGAGATCAACGATGCCGTGGTGGACGATCCGGAGCTGCTGAACGAGGATCCGCACACGGATGGCTGGCTCGTCAAGGTCCGCTTCTCCTCGGCCGCGGACCTCAAGGCGCTCATGAGCTCCGAGCAGTATGAGGAGTATGTGAAGAGTGGCGACGCATAACGAGCTAGAGATCCTGGGTGAATCCCCCGCCGCCGGGACAGGCACGCAGCCGGCTGCAACCATCCCTGCCCTCCTCCAGCCGACGGACACGTTCGTCCGCCGGCACCTCGGGCCGGATGAGGCCGAGGTCCGCCAGATGCTGGACGCGGTCGGCGCCGACTCCCTGGACCAACTGGTCGGGGAGACGGTCCCGGAAGCCATCCGCCTGCGCGGCCGCTTCTCGCTTTCCCATCTCCCCGACGACCGCTCGCTTGGAGAGCGGGAGACGCTCTCGATCCTCCGCGGCATCGCCTCGAAGAACCGGGTCTTCCGCTCCTTCATCGGCATGGGCTACCACGGCTGCCTCGTGCCCGGGGTCATCCAGCGCAACATCCTGGAGAACCCGGGCTGGTACACCCAGTACACCCCCTACCAGGCCGAGATCTCGCAGGGCCGCCTCGAAGCGCTGCTCAACTATCAGACCCTCGTGGCCGACCTGACCGGCCTGCCGGTCTCGAACGCCTCGCTCCTGGACGAGGGGACCGCCGCGGCCGAGGCCATGCACATGTGCTTGGACGGCAAGCGCTCGACCTTCTTCGTCGCTGCCGACTGCCACCCCCAGACGATCGAGGTGGTCAAGACCCGCGCCGAGGCCATCGGCGTCGAGGTGAGGGTCGGCGACTCGGACTCCGTCGATTTCGAGGACGTCTTCGGGATCCTGCTCCAGTACCCGAACACGGATGGCCGCATCCGGGATTACTCGGAGATCGCCGAGCGCGCCCACCAGGCCAAGGCCATGGTGGTCATGGCGACCGACCTTCTGGCCCTGACCCTGCTGCGTCCGCCGGGCGAGGTCGGCGCCGACATCGCGGTCGGATCGTCGCAGCGCTTCGGTGTGCCCATGGGGTATGGCGGTCCGCACGCGGCTTTCCTGGCTGCCCGCGACGAGCACAAGCGTCAGCTCCCCGGCCGTGTCATCGGCGTGTCCCGCGACCGTCACGGGAAGACGGCGTTCCGGATGGCGCTCCAGACCCGCGAGCAGCACATCCGGCGCGAGAAGGCCACGAGCAACATCTGCACGGCGCAGGTGCTGCTGGCCATCATGGCCGGGATGTACGCGGTCTATCACGGCCCCGAGGGGCTGCGCCGGATCGCCCGCCGGGTGCATGCCCTGGCCGCGGTCCTCGCCGAAGGGCTGCGGCGCCTCGGTTATGAGCTTGGGACCGAGCCGTTCTTCGACACCCTGCGTGTGGAGCTTGGAGACCGTTCCGCCGACAGCATCCTGAAAGCGGCAGAGGAGCGGGGGATCAACCTGCGGCGATTGGACGACCATGCCGTGGGCATCGCTCTCGACGAGGCGGCCACGGTCACCGATGTCGAGGAGCTGCTCTCGCTCTTCGATGGCCAGTTTTCACTCGACGACTTGGCCAAAGCAGCGGAGATGGACATCCCCGCGCCCCATGCCCGCACCTCCGAGATCCTGACGCACCCGATCTTCAACCGGTTCCACACCGAGCACGAGATGCTGCGCTACATCAAGCGGCTGGAGGCGCGCGACCTGTCCATGGCGACCTCCATGATCCCGCTCGGCTCGTGCACGATGAAGCTCAATGCCACGAGCGAGATGATCCCGGTCACCTGGCCGGAGCTCGGCGGGATCCATCCGTTCGCGCCCGCCGCGCAGGTCCAGGGGTACAAAACCCTGTTCCGGACGCTGGAGCGCTGGCTGTGCGAGATCACCGGCTTCTCCGCCTGCTCGCTGCAGCCGAACGCCGGGTCGCAGGGAGAGTACGCCGGCCTCATGGTCATCCGGGCTTATCACCGTTCCCGAGGAGATGAAGGGCGGAATGTCTGCCTGATCCCGGTCTCGGCTCATGGCACGAACCCGGCCTCGGCGGTCATGGCAGGCATGAAGGTGGTGCCGGTCGCGTGCGATGCCAATGGCAACGTGGACATCTCCGACCTGCGGGCCAAGGCGGATCAGCACCGCGAGCGGCTCGGCGCGATCATGGTGACCTATCCCTCGACGCACGGCGTGTTCGAGGAGGGGATCCGCGAGATCTGCGAGGTCGTCCACGAGCACGGCGGGCAGGTCTACCTGGACGGCGCGAACATGAACGCCCAGGTGGGGCTCTGCCGTCCGGGCGACTATGGCGCGGACGTCTGCCACCTGAACCTGCACAAGACCTTCTGCATCCCGCACGGCGGCGGCGGTCCGGGCATGGGCCCGATCTGCGTTGCCGCGCACCTGGAGCCGTTCCTGCCGGGCCATCCGCTGACAGCCACAGGAGGCGACCAGGGGATCGGGCCGGTCTCCGCGGCCCCTTGGGGGAGCGCGAGCATCCTGCCAATCTCCTGGACCTATATCGCGATGATGGGGGCCGACGGGCTGAAGCGGGCGACCGAGATCGCGATCCTGAACGCCAACTACATGGCGGCGCGCCTCAAGGAGCACTACCCGGTGCTCTACCGCGGGTCCAAGGGCCGGGCGGCGCACGAGTTCATCCTCGACCTGCGTCCGTTCAAGGCGAGCGCCGGCATCGAGGCGGTCGATGTGGCCAAGCGCCTGATGGACTTCAGCTTCCACGCGCCGACGATGTCGTTCCCCGTGTCCGGCACGCTGATGATCGAGCCCACGGAGAGCGAGTCCAAGGCGGAGCTGGACCGGTTCTGCGAAGCCATGATCGCGATCCGGGAAGAGATCCGCGCCATCGAAGAGGGTCGGATGGACCGCGCGAACAATGCGCTCAAGAACGCACCGCACACGGCCGAGGATGCGATGTCGTCCGAGTGGGACCGGCCGTATACGCGCGAGCAGGCGATCTTCCCGATGCCGTGGGTCAAGGAGCGCAAGTTCTGGCCGTACGTCGGCAGGATCGACGACGTCTGGGGCGACCGGAACCTGATGTGCCTGTGCCCGCCGGTGGAGAGCTATGAGGGGTAGGGCCGCCGCGTGAAGCGGTGGGAGCAGATCCTGCTCGGCCTTTTTCTGGCGTGCTGGCTGGTCTATCTGCTGGCCGTGTTCCGGGTGGTCATGCCCGATGGCACGCTGGACCTGGGCTTCTACCCTTACTACAGCGTGGCGGTCGCGATGGGCTGGGCGGCGGGCAACATCTACGTTTACCGGAGCCGGGACCTCGATCCCAACTCGCAGTCCCGGCGCCGTCTCCTTGCCGGCTATTTCCTGGCCCCGCTCGGGCTGATCCTCCTGCTCAAAGCCATGATGCCGCTCGACTTCCAGCGGGGTGCCCCGTTCGTGGGGCTCTACGCCTTTTGCGTATACAGCATTTTCTTCGCGGTGGCCAACAAGCTCGGCATGTTCCGGAGGCGGACGCTCTAGAGGTCGGACTCGCCAAGCCCGCTTTGTTTCAAAAGAGTGGCGAGCAGTCCCTTTTTCAGATCCTGGCCCTTGTGCACCGGCACGGTAACGGTGGGATGGCCGGACTTGCTCCAGGTCTGATGGCTGCCGCGGGTGCGGACGAGCTGCCATCCATTCCGGGCCAGTGCCCGGCAGAGCTCAGCCCCTGTGACGCTCTTCACTTGCTGGAGGAGATTTCGAGCAGGCCGATGCGGACGGAGTCTGTCTCCAGATCCAGATGACAGGCGATCGCTTCGGCAAGGTTGTGGTATAGCTCGTCCAAGGTTTCGCCCTGAGTGACACAGCCCGGCACATCGGGAACCTCTGCCCAGTAGCCGCCTTCGGGCTCGGTATGGACCACAGCCCGGAAGCTGCCCCGGTCGTGGCGCGGAATGGCCGCAGCGTCACTCATCTCCCGAAGTATACTCCCCGCGATGAGCGAGCAGAGCCGCATCGATACCCTAATCGCCGACCTCGCCGGCCGCGGATCGGTGCTCGTGGCCTACTCGGGCGGCGTGGATTCCGCGGTGGTGGCGGCGCTCGCTCATCGGGCGGTGGGGGAGCGGGCCCTGGCTGTCACTGCCGCGGCCGAGACGCTCGCGGGCGCCGAGCTCGACCATGCCCGCCGGCTGGCAGCAGAGATCGGCATCCGGCATGAGGTCGTCACCTACAGCGAGCTGGACGATCCCGAGTTCGTCGCCAACCCGAGCCACCGGTGCTACTTCTGCCAGGGGATGCGGATGGACCGCATGCTCCAGGAAGCGGCCGAGCGCGGCTACGCGGTGGTCTGCGACGGCACCAACGCCTCCGATCCCGGCCCCGACCGGCCCGGGCTCCAGGCCGTCCGCGAGCGGGGGATCTACTCGCCCCTCCTCGCGCACGGGATCGACAAGGAGGCCACCCGCGCCATCGCCCTTTCGCTCGGGCTGTCCGCGTGGGACCGCCCGGCGAATGCCTGCCTGTCTTCGCGCATCCCGCATGGCCAGCTCGTCACCCTCGGCAAGCTGCGCCGGATCGAGACCGCGGAAGAAGTGCTCGCCGAGGCCGGCTTCCGGGTCGTGCGAGTCCGCCATGACGAAGGGGCGGCCCGCGTCGAGGTCGGTCCGGACGAGGTCGGCCGCCTCGCCGGGATCTGGGACAGGATCGAGCCTCGTCTCCTCAACCTCGGATTCCACCGGGTGACCTACGACCCGAACGGCTATCGGCGAGGCGGCGCGGACGCTCTATCGTGAACCCGCAGCAGCTCCGGCAGCTCCTCGACTCGGTCGCCTCCGGCGACCTCTCTCCCGACCAGGCCCTCGCCGAGCTGGCCGAGCTTCCCTATGCCGACCTCGGCTTCGCCAAGCTGGACCTCCACCGCGAGCTGCGCAACGGGCTTCCCGAAGCGGTCTATGCCGAAGGCAAGACGACGGAAGACCTCAAGGCCATCGTCGACCGGATGATGCAGGCCCACGGCCGGGTGCTCGTCACCCGCCTGCGGCCGGATGCGGCGGAGGCGGTCCTCGCCGGCCGGCCCGAGGCGACCTACCACGAGCGCGCCCGCATCCTGACCTGCGGTGAGCCGCATGAGTCCCGCCCTGGGGCCATCACCGTCCTGGCCGCCGGCACCTCGGACTTGCCAGTGGCCGAGGAGGCCGCGGTCTGCGCCGCCTGGTTCGGGCACGAGGTCGAGCGCTGCTTCGACGTGGGGGTCGCGGGCCTGCACCGTCTCCTTGGGAACCTGCCCGCCATCCGCAAGGCCGACGTGGTAGTGGCGGTCGCCGGGATGGACGGCGCCCTGCCGACCGTCGTTGCCAGCCTGGTCCCCGCCCCGGTGGTCGCGGTGCCGACGAGCGTCGGTTACGGAGCGAGCTTCGGCGGCCTCGCCGCCCTTCTCACCATGCTGAACGCCTGCGCTCCGGGGATCGGAGTGGTCAACATCGACAACGGCTACGGCGCGGCCGTGCTGGCAAGCCGCATCGCGCGCCGCTGAGCCGCTCCGAAGTTTTTGGAGCCGTTCTGAGAATCTCGGAGCCATTCCGAAGTGCTTCGGGGTCGTTCTGAGAATCTCGGAGCCTCTCTGAAGCTTTTCCGCAAGCTCCTTGACCTCTTCCACCCGGCCCTGACGCATCCAGACCGCGGCGAGGTCGATGCCCGTGATGCCTGCTACGTAGATCAGGCCGAGGTCCTCGAAGTCCGCTTTCGCGGTGCGGAAGGCCATCTCCGCGCGGTCGAGCTGGCCGAGGCCCGCGAAGATCTCGCCCGCCGTGGCCCGGAGCTTGATCCGGTTGATCTCTTCATTCGGGAGAAGGCCGTGGTTCTGCGCGTTCCAGAGATGGTGCTGAGCCTTCTTGAGGTGCCCGGCATCTACGGCGTAGTGGATCGCGTTCTGAAGAGCGGCGGCGCCCAGGCTGGGGTCCCGTTTCAGGTCGAGGAGGGTGAAGCCCTCGGTGACAAAGATCAGGGCCTCCTTTGCGTTTCCGGCACAGGAAAGGTAGTGGCTCTTCGTAATAAGGGCGCGGCCGGCCATGTGGCCATCTCCGAGCTGCAGATGGATCAGGAAGGCGCGGTCGATCAGCTCGTGGGCCTCGTGGAAGTGCCGCTGGTCGCAAGCCAGGGACGCGGCGAGCTCCGCGATGCGGGCAGCGAGATGCAGGTCTCCGCTGCCCCGCTCCAGGTAATAGATCGCCTGGGCCATGGCTGCCTCACTAGAGGAGAGCCGGTCTGCGGTGCGGTAGGCGTTCGCCAACTCGGCCAAGGCGCGGGCGCGGGTGTCGGCCACGATGTGCGGTCCGTAGATCCGCGGGTCGAGGCGCATCGCGGCCTTCTTGGCCAGGTCGGCCGCCTCGATCATCTTCCCCGGCTCCTCGTGCCTGAGGGCCTTTGCCTCTTCAAGCAGAAGGTCGACCTTGGGGATGCCCTGGATCGCGTCGTGCTCTTCCTCGCTGAGGTCTCGGAACTTCCGCCTTCCCTGCACCAGGTCCGCGATCACGGGCGCGGCCCGCTTGCGCTCTCGAACGATCCCGGTCCGGTCCAGGGCCTTCCTGCAAGCACGGTCCAAGGCGGCGTCATAAAGGTCTCCGGTCTCGGAGGGCTTCTCGGTATCGACCTTCTCCGGCGCGAGCATGACCTCCAGGGACGGGCTGATATAGGCAAAACAGGCCTCACAGCCCATCAGGTGGCGTGTGATGAGCCTCCGCCTGGCTGGCGGCAGGGCGCTGAGCAGGAAGCGGTCGAGATCCTTCCGGCTGGGGTGCTTGAGCACGGGTCCCCCTCGTCTCTCTTGCAGCATCAAGGTACGCGCATTCTCTCACACTGCTGCGCAGGGACGGCGCAGTCGCCGCCCCCGAAGTGAGCAGCATCTAGCCGTTGGGATCGATGGAGTACCCCTTGTCGTCGTCAGAAGTCGGTTGTGGAGGGGCCTCCGGAGTCGCGGGGGCCCCTTGCGACAGGCTGGCAGCCCAGCTCCATAGCGTGTCGAAGAGGGGCGGCGAGGCGAGGGTGGCGGCAAGGGCGGCTGCGAAGGCGAGTCTCCGAATCATGGTTCCTCCTCCGGATACCGCGGGAACGCCATGGCCTCCATGGCCTTGGCGCCCCACGGCGCAACGCAAAAGAAGCGGCGTTGTTGTCGGACTCCTAGTGTCCGGCAATTCGTCGCGGAAAGGCGCATCTTAGCTTGAGAATTACTCAACTCCCCCAAGGGTTGTTTTGATAGGCAATTACGATCCATTCATGCACCTGTTGACTTCTACTCGGCAGTTGACAAGAATGGATCTCCATATGAGAGAAAACATGACCACGCGTCCGATGAGAAGCGCGCTCGCCGGAGCCATTGGCAGCCAAATCCAGGCGCTCCGGCGAGATAGAAAGTTGAGTCAGAGGGCGTTGGGTGCGAGGCTCGGCATCGAGACGTCCAAACTGAGCAAGTACGAGAACGGGGAGCATCTCCCTCCACATCTGACGCTGGTCCAGATCGCCGATGCCTTCAGCGTCTCCCTCGACGTGCTGATGGGACGGAAGACGGCGGACGCGGCGTTGGGAGACGGCCTCGCGAGGCGCCTGCGGCAGTTGGAGGGGCTGGGGCCGAAGGAGCAGTTGGCAGCCGCGGGCATGATCGACATGCTGCTCAGGTTGCACGCCATGCTCGCGAAGCGGATCCGGCCGGCGGGGATGAAAAGACGTCCGGGTTACGTGCCCGGGCCGCTGGACCCTCGGCTCGTCGGGCTCTTCCAGGAGCTCGCCGCTCTGGAGAAGGATTACCGCGACGTAGCGGCGTCCGTGCTGGAAGGGGTGCTGCGCCTCCTCCTGTACGTACGCGATCAGGAGGCGCCATGATTCCCAACCTGGACGAAGCCCCCTATTCGGAAGGGCTGCGGCGCCTGCTGTACGACGCGGTCGCCCGCATCGTGCTCGCTCCGGACTCCGGCGAGCCCGGGCTGGTCATGGTTTCCCATACCGGAGCCGATGCCGGAAATCTGGCCGTCTTCTACGCCTGGGGCCGGTGGTTCGCGGTCTGGCGCGACTTTGGTGAAGACGTGAGCGTGCTGCCGGCCTCGCGCATCTGGCAGGTGGTGCGGCTTGCCGCGGACCCTTCTTCACCGGACGGGATCGTGCTGCACGAGGTTTAGGACGTCAAACCCCCACTTGTCACACGGGCGTCATGGCCTCGCCCGGGGCGGGTGTGCGAGACTTGGGGTTCTCTGGAGTCCGACCGTGTCCGAGCCCAAAACCATCACTCCCGCCAAATCGCTCGCCGAATCGCCAGCCGGGCCGCTCGATCCGGCTTCCCTGTTCCTGAACCGCGAGCTCTCCTGGCTGGAGTTCAACCTGCGGGTGCTCCATGAGGCCGAGGACGCGTCCACTCCGCTCCTGGAGCGGCTGAAGTTCCTCGCCATTTTCGACAACAACCTCGACGAGTTCTTCATGAAGCGTGTGGGCGGGCTCAAGCAGCAGCTCGCCAGCAACATCCGCGAGCTGCCGCCCGACAGCCGCACGCCGCGCCAGCAGCTCGCCGAGATCCATGCCTCGATCCGGCCGCTGCTCGCCCGCCAGCGGCGGCTGTTCAACGAGGAGCTGCTGCCGGCCCTCCGCCAGCATGGGCTGGAGATCCTGCGCTGGGACGAGCTGCGGGCCAGCGAGCGCCGGCACCTTTCGGACGAGTTCCGCAGGAAGCTCTTCCCGATCCTGACCCCGCTGGCGGTCGATCCGGCCCATCCCTTCCCGTTCATCTCGAACCTGAGCCTCTCGCTGGCGGTGTCGGTGAAGGAGCCGGGCGAGATGGAGCCGCGCTTCGCGCGCATCAAGGTGCCCTACATCCTGCCGCGCTGGCTGCAGGTGCCGAATACGCTGCGCTACGTGCCGCTGGAGGAGGTCATCGCCCACAACCTGGACCGGCTCTTCCAGGGCATGGAGGTGGTGGAGTCCTATCCCTTCCGAGTCACGCGGAATGCCGACGTGCAGCGCAACGAGGAGGAGGCGGACGACCTGCTCGAGGCCATCCAGGAGGAGCTGCGGGAGCGCCGTTTCGCGACCGTCGTGCGTCTGGAGGTCGCGTCCGGCATGCCTGCCTGGATGCGGGGGCTCCTCGCCGAGCAGCTCGAGATCCAGGAGCAGGAGATCTTCGCGGTGGACCGGCTCCTCGCCCTGCGCGACCTGATGCAGCTTGCCCAGTCGGCACCGCTGCCGTCGCTGCGCTATAAGCCCTGGGCGCCGGTGACCCACCCGCGGCTGCACCCGGCCGAGCCGGGGGAGGACGTGGACGTATTCGGTGCCATCTGCGGCGGGGACATCCTGGTCCATCACCCCTACGACTCTTTCGCGACGAGCGTGCAGCGGTTCATCGAGGCCGCCGCGGCCGATCCCGCGGTGCTGGCGGTCAAGCAGACGCTCTACCGCACTTCCGCGGACTCGCCGAACATGCGGGCGCTGATCCGCGCCGCCGAGGACCGCAAGCAGGTGGCGGTGACGGTGGAGATCAAGGCGCGCTTCGACGAGGCGGCGAACATCGAGTGGGCCGAGCGGCTGGAGAACGTCGGCGCTCACGTGGCCTATGGCGTGGTCGGGTTGAAGACCCACGCCAAGGTCGCGCTGGTCGTGCGCCAGGAGCGCGAGGGCCTGCGCTGCTACACCCACATCGCCACCGGCAACTACAACACGGAGACGGCCAAGCTCTACACGGACATAGGCCTCTTCACCTGCCGGGAGGAGATCGCCGAGGACGTGGTGCAGCTCTTCAACATGCTGACCGGCTACGTCCACAATCCCCGGTTCAAGAAGCTCCTGGTGGCGCCGGTCAACATGCGGCAGCGTTTCCTGGAGCTGATCCAGCGCGAGGTGGAGCATCACAGGGCCGGGCGCGGCGGGCACATCGTGGCCAAGGTGAACGCGCTGGAGGACAAACAGATGATCCGGGCGCTCTACGACGCTTCGGCCTCGGGGGTGCGGATGGACCTGATCGTGCGCGGCGTCTGCCGGCTGCGCCCGGGGCTGCCCGGCCACAGCGAGACGATCCGGGTGATCAGCATCGTCGGCCGCTTTCTGGAGCACGCCCGCATCTTCCGCTTCGCCAACGGCGGCCAGCCCGAGCACTTCCTCGGCTCGGCCGACTGGATGTCGCGCAACCTGGATTTCCGGGTGGAGGCGATCGTGCCGGTGGAGGAGCCCCGCATCCAGGAGGAGCTCGATGCGGTCCTGGACCTCGAGCTCGGCGACAACGTCAAGGCCTGGGAGATGCGGCCGGACGGCAGCTACGTCCAGCGCCGGCCGGGCAAGGGGGAGGAGCCGCGCTCCAGTCAGGACCTGCTCATGCAGAGGGCGGCGGAGCGGGCCGGTAGAGCAGTGTGAATTTCTCCGCGCCAACGAACCTCGCCAGCAGGTCGAGCGCGGTTTCCAGCTTTTTCTGCCTCCCCTTGGTTGCCCGCAAGGGGGGCTCCAACCAGAGCTTCCGGACCTCCAGCACTCTCCCCTCGCGGTAGTGCTTGGCGTCGAGCCGTCCGATCAGGCGCTCGCCTTCCAGGACCGGCAGGACGTAATAGCCGTAGCGGCGGTTGGGAGCCGGCACGAAGGCTTCGAAGCGGTACTCGAAGCCGAAGAGGCGCAGGGTCCGCCGGCGGTCGCGCAGGATTGGATCGAAGGGGCTGAGCAGCCGGATGCGCGACGGCGCCGGGGGTAGGTTGGCGGCCCGCTCTTCCCAGTCGGACATGGCCCAGGCATCGCGCGCCGAGCCGTCGGCCGCTTCCACCCGGACGGCCGCGACGTCTTTCGACCGGGCGCACCAGGCCTTCACGTCTTCCAGCGAAACCGAGTTCCAGAAGCCGGCGATCTCGTCCGGGCTGGCGGTGCCGAGGCGGTCGAGGGCCGTGCGGCAGGCCCAGTCGACGTGCTCTTCGGGGTCGGGTTGCGGAGCGGCGTGGGCCTCGGGGAGCACGCGCTCGGCCAGGTCATAGACCTTGTGGAAGTTGAGCCGGCCGGCGATCGCCGCCTCGCCGCTCCGCCAGAGGAACTCCAGGGCGGCTTTCTCCGGCTTCCAGCCCCACCAGGTGCGGTCGACGGAGCCGTCGCGGGTGTCCTCGAAGTCGCGGGTCATGAGCGGCCCCTCGCGGGCGAGCCGCTCGCGGACTTCGGCGATGAACCGCAGAGGGTCGGGGCCGACCCGCTCCCGCCACCAGGGGTGCTCCAGCGCTCTCCGGCGATAGCGCTCGAAGTTGTAGCGCCAGTGCGGGTACCAGCGGGTGGGGATGGCCGAGGCGTCGTGGGTCCAGTGCTCGAAGAGGCGCCGGTCGCGCTCGAGCAGGCGGTCCAGCATCTTCGGCCGGTAGCCCTGGAGGCGGGCAGCCAGGGTCAGGTGGTGCGCCCGCTCGATGACGTTGATGGAGTCGATCTGCACGAACCCCATCCGCTCGACGAGGCCGTAGACCCGGTCAGCCGTAACCCGGCCCCGCGGATCGTCGAGGAGCCCTTGGGCGCCAAGCAGCAGCCGGCGGGCCGTGGCGGCAGGAATGAGCGGGGTGGCGGGCATGTGGGGCGTAAGTATAGCGGAAAGGACATCAAGGACAACCTGTAGGGGCGGCCCTTGTGGCCGCCCTCCGGAGGGCACCCACAAGGGGTGCCCCTACAGGGAGGTCCCTAGGGGTCCTTGATGTCCTAGGGGTCCTTGTTGTCCTTTTTTTACCCGGCCCACGCAAAATCTACCCGCCTGCCGGCTCCCAGCCTGCGAACCGCAGCTCCGGGTTCTTGCGGGCCCGGTTGAGGTAGGCGGCGATCTGCTGGACCATCCGCGGGGTGGCGCGCTCGATCTCCGTGGCCTGCTGGAACGCGATCAGGGCGGCCATGGCCTCGCGGTGGATGTCTTGGGCGAGCAGCACGGGCAGCGCCTCCTCGGCGAGGCGGCGGACGTCCGCGGTCCGTTCCTGCTCCAGGTAGAGGGCCGCGAGGTCGAGGGTGACGATCGAGGCTTCATAGCCCAGTTTTTGTTCTACGAAGGCATCGCGGAGCCCTTTGAGCTTTCGTTCCGCCTCCTCGCGGCGCCCGAGCCCCGCGGCGATGCGCGCCTCCAGCCAGTCGAGGCGCAGCCGGGTCCAGGGGTCGGAAAACCCGCCGTAGAGGTGGCGGATGCCGTCGAGGTGGCGTTGGGCTTCCTCCGCCCGGCCGCAGTCGGTCAGGCACCAGGCGATGTTGTGGTTCGCCATGAGGACGAGCCGCGGCTCCTGCTCGCCGCGGATCAGCTCCAGGCCCCGGGAAATCCAGTCCAGGCTCTGCTCCGGCTGGCCCGCGTAGGACAGGAAGAGGCCCTTGGAGATCAGGGCGCGCCCCTGCCGGTGGGTGTCCCGGATGTCCTCATAGATGTCGACGGCCACGTCGAGCAGCCCCGCGGCCTCTTCGAGGCGCCCCTGGTCGGCGAGCAGGGAGGCCTTGAGGTCGAGGATCCTCGCCTCTTCGAGTGGATCGGCGGAGCCCTCTTCGGAGAAAGACTGGGCGAGGGAGATGGCCTCCTCCGCGCCCTTGAGGTCCGAGCCCAGGCGGCGGGCGTTGCCAAGGTAAGCCCAGGCGCGCGCCCGGAAGTCCTGCACGACCGACCAGCCATAGAGGAGGATGTCCAGCCGGTCTGCCACCTGCACGGCCAGGCCGGCCAGCCCGCGCGCCTGGGCAGGGTCCTGAAACCCCTCGGCGAAGCTGCGCTCGATCAGCAGCTCGCAGACCGCGACCGTCTGAAAGCGTCCGGACCGGAGCAGCACCTCCCGCTCGCCGGGCGGGAGGGCCAGGAGCTCTTCCACGAGCCCGGGCGCGGCGGCCCGCTCCCGGGCGATCAGCTCCATGCGGTGTTCCAGCTTGACGAGGAGGCGGCTCCAGACCTGCTCCTCCTGGGCTAAGGCCTCAGAGGGCTGAAGCTGCGAGAGCAGGTCGTCCACCTTGCGCTGGCACACGGGGCAGCCCGAGCGCAGGTGGTCCTCGATCCACTGGGCCTGCTCCGTGGACAGCGCGCCGCGGGAGAAACTCTCCAGCGTGCCGCGGTCGGGGTGACGGGGTTCTCGCATGGCTCTTAGAAGTAAGTTGCCACAGCGGCCGAAAAATGGACACCGGAGTTGATTTCATCTCCATCAACTCTCGCCGTTGGGGTCCATCCCCCCTCGGGAGAGGTCGAAAAGGCGGCGCAGCGCGTTCTGGAATTTGCCGAGGAACCCGCGAAGCTCGAGTTGCCCAACCTGTCCAAGACCGCGCCAGCCGGTCTCCCTTGCCTGCGCCGGGGGCGGCGCGAGCGAGACCATGGCAAGGATGACCAAGGCCCTGGCGATGCTCCTGAAGTTCGGATGAGACATGAATCTCCCTCTCTAGCCAAGCCATCCAGGCTGCCGCCATTGGCCGCCGGTGTGCCTGGCCCTATTCAAAAAGGTGCTGGAACACAGCGCGCGGAGAGCTGGTCTCTATTTTGCAGCTATGTGAGGGCGAGCGAGAGGCGAAGACGGACCAAGTGCTAAACAAGACTTTCTGGATCGCAGGCTTCGAGTGCTCCTGCCATAGGAGAAGTGACGGCAGGAGGCTCGATCTCGTGGCGGCTACCCGGCACGACCATTTCGCCCAGCCGGACTATTCGCGGCTGCGGCAGGTGGGGATCGGCACCGCCCGGGACGGGGTGCGCTGGCACCTGGTGGAGCGCTCGCCGGGCCGCTACGACTTCGGGAGCCTGCTCCCCATGGTGCGGGCCGCGCGCAAGGCGGGCGTTCAGGTCATCTGGGACCTCTGCCACTACGGCTGGCCCGAGGGGCTCGACATCTTCGGCCCCGAGTTCGTGGACCGTTTCGCCGAGTATGCCCGGGCGGTGGCGCGGGTGATCAAGGAAGAGGCCGCGGCGGAGACGGACGAGCCGGCGGCCTACTGCCCGGTCAACGAGATTTCCTTCTGGTCGTGGGCCGGCGGCGACGTGGCGTACCTGAACCCTTTTGCCACCGATCGGGGCTTCGAGCTCAAGGTGCAGCTCGTGCGGGCGAGCCTGGCCGCCATCGACGCCATCTGGAGCGTCGACCCGCGGGCGCGGATCCTCCATGCCGAGCCGGCCATCCACATCGTGCGCAACCCGGCCCGCGGGGCGCGCAAGGACACCGAGGGCCACCGGCTGGCGCAGTTCCAGGCCTTCGACATGCTGGCCGGACAGCTCTGGCCGCAGCTCGGGGGCGACGAGCGCTATCTGGACGTGGTCGGCGTGAACTACTACCCGAACAACCAGTGGGTGCTCGACGGGCCGGGGATCGGGCGGGACGATCCCCGGTACCGGCCCTTCCGCCAGATCCTGGCGGAGGTTTGGGAGCGTTACGGTCGGCCCGTGATGGTGTCCGAGACCGGCGCACAAGGAAGAGACCGCGCGCTCTGGCTGAGGTACGTGGCGGAAGAGGTACGGGCGGCCCGGAGCGCCGGCGTGCCGGTCGAGGGGATCTGCCTCTACCCGATCCTGGACTACCCCGGCTGGGACGACGACCGCCACTGCGAAACCGGCCTCTGGGGCCTTGCGACCCCCGAAGGGCACCGGGAGACCTGTTGGCCCCTGGCGAAGGAGCTGGAGCGCCAGGCCCGCTTGATGGGGCAAATACCGCGGCAAATACCATCGAATCTTGAAGAAGGCAATTCTCCGGACGCGGAGCGCGTGCCGGACGAGGAGAACGAGCATGCAACTTTCTGACGACCGACCTGTTCCCGCCCGCGGCCTCGCTGCAGGCAGGTCCGGCACGAGGCCGGACCTCATCTGCCTCTCCCACCTGCGCTGGGATTTCGTCTGGCAGCGCCCGCAGCATCTGATGAGCCGCTTCGCCCGCGACCGCCGGGTGTTCTTCGTGGAAGAGCCGATCTGGGAGCATACGGAGCCGAGGCTTGAAGTGAGCGAGAGGCAGGGAGGCGTCCGGGTTGCGGTGCCCCATCTGCCTCACGGGCTCTCCCCCGGGCAGGCCGAGGCCGCCCAGGGCGAGCTGCTGCGCGAGATGCTCGAGCAGCACGAGGTCGCCGAGTACGTCCTCTGGTACTACACGCCCATGGCGATCCCCTGCGCCGAGGGGCTGGAGCCGCTGGGGGTGGTCTACGACTGCATGGACGAGCTATCGCTCTTCCGCGGCGCGCCGCTGCCGCTGCTGGAGCGCGAGGCGAAGCTCCTCGCCGCCGCCGACCTCGTCTTCACCGGCGGCCAGAGCCTGTACGAGGCCAAGCGCGAGCGCCACCCGCGGGTCTATCCTTTCCCGAGCAGCATCGAGGCCGAGCACTTCCGCCAGGCGCGCGAGGCCTGCTCGGAGCCAGCCGACCAGGCCGCCCTGCCGCGCCCGCGCATGGGCTACTTCGGGGTCATCGACGAGCGCCTGGACCTGGACCTCGTCGCCGCCGTGGCCGACGCCCGCCCGGATTGGCAGATCGTCATGGTCGGCCCCGTGGTCAAGATCGATCCCGAGGGCCTGCCGCGGCGCGCCAACCTCCACTACCTCGGCATGAAGGGCTACGCCGACCTGCCGCTCTATCTGTCGGGCTGGGACGTGGCACTGATGCCCTTCGCGCAGAACGAATCGACCCGCTTCATCAGCCCCACCAAGACCCCGGAGTACCTGGCCGGCGGCCGGCCCGTGGTGTCGACGCCGGTCCGCGACGTGGTCAAGCCCTACGGCGAAGAGGGGATGGTGGAGATTGCCGATGGCCCCGAGGAGTTCGTCGCAGCCATCGAGCGTGCCCTGTCCGGTTACGGCGAAGGCTGGCTGGAACGGGTGGACGAGTTCCTGTCCCACGGCTCCTGGAGCCGCACGTGGCGGGAGATGTCGGATCTGATCGACGCGGCCGTCGCTTCGCGGCGGGAGGGCCCACGCCGGGATCTGCCTGTTCTTTGAATTTTGCTTTTGACTTCCAAGCTCCGAAGCTTGCGGTGATTTGGTTAACTCTGAAAGGAGCCGGTTCGATGTTCGATTACTTGATTGTCGGCGCGGGGTACGCGGGAAGCGTCCTGGCCGAGCGGCTGGCGCGGGGCGCGGGCAAGAAGGTCCTCCTCGTGGACCGCCGCCCCCATATCGGAGGGAATGCCTACGACTGCTACGACGACGCGGGCATCCTGATCCACAAGTACGGTCCCCACATCTTCCACACCAACTCGAAGGAGGTGTTCGAGTACCTCTCCGAGTTCACCGAGTGGCGCCCGTACGAGCACCGGGTGCGGGCGAGCGTGGATGGCCAGCTCGTGCCGATCCCGATCAACCTGGACACCATCAACCAGCTTTACGGGCTCAAGCTCAACAGCATGGAGGTGGAGGCCTTCTTCGCTTCGCTCGCCGAGGAACGGGAGGCTATCCGCACCTCGGAGGACGTGGTCGTCGCGCGCGTGGGCCGGGAGCTCTACGAGAAGTTCTTCCGCGGCTATACCCGCAAGCAGTGGGGGCTCGACCCGTCGCAGCTCGACGCCATGGTGACCTCGCGGGTGCCGGTGCGCAACAACCGTGACGACCGCTACTTCACGGACACCTACCAGGCCATGCCGCAGAAGGGCTACACCCGGATGTTCGAGAACATGCTCGATCATCCCAACATCAAGATCCTCCTGAACTGCGACTATCACGAGGTCAAGGACGAGGTCGCGTACGGCAAGCTGATCTTCACCGGGCCGGTGGACGAGTACTTCGACTACCGCTACGGCAAGCTGCCGTACCGCTCGCTCCGCTTCGACTTCCGGACGGTCAACCAGGAGTGGGCGCAGCCGGTGGCCGTGGTCAACTACCCGAACGAGCACCTCTACACCCGTGTGACGGAGTTCAAGCGCCTCACCGGCCAGGAGCACCCGACCAAGAGCACGCTCGTCTACGAGTTCCCGCAGGCGGAGGGGGACCCGTACTACCCCGTGCCACGGCCTGAGAACGCCGAGCTTTATAAGAAGTACCAGGCGCTGGCCGAGGCCACCTCGGACGTGCTCTTCGTGGGCCGGCTCGCCACCTACAAGTACTACAACATGGACCAGGTGGTGGGGCAGGCGCTGTCGGTCTACGCCCGGCTGATGGGCCAGAAGCGCTCCGAGGCGACGCGCGCGGCCCTGGCCGCGACCACGGTGTCTGCCGGGGCGCGGAAGATGCGGCGGCGTACCGACGTGGCCGAGGTGGCCGAGATCGCCTCGCGCCGGGGGGCGTAGGGCCTGGAAAGTCGAAGGGGACCGGTTTCCCGGTCCCCTTGGTTCTTGACGCTCGGAGGAAGGTTGGTACCGCGGGGCGAGACTTCCGCCATGAGGACTCCTGTGTACCGACGGCGGACGCTCGTCGGCGGGTCCCCGGAAGGCCTGCCTACGGTCGCCTCATAAGGCGCGACCTACGAGACGGACTATACGCCATTTGGCATATTTATGGAACAGGCCAAGATTGATCCCATTCCCCCTCTCCCCATCCCTCTCCCCCGTTCCGGGGGAGAGGGAGCTTTCGGAGCGATCCGCCTGATACAGTCCTTTTCATGACGGCACGCTCCGCGGCTTGGTTTGGACGCCTGCGGGAGTGGGTCCGCTCCCTGGATTTCACCCTGGCCCGGCGTTTCGGTCTCGCCACGCGCGACGACCGTGTCTTTTTCTTCCTGATCGTCCTGGTGGGCGTGGTCGCCGGCCTGCTCGGCGCCCTCGTTCATACCCTGATCCGCCTCTTCCAGAGCGCCCTTTGGAGATCGCCGGATAGCATCCTGGAAGCCGCCCGCCAGGTGCCGGACTGGTGGGTGGTGGCCGTGCTCGCCTTCGGCGGCCTGCTCGTCGGGCTGATCGACTGGGCGACCCGCCAGAAGGCCGGGGGTGGCGGCATGGCAGCGCTGATCGAGGCGGTGGCCCTGTCAGGAGGCCGGGTGCCGCCGAAGCCGGTGCTCGCGAACGCGCTCGCCGCCATCGCGACGGTGGGCAGCGGCGGCTCGCTCGGGCGCGAAGGCCCGCTGATCCGGCTGGGCGCGATGATCTCTTCCTGGCTGGGATCGCGGCTCGGCATGCAGCCGCACCGGCTCAAGGTCCTGGTGGGGTGTGGAGCCGCGGCGGGCCTCGCGGCGGCCTACAACATCCCCGTCGGGGGCGCCCTCTTCGCCATGGAGGTGGTGCTCGGCAACTTCGCCCTGGACATCTTCGGTCCCATCGTCGTCTCGTCGGTGATCTCCACCCTGATCTCGCGCGCGATCTCAGGCAATGTCCACCTCTATGCCGCGCCCGGCTACACCCTGGTGAGCACCTGGGAGCTCGTGCCGTACGTGGGTCTGGGGGTCGTCTGCGGCCTGGCCTCGGTGCTGTTCGTGCTCGGGGTGCGGCTCGGCCGGGGCTTTTTCAGGTCGATGCGCTTCCTGCCCGATCCGCTGAAGCCGATGGTGGGGATGACCCTGGTCGGCCTGCTGGCCCTCTGGGTCCCCCACGTGCTCGGAGGCGGCACCGACGTAATCAACATGGCGCTCACGGGCGAGCTCAAGCTGCCTGAGCGGCTGCCTCTGCCTGAAGAGCTCACGGTCCTCTTCCTGCTCGGCCTGGCGGCCGCCAAGCTGCTGGCGACCGCGATCACCACGGGCTGCGGCGGAGCGGGCGGGCTCTTCACCCCATCCCTCTTCTTCGGTGCCCTGGTCGGCGGGGCCTACGGCTTCTCGGTGCACGGCCTGTGGCCGGAGATCGCCTCTTCTTACGGCGCCTATGCGGCGGTGGGGATGGCGGCCATCGCCGCGGGCACGAGCCATGCGCCGATCAGCGCCATCCTGATCGTCTTCGAGTTCACCGGCAACTACGACCTGATCCTGCCGCTGATGGTCGCCTCGATCATTTCGAGCTTCCTGTCGCGCCGGCTCCGGCGCTACTCGATCTACACCGAGGCGCTGAGGCACAAGGGGATCGAGCTGCCCTGGCGCATGGAGGAGGCGGTGCTCGCCGGCCTGACCGTCGAGGCCCTCCTGCAGGAGGACCCGGACATCCTGAGGCCGGGCGACCCCTACAGCAGGGTGGTGGACAAGTTCCTATCCACCAACCGCGAGCGCCTGTTCGTGGTGGGTCCGGACGGCAAGCTCCAAGGCGTGGTCTCGCTGCACGACATCAAGCACATGCTGGAGAGTCCGGATACGCTGACTGCGGTGTTGGCGCACGACTTGATGCTGCCGGTCGAGCGGTCGATCCGCAACGACGAGCGGCTGCACCGGGCCACGGAGTCCTTCGCCCAGAGCGAGTACGAGCGGCTTCCGGTGGTGAACGCGGAGGGGCGGTACCTGGGGGTGCTGGCCAAGCGCGACCTGCTGGCGGTCTATGCCCAGGAGGTCCTGGGGCGGCCGGCGCTGCTGGCGACGTTCGTCTCCAGCAAGGGGGAGGAGACGAGCCGGGATTACGTCCACCTGCCGCCGGACTTTTCGGTGCGGCTGGTCCCGGTGCCCGCGGCCCTGATCGGCAAGACGCTGGCGGAGGCGAAGCTGCCCCAGACCCTGGGCGCCCGCGTGCTGGAGATCCGCCGCCGCTCCTCCCGCGCCGGGGACGAGGTGGTAGTCCCGACAGGTGACACGGTCTTCGAGGAGGGGGACCAGTTCATCCTGGTCGGCCCCACCGCGACCGTGGAAGCGCTTGCGGAAGGAAAGATGGCGCTGCCGGAAGAGGCTACGGTTGGATGACGATCTCCTGAAGCGGCTCCCAGGGCTTCCAGTACCGCCGGGGCTCTGCGCGACCTGCGAGCATCTGCGGCTGGTGGCATCGAGCCGGAGCGTGTTCGTCCGCTGCGGCCTGGCGGAGGTGGACCCGGCCTTTTTGCGCTACCCGCCGATCCCGGTGGTGGCCTGCCGGGGGTACCTCAGGAAACTCCCGCAATGAACCGGTCGAGCGCCCTGCAGAATGCTGCGGGGGCTTCGGCGTGAGGGAGGGCTCCGGTGGTCTCGAAGATTTCGAGCTCGGCGGTGTCCGGGAGATGGTGCAGCCAGCGGTCGGCGTCCTCGACCCGGGGGGCGGCCGACTGGCGGCCCCAGGCGATCCAGACCGGAAGGCCGATCTCGGGGAGCGTCCCGGACACGGCATCCTCGAGCTCCCCTCCCAGCCAGGCGGCGAGCGCGGCACGCGAGCGCGGCATGTGGCTCGTCCGGTAGTGATGATCGAGCAGTGCCGCATCTACCCGTTCGGGCGCGGCGTAGACCATCTTGCGCAGGTGGTGGGTGATCGCCGAGCGGCTGGTGAGGAGGTCCAGGACCGTGTCGCGCAGGACGGGCAGCCGCAGCAGCGTGCCCACGAAGGACCCGGCGCTCGACTCCAAACCGACGGGACAGACCAGGCCGAGGGCCCGCAGCCGGCCGGGATGCTCCGCCGCGATCCGCACCGCATAGGCCGCGGACATCCCGGAGGCGATCAGGACGGCCGGCTCCCGCACCACTCCCGATAGGAAGCCGTTGATCGCCTCCACGTAGAGGGCGGGATTCCAACTTCCCCGGGAAGCGGATCCGGAACGCCCCCAGCCGGGGAGGTCCGGCGCGTAGACCGCGTAGCGCTCGGCCAGCCGCTCCGCCGTGGCGCGCCACTCGTTGGCGTCGTGCCCCGGTCCGAAGGAGTGCAGCAGGACGACCGGCGGCCGGTCCCCGCGGAGCCCGAGCTCCTGGAAGACGATCTCCCCGTGCCGGCCCGAGTAGCGGTGCGCCCGGCCCCAGCGCGGGGTCTGCGGCGGCTCGGCACGCCGGCGGATCACCGTGCTCACCAGGGCCGGTGCTCCCACTGCCGCCCCGGCGAGGAGGAGCCCCTTCACCAGGGGTCCGATCCGCCGCCGCGGCCGTCCGTAAGAGGTTCCGGTCATGCCCCGAGAATACCACGCGCTATAATCCCCCCTCGATGCCTGTCCTTCCCATCATCCGGCTCGGCCATCCCGCTCTGCGGACGCCTGCCCTGCCCGTGCCGCCGGAGCGGATGCGCACCGCAGAGCTCCAGCAGCTCGTCGAGGACATGGTGGAAACCATGCACGCGGCTTCCGGGGTAGGCCTGGCCGCCCCGCAGGTCGGCGTCGAGCTCCAGATCTTCATCTACGCCTGCCATGGTAACGAGCGCCACGACGACATCCCGCTCCATGTGGTCGTCAACCCCATGATCACCCCGCACAGCCGGGAGCTGGTCTATGACTGGGAGGGCTGCCTGTCGATCCCCGACCTCCGGGGCCTGGTGCCGCGCCACCAGTCGATACGGGTGCAGGGGCTCGACCGCGAGGGCCGGGGGCTGGACTACATCGCCAGCGGCTTCGAGGCCCGCATCATCCAGCATGAGTATGACCACCTGAACGGCATTGTCTTCCTCGACCGCATGCGCGACCTCCGCTCCCTTGGCTATACCGAGGAGTGGAGCCAGTACATGGAAGGCGAGGATGCTGACGACACTGCGGTCGGATAGGCGGTCGGCTAAGTGCCCCGCGAGCTGGTGATCGTATGGGCGGGCCGGCATCACCGTTCGGGTTGGGAAGAAATCTGCACCACCTACCGCCGACGCATCTCCCACATGGCCACGGTCCGTGACCTGCCGGTGAAGGCGAAGGCCGCGTCCGAAGACCCCCAACGCCAGCGCATCGAGGGGCAGGCCCTGCTGGCGGCGCTTCCCAGGCCGTCGTACCCCATCGCCCTGGACAGCCGCGGCGAAAGCGTCGATTCCTCGCAACTGGCGGAGCGCCTCGCCCGTATCAAGACCGATTGGCCACACCCGGTGGCCTTCCTGATCGGCTCCGACCTCGGACTCGACCGGGCGGTGCTCGATGAGGCGCGGTGGGTGCTGTCGCTGGGGCGCCTGACCCTCTCGCACGAGCTGGCACGGGTCGTGCTCTATGAGCAGCTCTACCGCACGCTCACGATCGAGGCCGGAATGAGCTATCATCGCGAGCCGCTTTGATTTAGGAACGTGTACTTGACGAAGCGTTGAAAGGAGACAGCAAGCGTGGCCAAGACACAGAAGGCCAAGACGACGGCCTCAGATCCGGCTCAGCAGGCCCCTCAGGACCAGAGCCAGTTCGCGGCGCTGCGCACTCGGCTCTTGGAGCAGCGGACTGAGATGTACGACATGTACAACCAGGACATCCGCGCCGGCCAGGAGTCGGCGGACGACGGTACCGAGGACATCGTTGACCGCGCGAACAATCACTACAACCGGGAGCTGATGTTTTCCCTCTCGGACGGTGAGAGGCAGCGGCTGCTCCAGATCGAGGATGCCCTCCGCCGTATGGACGCGGGGAGCTACGGCCGGTGCAGCAACTGCGGCGGCCCGATCAACCCCAAGCGGCTCGAGGCAGTGCCCTGGACGCGCTTCTGCATCGACTGCCAGGAGCTCGTGGAGCGCGGGATGCTCGAGGCCGAGGCCTCCTAGGAGGCGACGGGAACGATACTTTTCGAGGGGACCGTCCGCGAGGGCGGCCCCCTCTTGCTATCTACATGAGCACCTCTGTCGAGAGCTTCCTCGGCCGCCTCGGGCGGAGCGGACCCCAGGTCTGCCTCGTCCATGGCGATCTGGTGCTCGCCGAGCCGGCCGCCGTCCGCGCAGCTGAGGCCTTGGCGGCGGCCCACGGTTTGCCCAAGGATCACGTCGAGGTCCACCGCCACGCCGTCTCGTTGGCGCCCATCCTTCAGGATCTTCGGACCTACTCCCTCTTCGGCGGCGCCAAGGTGCTCCTGGTGCTGGACACGGCTGTGTTCGCGGACCGCAACGCCGCGGCCGGGCTGATCGACGAGGCGGCAGAGGCCCTTCCCTTGAATTCACCGGTGCTCGGCCAAAGGGAGCGCCAGGCGGCCTCGCGGCTTCTCCAGGCCCTCCACCTCTTCGATACGGACGTGCTTTCCGATCTCCCGGCCTGGGCGTTCGAAGGGGACCGCCGGGGGCGGGGCGGACGCGCCAGGGGCAAGAAGCAGGTGGAGGAGCTGCGCACCAACCTGGCTCCTCTGCTGGAGGCCGCGGTGAGGGAGGGGATCCAGGGGATCGGCGAGGGCGACCTCGCCGAGTTGGCGGATGCGGTGCGCGGCGGCCTTCCTGAGGGGCACACCCTTGTGCTGGCCGAGCGCAGCGTGGCCGCGGACCATCCGCTGGTCCGTCTCCTGGGGGAGCGCGGGGCCGTGCTGTCCGTGGGGAGCGTGGAGTCCGAGCGGGGCGGCTGGCAGGGGCTCGATCCGATTGCCGAGGAGCTGGAGCGCCAGACCGGGGTGGCCATCGCCTCGGACGCCCTCTCCGAGCTGGCCCGCCGCACCCTGCGCCAGGAGGGGGAGGGCCGCAACCGGGTTGGCAAGGGGATCGACGCCGACTCGACGGCCCGGCTGGCGGGGGAGTACCGCAAGCTGGCCAATCTGGCACAAGGGGCGGGCGAGAAGCGGATCACCCGCAAGCTGGTGGAGCAGAACGTCGAGGACCGGGGGGAGGAGGATGTCTGGCAGCTCCTCGACGCCGTCGCATCCGGCCGGGCATCGGAGGCTTTGGACCGCCTCCGCCGGCTCATGGCCTCCTCCGAGGATCCTCTGGCCGCGCGACTTTCCTTCTTCTCCCTGTTTGCCTCGTTCTGCCGGCAGCTCACCGCGATCCGGGGCATGATGCGCGCCGCCCGGGTGCCGGCGGGGGAATCCAACTTCGGCCGCTTCCGCGACCGCCTCGCCCCCTCGCTCCAGGGGGAGCTGCCCGGCGGCGGCAAGAACCCGCTCGCGGGAATCCACCCCTTCCGCCTCCACCGCGCCTACCTGGCCGCCTCGCGCCTGCCCGAGCCCATGCTGGCCCGCCTGCCCTCCGACGTTTTGGAGACCGAGCTGCAGCTCAAGGGCGAGAGCGGCGAGGCTGACGCGGCCCTGGCGGACCTGGTGGCCCGGGTGGCGACTGCCGGCCGCTAGTCCTCCGGCTCCCCAGTCCCCTCTTCCCCATGCTTCCCGCCTCCGCGCCATTCCTGGTCGCGGCGGGCGAACACGTCAAGATGGCGCGGAACCTCCAAAAGTGTCCGGGTCATGCCCGGGTCGCAGACGCCGTCGTTCTCGCACTCGTAGGTATACACATTCCACTCGTCATCCTTACGCGCGTAGGAGCTTAGAGTCTGGTACGTATTGCAATGTCCGCATTTGATCGATATGTTGCGGATGTCTATGGTGTCGCTCATCTGGGCGGCCCCTCCCTTTGGAATCAGCATCATGTCATCCATGGCCCACGATTTGCACCTTTCCCCGACGCTATGAGACGCAGCCGCCTTATAAGCCCGCTTCTCCTTCTGCTCCTGGCCACGGCTCCCCTCCTGGGGCAGGAAGCGGCTACTCCCACGTTCGAGGAGGAAGTCTCGGTCGGATACGTCCTGGTGCCCCTGGTGGTGCGGTCGGGCGCGGGGTACGCGGACCGTCTGGACGAGGACGACTTCCGGCTCCTCGTGGACGGCCAGCCGGTCAAGGTCGACAGCTTCGAGCGGCGGGCCGACGCTCCGGCGAGCATCGTCTTCCTGCAGGACCTCTCCGGCAGCATGGAGGGGACGAGCCTGCAGGCGAGCCAGCAGGCCGTTCAGTTTTTCCTGGACAAGTCCCTCAAGGGGGATGAGTTCGCCATCGCGACCTTCGCCAGTGACGCCGGTCAGGTCGAGGTGCCCTACACCTCGGAGATGTCGGTGCTGCGCGAGTCGGTGGCGAACTGGAAGGCGTGGGGTACGACTGCCATCCACGACGCCGTGGCGTGGGTACCGAACATCTCGGCCGAGGGCCGCAACCCCAAGCGGTTCGCGGTGCTGATCACGGACGGGATCGACAATGCCAGCAAGTTCACGCCGGAGCAGGCGCGTGAGATCGTGCGCCAGGCCCAGCTCCCGGTCTACGTGATCGGGCTCGGGACCGGCAACCCGTACGAGCTCTCCGACACCGGGGAGAAGATCTACCGGTACGCGGACGTGCTCAACCTGCTGGCCTCGGTGTCCGGGGGCCGTTACTACGCCATCTCGAACCTGTTGGACCTGCAGGAAGCGCTGGCCGCCATCCACAACGACCTCCGGCACCAGTACGTGCTCGGCTTCGCGACGGGCGAGGGCAAATCCCGCCAGCGCGACGTCAAGGTGGAGGTCAAGTCGGGCGGCCGGACCGTTTTGTTCAGACGTGGATACAAGGGGCCGCCGCCGGCTGAAAGCAAAGGCGGCTGATCGGAAGTTCAACCAACCGAGCCGTCTCTTTAGAGGGGCCGGCTCTCACCAAGCCAAGGAGGACTCACATGCGCAACAAGCTGTGGATGGTCGCTCTGGCCTTGATCGTGGCCCTCGGGACCACGGGATGCGCCACCAAGAAATATGTCCGTCAGGAGACCGGTGCCGTCGGCACGCGCGTCGACGAGGTGTCGGGTCAGGTCGAAGAGGCTCAGACCCGTCTCGATACGCACGAGCAGCAGATCGGCGAGACCTCGAAGACGGCCCAGGAGGCGCTGCAGCGCGCCATGGACGCGGGCAAGCTCGCCGAGGGCAAGCTTCTCTACGAGACCATCCTGACCGACGACAAGGTCAAGTTCGGGTTCGACACCTCCGACCTCTCGCCGGAGGCCAAGTCAGCCGTCGACGAGTTCGCGTCGCAGCTCAAGACCCAGAACACCGGCGTGTACATCGAGATCCAGGGGCACACGGACAGTGTGGGCTCCGAGAAGTACAACGAGGAGCTGGGCCTTCTGCGGGCAGAGGCGGTGCGCCGCTATCTCAGCCAGCAGCACCAGTTCCCGCTCCACCGGATCAACGTGATCTCCTACGGTGAGGCGTCCGCGGTGTCCGACAACAGCACCCGCGAGGGCCGGTCGCAGAACCGCCGCGTCGCGCTGGTCGTCCTCAGGTAGTTGATCCCATCCCCCCTCTCCCCAGCCCTCTCCCCCGTGCCGGGGAGAGGGAGCATGAGGGGAGGGGCGGCTTACACGCCCGCCTGTTTCAGAACCTTGCGGACCGTATCGCCGTCGGCGAGGCCGGTGTGGAAGAACGCGACCTTGCCCTTCTTGTCGATGATCATGAGGGTGGGGAGGGCAACCACGCCGAGCTTGCTGGAGACCTTGTCCTCGGGATCGAGGAGGACCGGGTAGGGGACTGGCTTGCTCTTGAGGAACGAGCGCACCGTCGGCGCGTCCTCACCTACGTTCGCGGCCAGGAACTGGACCCCCTTGTCCTTGTAGTCGCGGTGGATCGGCTCCAGGATCCGCGTCTGCACATGGCAGGGGACGCACCAGGTCGCCCAGAAGTCCACGACCACAACCTGGCCCTTGTAGTCCTTGGGGCCGATCGTACGGCCGTCCACCGTCTTCAGACGGAAGTCGAGATCGGCCGGCGACGGCTTGCCTGCGGTACCGGCGGCAGTCACTCCCTCCCGGCAGGCCAGGAGTAGAAGCGACAAGGCCATCACGGTCAGCAGGACAGGGCGCGAGTGAGCTCTCTTCGTGGTCATGGCAGGCGGAACAAAAAGAGGGGGGTCTCGATTCCCGACCCCCCTCCAGATCGTTTAGCTGCAACCACTCGTCGAGCCGCAGTTCAGGCACTTGTAGCAACTGCCGTTGCGCACCATGATCGAGCCGCAGTCGTGGCAGGGCGGCGCGTCCTGCTGGTAGAGGAAGGTCACCTTCGTCTCGTGGCTGATCACCTCGGCCACCGGCTCCAGCCGGCCCCCGCCCAGCAACTGCATCGGCGCCTGTATCACAGCGGGGGGCTCGTCGCGCAGGATCACCCCCGCCGCCGCCTTCTGCTCCCGGGTCAGGAACTTCGAGGCCAGCCAGCGGAAGATGTAGTCCGTGATCGACTTGGCGATCGGGATCTCCGGGTTCTTCGTGAAGCCCGAAGGCTCGAACCGGGTGTGGCTGAACTTGTCCACCAGGGTCTGCAGCGGCACCCCGTACTGAAGCGCGATCGAGATCGAGGTGGCCAGCGAATCCATCAGGCCCGAGATCGTCGAGCCCTCCTTCGCCATCACCAGGAAGATCTCGCCCGGCTGGCCGTCGTCGTAGAGCCCGACCGTCAGGTAGCCCTCGTGCTCGTTGATGGAGAACTTGTGGGTGATGGCCCGGCGCTCGTCCGAGAGCTTTCTCCGCACGGCCCGCCGCTCCTGCACCGGCACCGGCGCCACAGCCACCTCCTTCTCGGCCCGCTTGGTCGACAGCGGCTGGCTGCGCTTGCAGTTGTCGCGGTAGATCGCCACCGCCTTGAGCCCCATCTGCCAGCCCTCGATGTAGGCCTGCATGATGTCCTCGGGAGTGGAGTCCTCGGGCATGTTGATCGTCTTGCTGATGGCGCCCGAGATGAACGGCTGCACCGCGGCCAGCATCTTCAAGTGCCCCATGTAGTGGATGGAGCGCGAGCCCTTGGACGGCTTGAAGGCGCAGTCGAAGACCGGCAGGTGCTCCTCCTTGAGGTGAGGCGCCCCTTCGATCGTGTCGTTCTCGTCGATGAACTCGACGATCGCCCGGATCTGCTCCTTGTCATAGCCCAGGCGCTTGAGCGCGGTCGGCACGGTGTTGTTGACGATCTTGATCATGCCGCCGCCCACCAGCTTCTTGTACTTGACCAGGGCGATGTCGGGCTCCACACCGGTGGTGTCGCAATCCATCATGAAGGCGATCGTGCCGGTGGGCGCGAGCACCGAGATCTGGCTGTTGCGCAGGCCGTGCTTGTCGCCGAGCTCGACCACCTGGTCCCACGACGTGCGGGCGGCCTGCAGGATCTCCAGCGGCACATGGGCCGACTCGATCTGCTTGACCGCGTCGCGGTGCTTGCGCATCACGCGCAGCATGGGCTCGCGGTTCGTCTCGAACCCATCGAACGGCCCCATCGCCTCGGCAACCCGCGCCGACTGGGCATAGGAAGCGCCGGACATCAGGGCGGTGATCCCTGCTGCGTAGTCGCGGCCGGAATCGCCATCGTAGGGCAGGCCCCGGGCCATGAGCAGGGCGCCGAGGTTGGCATAGCCGATCCCGAGGGGGCGGAACTTGTGCGAGTTCGCCTCGATCCTCGGCGTCGGGTAGCTCGCGTTGCCCACGATCACTTCCATGGAGGAGATGATCACCTCGCAGGTATGGCGGAAGCTCTCGACGTCGAAGTCCGAATCCGCATCGTAGAACTTCATCAGGTTGAGCGAGGCCAGGTTGCAGGCCGTGTCGTCGAGGAACATGTACTCGGAGCACGGGTTGCTGGCGTTGATCCGGTCCGTGCCGGCGCAGGTGTGCCAGTCGTTGATCGTGGTGTCGTACTGCATCCCGGGATCGCCGCAGATCCAGGCGGCCTCGGACATCTCCTTCATGAGGTCACGGGCCTTGAAGGTGCCCATGACCTTGCCGCCGCGGCGCGCCTTGGTGTGCCATTCGCCGTTGTTCTCGACCGCCTGCATGAACTCGTCGGTGACCCGGACCGAGTGGTTGGCATTCTGGTAGGCGATCGAGTCGTAGGCGCCGCCGACGGTGTTGAAGCTGCCGTCGTAGCCCGCGTCGATCAGGGCCCAGGCCTTCTTCTCTTCGACTTCCTTGCAGCGGATGAACTCCTCGATGTCGGGGTGGTCCACGTCGAGCATGACCATCTTGGCGGCACGGCGGGTCTTGCCGCCGCTTTTGATGACGCCGGCAAAGGCGTCGAAGCCGCGCATGAAGGAGACCGGGCCGGAGGCCGTGCCGCCGCCGGCGAGCTGCTCGCGGGAGGAGCGCAGCTTGGAGAGGTTGCTGCCCGTGCCCGAGCCATACTTGAAGAGCATGCCCTCGGTCTTGGCCAGGGTCAGGATCGAGTCCATGGTGTCGTCGACCGAGTTGATGAAGCAGGCCGAGCACTGCGGCCTGGGCTCGATGCCGACGTTGAACCAGACCGGCGAGTTGAAGCAGGCGTGCTGGTAGACGAGGATGTGCGTCAGCTCGTCATGGAAGGTCTCGGCGTCCTCCGACGAGGCGAAATAGCCGCCGTCACGGCCCCACTCGGTGATCGTGTCCGACACGCGCGAGATGAGCTGGCGCACGCTGCGCTCCCGCTCCGGCGTGCCGAGCTGGCCGCGGAAGTACTTGCTGACCACCACGTTCGTTGCCGTCTGCGACCAGGACTTGGGAAACTCGACCCCCTTCTGCTCGAAGACCTTCTCCCCCTTCTCGTTGCTGATGACCGCGTCCCTCATCTCCCACTCGACCGTATCGAAGGGGCTCACACCCTGCGTGGTATAGAAGCGTTGAAAGCTCAGGCCGTTTTTGGCGGACACCCCTCCCTTGACCGGACCATCCACCGTAGACGCCGACGACCTGCCGCTCTGCTCCTGAACCACGGGTTGAACCATCTGAGTGTCCTCCTGGAATGAGTCTTTGGGCTTCCTTGCGGCAACGACTTCCAGAAGCTTAAGACCACTAGATGTTGTGGTCAAGCCCCCAGTTAGCCCCAGAGATAGGAGGAAATCCAGTGTAAAACCGGTGCAAAACGCGTGGAAAATCCGCGTTCGGCAGGGCCGTTCGCGGGAGGAGGCGGGAAGATCTTACAGAGATCGGGCCTCCGGCGCCGTCTCCCTGTGGAAAAAGAAGCCTGTCTCCTTTCTTTGGCGCGGCCACGTGCTAATCTTCACCGGTCCAACTGCTGCGTTTCACCCGAGCGGCCGGAAAGACCCAACTTTTTCCTTCGAGAGGGCACCCATGAAGAGGATTGTCCATATTGTGGGCACGGGCACGATCGGAGAGCCGCTGATCGGCCTTTTCACCGACTTCCGGGACCGGATGGGGATCGACGAGGTCACCTTCCACAAGCGGACGCCGCTGGCCTCCGACAAGTCCCGTCTGCGGCACCTGATGGAGCGCGGTGCCAAGCTCGCCGTGGACGAGGACATGCGCGGGCAGTTCGAGAAGCTCGGCCATGAGCCCAGCTACGAAGCCCGGGAGGCGCTGGAGCGCGCCACCGTGGTCCTCGACTGCACGCCGGCCGGCAACGAGAACAAGGAGCTCTACGAAGGGATCAGCGGGCCCAAGGGCTTCCTCGCCCAGGGCAGCGAGTTCGGCTTCGGCAAGCCCTACGCCCGCGGCGTCAACGACGAGGTCCTGATTCCGGGCGAGGACCGCTTCCTCCAGATCGTCTCCTGCAACACCCACAACATCACGACCCTGATCAAGACGGTCTGCGACGACGGCGCGGACAAGGAGTACTGCCTCGACAAGGGGACCTTCGTCTGCATGCGGCGGGCGAACGACGTGTCGGCGACCAGCGGCTTCGTGCCCTCCCCGAACGTGGGCAAGCACGAGGACGCGGATTTCGGCACCCACCACGCCCGGGACGCCCACCACGTCTTCGAGACGCTGAACAAGGACCTCAACCTGTTCTCCAGCGCGGTCAAGCTGAACACCCAGTACATGCACTCGATCTGGTTCAGCCTGGGGCTGACCCGGGACACGACCCTCGAGGAGGTCAAGCAGCGGCTCCGGGACAACCCGCGGGTGGCGGTCACGGACAAGCGCGACTCCAACCTGATCTTCAGCTTCGGCCGCGATCACGGGTATTACGGGCGCATCCTTTCCCAGGCGGTCGTGGTGCTGCCGACCGTCACCGTGCGGCGCAAGCGCGAGGTCTACGGCTTCTGCTTCACTCCCCAGGACGGCAACTCGCTGCTGTCCTCGGTCGCCGCCACCCTGTGGCTGATCGACCCGGACTGGGAGAGCGTGCAGAACCGCCTGGCCCCGATCCGCCGCTGGATTTACCGGGAGATCTAGGACGGACGGCTCGATCCTCCGTGTAGGGGTACCCCTTGTGGGTGCCCTTCCGGAGGGCGGCCACAAGAGCCGCCCCTACATTCTTCTTATGTCTCTCATCCGACCCGTCGAGCTGCGTTTTGGAGACCTGCGGATCGAGGGTTGGTCGCGCGCCGGGGATGAGTCCTGGTTCCGCATCCATCCGCCGGGGCTGGCACTCGACGTCGGCCGGGGAGCTTTGCAACTCGCGGGCGCCGCGGACGTGTTCATCAGCCATGGGCATCTGGACCACGCCCTCGGGCTGCCCTACGTGCTCTCGCAGCGCTCGCTCCACCGGTTGGTTCACACCCGGGTCTTCTGCCCGGCCGAGATCGTCGAGCCGCTCGGCCTCCTCGTCGCGTCGGCCGAGCGCCTGGAGAATGCCCATTACCTCTACGATCTCCTGCCCCTCACTCCGGGCGACCGGGTCACGGTCGGCAGGGATCTGGTGATCGAGGCCTTTGCCGTCGACCACGTAGTGCCGACGCTCGGGTACCACCTCTGGCGGACGAAGCGGCGGCTGGCCTCCGCGTACGCCGGGCTGCCCGCGGCCGAGCTGATCGAGCTGCGCGGGCGCGGGGTCGAGACTTCGGAGACCCTGGAGGAGCTCTGGCTCTCCTACTGCGCCGACACCGGGCCGGGGGTTTTCGACCGCGAGCCCCGGCTGTTCGGCGCCCGGGTGCTGATGATGGAGTGCACGTTCCTCGGCGACGAGCACCGGGACAAAGGGGAGCGCTTCAAGCACCTGCACATCGAGGACATTGCGCGGCGGGCCGGGGAGATGCGGAATCAGGCCCTGGTCCTGCATCACCTTTCACGGCGCCACAAGGTGGCCGACCTCCGGGCCGAGGTCGAGCGCCGGATGCCGGAGCTGGCGCCGCGCATCCACTTTCTAGTAGAAGGGGAGGCATGAGGACGAGAGACAATCAGGGCGGACGGGGGCAAGGTCCCCGTAGGCCCGGGAAAGACGGCCGGCCTCAGCAGGGCCGTCCCAAGGGCGCGCGCCCAGGTGGCGGCCGTCCGTCAGGCGGCCCGGGAGGAAGCAAACCCCAACCCCGTTCTCTCTCTCCCGCGCAGCGCGGCTCGGGTCCGCCCGCCTGGTGGAACATGCCCGCCGTTCCTGATACCGAGCCTGACGTTCCGACCCCGGCGCTGCCCGTGAGAATGCCTCCCCGTCCCCAGCCTGCGCCGCATGCCCCCCCGCCGGGCGCCCGCCTCGCCGAGGTCCAGGAGCTGGAGGTCCGGGTCGAGAAGCTGGTCGCGGGCGGCGAAGGGCTGGCCCGCTGGGAGGGCGTGCCCATCTTCGTCCCCCGTTCCGCGCCCGGCGACCTCCTGAAGGTCCGCATCGTAGAGCGCCGCCCCGACTACGGCCGCGGCGAGATCGTGGAGATCCTGGAAGCGGGACCCGCGCGCCGGCCCGATCCCTATCCCGAGCTGAGCCCGACCGGCATCTGCGACCTGCAGCACATCCGCGACGAGGTCCAGCCGCTCCTCAAGGCCGCCGCCGTCCGCGAGACCCTGGAGCGCCTGGGAGGGATCAAGGTCGATACCGAGAACACCCACCTGATCGCGGGCGCCCCCTGGGGCTACCGCCTCCGCACCCAGCTCCATACGGATGTGGACCCGATGACCAACGGCGTCCGGATCGGCTATTACGCCCGCGGCACCAAGGACTTGATCCCGGTTGACCGCTGCCCGCTGCTGGTCCCCGAGCTGGAGGCCTTCCTGCCCGAGCTGAGGGACCAGCTCACTGCCGGCGGCCCGACGCGGCTCGACGTAGCCTCGGGAGACGACGGCGGGATCACGGTCTCGCCGACCCATCCCGGACTGCCGCACGGAGAGGTGACTCTCCAGGTGGGGGACCTCAACTACGCCTACGACGCGCGTACCTTCTTCCAGGGGCACCGCGGCCTGCTCGAGCGGCTCGTCGAAACGGTAGTGGGCGAGTGGGAAGGTGACACGGCCTTCGACCTCTACGGTGGCGTGGGCCTGTTCGCCCTGGCGCTTGCCCGGCGCTACCGCAAGGTGGTGACGGTCGAAGGGGACACGCAGTCGGCCCGCTACGCCCGGATGAACGCGCGGCGCAACAAGCTGACCAACGTCGAGGTGGTGGCCCGGGCCGTGGAGACGTGGATCCCGGATCTCCCGGAGGGCGTGGACCGGGTCGTCGTCGATCCCCCGCGGGGAGGGCTGTCGCCCAAGGTGCCGCGGATCCTCCTGGAGAGGCGGCCCAAGCGGCTGACCTATCTCTCCTGCCATCCCGCCACCCTGGCCCGGGACCTGCGCCTCCTCAAGGAGGCCTACCGCATCGAGAGCATCGCGTTGATCGACCTCTTCCCGCAGACCGGGCACATGGAGGCGCTCGTGCAGATGGCGCTGGAGCCGTGACCGCTTGGCTTCGATCCACGATCGCTTGGCCTGAAGCCGCGATCGCCTGACTTCAAGCCGCGGCCGCTCGGTCCCAAGCCGCTGTCGCTCGGTCCCACGCCACGATGGCTTGTCCTGAAGCCACGATGGCTTGACCTGTAGCCGCGATGGCTTGGTCTCAAGCCATGGCCGCTCGGTCCCAAGCCACGGTCGCCCGGCACGAAGCCACGATCGCTCGGCCTGAAGCGATTGCCGCTCGGCTTTAAGCGGCGTCGCTGGAGCGGTCGCGGATATCGGATAGGATTCCCGCGGAATGATCACCCTCGTCGAGGCCCTGGGATACCGCTCCCTCCGGTATATCAGCCAACCCCTGGAGCCTTTCCACGTCCTCGTCGGTCCGAACGCCAGCGGCAAGACCACTTTCCTGGATGTCATCGCCTTCCTGGGACGGTTGGTCTCCGATGGCGTCGAGGCCGCAGTCGGGGAGAGGACGCAGAACTTCCACGATCTGCTCTGGCAGCGCAAGGGGCAGCGGTTTGAGCTGGCGGTCGAAGCGAAGATAGGAGATCTCGAAACGATCCGATACGAGGTTGCCCTTGGGGTCGAGGAGGACGATCAGGAGTTTGGACTCCAGGCGGAGCGCGTCTTTCTCAGGGCCGGAAGCCCTCGGGCCTTGCCAGCAAAAGGACTCTTCCCCGAGCCGGCCAGAGCTCCTGCGACCCTGATGGATGAGAGAGGCGACAGGCCGGTCCTCGGGAGAGTCAAGAAAGATGCCGTTCTCTATTTTGAGGGCGAAGACAATCTTGACTTTGAGGTGGGTACTGGGAGATCGGCTCTGGTAGGCGTGTCCGTTTTAGACAAGTCGTTGAGCTTGTTCATGGATCTCCTGACCACGGGAGTCCAGCAACTCGTCCTGAACAGCCTTCTCCTTCGCAAGGCCAGCCCGCCAGGCCAGCCACGCGGCTTCAAGCCGGACGGCTCCAACCTGCCCTGGGTGATCGCGGACCTGGAGAAGAAATCACCCGAGCGGCTGGCACAGTGGATCGCCCACCTCCAGACCGCCTTTCCCGACATCGAAGGCATCACGACTATCGAACGGCCGGAGGACCGGCACCGGTATCTGATGGTCCGGTACAGCGGTGGGGTCGAAATTCCCTCCTGGATGGTCTCGGACGGCACCCTGAGAATGCTCGCTCTCACGCTCCCGGCCTACTTGCCTGACCTCCAGGGCGTCTATCTCATCGAGGAGCCTGAAAACGGCATCCACCCGCGCGCGATCGAGACCATGTACCAGTCGCTCTCTTCCGTCTATGGCGCCCAGGTGCTCCTCGCTACCCACTCGCCAGTCATCCTGAACATGGTGGACCCCGAGCAGGTCCTCTGCTTCGCGAAGACGCCCGAGGGGGCCACGGACATCGTGAGAGGGAGCGAGCACCCTGCCCTTGCGGAATGGCGCAAGGAGACGACCCTGGGAGTGCTCTTCGCCGCGGGGGTCCTGGGATGACCCCGGGGTCCCGGGATCTGGTCGTTCTCATCGCCGACAAGAACATCGAAGGGGCTCTCCGGGGCCTCCTCTCCCGGCCGCGGGCACTGGGGTTGAGGGAAATTTCTTGCGACCTCTTCGTCCACCCGGAGCGGGACCCTGGTTGCCGGCTGAGGGCGCATCACTTTCTCAAGCCCTTCGCCCACAGGTACGCTCATGCCCTGGTCGTCTTCGACCGCGAAGGGAGCGGCCGCGACGAGGCGGAACGCACTATCCTGGAGCGCCAGGTGGAAGGCCTGCTGTCCTCTTCAGGCTGGGACGACCGGGCGGCCGCCGTCGTCATCGATCCAGAGCTGGAGATCTGGGTGTGGGCCGACTCTCCCCACGTCGAGAGCGCCCTCGGCTGGTCAGAGGATATGACCTTGAGAGAATGGTTGATGCAGAAGGGTTGGCTCCAAGAGGGGGAAAGCAAGCCGGTGCAGCCCAAGACGGCGGTGGAGGAGGCCCTGCGCCGGGCCCGCAAGCCAAGATCCTCGTCGATGTACCAGGAGCTCGCTCGGCGGGTCAGCACCGAGCGCTGCGTCGATGCTGCCTTTCTGAAGCTTCGGCAGACGCTCGTCGGTTGGTTCTCTTGATAGCACGGTACGGAAGCTTCCACTCAGTGGATAGACCCCTCCGCCCGCTCGTTTGAAGTTGCTACCCAGCGGGTAGACTCCTCTACCCACTTGCTCGAGAGTGCTGTGCAGCAGGTAGACCCCTCTACCCATCTGTTCGAAAGTCGCTACCCAGTGGGTAGAGCGCTCCACCCACTCGTTTGAGGCCGCTACCCAGCGGGTGGACTCCTCTACGTACTCGTTCGAGATTGCTACCCACTCGTTTCCCGTGGCAAAGATGGATTTCAACATCCAAACGGCCCAACGGGCCGGGAGAATTCAGCCCAGGGCTGAGCGCAGCGATGCCCTGGGTAGACAGGTTACACATCCCTGCGGCCTGAAGGGCCGCGAGAGTCTTCCCCCCGCCCTCTCCCGCCCTTCCAGGGTGCTATGAGGTGACGACCTCTTTTCCCAGGGCATCGCTGCGCTCAGCCCTGGGCTAAATTCTCCCGGCCCGTTGGGCCGGACGATCGGTCGCCCGACATGTACGTGACCGATTTTCCGTGCCAGAGTACTAAGATACGTTTTGACGCGAGCCGCTCATGCGAACCGCGGGAAGTTCCGCACCTACGCCGGCCTCGGGCTCGCCCTCGCCACCCGCAAGGTGACTCTGAGCGCCGTGCGCAAGGGGATGAACATCGCCAAGGTGTTCAGCAAGCCGGAGACGTTCCTGGAGGCGCACGGCGAGGGGTAGGCCCTTTCACCTCCAGCGAGGCCAGGAGCTGCTCCAGGTCGTCGAGGTCCACCGGCTTGACCAGATGGAAGTCGAAGCCGGCTTCGCTCGACTTCCGCTTGTCCTCCTCCTGGCCCCAGCCGGTCATGGCCACCAGCACGACCTTGCCTGAGCACCGCTCCCGGATCTTCTGCGCCGCTTCGTAGCCGTTCATCCTGGGCATGCCGAGGTCCGACAGGACGACGTCGGGGTCGAAAGCCGCTGCCGCGTCGATCGCCTCCAGGCCATCGTATGCCGTGCGGACCTCGCTGCCCTGCAGGGTGAGCAGCAGGGCCAGGCTGTCCGCCGCATCCCGGTTGTCGTCGACTACCAGGATGCGGTGCCGGGGCGGAGCGGCCTGCCGGCTGTCACCCTGTGCGGCATGGGCCGTCCTGACGGGAGGGTGGATCGACAGGCGGACGAGGAACTCGCTGCCCCGGCCGGGGCCTTCGCTGCGGGCTTCGACGCTGCCGCCGTGCAGCTCGACCAGTCCGCGCACCAGCGACAGGCCTATGCCGAGGCCGCCCTGCGACCGCTCCAGCGAACGGTCCACCTGGGTGAACATCTCGAAGATGCGGGGCAGCATGTCGGCCGGGATGCCGATGCCGGTGTCCCGGACCTTGACGACGACCTCGTTCCCCTGCTGCTCGGCGGTCAGCCGGATGGAGCCGCCGGGAGGGGTGTACTTGGCGGCGTTGTTGAGCAGGTTGGAGAACACCTGCGCCAGGCGGGTCGGGTCTGCGTCGAGAGTGACCGGCTCCGGCGGCAGGCCCACGGTAAGCTCGTGATTGCCGGCTTCGATCAGCGGCCGGCAGGCCTCCAGGGCGTCCTGGATCACCGCCGCGAGCTCGACCCGCTCCTTGCGCAGCTCGACCTTGCCCCGGGTGATGCGGGAGATGTCGAGCAGGTCGTCGATCAGGTGCACCATCTGCTGCACCTGCCGCTCCATCATGCCGCGGGTCTGATCCAGGGTCGTTGGGTTGGGATTGGGACCAGCCAGGCGCATGAAATGAAGGGCATTGCGCAGAGGGGCCAGGGGATTGCGCAGCTCGTGGGCGAGGATCGCCAGGAACTCGTCCTTGCGGCGGTCTGTCTCCTGGAGGACCGATTCCGCCCGCTTGTGCTGGAGCGCGACCGTCGCCTGGTTGGCGCCGACGCCGAGCAGGAGCTTGTCGACCTGGGTAGGGAAGTCGAGCTGCCGGGAGCCGGCGACCACGTAGCCGCAGTCGCCGTCGTACCCCATGGGGATGACGGCGAGGCGCGCCTCTCCTTCCCCGAACGGGTTCGAGATCTGCGGCGCCGAGCCGGGGCTGCTGAGGAGCAGGGGCTGGAGCGCGCGGCCGATCTCCCGTGCCCGGTCCGGCGTCTCCTCGCCGCGGGCCGTGTGGACGACCTCGCAGGCGGCGTCCTGGGGCGGCTGGGGCGGCCCCAGCGCGCGGACGTAGATGAACTCCGCCGAGGTCACGCTGCGCAGGAGCACTTCGGCCAGGCTTGCGGCGATCCCCTTCGGATCGGTCCGGCCCCACGCCGCCGAGAGCGCCGACAGGGCGGCCAGCTCCCGGATGCAGCGGCGCAGGTTCCGGGTTTCATCGAGCGGCGTGCCCATGGGTTTCCTGACGCCTTGCCTTGCGCTCCCGCAGCTCTTGCAGGAACTCGTCGGGGGGCACGAAAAAGGCGTTCTCCTGGAGAATGCCCCCGATGATCACCATGGGGTGGGTCCTGAGAATGTCCATTACCACGTTGGCACCAAACTGGGCCAGATCGTACGTTCAGCAGACGGCGTCATCGTACTTGGGGAGGATGAAGTTCAGACGGGTCTCGTACTCGACCACGTCGTCCACACCCGGGCGGTCTTCCAGCGCCCATTCCATGTTGGCGACGAGACGGGTGAGCGGGAAACCCTGCGCCTCGCCGGCCTGCAGCACATCCTCGATCAGGGCGAGCATGCGGTTCTGGTCGAAATGGCCCTCCCGAAGGTACGCGTCCTCCCAGGGCAGGACCTCCAACTGCCCCCTCTGCTCGGCGGCAGGCACGTCGATGCCCTCCTGCTCCAGGCGCCGCAGGTGCTGCGGCCGGTGGCGGGAGTCGACGATGTGGAACGCCTTGTCGCCCTGATCGAATCCCTCCTTCACAAAGGGGAGGAGGACCCGGTACTCCTCCTCCTTGCTGTTGAAGAAGGCACAGACATGCCGTTTGCGGTCAAGCACCGCGCCGGCCAGACGGACCTGTTTGTCGCTCATGTGTACAGTCTTTCCTCCTAAGAGCTGAGCTGCAAAGCCCGGGCCACTCCGGTTTCCTTTTCCGGGGCCGGATGTGTCCAACCGGATGCCATGAATACGACAAGAGCAGCGACCGTGACAAGCTGGTGGGGGGGCGGAATGCGGGAACGACCCGACGGAGCGCAGGAGAGCCGCCTGGTGGCGGCGCTGGCGGCAGGGGACCGGGAGGCGGCCGAGCGGCTTGTTGAGAGCACGTACCGCACGGTCTTCGGCTTGCTGCGCCGTCTCTGCGGCGATCCGGACCTGGCCGCCGACCTGACGCAGGAGTCCTACCGCAAGGCGTGGGACGCCCTTCCCGGGTTCGACGGCCGGTCCCAGTTTTCCACCTGGGTCTGCCGCATCGCCTACAACACCTTCCTCAACCACCTGCGGCGGCCCCGGCGCCTCGTCCCCATGGACGAGGGCTTCGAGGCCACTGTCCCCGACCCCGCCCCGAGCGCCGAAGAGACCGTCGGACAGGCCGCGGAGGGCGACCGCCTGAGGCGTGCGGTCCTGGCCCTGCCGGAAGACCTGCGCTACACCGTGACCGCCCTTTTCTGGGGCGACCTCCCCGTCAAGGAGGTCGCCCGTCAGGAGGGGATCACCACCGTAGCCATCCGCAAGCGCTTGAAGAAGGCGCTCCAGATCCTGGCCAGAACCCTCGAGGAGGACCTCCGATGAGCCGTCTGAATGAACGTGAGATCGCCCGCAGGCTCGCGGAGCCGCTGGACGCGGAGCCGCCCGAGGGCCTGCTCGATAGGATCAAGGCCGAGATCCCGCCCGTCATCGAGGTCGGGACGAAGGCTCCTGGAGGCGAGCTGAAGCAGTTCCCCCTGCCCGCCTCCACTCTCCCGCCGCGCCGCCAGAGCTGGCTGATCGCTGCCACCCTGGCCGTGATGGTCCTTGGCGGGCTGCTCGCCTGGAAGCTGCAGTTCCGCGCCCTCGCCCCGGAAGAGATGGAGATGGCAGAGCCCCTTTCCCAGGGGGATACCCAGGCTGGTAGCCCTGGGGGTGAGCCCGGGCCGGAAGGGGATGCTGCTTATCTTCCGCCTCCGCCTCCGCCGCCTGCGATGCAGGCTCCGCCGCCCTCGGCGAATTATCCCACTCCGGCGAAGCCCGAAGCCAGGCCTGAGACGACGCAGCTCCAGGAGGAGATGGCGGCGCTCGGCTACGTGAGCTCGAATGAGGATCTGCAGCGCCAGGATGCAGGATCGAGGGCGCGGGAGAACGCGCAGCCATCGTCCCCTGCTCCCGTCGCACCGAAGGAGGAGGAACCGGAAGGATTTGAGGACGCGATCGTAGTCATGAGTGAGTCGCCCTTGGTGGACGAGCGGCGGATCAGCACGGGCTCGACGGTCAACCGGACGGAGCTGGAGAAGATACCGGCTGCCCGGAGGGGCCTCGCGGGCGGAGTCGTGGGAGGGGTGGCCGGAGGAGCCGGCGAGCAGAAGAAGAAGTCCGGCACGACAGGAGGAGATGCCGAGCCCAACGACGAGGCCTACGGCGATACCTTCTACCGCTCGGCGGGGGTCAATCCCTTCGTGGATACGGACGAGGACCGCCTCTCGACCTTCGGGCTGGACGTGGACACGGCCTCCTACACCGTGACCCGGCGCTACCTGGAGGACGGCAACCTTCCCGTTCCCGAGTCGGTGAGAGTCGAGGAGTTCGTGAACTTCTTCCACTACGGCGACGCGCCGCCCACGCGGGACGACTTCGCGATCCGTGCCGAGGGGGCGCCCACGCCGTTCGCGGCCCAGGGCTACCGGTTGCTGCGCTTCAACATCCGCGGCCGGGAGATCCGCCCCGAGGACCGCAAGCCCGCGGTGCTCACTTTCGTGGTGGACATCTCCGGTTCCATGGAAGCGGAGAACCGCCTTGGCCTGGTCAAGAGCTCTCTCGGCCTGCTCCTGGGGCGGCTCAAGCCCACGGACAAGGTCGGGCTCGTGGTCTACGGCAGCGAGGCGAGGGTGGTGGTGGAGCCGACCCACGAGCTGGGACGGGTGCGGGCGGCGGTCGATGCCCTCCGCACCGACGGCGCCACCAATGCCGAAGCCGGGCTGCTCCTCGGCTACGACATGGCCAACCGCTATTTCCGGCCCGAGGGGAACAACCGCATCCTCCTCTGCTCGGACGGGGTTGCCAATGTCGGCAACAGCGGCCCGGGCAGCATCCTGGAGCGGATCGGCAAGGAGGCCCGCAGGGGCATCGAGCTGACCACCCTGGGGTTCGGCATGGGCAACTACAACGACCACTTGATGGAGCAGCTCGCGGACAAGGGGGACGGCCGCTACGCCTACCTGGATACCCTGGAGGAGGCGCGCCGCGTCCTGGTCGAGGAGCTGGAGGGCACGCTGGAGACCATCGCCAAGGACGCCAAGGTGCAGGTGGTTTTCAGTCCCGAGGTGGTGGACCGCTGGCGCCTGCTCGGCTACGAGAACCGCGACATCGCCGACGAGAAGTTCCGCGACGACACGGTCGATGCCGGCGAGATCGGGGCCGGGCACAGCGTGACCGCGCTCTATGAGGTGAAGCTGAAGCCGGGAGTGAGGGGAGACAAGCCGCTGGCCGAGGTCCGCTTGCGCTGGCGCTCGGAGCAGAGCGGAAAGGTGCGGGAGGATTCCAAGCTGCTCCGGCTCTCGCAGCTCTCCTCGTCCTGGGAGAGGGCGACCCCGGCGCTGCGGCTGGCCTCGGTGGCGGCGGAGTTTGCCGAGATCCTGCGGAGCTCCTACTGGGCCCGCGGATCCAGCCTCGACGAGCTCTTCCGGCGCGGCCAGCTCATCTCGGTCGAGCAGAGCGAGTCGCGGCGGCCGAAGGATGTGGCCGAGCTGGTCAGCCTGATCGGCAAGGCGGCCCGGTTGAAGGGGAAGGGGGAGTAGGGGGAGGACCTCACCCCCTGTCCCCCTCTCCCGCGAGGGAGAGGGGGGACGCATGCCAGTCTTGGTGGCTTGTTCCCGCACGGCAGCTTCAACTACGTTCCCCCTCTCCCGCGCGGGAGAGGGGGACAGGGGGTGAGGTTACAATCCCCCTCATGTCCCCCTCCCCCCCATCACCTCGATACCGCATCGTCCTCGCCAAGGAAGACTTCAAGTTCTCCGCAGCCCACTTCACGCTCTTCTCCGGCGGCCGGGCGGAGCTCCTTCACGGCCACAACTACCGCGTCCGGGTGGAGCTGTCGGGGAGCGAGCTCGACGAGGAGGGGCTCCTGTTCGACCTGGAGACGTTCAAGAAGAAGCTGCGCGGGATCTGCGCCGGGCTGGACAGCCGGACCCTCCTCCCGGGAGAGAGCACCCGCCTGGACTGGAGCCGCGAGGATGGTGCGATCGAGGTCCGGTGCGGGGAGAGGAGCTACCGCTTCCCCTCCGACGACACCCTGGTGCTCCCCATCGCCAACACTTCCATGGAGCTTCTCGCCCGGATGATCTGGCGCGACCTCGCCGGCAGCCTCGAAGGCTCCCGGGTGGATCTTCTGGCCGTGTCCGTCGAGGAGTCTGCGGGCCAGCGCTGCTGGTTCGAGGACCGGGTCTAGAGCCGGATCTCCCGGCCTTTCCAGGTCGCGAGCCGCCCGCGGCGCCGGTCGGCTACTCCCAGAGATAGGAGGACGGCCAGCAGCAGGGCGTCCAGCGGATAGAGCAGTCCGTAGATCGATCCCGAGCGAAAAATGATAGAAGCTGCGGCGCCCGCGCTCCAGAGCAGGGCGGCCTCCAGCCACTGCCCGGCCGCCACGAATCCCGCGAGGGCCAGGACGGGGGCGAGCAGGACCGCCAGGACCGCGGCGAAGGTTCCCGGCGAGAGCCCGAAGATGGCGCCGAGGCTGCGCCGCCAGCCGCGCCAGGCCTCCCCGAAGCCGCGGTACATCCGCACCCTCAGACCGGGCTCGCGGAAGAAGGCGGTCCGCGAGCCGTGCTGCCGCAGCCGGATGGCGAGCGCCACGTCGTCGATGGCTTCGCTGCGCACCGTCTCGAATCCGCCTGCCGCATCCCAGGCCTCCCTCCTCACCAGGATGAACTGGCCATTCGCCACGGCGGGGCCGCCACCGGAGGCCGCCGCCGTCCAATCCCCCAGGAGCCCGTCGAGCAAGGCGAAGACCGCCGGGATGATCAGCCTCTCTCCGAAGCTCCGGCACTCCTGGCTGCCGGCGAGGGAGACGGCATCCACGCCGCCCTCCCGCGCCGCGGCCATGGCGCGGGCGAGCAGCCCGGGAGCATGGCGGGTGTCCGCGTCGGTGAGGAGGACCCAGGGGGTGTCCACCCCCTGCCATCCCGCCCGGAGCCCGTTCACCTTGCCGCGCCAGCCTTCGGGCAGGGGGCCGGCGTCGATCAGCTCCAGCCCCGGACCGATGCGTTCCTCCACCAGCTCGCGGGTACCGTCCGTGGAGCCGTCGTCGATCACCCGCACCCGGGCCTGGCCGAGGAGGGTCTCCAGACAGTCGAGGATGTTGGCCCGCTCGTCGCGGACCGGGAGCAGCACGGTGACGGTGCCAGGCGGAATGGGGGAGGGCGGCGGGAGCGGCGGCGCGCTCCGCCGCTGCTCCTCGGTCCTCAGCGCCAGCCCGAGGAGGGTAAAACCGAAGGCAAGGCTCAGGAAAAGGAACACGCGCCTAGGCTTCGGCCGTTCCGGCGCTCAGCTTCTCCTCGACCTCCCCCGGCATGGGGAAGCGGCCGAGCTTTTTCTTGGAGAAGATCAGCTCGTTGCCGACAGTGACCTCAAATACGCCACCGCGGCTACGCACAAGCTCGGCCTGGATGCCCAATTTCTTCTCGAGGTCCGCCGCCAGACCGGCGGCACGGGGGTAGTAGTTTCAGGCCGTGCAGTACTCAATCCTCACGTGAGGCATGGTTTTCCTCCTTTTGTTGGACGATTGTACGACAAGCCTGCGGCCTGCTTGCCGCTCGCCCTCGTAGGTCACTTCCTGCAGGTCTTGGACCATCCCTGGATTAGCGTGTTGAAGATAGGAATGAAGGTCCCGGAAGCCATGTTGGGTACTATAAGTGCGTGAGGCGGGGGAAACGGGACAAAGAAAAAAAATTTCCCTGGATTTCGCGTATGGCGAGGAGTACAATCGAGATTGTTCAACCATCGCTCTCCTGGGAAACCGGGACAAGATAGTGGCGAGCGGTGAGGAGGGTGTCCCGGTCAGCTCTAGTGAAGGCACTTAGACATACAACAGTTTCAAACTGCCCAAGCTCCGAGGCTGCAAACCGGCGCGGCGGCAATAACCATGATGGGGCTGTCATAACGTCATGACCCTTGGAGGCAAGAAAATGAAAGGCGAGGCGCCTACGATGTCGTCGAAAGAAATGGCTCAGATCCGGCAGAACCTCGAGGGGACTCCGGACATCGAGGAGGCGGCGGAGCTCATGAACCTTGCCGGGAACTCGACCCGGCTCAAGCTCCTCTACCTGCTCGACAACATGAAAGAGCTGTGCGTGTGCGATCTGGCTGAGATGCTCGGGGTGTCGGTTTCGGCCGTCTCCCAGCACCTGGCCAAGCTCAAGGCTTACGGCCTGGTGGCTCCGCGCCGCGACGCTCAGACCATCTACTACCGCCTGACGGAGCACGGCTTCAACGCCAAGCTCCGCGAGCACTTCTTCAAGCAGTTCCAGGTCTGAGGCTAACCCCTCCGACCGAAAGTACCGCGAGCGGCCGGCGACGGCCGCTCGTTTCGTTTTTACCGGGAGCTAGAAGGCGGGCTTCACGGCCATCAGGATGACCAGGAGCACGATCAGGGTGGCGTCGATGTGGGGGAGCATTGCGGCGAGCTTGTTCGGCGCCCCTCCGGTCCGCGCCTGGCGCAGGGCCGGAAGCTGGATGAAGAGGATGCTGACGAGCAGCACCAGGTAGAGAGCCAGCGACCCCTGGACCCAGCCCAGGTTGAAGCCGAACTTCCTTATCCCCAGCAGAGCGAAGCCGATGATGCCGGCGAGGATCACGCCCGGCACCGAGAAGACCGTGTGCAGGCGCGACAGCAGGGCATAGTCGGCTTTGCCTGTCCGCTTGAAGTAGGCCCGCAGCACGACGCTGCCGAAGACCCCCGCGGCCAGCCAGAGCGCCACGATCTCGTGCAGCGCCTTCATCCAGAAGTAGGCATTGTCACCCATACGGTTTCCTCCCCTTGATCGGCGGGACTCTATCGTAGAATGCCGCGCGGGAGGGAGAGACACCGATGAGCCAGCACCCCCGTCCGACCTTTACCTACCTTGGACACGCCACCGTCCGCTGCGACCTGCCCAGCGGCGAGGTCGTCCTGATCGACCCCTGGGTGACCCAGAACCCGTCCTGCCCCAAGGAGCACAAGAGCTTCGACCGGCTCGACGCAATGCTCATCACCCACGCCCACTTCGACCACATGGGCGACGCCGTGGAGATGGCGAAGAAGCACAAGCCGGGCAAGGTCGTCGCCAACTTCGAGATCTGCAACTGGCTGGGGACCAAGGGGGTCGCGAACGGTTCGGCCATGAACCTGGGCGGCTGCCAGGACGTGCTCGGCATGCAGGTCGTCATGGTCCGGGCCGACCACTCCTGCGGGATCTCGGACGGCGACCAGATCCTTTACGGCGGCACGGCCGCGGGCTACGTGGTGAAGCTGCCAGGGGGCTATACCTTCTACCACGCGGGCGACACGGCCCTGTTTTCGGACATGCAGCTCATCGGCGAGATGTACCGGCCCGAGCTGGCCTTCCTGCCGATCGGCGACCTGTTCACCATGGACCCGGGCCAGGCCGCCCGCGCCTGCCGCTTCCTCGGCGTGCGCCATGTGATCCCGATCCATTGGGGGACTTTCCCGGCGCTGAGCGGCACTCCCGAGAAGCTGATCAAGGCCCTCGACGACAACGGGACCAACTGCAGGGTGATTACTTTGCAGCCCGGGGAAAAGTACTAGAACCGCACCCCCGCGCCGACGCCCACGAACCAGTCGGGGTCCGCGTCGTTGAGGCCGGTCCCCACCCGGGCGTCGACGCTCAGGTCGTTGTTGATCAGGTACGTAACGCCGGTGTTCACGAAGTGGGTGGCCCCGGCGTCCTTGATCTCCTCGGTAAAACCGTACCACTCCAGGAAGGCGCCCAGCCGGTCGGTGACCGGCATGCTGCCGCTCAGGGTCGCGCCGAACTGGTGGAGGCGATCGCCTTCGGGTGCGTAGAGGTAGATCAGGTTGGAGCCCAGGGAGAACCGCGGGGTCAGCTCCCACGCCAGGGCGAGCTTGGCCTCGGGCGCCCACTCGTCGCCGGTCAGCTCCTCATCCCCCGCGGGGACCGAGGTCGAGAGGATCAGCGACGCGGCCGGCTGGCCCGGGCCGAGCTCCCCGGGATCGTCCGTAAAGCGGACCTTGATGCCCACCGAGGGATCCTCGAGCCCGGAGGATTCGTCGAAAGGGGCCTCGATCCGGGCATAGCCGGCGGTGATCCGGGTTTCCCAGCGCTCGCCCGTGCCGATGCGCACCAGCAGCTCGCCGAAGCTGGTGACGTCCACATCCTCGACGCGGGTCAGGGTCGTGCCCCCCTCGATCTGGAAGTGCCCGCGGGGGATGGTCGAGGTGCTCTCGGTGAAGTCGGGGCGGTCGGTGCCGATAGGCTCGTCGAGCCCCGACCAGCCGTCCTGAGCGACTGCCCCGTTATGGGGAAAACTGGCAAATAGAAGTCCCAGAGCCAGCAGGATCCGGCTACGCATCTCTCTCTCCTTTTCCTACAGTTTGTGCGCAAGCTGCGCGCGCCCGGACGTTTCCAGCACCTCGGCCCCCTTCGGAGTCAGGCGCAGGCCGCCGCCCTCCCGTTCCACCATGCCCGTGCGGAGCAGCCCGGAAAGGACCGTCCGCAGGCGCCGCCCGCTCCATCCGAACCGCTGCTCCAGCGTCGCCGTGGGCACCACTTCGCCTTCCTTGCGCAGGTGGAGGAGCAGGAGCTGGCCCGACAACCGCCGCCCCATCTTGCGGAGCTGGACCATCCGCGCCAGCAACCCGTGACTGGGCGAGAGCAGCAGCGCCGCCACGAACAGCAGGCCGGCCACGCTCGCCATGGCCCCGGCGATGGAGACGTCCAAGGCCCGCGCCATCCCATAACCGAGCAGCGCCGAGGCGACCCCCGTCCCGACGGCCAGCCCCAGCATGGTGCCGAGCCGGTCGGTGAGCAGGTAAGCCGTGGCCGGCGGCACCACCAGCATGGCCACCACCAGGATCGCCCCGACCGATTCGAACGCCCCGACCACCGTCACCGAGACCATGCTCATGAGCAGGTAGTGGAGGAGGACCGGCGAGAACCCAAGCGCGGCCGAAAGGCCGGCATCGAACGTCGAGAGCTTGAGCTCCTTGAAAAAGACCGCGACGAAGAGCAGGTCCAGGAGCAGCACCGCGCCATTCACCCAGAGCGCCTTGGCGCCGAGGTTGGCCCCGCCTATCAGGAGCGTGTCCCAGGGAGCATAGGCGATCTCGCCATAGAGGACGCAGTCGAGGTCCAGGTCCACCTGGGCGGCGTAGCGGCTGATCAGGATTACCCCGAGCGAGAAAAGGGCTGGGAAGACGACGCCGATGGAGGCGTCCTCCTTCAACCTCCTGCTGCGGTTGAAAAGCTCGACGAGCATGACCGTGAGCACGCCGAGCGCCCCGGCGCCGAGCACCATGGGCAGGGCCGAGCGCGAGCCGGTCACCAGGAAGGCGATGACGATGCCGGGCAGCACGGCGTGGCTGATCGCATCGCCCAGCAGAGCCATCTTGCGCAGCACCAGGAAGGTGCCGATGAGGGCGCAGCTCGCAGCCACGGAGCTCGCCACAAGAAGGATGACCAGGGTCGGGCTCATGAAGCGGTCCTCTGGGACAATCGCCTGGCGGGGATCGGACTGCCATGGGGATCGACCGTGGGGAAGCCGAGGGCCTCCTCCAGCTCCGTCACCGCAAGCTCGGTCAGGGCGTGCTCCATGGCCTCGGCATCCCGGTGGACGTGATCGCTCGGCAGTTCCAGGCGCCGGCTCAGGTAGACCTCCCAGATGCGGTGCTTGCGCACGACCTGCTCGGCCTCCTTGCGGCCGGCATCGGTCAGGCGCAGGGTGTCATCGGTCCGCTCGGCCAGCCCGTCGGCGACAAGCGGCCGCGCGCTGCGGGTGAGCTCGCCGCCGGTCTGCCCGCGCAGGCCCATCAGATGCGGCCAGGTCAGGGCCGTCTCCCAGTCCGCCTTGCGCTCGCCCAGCAGGTAGAGGTCTTTGAGCAGGTTCTCGCGCCGGATGCGCTCGGCTACCTGGCGCTCGCGCAGCCGTGCCCAGAGGATGCCGCGCCGGGGAGCGAGGAGCAGCGACACGATCAGCACGCTGCTGGAGACCAGCACGATCACGGGACCGGTGGGCAGCTTGGCCATCGAAGCGCTGACCAGCGAGCCCGCGGCCCCGGCCGTCGCCCCGATCCCGGCGGAGAGCAGGAGCATCGAGCCCAACCGGTCGGTCCATTGGCGGGCCGCCGCCGCCGGGGTGATCAGGGTCGCGACGATGAGCACGACTCCCACGGTCTGCAGCCCCACCACCACGACCACCACCAGGAGCAGGGTGAGGAGCACCTCCATCCAACGCATGGGCAGGCCCAGGCTGGAGCCGAACTCCCGGTCGAAGGAGAGCAGCTTGAACTCCTTGTAGAAGATCACGATGAAGGCGATCACGATCGCTCCCAGCACCGCCATGACCTTGAGGTCTTCCTCGACCAGCGTGGCAGCCTGGCCGAAGAGGAACTTGTCGAGGCCGCTCTGGTTGCCCGCGGGCAGCTTCTGGATGTAGGTCAGGAGGACGATCCCGATGCCGAAGAAGACCGAGAGGACGATGCCGATGGCCGAATCCTCCTTGATCCGGCTCCAGCGCACGGTCGCGAGGATCAGGAGCGAGCCGAGAAGGCCCGCGATCAGGGCGCCGACGAACAGGGGGAGGGGCGACTTGGTGCCGGTGATCAGGTAGGCGATGCACACCCCGGGCAGGGCGGCATGGGCGAGCGCGTCGCCGAGCAGGCTCTGGCGCCGGAGCAGCGCGAAGCTCCCCAGGGTGCCCCCGAGAGCGCCGAGCAGGGTCGCACCGATGAGGACGTTGCGGGCCGTGAAGGTCAGCTCCATGGCCTAATCCCTGCCCCCGGAGTCCAGAGACCTTTTCGCCAGCAGTGCTTCCGTGGCCTGGGTGAGCACGGTGAGCTTGCCGCCATAGGTGCGCTGCAGGGTGTCGGCGTTGAAAGTCGTGGAGATCGGGCCGGCTGCCACCAGGCGCATGTTGAGCAGGACCACGTGGTCGAAGTACTCCGCGACCGTCTGAAGGTCGTGATGGACGGCGATCACCGTCCGGCCCGAGGCACGCAAATCCTTGAGAAGGGTGAGGATGGCCCGCTCGGTAGTGGCGTCGACTCCGGCGAACGGCTCGTCCATGAGGTACAGGCGGGCATCCTGGGCCAGGGCACGGGCGAGGAAGACGCGCTGCTGCTGGCCGCCCGAAAGCTGGCTGATCTGCCGGTGAGCGAGGTCGTGCATGCCGACCTTCTCCAGGCATTCGAGGGCAGTCGTCCGGTGGTGCTTGGACGGCCGCCGGAACCAGCCGATCCGGCCATAGAGGCCCATGGTCACCACATCCAGGGCGCTGGTGGGGAAGTCCCAATCCACGCTTTCGCGCTGCGGTACGTAGCCCACCCAGGAGCGGCGGCGCTCGTACGGCTCGCCGAAGATCTGCACCCATCCGGTCACGAGAGGGACCAGGCCCAGGATCGCCTTGAGCAGCGTGCTCTTGCCGGCGCCGTTCGGCCCCACGATGGCGATCAGCTTGCCCTCGGGGAGGGCGAGGTCCACGTCCCAGAGCACCGGCTGGGTGCGGTAGGCGACCGTGAGGTCGTGCACCTCGATGGCCGGCACGCCAGGTGCCACATCCGGGATTTCGACGATCTTCGGCTTCGGGTTCATGACGTCAACCTCACTTCAGGGCGTTCACGATCGTCGTGACGTTCGCACGGACCATGCCCGGATAGGTTCCAGCCGGGGAGCCGGCGGCGCCCAGGGAATCGGAGTAGAGCTGGCCGCCGATAGCGGCCTCATGCCCACGCGACCGCACCGCGGCCTGCACGGCCTCGATGGACCGCCGCGGCACGCTGGATTCGATGAAGATGGCCGGGACCTTCTGGTCCACCACCAGGCTCACCACCCGGTCGACATCCTTCAAGCCCGCCTCCGAGAGGGTGCTGATCCCCTGGATGGCCACCACCTGCATGCCGTAGTGCCGGCCGAAATAGCCGAAGGCGTCGTGGGCCGTAACCAGGATGCGGCGCTCCTTCGGGAGGGTCAGGATCTGCGCCTTGACCCAGGCGTCCAGCTCATCCAGCTCCTTCTTCAGGGCCGCGGCGTTCGTTTCGAACTCTTTGGCATGCTCGGGGTCGAGCGCGGAAAGCTCGCGGGTGATCGGCCCCAGGGTCTCCGCCCACATGGAGACATCGAACCAGACGTGCGGATCGTACTGTCCGAGGAACTCGGGAGGCTCGCGCAGCAGGTTCTGGGGGATCTCCTCGGTGACCGCGACCACGGGACGGGTACGGGCCATCTTGGTCAGGATGTCGCCCATCTTCCCCTCGAGGTGGAGCCCGTTGTAGAGCACCAGGTCGGCCTCCGAGATCCGGCGGACGTCGCTCTCGCTCGCCTTGTAGAGGTGGGGATCGATCCCGGGGCCCATCAGCGCCTCGACCTTGGCATGCGGCCCGGCGATCCGCTGAGCAACGTCCCCGATGATCCCGGTGGTGGCGACTACCTTCAGCGGGCCCTTATCTCCGGCATCAGCTCCAGCCGGTGAATCGCCTTTCCCGCCGCAGCCTGTGAGCAGCAAGGAGGATACGATGAGGTAAAGCGGGAGTTTTGGCATACCAAAATATTGCTCCTGGTCCTCTGAAATGTCAAGTGGTAGTCTTATGTCCCATGCCGACGAGCACCGTCGAGGACTACCTGAAGTGCATCCTGCTGGAGCAGAGGGACCCGGACAGCCTGGTCTCGATGGGGCAGGTCTCGGCCGCTTTGAAAGTAGCGCCGGGCACCGTGACGGCCATGGTGAAGACCCTGGCGGACACCGGCCTGGTGTCCTACGAGCCCTACAGCGGAGTGCGGCTGACGCCCTCGGGCCGGCAGCTCGCGGCGCACGTCCTGCGCCGGCACCGTCTGGTCGAGCTCTTCCTGGTCAAAGTGATGGGGATGGACTGGAGCGAGGTCCACTCCGAGGCCGAGGAGATGGAGCACGCCGTATCGGACCGACTGGTCGACCGGATGGACGAGATGCTGGGCTACCCCGCTGTTGATCCCCACGGAGATCCGATCCCGGACGTCCATGGGGTCATGGAGCTGCCCGAGAGGCCGAGCCTGCTCACCTGCGACATGGGAAAACTGGTGCGGGTGGCGCGGGTGGCCGACCAAGGCCGCGAGTTCCTCCAACTCCTGGAGCGCCGGCACCTGAAGCCGGGCAACACCCTCACCGTCGACCGGCGCGACGAAGCCGCCGATACGGTCGAGCTGTGCCGGGAGGACGGCGGGGAGGTCAGCCTGGGCTTCCGGGCGGCCTCGAAGATCTTCGTAGAGCCCGCGTAGGGACTTCCTTCTTCCCCTGGGACCGCCGGCATCTTGCCGGCATTGGAAGACAATGGGCCGAAGGCCCGGCCTTGTTGGGGGCGGGGAGCGTGGGCCGGCAAGATGCCGGCGGTCCCAGGGGAAAGAAGCCTGCCTGATCTCTTTGAATGTACAGCCTTGTGTCAGGAGTATACATCCGGGCGATGGAAACTTACTCCCGAGCGGCCAGAATGTACAGCCGAGCGATTGGAATGTACATTCGGATGATCCGGAAAGACTTCCGAGCGGTTCGAATGTACAGGCGAGCGGCAGGAATGTACAGTCGAATGACTGGACTGTACATTCGAGCGGCTCGAATATACAACCCGGCAATTCAAACGAGCCGTTGAGCTGTTCAAATGTACAGAGAGTCATTAGTGATGTACATCCGGGCTGCTCCTAGCTCACTCTGAACCACCGCGCCCTGGCCAGCAGCCCCAGCCGCGACATCACGCCGAGCTGTGGCGGTGTCTCCAGCAGTCCGGCGTCCCCATCCTCGATCTGCGTCAACAGCCGAAGCGAAGCGAGCAGGCAGAAGACCGCGGCCCTTCTATAGCCGGCGGGGAGGTCGAGCAGCCCCCGGGGCGAGCGCAGGAGCCTGGGACGGAGGCGGAGGCACTCCCGTTGCGCAGCCTCGAACAGCCGTTGCGGGTTCGGATCGCTCCAGTCGTCCGGCATCTCGCTGACAGCCAACGGATTGCGCTTGCCTTGGATCTCGGAGCCGAGGCTTTGGAGTGAACGCAGCCGGATCAGCGCACCGGCGAAGGCGTTTACCTCGCTCGGGGGAGCCTTTCCCAGGAGGGCGGTCGCCACGGCACGGGCCAGGCGCTCGGCCTCGGTGTCCGCCTCCTCGGGAGTGGCGGAGCGGGGACGGGTGGCTCGGCGGCGGGCGCAGGCGGCGATCTCGTCGAGGGCCTCCACGGACCAGGCGCGGCGCCGGTGCTCCCGGGCCATGCGCACGAAGACCGGCTGTCCGATCGGCTGCCCCTCGAGGACCGACTCCAGGGTGAACTGCCAGCGGTTGATCTGAGCGAGGCGCTCGCCGTCGACGCCGCGCTGGCGGGCGAAGTCGAACAGGGTGAAGGTATAGGCCAGGAGCGTCTGGACCCGCTGCCGGTCGTAGACCGGGAGGAGCACCAGGGCGGGCGCGAAGTCGCCGAGGAGATTGCGCGCGATTTCCGAGCAGAGGTCCAGAGCGCGGTCCTCGTCGAAATCCTCGTCCGGCCGGCGGATCTCCTGATCCAGCCGGCTGTGGGGGCTGCGCTCCTGGTTCTCGCGGAGGTTCGGGCGTTCTACATCCACAGTCCCATGCTACGCCAGCAGCCGGAGGAGCTCACGCTGGGGCTCGGCGCCGGTGATCTCCGCGCCTTCCTCGGTGAGGGCGACGTTGATCTCGAGCCGCACCCCGAAATCGTCCGTGAGGTAGATCCCCGGCTCGATGGAGAAGCCGGTCATGGGCAGGAGCTGCCGCGTGTCGTGCGTCTCCAGGTTGTCCATGTTGGCGCCCTGGCCGTGGTCGGAGGTGCCGATCGAGTGGCCGGTGCGGTGGATGAACCGCTCCCCATACCCCGCCTTTTGGATGACTGCGCGAGCGGCGTCGTCCACCTCGAACCCGCGGACGGGCTCGCCGGGGAAGCGGCTGCGCACCAGCTCCCAGGCGGCGTCGCGTGCCCCGGCGACGACCCCGAAGACTTCCTGCTGCTTGTCCGTGGGCGCCGCGGCGCAGACACCGCACCAGGTGATGTCCGCGTAGACGCTCCCCGAGGCCTTCTCTTTCGCCCAGAGGTCGATGAGGAGGAAGTCCCCTTTCCGGATCGGCGAGCTGTGGTCCGGCCCCGGCTGGTAGTGGGGGTCGGCGCTATGGGCGTTGATGCCGACGATGGGATCGGCCTCGGCCCACAGGCCAACCTGTTCGAAGGCGTCGAGGATGAAGCGCTGCACCGCGTATTCGTCGATCTGGTCGCCCCGGCGCAGGGCATCGCCCACGCGGTTGAAAGCTTCCAGCGCGATGCGGTGGAGGTGGACGTTGGCCCGGCGGTGCCCTTCGAGCTGTTCCTGCGACCAAGTGGCGGCGAAGCGCTGCGCGAGGTCGGCGGAGGTGGCGAGCTCGATCCCGGCGGCTTTCAGGAGGTCGGCCGTGCCGGCGTCGATGCGCGAGACCGAGGGAAGCTCGTTGTTGGGGCTGTACTGCGCGGCCAGGCGGCTGAACCCGGAGACGAATTCGCCGAACTTCTGACGGTGATCCTGCCAGGTCGTGTACTGCGTCTTGGAGCCGGGCAGGTGGTCGAGCATGGCCGGCTCCAGCCCGTGGACGAGCTTGCGCGGCTCGCCCTCGCGTGGGACCAGGTAGTAACAGCGGCGGGTGACCAGCTTCCCTCCGCCCGACAGGCCGAGGAGGTCGAGCCCGATCGGATCGTTGAGCTGGAAGCAGTTGAAGAACCACCCTTCGACGCCGGCTTCGGCCAGGGCGGACTGGATTTCGGGTATGCGTTGGGCCAGCATGCGGGGTCTCCTCCTTGAACGGCCGCATGGTATCAGGGGAAAAGGACTTCAAGGACACCAAGGACAGCAAGGACACCAAGGACAGCAAGGACGACAAGGGACATCAAGGACCGGGCGCGATGAATCGCGCCCCTACAACCGAGGTGGGGGTCTTGTTTGTAGGGGCGACATTCATGGCGCCCGGTCCTTGGTGTCCTTGAGGTCCTTTTGGTCCTTTCAGGCCCGATGTCTACAATGCACGCTTATGACGCCCCTTCTTGCCCTGCTCGCCCTGCTCCAATTGGCTCCCATCCCTCAAGGCCGGCTGGTCTGCGAGGTGCCGGTGCGCAAGATCCTGCTCTCCGATCTGGGACTCCCCGAGGGGAGCCGGCCGCGGGACATGGCCCTGACCAAGAGCAAGATCTGGATCCTGTTCGAGCCCGCGCTGCTCGTGGAGCTCCCCCGGCAGGCCAAGGCGCCGCAGGAGATGGAGGAGGAGATGGAGATGGTCTACGGCGCCAAGGGGGACGTCTGGGAGACGCTCTCCGTGAGCCCTCGCGACGGCTCCCTCTGGCTCGCCTCGTCCACGGCTCCCCGCCTCTGGCACAAGCCTCCGCTCGGCAGGGTCCGGCCGGTGCGCATCGCCCAGGCCAAGGAAGGGGGCTTCCGCGACGTCGTCGCCCGGTGGGACGGTATCTATATAGCCCCCACTTCTTGCAACGGCAATGCGGTTTGGAGGGTGGATCCCTCCGGCAAGCTCCTCGGGACAGCCCTGCCCCAGGCGGCCTGCCCGCCGGTCGACTTGGAGACCGACTGGAGCGGCCAGACCTGGGCCCTGCTCCCGCAGACCGGCGAGACCTTCACCGTGAGCTCGGGTGACCGTTGGGCTCCAGGAAAGGCATCCAGTCCCTGGCCGGAACGGGCCGGGCCATTTCGAGGCTGGTTCTTCTGGGGCACCGAGCCGGTTGGAATGGGGGGAGAGGAGGAGACGGTTCTTGTTCGAGGAGCCGAGGCTTTCAGGGAGGATTGCGGCGAGGGCAACCGCCTCCTCCGGGTCGCGGGCGATGCCCGCGGCTGGGCCGGCCTTACCCGCGACTGGCTGCTCCTCGGAGAGCACGCGGTAGAATCCACCCAGTGAAGCGCAAAAGGAGCCACCTCATGAATCGAACCTATCGCGCGCTGAGCATCGCGCTCTGCCTGATCCTGGCCTTGGCCGCCACCGCCCATGCGGTTGGCGAGGGCCGGATCATCGGTACCGTCCTGAGCCCGGAAGGCAAGCCGATCCCGGGCATCAAGATCACCCTCACCCGTCCGGGGACCAACTTCAAGCAGGAGAAGCTCACGGACAACCTCGGCAAGTTCACCATCCTGGTCCTGGACGCCACGCAGGAGTACGTCCTCCAGATGGAGAAGGCGGGCTACGACCCTTACGAGGAGACGATCAAGCCCAAGCCCGGGGACGTCCTCCGCCTCACCTACACCCTGGCCGAGATCGCCCCGGTTGCGGCAACCGGGCCGAGCGATGAGGAGGTCAAGAAGCTCGAAGGGGAGAACGCAGCCGTTGCGGCCTTCAACGAGGGGGTCACCACGCTCCAGGCGAACAACCTGCCTGCCGCGGAGGCCAAGTTCAAGGAGGCCACGACCCTCAATCCCTCCCTGGCCCCGGCGTTCGGCGCTCTCGCCGAGGTCTCTTACGAGCAGAAGAAATATGCCGAGGCGCTCGCCGCGGCCGACCGCTTCCTGGAGCTTCAGCCGGGCGCGGTCCGTGGTCTGAGGGTGCGTTTCGACGCCGCCCGGGCCCTGAACGACAAGGAGAAGCTCGGCCCGGCGCTGGATGCCCTGGTTGCCGCCGACAAGAGCCGCGAGACCGCCGTCCGCATCTACAACCTGGGCGCCGAGACCTCCCGCGCCGGCGACCGCGACGGCGCCATCGGCTATTTCAAGCGCGCCATCGAGGTCGATCCGACCCTCGACCAGGCCTACGCCGCGATGGGCCAGGTCATGCTCGTGAAGAAGAGCTACAAGGAGGCCGCCCAGGCCGTGGATCCCGTGCTGGCGCGGAACCCCAAGAACCTGGAGGCGCTGACCATCCGCTACGAAGCCCTGAAGGCCGCGGGCGACAAGGCGGGCGCGACGGCGGCGCAGGAGGCCATGAAGGCCGCCCAGGCTTCCATGAACCCGGACGACCTGTTCAAGCAGGGGGTCGCCCTCTACAACGCGAACAACATGGTCGACGCGGTCGAGGCCTTCGGGATGGCGCTCACCGTCAACCCCAAGCACGCCAAGTCGCACTACATGCTCGGCCTGGCCTACGCCGGCACTGACGCGGCCAAGGCCAAGGAGCACCTCACGAAGTTCCTGGAGCTGGCGCCCAACGACCCGGACGCGGCGCAGGCTAAGGAGATGTTGACGTACCTGAAGTAAGCCCGATCGGCAGCCGGAGCAACGCCTCGCACCCCGGCCCCGGCTGCCGGTTCTCCAGCGTAAGCGTGCCTCCGTGTGCCTCGGCGATCTGCCGCGACAGCGCGAGGCCGATGCCGGTGCCGTTCGGCTTCGTGGTGTAGAAGGGGACGAAGAGGTTGTCCGGGTTCGCGATGCCCGGCCCTTCGTCCTCGATGCGCACCTCGATCCACCCGCCAGGGCCTCCATTCACCTTCCAGCCGATCCCCACGCCGCCCCGGGTCTCCAGGGTGGCATCGACCGCATTGCGCAGCAGGTTGATCAGGAGCTGCTCGAGCTGGTCCGCGTCCCCCTGCAGGGTGACGGCCGGGCCGCGCTCGACGTAGACCGGCAGCCGGGCCTCTAGCCCCGCCACGCGGCGGATGAGCGCGGGAAGATCGACCGGCGTCAGGTTGGGGTCGGGAAGCCGGGCCAGGCGGGCGTAGGCAGCCATGAAACGGCTCAGCGCCTCGGCGCGGTTGCCGACGATCTCCAGGCCGTTCTGCATGTCCTCTTCCCAGTCGCCCGGCCGGGGCCGGCGCGTGAGCAGGCCCGCCAGGGTGGATGCCATGGAGCGGATCGGCGCGAGCGAGTTGTTCAGCTCGTGCCCGAGCACCCGGAGCAGGCGCTTCCAGGCCTGCCGCTCCTCTTCGCGCAGGGTCTCGGTGAGGTCCGAGATGACCAGCAGCGCGTGGGGGAGGCCCTGCTCGCGGAAGGTGCTGCGCCGGATCTCCCAGCGGCCGAACCCTCCGGGGAAGGTCTTGGCCACGATGCGCCGCACCGGCGCGTCTTCAAGCACGTCTTCGAGCCCCAGCTCCGCGGCCCCCCGGCCCAGCAGGCGGTCCGCGGGCTCGGCGAGCAGCAGCTGGCCAGCCCGGTTGACGAGCTGCAGCCGCGCGGCGTCGTCGAACGCGAACACCGCCACGTCCACCTCCTCCATGACCCGGTTGAGCAGGGCCGTGGCCTCCAGGGCACCCAGGCGCTGCTCGCGCAGCGTCGCCCCGAGGGCGTTGATCTCCAGCATGACCTGGGTGAAGGCGTCGAGCGCGTCGGCCTCCGCCAGCTGCCGAGGGAGGCGGGCGCGCTGGGAGAAATCCCCCTCGCGCACGGCGTGGAGGAGGTTCGACATCGTCTGGAGAGGGCGGACCACGTTCCGCCAGAGGTTCTCGGCGAGCCACCACCAGGCAATCGCGAGCGCCGCGGAGAAGATCCATTGGGATCGTGGAGTGTACGGGCCCAGCCAGAGGAGAAGCAGGGCCGCCGCGGTGCCTGGAAGGCCCACGGCGAGCGCCAGCAAGAGGATGCGAGTTTCGAAGGAGAGCGGCCGGAGCCACCTAGAGCCCATGCTTCTCCAGGCGCCGGTAGAGCGCGCTCCGGGAGAGCCCCAGGGCATGGGCGGCCTGGCTGACGTTGCCGCCGTAGCGGGCGAGCGCCTTCTGGATCAGCACGCGCTCGACGTCTTCCAGGGGGAGGTCTTCCAGGACGTTTCCGCCTGGGCCGCCTGAGGTAGAGGAGGCTTGGAGCCCCAGGTCCCGCGCCCGCACCCGCTCCCCGGCGGCCATGAGGACCCCGCGCTCGACCGCGTGGCTGAGCTCCCGGACGTTGCCCGGCCAGGGATGCGCGAGGAGCGCCGACAGCGCCCCCTCCTCGAAGCCGCGCAGGGGCTTGCGGTAGCGGCGGGCGTGCTCGGCCAGAAAGAGCTCGGCCAGCGGCACGACGTCGACCCTGCGGGAGCGCAGCGGCGGCAGCGGGATCTCCACCGTGTTGAGCCGGAAGAGAAGGTCCCTCCGGAAGCGCCCGGCCCCCACCCCGTCGCCCAGGTTCGCATTCGTGGCCGAGAGGATGCGCACGTCGGCCCGCCGGGTCTTGGACGAGCCCACGCGCTCGAATTCGCCGGTTTCGAGCACGCGCAGGAGCCTGGCTTGCTGGGGGAGCGTGATGTTGGCGATCTCGTCGAGGAAGAGCGTGCCGCCGTCGGCCAGCTCGAAGCGGCCGACGCGGTCGGCCTTGGCATCCGTGAACGCTCCGCGCACGTGGCCGAACAGCTCGCTCTCGAAGATCGTCTCCGACAGGCCGCCCGTGTTGACCGTCACCAGGGGCCGCGAGGCCCGGGCGGAAACGGCGTGGAGGGCACGGGCCACGACTCCCTTGCCGGTGCCGTTCTCGCCGGTGATGAGGACGTTCGCCTCCGAGGGGCCGACGCGCTCGATCAGCTCCAGGATGGGGCGCATCTCCGGCGACTGGGCGACCAGCGCAGAGTGGCCGTCCTGGCGCAGCAGCTCGTTCTCGGCTTCGAGGCGCTCGCCACGGCGCAGGGCGCGGCCGAGCTCGACCTGGGTGCGGAGGATGGAGATGAGGCGCGTGTTGTCCCAGGGCTTTTCCACGAAGTCGCGGGCACCCTGGCGCATGACCTCGACCGCGAGGCTGACGCTGGCCCAGGCCGTGATGACGATGACGGGGAGGGTCTCGTCGAGCGCGCGCAGGCGGCCGAGGAGGTCGAGCCCTTCCTGGCCGGAGGTGGTGTCCCGGGTGTAGTTGAGGTCCATCAGGACCGCGTCGAGCTCGCGGCTGGTGACGGCCCGGATGACTTCGGCGGGGGAGGAGGCGGTCTCGGTGTCGTAGCCCTCGCCCTTGAGCAGCAGGCGCAACGCCTCGCGGATCTCGCGCTGGTCGTCCGCGATGAGGATGAGAGGGCGGGGAGATGAATCGCTCATCTCCCCAACTCTATACCTCCGTTAAACCGCGAAGCCGCGCTGCTCGAGCTCCCGCTGCTCGATCGCCCGCTGCACGCCCTGCTCCTCCTCGACGACACGGCCGTCGAACAGGTGGATGGAGCGTCCGGCGTAGCGCGCGAAGCGCGGGTCGTGGGTGACCATGCAGATCGTGGCGCCGTCCTTGTGCAGCTCCTCCAGCAGCTCCATGACCGATTCGGAGTTGCGCGAGTCGAGGTTGCCGGTGGGCTCGTCGGCGAGCAGGATCGACGGCTTGCCGACCACGGCGCGGGCGACGGCCACGCGCTGCTGCTGACCGCCGGAGAGCTGCGACGGGTAGTGCTTCATGCGGTGCGACATGCCGACCCGCTCCAGGGCCTCCTGCACGCGCTCCTTGCGCTCCTTGGAAGCCATGCCGCGGTAGGTCAGCGGCAGCTCCACGTTCTCGTAGACCGTCAGGTCGCCGATCAGGTTGAACGCCTGGAAGATGAAGCCGATCTCCTGGTTGCGGATGCGGGCCCGCTCGGAGAACGAGAGGTCGGAGACCTCCTTGTGGTTCAGGATGTACTTGCCGTCCGAGGGCGTGTCGAGCAGCCCGAGGATCGACAGCAGGGTGGTCTTGCCGCAACCTGACGGGCCGGCAATCGAGACGTACTCACCGTTCCGGACCTCCAGGTGGATGCCGGAGAGGGCGTGCGTCTCGACCTCGTCAGTCAGGAAGACTTTGGTGACCCCGTCCAGATGGATGAGAGAGTCAGTGGCTGCGCTCATTGGTTTCTCCTCATTTCATTCAAGTCGAATGCGGTCGTAGCTGTCCTGCCCCGAGGTATCCGACAGGATCACCTCGTCGCCGACTTCGAGACCGCTAACAATTTCCATGGTCGTTACGGAGCTGCGTCCCAGCTTCACAGGCACGCGTACCGCCTCGTCGGTGCCCTTGACCAGCTTGAAGAGCTGGACGGTGTCGCCGCTCTGGCCCACGGCGGGGCGCCCGATGAAGAGGACGTCGTCCAGGCGGTCGAGCTGGATGGTGCCGTCCACGTTCACGTTGGGACGGGCGCCTCGGGGGAGCGGTCCGTCGAAGACCACGTCCACGATGACGCTCCCCTCCTGGGCCGACGGGGCAACGCGCAGCACGCGGCCGCGCACGATGCCGTTGCGGGTGTCGATCGTGGCCGGCATGCCCATGGCCACGTCGCGGGCCTGACCCTCCGGGATGCGCAGCTCGGCTTTCAGGTTCTCCGGGCGGGCCACGCGGGCGAGGGTGGTGCCGGGGGTGACCCGCTGGCCCACCTGCATCGGCAGCTCCTGCAGCACGCCGGAGATGCCGGCCCGCACCTTGAGCGAGTCGAGCTGGCGCCGGCGCAGCGCGTAGAGCGCCCGCATCTGGTCGACCCGGGCGCGCTGGGCCGCGAGCTGCGCCTGGTTCGACTTCTGGCTCTGGCTGTAGCGCTGGCCTTCGATCTTGCTCTGCTTGCCCGTCTGCGTGGCGCGCAGGCGGGACCGCTTGAGGTTGATGTCGGGGATGATGCCGTCCTTGGCGAGCACCTCGTCGGCCTCCGACTGGAGCTTGGCCTCTTCGGCAGCCGAGCTGGCCGCGCTGGCCAGGGCCTGCTGGCTCAGGAGCTGGCTCTCGAGCTGGGCCCGCAGGTCTTCGAAATCGGCCTCGGCCGCCCGGAGCTGCGACTCGGACTCGACCGCCGCCTGCTCTACCTCGGGATCGCTCAGCTCCAGCAGCACGGTGTCCGCCTGCACGGTCGCGCCAGGCAGGGCGGGGATCCTCTCGACCCGTCCCTCGACCGGCGCGGCGATCACCCGGATGTCTACCGGCACGAGCGATCCTGGGCCGCGCACTTCGAGCACCATGGCACCGCGCTTCACACTATCGATCCAGAGCGTCTCGCGGCGCACGGGAGGCGCCGCCGGCTCGATCTGACGGATGCCCAAGGTGACAACAATGATGGCCGCCACGGCGCCCACCAGCATGATCGTTCGGCGCACACGTTGCTTCTTAGCGAAACCTTCCCTTGGCTTGTCCATGAGACCCCTACTACGCACCGGACGTGCCAGAGGTTGCAGGGAGATGGAAGCTCCATGGATACAGCCACTTGAGCTTCGCGAGGGCGGGGAGGCAGCCTGCGATCTGTCCGGTGGCGGAACGGCTGCGTCCCACTATCGGACAGTTGGTAATTGATCCCGTTCCCCCTCTCCCCTGCCCCTCTCCCCCGTGCCGGGGGAGAAGGGTTCTCTGCTAGCCTTCGATCATGAACACTGTCGAGCAGCACCGCCAAGCCTCGCCCCACGTCCTCGGGTTCGCCGTGATCACGGTCAGCGACACCCGCACCCCTGGCAATGACGTGAGCGGGCGCACCATCTCGGAGATGGCCCGCGAGGCCGGGCACCGGGTGGGGGAGCCCGTCCTGGTCCCTGACGAGGTGGCCGCGATCCGCGGGGCGGTGGAGCAGGCGATGGCCCGGGAGGGGGTGGACGTGATCGTCCTGACCGGGGGGACCGGCTTCTCGCCGCGGGATGTCACGCTGGAAGCCGTCGGTCCGCTCCTGCAGAGGCCGATCGAAGGCTTTGGCGAGCTGTTCCGGATGCTCTCCTACAAGCAGGTGGGCTCCGCGGCGATGCTCAGCCGCGCCGCCGCGGGCCTCGTGGGCTCCCAGGCAATATTCCTTCTGCCGGGTTCGCCCAAGGCGGTTTCTTTGGCAATGGAAAAACTGATCCTGCCCGAAGCCGGACATCTGCTCGGGCAGGCGCACAAAAGCAGCTGAGCCCTCCGTGAAGGAGGGCGCCAAGGCTATCGGCGGCTAGCTGGCTTCCTGGTACGCGAGCTGAGTCTTCAGCTGCTCGCGCACTTCGTCAATCTCCAGCTTGTGATCCGTCGCCTTGTACAGCACCGCCCCCCGAGCAGACCGGATTACCAATCCGTGCTCTTTGAACCCCAGCCTCTTCGTCATCTCCGCCGCTTGCGGCGAATTGGCGTCCAGGCTCTCGACCGTGACCTTCCCCGGGAACTCCTTTTCCAGCCCCGCCACACCCGTCTGCGCATCGCTGCAATCCGTACAGCCCGGCTTGTAGTAGTACGTGACCTGGAGCGTCTTGGGCTTCTGGGCGCAACCCACCAGCAGGGCGACACCCAGGAGGAGGGCGGGGATCAACGACGCCGAAACTCGGAACCCTTGTTTCATGGCGAGCCTCCTATAACGCGTGCATCTTAGCACCTCATGAGCAGGAGCGCTCCTGCTACCTCCGCCGGCCGCCCCGCATCATCCGCCAGATGGCCAGCAGGACGAAAGACCCCAGGACCGCGATGACCAGGTTGCGCCAGTCCAGGTCCCCGCCCAGCCCGCCGAACCCCAGGAGCGTCGACAGCCATCCACCGATCAGGGCTCCCACGACGCCGATGATGATGGTGATGATGCAGCCCCCAGGGTCCCTCCCCGGCATCAGCATCTTGGCGATGCCTCCGGCCAGCAGTCCCAGCACAATCCACGCAAGCAGGCTCATTCCTTCCATGTCGCCCTCTCCTTTCTCGTCCCCGAGTTTCGTGCCAGTCCCGTGCCAGCGAAGCAAGGCATAGAATGTCGCCGCCATGGAGACTGAACGCCCGCGCCTCTTCCTGATCGACGGCTACTCGAACATCTTCCGCGCCTTCTATGCCATCCGCAACCTTTCCAACTCGCGGGGGGAGCCGACCAACGCCGTTTACGGCTTCGTAACCATGCTGCGCAAGCTCTTGCGCGAGGACAAGCCGGACCTCCTCGGCGTGGCCCTCGACATCGGCAAGACCTTCCGCAGCGAGAAGTACGAGGAGTACAAGGCCAACCGCACCCCCATGCCCGAGGACCTCCAGAGCCAGATGCCCTGGATCCGCCGCGTCATGGAGGCCTACCGCATCCCCATCCTGGAGCTGAAAGGCTACGAGGCGGACGACGTCCTCGGTACCCTCTCCTGCCGCGCCGCCGAGGCCGGCTACGACGTGGTGCTGGTCTCGGCCGACAAGGACCTCATGCAGCTCGTGGAGCCGCGCGTATCCCTTTTCCACACGGGCCGCACCAAGCTGTACGGCCCCAAGGACGTGGAGGAGGATTTCGGCGTCCCCCCCAACAAGGTCGCCGACGTCCTGGCCCTCATGGGGGATTCGATCGACAACATCCCCGGCGTGCCCGGCATCGGCGAGAAGGGGGCCAAGTCGCTCATCCAGGAGCACGGCTCCCTGGAAACGCTCCTCGAGCGCGCCGCGGACATCTCCCGCAAGGCGTACCGCGAGGGGCTCCAGCAGCACCGGGAGCAGGCCCTGCTCTCCAAGGAGCTGTCGACGATCCACACCAACCTGGAGATCGAGTTCGATCCCAAGGCCCTCCGCCTCGAGCCGCCTGACCCCGACGCCCTGCGCCAGCTCTTCACCGAGCTGGAATTCTTCTCCCTGGTCGAGGAGCTGAAGTCCACGGCTTCGCTCCCCGGGGACCTGCCGCCGGTGGAGGAGGCACCCGCGTCCGGGTCGTGGCAGGAGCTCACCGCCAAGATGGGAGAGGGAGGCAAGGAGGTCTTCGTCGCCGTCCTGGGTGAGGAGCGGGCGATCGGGCTTGCCGTCGGGCAGGGTTTTGAGGAAGGAGAGGAAGAGGGATCTGTGCTCGTCGCCGACCTCCGCCGCGACGGGATGCGCGAAGCGGCCGTCGCCACTCTGACCCGGTGGATCGAGAGCCCGGACGTCCGCCTCTCCGGACACAACCTCAAGGAAGTCCTGCGGCTCTCCCCAAGCGGGCCGAACAGCCGCGCGCAGCTCTTCGACGCCATGCTCGTCTCCTACCTGCTCAAGCCGTCGGTCCACGGCCACACCCTGGACGAGCTGGCCCTGGAGCGCCTGAGCTGCAAGCCGTTGACGGCGAAAGAGGCGGGCTGGGACAAGGGGCAGGATCCGCCGCAGGGCGACTCGCGCCTGGCGGCTTATGCCTGCGAGCGTGTGACCTTCGCCCGCCGCATGACCGCGGCCATGCGGAATGAGCTGGGGACCAGCCCGTTGGCCCGGGTCTACTCGGAGATCGAGGCTCCTCTGCTCCCCGTGCTCCTGGGGATGGAGGAGGCCGGCATCCTTCTGGACCCGAGCTACCTGGGGGCGATGTCCGAGGAACTGGGCACCGAGCTCGCCCAATTGGAAGAGGAGATCTACCGGCAGGCAGGCGAGCAGTTCAACCTGGGCTCTCCCCAGCAGCTGGGCGTCATCCTGTTCGAGAAGATGGGCCTGCCGGTGCTCAAGCGCACCCAGAAGACCAAGAGCTACTCGACGGGTGCCGAGACCCTGGAGGATCTGGCGAACCGGGGCTATCCCATCGCCCAGTCGGTGCTCCGCTACCGGGAGCTGAGCAAGCTCAAGTCCACCTACGTGGACGCGCTGCCGCTCCTGGTCGCTCTGGACGGCCGCATCCACACCCGGTTCAACCAGGCGGTGGCGGCCACGGGCCGGCTGTCCTCCACCAATCCGAACCTGCAGAACATCCCGATCCGCACGGAGCTGGGGCAGCGCATCCGGCGGGCCTTTGTCGCCGCTCCCGGAATGGCGCTCCTGGTCGCGGACTACAGCCAGATCGAGCTGCGCATCCTGGCCCACATCGCCCAGGAGCAGGAGCTGATCCGCGCCTTTGCCGCGGGGGAGGACATCCACCGCTCGACCGCGGCCGTGGTCTTCGGCGTCTCCCCGGAGCTGGTGACCTCGGAGCAGCGCCGGGCCGCCAAGACGATCAACTTCGGCATCCTCTACGGCATGAGCGCCTTCGGCCTCGGCCAGGCGCTGAGCATCCCGTCGCGGGAGGCCGAGGTCTTCATCAAGGCCTACCTGGACCGTTACGCCGGTGTCCGGACCTACGTGGAGGAGACCCAGAAGAGCGCCGAGAAGGAGGGCAAGGTCGAGACCCTCTACGGCCGCGTGCGCTGGCTGCCGGACATCCAGAGCAAGAACCGGAACCTGCGCGAGAACGCCCGCCGCATGGCGATCAACGCCCGCATCCAGGGGACCGCGGCCGATCTCCTGAAGATTGCCATGATCGCGATCGACCGCCGGCTGCGGCAGGAGCATCCGGACTCACGCCTGCTGCTGACCGTTCATGACGAGCTGGTCCTGGAAGTCCCCGAGGGCCGGGCCGAGGCCGTGGCCGCCATGGTCAAGCAGGAGATGGAAGGCGTGGCGCAGCTCCAAGTCCCACTGGTTGTGGACGTTGGCTGGGGGCCGAGCTGGTACGAGGCGAAGCGCTAGGCGGGCGCGATGAATCGCGCCCCTACAAGCGAGATCCCCTTACAGGCGGACTAGCTGGTAATCGCCTCGCACCACGGAGGGCGAGCCCAAAGACCTGCGGCGGTCGGAGGAGGAATCCGGCGTGTGCATGGGCCGGCGGAGCTGTTCCTGCCCGAAGAGGCGCCGCAGGAACTTCATGGCTTCCTCCTCGATCAGCTCGGCTGTCACGTGCTGAAGGCCCATCTTCTTGCTGAGCAGCCCGAAGCCCACTCCCTCGTGCGTCACCCGCACGGTCTGTGTGGAGGCGTCGCCGAAGAACAGCACCGAGCGCTCGAAATCCTCCCAGCGGTCCAGCTTCACGCGCAGCCCGGCAGCGGTCCGCTTGTGGAAGATCGACGCCGACTCGACCTTGCCCACGAGGATGTCCTTGACCTCCTCGAGGATCGGGACGATCGCCGACCGCGCCACGCGGCCGAAGGCTTCCTGGAACTGCTCGTTCTGACGGAGGAACTCCTCAGGATTGAGCCTCTTCTCCTCCATCATCTGCTCGTGCTGCTTGAGGAGGAGGTAAATCCGCTCGACATTGGCTTTATCCATATAGAAGGCTCCCATACCCTTACAGGGTTGCGTCCAGGACATGCCAACGGCGTGCCACTTACTCGAAATAACCGGTGACGTCCAGGAGCAGGTGAACCGTGCCCCCCGAAGGTTGGGCGAGGAGCGTGGCGTCGTCGGCCAGCGGCAGGATCGCGGCGGACGCCCGGGTCTGCTCCGCGGAGTAGCTGACAGCCGAGGCCACCGGCTGCGGCCCGCCCACGGGCCAGAAGGTGAAGTTACCCGAACCGGTGGCGGAGACCACGGTCACGTTCGCCGCCACTGCCCGGGCCGTGGCCGGCACGCCGCAATGGCCGCCAAGCGCCAAACGGCGCCGCTCGGCCGAGGCCCACGGGTCCCCTGCGTCCCGGGTATCGAGCACCCGGCACGGCGCCACCGTGTAGAAAGAGGAAGCCACAGGGGGAGCCGGCGGGGCGGACAGCGCCATCACCCAGTCCTGGCCGTCCGGCGGAGTCACCGTCCGCAGGCCATTGCCCGCGACGGTCGGCCCCGGTGAGAAAGTCCCGTTCCGCGGATCGAACCACTCCGACTTCAACGGACCCCCGATCCCCAGGAGGTCGAGCAGGACGGGATCGCCGTCGTAGAGGTAGAGGACATGGAAGCGCCCCGCGTCCTCGGCCGCATAGGCGCCACCCGAGAGCACCCGGAGCAGCGAGGGCTCCAGCCTCTCGAACCGCACGGTGGAGATGAACTGGGACAGCGGCTTCAGGAAGGCGCCCGTGCCGGTCGAGGCGGCGCCCGCGGTGAAGGCCGCCCAGACCTTCTGCCGCTCGGCCGTATCCTCCTCGCCCAACCCGTGCTCCTCCTGGATCAACGGCTTCGCCACGAGCGTACGGTGCAGCAGGCCAATGTCGTGGACCTGCTGATGATCCGTCCAGTTGCCGGCCTGGATGTCCATGTAGTCGGCCCAGGACGCGCCGGGGAACTGGAACTCCCCGGGGGTGCCGTGCACGCTGACCAGCCGGTCCCAGGGGTTCTGGCCGTGGAGGTAATCGGCGTGCGTGGCGACCTCGGTTGGGGTCCAACCCTCCTGCCACTCCAGGGCGAGGACGAACACGGTGTTCACATAGCCGGACAGGCGGGCCATGCCGTACTCGATCAGCCGCTTGCGGTCGGCCTCGGGCAGGTCTCCGAAGCCGGAGTCGTCGGCGAAGAACCAGAGCTGCGCGGCCATGCCATTGTCGCGCAGCCGGCGCAGCCAGCTCTCGTACATGTGCCAGCGGCTCAGGTCGAAGCGCGTCCTGTCATTGATGTTTGCCGTGCCGATCCAGGGGGTGGTGGAGACGTGCTTGTAGTCCCCTTTGTTCGCCACGTAGACGTTCATCTTGTTCAGGCCCATGGCCTTCTGGCGGGCGAACATCGCCTCGCGGTCCTCGTCGGCTATCTCCTCGGAGAACAGGGTCTGGGAGAACTGGATGGGCGGGGGGGCCTCGGAGTCGAGGAACTTGCCCACCAGGAAGACCGGCCGCCCGTTGCGGTACTTGAAGGCCCGCGGCCGGGCGGGATCGACGACGATCGGCCCGTCTCCGAAGGCTCCCGGGAGCGTGCCCGAGCAGAGGAAGCTGCCGGACTTGCCGTGCAGCTCCGCCCGGTTGCTCGTGGTGCTCCACGTCCAGGTGCCGTGCTCGTCGGCGAAGAGGCGAATGCGGAAGGTATCGCCTGACGGTCCACCCGCGCCGTCCCCATCGAAGAAGCCGTGCGCCGTATAGGCCTTGCCCGAGGGCGAGGTCACCTGGGCGGTGAGCGTCACCGAAGTGAAGGGATTCGTCCCCGAACGCGAGTCAAAGGCCTGGCTGGACTTCAGGACCACGTCGGCGGTGTCGAATCGAAGGACGGCGGCGGACCCGGGAACGGCAGAAAAAGCTACACCGGCAACAACGAGAAGAGGCTTGAGCATGCTGCACTCCCCTGACGAGCCACTTCCTGGCGGGTAAAAGGTACGGCGACTGCGGACTTCAACGGGGTTATAGCACCTGTGCAATGAATTGCCAACCCCTGCCTGGGGTATATTCCGCAGCCACCATGCCCCGGCGCACAGACATCCGCTCCATTCTCGTCCTGGGCTCCGGCCCGATCGTCATAGGTCAGGCTTGCGAGTTCGACTACTCGGGCACGCAGGCCTGCCGCGTCCTGCGGAGCGAGGGCTACCGCGTGATCCTCGTCAACTCCAATCCGGCGACGATCATGACCGACCCCGAGTTCTCCGACGCCACCTATATCGAGCCCCTGGTCCCCGAGGTGGTCGAAAAGATCATCGAGCGCGAGCGGCCGGACGCCCTGCTGCCCACGGTCGGCGGCCAGACCGGCATCAACCTCACCCTCGCCCTGGACGAGCGCGGCACCCTGAAGCGCCTGGGCGTCGAAGTCCTCGGCGCCAATGTCGGTGCCCTGCGCCTGGGCGAGGACCGGCTCCTCTTCAAGCAGGCCATGGAAGAGATCGGGCTCAAGGTCCCCAAGAGCGGCTACGCCGCCACCCTGGAAGAGACCCGCGAGATCGTCACCGGCAAAGAAGGCCTTGAGGGGATCGGCTACCCGGTCATCATCCGTCCGAGCTTCACCCTCGGCGGCGAAGGCGGCGGCGTGGCCTACAACCGCGAAGAGCTGGAAGAGATCGTCGAGGCCGCGCTCCAGGCGAGCCCGGTAAGCCGCATCCTGGTCGAGCAGTCCGTCCTCGGCTGGAAGGAGTTCGAGCTGGAGGTCATGCGCGACCTCGCGGACAACGCCATCGTCGTCTGCTCGGTCGAAAACGTGGACGCCATGGGAGTCCACACCGGCGACTCGATCACCGTCGCGCCCCAGCAGACCCTCTCCGACCGCGAGTACCAGGACATGCGCGACGACGCCTTCAAGGTCATCCGGCGGGTCGGCGTCGCGACCGGCGGCTCCAACATCCAGTTCGCGGTCAATCCCGCGACTGGCGAGCGCGTGGTCATCGAGATGAACCCGCGCGTCTCGCGCAGCTCGGCCCTGGCCTCCAAGGCCACCGGCTTTCCCATCGCCAAGATCGCGGCCCTGCTCGCCGTGGGCTACACGCTCGACGAGGTCGCCAACGACATCACCGGCAAGACCTACGCGGCGTTCGAGCCCACCCTGGACTACACGGTCGTCAAGATCCCGCGCTGGGCCTTCGAGAAGTTCCCCGAGTCGCCGACCACCCTCGGCACCTCCATGAAATCGGTGGGGGAGGTCATGGCCATGGGCGGCACCTTCGGCGAGGCGCTGATGAAAGCGCTCTCGGCCCTGGAGCTCGACGGCAGCACGGCCGACCGCGAGCGGCGGATGTCCGACCCCGTACGCCTGCGCGGCCGGCTCGTCACGCCGAACTGGGAGCGCCTCTTCGCCGTCTTCGCCGCCCTGCGCCAGGGCTGGACCGTCGAAGAGGTTACGGAGGTCTCCCACATCGACCCCTGGTTCCTGCGCGAGATCCAGGAGATCGTCGAGCTGGAAGCGGAGCTCGCCTGCTGGGACCTGCGCTCGCTCCCCCGGCCGCTGCTGCGTAAGGCCAAGCTGACCGGATTGACTGACGCGCGGGTCGCCTCCCTCGTGAGCTGCGCGGAAAAAGACCTCGCCGCGGCGCGCGCCCAAGCTGGGATCCGCCGCGTCTACAAGAGGGTGGACACCTGCGCCGCCGAGTTCCCGGCCACGACCCCCTACCTCTACTCGACCTTCGGCGAAGAAGACGAAGCCGAGCCCGACGACCGCCCCAAGGTGGTCATCCTGGGCTCCGGCCCGAACCGGATCGGACAGGGGATCGAGTTCGACTACTGCTGTGTCCACGCCGCCTTCGCTCTGAGGGAGATTGGCTTCGAGACCATCATGGTCAACTGCAACCCCGAGACGGTCTCGACCGACTACGACACCTCCGACCGCCTCTACTTCGAGCCCCTCACCCTGGAGCACGTGCTCGCGGTGATCGAGCGCGAGCAGCCGCAGGGGGTGATCGTCCAGCTCGGCGGCCAGACGCCGCTCAAGCTTGCCCGGGGCCTCGCCGCCGCCGGAGTGCCGATCTGGGGGACGCCGCCGCACGCCATCGACCTCGCGGAAGACCGCAAGCTCTTCGGCGCCCTCCTGGCCGAGGAAGGGATCCGCCAGCCGGAGAACGGCACGGCCTTCTCGCTGGAAGAGGCGGTGGTCGTGGCGCGGCGGATCGGCTTCCCGGTCGTGGTGCGGCCGAGCTACGTGCTCGGCGGCCGGGCCATGGCCGTCTGTTACGACGAGTCCACCCTCGGGCACTACATGAAAGAGGCCGCGGACGTCTCGCCCGGCCACCCGATCCTACTCGACCGTTTCCTCGAAGACGCCTTCGAGGTCGACCTGGACCTCCTCTGCGACGGCACCGTTGCGGTCGTGGCGGGCGTGCTCCAGCACATCGAAGAGGCAGGCATCCACTCCGGCGACTCGGTCGCAGTTCTTCCTCCTTATCGGGTCTCGCAGGCCGACCAGGACGTGATGCGGGACATCGCCCGCCGCCTGGCGCTGCGGCTCGGGGTCATAGGCCTGATGAACGTCCAGTTCGCGCTCAAGGACGGCCAGGTCTACGTGCTGGAGGTGAACCCGCGGGCCTCGCGCACGGTGCCGTTCATCGCCAAGGCGGTGGGCGTGCCGCTGGTCAAGCTGGCGGTGCGGGCGATGGCGGGGGAGAGCCTGGAATCGATGGGCTTCACGGAAGAGCCGCGGGTGCCCGGGGTGTTCGTGAAGGCGCCGGTCTTCCCGTTCCGGCGGTTCCCGGGAGTCGATCCGGTGCTCGGTCCGGAGATGAAATCCACGGGCGAGGTCATGGGAGCGAGCGGAGCTTTCGGAAATGCCTTTGCCAAGGCCTGGCTCGGAGCCGGCCACCAGCTGCCGCTGGAAGGCACGGCTTTTCTTTCCGTGCACGACCGGGACAAGCCCTTTCTTCTCCCGGTGGCCCGGCGCCTCTCCGAGCTGGGCTTCGGGCTGGCCGCGACGGCCGGCACCGCGGCTTTTCTGGTGGAGCACGGCCTTGCCGTGAAGACCATGCAGAAGGTCCACGACGAGGCACGGCCGCATGTCGTGGACCACCTGATCAACGGCGAGGTCCACCTCGTGGTGAACACCCCCCTGGGCCGCGAGTCGCACGAGGACGACGGCCTCATCCGTCGCACGGCCCTCAAGCACGACATTCCCTGCATTACCACGCTCTCGGGAGCCATGGCTGCTGCTGAAGGCATCGCGGCCCTACAGCGCGACGGCCTGGCCGTGCGGTCACTGCAGGAGATGCACGCCTCGGTAGGGCGGTAGGCCGTCCCCTACTTGTACGCCTCCACCACCACATCGCTGTAGGTCCACCCGAAAGTCGGCACCTCGTCGGGGACGGCGCCCTCGGGGAAGCCCATGTCGAGGAGGAAGCGGTCGCCGGACTTCAGGGTCACCTTGGTGGTGTTCGGGGTGCCCTCCAGGGTCTGCTTGAGCTCGCCGCTGGCCAGGTCGGTGATGGTCACCGTGTACTTGCCCTTGCCCATGTCGTAGTCGTTCACCACCCGGTAGGTACGGCCGGGGATCGCCTGGAAAGGCTTGACGATCTTGATCTTGCTCGCGTGCTTGAGCGCGATGCCGTGCCGTGCCATGGCCGTGTAGGCCGCGGGGCCGCGGAAGTAGAGCATGCCCGGCATGTCCTGGTTCTTGTTGATCACGAACCAGAAGATCAGGTGCTTGCCGTCCGCGTCCTGGGGATACCAGGCGCCGACCGTGACGTCGAGGGTCAGCCGCAGGCGGGTGAAGACCCCGGCCGGGGCCGCGAAGGCCAGCCGGCCGACCGGCGTCGACTGCGTCGGCTTGTGCACCACCCCCTTGGCCGTGAAGCAGGCCGCTCCCACCGGGCACTCCGGCTCCGCGCCCGGCACCGTGAGGGACGACTCGCCGTTCCCCGAGGGCTCCACCACCGCAACCTCGCCCGTGGCGCTGTCGGTCAACAGGGCGTAGGCGAAGAACTCCCGGGTGCAGCTCACCGTGGCCCGGGCATCCGAAAGCTCCGCGGCTCCGAGGACGTCGGCGCGGTAGCTCGAAGAAAGCGGGGGGAGCGTGACCGTATTGGCCGCGCCCAGGGCCGTGCCGTCGAGCCTGACCAGCGAGAAGGTGCACTGGGCCGCATTCTTGGACACGTTCGCCAGCATCAGGTGCGTGGACCGGGCCGCATTCGCGGTGAGCCCCTGGAGCGTCAGCGAACCGCCCGCGGCGACGAGGTTTTCCGAAGTCACGACCGGCAGGGCCACGCCCAGCGCACCCGCCTGGCCTTTGCCCGCGAGGCGCGCACCATAGCGCAGGTTCGGCGAGCCCGACAGCTCGAGCAGGCCGCGGAACCCGGCCCCGGGCTTGACGACCGCGGTCACATTGCCGAGCACCTGCAGCGGCGCGGGCTGACCGGGACGCTGGGTGCCGTCCGTGTCCGCGGCCACGAGGACCTGGTTGACGCTCGCCGTCTGCGCGGCCGAGTTCGCTACCGTGACCTCCGCCTCGTACGAGGCGCTGCCCGCCTGGGTCAGGCCCGGCAGGGGGATGTACACCGTGCCCGCCTGGGCGGTCTCTGGAGCAAAGGCGGCAAGAAAGGCGAAGGCGAGAAGGCAGACGGGGACAGATCGAGTCATGAGTGGGACTTTCTGGAAAGGCGTAGGGTTGTCGGCTCTGGGCTGAGGAACGGGCGGGATTATAACCCAGCCGTTCCACCCGCTTCGAGGACGGCTCAACCCGTGGGTTGGGCGTTCCACCCGGCGGGTCAGGCGGCTCAACCCGCGGGTTGGAAGCGTCGACTGGTGGTTTGAGAGGCCCAACCCGTGGGTTTCGGACAAAAACCCGTGGGTATGGGACAAGAACCGGCTGGTTGGACAGCTAAACCGGCGGGTTCGACCGTCCAACCCGCCGGTTTGGAGGATCAACCCGGCTCCGTATCGACCCCCCTCGACCCCCTCGACGGCTTCCCGGTCCCTCCCCCAATACCCGTACAATGATTGCACAGGTTGCGCCGTGAGTGTCAAGAGTCGCGGAAGAAGACGATCACTTGTTCTTTACCTGTTCCTTGATGTATGCTCGCGCCACAATGTCACCCAAAAGAAAAAAGACCGAGATTCAAACGGAGCCGAGCGCCGAAGTCCGTCGTCTGCGGACGATGCTCAAGACTGCAATGAAGGTTCTGGGCTTCACCAACCGGGATGTGGAGCGGAAGCTGGGCCTGAGCGGCAGCTACCTGAGCCGGCTCTTCTCCGGGATGATCGACCTGAAGGTGGACCACGTCGTGTCCATCGCGCGGGTGATCGGAGTGGAGCCGGAAGAGCTCTTCCAGCTCGCCTTCCCCAGGAAGAAGCGGGCGCCGAGCGCGGGCGCGGCGCGGCTGCGGGAGACGCTGGACGAGTACCAGCGCACCGGCAACGCCCCATGGGGCGGGTCGCTCAATCTGGCCGACCTCGAGTTCGAGGATTCGGAGGGGGCGGCTTCGCAGCAGCAGAAGTCGGACGCCGGCAGTGCGGATCTGGAGCAGGTCCTGGAAAAGATGATGGCCAAGGCCCTGCACAAGGTTCTTGACCGGATGGGGTAGAAGAGCCCCCTCCCCTGCCCCGACCGGAGCGGAGATGATTCGCTCTTCCGGACCATTCTTGATGTAGGGGAGGGGCTTGCCCCTGCATTGGCTTGCTATGAAGCAGGCACTGGGAACGCGTTTCCCCCCTCCAGGAGGTGAGGGGCCTTTATCCAGCGCCGCCAGCGCCGCCCGCGCCGCGGGGAAGCTCTGCTCGGCCTCCTCGCATCCGTCCCGCACCTCCTGATATACGTTCGCGGCCCGCTCGTGCTTGCCCAGCCCGGCGTCGTGATTCTCGCATCTCCCCCTCTCCGCGACGCGAATCGCCATCCCGGCGTTCCTTCTGCAAGAAAAAGCCGACTAGAACACCGCGAATGACGGCATCTCACCAATGAGCTACAAAGAAAGACAAAAAAAGCTCTTGACAGTCGCAATAGAACCGATCTAATCTCCCGTCACTGAGTTGAAGGCAAGCACTTTTAGAACTCGGAAGCGGTTGCAGCGATGTTCGGCGAGTGTTGTAGATGTTCTGGAGATTGGGCTCACTCTTCCGACGCCATGAAGGCCCGGATGTTCGAAGAAAGGAGAGTTGTATGAGCAGCAAGACGAACGATGTGGACGTGCAGGTGCAGGTGCAGGTGCAGCCGGAGCCGGCGGAGCAGGATTCGTGGCTTCCGGACCCGGACCCGTCGCTGAAGCCGGAGCGGGTGCAGGATCTCCTGCAGCAGAAGGCGGTGAGGGAGCAGGTCTCTGCGCTGCTGAGCGGGCTGGCGACCTGTGACCGTCAGCGGATCCGGCTGAACGTGACGGCAAAGAAGGCGATCTTCACGGTGGAGGGTGTGCCTCGCGCCGGGACCGCTGGAAAGCTGATGCAGACGGCGCTCAAGCTCGGCCACGCGGCCTAGAGAGCGCAGACGAAAGACAACTGTCAAGAAAGGAGAGATGTATGCCCGACATTGGAAGTTACGCCAAGGTGATTCAGGACTGGAGGAAGGTTCTGGCCGCGGCCGAGGAGCACGAGGCGAAGATGCCCGACGTGCAGCTGGAGCGCGAGCAACTACAGGTGGAGTTGCTGCAGGCGGAGGGTGTGAAGGTCCGCCAGGAGTCGCACGCCGCGTCGCGCCAGGTGGCCACGCAGGAGCTGGATGAGGTTCTGATCCGTGGCCGGGACCTGGTCATGCGCATCCGCTTCGCCGCGAAGGTCGGCTTGGGACCGCGCAACGAGCAGCTCGTGCAGTTCGGAATCGCCCCGCTCCGCAGCCGAGCCGGCAAGCTCAAGCCGGCGTTGCCGTTGCCGGAGGCTCCCGCGCCGGAAGCGGAAGCCGCAGTCGAAGTCGCAGAGTAGCAAGCAGTCGCAGAAGTAGTAGGTAGTTGAGGTACCTGGGGGCGGGCTTCGGCCCGCCCCTTCTGTTCATTGACAATCGATGGACGCGAGGATGGGGGATCGGCCCTGTTGGGGCCAGGGCCGTCCCCCTACCCCTCGTGTGTCTGCAGCAGGACTCGCTCCGGGAGGAGCGACACTCTTCTAGAGCCTGGGGTTGAAACCCCAGGCTAGAAGAGTACAGCCCTTCCCAGGGCTGGTTAAGTTAGCGCCTATGAGAGTAAGCCGCCCTCTACCCCGCCGCCACCCGCTCCCGCCGTTCCAGCTCCTGATCCTTGTACTGCAGCAGGTACAGCCGGTAGTAGATACCCCGGAGCGCCAGCAGCTCCTGGTGCGTGCCCATCTCGCGGATCTCTCCCTTGTGCATGACGAGGATGCGGTCCGCCTTCTGGATGGTGGACAGACGATGGGCGATCACGATGCTGGTGCGGTTGACGAGCAGACGGTCGAGCGCCTTCTGGATGAGCTGCTCGGTCTCGGTGTCGATCGAGGAGGTGGCCTCGTCGAGGATCAGGATGCTCGGGTCGAAGGCGAGCGCCCTTGCAAAGGCGATGAGTTGCTTCTGGCCGACCGAGAGCCCCGCCCCTCGCTCACGCACCGGCGACTCGAAGCCTCCCGGCAGGCGCTCGATGAAGGGCAGGGCGTGCACTTCCCCGGCCGCCCAGCGGAGGCGCTCGTCGTCGATGCTCTCTTCCCCGAGACGGATGTTCGCCCCGACGGTGCCGGAGAAGAGGAAGACGTCCTGGAGCACCATGGCCACGCTCCGGCGCAGGCGGGGGAGGTCCCACTCCTTTACGTCGATCCCGTCCACCCGCACGGCCCCGCTGTCCACGTCGTAGAAGCGGAGGAGGAGGTTCGCGAGGGTGCTCTTGCCCGCCCCCGTGTGGCCGACCACCGCCAGCGTCTCCCCGGGCTGCACCTGGAACGAGATCCCCTTGAGCACCGGCTCGTCCTCCTTGTAGGAGAACCAGACGCGGTCGAACTCGATCGCGCCCCTCACCTGCCCGGGCGTGTAGGCATCCGGCGGCGAGGTGATCGACACCGGCGTGTCCAGGAGCCCGAAGATGCGCTCCGAGGAGGCCATGGCGCCCTGCAGGATGTTGTACTTCTCCGACAGGTCAGCCAGCGGCTGGTAGAAACGCTGGGCATACTGGAGGAAGGCGATCAGCGCGCCGATCGAGATCATCCCCGAGATCACCCGGCCGCCGCCGAACCAGAGGATCAGGCCGATCCCCAGCGCCGTGATCAGCTCCACCCCGGGGTAGAAGACCGCGTAGTAGAAGATGCCGCGGACGTTGGCGTCCCGGTGCGCGTCGTTGATCTCCTCGAACTCGCGGTAGGCCCGCTCTTCCCGGTTGAAGAGCTGGACGACCGGCATGCCGGTGATGTGCTCCTGCAGGAAGGCGTTGATGCGCGCGATCTTGACCCGCACCTCGCGGAAGCTCTCCCGCGCCCGCGCCTTGAACCAGGAGGTCAGCATCAGCAGCAGCGGCACGATCGAGAACGCCACCACCGCCAGCCGCCAGTCGAGCCAGAAGAGCACCCCGACGATGCCGGCGAGCAGCAGCACGTCCCCCAGGATCGCCACGATGCCGGCCGCGAACAGCTCGTTCAGGGCGTCCACGTCCGTGGTCACCCGGGTGACGAGCCGGCCGATGGGGTTGCGGTCGTAGTAGGAGATCGGCAGGCGCTGCAGATGCCCGAAGACCTCCCGGCGCATGTCGTTCATGATGTACTGCCCCATGAGCTGCATCACGTACCCCTCGGCGTAGAGCACGAGGAAGGTGAGCACCAGGGACACCAGGTAGATCAGGGCCACGGCGTTGATCCCCTGGACGGCCACGCTCGCCGGCTCGATCCCCCGGGCGAGCAGGGCGTCCCGCACCCAGGCGCTCACGCCGGACAGCTTGCCGGGGTCCCCTCCGGGCCGGATGAAAAGGTCGAGGGAGACGGCGAAGGCCAGGGGGCCGACGAGCTGGAGAACCGAAGACAGGAGGATCAGCGCCACGGCTCCGGCCGTCATCCCCCGGTACGGCCGGAGATAGCCGAGCAGACGGCGCATCAGGCGGGCGTCGTACGCCTTGCCGAGGGCCTCTTCTTCGTTTTGGGCGTCGGGCTCGCTCATCGAAGGGGAACGATATCAGAGGGCTGAGGAGAGAGAGGATGGGATCAATCCATACCCTTTCATCTATTCCCTTACTGGTGTACACTCCCGCCCAGATCTAACGAGTAGGACAAGTTTTTCGGCTTTTCAGGGGGTTCTGCCGTGCCGCCGACGTTGAACCAGCTTCTCAAGGAGATGGTGGGCCAAGGAGGGTCCGACCTCCACATCACCACGAACTCCGCGCCGCAAATCCGGGTGGACGGCGGCCTTCGGCCGCTCACCTACCCGTCGATGACGCCCTCCGAGACCAAGCAGCTCGCCTACTCCATCCTGACGGACAACCAGAAGCACCGCCTGGAGGAGGACCTTGAGATCGACCTCTCTTTCGGCATCAAGGGGCTGGCGCGCTTCCGGGCGAACATCTTCCACCAGCGCGGCGCCATCGCCGCCGTGTTCCGGCAGATCCCTTTCGAGATCAAGGGGTTCAAGGAGCTGGGCCTGCCGACCATCATCGAGAAGCTGTGCGACAAGCCGCGCGGCCTCATCCTGGTCACCGGCCCCACCGGCTCGGGCAAGTCCACCACCCTCGCCGCCATGCTCGACAAGGTCAACCGCGAGCGCGCCGAGCACATGATCACCATCGAGGACCCGGTCGAGTTCCTGCACTCGCACAAGAAGTGCCTGGTCAACCAGCGCGAGGTGCACGCCGACACCCACGGCTTCGCCGCTGCGCTGCGCTCGGCCCTGCGGCAGGACCCCGACGTGGTCCTCATCGGCGAGATGCGCGACCTCGAGACCATCGAGTCCGCCTTGCGCATCGCCGAGACGGGCCACCTCACCTTCGCCACCCTGCACACGAACTCGGCCGCGCAGTCGATCAACCGCATCATCGACGTGTTCCCGGCCCACCAGCAGGGTCAGATCCGCGCCCAGCTCTCACTCGTGCTGGAGGGGATCCTTTGCCAGACCCTCCTCCCGCGGGCGGGCGGCAAGGGCCGCGTGATGGCCATGGAGATCCTCATCCCCAGCTCGGCCATCCGCAACCTGATCCGCGAGGACAAGGTGCACCAGATCTACGGCATGATGCAGACCGGCCAGTCCAAATACGGGATGCAGACGTTCAACCAGTCCCTGGCCTCTCTCTACTTCAAGCGCATGATCACCCTGGAGACGGCCCTGTCGCGGTCATCGCTGCCCGACGAGCTGCAGGAGATCATTGCGCGCGGTCCCGCTTCGCTGAACCCCAACATCGGGAACGAAGGCGCGGCGGCAAGGAGCTAAGCGATGCCCAGCTTCGAATGGAAAGGCCGCACCTCAGCCGGCCAGACGCAGGAGGGAGTCCTGCTGGCCGACTCCCGCGACGCCGCTGCCGCCGTGCTGCGGCGGCAGCGCATCCAGGTCATCAACCTGCGCGAGCGGGGGCGGGAGTTCAAGCTTCTCCCGCGCATGCCCACCAGCGTCAGCCGCAAGCGCATCTCCATCTTCACCCGCCAGTTCTCGGTGATGCTCGACGCCGGCCTCCCCCTTGTGCAGTGCCTGGAGATCCTGGGCGGCCAGGAGGAGAACCGCACCTTCGCCGCGATCATCAACGAGGTGCGCAGCGACGTGGAGTCCGGCTCCTCCATCGCCGACGCCATGCGCAAGCATCCCAAGGCGTTCGACAACCTGTTCGTCAACATGGTGGCGGCCGGCGAGGCGGGCGGTATCCTCGACGTCATCCTCCAGCGCCTCTCGACCTACATCGAGAAGGCAGTGAAGCTGAACAGCCAGGTGCAGGCGGCCCTGATCTACCCGGTGGCGGTCATCGTCATCGCGGCCGGCGTGGTGTTCATCATCCTATGGAAGGTCATCCCGGTGTTCGCCCAGCTCTTCTCGGGCCTGGGCAGCGAGATGCCCCTCCTCACGCGCATCGTGATCGCGGCCAGTAATTTCATCGGCCGCTATTTCATCTTCATCTTCGCGCTGGGGTTCGCCGGCTTCATTGCCATTCAGCGCTACCACAAGACGTATCGAGGGCGGCGCGTCATCGACGGCCTGCTGCTGAAGGTCCCGATCGTCGGCATGCTGCTGCGCAAGATCGCGGTGGCCCGCTTCTGCCGCACCCTCGCGACCCTGACCTCCTCGGGCGTACCCATCCTCGACGGCCTGGAGATCACGGCCAAGACGGCGGGCAACGCGATCATCGAGGACGCGGTCATGGCGGTGCGCAAGAGCGTCGAGGAGGGTAAGACGATCAGCGAGCCGCTGGCGGATACCAAGGTGTTCCCGGCGATGGTGGTGCAGATGATCAACGTCGGCGAGCAGACCGGCGCTCTCGACCAGATGCTCTCCAAAATCGCGGATTTCTATGAGGACGAGGTCGACACGGCCGTGGGGGGCCTGATGAAGCTGATCGAGCCGCTCATGATCACGGTCCTGGGCGCGGTCATCGGCACGATCGTGGCCGCCATGTACCTGCCGCTCTACTCGATCCTCAGTCAGATCGGGTAGTTTAGAGGGGAGGCGGCGGGCTCTTCCCGCCGCCTCCCGGTTCCGCATGTCAAACCTCAACAACCAGCTCCGGTGGTACATCGCCGTCAGGGTCGTGGCGATCGGCAGCGTGCTGATCCCCTACGGCCTGCTGCAGATCGGGCCCACGGCTCCGGCCCCCCAGGTGGAGGGGAGCCTTCCGCCCATCGTTACCGCCCCGGCCCCAACGCCGGAGCAATCGCCAGAACCGATGGAATCGCCGGTCCTGGAGGCCACGCCGCCGGTATCGCCGATCCTGATGGGCCCGCCGGCGCCGGCCCCCGAACCCGAGATGGTGCGGCCGAACATGGTCTTCCGGCTCGGCGGACTGACCTTCGCCGCCACGCTGGTTTACATCGCCCTGCTGCGCATCCTCCGCCGACGTCCGACGGTACAGGCCTACATCCAGTTCTTCGGCGACCTGCTGCTCATCACGGCCCTGGTCTATTACCTGGGCGGCATCGAAAGCCCGTTCTCGATGCTGTACCTGATCGTCATCGCCGTGGCCTCGACGCTGCTGCGCCGCCGCGCCGGCATCACGGTGGCCTCGGCGGCGAACGTCCTTTACGCCGCGCTGGTGCTCAGCCTCTACTTCCACAAGATCCCGCTGCCTCCGGGCGCTCCGGAGACGGTGCCGGTCTTCCGGCTCGCCTATGGCCTGGCGGTGCACTGCTTCGGCTTCTATGGCGTGGCGCTGCTTACCTCCTACCTGGCACACAACGTCGCCCGGGCGGAGCGCGAGCTGGAGGAGAAGAGGGAGCACCTCGCCGACCTCGAGGTCGTCCACCGCGACGTCATCGAGTCGATCAGCAGCGGCCTGATCACCACCGACCTGGAAGGGGTGATCACCAGCATCAACCAGGCCGGGCTGAGCATCCTGGAGCGGCCCCTGGAGGAGCTGCTGGGGCGGCCGATCCGCGACTCGGGCCTGTTCTCTCCCGAGCGCTGGAGCGAGCTGACCGCGGCCAGCGAGAGCAAGCGCACCCTGCGCGCCGAGACCGAGCTGGAGCGCGGCGGCAATACGCAGAACATCGGCTTCTCGATCTCGCAGCTCAACGATGCCGACGGCCGCCACCGCGGCTTCATCGTCATCTTCCAGGACTTCAGCCGCTGGCGGAAGCTCGAGGGCGAGCTGCGGATCAAGGACCGTATGGCCGCCGTGGGCGAGCTCGCGGCCGGCCTGGCGCACGAGATCGGCAACCCGCTCGCCGCCATCTCGGGCTCGGTGCAGATGCTTTCGAGCGCGACGAACGCCACCCCGTCGCAACGCAAGCTGATCGAGATCCTGCTCAAGGAGAGCCAGCGCCTGGACCGCACCATCAAGGGTTTCCTGCGCTTTGCGCGGCCGCGGGAAGGCTCCCTGCAGCCTTTCGACATCGCGCGGTTGCTGGCCGAGAACTGCGAGCTGCTCCGCAACAGCGCCGAGGTCTCCGAGCTCCACCGGATCGCGGTGAAGCTCGATCCACCCTCGGCCTCCGTGATCGCGGATCCCGACCAGGTGAGCCAGATCTTCTGGAACCTGGCGCGCAATTCCCTGCGCGCCATGCCCGGCGGCGGCACGCTCACGATCGTGGGCAAGCTGACGGACGAGCACTATCAAATGCAGGTCATCGACACGGGGCGCGGCATGACCGAGGAGCAACGGGCCAACCTGTTCCATCCCTTTCAATCCTTTTTCGACGGCGGAACGGGCATCGGCATGGCCATCGTCTACCGGATCGTCCAGGAGCACGGCGGGAGGCTGGACGTGGACTCCCGGCCGGGCGGCGGCACGACGATCACGGTCGAGCTGCCCGCCATGCAGACCGGAGCGAGGCCCGTCCAGGCCGCCGCGGCCGGAGCGGAGGCGCCATGAGCGAGCGCGCCCGGTTGCTGGTGGTGGACGACGAGTCGAGCATCGTCGACTTCCTGTCGCTGCTCTTCGAGGAGGAGGGCTACGCGGTCGAGACGGCGCGCTCCGTAACCGAGGCCCGCCAGGCCCTGTCGGGCCGGAGCTTCGACCTGATCCTCTGCGACGTGATGATGCCGGACGGCAGCGGTCTCGACATCCTCAAGGAAGCGAAATCCGGGGAGAACGAGGGTCCGGCGGTCATCATGATGACGGCCTACACCTCGACCAAGACCGCGATCGAGGCGATGAAGTCCGGCGCCGCCGACTACATCTCGAAGCCGTTCGACGTCGAGGAGCTGAAGATCGTCGTCCTCAAGGCGCTGGAGCGCGAGCAGCTCGCGGACGAGAACATCTATCTGCGCCGCGAGCTGGAGCAGAAGTACACGTTCAACAACATCATCGGCAAGAGCCCGCGCATGCAGGCGATCTTCTCGCTCGTCGAGCGGATCGCGCGCACGAGCTCGACGGTCCTGATCCACGGCGAGAGCGGCACGGGCAAGGAGCTGATCGCGCGGGCCATCCACTTCGCGAGCCCGCGGGCAAACCGGCGGTTCCTGTCGCTCAACTGCGGCGCGATGCCCGAGAGCCTCCTCGAGAGCGAGCTCTTCGGCCATGAGCGCGGCGCCTTCACCGGCGCGGTGCGGGAGAAGAAGGGCCTCTTCCAGGAGGCCGACCGCGGCACGCTGTTCCTCGACGAGATCGGCGAGATGACGCCGACCATGCAGGTGAAGCTGCTGCGCGCCATCCAGGAGCGGGTGGTGCGCAAGGTGGGCGGCACCGAGGAGGAGACGGTCGACGTCCGCATCATCACGGCGACCAACCAGGACCTGGAGACCCGGCTCACCACGGGCGAGTTCCGCGAGGACCTCTATTACCGGATCAACGTGCTGCCGATCCACCTGCCGCCGCTGCGCCAGCGCCGGGAGGACGTCCCGCTGCTGGTCGACTTCTTCCTCCAGAAGTATTGCCGGCAGATGGAGCTGCCGGCGCGGCAGATCTCGGTCGAGGCCATGCACATCCTCGAGAGTTACGATTGGCCGGGGAACGTGCGGGAGCTGGAGAACCTGATCGAGCGCGTGCTCGCCCTCTCGCACGCGGAGACGATCACCACCCGGGATTTGCCGGTCCACCTGCTCACCCAGCGCCGGGTGAGCTCGGACCTGATCCACCTCCCCGAGGAGGGGCTCGACTTGGAGGCCTACCTCGAGGACATCCGCGCCCAGCTCATGCAGCAGGCCCTGGAGCGCACCAGCGGCGTCCAGACCCAGGCCGCCGAGCTGCTGGGCATGAGCTTCAGAAGCTTCCGGTACTACGCGAAGAAGGCTGGCCTCAAGGGCGGGGACTAGCCCAGACTGCCCGACACCACGGCGAAAGCCCTGGGCAGGCACACCTGGAAGACGGAGCCGCCTCCGTCCGCCGGCTCGACCCGGATCGCGCCCCGGTGCCCCTCCACGATCCGCTTGACGATGGCCAGGCCGAGCCCAGCGCTCCTCTCGCCGGAGGTGGCGCGGGCCTTTCCCGTTCTGAAAGGCTCGAACAGGCGGTCCATCTCCTCGGCCGCGATCCCCTCCCCCTGGTCGCGGACGGCGATCGAAGCGCCGCCGTCCGCCGCGGCGAGGCGGACCTCGACCGTGCTCCCCGGGGGCGAGTACTTGACCGCGTTGCCGATCAGGTTGTTGAGCACCTGCTCGATCTTGGCCGGGTCGAGCACCATGTCCCCGGCATTTCCATCCCCGTCGGCCCGGTACAGCTCGATCCGGGTCCCCTTCGGCTCGGCGAGCACGCGGTTGAGCGCCACGTTGCGCTCCACCAGCCTGCCGAGATCGACGGGGGCGAGGTTCAGCTCCAGGGTGCCGGCCTCGATGCGGGACACGTCGAGGAGGTCGTCGACGAGACGGAGCATGAACTCGCTCGACCTGCGGATGGCGCGCATGAACTCGAGGTGCTTCGGATCGAGGGAGCCGGCGGCTTCCTCGATCAGGAACTGGCTGTAGATCAGGATCACCTGCAGCGGGTTGCGCAGATCGTGGGCCGCGAAGCCGAGAAGCTCGTTCTTCTGCCGGTTGAGGCGTTCCAGCTCGGCGTTGGACCTGGCCAGGTCGCGCTGAGAGGTGGCCAGCTCGTTGTTGAGGAGGCTCAGCTCGTCGAACTGCCGGCTGGAACGGTCAGCCTCCTCGCGGAGCCGGAGCGTGGCTTCCTGGAGCGCCGCGCGCAGGTCCGGGTTCAGCCGGCGCTCTTCCATCAGCCCCTGGCCTCCAGGAGCCGGTTCGCCGCCGCGACCGACTCCTCCGCGTCCCGCGCCGTGGCATCGGCCCCGACGCTGCGCCAGAGCTCCGGGTCCACCAGGAAGGGATAGCCCCCCACAAGGATCTTGACCTGGTCCCCCACGTCGGAAGCGCGCACCCCGGTGATCAGCTCCGCGACGGCCCGCACGTGGAAGGGCATGGTGGCCGAGACCGCGAGCACGTCCGCCCTGCGGTCGCGCAGGGTGCGGATCACGCCAGACGCCGGAACGCTGGCGCCGAGGTAGAAGGTGCTCCAGCCCTCGATCTCGAAGAAGTCCGCGACCATCCGCATGCCGATCTCGTGCAGGTCGCCGGACACGCACGCAGCCACCAGGGTCCGGCCGCTCTTCGAGTGGCCAAAGAGGAAGGGATAGAGCTGGGACATGACGAGCTGGGTGGCCGCGGTGCAGTAGTGCTCCTCGGCCACGCTGAGCCGGTTCATCTGCCAGAGCCGCCCGATCTCGTGCTGGCAGGGCTGGAAGACGCGGAGGTAGACCTCTTTCACGCTCACGCCGCCTGCCACCGCGTCCAGGATCATCCGGCTCGCCACGTGCCGCTCCCCCCGCATCAGCGCCTGGAGATAGTCGCGGGCGAGCTGATCCAGGAGACCGTCCCCGGTGAGCCCCGGCGGCAGCCTGGCCGGAAGCTGAGGCAGGCGCTCCAGCCCGGCGCCGACGTAGCCCGAGGCCAGCCGCGCAAGCTCCTCCGGCAGCTCGCGTTGGAGGACCTCCCGCAGCACCTCCAGGTTTCCGGCGAGGTCCTCGCAGGGGATGCCGCGCCCCTCCAGCATGATCCTGGCCCAGGCCACGTAGTCGGCGAAGAGGTCCGGTGAGGAAGAGGCCACGGCTTCGGAGAGATAGGCCAGGTGGTAGCCGGCATCCTGGAGGCACCTGGCCCGTCCGGCCGGGCCGTAGCGCTCGGCGAGCTCGGGCCGGCGCTCGTAATGGAGGGCCGTGACCGCCTCCGCCAGATGCCCCAGTTCCAGTTTCAGGTCCATCATGAGGCGATCTGCTCGAAGTAGCGGACCCGGGTCCTGTCCGGCAACAGCTTGAGGCCCTTCGGGATGCCGCGGTGGGATTCCTTGAGATGGCTGCCGTGCCAGGCCTGGAAGCTCTCCTCGTCGCTCCACCAGGTGAGGAGCCAGAACTCGTCCGGATCGTCCCGCGGCGTCAGCACCTCCATGCGGAGAAAGCCGGGCGCGCCGTCTACCAGGTGCGGACGGTCGCGGAAGGCTTGGCGGACCTCGTCGGACATCCCATTGGCCACGGCGAACCGGCTCATGGCCACGAACATCGTCAGCTCCCAGTCTCCACGACGGCGGGAGCCAGAGGCGGATCGGGGTTGGGGAAGAGGTCCTCTCCCATTTCGCGGACCAGCACACCATGGCCGGAGGTCCCCAGCATCAGCCTTCCGCCGAGGACCAGGGCGGAGGAGATATCGCGGGCGGACACGGGCACCTCGACGATGCGGAACTTGCGCGCCTCGCGGTCATAGAGCCGCACGGTCTCGCCGCTCACCATCAGGGCGGACCACCGCTCGTGGCCCGTGGGCAGCAGGCGCGACGCCTTCTCGGTCAGCTCCACCCACTCCGTTTCCAGAGCCGGACGGGTCCAGGCGCCGCCCGGCCCCCAGAGCAGGAGCTGGTCCTGAAGACGGTGCAGCCGGCCGCCGGCGAAAGGGGTCGTGACCGTGTCGTTCGAAGTCGCGGTAAGGCGGTAGAGGCCGCTGCCGTCCGTAACCCAGAGAGCGCCGCCGAAGAAGGCCGCGCTGCGGGGAGTCCCGTGCTGGAACGGCCGCTGGACGAACTTCAGACCCTTGAGCTCCCAGAGGCCGGTGGCGGTGCGCGCCACGAGCTGCGGCCCATCGCTCAGCACCTGCTCCACCCGGGCCTCCCCCAGCTCCTTGAGACGGAACCAGGCGGCGCCGCGGCGCTCGTAGAGCCCGCGCTCGGTCGCGGCATAGATCCGCCCCTCGTGCCAGGTCAGGTCGAGCACGGTCGGGAGCGGTGTGAAGCCGGCGGCCTCGAAAGTCTTGCCGCGGTCGCGCGACACGTGGATGCCCGAGATCGGCCCGGCGTGGCTCAAGGCGATGAGCAGCTCCTCGCCGAAGCTGGCCAGGGCGGAAACGCGGGTGTTCGTCATCCCCGCACTGGACGGACGGAAGTTGACCGCGGCGTCCGTGGAAAGCCAGACGCCCGAGCCCTCGGTCGCCAGGAAGACCCGCTCCGGCCGCTTCGGATGCCAGTAGATCCCATGGATCGCCAGGGCCGGATCGCCGGTCCGCTTCCAGGTCTTGCCGCCGTCGGCGGAAACATGGAGGCCGGCCACGGTCCCAGCCAGGAGCCTGCCGTCGGGCAGGGCCGAGAAGCTCACCGTGCGCCGCTCCTCGAAGCCCTCTTTGAAGCGCTCCCACTTGCTGCCGCCGTCGAGCGACCGGTAGACCCAGCCGCACGTGGTGGCCCAGATCTCGCCCGGGCGCTCCGGGACCGGCGTGAGGCTGAAGACCTCGGAATCGAGGACCATACCCTCGAAGATGCCGGCCCAGGTGCGCCCGCCGTCCTCGGTGCGGTAGGCCCGCCGCCAGGTGCCGGCGATGATCGTGTCCGGCCGTTCCGCATCGATGAACAGGCTGGTGACCTTCTGCGCCTCGGGAAGGTCGGTGGTGAGCCGCCGCCAGCTCTCGCCGCTGTCCCCGGTGCTCCAGACGCCCGAGAGCGTTCCCACGTAGATCCGGCCTTCGCGGCCCGGCACCAGCGCCATCGTGTAGACCGGCTCCTCCGGAAGGCCTGCTACGCGAGAGACCCAGGACTTGCCCGTGTCGTCGGAAAAGGCCACGTGGCCGCCGCCCCAGACGCCCCAGAGGCCGGCCCAGAGCCGGTCCGGCTTGTTGGGGTCGAAGCGCAAGGTGTTCACGACCCAGCCTGGGAAAGGCAGGTGCGATCCTGCGTCCTTCCAGCTCCGGCCCGCGTCGCGGGACAGGTAGAGCTGGCCGGCCGAGGTGCCAGCGAAGAGCATGTCGGGATCGTCGGGATGGATCGCGAGGCTGCGCACGTCGCCGCCCCAGAGGGGGAGGGAGCGCCAGCTCGACGCAGAGGCTCCCGCTGCCAGGAAGGTCAGGGCTACAAACAGGATCGGGAAAGCTTTCCTAGTCATCTCCATCTTTCTCTTCGGACCGGCCGTAGCGGGTCCGGATCACTTCGGCCAGGATCGAGATCGCGATCTCCCCTGGCGTATCACCGCCGATATTGAGCCCGATGGGCGCGCGCAGCCCCCGGCCGTTCAGGGGGAAGCCGAGCGCCTCCACCTCCTCGCGCACCCGCGCCACCTTGCGCCGGCTCCCCATGAGCCCCAGGTAGCGCAGCCGGGGCGGATCCTGCCGCAGCACCCCGGCGAGAGCGGCCGTATCGGTCTCCCAACACCGGGTGACCACGGCCACATAGAGATCGCGGCTGCGCACCGCGTCGAGGAACGGCTCCTCATAGTCCCGGCCCACCTCGGTCACGCTCGCCCCTTCGGGGAAGAGGCCCGGCTGGCGGAACTCCGGCCGGTCCTCCGCCACCAGGCATTCGAACCCGGCGAGCGCGCCGGCCTGGGCCAGCGCCTGTCCCACCGGCCCACCGCCGCATACGACCAGAACCGGAGGCGCCTCGATTACTTCCAGGAAGACCTCCGCCAGTCCGCCGCAAACCATGCCCGTGGGCTCTCCCTTCACCGAGTCCGCGGTGAAGTAATACCGCTTGATCTCCGAATTCTTGCCATGCCTGCCATTTGACAACCGGGCCAGCGCGTCGGTCTTGACCAGCGCCTCGAACGCGCCGCCGCCCAGGTTGCCGAACACAGAGCCATCCGGGCGAGCCAGCAGCTTCCACCCGGCCTTGCCCGGCGTGGAGCCTTCCGTCCGCACGATCTGGCAAAGAGCCACCCGGCCATGAAGGTGCAAGGATCGTTCCGCCTCGGCCAATACCTCGGCCGGGCCGGGGATCTCGTTCATGGGATAGAGGATACCTCAGCTGCGGTAAGCTAGCTGCCTCATGAAAGCCCTGGACAGGCGCGGGTTGCTCAGGGTCGGGGCCTACCTCCTGGCCTGGACCGCGGTCGGCCTGTTCTACTTCAGCCAGGATCTCTCGCGGCGGCTTCTCTGGGGCGACCCGACCCCCTGGTGGCACCCCCTCGTGTCCTGGCTGACGGGGATGTACCTCCTCGCCGCTCTCCTTCCCGCCATCCTCTGGCTCGGCCGCCGCTACCCCTTCGAACGGCGGAAATGGCTGCGGCCGGCGCTGATCCACTTGCAGCTCAGCATCGCCTTCTCGGTCCTGCACCTTGCCATGGAGAGCGCCATCCTCTCCCGGCTGGCCCTGTTCCCCGGGATCATGGACAAGGGTTTCGCCGCCACCTTCGTGTTCCTCCTGGTCCTCGGCTTCCAAGGCAACGTCCTCGCCTACTGGACCATCCTGGGCTCCTACCACTACTACCGCCGGTATCAGGAGCGCAGGCGGCAGGCGATGCAGCTGGAGCTCCAGGCTGCCGATCTGAAGACCCGGCTCGTGCAGGCGCAGCTCAGCGCGCTCAAGGGGCAGCTCCAGCCGCATTTCCTGTTCAACACGCTGAACGCCATCATGGTCCTGGTCCGCCAGGGAAAGGGCCGGCAGGCGGAGGAGATGCTCGCCCGCCTCAGCGATCTCCTGCGCTCGGTCCTGGACGACGTGGAGGCCCAGGAGGTGCCGCTCCGGCGCGAGCTCGAATCCCTGCAGCTCTACCTCTCCATCGAGCAGGTCCGATTCCAGGACCGGCTGCGCGTCGAGATCGACGTGGACCCGGCGGCCCTCGACGCCGCGGTCCCCCACCTGGGCCTGCAACCGATCGTGGAGAACGCCGTCCGCCACGGCATCGGCCGCCGCTCGGCCGCGGGGAGGATCGAGATCACAGCTAAGCGGGTGGATGGCGCGCTCGAGATCCAGGTACGGGACGACGGGCCGGGCCTGCCGCCCGAGGGTCCCGGCACGGGAGGGATCGGATTGGCAAACACACGGGCGCGCCTGCAACAGCTCTACGGCGACGCGGCAAAGCTGACCCTCGAGAACGGCGAGCAGGGCGGGACCGTCGCCACCCTGACCCTCCCCTATCGCGCCGAGCCCGGGACGCCTTCGGTGGAACGGATGGAAGTCCATGCCCTTGAGCACGCTGATCGTTGACGACGAGCCGCTGGCCCGCGAAGGCCTGCGCATGCTGCTCGCCGAAGACCCGGACGTGGGGGAAATCCACGAGGCGAAGGATGGCCGCGAAGCCGTGGCAGCCATCCGCGGGCTGCGGCCGGATCTGGTTTTTCTGGACGTGCAGATGCCGGAGATGGACGGCTTCGCGGTGGTCGAGGAGATCGGCGCCGAGCCGATGCCCGCGGTCGTCTTCGTCACGGCGCACGACCGGTTCGCCCTGGACGCGTTCGAGGTCAACGCCATCGACTACCTGCTCAAGCCGGTCACCCGGGAACGGTTCGCCCAAGCGCTCGCGCGGGCCAAGGCACGTCTCCAGGCTCAGCCGGAGGCGAGCCGCCAGATCCTCTCCCTCCTCGAAACCCTTGCCATCCCACGCCGCCAGTTGAAGCGGCTCGCGGTCCGCACGGCAGGCAAAACTCTCTTCGTCGACATCGACGACGTGGACTGGATCGAAGCCGCAGAGAACTACGTCCGCCTGCACGTCGGCCGGGCCTCGCACCTGGTCCACGTAGCCATGAACACGCTGGAGAAATCCCTCGTTCCCGAGACCTTCCTGCGCATCCATCGCTCGATCCTGGTCAACGTCGGCCGGATCAAGGAGCTCGAGCCCTCCGTGCACGGCGAGTACGTGGTGACCCTGGAGAACGACGTCCGCCTGCGTTCCGGCCGCACCTATCACGAGAAGCTGAAGGCCCTCACCGACAACCCTTTCTGACGGTTCGTCACTCCTCCGGGCCAGTTCGTCAAATTCTGCTTCCGAGGGGACCTCCGCCGGCCGCATGCTCGGTCCGGAAGGAGATTCTATGAACGACACATGCCTGGCAGAGCTGTCGGGTGTTCACAAACGATATGGCAGCACGGTCGCGCTCGACGGGCTCGACCTCGAAGTGGGGCGACGGGAGCTGCTGGCCGTCCTCGGCCCGAACGGGGCCGGCAAGACGACTGCGGTCTCGCTGCTCCTGGGCCTGCAACAGCCGGACGCCGGCACCGCGCGCCTCTTTGGCCGGCCGCCGAAGGATCTCGCGGCCCGTCGGCGGGCGGGCGTGATGATGCAGGAAGCCTCCCTGGCGCCGGAGCTCCGCGTGCGCGAGCAGGTCGACCTCGTGGCGAGCTACTACCCCGCGCCGCTGGACGTCGACGACGTCCTGGAAAAGACCCACATCGCGGCGCTGGCGAAGCGCCCCTACGGCAAGCTCTCCGGAGGGCAGAAGCGCCAGGTGCAGCTCGCCATGGCGCTCGTCGGCCGCCCGCAGATCCTGTTCCTCGACGAGCCCACGGTAGGGCTCGACCTGCAGGCCCGGGAGCTCGTGTGGTCAACGCTGCGCAGCTTGGTGGACGAGGGGGCCTCCATCGTCCTCACCACCCACTACCTTGAAGAGGCCGAGGCCCTGGCCGACCGGGTCGCCGTCCTCGGCAAGGGCCGCCTGATCGCGTCTGGCTCCGTGAGCGACGTGCGAGCGCTCGTGGAGCGCCAGCAGATCGCCTGCGTCACTACCCTGACGGCGGAGGAAGTCGCGGCCTGGCCCGGCGTGGAGGAGGCGAGGCGCGATCCGCGCGGCCTGCACGTCACCACCCGCCAGGCTGAAGACATCGCGCGGCGGCTGCTCGCCGCCGATCCCGATCTCTCGAGATTGGAAATCCGCCGCGCCGGCCTTGCCGAGGCATTCGCGGAGCTGACCCAGGAGAGAGCATCATGAACGTCACGACCTCGACTTCCCTGCTGAGCTCCGAACCCGTCCGCTCCGAGCTCCCCGCTCGCCGGCTGGTCCGCGCCTATCTGACCGAGGCCCGCTACGAGACGGTGCGTATGCTCCGCGCGCCGGGCTTCGCCTTGCCGTTCCTCGGCATGCCGATCCTCCTCTACCTGCTTTTCGCCGTGCTCATCGCCGGCGAGGCTGCCCGCGCGGATCAGCTCACGGCAAAGTTTTTCTTCACGGGCTTTTCCGTCTTCGGCGTCGTCGGGCCGGCCCTGTTCGGGTTCGGCATGAACGTGGCGACCGAGCGCACGCAGGGGCTCCTCCAGCTCAAGCGCGCGCTGCCGATGCCCATGGCGGCCTACCTTCTCGCCAAGGTCTTCATGGCCGTGCTGTTCGCCGCGATCATCATGGCGAGCCTGATCGCCGCCGGGCTCTCGCTCGGCCACCTGACGCTGACCGCCGGCCAGATCGCGCGGGTTGCGGTGACCGGCGTCCTGGGGTCGGTGCCGTTCTGCGCGATGGGGCTGCTGATCGGAGCCTGGGCCACCGGCCGCAGCGCGCCCGCCTTCGTGAACCTCGTCTACATTCCGATGCTGCACCTCTCGGGGTTGTTCTACCCGCTGCCCAAGTCCCTGCAGGCCATGGCGCCTGCCTGGCCCACCTATCACCTGCACCAGTTGGCGCTCTCCGCCGTGGGAGTCGATTCCTACGGCGAGGATCTGACTCACGTGGCGGTCCTGGCCGGTGTGGCGGTGCTTTTCGGCTTGATCGCACTGCGGCGGCTGGAGCGCGCCGGCTGATGGCCGCAAACCTCGGGGGGTGGGTGATCTAAAACGTCGCCACTTCGTAGCGGACAGCAGGACACCGGGAAGAAAGCTCAGGCCAGGGTACGCGCCCCAAAACTCGAGGCGGCTTTGGAGAGGGCAGTGGTACCATCGATATCATGCGACGGATCGAAGCCCGCTATGAAGAAGGCATGCTCAAGCCGGAGACTCCCCTGTCCCTCACCCCGGGAGAGCGCGTGGCGCTGATCCTGGTCCGTCATCCCGACCCGAAACGCTGGGATCTCAAGCGATTGGCCGAGAGCGGGATGGGAGAGGATCGGACACTGGCTGAGCAGGGGCTCGCCGAGTGGGCCGACATGCTGGACAAAGAGGACCATAATTGAGACGAGGCGAGTTGTGGTGGGCCGATCTTGGCCCCTACCGCCCGCTTGAGCAGACCGGCCGTCGCCTGTCGTTATTTGGCAGAGCGATGTTCTGACAAGGGTCCTCCGCTCTGTTCTTGTCATTCCACTGACAACCAACCTTGACCGCGCCAATCTAGCGGGAACGGCGATCATCAAAGCCTCGCCTAAGTTGGGCGTTCCTATGGACTCGGTAGCTCTCGCGTTTCAGATCAGGGCCGTTCCGAAGGATGCTCTAGATACTCGAATACGCGACCTCACCGAGAAGGAGCTCATCGAGCTTGAGTTGGCAACCGACGAAGCCTTCGGACGTATCGATCCCGAGGGGGACGTGTAGGGCCGCAGGGCAACTCTCACCATTCGCCTTCCAGACGAGAAGCATGATCGGCTCCGGGCTCTGCACCTCGCATAACGAGGTGAGAGGGGAAACAACGGAGGGCACACGCCCTCGCCCAGCCTCCCCCCGGAGCCGACCAGTCCTCTCCTCGACGAGAGAGACACACGGCTTCCCAGGAGACCAGGTCCCCTTCAAGTTGTCGGACGGCGGCGTCCTTGGACACGGAGGCCGCCGTCCCTTCCAAATTGTCAATGAACCTCCCGGCATCCACCGGGGCGAAGCCCGCGAGCAGCTGAACGATGCCCGCCGCTTCGTATGCATCAGGATGGGTGATGGGAACGATCCTGTCAAGCACCTGGATGATATACAACATCTCACGGGCCTATTCTATGCGCACGTCTACCGGTCGCCCGTTCCACCGGGCCTCTCCCCCGGACTCGTGGACGGTCTGCCCCGATCCGGGAGCGATCCGGGCCAGTCCGGCGACAACCCGCCCCGGTCTCCGGGAGGCTCCCCTCTTCGGGGCGGACGCTCCGTCCGGCAGGGGAGACGTCCGCGCAAACGGGCGAGCCTTCCGCACCGGTGGGGGACCTCCTCCCGCATCGGGACGGGAGACCCGGCGCTGGGGGCGGACCGTCCGAGCCATGGGGCGAGCTCCTCACCTCAGGGGGGAATGACTCCCCCGCCAAGGGGAACCGCCCGCCCTTCGGGGCGAGCCTCCCACAGCTGCCAGTGCTTGCAGCCAAGATGATGATGCGCAACTCAGAGCTTGACGCCGACTTGGCAGGAGACTACCATGCGCATCGACGTTGATTATGCCCCTGAATACCGGGGCTCGCTCTTTGACATTTGAATCCGTGTCACGGGACCCTGGCCCGGCCCTGGCACTTGTGTATGGAAAGTGTAGGAACCGTGGGCCGGGAGGGTGGGGGGGCCTCCCGGCGGTTACGGTGTGTTGTCCGGAAAGGACCATAAGGACTCCAAGGACTCCTTGCTGTCCTTGGCGTCATTCAGGCCCGGCTAGCCCATGGCACAATGGGGCCAACACTGAACGGGAGAATTGCTCATGACCCCAGACAGCAGGGCAGAGGGCTTTGTGGCGGGCACGCGCAAGATTGTTCAGATCTTGCGCTATGGGCCTCGCGAGTTGGCCCTTGCGCTCCTGGGTTTTCTTCTTCTGGGAGCGATCCCGCTGCTTCCGGAGCTCGCGGAGCGGCTGCCCTTTCTGACGCCGACATTGCCCTGGGTAACCGGGGTGCTGGTGGTCCTCGGCCTCTTTCTCCTGGGATTCGCCGCTTGGCGCATCTGGAAGAAGGCTGTCGCGCCGCTTCCCGAGGCGAAGCCGAAGCCCGCGGCCATCAAGGGACCGGCCCCTTTTGGCCCCCAAGACGCTGAGCTGTTCGCCCGGCTGGGCCGCAACGATGACTTGAACAGGCTCCGCGACTGGATCCTGGACGACCAGAAGCCACTCGTCGCGCTCATGGGGGAGTCGGGCGTTGGTAAAACCTCGCTTCTGCGGGCGGGGCTCGCCCGCCATCTCCAGGGCGACAAGATCCCTGTCCTCTATTGGGAGGCCGTTCCCACGGAACCCGAGGCAAAGCTGCTGCACGCGGTGCAGGAACTCTGGGAGGAAAAGCAGAAGGCTCCGAATACCTTCGATGGGCTGGCGCCAATCGTGGCGTCAGGCCGCCGGGTGGTGGTGATTGATCAAGCCGAGCAACTCTCGCCCGAGGGACATCCCCGAATCTTCAAGCTGCTACGGCAGGTGGCCGAGGGGGATCCGCCGTACCAAGCGACCTGGGTGGTGGCGTTCCGACGCGAGTTCCTGCCAGTCTGGCGGGATTTCGAGCTCAGCATGCCGGAGCCGGTTCAGCGCCGGATGGAGACGTTGTCTCTTCAGAGGTTCTCCCCGAAGACGGCCGAGAAGGTGATCGCGGTATTGGCGGAGGAGGGAAGCTTGCCGGTCGATCAAAAGCTCGTCGAGAAGCTCGTGGAGGGCGTGGCCGTCGAAGGCAAGGTCTCGCCAGCGGACATCGGAATCAGCCTGCTTGTGCTGAGCGAACTGGCTGGAGGTCGGCTGGATGCGTCGCTTTCGCTGGACGACTTCCGCGAGAACGGCGGCCAAGCGGGGCTGCTGACGCGGTACCTGGAAAAGCTGCTGGAGTTGTTTCCCGAGGCCGAGCGGCCGGAGGTGTTACGGGGTCTGCTGGCCTTGGTCGATCTGGAGAAAGACCAGCGAGTGGCCGAAGGTCGGACGGTTGCGGAACTGGAGGAGGTGGTTAAGCCCGCGAGTCTGCCTCGCTTTGCGGCGGCGCTGAGATTACTTGCTTCCAGCAAGGCCCGGGTGCTGGAGGAGTTGCCGGGAGAGCCGGTGAGATATCGGCTAGTTCACGAGCGGCTAATCCCGGCGATCCGGAAACTGACCGGGGTGCTGCTTGCGGAGGCGGAGCGGGCGAGCCTGGCGTTAGAACGAGGGTACCGGGTCTGGGCGCAGGAACGGCAGTCCCGATTCCTCCTGCATCGCAAAGATCTTGAGGAGGTGCATTGGTTCAAGGACCAGATCAGGTGGGGGAAAGAGGAGGCGGACAAGCGGGAGTTCGTGCGGCTCTCAAGGCGGCGCGAGACTTGGAGGCGGCTTATCGTGGTGGCTGCCGTCGTGGCGGGGATCGGCGTTCTCCTTGGTTTGGCCGAATTCACCCGAAAGCGGGAGTACCAGAGTCTGCTCGCCACGTGGGGTCTTCCGCCGGATCTCTACGATCATCTCGAGCAGTTGGAGGAACTGACGCTGCCGGGGACGGTGACCCGGCTGGACTGGCTGCGTGACGCGAAGCGGCTGAAAAGGCTGACAGTCGAGGACGGGATGCTAGAGAGCCTGGAAGGGCTGCCTGCCGGGCTGCAGACGCTAACGGTGGGAGAGTCGAGGCTTTCAAATCTGTCGGGATTGCCAACGGCTCTCACCATGATCTCGCTTGGACCAAGTCGCTTGAGGATTCTCCAGGGCTTACCAAGAGGATTGCATTCTCTAAAGTTGAATCTAGGCAACGATTCCGCTTTTACTGTGCCTTCGTTACCACGCTCTCTGCGTTATCTCCAAATTAGTCTCCCGAACCGAGCGTGGAATGCAAATTTCAAAGAACTAACGAATCTTCAGGCATTGACCCTCACGTCTAAGGGAAGGACGAACCTATCTTTGGGGAACAGTCTTCCGGCAGGACTTCGGTCGCTTGAGCTCCATGGGTTAAATGTGGCGAGCCTGAAGGAACTTCCGCGCAATTTACAAAATCTGGTGATCTTTGACCCCAGTGGTTTTTCCTTCGGAGGATTGCCTGCAGATCTTGAGCGTTTGAAGAGTTTGAAATATCTGCACCATCTGGGTATTTCCCATCCTTATATTTGGGATAGTCAAGCTATCCATTTACCTCCCATGGATCTATCAAATTTCCCAGCGCTTCGCTCTCTCGAGCTGCGCTATCCTGAGCATCTCGCGATTGCGACTCTCCCTGCATTGCCAGAGTCTCTTACGCATTTGAAAGTATCAGCCCCCAACGTAGTAAGGTTGAGGAACTTGCCTAGGCTCGGGTCAATTGAGCTTTGGTGTCAGTTCGTGTTGTTAGATGAGGATCTGCCCAAGGGGCTCAAGTCTCTGGAATTCAGCGGAGCCAAGATTACCTTAGAGAGTAAGATACTTGACGCAAAATCTTTCAGCTGGCGCCCTTACTTAAAGGCACCAGATGTATCTCTTCCTGTCAACCTTCAATCCCTCATTCTAGAGCCGCATCCACGGTTATATGATTTGGTGAATGGTTGGCGAGGTAGGCTCCCGCCATCTTTGAAAAAATTGAGGATATCCTGGTTGCCGAATTTTCCTCTTCCTGCTGGACTTAGGAGCCTAGACATTACCGGGAGCAACATTCCGGAACGTCTTTCGCTTCCTGATGGCTTAACAGAGCTGAACCTAAGTAGAACCCTTCTGCGAGAGTTGCCGAGTAACCTTCAGCGGCTGACCAGCCTCGACATCAGCTCGACCCTGATCGGTTCCGTGGCGAGCCTGCCGCCTTCTTTGAAGTCGCTGAGTCTTGCCGTTCGCCAAGTCGAAACACTTAAGGGCCTCCCAGAGAGCGTGACAGCTATTCACTTCCATAGAGAGGCTCCGCAAGATAGCGGACCATGGTAGATTCGTCGTCTAAGGACATGCTCCCGCCGCGGTCTGGCGCCGTTTCGTCGCCGGCTGGAGAAAGGAAGTCACCAATGGCAGCGATTCCTCTCAAGCAGGAAGTCTTCTATCCGGAGCGCGACGGCCAGCCCATGGGCGAGACAGGGATTCATGGTAAGGAGATCCGCGAGCTGACCATGGCGCTCGAGCTGCGCTATCGCGACACTCCGGATGTCTACGTGGGCTCGGACATGCTGATGTACTACGTCCAAGGGGACCCGACCCAATGCGTCTGCCCGGACGTGTTCGTCACGTTCGGGATACCCAAGGAGCCGCTGCGGCGCTCCTACTTCGTTTGGAAGGAAGGGGTGCCCCCGACACTGGTGATCGAGGTGACTTCCGATCGGCGCAACGACCTGGAGAAGAGGAAGATCTATGCCCAGCTCGGAGTGCGGGAGTACTTCCTCGACGATCCTCTCGGCGAGTACCTGAATCCGCCGCTCCAAGGCTTGCGTCTCGTGAGGGGCGAGTACCGGCCGATCCAGCCGGAAGCTGACGGTTCGCTTCTCAGCGAGGTCACGGGCCTCCGCTTTCGCCGCGAGGGACGGTGGGTGCGGCTGACCGACGCCGCAACTGGCGAGCGGTTGCTCTGGAGTGATGAGAAGGACGAAGAGATTGCACGCCTCCGTCGCGAGTTAGAGCGGCGCGAGCGGGAAGGCTGACGATCCTCAGCCCATGTCCGGCCCGTAGAGACGTCCCCAGTCCGCTGGCACGGACCTGCCGGGTGAACACAGTCGGGGCGTCTCCCACGGCAGGTCGGTCCACCCCAGCCCCACGCCAATGCCACAGGCGCGGCAACGTAGACAGGTAATTCATGACGGCAACGCGGGCAGGGATAATTCCAGCGACCTGTTGTCAGTGTTGGTGGTGTCTGGGGCCATGAGACGCCCCGACCTGTACACCCGGTAGGATCGTGCCAGCGGATTGGGGCGTCTCTACCCGGACCCTACCTGAACGGCTGTGGCCTGTGCCCTACCCCCGGCTGGGCTGGCTTCGCGGGAACCCGTACTCCAGGCGCAGGCGGCGGAAGGTGGTCAGCAGGACTTCCCGCCCCGGACCGCTCTTTCTCGCTCCCGGCCATAGGCCGAGCTGAGTCCTCGCGGCGGGGACCGTCTCCAGCGCGATGTCGCCGGCTCCCGCTTCCGCGACTGCCTCGAAGAGGGCTTGCAGCTCATCCTCTCCGTCGTTCACTCCCGGCAGGACCGGCTTCACCACCACCCGCGTGGTGATCCCCTCGGCCGCCAGTTGCGACACGGCCCACAACCGGGCCTCGGGCTCGGGCTCTCGCGGCTCGATTCGCAACGCCAGCTCCGGGCGCACCGCGGGAAGCGGGACGTCCACCCTCACCATGTGCCGCTGATCGAGCTCGATCAGCAGGCTCAGATCCTGAAGGATGCGGGGTGAACGGGTGGTGATCGCAACTTCCAGCCCTTCCACTCGCGTGAGGGCCTGAAGCAGGGAGCGGATGAACGCCGCCTGGCCCGACTCAACCGAGTAGGGGTCGGCGCCGGCCGCACCTACAACGACCGGCTCCCTGCGGAGAAGCGCTCGCCGGAGCAGCGGCTCCACGGCCGGATCGGAGGGGATCTGGGTCAGCGTGGGGACGAACGGGAGTGTGGCTTGCCTAGACATCTTACGCCCTTTTTACGCCAAACGGCGGAAGCTGTCAAGAGGCAGCTTTGGTCCATTACAATGCCGGCCCATGCCTGAGCTGCCTGAAGTCGAAGTTCTGCGCCGGAGCCTGGAGCCTCGCCTGCTGGGCGACCGGATCTCTCGCGTGGAGGTTCGCAACGCCGCGATGCGGGAGCCGGTGAGCCGCGCCTCCCTGGTGAAGCGCACGGCGGGCCGGGGGATCGAGGCCCTGCGCCGGCGCGCCAAGTACCTGCTCATCGACCTCGAAGGGGGGCAGACCTTGGTGGTCCACCTCGGGATGAGCGGGCGGCTGACGGTCGTGCCCGAGTCCGAGCCGCTGGAGCCGCACGAGCACGTGGCCTTCTTCCTGGATTCGGGCCGGCGGCTGCGGCTCCGCGATCCGCGGCGGTTCGGCCTGGTCTTCGCCGTGAAGACGTCCGAGATCCCTACCGATCCCCACTTCTCCCATCTCGGGATCGAGCCGCTGGAGCCCGGTTTCGGCGGCGGCTTCCTCGCCCGTGCGGCGGCCGGCCGGCGGGGGCCGGTCAAGTGCTTCCTCATGGACGCCCGCATCGTGGTCGGCCTGGGGAACATCTACGCGACCGAGGCGCTCTTCCGCTCGGGCATCCACCCGAACCGGTCGGTGGGGCGCATCTCGGCGGCGCGGTGGGAGCGGGTGGCGGAGTCGTCCGTGGAAGTCCTGTCACAGGCCATCACGCAGGGCGGGACGACGCTCAACGACTTTGCGGACGGCGAGGGGAACAGCGGCTACTTCCAGGTCTCCCTGGGTGTGTACGGCCGGGAAGGGGAGCCCTGTCCCACGTGCGGGACCGCGATCCGGCGCATCGTCCAGGCCGGGCGGAGCAGCTTCTACTGTTACCGCTGCCAACGGTGACATAGAATCCCCCTTCGTGCGTTCCATTCCTGCCCGGAGGCATCCATGATCGAGACTGCACCGCTGCCTCAGCCCGTGCTGATCAAGCCGGACCACAAGACGTTCGTGCTCGGCGTGGCCGGAGGGACCGGCTCGGGCAAGACCACCGTCGTCCGTGCCGTCCTCGACGCCGTGGGCGACGACCGGATCGCTCTGATCGAGCAGGACAGCTACTACAAGGACATCGTCTGGCGCAGCGAGGCCGAGCTGCTGCACCACAACTTCGACCATCCGGCGGCGCTGGACAACGACCTGCTCATCTCCCACATCGCGGCGCTCAAGGCCGGGCATCCCGTCGAAGTCCCGATCTACGACTTCGTGCGCCACCGCCGGACGAACAAAACCACGCGCGTCGAGCCTCACCTGGTAGTGCTGGTCGAGGGCATCCTGATCTTCTGCGAGCCGGCCCTGCGGGAGCTTCTGGATTTCAAGATCTACGTGGATACGGACGCGGACATCCGCCTGATCCGCCGGTTGGGGCGGGACATGGCCGAGCGTGGGCGCACGGTTCAGGACGTGCTGCGGCAATACCTGGAGAGCGTCCGCCCCATGCACCTGGAGTTCGTGGAGCCGTCCAAGCGCTGGGCGGACATCATCATCCCCGAGGGGGGCGAGAACAAGGTGGCGCTGGAGATGGTGGTGGCCCGGGTGGAGCAGCTCCTGAATGGAGGGTAGCGCGTGTACGTGGTGAGGGTCGTAGCCCGCTTCGAAGCGGCGCATCACCTGACTTCCTACAAGGGGAGGCCGGAGCCGAACCACGGCCATTCCTGGCGGGTGGAGGCGGTGCTGGCCACGGCGGAGCTGGACGGCGAGGGCATGGCCTTCGACTTCGTGGAGGTCAAGGCCGCCCTGCAGGAGCTCGCGGCGCGGTTCGATCATGGGGATGTCAACTCGGTGCCGCCGTTCGACAAGGTGAGCCCCACGACCGAGCGGATCGCCGCCTGGTTCTTCGAGCGGCTCGCCGAGCGGCTGCCGGCTGCTCCCCTGGCCGAGGTGACGGTCTGGGAGGGGCCGGACTGCTCGGCGACGTACCGTCCGTGATAGGTTTGTAAATAACCATGAAAAAGATCCTGTTTCCCCTGCTTCTGGTCATTGCGCTCGGTGCGCTCGGTGCGCTGGGGTGCGGCGAGGATGCGCCACCGGTGGCCACGCTCGAAGTGAGCCCGAAGAGCGTGCGCCTGCCGTTTCCCGAGCTGCAAACGATCCACCTGAGCTGGCAGCCGTCGGCCCCTCTGGAGGGGTTCACGGGCACGCCGACGGTGTTCGTCCACCTGCTCGACGACAACGGCAAGGTCGTGCGCACGTTCGACCACACGTTCCCGGACCGCTGGCGGGAGGGGACCACGGTCGGCTATGACCTCAAGCTGTACCAGTCGGCGCTGGCGCCGGCGCTGAATCCGGGCCGCTACCGGCTGACCATCGGCTTGGCCGGCCTGGAGAAGCAGCGCTGGACGCTGGACGGGGTGGGGGAGCCGGTGGCGCGGCGCGAGTACCTGGCTGCCGAGGTGGATGTGCCGCCGCCGCCGCCCAACAAGAAGAGCGGTCCACGCTTCACCTTTTCGGACGACTGGATGCCGACCGAGCCCGGCGGCGACCGCCAGGTGCTTGCGCGGCGCTGGCTGACCGATAACGGCGCCATGAGAGTGGCCGGCCTGCGCAGGCCCGGCCATGTCTGGCTGGTGCTCCGCATCCCGCCGCCCGAGATCGCGGGCGCTCTGAACGTGAAGGAGGGCGGACAGCCGAGCGTGCGCATCGAGGGGAGCTGCGGCGATTTCGAGGCGAGCCTCTCCGGGCCGGGCATCCACGAGGTGGAGATGCCGCTGGTGGAGCCGCCGAAGAGCGGCCAGTGCCGGCTCGAGCTCAAGCCGAACTTCACCTTCGGCTCGCCCGCGCGTTCGGTCTCGCTGGAGAACGCCGCCTGGGCTCCGGATGACGGTCAGCCGCGTGGGGCTGCCAAGGCGGGCACCTCCAGCTCGCCTTCGGCGCCCTGAGGGCGCCATGAGGAGGCTATGAAAGAGGCGCCTGGCCTCCTGCTCCTGCCGGAGCAGGAGCGCTACCTGGATCGCCTCCTGCCGCCGCGCGATCCTCTCCTCCGGGAGATGGAGGAGCGGGCCGCGCGGGAGGACATCCCCATCTCGGACCCCGAGGTCGGCCGCTTTCTCGGCATCCTCGCCCGCGCCACCGGAGCGCGGCTCATCGTGGAGGTCGGCACCGCCATCGGCTACGGCGCCCTCTGCCTCGCCCGTGGTGCGCCGGAGGCCCGCGTCGTCAGCATCGACACCGATCCTGAGCGCCTCGCCGTAGCGAGGGGATACCTGGAGCGGGCCGGGGTGGCCGACCGGGTCGAGCTGGTCGAAGGCGCGGCCCTGGAGATCCTCCCCCGGCTGTCGGGTCCCATCGACCTGGCCTACGTGGATGCGGTCAAAAAGGAGTACCGGCGCTACCTCGACCAACTGGTCCCGAAGCTGAGGGTGGGAGGGGTGATGGCATTGGACAACCTTCTCTGGAAGGGACGGGTCGCCGATCCCCCTGATGACGACGACGCGGATGCCGATGCGCTGCGGGCTTTCAACGGCTATCTCATGATGCACCCGCAGCTCCAGTCCGTGGTGCTGCCGTTCGGGGATGGGCTGGGGGTGGCTACGAAGATCAAGCCTACCGTGATGGAGATGGGTGGGCCGTATTAGGCCTACCCCACCTTCTCCCGCACCGCTTCCAACCGCTGCCTGAAGTCCTGGGCATTCGCCGGCCGGCGGCTTTTGTGGCGGTTGAGGGCCACCCGGAAGAACTCGGCTAGCTCGTCGTCGTATTCGGGGCAGAGCTGCGAGAGGTCGGGGACCCGGCCCATGCGGATGCGTGTCGCGGTCTGGCGCGGATCGGCGCTGCTGAAGACCTTGCGGCCGAGCAGGCACTCGTAGAGCACCATGGCGAGGCTCCAGAGGTCGAACAGGGCATCTGGCGTCTTTCCCTCGAGGGCTTCGGGGCAGAGGTAGGAGAGGGTCCCCACCAGCGGCCTCGAGAGCGGCGTGATCCCGTCGATGTGGGTCCAGAGCGAGCTGGACGGGACGAGCGAAGGGTCGTCGGCGAGGCGCTCCATCTCCCCCTCCTCGCGCTCCCTCCGCAGGTCGTACATCAGCCTCGCGATGCCGAAATCCATCAGCTTGGGCGTGCCGTTCCGGGTGTAGCCGATGTTGCTCGGCTTGATGTCGCGGTGCAGGATGTCCGCGCTGTGGAGGTGGCCGAGGGCGTCGGCCATGCGCAGGCCGAGCTCGACCGTCTCGACGGCGGAAAGGCGGCCGCGGTCGAGGAGGCGATGGGCGAGGGTGCCTCCTTCGAGCAGCTCCATGACCAGGATGGGCGTGCCCTGCCAGGTCTCCATGCCGTAGACCGGGGCGAGGTGCGAGTGCGAGACCGAGGCGGCGGTGCGCGCTTCGCGCCGCAGCCGCATGGCATCTTCGGGTGACACCCGGCGCAGGGTTTTTACCGCCACCGGCCGTCCCAGGGAGAGGTCGGAGCCGCGGTAGACCACGCCCATGCCGCCGATGCCGATGCGTTTTTCGAAGCGGAACTTGCCGGGGAGCACGTAAGGCACGTGGGAAGGCTCCAACCGCTTGCTGCAAGCGCTGCACAGGACCGTGTACGAGGGGTAGAGCTTGCCGCAGTTCGCGCACTCGCGGGCCAGCTCGGTGAGCGCGAGCGGCTCGTTCGCGGTCTCCTCCTCGTCGAGCTCGGCCAGCGCCCGTGGGCCGTGCGGCCGGGGGGGGCGCATGACCGGGGTGGCGGTCGAGCGGGTCGTCTGCTCCAGCTCGATCACCCAGGCGGCGCTGTTCGCGATGGCCCGCAGGAGCTCGCGGTCCTCCTTGAGGAAGGGGAGGCCGCTGCGCTTCTCACCGAGGCCGAGCATGCCGAGCAACGAGCCGTCCCGCGCCAGGATGGGGACGATCAGCTTGAAACCGCTGTCCACGAGCCAGTGCCGGTCGCGGTCCGGCAGGCGGGCCAGGGGCCCGCGCGGGTCATCGAGGTCGATGGCGAGTGGCTCGCTGGCATCGGAGACCAGGATCGCGAGCGGCGAGGAGGCATCCAGGCGGCGGCTGCGCTGCTTCGGCTCGGCCAGGACTCCCGAGCGCGGATCGAGGATCAGCAGGGAGACCACGTCCAGGTGGAGCGCCAGGTCCACCTGCTCGGCGACCAGCGTGGCCAGGGCGGCTGTCCCCGAGGTGCTGCGCACCTTCTCCAGGAGCTGGATGAGGGTCCGATGGGCGTCGTACTGCTCGCGGAAGAAGCGCCGGTCGATCGTCTCGAGCAGCGTCTTGCGGTAGTGCAGCGCGGCGCCGCCGACGAGAATGGCCGTAAGGAGCAGCGGCAGCCGCGGTCCCTCGAAGAGATGGCTGACCGGCTCGCGGCGGTTCTGGAAGATGTAGACGCCGAGGGCGGCGGTCGGCAGGACGGCCAGGATGATCGTCGTGTAGCGGGCGAGGGCGTACTGGGCCGCGCGGCGGGCGAGCAGCCGCACGTCGAGGATCTGGTGGACCAGGACCGAATAGGAGGTAAGGATCGGAAACATCATGAGGAATCCGGCGTCGGCCAGGATGACGGCCCGGCCGAGGGCCGGCCGCTTGTCCTTGAAATCCTGGTACGGTGGATAGAACAGACCCACGAGGATCTCGGTCAAAGGCGGCAACACGGCCAGGGCGAGCGCCTGAAGAAAGAGGCGGACCCGGCGCTGCTCGGTCCCGTGACAATGGCGGGACCGCCAGTACAGGAAGACGAATGCCGCCGTGGTCAGCGGCAGCAGGATGCCGTAGTAGATCCCTTGGCCGCGCGTGGGGACGAGCTTCTCCAACTGCTTGGAGTCCACGATAAAAAAGAGCAGGTTGAGCGCGAAGAGCACCAGGCCCGCCCTCAGGCTGGTGAGCACGGCCGCGCGGATCCGGCGCTGCGCCTTCTGGGAGACCAGCGGGTGTGGGAAGTCGCGGGCGAAGCACCAGAGGAAGTAGGCCATGAAGGCGTCCATCTCCAGTGCGTCGAGGAATTCCATCAGGCCGGCGCCGGGATAGTGGAGCTTCCAGAACGTGCGCATCGGCCGGTTGAGGAAGGCGGTGGCCGCCATGAGGAAGAAGCTGCCGAGGTTCTCGGCCCGGACGTCGCCGCGGTTGGCGAAGATCAGGAAGATGCCGGTGGCCAGGAACGGTACGGCAAAGACCGCGTGGAAGTACCAGAGGTAGACGGGGTCAGTGATCCCGCCTTGGACCACGAAGAGGGCAAGGAGCCCCGCTCCCGCCTTGATCAAGGCGAGGAGCGGGAGCACCCGTTTCCAGAGGCCTTTGCTCAGCGCCGCTTCGGCGAAGAAGCGCAGGTTCAGAGGGAGGGAGGTGAGGGTACCAGCGGGCAAATGGGTGTATCCGATTCGAGCTGAACCTGCACAGCCGCTTCATAGACCAGCATCACGGTGATGGTGGGGGAACCCTGCAGGATCGCCTTCAGGGCCGCCAGGCTGCCGATCGCACGGATGCGGTCCAGCACCTGAAGCGCAACGGTCCCCCAGTCAGCTACGACAGCGGGTGTGATGGCATTGTAATACCAGCGGTGCAACTCGAGGGCTGCTTCTTGTGAAACCCGGATCGCGCCGGTCCCCTGGCCGAAGGCCACGTAGACCTGCGCCATGATTCCATCCTGTGTGTAAGTCATTCGAATCTCTCCTTTTTCGAATAAAGAGCCTGAACGTATGCCGGTCTCTCGACCCGACAGCGTGCGCCTCTATCCAAAAACAAGAGAAACGAAACCAGAAGAAAGGTTAGAGCCGGAACGGAGGATAGTCAAGCCTTGACTGAAATAAGTCTGGCCCCCTCTCCCCCGCGCAGGCGGGGGAGAGGGATGGGGAGAGGGGGGATGGGATCAACCGGAGGGGATCAGTACTTGATAGAGCAGCCGTACGGCTTCGTAGCCGCCGGGTCGAGCTTCTTGTTGGCCAGCTCGGCGATCAGGCCGCCGTCCACGTAGTTCGTCCGCTGGGCGGCGGCGGTGCGGCCGCTCGGATCGTCGTCGATCGCGCCGTTGTAGGCGATCTTTCCCTGCTCGTCGACGATGAACATGTGCGGCGTGGTCTTGGCATCGTAGGCCTTGGCCACCTTGCCGGTCTCGTCATAGAGCACCGCGTAGTTGACGCCGTTCTTGTCCGCCCAGGCCTTGTGCTCGGCCGGCTGGAGGAAGTTCGAGTGGCTGGCGCTCGTGCTGTTGATCCCCAGCCAGACAACCCCGCCATTGCCGTGCTTCTTGACCAGGTTGCTCATGGTCTTCTCCTTGGCGTGGCGGTCCGAGAACGGGCAGTTGGGGTTGACCCACTCGAGGACGACGACCTTGCCCTTGTAGTCGGCCAGCGAATAGGTCTTGCCGTCGATGCCCTTGAGCGAGAAGGCGGGAGCGGCCTCGCCCACTGCGCCGCCGGCCAGGGCCGGGCCGGCAGTCAGGGCGAGCAGGAGCAGCATCGTCAGAGTAGCTTTCTTCATCGGTAACCTCCTATGGGTTCAGGCTTGGGTAATCAGGTCTCCGGGGATCCGGTTGCGCTCGGCGAGCCATGGCACGGCCAGGGCGCAACCGAGCAGGGCGACGAGAAGGCCGATCCGCAGCGTCCTGCCGGACCGGCGGCGGAGCCAGGCGCAGAGGCCCATGGCCAGCAGGGCCAGCTCCACGGCTGCAAGCCCCTCGGGACGGACCTGCCGGGAGAGCAGGTAGAGCAGGCCCACCGTGGCCGCCGCGGCCACGAAGCCCAGCAGCATCCTACCGTACCCGTCGGACGCGGCTGGGAAGAGCAGCCCCCAGAGGCCGAGGGCGAGCAGGGCCGAGGCGACCGCGAGCCCGGCGGTAAGCATTGGACTGCTCAAGGAGGCCCGCGCCTCTGCCTCCTTCCGGCCGATCTCCTGCCGGGACTCCAGGTTGAGCGGCTTTCCGTTGCGGACGAGGTGGGTGACCGTCCAGCCGACCGTGGTCGTGAACGGCACCTTCCCCTCCTCCCGGGGCTTCAGGGGGACGCGGTAGATCACGCCGCCGTCCGTGGCCCTGGGAACCGGCTTGCCGGTGTCGAAGGCCTCGTGGCTTTCCAGGAAGAGCTCGCTGTCCGGCCCCGGCTGGGCGCCTTCGACGCGGACTTCCAGGAACGGCGCGGAGGGCCGGCTCATATCCAGGGCCGCGGTGGTGGTAACGCCTTGGCCTGGGGGAGTCGGGACGCTCGCCCAGGCGCGGTCGATCAGCGGGGTGGTTTCAGTGTCCGGAACGGGAGAGCCCAGAGGCTGATCGAGGGTGAGCGTGTAACGGTAGGGGACGCAGTCCACCTTGCAGACCAGGTAGTCCACATCGGCTACCAGGCGCAGACGGTCGGCCTGCGAGTCGACCTTTGCTCTCACCGGGTAGACCACCTCGTCCGCATAGCCGAAGGCGACCAGGTCTCCCGGCAGCTCGAAGCGCTCGGGCGCGGGCCAGAGCAGCTCGGTCTCCCCAAGATTCTGAAAGACCACAACCGGCGGGAAGCCGGCATCGCCGCTGTTCTTCCAGTAGACGTGCCACTCTGGCGCGAGCTTGAAGTGCAGACCCAGCCGCAGCTCGCCGCTCTGCGGAGCGACCTGCCACGGCGTCACGAGCCGGACGCGGGACTCCGCGTTCTCCGCCCACTCGCTGGCTGCGCCCCAGGCTTGGAGGGGGACGAACAGGGCGAGGATGAGGAGGAAGGCTTTCATGACGCTCTCAATGTACGTGAAAACTCCGCGGGGGTAGGTAAATTTCCGGTAAATTCCAGTAGCCGCGGGGAAGGGACCCCGCGGCTGGGAGATCAAGTTGCGGGTGTGCTTCACGAATCTCGGCTGCAAGCTGAACCAGGCGGAGACCGAAAGCCTGGCGCGGGATTTCCTCGCCGCTGGGCATCTGGTGGTGGGCTCACCCGCCGAGGCCGACCTGCACGTCGTCAATTCGTGCACCGTCACCCATACCGCGGCTCGGGCTTCCCGGAAGGCGGCCCGGCGCGGCCAACGGACGGTCCTCACCGGGTGTCATGCCACGGTCGGCGAGGTCGCGGGAGTGGACCTGGTCGTCCCCAATTCGGAGAAGGACCGGCTTCTCGACCATGTTCATGCTGCTTTCCCCGATCTGGCGCCATCAGAGGTGCCCGTTCCCTGGGTCCGCCTGCCGTTCGGCCATACCCGCGCCCTGGTCAAGGTGGAGGACGGCTGCAACATGCGCTGCTCGTTCTGCATCATCCCCTTGACCCGGGGGCGCCAGCGGAGCCGGCCGGCCGCCGAGGTGGTCGAGGAGGTCCGGTCCCTGGTCGAAGCGGGCTACCGGGAGGTGGTAGTCACCGGAGTCCAGATCTCGGCCTACCGCTCCGGGGACGACCGGCTTTACGAGCTGGTCCGCGCGGTCCTGGAGCGGACGGAGGTCCCCCGCCTGCGCCTCACCTCGATCGCGCCCTGGGACTTGGACGAGCGCCTCCTGGAGCTCTGGTCCGACCGCCGGCTCTGCCGGCACCTCCACCTGTCGCTCCAGAGCGGCTCGACTGGGACGCTGCGGCGGATGCGCCGTCCTTATACGGGCGAGGGCTACCTGGGCGTCCTGGACCGGGTGCGGGCCTCCATCCCGGGAGCCGCCATCACCACGGACGTGATCGTGGGCTTTCCCGGCGAATCCCCGGACGAGTTCGAGGAGAGCCTGGCCACGGTGGAGGCTGCCCGCTTCGCCAAGGCCCACGTCTTCCCCTTCTCGCCCCGGCCCGGGACCGAGGCCGCGGACCTGCCCGGCCATGTCCATCCGGACGAGAAGAAGGCCCGCATGGAGCGCATGCTCGCCGTCGCGGACCGCGCAGAGCGGGATTTCTGGCTGGCCCATGTCGGGAGGCGCGAGATGGTGCTCTGGGAGCGCGGGGGACAGGGGCTGACGGACAACTATCTGCGCGTTCATTGCCCCGAGGGGGAGTGGAATTCCTTCAGCGAGGTGGAAGTGGTGGGGGTAGTCGAGGACGGGGTGGTGGGGGCCCTCACCAACGAGCGGGTAGCTCGTCCCAACGAGTGGGTCGAGGGGGCTACCCGCTCGTTTCCAGCGTCCACCCGCTCGTTTGCGTGAGCCACCCGGCGGGTGGGTCCTTCCACCCGTTCCTTTGGATCGGCTACCCGCTCGTTTGCAGCGCCTACCCATCCGTTTGGAGGAGCCACCCGCCGGGTAGGCCCCTCCACCTACTCGTTGGAACGAGCTACCCGGTGGTTTTTCCCGTGACCCGTTCGAGGATGTGGTACACCCCGAACTTGGGCAGCCTCAGGAACCCGAACCAGGCCGTCGCCGCGAGGGTGCCCTCGGCCAGCCACTCGCGCATCCAGAAGCCGGCGTAGTCGGGGCTGCGCTGCTTCAGGCCCGCGCCGTTCTCGATCGCCCAGCGCAGGTTGTACCCCTCGTGGACGCCCACCGGCCGCGAGAGCACCAGGGGGAGCCCGAGCGCGCCGTAGAAGGTCATCTCGCTCGGTTTGGTCCAGAGGATGTCGGTCTCTCCCAGCAGCCGGTTGAAGGCCTCGTAGTAGCTGTCGAAATCCTTCTCGCAGAGGATGCTCACGCCCGGGTGCCCCTCCAGCCCCGCCTCCCGGATCCAGACCGTGAAGCGGTCCGATACCTCCTGCCGGACGCCCGCTGACAGGCAGAGCCGCAGGCGGCCCTCCTCGATCGTCGTCTTGAGGCTCTTGAGCAGCCGCCGGGCCAGATCGGCCTGGGCGCCGGCCCCTCCGACCGTGAACGTGGCGAGCGGCGGCACGCCCTCCTGGTCCGCGGGTAGCTCCACCCCGAGGAAGGCCTGGATCTCGTCCCGGGCCTGGGAGCGGAAGGCGCGCTTCGGGTCCAGGCGCACGAGCCGGGCCGCGAGGTTGCGGCGCGCGACGGGCACGTCCACGCCCCCCAACAGCTCGTCGGGGAGAGGGAAGCCGGTCATCTCGATCCGCTCCCGGGCGATGCCATAGGAGCGCAGGCGCTGCACCGCCCGCTGGCTGGGGGCGAGGTAGACGATGCGGCTGCTCTCCGGCCGCAGCGGCGCCCAGGCGCGGTTGATGTCCGAGTCGGTCACCACCAGATAAACCTGGTCGCAGCCGTGACGGTCGGCGGCGAGGGCCGGCGCGAAGAAGGTGGCGAGCAGCGGCGCGCCCGTGGCCTGCAGGTGGTTGACCAGCCCGCGGCCCAGCCCCCTGGAGATCAGCCTGTCCAGCGAGCGCACCTGGAGCGTTGGCGCCGAGAGGTCCCGGTAGGGATAGAGGTGGGGGATCGCGGTCAGGGAGTCCAGCAGCGAGCGCATGGGCGCTCCCACCAGGGGAAGCTGCGAGGCCCGGGAGGTGATCTCGTAGAAGCGCCGCGAATTGTGCCAGAGGCGCTGCTCTTCCTCCTCGGCAACCGGCGGAAGGTCCACATGGGTGATCCCGGTGCCGAGGAGGTCGGCCAGGGGCCGGGCCGCGCGGAGATGGCCATAGCCCATCTCGACGGCCGCGACGATCGGTGTCTTCACGCGGGGCAGACTATGCTAGAAATCCGCCATGTACATGGCAGCGGTGATCCAGCTCAATTGCACCTCGGACGAGCAGGCCAACTGGGAGAGCGCCCGGAGCCTGATCGAGCGCGCCGCGGGCTACGGCGCCCGCTTCGTGGCTACCCCGGAAAATACGAACTACCTGGGACCGCACGACGAGAAGGTCCGGCGCGCCGAGCCCCTGGATGGCCCCACCTGCGGCCGGTTCTCCGGCCTCGCCCGACGCCTCGGCATCCACCTCCTCCTGGGCTCGTTCAACGAGAGGAGCGATGAGCCGCGCCGCTGCTACAACACCAGCGTCCTCTTCGGGCCGGACGGCGGCACCCTGGGCGTCTACCGCAAGATGCACCTGTTCGACGTGGACGTGCCCGGCGGCGTCCGCTTCGCGGAGTCGGACACCTGCAAGCCCGGCGAGGAGGTCGTGGTGGTGGATACGCCGCTGGGCCGGATCGGACTGTCGATCTGCTACGACCTGCGCTTCCCGGAGCTCTACCGCCGCATGGTTGACCAGGGAGCCCAGGTCCTGATGATCCCCTCGGCGTTCACCCTGGCGACGGGCAAGGATCACTGGGAGCCGCTGATGCGGGCGCGGGCGATCGAGAACCAGTGCTGGGTGATGGCCCCGGCGCAGCACGGCGAGCACGACGACGCCGGCCTCAAGGCGAGTTGGGGGCACGCCATGATCGTGGACCCCTGGGGCCTGCCGGCCGCGGTGGCTTCCGACGGCCCGGGAATCGCGCTGGCCGAGATCGACCTGGAGAGGGTGGAGAAGGTGCGGCGGGCGATCCCGGTATCTACTCACCACCGCCTCTAGGCCCGCCTCTTGCACCGGCGCCCGCCATGGACGAGCACGAAAAAACCTCCGTCTTCAGGCGCGCCATCCTCCGGGCGGCGGTGCCGGTCGAGAGGGGCGTGGATGCGGTCAAGGGCCGGCTGGAGGCCCGCTTCGACCGCGACGACCCCGTTCAAATCCTCCCCTTCCGTGGCTTCGGCACTCCTCAGAAGTTTCTGATCCAGGGCAGGGTGCTCCAGGACGAGCCCGTGGGCGCCGCGGGCGAGAACGACACGATCTTGAAGAACCTGGGCAATGCCTGGAAGCGCTTTGAGAGCGACGAGGTGCCCCACGCGCGCCTCCGAGCCCGCGGGCCGGGCTGGGAGCGGGAGCTGGTCGCGGACGAGGAGGGCTACTTCAACGAGCACGTCGAGCCGCCAGCCCCCCTCGCCTCGGGCCAGTGGCATGACGTGGAGCTCGAGCTGGTGCATCCGGCGGCCGGGGTGCAGGCCAGCGGCCAGGTGCTGATCCCGGCGAACGACTCCGAGTTCGGTGTCATCAGCGACATCGACGACACGGTGGTCGAGACCGGCGTGACCAATCGGCTGGCCATGGCGCGCACGGTCTTCCTGAACAACGCCTACACCCGCCTGCCGTTCAAGGGGGTGGCGGCGTTCTACGAGGCGCTCGTGCAAGGGGTGAACCCAGGCGGGGTGAACCCGATCTTCTTCGTCTCGGGCAGCCCGTGGAACCTCTACGACCTGCTGGCCGAGTTCATGGATCTGCAGAAGATCCCCCGCGGCCCGATCCTGCTGCGCGACTTCGGGCTCGATCCGCGCAAGCTGCTCAAGAAGGAAACGGTTGCCTACAAGCTCGGCTGCATCCGGCCGATCCTGGACCTCTACCCACATCTGAACTTCATCCTGATCGGCGACAGCGGCGAGAAGGACCCCGAGATCTACCGCCAGATCGTGGCCGAGTACCCGGGCCGCATCCTGGCGATCTACATCCGCAAGATCGACGTCGGGGCGCACCGCGACGAGCAGGTGCTCAACCTCGCCAAGGAGATCCGGGACGCGGGGGTGCCGATGCTCCTCTGCGAGGACACCGAGGCCGCGGCCGTTCACGCCCGCGAATCCGGCTGGATCCGGGCGGACCAGATCAAGAACGTCAACGCCGAGAAGATCAAGGACGAGGTGGCGCCCAGCCCGGCCGAGGCGGCACTCAAGCCGGAGGGAATGACGGAGGGAATGACGGAGGGAAATACCGAGGTCTGATAGGCTAACCCCGACGCGCTATGAAGTCGGACTATCAGGTCTTCAAGCTGTGGTGGGTCTCGGTCCTGCCGCTGACCAAGGATGCCATCCACATCTACATCGGCTTCCTGTGCCTGCTGCTTGCCTTGATCCTCTTCCGGCGCAAGCTCGGCTCGTTCACGGCTCTCATCCCCGGCATCGTGGTCTCCATCGCCATGGAGGTCTTCGACCTGCGCGACGGCTACGACTGGGGGGCGAGCGTCAAGGACCTGATCAACACGAACCTGATCCCGTTCCTGCTGGTCCTCCTGACCCGCTGGCGCACCTTCAATTTCTGAGCAGGCGTGATTGGTCTCGCGACCGGGAGCGGCCGAGCTCCTGCAGGTTGCGGGCGAGCTCGTCCGGGTCCACCGGCTTGACCAGGTAGGCATCGAATCCCGCCTGGAGAGCGCGGCGGCGGTCCTCCGGCTGGCCGTAGCCGGTCATGGCGATCAGCACCATGGCATCGCCGTCGAGGGCGGCGCGGATGCGTTGCGCCACCTCGTTGCCATCCAGCCCGGGCAGGCCGATGTCGATCAGCGCCACGTCAGGAAGGTAATTGAGGGCGGCCTCCACGCCGTCCGGCCCGTTGGCCGCGGTCTCCACCTCGTGCCCCCAGATCTCCAGGAGGTCGCGCAGCGACTCGCGGCCGTCGTGGTTGTCCTCCACCACCAGGATCCGCAGCCGGGCCGGCTCTGGGATCGACGGCGCCTCGGAGGGCTTCTCCATCGGAGCGGCTGCCGCCGCCGCGGCGCCCAGCGGGTGCAGCGGCAGCCGGACCACGAACTCGCTCCCCCGGCCGCGTCCGGCGCTGCTCGCCTCGACCGTGCCGCCGTGGAGCTCCACCAGGCTTTTCACCAGGGGCAGGCCCAGCCCCAGCCCCCCCTCCGACCGCTTGCGCGAGCTCTCCACCTGGGTGAACGGCTCGAAGATCTTGCCCAGCATGTCCGCGGTGATCCCCAGGCCCGTGTCACGGACGCGGACGGCCGCCTGGCCGCCCTCCTCGGTATTTGACGCCGAGACCGAGACGGAGACAGAACCGCCGCGGGGCGTGTACTTGACGGCGTTGTGGATCAGGTTGCAGACCACCTGCTCCAGCCGCACCGGGTCCCCTTCGACGCAGACCGCCTCCGTGCGCAGGTCGAGCGTGAGCTCGTGGGCCTCGGCGAGGCGGCCCATGCCGAGCTCCAGCAGGCAGCGCCGCACGAGGTCCCCGAGGTTCACCACCTGGTGCTGCAGGCTGATCTTGCCGCGGGTGACGCGGGAGACGTCCAGGAGGTCGTCGACCATGCGCACCAGGTGATGGGTCTGGCGGTCGATCACGTTGCGCTGCCGCGTTTCGAGCTCGCCGGCCGACCCGGTCTCGTCGAGCAGCCAGAGCGCGTTGCGGATGGCGGCGAGGGGATTGCGCAGCTCGTGGCCGAGCATGGCCAGGAATTCGTCCTTGCGGCGGTCGGCCTCGGTCTGGCGGATCAGCAGGTCGCGCACCTCGTACTGCCTGCGCCGGGCGCGCATGCCGGCCTTGACCGCGCTGACCAGGGTACTGACGCGCACCGGCCGCTCCAGGATGGTGGCGTTGCCGAGCGGCCCGAGGGCCTCGAGGATGGTCTCGCTGCTGCGCTCGCCGCGGGTGAAGACGATCAGGGGGAGGTCCGACCAGGGGCCCTGCCGGCCGAGGGCGCCGAGCAGGGAGTTGACCGTCCAGGGATGGAGCGCCTCCTCGGCCAGGATGGCCACGGCCGCGCCCTCGCCGATCTCGCGGCAGAGGTCGGCCTCGTCGGCGCAGGCCTGGCAGAGCATCCCCATGTCGCCCAGGATCTGCGAGGCGAGGATGGCATCCCGGCCCGTGGGCGCGAGGATCAGGACACGGTTTTCCATCGCGTCGCGCTCAGGGTTGGGCAGCTTTTCCATCGGTGGCGAGGAGGGGCGCGGCTTCACCGGTGTATTCGAGCCGGCCGGTAAGAACACCATGGAACTCCCGGAGCTGCCGGCCGACCCGGATCCCCTCCGGGTCGATCCGCAGCTCGCGGATGCTGCGCTCGTGAGCGCCCCCCCTGCGCTTGACCGTGGAGATCGCCTGCCGCACCTCGCCGAAGGCTTCGAAGTAGCGCATCAGGAGCACCGTGTCGGCCAGGTAGGAGAGCTCCACCGGCGCGCTGACCTCGCCCACGAGGCCGTACTGCGCCATGACCATGATCGTGAGCACCCCGTGCTGGGCCAGGTAGGACAGCAGCTCGTGCACGTGAAGGGTGAGGTGGCGCTCGTCCGGCATGGCGCTCAGGTAGCCGTTGAGGCTGTCCAGCACCACCAGGCGCCCGCCCGCTTCCACCTCGCTGCGGACCTGGTCCGCGAGCTCCCCCGGCGTGAGCTCGGCAGGGTTCACCTGCCGGACCGAGACCAGCCCCGACGCGATGTGGGGGCTCAGGCCCATGCCTAGGGCGTCCGCCCGCGCCACCCAGATATCCGTCGCCTCGTCGAAGTTGTAGACCATGGAGCGCTCGCCGCGGCGGGCGGCAGCGACGGCGTACTGCGCGCAGATCGTCGACTTGCCCACCCCGGCGGGGCCGAGAAGCATCAGGCTGCTTCCCCGGTCGGCTCCGCCGCCGAGCAGCGTGTCGAGCCCTTCGACTTCGCTGGAGACCAGCGCGTTTCTGAACTCTCCGGGATGCGCCGCGGCCACCAGGCGCGGGTAGACGGCCACGCCACCGGTATGGATGGCGTAATCGTGATAGCCGCCCACGTAGGGGATGCCGCGGACCTTGTGCACCTGCAGCCGCCGCCTCTGGCTGCCGTAGCCGAGCGGCAGCTGCTCCATCTCCATCACTCCGTGGGCGAGGCTCTCGAGCTGGAACTCGCCGGACTGAGCACCATAGTCGAGCAGCAGGACCGTGCACTGGCGGCCGGTAAAGTATTGCTTGAGCGCCAGGATCTGCCGCCGGTAGCGCAGGGAGTCGCGGGCCAGCAGGCGGATTTCAGAGAGGGAGTCGAACACCACCCGGAGCGGCTCGGCCTTTTCCACCACGTCCAGCACGGTGCGGGTGGTATCGGAAAGCTCGACCTCCGAGGGATGGAAGAGCGTGTACTGGGAATCGGCCTTGAGGCTCTCCTCCGAGGCCTGCAGGTCGCAGATCGTGATCCCGTCGAGCGACCAGCCGTGGGAGCGGGCGACGTCGCGCAGCTCCTCCTCCGACTCCGAGAGCGTGGCATAGACGCCGGGCTCGCCCGCCCTGGCCCCGGCGAGCAGGAACTGCATGGCGAGCGTGGTCTTGCCCGCACCGGGATCCCCTTTGACGAGGTACATCCGGTTGCGGGGGAACCCCCCGCCGAGTATGTAGTCGAGGCCCTCGATCCCTGTCGAGGCCCGTGGGAAGACGTCGAGTTTGGTCGCGGTCATGTCTCCAGGCTCCGTCCTATGGGGAGCGTCGCCTGTGCAAACGGCGTGCCGCGCGGCCTACTCGAACCAGCCGACCACGTCCAGGATCAGGTGCAACGTGCCGCCTCCCGTGATGGTGGGGAGGGCAGCGAGCGTGCCGTCGTAGGCCAGAGCCAGAATGGCGTTGCTCGCCCGCGTCTGGCCGGCCCGGAAGCTGATCGCGCTGGCGAGCGGCGGCTCCGCGTCCCCCGGGTAGAGGGTCAGGTACCCCGGCCCGCTGCCCTGGACGGCGGTCACGCTGAGCGCCACCGCCAGTGCCGTGGCCGGGATGCCGCACACGCCGTGCAGATCGAACAGGACGGCCGCTCCGGAGGCGAGAGAGCCGGTGGCGCGGGTGTCCGCCACGCGGCAGGGGGTGAGGGTGAAGAAGTCCGTGGCCGGGGTGGAGCCGGCCGAGGACACGAACAGGTCCGAAGTCTGGTTCCAGTCCCCCTCGACGAGGTCCGAGGCCCTGCTGTGGAAGAAGAGCAGGTGTCCGCCACTGGCGAACCAGGAGACCCCCGAGAAGTGGTTGCCCGTGGTCAGCGGCGACACGCGGGAGCGGCTCGCGAGGCGGGTGGTTCCGGCGAGCCGGTCGATCACGAACAGGTCCTCCATGGAGCCGTTCTGGTCCACCTGGCCCGAGACCCGGAGCGTCTCCGTCGACTGGATGGCGATGAACCTGCCGTCCGGGCTGATGTCGGACGCGAAGACGGACGCGTTCGGATTCGTGGAGACCCCGTCGGGGGAGAGCAGGGACACGGTGTCTGCGATCCGGTCGTAGAGGAACGCATCCAGGCTCTGGTTGAGGTCAACCTGCCCGGGCACGAGGTCGGTGGCCCAGCAGGAGAACGCGACATGGCGGCCGTCGTCGCTGATCGCCGGGCTGGAGCACCCGGCATTGCCCGTGGTGGCGAGGGTGCCGCTCTTGCGGCTGAGCAGGGTGGTGGTGCCCGCCACCCGGTCGAACAGGAACACGTCCTCCCCGCCGTTCGTATCAGCCTGGCCCGCCACCAGGTTGGTGGCCGCGCTGGCTGACCAGTGTCACGGCGCCCGTGGCGCGCTCGAACAGGAAGATGTCCGAAGCGCCGTTGGTGTCGGTCCCGCCCGCGATCAGGCCCGTGCCCGTGCTGCCGAACGCGACCCAGGCGCCGTCGCCGCTGATCGAGCCCGTGTAGCCCGTCGCCGCCGTGGTAGGCGAGCCGGGGGTGTGGCTCACCAGGGTTACCGCCCCGGTGGCCCGCTCGAAGAGGAAGGTGTTCCCCGCCGGGCCGGTCTGGCCGGCGGCCAGGTTGGCGGCCTGGCCGGTGAAGACCGCGAGCGCGCCGTCGTCGCTCAGGCTCGCCGCGGTCGAGGAGGAGCCGGCGGCCGTGAAGGGCAGGCCCGCCGCGTGGCTCACCAGCTTGTTGGTGCCGGCGGCCCGGCTGTAGAGGAAGACGTCCTGGCCCAGGTTCGAGTCCGTCCCCCCGGCGATGACGTCCGTGGCCTCGCTGCCGTAGAGGACCCAGCTGCCGTCGGCGCTGATCTCCGGGAACAGGCTCCGTCCGTTCGCGGCCGTGCTGGCCGACGCCCCCGAGCGGCTGACCAGGGCCGTGGTGCCGGCCGCGCGGTTGTAGAGGAAGACGTCCTCCTTGGCATTGGTGTCGGAGGCTCCCGGGACCAGGTTCGTCGCGCCGCTCATGAACGCCACGCGGGTGCCGTCGCCGCTGACCCGCGCATACGAGGACGTGCCGTTGCCCGCCGCGGTCGTGGAGCCGGCCGCGTGGCTGACCAGAACGGTGGAGCCCGTGATCCGGTCATGGAGGTACACCTGGTAGCTGTAGGCGCTGCCCGCTGCCCGGGCACGAGGTTGCCGGAGCCGCTCTGGAACGCGATCCAGCGTCCGTCGTCGCTGATCGACGGGCTCGAGGAGTACAGGGCCGAGGCCGTGTCCGGGAACCCGGCGGCATGGCTCACCAGCGTGACCTCCCCGGAGAGCCGGTCCAGGAGGAAGACGTCCGGAAAGCGGTTGCCGTCGCTCTGTCCCGGCGCCAGGTTGGGGGGAGCTGCTGGTGAAGGCGACCCAGCGCCCGTCGGCGCTCAGGGCGGCCCCCGAGGCCTCGCCGGCCACCTCGGCGCCGTCGAAGCTGGGGTGCCGCTTCGAGACGAGCTGAACCTGGGAAGCCTGCGCGAGGCCGGCGGAAAGCAGCACGGCCGCGCAGACGGCGGTCCGGAGAACGCAAGGGTCGGACATGGAGGGGCTCCTTTGGTTACCTACCTGAAGACCCCATCCGCCGAGGGAAATTTACCGCCCTCACTGGAAATATCCGCTCACGTCCACGATCACGTGCACGGTGCCGCCGCCTTCCAGGACCGGGGTGATGCCCAGGGTGCCCTCGCCGTTCAGGGCGAGGGGCATGACCGCGTTGTTGGAGCGGGTCTGCCCGGCTGAGAAGTTGAGTGTGCTCGTGGACGTCGCCAGGTTCCCGGGATGGACCGTCAGCCGGCCCGGCGCCGCGGGCTGATACGAGGTCACGTTGATCGCGACCGCCGTGGCGCCCTCCGGGATGCCGCAGGCGCCGGCGGCCTTGAGGGTCGCCGGCGTGCCCGAGGCGAGCGCCGGGCCGTCCGCCGGCAGGCGGGTGTCCAGCAGGCGGCACGGCGCGACGGTGAAGAAGTCGCCCGCTGCCGGAGGGGTCCGCATGTAGGCGAAGACGTCGTCGTCGCCGTTGTGGTCGCCCGGCACCAGGTCCAGGCTTCCGCTGGTGAACAGGACCGCTCCGCCGCCGAACAGCGGGACGAAGGGCAGGTCGGTGCCGGCCATATGGCCGCTTCCATCGCCGATGCGCTCCAGAGCCTGGAGCTGCCGGTCGAAGAGGAAGATGCCAGGGCCGCCGGCCGTCAAGTCGGTCCCATTGCTGAAGAAGGCTACGTACCTCCCGTCGGGGCTGATCGCGGGCGTCCTGGAGTAGTCGTTCGAGGTCTGCAGCGGCGAGCGCCCCGCCCGGCTGATCAGCTCGGTCGTCCGGCTCACCCGGTCGTGGACAAAGACGTTGTACTTGGGCGTTCCACTGATCTGTCCGGGCACGAGGTTCGAGGCGTTGCTCCGGAACGCGACGTGCCGTCCGTCGTGGCTGAGGGCGAGGCCGGAGATGGCGCCCGGCGCCGCGGTCGTGGCCGAGCCGGCCGTGCGGCTGATCAGCTCCACCGTCCCTGTGACGCGGTCGAACAGGAACACGTCCGGGGTATCCACGGTGTCGATCTGGCCCGGCACCAGGTTGCCGGCCAGACTGAGGAAGGCGACATGGCGGCCGTCGGGAGTCATCGCGGCACTCTCGGAGCGATGGTTCGCGGCTGTGGCCGCCGTGCCCGCGGCGCGGCTCACCAGGAGCGTCTGGCCGGAGTCGCGGTCGAACAGGAAGACGTCGTCCCAGGGGTTGGTATCCACTGCCCCCGGGACCAGGTCGGTTCCGCGGCTGTGAAAGGCGATCCAGCGGCCATCCTCGCTGATCGCGTCCAGAGTGGAGAACAGGTTGTTCGGCTCGGTGGCAGTCGTTCCGGCCTTGCGGCTCACCAGGGTCGTAGTCCCGGCGACGCGGTCGTAGAGGAAGACGGTGGGGCCCACACTCACAGCGTCGGAAACCTGATCCGGCACGAGATTGCCGGCATAGGAGGTGAAGGCGAGGTAGCGCCCGTCGGCGCTGAGGGCCATGGGCCCATAGGAGGGGAAGTCACCCGCGGTGACGGCGGAGCCCGCGGCGTGGCTCACCAGGGTCGTGGTCCCGGCAGCCCGGTCGAAGAGGAAGACGTCCGAAGTAGGATCGTAGATATCCGGCTCCACCTGGCCGGGCACGAGGTCGCCGGAGTCGCTGAGGAAAGCAACATACGCGCCATCGGCGCTGATCACGGCGTGACCCGCTTGGCCGTCGCTGACCGTGGCAGGCAGGCCGGCCTTGCGGCTCACCAGGGCCGTGATCCCGGTGTCCCGGTCCAGCAGAAAGAGGTTGGGACGATAGTAGTGCCCTCCCACCTGCCCGGGGATGAGGTTGATGGCGCCGCTCGCGAAGACGGCATAGCGGCCATCGGGGGTCGCCGCGGCCAGGGTGGAGCCCGAGGACGGAGTCACCGAGGCCATGCCTGGAGCTGGCAGGGTTGCGAGCGTGGACATCGCCGCGGCGCGATCGTAAAGAGCCAGGTCCAGGTTTTCGTTCAGATCGACCGTTCCGGCCGTCAGGTCGGTCGACCAGGTATGGAAGGCGGTCACGGAGCCGTCGTCGCTGACTGCCGGGGCAGTGGAGATCCAATTGGCGGTGGTCTGGCCCGAGCCGTGGGAGCCGCTCGCCAGGGCGACGGTACCGGCCTCCCGGTCGAAAAGGAAGATGTTGGCATTCGGGGGACCGTTCTGGCCGGCTACGAGGTCGGTGGCAAAGCTTTCGAACACCACGAAGGCAGCGTCCGGGGTGAGCCGCGGACGGAGCGAGCCGTCGTTCGCGCTCTGGGTCGGCGACGTGCTCGAACGGCTGACCAGGATCAGCTCCGAATCGGCGCGCCTGAACAGGCGGATGTCCCCAATGGGCGCTTCGCTCATGGCGAACACCACGTAGGCGCCATCCGCGGAGACCTGGAAATCGGCGCGGTGCCGGCTGGCTCCCCCGGCGTTGACGAGCGAGGCCGGCGAGTGGCTGACCAGGACGTTCGTGCCGAGCGTCCGGTCGAACAGGAAGAGGTCCTCTGAGTTGTTGAAGTCGATCTGCCCCGGCACGAAATTGGTAGCGCTGCTGGTGAAGGCGACGGAGCCGCCGCCGGGGCTGACCGCGGCCCCCCAGCAGCCGCCGGCCCCGGTCGAGGCCGAGGTGCCCGTGCGGCTGACCAGGGTCATCGATCCGGTCACCCGGTCGAAAAGGTACACGTTCGTGTCCGTGGGGTGGGTGGCGCTGCTGAAGCCGGGGACCAGGTCCGATGCTTGGCTCAGAAACGCCACGTAGCGGCCGTCGTCGCTGATCGAAGGCAGGCCCGAGTAGTGGTTGCCGCCGGTCTGGGTGCCGGCCGCCCGGCTTACCAGCACCGTCTGACCGGTGGCGCGCTCACGGAGGTGCACGTTCCACCCATCTCCATGCGCGATCCAGTTGCCATCGCCGCTGATTTCGGCGGCTTCGCCATCAGCAACGTGCGTATTGATCCCGGTGTCGCGATCGTAGAGGAAGGTCTTCGTGAACTGGCTCGCGACCTGTCCCGGGACGAGATTGTCCGCGCTGCTCCGGTAGATGACCCAGCGGCCGTCGTCGCTGATCGTGGGAGCTTCGGAGCGGGCATCGCCAGCGGTGACGGACGAGCCGCTCGCGTGGCTCACCAGGACCGTCGTGCCCGTCTGCCGGTCGAGGAGAAACACGTCCGGAGCGGCGTTGCGGTCCCTCTGGCCTGCCGCGAGGTTCACCGCGGCGTTGTCGAAGGTGACCCAACGGTCGTTGGAGCTGAAAGCTGGAGGAAAGGGATATGAGTTTGAAAATCCCCGGCCTGTACCCGTGTCGGACTCCGTGCTCGCCGTGGACAACAGCTCGAACTGGCCAGCCCGGGTCGGCGCGGCGACCAGCAGCACGATCATGGCCGCTGTCGATACCTTCATACATCCTCCTGAAGCGCTAGGCCAGGACGGCCTTGGGATCGTGCTCTACACGGCGTAGGAAGCGGGCGGTGCGGCGGATGAGGCTGGCGCTGGCGATGTCCTGTTCGAGGGCTTTCTGGAGGAGCAGGACCGCCAGGTGCCCCTGCTCCGGCACGCCGACCGACTGGAAGATGCCGGAGGATTCGCGGATCACCCGATCGGCTTCGGCAGCGCGGCCCTGCTGGAGATAGACGGCGGCGAGGTCGAGCCCGCCCACCGCGGCGGTGTAGGGGAGCCCGGCGGCCTGCAGCTCGGTGTGCGCCTCTTCCAGCTCCCGGGCGGCCTCGTCGAGCTGGCCCAGGCCGGAATGGATCAGGCCCCACAGGCCGCGGAGCTTGATGCGGCCGATCCGGCCCTGCTCCTGCAAGCGCTTGAGGTTGAGCCAGAGCAGCGAGCGCGCCTCCTTGAAGCGCCCCAGGTCCACCAGCAGGCCGATCTCGTTGTGCAGCGCCTGAACGTAGAGGACGGGGTCGCGGCTCTCGTCCAGCAGGGCGCGGCCGCGGCGGGTGAGCTCGTAAGCCTCCGCGCTCTCCCCGGCGTAGCCCTTGAACATCCCCTTGCTCACCAGGGCGCGGCCGGCAAGGTGCTCGTCGCCGCGGCGGAGGTGGATCTCGGCGACCGAGTCCAGGGTTGCGAAGGCCGCCTTGAACTGGCAGCGGTGACCCTCGAGCGAGGCCTTGACGTCGAGGAGGCGGGCGCGCAGCCGCTCGCTGCCGGTCCCCTGCACCAAGTGGCGGGAAGCCTCGGCCAGGCTCGCGTCGGCGCTGCCGAAGTCGTTGGTGGCGCGCTGGCCGTTGGCCAGCTCGATCCATGCCTTGGCGCGCCAGTCCGCCACTTCGCGCTCGCCGTAGCGGCGCGGGTCGAGCCCCTCCGCCACCTCGGTTGCGAGCCGGGCCAGCTCGACCATCTGCCGGGGGTCCTCCCGCCGCATCGACCAGCTCCGGGCGAGGAGGGCGCGGTAGCCCTCCAGCCCCTGCAGCCGGCGGGGATCGATACCCCGAGGGGCCGCGGCGGCTTCGCGGACCGCGGCGAAGGCGCGGTCCAGGGCCCGGTCGTAGGCAGTGTCTTCCTGAGGTTCCTGGGGTTCCTGAGGCTCCGGCTCGCGGGGTGCGGCGAAGAGGTCCACCGCCCGCGGCGCGACGGCGGCGCGGCAGGCCTGGCAGCTGAAGAGATGACGCACGGCGGCGACAGTCCTCTCTTCAGGGAGGCCGCCGTGCAGAAGCTCTTCCAGCTCCTCGCTGGTGGGATGGTCGCTCACCGTTCGTGCCTCATACCGGGGACGTCAACGGTATCGTCTCACATGTTGAGAGGAATTCAACCGTTGGGGTCGACCAGCCAGCCCTCGTCGCCGCCCTTGGGCTTTTCGATCGGGGGGGAGCCGGTCTCCTCGAAGGCGGCCATGAGGGCGCTCCAGGCGCCGTTCATCCACGGCCCGGAGGTGGCGAAGAAAGCGGCGAGGCAGAGCGCAGCTGCGATGCGTCCAAACATCGGTCCTCCTGTTCCCGCAAGCGGGCCTGCGGCGTTCTTTGGATTTCCTGAGGACTAGTCTGCCATGAATAGCCGCTACTCGAACCAGCCGCTGACGTCGAGGATCAAATGGACACTGCCGCCGCCGGCCACGGAGGTGGTGACGGCCAAGCCGCGCTCCACTCCGGGGGTGAGGACGGCGATGGCGTTGTTGGAGCGGGTGCTGCCCGCGTTGAAGTTGATCGTGGAGCCCTCGGCAACAGTCACGCCGCCCGGATGGAGCAGCAGGGAGCCGGAGCCCGTGCCGCCGAGCACCGTGACGTTGACCGCCAGGGCCCGGGCAGCCGGCGGAATCCCGCAGGCTCCGTGGACGGCCAGGAGCCGGAGCGCGCCGGATTCCAAGGCCGGACCGTACCCGGGTATGCGGGTGTCCAGGAGGCGGCAGGGTGTGACCGTGTGGAAGTCGGTGGGCGGTGGGGGAGTGTGATCGACGAAGACGTCCTCGGTGAAGTTGTAGTCGCCGGCCACGACGTCGCCTTCGGCCGTGTCGAACCAGGCGGCGCGGCCGTTCCGGCTGATGTCGGCCGTCCTGCCGACCGTGAAGCTGAAGCCGGGATCCTGAGCGCCGGAGTAGCTGAGGAGCCGGTTCGTCCCGGTGCGGGGATCGTAGAGGAACGCGTTCCACCCGGGCCGGCGGACGTCGTCGCCTCCGCTCACCAGGTTCTGCGCGCCGCTTATGAAGGCCACGGTGCCGTCGGCGCTGACCGTGGGATTCCTCGAGACGTACTGGCCCGCCCTGGCCGGCAACGCCACGGCGTGGCTGACCAGGGCGATTGCCCCGCTCCTCCTGTCGTAGAGGAAGACGTCGCGCTCCCCGTTCGAGTCCACCTGGCCGGAGACCAGGTTGGTGGACCGGCTCTCGAAGGCGACGTACGTGCCCTCCGCGCTGAGCGCAGGAACGCTGGCGGCCCCGTTGCCGGCGGTGGCGAGTGCTCCCGGGACATGGCTGACGAGGGCCAGGGTGCCGAGGGCCCGGTCGTAGAGGAACAGGTCTTCGGCGCCGTTCGCATCGCTCTGCCCGGCGACGAGGTCGGTGGCGTCGCTCAAAAAGGCGACGAACCGCCCGTCTGCGCTGATCGCGGGTTGCGAGGAGTTTGCGTTGGCCGCCCGCGCAACCTGGGAGCTGGCACGGCTCACGAGCACCGTCGTCCCCGTCGAGCGGTCGTGGAGATAGATGTGCCAGCTTTCGTTCGGGAACTCGACCGGGCCGGGCACCAGGTTGTGCGCACTGCTCACGAACGCCACGTACCTGCCGTCTGCGCTGATCGCGGGCTCCCAGCCGTCGGCGGCCTGGACCGTCGAGCCCGAGGCCCGGCTGACCAGCGAGTTGGCTCCGGTGAGGCGGTCGAAGACGAAGACGTCTGTCGTGGAATCGGTATCGGTCTGTCCGAGTACCAGGTCGTCGGCCGTGCTGGAGAATGCGACGTACCGTCCGTTGGCGCTGATCGCGGGGTAGTCAGAAAAGCCGCCGTAGCTCGCGTGGGTCGGCGAGGATGCACTGTGGTTGACCAGCACCCGGCTGCCAGTTGCACGCTCGTACAGGAAGAGGTTCCACCCGGAGCCCGTCTGGCCCGTCACCAGGTTCGTTGCCTGGCTGTGGAAGACAACCCATCGGCCGTCGCCGCTGATCCGTGCTCCCATGGAGGCCCAATTTCCAGGGGTACCAGGGGAGGACGCGGACCCGCTGACCAGGGTGTTGGAACCGGTGCTCCGGTCGTGCAGGAAGACGTCGAAATCAAGGTTCCCGTCCGTGGTGACGGCGGCCAGGTTGGTGGCCAGGCTCTGGAACACCGCGAAGCGTCCGTCGTCGCTGACGGAGCCTGGACCGAGGAGGCTCTGGCCAGCCGCGACGAGGGAAGGGGAGCCGGGAGCGTGCTCGGAGACGAGCTCGTTCGTCCCGGCGATCCGGTCGTGCAGGAAGACGTCGCCCTTGGAGTTGCAGTCCGCGGGATCGATCATGGAGGAGTACGAGCCGAAGGCAACCCAATTCCCGTCGGCGCTCAGGGAGACGGTCGAGGCCCCGCCCGGCTGCAGCTGCGAGGAGTGGGCATGGCTCGGCATCGTCAGGGATCCGGTGGTCCGGTCGTACAGGAAGACATCCCGTGGGTATTGCGCCACCACCTGGCCGGGGACCAGATCAGTCGAGGAGCTCAGGAAGGCGGCGTAGCGCCCGTCCGAGCTCAGAACGGGCTCATCGTTGCTGGTGCTGTTCGAGGGAGCGGTCAGGGAGGAGCCGCGATGGCTGACCAGAACGTTGGTTCCCGTGACGCGGTCGTAGAGGAAGAGCTGCCCGCCCGCCCCGGCCGCCTGCCCCGTTACGAGGTTGGAAGCATCGCTCTCGTAGGCCACATAGCGTCCATCTGCGCTCAGGACGGGCGAGGAAGAGCCGCTATTGGCGGAGGCGAGCGCCGCGGAGCTGGCGTGGCTCACCAGGGTGAAGGTGCCCGCCGGGCGGTTGTAGAGGTAGACGTCGTTGACCGACTGCGGGTCGGTCTGCCCCGGCACGAGGTTGGCCGGGCTGCTGACCGCGATGAAGCTGCCGTCGGCGCTGATCGAGGCGGAGCCCGTGCCCGGGGCCAGGTGCGTCACCGCGCCGGAAACCCGGTCGAAGAGGAAGGTGCCGGTCTGGCCGCCCGGCACCAGGTTCGTGGACGCGCTCGTGAAGACGAGATACCGGCCGTCGGCGCTGAGGCCCTGGACATGGGACCATGCGCTCCCCGTCGTAGCGGGCGAGGTGTGGATGTGGCTCACGAGCGTGATCGTGCCGGTGTCCCGGTCGTAGAGGAAGATGTCCGAATAGTCGTTCGTGTCGGCCTGCCCGGGCACCAGGTTGGTGGCCGAGCTCTCCAGGGCGGCATAGCGTCCATCGCCGCTGAGCCAGGCCGCGCTTTCGTCGCTGCCCCCCGCGGCCGTGCCGGGCGAGCCGGCCTGCTGGGTGATCAGGGTGGTTTCTCCGGTGGCTCGGTCCCAAAGGAACGCGTCCTCCGTGCCCAGGTTGTCGAACTGCTCGGGCATCAGGTCGTTGGCCGTGCTGTGGAAGACCACGAAGCTGCCGTCTGCGCTGACGACCGGGTCTCCGGAGCTCGCGGCCCCGCTGGCCGCGGGCTCGCCGGCCTTGTGGCTGACGAGCACGGTAGTTCCCGTGACCCGGTCCCGGAGATACACGTTCTCGATGAATCCGAGGCTCGTCTGCCCCTCCACGAGGTTCGCTGCATAGCTGGAGAACGCGAGATAGCGTCCATCGGCGCTGAGCGAGCGAGGGGAAGAGTAGGAGATGCTCCCCGCCGAGCTGCAGATGGGGTCCGCCTTGGACACCAGATCGGCGGCGCCAGCTGGAACGGTATGCAGGAGGACGGCCGCCAGAACGATCGACTTTCGAGTCATGGCTCTATCTTATCCGGGCTGTCTACTCGAACCAGCCGTTGACGTCGAGGATCAGGTGGACCGTGCCGCCGCCGGCCACCGCGGGGGTGGCGGCGAGCGTGCCGGTGCCGTCGAAGGCCAGGGCGAGGATCGCATTGTTGGCGCGGGTCGCGCCCGCCGTGAAGTTGATCGTGTTGGTGAGGGGAGACGCGAGGTCTCCGGGGTGGAGCACCACGTGGCCGGCACCGGACGGCTGGACGATGGTGACGTTGACCACCACCGCCCGCGCCGTGGCCGGAATGCCGCAGAGGCCCTCGACCGCGAAGGTCCGCTTGACCCCGGAGGTCAGGGCCGGCCCCTGCTGGCGCGAGTCCAGGACCCTGCAGGGCGTGGCAGTGAAGAAGTCCTGGCCGAAGGGCGGATCGGCGTGGGCGAACGCTCCGAACTGGCCGTCGAGGTCCTGGACGGCCAGGGACGCGTCGTCGCTGTGAAAGGCGATCACCCGGCCGTCCGCGCTGATCCGGGGCGCGCGCGGCACGTTGGCCTGGGTTGTGGAGCTGTCGCCTGCATGTCCGGGATTGGATGGCTTGTGGCTCACCAGCGCCGTGGTTCCCGCTGCCCGGTCGTAGACGAAGAAGTCCTGGTCTCCCCAGGGATCGTAGCCGGCCACGAGGTTGGAGGCCTTGCTGACGAACGCGATGCGGCTCCCGTCCGCGCTGATCACCGGCTCGGAGCACGCCCCATTGCCGGTCGTCTGCGCCGAGGCGGTGGACCGGCTCACCAGGGCGGCCGTGCCCGCGGCCCGGTCGAACAGGAACACGTCCGCCCCGCCGCTGTTGCCTTCCGTCTGCCCCGGGACGAGATCGGTGGAGAAGCTGGTGAAGACGAGATAGCGTCCATCGGCGCTGAGGACGCCGGGGGTGTTGGAAAAGGTGCCGAAGGTCGAGGGCGCGTTTCCAGTGGTCACAGGGGAGGAGGCCGACCGGCTCACCAGGGTCGTGGTCCCGGAGGCCCGTTCCCACAGGAAGACGTCGATCCCTCCCATGTTGGCATCGACCATGCCCGGGATCACGCTCCCGGCGCTGCTCTCGAAGGCGATCCAGCGGCCGTCGGCGCTGATCGTGACGTTGTGGCCCTGCGGGCTCACGCGGACGGTCGAGGCGGTGGTCCGGTCGTAGAGGAAGATTCCGCCTGGGCCGGCCTGTCCCGGGACGAGGTCCGAGGCACCGCTCGTGAACGCGGTCCAGCGGCCGTCGGCGCTGATGGCCGGGAAGAAGGAGAGAGCGTCGCCCGCCTGGGCCGGCGAGGCGGTGGACCGGCTCACCAGGATGTTCGACCCCGTGGCGCGGTCGAACAGGAAGACGTCGAAATCGGAGTTGAGGTCCGTCTGTCCGGCCACGAGGTCGCTGTCGGCGGAGCTGTAGGCGATCCAGCGCCCGTCGCCGCTGAGGACGTAGCTGCTGGATCCATGCAGCCCGGCGCCGCCGGCCATCGCGGGCGATGCCGCCGCATGGTTGACCAGCGCGATGGTCCCGGTGCCACGGTCCCAACGAAAGAGGTTGAGGGTGCCGTCCGCCACCTGCCCGGGGACCAGATCCCTCCCCCGGCTGGCAAAGACCACGGTGCTGCCGTCGGCGCTGACCGCCGGATCGAGGGAGCCGTGGGAGGCTGACGCTCCGGGGAATCCGGCCGCGTGGCTGACCAGCGTGGTGGCGCCGGTCAGCCGGTCGCGGAGGAAGACGTCCGAATCGCCATTGGCGTCGGTCCCCGCGGTCAAATTGGGTGCGTCGCTCTGAAACGCCATATAGCGGCCATCGTTGCTCATGGCGGTGGCCGTCCAGAAGGAGATCAGGCCGTGAGCCGTTTCCGAGGCGGGCCCGCCGCGTTGCGAGGCCAGGGTGCTGATCCCGGTCGATCGGTCGTACAGGATCACGTCCGAGGCCGCGTTGGCGTCGATCGAATCCGTCAGGTCGTCGGCCAGGCTGTCGTAGGCGACCCAGGCGCCGTCCGGGGCTACGGCCACGCTCGGGCCCGAAGTCCGGTTTCCGGCTGTCGTCGCCGATCCCGCCGCGTGGCTGACCAGCTCGAGGCTCCCGGCGGCCCGGTCATAGAGGAAGACGTCGTCGCCCTCATTCCCATCCACCTGGCCGGACACTCCATTTGTGGCCTTGCTCAGGAAGGCCACGAAGCTGCCGTCCGCGGAGAGGACGGGCGCGGAGGAGGCGCCGTTGGCCGGGGTCAAGGCGCTGCCGGCGGCGTGGCTTACCAGGGCGTTCGTACCGGTCATCCGGTCGTGGAGGAATACGTCCTGGAGCCCGGAGGCGTCGGCGACGCCGGTCACGAGGTCTGGCGCCGTGCTCGCGAAGGCCACGTAGCGGCCGTCGGCGCTGATCGCCGGGTCGTCGGAGATGCCGTTCGCGGCCGTGGCCGCCGAGGAGGTGGCGCGGCTGACGAGGGAGCTCGTCCCGGCCGTCCGGTCGTACAGGAACACGTCGAGGACACCGTTCGTATCGGTCTGCCCGGTCACCAGGTTGGTGGCAGCGCTGGCGTAGGCGACCCGGCTGCCGTCCGAGCTGATCGCGGGGGACGAGGATTGGGCGAGGGGGGTGGTGGTGGACGAGGAGCTGACGTGGCTGACCAGGACGTTCGTGCCGGTCGCCCGGCTGTACAGGAAGACGTAGCCGTGGAAGGAGGTGGGGCTCTGGCCGGCGACCAGGTCCCCGGACCCGCTGACAAAGGCGACCCAGAGCCCGTCGGCGCTGATCACGGCCTCGGTTCCGCTGCCCGCCGCCGTGACCGGCGAGGAGCTGGTGTGGCTGACCAGGGTGTTCGTGCCGGCGGCCCGGTCGTAGAGGAAGACGTCGAAGGTGAGGCCGTCCACCTGGCCCTCCACGAAGTTGGCTCCCGAGCCGATGAACACGAGTTGGCTGCCGTCGGCGCTCATCCCCACGCTCGTCACGTGCTCGCCGTCGGCCTCGGCCGGCAGGCCGGCCACGTGAGTGACCAGCTTCGTCGTTCCGGCGGCCCGGTCGTAGAGGAACAGGTCGAGCGTGCCGCCTGTGTCGACCTGGCCGGCCACCAGGTTTCTGGCGAAGCTCAGGAAGGCGACGTAGCCGCCGTCGGCGCTGATCGTGGGAGACCAGGACCAGTCGTTGGCGGCGCGCTCGGGCTCGCCGTCCGCGTGGCTGACGAGGATGGTCGTGCCGGCGATCCGGTCATGGAGGAAGACGTCCCTGCCGCCGTTGTCGTCGAACTGTCCGGCGGCGTTCCGGGCGCTGCTCTCGAAAGCCACGTAGCGGCCGTCCGCGCTGACCGTGCCGGAGGAGCTGCCGCCCGGGGTGTCGGAGGGCATGCCCGGAGCGGGCACGGAGACGGCTTCGACGTCGGTGGCCTGAGCAGGCACGGCGAGCAGCAGGCAGAGCGCGGCCAACATCCCCCTCACTCGAACCACCCGCTGACGTCGAGGATCAGGTGGACCGTGCCGCCGCCGGCCACGGAGGGGTTGAGGGAGAGGGTGCCGGTGCCGTTCAGGGCGAGCGGGAGGATGGCGCTGGCGGCGCGGACCTTCCCGGCCTGGAAGCTGACCGTGCTGGTGCCCGTCGATTCCAGGTACCCGGGATAGGCGGCGACGTGTCCGTTCCCGGTGGGATCGACCGCGGTGACGTTGACCGCGACCGCCCTGGCCGTCGCCGGGATGCCGCAGGTGCCGGCCACCGTCACCAGCCGGGGCGTGCCCGAGACGGGAGCCGAGCCGCTCCGGGTATCCAGGATGCGGCACGGAGCGACCGTGAAGAAGTCCGAGCCGGCGGCCGGGGTGGTGGAGAGGAAGATGTCCTGAGTGCCGAGGTAATCCCCTTCGACCAGGTTGGAGGCGCTGCTCCGGAATGCCGCCACGCTGCCATTGGCGCTGAGCAGAGGCGTGCCGGAGCCGCCGTTTCCGGTCTGGGTGGCGGAGCCTCCCGCCCCGCTGGCCAACCGGGTGGTTCCGGCGACGCGGTCGTAGACGAAGGCGTTGTACTCTCCGGCCGGTCCGGCCTGCCCCGAAATCAGGTTGGTGGATGCGCTCTGGAAAGAGACGAACCTGCCGTCGGCGCTGATCTCGGGTGTGAACACATTGCTGTTCCCGGCCGTGGCGGGGCTGCCCGCGGCGTAGCTCACGAGGGTCATGGCCCCGGAGACGCGGTCGAAAAGGTAGGCCTGGGCGAGGAGTCCGGCCGGACCGGCCTGACCCGGCACCAGATTCGGCCCGCTGCTCACGAAGGTGACGAAGCGTCCGTCGGCGCTGATCCTCGGCCGGAAGCCGCCTGCGCCCGTGGTGGCGGATGCGCTGGTCCGGCTGACGAGCTGTGTGATCCCGGTCACCCGGTCGTGGACGTAGGCATTCCGGGGATCCGGGCCGGGCGTGAAGCCGGCGACGAGGTCCGGGGCGTAGCTGTGGAACGCGATGTAGCGTCCGTCGGCGCTGATGTCGGCAAAGGAGGACTCACCCGCGGCCGTCTGGGTCGCGGAGCCGGCGGCGCGGCTGACGAGCTGCGTGATCCCGGTCACCCGGTCCCAGAGGAAAACGTCCGAGGAGCTGAAGTTGTCCTGCTGGCCGGCCATGAGGTTGACGGCATCGCTCTCGAACACGACGTAACGCCCTCCGGCGTTGATGCGAGCCGAGCTGGTGCCCGAGGCCCCCTGGCTGGGAAACCCTGCGATTCCGGTGATCAGCGTGACGGTCCCGGCGGTCCGGTCGAGCAGGTAGGCGTTGTCGTCGAAAGGTCCGCCGCCGCCCGTGAACCCGGGGATCAGATCGGTCGAGTTGCTGAGCAGGGTGACGTAGCGGGCGTCGGCGCTCAGAGAGCCCCATTTGCCGCCGTGGTCGGCCGCGGTTCCGGGAGAGCCGGCCGCGTGGCTCAACAGGGAGGTGGCCCCGGTCGCCCTTTGCCAGAGGAAGAGGTCCACTGCGCCGTTCGCGTCGTCGGCCCCGGATACGACGTCGGTGGCGGCGCTCTCGAACAGGACGTAGTTGCCGGCGGAGCTCACGGAGGCGCTGAGGGCCGGGGCATTGACGGGTTGGGTGGGGGAGCCGGCCGCGTGGCTCACGAGAGCTGTCGTGCCGAGCCGCCTGTCGTAAAGGAACACGAACCCGAGCTGGAACAGGCCGAAGCCGTCTTCGTCGTCCACGTTGACCTGGCCCGGAAGGAGCTGGTCCCCGTCGCTGACGAGTGCCAGGAATCTCCCGTCCGCGCTGACCTGCCACGGCATGGAAAAGCCGGGAGAGGTGATGGACGGCAGGTCCGGGTCGCGGACGGAAACGGTGGCGATGCTGTCGGCCGGGGCGGAGTACAGGAAGGTGTCGACGGTCTTGTCGGTATCGATCCCGTCGGAGGGCAGCGCCCCGGACCAGGTCGAGAAGATCACCTCGTCGCCATCGCCGCTCAGCGCGAGCGCGAAGCCGCCGGCCCCCACGCCTGCGAGAGGATTGGCGTCCGAGCGGCTGACGAGGGTCAGGCTGCCGGAGCCGGCGTCGTAGAGGAACACGTCCGGCTGGAAAGCCGGAGAAAGCTGCCCGGGCAGGAGATCTGCCGCGGTGCTTGCGAAGGCGACCCGGCTGCCGTCGCCGTCGATGCGGGGCAGGGAGGACTCGGCGTTGCCGCCCGTGGTCGCCGAAGTGCTGGAGCGGCTCACGAGAGTCATCGCTCCGGTGGGCACGTCATACAGGAAGAGCTGGTAGAAGAAGGTCGGAACCCCGCCGGGGATCATGCCCATGGCCTCGCTCAGAAAGGCGATGCGGTTGCCGTCGCCGCTGATCCGGGGGGAGGACGAGTTTCCGGTGCTGGTCGTCGTGGCCGACGAGCTGGAGCGGCTCACCAGGCTCATGGAGGCCGTCGACCGCCGGTACAGGAAAACATCCGGTGCGGAGTTGGCGTCGTTCTGTCCCGGGACGAGGTCGGTGGCATAGCTCCCCAGCGCGATGCGGTCGCCGTCGGCGCTGATCGATTCGGGCCAGGAAAAGTTGTCCGCCGCGCTCCCGGGAGTCGTGGCAGACGCGCTCAGGAGGGTGACCAGGCCTGTCGCGCGGTCGTAGAGAAACGCCTGGACGGAGAAGGAGGGGTACGTCACCCCGCTCACCAGGTTCGTGGCGCCGCTGCTGAAGGCGACGAACCGCCCGTCGGCGCTCAGGACCGGAGGCGGTCCGAAGAGAGCCGGGGACGGGCCGTTCCCCTCCGTCGCCGGAGAGCCGGGGATGTGGCTGGCCAGGGCGACCGTGCCCGCTCCGCGGTCGTAGAGGAACGCATTGTTCCCCCCGAGGGGGTCGTCGACCTGTCCGGGCACGAGGTCGTCCGCTCCGCTGGTGAAGAGGACGGACCCGCCATCGGCGCTGACCGACCAGACCGAGGAGCCATAGACGGCCGTCTGGCTCGCGGAGGTGTTGGAACGGCTGACCAGAGCCGTCGTGCCGGTGACCCGGTCGTACAGGAAGACGTCGTTCTCGCCGTTGCCGTCGGTCTGCCCCGGGATCAGATCGGTCGCGCTGCTCGCGAAAGCCACGTAGCGTCCGTCGGCGCTGATCACTGGCGATTGCGAGGGGCCGTTGCCGGTCCGGCCTGGCGAAGAAGCCGAGCGGCTGACCAGGACCGTCGTTCCCGCCACCATGTCGCGGAGGAAGACGTCGCGTTCAAAAGCATCGTTGCCATCCTCCTGTCCCGGGATCAGATTGAGAGCGGCGCTGACAAAGGCCGCATAGCGACCGTCCGCGCTGATGGAGAAGCCTTCGACCGATGCACCGGCCGCGTCGGAAGGCGGGAAGCTCGGATCCCGACGGGTGACGAGCTCCAGACCGGCATTCGCAGGCACGGCGAGCAGCAGACAGAGCGCGGCCGCCAACGCAAGATTCTTCCTTCGAGACATCCAAACCTCCTGAGCTGATAAGGGCTCCACGAGACTATGTCATTTGTGGGGGATTGCTTTCACCCGGTGCCGGAGGCGAAAATAAGCCGGAATGCCGGGGCCGTCCCCCGCGTTGAAAAACTTATGCCGCTCTCTGTCTTCCACCCCGCCGTCTCCTCCTGGTTCGAGAGCCGGTTCGGCTCTCCGACGGAGCCGCAGGCCCGCGCCTGGCCCGCGATCCACGCCGGCCGGCATACCCTGATCGCCGCTCCCACCGGCTCGGGCAAGACCCTCGCGGCCTTCCTGGCCGCGCTCGACGACCTCGTTTGCCGAGGGCTTGCGGGTGAGCTGAAGGACGAGACCCGCGTCGTCTACATCTCGCCCCTCAAGGCGCTGTCGAACGACGTGGAGAAGAACCTGGTGGAGCCGCTGGCCGGTATCCGCGCCGAGTTGGCCGCCCAGGGATTGCCGGATGTGGAGATCCGCACCGGGGTCCGCACCGGCGATACGCCTTTGAAGGACCGGGCGGCCATGACGAAGCGGCCGCCCCACATCCTGGTCACCACGCCGGAGTCGCTCTACATCCTCCTCACCTCGGAGGGCGGGCGCCGCATGCTGCGGACGGCGCGCACGGTGATCGTGGACGAGATCCATGCCGTAGCGGACGACAAGCGCGGCTCTCATCTCACCCTCTCCCTGGAGAGGCTGGAGGCGCTAGCCGGAGAGCGGCTTACCCGGATCGGCCTTTCGGCCACGCAGAAGCCGATCGAGGAGGTGGCCTGTTTCCTCGTGGGGAGCGCGAACGTGGAAGCGGGCCAGCCTCGGTGCGTGATCGTGGACGCCGGCCATGGCCGCCGGATGGATTTGGCCATCGAGGTGCCGGGCTCGCCGCTCGAAGCGGTGATGTCGCACGAGGTCTGGGCCGAGATCTACGACCGGCTGGCCGAGCTGGCCCGGGAGCACCGCACCACGCTCGTCTTCACCAACACGCGCCGGCTCTCGGAGCGCCTTGCCCGGCATCTCGCCGAGCGCCTGGGCGAGGATCAGGTGGCCGCGCACCACGGCAGCCTCTCGAAGGAGCAGCGGCTCGCCTCGGAGCACCGGCTCAAGACCGGACAGCTCTCTCTCCTGGTGGCCACGGCGTCGCTGGAGCTGGGGATCGACATCGGCTCGGTGGACCTGGTCTGTCAGATCGGCTCGCCGCGCTCGATCGCCACGCTTCTCCAGAGGGTCGGCCGGTCGGGCCATCACCTGGGAGGGCTGCCCAAGGGGCGGATCTTCCCCCAGACCCGCGACGAGCTGATCGAGTGCGCGGCCCTGATCGACGCGGCGCGCCGGGGCGAGCTCGATCACCTGATCATCCCGGACCAGCCGATCGACATCCTGGCGCAGCAGATCGTGGCCGCTTCCGCGGTGGAGGAGTGGCGCGAGGACGACCTCTTCGCCCTGGTGCGGAGGGCCTGGCCCTACCGCAACCTGTCGCGGGAGGCCTTCGACGAGGTGATCGAGATGCTCGCCTCGGGGTTCGCGACCCGGCGCGGACGCCGGGGGGCCTACCTCCATCACGACGCCGTGAACGGCCGGCTCCGCGGCCGGCGCGGCGCCATGCTGACCTCGATCACCTCCGGCGGGGCCATCCCGGACCTCGCCGACTACCAGGTGGTCCTCCAGCCGTCCGGCTCCGTCATCGGCACCCTCAACGAGGACTTCGCGGTCGAGAGCCACGCCGGGGACATCTTCCAGCTCGGCAACGCCTCCTGGCGGGTGATCAAGATCGAAGCCGGCCGAGTCCTGGTCGAAGACGCCAAGGGCCAGCCGCCGACGATCCCCTTCTGGCTCGGCGAAGCGCCGGGGCGGACCGAGGAGCTTTCGGAGGCGGTGTCGCGGCTGCGCGCGCAGATCGCGCGCAAGCTGGAGGAGGGAGGGATGGGGGCCGCGCTCGACTGGCTGACCGAAGAGCTGGGCCTTCCCTTCGAAGCGGCACGGCAGATCGTGGACTACCTGGCGGCGGGCCGGGCGGCGCTGGGGGCGATGCCCACCCAGGACACCCTGGTGGCCGAGCGCTTCTTCGACGAGGCCGGCGACATGCACATGGTCGTGCACGCCCCGTTCGGCAGCCGGGTGAACCGGGCCTGGGGCCTCGCGCTGCGCAAGCGCTTCTGCCGCATGTTCAACTTCGAGCTGCAGGCCGCTGCGACCGAGGATGCCATCGTGCTCTCGCTCGGCCCGACGCACAGCTTCCCGCTGGAGGACGCCTTCCACTTCCTCCACTCCTCCTCGGTGCGCAACATCCTGACCCAGGCGGTGCTCGACGCGCCGCTCTTCGGCGTGCGCTGGCGCTGGAACGCGGGCCGGGCGCTCGCCATCCCCCGCTCGCGGGGAGGGCGCCGGGTGCCGCCGCCGCTGCTCCGCCAGCAGTCCGAGGACCTCATCGCCGTCGTCTTCCCCGATCAGCTCGCCTGCCTGGAGAACATCGTGGGCGAGCGCGAGGTGCCCGAGCATCCGCTGGTCGCCCAGACCGTGCGCGATTGCCTGGAAGAGGCCATGGACATCGAGTCCCTGGAGAAGCTCCTCCGGCGCATCGAAGGCGGCAAGGTCGAGCTGGTGGCGCGGGACCTCACCGAGCCCTCCCCCCTGGCGCACGAGATCCTCAACGCCTCGGCCTATGCCTTCCTCGACGACGCTCCGCTGGAGGAGCGGCGCACCCATGCCGTGATCACCAGGCGCTGGCTCGATCCCGCGACCGCGTCCGACCTCGGGGCGCTCGACTCCGCGGCCATCGACCGCGTGCGCGAAGAGGCCTGGCCTGAGGCGTTCGATCCCGACGAGTTGCACGACGCCCTGACGACGCTCGGCTATGTCACGGAGGAGGAGGGCCGCCGTTCCGGCTGGGAGCCTTTCTTCCTCCACCTGATCGAAGCGGGCCGGGCCGCGGTGGTGAAGGGCCTCTGGATCGCGGCGGAGCGCTGGACACAGATCCGGGCCATCCATCCCGACGCTCCGGAGATGGTCCTTCCCGAGCGCCTCGCCTCCCGCGAGTGGACGCCGGAAACGGCCATGGTCGAGCTGGTGCGCGGCCGGGTGGAAGCGGTGGGGCCGACTACGGCTGAAGCGCTCGCCCGCAGCGCGGGGGTGCAGCGGTCCGTGATCGACGTCGCCCTGGCGGCGCTCGAAGGCGAGGGCTTCGTCCTCCGCGGCCGGTTCAATCCAGGTCTTGGTGAAGAAGAATGGTGCGAGCGCCGGCTGCTGGCCCGCATCCACCGCTACACGCTGGACCGCCTGCGGCGCGAGATCGAGCCGGTCGCGCAGGCCGACTTCGTCCGCTTCCTCCTCGCCTGGCACCGGCTGGAGCCGGACGAGCGGATGGAGGGGCCCGACAGCGTCCAGTCTCTTCTGGAGCAGCTCGAAGGCTTCGAGGCCGCCGCCGCGGCCTGGGAAGGCGAGATCCTGCCCGCCCGGATGAAGGAGTACGACCCGATCTGGCTGGACGCTCTCTGCCTCGCCGGACGCTGGGTCTGGGGCCGGGCCGCCGTGCCCAATGGCAACGGCAAGCGCTCGGGTCCGGTGAGGGCCACGCCGATCTCGCTGCTCGGCCGGCCGAAGCTTCCCCTCTGGAGGGAGATCGCGCCGCGCCCCGATCCGGACGCGCTCGACCTGACCGCCCCGGCGAGGGGAGTGCACGACTATTTGAGGGACAGCGGAGCCTCCTTCTTCTCCGAGATCGCCGAGGGAGCCGGTCTCCTTCACACCCAGGTCGAGATAGCCCTGGCCGAGCTGGTCGCCTGGGGGCTGGTCACCTCGGACAGCTTCACGGGCCTGAGGGCGCTGCTGGTCCCCGCCCATCTGCGCCCGCCCGTGGACCGCACCCGCCGCCGGGGCTCGGTCGCGGTCTTCGGCATGGAGAACGCGGGCCGCTGGTCCCTGACCCGGGCCGGAGCTCCGGTCTCCGATACGATTTCCCAAGAGGCCGCCGAGCACATCGCCTGGACGCTGCTCCGGCGTTACGGAGTGGTCTTCCGCCGTCTCCTGGAAAGGGAAGCCCTGCTACCACCCTGGCGAGATCTGCTGCGGGTCTTCCGCCGCCTGGAAGCGAGGGGAGAGATCCGGGGAGGCCGTTTCGTGGATGGCTTCTCGGGCGAGCAGTACGCCCTGCCCGAAGCGGTCGGCCGCCTGCGGGCCATCCGCAAGGAGCCGAAGAAAGGCACGCTGATCTCGGTGAGTGCGGTCGATCCCCTGAACCTGATCGGCATCGCCACCCCCGGCGACCGCCTCGCCGCCCTCTCCGGCAACCGTCTCCTCTACCGCGACGGCGTGCCCATCGCGGTGCTCGACGGCAAGGAGCCCCGCTTCCTCGTGGACCTCGACCCCGCCACCCGCTGGCAAGCGCAGAGCGCGCTGGTCCGGAGGAGTGTGGCGCCGAAGCTCAAGGCTTATCTGGGAAGGTCGGCGTAGCCCAAAAAAGTGCCGCAAACTGTCTCCAGTTTGCGGCGCACATGGTGTTACATGGCACACCAAGAGGAAACGCCGGGAAAATCTAGAAGGCGCCAGCCGTCCGCAGGAGCGAGGCCCTGAAGCTCGAGGCCCATCCGGGGCCTCTCGACCTCCACCGCCCCTCCCGCGACCTCCAGCGCGTTTCGCTCACTCTCCAGCGCCGGCGTTCGAGCTCCGTCGCGTTCCGCTCAGCCTCCGGCACGTTCCGCTCGAGCTCCGTCGCGTTCCGCCCGACCTCCACCGCGCTCCGCCCGACCTCCGGCGGACGCGCCCGACCCCCGAGCGAAGCCGCCCGGGGTCCAGCGGAAGCCGCTCGATCCCGGGCGGCACCTGAGCGGCCCTGCGCGGCATCCGTCCAAGCCCGTGTGGCAGCCGCTCGGCCCCGGTCGCGTGTGCTGGAGCGTGCGCGGCAGCCGCAAACCCTTCGACGGCGCGTGGTGGAGCCTGCGCGGGTGCTCCTCGACCGTGGCCCTCGGAGCACCCCGCCTGGTTTAGAACCGCACTCCCCAGCTCAGCCGGACATTCCTGGCGGTCTGGCGGTAGTACTGGCCATCGCCGAGCTCGCTCTCCGCGACCGGATCGCGCTCGTCGGTCAGGTTCTCCCCCACGAGCTGCACTTCCCAGCGCGGGAAGCATCGGCCGCCCCTTGCTCGGTTGTTTGCCGGTCAGGCTGCGTGGGCCAGCACGGCCTCTTCGATGCTCAGTTGGATGGCTGAGACCTCGGTGTTGGCGCTGTCAGAATCGTTGTCCATGGACTCGGCGACGGCCCAGATGATGAGGGCCAGCAGAAGGATCCTTGCCTTTTCGGCCTTCATCATGAAGGCCTTCGCCCGCCTTCCCTCCAGTGAGGGAATGGCCGCCATGCAAGCCGTGAACGTTGCCGTTCTGAACCCGCTGTTCCTCGGGGTTTTTGTTGGCACCGCCGCGGCTTGCGCCATCGCGGTGGTCCTCTCATTGTTGCGTTGGAACGACCCCGGCTCGGCCTGGTTGCTCGCCGGGGGCCTGTCCTATCTGATCGGATGCTTCCTGGTGACCATGGCGTTCAACGTGCCCAGGAACGAAGCCCTGGCAAGGGTCAAGCCGGCCGATCCCGGCGCCGCGAATCAATGGGCGAGCTATCTTTCAAGCTGGACAGCTTGGAATCACGTCCGCACGATTGCGTCGCTCGCGGCAGCGGCATCGTTCACGATTGCAGCAGCCTAGGCTTCGATCCCGGCGATCAGGCTTCCGAAGCGCTCCAAATCCACGTTTCCGCCCGAGAGGACGATACCCACCTTGCGTCCTGACACGTCCGGGATCTTGCCGTGGAGCAGGGCGGCGAAGGCAGCAGCGCCTCCGGGCTCGACGAGGAGCTTCATCCGCGAGGCGAGGACGGCCATGGCCTGGCGCAGCTCCAGGTCGCTCACGGTCACGATCCCTTCCGTAAGGCTTTGGACGAGGGAGAGGGTGCGCTCCGCCGGGCGGGTCGTCTGGAGGGCGTCGGCGATGGTCATGGGCAGGGGGATGGTCACCGGCTCGCCCTTTTCGACCGACCTCTGCATGTCGTTTCCCAGCTCGGGCTCGACGCCATAGAGGCGGATGGCGGGGTTGATCCCCTTCGCGGCCAGCGAGACGCCGGAGAGCAGTCCGCCTCCGCCGCAGGGAGTCGCGATCACCTCCAGGTCCGGCACGTCCTCCAACAGCTCGAGCCCGAGGGTACCCTGGCCGGCGATGACCAGATCGTCGTCGAAGGGAGGCACGAGGACCGCCCCCTCCTCGTCCACGAGCTTCTGGGCGATCGCCTCCCGGCTCTCGCCGCCGACGCGGTCGTAGAGGATGACCTGGGCGCCGTAGCCGCGCGTGGCTGCTACTTTGGAGGCAGGGGCGTCCATGGGCATGACGATGGTGGCGCGGATGCCGAGCTCGCGGGCGGCCAGGGCCACGGCCTGGGCGTGGTTGCCTGAAGAGAACGCTACGACCGCGTCTCCCGGCGAGAGGAGGGTCATGCGCGAAAAGGCGCCGCGGGCCTTGAAGGCTCCGACCCGCTGAAACGTCTCGCACTTGAAGAAAACGCGGCAGCCGGCGCGATCGTCGACCTGCCGCGAGGTCAGGACAGGGGTGCGGTGGACATAGGGGGCGATCCGCTCGCGTGCCGCCCGCACGTCGTCAATGGAAAGGGTGGGCATGGGCTGGGATCCTATCCCAGCCGGTATTGATCCCATCCCCCCTCTCCCCTGCCCTCTCCCCCGTGCCGGGGGAGAGGGAGAAGGCTATGTCAGGGCTTGATTGAGAGGGTCGGCTGCCAACCGGGATTGACGCCGTCGTCCGAGTAGGCGCCCCGGTAGGTGTTGAGCTTGGGGAAGCCGTTGAAGTCCTTGTCCCAGTCGAGCAGGCCCGAGAAGATGCTCAGGTCGACTGCCACGCCCAGAACCTTGGCCGGGATCGGGAACAGGTCGAGCGTGCCGGCCGCCAGGGTGCCCGCGGGATTGTTCAGGTACTGGCCGGCCGCGGCGTAGGCGCCCGTCAGGTTGCCCACCTGCAGGCCGCCGACCAGGGGAGTGGCCGCGAACACGATGTTGCCGCGCACCCGCTGCTGGTAGGCGGGGTCGCCGTTGTAGACCGCAATCCCCTCGCTGCTCGACACGACCGTGTTGTTGAAGATGTCGATCCTGCGCGGCAGGTTGTTGTGCTTCTGGATGCGGACCGCCCGGGGGCCGCCGCGGTTCACAAAGAGGTTGTCGTGCATGGCGATGTTGCCCTCGCCCTGGAACAGCGCCTCGGTCGGGTTCAGGTAGAAGACGTTGCCGTAGATCTGGTAGACGTCCGTCGAGCCCGCGCCCGAGAGCGGCCAGTGGCCCACCAGGACGTTCGGCCTGGCATCGACGCCGGTCGACGCGCCGGTCTCCTTGCTGAAGACGTTGTGCCGGATGACCGTCGTCCCGCTGGCCGGGATGCCCAGTGCCGTATTCCGGCCGATCTGGTGCTTGATCTGCAGGTTGTAGAGCATGCTGCTGTGCACCACATTGTGCTCGATCAGGCTGTTCACGAGCTCGGCCGTGCCGTCCGGCTTGCCGAAGTACATGCCCACGCCGGCCCGGTCGATGAAGTTCCTGCGGATCACGAAGTTCCACGCCGGGGCCTTGGTGCTGATCGCGTTGCGGCCGGAGATCTGCGCGTAGTTCGTGAAGTGGATGTTCTCCAGCGTGATGTGGTGGGCATAGGTCGAGGTGGCTTCCACCTTGGCGCCGTCGCCCGCGAGGCCCAGGCCGTCCAGCTTCAGGTTGCGGAACACCAGGTAGCTGACGTTGACCAGGCTGATGGTATTGAAGGTGTTGCTGCCGTTGAAGAGCGCGGGCGAGCCGGTCGCCGGGCCCTCGATCACGATGCACTTGCCCGGCTGTCCGTTCTTGTTTCCGATGCGGAGCTGCTGGGTGTAGGTGCCGGGGGCCAGAAGGAGCCGGTCGCCGGGCTGAAGGGTGGTCAGCAGGTTCTTGTAGGTGGACGGATTGGCCTGGATCGTCCGCAGGGGAGCGACGCCGTTGCAACCGCTGATGGTCTGATCGAGGGTCTGTGCGTGGAGGCCGGAGGCCAGGAAAAGGGCGGTTACAAGCGTAAAGAGCAAGGCTCGTCTCATGTAGTACATCTCCCAGGTTGTGGCGAACCAGTCACCTCAAAAACTAGCGGCGGGTGCGCATTATTCCACTGCTCGGGGAGATGGCAACCCGGAAACGGGTAGGAAGGAAAAAGAGGGTGCTCCAGACAGGAGCACCCTTGCAAAACTAACGCTCGCGGACCGGCGCTTCCCGGCGGTTGCGGTAGAAGCTGTCCTCGTCGTAGAAGTCGTGGGCGTAGAGGTCCTGCCCCTCGGAGGGGGCGAAGGAGGGGTCGAACCAGCGCCGCAGCCCCTGCTCGTAGTCGGGGCTGACCTCGCCGGGCACGTAGGCGGGCAGGTTGACCGCGTCCTCGGCCCGCTGGCTGGGGAGGATCACCTTGTCATGCTCCGGGTCGAGCTGAGCCTGACCGACGGGGAAGACGACGTGGCGCTCGTCCGGATGGTGGCGGTGGTCGAGATGGTGGTGGGCTGTCATGCGGTTCTCGGTGTCCGACAGCGTTGCCCGCACGACATACTCGGTCGTGGTGGAGGCCCCCAGGTTGGGATCGATCTCCGCGGCTGGAACGACAGCCTGGCCGATCACGCCGTCGGGGCCGGCCATTGGATCGAGGGGATCGAGCTCGGGGGCGCTGTCTGTATCCAGATGGCGCTCGTCTTGCGCCTCGATTCCCGCCGGGGTCCCCTTGAGGTAGAGGCTGGGGTCGAGCTCGATGTCCAGATAGCGGACCTTGCCCGCGACCGTATCCACCAGCAGGTCGTTCACGGTGCCGATCCGCAGCCCGTCGCCGCCTGCGACCTCCCAGCCACGGACATCCGGATCGCCGTCGGCGACCTTGTAGCCCCGCAGGTTCCTGAGCGCCGCCACCCGCGGGTGCGCGGTGCTCCCTTCCATGTCGCCAATATCGCTGTCCTGCTTCATGGGTCCCCTCCTTTCTTCCAACCCCTTGTGTTTGCAAGGGGCGGGCCGGAAAGAGGGGCGCTCTAACGCAGTTGAGCCACAGCCCCGTTGCGCCGGATCTGGAGCACCTGGACATCCGGATCGACGACCAGCCGCTCCGGGTCGAAGTGGCAGAGGATCGTGATGGTCTTCGACTCTCCGGCGCCGAGGGTGACGGTGGTGCGCGTGTCCCGGTAGCTTGGCTTCGGCTTGTTATCCTCGCCGAAGCGCTCGCCGCGGACTGCTGCTACCGCGACCGGCATGCGGCCGGTACCGGCGTTCTTGAGCTGGACGGTGACCTTCCACTGCCCGCCACTCTTCTCCTTGCGGGCACCGGTCAGCTCGTACTCGGGCAGCACCACCTCGTGGAACCACTGCTTCGCGAAGACGTCGAAGGCTGCCGGATCGGGCGCGAAGGGGCGCATCGTGGCCAGGAAATCCTGGAGCACGGGGTGGTCCGGTTTGCCGGCCCAGTCACGCATGAACTGACGGATGCCGGCGAGCGTCCGGTCCCTTCCCATGTGCTGGAGGAGCATCCAGAAGACCCAGCCTCCCTTGTCGTAGGTGACGGTGTTGTCCCCTTCGCGGGTGCCGTCGATCCAGACCAGGGCGCGCTCGGCGTCGGCGCGCCGGCGCTCGCCGTACCTCTCTTCGAGGCGCTTCGAGGTTTCCATGCGGGCGCGGGGGCCCTTGACCTGCTCCATGAGCAGCATGGTCGAGAAGTGCGACGTCCCTTCGGAGAGGATGTTCCCGCCGGGGCCCTTGCCGGGGGTGAGGAGGTTGCCCCACCACTGGTGCGCGGTCTCATGGGCGGTGACCAGGAAGACCGCATCGGTCTTGACGTCGCTTTCGGTGAGGAAGCCGATCCCCTCCGAGAAGGTGATGTTGGTCGGGAAGCCCTGGGCGTAGCCCGCCAGGTCGGGGAACTCGGACAGCTTCAGCTCGCGCCAGGGGAAGGGATGGAACCACTCCGAATACCAGCGCCTCGAGGCGTCGAAGGCGGCGCTCATCTCGGCAATGTTGTACTCGTGCTCCGGATGGTAGTAGATGACCGTGCCCTTGCCTCGCTTCTCCTTCCAGCGGCCGCCTACCACATTGAAGAAGCGCACGGGATGGTCGCTCTCCCAGACCGAGGTGCGCAGGCCGCCCTTCACCGTATCGCTCACCCGTGTCCCGACCGAGTTCCAGGTGTAATCGGCCGGGCCGGTGATGCTCACCCGGGTGCGGAAGGCGCGGTTGAGGCCGAAGAGCGAGTCGGTCTGCCCTTTGTAGTAGTCGTCGGGGTAGACGCGGGGCTCGTAATCGTTCTCCCCCTCTTTGATCCCCTGATCCTCGTCGTAGCCCACGAAAGGCACGAAGGTCGGCCGGAAGCTGGTCAGCACCACGCCCGAGGGAAGGATGAACTCGGGCAGGCCGCCGCCGTTCTTCGTGATGCTCTCGGGGAACTGCCCGTCCATCTCGAAGCCGACGCGCACCCGGCCGCCTGGCGCGAGGGGAGTCTTGAAGACGAAGAGGCCCGAGCGGTCCTCCGGCTCGAAGGGCTTGCCCTGCAGCGTCCACTTGAGGTTCTTCCAGTGCATCCCGCCGGTCAGGGCGAAGCGGGAGAGGGGAGCGTCCCGGTCGTTGACCATCTCGTAGGTACCGCGGCTGTGGAAGCCGTGGCGCTCGGGCTCGATCTTCAGGTCCAGGTCCATGGCGGCGATGGAAGGTTGCGGGGCATCCTTCCAGGTGGCCAGGTTCTGCTTCCAGTAATCCCGGGCCTTCTTCTCCCGGGTGCCACCCTGGAAGCCGTCGAGCACGGCAAGCCCGAGCATGATCCCCAGCACCAGGGGAGCGATGGCGAAGGGCGCCAGCCGCAGGAGGCTCCGGGCCGCCTGGGCACCCTGGAGGCGATGGAGCGTGTTGATCGGGTCGGATTGCCGGCGGTCAAAGGCGCGCACCGCTATGGCGATGAAGAGGACGGCAAGGGCCAGGGCGAAGGTCCGGTTGAGCACCAGGGCCTTGCGGTCCAGCTCCAGGATACCCATGTCGGTCCAGCGCACCGCTCCCCATACCATCCAGTTGCCCAGCCAGCTCATGGCGCCGGTGAACTGGCGGTAGAAGGTGAAGGCCAGGACTCCCAAGGCCACACCGTAGGTTGCGAAGCGCTGCCCGGTGACCGCCTGGACGCAGGTGATGAACGAGGTCCAGAGCAGCAGGGTGGGCAGGAGCAGCAACCCCCAGACCAGGAGGAACGGTCCGGGGTTCGGCGCGACCTTGCCGTCGATCAGCAAGGCGATGGCGCAGCCGAGATAAGCGGCGGTGGTCACGACCACGCCCACCAGGCTGTTCGCGAGCGCCTTGCCGAACAGGATCGACGCGGTCGGGATCGGCACCGAGTACGACAGCGAGGCGAGGCCGGTGGAGCGCTCCCGTTCCAGCGATTCGGCCGTGTAGAACATCAGGAGCAGGCAGAGCATGATGGTCAGGGGGTTCAGGCTGGCCACGGCGAGCTGGCCCGGGGTGAGCAGGAGCTTGGTCTGGAAGGCTCCCTGGGCGAGCGTCGCGTTGCCGATCGTCTGCAGCAGGATGAGCACCGCGAAGATGTAGATGGCCGGGGTGGAGAGGAGGTTGCGCGCCTCGGTGCGGGCCACCCGCAGGAGCCCGCCGATGAACCCGGTCGGCCGGATGCGCATCTCCAGCGCTGCGAGGGCTCTTGGTATGCCCACCGGATGGGCTACGAAGTCGGCAGGCTGGGCCAGGGTCTGGCGCCGCCGCCGCAGGCGCTTCGGCTCCTTCACCCGGCCGCGCACGGTCGCCGTCAGGTGCCTCTTGGCCAGGGCCACCCCGAGCAAACCGAGCCCGAGGAAGGCCAGGCGGGAGATTATGAACGGCAGGTCGAGCCCGATGCGGGTCTCGTTGTAGAAGCGGGCGCCGCGGTCGAGCTTGAGCCAGGTCTCGTTGAGCCAGCGGAAGCCGCCCGGATCGATCAGCATGAGCACCCGGTTGATCCGCGGATCGAGCCAGGTGGGGCTCCAGTCCCAGAGGAAGAAGCCGCAGAAGAGGAGCACCGCCACCGGGAAGAGGAACACGCTCATGGGGCGGCGCCAGCGCTCTCCCAGGTAGAAGGAGATCCCGGCGAAGAAGATCAGGGCCGGCAGCGCGAAGACCACCGCCGGCCGGACGTAGTTCATGAGCTCGAACGGTCCGCGGATCTCCGCCGCCTCCGGGTTCGGCACCACGTGGTTGAAGAAGGCCGTGAAGAGGATGTGCAGGCCGAGCACCGCGAGAAAGGCGGTGAGGAGGCCGAAAAACTTCCCCCAGACGTACTCGCCCGGCCGCAGCGGCGTGGCGTGCAGCATCTCCCCCATGCGGAAGTCGTCGTCCCGGATCACCGCCATGCCCGCGGCGATCGAGAGGAAGAAGGAGTAGAGCAGGGTCACCAGCGCCACCAGCACGAAGGCAAAGCTGAACTCCTAGGTCAACCAGGCTTTCGTCCCTCCGACCGTCGAGTCGCCCGAGGCGATCTGAACGTCGCCGGTCGACATCCCCCAGCTCATCAGGAGGACGAGGAAGACAAGGAACCAGAAGAGGGGGCGGCGCAGGGTTTGCGCGAGCTCATGGACGAAGACGGTGCGGGCGCGGCTCATCATGGGATCAATCGATGGGCTCAACCGTTGATGGCTTGGAGCGGCGCTTCTTCGCGGGGCGAGAGCACCTGGTCCTGCATGAGCAGGAGGTAGGCGTCCTCCAGGGTGGCGGGGATCGGCTCGAACCCGGCCGGCGCCTGGCCCGCGGGCTCGTAGATCCGCACCCGGTTCTTGCCCTCGACGAGGATGGCCTGGGTGACGCGCAGGCGCTGCCGGATCTCATCGAGCTCCTCGGCGGCGACGCGCCCTTCGAAGATCCTGCCGGTGATGGCCGCGCGGGCTTCGCTGGGCGAGGTCTGGGCCACCAGGCGGCCTTTCCTGATGACCGCGAACCGGGGGCAGAGCACGGCCACGTCCTCGACGATGTGGGTCGAGAGGAGGACGATGCGGTCGGCGGCCAGCTCGGCCAGGAGGCGGTAGAAGCGGAGGCGTTCCTCGGGATCGAGGCCGGCCGTGGGCTCGTCCACGATGATCAGGCGGGGATCGCCCGCGATCGCCTGGGCGATGCCGAGGCGCTGGCGCATGCCGCCCGAGTAGGCGCGGACCTTCCTCTTCGCGGCGTAGGTCAGGTTGACCCGGTCGAGCAGCTCGGCCGCGAGCTTCTTGAGCCCGCCCGGGGCCTCGACCCCCTTGAGCTCCAGCAGGTAGGTGAGCATCTGCTCGCCGGTCAGGTGGGGGTAGAAGCCGAAGTCCTGGGGCAGGTAGCCGAGCCGCTCCCAGAGCCACTCGGGCTTCTCCAGCACGTCGGTGTCGTCCAGCGAGACCTTGCCGGAAGTGGGCTCCAGCAGGCCCGCGAGGATCCGCATCAACGTCGTCTTGCCCGCGCCGTTCGGGCCGAGCAGGCCGAACATCCCCGCCGGCACGTCGAGGCTGATGCCCTGGAGGGCCGTCACCGGGCCCGGATAGACTTTCACGAGATCACGGATCTTCAGCATGCACTAGGGTCCTTTCTCGAGGCGCTCACCGAGCAATACGGAGAAACGGGGGTCGAGGTTACGGCCGCAAGTACGCCAAGCGGCGCCGGAGGCTGCGCAGCATGAGGAGAAGGCTTGCCGCGGCCGAGAGGAGAAAGGCGCCGGCCATCCACTTCCCCTCCAGGAGAGGAGCCAGGAGCATGGAGGGGATGAGGACCAGAAGGCCGCCGGCCATGACCATGCCGAGATGCCCCAGAAAGGGCAGCCGGGTCTCGCGCGGGAAGGCGAGCGCCGCCAGGAACAGGAGGACCCATGCCGAGCCGGCGGCGATCAGCACCACCGCGCCGAACAGGGCGGCCATCGCGAGGGTGAAGCCAAGCAGGAGGGCGATCAGGGCGAGCAGCCAGCCGGGGCGGTACTCGGGGTCGCAGGCGCAGACGAACGCCGGTTTTCGCTTCGGAGGAGCTATCGTCCTCCGGTTGTAGGCTATGAGGTGATAGGCGGCGGAGAGGGCCGGATGGAGCCACGGCCGGTCCAGGAGACGCGCCACCCAGCCGGCGCGGGTCTCATGGAGGAGCCCCAGGATGCCAGGGATCCCCGTCCGGATCTCCCCGGAGGCCGGGTCGATCACCGCCATCTCGTCCTGCATGCCCGCGGCGAGGAGCCGGCCGGCCATCTCCCCCTCGAACGACTGGAAGGGCCTGCGTCGCTCCTCCGGCAGGCGCAACACCCGGAGCGCCAGCGCGCTGCCTGCGTCGCACATGGGGCAATCGCCGTCATAGACCAGAATTTTGCTCGTCATGGCCATTGGAGATAATACGCGAGGGGGAACAACCGCGGGACAGGCCTGGTTTTCCCCTCGTAAGGAGACATTCATGAACCGCAGCTTCACCGTGCTTGCTCTGATATTTGCCCTGGCGCTCCCCGTTCTTGCGGAAGATACGGCTTGGCGTCAGGAGGTCGAGACCTTCCGCAAGGAGCGCGTCGAAGACCTCAAGAAGGAGGACGGCTGGTTCACGCTGGTCGGCCTGGCCTGGCTCGACCAGGGGGAGAACCGTTTCGGCAGCGATCCGGAAGCCAAGGTGGTGCTGCCCGAGGGCAAGTCCCCGAAGCTGGCCGGCGTGCTCGTGCGCAAGGGGGACAAGGTCTCCATGCGGTTGGAGCCGGGGGTGAAGATGACCAGCGGCGGCAAGCCAGTGAAGGCCGGAAAGCTGATCCCTCTGGTCTCCGACATCAAGGGCGAGCCCACCGTGCTGCAGATGGGTACGGTGAGCTTTCACGTCATCCAGAGGGGCGACATGGTGGGCGTGCGGGTCAAGGACACGAAGAGCGAGGCGCTCGCCGCCTTCCACGACCTGGAGACCTATCCGATCCAGCCGGCCTGGCGGGTCGAGGCCCGCTTCGAGCCCTACGATCCGCCCAAGACGATCAGCATCCCAAACATCCTCGGCCAGGTGACCGAAACGCCCGCGCCCGGCGCGGTGGTCTTCGACTGGCAGGGGAATACCTATCGTCTGGACGCCTTGGGCGACCCGAAAGAGGGGCTGTCCTTAATCTTCGCCGACCAGACCAACGGCAAGGAGACCTACGGCGCCGGCCGTTTCCTGGAGACCGGTCCGGTCAAGGACGGCAAGGTCTTCGTAGATTTCAACCAGGCCTACAACCCGCCCTGCGCCTTCACGGCCTTCGCCACCTGCCCGCTGCCGCCCTCGCAGAACCGGCTGGCCCTCAGGGTCGAGGCGGGGGAGAAGAAGTACGCCGGCCTCGCGCACTGATTGATTCACATCAGGCGACCCTCAAGCTCCCTCTCCCCCGGCACGGGGGAGAGGGCTGGGGAGAGGGGGAACGGGATCAATATTTACAGAAAAATTTCGAAGAGAGGGATCTCCAGTCCTGGAAAGTACGGGCTGGTCAGGAGATCCCGCGCCGCGGCCTTGAGCTCCGCGACCTTCTGGAGGCGCTCCGCCGACTTGCGGTAGATGCGGGCCTCGTTGCGTTTCGGATCGACCACCCAGTACTCCTGGACGCCGAGCAGCTCGTAGCGCTCCAGCTTGATGCCCTCGTCCCGCTTCCGCGTCGAATCGGATAGGACTTCGATGACCAGGTCCGGGGCCCCCTGGACGTTCTTCTCCGTGAGGATCTTCATGCTCGCGTTGGAGATGAACAGGAGATCCGGCTGGACGATGTCGTGCCTGTCCAGCAGGACGTCAATCGGAGCCACGTAGAGTCGGCCTCGCCGATGCTGACGGAGGTGCGACTCGATCCACCAAGTCAGTTGGACGACGACGCTCTGATGCCTGGGGTATGGGGCCGCCGTCACGTAGTGCTCCCCATCGAGGATCTCGTGGCGGTTCCCGTCTTCCGGGAAAAGCAGGTAGTCCTCGTAGGTGAGCTTGCGGCGGACTGGGTCTGAAACGGCCATGGCAACTCCCTTGTACAGGGCGAGAACGATTCTAGCATGGACGCACGATCCTCGGATCGGAAGAAGTTCCGGCGGGAGGATATCCCAGGTAGTGCCGTCGCGGAACTCATCCGCAAGACGCGGAAGACTTCCCCGAGTCGCTGGCACGGGCTTTGCGCCGCTATCCTGGGATCGGCCGGCAAGTGGCCGGCCCTGGATGCAAGGAGGTGTGAGACATGCAGGTTCCCCTGGAGCTTTCGACTCGACGGATCACTCTCTCACCGGCACTGGAAGCCGATTTGCGGAAGCGAGCCACCAAGCTGGAACGGTATTACGACAGGATCACCAGCTGCCGCATCGCCGTCGAGCGGCCCAGCAACCATCACAACGAAGGCGGTCCCTACCGGGTGCGCCTGGACATCACGGTCCCCGGCTCCGAGCTGGTCGCCAACAAGGAGGCGGAGGACCTCAACACCGCCATCCGGGACGCTTTCGACGCTGCCGAGCGGCAGGTCGAGGAGTTCTCGCAGCGCCGCCGGGGCGAGGTGAAGACCCCCGCCGTTCCTCCCCAGGGCCGGGTGATCCGCCTGTTCCCGGAGGAGGGCTTCGGCTTCCTCGAAGCCCCCGACGGCCGCGAGATCTATTTCCATCGCAATGCCGTGCTCGAAGGCTTCGACACCCTAGCGGTCGGCTCGGAGGTCCGTTTCGCCGAAGAGCAGGGGATCGAGGGCCCGCAGGCCAGCACGGTCAGCCTGGTCGGCAAGTCGGACTGAAACTGCATGCCCGGCACACGGGTTGCACTGCCTGAACCCGGGTGCCGGGGCGTACCACGGCATCTCCCCTTCATCAGAACTACAACTTTGGAAGGAGTACCCAGTATGAAGGACCGCAGAGACACTCTGATCGGATGGCTCAACGACGCTTATGCCATGGAAAAGGGCATCATCCCGGTGCTCGAGAACCATGTGAAGGATGCCGAGAAGTTCCCGGAGGTCCAGACCCGCCTGCGGGCGCACCTGGAGCAGACCCGGCGGCAGGCGGACCAGGTCAACATGCTCGTCGAGCGCCTCGGCGGCACGACCTCGGCCGTGAAGACCACGATGGGCACCATCGGCGGCTTCTTCTCCGGCATGTCCACGGGCGCTGCCCCGGACGAGTTGGTCAAGAACGCCCTCGCCGACTACTCGACCGAGCACTTCGAGATCGCCTGCTACCGCGCCCTCATCGCGGCCGGCCAGGCCCTCGGCGAGACCGAGGTCGTGCGGGTGTGCGAGCAGATCCTCCGCGAGGAGGAGGAGATGGCCCGCTGGCTGGAGAGCAACCTCCCCATGCTGGTCAACATGTACCTGGGCACGGAGTCCACGGTTGGAGCCGGCGCCGGGTTCACGCCCAACACGGGCGGTACGACCCGCTTCTAAAGGAAGGCAACGCCAGAGCGAAGAGGGGCCCGGCCGTACGACCGGGCCCTTCTTCTTTTCAGTTGATTTCGCGGAAGCGCAGGCTCGGATTCGTCCGCACGCGCTGGAGGAAGGTGGTGACCTCCTCCACGAGACCGACGCTGAGCTCCTCCGTCTCCGCCGCCTTCTGGAAGAAGATCAGGGCGGCGATGGCCTCGCGGTGCACTTCGCAGGACTGGAAGATCGGCAGCATCTTGGAGGCCAGGCGCTTGACGTCCGTGGTCCGGCCCTGGCGGGCGTAGACGGCGGAGAGCTCCAGGGAGACCAGCGCCACGTCGTAGGCGAGACGGTCCTCGGTGAAGGCGTCGACGAGCTCGAGGAAGATCTGCTCGGCCTGCTCGGGCCGGCCCAGGCTCACCGCGGCGAGCCCCTCGATCCAGCGCAGGCGCAGGAAGTCGGTGCGCTTGCCGACCTCCTCGATGAGCTTGAACGACTCCGGGATCAGCGCCGCTGCCTCCTCGGCCCGGCCGCTGTCGACCAGGCAGCCGAGGAGGTTGACCTGGCTCAGGGCGAGCAACCGGGGCTCCTCGTTGCCGTCGAGCAGGAAGAGGCTTTCGCGGAAGCAGTTGCTCGCCGCCTCGGGATCGTCGGCGTAGCGCAGGACCAGGCCCTTGCCCATCAGGGCGCGGCCCTGGCCTTGGGGCTCGTTGACCTCGCGGTAGAGGGAGATGGCGGAATCCAGCATTTCCAGGGCCTCGCCGAAGCGGCGCTGAGCACGCCGCAGCGAGGCTTTGTACTCGAGGAGCAGGGCCTCGTCCAGCGGGTCGAGCCAGCCGGCGGCGAGGTGGGTTTCCGCCTTGCGGAATGCCTGTTCGGCCTGGCGGAAGTCGGCGAGGATGCGGAGGGCGTTGCCCCGGCTGGCCCAGACGCGTGCCTTGGCGGATTCCACGGAGCCGGGGCCGTAGTGGGCCGGATCCAGGTGCTCGGTCACGTCCAGGGCGAGGCGGATCATCTCCTCGGCCTTGCCCGGGTCTTCGAGGACCATCAAGCGCGCCTTGTCCAGGAGCAGCTCGAAGAAGCCCCAGCTCTGGAAGCGGGAGTCGTCCCAGACCAGCTCGCGACGGGCGGCGAGGTCCAGGCTGCGGACCTCGCGCCAGAGCCGGGCTGCCTCCTTGCGCTCGCGGGCGAGCAGCGCCCGCCGCTGCTCGCCCTCTTGCAGCACTTGGCGGAACCGGTCGAGGTATCCGGAGGCGCCGGCATCCCCGCCGTCGCCTCCGCCGGCCGCGACCGGCAGGATCCCGATCAGGCGCTCTTCGCAACCCGGGCAGGTGAAGATGTGCCGCTGGAGACTGCGGCTCTGCTCCTCTGGCAGCTCGTCGTCCAGGAAGCGCGCGAGCGTCTCGAGGTCGGGATGCCTCTCGGTCATGGTTGACTCTCCTGCTCTCCTTGATACTGAGATAAAGTCATACACCCATTCAATGGTCGTGGCAAGTCGCGGCGCCGGTCAGGGCTTGGGCTTGCCGTGCGGGTCCAGTCCGCTGCCCTCATGCCCGGCAGGATCGTTCCACCCCTGATAGGCCGGAGGCGGGATGACGCCGTTCCGTTCGAACGCCGGCAGGAACCGTTCCAGCCACCCGTCGAAGCTCCGCACGATGCGGCTCCAGCCGGGGAGCTGAATTCCGGGAGCGGTGGCCTCCCTGGTGCGGACAGGGGCGGCAGAAGCGCCCGCCAGCGGGAGCAGCAGGGCAACGGCCAGGGTACAAACGACGGTGCGACAGGTCTTGCCAGCCATGTGACCTCCTTCCCGGCAGTCTCCGGGCCACCACGGCTTCCGGTCTCGCCGGGTCAATAGAATGAAGCGATCTGGAACAATCGTAGCCCTTCCCCAGGCGTGCGCAAGACTGGAACTTGCTCACTAAGTGAGCGGGTCCGGTCAAATCGTGGGCAATGATGGGGATGGAGCGAGCGGGAGCAAATTTCGCGGCGGCAAAACGGCCTCTGTCTCTTCCCGTGCGGCGAGTTGATCATGATATCGTTGGTCACAAATGTGAGGAGGCATGACCGTGAGCGAAATCGAAAGCCGTGGATACAGCCGACCGGACGCCCTGGTCTCGACGGACTGGGTGGCCGAGCACCTGAACGATCCCGCCGTACGCCTGGTGGAGTCCAACGAGGACCCGCTGCTCTACCCGAGCGGCCACATCCCCGGCGCGGTGGAGGTGGACTGGACGCGCGACCTGAACGATCCGCTGCGCCGCGACTACCTGGGGAGCGACGGGTTTCAGACCCTGATGCGCCGGATCGGCGTGCAGCCGGATACGACCATCGTCCTCTACGGGGACAAGAACAACTGGTGGGCGACCTATGCCCTCTGGGTGTTCCGCCTTTTCGGGCACGAAAACGCCAAGATCATGGACGGCGGCCGCATCAAGTGGGTCAAGGAGGGACGGCCCATGACCACGGACGTGCCCACCTACCCGGAGACCGGCTACCAGGCACGCGAGCGCGACGACAAGAAGATCCGCGCCTTCCGCGACGAGGTGCTCAAGCACCTGGACTCCAAGGGCAGCCTGATCGACGTCCGCAGCCCGGACGAGTACACCGGCAAGAAGCTGCACATGCCCGAGTACCCCAACGAGGGAGCGCTGCGCGGCGGGCACATCCCGGGCGCGGCCAACATCCCCTGGGCCCGGGCGATCAACCCGGACGACGGCACTTTCAAGACCGCCGAGGAGCTGCGCGGCCTCTACGAGGGCGAGGCGAAGCTCAAGCAGGATGACGACGTGATCGTCTACTGCCGGATCGGCGAGCGCAGCAGCCACACCTGGTTCGTGCTCACCCACCTCCTGGGTTACCCGAAGGTGCGGAATTATGATGGGAGCTGGACTGAGTGGGGCAACCTCGTGGGTGTGCCCATCGAGAGGTAGCATGCCCGACATGCCGGAAATACCTGAAAAGCTCGCAAGTACGCTGGATGCGCTCTCCATGGTCCCGGACCGCAGCGAGCGCATCCAGCTCCTGATCGACATCGCCGGGAAGTTCCAGGATGTCGCACCGGAGGTCGCCGCCCGTCCCTTCCCCGAGGAGAGCCGGGTGCCGGCCTGCGAGTCGGAGGCCTTCGTCTGGGCCAGGCCGCGCCCGGACGGCAACCTGGATTTCCACTTCGCGGTGGAGAACCCCCAGGGGATCTCCGCCAAGGCCATGGCCGTGATCCTCAAGGACAACCTCTCCGGCCAGCCGCTCGAGCAGGTCGCCGCCGTCCCCCAGGATGTCGTCTACCAGGTCTTCGGCAAGGAGCTCTCCATGGGCAAGTCCATGGGGCTCATGAGCATGGTCGGCATGGTCGCTGCGCTGGCAAAGCGGGCGCTCTCCCCGGCGGCGTAGGGGCACCTCTTGTGGGTGCCCTCCGGAGGGCTTTGCACTGCAAAGCACTTGACGATTCCTCGTCCCCAGGAGTAATCTGAATCCCGTGGCCGATCCGCAACGACTCCGCTCCGTGCCTCCCCCTGAACCGCTTCACCTGCGGGCCATGGACAACCTCCGGTTCATCCGGGAGACCATGGAGGGGGCGGCGTGCTTCACGGACGTCTCGGGCCTCGGCACCGTGGCGGTCGGGCTCTCGGCGCTGGCCACGGCCTGGATCGCCTCCCGCCAGGGCGGCTTCCCGGGCTGGATCGTGGCCTGGCTCCTCGACGCGGTCGTCGCGGTCCTGATCCTGGCCGGCACGAGCGCCTGGAAGGCGCGCCAGACCCGCAACGACCTCTTTACCCGGCCGGTCCAGCGGTTCGTCTTTGCCCTGTTCCCTCCGCTCGCCGCCGGCGCGCTGCTGACCCTGGTCCTGGTCGGCCAGGGCGCCTTCGGCGTGCTGCCCGGGGTCTGGCTTCTCCTCTACGGCACCGGCGTGGTGACCGGCGGCGCCTTCTCGGTGCGGATCGTGCCGCTCATGGGATTGGCCTTCATGGGCCTGGGAGCGGCGGCCCTGGCAGCCCCGGCGGCCTGGGGGAACGCGTTCATGGCGGCCGGCTTCGGCGGGCTGCACGTCCTCTTCGGGATCTGGATCGCGAGGCGGTTGGGTGGCTAAGCGGCGGCACGCGGTCGATCCGCGCGGGGACGAGGAAGGAGGCCCCATGGGTCCCGTCGGACCCCATCATGCTCATCAGCCGGCGGACACCGAGCCGGTCCCCCGGACCGCGCTCGACCTCGACCGCCTGATCCACGAGCGCATGCGCCTGGGCATCGTCAGCGCCCTGGCTGTCAACGACCACCTGAGCTTCAACGACCTCAAGAAGCTCCTGCAGACGACCGACGGCAACCTCAGCGTGCATGCGCGCAAGCTGGAGGAAGCCGGCTACGTCACCTGCGAGAAGTACTTCGAGGGCCGGATGCCCAAGACCGAGTACCGGCTCACGAACTCCGGCCGCCAGGCGCTCCAGCGCTACCTGGACCACATGGAAGCCATCATCCACGCCACCCGGGAAGCGTGATTTTTTTGTGGCCATCGACTTTATGATGCAAAGTAATTTGTTGTTCGCGGCGGTCGGAGGAGGGGAACGATGAGCCGGATGCACGTCGCAATCATCATGGACGGCAATGGCCGCTGGGCCACGACCAAGGGCCGGCCGCGCACGGCCGGGCATGTCGCGGGGGCCGAGGCGGTGAGGAGGACGGTCGAAGCCGCCCGCGGCCTCGGGATCGGCACGCTGACCCTGTTCGCCTTCTCGTCGGACAACTGGCACCGCCCGCCCGAGGAAGTCGGAGCGCTCATGCGCCTCTTCCGCCGCTACCTGGTCAAGGAGGCCGCGCGCTGTGCCGAGGACGGCGTGCGCATCCGGGTGATCGGGAGGCGGGACCGCCTCCCGCCGCTGCTGGTCCGGGTCATTCAGCAGGCGGAGGCCATGACGGCAGGGGGCAAGGAAGCCCTGTTGCGGATCGCCATCGACTACTCGGCCCGGGATGCGATCCTGCGGGCTGCCCACCGCCTGCATCTGCTGGGGGGCAATGAAGCCTCCCGCGAGGCCTTCTCCAGCCTGCTCGCCGACGAGAACCCGCTGCCGGACGTGGACCTCCTGATCCGCACCGGGGGCGAGAAGCGGCTGTCGGACTTCCTGCTCTGGGAGTGCGCCTACGCCGAGCTGGTCTTCACCGAGCGCATGTGGCCGGACTTCGGCGCGGACGACCTCGCCGAGGCCGTCCGCGATTTCCATCACCGGGACCGACGGTTCGGGCTGATTACAGCCCGCGCGTCATGAGCTCGGCGACGGCCTTGTTGAACTTCGCCGGCTCGGGCATCTCCGAGCCCTCGGACAGCACGCCGTAGCCGAACAGAAGCTGGGCGTACTGGTCCAGCACCGGGTCGTCGGCTGACTCCGCCGACTGGTCAAAGCGCGCCTTGAGCTTCTCCAGCAGCTCGTGCTTGGGGTTGAGCTCCATAATGCGGCGCTGCTTGGGCCCGCCCCCCTTGCCCTTCTGCAGGAGCTTCTCGAGCTGCGGGCTGTAGTCGTGCTCGGCGCCGACCAGGCAGACCGGCGAGGTGGTGAGCCGGTTCGTCAGGCGGACCTGCTTGACGTGCTCGTCGAGCTTCTTCTGGAGCGCCTCGAGGAGCGGCTTGAGCTCCTCCTCCTTGGCCTTGAGCTCCTCTTCGGTCTGCTTCCTCTCCTCCTCGTTGCCCAGCGAGACCGTGCCCTTGCCCACTGACTTCAGGCGCTTGCCGCCGTACTCGTGGAGCGATTGAGTGAGCAGCTCGTCCACCGTGTCCACCAGGTAGAGGACCTCGACACCCTTCTCCTTGAACGTCTCCAGGTGCGGCGAGTTCTCCACCTGCTCGCGCGACTCGCCGGGAAGGTAGAAGATCTCGTTCTGGTCCTCCTTCATCCGGGAGACATAGTCCTTGAGGGTGGTGAGCTTCTCCGGGTCGTTGGAGGACTGGAAGATCAGCAGCTCCAGGAGGCGCTCCTTGTTCTCGTAGTCGGAGGAGACCCCCTCCTTGATGGCGCGGCCGAACTCTGCCCAGAACTTCAGGTAGGCCTCGGCGTCCTTCTCCCTCATCTCGTCGAGCGTGTCCAGGACTTTCTTGGTCAGCCCCTTGCGGATCATGGTGATGTGGCGGTCCTGCTGCAGCATCTCGCGGGAGACGTTCAGGGCCAGGTCGGGGGAATCGACCACGCCGCGGATGAAGCGCAGGTACTGCGGCAGCAGCTCCTCGCAGCGCTCCATGATCTGGATGCGCTTGACATAGAGCTGCAAGCCCGGCTTGGAGGCCACGTAATAGAGGTCGTAGGGCGCCTGCGAGGGGACGAAGAGCAGGGCCTGGTACTCGATCCGCCCCTCGGCACGGAACGAGATCACCTTCATGGGCTCGTTCCAGTCGTGGGAGATGTGGCGGTAGAACTCCTTGTACTCGTCCTGCGTCACTTCGGACTGCGGCCGGATCCAGATCGGCTTCATGGAGTTGAGGACCTTCTCCTCCATGGGCATCTTGGGCTTCTCGCCGGTCTCCTTTTCCTTGGCGAGGTCCTCGATCTCGGGGTCCTTGTCGGCCCTGAGGACGATGGGGTAGACCACGAAGTCCGAATAGCGACGGACGACTCGGCTGACCACCCAGCGGTCGGAGAAGTCGTCGAGGCCGTTGTCCTTGTCCTCGGGCTTCAGGTGGAGCTTGATCGTGGTGCCGCGGACGGGGCGCTCGGCCTCCTCGATCGTGTAGGTGCCGTCGCCGGTCGACTCCCAGCGGGTGGCGGTCTCCTCGCCGGCACGGCGGGTGATCAGCTCGACCCGCTCGGAAACCATGAAGGAAGAGTAGAAGCCCACGCCGAACTGGCCGATGAACTCCAGGATCTCCTTCTGGGAGCCGCTCTCCTTGAGCTGCTTGACGAGCTCGCGGGTGCCGGACTTGGCGATCGTGCCGATGTTCGCGATCACCTCGTCGCGGCTCATGCCGATGCCGTTGTCCGCGATGGTCAGGGTGCGGCCCTCGCGGTCCGTCTCCAGCCGGATCTCCAGCTTCTCGTCCCCTTCCAGCAGCTCGGGGCGGGTCAGCGACTCGAACCGGAGCCGGTCGAGGGCGTCCGAGGAGTTGGAGATCAGCTCGCGGAGGAAGATCTCCTTGTTCGAGTACAGCGAGTGGATCATCAGGTCGAGAAGCTGTTTCGTCTCGGCCTGGAATTGCAAAGTTTCTGGTTGCGTGGTTGTGGCCATGGCCTTCTCCTACAATCCTTGATGGTGTGGGACTCAAGCTGGGGCGGATCGCCCGAGGTCTGATTTTAGTGGAGGACGCGCAGGATTTCAAGAGGGGGCCAAAGCGGTAAGATCGGCTCATGGCCTGGGAAAAGAAAAGAAGCGGCGGGGGAGGGATCGCCTGGCTGGCTTTGCTGGTGTCGCTGGCGGCGCTGTTCCTGTCCTGGAAGGCGTACGAGCGCACCGGCGGCCGGCTGAATGAGGTTCTGAACACCACGGTTTCCGTGGGAGAGCCTGAGCCCGCGGACTGGCGCGAGGAGCTTGAGCGCGCCCGTGAGCGCCTGACGAAAGGCGATCTGGAGCCGGACGAGGTGGCCCGGATGCGCGAGTCCCTGGCGCGCTCCTTCCGCGATGCGAGCGAGGGCACCCGCCGCGGCTGGCGCGAGCTGGATTCGGACCTGGAGCGCCTCCAGGGACAGCTCCGCGAGGGTAGCTCCCGGGCCAAGGAGACGCTCGATTCGGCCGTGGAGAAGATGAAGCGGGTGGGGGACTGATGGAAGCGGCTCTCTGGGCCGCCCTCTCTCCGCTGGGCCAGCGGGTGCAGCAGCCAGCCGCCTTCCTCCCGCTCCAGACGGCCCAGGCCCGGGGCAAGCGCTTCAACGCCACCATTGGCCAGATCACGGACGGCCGAGGCAAAGCTGTTCCCCTCCCCACCATGGAGGCCGTCCTGGCTGACCTGGACGCCGCCGCGAGGAGCCAGGCCTTCCTCTACTCCCCGGTCGAAGGGCTGGCCGGTCTCCGCCGCGCCTGGCGCGAGCGGCAGGGGCATGCGGTTCCCACTGCCCTGCCCCTGGTCACCGTCGGGGCTGCCCAGGCCCGGGCGATCCTCGGAGACCTCTTCGCCGGAGAGGGAAGGATCGTGGTCCTCCGCGAGCCGGTCCGCCCCTCGGACCGCGACCTCTTCCAGGTCCGCCTCGGCGCGGACGTCCGGACCAGCTTCGAAGGCCTGCCCGAAGGGGAGCCGGTGCTGGCGGTCGATCGGGACAGAGAGGAGCTGCTCCGTGCCGCGGACCGAGGGCCGGTGGTGGCCATCGTGGACCAGCTGTTCTGCGGTCTGATCGGGGCTCACGAGAATCTGGTCCCGGTCCGGGTCGAGGAGATCGAGGGCAGGGAGGTGGGCTTCCTCACCTTTCCTTTCCCGCCGGACAGCGCCGTCGCCGACGAGATGGAAAAGAAGGTCAAGATGCTGCTGCGGGCGCAGATCGGATCGCCGCCGGCCTTGACGCAGGTACTGGCGCTCTAGTGCAGTGCTGGTCAACAGCCGTACGCGCACAGCGTAGATGACGGCGTAGAGACGCCCCAGTCCTCTACCACCGCGCGTACCGGGTGCACAGGGCCGGGGCGTCTCATGGCCCCCGCGACCACCCATACCTGCCGTGGCAAGAGGAGGAGACGCCCCGACCTTGTACACCCGGCAGAATCTTGCCAGCGTACTGGGGCGTCTTCTATGAGAAGGCCCCCCAATGTCAAGGCCGCCTTGGCGGCCTTCCTTACTTGATCTTTCGGAGCTGCGGTCTGTCCCCGAGTCTTCTATCCGCACTCTCAAGGAGCCCTTCGTTGGGCTCGGTGCATGATGGGGTACCACCGCCGCGGCGCTGCTATCTCTACGGCGGCCTCGAGGGCCAAGACGCCCAGCGCAGTCGCCGACAACGGGGGTTTGACTCGAGCTCCGATCGACCGGATCTTCCTCCTGCCTGAGCTTTTCCCTACCTGAGCTTTACGCCACCACTGACAAGGGCTGTCGGCGCGGCTCGTAATCCTCGCCGCTGACCCAGAGCCGGTGCAGTAACACCGCCAATTTTCGGGCCACCGCCACTACCGCTCGCTTCTTGCCGTTCTTGCCTCCGCGCTGTGCCAGTTGCAGGCCGAAGCTGCGCAAGTCGCTGTCCTGGCCGAAGGGACCGAGGATGTAGTGTGCGGCCTGCACCAGCAGCCGGCGTAACAGTTGGTCCCCATGCTTGGTGATCGGCAATTGCGGTGTCGAGTCGCCAGAGCTTCGACTCCCGGGCGCCAGCCCCAGGTAGGCCCCTACCGAGCGCGAACGGGCAAAGCGATGCGGATCGTCCAGCGTCAACACGAACGTCAACGCCGTCAGCGCTCCCACACCCTTGATCTGGCGCAGCCGCTCGGTGACCGGAAAACGCTTCGCCAAGGCCTCAATATGCTGATCGAAGCTCCGAATCCGCTCACTCAGATCCGCGATTACTGCCAGCAGCGGCTCCACAGCCGCCGTCAGCTCCTGCGGTAAGGATTGCGATACCTTCTGGGCGAAGCTCTTGGCTGAGCACCCCGGCAACCGCCCACCAAACGACTTGACCGTCCCCCGTACCTGATTGATCAGCATTGTCCGGGCTTTGACCAAGCCCTCCCGAGAGCGAACCACAGCCAAAGCTTGTTGCGACTGTTCGCTACGAGCATGCACTGGACTGAGCAACTCCGGATCAACCCGACCCAACTGTGCCAGACACCGGGCATCCCGCTCGTCGGTTTTACGTAGGCTCGCTGAGATTGCCCGCACCTTGCTGGCATTGGCGACGATCACCTGATGTCCACTCGACGACAGCAACCGACGCACCCAGGGACTGTGCGTCCCGCTCTCCACCACCACCAAACACGGACCACGGCCCTCGAAGTAGCTCTGAAAACTTGCCGAGGTCGTCGACAGACGCTTCTCTTCCAGGACCGCTCCTGTTTCCCGCGCTAAGCAACAGACCTGGCTAAAACGATCCCCGAGATCCACGCCCACAACCGCCTGCACCTCCACTCTGATAGCATTCTGCACGGGCCATCCTCCCTATTGCGCCTCCAAGCGCTTTAGTCCTAGTTCTGCAGGCCATTTTATGGCACTGCGCCACCAGGAGGGTGGCCTTCTCATCCCATCTCTACGACAGCTGTGGCCTGCGGGGAACGGCAGGGGATACCATAGGCACCGTACGGTCACTCAGGAGGGAGAGCATGTCAGATACACGCATCGAAAAAGACAGCCTCGGCGATGTGGAGGTCCCTGCCGGGGCGTATTACGGCGCCCAGACCGAGCGGGCTCGGCGCAATTTCCCGGTCTCCGGCCTGACCCTGCCCCGCCGCTTCCTCGCGGCGGCTGCCATGATCAAGGGTGAGGCCGCGGCCGTCAACGAGGAGCTGGGGATCGTCCCCCCCGGCGAGGCCAGGGCCATCCGCCAGGCCGCGGCCGAGGTTGCCGAAGGGAAGCTCGACGGCCATTTTCCCCTCGACGTCTTCCAGACCGGCTCCGCCACCTCGACGAACATGAACGTCAACGAGGTGCTCTCGAACCGGGCCATCGAGATCCTCGGCGGGGTGATCGGCAGCAAGAAGCCGGTCCATCCCAATGACCACGTCAACGCCGGGCAGTCGAGCAACGACGTGATCCCGACCGCCATCCACGTCTCTGCCTACGTCGCCATTCAGGATCAGCTCGAGCCGGCGCTGCGCCGCCTGGCCGATTCCCTGGGACGCAAGGCGGAGGAGTTCGACCCGGTCGTCAAGATCGGCCGCACCCATCTGCAGGACGCGGTGCCGATCCGGCTTGGCCAGGAGTTCAGCGGTTACGCGCAGCAGGTCCGCTACGCCCTCGACCGCCTCGCCGCGGTCAAGCCGCGGCTGGCCGAGCTGCCGCTGGGTGGGACCGCGGTGGGCACGGGCCTCAACGCGCCCCCCGAGTTCGCGCCGCGGGTCATTGCCCGCCTGGCCGAGCGCACCGGCTGCCCGTTCGTGCCGGCGCCGAACCGCTTCGAGGCCATGGCCTCCAAGGATGCGGCGGTGGAGACTTCCGGGGCCCTGAAGACCATCGCCACGTCGCTGACCAAGATCGCCAACGACATCCGCTGGCTCGCGTCCGGCCCGCGCTGCGGCATCGGCGAGATCTCGATCCCCAGCCTCCAGCCGGGCAGCTCGATCATGCCGGGCAAGGTCAACCCGGTGATCCCCGAGTCGGTGCTCATGGTGGCGGCCCAGGTGGTTGGCAACGACGCCACGATCACACTGGCCGGCATGTCGGGGCACTTCGACCTCAACGTCATGATGCCGCTGATCGCCTACAACCTGCTGCAATCGATCGAGATCCTGGCGAGCTCTTCGGCTCTGCTGGCGGAGAAGTGCGTGGAGGGGATCGTGGCCAACCGCGAGCGTTGCGAGGAGCTGGTGGAGCGTTCGCTCGCCATGGTGACCTCGCTGGTGCCGAGGATCGGCTACGACGCGGCGGCCGAGATCGCCAAGGAGTCGATGCGCACCGGCCGGACCGTGCGCGAGCTCTGCCGCGAGCGTAAGGTCCTGCCCGAGGCCGAGCTCAACGAGGCGCTCGATGCGTGGAGCCAGACCGAGGGCGGAATCCACGCCGGCGGCGGGGGCGGCGGCTAATCCGGTTCCGGAGCGCTCCGGCCGAGCATCAGGAGGATCTGACCGCTCAGGAGGACGGCGGCGGCGAGCAGGAAGTCGTCGCCGCCATAGTGCCAGGCCTGGAAGCCGGCGGTCGGGAAGATGCGCGGGATCAGCAGAGCGGCGCCGTTGACGAAGAACCCGAAGCGTAGCGAATACCGCAGCAGCTTCTCGGCGGGGGTCTGCCCGCTGGTGCGCCGGCGCGCCCGGCCGGCGGGCCGGGCCATGGGAACGGCGGCCGGGGTCCAGCTCTCGGCCCGGGGTTCCGGCTCCGGTTCCTGACGGGGGACCGGCAGGTGAGGGTGGGGAAGCCGCTTCCGCGCGGCTGGGCGCGGGGCGCATACCGGGGTGGATACCGGGGTGGATACTGGGGCGAGAGCGGGCATCGGTTCGGCCATCGACAAGCTCCCTTCAGGAGAGAGTGACGGCCCGGGCGGAAACATTTCGCAGGGAAAAAAAAGGGGGCGGACCCGCCGCGCGGGACCCGCCCCAGAGGGAGGCGCCTTCGGTCAGGCACCCTTGGAGCTTTTTGAGCCCGTTACTTGGGCTTGGGGTGCACGCCGCCGGGCGGTGGCTCGCCGCTCCCACTCCCTGCCTTGGGCTTGCCGTCGTCCGAGGTCGAGCCTGCAATTCCTTTTTTGTTGCTGTTCGGTTTCATGCTGCCCTTGGTGTCGCTGGCGCTCATCGGTATCCCTCCTTGGTATCCGCGAGCCCTCAGTCTGGAGTGCCCGCGCCGGCCGAAGCATTTCGCTGAATCTCCAGCGATTTATAGGCAATCTGTTCGACACTGCCGGAGTCGGTGACTCCCGAGACCTCGACTTCGTACATCCCTGCCGGGATCTGCGGATCGAGCTCGACGACGAGGTTCCACCTTCCGTCGATTTCGCTGGGCTCGAGGCCTGCGGCTCGAAGCTCCGGCCCCGCTCCTCTGACGGTTGCCTGGAAGGAGGCGTAGCCGGCCTTGTCGGCCTCGTCCAGTTGGAGATGGAGCTGGATGCGCTCGGTACCCGGGGGCACGTTCTTCTCCGGGATCATTTCCTCTCCACGGAGGGTGGTGAGGGCGAGCTGGATCACGAGCGGAGCGGCGGGCAGGGGGGCCGGAGTTGTTTCGGGCGGCGTGCTCTCTGCGATCACGTCCGTGGAGGCCGGCGGTACCACCACCGGCGGAACCGGCCGGTCCCGGAGCGGAGCCGAAGCCGGAGGTGCCGCCGGGGCCGGGATCTGTTCGGCAACCTGCGGCGGCCGGACGGGCTCCGGCGTCTGGACCGCCAGCCAGGAGCCGAGGACGGCGACCGTCAGCATGGCGGCCATGGCGGCGGCCCGCTCGAAGCGGGACAGCTTCCTCCGGTCCGGTTGGAAGGGCGGCCGGAAAGGAATCACGCGGCCGTCCTTCTCCTCGGCGGTCTCCTCGGCGATCGTGCCGAGCCCCTGGATCAGGGCAAGACGCAAGCGGCCCCGTGGCGAGGAGGCAAGGCGATGCCCGACCTGCTCGCGTTCTTCCGGGGCAAGCCGGCCGTGGGCATAGCCGTCCAGGAGGTCGGCCTCGACGGCCTCCGCCATTTCGAGGAGCTCCTCCTCGCGGAGCAGGCGCTCCTCCAGGAAGTTGCTCTCCTCGGTCTCCAGCTTGCCCAGCAGGTATTGCCTCAACAGCTCGTCATGGTCTTTCATGGTCTCGCGTCCTGGAAAAGTCATCCCCTTGTCTCGCTTCCGATTTGAAGTGACCGGAAGCGGGAAAGCGTTTCATGGACAAGCCCGACAGCTTTTCTTCGACGCAGGCCTCGACCTTCTTGCGCAGGCGGTGGACCCGGATGCGCAGGGCGTTCATCGGGATCCCAAGCTCGTCGCAAAGGCCCTTGCGCGAGAGGATGCGCTGCTCTTCCTGGTGATAGCGCAACAGCAGGAGCTTCTGGTCCGGGGCGAGGGTCTCCAGGCACTGGCGGAGGTGCTCGAGCCGGAGGTCCGGCTCCTCCTCGGGCGGGGCGGACGGCGGCCAGTCCGCGCTCTCCGCAATCTTGTTCTCTTTCTGCGTCCGCCGCAGCCACTCCTGGAAGACGTGGCGAGCCACCCCGATGATGTAGGGATAGGGATTGCTGCGCTGGAGGACCAGCCCCTCGGCCGCCTTCCGGGCCACCCGGTTGAACGCCTCGTCGGCCAGGGCCTCGGGATGGGTGCAGCCCCACAAGGCAAACAGGCGGATGAGCCGGTTGCGGATGTCCTCGTAGATCTGGCCCGCCGCCTCCCGGTCCGGGTCCAGCATGGCCAGGAGGGCGTCCAACTCTGCCGCGGTCATGCCTCCGCGGCTCACTGCCACTCTCCCTGCAGGGAGAATCCGGCCCAGTAGTAGGGCGAGCCCCAGCGCGGGCTGTGGGCCATCTCGCTCTGGGCCCGGCGCAGGGCCGCGGCGGGGCTCAGGCCGCCGGAGATCATGTGGCCGTAGAAGCTCTTCATCAACACCGAGGTGGCCCGGTCGTCGACGCTCCAGAGGCTCGCCAGCACGCGGGCGGCCCCGGCATACATGAAACCGCGGGTCAGGCCCACGAGCCCCTCGCCGCGGATCTCCTGGCCGAGGGCGGTCTCGCAGGCGGAGAGCGTCACCAGGTCGGCCTGAAGCTCCAGGTTGTAGATGTCATGCAGCCGCAGAAAGCCGTTCTGGGGCTCCCCGCGCTCGTCGACCAGGGAGAGCACGATGGTGGACAGCTCGGGACGGCGGCTGTCGATGAGCCCGTGAGCGGCGATGTGGACCATCCGGTAGTGGGCCAGCTCGCCGCTGACGACCGCGGAACGGGAGGCGGCGAAGCCGAGTGCCATGTAACGCTGCGGCTCCGGCACCAGGCCGGCGATCGCTTCCGCCTCATCCCTGGAAAAACGGAGCCGAGGCAGCTTCCGGGGATCGATCTCGCCGCCGCGGGTATTGTCAGCCACGCGCGTGTCCTGCGGCCCGAACACCGGGTCGGCGAGCATCGCCAGAAGCTTCGGGGCCTTGGCCCTGCCGGCGATCTCACGCCGCAGGACCGCCAGGGCCGAGGCCGAGGGGAGGCTCGTCACCTCGTGGCGGTCGATCAGCAGGGCCCGTCCAAGAGGCAAGGCCCCAAAGGGAAGGTACTGGAGGGCGCCGTCGGCGACGATCAGAAGGGGCTGGCCCGTAAGCAGCCCCTCGACCGGGCCGAGCAACATGGCACTGAGCTCGTTTGCAGCCTCAGGGGCCGAATTGTTGCTCTTGAGCGCGTCGTACCAGCGGCGAGCCGCTTTTTCGATCGCCTTCCGGGGCGGCAGGTCGAAGCTCCGGAGCGAATCGGGGCCGACCGCCCAGAGGAAGCTCCCCTCCTGTCCGAGAGCGTACTCCAGGAGGAGGGCGCGGCCGTCCAGCACCTGGCGCCGGATCTCGTCCACGCTCAAGGTCTCCGGCCGGGTCAGCCCGGAGTAGCGAGGGTTGCTCGCGCGCAAGGAGTCGTCGGAGAGCATGTCGATCAGGCCGCGGGCTCGGGCCTGCTCGTTGGCGCGCAACGCGCGGGCATCGTACCCCTCGCCCGGATGCGCGCGGTGAAGGGCCATGAGCGTGTTCGTGCGCAGCTCGTAAATGTCCTGCCGGGAGGCGAGGAACGCCGTCCGCAGGTCCACTTCCACGACCTTGGCGCGGATCGTCTCCAGGATCTCGACCCCCTGCTCCAGAAGCTCCAGCGCCCGCCGCGGGTCGCCGGCGCTCCTTTCGGTCCGCGCGAGCATGGGGATGATCTGGGACTCCCGCACACGGTCCTGACGCTCGCGGCTGAGGGCGAGGGCCGCCTCCAGCTCGCGCCGGGAGGACTCCAGGCCGCCAAGCTGGCGGTGGGCCATTCCCAGGGCGCGGCGGACGTCGATCTCCACATCCGGGTTGTCGGCGGCCGCGAGCTCGAGGGCCTGCCGGCTGCGGCGCAGCGAGCTGGATGCATCTCCCATGCTCAGGTCCAGGAGGGCCAGGTTGTTCAAGGCCGTGGCCTGGAGCTTCCGGGCGCCGATCTTCTCGCAGAGCGCCAGGGAGCGCTCGTAAAGCTCCCGTGCCTGCGCGGGAGCCGATCTCTCCTGGGCGCGAGCCTGATTGTTGAGCACCGTCGCATGGAAGTCATCGGGAGTACCCCGGATCGCGAGCGCCTGCTCGTAGAAGCGGACCGCCCGCTCCGTGTCGCCCAGGTCGTCGTAAAGGAGCCCCATGTTGTTGAGGGTCCCGGCTTCGAGCCTGGATTGCTGCAGCCGGCGGGCGATCGGCAGCGCCTCTTCGTAGGAGCGGAGCGCCTCCTGCGGCTCGGCCAGATCGCCGTACAGATAGCCCAGGTAGTGCAGGGCGCGCACCTCGACCAGCTCGTTTCCGAGGTCCCGGGCGAGTTGCAGGGCCGACTTCAAGTAATCGACCGCGGTTCGCGGGCTGTTGTCCTCGTGGAAGCGGCCCAGGAGGTAGAGGGCCTGGACCTCCAGGTCCCGGAGTCCGGCCTGCCGGGCGAAAGCCAATCCTTCTTCCAGATGCCCGAGGCTCTCCTTTTCCCGGAGCAGGATCTGGTCGATGTGGCCGGCTGCGAGGAGGCTCCAGGCCCGCCGGTCGGGCAATCCGAGCTTTTCCCAGATGGCCACGGCCTGGTGAAACCGCTCGGCGGACTCCTGGTGCCGGTGGAGCTCGAACAGGCGGCCACCCATCTGATGGAGGACTTCAGCCTCGCGGCGGCGCTCGCCCAGGCCTCGCCAGAGCGGGAGGGCCTTCTCCAGGTGGCCGAGCCGCTCGGCGTCCTTCCCCGGCTGCAAGATCAGGGCGTGGGCCTCGCGCATCTCCCCCGTGGCCTGCAAGCGCACCCGGTCCTCGGGGCGGGGCGCGCGCGGCCCGTCCATCCGCAACCGGTAGGTCCCTGGCGCCGCGTCGGGCAGGAGGGCCCGGACCACCACCTCGTGAACGCCGGAGCGCTCCGCCACCCAGGCGAGCTCCTCCTCCCACCACCAATAGTCGGGGCCATCCATCTCCACGGCCGTCTTTCCGTCAGGACCGCGGAGCTCGACGACGAGGTCGATCCCCTCCTGCTCGACGACGATCCCCAGGAAGTCTCCGGCGGCAAGCTCGACGGCCAGGGTGTGTGGGGCCTCCCCTCCCCGGAGCGCACGCTGCTGGGGGGCCGGCCGGAGCCAGGGGCGCACCGGAGCTGGCGCCGCACACCCGGTCAGCAGCGGTAAAAGCAGCACTGCGAGGAGGAGGACGGGACCGGCTCGACGTGGCGAGGGTCGAGGTGGGAGGGGGAAAAGAGTCATCCTGTTGGCGGTAAAAACAGCTGCTTACCTCGAACCTCAGCGGCTCAGGCGGAAAAATGGACCTTGCGCATTGGTCCCAACCGAGGAATTGTATGCGTTGTGGAGCCTGAGCCCAAGCCCTCCCGGCGTGTCCTTCACTGTGACATGGATTGCTTCTACGCAGCCGTGCACATGCGGGACGATCCCGGGCTGCGCGGCAAGCCGGTGATCATCGGCGGCCGGCCCGAGAGCCGAGGAGTGGTGGCGGCGGCAAGCTACGAGGTGCGCCGCTATGGCGTGCACTCGGCCATGCCCTCCTCCCAGGCCCTGCGCCTCTGCCCTCACGCCGTCTTCATCCCGCCCGACTTCCGGCGCTACAGCAAGGAGTCGGAGAAGATCTTCGCCATCTACCGCGAGGTCACGCCGCTGGTGCAGGCCGTGTCCATCGACGAAGCCTACCTCGACGTTTCCCAGCACCTGGGGGAGGCCGGCAGCGCCACGGCCGTGGCGCGCGAGATCCGCAAGCGGGTGCTGGAGGAGCGGGGGCTCACCGTGAGCGTCGGCGTCGGGCCGAACAAGCTGATCGCCAAGATCGCCTCGGACTTCCAGAAGCCGGACGGCCTGACCGTCGTGCCGCCGGGGAAGGTCCAGGCGTTCCTCGATCCGCTGGCGGTGAGGCGGCTGCACGGGGTCGGGCCGGCGACCGAGAAGGCCCTGGCCGATCTCGGCGTCCAGACCGTGGCTGACCTGAGGCAGCTCGAGCCGGAGGAGCTGACCTCCCGCTTCGGCAAGCAGGGCCGGGTACTTTACGAGTTCTCCCGCGGCATCGACGACCGGCCAGTCGAGACCCACAGCGAGCGCAAGAGCCTGGGCACCGAGAACACCTACGCCGTCGACCTGCGGCGGGTGGAGGAGATGGAAGAGCAGCTCGTGCTCATGGCCGCGGAGGTGGCGGACGGCCTCTTCCGCCGCGGGCTGGCCGCCTGCACCGTCACCCTCAAGGTACGCTACTCGGACTTCACCACCCTGACCCGCTCGCGGACCTTCGCCCTGCCGGTCTACGATTCCGCCGCCATCGCCGGCTGCGCCCGCGACCTGCTGCGCAAGACCGAGGCCGCCGCCCGCCCGGTCCGTCTTCTCGGGGTGACAGCCTCGAACCTGATTCAGACCCGCATGGTGCAGCTGCCGTTGTTCCCTTAGTAGCCCCCTGGCACACCCCTTGCTCTTGCCTCACCCGAACCCTGGAAGCACCCAGCCGGTGCAAGGAGGACACAGATGCTCAGGTGGGCCTTGATCTTTCTGATCGTTGCCCTGATCGCGGCCGTTTTCGGCTTCGGCGGCATCTCCGCGGGAGCGGCGGGCGTCGCCAGAATCCTGTTCGTCCTGTGCCTTGCCGTGTTCGTAGTGTCGCTGGTCCTCGGACTGATGCGGCGGGCGTAAGATAAGCGGATGATCGAAGCGTTACGGCCGGAACCCGAGAGTGACGAACGCCCTCGGCCCAACCTCAGGAAGCTCCGGGACTCGATGCAGGGTCCGTTCGGCATCCGGTCGCTCGCGCTGACCGGGCTGCTGGTCCTGGCGACCTTCTACACACTCTACTTCGGCCGGGCCTTCTTCCTGCCCATCGTCCTGGCCCTGCTCCTCAACTCGCTGCTGAGCCCGGTGGTCCGCGGGCTCAAGCGGCTGCGCATCCCCAACGCGCTGGGGGCTGCCCTGGTCGTGTTCGGAATGCTGGGCGCCCTCGGCTGGGGGGTGTACGAGCTGTCGGGGCCGGCCTACGAGTGGGCGCAGAAGGCGCCGCAGACCATGCGCCGGCTGGAGCGCAAGCTGCGCGACTTCAAAAAGCCGGTGCAGACCATGAGCAAGGCCACCGAGCAGGTGGAGAAGATGACCCAGGTCGGCGGCGGCCAGACGCCGCAGACCGTCCAGGTCACCACCGAGACGCTGGGCGAGCGCATGTTCAGCCAGGCCACGGAGCTGGTCGCGGGCGGCGTGGTCATGGTCATCCTGCTGTTCTTCCTGCTCGCCTCGGGTGACCTTTTCCTGCGCAAGCTGATCCGGGTCCTGCCCAGCCTGGCGGACAAGAAGCGGGCGGTGGAGATCGCACGCCAGATCCAGACCGACATCTCCTCCTACCTGGTGACGATCACGGCCATCAACCTGGCGCTCGGCCTGGCGGTATGGGGAATCCTGAGCTACCTCGGCGTGCCCAATCCCCTTCTCTGGGGAGTGCTCGCCCTGGTCACGAACTACATCCCCTACCTGGGGGCGATCATCATGATCGCGGTGCTCGCGATGGTGGGCTTCCTCACCTTCGAGAACAACACCCAGGCGATGATGGTGCCGCTGTCCTTCGTGGGGCTGAACATCCTGGAGAGCTACCTGGTGACGCCGCTGGTCCTGGGCCACCGGCTGACCCTGAACCCGGTCGTCATCTTCCTCGGCCTGACTTTCTGGGGCTGGCTCTGGGGGATCACCGGCGCTCTGCTCGCCGTGCCGATCATGGTGGTGCTCAAGATCTTCTGCGATCACACCGAGCCGATGCGGCCGATCGGCGAATTCTTGGGCGACTAGCCCCGAAGACGGTCTAGCTCGCGGCGGAGGGTGGCGAGGTCGGGGACCCGGATGGCGCCGATCTCGTCCAGGACCGCGCCGTAGCCCGGGCAGGCCCGCCCACCGGCAAGCAGCACGGTCGAGGGGTTCAGGAGACGGCGGAGCCGCCGCAGGTCATCCGCGAGGCTAGGGTCGTCCGGAGGGTAGATCAGGCTCAGCGCCACCACCTGCGCCCCCTTCTCCGTGGCCGCCGCGGCAATCTCCTCCGGTGGCAGGTCCGGACCCAGGTAGGTGGCCCGCCAGCCCTCGCCCGCGGCCACGGCCGCGGCCATCAGGGCACCAAGCTCGTGACGCTGCCGTGGCGGGGTGGTCGCGATCAGGTGGGGAGCCGTGACCGGGGTGTCATGGGCTTGGTACATCCCGCCCAGGAAAGAGCGTACGACCGCCGACGCCACATGCTCGTGCGTGGGGCGCAGCTCTCCCTGATGCCAAAGCTCCCCGATGCGCTGGAGCAGGGGCACCAGGAGCTTGTCCAGCAGGGTGGTCCGGCTGAGCGCCACCGAGGCACGTTGGAGGTGAAGCTCGAGCTCGCCGACCTCCAGGCGCCGGGCCGCGGACAGGCAGAGCTCCAGGTAGAGGTCCGCGATCTCCCCGCTGGGAGCATGGACAACCCCCGCCGGTTTTCCCGGTTCCAACAGGCTCTCCAGCTCCTCGTTCGACAAGCTCGCCACCTGGCCGATCGACCGGCCCGAGTCCACCACCCGCTTCAGGAGCGCCAACCGCGCAATGTCCGCGTCCGAGTAGAAGCGCCGCCGGGTGTCCGTGCGGCCCGGGGCCACTGCGCCATAGCGCCGTTCCCACGCGCGGATGAGGTCGGGCTTCAGCCCCGTCCGCCGCGACACGGCGCCGATCGGGTGGCGCAGAGCGAAGCTGGGAGAGGCGGACATCGTGGGGCGACTGTAACAACACACCTGGACACTGTCAAGAATATGGAGCAAAAATATAGACGATCTATTGACAGGAAGAAGAAGAGCCGCTACCTTGGCGTCCTCCACCTCCCTCTAGGGTGGGAGGCGCGGGAGCATCTCCCCCTCCCACCCCTCCTTTTTTGCAGGTTTGTCCAGGAACTACGAAGCCGAAGCCGAAGCCAAGGCTCCTGCCTCGGTTGGCATCCGGATCTCTTCGAGCCGGCGGCGCAGCTCGCAGAGGCCGTCGAGCCGCAGCGCGCCGATCTCCTGGAGGACATCGGTGTAGGCGGCGGAGGCCCGGCCACCGACGATCAGCTCGGTACGGGGATCGAGCAGCCGGCGCAGGCGCCGCAGCTCGTCGCGCAGAAGAGCATCGTCCGGGGGATAGACGAGGCTGAGCGCCACCACGCGGGCATCCTGATGGAGGGCGGCGGCGGCGATCTCCTCGGGTGGCAGGTCAGGCCCCAGGTAGAGCACCCGCCAGCCCTCGGCGGCAGCGGAGGTAGTGGCCAGCAGCGCGCCGAGCTCGTGGCGCTGCCGGGCGGGCGTCGCGGCCAGGAAGACGGGCGCGCCGTGGTTGGTCTCACCCATCGTGCTGCCAAGGAACGAGCGGACCACGGCACAGGCCATGTGCTCGTGGAAGGGCCGCAGCCCCCCCTGCTTCCATTGATCGCCGATGCGCTGCATGAGCGGAGCCAGCACGCCGTCGAGCAATTCGGTCGCGCTCAGATCCACGGAGGCGCGCCGGATCTGGTGCCCGAGATCGCGGGAATCCAGGCGCTGCACGGCGGACAGGCAGCAGGTGAGGATCGCATCTGTGCGGCCGGCGGGGCCGGCCATGGCCGGCTGGTTGAGCGAGTCGCGGGCAATCAGCTCCTCCAGCTCCTCGTTCGGGAGCTTCGCCACCTGGCTGATCGTATGGCCGGCGCGCACCACGCGGCCGAGCAACGACAGCCGCTCGATCTCGGCATCCGAGTAATAGCGCCGCCGGGTGGCGGACCTCCCGGGCGCGACCGCGCCGTAGCGCCGTTCCCAGGCCCGGATCAGGTCGGGCTTGAGGCCGGTACGACGAGCCACCACCCGGATCGGGTGGCGTGGATCGCTGTGCGATATGGCTCGGTCTTCGCTCATGGAGTTGATTTTACCACTGTGGGAAGTTGGACGTTGTCAAAATGCTGTTCAGGAGGCTTGTTGACCCCGTTCACCCCCGTCCCCTCAAGGGGCGCCGATTGATCCCCTCACCCCCATCCCCTCAAGGGGCGCCCCCTCCCTCAGCTCTCCTCCTCTTCTTCCTCTTCTTCATCATCCCAATCGAGGTCCGGCGCAGGCTCGCCGTCGCGGAAGCCCTCCATGTCGCGGCGTTCCTTCTTCGTGGGCCGGCCCGCGCCGGCCTCGCGGGTGACGAGGGGGCGGCGCATCAGCCGAGCGAGAGGGTCCGGGGCCGGACGCGGCGGGCTCAGGTCTTCGTACATCTTCGGAGCCTCGGCCTTGGGCACCGGCTTGTCCTTGAGGTCCTGCACGATAAGGACACGGTCCCAGTCCCCTTGGGTTAGCTCGACCCTGTCGCCGACCGCGAGCTGCCGGTGGGGCTTGGCGCTCTGCCCGTTGACGCGCACCCTCCCCAGGTCGCAGGCGTGCGTGGCCTTGGTTCGGGTCTTGAACATGCGGGCCACCTGGAGCCACTTGTCGAGCCTCACGGACATCGGCAGAGTCTATGACAGGCCGCTCCGCTACAATTCCCCCGATGCGCGTCCCCCCCGAGGAATTCGAGGCCCTTGTGGAGCAGGCCCTGGCTGGCCTCCCGGAAGAATGGGCCGACCTGCTCGACAACGTCGCGGTGATGATCGAAGAGGAGCCCGACCCCGAGGACCTCGAAGCCATGGGCATGGATTCCGGGGAAGACCTCCTCGGCCTCTATCAGGGCGTGCCGCTCGACGAGCGCACCACCTTCTACATGGGCGCGCTCCCCGACCGGGTCATCCTCTACCGCGGCCCCATCCTGCGCACCTGCCACAACCGGCGCGACGTCATCCGGGAGATCCGGGACACGCTCGTCCATGAGCTCGGCCACCACTTCGGCATGGAAGAAGAGGACATGCCGTACTGATCGTCATGCGGCGATCCCGGCGCCGGCTCCTCCTGCTGATCTTCTCGCTGCCCGTGCTGGTAGTCATATCAGCCGTGCTCTACATGCTTGGCATGGCTCTGCTGGAAGGCGAGCCGCGCACGTTCTGGCAGAGCGTTGAGTGGGCCTCGGAAACCCTGACCACCACCGGCTACGGCGCGGATGCCCGCTGGGGACATCCCGCGATGATCCTCTTCGTCTCGGGCGTGCAGTTCGTCGGCGTCTTCCTGGTTTTCCTGATCTTTCCGCTCTACCTGATCCCGCTCCTGGAAGAGCGCTTCGAGACCCGGCTGCCGCAAGAGGCGCCATCGGACCTCGAGGGTCACGCGGTGGTCTTCCGCTACGGCCCGGCCGTGGAGACGCTGCTCACCGAGCTGGCCACGGCGCACGTGCCCACCCTTGTCCTGGAGCCGGACGACAACGTGGCACGGCGGCTCTTCGAGGCGGGGCAGCCGGTCGTCCACCGAGCCCTGGGCGAAGGCGCGCTGAGGTCAGCCCGGCTCGAACAGGCGCGGGCGATCATCGCCAATGGCACGGACGACGAGAACGCGGCGCTCATCCTCACCGCCCGGCAACGCGGCTTCACGGGGCCGATCCTGGCCCTGGTGGAAGAGCCCTACCACCGCAAGCCCATGATGCTCGCCGGGGCGACCGCCACCTTCACGCCGCGGCACATCCTGGGCGCGGCGCTCGCGGCCAGGGCGTCACAGCGCATCAGCCCGCGCATCGCGGGCATCCAGCAGCTCGGCCGCAACCTGGAAGTCGCCGAAGTGCACCTCGGCCCGGACAGCCCTCTCGCCGGCCAGACCCTGAACGCGGCAGCCGTGGGCTCCCGCACCGGCGCGACGGTCATCGGCCAATGGGTCGGCGGCGAGCTGGAAGTCCTCTCCGGCATCGCCGAGCAGATCGAGCCCGGGGGGACGCTGGTGGTGGTGGGGAGCCGCGACAGCATCGAGCGGCTGAGCGACCTGGCCGAGGGCAACGTCACGACGAGGCGAAAGGGGCATTTCGTGGTGGGGGGCGGTGGCGAGGTTGGCCGCAAGGTGGCCGAGCTGCTCGAAGCCGTGGGCGAAGAGGTCAAGCTCATCGACCAGCAGCCCGGCCCCGAAGTGGACGTGGTCGGCGACGTGCTCGACCTGCGGGTCCTGGAAGGGGCCGGGGTGCGCGACGCGCAGGCTGTCATCCTGGCGCTGGACACCGACAGCTCCACCCTTTTTGCGACCGTGATCCTCAAGGACCTCGCGCCCGATGTGCCTGTGATCGCCCGCGTTAATCGCGCGGAAAACGTGGAGCGCATCCACCGCGCCGGCGCCTACTTCGCGCTCTCGATCAGCCAGGTCTCGGGCCAGATCCTGGCCAAGAAGCTGCTGGGGGAAGAGGCCTTCCTGATCGATCCGCAGCTCAAGGTGCTCAAAGTCCCGCCCAACAGCCTTGCGGGACGCCACCCGGCGGAGCTCGGCATCCGCGAGCGCACCGGCTGCTCCGTCGTGGCGGTCGAAAGGGGAGAGGACGTCCTGGTCGAGTTCGGACCGGAGTTCCGTTTCCGCGACGACGACGCTATCTACGTCTGTGGCAGCCATGGCGCGGTTCGGCGCTTCACCGAGACCTTCGTTTGATACACTATGGAGTCATGAAAGAGAGAGAGCCCGAAGTTGCCCGCATTGCGCGCCTTTTGAAGAGCGCGATCCTCCTGTCCGAACAGTCCCAACGGTCCATCGAAAGGCAGATGGGGCTGAGCCCCGGTTACCTCGGCAGGATCATCGACGGCAAGCTGGAGCTGCGCATCGCCCACATCCTGGGCGTCTGCCGGGCGATCCGCCTGCCCCCCGCGGCCTTCTTCCTCGCCGCGTACCCGGAGACGCTGAACCTCGACTCCGAGACCATGCGCCTCGTGCAGGCCCTGCAGCACCTGCACCGCCAGCGCAGCGAGGGAGACGTTAAGGAAGCGGCTCCGGTGGCTCCGGTAACGCCGGCCAACTCCCCGGACCGTGGGCGTGTCGAGCAGACCATGAAGGACTTCCTCGACGTGCTCTTCGGCGAGCTGACCAAGACCGCGCCGCCGGCCGCGGCAGCTCCGCCCGTGGAAACGGCAGCTCCGGCCAAGCCTGCCGGGCGCAAGAGCAAGCGTTCCTAGTCGACCTCAATCGACCTCGATAAGTCCTTCGCTCACGAGGACGCTCGCTCCGCCGATCCATGTGGCCACGACAGCCCCGTCCCTCTTCTCCGAGCGGGCCTCGAGGACGCTGGGGCGTCCCATCTCGACACCCTGGGCGATGCGCCACTGGAAGCTGCCGTCGGCCGCCTTCTCGTGGTGGCTGAGCAATCCGGCCAGCGCGCAATTCGCGCTGCCGGTGGCGGGGTCCTCCGGAACCCCATCCAGAGGAGCGAACATCCGTGCCCGGATGTCGAACTCGTCGGCACTGTGGGTATAGAGGTGGATGTCGGGTATCACCCCTTCTGCGGCGATGGCGTCGATCCCGATCATGTTGATCCGGGCCCGCTCCAGAGCGGTCCGGTCCTCGAGCTCGGCGATGAGGAAAGGCAGGCCGACCGAGGCCACCTGGGGCTGATGAGTCCGGGTGACGACGTAGGCCGGGTTGAGCGAGATCGCCGCCGCCACCATTTCGGCGGAGATCGTCTTGCCCAGCGAAAGGCGCTGCGGCGCCGAAAGCTCGCACCAGATGCGGCCCTCGCGCTGCTGAATCGTGACCGGGACGAGCCCCGCCTTTTCCTCGAAAGTCACCGTGATCGATCCATCGATCGGACCAAATTCGCCCGCGGTGGCAAGGGCGAAAGCGGTTCCGACATTGGGATGTCCGGCAAAGGGGACCTCGATGGCAGGCGTGAAGATACGCACCTTGCGGGTATGCCCCGCCTCCGGCGGGAACACGAAAGTGCTCTCCGAAAAGTTGAACTCCCGGGCGATCTGCTGCATCTGCCTGTCCGAGAGGCCGCCGGCCTCGGGCAGGACCGCCAGCTGATTGCCGCCGAAGCGCGTGCCGGTGAAGACGTCGCAGATGAAGTAACGGTAGCGCATCAGTCCCCTCGGTTCTTATCGGAAGAGGCCTTCGGTATGGTGCGTATGCTAGCCTCGCCGAGAGATGAACATCAACATGAAATCAATTTGCACGTTCGCGCTTTTCCTGGCTTTCGCCGGTTGCGCGACTCTGCCAGATGTCTCCAAGGTTCCGGATGGCCGGACGATCGATGCCGAGGCCAAGCGCTTGATGCAGAGTGAAGGGGTGCAGGGGATGGCTCTGGCGGTGATCGACGGCGGCAAGGTCGTCCATGTCGCGGCCTACGGCCATCGCAACGTGGAGCACGCTCTCCCCCTCACTACGGATTCCATCATGTACGGCGCTTCGCTGACGAAGACGGCGTTCGCCTACATGATGCTGCAACTGGTCGATGAAGGACGGCTGGACCTGGATGCCTCCATCGCCGACCTGCTGCCGCGTCCCCTGCCCGAGTACGAGGACTACACGGACCTGGCGGGAGATGAGCGCTGGCGGGCTCTGACACCGCGGATCCTTCTGAACCACACCTCCGGCTTCGCCAACTTTCGCTGGCTCGAAGAGGACGAGCGCCTGCGCTTTCATCACGATCCGGGCAGCCGCTACGGTTATTCGGGCGAGGGCTTCTACGTGCTGCAGCTCGTGCTCGAAGAGGGGCTGGGGCTGGACGTGGGGAAGGAAATGAAGACGCGCGTCTTTGACCGCTTCGGTATGAAGAACACGAGCATGCAGTGGAGGCCGGATTTCGCGGCAAACCTTGCGGATGGCTATGGGCTCGATGGCTCCATGGAGCAGCATGACGAGCGCAGCAGCGTCAGCGCCGCGGGCTCCATGGACACGACCATTGCGGACCAGGCGCGCCTTTGGGCCGGCATCGTCCGCGGCGACGGCCTGACCCCGGCTTCGCGCGCCGAGCTGGTTCGTCCGCAGGCGCCCATCACGTCGGCTCACCAGTTCCCGACGCTGGCAACCGGAGTCGAGCCCCGCAATGCCGACATCGGTCTCGCGGCCGGATTGGGCCTGGTGACATTCCAGGACACCAGCGGGCCCGCCTGGTTCAAGGGTGGTCACAACGATTGGACAGGCAACATGGTCATCTGTCTCGAACGCGGGAAGCGCTGCGCCGTCATGCTGGCGAACGACGTCCGGGCCGAGCGCATCTACCCTGAGATCGCGCGGATGATCCTCGGAGAAACCGGCATGCCATGGAGATGGGAATATAACTGACTACTTCTCGGCGATCAGCGACAAGTGCGTCAACACGCATCGCCAGCGGCCTTGCTGTCTGACAAAGACGCAGGATGTCCGTTCCACCAGATAGAAGGACTGCCCTTGATACTGCCCGCCGGATATCCCCCGTCCGGTCACGACGGCGGTGTCGCCATAGATACGGACTTTTAGATCGTGGGATTCCATCACGTCGTGAGTCAGCTTCCCCGACCGCACCGGTTCCAGAAAGGTCTCCTTGTCACTGACGCTCCCATCGGGTCCGATGATTGTCCAGTCGTCGGCCATGTACAGCCCGATCGCATCCGGGTCGTTTGTGACCATGGCCCGGTCCCAGGCGTTTGAAACATCGATCAGCTCTTGCTCGATTGTTCTGCTCACCGCTGGCTCCTCGATCCAGGCCACCCCTGCCGGAACTTCGACGGTGCACAAGAAGCGCGAATCTGAGCTCTTCGTAGCTCTGTTGGAGGCCAAGTATTCATCACTCTTTTGCTGCATCAACGGCACGAGCAGTAAACTCGTTGAATGCTTCCGAAAGCAGATGACGCCTGGCCGCCCATAATTCCGTGTGCCGGTCCTTGTCCCAAAGCTGTTTATCCTCTGGAATGCATTGGCTCTGAAGCGTCTTGGCGTCCAAGTCGCGCAACGTTATATTGGGTGGATTTTTGCCGACTGACTGATTGGCATCACGCAGGATAAACGCGGTGTTGGCGACCACATCGGAGGAGCGCTTCATGTCCAGCGCCTCAAATGTTCCACGGGGCACAATGTGATGTTTGTCGACGAACGTGTCACCAGCCGCGCGATCTTCGATGCGTTGCCGTGTGATTAGGCATTTGGCCCCGCGCTGCCTGCATGCTACGTAGGTTGCGAACACCGCTCCCCGATCTTGAATTAGGCGGTCAAAGTCATGGTCTGTAGCACGGAGGCTCTGCTGCCTGCGCAGGTTCCGCACGAGTGCGCCTACTGGAGACTCAGCCGTAGCCATTGCTTTGAGATCTCGCTCGAGGGTTGTCTGTGTAGCCGCACCATATCGACGGTGCAGTGCCGCCAGCGCCATCCACCCAAGTACCTGCTCAGCGTCACGCAGCCGAGCCGGATGAGTCGCGCAGAGCACAATGGGCGGTACGAGCAGCGTACCGGACCAAAGCAGCGACATCGCGCGGAGGCCGAGGTCGGACGCAACCATGTGCAGCACTGTGTCCACGCCTTTTATCATCTTTTGCCAAGCAGCTCGAAGCTGGTTCGGTTCAAAATCACCTAGTCTTCCGTGCGGCCTAGCCGGATCTGCAATTGCGGCACTAGCCATAAGTAGGTGTGATAGGTGAATACGGTCGAACCCCTTCTCTCTGAGTGAATTCATGAACGGGATCACATGTTCCACAACGAAACCAGAGTGCTTCCCCGCGATCCGTGCACTCTCGATGTCATCGCCTCCAAGACGTACGCCCTTTAGATTCAAACGCACGAAGGCGTCAAGGGCGTCGTGGTAGCGATGGCCTCGCATCACGGTCATCGGAATATCGTAGTCTAGGATCGCTCGGCATCGATCAATATGTTCCTCGATCGCGTGCCGATTTTCAGGGAATGCTTCTTGAAGGTCATTGCGTTCGTGCCGAAAATCCTTTGACCACAATTTGTCGAGAGTCACCCACCGCGGGTCCTTGCGGATCGCAGCATTCCCTCTCTGGAAGCTCGGCTCGATGACATTGAAGTATATGTCCAGCCGATCCTCTGCAGCCACTTCATCGTCGAGCGCATGGACGCGCTCCATTGTGGTTGCCCGTTGTTGACCGTCAACGAGCCAGCGTGCAGTACCGCCATGCCGCTGTGTAACGATCTTGCCTGATGCGCGCTCATGAATACTCTCTGAGGTCTCCCATACCAGGAGTGACCCAACGGGCAGGCCGCGATAGAGTGAATCGAGCAGATCAGCTGCCTTGTTCGGCTTCCAAATATAGCCTCGCTGAAACTCGGGAATGCAGAGACGACCTTCTCGTAGATCAGAGATCAGGCGTCGAACCGAGGTTCGCGTGAAGTCAAGTTCGTGTTCAACATTGCGTACGGGCATAATTCCTTTCGTTCTTTTCAGCATCGCCGGAGAGGTGCTCGGGTGAACTGTCTAGTCGAGACAGGCCGCGAGATACGCGTGGAGTCGCCGTGAGCTCCCTTCGTTCACCTTATCTTTGATGGACCCCTCGCCTCCAAGCGTGATCTGTAGGCCTGAATCGCGACGCAAAAGCATTTATGCGCGGCGCAGGCAGCGTCTCTGGTAACGGCGCGAAGTAGAACAAAGTGTAGACCTGTGGCGGAGGCGAGTCGATCAAGCAAGCCGCGAAGTCAGGCTCTGGGCTGCGCAGCATACTTCTCGTTCCTGCGATCGGATTTCGCCAACAAGCCATGCCTCAACTCCGCTTGCGAGGCCTCTTCCCGTAACGGGATATGTCGTCGTGCTTGACGACATCGACGAAGAAGATCGTGTCCTGTTCGATGCGAAAGACGATCCGGTCGCCGCTGTTGATCCGGGCTTCGGAGTAGTGCTTGTCAGGCTGGATGGGCTTGATGTGAAGCCCTGGGGAGGAGTCTCTCTTGATCAGGGCGATGGCCGCCTTGTCGCAGGCAGCCTGCCGTTCGGTACTGAGCTCCGCATAACGTTCCTTCCACTGTTCCGACCACTCGGCCGTGAGGAACGTCTGCTTGCGAGCCATGCTATCGGCCGGCGTTCTGCTTCAAACTGTCGAGGAGCGCCTGGGCTTCGTCTGGAGTACGGGTCCGAGTCGAACGGCCCTCGGCAAAGTCCCGTTCCGCCTGAGCCACTCGCGCCTGGATGTCCGGGTGATGAAACCAGAGCTGGTCGTTGGGTACCAGGGTCGCAGGAACCAGCTCGAAGGTCCCCCGCTCGGTACGCTCCAGCAGGATGAAGTCGCCAGGCTCCACCCCGAGCGCTGTCCGGACTTCCTCTGGGAGCGTCGTGCGTCCCTTGGGGTCGAGCGTAAGAAATGAGGTACGGGCCATGCCGGTGGGAGAGTACCACTTTCCCTCTGGCGAGACAACGCCGCTCAGCTGGCAAAAAGGATGGCTCCGGGCTCGGCACTTCACTCTGGATCGCGAAGTGGGAGGGGAAGAAATGGAGGGCATTCGCCCTGGTCCCGGTCTCCCCCCGGAACCGCCGACGGTCCTTTCCTTGACGGGAGAAGGACACATGGCTTCCCAGGAGACCAAGTCCCCCTTCATATGGGTGGACGGCGGCGTCCTTGGACACGGAGGCCGCCGTCCTTTCCTAATTTTCAATGAACGTCGGGAGGAGGCGGGTCCGTTAGGAAGCCGCCCCCTCCCCGAGCCGGGCTACTCCGGCAGAGGCGCGATAGGCGGGTTGGGAGGCGGCGGGTCGGCCGGCTGGGGAGAGCGGCGCTTGCGTAGCGGCGCAATCCCGAACTCCACCAGCACTTCGTTGTGGCCGCCGTAGTGGGCCTTCAGGGCGGAGCGCAGCCGCGAGGCCGCGGCCCGTCCATCCGTCACCAGGGTGCGGGTGCGCTTGGAGCCCTGGCTGAGTTGAGACCGGGCGGCGGCCTTGTCCGCCTCCTGGTCCCTCCCTTCCTCCAGGATCTCCTCCAAGGGCAGGGTGAGCCCCGAGAGGTCGGGCAGCCCATTCTTGTTGGCAACCCCCTTGAGCAGAAGGTCCCAATCGGCGAGGAAATCGGCAAACGACGAGATTTCAGGCATGATGCTTCTCCTTTCATTTCTACTGCCAGTTAATGTTTTCTCCCCTTTTCCGGACCACCCGGCAAGGGGTTGCTGCCTCGCTAGCGCGTCAACCTACATCATCGGCATCTCCTTTCTTCATTTTATGACCTGCGTTTCCTTGGACGACGAAGGGTAGGATGTCAGCCGTTCATGGTCTTGTCAATACCAAATGTTGGCCATGTTGGATACCAACCGATTCTTTACTTGCCTGGCGTCTATACTCTGTGCCAGGATAATCCTCGCCGCGCAGCTCCCGACCGTGGGCGGTTCCCCGCAAGGGTCGGCAGCAGAAGAAGATGAGATTGCGCCAGCGGCTCTAACGTGTGCGGTAAATGCGCGAGTCCGAGACGCTGCCATCCACGGCCGGGACGCTTCCGCGCGAGGTCCGCAGCGTTGTGGCCGAGCCTGCGCAACCGACGAGGAAGGTCCGGCGGCATCCGGCCAGGGTCGGGAGGGAGCGCCCGGGGCCGTGACGCAGCGGCTGGAGCCCGGATGGAAGCGGCGGAGAGTCGAGCGAAACGCTCAGTAGGCCGGGCGAAAGGCTCAGACGGTCGAGGGAAGGGCTAAGACGGTCGAGTGAAAGGCGCTCAAGGCTGGGTGGAAGCGTCTGGAGCTCGAGCGGCACGTGAAGACGAGGCGCCGGGACCCGCGGGGTCCCGGCCGACCGGCACCGTGGATGCGTCCACGTCTGCCGCGGGCTCTTTGACAATCGATGGACTTTTTCTTTTCAAGATCCAGGGGACGGGTCCTGCCGGAGGCCCGTCCCCTCCCGCCTGCGTAGTAAAATGGAGCCACATTCCATTGAACGGAGACGAGCACGATGCAGAGCAACCCGGCCCTTCGCGCAGTTGACGACCTCCCATCGGAAGTCCAGCCCGCGGAAGAGCCGCGGCCGGCTGCGGTCTGGAGCCCCGTGAAGCGGCTGCTCTTCCGCTTCGTCTTCTCCTACCTGGTGCTCTACAGCTTCCCGTTTCCCCTGTACTACATCCCCTATGTCGGGATGATCGGGATGTGGACCTTCCAGATGTGGAACAAGCTCGTGCCCTGGGTTGGGCAGCAGGTTTTCGGTGTGACGATCACGGTCCTTCCGAACGGCAGCGGGGACACGACCTACAACTACGTCCAGGTCTTCTGCTACCTGGTGATCGCCGCGGCGGCGACGCTCGTCTGGAGCCTGCTCGACCGCAGGCGGCGCAACTACGCGCGGCTCTACGAGTGGCTGCGGGTCTACGTGCGCTTCGTGCTCGCGGTGGCGATGATCGGGTATGGAACGTCCAAGGCCGTGCCGACGCAGTTCCCCGCGCCCGCCTTCGACCGCCTCATGCAGCCGTACGGCGATTCGTCCCCGATGGGGCTCCTCTGGACGTTCATGGGCGCCTCGGCGGCCTACACCATGTTCACCGGCATCGGCGAGCTGACCGGCGGGCTGCTCCTGGCCTTCCGGCGCACCACGCTGCTCGGCGCTCTCGTGTGCATCGGCATCATGACCAACGTGGTCATGCTCAACTTCAGCTACGACGTGCCGGTCAAGCTCTACTCGACGCACCTGCTGCTCATGGCCGTCTTCCTCGCCGCTCACGACCTGCGCCGGCTGGCCAACGTGCTGGTGCTCAACCGGCCGGCCGAGCCGGCGGACCCCGCCGATTACCGCCCGCTCTTCCGGCGCAAATGGCTCCATTACGGCACGAAGGCCCTCGCGGTGCTCTTCATCGCCTATCTCACGGTCACGGGGCTGCAGTTCTCCTACAAACAGCGGCAGACCTATTCCGTCGCCGAGGCCGCGAAATCGCCGCTGTACGGCCTGTGGAACGTCGAGGAGCTCGTGGTGGACGGAACGGTCCGGCCGCCGCTGGTCACCGACACGAGCCGCTGGCGCAGGGCGATGTTCACCGGCGGCAACCGGATGAGCTTCCAGCTGATGAGCGACAGCCGCGAGCGCTACAACGTGGAGATCGACCCGAAGAAGCGGACGCTCGCCTTTACCAAGCGCGACGATCCGAGCTGGAAGTCCACCCTGGCCTACAACCGGCCCGAGCCGAAGCTCCTGGTGATGCAGGGGACGTTCGACGGCCACCAAGTCCGGGCGCGCCTGCGCCAGGGGGAGATCCCGAAGTCCCTGCTGATGACGCGCGGCTTCCACTGGATCAACGAACGTCCATTCAACCGCTGAGGAGAAGCCTCTTTGAAGAGCAGCGCACCGACCTTGCAGAAGTACCTGGATGAGCTTCCGGAGGACCGCCGCGCCGTGGTCGAGGCCGTGCGCGGAATGGTCCTGCACAATCTGCCCGAGGGGTACCGCGAGACTTTCAACTGGGGGATGATCACCTACGAGGTCCCGCTCGAGCGCTATCCCGAGACGTACAACGGGCAGCCGCTCGCCTACCTCGCCCTGGCGGCGCAGAAGAACCACTACGCGCTCTATTTGAACTGCGTCTACCAGGATCCCGAGCAGGAGGCCCGCCTGCGGGATGGCTTCAAGAAAGCCGGCAAGAAGCTCGACCTGGGCAAGTCCTGCCTGCGCTTCAAGAAGCTCGACGACCTGCCGATGAACGTCCTCGCCGAGCTGGTGGCCGGCACTCCGCCCGACGCGTTCATCGCGCGGTACGAGGCGAGCCGGCAACCTGACAAGTAGCCATTTGCGGAATGCCGCCGATCCTCCAGGATTGAAACCTTTTCCCGGAGCGACACGTTTCGGGTCTCTGACGACACTCATATCGACGTAGCCATTCAGAGGCCCGGATTTCCGGGAGAGGAGAGCCATTCATGGGCAGACGGCAGACGTTCCTGCTGTTGCTGGTGCTGTGTGTTTTCGCAAGCTTTGCTTCCGCGCAGTCGGCTTCGGTCGAGTTCCTGGACGAGTGGGGCGAGGTGACATCCCGCGTCCTGGAACAGGGCCGGGTCCTGCTGCGGGTGATCGATCCAGCGGCGGACACTTCGCCGAGCCGGGATTCCGTGGCGGTGGACCTCAGCGCCGTCAACGGCCCTGACACCGCCACGGCCCACCTCGTCGAGAGCGGTGAGGAGACCGGCGTGTTCGAGGGGGAGGCCATCCTCACCACCGACTACGGCCTCGACAACTACTACGGGGTGGACGCCGACCAGCTCTACACGACCTGGGTTTACCCGGGACCGACCCTGGACACGGCAACCGCCACATATGGCCTGGCCAGCGCTTCCGTCGAGGTCGGCCTTTCGGAGGTCCGCTTGGTGGACGGCGAGGGCCGCGGCACGGAGACCATCACGCAGGGTGAGCCGGTGCGCGTCCGGGTGCGGGATGCCTATGCCGACCTGTCCGCCGGGCCGGACCTGACTTCCGCGACGGTCACCACCTCGGGTGGCGGCTCCCAGATCGTGACGCTGATCGAGACCGGCGCCCACACCCGCACCTTCGTGGGCTCCGTCAACCTCCCGACCGCCATCGGCGAGACCGTCACGGCCACCCACGTCGACGAGGCCACCGCGGCGAGCCCGTCGTCGGATTCGGCCACGGTCGCCGGCGCCTCGGTGAGCTTCGTCCGTCCCCGGGACGGCCGGACCACCGATCTCCTGCTGGCGAATTCGGCGTTCCCGGTGCGGGTGATCGACGCCTCCCGCAACCTTGATCCGGCCGTGGTCGAGAACCTGAGCGTCCTGGTCTCGATGGTGCTCGTAGGAGATTACGAGACCATCACGCTCCACGAGACCGGCCCGGACACGGGCGTTTTCGAAGGCGCAATCCGGCACATTCTCGGCGGCGTCTATCCGACTCCTGGCAACGGCTCCCTGGATTCATCGGCGGACCTCACCCAACTCGACTCCGTGCGGGCCCAGTACGAGCTCACCATCGCCGAGGCCCCCATGACCGTCTCCATCATCCGGCTGGTGGACGAGGACGGCGCCGATTCCGAGTCGTTCGGGCTCGGCTCCGACCTGCGGGTCGAGGTCGAGACGGCGGCGGACTATACGAGCCCCTATATCGACGTGAGGAGCGTGGAGGTCCGGTCGCTCACCACGGGTGACGTGGAGGTGTTCGGGGCAATGGAGACCGACGGGCGCTCCTACCTGTTCAAGGGGACGATCCCGGTCGTTCCGGGCACGGCCGTCGCCGGTGACAGGCTTCTCCAAGCCCAGCCCGGCGAGGCCGTCGAGGTGGTGCACGACGTCTACGGCATCGCCAGCTCCGACCGCGCTACCGTGGCCCGGTCGTCCGTCCGCTTCGTGGACGAGGGCGGCCTTCCCTTGCCGGTCCTGGTGGAGGAGAGCACGGCCCGGGTGCGGGTCCTCGATCCGCTGTCGGCCGGGCAGGGGCCGCTCGCGGCCGCCATCCAGTCGCGGATCACCGACGACGTCGAGCCGCTGGGCCTCGCCGAGCTGAGCCCCGGAGTCTTCGCGGGCTCGATCCAGATGAAGCTGTGGGACTGGAGCAGCGGGATCCTGGGCACCGGCCGGGAGTTCCCGGCCACGAGCGAGCCCGACACGATCACGGCCAGCTCCGGCCAGGACGCCGCTTCGCTCCTCATGGTGCCGGCGATCCTGGAGTTTGTGGACGCCCAGGGCGAGCGCCGGGCCACAGCTTCCGCGGGCGACGCCCTGATCATCCGCGCCATCGCCCCGCGGGCGGACACAGCCCCATATCCGGAATCCTTCGTCGTGATCGCCACGTCCGCCGCGGGCGACTGGCAGTACGTTTCGCTCACGGAGACGGGCGACTCGACGGGGATCTTCGAGGGCCCGCTACCTACCCTGGACGTCGAGCCGACGGACACGGTCGAGGTCGTCTACAACGCCTCGAACTACCCCAACGATCCCACCGGCCGGGTGTCGGCAGTCGTCGCGATCGTGCCGGTCGCGGTGCAGCTCCTCGACGATCAGGGGGAGGCCGCCTCGAGCTACGTGTTCGGGGACGACATCCACATCCGGGTCGCCGAACCGGAGGCCAACGCGAATCCGGCCACGGCCGAGGCCCTGACGGTCAAGGTTTTCTCCCACAGGTACGGCGACGCGAGGTCCGACGCCGAGACCGTGAGCCTCACGGAGACCGGACCCGATACCGGCGTGTTCACGGGTGCGCTGCCCACGGGCGTCCTCCTCAACTATTTTTCCCTCCCCGTTCCGGGAGATGGGACGCTGCAGTTCGGCGACCTCGTGCTGGAGCCCGACAGCGATTCGAAGGTCACGGCTACCCGGAACGGTGCCTCCGCCACAGCGAGGATCCGGGATTCGGAGCTGTGGCTCACCGATGACCAGGGGCAGGATGCCGATTCCTTTGCGGTGGGCTCGACGGTCCGGATCTGGATGCGCCGGCCTGCGGGAAACACCTCTTCCGGCATCGAAAGCGTGATCGTGACCGCCGACGGGATCAGGGTGGCCGCCGCTTTGAGCACGGCATATGTGACGCTCACCGAGACCGGTGGGGACACCGGCCTGTTCACGGCCACGTTGCCGACCGGGCCGCCTCCGCAACCCTACGGCATCCTGCACGCGCAGCCCGGCGATGTCCTGATCGTCAGGCGGAGCTATTACCACCTCTACTCCTTCGACACCGCCGTCTTCACGGGGGCGGTGGTGGAACCCCCCAACCATGAGCCGGACGCGGTGGACGACTCCGCTTCTACCGATGAAGAGCTCTCTGTGTACATCGACGTCGGCGCCAACGACACCGATCCCGATGGCGACACGATCGAGGTCTTCCACGCCTGGCAGCCGGCGCACGGCTCGGTAGTTCTTCTGCCCGACGGGACTGTGAGCTACGCACCCTTCGAAGGATTCTCGGGCACCGACTCGTTCATGTACGTGATCCGGGACGGGCCGGAGGGCAGCTCCTACCTGACCGACGTCGCCACGGTGACGATCACGGTCAACCCGGTCAACGACCCGCCTCACGCGGCGGACGACTTCGTCACGACGAACGAGGACACGCCAAAGAACGTGGCGGTAAAAGCGAACGACCTCGACGGGGACGGCGACATCAACCTGACCGTCACGGCATTGACCCAGCCGTCCAAAGGCTCGGCCGTGCTGAACGCCGACCAGACGATCACCTACACGCCGAACCTCAATGCGAACGGCAATGATTCGTTCACCTATTCGCTCTCGGACGGGAACGGTGGCACGGACACAGGCACGGTGAATGTGAACGTGACTCCCGTGAACGATCTGCCGGTAGCGGTTGCCGACTCGGCGACCGTCGCCGAGGAGAGCACGGTCGCCATCCCGGTGACCGTGAACGACACGGATCCCGATAACACGGCGTTCACCCTGACGGCCGTGACCCAGGGAGCGCATGGCACGGTCACGATCCTGGCCGGCAACCAGGTGAGCTATCAGGCTGCCGCGAATTACTCCGGACCGGACACGTTCACCTACACGATCAGAGATCCGGGATTCCTTACGTCCGTGGGCACGGTGTCGGTGACCGTCACCCCGGTGAACGATCCGCCGGCAGCGGTTGCCGACAGCGCGAGCACATCCGAGGACACGCCCATCGCGATTGCCGTCCTGGGCAACGACACCGATATCGACGGCGACACTCTATCCATCAGTGCCGTCACCCAGGGCGCCAAGGGCTCGGTGACCACGAACGGCACCACGGCCACCTACACGCCGAATCTCAATACGACGGGCAATGATTCGTTCACTTATTCGATCTCGGACGGCAACGGCGGTACCGGCATGGCCACGGTGAACATCTCGATCGCCGCGGTCAACGACGCTCCGATCACCGCTCCGGACAGCGGCGCCACCCGCGAGGGAGTGCCGGTGATCATCACGGTGCTCGCCAACGACACGGACGTGGAGGGGAACACCCTCACCGTCACCGCCGTCGGCGCGCCGGGTGCCCTTCTCGCGGGAGGCATCGTCAGTTACACGCCGGGCGCCAACTTCACGGGCACGGCGGCCTTCAGCTACACGGTGAGTGACGGACAGGGCGGTACCGCCAACGGGCAGGTGACGGTAGTGGTTGGGGAGGCGTTGGAGCGGGTGGCGGTCCTGGCCACGAACAGCGTAGCCCTGCGGACCGGCTCGGACGTTCTCTCGGGCGACGTGATCGTGAACCAGGCAGGGGCCGGGCCTTTCCTGAACGGCGCGGAGCTCAGCGTCGGGGGCTCGGTCACCACCGCTGCCAACTGGGACGTGGAGGCCGACAGCCTCACCGTCGCAGCCAGCGCCGTGGTCGGAAGCGACACCTCCTACAACCAACTGACCAACGGCGGCACGATCAACGGTCTGCAGAGGTCACCGCTCGCCCTGCCTGTCTTCCCGGTGCTTCCCGCCTTCCTGACGGCGACACCGGGCACGACCAACATCAACGTGAACACCAACGGCACCCGCACGCTCGCCCCGGGCAGCTATCTCGACCTGGTGGTGGGGAGGAAGGGGGTGGTCACCTTCACGGGCGGCACCTATCACTTCCGCTCGATCACGGTGGACCGCGAGGCGAAGCTGCTCTTCTCGGCCGCGTCGCAGGTTCGGGTGCAGCAGAAGCTCAGCACCAAGAACCTGACCACGATCGGGCCGGCCACGGGGGCGTCGATCGACGCCTCGTCCATCCTCTTCTACGTGGCAGGCATCAACGGCACGACCGGCGCGCTGACGGCGACGCCCAAAGCCGTGGAGATCGGTACCAACAACACGGTCAAGATCAACCTCTACGCCCCGAACGGCACGACCTGGCTCCAGGACGGCAGCCTGGCAACCGGCGCCTTCCTGGGCAAGGATGTTGATCTGGGGGCGAATGCCCAGGTGACCCTGGACAGCGCGTTCGCAGGCGGGCAGTAGGGCCCTCACCCCCCGGCCCCCTCTCCCGGTCCCCGGGAGAGGGGGAGACTTGCTTCTGGTTAGTCGTGTTTCCCGGGCGGGTGGTGGCGCCCCTCGCCCGGGGAGGGTGTGCTTGGGGGACCGGGAGAGGGGTCGGGGGTGAGGGTCCTACCCCCGCACCTTCGCGATCTTGCGGTCCCGTTCCTCTTCCATGCGGCGGCGTTCGCGGACGTAGTCCTCTTCCGCCTCCTGCCGCTTGGCTGGGTCGCCTTTGCGCAGGCTGTCGCGGTGGAGGATCTCGAGCTGGGCCATCTTCGCCTCGGCCTGGCGGCGGATCTCCGCCACCTGCTCCTTCATCTCGTCGCTCAGCCCCTCAGCCCGCGGCCTCTCGATACCCTGCTTCTCCAGGCGCTCGAGCGCTAGCTCGTACGCCGACTTCATTCCGGATGCCTTGTCCTTGTCCGCCATGACGCGAAAGAATATCATCACGCGCCAGAATGGCATGATTCGCCTGTTTTAATGGGCTTTTCGCCCGGCACCTGTCTTGCTGAAGACCCCCGTACACTGAGGAGGCGACGTCCGATGATCGAAGCGCAGAGCCTGGTCCGCCGCTATGGCGATTTCACCGCCGTGGATGGCATCTCTTTCGCGGTCGGCGAAGGGGAGATCGTGGGGATGCTCGGCCCGAACGGGGCGGGCAAGACCACCACGATCCGCATGATCACCGGCTTCCTGCCGCCCACCAGCGGCAAGGTGACGGTCGCGGGCAAGGACCTGTTCGAGTCCCCCCGCGAGGCCCGCCGCCAGGTGGGCTACCTGCCGGAGAACGTGGCCCTTTACAACGAGATGCGGGTGGAGGAGTACCTGGCCTACCGCGGCCGGCTGGAGGGGCTCTCCCGCGGCGAGACGCGCGAGGCGATCGGGAATGCGATCGACCGCTGCCTGCTCACCGACGTGCGGCGCCAGATCCTCGGCACGCTCTCCAAAGGCTACAAGCAGCGCGTGGGGCTCGCCACCGCCATCCTCCACCGGCCGCGGGTGCTGGTCCTGGACGAGCCCACGGTCGGTCTCGATCCCAAGCAGATCATCGCCATCCGCGAGCTGATCCGCGAGCTGGGGCGGGAGCGGACGCTGCTGCTCTCGACCCACATCCTCCCCGAGGTGGAGCTGCTCTGCCACAGGGTCATGATCATCGACCGCGGGCGCATCGTCGTTCAGGGCACGCCCGAGAGCCTGCGGGAGAGCTGGGTGGGCAACCCCGGCCTGCGGGTCACGCTCAAGGACGCTCCCGCGGACGCGGCCGAGGCGCTCGGGCGGATCGAGGGCGTCGTCGCCGTCCGCAATCTCGGAGAGGGGCTCGTCGTCGAGCACAAAGTCGGGACCGACGTGCGCGAGGAGGTCTTCCGTGCGGCGGTCGAGCGCGGCTGGGTGCTGCTGGAGCTGGCCCGCGAGCGCGCCACCCTGGAGGACGTCTTCGTCCGCCTGACCACCCATGACACGGCGGTTGAGATTCCGCAAGAGGTGACGGCATGAGAGCGGTCTGGGCGACCTATCTGCGCGAGCTGCGGGCCTACTTCGTTTCGCCGCTCGCCTACGTTGTGTTCTTCTTCTTCCTGTTCGTCAACGGGCTCGTGTTCGGCAACCTGGCCTCGCTGCTGAGCAATCCGCAGGCGCCTGCCGGGCCGCCGATGGGCTTCTTCTTCGGCAGCACGACGCTGATGCTGCTCATCCTGGGCGTGGTGCTCACCATGCGCCTGGTGAGCGAGGAGCTGCGCAGCGGCTCGATCGAGGTGCTGATGACCGCGCCGGTTACCGAGGGCCAGGTCATCGCGGGCAAGTACCTGGCCGCGCTCACCTTCTTTGCCTCGCTCTGGGTGCCGACGCTGGTCTACGCGGGGATCGTCGAGTACTACAGCGAGATCGACTGGGGGCCGGTCGCGGCCGGCTACCTGGGCATCCTGCTGGTCGGCGCCCTGTTCCTGGCGGTGGGGACCTTCGCGTCGTCCATGACGAGCAGCCAGCTCGTGTCGGCGATGGTCACGGCGGCCCTGCTCTTCCTGCTCTTCCTGCTCGGCTGGTTCACCGACATCTTCGTTGGCGAGACCGCGCGGAAGGTGTTTTCCTATCTCAGCCTGGGCGAGCACCTGGACGAGTTCTCGCGCGGGATCGTGGACACCCGCCGGCTGGTCTTCTATGTGTCTTCGACCCTGTTCTTCCTGTTCCTGGCGAGCCGGGCACTGGAAGACAAGAAGTGGAGGTAACGCGATGGCAAACGTGAACCGGCGCTGGCTGGTGCGGACGGGGACCCTCTCAGCCGGGGTCCTGCTGATCGCGGCCCTGCTCGTGATCGTCAACTATTTCGGCAACAAGTACCACAAGCGGTTCGACTGGACGTCGAGCAGCCTCTACACGCTCTCGGAGAAGTCGGAGAACGTGGTCCGCGACCTCAAGAAGGACGTGGACTTCATCGTCTTCCTGCAGCCGGCCGACGAGCTTTACGAGCCCGTGCGCGAGCTGCTGTCGCAGTACGACGCCGCGTCGCAGCGGGTGAAGGTGCGCTACGTCGATCCGCAGAGGGACCGCATGGAGGCCGAGCGGCTCATCCAGCAGTACCAGATCTCGGGCCTCGGCGTGGTGGTGGCGAGCGGCAAGGACAAGCGGGTGATCCCGAGCAACGACCTCGCGGAGATGGACTTTTCGGGCATGCAGATGGGCCAGGCCCCGACGCTCTCCGGGTTCAAGGGAGAGCAGCTCTTCACCGGCGCCATCCTACAACTCGGCGAGGGCAAGAAGCCCAAGCTGATCTTCACCACCGGCCATGGCGAGCGCTCGCTCGACGACCAGGGGCCGGAGGGGCTCGCCGGCATCCAGCAGATCCTCGGCGCCGACAACTTCGACGTCGAGGAGTGGTCGGCGCTCGGCAAGACGGCGGTGCCGCCGGGCACGGACCTGGTGGTGATCGCCGGCCCCCGCAGCCCGTTCCTGCAGCCCGAGCTGAGCGCGCTCGCTGCCCACCTGAACGGCGGCGGCCGCGTTCTGGCCCTCATCGAGCCCACGCTGGGGCAGACCGAGGGCACCGGCCTCACGCCCACCGGCTTCGAGGCCTGGCTCGCGCAGTTCGGGGTGCGCCTCGGCACCGACATCGTGATCGATCCGCCGAAGACCATCCAGGGCTTCACCGCGGCCACTCTCTATACCGAGGACTACGGCGACCATCCGGTGACCAACGCGCTGAGCCAGGCGAGGCTGCCGGTGCTCTTCTCGGTTGCGCGCTCCGTTGCCCGGAATGAGACCGAGGGCTTGACGATCACGGAGCTGGCGCGCACCACGGGCGAGGGCTGGGGCGAGACCAACCTCTCCGCGCTGGCCGAGGTCGAGCGCGGCGACACCGACGTGCCCGGTCCGGTTTCCCTGGGCGTGGCGGTCGAAGCGGAGAAGGGGCAAGGCCGCAAGATGCGCCTGGTCGTCTTCGGCGACTCCGACTTCGCCACGAACCAGCTCATCCAGGCGAACTCGCCGAACCAGATCCTGCTCTCCAACGCCCTCAACTGGCTCGTGGCCCGCGAGGCTTTGCTGGCCATCCCGCCGCGCAAGACCGAGCAGGTGCGGCTGAACCTGACCCAGGAGCAGGGCTATAAGGTCTATGCCATCGCCCTGTTTCTGCTGCCCGTTCTGGCCGCGGCCGCGGGCATCGTGGTCTGGTCCCGGCGGAGGAGATAGCGCATGCGTCCGCGCACCCTGCTCGTGCTGCTCGTCCTGGTCGCGGGCCTGGGCACCTTCATCTGGTTCTACGAGCGCGAGCTCCCGTCGAGCGAGGAGCGCGCGAAGCTCGAAAAGAGGGTGCTGCAGGTCGAGAAGGAGGACGTGACCGGGATCACCCTCCAATCTGAATCCGGCACTGTCCGGATGGAGCAGGTAAAGCTTCCAGCCCCTGCTGCCAAGAAGGAGGACACCGATGAGGACACGGAGATCGAGGTGCCTGAGACGGAGTGGCACCTCCGCCAGCCGTTGAATGCGCGGGCCGACGCCTTCGCCGTGGACGGCCTCCTCGACGCCCTCACCAACCTGGAGCAGACCCGGGTCCTGGACGACGTGGACCCCAAGCAGGCCGGGCTCGACAAGCCGCGGGCAACCGTGCGGCTCAAGACCGGCGAGGGCAGCGAGGGAGAAACCATCCTCAAGATCGGCGCCGCGGACCCCCTGGGCGGCTCCACCATCGCAGCCGTAGGAGACCAGACCTTCGTGGTCAGCGACTCGATCCTCAACGACATCCGGAAAGAGCCGGGCGACTGGCGGGACAAGCAGATGTACCGCGGCGACCGCGATCAGGTGCAGCGCGTCACATTGAGCTCCGGAGTGGTCCTGGTCCCCAAGGGCGAATCCTTCCACCTCGAGCGGCCGGTCGCGGACCGCGCCGACCGGGAGAAGGTGGACGACCTCTTCGCCGAGCTGAGCGGCCTCACGGCCGAGCGCTTTGTAAGCCAGCCGATGGGGCAGGCCCGCGCCGTAGTCGAGGTCGCCTTCAAGCAGGGTCCGCCGGTGAGGATCGAGGTAGGCGGACCGGTGTCGGAAGAGACGGTCCAGGCCCGTTTGGGCAGCCAGGTCTTCGAAGCGCGCACCCGTCTTGCGGAGATCGCAGCCCGTCCGGCCGCGGAGTGGCGGTCCCAGGCCCTTTCGGGCTTCGACGTCTTCCAGGTGGAGTCCGCAACCGTTCAGGACGGACAGGGAAAGCTGACTCTCCAGCGCGCCGAGCCCGACTGGAAACGGGGCGAGGAGACCATCTCCTACCTGCCGGTGAGCGACTTCCTCTTCGCCCTCGTCCAGGCACGCGCCGAGCGGTTGCTCCTGCCCGGCGAGTTGGGGATCGCCGGCAAACCGGTGCTGACGGTCACTCTAAAAGGTAAGGAAGCGGGAGAGGAGACCCTGACCCTCTATCCGCCCGTGGCCGCGGGCGTACCGGCCCGCGCCGCGGGGCGCAACCTGGTCCTGCTGCTCCCGGCCGGCACCCTCGGAGAGATCCAGGGCAAGCTGGCCGAGGTCCGCAAAGCCAAGCCTGTCCAGAAACAGTAAGGGCGGCCCGAAGGCCGCCCTGTCCTGCTACTTCTTGTCTTCGGGATGGTCGTGTGGGCTGTGCAGGCTCTGCTGCGGCGAAGCCCCGTGCTTGGAGATCTCGTGGGCGAGGTGCCTGGTCTTGCTCATAACGCTGTGGTGCCGGCCGTAGAAGACGTAGATGAACATGCCGAGCGCCAGCCAGACGAAGAGCCGCCACCAGTTGTCCGCCGGCAGCGAGAACATGAGCATCAGGCAGGTCAGGATGCCCATGATCGGGACGAACGGCACCCACGGGCAGCGGAACGGCCGCTCGGCATCGGGGTACTTCTTCCGCATGATCAACACCGCCGCGCACACGACCACGAAGGCGAACAGCGTGCCGATGTTGGTCAGGTGGAGCAGCGCGTCGAGCGGCAGGAAGCCGGCCATCAGGATCACGAAGGCGCCGATCAGCATGGTCGACTTGTGCGGGGTCCGGAACTTCGGATGGACGTCGCCGAAGAAGCCCTTGGGGACCAGGCCGTCGCGGGCCATGGCGAGGAACACGCGCGGGCCGGACAGCATCATCACCAGCAGCACCGAGGTGATGCCGGCGACGCCCGCCGCCGCGATGAGGAACTCGGCCCAGCCGATCCCCTTCTGCGCGAAAGCGTTGCTCACCGGAGCGCTCACGTCGAGCTCGTTGTAGCGCACCATGCCGGTCAGCACTGCCACGACGGCGATGTAGAGCACGGTGCAGATGAGCAGCGAGGCGATGATGCCGATGGGCACGTCGCGCTGCGGGTTCTTGGCTTCCTCGGTGTGGGTCGAAACCGAGTCGAAGCCGATGTAGGCGAAGAAGATGATGGCCGCGCCGGCGAGCATGCCCAGCGGATTGCCGCTGGGGTCGGACTGCCCGGCCACGTGATTGCCGAAGAAGCTCAGGCCCGTCCAGCCGTACGGAGCGAAGGGGTCCCAGTTCTCCACGTTGATGAAGAAGGCGCCGACGCCGATCACGAACAGCACGGCCGCCACCTTGACCGCCACCATGATGCCGTTGAAGGTGGCGCTCTCCGAGATGCCCTTGACCAGAATTGCGGTCACGACCAGGACGATGAGGATCGCCGGCAGGTTGATCACCGCGCCGGTCGAGTCGAACCCGCCCGTATCCACGTTGTAGACCCAGGGGGAGCCCGTGATCGCCTTGGGCAGGTTGATCCCCATCTTGGGCAGCAGGCTCTGGAAGTAGCCGGACCATCCGGCCGCGACGGTGGCGCTGCCCACCGCGTACTCCAGCACGAGGTCCCAGCCGATGATCCAGGCGAACATCTCGCCCAGGGTGGCATAGGCGTAGGTGTAGGCCGATCCGGCCACCGGCACCATGGCGGCGAACTCCGCATAGCAGAGCGCCGCGAAGATGCAGGTGATGCCGGCGATGACATAGGAGAGCATCAGCGCGGGGCCGGCGATGTTGTGCGCCGCGGCGCCGGTCGCCACGAAAATGCCCGCGCCGATGATCGCGCCCACGCCAAGGGCCGAGAGCTGCACAGGCCCGAGGACACGCTTCAGACGGTTGTCATCCTTCGCCTCGGCGAGGAGCATGTCCAGCGGTTTCCTGGCAAAAAGGTTGTTTGCCATGAATGTTAAGCCTCCAAGAAAGTTGGGGTGAGGGTCATGAACGTTCTCCCGCCGGGCCAGAAGCCGGCGTTCCGGCCCGGCGCCAGAGGAAATAGACAGGGATTCCGGTGAGCACGATCAGCAGGCCGGGCCAGGTCGTGGAGGTCCGGTAGATGAGCAGCACGGCCAGGATGATGCTCGCGGCCAGGATGTAGAGGATCGGCACCACCGGATAGCCGAACGCCTTGTACGGGCGCTCCGCGTCCGGCCGCTTCCGCCTCAGGACGAAGATCCCGGCGATCGTCAGGATGTAGAAGATCAACACCGAGAACACGACGTAGTCGAGCAGCATGCCGTACAGGTTGCCGTAGGTTGCCTCGCCCGTGGCGGGATCGAGCACCACCGCGCCCGCCGCGTCGCGGGTCCGGGTGCGGGGCAGGACGAGCAATGCCGTCCAGATGCCCTGTAGGAGCAGCGCGAAGGCGGGCACGTGACGCGCGTTGAGCCGCCCGGTCGAGCGGAAGAACAGGCCGTCCCGGGCCATCGCGTAGTAGACCCGCGCCCCGGCCAGGATCAGGCCGTTGTTGCAGCCGAAGGTCGAGATCAGGATGGCCACCGCCATGATCGCGGCGCCGACCGGCCCGAAAATCACCTGCAGCGCCGCCGTCCCCACCCGGTCGTCGGGAGCGGTCTGGATCGCGGAGAGGGGCAGCATGCAGAGGTAGGCCACGTTGGCCAGGATGTAGAGCACGATCACCAGGGTCGTGCCGGCCGCGAGCGAGAGCGGGACGTTGCGCTTCGGGTTCTTCACCTCGCCCGCCGTGAAGGTGATGTTGTTCCAGGCGTCGGAGGAGAAGAGCGTGCCCACCTGGGCCACGCAGAAGGCGACGAGCAGGCCCATGGCCCCCAGGTGGGCGGCGACGGTCGGGAAGCCCCCGATCTCGGGCCGGACCGTGGCCGCGGCGACCGGCGTCCAGAAACCGTCGCCGAAGTTGGCGGCGATGGCCTCGGCGTTGCGCCCGACGGTGACCCCCAGCACGATCAGCAGGAGGAGCGACAGGGTCTTCGCCGAAGTGAAGGTGTTCTGGATCAGCTTGCCGAGGTGGATGCCTCGGGTGTTGAGCCAGGTGAGGAAGATGACCAGCAGGATCGCGACGAGCTGCTGCGTGGACAGGCTGAGCGCGTAGCTGTCCGAGATGTCGATGGGCCGGATGATCCAGGACGTGGGCGAGACCGAGGGCGCGAGCACGCCCAGGAAGCGGGCGAAGGCCACGGCCACGGCGGCGATGGTGCCGGTCTGGATCACCAGGAACAGCGTCCAGCCGTAGAGGAAGCCCCAAAGCGGAGAGTAGGCCTCGCGCAGATAGATGTACTGGCCGCCGGCCTTCGGCATCATGGAGGCCAGCTCGCCGTAGGAGAGCGCGGCGGCGATGGTGAGCAGGCCCGTGACCACCCAGGCCATGAGCAGCCACCCGCCCGAGCCCACCAGGCGCGCGATGTCGGCCGACACGATGAAGATGCCCGACCCGATCATCGAGCCCGCCACGATCATCGTGGAGTCCAGGAAACCCAGCTCCCGGACGAATCCCGTCGTCTCCTCCTCGGTGCGGCTCGGGGTCGCGGCTAACGTTTCCGACATGAAGCCTCCCTGGTAAGAGGGCCACATCCTACAGGCACAACGCCTCGCCTGTCATCCGCCTACTTCCTGGAGGCGACCGCGCAGGATTCGCCCAAAGGCCGTGGCGGGCTGACCCAGTTGCCCTGGGCGTAGTCGACGCCGACCGTGCGCAGCCGCTCGATCACCGCGTAGCTGGTCACGGCCTCGGCCACGGTGAGCAGCCCCATCACGTGCCCCACCTGGTTGATCGACTCCACCATCGCCCGGTCCAGCGGGTCGGTGACGATGTCCTTGATGAACTTGCCGTCGATCTTGAGGAAGCTCACGGGCAGGTCCTTGAGGTAGCTGTAGGACGACATGCCGCTGCCGAAGTCGTCGAGGGCGAAGCGCACCCCGCGCCCCGAGAGGCGGGCGAGGAGCTTCTCGGCCTGGGCGAAGTTTTCGATGGCCGCGGTCTCGGTGATCTCGAAGCAGATCTTCGCGCCGGGCACGCCCGAGGAAGCCAGCTCCTCCTCCAAAAAGTCGAGGAAGCCCTCGTCTCCGATCGAGACCGCCGACAGGTTGATCGAGCAGAGGTTGAGCAGGTCCAGGAACGGCGGCGGCTGGGTGCGCAGGGTCCGCATGCACTCGCGGATCACCCAGCGGTCGATGCTCCGCATCAGGCCGTAGCGCTCGGCAGCGCGGATGAAGTCGCTCGGGAGGTGGATGCGGCCGTCCTCCTCGACCATGCGCAGCAGCACCTCGAAATAGATGCCGCGCGACGCCGCGGACGACAGCGGCAGGATGCTCTGCGAGAACAGGCAGAAGCGGTCCTGCTCCAGGGTCTCCTGGATGCGCACCACCCAGTTCATCTCGCCCTGGCGGCGGACGAAGGCGGCGTCATCCTCCTGGTAGACCTGGATGCGGTTGCGCCCCTTCTCCTTGGCCACGTAGCAGGCGTGGTCCGCGGCCGAGAGCAGGTGCGCGACCGTCTTGAACTCGCGGGTGATGGCGACCAGCCCGAGGCTCGCGCCGATCGAGAACGTCTTCTCGCGCCAGTTGAAGCGGTAAGCCTGGAGCATGCGATGGAACTGCGCCACCTGGCGCTCGGCTTCGACCAGCGAGCGCCGCGGCATGAGCACGGCGAACTCGTCGCCGCCCAGCCGGGCCACGAGGTCGATCTCGCGCATGTTGTCCTGGAGCAGGGCCGTGACCCGGCAGAGGAGCTCGTCGCCGGCCAGGTGGCCGCAGGTGTCGTTGACCAGCTTGAACTGATCCAGGTCGAGGTAGCACAGGGCATGGGTGGAGCCGAGCGTCCGGCTCTCCTCCAGAGCGCGCTGGAGGTGCCCGTCGAAAGCCTGGCGGTTGAGCAGGCCGGTCAGCTCGTCGTGCGTGGCCTGGTGCGCGAGCTGGAGGGCGAGCAGGCGCTTGTCGCTCACGTCCTGGAAGACGATCACGGTCCCGACGATGCGGCCGTCGAGGTGGCGGATGGGGGCGCAGGTGCTCTCCACCGCGTAGCGCCGGCCGTCGCGGCGCTCCAGGGTGATGCGCTCGGCCAGGCGGAGGTTGAGCCCCTCTTCCAGGCAACGGTCGACCAGCGACTCGACGACCTGGCCGGTCGCCTCCTCGATGAGGCGGAAGATCTCGGACAGCGGTTTCCCGAGCGCCTCGTCCCGCGCCCAGCCCGTCAGCTTCTCGGCCACCGGATTCATGTACTTGACGCAGCCCTTGCTGTCCGTGGCCAGGACGCCGTCGCCGATCGAGGCGAGCGTGACCTGGGCCAGCTCTTTCTCCTCGAACAGCTCGGACATCTGCTGCTCGTAGGCGCGGGTGGTCTGGGAGAGCAGGTTCCTCAGGATCGCGTTGTCGAGCTCTTGGGAGTCCATCAGGCGCGCTCCTCGGAAAGCAGGACGAGGATGGCGGTCTGGTTGTAGAAGGCCAGGCCGCCACGAGGAGTGGGGCCGATCTCGCCGAACGTGAAAAAGCCGGAGAGGGCGGCACCGCCCAGGGCCCGGTGGATGCACGAAGCTTCCTCTGGCGCCATCCCGCCCAGCACCAGCTCGCGGCCGATGCAGGAATAGAGGATGGCCGCCTCCGGCACCTTGCCCGCGGTGAGCTGCGAGGCGGTGTGGACCAGGGAACGGTCGTTGCCCATGCCGAGCCGGACGCGGTCCCCGGTGTGCACGTTTCCCCAATAGGTCACGGCGCCGGGCGGATCGTCGAAGGCGCGCATGCTCCGGTACAGACCCTGGCGCTCGGGGGCGGGGCCTTCGATGATGAGAGGAAAGCGCCACGCCGAGTCGGGCATGGGGGCGATCTCCGCTCCGACCGTAAAAAAGCGGCGGTACCACTCCACCGCGGCCTCGCCGTCGATCTCATGGACGACATTTCCTCCCTCGGGGCCCTCGGCGCGCGTGACCGTATAGACGGGGCTCGCCGGGCTCCATCCGCGCACCACCTCGACGCGCATCTCGACGCCATGGAAAGCCACGGCCAGGCAGCCGGCTTCGTAGATCCGCTCCTGGAAGAAGACCCGGGCGCCGATTCCGGCCACGGGCAGCTCCTGGGAAGCGAGGCCGCCGGCAACGAGAGGCGTCTGCTCCCCCAGCTGATCGCGAAGGTCGTTGAGAAAACGCTCGGCCGGGAAGCGCAATCCGTCGACGATCAGGAGTGCGCCGTCCGAATCCGACAGCCGTTGAGCGAGGTCGGCCACGACCTCAGGGGCGGGGAAGTCCTCGATCACCTCGATTACCTCGACGATGGCGTAATGGCCCGGTTGCTCGAACCAGAAGAGCTGCAGGCTGCCGCGGGTGGTCATCTCGCGGTCGGCGAACTGGGTGACCGCCTCGCACCCGAAGCGGAGGCTCCCGGGCCAGGCCGCGGCCAGGCTGGCCAGGGTGTCGGAGAGGCCCTCCTCCGGAGGCAGGAAGCCCAGCACGAGATCGGGATCGCGGCCGGCCTCCGCGGAAGCGGCTTCGAGCATTTCCCGGGGAGCGGCCCCCTCGGGGAGGTGGAGGGTTCGGCTACGCATGCCAGAAGCATTCTATCCATGTCCCGAAACCTGCGGCGTGCAGCCCTCACCCCCGGCCCCTCTCCCGGCCGCCCACCCGGACCCCCGGGAGAGGGGGGACCGCAAGATCCACAGACATCGCCGTACGTGGCTCGCCGGAGAAAAGAGTCAGGAGCTTCTGCTGCGGACAAACCATGGATGGAAATGATGTTGGATCTAGAGGCCTCCCCTCTCCCGGGGGTCCGGGCGTGCGGCTGGGAGAGGGGCCGGGGGTGAGGGTTTTACTCCACAGCCTCCCGGTACTCCCCGTACACCTGCCGGAGCGCATCGGCGATCTCGCCCAGGGTGACCTCGGCGCGGACGCAGTCGAGGATCGGCGGCATGAGGTTGCGGTCCTCGCCTGCCGCGGCGGACAGCGCTTCAAGAGTGGTTGCAGCGCGGGCGGCGTCGCGGCGGCCGCGCAGGGCCCGCAGGCGCTCGACCTGGTCGCGCTCGACCGCCGGATCGATGCGCAGGAGCTCGGTGGGAGCCTCCTCCTCATCGGCATTCGCGGCAAAGGCGTTGACCCCCACCACCTTCTGCCGTCCCTCCTCGACCGCGATCTGATGGCGGTAGGCGGCGTCGGCGATCTCCCTCTGCTGGAAGCCCTTCTCGAGGGCGGCGAGGGCGCCGCCCATCTCCTCCATGCGGAGGATGTAGTCGCGCGCCTTCTGGACGATCTCCTCGGTCCAGGCCTCGATCACATAGGAGCCGCCCAGGGGGTCGGCCAAGTCGGCGACGCCGCTCTCGTGGGCCACGACCTGCTGGGTGCGCAGCGCCACGCGGGCCGCCTCCTCGGTGGGGAGGCCCAGGGCCTCGTCGAGCGAATTGGTGTGGAGCGACTGCGTGCCACCGCAGACCGCGGCGAGCGCCTGGATCGCCACCCGCACCACGTTGTTCATCGGCTGCTGGGCGGTGAGCGTCGAGCCCGCGGTCTGTGTGTGGAAGCGCATCCAGAGCGAGCGCGGGTCCTTGGGGGCGAAGCGCTCCTTGACCAGCTCGGCCCACAGCCGGCGGGCGGCGCGGAACTTGGCCACCTCCTCCAGGAAGTTGTTGTGGGCGTTGAAGAAGAAGGAGAGCCGCGGAGCGAACTCGTCGATGCCGAGCCCGCGGGCGAGGGCGGCTTCGACATAGGCGAGGCCGTTGGCGAGCGTGAACGCCACCTCCTGGACCGCCGTGCTCCCGGCCTCGCGCATGTGATAACCGGAGATCGAGATCGTGTTCCACTTCGGCACCCGCTCGGCACAGAAGGCGATGACGTCGGTCACCAGCTTGAGCGACGGCTTGGGCGGATAGATGTAGGTGCCGCGGGCCGCGTACTCCTTGAGGATGTCATTCTGGACCGTGCCGCCCACCTTCTCCCACGGCACCCCCTGCTCCTCGGCGATGGCCAGATAGAGGGAGAGGAGGATCGCGGCGGTGGCGTTGATCGTCATCGAGGTCGTGACGCGGTCGAGCGGGATGCCGTCGAAGAGCCGGCGCATGTCGTCGATCGAGGCGATCGCGACGCCCACGCGTCCGACCTCGCCGCGGGCGATGAGATGGTCGGAGTCGTAGCCGATCTGGGTCGGCAGGTCGAAGGCCACCGAAAGGCCGGTGGTCCCCTGGGCGAGGAGATACCGGTAGCGCTTGTTGGACTCCTCGGCGCTGGCATAGCCGGCGTACTGGCGCATGGTCCAGTGCCGTTTGCGGTACATCTCCGGGTAAAGCCCGCGGGTGTAGGGGTACTCGCCCGGATCCGCATAGGGGATCCCCGCCACGTCCTCAGGCCGGTAGAACCGTGGGATCGGGATGCCGGACGAGGTCTCGCGGGCCTCTGTCTCTTCCTCCAGCTTCGGCGGGGCGGCGGCGGGGGTCTCGGTAGCCATGAGGGGGATTGTATAGGCTCCGAACAGGCTCCGAATGGCTTTGACCGCGATGCGAACGGCTCTGCACGCGTCCGAAATGACTTTGCACGCGTGCAGAACGACTTTGAACGCGGTCGAAATGACTTTGTACGCGTCCAGAATCCATTTGACCGCGTCCCGAATCGTTTTGAACACGGTCCAAACCACTTTGCACGCGTTCAGAATGACTTTGAACGCGCGCAGGATCGTTTTGGCCGCGAGCAGAATGACTTTGGACGCGTCCCGAATCGTTTTGAACGCGATGGAAATGACTTTGACCGCGTTCAGAACGGTTCTGACCGGGGTCAAATCGATTTCGACCGCGTTCAGAGCGATTCTGATCGCGTTCAGGCCGGTTTTGCCCGGAATGCTAGAGTCTAGAGGATGTTCGAGATGCCGAAGATCGCGCCCGACGAGGCCCGGAACCGGGCCCAGCGCGCTGTCAAGGCGCTTGCAGCGGATGAACGCGTGAAGCTCGTCTTCCTCTTCGGGTCCGCGGCCGACCCGAACCGGACGATAAGCGTCCGGGACGTGGACCTGGCGATCCTCACCGAGCGCAGGCTGACCCTCTACGAGTTGTTGGACCTAAAAACCCAGGCTGCCCGGGAAGCGGGCGGCGAGATCGACCTCGTCCCGCTGAACGACGCCTCGGTGGTCCTTGCGCATGAGGTGGCCGACACCGGGCGCTGTCTCTATGCGAACCCTCCCGAGCTGGAGACGGAGTTCATCACCCGGGCCCGCATGAGGTACTTCGACTTCAAGTGGTACCTCGACCAGCAGTGGAAGACGCTTGGGGAGCGCCTGGAGGCCCGCCGTGGTCTTTCGCGTTGATGCCATCCAGGAGCGCCTCCTCCGTCTGGAGGAGGTCATCTCCGAGCTGAGGGAGCTTGCCAAGCTCGACCGGTCTGCCCTTCGAGGAACCCTGCGACATATGTGGGCCGTCGAGCGGGGCCTCCATCTCGGAGCGGAGCTTCTTTTCGACATCGGCAACCACATCCTGAGCGCGCAGTACGGCATCAGCCCCAGGGACTACCGCGACATCGTCGAGCAACTCGCCCTACAGGCGGTCCTCGATTCGGCATTGCACGGGCGGCTGCAGGGGCTCGCGGGGTTCCGCAACATCCTGGTCCACGACTACATCCGCCTCGACCCCGATCGGGTGGAAGTGGCGCTTGCCAAGGCGCCCGACGACTTCACCGACTTCGCTTCAGCGGTCCGGCGGTGGCTCGAAGGGCGGACCACCTGAAACGCCGGGCCGGGTTAGGATACCTACCGTGTCCCAACCAAGGCCGCGCAGTCTCCTCGAAGTCCTGACCCGGTCGCGCCTCGCCGCGGTGGGGCGGGAGCTTGGAACCCCTGTTCCGGCGAGCGGCACCAAAGACGCCCAGCTCGACGCCCTGGCTTCGTCTCCCGTCCTCACCCTCCCGGGGCTGCTGCGCTCGCTCGGACGCGACGAGCTGCGCGCCGCGTGCCGCGCCCACGGCCTCGACGACTCCGGCCGGTCCCGGCCAGCTCTCCTGGCCCGGCTCCTCGAAGCCGCGGGCAGTGAGGCCCCCGCCCGTGCAACCTCTTCGGCCCGCCGCGTCCGGCCGGAGGCCGGCGACATCGTCCATGTCCGGCACCGGCAGTACCTGGTGGAACAGGTCGTCCCTCCCGGGGAACCGGACGAGGCCAGCCGCATCGTCCTCGCCGGCCTCGACGACGACAACCAGGGCCGGCGGCTGGAAGTGCTCTGGGAGATCGAGCTGGGCGCGCGCATCCTGCAGCCCGAGCTGCACGGTCCCGATACCAAGGGCCAGCTCGATCAGCCGCGAGCCTTTGCCGCCTATCTCAATGCCCTGCGCTGGAACGCGGTCACAGCCACCGACTCTCGCCTCTTCCAGGCCCCGTTCCGCGCCGGCATCAAGCTCATCGGCCATCAGCTCACGCCGCTCAAGAGAGCGCTCGACCTCCCCCGGGCGAACCTGTTCATCGCCGACGACGTGGGCCTGGGCAAGACCGTCGAAGCCGGCCTCGTCCTCCAGGAGCTTGCCCTGCGCCAGCAGGTCGACTTCGCCCTCGTCATCTGCCCGGCCTCCCTGTGCCTCCAGTGGCGCGACGAGATGGAGCGCCGCTTCGGGCTCCGTTTCGAGGTCTACAATCGTGCCTTCGTGGCCCGCCGCCGCCAGGAGCGCGGCTTCGCTGTGAATCCGTGGACCACCCATAACCGCTTCGTCATCTCGTACCAGGTGTTGCGCCGCCCCGAGTACCGCGAACCGCTCCTCCGGTGCCTCGGCGAGAAGGTGGCGCGCAAGAGCCTGCTCATTCTCGACGAGGCGCACACGGCGGCCCCAGCCACCGCCAGCCTCTATGCCGTGGATTCCCGGATCACCCACGTCATCCGGGACGTGGCGCCCCGCTTCGAGCACCGGCTGTTCCTCTCCGCCACGCCGCACAACGGCCACTCCAACAGCTTCTCGGCCCTGCTGAACCTGCTCGATCCCCAGCGCTTCACCCGCGGCGTCAAGGTCGAGCGCGGCCAGTTGGACAGGGTCATGGTCCGGCGCCTCAAGTCGGACCTGCGCGAGCTCGGGATCGAAGGCTACCCGGTGCGCCGCCTCGTCCAGCTCGACCTGATCCACGATGCCGGCGTCTGGCACCTCCGTGCCCGGCAGCCGGACGGTTTCGCCGCCGAGGGCATGGACCTCGGGCAGGCCGAGCCCGTGGAGCTGCGCCTGTCCACCCTCCTTGCCGAGTACACGGCGCTCATGCGGCCCCGCCGGAGCAAGCGCGGCCAGCTCGTCTTCATCAACCTCCAGAAGCGCCTGCTGAGCAGCGTCGAGGCGTTCTACCGCACCCTCAAGCTCCACGCCGACCACGTGGGCGCCGACCCGGCCGCGGCCGACAACCAGCTATCGCTTCTCACTCCTGAGGACGACGAGTACGGCCAGGACGAGGAAGCCGCCGAGGCCGTTGCCGGCGCCGAGATCGCTACCGCCTCCCGCCGTATCGCCAATCCCGAAGGGCGCGCCCGCGAGATCCTCGACGAGATGCTGGACCTCGCCGAGCGCTGGCGCCACCTGCCCGACGCCAAGGTCCTCGCGCTGCTCTCCTGGATCCGCCAGAACCAGTGCCCCGGCGCGATTCCGGGCCGCACCGCGAAGGATCGGAGCCGGGCTGCCCTCACCGGCTGGCTGGACCGCCGGGTCCTGGTCTTCACCGAATACGGCGACACCGAGCGCTACCTGCACCGGATGCTCACCGCCGCCATCGAAGGCACGGACGACGCCGAGCGCCGCATCCTCAAGTTCCACGGCGGCATGTCGGACGAAACAAGGGACGAGGTCCAGCGCGCCTTCAACGCGCCGCCCGCCGAGCACCCCGTGCGCATCCTCCTCGCCACCGACGCCGCCCGCGAAGGCGTCAACCTCCAAGGCCACTGCTCGGACCTGTTCCACTTCGACATCCCCTGGAACCCGGCCCGCCTGGAGCAGCGCAACGGCCGCATCGACCGCACCCTCCAGGAATCGCCCGAGGTGCGCTGCCACTATTTCTCCTACGAACAGCGGGAAGAGGACCGCGTCTTGGAGGTCGTCGTCGCCAAGGTCCAGACGATCCAGAAGGAGCTGGGCTCGCTCTCCGCCGTCCTCATGGACCGCTACGCCGAGATCCTCGACCGCGGGATCGGCCCCGATTCGCGCGCTGCCCTCGAAGAAGCCGATCCGGCCGCCGGCCGGCGCGAGACCGTGCGTGAGGAGCTGGAGTCCGAGCGGGCGGACCTCCGGAAGCTGCGCCGGGAGATCGACGACGCCGGCCGCATCCTCGACCGCTCGCGGGAAGCCCTCGAATTCGACCCCGACCTCCTGCGCGAGGCCGTGGACGCCGGACTCGTCCTGGCCCAAGCCCGGCCCCTCATCCCTCTGGCGGGGGGAGCGGGCGACGGCCCTCCCGCCTACGTCCTTCCCGACCTGCCCGAAACCTGGCAGGGCACGCTCGACACCCTGCGCCCGCCGCGCCGGAAAGACGAGCCTTTCTGGGACTGGCGCCGCCGTCCGCTCCTGCCGGTAGTCTTCCGGCCTCTCGACCGGCTGGACGGCTCGCGGGTGCATCTCCACCTGCAGCACCCGTTCGTCCAGCGCCTCCTGTCGCGCTTTCTGGCTCAAGGGTACGGCGCGCACGACCTCTCACGGGTCACGGCGGTACGCGACCCCTACGGCGCGCAAGTGGTGGTCCTGGTCTTCGGCCGCCTCTCGCTCTTCGGCCCCGGGGCCGCCCGTCTCCACGACCAGATCGTGGCCGTGGCCGCCCCCTGGCTGGAAGCCGGAGGCCCCGAGCACCTCCGGCCCTGGGAAGACGCCGCCGAGAGCAAGGCCCGCGAGCGTCTCAACCGCATCCTCCGCGAGCTGCCGCCCGAGGGCGATCTCTTCGCCGGAGTCTCCGAGCGCGTCCGTGAAAGGCTCCGCGCCTCTGCACCCGGGGATTTCGCCGCCCTCTGGCCGCACGTCGAGGCCGAGGCCGAAGCCCTGGCCCACGAAGCCGAGCGCAAGCTCGCCGAGCGCGGAGCCGCCGAGTCGGATGCCCTGCGAGGCATCCTCCGGAACCAGAAGGGAGCCATTCAGAAGGCCCTGGCGACGCTGCCTCAGATGACGTTGCCATTAGGTCCCGCCGAGCCCAAGGTCCGCGAGCAGATCCGCCAGATCGAGCAGGACCGCGGCTACATGGAAGGCCGCCTGCTCGACATCGACCGCGAGATCGAAACCGAGCCTGCGGCGATTCAGGAGCTGTACCGGGTGGTGCTCACGAAGCGTGAGCCGGTGGGGATGGTGTACCTGTGGCCGGAGGTGCGGGGGTAGGGCGGGCGGTATAATATTGATTGGGAGGTTCTCCATGGCGCAGGCGTCAATCGAAGAAGGCCGTCTCAAGGAGTTGCTCAAGACCGCCATCGTTGAGGTTCTCGAGGAACGGCGGGAGCTGGTTCTCGACGTCTTCGAAGAAGCCTTGGAGGATGTGGCGCTCGTCCGTGCGATTGAAGAGGGAGAGCGGAGTCCCCTCGTCAGCCGGGACGAGGTTTTCAAGCTGTTTGAGCGCGCCGAGTGAAGATCCTTTTCCGGGAGAGCTTCGTCCGGGATCTGCGCCGGATCGAGGATCAAGACGCTCAGCGACGAATCCGGCAAGCGGTGGAGTCGGTCGAGCAGGCCACGAGCCTGCTTGATATCCCTAATCTCAGGCGGCTCCGCGCCAAGGGCCGGTACTACCGCATCCGTGTCGGAGACTACCGGCTCGGCTTCACTGTCGACGCAGACGAGGTCTGTTTCGTCAGAGCCCTGCACCGGCGTGAGATCTACCGGTACTTTCCGTAAACAACCAGTGCACCAGAAGGGGGCCGGGAACCATCAGGGCGTCGTTTTCAGGCAGACCCCGCCCGGGCGTGTTGGCTCACGAAGCGCGAGCCGGTGGGGATGGTGTGTATCTGTGGCCGGAGGTGCGGGGGTAGATTGGCAATTGGAGTCGGCCTCGGAGGGAGGCCCGAAGACCTCCCTTCTCTTGGTCTGCTCCTGCTGGTTAGAACTTGAAGGTCACGCCCACCGTCGTAGCCCGGGCCGTCTTGAATGCAGGGGGAAGCTTTCCGTTCTCATGGACGATGCTCAGTGCAACAGGGCCGAAGCCGTATGCAAGCTCGGCGCGGAGGTATGGCTTATAGCCATCCTCGATCTCCAACACGTTCTCCTCGTCGATCGTAACTTCATCCTCTGCGAGGTAGCGGCCAGCCGCGTCTATGGTGAGGGAGATCGTGTCGAAATCTGTGAAGATCTCGGCCCTTTCCAAAAGAAGGTTCAAGCCTGCCAGGGCTCGGCCAAACGTCTCTCCCTCCACTTGATCCGATGAGCTTGCGAGGTGCTCGCCGGCTTCGATAGCGAATCTAGGTTTCAGCCACCATCCGTAGAAAGCCTTCTGATTTGGAAACTGGATCTTCTTTGCTTCGATCGTTCGGTACCAGATCGGTGGTTGACCCTCCAGTATAATGTCGAGCCCGGCATCCCGGTTGTGGAAGTCCTTGTCTGTGCGGAAGGTTGGAGCCAACGATACCGCCCAAACCGGTGGCGTAGCGGTATTGGCATCAATGCCTAGCCACCAACGTTTGCCGAGAGATGCGGTTCCGGTTTGCGACAGGCCCAAACTCTCGCTTCCCACCGTAGCCGATAAAAGGTACCACCATTCTCTCCCTCGCCGGGCCTGGACAAACTTCTGCTCGAGCTTGAAGTCTACAGACCCCTGGTCGTCGCCGAGTTGGTTGTAGACCTTTTCGCCCCGCACATAAATGGTGGCGTCGTCTCGGCCCTTGGGAAAGGCGGTAATCTCCACGTTGCCCGTACCGGTGATCGCCTTTTCCGCATAGGACTCAATCCCTGTTACCGTTACCGTCCAAGTCTTGCCACGAGGGAGAGGTGGATCCAACTCCAGCCGCAGAGTGTCGGTCCCTTCATCAGGCGGAGTCAGTTCCGCCGGGGCCACGCTCCTGGCCTTCGTATCAAAGTTGTTACCATCGGCATCCTTGGCCGTCACAGTGATGGCCGTTGCCTCAGGAATAACCTTGACCTTGATGCGCTGGAGAGATTGGTAAAGTATGCTTTTTCGACCCTCGGGGTCTCCCTGAACAGACGAGGCCAAAGTCACGCGGAAAAAGCCAGGCTCTGCCGCACCCTGAAAGCGGACTCGGCGGAGCACGATCTCGAACTCGTTGAGTTTGTACTCCATAGTCTCCAGTGGACCGTCTTCCGTCGCTTTGCACTTCTGCGAAAGGACGAATTTCCCCGACAATTGCAGGTTTAGGGTAAACCGGTCGGCGACGGTGGCATCTACGACTTTAGGCACCTGGCATGGAGGCGTTGCCGCGGTTCCTTTGTAGGCAACGTAGCAATCGATTTCCCGCTCACACATTTCCTTGTCTGGATCGAGGCGCGATTCGAAAAGCAGCTCTACTTTGTCTTTTGTCAGGATAGGCAGGGGAGCGCCTTTGGCCGGGAAGCTTGTCAGAACACAGGCGAGGGCGACCAGGACTTGTGTGAGATGCCGAGTGCGCATTGTATGCCTCAACAGGTGAGTTGGAGAAGTTGACCCACAGTCATGCTGCAGGCGATCGAGTTGGGGGGCACGACGGAACATTTAGTTTCTATCGCTCGGGAGAGCTCCGCGATTGCTCCGCCGTTGCACGGCCCCCTTCGAAAGATCTGTCCAAGTGTCTGGTTGAGCGTGAATTCGCGATTATTCGCCCAGCCTTCCACGACATTCAGCACACAGCTTCTGCATTGAGCAGCAGTCGCGGGAGCTGCCGCGAAGACGGATTGGGCTCGCATGGCTCGGGTTTCCAGGGCTTCGTCTGCTTCCACTGCCATTTGGGAAACCATCACTCTGTGCTCGCCGTCCGCATCCTCGACCAGGACGAATTCGAGGGTGTCCTGGACCTCGAAGCGCTCGTGGTGCTGAAAGGGCGTCACCACTGGAAGTACGATTCCGGCAGGTGCAATGAAAAATAGCGCAAACTCCGGGACCTTTGCGCCGAGATCTTGAGCCTCGAAGAACTCCCGGAATCCGGTGGTGGGATGCATGCCTCTCGCGACGAGCAACAGCTGATCACCGATCTGGACGGCCTGGTAGGTTGCTCGGCCCGGCTCGATTCTTCTGGGTGCTTTGGCCATGGGTCTATCCCCCTTACGTTTGATGCGAAGCTATGACTAATCCGTGCCGCCGTTGGTCGCCTTGCCAACCGGACTCGGAGTGAAGAGGCCGGCCAGAAATCCAACCACGCTCGTGAACGTGGTGAGGATCAGCTCCGGCTTCACCCCTTTCTCCTGAATAGGCAGGAACACCCCGAGAGCCAAGGCGATGAAGCCTCCGACGAGAACGATGGCGAATGCAGTGACAACAATCTTCCAGAGCGTGTCACGCGTTTCCGGGTTGGGCCCCCCGATTCCATTGGCCGCTGCAGCGACGTTCTCGGCGATCTCTTGCTTCTCCTCTTTGGTGCGCCCCTGCATTGCCTCCTTCACTGCGGGGATCAGCTCGGCTTGAGGTAGTCCTTTGAGGCGGCTGTACATCTCCTGGTTCGGGGTGTCGGCCATATTCCGTCCTTTCTGCCCCGGCTGAGAACTGGCGGCAGTGTCTTCTTTGTCCCAAGAGACGGACGGCTTTGGGATTTTTCGGACCGTGCGGGTCTTTCAGGAAGGTTCAAGTAAAATCCCCCCGCCGTGGCTGACCCCGAAGTTCTCTTCCATCAGGAATGGCTTGGCCTGATCCAGCCCTCCGAGGGCTTGGTCGTCTCCATTCCTGTCCTCGTCGATGCCCAGTGCATGGCTCGGCAGGCTCCTGCCGTCCAGCAGAAGATGCTCGAGCTTTGCCCGGTTGTGGACCCGGAGGCGGAGAACGAACAGCGGGCGATCCGGGACCTTCCGGAATTCCTGGCGGAGATGCTCGGGCTCACTCCCGACCTGTTCGACTCCGGCGAGGCCCTTCCTGCCGATCTCAGCCTCTATGTACCCGAAGGGCATCAGACGATCCGGCCCACGCTCGCGCTGCGCAAGCTCGATGCGGGCCGGCCGGAGGAGGGGACTGTCCTCTCCGAGGCCGAAACCCCGGCGAGCCGGGCGGGGGCGGGGTATGTGATGCTGGTGCTCGATCTGCCGGAGAGCCTTCCTCTCGACAAGGCCGAGACGGTCACGGGACCCTGGGACTATCCCCCGGCCGCGAAGCTCGACCGCCTGCTACGCCACGTTCGCGTCCCGATCGGCCTCCTTACCAACCGCCGCGAGCTGCGGCTCATCTATGCGCCTCATGGTGAGTCGAGCGGCTCCCTTACCTTCCGGATCAAGGACATGACGGCGGTGGACGGTCGACGCCTCCTCGATGCGTTTGTCATGCTGCTCTCGGTGCGGCGGTTCTTCGCCGTGGCCCGCGAGCACCAGCTCCCGGCCCTTCTGGCGGACAGCCGGCGGCGCCAGGCCAACGTCACCAATGAGCTGGCCGAGCAGGTGTTCCAGGCACTCGAGATCCTCCTGCACGGCTTCGAGGCCGCCGCCGAGCGCGACGGCTCCACGCTTCTCGACGAGGCGGCCCGCGCCGAGGACGACCGCCTCTATGGCGGTCTCCTCACCGTCCTCCTCCGCTTGGTAGCCCTCCTTTATGCCGAGAACAAGGGGATGCTTCCGGTCGAGCATCCTCTCTACCAGGAGCACCTGGGCGTCTTCGGCCTGTTCGAGCAGCTCCAGCGCGACTCCGGGCTTCATCCCGACTCCATGCCCCGCCGCTTCGGCGCGTGGGACCGCCTGATCGCCCTGTTCCGCGCGGTCTATTTCGGCGTCCGCCATGGCGACCTCCACCTTCCCCCGCGACGGGGCGAGCTCTTCGATCCCGACGCCTATCCCTTCCTCGAAGGCTGGGCGACCGGCGGCAGCGCTCCTTTCGACGACGAGCGGCGCGCCGCCGTCAAGGTGCCTTCGGTCGACGACGGCACCATCTACGAAGTCCTGCGCAAGCTGGTCTTCCTCGAAGGGCAGCGGCTCTCCTACAGCTCTCTCGACGTCGAGCAGATCGGCAGCGTGTACGAGCGCCTCATGGGGTATCACGTCGAGCGCGTCTTCCATCCCGCGGTCTGCCTGCGCCCGGACCGTGTCTGGCTGACCGCGGAGGAGGTTCTGGAGCGGCCCGCGGCTCGGCGGGCGAAGTGGCTTCAGGAGGAGACCGGCCTTGCGAAGGCGCAGGCGGAGAGGCTCGCCTCCGCCGTGCAGGCCGCCGCTTCGCCCGAGGAGGTGCTCGCCGCCCTGGAGACGGTGCGGGTGCGGAACACGGTGCGGGCGCGTCCCGGGCAGCTCGTGATTCAGCCGGGGGAGGAGCGGCGGCGCACGAGCAGCCACTACACGCCGAAGAGCCTCACGGCGCCCATCGTCCGCCGCACGCTGGAGCCTTTGCTGGCGGCCATGGGCGCGGAGCCTCCCTCGGAGCTGATCCTATCCTTGCGCGTCTGCGATCCGGCCATGGGGTCCGGGGCGTTCCTGGTGGAGGCCTGCCGCTTTCTCGCCGATCAGCTCGTGGCGGCCTGGACCCGCGAAGGCCGGGCGGAGCTGGTGGCCTCGCCTCATGAGGATGTGAACCTCCACGCCCGCCGGCTGGTGGCCCAGACGTGTCTCTATGGCGTGGACAAGAACCATCTGGCCGTTGGCCTTGCCAAGATCTCGCTCTGGCTGGAGACCATGGCCCGCGAGCTTCCGTTCACGTTCCTGGACCATGCGTTGCGCCACGGCGATTCGCTGGTGGGGCTCACTTTCGAGCAGATCCGCGGCTTCCACTGGCAGCCGGAGGATCAGATCGATTTCGCGTCGGATGAGCTGACGGTGGCGTTGGAGGAGGCGATCGTCGAGCGCCGCAGGATTCAGGAGCTGGCGGCGGACCCTTCCCCTGAGGCTCAGAAGGAAAAGGAGTGGCTTCTCCGGGATTCCGAAGACGCCCTCGCCCGTGTCCGTCTCATCGCGGACCTGATCGTCGGCGCGTTCTTCTCGGCGGAGAAGGACCGGGCGCGAAAGCAGGAACTGGGCCGGCGGCTGCAACTGGTGACGGAATGGCTGAAGGATGGAGGACGGGAGATTCCGGCAGAGTTACTCGAGATGCAGCAAGCCATCCGGGAGCGGATTCCGGTGTTCCATTGGATGATCGAGTTTCCGGAGGTGTTCTATGCGGAACGGCCGGACCCTCTGGATGGGGGACGGTTGAATGGGGCGGCTTGGATGGATGCGTTTGTGGGGAATCCGCCGTTCTTGGGGGGAAAGAAGATCTCTACTGCGTTTGGTGATCCTTACTCCGAGTGGCTGGATGACCTTCACAGCTCAGGCAAGAACGCTGATCTTTGTGCTCATTTCTTTCGCCGTTCGGGCTCGCTTCTTGGACAGAATGGGACTATCGGCTTGCTGGCCACCAATAGCATCGCTCAAGGAGAGACCAGAATCACGGCTCTTCGAGACTTGGTCCTATCCGGCTGTCTCATCTATGAAGCTGTCCCGAGTCTGCTTTGGCCAGGAGAAGCCGCTGTTGCAGTTGCGGTAATCCACATCGCCAAGGGGCGACCTTCGCATCTCAATCTTGAGCCCCGAATCGCAGGAGTACCTGTGGATGCAATTAACTCCAGGCTAAGACCCAGGCCGGAACGTCCGGACCCGGAAGCTTTGGTCGCTAATGGAGGCTTCAGCTTCATCGGCAGCTACGTCCTGGGCCTAGGTTTTATTTTGAATCCCGATGAGAGGGCTGCGCTTGTTACGCGGGCCGACAAGAATGGCGATCTGATTTGGCCTTATCTCGGAGGCGACGAGATAAATTCTGATCCAGTTCAGAGCCATCATCGTTACGTAATTAACTTCGCCTCCATGCCCTTGGCTGAAGCCAAGCTGTGGCCTGATTTGCTGGCGATCATTGAAGAGAAGGTCAAGCCGGAAAGGGACTTGGTGAAGCGGGATGCTCATCGGAAGCACTGGTGGCATTACGCGGATAAAAGGCCTGCTCTCTACGCCGCAATACGCGAGATGAACAGATGTATCGTGACATCAATTCATACTCAACACCTTGTCTTCAGTTTTCAGCCTACGAGCCGAGTTTTTTCCCATGGGCTATGCGTATTTGCACTTCCTGCGGATAGCGCTTTTTCGCTTCTACAGTCGCGAGCGCACGAAATCTGGGCTCGCCTACTTTCGTCGTCGTTGGAAGAGCGGTTACGCTACAGTGCCTCCGACTGCTTCGAGACTTTCCCGTTCCCCCACCCCGACCCCCGTACCGTCATCCCATCCTTGGAAGACATCGGCCAGCGCCTCTACGACACCCGTGCGAAGTACATGCTGGACACCCAGCAAGGCCTGACCGACACCTACAACCTCCTCAAGGACCCCGACTGCCACGATCCGCGCATCGAGGAGCTCCGGCGGTTGCACGAGGAGATGGACCGCGCCGTTCTTGCTGCCTACGGCTGGGACATTCCGGTCCCCCCGTACGGCACCCCGACCACGGACGCCGAGTGCCTCGTCCTCGAAACCTTCGAGGACGAGGTCATCGACCGCCTCTTCCTCCTCAACGCCCAGAGAGCCGAAGAAGAGAAGCGGGCGCTCGCGGTCAGTCCCGCGAAGAAACCTGCGAAGGGAAAGGGGCGGAAACGGAAGGACGAGGGGCAGGGATCGTTGCTGGAGTGACCCGAGGCGGCTCGGATCGGCTCCAAGCCCCTGGAATTGGCCCCAAGATCCTCAGATCCGATCCAAGCCCCTTAAATCGGCCCGAAGATCCTTAGATCCGTCCTAAGCTTCTTGGATCCGATTTAAGGCCCTTAAAAAGCGCGGGAGGCTCCTTAGATCCGATTTAAGCCTCTTAGATCCGATCCAAGCCCCTTAAATCGGCCGTAAGGTCCTTAGATTCGTCCTAAGCTTCTTAGATCCGATTTAAGACCCTTAAAAACGGCGCGAAGCTCCTTAGGGCCGATTTAAGCCCCTTAGATCGGATTTAAGCCTCTTAAATCGGCCCGAAGCCTCTTAAATCGGCTCCGGGCTTCCTGGCTCCGGTCCAGGCCTCTCGGGCCGGCCCGGAAAGCCTTGAACCCTCTGATATCCTCGCCGTCCCATGGCAGATCGTCCGTCCGAGCTTCGCGAGAGGCTCATCCGTGCCCTCGAAGCCGATCTCATCGGCCCCTTCGATCCGCAGAGCGGAGAGGAGGTGCTGCGGCTGCCGCCTTCCCGGTGGTACCTGACGGGCTTCCTCGCTCCCCAGGGCGGACGCGAGCCGCAGGACCCCAGGGAAGAGGACCCCACGCAAGAGGAAGGGTTCGGCGCCGAGGTCGATCACGACGAGGAGTCGGGCGGCACCGAGCGCGAGACCGAGCCCAAGCAGAAGAACCGGCTTCCGGCTTCGATGGGCCTCTCCGTGCTCCTGCCGCCGGGAGCGGAAAGTGTGCGCGTCCGGGTCACCTGGGCCGAGTACGAGCCGGAGGAGCGCGAGGCTGAAGCGGGCAGGCGGCCGAAGAAAGTCTGGCACAGGGTGGCGCGCCCGCCCGTCTCCCTGGAGCTGCCCCTGGACCCGAAGAGGATCGCGGACGGCGTGGCGGTCACGGACGACGGCGTCTACCTGGCCGGCAAGCTGGAGACCGTGGACCTGCCCGAGGAGGGGACGCGCGCCCTGGCGCTCTTCCTGGTCAACGGCCGCGAGCCCCTCCCCAGCGGCCCGCAGGATACGCGCTGCCTCTTCCAGGCCGGCCTGGAGATCGCCTGCAGGGACGGGATCGTGGCCCGTCCCAACCGCGCCGACCGCGAAGCGGCCGACCTGGATGCCCGCGTGGCCGATCTCCAGTTCCGCGACCGTTGCGAGTACGCGGTGGGGCACGGCGTATCCGTGGCGGTCTCCGAGGCCATGGAGGATGGCCTGGTCACGACCGTGCGGACGGCCTGGATCCCCTGTGCCTCGGTTCCCCGGGTGGTCACGGGGCCGGCGGTGGGGATCACCGGCATGGAAGAGCTGGCCGATATCAAGGACGTGGAGGGTCTTCGCCGCGCCCTGGAGCCGCTCCCGAAGGCGTATGGCGAATGGATCATCGGGCAGCGCGCGATCGATCCCGGAACGGACGCCCGCCGGGCCACCCGCGACGAGCTGATGACCGAGGCCGAGCGTGCCTGCCGGCGCATCGCCGAGGGCATCGATTTCCTCGAGCAGGACGACGTGCGCCTCGCCTTCCAACTTGCCAACCGGGCCATGGCGATGTCGGCGAAGAAGCGCAACCCGGAGCGCTATCCGGAAGGCAAGAAGCCGAGCTGGCACCTGTTCCAGCTTGCATTCCTCCTCCTGAACCTGCCTGCCGTGGCCGATCCGAGGCGGGAGGACAGGGACGACGTCGAGCTGATCTTCTTCCCCACGGGCGGCGGCAAGACCGAGGCCTACCTGGGGGTCATCGCCTTCGTGCTGTTGCTGCGCCGGTTGCGTGGGCAGGAGCGGCCGGACGCCGGCCTGGGCGTGGCCGTGATCCTGCGTTACACCTTGCGGCTCCTGACGCTCGACCAGCTCGCGCGCGCGGCCACCCTGGTCTGCGCCCTGGAAGTGCTGCGGAGAGATGACCCGGCGCGCCTCGGGGACGTGCGCTTCGCCGTCGGCCTGTGGGTGGGCCGGAGCGCCACGGCGAACACGCTCGAAGAGGTCAGGCTCAAGATCCTCGACTACAAGAACAGCTCGTCGCCCAGGGCCGAGTCTCCGTTCCCGTTGACGAACTGTCCGTGGTGCAACGAGCCGCTGGGGAGGGACAGCCTCACCCTGGAGCCGCGGGAGAGCCCGCGGGACGTGATCGTGGGCTGCGGCAATCACCAGTGCGACTTCGCTCCGGGCCGTTTTCCCGAGGGCCTGCCGGTGCTGTTCGTGGACGAGCAGATCTACCGCGAGCTGCCGGCGTTCCTGCTGGCCACCGTGGACAAGCTGGCGATGCTTCCGTGGCGCGGCGAGGTCGGGCTGCTCTTCGGCCGCGCCCTGGTGCGCGATGGCCGGCGTTTCTGGGGACCGGTGGACGCCGCTCTCGGCGAAATCCCGCGCGGCGCCCGGACCGGGCTTCCGGACGGCCTGCTGCCGCCCGAACTGATCGTGCAGGACGAGCTCCATCTCATCTCCGGCCCGCTCGGCACCATGGCCGGTCTCTACGAAACGGCCATCGAAGCGCTCTGTCTGCGCACCCTGGAAGACGGCGCCGTGGTGCGGCCCAAGATCCTGGCCTCCACGGCTACCGTGCGGCGGGCGAGAGAGCAGATCCTTTCCCTTTTCGGCCGCGGGCGGACCGCGGTCTTCCCGCCGCCCGGCGTGGACGACGGGGAGACCTGGTTCGCCTGCGTGGACAGGGACTCTCCCGGGCGGCTGTACGTGGGCGTGGCGGCGACAGGGCGGGCCATGAAGGCCATCCTTCTGCGTGTCTACGTGGCCCTGCTCTCCGCTGCGAACCGGCTCTACGATCCCCAGGGACCCGAGGACCAGACGGCGGACGCCTGGATGACGCTGGTGGGCTACTTCAACAGCCTGCGCGAGCTGGGCGGGATGCGGCGGCTGGTGGAGGACGAGGTGCGCACCCGCTGCGACAAGGCCGAGGACCGCCGGCCCGTGGATTGGACCGGGCCGCACCCCTGGTTCCGCAACCGCAAGGTGACGCCCGAGCCGGTGGAGCTTACGAGCCGCGAGGACACGGGGCGCATCAAGAGCTCCAAGACCCGCCTCGCGCAGCCGTTCTGCCATCCGGAGGGGGTGGACGTCGCGCTGGCGAGCAACATGATCTCCGTAGGTGTGGACATCGACCGGCTGGGCCTCATGGTCGTGGCGGGGCAGCCCAAGTCCACGAGCGAATACATCCAGGCCTCCAGCCGGGTGGGCCGGAAGGCCGAGCGGCCGGGGCTGGTCGTCACCTGCTTCAACCTGCACAAGCCGCGGGACCGGTCCCACTACGAGCGCTTCCCGGCTTACCACGAGAGCTTCTACCGCTTCGTGGAGGCGTCCAGCCTGACGCCGTTTTCGGGACCGGCGCTCGACCGCGGCCTGGCCGGGACGCTGCTTGCCATGGCGCGCCAGGACGATCCGGAGCTCACTCCCTCCGCGGCGGCGATGCGCATCGGCGACCATCCCGCCTTGGCCGAGGAAGCGGTGCGCGCCCTGGCGGACCGCGGCGCGCTCCAGCCCGGCCTATCCAGCGAGCGGCAGGAGGCCGTGCGGGTTGCCCTGACCGCCCGGGTCCGGGCGCTGGTCGCGGCCTGGCAGCGGCTGGCGGAGCTCGCGCCGCAGGGCGGCTACAGGCGGATCTACTCGCCGTGGGACCGCGGCAAGGGTGGGACCGACCGGCCCATGCTGCGCCAGGTGCTCGACCGGCCGGAGGCGCAGGCGCCGCCGGAGGCGAAGCTGTTCACGGCTCCCGCCTCCATGCGCGACGTGGAGCCCTCCACCCACCTCTGGCGGCGCAGCCGGTTGGGAGGGGGGAGCTGATGGCGCGTCCGCGCCGGGGCAGGGGAGGCGCTCCGCCTACCTACCAGAAGCCGGCCGGCACCGTGCGGCGGAGCCAAGTGGTCAGGACCCACGGCCCTGGGGCCATGATCGACCTGGTCGACCATGCGGTGATGATCGGCGGGCTCGACTTCTGGCGCTACCGGCCCGACGACATGGCGGCGGCCGTGGTCTCCGAGCCGCGCCTGCGCGACCGGCTGGAGCCGCGTTTTGCCGAGGCCAACCGCAAGCTCGCGGTGGAGGGATGCTTCCGCCTGCCGCCCCTGGGGGAGGACAAGAACGCGAGCGACACCTCGGGCATCGAAGTTCTGGAGCTGCCGCGCTGGTTCGTCTGCCAGAGCCCCTCCTGCCGCGCCCTGGTGCGCGCCGATGGGCTGGAGCAGAGAGGATCGCGCTACCGGCACGGGTGCATCCGGGTGGGAGGTTCCGAGACCGTGCCGGTACGCTTCGTCGCCACCTGCCGGCGGGGTCACGTCGAAGAATTCCCCTGGGTCTGGTTCGCGCACCGCAACGTGGGCAGCCTCTGCCCGGCGCCAAGCCTGAAGCTCCTGGAAGGCGCTACCGGCGATTTCTCCGAGATCGAAGTAGTCTGCGCCTGCGGCGCCCGCGAGAGGCTTTCCACGGCGCTGGTGCCCCTCTCGCTGCCGGGCTGCGATGGGCAGCGCCCGTGGCTCGGAGAGGCAGGAGGGGAGACCTGCCCGGAGCCATTGCGGCTCCTCGTGCGGAGCGCGAGCAATGCCTACTTCGGCCAGGAAGTGAGCGCGCTCTCCATCCCCGAGCGCGGGCGCAAGCTGGAAGCGGCGGTGCGCCGGGTCTGGGAGATCCTCCAGGTGGCGAACGCTGCGACCTTGCCGGCGTACCGCCAGATCCCCAGCGTAAAAGACGCCCTGGGGTCCGCTCCGGATGCCGAGGTGCTGGCCTTCATCGACCAGATCCGCCTCGGGGGGCCGGTGGCGCGGGAGCCGCTGCGCACGGCGGAATACCGCCAGATCTCGGCGGTGGAACGCGAAGCGCCGGGCGAGCAGCCTCCGGCCGCCGGAGATTTCTTCGCGCGGGAGGCCGAGCCGCACGGCGGACCGGTTCCGAAGATCGCTCGCCTGGTCCTCATCCCCAAGCTGAGAGAGGTGCGCGTTCAGATCGGCTTCACCCGCCTGGAGCCGGTCATGCCCGACCTGGAAGGGGAGTTCGACCTGGAAGTGCAGTCGGCGCCGCTCGCCCTGACGCAGGACTGGCTGCCGGCCACGGAAGTGCGCGGTGAAGGGGTGTTCCTCCAGCTCGACGAAGAGGCGGTCCGGGAGTGGGAGCGGCGGCCGGAGGTCCGGGCGCGGGAGAGCGAGTTGCACGCCGGCTACCGCGATTGGCTCGGGACGCTCAAGGAGGGCAAGGCGCCGCCGTTTCCGGGCGCGCGCTTCTATCTCCTCCACTCGCTCGCCCACCTGCTGATCTCGGCCATCTCCCTGGAGTGCGGCTACGCGGCGAGTGCCATCCGGGAACGCATCTACTGCGCGGCGGCCAATGCCGAGACCGAGACGCCCATGGCGGCGATCCTTCTCTCGACGGGCAGTCCGGGGACGGAGGGAACCCTGGGAGGGCTGGTCGAGCAGGGGAGGAACCTGGGCCGCCACCTGCGGCGGGCGCTCGATCTCGGCAGGCTCTGCTCCAACGATCCGGTCTGCTCGGGGCACTCGCCCCAGAAGGACTACTCGGAGAGGCACCTCGAAGGCGCCGCCTGCCACGGCTGCCTGTTCATCGCCGAGTCCTCCTGCGAACGGTTCAACCGTTACCTTGATCGGTCACTGGTAGTACCAACCTTGGGTCGTCCATCAGCCCTGGCCTTCTTCGAATCTAGTTTCAGATCTTGAAGGTCCGCCAGGATCACGTTGGAGCGCTGTCCGCTATGGCACGATCTCGACGTACCCGTCCGTTCCATGCACGCGGATCCGCTGCCCATCCCGGATCAGCCGGGTGGCATGCTCCACCCCCACGACGGCCGGCAAGCCGTACTCCCGTGCGATCACCGCGCCATGGGTCATCAGGCCCCCCACCTCCGTCACCAGGCCCTTGATCGCGACGAACAGGGGCGTCCAGCTGGGGTCCGTGTAGGCGGTGACCAGGATGTCGCCCGGTTCGAGATCCGCTTCCGCCATGTCCAGGATGACGCGGGCCCGCCCCTCGATGGTCCCGGCGGAAACCGCCAGGCCGACCAGCGCGCCGGCCGGGAAGTCGTCACGCCGGTACGATCCAGTCATGCCTTCACCCTCCGACGTGAGCACCCGGGGCGGCGTGAGCGCCTGATACGACTTGAACGCGTCCTTGCGCTGGCGGATGAGCTGCTCATCGACCTGGTTCGTGCGCAGGACGTCGTGGAGCTCCTCGAACCTGAGGTAGAAGATGTCTTCTTTCTCACGAAGCACGTCAGCCTGCACGAGGCGCTCGGCTTCCTCCATCAAGGCCTGCTTGTAGACGAAGTTGCGGCTGACCATGCCGTACTTCGGGTACTCCCGGTATCCGGCGAACGTCCGAACGCGGTCGATCATCCGCTTGGTCTCTGCGGCCTTCTGGTCCCCCTCCGGCAGCGCGCGCAAACGCTCGAGCAACTCCTGCTCCTTGTTCCAGGCCTCCCGCCGCCCCTGCTCGAAGCGCCGCTGCGCGGCGCCCGGCTCGAAGTTCCTGACGTTGCCGAGGAGCATCGGCACGAGCGTAGAGGGGCGCTCGCTCCACCGCGGCCGCGTGATGTCGATCTCGCCGGCGCCGCGCATGCCGTACTTGTCGAGCCAGGCGCGGATGGCGTCTCGCGCTTCGCTCCCGCCCGCGAGCTTGGGCAACTCGTTCAGAAATCCCTCGTCTTCCACGTGCTGGAGAAATGCCACCACCTCCGGATGCGGGCGGATCACGTCGGCGACGTCGAGGAGCGTGAGGCCCATCTCCGACGTGACGTTGTTGGGCACGGACTGCGAGAGCGTGTCGGCGGCGTTCTTCTCGCCCAGCCACTCCTCCAGCTTGTCGTTGAGCCACCAGGCGGCCTCCATCCCCGCGAGGATCACCCGCATGCTCAGCGGATCGAACTGGAACTGCTTCAGCTCCTGGATGTCCGTCCGGATGAAGTCGAGCAGCGCCGACCCGGACTTCCCCTGAATGTCGCGCTTCAACGCAGCGATCGAAGCCTTACTGCGCGCGATCAGCTCGGCGGGGATGGCCGGATCGGTCTCGAGCGGAGCGTGCCCGCTCCCGGGAACCGACCAGCCGGGTGCTGCGTCTGGAAGCGACGGAATGAAGTCGCCACGGTCGAGAACGGTCTGGAGCGCGTCTCCGATCAGCGGATCGGACTTTCTCAGCGCGTTCACCAGGCTGTCGCGACTCGCCGCTGAAGCGAGCCCCTTCGTGACGTCGACGAACAGCCGGCCGCCTGCCTCGGCCATCGGCGCCCGGGTCGTCATCTGCCAGTACGAGAGTCCCAGAGGCTTCATGGGGTCGGTCATCATCTGCTGATGGCCGACTGAGACGTAGACGCGGTTCTCCCCGTCGGCTGGTGCCGGGATGGGGAACAGCGTGGTGATCGGCCGGCTCTGGACGATGTGGAAGTCGTCGTCGGCCAGGCACCATTCGATGTCCTGGGGGCGGCCGAAGTGCGCTTCGATCCGCCGGCCCAGCTGCGCGAGCCGCACGGCCTGCGCATCCGTCAGCACTGGCTGCTCCTGGCGTTTCGTATTGGCGACGACCTCGCCGTCCCGCACCTTGTAGACGTCCGGGTTCACCAGGCCGGAGACCAGCGCCTCGCCGAGGCCGAGGATAGCCTCCACGGACGCGACGTTCCGGTTGCCCGTGACGGGGTCGGCCGTGAAAAGGATGCCGGCCGCCTGCGGGAAAACCATCAGCTGCACGACCACGGCCATCTGGACCTTCCGGTGGTCGAAGCCGTTGCGCAGGCGGTAGGTCACGGCCCGCTCGGTGAAGAGCGAGGCCCAGCACCGGCTGATGTGCTGGAGGATCGCCGCCGGCCCTACGACGTTCAGGTACGTGTCCTGCTGGCCCGCGAAGGAGGCCGTCGGCAAGTCCTCCGCCGTCGCACTGGACCGGACGGCGTAGGCGGCTTGCTCCCCGAGCCCGGCGAGCGCCTCGGTGATGGCCGCCGCCAGATCGCCGGGGATGGCGATCCCTTCGAGGATCCGGCGGATCTCCGCGCTCTGCGCGCGGATCGCCTCGCGGTCGTCCGGCTTCAGGCACGACAGCCGATCGAGCGGATCGTCGATCGATGGTGCTTCCGCCATAATCCGTTGGAAGGCGTCCGTCGTCACGCAAAAGCCAGCCGGCACGCGGATGCCTTCGATCCGCGAAAGCTCCCCCAGGTGCGCGCCCTTGCCGCCAACAATCGCGACTTGCGTCTGGTCGATCTCCTGAAAATCCAACACCACGCGGGGCTCTTTACTGTTCATGCGGTTATGCCTATATTCTTTAAGACCGTATTCCGCGGTCTCTCGATCTGTAAAGAGGAGCAAAACCCATGAAGACCCCCTCGATCCTGCTGGCCATCTGCCTGATCTTCCTCCTGCCGGCCGTTGTGGGCGCTCAGTCAAACGCCGAGCCGTCCCTTCATGTCGGCCTCGCCCCCTGTCAGGCCTTCAGCGGGAATATAGCCGCGAATACGACCACCCACCTCGACGTTCGAGGACTATGCAACGTTACGGATGAGGCGACGGCGGTCGAATTCGCCGTCCACGTCACCGCGGCCGGTACGGGAACCCTCAAGATTTGGGAGTATGAGGGCAGTCAACCCTCAGCCAACGCGATGAGTTACAACTCTGGAACCAGTAGCTCCTTCGCCGATGTGCGGGTCTGCGCCCCTCTCGCGGAGTGCCTCAATGACTTTTCCGTGCGCTCGACGACGGCGATTACCCTGACGCTCGTCGTTGAGGGCTTCTTCCTCCCGCCGGTCTAGCGCCAACAGGTCGCCGCCCGGGTTCCCCGCCCGGGCGCGACCGTGCGAGGGGCTTCCAAGCCCATTCCGAGGTTCTCCTGGAATCCACCCTGGTCTCCTCACCGAAAATTTTCCTCTTGACAACCGGAATTCTGGTCCATTAGATACCAACAGTCGATGGAGGCCAATTACGGCACCTCGAAATCCTCAAGAAAGAGGACGGAGAACAAGATGGCACACGTACCGCTGTACATGAACAAAGTAAACGGCTGGGAGAAGGTGAACACGTCGGTGAACGCGAACCCCGACGATCTCAGCCACCTGTTGGACCACAACGGGGAGCTGGGGTCGAAGGCCGTGAGAATGAGGAGCTTGAGCGCGGAGCAGGCCATGCTCACCGCCCGCAAGCAGGCCATCAGCGTGGAGATGCAGGGGCTGATGCGCGAGGGGCAGACGCTGCTCGACTACATCCAGACCGGAGTGCGGCAGCACTATGGCCTGGGCAGTGAGAAGCTGGTCGAGTTCGGTCTCCGGCCGATCCGTTACAAGTCCCGGCAGGAGCCGACTGAGCCCCCGCCGCCGCTTCCGGAAACGGTTGCTCCTGATACGGCGAAGTAGTCCGTCGGTAGTCTGTAGTCAGGAGGGGGCGTGCTGCCACACGCCCCCTCCGTTTTTTCCCGCAATGCTAGAGTCTTCAGGATGACGAACCACATCGCTCTCACCCTGGCCCTTGGGATGCTTTTCGTCGTTGGCCACGTCCACGCCGCCACCCTGATCGTGGCGAACAAGGCGGAGGCCACGGTCTCCCTGATCGACCTCGATTCGGGCAAGGTGGCCGCTACGCTGCCCGTGGGCACCGGGCCGCACGAGGTCGCGGTCTCTCCGGATGGACGGCTTGCCCTCATCGCAAATTACGGCACGGGCGCGCAGCCGGGTTCGTCGCTCACGCTGATCGACATCCCAAGCGCGAAGGTCGTGAAGACGATCGACCTCGGCGAATACCGCCGGCCGCATGGCATGGCCTTCGTCAGCAACGATCGGGCCCTGATCACCTCGGAGGCGAGCAAGGCCCTCCTGGAAGTGGACGTCAAGGCGGGCAAGGTCGTCCGGGCGCTGCCTACCGGGCAGGAGCTCTCTCACATGGTGGCTGTGACTCCGGACGGCTCGCGCGCTTTCGTGGCGAACATCCGGTCGGGCTCCATCACGGCCTTCGACTTGAAAGCAGGGAAGAAGATCGCGGACGTCCAGACCGGCGCCGGTGCCGAGGGGATCGCGGTCACTCCCGACGGCCGGCAGGTCTGGGTGACCAACCGCGAGGCCGACACCGTTGCTGTCGTGGATGCCTCCAGCCTCAAGATCGTAAAAACCCTCGAGGCTGCCGCCTTCCCGATCCGCGCCGAGGCGACTCCGGATGGCAAGCGGGTCCTGGTCAGCCTTGCGGAGTCCGGCGACCTGGCGGTGTTTTCCACCGCGGGCCCGGCGCTGGAGACGCGGGTGAAGCTGGAGGCCACGACCGTGGCCGACAAGTCCGGCCGTCTTCTCCAGTTCGGCGAGAGCTCGGCCCCCATCGGGATCGAGATCGCGCCGGACGGCAAGCGGGCCTACATCGCCCATGCCAATGCCGACCAGATCTCCATCGTCGATCTCGCCCAGGGCAAGCGGGTGGGATTCCTCACCGCCGGCAAGGAGCCGGACGGGATGGGTATGTCTACCCTGGACGTCAAGCCTTCGAAGTGACGAGCATGGCGTCTCCGTAGGAGTAGAAGCGGTAGCCTTCGCGGATCGCCTCTTCGTAGGCAGCCAGGACCCGCTCGCGGCCGGCCAAGGCCGAGACCAGCATCAGCAGCGTCGAGCGGGGAAGGTGGAAGTTGGTCAGGAGGACGTCCACGACCCGGAAGCGGAAGCCGGGTGTGATGAAGAGCTCGGTCGCGCCGCTTCCGGCCATCCCCGCGGAAGATTCCAGCGTTCTCACCACGGTCGTCCCCACCGCCACGATCCGGCCGCCGCTCTCCCGGGTGCGGCGGATCGCCTCCGCCGTCTCCTCTCCGACCTCGTAGCGCTCGCGGTCCATTTGGTGGTCTTCCACCCGCTCGGCTGAGACCGGCTTGAACGTGCCGATCCCCACGTGGAGGGTCACCCGGGCGATGCCGATCCCGGCGGCGGCGATCTCCTCCAGGAGCTTTTCCGAGAAGTGCAGGCCGGCCGTGGGAGCGGCGATGGCTCCGGGGGTGCGGGCGAACACGGTCTGGTAGCGGTCGCGGTCTGAAGCCTCGTCCGGACGGTGAATGTAGGGCGGAAGGGGGATGTGACCGAGGCGGTCCAGGTGCGGCTCCACGGGCTCGGAGAAGCGCAGACGGTAGCGGTCCTCCCGCTTATCGATGACTTCGGCCGAGAGACCTTCGAAGACGATCACAGTTCCGGGACGGGCTCGGCGGCCGGGGCGGACCAGGGCTTCCCATTCCCGATCTTCGAGCTTCTCGACCAGAAGGATCTCCATCTTCCCTTCCCCGCGGTGGCCATAGAGACGGGCAGGGATCACCCGCGTGTCGTTGAGGACGAGCAGATCACCGGGGCGGAGCAGCGTGGGGAGGTCGCGGACCTGGCGGTGCCGTTGCCGTCCCTCGGCGTCGAGCACCAGCAGGCGGCTCTCGCCGCGCGGCGCGGGCTCCTGGGCGATGCGCTCCTCGGGCAGCTCGTAATCGAAGTCGCGTGTCAGCACGGTTAGTGAAGGGTGGTTACCCGGCTCAAAACACCCCGGGCGACGACCAGGGCGACGAGCATGAGCGCGCCGGCCGTCCAGAACGGCCAGGCAGGGCCGGCCACGGCGAAGATCCAGGTACCGGTGACCGGGCCGAGCGTCCGAGCGAGCGCTCCGAACGAGCGCGACAGGCCGATGGTGCTCCCCTGGGACTCGGGGTCCGTGATCTGGCTCAACAGGCCGAGCGTCGAAGGATTGTGCACGCCCGAGCCCACGGCGAGCAGTAGCAGGCTCGCCAGCAGCAGGCCGAGGCTCGGATAGGCCGGCAGGGCCGCCAGGCCCACCGCCATCAAGGCGATACCGCCGAGGATCAGCCGCCGCTCGCCGAAACGCCGGATCAGCCGGCCCAGCAATCCCCCCTGCACCACGACCAGCACCACGCCCACGAAGACGAAGAGGAGCGACGTCCGGTGCTCGTCGAATTGGAGCTGGTGCTGGCAGTAGAGGGCGAGCGTGGCCTCGAATAGCGAGAAGCAGAACATCACCAGGAAGAACAGGACCATCATCCCGCGCAGCGGCGCGTTGCGCCACGTGCGGCCAAAGCCGGGGAGATCGATCCAGGGTTGAGCCTGGCGGCGCTCGCGGACCTCCCGCGGGAGCGATTCCGGCAGCCAGAGGAGGGCGAACAGGAAGTTGATGCCGGACAGGGCCGCGGCGGTCAGCGGCACGGCCTGGGGACCGTACGGCGTCAGGGAGAGGACGCTGCCCAGCGCCGGGCCGAGCACGAAGCCGATGCCGAAGGCCGCCCCCACCAGGCCCATGGCCTTCGACCGGCTCTCGGCCGTCGAGACGTCGGCCATGTAGGCCTGGGCGATGCTGTAGTTGGAGGCGGCCACCCCGGCCAGCGAGCGCGCCAGCACCAGAAGGGCGAACGAGTCGGCCAGCGCGAACATCAGGTGCGCGGCGGCGCTGCCGAAGATCGAGGCCAGCATCACCGGCCGCCGGCCCACGCGGTCCGAGAGCCAGCCGAGGAGCGGCGAGAACAGGAGCTGGGCCAGGCTGTACGAGGAGAAGAGCAGGCCGACCTCGGCGGGCGAGGCGTGCAGCTTCTGGGCGTAGAACGGCAGCAGGGGAAGGAGCATCCCGAACCCGATCAGGTCCAGGAGGATGGTTGTGAAGACGGTCAGGGAAGCCCGGCGGCCAGCGGGGGCGCTCACAGGGGCGGGAGCATAGCAGGGTCTTTCGAGCCGAGCCGTGGATCGAGGAAGTCGCGCAGGCCGTCCGCCAGCAGGTTGAAGCCGATCACGGTCAAGGCCAGGGCGGCGCCCGGGAAGGTGGCGATCCACCAGGCCTGGTTGAGCGCGTCGCGCCCCTCCGCGACCATGTTCCCCCAGGTCGGCGTGGGCGGCTGGATCCCCAGGCCCAGGAAGGAGAGCGAGGACTCGAGCAGGATCAGGATGCCGACCATCAGGGTGGCCCGCACCAGGATCGGCGTGAGCGCGTTGGGGAGGAGGTGGCGGAGGAGGACCTTCATCGGCGTCTGCCCTATGGACCGGGCCGCCGTCACGAACTCGCGGCTGTTGAGCCCCAGGAGCTCGGCGCGCGTGATCCGGCTGATCCCCATCCAGGAGAATGAGCCCAGGACGAGGACCATGGCCGCCGTGCCCGGCCGGAACAGCGCGGACAGCAGGATCATCAGGAAGATCCAGGGGAAGGAGAGCAGGGCGTCGACCATGCGCATGAGCAGCGAGTCCACGACCGGCCCCCCCAGGGCCGCGGCCGAGCCGACCGTCACGCCCAGGGTCAGGGCGAGGGCCACCGCGAGCAGGCCCACCGCGAGGGACACCCGCGCGCCATGGACCATCCGGGACCAGATGTCGCGCCCGAAGCGGTCCGAACCCAGGAGGAAGACGCGGCGGTCGGCAACCCCCCCGGCCCCGCCGGCTTCGAGGTTCACGACCTCCGGCTCCGGCAGGATCTCCCGTCGCCCGAGGCGCTCGACCGCCAAGCCATTTCCGCCCAAGCCGTTCGGGACGCGCTCGACACGGTCGGCCAAGCGCCAGCCGCCGTCCGCGAGGTGCACGGCCTGGAGGACGGTCCCGGGCGGGCGGTAGCGGGCAGCCACCGGGTCGAGCTGCTCGGCCGGGTCGTAGGGGGCGAGCAGCGGTGCCGCGAGCGCGGTGAGCCCCAGGAGGGCGACGATCCCGATCCCCCAGCGCAGGTTCCCGGGCAGCCTACGCATGGCGGACCCTCGGATCGGCCAGGGCGTGGAGCACGTCGGCAATCAGGTTCGTCAGCAGGACCATGACCGCGCCGAAGGCCGTGGTGGCGAGGATCATCGGGTAATCGCGGCTCAGGATCGCCTCGAAGGTGAGCTGCCCGATCCCCGGCCAGGAGAAGACGACCTCGGCGATCAGGATGCCGCTCAGCATGGACCCCAGCGAGAGCGCCATCACCTGGATCAGCGGCGGGAGGGCATTGCGCAGGGCATGGACCCAGACCACCCGCCGCTCGGAGATCCCCTTGGCGCGGGCGGCCCGGATGTATTCCTGGCCGAGGACGTCGAGCACGCTGGCCCGGACGTAGCGGATCACCGAGCCAGACTGGGTCAGGCCGAGCACCAGGGCGGGAAGGACCAGGTGGCGCAGGAGGTCCAGGAAGCGGGCGCCGCGCCCCAGGTCCTCGGCCCCCACGGAGTACATGTGGCTGGCGGGAAGGATCGGCCAGACCAGGGAGAAGAGGAGGATCACCATCAGGGCGAGCCAGAAGGCGGGCTGCGAGAAGAGCAGGAGGGAGATGACGCGGATCAGGTGGTCCGCGGCCGAGCCGGGCCTCCGGGCCGCCATGATGCCGAAGGCCAGCCCGACCGCCTGCTCCACCAGCAGGCCCGCAAAGGCCAGGAGCAGGGTGGCCGGTACCGCGCCGAGCACGACCGAGGTCACCGGCCGCTGGTAGGTGAAGGAGGTCCCCCAATCGCCGCGCGCCGTCGCGCCAAGCCAGCGGGCGTACTGCACCGGCAGCGGGCGGTCGAGCCCGTAGATCCGCTTCAGGTTCTCCTGCTGCTCGACTGGGAGCCGCTGCTCCCCCGTCAGCAGCATGGACGGCGAGCCCGGCGCCAGATGGACCAGGAAGAAAGTCGCGGTAAGGACGAGGTAGAGGAGGAGGAGCGAGGCGGCCAGCCGCCGCAGGATGAAGCGGATCACCTATCCTCGACCCACCAGTCCTCCAGGTTGAACAGCGAGAAGAGGACGTTCGGCCGCGCACCGTGCACCCGGCGGTTGATCGCGCTCAACCGCTGCGATTCCCAGAGGAACGTCACCGGCTGGTCGCGGTGGAGCATCTGCTGGATGCGGTCGAGGATCGGCTTGGCGTCGCGGATCTCCGGCTGCGACATGGCCTCGGCCATCAGGCGGTCGAACTCGGGGTTCTTGTAGGCGCTGAAGTTCCCTTCCTCCACCTGGTTGCTGCCGAACAGCGACGTCAGGTCGAGGCTGGTGTCCATCTGCATGCCGAACACCAGGGCGTCGAAGTTGCCGGACGTGGCGTCGTGGACCAGGCTGTTGAACTCCACGACCCGCGGCTCGGCCTGGATGCCGACCTGCTTGAGCTGCTGCTGGATCATGACCGCGGCGTCGTTGCGCTGCTGGTTGCCGGCGTTGCTCAGGAGCACGAAAGAGAGCGGCTTGCCACCCTTGTCGAGCACGCCGTCGCCGTTCGAGTCCTTCCACCCTTTGGACTCGAGGATACGGCGCGACTCCCGCGGGTCGTAGGGCAGGGGGCCGAGGCTGCGGTCAAAGGCCCAGACGCTCTGCACGATGGGGGAGACCGCAACCCTGCCGGTGCCGGCGGGCCACATGGTGTCCACGATCGTCTGGCGGTCGATGGCCAGAGTCAGGGCGCGGCGCATGTCGGCCTCGGCGAACAGCGGGTTGCGGTGGTTCCAGGCGACGTAGACATAGGTCCGGAACCAGTAGCGGATCAGCGCCAGCCTGGGGTCGGACTGGATGCGCTCCATGTCCGATGGCTGGACCTGCGGCACGAAGTCGACCTCGCCGCTCAGGAACTGGGTCATCATGCTCGCCGCGTCGGGGATGTTGCGCAGGACCGCCTTGTCCAGGTAGGGGCGGCCCTTCTCGTAGTAGCGCGGGTTGCGCGCCAGCACGACCTGCTGCTGCGGGTCCCAGGTGGCGATGGTGAAGGGGCCGCTGACCACCAGGTGCTCGCGGAACCAGTCTGCGCTGTCGCGCCACTTGGAGAACGGCAGCTTCCCCCAGACGTGCTTGGGGAGGATGCCCCCTTCGTTCACGTCCTGGATCTGCTTCGCATAGGCCTTGGAGAAGTGGAACCGCACCGTCTTCGGGTCCACGGCCTCGACGTCGGTGATGCTCTCCTTCATCACGGCCGAGTCCCAGCCGACGTCGGGGTGGACGTGCGCCTGCCAGGTGAAGCGCACGTCGTCGGCGGTGACCGGCACGCCGTCGCTCCAGACCACGTCCTCGCGCAGGTGGAAGGTGAGCGTCTTGTGGTCCGGCGACCACTCGTAGGAGCGGGCGAGGGCGGGCTTGAACGTCGGCGGGTGCTCCTCGAAGTCGGGCTGCTCCTCCAGGAGCTGGAGGAAGAGCTGGCGGTTCAACTCGGTGGTGATCGCCGTGCCCTGGGTGATCAGCTCGTTGACGCCGGTGGCCGCGGCGGTCCAGCCGATGACGACGGTGCCGCCGCGCCGCGGTTGCCCCGGGTTCTGGCCAGCGGCTGCCGCGGGGGCCGGGGTGGTATCGGCCTCTTCTTTACCTTGGCCGTTGCAGCCGGCGACGAGGAGAAGGACCAAGAGAACGGCGAAGAGCGGTCGAGCCGATCGGGGTCGCATGTTTTTGGGGCCTCCTGGGAAGGCGCGGCCATCGTACTGCGACTCCCGGACGGGGTCAAACGCGAGGTGTATCCTTAAGGGGCATGGAACGGGTCTCCAACGCGCTGCCGCGCCGGCTCTTCATCGCCTCCCTGGTCTTCGGGCTGTTCGTCCTCTTCGACATCGCCCTGTTCGGGTGGTTGATCTTCCGCTCGCTGTCGCAGCGTGAGATCGAGCGCGTCCTGCTGGAGACCCGGGCGGAGGCCGAGACGCTGGCGAAGCAGCTCGCCCGCCGCACCGAGGAGCAGGGCCGCGACCTCTATACCGCCATGGCCGTGGAGCGCGAGACCCAGTCCTACATCGATTCCAACCTGCGCGAGCGGGAGATCGTGCGCGACGTCAAGATCCTGGACAAGGACGGCATGCTCGTCTTCGAGATGCACAGCAAGCTCACGCCGCCGATCGTGTCGGACGGGGTGGGAGGCCCCCAGACGCCGCCGGCCGGCTCGCCGGAGCTGCAGCTCGGGGAGATCGACGTCCCGGTCGAGGTCAAGGAGAAGGATTTCGCGACCGTCTACCAGGTGCCGGACATCCAGGTGCCCATCGGCCAGTTCGGCACGCTCCAGATCGGCATCAGCCCGGTGGAGCTGTCGCAGCGCATCGAGGTGCTGCGGCAGGACCTGGTCCGCCAGGCCGCGTGGATCGGCGTCTTCTCGATCGTCCTCCTCCTGACGGCGTACGGCGCGGTCTGGTTGCTCGTGCAGCGCTCACGGCGCTTGGAGCTGCAGGCGTTGGAAGCCGAGCGCATGGCCTACATCGGCACCCTGGCCTCGGGGCTGGCGCACGAGATCCGCAACCCGCTCAACTCGCTCAACCTCAACATGCAGATGCTGGAGGAGGAGATCCAGGAGGGGGGCTCCGCGCCGACTGGCAAGCGGCTGCTGGCGATCACCCGCTCGGAGATCAGCCGGCTGGAGAGGTTGGTGAGCGACTTCCTGGCTTACGCCAAGCCCCGGCCGCTGGAGATGGTGGAGATGGTGGCCGTCCGGCCGCTCGAGCGGGTGCGCGACCTGCTCGCGGGCGAGGTCCAGAAGCGGGGAGCACGGGTGGAGGTCGAGGACCGCAGCGGCGGCGCGCGTGTGCGGATCGATCCCGAGCAGCTCGGCCAGCTCCTGCTCAACCTGGCCCGCAACGCGATGGACGCGGCGGAGGAGGCGGGTCGGAGGCCGGTGCTGGATCTCTCGGTATCGCGCCACGGTCCGTCCGTGGCCCTGGAGGTCCGCGACAACGGCGTGGGCATTCCGCCCGAGGAGCGGGAGCGCGTGTTCGAGCTCTTCTACTCCACCCGCAAGGGCGGCACGGGGCTGGGCCTCGCCATCGTGGAACGGATCGCGCGCGCCCATGGCGGACGCGTCAAGCTGGAAAGCGCCGTGGGGGAGGGTACGGTGGTCACGGTGGAGTTGCCCATGGTGGCCACGCCCGAGCCTTCGCCCCGGACGGCGGTCGAAACTCCCGCATAAAAAAAGCCCCCGCCCGGGCGCCATGAATGTCGCCCCTACAAGCAAGTCTGTCGATCTCGCTTGTAGGGGCGGGATTTATCACGCCCCCTCTGCTCAACTGATCGTAATCCGGCGGGGCTTGGCCTGCTCGGCCTTGGGGACGGTGATGGTGAGGATGCCGTTCTCAAAGGCGGCCTGGACCTTCTCCGGGTCCACCGGGGTCGGCAGGGTGAACGTCCGGGTGAAGGTGCCGTAGGTGCGCTCGACCCGGTGGTAGTTCTCCTTCTTCGCATCCTTCTCGAACTTCCGCTCGCCGCTTACCCGCAGCACGCTGTTCTCCAGCGTGATGTGGATGTCGTCCTTGCTCATGCCCGGCAGCTCGGCATGGAAGAGATAGGCATCGCCATTCTCCTGGATGTCGACCGGGGGCACCCACGCGCGGGTCTCCTCGCCCTGGGCGTCGCTGTTGAAGAACGAGTCGAACAGGCGGAAGAACGGCTCGCGGTTGGTCAGGTAGGCGGTGGTGGGGTTCCAGCGGGTGACGTTGTTCATGGCTTGGTTCCTCCTTCTATATAGGGCCGCCGGCTCTCCGGCGGGCTGCTTTCGAGGGATATGATGCCAAACAGCTAAGGTCTTGTCAACGCCCTGAGTGAAGAAAGTTGACTTCAATCGTATTAGATCGATGAATGTTTAGTCTTGGCCACTTAGATGTCAGGCGTGGGATAGAATCCGGCCCATGAAGAGGATCGGAGTTTTGACCGGAGGAGGCGACGCGCCGGGGCTCAATGCCGTGCTTCGGGCGGTCGTGCGCACGGCTGAAAGGTCTTACGGTGCCGAGGTCATCGGCATCCTGGACGGATTCAAGGGACTGCTCGAAGGCCGGTTCCGCCACGTGGGCGGGCCTGACGTCCGCGAGCTGATCCGGATGGGAGGCACCGTGCTCGGGACCACGAACCGGGACAACCCCTTCCGCTGCCCGGGGGAAGACGGCCCTGTCGACCGCTCGGCCGAGTGCTTGGAGAACGCGCGCAAGGCCGGGTTCGACGCCCTGATCATCATCGGCGGCGACGGCACCCTGCGCATCGCCGCCGATCTGGGCCGCCAGGGGCTCAACGTCATCGGCGTGCCCAAGACCATCGACAACGACCTCGCCTCGACCGACTACACCTTTGGCTTCTGGACGGCCATCGACACCGCGACCGAGGCGCTCGACCGTCTACGGGATACGGCCGAGAGCCACCATCGGGTGATGATCCTGGAGGTCATGGGCCGGCACGCGGGCTGGATCGCCCTGCATGCGGGCATCGCCGGAGCGGCGGACGTGATCCTGATCCCCGAGATCCCCTACGACCCGCATTCCGTGGCCGCGACGGTGGTGCGCTGCCAGGAACGGGGGAGGGCGTCCTCGTTGTTGGTGGTCGCGGAGGGGGTGATGCCGCGCGGGGGCGAGATGGCGGTGGTGGCAGTGGACCTGACCACGGGGGTGAAGCGGCTCGGCGGTGCGGGCGAGCGCCTGGCCCGGGAGTTGGAGGCCCTGACCCACTGCGACGTGCGGGTTACGGTGCTCGGGCATCTCCAGCGCGGAGGAAGCCCGGTCGCGTTCGACCGCATCCTCGCCACCCGGTTCGGAGAGGCCGCCGTCCATGTCGCGATGGAGGGGCGATTCAACCGGATGATCCGGCTCGCCGACGGCCGCATCGAGGACGTGGACCTGGACGAGGCGGTCCGGGAAGCCAAGGTCGTCGATCCCGCCGGTCCGCTCCTGAAGACCGCCCGCGCCCTGGGGATCGCCTTCGGAGACGAGTAGGGGCGGCCCTTGTGGCCGCCCTTCCGGAGCGGCTCCCTCTCCCGCGCAGCCTCCAGACCGTTTCGCTCACCCTCCGCCGGTTGGCGCTGAGCCTCCGGCGCTGCCTGTCCGACCTCCGGCGTTGCCAGCCGAGCTCCAGCGCGTTCCGCCCGAGCTTCAGAGCGTCCCGCTCGACCCTCGTCGCGTTCCGCCGAGGCTCCAGCGCGTGACGCCCGAGCTTCGGCCAGCGCGACCGGCGCTCCAGCGCAGCCGCTGGGGGTCCGGCGGCAGCCGCCAGCCTCCCGGCGGCACCTGCTGGACCGTGTGCGGCAACCGCCAGCCCTACGGCGGCTGCGCTGGAGCGCCGGTCGCGCGCGCTGGAGCTTCCGCGGATGCCGCTGGAGCTTCGCGGGCTCGCGCTGGAGGGTGAGCGAAACGGTCTGGAGGTCGGGCGGCAGGCGCCCACAAGGGGCGCCCTTACATCGCGTCGTAGTCTTCAGGCACCGCGAACTGGTCGGGCTCGTCGTTGCCGCAGGCCAGGCACATGATCTCCTTGATCTCTCCGTCGTGCCACTCGAACACGTAGCAGGGGGTCTCGCATTCGAGGCAGATCAGGTACTCGGGATTGGACATGCCTGAATTCTAGGCCGTTTCGGCGCGCAGGGCGACAGGCTGCACCGAGGTGGCCCGGCGGAAACGCTGGATGGCCTGGTTGAGGCGGTCCGGGCACTCGATGTGGACCGCATGGCCACAGCCGGGGATGACCTCGAGGTGGACGTTGGGCAGGGCCGCGGCCATGGCCCGGGCCACCTCCACGCTGAAGAGGCCGTCCCGCTCACCCCAGATCAGGGCCGTGGGCACCCGCAGGCGGGCCAGCTCCTCGTCGTGGAAGGTGTCGACCTCCGCCAAATCGTCCAGGACGTCCGTCACGGAAGGCGAGGTGTAGGTCCGGAGGAAGCCCTTGCGCGAGACCCTCAGGACCCAGGGGACCTCGCCGAAGAGCGCGCCGTAGAGGCGGTCGATGCCCTCCAGGTTCTCCACGCGGACCAGCGCCTGGATCTTGTCCCAATCCTGCTCGCGGTAGCCGCCGGCATCGATGAGCACCAGGCGGGAGACGAGGTCGGGACGGCGGAGGGCCAGGCGGACCGCGGTCCAGCCGCCCAGGCTGATGCCGGCCAGGGTGACGGGGCGGCCGCCGAGCTCCTTCTCGATCAGCCGGGCAATGGTCCAGGCGCCGCGCATCACCCCCAGGCCGGCGCGCGGGGCCCGGGTGCCGCCCAGGGCGGACAGCTCCGGTACGATCACCCGGCATCCGCGGCCCAGGGCGCGCATGACCGGCGCCCAGGTGGCGGCAACCGCGCCGAGGCCGTGAAGCAGCACCCAGGGCTCGCCGTCGGCCGGTCCCATGCTGTAGTAGACGAGGGAGACCGGGCCGTCCTCCAGCACCTGACGGCGGGCGCCGGTCAGACGGAGGAGTGCGCGGGTCGCGAGGGCGAAGAGCTTCAGCATGCGGGAGAAGGATATCAGCAGGAAGCGTGCCCGGCGCGGGCCGGTGGATTGACGGGATGGGCCGCTTGTGTTACTTTCCGCCGTCCACGCGTCCAAGTGGGACGACTCTGAGGGCAATCTCTATGTACGCAGTGATCGAAACCGGTGGAAAACAGTACCGCGTCGAGCCCGGCGACGTGATCGATATCGAGCGCACGGCGGGCTCTGGCGACGCCGCGAACACCGAGGTCCGCTTCGACCGGGTGCTGATGGCGACCGGCGACAACGGCGCGCAGTTCGGCAGCCCCATGATCCAGGGCGCCCTGGTCAAGGCCTCGCTGGTCGGCGAGGTTCGGGGACCCAAGATCCGGGTCTTCAAGAAGAAGAAGCGGTCGACCTACCGCAAGAGCCGCGGCCACCGCCAGGACCTCATGCGGGTCCGTATCGAAGGCATCGAGCTGCCGTAAGGCGGCCCTTCAAGGAGTTGAGACCAAGCCATGGCACATAAAAAGGGACAAGGCTCCAGCCGCAACGGCCGCGACTCGAACGCGCAGCACCTCGGAGTCAAGGCCTTCGGCGGCCAGAACGTCACGGGCGGCACGATCATCGTGCGCCAGCGCGGCACCGTCTTCCAGCCCGGCCAGAACGTCGGCCGCGGCAAGGACGACACCCTCTTCGCCAAGCAGGACGGCGTCGTGAAGTTCCAGGACCGGGGGCGCCGCGGGAAGTTCGTGCACATCCTGACCGCTGCCCCGGCGACCCAGGAAGACACGGCCAGCGAGACCGCCGCCTCGTAATTTCCTTAGGGAGCCGGGCTCTCCCGGCTCCTTGCGCACCCTGAATGATTTTCATCGACGAAGCCATCATCCACGTCCGCGGAGGGCGTGGTGGGAACGGGTGTGTGGCGTTCCGCCGCGAGAAGTTCGTGCCGCGGGGCGGTCCGTCCGGCGGCGACGGCGGCGACGGGGGAGCGGTCTACCTGCTCGGCGAAGCCCGCAAGAACACGCTCTACCACCTGCGCTTCCAGTCGCTCTATGCGGCCGACCGCGGCCGCCATGGCGAGGGCTCGAACAGGAGCGGCAAGAGCGCCGGCGACCTGGACATCGTGGTGCCCCTGGGCACCGTGGTCTATGACGACGACAGCGGCGAGGTGCTGGGTGAGGTGGTCGCCGACGGCGAGCGCCTGCTCGTCTCCTCAGGCGGCCGGGGAGGCAAGGGCAACGCCCGCTTCGCTACCGCCACGAACCAGGCCCCGCGCAATGCCGATCCCGGCGGCGAAGGCGAAGAGCGGCGCCTGCGCCTGGAGCTCAAGCTTCTGGCAGACGTGGGCGTCGTCGGCCTGCCGAATGCCGGCAAGTCGACCCTGATCAGCGTCGTCTCGGCGGCAAAGCCCAAGATCGCGGACTATCCCTTCACCACCCTGATTCCGCAGCTCGGAGTGGTAGCGGAAGGCCCGCTGGAAGAGCCCTTCGTCATCGCCGACCTGCCCGGGCTCATCGCGGGCGCGGCCGAGGGGGCCGGCTTGGGCATCCAGTTCCTCCGCCACATCGAGCGCTGCCGGGTGCTGCTCCACATGGTGGACCTCTCGAACCCGGAAGGGGATGCCGGGGGTGCTGCGGCGGACCTCGTCACCGTGGAGCGCGAGCTGGCCGCCTTCAAGGAAGAGCTGATGGAGCGCCCGCGGCTGATCGTCGGGAGCAAGCTCGACTCCGCGCTGCCCGAGCGGCGGGAGGAGCTGCGCCTGGCGGCGAAGGAGCGCGGGCTCTTCCACATGGAGATCAGCTCCGCGACCAACGAGGGGATCCATGCCCTGATCGCGGAGCTCGCCCGGCGGCTGCGTCAGCCATGAAACTTGGTCTGTTCGGGGGCAGCTTCGATCCGATCCATCGCGGGCACATCGAGCCCGTCCAGGCTGCCAGAAAGGCGCTCGGGCTCGAGCGGGTGATCTACCTGCCCACGGCCGTGCCGCCCCACAAGCCGGGGAGAATCCTGGCGCCGGCCCATGCCCGCTATGCCATGGTCGAGATGGCCCTTCTGGAAGAAGAGGGGCTTTACGCCTCCACTTTCGAGCTGACGATGGGGCGTCCCGCCTACACGATCGAGACCCTGGAGCACTTCCGGGGAGCGATGCCGGAGGTCGACCTCCACCTGCTGATCGGCGGCGATTCCTATGCCGACCTCGACCACTGGGTGCGCTGGCGTGAGATCGTGGACGCGGCGCGCCTGGTCGTCCTCACCCGGCCAGGTTGGACACTGGAGGAGGCGTCTCTGTCACCCGATCTGGCCGATCTGGCGCGTAGCGGCCGGGTGGCCTTCGTAGGCCAGCCGCCGGTCGATGTTTCGTCCACCCGCCTGCGGGAGATATTCGCCCGCGGAGAGCAGCCGCCGACGGGAACCGTGCCTCCGTCGGTGGTACGATACGTGCAAAAGTACGACCTATACAGATGAGACCTGAACCTACCCAACCCACCGATCAGACCCAGACCATCGTCAGTATCGTCGACACTCCAGCGCGTGTCCGCGAGGCCGTGGCTGCTGCGGAGGACCGCAAGGCGGTCGACCTGCGTGTGCTCCACCTGGAGAAGGTCAGCGACTTCACCGACTACTTCCTGATCTGCAGCGGCACGAGCGAGCGCCAGGTACAGGCGATCGCGGACGCGGTGGAAGAGCGGATGCGGGAAGGGCAAGTGCGCCCGCTCCACGTCGAGGGCTTCAACCGCGGCCAGTGGGTGCTCCTCGATTACGGAGACTTCGTGGTGCACATCTTCCAGGAGGAGCCCCGGCGCTTCTACTCCCTGGAGCGCCTCTGGGGCGATGCTCCTGACGTGACCGCCGAATTCCGTTCGTGATATCTGGTGACATCGGCTCCGCTCTCCCTTTCGAGGCTGACCCGGGACTTCCCCGTCCTCTCGGAAAACCTTAAGGGAGTCGAGCGCGCCGCCGCCACTGATGCGCCGGTTTTGATCCTCGGCGAGGCCGGGACCGGCCGCTCCACCCTGGCCCGGGCCATCCACGGTGCCAGCCCGCGCTCCGCCGGTCCCCTGGTCGAGGTGGACGTAGGGGCGATCCCCAGCACTCTTTTCGAGAGCGAGCTCTTCGGCTACCGGGCAGGCGCCTTCACCGGAGCCGAGCAGGCGAACGAGGGCCGGGCCGGCCGCGCCGAGGGGGGAACGCTCATCCTCGATCACGTGGAAGAGCTGCCGCTCGCGACCCAGCCCAAGCTGCTCCGCCTCGTCGCCGAGCGCCGGTATGCCCCTCTCGGCGATGTCGAGCGGACCGCGGACTTGCGCTTCCTCGCCATCGGCTCCGAGGACCTCCCGGTGCGGGTCGCCCGCGAGACTTTCCGCCCCGACCTCTTCTATCGGCTGGAAGTGCTCGCCTTCCTCCTCCCCCCCCTGAGGGACCGGCGCCGTGATCTACCCGCGATCCTCGATCATCTGCTCTCGGACCTCGCCATCCGCTTCGGCCGCCCGGACCTCGAGCTCTCCCCGGGCGCCCGCGCCTGGATGCTGGACCATTCCTGGCCGGGCAACCTCCGGCAGCTCCGCAACGTGCTGGAGCGGGGGCTGATCCTCGCCGGAGACGGCCTGATCGATCCGCCACAGCCCGAGGGAACTCCCGAAGGCCGGCCGCGGCCTCTCCTGGAAGTGGAGAAGGAGATGATCCGCAACGCCCTCGCCTACACCCGCGGCCATCAGGGCCAGGCCGCCGATCTCCTGGGCATCAGCCGCAAGGCGCTGTGGGAGAAACGGAAGAGGTACGGGATCCCGTGAAAGAAGTCCTTGCCCTCGCCCTTCTCCTCCTGGCTCCGGCCCCTGAGGCTGATAGCGTCCGCCTGAAGAGGCTCTTCGACCTCCATTGGGAAACCCGCCTGCGCGAGAGCCCGGAGTTCGCCACCTACATCGGGCATCCGAACGACCGCTGGGCCGACGACTCGCCCGAGGGCATTGCCCGCGGGTACGAGATCGGCCGCCAGGAGCTGGCGGCCCTCTCCGCCATCGACCGCTCGCGCCTGACTGAGGCGGAGCAGGTCAACTACGACCTGTTCAGCCGGCGCCTGGAGAGGCAGGACGAAGGGCGGCGCTTCCACGAGCTGCAGTCGTACCTGCTCATCGACCACATGGGCGGCATCGACATAGAGCTGGTGCAGCTCCTGGACTACATGCCGGCCCGCACCGTTCAGGACTACGAGGCCATGCTCACGCGCATGCGCGGCTTCCCCAGGGTGGTGGACCAGACCCTCGCCTCGCTCGCCAAGGGATTGGAGGCCGGGGTCACGCCGACCAAGGTGACCCTGCGCGGCGTGCCCGAGCGGGTCGCGAGCCTCCTCGGGCCTGAGAGCCGCGTCCTGGCGCGGTTCCGGGAGGCCCCCGACGCGCGGCTCCGGGCCGAGGCCGGCCGGGTCTTCGCTGCGCAGGTGGAGCCGGCTCTGCGCAGGCTCCGCGACTACCTCGCGAATACCTACATCCCGCGGGCCCGGGAGACGATCGCCATGAGCGACCTGCCGGACGGCAAGGCCTGGTATGCCTTTGCGCTGCGGACCAACACGACCACCAGCCTGACGCCCGAGCAGATCCACCAGCTCGGCCTCTCGGAAGTCCGGCGCATCCGCGGGGAGATGGACGCGCTGATCGCCGCGACCGGCTTCCGCGGGAGCTTCGCGGAGTTCTCCGAATTCCTGCGCACCGATCCGCGCTTCTTCTACGACCGGCCCGAGGATCTGGTCGCGGGCTACCGCGACATTGCGAAGCGCATCGATCCCGCGCTGATCAAGCTCTTCGGCCGGCTGCCGCGGCTCCCCTACGGCGTCAAGGCCCTGGAGGGCGACGGCGCGAAGTCGGCGCCCGCGGGCTACTACAACAACGGGTCGGCCGCCGGCGGCTTTCCGGGCTGGTTCCTGGTGAACACCTACGGCCTCGAATCCCGCGCCAAGTGGACCATGGAGGCCTCACCCTCCACGAGGCCGTGCCGGGCCACCACCTCCAGTACTCGATCGCCCAGGAAATCGAGGATCTACCCGAGTGGCGCAAGTGGGACGTCTACTCCCCCTACGCCGAGGGTTGGGCGCTCTACGCGGAAAGCCTGGGCAGCGAGCTCGGCCTCTACCAGGATCCCTATTCGAGCTTCGGCCGGCTCAGCAATGAGATCTGGCGTGCCATCCGCCTGGTCGCCGACACCGGCCTGCACACGATGGGGTGGAGCCGCCAACAGGCGATCGACTACTACACGGCCAACACCGCCAAGAGCGAGCAGGACATCGTTAACGAGGTGGACCGCATCATCGCCCACCCCGGGACGGTCCCGGTCTACAAGATCGGCGAGCTGAAGATCAAGGAGCTGCGGGCCTATGCGGAAAAGGAGCTTGGCTCCGGGTTCGACGTCCGCGCCTTCCACGACCACCTCCTCGGCCAGGGCCAACTGCCGCTCGACCTGCTGGAGAAGAGGATGCGGGATTGGGTCAGCGCACAGCTTCCGCGTCAATGACCCGGATGGTCGGGACCGCCGGCATTTCTCCTTCCTGCTCGAGCCACTCCTGCCACTCCCGGACTGCCTCCAGCAGACCCGCCACGTCCAGGCCGCACAGGACCGGAGCGCACGGCTCCAGGTGGGAGCGCGCCTTGGCGAGGGTGTTGCGTGGACCGATCTTCCTTTTCAAGTCCAGGATCTGGTGCAGGCCGGCGGCCACCTGGACGAGCCCCTGGAACAGCTCCCGCGGCTCGGGAGTCGTGGAGCGCCAGATCTCCTCCCAGGCCTCGTGGGCAAGGAAAAGCTCGCCCTGATTGAAAAGGCCGATCCCCTCCTGAAACAGGCGGTGGCGCTCCTCGGGGGAAAGATCGGGGTGGAGGACGCGGCGCTCAGGCACGCCGCGAGTCTAATTCGGGAGGGCGCTCGCGCGCAGCTCCGGCTCGCTCAGCCAGTCGAGCAGGTCAGCCGGGAGCTGCAGGCCGGGATGGACCCGCTTGCAGAGCTGGCGCAGCCGCCGAAGCTCGACCTCGGGGATCTCGCGGAAAGCCGCGACCGCCGCGGGATCGAGCTGCTGCCCCGAGACCCGCTGCAGCTCGGCCATTGCCACGGAATGCGGGCAGGCGCGCCGGTAGGGACGGTCGGAAGTGATGGCATCGTAAGTGTCCACCACGGCGAAGATGCGCGCGCCCAGCGGGATCTCCCTCTGGGCCAGGCCGCGCGGATAGCCGTTGCCGTCCCAGCGCTCGTGGTGGCTGTAGATGAGGTCCAGCGACTGGGGCTGGATGAAGCTGACCTCGGCCAGCATCTCGTAGCCCCAGCCCGGGTGCTGCTTCATGATGAGCCACTCGTCCTCGTCGAGCGGGCTCCCTTTGCGCAGGATGTCGTCAGGCACGATCATCTTGCCCATGTCATGGAGGAGCGCGCCCCACTCGATGGCCTTCAGCTCGTCGCCGGAAACCCCCAGGCTGCGGGCCAGCTCGACCGCATACAGGGCGACACGGAACGAATGGCCGGTCGTCTCCTGATCGCGGGCATCGGCGGCGGTCACGATGGCTCCGACCGCCTCGAGGTAGGAGCGCTCCCGGGCGCGCTGCGACTCATCCAGCGACACCACCAGCCGGCGGAAAGTCTCCTCGATGAGCTGCACCTCGACGTCGCCACCCGAGGCCGGAAAATCGCTCTGCAGCTCCCCGGACCGGGCCATGGACGACATGGTGCGCGCCAGCCGCCGGAGAGGGAGGTGGATGCGCCAGACCAGGAACCAGGCGAGGACCGCGGACAGGGCTCCGGACGACACGGCGATGGCCAGCAGGTTCCAGCCGATCTGGCGGGCGAGCACGGGATCGGCCGACACCGCGACCAGGCGCTCCACGAGCAGCATGGCGATCAGCGAGACCGCCACCGTGATCACCCCGATAGACAGATACACCCGCGTGTGTCGTGACAAGTGCGCGACCCTCAGGAATCCAACCCTCGTCCTTGTGCAGTAAGTTGAAGTCTACTTCAACCCTGCCCCCAATGTAAGCGCCTTCTTCGACCTCCTACCAAAGTAAGTGCTTCGAACGGGCCTGAACGATCCAAGCTAGGATACCGGCTCGATGAGCAGCCTTGTATACGGTCTTTTGGGCGTTTTGTTGGCCGCCGTCTCTGCGGGCACGGTGCAGGCGCAAGAGCCGCTCGCCCATCGGGTGGCAGCAGGCCTGGCCCGCCTCGGCCCGCGGCCGGACGGCTCTCCCGCCCAGCAGAGGGCGGCGCAGCTCCTGCTCGGCGAAATGAAGCGGGCAGGCCTGCAGGAAGTGCGTGAGGTGCCGGTGAAAGGGAATCCCAGCTGGGTCAACCTCACCGGCTTCCTGCCAGGCAAGTCCGACCGCGAGATCGTCCTCTCAGCCCACTACGACACCGTGCCCCCAAGTCCCGGAGCGGGGGACGACGCCTCGGGCTGCGGCGTAGTCATTGCAGCCGCGGCCGACCTGGCGCGTACCCCTCTCGATCACACGGTGCGGGTGGTCCTCTTCGACGCCGAGGAGGCGGGCTTGAGAGGGAGCCGCGGCTGGGTGGCGGCCTTGCCGCCCGCGCAACGGGAGCGGATCCTCGCCAACCTGAACGTGGAGATGGTGGGCTGGGCAGGCAGCTCGGGGCCGACGATCCACTCGTTCCCCGTCAATTTCCGGGACGAGCGGACCCTGGCGCCGGGCTGGCTTGTGCACTCCCTGCTGCGCAGCGGCGAAGCGGTGGGCCTGCGCTACCGGATGTCCGACGCCCGTTTTCCGGTGCTGGCGCAGCTCGTCCTGCGCACGGCCCGCCTGAAGCTCGGCGCGGACGCCGACGCCTTTCTGGCCCAGGGGATTCCGGCGCTCACGGTCTCCGACAGCGCGCTCCTGACCATGGACCCCAACTTCCATAGGGCGACCGACACAGCCTCGCGGCTCGATCCGTCGCGCCTCGGCCGGTGGACCCAGGCCGTCACCGCGGCGGTGAGGCGGATGGACCGGATGCCCGGCCGGCCGATTGCCGAGGACGAGTACCTGGTCCTCTTCAATCGCGTCTGGCTGCGCCGTGACATCTATTGGGTGGGGCTGGCACTGTGGGTATTTCTGCTCTTCCGGGGCCGGCCCGGCCGCTGGAGCTTCCGCTCCCGGGAAGAGAGCGTGCGCGAGGGCTGGCGTTATGCACCGGGGTTCGCCTTCCGCTGGCTCTTCCTCCTCGCCCTCTTCTTCGCGCCGGTGCTCGCCCTGCTGCTCTTCCCGGCGGCCCTGATCGCCGCTTTCCCTCCCCGGCGGACCTGGGCGCGGCTGCTCCTGATCCTGGCCGGGCTCCTGCCGCTCCTGATCTACGCGGCGTCCCTGGGGATCGCGTTCCTCGGGGGGATGGCTTCGCGCAAAGCCGGTTTTGAAGGAGGCTGGGCCGCGGGAATTCTCGTTCCCGGAGCCGCCGTGGCCTTCCTGTTCCTGATGGCAGCGTCCCGGGAGGCTCGCGTCCGTCCGATTTTTGCAGCGACCGTCGAAGATCCTTTGGACAGGACCCGAGAAGTTTTGGGCCGTTCCGAAGATTCCGGAGCGGCCCTGAGCGCCGCGCAACCGGCCGAAGAAATTCCGGACCGTCCAAAAGATTCCGGGACCACCTGAAATCTCGCGGAATCGCTCCAGGAATTTCGGAGCGGGTCGAAAAAATTCTGGACCTGTCCGAAAAGTCTGGGACGCCGCGGAAAGTTTTGGAGCCGTCCGAAAAGTTCTGGAACGGATCTAAGAAGCTTCACAGCGCTGCGAAAGTTTTCAGGGCCGATCCAAGAAGTTTTCGGCCGTCGAAAAAGATTCTGGCCGGATCCGGGAAGATTGGAGCCGTCGAAAAAGATTCTGGCCCGTTCCAGAAATTCTGGCGCCGTCCCGGGCCGGATTTTTCGCTGCGGAAACGTCAGGAGGCGCCGGATCAGCTCGCCGGCGCTGCGCTTTTCTTCGCAGGCATGCCGAAAGAGGCCGAGCGCTGCGGTGAAGCTCCCCGGCGGAAAAAATCTCCGCCAACTCTGCCGCGATGCGCTCGATCTCCGCGGCGCGGGCCCCCTCGCGGTACACGGCCACCGGTTAGGCGTCTGGCGGCAGCAGCAAATTCGACAGGAGAATCATGCTGCCGCCCACAAGGGTAGACAGCCCGAGCGGCTGCCGCAAGAACAGGGCGCCAAGGAGACTCGCGCTCACCGGCTCGAGCAGGAGAATGACTCCGGCGGTCGAGGCCGGGACCGTCTCCAGCCCACGGAACAGCAACAGGCTCGGCAGCACCCCAGCGAACAGGGCGAATGCGGCGAGAAAAAGAGCATTGTGGTACGTGAAATCGAACGAGAGGCGGAACAGGTCGCGGTTGCCGGCCAGCGCGAGGAACAAGGGCCACAGGACGATCAGCCACGCCGTGGAGAATCCTGACCAGCCGAGAGTCGTCACGACGTAATGCTGGTGGCGGATTCCACTTTTCCTTCCCCAGATGACCCACAAGGCGATGAAGACCCCTCCCAGGACCGCCGAGGCAATCCCCCGGGGATCGCTGGTGGAGACGGCCTCCGACTGGAGAAGGACCAGGCCGCCCGCGAGGGCCGCGGCGATGGCGAGGACTTTCCGGAGCGTAATCGGTTCCTTCAGGAGGACCCTTCCAAGCAAGCTGGTCCAGACCGGCTGCAGATAGAGCAGAAGCGCGACGGTCGCGATCGGAACTCCCAGAACGATCCCTGCGAACTGTGAGAGCTCCGCCAGAGCCCCGATCAGGCCGTAGATGGCGAAAAACGGAAGAGCTTCCCACCGTATCGAGGATCTCCATGTCCTCAGGAGGAGCACCGGCAGAAGCATCAGGTGGGTGAGGGCGATAGGGTAGAGGGCGATTTCGTAGAGAGAGAAACCGGCTTCGTGGAAGAAAGCTCCCCCGACTGCTACCAGGCCATAGAGCATGGCGGCACCGGCAATCATCCAGCGCCCTTTCCAGATTACGGGCTTCGGCTCGTCCAAAGACTCCTCCGTTCTGCTGGCGCGGTCATTAGTATATCAATTGACGTTACAAAAGGATCTTGCTTCAATAAGAAAACCTATGTTATAATAGTAAGGATCTCCGACTTTTCTGTCTGGAGCTCTCCTGATCTGGAGGTCACGCGGGAATGTCACCGTCACAGCCTTCGTTAAAACCCAATCTGCTGTGTATTGTGCCGCCCTACCTTTCCAAGGGAGCGCCGCCTCTGGGGCCGGCCGCGCTGCTGGGCTATCTCAGGTCGCAAGGCTGCGAGGATTTCGATTTCCTGGATCTCCGGCTCTGGGTCCCCAACGCTTATGCCCCGACCTACAGTCCTGTCGGAGTCTTCGGGGAGACCTTCGTCCTCGACGTCCCGGACCTGCCGCTGGTCCTGCGGCTCCTGGAGAATTTCGCCGAGGGGCGGGACCTCGTCCCGCCGATGGACGAGCTGTTTGAGCGTTACTGTCTGGAGCGGGGGATCAACGCGCACTCCCTCTATGCCTACCTGCTGGCGATGAACAGCTTTCTGGAGTCGTACTTCGCCCAGATCGGCCATCTTGATTTCGTAGGGTTCACGGTCTGGAGCTCCAATCTCCTGACGACGCTCATGGCCGCGGTCCATCTGAAGCGGCGCCCCAATCCCCCGCTGATCGTTCTCGGAGGGCCGCAGGTCACCGAGAGCAAGACCACCGCCCGTCTTGCGTTGCGCGCCGGCATCGCCGACTTCGTTGCCTTGGGAGAGGGCGAGGAGACCCTCCTGCGGCTGTACGAGGCATTCCGCGAGGAGCGGGGCATCCCCGCCCGCTCCGTGGCGGGCACCATGCGCTACGTCTCCTCGACCGGTCAGTTCGAAACCGCGGAACGTCCCTTGCTGCGGCTCGCGAACCTGCCCCTGCCGGCGTTCGATCAGATGCCTCTCCCCTCCTACTGGTCCAAAGAGCACAGGCTGCGGACCCTGACCTACGAGCTGTCCCGCGGGTGCACGGACAAATGCACGTTCTGCAGCGAGTGGGTGTTCTGGAAGCGGATGCGGCAGGGAGACCTGCAGCACGTGGCCGGAGGCTTCGAAGGGCTCTCCCGGCGTTACAACGCCGAGCGGATCTGGTTCATGGACTCCCTCCTGAATGCGAAGATCGAGCCTCTCCGCGCTTTCGCGGAAGAGATCCTGCGCCGCGGGATCCACGTCAAGTGGGGAGGGTTCATGCGCGCCCAGATGGACGAGGAGACTGCCGCCCTGCTGAAGCGGGCCGGCTGCGATTTCGTCTTCATCGGCGTCGAGTCGCTCTCCGACGAAACCCTCCGGCTGATGAACAAGCGGCGGACCGAGGCGGACAACGTCAAGGCCCTCCGTGCCTTCCTCGGCGCGGGGATCCGCCACGTGGTGGCCGGCTTCATCCCGGGCTTCCCTGGCGACACCCGGGAGCGCTTCCTCAAGACGGCGCTGGTGCTCAGCGAGATCCGGCGGGAGTACCCTGGCGCCTTCCGCGTCAACGTCGAGCCTTTCGTGATCTCGCCCGCGCAGCCGATCTTCGGCCAGCTGGAGGCCAACAACCTCGTGCCGCACAAGTGGGCAGAGCCCTACCTGGACATCTCGCCGCGGTTCCGGGACTTGACGGAAGATATTTTCTGCCACATCACCGGGCCCAACCAGGGGCTCGACCGGCTCGGCGAGTTCCAGATCGCGCGGACCGTCACCGCCTCCCCCAAGCGGGCTTCCTCTCCGGACCTGTTCCTCTACGCCGACGGCGAATCCTGGTCGACTACTGGCCTCGATTTCGTGACGATCGGGCGCGGGCTCTATCTCGGGCGCGCAAAGAGCGCGTCGGGCCTTTCGCACGGGCTCATCCTGACGGATGAGGAGAAGGCGGATTATGAGAGCCGGACCGAGGTTCTTTCGCTCAATCTCGCGGACTCGGACGGCCATTCGGAAGCTTTTTTCGATCCCGGTGCGCACGAGGCCTTTCTGCAGAAGATCGAATCCCGCCACATCGCGCATCCGAGCCGGACGGCGCCGCGGGTCAACCGGGGTTTCTATCTGAAGGAGATCGGTGCCGGCAGCGAGGTGTGCATCTCACCTTTTGTGGCCGCACGTCCCCTCATCCAGGACGGCACCGAGAGCATTCTGGTGGTGGACATCACGACCCTGAAGCATGCGCTCGTCCCCCGCGAGGCGGGCGGCCTGCTCGCGGCGCTGAGCCTCGGGCCGGTCCGGGTGGAGGACCTCGCGGCGGGGGAGTCTTACGCCGAGCTCCTGGATTCGCTCAAGGAGAACGGCCTCGTGATGATCACCAGTCCGTGCCCGGACGCCTTCGCGGCCGAGACGGCGGAGAGTGTCGCCATCACTCAAGTCCAGTTCGGCGCCGGCGACTCGATCCTGATCGCGGCTGCTCGGCCAGCCGTTAGCTAAGAGCCCCGGTGAGCCCAGGGCTGGTAGTTTTCCCGCCCGCTAAGGACGCCAACTGCCTGAGCGTCGCGATCGCGTGGTCCAGCTCGGCTTCGGTGTTGTAGAAGTGCGGCGAGAGACGGATGCCCGCTCGGGGTCTGGCTACCCCGCTCCATCGAGCGGGCTTCCTTCGTTCGCCGCTCTTATTTAGGCTTAAAGTCGGGTGAGCAGTGGGATCGCTTCAGCCTAAGCAAACATCAGCCTTCCACGAGGCTCTGGGATGGTGCGGCCGAGCTCTCTCGCCGTCTCAATCCACTCTTCGATAATCACCTGAACATTGCCCAATGCCTCCAGGTAGGTGGAGCCATCGGCGGCGCAACCGGGGAGCTCCGGTACCTCGGCGATGAAGGCTTCATCTTCACCGCTCCAATAGATGATTACTTCGTAGCGCGGCTCAGTCATCTTCATCTCCTGCGAGGCGATACTTCAGGATCACCTTCCGTACTTGCTGAACTTGATAAGGCTTAGCCCTGGCACTCTTTGGCTGAAGGTTCAGGATCTCGACCACGCCCTCTTTGCTGAAGATATGATGGCTTCCCTTGATACGCTCGTCAAAGCCGAGCTCCCGAAGAAGGCCACAGAAGGCGCCAAAAGGGATGTTGGCGTCCGAGGTTCCCCGGAGAATTCGGTCGAGAAGCTTGGTTCGCATCGTTGCACAAGAGTACAGCCGTCATTCCGAGTTAGGGCAGTTTGTCAGGAGAAGCCGCCAAGCGGCAAGAGGAAGCGCAAGGGTCAGCCTTCGGCCGAACGCTCCGCCACCAGCTCGGATACGGCATCACGGTCAGGCGAGAACTTACGGCCGGCGCCCAGCAGACGACGCGCGCGCTCCCCGCGGTCAGGAATCACCCGGACGAGGATCTCTTCCCGGCCTTCGATCAACTGCCAGTCAAGCCTCCATCCGGGCTTGATCCCGAGCCGTCTTCCGACTTCGGCAGGGATGGTGACCATGTTCTTCTGGGTGACCGTAGTAATCATGGGATTATCGTCCTCCATGGAGCCGCGTGAGTCAAGGTGACGGCGGCGGTCACTGCTCAGTTAGCCCGCCAACTGCCTGAGCGTCGCGATCGCGTGGTCCAGCTCGGCCTCGGTGTTGTAGAAGTGCGGCGAGAGACGGATGCCGGCCCGGGGACGGTAGTCGCAGATGATCTCTCTCGCGATCAGCTCGTGGCAGAGGCGCTCGGCATCCTCGTGCCAGATGGAGGCGGTTCCTCCGCGGTGCTTCGGATCGCGCGGGGTGCGGACCTCGAAGCCCGCCTCTTCAGCTGCCTGGATCAGGTGAGTGGTCAAGGCCAGCGAGCGCTCGCGGATGCGCTGCGCTCCGACGCCGGCCACGATCTTGTAGCCCGAGCGGCAGGAGTAGAGCGCGGGGATGTTCGGCGTGCCGGTCAGGAAGCGCCAGTTGGCTTCCTTGCGATAGCGGATCGGGCCGGTCCGGAACAGGAACGGCTCTTCGTCCGCCTGCCAGCCGGTGATGGTCGGCTGGAGTGTCTCCGCGATTTCCGGGTTGACCCAGAGGTAGCCGGCGCCGGGACCTCCGCAGAGCCACTTGACCGAGCCGCCGGTCGCCGCGTGTACGCCCCAGGCTTCCAGCTCCAGGGGGAGGACGCCGGCCGACTGGTAGACATCCAGCAGAAGGATCGCCCCGACTTCGCGGCAACGCTTGGCGATGGCCTGGGCATCCTGGACGAAGGCGCTCCGGAACAGGGTGTGCGAGATGGGCACGAGGCGCGTGCGCTCGTCGATGGCCGCCAACAACCGCTCGGTGGGGACGCCGATGCCGTCATCCGACGGCACCATCACGATTTCGGCCCCCTTCCGGCGCTCCCCTTCCATCAGGTACATGACGTTGGGGAAGTTCAGCTCGGTGTAGACGATGCGGTTGCGCTCCGCCGGGTAGTCGATGGCCGAGATGAAGATGGCCGCCGCGACCGAGACGTTCTGGTGCATGGAGACCCCTCCCGGCTTCACGCCGAGGAGGGGAGCCAGCAGGTCGCCGGTCTCCGCGGACATCTCCCACCACCCCTCGTGCCAGGCGCGCACGCCGCGCTCGCCCCATTCGCGGGCAAAGGTGGCGAGCTCGTCCTCGACCCCCCGGGGCATGGCCCCGAGAGAGTTGTTGATCAGGTACGTGGTGCGCTCGAGGATCGGGAACTCGGCGCGCAGCGAGAGCAGGTCCTGGTGGGGGGCAGTGGTGGCAATCATCGTGGTGTCCTTTAGCGGCCCGTCCACTGGGCGGGGCGCTTCTCCAGGAAGGCTTTGACGCCTTCCTCCTTGTCCTGGGTCGAGAAGCAGAGGCAGAAGAGGTCGCGCTCGTAGGGCAGGCCGTCCTCGATGGCGAGCCGCTCGCTGGCGCGCAGGGCTTCCTTGGCGACCCGGATCGTGAGCGGGCTCATGCCGGCGATCCTGTTCGCCAGCTCCAGGGTCTTGGCGCGCAGCTCTTCGGCGGGGACGACCATCTCGACGAGACCGATCGATTTGGCCTCGTCGGCGCCGATCATGTCGCCGGTGAGGATGAGGCGCATGGCATTGCCGAGGCCCACGAGACGGGGGAGCCGCTGGGTGCCGCCGCCGCCCGGGATCAGGCCGAGCTTGATCTCCGGCTGGCCGAAGCGGGCCTTGTCGGAGGCGATCCGCATGTCGCAGGACATCGCCAGCTCGCAGCCGCCGCCCAGGCAGAAGCCGTTGATCATGGCGATGACCGGCTTGGGGAAGTTGGCCATGATGTCGAAGACACGCGGGCTCGCCATGGCCTCGCGCTGATCGAACGGGGTGCGGCCGGCGAACTCACCGATGTCCGCGCCGGCGATGAACGACTTCTCGCCAGCCCCGGTGATGACGACGACGCCCACCGAGTCATCCTTCTCGATCTCGGCGAGGACTTGGACCATGTCGTCCCGAACCTGCTGGTTCAGGGCGTTCAGTTTGTCTGGACGGTTCACGGTGAGGATGGCGACGCGGCCTTCCTTTTCCACCAGGATGGTTTCAGGCATTTGGAAGTCTCCTCCGGTGCGATGTTATTCGTATTCTAGTCGGGCAGCCCTAGGGCGCCATGAATGTCGCCCCTACAAGCAAGATCGGGGCATTTGTAGGGGCGCGATTCATCGCGCCCTGGCCTACCGGTGCTTCCACACCGGCCGCCGCTTCTCCAGGAAGGCGGCGATGCCCTCCGCCATGTCGGCGGTGGGGCAGAGCTCGTCGAGGTAGAGGCGCTCGCTCTCGGTCAGCGCCTCGGAAAAGCCGCGGTCCCTGCCGGCGCGTACCGCTTTCTTCGTGAGCCGGACCACCGCGGCGCTCTTCGCCAGGATCTCGGATGACAGCTTCTCGAGCCCCTCGTCCAGGGAAGCGACCCGGCGGGCGATCAGGCCCATCCTCTCGGCCTCTTCGCAGGTGAGCGTGCGGCCGGTGAGGAGCAGGTCAAGGGTCCGGCCCGTTCCGATCAGGGACGGGTAGAGGGCCGCCGCTACCGGCGGGTAGCAGCCGAGCTCGATCTCGGGCTGGCCGAAGCGGGCGTCTTCCGTGGCAATCACCAGGTCGCAGGCGAGGGCCAGCTCCATTCCTCCCCCCAGACAGTGCCCCCTCACCGCGGCAACCGTGACAGCCGGCAGGTCGCGCAGCTTGCGGATGGCCCCGTGCAGGCTTTCGAGCATCGGCCCGACCAGGTCGGGGGTGTGGTCCTGGACCGCCACCCCGGCGGAGAAGGCCCGGTCTCCCGCGCCTCGGATCACGACGAGCTGAAGATCTTTATCGGTATCCAGCTCCGAGATGGCCTCTCCGAGCCGCTGGATGGTCGGAATGTCGAGGATGTTCAGCGGGGGACGATTCAACGTGATGGCCGCGGTGCGCCCGTCCCGGTCGAGCAGGAGGGTCATCGGGGGACCGCCCGGACGAAATCTTCCCAGAGGGCCCGCTGCTGGGCCAGGGCGACCAGGTCTTCGGGGTGCCACTGGACCCCGCGCACCCACCAGTCGGGATGGTCGAGGATCGCCGCCTCGATGAGCCCGTCCGGCGACTCGGCCACGGGCACCAGCCCCTCCGCCAAGCGCTTGATGGCTTGATGATGACGGCTGTTGACGCGCGCAGTCTCCCTGGCGAGCACTTCGCCGAGCGGCATTCCGGGCTCCAGCACCTGGACGGTATGGGCCAGGTGATCCTTGGGCTTGGAGATGCTGTGCTCGATCTCGCTGGGCCGCTGGCTCGGGAGGTCCTGCCACAGGGAACCGCCGAGGAAGACGTTCAGCACCTGGAGGCCGCGGCAGACTCCCCAGACCGGCACCCGCGCCTCGCGCGCCCCTTCGAGCAGGGCCCACTCCATGGCGTCCCTCTCAGGGAAGATCTCGACGGTGTCGTTGAGGACCTGCTCGCCGTAGAGCTCCGGGGCCACATCCACCCCGCCGCAGAGCACGAGCCCCGAGGCCTGGCTCGCCAGCGTCCGGGCCTCCTCGGGAGTCATTGAGTCGGGCATCACGAAGCGGAAATCCTCGACGCCCACGGCCCTGAGCGCCTCGCCGTAGGGCGCGGCCTTCTCGTCGGAAGCAGTAGCAACGAGGATCAAGCAACTTCCCTCTCGACGAGGGCCGCGATGCCCATGCCGCCGGAGACGCACAGCGTGGCAATCCCCCGCTGGCCGCCCCGCTTTTCGAGGCCGTGGAGCAGGGTGACCAGGATGCGTGCGCCGGTCGCGCCGATCGGATGGCCGAGGGCGATGGCGCCGCCATCCGGGTTCAGACGGTCGATATCGATTCCCAGCTCCCTGTTGCAGGCGAGCACCTGGGCGGCGAAGGCCTCGTTGATCTCAACCTCGTCGATCGCGCCCATGTCGAGGCCGGCTTTCTCCAAAAGCTTGCGCACGGCCGGCACCGGTCCGATGCCCATGAGCCGCGGCTCGACCCCGACCACGTGCCAGCCCGAAAGGCGGGCCACGATCGGCAGTCCCAGCTCCATGGCGGCGGCTCGGGAGGCGACAATGATGGCTGCGGCGCCGTCCGTGATGCCCGAGGCGTTGCCCGCGGTCACCACGCCGTTGTCCCGGAAGACCGGCTTGAGCTTGGTCATGGAATCCAGGGTAGCGCCGTCGCGCGGGTGCTCATCCTTGGAGATTGTGATGTCGCCCTTCCTGCCAGGGACGGTGATCGGCACGATCTCGCTGTCGAACCGGCCCTCGGCCCGGGCGCGTTCGCAGCGGAGCTGGCTCTCCAGCGCATAGGCATCGGAGGCGGCGCGGTCGATCCCGACTTCCTGGGCCAGCTCCTCGGCGGTCTCGCCCATGGCCATGTCGGAGAGCGGGCAGTTGAAACCGTCCTTGTACATGGCGTCCACGATCTCGGCGTTGCCGAGGCGGTAGCCGGTCCGGCCGCGGGTGAGAAGATATGGGGTGTTCGACATGCTCTCCATGCCGCCCGCGAGCACCACCCGGGCTTCGCCGGTGAGGATCGCGCGCGCCGCCGAGAGCACGGCCTGGAGGCCGGAGGCGCACGCCTGGTTCACGGTAAAGGCTGGGCGGTCCACCGGAACTCCGGCCCGATAGGCCACTTGGCGGCCGGAGTTGGGTCCGCTGCCCGCCTGCCGTCCGTGGCCGAAGATCACTTGGTCCACGTTCTTCGGATCGAGCCCGGCGCGCTCCAACGCGGCCTTCGCCGCGACGGTCCCCAGGTCGGGAGCCGTCAGCGACGAAAGGCCGCCGAGGAACTTGCCGATCGGGGTCCTCACCGGAGTGGCGAGAACGATGTCGGCGTCGTTCTTCATCACCAGCCGCGGAACTCCGGCTTGCGCTTGCCGACGTAGGCGTCGAGGCCCTCCTTGGCATCCGGGCTCTCGAAGAGCTGCTGCTGCAGCTCGCGCTCGATGGCGAGGCCGCTCTCGAAAGGCACTTCCCAGCCGGACTGCACCGCCCGCTTGATGCGGCCAGCGGCCTTGGCGGCCTTGTTCGGCGGGGTGAACTCCTTGGCGTAATTGTGGATCTGCTCGGCGAAGCTGGCGTTGTCGCCCTCGTAGATGTAGTTGATGATGCCGAGCCTCTGGCCCTCCTCGAAGTCGATGAGGCGGCCGCTGATCATGAGGTCGATCGAGATCGTCTTGCCCACGCGGCGGGCCAGGCGCTGGGTGCCGCCGGTGCCGGGGAGCACGCCGAGGTTGATCTCGGGCAGGCCGAGCTTGCCCGAGCCCTTGCGCGCGATCAGGATGTCGGCCGCCATGGCGATCTCGAGGCCGCCGCCGACCGTGTGGCCGTCGAGCGCCGCAATGACCAGCTTGGGGGTCTGCTCCAGCCGGTTCAGCGTCTCGTTGGCGTGCAGGCAGAAGTAGTACTTGAAGTACGGGTCCGACGACTTCAGCATGTTGATGTTGGCGCCGGCGCAGAAGAACTTGTCGCCGTTGCCGCGCAGGACGATTACGTAGACGTCCTTCTCGAACCGGGCCTTCAAGATGGCTTGGTCGAGCTGACGCATCATCTCGTGCGTGTAGGTGTTGGCCGGCGGATCGTCCAGGGTGAGGTAGGCAACGCCGTCCTTCACCTCGTAGTGGACCAGGGTGCTCTGGGCCGCGGTCGATTCCGCGGTTGATTCCGCCACAGTGGGCTCAGCCATCTTCATCTCCTCCCGTTGAGTTTGGGATATGGGGTGACCGGGAAGCGGAGGCCGCCCGGAAAGAGTCCCGAGCATTCTAGAACGGGAGTGCCCGAGCGTCCAACAGGCTTGGCGGTGCTATCATTGGAGACGACAGGTTGCGTCTAGGCGCGCCCCCATGATGGAATAGGGCATCGCTAGGAGAGAGGACGGCCCGTAATGCAGGCAAAGGCGACGATCCCGCTCCAGCAGGACGACGACGAAGAATTCTACCCCTCGTCCGACGGGAGACCGATGGCGGAGAGCGATCTCCATCGCAGGGAGATGGTGTACCTGATCGAGACCCTCGAGGACCGTTATCGAGGCGCTGATGACGTTTATGTGGCCGGCGACCTGCTGCTTTACTACGTCAGGGGAGATCGAAAGGCTTGCCTCGCTCCGGACGTGTTCGTAGTCAAGGGGGTTCCGAAGCGGGACCGGCTGTCCTACCTGCTGTGGAAGGAGGGGCAGGCCCCATGCTTCGTAATCGAGGTAACGTCCAAGAGCACCCGGGACGAGGATATCGAGAAGAAACGGGACCGCTACGAGCGGATGGGAGTGGAGGAGTACTTTCTTCACGATCCCCTCTCGGAGTATTTAAGTCCTCCCTTGCAGGGATACCGGCTTCAGGATAGGCGGTACCGGCGCATCTCGCCCGAGCCGGATGGGAGCCTGATCAGTTGGACGACTGGCCTTCGCCTGCGCCGCGAGGGGGAGCACCTGCGTTTGATCGACCTCGGCGCCGGGAAGCCACTGCCCAGCATCCAAGAGATCCGGGAAGAAAACCGGCGACTCGAAGAAGAGAACGCCCGCCTGCGCCGCGAGCTCGAATCCCGGTAGACTCCCCTCCGAGGAGGGGAGAACCCATGACCCGCCGGCTCACCCTGTTTGCCGTTCTCGCGATCCTGTTTGCCGTCCCTGCTGTCTCTAAAACCGCCAAGCCGCCTCTTCATGCCCGCCATTGGATGGCGATCACCGGCAAGCCGCTGGCGGCTACGGCCGGGGCCATGATGTTCCAGAAGGGGGGCAACGCGGTCGACGCCTCGGCCGCCATGCTCGCCGCCACCTGCACCATGTGGGACACGCTCGGATGGGGCGGCGAGACCCAGGTGCTCCTCTGGCATCCAGGGCAGAAGAAGGTCATCGCCATCAATGCTTTGGGTGTCGCCCCGACCGGCGCCACTCCCGAGTTCTTCCGGGGCAAGAACATGCCCTATCCGCCGGAGTTCGGTCCTCTTTCGGCGGTGACTCCCGGCACCCCTGGTGGCCTTCTGGTCATGCTCGCCGAGTACGGCAAGCTGAGCCTCGCGGAGGTGCTCGCTCCCGCGATCGAGATGGCCGATGGATATCCCATCGAGGCGCAGGTCATCGGCCGGATCACCGCGGAGCGCAAGCGCATCGAGGAGTGGCCGCACTCCAAGACCGTCTTCCTTCCAGGCGGCAACCCTCCCCAGCCCGGCCAGGTCTTCAAGCAGCCCGATCTGGCCGCCACCCTGCGCAAGCTGGTCGAGTCCGAGCGCCAGGCCCTTGCCTCGGGCAAGAACCGCAAGGCCGCGATCCTCGCCGCCTATGACCGCTTCTACAAGGGGGACATCGCTGCCGAGCTCGCCCGCGGTACCCAGGAAGCCGGCGGCCTGATCACCAAGGAGGATCTGGCCCGGTGGCAGGTGCGGATCGAGGAGCCGGTCAAGACCAGCTACAAGGGGATCGACGTCTACAAGCTCACCGTCTGGACCCAGGGCCCGGCCATGCTCCAGGCGCTCAACATCCTGGAGCCGATGGACCTCAAGGGGATGGGGCTCAACAGCGCCCGCTACATCCACACGGTCTACCAGGCGATGAACCTGGCCTTCGCGGACCGCGACTTCTACTACGGCGACCCCTACACGCCGCCGGAGGAGCCGGTGCTGGGGCTGCTCTCCAAGGAATACGCAGAATCCCGCCGCAAGCTGATCAACCCCGAGCGCAACGACCCGGCGGTCAAGCCCGGCGACCCGTATCCCTTCCAGCGCACGAAGAACCCGTACCTTCCCTTGGTGGAGAAGTGGGGCACGCCCGGGGAATCGACGGGGTTCACCCAGCCGCCCGTCGCCTCCCTTTCTTTTGACGAAGGCTTCCGCCAGGGCACGACTTCGATCATCGCCGCGGACGAGGAGGGCTGGGTGGTCTCTGCCACTCCTAGCGGCGGCTGGGTCCCGGCCTTCATCGCGGGCCGCACGGGGATCGGCCTTTCCCAACGCATGCAGAGCTTTGTGCTGGACGAGGGGCAGAATCCGTTCAACGTGCTGGTCCCGGGCAAGTACCCGCGGGTGACGCTCACCCCGAGCCTGGCGCTCAAGGATGGCAAGCCCTGGCTCGCTTTCGCAGTGCAGGGGGGCGACACCCAGGACCAGAACCTCCTGCAGTTCTTCCTGAACGTGGTGGAGTTCGGCATGACGGTCCAGGAAGCGGCGGAGGGGCCGAACATCAACAGCTACCAGATGCGCAGCTCCTTCGGGGAGCACGAGTCGCAGCCCGGCCGGGTGGTGGTCCACGCCAGCACGCCGGAGTGGGTGAGGGCGGAGCTGCGGAAGATGGGCTACAAGGTCGAGGCCGAGGCCCGCACCTCGGGCCCGATCAACGCCATTCTTCTCGACCACGAGCACGGAACCTTCTGGGGCGGCTCCAGCGACCACGGTGAAGACTACGGGATTGGCTGGTAAAGCCGAGATTTACGGCTTTAGCCGCTCAGGCTCGGGAAAAACGGCTCGCGCAGAACCTTTTGTCTCTGCCTTACGGGGATTGCCCTTCGGCTACGAAATGAGTCCGTAATCTACGGGATGAGCGGCTCGGGCGAGGCCTTTGGCCGTGGATTACGGCTAGCCGCCGAACTGCATGAAGCTGACGAGATTCCCGTAATCCCCGCGCGCAAGGCCGTGCTCTTCGGGCTTGTCCTGGATAACGCGGAGGATCTCCGCCTCCAAGGCGGCGTCTGGGTCTTTTTCGGCGAGGAGAGGGCGGAGCGGGTGGTACTTGTCCGCGAAGAGGCAGAGGCGGAGGTCGCCTCGCGAGGTCAGGCGCAGACGGTTGCAGTCCGCGCAGAAGGTGTGCGACATCGGGGTGATGAAGCCGATCGTGCCCACCGCTCCTGGAAAACCGAACGCCTTGGCCGGTCCCGTGCGCGGCCGGCCATCTTCGACCGGGGTGAGCTTGCCGAAGCGCGCTTCCAAGCGATCGCGCACCACGTCCGCGGAGAGGAACTGGCCTTCCAGGTGCTTGTTGGAGGCGGTCGCCATCAGCTCGATGAAGCGGACGGCGAGGGGCCGGTCCAGGGTGAGGGCGGCCAGGCGGTCGAAGTCTTCCAGGCCGTCGGCCAGGAGGACCGAGTTGAGCTTCACGGGGTGGAGGCCCGCGTCCAGGGCGGCTTCGACCCCGTTCCAGACCTCTTTCAATCCCCCTCGCCGGGTGAGCGCCTCGAAGCGCTCGGGGTCCAGGCTGTCCACGCTGATGTTGACCCGGTCGAGCCCGGCGGCCTTCAATTCAGGCGCGAGGCGCGCCAGCTCGGTGCCGTTGGTCGAGAGGGCGAGGTCTTCGAGCCCGGGCAGGGACTTGAGCCTGCTCACGATCTCCAGGATGTCCTTGCGCACCAGCGGCTCGCCCCCGGTCAGGCGCACCTGGCGGATGCCGAGGCGCACCAGCGCACCCACGATCGTCTCCATCTCCGCGGGCGAGAGGAAGGCCTTGTCGCCGAAGGGGAACTCCATGTCCGCGGGCAGGCAGTAGGTGCAGCGCAGGTTGCAGCGGTCGGTGACCGAGACCCGGAGATAGTTCAGGCGGCGGCCGAAGGCATCCACCAGGCGAGTGCCGGATTCGACTGGAATGGGGATCGGTTCGGGCTGAAGGACGGTCAGTAGGCTCATAGGCTTCTCTCAATGCAGAGGCACCCGAGCCGCGGAAGCAGCTTGCCCGACCTTTCCAAGGATGGGAGGCGGCCCGGTTTCCCGGACCACCCTGTCGGCCAGCCCTCCCGCCGGACATGGCCGGGGAGGGTCAGGACTGGCTCGGTGGGCCTCTACTCCATTCTAAGTCAGATCGGCTTTGCTTGATTCCCACCCGACCTGGTCTAGAATCGGCGCTTCCCGATGATCACCGGCTACAACACGGACATTCGCCACAACGAGGTGGTTTTCCACGTCCAGACGGAGGACAAGGGGCTCGACTACCGGTACATCGAGAGCCTGGTCTACGTGGGCGGGCAGGTGCTGGCGAGCAAGCGCTCCAACTACGCCGACCTGCTGGCCGAGGGCAAAGTGGAGAAGGACATCATCGCCCTCATGGACCATCAGCACCGGACCATGATCGCGGCCATCAAGCACGGCAAGCTCGACGCCAAGCTGCAATCGCTCACTGCCGGCAACACAGGCAAGCAGACCGGCCAGGTCGAAATCGTGACCCGCCAGAGCCCGCCGACGGCGGCCGTGGCTCCGTCATCCCAGGTGGTTCCTCCTCCGGGCAGCGCGCCTCCCCCCGCGCCTCGTCCGGCCCCTCCGCCCCGGGAGCGCACACTCGACCAGGTGATCCTGGAGTACCTGACCAACGAGGCCGACCAGGAGCAACTCGTCCTCTTCCTGGAGGAGGAGAGCAACCTCGCCCTGGGCTGCCAGGCGCACCTCGTCCTGCGCACCCGTTCGAGCAAGAGCGGAGTGCCGGTCGTGGGCGCCCAGGTCTCGGTCAAGATGATCTCCACCGTCTCCGAGCCCCGGGTGCTCGCCATGGGCAAGACGAACGACATGGGGCTCGCCCCGATGAGCTTCGACATCCCCTCCATCGGCCGCGGCACCGCCGCCCTCATCATCACCGCCGTCAGCTCAATCGGCCGGGCCGAGCTCAAGCACCTGCTCTAAGGCGTCTGAAGCCGCCACAGCTCCAAGCCTGGGGAGGCGTGGACCTGCTCGTACGCCTGGAGATGCTCGCGGAGCACCCGCATCTCCATCGTCTCCTCCAGCTCCGGCTGCATCTGCCAGAGGAGCACGTAGTCGATCCTTCCCCCCGTCCGCAGGGTGTAGCCGAGGATGTCGACCGCCTGCGGGATCTTCTCCTCCCGCCAGTCGAGCGTGAGATAGCCGTAGGGGCTCAGCTCCCGCCGGTAGCGGACCGGGAAGTAGCCCGGGTAGCGGGCCGCGTACAGCCGGAGGTCGCCCACCGGCTGGCGCGCTCCAATGCGCGAGCCGGCGTGCAGGAAGGGCTTGATCCGGTAGGAGAGCGGCTGTCCGTCCTCCCCGATGCCGAAATGGGAGTAGGAGAGATGGAGCAGCGTGCTCCCGGGCTCGATCCTGGCCTCGGCGGCCCGCAGCCCGTCCAATTGGTCGTTGATCTCGCTCCAGCGCGGCCAGAAAAGGGCCAGCATCCCGATCGTCATGGCAGTGGAAGAGGCCAGAATCACTCTGCGGCGGGCCGGGGTGTGGTCGAACGTGCCCAGCCAGAGGATGAGCACGAACCAGGGGACGAGTGTCAGCCGCTGGTGGATGAAACCGCCGATTCCCACGTTGGACGGAGTCAGCAGGGCGAGCCCCGTGAACGCCGCCACCACTAGGAGGAGCGCGAATTCCCGGGAGCGCCCCCGGATCAGGGTCCAGAGGGTGGCGAGGGCGAGGACGGCCGCGTACGCCCCGGCCAGCCAGCGGGTCCGGTCGTCGAAGATGGCCAGGGAGTGGAGGGAGACGAGCTGGTAGAGCTTGGTCGACATCGGATGGCTGGCCGTGTGGGTGGCGAGCTGGTTCAGGAACATGTTCGCCGCGAACAGGCAGGGCAGCAGGGCCGCGGCCGTCCAGGCCACGTTGCGGAAGACCGGCCGCGCCTCCTTCCGGAAAAGCTCCACGGTCCCCAGGATGCCGATGGCCCCGGTCAGGAGCCCGAGGGCGATCACGTGGCAGGAGTAGGCCCAGAGCGCGATCGCGAACAGGCCCAGCGCCTGGCGGGGTCCGAAGCGCCTCCGATGCCGGAGCCAGAACCCGAGGCCAAAAAAGAGAGCCGCGAGGCCGAAGCAGAAGTTGTAGAAGCCCATGGCCAGCGGATAGGTGTAGGTGAACGGCACCGCGAGCGCCGCCAGAAAGGCGTTCTTAGGCTCCACCGCGCGCACCGCGTAGGCCACGGAGAGGGGCAGGAGGATCACGTAGGCGCTGAGCAGCACCTTCTCTGCGGCCGGTACGGGGAGGAAGCGCAGCCAGTCGGCCATGGCGTAGTAGATGAAGCCGTTGGTGAACACCCCGCGGTCGATCTCGAAGACGTCGCGCAGCACCTGCCCCTCGGGCCGGCCGTACTCGCGCAGGATGTTGGCGATCTCCATGTGGGCATGGCCATCCTGCGCAGGGAAGATGGGCAGCAGCCAGAGCGGAGCCAGATTGGCTGCAAGGAGCGCCGCCAGGAGCAGAGCTTCCCAGGAGGGCCTCTTCAGGTCTAGGGTCATGGCGCGAAATAGTAACCTGCCAGCCTCACTGTTATAGGCTGTGCCCGGCAGGCGGAAGATGGTAGAGAACGAAATTTTCCTGAACGGGGAGCCTCACCGGGTCACCGCGGGCTCGACGGTGCTGGACCTGGTGGCTGGACTGGGGCGCGATCCCCGCACCGTGGCGGTCGAGCGTAACGGCATCATCGTGCGCCGCGCCGAATATGGAGAGACCGGGCTGGAAGCCGGAGACCGCCTGGAAGTGGTTCATTTCGTGCAGGGTGGCTGAGGCATCTAGGAAGGTGTCGTGGGAAGGGAATGCGGACGGGTTCGTGGAGGTTAGTATCGAGGCGGTGGGACTGGGGGCGTTGTCATCCACACATTCCTCGGCTATCATCCCGCCTCGACTGGGCCGCTAGCTCAACTGGCAGAGCAGCAGACTCTTAATCTGCGGGTTCGGGGTTCGATTCCCTGGCGGCTCACCATCTTTCCCCCGCGAAACCACACCCCTTCCCCACAGGAAGCAGGAGGACTCGCTGCGAAAGTGGCGGAATTGGTATACGCGCTAGACTTAGGATCTAGTCCCGAGAGATCGGGTTGGGGGTTCGAGTCCCCCCTTTCGCACCACAGGCTCATGAACGCAAAGAAAATATGATGAGGATCGGATGAGCGTCGTCGTTTCCCTTCAGGACGTCGGACCCTGCCGTAAGCAGCTCACCGTCGAAGTGCCGGCCCCCGCGGTCGAAGCCGAGACCCAGCGTGTAGTCCAGGAGTACGGACGGCGCGCCAAGATCCCCGGCTTCCGCCAGGGTAAAGTCCCGGCACACGTCGTGCGCCAGCGCTTCGCCAAGGACATCGAGCACGAGGTCATCGAGCGCCTGCTGCCGCGGTATTGGCGGCAGGCCCAGGCCGAGAGCTCCATCGACCCGCTTCTCCCGCCTGAGCTGGCAGAGGATCCCCAGCTCACGCCCGGCGAGCCCTTCACCTTCACCGCCCTCGTCGAGGTCCGGCCGCAGATCGAGCTGCGCAACATCAAGGACTTCGACCTGCCCGACCCCTCGCTCGAGCCAGGGGGCATGGAGGTCGACGAGAAGATCGACGAGCTGCGCAAGCAGATCGCCGAGTGGGTGCCGGTCGAGCGCTCCGCCGCGCGCGGCGACCTCGTCGAGGCCGAGATCACGGAGCTGACTCCGCCCCTTCATGCTCCAGAAGGTCAGGAGCCTGAGGAGCCGACCGCGCCGAAGACCGAGCCGATCCAGGTCGAGGTGGGTGACGAACGGGTGTGGGAGGAGCTGAGCGCGGTCCTCCAGGGCATGTCCGCCGGCCAGACGGAGACGTTCGAGCGTCACGAAGAAGCGACCCAGCACGGCGACCACGAGCACCCGGCCCGGGACCGCAGGTTCCGGATCAAGGTCACCGGGGTCAAGGAGCGCGACCTGCCAACGCTCGACGACGAATTTGCGAAGAAGGTGGGCGCGGACTTCGAGACCGTCGATCAGCTCCGCGAGGCCGTCACGTTGCGCCTGCGGTCCGTAAAAAGGGATGAGCGGCGCGAGCAGCGCCAGCGCGCGCTCCTCGACCAGCTCCGCGAGCGCCATCCGCTGGAGCTGCCTCAGGGCGTGGTCAAGCGCGAGGTCGAAGGCATCGTGCAGGACTACGCCGAGAACCTGGCGCGCCGCGGGATGGACGTGGAGAACGCGGGCATCGACTGGAACGCCATGGCCAATGACATGCTGCCGCTCGCCGAGCAGCGCGTGCACGCCCGGCTGCTCCTCGATGCGATCTCCGACTCCGAGTCGATCCAGGTCAGCGAGGAAGAGTTCGAGCTCACGCTTGCGGCCCTGGCCCGCGCCCGCAAGACGTCGACGCCGGCGCTGCGCAAAGCCATGGACGAGAACGGCCAGCTCGCGACCTTGCGGTCGCAGCTCCGCCGGGACAAGACGATACGCCACCTGCTCGGCGAGATGCCGGCGGCCGGAGAAGCCTCTCCGGCCGAGCTCGAGCCCGAGCTGGCGAGCGAAGCTTAGGGAGATTACAGAAGCATGCTGATCCCGATGGTGGTCGAGCAGTCGAACAGGGGCGAGCGGGCGTACGACATCTACTCGCGCCTGCTCAAAGACAACATCATCTTTCTCGGCCGGCAGGTCGACGACGACATGGCCAGCCTCATCATTGCCCAGATGCTCTTCCTCGAGGCCGAAAACCCCGAGAAGGACATCGCCCTCTACATCAACTCCCCCGGCGGCTCGGTCAGCGCCGGCATGGCGATCTACGACACCATGCAGTACATCAAGCCCGACGTCTCGACCTACTGCGTGGGGCAGGCGGCCTCGATGGCCGCGGTGCTCCTCAGCGCCGGCACCAAGGGCAAGCGCACCGTGCTGCCGAACAGCCGCGTGCTGATCCATCAGCCCTGGCTGTCGGGACTGCAGGGGCAGCAGTCCGATATCGAGATCCACGCCAAGGACATGTTCATGATGCGCGACCGCCTGGACGAGATCCTGGCGTTCCACACGGGCAAGTCCAAGGAGGAGGTCCACCGCGACACCGAGCGCGACAGGATCCTCGGTGCCACCGAGGCGGTGGAGTACGGGATCGTCGACCGGGTCATGTTGCGGCGCAAGAACGGGCTGACGCCGCCGGGGCCCCGTGGCTAAAGGCCGCTGACCCCTTTTGGGGGCTCTCGCTGCACCTTTATAGGACAGGGAGCCCCCGCGACACACCGCATGGAGCAGTTGGCACGCTCGATGCGAGCGATTTTCATAGGGGCGTGACACAGGGAAATAGCCTATGGCGCACCCTCTGTTGAAGAGGACAAGGTTGACAGGGAAGATGGAGACTCCTAGAGTCGGATGCAACCCCCGGTCAGCCTTCCGCGTACCACGGAGGAGAAATGCCGAAGAAAGATAGCGGCGACGAAGTCCTGAGGTGCTCGTTCTGCAACAAGAGCCAGCGGGAGGTGAAGAAGCTCATCGCCGGCCCGACGGTCTTTATCTGCGACGAGTGCGTCGACATCTGCCTCGACATCATCGCCGAGGACAGGATGCTCGAGCAGCAGCAGGACACGACGCTGCCGAAGCCGAAGGAGATCAAGGCCCTCCTGGATGAGTACGTCATCGGGCAGGAGCAGGCGAAGAAGAAGCTCGCCGTAGCGGTCTACAACCACTACAAGCGGATCGATTTTGCCGAGAAGTCGCACGGCGACGTCGAGCTTCAGAAGTCCAACATCCTGCTCATCGGCCCCACGGGCACGGGCAAGACCCTGCTCGCCCAGACCCTGGCGCGCCTCTTGTCGGTCCCCTTCACCATCGCCGACGCCACCACCCTGACCGAGGCTGGCTACGTCGGCGAGGATGTCGAGAACATCATCCTGAAGCTCTACCAGGCCTCGGGAAACGACAAGGAGAAGACGCAGAGGGGCATCGTCTACATCGACGAGGTCGACAAAATTTGTCGAAAGAGTGACAATCCATCGATCACTCGCGATGTTTCGGGCGAAGGCGTGCAGCAGGCACTGCTCAAGATCCTGGAGGGGACGCAGTGCAACGTCCCACCCCAGGGCGGGCGCAAGCACCCGCACCAGGAGTTCCTGCAGATCGACACAACCAACATCCTGTTCATCTGCGGCGGTGCGTTCGTCGGCCTCGACGACGTCATCGAGCGCAGGATGAACCAGAAATCTTTGGGTTTCGGAGCGGAGATCAAGAGCAAGCGGGAAAAGAAGGCAAACCTGATGCTCGACAACGTCCTGCCCGAAGACCTGATCAAGTATGGGCTGATCCCGGAGTTCGTCGGACGCCTGCCGGTCGTCGCCACGCTCGAGGAGCTCGACGAGGAAGCACTGGTTCGGATTCTGCATGAGCCCAAGAACAGCCTGATCCGCCAATATCAGACCATGTTGGAATTCGAAGGGGTGGAGCTCAAGTTCACCGACGAGGCCCTCGCCGCCATCGCCAAGGAAGCGCTCAAGCGCAACGTCGGCGCCCGCGGCCTGAGGATCATCCTCGAAGAGCTGATGCTCGACCTCATGTACACGATCCCGTCGCAGCGGGACGTCAAGCAGATCGTAATCAACGAAGAGGTAGTCGCGAGCCGGGTCCAGCCGATCATGCTTTACAAGAAAGCCGGCTAGACCCAGCGAGAGCAAGACCATGGCTGCACCGTACATACAGAAAAAGCGCGAAGTCCTTCCCCTCGTCCCGCTGCGGGACATGGTGGTCTTCCCCCACATGATGGCGCCGTTCATCGTTGGCCGGGAGAGCTCCGTGCGTGCCCTCGAGCAGGCCCTGCAGTCGTCACACAAGCGGATCTTCCTGGCCGCCCAGAAGGACCCGCGCATCGACGACCCGCTGCGCGACGACATCTGCGAGACAGGTGTCATCGCCACCGTCATCCAGAACCTCAAGCTGCCGAACGGCAACGTGCGGGTGATGGTCGAGGGTGTGCAGCGGGGCAAGATCATCGAGGTCGTCGACACCGACGGCGCCTTGAACGTCGAGTGCGAGAGCTACGAGGTGCACTACCCGATGAGCGAGGAGCTCCGGCTCTACATGAGCAAGGTGCTCTCCGCCTTCGAGCAGTACGCCAAGATGTCCCATCACCTCGCTTTCGAGGGGTTGATGTCGACCCTCAAGCTCGACGACGCCGACCGTGTCGCCGACATCCTCGCGGCCCACCTGATGGTGGCGACCGCGGAGAAGCAGTCCCTCCTCGAGCTGCTCAACCCCTACGAGCGCCTGCAGCGGCTTCACGACCTGATCGACGTCGAGATCGAAAAGATCAACATCGACAAGCGGATCAACGTGAAGGTCAAGAAGCAGATGGAGAAGGCTCAGAAGGAGTACTACCTCAACGAGAAGATCAAGGCCATCCACCAGGAGCTGGGCCGCAAGGACGACCGCGGCGACGAGCTGCTGGAGCTGCGCGAGAAGATCGAGAAGGCCGGCCTCCCCAAGGACGTCAAGGAGAAGGCCGACCAGGAGCTAAAGCGGCTGGAGGCCATGCCCCCGGTGTCCGCGGAAGCCACGGTCTCGCGCAACTACATCGACTGGCTGGTAGCGGTCCCCTGGCGCAAGAAGAGCAAGGAGCGCAAAGACCTCGACCACGCCGAGCACGTCCTCAACGAGGACCACTACGGCCTGGAGAAGATCAAGGACCGCATCCTCGAGTTCCTGGCGGTGCGCCAACTCGTGGGGCAGACCAAGAGCTCGATCATCTGCTTCGTCGGCCCTCCGGGCGTGGGCAAGTCCTCGCTCGCGAAGTCGATCGCCCGCTCGACCGGCCGCAAGTTCGTCCGGCTGTCGCTGGGCGGTGTTCGTGACGAGGCCGAGATCCGCGGCCACCGACGCACCTACATCGGCGCCTTCCCCGGCCAGATCATCCAGATGATGCGCAAGGCGGGGACGATCAACCCGATCTTCCTCCTCGACGAAGTGGACAAGATGTCCATGGACTTCCGGGGGGATCCGTCGGCGGCGCTGCTGGAAGTGCTCGACCCCGAGCAGAACGACTCGTTCCTGGACCACTACCTGGACGTGGACTACGACCTCTCCAAGGTGATGTTCATTGCCACGGCGAACGTCGTCCACACCATTCCGCCGCCGTTGCGGGACCGCATGGAGATCATCCAGCTCTCGGGCTACACGCTCAACGAGAAGCTGGCGATCGCCCAGCAGTTCCTGGTGCCGCGCCAGCTGCGCGATCACGGCCTGTCGAAAGACAAGGTCGGGTTCGACGAAGAGGCGATCCGGGTGGTCATCGAGAGCTACACCCGCGAGGCGGGCGTGCGCAGCCTGGAGCGCGAGGTCGCCTCCATCTGCCGTAAGATCGCCCGCCGCGTGGTCAAGCAGTCCGGCTACACGGTCACGGTCACTCCGGAGATGGTGTTCGAGCTCCTGGGCAAGCCGAAGTTCCGCCCGCGCCGCAAGGCAGAGGAGTCGGAAGTGGGCGTGGCGACCGGCCTGGCATGGACCGAGGTCGGCGGCGAGCTTCTCGAAACCGAAGTCGGCCTGATGCCGGGCAAGGGCAAGCTGACCCTGACCGGCAAGCTGGGCGAGGTCATGCAGGAATCGGCCCGGGCAGCCGTGTCGTACCTGCGCAGCCGCGCCGAGATGCTGGGCATCGAGCCGGACTTCAACGAGAACCTGGACATCCATCTCCACGTGCCGGAAGGCGCGATCCCGAAAGACGGGCCGTCGGCCGGCATCACCATGGCCGCCACCCTGATCTCGGCGCTGACCAAGAACCCCGTCCGCAAGGACGTGGCGATGACCGGCGAGATCACGCTGCGCGGCAAGGTGCTGCCTGTCGGGGGCATCAAGGATAAAGTCCTGGCGGCATTCCGGGGCGGCATCACCGAGGTGATCCTGCCGCGGGAGAACGAGAAAGACCTGGAGGAGATCCCCGAGGAAGTCCGCCTGGCCATGGAGTTCCACATGGTGGAATCCATGGACGAAGTCCTTCGGCTCGCCTTGCAGGGCCCTGTCTCGCCGCTGGCGAAAGCTGGTAAGTTCGAGGAGGCCCCCTCCGAGCCTCCCGTAGGGCCGGATTCCCTGGCCCATTAATGGGCCTGATAACGGGCCTGATAACTGACCTAGAAGCCGGCGGCTGCAGTCCATTCGCAGCCGCCGGAACCAAGTTGAAAAGTCTGAGCTCCCCGGGAAGAGTGTGAAGGTCGAGAGCGCGGAGTTCGTCAAGTCCGCTCGTGCGAGCGGCGACTTTGTCCGGGATGGGCGCCCCGAGATCGCTTTCGTGGGCCGCTCCAACGTCGGCAAGTCGAGCTTGCTGAACCGCCTTCTCGGCAGGAAGGGGCTGGCCCGGGTCAGCTCCACCCCGGGGCGGACGCGCCTGGTCAACTACTTCCTGATCAACCGGCGCTTCTGGTTCGTGGACCTGCCGGGATACGGCTACGCGAAGGCCGGGAAAGACGAGCGGCGCGAGTGGGCCGCTCTGGCAGACAGCTACTTCCGCGACAACAGCTCGCGGCCCCTGGTCGTGATGCTGGTGGACGGCAAGGTGGGAGCAACACCCCTGGACGTTCAGGCGTACGAATACCTGGCGGGCCTCGGGGTCGAGCTGGTGGTGGTGGCGACCAAGGTCGACCGCCTGCCGCGGGGGAAGAGGGCGGCGATGGAGAAGGGTATACGGGCTGCGTTGGGGGACGGAATCAACATCATCCCTGTTTCCGCGCACTCGGGAGAAGGGATTCAGGAGCTCTGGAGCGCAGTCGCGCGCCATCTCGAACAGAGTGCACAGTGATTAAACCGTAAGAGGAACAACATGGCAAAGCCACAGCAGAACCAAGCAGAGAAGGGGAGCGCGGTGGAGGCGCTCGACATCCGGGCGCTCAAGGAGATGAGCATCTCCCAGCTCACCCAGATCGGGAAGGACCTCGGCGTCGAGGGGGCCACCGGCATGCGCAAGCAGGAGCTGATCTTCAAGGTCCTCCAGGCGCAGACCGAGAAGAGCGGCCTCATTTTCGCCGAAGGGGTGCTCGAGTGCCTCCCTGACGGGTTCGGCTTCCTCCGCGCGCCGGAATACAACTACCTCCCCGGCCCGGACGACATCTACGTCTCCCCGAGCCAGATCCGGCGCTTCGACCTGCGCACCGGCGACACGATCTCCGGCCAGGTGAGGCAGCCCAAGGAGGGTGAGCGCTACTTCGCGCTCATCAAGGTCGAAGCGGTCAACTTCGAGCACCCGGAAGTCGCCCGCAACAAGATCTTCTTCGACAACCTGACGCCGCTCTATCCGCAGGAGCGGATCAAGCTGGAGGTCGCGGGCGACATGTCGTCCCGTGTCATGGACCTGGCGACGCCCATGGGCAAGGGCCAGCGCGCCCTGATCGTGGCGCCGCCGCGCACCGGCAAGACCATGCTGCTGCAGTCCATCGCCCACTCGGTGGAGAAGAACCACCCGGAGGCGATCCTCATCGTGCTGCTCATCGACGAGCGGCCTGAAGAGGTCACGGACATGCAGCGCTCGGTCCAGGGCGAAGTGGTCAGCTCGACGTTCGACGAGCCGGCGACCCGCCACGTGCAGGTGGCCGAGATGGTCATCGAGAAGGCCAAGCGCCTCGTCGAGCACAAGAAGGACGTCGTCATCCTGCTCGACTCCATCACCCGTCTGGCCCGCGCCTACAACACGGTCCAGCCGCCGTCGGGCAAGGTGCTCTCCGGCGGTATCGACGCCAACGCGCTGCACCGGCCGAAGCGGTTCTTCGGCGCCGCGCGGAACATCGAAGAAGGCGGGTCGCTGACCATCATCGCCACGGCGCTTGTCGACACCGGCAGCCGCATGGACGACGTCATCTTCGAAGAGTTCAAGGGCACCGGCAACTGCGAGATCCATCTCGACCGGAAGCTGGTGGACAAGCGCGTCTTCCCGGCGATCGACATCAACAAGTCGGGTACCCGCAAAGAAGAGCTCCTGATGCCCGAGACCGAGCTGCACCGGGTCTGGGTGCTGCGCAAGGTGCTGAACCCGCTGTCCACGGTGGAGAGCATGGAGCTGCTGCTCGACAAGCTCTCGAAGGCCAAGAGCAATCAGGACTTCTTGAACGCGATGTCCAAGTAGGGGAGCCCTTGCCCAAGCTGCGCGTCGGGATCGTCAACTTCCTGAACAGCAAGCCGCTCGCCTGGGGCTTCCTCAAAGGACATCACGCGGACCTCTTCGCACCGACCTACCATCCGCCTGCGATGGTGGCGAGGCTGCTGGGGCAGGGCGCCCTCGACATCGGTCTGATCCCGTCCGTCGAGGTGCAGCGCATTCCCGGCCTGAAAATCCTGCCGGACCTCTGTGTCGCCTCGACCCGCGAGGTCAAAAGCGTGATCCTGGTCTCCCGGGGTCCGCTGGAGCAGGTGCGCCGGGTTGCCCTGGACCAGAACAGCCGCACGTCGGTGGCGCTGCTCCGTATCCTCCTGCAAGAGCGCGGGATTCATCCCGAGTACCTGCACGAAAGGCCGGACCCGGAGCGGATGCTGTCAGAAGCAGACGCGGCGCTGCTGATCGGCGATCCAGCCCTCAAGGTAGAGCGGGAGAAGTACCACGTCATCGATCTCGCGGCCGAGTGGAACGCGCTGACGGGCCTGCCCTTCGTCTTCGCAGTCTGGGCTGTCCGTGCCGGCGTCGATCTCCCCGACCTGCCCTTCTACTTCAAGAGCAGCCTGCGTTACGGGCTGTCCTCGGTCGACACCCTGTCGCGCGAGGCCGCGGCCGAGTTGGGGCTGGACAGCGCCGACGTGCGCTCGTACCTGACGGAGAACCTGCACTACTTCCTTCGCCAGGAAGAGCTTGCCGGCCTCGAGGAGTTCTACCGCCGCGCCCACGCGCACGGCCTGATCCTCGAGCCCAGGCCCCTCGAATTTCTAGAGTGATAAACTTGCACCTGCCATGAACCTGGAACCGTCCGGACGCCCCGTTACCCAGATCCTCGACGATGCGGTCGCTGGCCGCCGTATCTCCGCGGCCGATGCCCACACTCTCATCCTGGATGGCGACCTCCTGGAGATGGGCCTGGCAGCGCATGAGGTCAGGAACCGGTTCAACGATCCCTCCGTGGCGACCTACAATGTCGACCGGAACATCAACTACACGAACATCTGCGTGTACAAGTGCCGGTTCTGCGCCTTCTACCGCGAGCCGGGAGACCCGGAAGGCTATCTCCTGCCCTTCGAGGAGATCGGGCGCAAGGTCGAGGAGACGATCGCGCTCAACGGCACGGGCATCCTCATGCAGGGCGGCGTTCATCCGGACCTGCCGCTCTCCTATTACGAGGAACTGCTCCGCTACCTGCGCGACCTTTACCCATCGGTCCACCTGCACGCCTTCTCGCCGCCGGAGGTCAAGTTCATCGCCAAGAAGGAGCGGATGAGCTTCTACGACGTGATCGCGCGCCTCAAGGCCGCCGGCCTCATGTCGATCCCGGGAGGTGGCGCCGAGATCCTCTCGGACCAGATCCGCAAGGACGTGCTGGCCTACCCGAAGTGCTCCGCCGAGGAGTGGATCGACATCATGCGCCAAGCGCACAGGAACGGCCTGCGCACCTCGGCGACCATGATGTACGGCATGGGCGAGCCGATCCGGGACCGCATCGAGCACTTCCAGCGCGTGCGCGACCTTCAAGACGAAACGGCGGGCTTCACGGCCTTCATCTCCTGGACCTTCCAGCACGAGCACACGGAGATGCCCGACGTACCCGAGACCTTCGCCGAGGAGTACCTGCGGACCCTCGCGGTCTCGCGGCTCTTCCTCGACAACATCGTCCATTTGCAGACGAGCTGGGTGACGCAGGGCAAGAAGATCGGCCAGGCGGCTCTGGCGTTCGGAGCGGACGACATGGGCTCGATCATGATCGAGGAGAACGTGGTCTCCTCGGCCGGCACGAGCTACCGCATGAGCCAGGACGAGATGGAGCACCTGATCAAGTCGGCCGGCTACATCCCCAAGCAGAGGACCAACCTCTACGAGAGGATCGTCACCCGCGATGAGACCGCCGAACTGGCAAGGCAGTACCGGCACGCGCTGACGCCGCAGAACCGGGATCTGGTGAGCTCGGCATTGCTGCCGGTGGTGAGCTGAAAAGGACAAGGACCAAAAGGACGTAAAGGACAGCAAGGACTCCTTTGTCCTTTGAGTCCCTTTGGTCCTTTACGTCCTTTTGGTCCTTCACTCCCACCTGATATCCGGCATCCGCAGCCGCTCGACCTCGCCCCCCTCCCCCAGAACGCTAGTCTGCAGGATCTCCTCGACATCCCCCACGGTCACGCTCCGGTACCAGAGGTTGTAGGGCCAGACGGCCACCGTGATCCCCTGGCTGCAGTGTTTGAGGCAGCCGGTGCGGACCACCATCACCTGGTCGCGGATGCCGAGCTCCTTCACCCGGTCCTTGAAACGGTGGTAGACCTCCATCGAGCCTCGGAGGGCGCAGCTCGGTTTGGGATGGTCTGGGGCGCGCTCGTTGGTGCAGACGAGGATCTGGACCTGCGGCTTGGGCATGCCCGGGATGATAGCGGATAGAATCTCCCCCTTGGCCCAACGGTCCGCCCTCGTCCTGCTGGCTCTCGCCGCGCTGGCTTCCCTGCTCGGCTCGGTGATGGCTTCGCCTTGGCTGTTGGCAATGGGCGGGGCAATCTTCCCGGTAGCGCTGATTGCTCTCGGAGCTCCGCGCCTGCGATGGACCTTGCTGCTTCTGGGGATTGTCCTGGTGGGAGTGCTCTCTACGCTGCTCCTTCTTCCGGATGGCGGGCCCGATGTTGGGCCCCTGCCGCTCGGCACGGCTTTGATGCTCTTCGTCCTTGTCCCGATTCCCCTGGTCCTCGTGAGCTGGGCCTACGCCGCTTTCTTCGACCTCCGCGAGGAAGACCTGGAGCGGCTTCGCCGTGCCGATCCTCGATAGACCCCTGATCGTCATCGCGGCGGTCCTCTACCTGGGGATCTGCGTGGGCGTCGGTATCTGGTCGCTTCGCCGCACCCGGAATGCGCACGACTTCTGGATTGCAGGGCAGGCTCTGGGCGTCGTGGTTACCGGCATCGCGACGATGGCGGCGGCTTTCAGCGGTTTCGTCTTCGTCGGCGGGCCGGGGCTGACCTACCGGATCGGGCTGTCGTCCCTGTTCATCAACGTGTCGATCGGGTTCACCGCCGGGCTCCTGGGCTGGACGGTGGCGAAGCGGCTGCGGCTTCTCGCCGAGGTGCGGGAGGTCTACACGATTCCGGATGCCGTCCTCTGCCGTTACCGCAGCCGGCTTGCCTCTGGCGCCGCCGCCGTGGCCGTCCTGATCGGCACCGTCGGATATCTGGGGACTCAGCTCCTGGCCCTCGGGGTTGTCATGAAGGCGGCGCTCGGCATCGAGAGTGCGCTCCTCGCCGTGGCTCTGGGTACGGCGGTCATTCTCTTCTACAGCACGGCGGGCGGCATGGTCGCGGGGATCTGGACCGACGTGCTCCAGGGCGCACTCATGCTCCTCGCCGCGGTTGGGATCTTCTTCTATGCCCTGGATGCGGGCGGCGGATTTGGAGAGATCGCCCGCAGCATCTCTTCGTCGGAGCGGTTCGGCCGCCAGTTCCTGGAGCCGTTCGGGGAGACGCCGGTGCTGATGCCTCTGGGATTCTTCTTCGTCTTCGGGATCGGCGTGCTCGGCCAGCCGCACATGCTCCACAAGTTCTTCATGCTGCGCGACCCTCGGCGGTTGAAATGGCTGCCCCTGATCCTCGGCGGCTCGCAGGTGGTCTGCCTGCTGATCTGGCTGGGACTGGGGCTGGCCGTTCCCGCGCTCGTCGCCCAGGGGAAGCTGCCGCCGCTCGAAAAGCCGGACGACGCGGCGCCGCTCTTCCTCCTCAACTTCGTTCCCGACTTACTGGCCGGGCTGGCGGTCGTCGCGATCCTGGCGGCGATCATGTCCACGGCCGATTCCTTCACGAACCTGGGAGCGGCGGCGCTGGTGCGCGATCTCCCCAAGGCGCTGGGCCGGCAGGTGCCAAACGAGCTGCTCTGGGGCCGGATCGCTACCGTCGGAGTCACCCTGGCCGCGGCCGTGACCGCGTACCTCTACAATGACCTCATCGCCTTGCTGGGCACTTTCTCCTTCGGCACGTTCGGAGCGGCTCTCGCCCCTGCTCTTGCCGTGGGGCTCAACTGGAAGCGGGTCACCGCGACGGCGGCGACGGCTTCCATCATCACGGGCACGGTCCTGAACCTGGTGATGGAGCTCAAGCTGATCCCTCTTCCTCCGGGAGCGCTGCCGACCGCCGTCTCTCTCGCGGCTTCGTTCGTCGTCCTGCTGCTGGTGAGCTGGTGGATGGGGGGCGAGGAGATCGACGAGGACGTCCTCGCGGTGATGGAAGCCTGATGAGCGTCCGCTTCCTGGTCAATCCCAAAGCCGGCCGGGGCCTGAGCGCCGCCAGCTTCGACCGTCTGCGGAAGCTCGCCTCCCGGGCGGGAGCGGGCTTCGTGGTGAGCCGTAACGCGGCCGATCTCGGCGAGCAGGCGCGGAGGGCCGCCGAGGATGGAGTCGAGAGGCTGCTGGTGGCCGGAGGCGATGGGACGATGCACCATGCCATCCAGGGTCTCGCAAATACCTCCTGTGCCCTGGGCGTCATTCCGGTGGGGACAGGCAATGATCTCTCGGGCACGCTCAAGATCCCGCCGGATGTCGACGTAGCCGTGCAGCGCGGGTTGACCGGCAGGATCCGGCCCATCGACCTCATCCGGGTGGGGGAGACCTGGAGCGTCAGCTACGTCGGGGTCGGCTTCGACTCCGAGGCGACCGAGTTCGCCAACCAGGTAAAGATCCTCAAAGGCCCCCTGATCTACCCCTACTCCGTGATCCACACCCTCGCCACGTTCGTGCCCCCCTCCATGCGGATCGTCCACGACGAGGGGGTTTTCGAGGGGAGGGTCATGTTCACGACTCTGGCGACCCTCCCGCGTTTCGGCGGGGGGATGCAGATCGCCCCCAACGCGAAGATCGACGACGGCTGGCTCGACCTCGTGATCGTCAAGGAGATCTCCCGCCGGGCGCTCCTCACCGTCTTCCCCAAGGTCTACGCCGGCCGGCATGTGGGGCACCCGGCGGTGCTCTTCCATCGCACCCGGGGGGTGGAGATCACGATCGACAGGCCGATGACGCTCTATGGCGGAGGCGAGCCCATCCGCCCCATGGCAGCGGGCGAGCCGGTGACGGCGGAAGTGGTGCCGGCGGGATTAAAGGTCGTGGATTAGAAACTTTCCCGACTTTTTCCGTATAACTGGCATGCGCACCACCCTTGGTTTCTTTCTTGCCCTGCTCGCGCCTTGTCTGCTGACCGCTGCTGAAGTCGGCCCACCACTGCCCGTGCCGCGCGCGGCGAGCAAGATCGAGATGGACGGCAAGCTCGACGACGCTGCCTGGCAGCAGGCCGCCGTCCTCGACACCTTCTATGAGACCTACCCGGGCGACAATACCGAGCCGCCGGCGAAGACGGTCGTGTACCTGACCTACGACGATCACGACTTCTACGTCGGCATCCACGCGTTCGACCCTGAGCCCAAGAACATCCGCGCGCCTTTTGTCGAGCGCGACAACATCGTCGGGACCGACGACAACGTCGCCGTGTTCCTTGACACCCGGAACGACCGCCGGTCGGCGATCGAGTTTCGCGTCAATCCCCGCGGTAACCAGACCGACGCGAACTACAACGACACCAACGGCAACGAGGACCTCTCGCCCGACTTCTTCTACGACACGGCGGCGCAGCTCACCGGCGACGGCTGGACGGCCGAGATGCGGATCCCGCTGTCCTCGCTGCGCTATCCCAGGCTGGCGGAGAACCGCTGGGGCATCCTGGTATGGCGCAACTACCCGCGCGACCAGCGCTATGCCTTCCACAGCAGTCCGATCCCCCTCGGCAGCAACTGCTGGATCTGCCGGTCGCGCGAGCTCACCGGCCTGACCGGGCTGCCCGGCGGCGGCAATCTCGTGGCGGCTCCCTATGTCACGGGCCAGCGCCGCGGCGAGCCCACGGGCGCTCTCGGCTCGCCGCTCGAAGACGAGGACCCCGAGGCCGATGCCGGCCTCGACGTCAAATGGCAGCCGAGCGGAAGCAACGCCCTCGACCTGACCATCAACCCCGACTTCTCGCAGGTGGAATCCGACGTCGGCCAGATCGCGGTCAACAACCAGTTCGCCATCTTCTTCCCCGAGAAGCGCCCCTTCTTCCTGGAAGCGGTGGACCTCTTCGACACCCCGATCCAGGCGGTCTACACCCGCACCATCACCGATCCCAAGTGGGGCCTCCGCGACACCGGCAAGCTGGGCAACACCTCCTTCACCTTCCTGCTCACCGAGGACCAGGGGGGCGGCAGCGTCATCATCCCGGGCTCCACCGGCAATGACTTCGCGCCGCAGGAATTCGGCTCCCACGTGCTGGTCGGCAGCCTGCGGCGCGATTTCGGCGCCTCCTACGCCAGCGTGCTCGTCACCGCCCGAGAAAACGATGAAGGCGGCTACAACCGGGTCGCCGGCCCCAACTTCCTCTGGCGGAGGAGCGAGACCGACCAGATGACCGGGCAGCTCCTGGTGAGCGACACCGAGACCCCGAACCGTCCCGATCTCTATCCCACCTGGGACGGCCGGCAGCTCGATTCCCATGCCGCCCACCTGGAGTGGCTCCACACCGGCCGCGACTGGACCTGGCGGGCCACGGTGCAGGATTTCGGAGAGGATTTCCGCGCCGATCAGGGATTTGTGACGCAGGTGGGCTACCGCCTGGGACGCTATGCGCTCTACCGGAATTACTATCCGCAGCAGGGTCTCTTCCGGCGCGTCTCGCCCTATGGAATCGTGCGCTACGTCGAAAGCCCCGACGGCGATCTGATCCAGCGCCAGACCACCCCGGGCATCCAGATCCAGGGGCGGCGCAACATGGCCGCCGGTCTCGACTTCGCGGTGCGCGAGCAGCTGCGGGTCGGCACCGAGATCCTGGAGCGCAGCACCGCCTACTACTACTTCCAGGTCGATCCGGGCCGCCGTTTCTCCCGCATCGGCTTCAACGGTTCCCTGGGCGACTCGATCGATTTCGCCAACGGCCGGGTCGGCCAGGGGGGCTACTTCGGGCTCTTCGCCACGGTCAAACCCACCGACCACCTTGCGCTCGACTTAAACGCCGAACGCCAGTGGCTCGACGTGCGGGACGGGCGCCTCTTCACCGCCCAGATCGAGCGCCTGAAGGCGACCTACAATTTTACCGCCCGCATCTTCCTGCGGGTGATCGGCGAGTACCTTGACGTGGATCGCAACCCGGCGCTCTACACCTCCCCCGTGGGCGACCAGAGCGGCTCGTTCGCGGGCTCGGCCCTCTTCGCCTACCAGATCAACTGGCAGACGGTGCTCTTCGTGGGCTACGCCGACAATCGCTCCCAGGATCCCCTCGGCGACCTGCAGCCGGCCGACCGCTTGGTGTTCGTGAAGATCTCGTACGCGTTCCAGCGCTGAGCGCGGGTTCTCCGGCTCGGAGCACCTTGGAGGTTAGGGACTGCCGTTTGCGTCCCATCCAACAAGGAGGCACCGATGACGCGAAAGATTCTTCCTCTTGCCGCGCTGCTCGCTCTGACCTGGGCTTCGGCTGCACAGGCTGTCGGCTACTGCAGCGTTTCGTATTGCGCCAACCAGCCGCCGGGCAAGCTTTGCGGCTGTCCGCCCGAATCCGACAAACCTGGCTCGCCGGCCACCTGCGGCTCCTATAAATGGAGCAAGGCCTGCTGGTATTTCGCGAGCTCCACGGCAGATCTGCAGTGCTCCGTCGAAGCTCCTGCGGACGGCGACGCGGTCGCAGCGGTCGAGGAAGCTTCGCAGCCCTTCTGAAATCCGGCGACCCTCCGATTTCCTCGGCGACCGTCGGAAATCCCGCCGAGAGGGCCTGAACGCCTCGGGACCGTCGGAAAAAGTTTTGGGCCGCTCCAAAGATTTTCGGACCGTCCGAAAACTTCCGGAGCGGCTCCAAAAACTTCAGACCGGACCCAAAAACTTTCGGACCGTGCGAAAAGTTTGGGGCCGCTGCGAAAAATCTTGGGGCCGCTGCGAAAAATCTTGGGGCCGTTCCAAAACTTTTGGACCGGCTCTAAGAGGCTTAGACCGGATCAAAACATCTTAGACCGGTCCGAAAAAGTTTGGAGCCGTCCGAAAAGTTTTGGGACCGTCCCAGAATTTTCAGGGCGGTCCTGAAAATTTTCCGGCCGTCCAAAAAGTTCTGGAGCCGTCCGGGGAAAGACGGGACGGTCGATGCCGGGAGATTTCGCTGCGGATTTCCAGGAAGGCGTCGAAGAAGGGATTCTCTGTGCCGGGGAAGAAGGGGCTGGTCGAGAAGTCTCGCGCCTTGGCCGAGATCTCCGCGGACTGCCGGAGGTGCTCCCTATCTCTGGAGATGCCGCTCCATTGGACGCTCGTCACGAAGAAAAGTAGACCAAGTTAGCTAGGAGACCGGATGAGCGTCTTCAACATCCATGAAGCCAAGACACATCTCTCCCGTCTTCTCGATCGGGTCGCTCAGGGAGAAGAGATCATCATCGCGAAGAGCGGCCGACCCGTCGCGAAGCTGGTACGGGTGACCGCCGAGCCCCGCCAGCCCGGGCGGTTGAAAGCCCGGATCCGCATCGGACCCGAGTTTGACGAACCCCTGCCGGAGGAGATCCTGGCCGCGTTCCGTGGAGAGGGAGAGTGAGGCTTCTTCTGGATAGCCATGCCTTCCTCTGGTGGCTCGTCGACCTCGGTGGCGCCGACTTGGTTGAGGAGATCGAAGCCAACGACTTCGTCGAGCTTCCCATGACGGCTCGGCACGCGCTCGCCGCGGGAACCTTGCCGCGTCATCACCAAGACCCGTTCGACCGCATGCTGATCGCCCAAGCCAGAGTCGAGGGTTTAACGGTCGTTACTCGGGACCCCGCATTTCGGGCCTACGGAGTCGCGATCCTGCCGGCTTGATCGCTACGCCGCGGCTCTGGTTCGTGCCCCGCAGGGGCACCGGCATGTAGCCCCGGGCTTCAGCCCGGGGTAGGGGGACCAAACAATCCCAAGCCCCGAGGGGGCGCCGGAGGGGCCAGGGGCGCCGCGCCTGCGGCGCTCTGACCCCGGGCTACACGCCGTCGCCCCTGTGGGGCTCGTTGCCCACAAGCGGCAGATAGCGTTCGCGAAGGATGCGCAGGTGGTGCAACTCGTGGCCGGCGATATGGAAAGCAAGACCGCGAGGAGAGGCCGAGTAACCGTTGACGATGCCTTTCCGCAGCCAAGCTTCCTGGTCGAGGCCGCCAAATAGGGTGATGGAGGCATGGCGAACGGCCTCGAAATCCGCGAGCAGGTCGGCAAGGGAGCGGTTCTCGAACCGTGCCGCGGCCGCGTAGTCGTTCTCGTCGAAGCCGGGAAGCGGGCGCGAGTCTCCGCGCGCGACGCAGAGAGCGCGATAGGCGAAGATCCTCTCGTCGTCGGCAAGATGGCCGAGGATCTGTTTCACGGTCCATTTTCCAGGGGCGTAGGTGACGTTGCCGTTGGGCTCCCCGAGTTCCTGGAAAAGCGTGACCATTTGCTTGCCTAGGCGAAGCAGCACCTCGACCGCGTCGTCGCCCTCGACCATGTCGATGTCCGCCTGAGCGTAGTCGGCGTACTCACCGGGATCTGGGCGGCCCGACGTGAGAATCGAGGAGGGCGAAGCTGCTCCTTTTGCCTGTTTGGAAGGGCCGAACGGGTCAGCCTTGTTGCTGGGCTGCGAGAATGGCCCTGGTACCGACAGGGACTCGTAAGGCTTGCCGATTAAGACGCTGTCACCATCGAGGACCAGAATCGCAAAGAACCGGGCGCCGAGCGCCAATTCACGAAGCGAGTACTCTTGCGCGATGCTAAGTAGTCCAAGAAGCCAATGCGGATCCTCTCGGTATGCGGAATCCGCGTTGACGAGCTCAAGCACGTGTCCTTGCCCCGGGTCTAGATCGAACTCAAACCCGTCCCGCAGGGCAGCGAGATTGCGGCTGTGCGGCTGGAGGGCATATCCAAACTGTTCCTCCCATCGAAACAGGTCCCCTAGGGCAACAACCGCCGGGCCAATCCCTTGCCCAAAGTCGCTCGAACTGATCGCATAGTCGTGCCGCTGCAGCCAAGCATGGCAATTTTCCCGGTGCTCCGGTTTCACTACGGCGATGCCGGCCCCGGCGACTATGCCCCAGACATCGAAACGGGCCCAATCGAGACTGGAGAATGCGGACATCGATCGCAGAAGTTCACGATTTGAGAGCGTTCTCTATGGCGTCGTTCAGCCTGAGCTCGGACGAATCTCTTTCTTCTACGGCAAGCGCAAGCCTGGCGCTGTCCGATCCATCGAGCTCGAGCTGCCACCCATCCCGGTATTTCTGAAGGTAGTTCTGGAGCTCTGCCCAGACCTCGGGCCTCCAGTGCTCGAGGGCATAGGCCAACTCGGCCTTCCCCAGAACCTCCGCGGACGGAACGCCGACACGGACCGCGACGTCCCTGACCTTCCGCTTCTCCTCTGCGACGTAGTCTTCCTTCGTCATCCTACGCCCCGACCTTGAACTCCACCCCCTGCGCCAGCGGCAGGTCGGTGCCCCAGTTGATCGTGCAGGTCTGGCGGCGCATGTAGGCTTTCCAGGAGTCGGAGCCGGCTTCGCGGCCTCCTCCGGTCTCCTTCTCTCCTCCGAAGGCTCCGCCGATCTCCGCTCCCGAGGTGCCGATGTTCACGTTGGCGATGCCGCAGTCGCTTCCGGTCGAGGACAGGAAGCGCTCGGCGGAGCGCATGTTGAGCGTGAAGATGGCCGAGGAGAGGCCCTGCGGGACGTCGTTGTGGAGCTGGATCGCCTCGTCCAGGTCTTCGAATTCGAAGACGTAGAGGATCGGGGCGAAGGTCTCCTCGCAGGTGATGGGCATGTGCTTCTTGGCCTCGACCAGGGTCGGCTCCACGTAGAAGCCGGGACGGTCGATCTTGTTGCCGCCGTAGAGGATCTTGCCGCCCTCGGCCTTCACCCGCTCCAGCGCCTTCATCATGTTGTCCACCGCGGACTGATCGACCAGCGGACCCATGAGCGTGCCCTGCTCCAGTGGATCGCCCACCGGGATCGAGCGGTAGGCGTTGGCCAGCTTCCGCTTCAGCTCGCTTGCGATACCGCGTTGGAGGAACAGGCGGCGGGTCGTGGTGCAGCGCTGGCCCGCGGTGCCCACGGCTGCGAAGAGGACGGCCCGGAGGGCGAGGTCGAGGTCGGCGTCGTCCATGACCACGATGCCGTTGTTGCCTCCAAGCTCCAGGAGGGCGCGACCGAGGCGGTCGGCGATCACCTTGCCGACTTCCTTGCCCATGCGCGTGGAGCCGGTGGCGGAGATCAGGGGGACGCGGCGGTCGGCGACCAAGCGCTCGCCCACGCCGTCGCGGCCTCCGAGGATCATGTTGAAGATCGGCGGAGCATCATTGGCCTCCAGGACCCGCTGGGCGATGCGGGTGGTGGCGATGGCGGTCAGGGGCGTCAGGTGCGAGGGCTTCCAGATCATGGAGTTGCCGCAGACCGCGGCCACCATGGCGTTCCAGGCCCAGACCGCCACGGGGAAGTTGAAGGCGGTGATGATGCCCACCACTCCGAGCGGATGCCACTGTTCGTACATCCGGTGCTTCGGCCGCTCGGAGTGCATGGAGAGGCCGTAGAGCTGGCGCGACATGCCCACGGCGAGGTCGGCCATGTCGATCATTTCCTGGACTTCGCCGCGCCCTTCGGAGAGGACCTTGCCGGCTTCGAGGCTGACGAGCAGGCCCAGCTCTTCCTTGTGCCGGCGCAGCTCGTCACCGAGCTGGCGGACGATTTCGCCCCGCTTGGGCGCCGTCCAGGTCTGCCACTCCCGGAAGGCTTCCACGGAGACGGCGGCAACCTTTTCATAGTCGTCGGCGGTGCCGAAGCGGACGGCGGCGATCGTCTCACCCGTGGCAGGGTTCAGGGACTCGACGCGCTCGCCCGAGGTCTGGAGCCACTGGCCGGCAAAGGCGCCGGGGTTCTCGTCCTCGATGCCGAGGGAGGCGAGGATCTTTGAAATGCGGGTATCGGTCTCAACAGTCATTGGATCTCTCCTGGGAGCGCAGTGGGGGACTACCTGCGGATGGACAAGGATATCAAACCGTACAATGCGTTAGATGACCGGGCTCATTCCGCCGCTTGTGCTCCTCTTCTTCGGAGCTTGGTGCGGCACTTTCGCCGGGAGCGCCTCGGCCGCGGGGAGCACGGTCGGCGCGGCTGTCCTTCTGGGGGTGGTGGTCATGGCGCCTTGGCGGGACCCCTTGCGGCTGGGACGGTTCGGCAGGCTCCTCCCTCTGGCGCTGTGGATCGTGGCTGCGCTCAGCGCCTGGAGGTCCCCGGTGCCGCGGGCGTCCTGGATGGTGCTCCTTCTCCTTCCGGCTTTCCTTCTGCTGCCGGGAGCCATGGCCCGGTGCTGGAGCCGGCTCAGCTCACGGGGGATCACGGTCCTGGTGATCGGCGTCTCGCTCTGGGCCCTGATCGACTATGCCGTCCGGGACCTCCCGCGCGTGGCGATGCCCCTGGGGCAGCACAACTTGCTTGCCTCGTGGCTAGTGATCCTCCTTCCCCTGTCTCTGTTGACGGCCCGGGAGCCGGGTATCTGGCGATGGCTGGGGTTGGCTGGGGGCATCCTGCCGGCGGTGACGATCCTGGCGACGTTGTCGCTCGCGGGCAATCTGGCTTTGGCCGCCGAGGCCCTGATCGCCCTCGTCTGGATCCTCCGGCGGCGGCGCTCGTGGGCCTGGGGACTGATTCCGCTCGTGCTGGTGGCGGGCCTCGGGCTCTACTCCCAGCGGGCGAGGATTGCGAGCATCGTCGCCGGACAGGATCTCTCCATGCGTGGCAGGGTGGTCTATTACGAGGGGGCGCTGGAGGGGTTCCGGGCTCGCCCCGTGCTCGGCTGGGGTCCGGGCTCCGCGGCTTGGACGGCGGCTTCCTTCTTCAATCCCATCCCTGGCGTGAGCCCGGTGGGCGAGTCGGTGGGGGAGCTCCACTCCCTCCCTTTGCACCTCGCCTATGAGATTGGTGCGGTCGGGTTGTTCGTGGCTCTCTCCCTGGGCGCGGCTTTCTTTGTGAGGAGGATCTCCGAGATGGGGGAGGACTTTCTGCGGTTCGCCGGCTTGGTTGGGCTCTGCGGAGCTGCCGTGGCCTCCCTGGGGAGCGCGGCTCTGGCGGTGACGGCTTTGCCGGTCGCCGTGGCAGTGGTCATGGGGGCTGCCCTGGGGGAGACGGCCGCTCCGGCTCGCAGGATGCCGGTCCTGCTCTATGTCCTGGTTGCGGCGGCGGGCCTGGTTCCTCTTCAAGCTGCCCGATGGGCTTACGAGAGGCAGGAGCTGACCGCGGCCATCCGGCTGGACCCTGGGTTTCCGCTCTACCGGATGAGGCAGGCGCTGCTCAACCAGGATGCGGCGCTGGCCCTGGGCGCGGCGCGGGATGCTCCAGGGGTGGCCACTCTCTGGACGGTTGCCGGCATCCTGGGGAGAGACCGCGAGGCGCTGGAGAAAGCCTGTGCGCTCGATCCCTTCAACCCGTTCCCGCCGTTTTACCTGATGACTCTCGAGCCCGAGGCGGAGGGGGCATCCCGTCGCGGCGCCCATGCTCTCCTCGCCGAGCCCCGCTTGGCCGCGGCCACGTTCTGGGAGGCGCGCCCCGGCCTGCTGGAGCGCACCGACAACATCCTGCGGAGATGGCCGGAGGTCGACCCGGGGTGGAAGGAAGAGTTGGTTCGGAGGTTTCCATCCCCTTCCGAGCGGCGGGGGCCCACGGCGCGGTTGGGACTGGAGATCGACACCGTCCCTCCCCGGGCACTCTCCCTCCACACCTTCCGCCGCCTCCCCTTCCCCATCGAATGGCCGCTTGTTCAGGTTCGCTTCGCAGCCCTCCCGCGCCTCGATCTGCCCCCCGCGACCACTCTACCCGGGCCGGCATTCGACGTACTCTGTCCAACAACGGAACGACCATCCCGTGGGCAGTCTATGCGCACTCGCTGAGCATTCCGGGAAAAGCTCAGATCTCCACAGCGCCTGTGGAAAAGACTGTGGGAAAGCCCCCTTTTGCAGGGCGGAACACGCGGAGAATCCGGCGTTTGAACCACTTTGCCCAGAATTCTGTGCAATCCAGGTAAGTCATTTGTTTTGTGATGGTTGAAAAAATTAGAGCGACAGCCCGCAAGTGCCTGATGGCAATCGCCGTGCCAGCGAGCGCAAGTTTTCCACAGAAATCCGTCCCGTCCCGAAACAAGGACAGAAGCGGACAGAAGTGTGCTATGGCAGAGCCGTACCGGGGGTGGAGATCAGCCGTAGATGATCGAGACGAAGGGGCCGTCCATGAACCGTACAGGATCGATCTGACTCTGGAAGTAGACCCCTTTAGGCCGGTCGCGGAGGAGGAGCCGCGCTGATTCGGCGAGCCCGGCGGAGGTCGTGGTCTGGATCGCCTTGAGGCTGTGGCCGCCGACCTTGCGGGGGCGGATGACCCGCGAGCTTTCCAGGCGGTGCAGGGTGCCCCGCTGCCCGCGATTGTCCCGGCCTTCGACCGCGGCGTAGATGACGACGAGGTCGTCTTCCACGAAGGGGACCACCTCGAGCATGCGCTGGAGGAGCTGCTCGGAGAGCTCTTCCTCGGGCACTCCCGCGCTCCTCATCTCGTCGAGAAGGCCGAGGACCCATTCGTAATGGCCGGGGTAGCGGAAGGTCTTGTAGTCCAGGTTGCGCACTCTGCCCTGGAACTGGTCAGGGAGGTCCGCGGCTCCACCGGAGGTCAGCGCCTCTTCATAGAGGTTGCCGTCGATCAGCACGGTCCGGCGGTCGGAGAGAGAGGGGCGGGTGGTCTTCTTGAAGTCGCGGACGACCACGGCGGGCTCGACGTACTCGGTGGCGACGCCCTTGGGGTTCCAGGTGAAGCCGTACTGGTGAGGCGGCCGGGTGGTCCGGGTGAGGGCGCCGACGCGCATTTCCAGGATGTCCACCTTATCCACGCCATGCTCCTGGCAGAAGCGTTGGAAGAGGCCGTTGCCGAGCACGTTGATGTACCCCGGCGCGAGGCCGGTCTGGAGGAGGAAGCCCTGCTCGGAGCTGCTGGCGAGCTCGGTGATCTCGTTCGTCGCCTTTACGTATTCCGTGAGGTTGGCGTAGTGGAGGCGGTTGTCGCAGGCGAGCCGGGCCATGCGGGTCGCCTCTTCGCCGGGCAGGCAATCGAGGAGGAGGTCCGCGTCGCGCAGGACCGTGTCGAAGCCGTCGTTGGTGCCTTCGAGGGGGAGATGGTACGGCTCGACGGCGCCGGTGCGTGTGGAGTCGTGGCAGATCCACTCGGCGGCTTCGCGGGCCTTTTCCGCATCGGCATCGCCGAGGTAGAGGTCGACGTCGAAGTCGGCCAGCTCCCGCAGCATCAGCCCGGTGGCCTGGCCCATCCCGCCAGCTCCGGCGATCACGATTTTGTATCGTTCGGTCATAGGTTTCAGAGTTTTCCGCCCTTGAGGACGCGGGATCGTAGCACCGGCCCCCAGGGGGGTCAATCGTCAACGGATCGGGCTGGGAGGGCGGCGGCGGATCGGCTGCCCGGCGGTGGCGGTGCGGTTGCGCCCGGTTTCCTTGGCCACGTACATGGCCGTGTCGGCTAGCCGCAGCAGGGCGCTCTTCATCTCGTCGAGGGTGAGGTCGTCCGCCAGGTGGCTTTTCATGGTGGCGACGCCGATGGAGCAGGTCAGCCCCTTGAGGTGGAGCGGGAAGGGCTGGATCTCGCCCGGCCCGTCGCAGAAGGTCTTGGCCACGATCTCGGCGCGGATGTCTTCGGCGACGTCGATCGCCTTGTCCACGTCGGCGCCGGGCAGGAGCAGGACGAACTCGTCGCCGCCGTAGCGGGCGGGGATGCCCTGGTGCCGCGCCACCCGCTGGCGCAGGAGGTGCCCGGTCTCACGCAGCACCTGGCTGCCCGCGAGGTGGCCGTGGGTGTCGTTGACCCGCTTGAAGAAGTCGAGGTCGAGGAAGAGGAGCGCCAGGTCCATGTCCTCGGTCTTGCAGCTCTTGATGGTGTCGGACAGGGCGATGTGCAGGTAACGGTCGTTGTACAGCCCGGTCAGGTTGTCCCGCTTGGCGATCTCCTGGGCCTGCCGGCCGTCCAGCACGTTCTGGATCGAAATTGAAATATAGCCGGCGAAGATTTCCAGGAGGTTGCGGTCTTCGTGGCTGTAGCCCGGGGCATTGCGCCGGTTGATCAGCTCCAGGACGCCGCAGATCTCCTGCTCGATGCGGATCGGGATGGCGATCAGCGAGTGCGTCTGGTAGCGGGTCTGCTCGTCCATCCGCCGGTAGAAGAAGCGGTCGGTCGGCGCATTCGGGGTGACATAGGCCTCGCCGGTGAGGTAGACCCTGCCGGCGATACCCTGATCCGCCGGGATGGTCTGGCCGACCAGGGGGGAGGACTTGTCGCCGAAGGCAGCGATGAAGGTCAGCAGGTTCCGCCGCCGGTCTTCGTGCTTTTCGGACGGGTTGTCGAGGAGGATCGAGCCGGCGGCCGAGGGCACGAAGCCGTTGGCCCGGCGCAGGACTTCGACGAGGTTGTCCGCGAGGCTGAGCTCGAGATGGGTCGGATTGGCCCGGCGCCGTTCGAGGAACCGTTCTAGCTTTCTGTGGTCGAGGCTGTGGTAGTCGGCCGTCACCCGGAGCACCTCGTTGGTATCGTCCAACTTTTGCAGCGCATCGCTCATAGAAAGGTGCCCGTTCCGAGACCAACAGGAAGTATGTCTGTGGTGGGCCGGCGTGGGAAAGATAGCAGAACTGTTTGAAAGGGGAAAGCGGGGGAGTGGGCAGGGTGTGCCTACAGTTTGCGCAGCAGCTTGCGGCAACGGTCGAGCACCTCGCCGGCCATGGAGTCGCAGGTGGAGAGCTGGGGGGCGTAGCGCAGGTAGTGGAGGTCGTCGGCGAGGCGGACCAGCTCGTGGGCGGCTTCGGGGTCGGCGTTCTCCGCGATCAGGAGGTCGGCCCAGCGGGTGGAGGGGGTTCCTGGCGGGATCTGCCAGCGCTCGGCCAGGAAATCGCGCCAGGCCTCCTCGATGCGGGCTGCCGCCTGGCGCGGCCGGGTTTCCTGCCGGGCTTCCTCGAGGCCGTGCTCCAGCCGGTGGCGCGCCTCGCGGTCCGTCAGCTTGCCGCTTTCCGGAGCACCGTTCCGCCGCCGGGCCAGGAGGACCACCAGCGCCAGAACGCCCGGCACGGCCAGAAGCCAAGGCAGCCGGTCGCGCCAGCGGCCCGCGAGGCGGGGGGCTTCCGTGGCCGGGGCGGCCGGTTCGGATTTCGCCACGGAGGGGGCGGGCAGGGCCGTGAGCCGGATCGGCTCCACCTTCGCCATCTCGTACTTCTTTGCAGCGGGGTTGAAGTACGGGATCCCCGGCACTTCCAGCTGATAGGTCCCGGCGCGCTCGGGGACCACGGGGTAGCTCCAGGTGCGGCTCCCGCGGATCGTCGTGCCCGAGATCTTGTCTTCTTCCGCCTGCTGCGGCGGGAGGACCGTGAGCCCCTCGACTTCCGGCATCGGGGGCTCGGGCAGCCCCTGGAGGTTACCCTCGCCGGAGAGGGTAACCGTCAAGGTCGCCGCCTCTCCCAGGCGCAGCTCGGGCGGCTCCATGGCCGCAGCCATGGACATTTTGCCGACCGCGCCGGTGAAGCCCTTCGGGGAGGGTGGCAGAGGCTGTACGTCGACGGGCACGGCCGCGGTTTTGAGGCTGAGCTGCTCCGAGTTGGAGACCGGCGGGCCGAAAAATTGGCGTTCGATCGTCCGCACCAGGACGTCGAACTCGGTGGGCTGGAATTGGTGGCGGCCCGGCCGGAGGGGGAAGAGGGCCTTTTGCAGCACCACGACCCGGCCGTAGCGCTTGCCGTCGACCTCGACCACGTCCGTGGGAAGCTTCGTGGGCTGCGGGAGGTCGCGCACCCAGAACCCCTGGAAATCCGGGACCGCGGTGGGGGAGACCACGCTGACGTCCGAGAGCGTGTAGAGGTGGACCGTGTAGAGCACCTGCTGTCCCACGACCGGCTTCAAGGGGCGGACCTCGGCACGCAGGAAAACGTTGGGCCGCCGCCAGGTCCGGTTGCGCCAGGCGGGCTCCCACCGGCGGAAGAAGCGGTCGAGCGGGTCTCCCTCCTCGTCGCCGTCGGCCACCCCTGGAGCGGAGAGGCCGGTGGGCTCGTCCTGGACCAGAACCTCGCGGCTCCCCAGGGAGACGACTTCGCCGCCGACCCGGATGCGCAGGCCGTGGATTCGTGCCCGTCCGGTGGAGATGGCGCGGAGCGTCCAGGAGAGACGGATCGAGCGAGTAAGCCGGCCGGGGCCCAGGAGGATGTCTTCGTGCTGGATAGGACCGCCGACGACTTCCAGGTTGTCCAGCTCGAAGCCGGGCCGGAAGCGTACGCTGCGGAGGCCGCCCCCCTGGACCTCGATCGAGAGCGTGGCGGTTTCGTCGATGCCGATGCGCTCGGGCTCCAGGGTGGCGCGGACGCGGATCTCCCCGGCGGAGGCAGGGGCGGAAAGGACGAAAAGGACGAAAAGGACCCAAGGGACCGAAAGGACGGGGAGGGGAGCGCGGTTTTTCACCAGTCTTTCCCCTTCAAAGCCTTCTGCTTCGAGCGCCTGGCCGCCTCGTTGCGGCGTTGGCGGCGCTCCAGGTCTTCCACGGCGGAGAGCAGGTTTGCGGCCTCCCGGGAACTCATCTCGGGCTGGTCCTGGAAATTCGGGAGCCTTCCCCCTGCCTGCTGGGACGGCTGATCCCGCTGGCCCTGTTTACCCTGGGATTGCTGCTGCCCCTGGTTGCCGCGGCCGGGATCCTGTGGCGCACGGTTCTGGTCCTCGGACGGGCTCCCTTCGCCGGGCTTCTTGGACTGCTCCCGCTCTCCGGGCTTGTCGCCGCGGGAGCCCTGCCGGCCTCCCTGCATGCGGAGCCTTTGCTGCTCGCGCTCCCGCAGGGCGATCTCCAGGTTGTGCTTGGCTTCGGCATCGGCCGGGTTGCGCAGCAGGGCCTGCTTGTATGCCTCGACCGCCGCGGCCGGATCGGAGGCGCCGAGGTGCGCGTTGCCGAGGTTGTACCAGGCCGCGGTGGCAAGCCCCGGCGGAGCATCCTTCGCTGCTTTCTCCAGGAGCTTGGAAGCCTTGCGGGCTCGGCCGGCGGCGAGATTGGCCGTGCCGGCGTTGTAGCCGGTGAGCGGGTCCTCGGGCGAGATCCGGTGCGCCGTCTCCGAGGTGGCGACGGCCCGGTCGCCGTTCCCCTCGCGATAGGCCTCGATGGTCCGCTCGGTCCGCTCCCGGGGATTGTAGAGCCAGCGCTCGGCCCAGGCAGGGAGGTGGGGCCTCCAGCCAAACGGCAGGGCAGCGAGCAGGACTAGGGGGGCGATCCTCATGAGGGCGATGTCTCCCGGGTCCGGGGCAGGGCCGGTGTGAACGGTCCTACCAGGAGATAGAAGGCCAGGGCGAGGGCGGCCAGGGCGAGCGGCCACTGGAAGCGTTCCTCCAGGATGCTGAGGGTCTGGCTCTCCAGCGTCCTCTTCTCCATGCGGTCGATCTCCCGGAGGATCGGCGCGGGATCGGTGGCGGCGCTGGTTACCCGCAAATACCCACCGCCCGTGCCTCGGGCGAGGCCCTCCAGCACCTCCTCATGGAGCTTGCTGGTCACCAGGTTCCCCTCGGCGTCCCGCTTGAAGCCGCGCTGGTAGCCGGACGTTCCGGGAATCTGGATCCGGCCGCCTTCCAGGGTCCCGACGCCCAGCGAGTGGACCACGACCCCGCTCTCCTTGAGCCGGGCGATGCGGTCCTCGACACCGCCTCCATGATCCTCGCCGTCCGAGACCACGACCAGGACCCTGTGCTTTTCCTCCCCTTCGCCGAACAGGCGAAGGGCGGTTTCCAGGCCCGGGGCGAGCTCGGTGCCCGGGGTGGCGAGGGAGCCGGGCTCGACCGTGTCGAGGAGCAGGTCGAGCACTCCGCCGTCCAGGGTGAGGGGCGCCAGGACGACGCCGGTCCCCTCGGTCTGGACGAGGCCGACCCGGTTCCCGGGCAGCTCACGCACCATCCGGCGGATCAGCGTCTTGGCCACGAACAGGCGGGACGGCTGGACGTCGCGGACCGCCATGGAGAGGGACGAGTCCACGAGGAAGACCACGTCGACCCCCTTGCGCTCCACCGTCTGCTCGCCGCTCCCCCATCGCGGCCGGGCGAGCGCGAGCCCGGCTCCGGCCACGGCGAGGGTGAGGAACGCCACCGAGAGGGTGATGCGGCGGGGCGCATACGAGGGGAGCAGCCGGTCCCAAAGCCCGCGGGAAGCCCAGGCCGCATCGGCAGCAAACCGCCGCCGCCAGAACGCCCAGGCCAGGGCCGCCACGGCCGGGGCCAGGAGGAGAAGCCACAGGAGCTTGGGCTCGGCGAAGCTCACGGCTTGGACCTCATGGCTCTGCCGTCACCCGGATGCCGGCCATGGCCAGTGGGAGGAGGAGGAAACCCAGGCCGGCCCAAGCCAGGGGCGGGAAGGCCTCGCGGTATCGGACATAGCGCTGCACCCTGAGCGGTGTCTTCTCCAGGCGGTCGATCTCCGTGAAGACCTCGCGCAGGGCCTGGGGGTCCGTGGCACGGAAGAACTGGCCGCCGGTGCGCTTGGCGATCTCCTGCAGGAGCCGCTCGTCCATGGGCACCCGCATCATCACGCGGCGGGTCTCCTGCTGGCCGAGGGCGTTCTGGTGCGTCTGCGTTATGGGCACCAGGCTCCTGTTGCTCCCCACGCCGATCGTATACACCTTGATCCCGAGCCCCGCGCAGGCGGCGGCGGCCGAGAGCGGATCGATCTCGCCCGCGTTGTTGACGCCGTCGGTGATCAGCAGGGCGATCCGGGTCTTGGCCGGGCTGGACTTGAGGCGCGCGGCGCCGCTCGCCAGGGCCACGCCGATGGCCGTGCCGGCGGGCAGGGTTTCGAGCTCGACCGCGTCGATGAGCATCGCGAGCATGTTCCGGTCTGTGGTGAGGGGGGCCCGCGTCAGGGCCGATCCGGAGAAGACCACGAGCCCGATGCGGTCGCCCGTGCGGCCCGCCACGAAGTCCCGGACCACCTGCTTCGCGACGGTCAGCCGGTCGCGGGGCTGGAAGTCCTCGGCGCCCATGCTGCCCGAGATGTCGAGCATGATCTGGATGTCGATGCCCTCGGTCAGGCTCTCCTCCCAGGCATAGCCGAGCTGCGGGCGGGAGAGCGCGCCGATCAGGCAGGCCAGGGCCAGGAGCCGGGCGTAGAACGGCAGGTGGAGACGCCACCGGCCGCGGCCTCCGGCGGGTAGCCTGCTGTAGGTCAGGGCTCCCGGGTCGTACCGGCGGTGATGCAACCAGGCGAGCAGCGGGAGCGCCGCGAGCAGAAGGAGCCAGGCCGGGCTCGCCACGTGAGGGAAGGTACCCGTGATCATCCTGCCCTCTCCAGGGGCACCGCCGGGGTTATCGCGCGCAAGCGCTCCTCGACCTCACCCGCGACGCGCCGGGCGGTATCGATCCTCTGCCGGGAGAGGTCCTCGTCCACCTCCAGGCGCGCGAACTTGACGAGGTCGCAGGAGCGCAGCAGCTCGACCGCCTGGCGCACCATCGGCGCGGGGAGGCGTCCGCTCAGGAGGGAGCGGTGGATCTCGCTGGTCGTGCGCTCTTCGGCGGGGAAGTCGAGCGTCCGCGCCAGGTAGCGCCGGAAGGCGAGGCTGAGCGAGGTGTGCAGCCGGACGGCCGAGCCCGAGCCCTCTGAGGCCAGGCGGTCCAGGATCGTGGTCAGCTCCTCAAAGGGCGCCAGCTCGGGCCGCGCGGTGTCCTCCTCATTGGGCTCTTTCCGCCGACGGAACAGGAGCAGCCCGAGGATCGCGCAGACCAGGGACATCGCGCCCAGGGTCCACCAGAAAGCCTCGCCGATTGGGAGGGAGACCGGCGGCCTCTCCCGCTTGAGCTGGGGGTTCTTCTCCCCCTTGGGGAGGACCGAGCGCACGTCCAGGGAGAGCCCGGCAGGAGTCGCGGCCTGGACGGTCCGGTCCCGGAAAGGCACCGCGATCTGGACGGGCGGCAGCGGGACTTGCCCGGTGCGGAACGCCGCCAGGACCAGCCTCTGCCGCCAGGTGGTTTCCGACACCTTCTCGGGCTTGCCCTTTTCGACGACCTCGGCCTCGCCCCAGGTCGCTTTCCAGGTGGGGAAGCGCGGCTCGGCGGCCAGGGCTCCTGCCTCTACCTGCAGGGTGATCGTGGCCGCGATCCGGTCGCCCACGGTCGGCTGGTTGGGCGAGAGGGTTACCTGTACGGTCTGGGCGGAGGCGGAGGTGGTGGCGAGGAGGAGGAAAAGAGCCCTCACCCCCCAACCCCCTCTCCCGGTCCCCCGAGCACACCCGCCCCGGGAGAGGGGGAGACTTGCACCAGCCACCGACCCAATGCTGTTTTTCGTAGGGGAGGGGCTTGCCCCCTCCCGGGAGGGGGAAAACGGGATCGCCAAGAAAGGCCCGTTCATCCCGGACCTGCCCGAGTAAGTCTCCCCCTCGCCCGGGGCGGGTGTGCTCGGGGGACCGGGAGAGGGGGCCGGGGGGTGAGGGCCTCTCACCGCCGCATCCTCTTCCGCCGCTGGTCGAAGAAGGCCACGAGCGTCTGGAGATAAGGCCGGTCCGTGCGCAGCTCCAGGTGATCGACCCCCAGCCGCTTGGTCAACCGGGAGAGCTCCCCCCGCTCCGCCTGCCGGCGCTCGGCGTGCTTGCGCGCCATGCGCTTGCCGTCCACCACGCCGACCTCGCCGGTCTCGGCGTCTCGAAGCACCACGGGCCCCACGTTCGGGAGCTCCATGTCCCGCGGGTCCACGATCTCCATGATGATCAGGTCGTGCCGGGCCGCGGCGGACTTGAGCGCCTTGGTGCAGGGGGTGTCCACGAAATCCGAGATGACGAAGAGGACGGAGCGCCTCTTGAGGGTGGAGAGCACGGCCTGCAGCCCGCTCTCCAGGTCGGTCCCTCCGCGTGAGGGGCGGTCGAGCACCTCGCGCACCAGGCGCAGCACATGGGTGCGCCGGCGCTGAGGGGAGAGGAACAGCTCCAGCCGGTCGCTCACCAGGGCCGCGCCCACCCTGTCCTGGTTGCGCAGGGCCGCGAACGAGAGGAGGGCCGCGATCTCCGCTGCCAGCTCGCGCTTGAGGATCGCCCGCGAGCCGTAGGAGAGGCTGCCCGAGACGTCGATTACCAGGAAGATGGTGAGGTCGCGCTCCTCGACATACTTCTTGACGAAGGGGGAGCCCATGCGGGCGGTGACGTTCCAGTCCAGGGTGCGGATGTCGTCGCCCGGCTGATAGGGGCGCACCTCGGCGAACTCCATGCCGAGGCCCTTGAAGACCGAGTGGTAGTCGCCCGCGACCCCCTGGTCCACAAGGCGGTTCGTGGCGATCTCGATGCACCGGACCTTCTTGAGCAGCTCCGCGGGCAGGCGGGAGGTGCGGGATGCCGCTGATACCGCTGCTTCTGCTGGCGGCTTGCGCTTTGCGAAGAGACCGAACATCGGGCTGCCTCGCGAGGGGCCTAGGGCACCCGGATGCGGTCGAGGAGCTTGGCCACGACGGCGTCGGAGGTGACCTCCTCGGCCTCGGCCTCGTAGGTCAGGATGATGCGATGGCGCAGGACGTCGGCGGCAAGCTCCTTGACGTCCTCGGGGATGACATAGCCGCGTCCGCGCACCAGGGCCATGGCCTTGGCGGCCCGGGCGAGGAACAGGGTGGCGCGGGGCGAGGCGCCGAAAGCGATCAGGTCCACCAACTCGCGCAGGCCGGCCGCGCGCGGATCGCGGGTCGCCATGACCAGGTCGAGGATGTACCCCTTCATCTTGGCGTCGAGGTAGACCTGGTCCACCACGCCGCGGAGGGAAAGGAGATGATCGCGGTCCACGACCGGGGAGGCTTTGAGCCCATGGTCGACGAGCATGCGGTCGAGGATCTCGCTCTCCTCGGACCGGCTCGGGTAGTTGACCCTGAGCTTCATCATGAAGCGGTCGATCTGGGCCTCGGCGAGAGGGTAGGTCCCCTCCTGCTCGATGGGGTTCTGGGTGGCGAGCACCATGAACGGCTCGGGCAGCGGCCAGGTCCGGTCGCCGAGGGTGACCTGGCGCTCCTCCATGGATTCGAGCAGCGCCGACTGCACCTTGGCCGGAGCGCGGTTGATCTCGTCCGCGAGGAGCAGATGGGTGAAAATGGGACCTTTACGGGGGAGGAAGTCCCCGCTGCGCTGGTCGTAGATCAGCGTGCCGACGAGGTCGGCGGGCAGCAGGTCCGGGGTGAACTGGATGCGCTGGGTGTCGACGTGAAGGGTCTGGGCCAGGGTCTTGACCGCCAGGGTCTTGGCCAGCCCGGGGACTCCCTCGATGAGCACGTGGCCGCGCGCGAGCAGTCCGACCAGCAACCGGTCGAGCAGATAGTCCTGCCCGACGATCACCTTGCGCAGCTCGGCCTCGATGCGCTTGAGGGTGAGCGTCTCGCGCTCCACGTCCCGGTTCAGGGTTGAGACATCCAGTTCCATAGGCACTCCCGGGGACCCTGAAGTGCAAGGCAAGTGCCACGTAAGTTGTTGACGTTGCCCCCCTTGCAGCTGCGGGAAACGCGCCGTTTCCGGAGGGTGGCGGGTTCCGCGGCGGCCAATTTGGCACAGAACCTCACCCCCTGTCCCCCTCTCCCCCCACGGGAGAGGGGGACAGGGGGTGAGGTGATAGCGTCCTGCCGTGCGCGGTCCCTCCCTCAAAAAATCCCTAGGCCAGCACCATCTCACCGACGGGGCGCTCTGCCGGCCCCTGATCCATTTCCTGGAGCCCGCGGGGCAGCGGGTCCTGGAGATCGGTCCGGGAGGAGGGGTGCTCACCGCGGAGCTGCTGTCCGCGGGAGCGCGGGTCTGGGGATGGGAGCTGGACCTCGAATGGGCGGCGGTCCTCCATCGCCGTCTGCCCGATCTGAGGCTGGTCGTCGAGGATGCCCTGGAGATTGATTGGGGCCGGCTGCCTGCGCCTACCCTGGCCGCCGGGAACCTGCCCTACAACGTGGCAACCGTCATCATCGAGCGGATGCTCCCGCACCACGACCGCGTCCTCAAGGCTGCCTTCCTGGTTCAGAAAGAGGTGGCCGACCGGCTGGTGGCGCGCCCCGGGGACGACGCCTATGGATCTTTGAGCCTGCTGGTTGCCGCCTACGCCCGTGCCCGTCTCCTGGGCCGGGTCCGCCGGGGGAGCTTCAATCCACCGCCCAAGGTGGAGGGGGGCTTCGTGGGCCTCGAGCTGCAGCCACCGCCGCTGCCACCTGCGCAGATGCCAGAGCTCATAGCGGTCATCCGCCTAGCCTTCAACCAGCGGCGCAAGACTCTTCGCAACGCCCTCGCCGCGGGCTGGGGCCGCGAGCGGGCGGAGGCGGTGCTGTCCGCGGTGGGGCTGCCGGAGAAGGTGCGGGGGGAGGAGCTGGGGATGGCGGAGTTCCTGGCGATCTACCGGATTATGCTAGACTTCATGGGTACTTGCCCAGGGATTGTTCATCCTCTACCTGAGCCCGAGCGGAGCGCGAGAGCGAAGAGAAGGAGCGGAAGAAAAGCCCATGTCCCTGGCCGTGATCAAGGCGACCAAGGGTCGCGAGCGGCCGACGATCTCCCCGGAGAAGGGGAATGAGCTCGTCGGGCTGCTGCTCCTCGCTCTCGGCGTCTTCCTCGCCTTCAGCCTCGCGACCTACCACCCCGGCGATCCCAGCGTCTTCCACCGGGTAGCGGAAGAGAAGGCCAACGCGCGCAACTGGGTGGGCCCCTTCGGCGCCAATGCCGCGGCCGTGGCCTTCTCCTTCCTCGGCCTGACCTGCCTGCTGATCCCGCTCTTCCTCATCGTGGCCGGTTGGCGCCGGCTGCGCCGGCAGGGAGCCGTGCGCGTGGTCGGCCGCGGTTTCGGCGCCCTGCTCCTGCTGGCCTCCACCCCGGCCCTGCTTCAGCTCACCGTGGGCCGGCTGCACTGGCAGGATGGCTCCATCGCGTCCGGCGGCGCCTTCGGCAAGGTGCTGGTCGACTTCCTGGAGAGCTACTTCAGCTTCGTCGGCTCCCTCGTCCTGCTGATTGCCGTGTCGGCCTGCGGGCTCGTCCTGGTGGTCCAGTCGACGCTGGGCGACGTCCTCGCCGCCTGGCGCGACCGCCTGCGGCAGCTCTGGCTGAGCTACACCCTTGCCAACGAGCGCCGCAAGGAGCGCCGCGAGAAGGAGCGGGCGCGCCGCCGGGTCATCACCAAGCACCTCCAGCGCGTGGTCGAGGAGAAGCAGCGGAAGGAAGAAGAGACGCCGCACATCCCGCACGTGGCAAAGGTCCCCTCCAAGCGGATGATGCAGCTCGTGCAGCCCGCCCAGTTGGAAGCTGTATCCGAACGGTCTTCTCCTTCCGAGCCGGCCGACCGGATCGACCTGCCGATGCGCTCCGCGGGCCGGGCACGGGTCGTTACCGAGCGCAAGGGCGAGGCTGACTTCGGCGTCCGGCGCGTCAGCGCCTCGGAGCTGAAGGAGGACGACGAGTTTCATGCCGTGCGCGAGGCCGTCCGGGCTGCCGCGGAAGCTCCGCCGATTCAGCCCGCGCCCACCGGTGCTGCGCACAAGAAGGCACAGGCCCCGCTCCCGTTCGTAGCCGAGATCGCCCCCGGGACCCTGCCCCCGGTCAACCTCCTCCAGATGGGGGAGGGCCGGAGCGCCATGGACGAGGCCGAGCTGGTCCGCCTGGGCGAGCTGATCCGCAGCCGCTGCGCCGAGTTCGGCGTCGATGGCACGGTCGAGGCCATCAGCCCCGGCCCGGTGATCACGGTGTTCGAGTTCCAGCCGGCGCCCGGGGTCAAGGTCAGCCAGATCGTGAACCTCCAGGATGACCTCGCCTTGTCGCTGCGGGCCGAGGCAGTCCGCATCGACCGCATGCCCGGCCGGTCCACCCTCGGCATCGAGGTTCCGAACAAGAACCGGGCCATCATCCGCCTGGGATCACTCCTGGCGGACGAGCGCTTCAAGAAGTCCCCCTCGGTCCTCACCATGGCCCTGGGTACGGACATCAACGGCGAGCCCTACTACGCCGACCTCGCCACCATGCCCCACCTGCTGGTGGCCGGCGCCACTGGAGCGGGCAAGAGCGTGGGCCTGCAGTCGATGATCACCTCGATCCTCTACAAGGCCACGCGGGACGAGGTCCAGTTCATCTTCATCGACCCCAAGCGGATCGAGCTGGGGGTTTACGCCGACATCCCGCACCTCAAGTGCGAGGTGGTGGTTGACCCGAAGAAGGCCGCCAACGCGCTGCGCTGGGCCGTGGCCGAGATGGAGCGGCGGTACCGCCTGCTGGCCGAGGTCCACGTGCGCTCGATCGCCTACTACAACCGGGCGATCCAGGACCCGTCGGTGCAGGAGCGGCTGTCGCTCTCCGAGGGGGGCGAGAGCGCTTTCACCGCCGCGGACCTGAAGCCGCTGCCCTACTACGTGGTGATCATCGACGAGCTGGCCGACCTGATGATGGTGTCCTCCTCGGACGTGGAGACCTCGATCGCGCGGCTGGCGCAGATGGCCCGCGCCGTGGGCATCCACCTGATCATCGCGACGCAGCGGCCGTCGGTGGACGTGCTCACCGGCACGATCAAGGCGAACTTCCCCTGCCGGATCTCGTTCGCCACGGCGAGCCGGCACGACTCGCGGACGATCCTGGACCAGGTGGGCTCCGAGAAGCTGCTGGGCAAGGGCGACATGCTGATGATGCCCCCGGGCTCATCGCGGATCATGCGCCTGCACGGCGCTTACATCTCGGAGCAGGAGACCGCGGGCCTGATCCGCTGGCTCAAGAAACAGGGCAAGCCGGATCTGGACCCCGACGTGCTGCGGGCCTCCGAGGGAGAGAGCGGCAACGCGGGCGACGGCGGCGACAACGACGACGACCTCTACGACACGGCAGCCAAGCTGGTGGTCACGGAGCGCCAGGCCTCCGCCAGCTTCCTTCAGCGCCGCATGCGTGTCGGCTTCTCCCGTGCCGCCCGCCTCATCGACATGATGGAGCGCGACGGCCTCCTCGGCCCCGCCCAGGGCAGCAAGCCCCGCGAGGTTCTGGTCCGCCCCGACTACTTCCAGGAGATCGACGGCGCGCGGGTGGGGGTGGAGGAGGATTGAGTTCTGAGTCCGCGCGTGTATCCTAGCCCCATGAGGGGGACTCCGAGATGCTGACGATCGAGACCATCGCCACCGTAGACGAGAGTGGAATGTTGAGCGCCAAAGCACCTGCCATCCTGGCGAAGGGTCAACACAGGGTCGTCATCGTGGTCGAGGACACGCCGGCTCCAAGCGAGCGCCTACCTGTGGAAGGGGGCTTCCCCGATCTTGCCGCTTTCCGGGCAAGGCTCGGGCCAGCTTACCCCGGCGATACGATCGTGGAAATGCGCGAAGAAGAGAGATCTTGATCTACGTTGACACCTCTCTCCTCCTGCCGACATACGTCCAGGAAAAGAACAGCATCCGAGCAAATACGTTTCTCCGGGGAGCTTCTCAATCCTTGGTGAGCGATCTGACTGTAGCCGAGCTGTATGTCGGCCTTGCCAGGAAGGTGAAGCTCGGTTCGCTCTCGCCCGCGAGCGCGGAGGAAGCATGGTCGCTTTTCGAGTCGCACCTCAAGGGAGGCCTCTTCCGGCGAATTGCGCTAGCTCCGTCTCACAGCGAGGCGGCCGGGCAGCTCGCCGTCCGCTCGCCTGTCATGCTCCGGACTCTGGATGCCATTCACCTCGCCGTAGCTTTCGGATTGGACGCGGCTGTAGCTACTTTGGACGGGCGCCTTTCTGACGCAGCGCGAGCATTCGGAATCGAGGTCCTCCCTTAGCTGGGTAGAGGGGTCTATCCCTTGGGTAGCTATAGCTACCCCGCAGGTAGAGGGGTTTACCCGGGAGGTAGGCATAGCTACCCGAGAGGTAGAGATAGCTACCTGAGAAGTAGACGCAGCTACCCGGGGGGTAGAGATAGCTACCCCGGAGGTAGGCATAGCTACCCGGCGGGTAGAGATAGCTACCCGAAAGTTAGACATAGCTACCCGGCGTACAGACGTCGCGGGCAACAAAAAGGGCGTGCAGAGCACGCCCTTTCTACGTTCTGGATTGGTCCGAGCGCCTACAGCTTGCCCTTGGGGTCGGTACCGGCGCGCTCGACCCGCGGCGGAAGCTCGCGGCGCTGGGCGAGCATTTCGGAAGCCTTGCCGAAGAGGCCCAGGGCGCTCTGGATCTGCGTGTCACCCTCGGACAGCACCCGGTGGCGGGCCTCCTGGCCGTAGGGGATGTTCAGCACCTCGGCGCGGATCTGGAGGAGCGAGTACTTGCGGACGTTCTCTTGCGCGAACGCCTCCTCGACTTCCTTCTCGGTGGCGATCTTCTCCTTGACCAGCCAACCGCGCAGCTCGTCCAGAACCTCCGGCTCCGGCGCCCACTGGGCCGACTTGATCTTGGACTTGTTGCGGGCGGCGTAGTCCACCGCGAAGTTCAGGTAGGCGTTGCGGGCGAGCAGGAACTGCTCGAAGGGAGTCAGCTCCTCCTCCTTGACCAGCACGTCCGGGGTGATGCCGCCGCCGCCGTAGACCTTGCGGCCCAGGTCGGTGCGGAAGATCTCGGACTCGTCCACCTGCTTGCCGGTGATCTCCGGCGAGCCGGCGTCGGCGTGCGTGTAGTACTCGTAGTAGGAGGTGTAGTCGCGCTGGATCAGCCTGCCCGACGGCGTGTAGTACTTGGCCGTGGTCAGCGCCAGGCCCGCGCCGTAGGAGAGGTTGTAGACCGTCTGGACGAGGCCCTTGCCCCAGCTCGGCTGGCCCACGAGGAGGCCGCGGTCATGGTCCTGAATGGCGCCGGAGAGGATCTCGGCCGCCGAGGCCGTGCCCTCGTTGACCAGCACCACCACCGGGATGTCGAGCGCCGGGTACTTGCCGCTCGCCGACCACGACTGGTACGAGTCCTTGGTGCGGCCGCGGGTCTCGACGATCGTGGCTTCCTCGGGCAGGAACTGGTCGGCCACCTCGATCGCCTGGTCGAGCAGGCCGCCGCCGTTGTTGCGGACGTCCACCAGGAGCTTCTTCATGCCCGAGCCCCTGAGCTTCTCGATGGCATCGGCCATCTCTCGCCCGGTGCCGCGGGAGAACTCGGTGAGGAGGATGTAGCCGGTGTCCGGCGTCAGCATGTAGGACTGCCGGACGGTGGTCTGCGGGATCTCGGCCCGCGTCACCGCCATCTGCAGAGGGTCTTCCAGGCCGCGGCGGACGATGGTGATGTTCACCTGCGTCCCCTTGGGGCCCTTGAGCTTCTGCACCGCGTCGTCGAGGCCCATCTGGTCGGTGGGCTCCCCTTCGATCGTGCTGATCACGTCGCCTGCCTGGATGCCCAGGCGGGAGGCCGGCGTGCCTTCGAGCGGCGAGATGACCGTGAGCTGGCCGTTCCGCATGCCCACCAGGATGCCGAGGCCGTAGAAGCTGCTCTGCTGCTTCTCGCGCATCCCCTCGTAGGCTTCCGGCGAGAGGAAGCTGGTGTGCGGGTCGAGCGCGCGCAGCATGCCGTTGATGGACGAATACACCAGGTCCTTGTACGACACTTCGGCGCCGTAGCGCTCGTGCGCCACGTTGACGAGCTCCGTGTAGAGCCGCAGGGAGTCGCGGGCCTCGTTGGTCAATGCGAGCAGCCGGTCGCCGAACAGGCCGCCGAGCGCCAACGCGATGGAGAACAGGGTTATCGCGGTGATCTTCCAGGTACGTCTCATTGGGAAAGTGTACCACCCTTGACTTTGCGGGGGGCTGGCTCGATGATCCGGAAGGAGAGCGTATGTTTGGTCCCCTGGGTTTTCCCGAGCTGCTTTTTATCCTGGTCCTCGCGTTGTTGATCTTCGGCCCCAAGCGGTTGCCGGAGATCGGCCGGACCATCGGCCGTGGCATGGCGGAGTTCCGCAAGGCCTCCACCGACCTGAAGCGGACCATCAACACCGAGCTGGCGCTGGACGAGCCGGCCGCGCCGCCGGCCCGCCCCTGGATTGAGCCGGCGGCCCCGCCGGTAGTACCGGCAAACACCGCCGCGCGCTCACCGCAGGCGACCTGGTTCCCTCCCTCCGAGCCCTCGTTGGAGCCGGACGATGTGCCGGACCTCCCGCTGTCGGCAGACGAGGCCAAGCCGCTGGAGCCCAGCTAGCCTCCCTCTCCCTGCCTGATGAGCAGCCCCGCGCCCCTGCGCCCCGGTCCGGCACCCTCCGCCGACGACCTGACCCGGATGTCCCTCATGGATCACCTGGAGGAGCTGCGCTCGCGGCTCATGTGGGCGATCGCCACCCTGGCCGTGGCCTTTTTCCCCTGCTGGTACTTCGTGGACGAGATCTTCGCCTTCCTGCAGCGGCCGATCATCAAGCTGCTGCCCCCGGGCAAGAAGCTGGCCTACACCGGCATCACGGACCCCTTCATCCTCTACTTCAAGGTGGCTGCCCTGGCGGCCGTCTTCGCCGCATCGCCCTTCATCCTCTACCAGCTCTGGCGCTTCATCGCGCCGGGGCTGTACAAGCACGAGCGCCGGTACCTGCTCCCGTTCCTGTTCTTCGGCTCGTTCTTCTTCCTGGCGGGCGGCGCCTTCGCCTACTACGTGGCATTCCCTCTGGCGGCCGAGTTCCTGCTCCAGATCGGCGGGGCCTTCGAGCCCGTGATCACCATCGAGCGCTTCTTCGGGTTCCAGATGACCATCATCCTGGGGCTTGGGCTGATGTTCGAGCTGCCGATCGTGATTTTCGTGCTCTCCGCCATCGGGCTGGTCACCCCGCGCTTCCTGATGCGGAACTTCCGCTGGGCCGTGGTCGTCATCTTCATCGTGGCCGCGATCATCACTCCGACCTCGGACATCCTCAACCTCTGCGTGTTCGCGGTGCCCGCCATCCTGCTCTACCTGCTGGGAGTCGGAGCGGCGGCACTGGTTCCTAGACGTACCCCAGAGCCTTGAGCCGGGCCTTCTCCTCGTCGGTCGGCTCGACGGGGCGGGCCTCGGGATGGGCGCGCCGATCCGCCTGCCAGCGTTTGAGGAGATCCGACAGCTCCCTCTCCATGGCTAAGCCGCGGCCGGCGAGGTTATTCGTCTCGCCCGGATCGGCCTTCAGGTCGTAGAGCTCGGGGCCCTTCTGGATGTACTTGAAATCGCGGGTCCGGACCATGGCGTCGAGGCGGTCGGCGTGCTCGGCGAAGACGGCCCGGCGGGTTTTCTCGAGATCCTGCCCGTCCTGAGGGGGAACGGCCAATCCCGCGGCCTTGAGTATCGTGGGGAAGAGATCGATCGTCTGGACGAGCCCCTCGATGCGCCGCCCCTCCCGGTCCGGACCCGGCCAGCGGATCATCATCGGCACGTGCGTGGTGGTGTCATGGAGCCCGACGTGCCGGAACAGGATGCCGTGCTCTCCCAGGCTCTCTCCGTGGTCCGCGACCACCACGAGCAGGGTGTTTTCCAGGAGCCGGCGGCTCTCCAGGAACCCAAGGAGCCGGCCGATCTGGCGGTCGAGGTAGGCGACCTCGCCATCGTAGAGGTCGCGCTGGCCCCCCAGGACCGGCTCGACGAACGTCCGCGGACCGGGCTGGCGAAAGGGGACCCACGCGCGCACCGGGTCGAGCCCCAGGGGGGATGAGGGGCGGAAGCCGAGGGCGTAGGGTTGCGGGGGCGTGTGCGGCGTGTGCGGGTCGAAGAGATGGAGCCAGGCGAAGAACGGCTTCTCTCCCCGGCGCTCCGCGATCCAGTCCAGGGTGGTGTCGACTGCCAGCTCGGCCGCGAGGTGCTCGGAGGCGAGGGCCACCTCCCGGAAGCCCTGGCCAAGCCCCGAGGCGTGGTCGCCGAGGTGGCTGGCCGAGATGGCCGCGAAGGTGCGGTACCCCGCGGTTGTCAAATGCTCCGCGAGGGTGACGTGGCTCCGCGGCAAGGGCGTCTTGAGGTCGTAGACGCCGTGGCTCTTGCCGTAGCGGCCGGTCATCATGGAGACGAAGCTCGGGTTGGTCGAGTTGAAGACCGTGTAGGCATCGAGCCAGACGTCGCTCTGCCCGGCCAGCAGGTCGAGGTTCGGAGTGAGGTTCCGGCCCAAGGCGTCCGCCCGAAAGGTGTCGAGGCCGACCAGGAGGATATTGGGCTGGCCGTCCTCCGGCTTCCGCGGAATCGCTTCGCGGAAATAGACAGCAGGGCTTCCCCAGAGCGCCGACGAGCCCGGGGGGCCGTCGAGTTGGAGGAGAAGCTCGATCGGGCCGGAGAGGCCGGAGAGGTCTACCTCGACCACGGATGGGGCGATGGAGCCCACGGGCGCCGATTCGATCCGGTAGAGCTCTCGCGCCGGTCCGGAGCCTGAGCGGACCCAGACCCGATACGTGCAGGGGCAGGTCCCCTCCGAGCCGAGCGGCGTGAAGGAGAAGTAGCTTTCCCGGCCGACGCGCACCGGCCAGCGGGCGCGAGAGCCTGCCTTTATCTCCAGGGCTTGGACCTGCCCGGCGGTTCGCCTCGGGAAGCTGACGAGCTGGCTGGCCGGGACCAGCCGCATGTCCCGCACCTCCGCCGATCCCAGGAAGGAGATTTTTGGAGTAACTGGCTCCCCAGCCTCTACCGCGAACGGCTCGCGGGAGAGGTCGAGGCGAGCCCAGGGGAGGGCGGGGGGAGCTGGCTCTGCCCGGCAGGCGGAAAGGACTAGAAGGACACCAAGGACCACAAGGACACGGTTCACGACTGCTGCCGCCTCCACCGCTTGTGCCACCAGACCCACTGTTCAGGCCGCCGGCGGATCTGCGCTTCGATCGCGGCAGTCATGAGGGCGGTTGCCTCTCGCGGATCATCGGGCAGCTCCAGAATGGGAAGAAACCGCAGGATGTGCCCGCCGTCCGGACGCCGCTCCATGAAGGTGGGGACCACCCGCATGTCCTGCTTCAGCGCCAGCTCGGCGCCGCCAACCGGCGTGAAGGCAGGGCGCCCGAAGAAGGGCACCCAGACGCCGTCCACCTTGGTGTCCTGGTCGATCAGCATGGCGATCGCGCCGCCCGTCCGCAGCACTCCGAGGATCTGCCGCGCCGCGCCCCGAGTTCCCCGCGCGATCGTCGTCGCTCCCAGGTGGCTGCGGATGCTCACCAGCATCTCCTGGAGGCGCGGATCGTCCAGCGGCCTCGCGATGCCCGCGGGGGGCAGGCCGCGCTCGTTCATCACGACCGAGAGCAGCTCCCAGTTGCCGCAGTGGCCGGTCAGGATCAGGATCGGCCGGCCAGCCGCCCGCGCCGCCTCGACATTCTCCCAACCCTGGACCTCCATGTGCGGGAGTATCTCCTTCGCATCCCGCCGCAACAGGTGGAGCAGCTCGGCCGCGTTCATCCCCTGGGAGAGGAAGGACAACCGGGCAATCCTCCTTCGCTCCTCCTCGGGCAGCTCGGGAAAGGCCAGGGCCAGGTGATCGAGGGCGCGGCGGCGGTCCCGTCCGCTCACGGACCAGGCCAGACGGCCGGCGGCCCGGCCGAAGCGGAGGGCGGTCGAGCGGGGCATGCTCCCCAGCATTCGGGAGAGCATTCGGACCAGAAAGGGGAAGAGAGCGGCCCGGAACCGGCTCGTCCGGCGGCGGACTCGGTGCTTGGAAGGGACCGGGGTCAGAGGTGTGCTCAGTCCGGCTCTCCCACCACGTAATAGGGGGCGATCAGCTTCTCCCAGCTCCCCCGCGCCCGCAGCAGCAGCTCGCACAGCTCCCTCACCACCCCCCGGCCGCCCCGCCCGCTCAGCACCCGGTGCGCCCGTTCCCGGACTTCCGCCACCGCATCGGCCGGCGCAAAGGCGAGCCCGCAGCGGAGCAGGATCGGGAGGTCTACCAGGTCATCCCCCATGAAGGCGACCTTCTCGGGGGATACACCCTGGGCGGCGAGGAACTCGGCGAAGGCGGGACCCTTGTCCGACCGCTCCATCATCAGCCAGTCGGTGCCCAGGTCGTCCGCCCGGATCCGCAGCGCCTCGCTCTCGCGGCCGGAAATGATCCCGACCTTGAGCCCGTCGCGCTGGATCAGGCGCAACCCCAGCCCGTCGCGGACGTTGAAGACCTTCTCCTGTTCGCCTTCGGGGCCATAGACCAACCGGCCGTCCGTGAGCACGCCGTCCACGTCCAGGAGCAGCCACTCCAAGCCGCGGGCGCGCTCGGTGAGAACCTCGTCGGAGAGGCTCAGAACAGCTCCAATCCCCACAGATCGTGCAGGTGGACGATGCCTTCGAGCCGCCTCTCCGCGTCACAGACGAAGAGGGAGGTGATGCGGTGGTCTTCCATGGTCTTGAGGGCGGCGGCGGCCAACTCGTCCCCGGGGATGGTCCGCGGGTTGAGGGTCATGCACTCGCCCGCGGTCTTGCGCAGCAGCCCCTCGTCGTGCTCGAGCAACCGCCGGAGGTCGCCGTCCGAGATGCAGCCGAGGAGCCGGCCTTCGTCGTCGCCTTCGCCGATTACTGCGGTGATGCCGAGCCCCTTCTTGGACATCTCGTAGATGGCGTCGCGCATCGGGACCGAGGCGAGCACCTTCGGGAGGGCGTCGCCCGCGTGCATGAGCTGCTCGACCTTGAGCAGGCGCTTGCCGAGCTGGCCGGCAGGATGGAGGAGCGCGAAGTCCTCGCGGGTGAAGCCGCGGGCTTCCAGCAGCGCCATCGCCAGGGCGTCGCCCAGGGCCAGGGTGGCGGTGGTCGAAGCTGTCGGCGCAAGGTTCAATGGGCAGGCCTCGCGGTCGATCCCGACCGGCAGGTGGATGTCCGCGAGCCGGGCCAGGGGCGAGCCTGCGCTGGAGGTCATGACCACCAGCGGCACTCCCAGGCGCTTCAGCGTCTCCACGAGCCTCAACAGCTCTTCAGTGGTGCCCGAGTAAGAGGCCCCGAGCACCACGTCCCCGGGCACGATCATCCCCAGGTCGCCGTGGACCGCCTCGGCCGGATGGAGGAAGAGTGCGGGCGTGCCGGTCGAGGCGAGCGTCGCCATGACCTTCTTCATGATGATGCCGCTCTTGCCCATCCCCGTGCAGACCACCCGGCCCGTGCAGGAGCGGAGCAGCTCGACCGCCCGGTCGAAGCGCTCGTCGAGCTGCGGGATCAACCCGCGGATCGCGGCGGCCTCGGTCTCCAGAACCTCGCGCGCCACCTGCCCGGGCGACCTCACAGGCTCTTCCTCAAAGCGATCAGAGACTTGAGCAGCGCCTCGGCCCGCTCGGGATCGAGCTGAACGGCTTTGTCCGAGAGCGCCCGGTCGGGATCGGGATGGACTTCCAAAAAGAGCCCATCCGCGCCGGCCGCGACCGCCGCCCGGGCGAGCGGCTCGGCGAAGCGGCGAAGCCCGCCGCTCTCCTCTCCTGCCGCTCCGGGGAGCTGGAGCGAGTGGGTCACGTCGTAGATCACCGCTATCCCATCGTCCTGCATCATGGCGAAGCTGCGCATGTCCACGACGAGGTTCTGATAGCCGAAGGAGACCCCGCGCTCGGTCACCGTCACCCGGTCATTGCCCACGCTCCGGGCCTTGTCCACGATCCGGCGCATGCCGTCCGGGGCCATGAACTGGCCCTTCTTGATGTTTACCGCCCGGCCTGTGCGCGCCGCAGCGACCACGAGGTCGGTCTGCCGGCAGAGGAAGGCGGGGATCTGGAGCACGTCGCAGACCTCGGCGACCGGCCCGCACTGATCCGGCTCGTGGACGTCGGTCAGCACGGGGAGCCCGGTCTCCTCCTTGACCAGCCGGAGGACGCGCAACCCCTCTTCCAGGCCGGGACCGCGGAAGGTCCCGATCGAGCTGCGGTTCGCCTTGTCGAAGGACGACTTGAACACCAGCGGCAGCCCCAGGCGCTCGGCCATGGCGGCCAGCACGTGGGCTGTCTCCAGGGTGCGCTCCTCGCTCTCCACCACGCAGGGACCGGCAATGACAGGAAGGGCATCACCCCCGACGGCACCTCCAACCATAATGCCAGGGGCGAGCTCGACAGGATGCACCGCCATCAGGCGGGGATCTCCGAGGGCAATTCCGGCAACGAGGGAACGGTCGACTCCACGGACGTCCGCTCCTTCTTGCGCCGCTGCTGCTCGGCCAGGGCTGCCGCGATGTAGGAGACGAACAGCGGGTGCGGCTCCGTGGGCTTCGACTTGTATTCCGGATGGAACTGGCAGCCGAGGAACCAGGGATGGTCCGTCAGCTCCACCATCTCGACGAACTTGCCATCCGGCGACAGCCCCGAGATGACGAGCCCGTGCTCCTTGAGGTTTCCAAGGTACTTCTGGTTCACCTCGTAGCGATGGCGGTGGCGCTCGCTGATCTCGGGCACGCCGCCATAGATCTTGCGGGCGAGCGTCCCCTCCTGCAGCTTGCAGGGGTAGGCGCCCAGGCGCATGGTGCCGCCCAACTCCTCGATGCCGAGCAGGTCGCGCAGCTTGTAGATGACCGCGTGCTCCGTCTGCGGGTCGAACTCCGACGAAGTGGCGTCCTTGATGCCGCAGACGTTCCTGGCGTACTCGATGACCATGCACTGCATGCCCAGGCAAATGCCGAAGAACGGCACGCGATGCTCGCGGGCGTAGCGGATGGCGCGGATCTTCCCCTCGGTGCCGCGCTGGCCGAAACCGATGGGCACGAGCAGTGAATCCACCTCGAACAGCTCCCGCGGCCAGCTCCGGCCCTCCTCCAGCTCCTCTGCGTCGATGTAGACCAGCTCGACCTTTGCGTCGTTGGCGATGCCGCCGTGGAGCAGGGCCTCGTTGAGGCTCTTGTAGGCGTCGGGGAACTCCACGTACTTGCCCACGATCCCCACCCGCACGTGATGGTGGGGGTTCTTGATGCGCGCCACCAGGCTCTCCCAGGGAGAGAGATCGCGGTCGTAGTGGGGGAGGTTGAGCAGCTCGAGAAGGATGTCATCCATCCCCTCGCGGCAGAACATGAGCGGGACTTCATAGATGGTGGGCACGTCCCGTGCCGCGATGACCGCCCGCGGATCGACGTTGCAGAAGAGCGCGATCTTCTTCTTCATGTCCTCGGGCAGGGCTCGGTCCACGCGGCAGAGCACGATGTCGGCCGAGATGCCGATCTCCCGCAGCTCGCGCACCGAGTGCTGGGTCGGCTTGGTCTTCAGCTCGTCGGCGGCGGCGATGTAGGGGACCAGCGTCAGGTGGATGTTGACCGCGTTGCCGCGGCCAAGCTCCAGGCGGAACTGGCGGATGGCCTCAAGGAAGGGGAGCGACTCGATGTCGCCCACCGTGCCGCCGATCTCGCAGATGACCACGTCGGCGTTGCCAGCCACCTTGCGCAGGCCCTCCATGATCTCGTCCGTGATGTGGGGGACGACCTGGACGGTCTTGCCCAGGTAATCGCCGCGCCGCTCCTTCTCGATCACCGACGAGTAGATCTTGCCCGTGGTGTAGTTGTGGCGCTTGGTGGCGATCATGTGGGTGAAGCGCTCGTAGTGGCCGAGGTCGAGGTCGGTTTCGGCCCCGTCATCCGTCACGAAGACCTCGCCATGCTGGTAGGGGGACATGGTCCCCGGATCGACGTTGACGTACGGGTCGAACTTCAGCAGGGTGACGGAGAAGCCCCGCGCTTCCAGGATCGCGCCGACGGATGCCGCGGCAACTCCCTTGCCCAGGGAGGAAACGACGCCACCGGTAACGAAGATGTACTTGGTTGCCATGGTTTCTCCTCAAATCTTTTCCAGCAAACGTTCGACTCGTTCCAGGTCTTCCTGCGTATCGACCCCCGGGGAGGCCCGCTCGGTCCGCAGCACGCGGATGCGCAGGCCGTTCTCCAGGGCCCGAAGCTGCTCCAGGGACTCGCTCTGCTCGAGCGGCGTCTGGGGCAGGGCCGCGAGGCGGAGCAGGGCCTCGCGCTGGTAGCCGTAGATCCCCAGGTGCTTGAGCGGGACCGCGCCGCCCTCCTGCCTCGGGTAGGGAAGGGGCGACCGGCTGAAATACAGGGCATAGCCGGCGAGGTCGAGCACGACCTTGACGGCATTGGGATTGCCCATCTCCTCGGGCTGCGCCTCGGCAGCCAGGGTGACCACCGGGTCGCCCGGATGGCTGGCCAGGTGGTCCGCGATCCTCGACACCGCCTCCGGATCGATCAGCGGCTCGTCCCCCTGGATGTTGACCACGGCCGCGGCGTTCCACTGCCGGGCCGCGTGAGCGATGCGGTCGGTGCCGCTGGCGCACTCGGCCGGGGTCATCTCCCACTCGCCGCCGAAGCCCTCGACGGCCTGGGCGATGCGCTCGTCGTCGGTCAGCACCACGATCCTGGCGAGCCCGCGGGCCCGCGACACCCGCTCGTAGACATGCTCGATCATGGGCCGTCCAGCGATCAGGAGGAGCGGCTTGCCGGGCAGCCGGGTCGAGGCATAGCGGGCTGGGATGGCGCCAATGATTCCCGAGGAGGGGTGCACGACCGAATCTAAACCGTACGGTAGGGGAGTGTCAAATGACCCGGGATGCTATCCTCCGCGCCCAAGCCCATGCGCCGCCTGCCTCTCCTCCTGCTTTTACCTCTTCTAATCTCCTGCGGAGGAGAAGATCCCGGCTCCGTCCGCCTGCTGATGGACGGCGAGCACGCCGCGGACGCCCTCATCGAGGAGCGGGTCATCGCCCGGCCCCCTGCGCTGGGCGGGAACCGCTTCCTCACGGGATGGTGGTCGGCGAAAAAGGGCAAGCAGGTGCTGCTCACGCCCGAGATTCCCAGCGTCCGGCTGCAGATCGTCCATCTCGCAGACCGCCCCCGGACCCTCGCCATCGACCTTCTGGAGCCCCCTGCCAGGCCGGGAACGGTGCGGGTGCGGGCCGCCGGCCGCGACCTCGGCTCCTTCCCCCTGGCCGATCCCACCGAGATCCGCATCCCGGGAGACCTGCCCCAGGGGCGGATCAACGTCGACCTCACCTTCGAGCCCAAGGTGACGGTCGTGGCCGGCGCCATCCGCCCGTTCCTGCCCGCCGGCAAGGTCGCAAGCCGCGGCGCCGACATCATCCAGGGAGGGGAGTCGCTGGTCCACATCGCGCGCCGGGTCTCCCCGGGTACCGAGCTGGTGGGGACGTTCGTTCCTCCAAGCGATCCCGGCCCCGATCAGCGCTTCGAGCTGACTGTGGAGAACGAGGACGGCTCCCCGGTCCGCCGCTTCTCGTGGACACCCAGCTTCTGGAACCGGATCTTCGGGGACAAGGCAATCGAGCTTCCCTTGGGGGAGACCGATGGCTGGGTCCGCATCCGCCTGCGCGCCCGAGGAGCAGGACCGGCTGCCCGCTGGGCGAAGCTGGGGCTCCAAGGGGGAGAGACCGCGGAGAAAGCTACGGCAAAAACGTCCTTTCCGAAGCCCCGGCTGGTGATCGTCTACGTCATGGATGCCCTCCGGGCCGACTTCGTGAGCCACCTGGGAGGCCAGGCGGGGGTCTCGCCGACCATCGACCGGCTGGCCCGGGAGGGGATGACGTTCCGCAACCACCGTAGCGTCGCCCCGAACACGATCCCCTCGACAAAAGCGCTGTTCACCGGCCACACCTTTGTCTCGCGGGGTGGCTGGAAGCTCGATGCCACGGAAGGCACCACCCTGGCCGAGCTGTTCAAGTCCGCCGGCTACCGGACCGGCCTCTTCTCGGGGAACGTCTACGTCAGTCCGGCCTACGGCACGGACCGGGGCTTCCAACACGTGGCCAAGGAAGTCCTGATCGACGGCTACAGCGCGCTGGAGAAGCCGCCGTTCAACGACAATGCCGCCCGAGCCCATGCCTCCGCCCTGAAGTGGCTGGCCTCCCTCCCGCGCGGCGAGCGGGCGTTCCTCTACCTCCACACGATTCACCCGCACAACCCCTACGATCCGCCCGATCCGTACCGCTCGCGCTACACCGCCGGCATCCCGTCGGGCATTGACGGCAGCACCGAGACGCTCTCGGACATCAAGCAGCGGCGGCGGACTGCCACCCCCGCCGACCGGCAGCGCCTGCGCGGCCTCTACACGGGCGCAATCGCCTACAACGACGCCGAGCTCGCGGGCTTCCTGAAGCAGCTCGCAGCCTGGTCGCCGCCCGGCGAGACCCTGGTTGCCCTGACCGCCGATCACGGGGAAGAGCATTTCGAGCACGGGGGCGTCCTGCACGGCTTCACCCTGTTCGAAGAGCAGCTCCGCATCCCGCTCGTCCTCTGGGCGCCGGGCCGGCTCAAGCCCGCCTCGGTCAAGGAGCGCACGGACAGCCTCGACCTCCACGCGACCCTGATCGAGCTTGGCGGACTGAAGAAGGTCGAGAGCCATGGCCGGCCGCTCCTGCAAGTGGCCGCGGGCAATCCCGGGGAGTACATCCATATGGCCGCCGCCTCCAGCGTGAAGGGAGGGATCTACTCCGCGCTCCATGGCCGCTGGAAAATCGTCTGGGCTCCCAGAACAGGCTCCCAGTGGGGACAGGGAGACGCCCTGGGCCGTTCCCGGGATCCGGAGTACCTCTTCGACCTGGAGAAAGACCCGGGCGAGCGGGTCAACCTCGCCGGCGAGGGAGACCTGGAGGCCGCCTGGCTGCGCGAACGGCTCCTCGCCTGGGTCAAGAAGAACCGGGACGAGAGCAAGCCGAACGAGCCGGCCGTGGACAAGGAGACGGAAGACCGGCTCAAGGCGCTGGGATACGCAAACTAGCGCGGTGAGGTAGATTCCTCCCGTGACCCCCAGCCCATCCCCCTCCCGGCGCTACTGGCTCCGGATGTCCATCCTCCTGATGCTCGCCGTGGGGCTGCTGGCCCTCGGCACCCGGGCGGTATCAGCCATCATGGCGCGGCTGACCCTGCCCACGGGAGGAGCGCGGTGGATCTGGGTAGAGCGCGAGAGGACCGACAGCAGCCCGGCCGCCTTCTACGCCGTCCGCGACTTCTTCCTGGATACGGTCCCGCCCCGGGCGCGGCTGCTCGCCCTCGCCGATCCCGAGTACGTCCTCACCCTGAACGGCAAGCGGATCGGCGCCGGCCAGTACCTGCCTCCGGTGGCGAAGCTGGATGCCTATGAGGTAGGAGACCTTCTCCAGGTGGGAGGGAACCGCCTGATCGTGGAGCTGCGGAGCGACCGTGGCGCGGGCGGGTTCCTGGCGTCCATCCGGGACGGCAATGGCCAGGACGGCAGGGGGAAAACCCTGGTGCGCACGGACGGCGATTGGCGCATCTTCGAGCGCCACCACTTCGGCCTCCTGCGCGGCTGGCTACCCCTCGGCCCGAGCGGTGGGCTGGAGAGCAAGCCGGCGTTCTCCTGGGGGCTGCCGCCCATCGGTCGCTGGGGCAGGCCCGAGGCCGGACCGCTGCGTCCGCGGCTGTCGGAGCTGATCCAGGGCCAGCCCGTCTCCGGCACCCGGCTCGCCGCGCCGCGCATCCCGGCCCTGCCGCCCACCTCCGCCCGCCGCATGGCGCTGTTCGACTGGGGGCGCGAAGTCACCGGATACCTGGTCTTCCAGATGCCGCCCGAGGACGGGCTGAGGACGGCGCTCTTCTTCACAGGGGTCGGAGTGCCCGATCCGCTGACCGAGCGTCCTGCCGGAGCGGTCCTGGCCATGACCGGCCGGCGCTCCTGGATGGACGTCCGTCCGCGCCGCTTCCGCTATGCCCTGGTGATCGGGGACCGTCCGCTCGCCGCCCGGGTGCTCCCGGTAGACCCGGCGAGGGCAGCCGGCTTCCTGGAAGACGGCACGCCAAAGATCAAAGGTGTGTTCGGAATCGAGCCGCCGCCGCTACGAACGCCGGTGCAGGACGAAATCTGGCGCGAGCTCCAGAGCGTCCCGGGCGTCCGAGGGCGGAAAGACCGCTAGTTCAGACAAGCTCTCTGAGGCGACGGCTGAGCATGTCGGCGAGGACGGCGACCATCATTTGATGGTTGCCGAGCATGGAATTCATGGATGCGATGGAATACAGAATTCCATCCGGTCTGGGTTTCATCCGGATGAAGGGGGGAAGGGCATACCGGAGGGCGCACCAGTTCACCCAGATGCGAGCCGTCCTGCCGTTGCCATTGGCGAAGGGATGGATACGAACCCACTCTCCATGCGCATTCGCACAAAGCACCACCACCGACTCGATCTGAGGATCGGAAGGAATCGTGCCGACAGGAATGGCGGCATCGAGCACGGCTACCACTTGCAGCATGTTCGCTTCGAACTGCGCGAGCTGCTCAGGCACAAGGCGAGATGCGATACCTGGGTTTGGACCGACTTTCACCTCGTATCCATACAGCTCGGGGAAGTTGGAATCGCTGTCGCGAATTTCACCCGCATAGTAAGGGACAGGCAGCCTCACCCCCTGATACGTTTGGCGGTGCCATTCCTGAGCCATGCCCAGGGTGGGCGGAATCCGCGCAGAGGCATCCCTGTCGAGCCCGCTCAAGACCCGGACGAGATTGAGGCTGATAATCTCCGAATCCTGAGGATCATCCTCGTTCCAGGGAACGGACAAACAGGGCTCCGATGTCGTAGGGGTCCTGCATGTCCACGCGACGGGCTTGGAGCGGATCTCTGAAGGCGACCTCGCTACGGGCAAACTCCTGAATGTCCCGCTCAAGATCCGCACGACCATACGCCTTTAAGCGCTCCGACAGACCCTCCAGACGCCCCTTGACGTTGTTGCTCAAGACGGCGATCTGGAAAGCGGCCTCGGCGAACTCATCCACTGAAATCCCGAGTGCCTCGGCGGTGCTTTCAAGGTCCCTCAGGGTTGCCTCGTTGCTGAGATGGACGGTGACGGCGTAGCTCATAGGCTCGATTTTACACCTACGAACGCCGGTGCAGGACGAAATCTGGCGCGAACTCCAGAGCGTCCCGGGCGTCCGAGGGCGGAAAGACCGCTAGCTCTTCCTTGGCCGCGGCAGCGTAGCCCTCGGCCATCTCCGTGACCTCCTCCAGCGTCCCCTGGGCCTGGACGAGGTCGAGGATCTCCTGCGGCGAGACGCGGGCGAAGCTGCGGTCCTCCAGCACCATCTCGATCAGCTTGCGCTCCGCAGCCGCGACCCGCGGCAGCAGGAGGATCAGCGGCAGCGTGAGCTTGCCTTCCTTGAGGTCCGACAACACCGGCTTGCCGAGCTCGATCTCCCGCGCCGTGAAATCCAGCAGGTCGTCCACGAGCTGGAAACAGATGCCGAGGTTGCGGCCGTAGCGGTCGAGCACCTGGCCGGCCTCGGGGCGCTGCGGCGGGATCAGGGCCGGGATCGAGCATGCCGCGGCGAAGAGGTGAGCCGTCTTGCGGTCGATGATCTGGAAGTACTCGTCCACCGTGAGATCGATCGCCCCCAGGCGCTGGAGCGCGAGCAGCTCCCCCTCGGTCATCCTGAGGGTGGCGTCGCAGAGGCGCTGGATGACCTCGATCTGCCCGTGGCTCAGGGCCATCTGCATGGCCTTGGTATAGATCCAGTCGCCCAGGAGCACGGTGAGGTTGTTGCCCCACAGGTTGTTCAGGGTCGGCTGGCCGCGGCGCAGGCCGGCGTGGTCGATGATGTCGTCATGGATCAGCGTGGCCGTGTGGATGAACTCGATGACCGCGCCGTACGTGACCTCTTCGTCGCCGTCGTGGCCGAGGAGGCGCGCCGTGAGCAGCAGCAGGGCCGGCCGCACCCGCTTGCCGCCACCCTGAGTGATGTACTCGCCCGCGTGGTGGATGAACGGGACGTCCGAATCCAGGTGCTGGCGGAAGACGGCCTCGGTCGCGACCAGCTTGCCGGCGACGAGGTCGACGAACCGCCCGGCCAGGACGGACCTGGCCGCCCTGGCCTCTTCCGGGGTCGCGTCGAGGAGGGGAGGGTTCTGCACGTCAGGGACCTGGTACCGCCGCGGGCGCGGGCACGGGAGTGAAAGGGACGACCTGCTCCAGCCGGCCGTCCCGGAAGCGGTAGACGCGGCCGCTCTCGAAGTACCACCAGGAGTCCTCGACGTGATCGGGGTACTGCAGGCGCTTCACCCGGTCCGGCTTGCCCATCTCCTCGTACGTCCTCTGCTCGTCGGCGCTGCGCACCATGGCGAGGAACTGGTTCAGCGATTCCAGGAACTGCGTGTTCTCGATGACCGGGGACACGACCACGGGGCTGCCCGCCAGGAGCCGCTTCGTCACGTCCTCCCGGGCCAGCTCCTCGGTGCGGTCCTGCTTGCCCTTGCGGACCGGGACGCCGGCGACCAGCTCGAAATGGTTGAAGTAGCTATCCCAGGGCCATTCGAGGGTGTACTCGCCGGTGGCACTGGTGAGCGCGCTGACCCGGCGGACGTCGTCGGCCGCGGTCTTGCGGAGCTGGCGCAGGCTGAAATAGCTGCGCGAGGCCTCCAGGACGACGCGGATCCCTTGGAGCGGCCGTCCGTCGCGGCCAGTCACGATGCCAGTGACCTGGACGCGCTGGCCCTGCTCGTAGCGGGCAGCGAACGCCGGTCCGGGAAGGAGGGCTGCCAGGAGCAGCAAGAGCGTGATGCTTTTCACGGGGAATCTCACACCGAGCGGTAGTTCGTGAACGTGAGTGGGACGTCCAGGTCCAGGGCCTTCAAGACGGCGATGACCGTCTGGAGGTCGTCGCGGTTCTTGCCCGAAACGCGGACGGTGTCCCCCTGGATGGCCGCCTGGACCTTGAGCTTGCGCTGCTTGACCTCGGCCACGAGCTTCTTGGCGGTCTCGATGGGGATGCCTTGCTGCAAAGTGATTTTTTGGCGCGCGCGGCCGCCGCTGGCCGGCTCGACCTTGCCATAGCGCAGCGACTTGAGCTGGACCTCGCGGCGCACCAGCTTGGTCTTCAGCACCTCCAGCGCCTGGTTGAGCGAATACTCGTCCGCCGCCTCCAGGACGATCTCCTCCCCTTCCAGGGCGAGGGAGACCGCGGCCTTCTTGAGATCGTAGCGGTTCACGATCTCCTTGTCGGCCTGGTTCACGGCGTTGCGGACCTCCTGGAGGTCCACATTGGAGACGACGTCGAACGAGTTCTCATTGGTAGCCATCGCGGGTGATTATAGCGTCGTCTACTGCTCTTCCCAGCGGATGCCCTGCGGGGGTGAGAATTGCCCCCGCCGCGGGAGGTCCCGATAGTCCTTGATCTCGAACCGGGTGAGGTTCCCCTCCCGGTCGTGGTAGGAGATGGCAACCAGCCGCTGCTTGGCCGGATCGACGGTCAACGCCGCGTCAGTCAGCTCGGCCAGCTTCTCCTTGGGAATGAGGTTGACCTCGATGCGGCCGCCCTCGATGGCCTTTGCCGCCGCCCGGTAGCGCGTCTTGAGGTCGTCCAGTCCGAGCAGCAAGAGGTCCAGGCCCGGCTCGTTGCGCCGGTCGATCCGGTAGCGCCGGCCGGTCTTGTCCTCGGTGTTCCAGGAATGGGCGACGCCGCCGCAGAGCAGGAAGCTCTTGGGGTACGGGTCCTTGTAATCCCAGCGCATGCAGTCGGGCAGCGCCAGGAACATGCGGCCGGTCTCCTTCTCGCCGGACGAGAACCCGGCCGGGATGTAGGTCTGGGTGAAGCCGGCCTCGGTGGGCCCCGCCTCGACCAGGCTCTGGCGGACGCCCGAAAGCACCGCCCAGGGATCGTTCTGTGCCGGCGCACTGCCAGCGATGCCGGCGAACATGGCCAAGCTCAAACAAATCAACAAGATGCTCTTGCGCATCGTCGGTTCCTCCACGTGCAGCCCTCCCACGGACTAGCAAAACAGGGACCGGGGGGGAAAGCTTCCAACCCGGAGCCCTCACCCCCGTCCCCTCTCCCGGTCCCCCGAGCACGCCCGCCCCGGGCGAGGGGCGCCACCGCCCTCCCGAAACAACAGCTAACCAGAAGCAAGTCTCCCCCTCTCCCGGGGAGGGTGTGCTCGGGGGACCGGGAGAGGGGGCCGGGGGGTGAGGGCTCCCCTCAGTGCCGGAAGTGCCGAACCCCCGTAAAAAGCATCGCAACCCCGTGCTCGTCCGCTGCGGCGATCACTTCCTCGTCCCGCTTGCTGCCGCCGGGCTGGATTACCGCGGTGATCCCCGCCTTGGCCAGGGCATCCAGGCCGTCCCGGAAGGGGAAGAAGGCATCCGAAGCCGCCACCGTGCCCTGGACGGGGAGCTTCGCCTTCTCGGTTGCCAGACGGCAGGAATCGACCCGGCTCATCTGACCGGCGCCGATGCCCACCGTCTGATCGCCGTTGGCCAGCACGATCGCGTTCGACTTCACGTACCGGCAGACCTTCCAGGCGAGGTCGAGGGCCCGGCGCTCCTCCGGGGTAGGCTGCCGCCGGGTGCGGCAGGTCCAGCCAGAAGGATCGTCGGGCAGCGCGTCGGGAGGCTGGGCGAGGAAGCCGCCGTCGATCGGCCGCAGCTCGAGGTCCTCCCGCGAGGGCTGATACAGCGGGCATTCGAGGACGCGCAGGTTCTTCTTGACACCGAAGCGCTCCCGGGCGGACTCGTCGAAGCCCGGAGCGAGCAGGACCTCCACGAAGAGGTCGGCGATGGCTGCAGCCAAGGCGCCGTCCGCCGGACGGTTCAGGGCCACGATCGAGCCGAACGCCGAGTCCGGATCGGTGGCGAGGGCGCGCTGGTAGGCCTCCACCAGATCCGCCCCCCGGGCGACGCCGCAAGGGTTGTTGTGCTTGACGATGACCACCGCCGGCTCCGCAAACAGGGCGACGATCTTGCGGGCGGCATCCGCGTCCAGGAGGTTGTTCCAGGACAGCTCCTTGCCCTGAAGCTGGCGGAAGCCGCCCAGCACGCCGGGGCCTCCAGCCGTGGCATAGACCGCGCCGCCCTGGTGGGGGTTCTCCCCGTAGCGCAGCTCCATCGTGCGCTCCAGCCCCAGAGCGAGCCGGTTTCCGCCCTCCAGAAAGGAAGCCACAGCCGCGTCATAGCTCTGCGTATGCCCGAACGCCTTGGCCGCGAGCCGTCGCCGCAGCTCCTCGGGAAGGACCCCGCCGTCCGCCTCCAGAGCGGAGAGCACCTCGGCGTAATCCCCGGGATCGACCACCACACCCACACCACCGAAGTTCTTGGCCGCGGCGCGGACCATGGCGGGGCCGCCGATGTCGATCATCTCGATCGTCTGCTCGAAGGAAGCGCCGGAAGCCAGGGTCTCGCGGAAGGGGTAGAGGTTCACCACCACGAGGTCGATGCGCTCGATGCCATGCTCCCGGAGCTGGTCGAGGTGCCCGTCCACCGACCGGTCGGCCAGGATGCCGCCGTGGATCTTGGGATGGAGCGTCTTGACCCGGCCGTCGAGGATCTCCGGGAAGCCGGTGACACCGGACACGCCAGTGACCGGGATGCCCTTCTCCTGAAGGAACTTGAGCGTGCCGCCGGTGGAGACGATCTCGACGCCCAGCCGGGCAAGGCCGCGGGCGAGGCCTTCGAGGCCTCCTTTGTCGTACACGGAAATCAGGGCGCGGCGCGCCTGCAGCATGCGGGCCTCCTCGAAGGGGAATATATCTCAGACGACCCAGATCGGGGCTGCCGTTTTCATGCGGTATGCGTATAATAGCCGAAAGAGTCTCGCCAGATTCAGGAGGAACGAGAATGCCGAAGACGGCACTTGCAGACATGCTGCTGGAGCAGGATTCCCTTCACGCGGCCATCGATCGTCCGGAGATCCTCGCCCTGCCCTACATGCAGGAGCTCAGGGACGAGCTGGACGCCATGATCAAGGTCACCAAGACCCTGGCGCACGAGCAGGCCTCGCTGGAAGCGCGGCGGCAGGCCGTGACCCAGGAGCTGCGGATCGCGAAGGGCCAGAGCCGCGACCTGATGGTGAGGGTGAGGGCCGCGATCCGTTCCCACCTGGGGCACCGGAACGAGGGGCTGGTCCGCTACCGCATCCGGCCGATCCGCCGCCGCTCCCGGTCCGTGCCCGAAGGGGCCGGGCTCTCTCCGATGACGGTCCCGCCGTCCGTCTCCCCCAGCGAAGATTGAGCCTTCCCCGGCCGTGGGGCAGCGGTGGCCCCCGGGAGGGCCGTCGAAGCCCTCGCAAGGGACATTACTGCCCCCATGAGGGCTGTCGGTGCCCTCAGCGGGGACGGCCTCGCCCTCGTGAAGGCAATTGCTCCCCTCATAGGGGCGATCCTTGCCCTGCAAAGGGCAGCATTTGCCCTCGCAGGGTCATGGCTGCCCTGGGGAGGGAAGCTGATCCCCTTTTGGGGGCGACGGAGTCCCTCGCGGGGGCGATCATTGCCCTCGCAGGGGCAGCGTCTGCCCTCGGATCGGGGAAGGCGGCCGGGGAAGTCCGTTCCCCGGCCGCCTTCTCGGGACGTGTCTACTCGGGTTCGGTGAGGAGACCGATCAACTCGGTCCTGACGAGGAGGGAGCCGGTCACTCCCGCCGGAGAAGTGACACGCACGCAGTACTCGCCCGGCTCCACCGTCATCGCCAGAGTCCCTCCGGCGGTCCCGATCCCCCTCCCTCCCAGCAGGTCGGGCGTGCCGCCGGAAGTGCTCGGCACGTACAGTGAGCCCTGGGCCTCCGGCCCCTCCGCGGACACAGCGAGGAGCCCCGGCTCGTAAACCGTCACCCGGATGACCTCGCTGTTCCATTCATCGGACCCCTGCGTGCTCACGACCGCGGTATCGATAGACAAGGGGACCGCGGTTCCGGGCGAGGCCGGGGCGGAGCAGCCCCCGGGATCCTGGGCCGCGGCCGGCGAGGCGCACAGGACCGCGGCGAGGACGGCGGCATGGAGGAGCGAGGCGACGGACGGGGTGTTCTTCTCGATGGACATAGCTCTCCCTTTCAGGCCAGAAGGCCTTCTTCGAATCACTGTCTGCGGGTTCTGCCGATCGGCGCTGGGGGCGGACCCTTCCGCCTCCTGAAAGGGACTAACGGACCGCCTTGCTGGATTGGCGGCACTTTTGTGATGAAATAAGCAAGCTCATGTGGCTCAGATCCAGGCGGAAGGAGCCGTCCCATGTGGGGGTCTTCACGGAGTACGTCCGCTCCCTATCGCAGGGGGAGCCGGCTCCCGCCCTCTACGCCGCCCTCTGCCGGGAGCTGAACGCCGCGCTGCGCACCGAGCTGCGCCGCCGCGGCCTCTGGAACACCCCGCCCTCCTACCTGGGAGTCCTCGGCGGTGGGAGCTGGGACGGCGACGCTCTGGACGAGTTGCGCGCGGACGCCCACACCTTCGTCTTCGTGGACCGGCTCCGCAGCCTCCGCGCCCAACTGGAAGCCAAGGCGAATATCGACGGCCTCGTCCTGCGCGCCGTGCGCAACTTCGTCCAGGAGCGGCAGGAGAAGCACGACCCCCTTGGGACCCAGGTCTACGTGGTCCTGCGCTCGGCCGTGGAAGAGGCGGTCGAGGCCGGGGAGCTCTACCTCCTCCAAGGGGGCGAGCGCATCGGCAGCGGCACTGTCCTGGGCTTCAAAGCGGAGGCGAAACCCGAGCCTCCAGCGCCCCCGGCGATCGACCTGCGGGCATTGGCGGCGCGCTGGAACGGCCGTCTCATGCCGGGCCTCGTCACCGACCGCGGCCGGCACCAGGCCGGCGTGGTCCGCCGCCTGCGCGAGCTGTTCCCCGAGCTGCGGGACGAGGGGGCCGAAGTCTTCCGCTTCAAGGACCTGATCGATCCCCTGAAGGCCGACGTCCGTGCCCGTTGGGCCTCGGCGTTCGAGCACGAAGTGGGCGAGACCGGCCTGGAGGAGGGAGAGGGTGGCGAGATCCGGAAGGTGCGCATGACCCGGCCCGATCTTGGAGTGGAAGACCGGCAGTTCCTGCGCAAGGTGATCGCCTGCGTGCTGGAATCCGTAGCCCGTCTGGACGTGAGCGAGACCACCCGGGGCTACCTCTACCGGCTCTGGCAGTTCCGGCGCGTGCAAGCGGAAGAGGGGGCCGACCGCGAGCCCTCGGCGCGCAAGCTGGGAGACTTGCTGAACGTCCCCCGGGAGCGCATCCCCGACCTCCGCCGGAAGAAGAAGCGGGGAGAGCCCGTGGGCTCCCTCCTCGCCGAGGAGGTGGACGCCGATCCCGATTACGGGACTGGATCAAGGACGTCCTCGTCCCCGCCCGGGATGCTCTGGCGAAGGCTCCATAGCCGACACTCGTCCCTTCCTGAGGGACCGTCTGGAGAATGGCTTCAAGACCAACCGTCCCAACGAAGTTAGCCTAGCTTTGCCGCGGAACGTGCCGACTCCAGAGCCTCCGCTCCTAACTGGGAACCTTGTTTAGGCTATAAAGTGTTTAGAACGGCAGAGGAATTTCTTGCTTCACATTACCATCTTTGTCAACAATGGCAATTCTATTGCCGTTGGCTACTTCTCGATCGAAGATCTCAAGAAGGCGAAGCGCGAATCGGAAAAGACTGGTAACGGTAATCCCCCATTTCTTCGCGATGGTACGTGCAACCTCAAGACGCTCCTCGGGAAGCTTTATGTGGGCTCGCGAGTATTCAGGGGTGGGGATATCGTTCAGGGCTTGCATTCCGGCTCCTATGCATCAAGATCATAGAAGGTCAAGGCCTGTTGCCCGTGTCTGACCTTCTCTTCTCTATAAGACGCGAGGGTTGTGCGGGAGAAGGGTCACCCCGGGCGCTTCACGTCCACATCTTCACCAAACTTGGCAAGGAGAGTCGCTGTTACTTATGGTCCCCTGCGGGCATAGTTCATGTGCTGTGGATGCACTCTCCAGGCGCCCCCGCTAAGACCTTATGGAATAGGCGGCGGCGTTCTATGGCGTTCCTGCTCGACACAGGTTGGACTGCGGTGTGTGTCTGGTAGGTGGTTGACAAGGCACATGGCTGGTGGTAGAACTAAGAGCCAGCTGGAGGAGAGCCTATTATGCCCAGTCGTCGGTCGGCCAGCCTCGGGAAGATCCAGGTGTCTGGAGGAAACTCCGACCGAAAGGGCAGTATAAGAAGGCCAAGAATTCCGGCTGATATGGAACAACAGATCCTCATCGAGGCTGGTCACCGTTGCGCCGTCTGTGGCGAGCCATTGCCCTTGGATCGAGCGCATATCATTCCTTGGCACAAGTCTAAAGAGCATAAGGTTGAGGACTTAATCTGTCTGTGCCCGAACTGTCATCGTCGAGCAGATGCTGAGAACTGGGGGCAGGGTACGCTGCGTGAGTATAAGCTGCGTCCCTGGGTTGTTCGCCGGTTCGAGTCCAACTCATCCTCGACAAATCCGCGCCTTCGGCTTATGGCGGATCTTCTAGACGGCGCTGCCGAGATCAATGGTGGTGGTCAATGCGAAGGTGTGCGATTCAGCAGCTGGCAGGTGTGGCTTGAGATCTACCTAGCTCCCTCCGGGCGACTTCCAGCTTCCATCCCGATTCATCGAATCACAGGTAGTTTAGAAGTCTCCGGCTTGTGCTCAGCGGGCTTTGGGCATATCTCTCTCGAGACAGCTTCGGAATCGCCTCCTGATACTCTGCACTTACTATATGGTCGTAAGGCAAGGCCAAAGCAACTCGTGGTGAGAGATCCTATAACGGCTATATTGGTAGCTTATTGCCAAACGCCTGAGTGGGCGGACGCAAGTCGATCCGACGACGACGGCCACGTACGATTCAAGCTTGAGGTTGCGGAGGCTGATTATGAGCCATTGGAGATCGTAGCACCGCTAGAGCATCTCCAGTATGCAGGCTCCACGAAATGGCGCTTATGGAGCGATCAAGAGCGATGAGGAAATTATTATTAATTATGGTCGCTTCGTTGATTGTCAGTGTCAGTGCGGTTTCGTCTGCCGGAGTAGCTGCTACTCAGGATGACATCCCGGCATTGAGTCCGACATGCATTGACGAATGGAACTCAGAAGTCATATTTTGAGATCAGAAGGAAGTGGGTCAGATGGATGAGGGCGACGATTAAGCAAACTCATCAGTGTGACCGTGGTCCATGGATCAACCTACTGAGGTCACCCACCTCCTGCACTCCTGGAGCCAGGGCGACCCGGCCGCCCTGGAGCGCTTGGTGCCCCTTATCTTCGAGGATCTCCGCCGCATGGCTCGTCACCACCTTCAGGAGGAGCGGGCCGGGCATACCCTCCAGCCCACGGCGCTGGTCAACGAGGTTTACGTCAAGCTCATGGACCAGCGCGACCCGGACTGGCAGAACCGGGAGCACTTCTTTGCCATCGCATCCCGGATCATGCGCCGCATCCTCATTGACTACGGCAAGGCCCGGCAGACCCACAAGCGCGGCAAGGACTCAGTCAACGTTCCCATCGACGAGGCGCTCGGAATGGCGCAGGACCAGGGCACGGACTATGCCGCCCTGAACGACGCCCTCGACCGACTCGCGGAAATCGATCCCCGGCAGGCACGGATCGTCGAGCTGCACCACTTCTTCGGCTTCGAGCACAAGCAGATCGCCGAGATTTTAGGTATTTCAGAGACCACGAGCAAGCGGGAATGGCGGACAGCCCGGCTCTGGCTCTACAGCGAGCTCACTAGGGAATGATCCTGTAAGAACCCTCTGCCGCCGTTTCTCGCGTCTGGTGATGACGAGAAGGAGAACGGTTGACGTCCGATCGCTGGCAGGAAGTGAAGACCATCCTGGAAAGGGTCCTCGAGAAGGAGCCGGCTCAGCGATTTGCTTTCCTGGAAGCGGAGTGCGGGGACGACCGGGAACTCCGGGAGGAGGTGGAATCCCTCCTCGTCACCGAAGCCGAGGCCGGCGGATTCCTGGCTCGTCCCCTGTTCGGACCCTTTCGCGACGAGCCCGATGGGCCCCAGGAGGGCGAGCGCCTGGGCGCCTACAGAGTGCTCCGGGAGATCGGCCACGGAGGCATGGGCTCGGTCTACCTCGCGGTCCGGGCCGACGATGCCTACGAGAAGCAGGTCGCCGTCAAGGTCATGGGGCTCGGGACCGCGGAGGAGATCGTCCGCCGCTTCCGCGCCGAGCGGCAGATCCTCGCCAACCTCGATCATCCCAATATCGCCAAGCTCCTGGACGGGGGAGCCACGGAGACCGGCCGGCCCTACCTGGTCATGGAGTACGTCGAGGGTCAGCCCATCGACGAGCACGCGCGGAAGCTCTCCCTGGAGGATCGGCTGGAGCTCTTCTGTACCGTCTGCGCCGCGGTCCATTTCGCCCACCAGAACCTCGTGGTGCACCGCGATCTCAAGGCAGCGAACATCCTGGTCACACCGGATGGGACCCCCAAGCTCCTCGACTTCGGCATCGCCAAGCTCCTCGATCCCGAGCGGCACGACCCGGGGCTCACGGAGTTCGGCATCCGTCCCATGACCCTCGAATCCGCGAGCCCGGAGCAGGTCGGGAGGGGAACGATCACCACGGCCAGCGACGTGTACTCGCTCGGCGCGCTCCTCTATCGATTGCTGACGGACCGTTCTCCTTATGGCGAGATCAAGGAGAGGGAGGCTCTGGAGCACGCCATCCTCGAAGCCGATCCGCCCAAGCCCAGCGACGTCGCGGACGGCAGAGAGAAGTCCCGAAGGCTGGCCGGAGACCTGGACACTATCGTGCTCCGGGCCATGGACAAGAATCCGGGGAGGCGTTACGCCTCGACCGAGCAGCTCGCGGCGGACGTGCGGCGCTACCTGGACGGACTCCCAGTCCTGGCACGGCCGGACACCCTCGGCTACCGCGCGGGGAAGTTCGTCCGGCGTCATCGGCTGGGAGTTTCGGCCGCGGCCGCGATCCTGCTGATGATTCTGGGCTTCAGCCTCGCCATGACGGTCCTCTTCCGACAGGCAGTGGAGGAGAGGAAGAGGACGGAGCTGGAGCGACAGCGGGCCGAGGAGGTCTCCGAGTTCCTGCGCGATCTCTTCGCCGCCCCTGACCCCGGACTGTCGCGAGGGGAGACGATTACCGCCCGCGAGGTTCTCGACCGCGGCGCTGGCCGAATCGCTCGGGACCTCGGAGAGCAGCCGCAGCTCCAGTCCGATCTCATGGACACGATGGGCCGGGCTTACCGTGGGCTCGGCCTCTATTCTCCCGCCCGGGACCTCCTGGAGCGCTCCCTCGCCATCCGCCGTGCCCACCTGGACCCGGACGATCCACGCATCGCGGAGAGCCTCCATGCCCTGGCCTTCCTCCTCCGCAAAACCGGGGACGACGCCACGGCCGAGCCCCTGGTGCGGGAGGCGGTGGACATCCAGCTCCGGGTCTTCGGCGAAGAGCACGAGGAGACTTTGAAAGGGTTGAACAACCTGGCCTCTCTCCTCGAGGCAAAAGGGGAGCTGGGGCCGGCCGAGACTCTCTACCGGAGAGTTCTGGACGTGAAGCGGCGGGTCCTCGGGAGAGAGCACGAGGACGTGGCCCGCGGCGTCAACAATCTGGGGAAGCTGCTGCACGCGAAGGGGGATCTGGCCGCTGCCGAGCCGCTCTATCGCGAGGCGCTGTCCATCCGGAAGAAGGTCTACGGCGGAGCTCCTCATCCCGAGGTGGCATCCAGTCTGAACAACCTCGCGGCCCTGCTCGAGGACCGGGGAGACATGGAGGGTGCCGAAGCGCTCTACCGGGAAGCTTTGGACATGCGCCGGGCGCTCCATCCCGAGCCGCATCTGGACCTTGCCCGGAGCTGCAACAACTTTGGGATGTTCCTTCAGGATCGCGGCGATTTTGGCGCGGCCGAACCCCTCTTCCGCGAGACACTGGCCGTGGCGGATGCGATCCCCGAGGTGCGGCGGCACCCGGAGCGGGCGATCTACCTCCGCAACTACGCCGCTCTCCTCCTGGAGACGGGCCGGCCGGTCGACGCCGAGCCCCTGGTCAGGGAGGCGCTGTCCATCTTCCGGGAAGCGGCCTCTTCCGTGCGGATCGCCGATGCCGAGAGCGTCTTGGGCGGCTGTCTGGCAGCCCAGGGCCGCATGGCCGAGGCTGAGCCGCTCCTTCGTGGGAGCTGGGAGGCGTTGAAAGAGGCTGGAGGAGAAAACGCCCGTTTCCGAGAGCAGGCACGCCAGCGTTTGGCGGTCCTGACTGCGAGCCGTTAACTGTCGTTCAGCGACCGCGGTCGGCCCGCGGCAGGACCAGGAGGCGGGTGCCGGAGCTCATCACCGACGACCGGTTGTCGGCGCCCCCTGCTGCGATCCAAATATAGCGCAGCACCAAGGTGATGTCTGTCACGGCATGGCTGAAAGCCACGGAGGCGACTCCGAAGGCGGTGGAGCGGTCGTCGAAGCGGCGGATGCCTGAGGCGAAGCCGATCTTGCGGTACTCGCGGCCGACCATCGGGTAGACCTCGCGCCCGCGGCGGAAGGCCTCGGCCAGGAGAGGCTTGAGGTTCCGCTGCCGCTCCAGGGAGGGCGGGGCGCCGTAGAAGACCAGGGGGAATCGGGGCTCGGCCGTTTCGGCGTAGCGCAGATAGTCGAGAAAGTAGCGGGCCTCCTCCGGGTCGGCGCCGGAGACGGCGAGCGGGTTGTTCGCATCGGCCACGTAATGGGCCACCGCGCCGAGCCGCCGCACGACCTCCTCGAACGGCCGATGGTGGCGGATGGCGGAGATGGCGGCGTCCACCTCGGCGAACAGGGCTTGGTCGAGGGAGCCGGAGCCGTCGGGGTCCTTGCGGTGGCGGTCGGGGTCGGCATCCTGGAACGGGGCCTGCACGCCGGCCTGAAACGCCTCCTTGTGCTTCTCGATCTGCCGGGCGAGGTCGGGCGGAGCGAGCTGCGCGGCCTCGCGGGCAATCGCGCTCTGGGTGCGCGGGGTCCAGGCGACGGCCGGAGACACCGCCAGGAGAGATAGCAGGCCGAGGGCTGCCGGGAGGAGCCGGGAGAAGAGGTACAATCCCTGTTGCATTTCCATCTTATTGTAGGGGGATCTTCTTTGCCGCGCCACCATCTCGACGTGACCGGCCTTTTTTGTCCGCTACCCATCCTGCTCGCCGCCCGGGATATGAGGAAGCTTCAACCCGGCGACCTCCTGGAAGTGGTGGGGGACGACCCCGGCATTCTGGAAGATATGCCCGTCTGGTGCGAGCGCGCCGGCCACCGTCTCGTCGAGATGGAAGAGGAAGAGGGAAAGATCCGTTCCCTGGTGGAAAAGGGACAGGGCCGGCCGCGGGCTTGACTACGGGTGCCTTTCCCTGCTAAAAAGTCCCTCCCTTAGGGGGACTCCGTTCCCCTTGTGCCCAGGTAGCTCAGTTGGTAGAGCACGTGACTGAAAATCACGGTGTCACTGGTTCGATTCCGGTCCTGGGCACCACTAACTCTCTATAATCCGTCATGCCCATTCGCTTGACCGAGCAGCAACAGCGAGCCTTGGATGCGACGGAAGCGCAGCCTCCGCAGGTTGTCGATCCCCGCACCAATGCCGCATATGTCCTGATCCCTCTCCCTGAGTACGAGGCTGTCCGCGAGGTCGTTGAGGACGAAAGACGACAAAGGGGTATTCGCATCGTCGCCCTGCGCAACGCAGCGCGACGTATCGACGAGGCTCCTTGATGGAGCCTGGCGAGATCTACACCGCCGACTTCCCGGAAGTCGGACCGCACCCTGTCATCGTCGTATCCCGGGAGAACCTCAACCGGGGCCACTACGCCCTGGTGGTCGTCTGCACATCCTCACGTTTCGCCCTCCGCAGCAAGCTTCCAAACTGTGTCCCGTTCCAAGCCGGCCAGTTCGGCTTCACGGCCGACTGCGTAGCCCAATGCGAGAACATCCTGTCGATCGACAAGAGGCAATTGAATCTGGGTTCCGGTCCGAACGGGATCCTCGACGAGGATGCCTTGCGGGATGTCATCAAGGCGATTGGGTACGTCATTCAGTCAGACTGTGAGCCTGTTAGTTCCTGAACCTGGGATCGCTACCCAGCCCGTCCGTACGCCGTCTCGCGGTCCAGCACTTCCAGCGTCTTGTAATAGAGCGTGTCTGCCTCTTCGCGGCTGTTGCCTATGGCGGTCAGGCCTAGCTTGCCGAACTCGGAGACGGCTCCGATCAGGTGGAAAAGGACCCCGGAGCCCGTGGCGTGGCTGTAGTGGAGGCGGTTCTCGGTGAGGATCTCGATCAGGTCGTCGGGGAGCAGGCTGCGGTAGGCGTCGGAATGGAGGTTGTCCGTCGCCCGGTAGTACTTGGACGAGCCGCTGGGGGCGAAGAAGAGGCCGGTGATACGGTCGAGCTGGCCGCTGGTCAGGAACTGGAGGGCCAGATAGGGATGGGTCGTCCCCCCCATCCGCAGGTTGATCTCCAGGGCCGCCATGTTCCAGTCTCCGCCCGGCTGATCGCGCCAGAGCAGGAAGTCGATGGCGAAGCGGCTCACCACGCCGTGGGCGGCGAGGATCTCGCCGATGCGCATTGCGGCCTCGAGGACGCGCTGGCGGTAACCGTCGCGGGCGGGGGAAGCTGCAGCCGAGGAAGACCTGGTCGCTCGGGCCGCCGAGGATCTGGTCGTGAGTCGAGATCGGCAGCACCTCTCCGCGCGGGCTGATGCGCAGCTGGGCGCTCGGCGAGCACTTGTCCACGCCCTCGATGAACTCCTCGACAATCCCGCCCATCCGGTTGTACTTCTCGAAGTAAGCCTCTCCCGTTTCCTCGGGTACCGCGAGGCTGATCTGGTTCAGCGCCTCGCGCACCGCGGCGCGTCCGGCTATCTCCGAAAAGCGCTCGGGATAGCGGAAGATGGCATTGCCCTCGCCCGAGAAGCTGTCGTTCAGCTTGATCACGGCGCGCCGGATCCCCGGCCGCCGCGCTGCCAGCTCGACGAGCGCCTCCTCGACTTCGGCCCGGGAGTGGAGATCCTCGAAGCCCTCCGGCAGCGGCACTCCGGCGGCGCGGAAGATCTTGCGGCTGCCCGACTTGGTGCCGAGCGGGACGAGCTCGGGATCGACGCCGTTGAGCGGCACACCGAGCAGGACGGCGAGCCGGCGTTCGAGCGGCGTCGAGTTGAAGACCGTGAGGTAGGCGCGCGAGCGGTCCTGGATGCCTTCCCGGATGCGCTCGATCAGGCGCGGGCGCTCCAGGATCTTCTCGGTGAGCGAGCGCGGCGAGGCATCGTGGGCACAGAGGAGCGTCAGGCGCGCCCGGGCATGGCTCGCTGGGATTCCGGCGAGGAGGTGGAAGTAGTAGTCCAGGATCATCGGATGCACGGGCTGCGAGGTCACGTAGACCACCCGGGCCCGCGGATTCCGCAGCCGGATCAGCAGGAAGAGCAGGCGCTCCTCGTAGAAGCTCACGCCGGCCAGCTTCTTGAGCTCGCTCTGGTCGAGGGTCATGGACGGCACGACGATCGAGGTATGGGGCTCCTCGTCGCGCATGGTGAGGGCCTCCCAGACCGAGAGGAGGCGGGGCTGGAGCTCCCGGAACGCGGCAATCTCCGCGTCCAGTGTGAGATCCGCGGCAAATGGAGGCTTCGGAATCATTCGTGGAGCGATTCCAGCCGCAGCCGCACTTGGCGCCAGAGGTGGAAACGCAACGGCTTCAGCAGCGTGTACTCCGACGTCTGAGTGAGGAGCTGCTCGGAATCTTCGTCGGGGAAGGTACGGGTCAGCGCCTCGCGGCGCTCCGCCACCCACTCCGCGCTCACCTCGCCGCGCTCGAGCTTCAGATCGACGATCTGCATCTGCCGCGCGCGGTCCACGACCTCGGGGTGATGATTGACGCCGAAAATGCGCGGCATCGTCCCGTCCGGGTCGCGGGCGAATTCGATCATGGTGATTGCATCCCCACGCCGCCCGCCGGTGCCGAGGGTCTCCCAGCCGATGGGCGTCATCCCCGGCGGGAACGCTCCGGGGCGGGGGATGAGATCGAAGAGCCGGTTGTCGAGGATGCGCAGCCGGCCTCCGTCGAGCTTCTGGCCAAACTCCCGGAACCAGGGATGCTGGGCGGCCTCGGGCGCCAGCAGGTTCTCGAGCACGCCGGCGCTCTTGCCACCCTTTTCGGGGCCGCGCAGAACAGGCCGGGCGAGCCCTGACCAGCGGCACATCACGCCGAACGTATGGCAGACGGCGAGGAGCGCCGCGCTCTCGTCGGCGAGGATGCTGTCGAAGAGGCGGAAGAGCGGCTCCTGCCAGGAGGGGTCTTCACGGATGCCCTGGCTGCGTTCGGAGCGGCCGTCGTTCTCATAGGGATCGAGAGAGCCCGGCCCGCCCGTCCCGACATAAAGGGAGAAGCGGCCGCCGGGGGGCTCGGGGATCATCCCGGAACGGCGCACGTCGAAGGAGACCGCGCGCACCCGGATGCCGGGCAGGAGCTCGCAGCCCTCGCAGGCCGCTTCGCAGGCAATATCGAGCAGCGAGTAGATGAGGCAATCGTGGCCGAGGTTCGGCCAGCCATGGTTCATGTCCAGCACGGCAATGTCGACCACCCGCGGATCGGCGGGGGGGAGGTCTTCCGGCCGCTCGACCCGGACGTACTCGAAAGCGCCGCAAGAGCTCCCAAGACCGCGGAAGCGCGGGCTGTCAGGGAGCTTTTGTTTGTGGAGAGAAGACATACCCATGTCGGAATGCACCGATAGTACCAGCAATCCAGGTAGGGGCGGCCCTTGTGGCCGCCCTCCGGAAGGGCACCCACAAGGGGCGCCCCTACAGAGGGATGACCATTTTCCAGCTCTAGGGAGTTTCCGCGATGAAGAACCCCACCACGTCCACGATTACGTGGGTCGTGCCTCCGCCGGTCACGAATGGCCGGAGCTTGATCCTGCCATCGCTCGACAATGCCAGCAACGCGTTGTTGCTGCGGGTCATCCCGCTGCGGAAGTTGATCGTGCTGGTCGCCGGCGGCTGCATCATGTCACCCGGATAAGCGATCAGGTGCCCCTGGCCGGTGGGCTGGGCGATCGTGACGTTGATGGCCACCGACGTGGCCAGCGGTGAAACGCCGCACGCCGTCACGGCGTCCACATCCAGCACCCGGTCCGTGCCGGACTGGACCGCCGACCCGCTGCGTGTGTCGAGCAGCCGGCAAGGCGCCACCGTGTAGTAATCGCCGTCCGGGATCACCTGGATGACCACGCCGGCCGCGTTGGTGCTCGCCTTGCCGCGCGAATCCTTCACCGTCAGCGTGGCCTGGTAGAAGCCGGGGTCCGTGTAGGTGTGGCTGATGGTGGCCGAGGCCTGGGTCACCGGCGCGGAGCCGTCGCCGAATTCGAACGTGTACTCGACGATGGTGTCCCCCGCGTCAGGATCCGTCGAGGTCGAGCCGCTGAAATCCACCTCGAGCGGCGCGAAGCCGGACTGCGGCGTGCCCGTGAGCCCCGCCACGGGCGCGGTATTCGGCTCGCAGGCCTCCGCAGTGCGGACCTCGTACTCGCTCGGCGTCGAGTCGTCGATCACCGTGATCAGGCCCGTTCCGCCGCCGCCGACCAGCAGGCGCGTCTCACCCCGGGCATTCGTAAAGAGATCCCCCTCGACCGGCGCCGGCTGCGCCGCGCCCCCGATCGTCACCGGCTCGGTCAGCAGACCGCGGGAAAGCCGGATCGTGATCGTGTCGCCGCTCACGCTGCCGTCCGTCGTCCCGAGCTCGGTCTGATCGTTGAGGCTGGTCACCGGATCGAGATCCACCCGGCCGTACTCGTACGACGGCACCGGCGTATCCCCGGTCGTCATGGCCACGTAATAATTGACGCCGCGGTAGGTGAAGTACACGTACCAGAAGCCGTTGGGCGGCGGCAGCGGGTCCAGGCTGTTGTGGATCTGGATCCTGAACTCCAGGTCGTCGTTCGCGGGCTCCGCCGGATTCCAGGGCTCTGCGATGAAGGCCGCCTTCAAATCCAGCCCGCCATTGGCGGGAGCGCCCGTCTGGTCGCCGGACGGGTCCGTCGTGATCTGGACGCCCGGCGCCTGGCAGGGATCCTCGGGGATCACCACCGGCGGATCGCCGACCGTCGCCGCCGGGCACATGGCCCCCTGGCCGGCGGCGCTCACCGCGCGCACCCGGTAGCGGGTGTCGGGCCCCGGAGCCGTCGGATCGACATAGCGGAACGTCGTGGCCGGAACCGTGTCGAGCTCGGTGAAGTTGACGCCGTCCGTGGAGCGCTCGACCACGTAGCCGGTGACCGGAGTGCCGTAGTCGTCGGCCTCGAACCAGGTGACTACCACGCCGCCGCCGACCTCGGTAGCCTCGACGCCGACCTTGCCGGGCGCGTGGTTGTCGAACGCGGCGATCAGCCGCTTGCCGCCCACCTGGCCCGAAATGCGCGCCACGGCCGTGCCGCTCTGCGGGCCGCCGCCCGAGCACGAGCCCACGCAGCCATCGGCGTAGGCGACCAGAACGCGCCCTTCGTCATCGATCGTGATGTCGTTGAAATCCAGGAGGTTGCGGCCGGTCGCGCAAGTCGTGCCCTGGGTGCAGATCGCGCCGCGCTGCACCGGATCGTCCGGCGTGGCATCGACGGTCGTCCAGGTCGTCCCACCGTCATAAGTAGTGGCCACGTACAGATGCCACTCCACGTCCAGCGTCGTATCCGTGCCATAGACCGGGCCGGTGCCCTTGGTGCCGAGGAAGGCCACGGCGGCGCGGCCCTCGTCCCCCGCGGCCACCTCGGGGAAGACGCTGTTGACGACACCGAAAGCCGCTCCCAGGTTGATCGGCGCGCTCCAGTTCTGGCCGCGGTTGGTGGACACCGAGACGTAGGTGGAACCGGCCGAGTAGGCGAAATAGGCCTTGTTGTCCGGCCCGAGGTCCATGTGCGGATCGGTCTCGCCCGACGCGCTTCCCGGAACGGTGCGCACGGTCCAGGTGAGGCCCGCATCCGTGGAAACCGCCACGCCCTGAACTCCCTGGCAATTCTTGTTGGGGACGTAGGCCGTGCCATCCGGCGCCACCTGCACGTGGCCATGGAGGCCGCCGCACTGCGTGATGTTGTAGATCGGAATGGCCGGTCCGAAAGTCAGCCCGCCGTCGCGGCTCACGGCGCACTGGGCGATGGCCGCGTCCTGGGAGCAGTAGTAGACGGCATTGGGATAGCCGATGCCGCCGATCGGATCGCTCGCCGGGAACGGTCCGCCGCCGACCGACTGGTGATCCACGCCCGCGTTGATGCCGCACCCCTGGCTCGGTAGCCAGTTCTCGCCGTCGTCATCCGAGAAAGACATCAGGCTGCACTTGGGGCCGAGCTGCGAGGCGAACGTCCGGCCGGTGCGGAAGTCGGTGAACAGGATCGGGTCGAGGGTGGCGAGGCCGTTGTTCGGAGCGGTCCTGTCCACCCACAGGTCGGTCTCCTGGCGGCTGCTCGACAGGCACTCGTCGCGCGTCACCCGCAGCACCTCGAGGCCCGCGATGTACATGGCCGCGTTCGGGATGTGCTCCGTGCCCAGGCGGCCGACGCCGATCGAAGGCTCGCCGGCGCTCGCGCCGATCCCGGCCGGTGGTTCGTATTGGAACATTTTCACCGCCTGGGTACCCGGAGGCGGAGGAGGCGGAGGCGGCGCTCCGAGCTCCAGCACCGCGGTGGCGCTGTAGGGCGCTCCCACGGCAAACGGCGCGCCGCTCACCGTGTGAACGCCCGCCGCGGGATTGGCGAGCACCACGATCTCCGCGATCCCCGGCGGATTGCCCGAGGTTCCCTCGCCCGAGCCGCTGGGGTCGTACACGTTCAGATCCCAGTCATCCAGCGGCGTCAGCGTAATTTTCACCGTGAAGCCGCCGGGCGGAGGGTCGATCGTGAGCTTGAAGTGGTCGCACCCCGGGTCATCGGGACCCGCGCATCCCGCCGCGGTGGGGGCGAGCGGGCCGCCCGTCCAACTCACCGTGGGATTGGCCTGCGACACCGTGCCCGAAGCCGGGGACGCCGCGTGGACCTGTGCAGAGAGGAGAAGACCGGAAAAGAGAGCGATTGCGAGGAGCCTGCGCATGGAGAGAACCCTCCTGGAGATTCCGCCCTGATGGCCAATTCAGAATTTGTCTTTATGCATTGACATTTATCGCAATTCGGAGACCTGCGGAGAGGGCGATCTGCATTCCTCGTGCCAGAAAGGGCGGGGCTAGCTCCTGTTTTTTCTGCGCAGGGCGATGCGTTTCGGACCCGTGCTGGTCGAGGCCGTGGCGACGGGCGTGTCGGCCAGAGTGAAGTCGTGCGAGACGTCGCTGCGCTCCGGCGGGATGACTCCCAAGTCGTCGGGCTCCGGCGGCCATGTTGTGAACGCGTCGTTGCCGCCGGAGGGCAGCAGCCTCATTGTCAGCGTCCAGCCTTTCGCCTCGTACGCCTCGATCGCCTCCTTGCTGGGATGCCCGTAGCACCTCCCCCCATCCGGCTTCAGGCCGAACGTATAGGCGATCTTTCCATTCGCGGGGACCGGCTTGGGGATGTGGGCCTTGGCCTCGTCGAGATGGGTATGCGATCCGTGATGAAAGGCGAGGAGAAGGATCACATCCTCCAGGACCGGTCCCATGCACGATGGAATGACGTGGAAGGGCGCGTCGCCCGGCAGGACCATGCGCTCGACCTTTCCATTCGAGTCCTCCCTCTCCAGCACGACGGCGAGCCCGTCCAGGTTGGGATCGTAGGAGCTGCTCGTGTCCGTGCACTTGTCCACCACCAGGCGGGTGCCGCCGGTCAGCTTGAAGGTGTGCGTCTTCGTGGCGGCGGGCCAGCAGCTCAGATCGGTGAGGTCGAGGACGAACTCGAGCTTGCTCGGGTGCTTGCACTGCCGGGGAGCGAGCCAGCGGAGATCCTTGACCTCACCGGCGGTGCCGGGCACCGTCTTGGTCGTCAACCGGTCGCGATGGGTCAGATACCAGGCGGTGCTGTAGTGGTCGCCGTCCCAGTGGGAGAGGATGACTGTGGGCTTGTGTTGGAGATCGAGCACCTTGCCGGCGCATGGGTTCGTATCCCAGGCCGTATGCCACGGGTGAGAACGCGAGCCCGTGTGCTTGCCCCCTCCCATGTCGAAGAAGAGCACCGGTTTGCCGGTCTCATCCACGATCGCGTTGCAGTCGCCCTGGCCGTAGTCGAGGATCTGGACGCCCTTGACGGAGCCGCCTTTTTTGAGCCAATCGTCCACGGCGTCCTGCGAGAGAAGCTGGTACTTGCTCGTCTGCAGGTCCGCGGAATCGACGTTCGCGAAATCGTCAGCCATGGTGGGATCACAAGTAGTGGAGCTTCTTCGCCGTCGGATTTCTCGTGTAGAACCCGTCCCGGTTGAGCGCCAGGGGCTCTTTCTTGGGGCCATGGGTGCGAACGGGGTACTTGGAAAAGGTTTGTGGGTCGAGGTTCTCCTTGTCACTCAGGTCTGGCCGGCAGAAACGCCCGGGTATCTTCTTCCTGGGCGAGACCCGAGTTTCTTCCAGATTTGTCAAATCCTTCAACGGGGATGTGAGCACGCCCTTCGGGCTCTCGACGACGACTTCTTCGTTGACGACCTTCGGCTCGCTCGCCCATTCGATCGGATGGACAGCCATGGCCTGGAGATCGTTCCCGTTCACTTCGATCCGGAAGCAGCGATCTTCCGAATAAAGATAGATGCCGTACTCGTCCTTGACCTCCGGATCGCTGACGTTGACGTCGAATTCCTCTTTCGTCGTGCGGCAGTATGCCTTGCCCGCACGTGGATAGAGCTCGATGTCCTCGTCCCGGATCCCGACGACCTCATCCTTCAGGAAGTCGCCCGCTTTCCAGAAATCCGGGCCGCCGCCCTCGAAGCTGAACCCGCCCTCGTTCAGGACGATTGTCGGCGGGACCGGAACCGGGGCGGGCTCTGTCGTGCCGCCGTCGTCGAGCGGAGCGTCGGGAATGTGGTTGAGGCTGAAGATCTCGTCGAGGAGCGCCCGCTCGGGGTCGGTGATCTCTTTGTGACCGACGTTGCCTGCCCTTGCGGGATCGTCCAGGAGGTCTTCCGTGATGAAGTAGATGATCCCCTCCGGGACGTTCTTCAACTCGTCCTCCAGAAGATTGCGGTCGGCGACGTCGTCGGCCTTGAACGAGATCTCGGCGCCGGTCCACCGCCAGGGGACGAACGGGTCCATGTTCTTGGCCGTGTTCGTATACGCCAGGACCGACAGACGGTGCTTCCGGCCTTCCTCCCTCAGCAGCTTGCCCATCAGCTCCTGACGGTTTGCGATCTCCTCCCTGGTGAGCGCGTTGTAGGAATTCGTGAGGTCCTGGTAGAGCTTCAGGTTTTCCCGGAGGATCTTCCAGAAGTGGCCCTTCTCGATGCAATCGAGCGTGCGGACATGGACGGGAGAGGTTTGCACCTCGAAGTCCTCCGTGTCGTCCGCAATCACGTAATAGGAGATGGGCACCTCGAGCGTCGTGCCTTCACCACCATGGAGAGACGTTTCGGAGCTCACCGAAAGCTCGCTCCATGCGCTCTCCTCAACGGCTTCGGGCTTCAGCTGCTCCTCGGGTGGCAGGGGGTGCCAGCCGGGCAGCGGGCCGGACTCGTCGAAGCTGGATATCTGGATCGATTCCATCGGGTCCTCTCCCTCCTCGTCAGGAGCCGTGCAGCGCGAGCAACGCGCTCCGGGTATCGCCATCGATCTCGCCCGTGGGCTCCAGGCCCGACCGGACCTGCACGTCGCGGATGGCCGAAGCCGTCTTCGGACCCGGAGCCCCCGCTTCGCCCTCCAGGACGTAACCGAGGCTCACCAGGCGCGACTGCACTCCCCGGAGCGTCTCCACGGGCTCCAGATGGCCGACCCGAAGGACCCAGGTGACCTGCTCCGGGAATCCGGCCTCGTCGAGCCAGACGGTGAGCGTGACCTCCTTCAATGCCGGGGACACCCACTGCTCGATGCGGCCTTCCGGGCTGGTCGTCCCTTCCAGCCGCTGCTCGCCCGCCTCCAGCACGAAGCGCTTGCCCGCGAAGACGGTCCCGCCGCGGATCTTGACCTGGAACGAGACCCGCGACGGCACTCCCCGGCGGCGGAAGACGTGCTTCTGCCCCGTCCGGCAGGACACTGCCTTGGGGCTCCGCTCCGGAATCGTGATCCGGTCCCCCGGCAGCAGGACCTCCGGGTTGCGCCGCGCCTCCCGGAGCTCGCGGTTCGCGGGATGCTTCCAGAGAGTCTCCCAGAAGAAGCCATGCGTCCAGGCGATCAGCGAGAGCCCCTCGCCCGGAACGACCTCATGGTCACCCTGGCCGACGGTTTTGCCTTCGTTCGCCATCTGCGACATCCCTGTCTAAAGGTGAAACAAGCGCCTTGAAAATAGCAGGGGAGCGGGGTAGATGGCTGGAGGCTTGCAACGACAGATCGGTGGGAGAAGCCGTGGCCCGGGAGGGCCTACCGATTCAACGACAGATCGAGGAGCAGCAACCATGGCAGTTCAATTGAAAAATCTGTCCGATCAGGTCCTGGTCATCACGGGAGCCTCGAGCGGCATCGGACTGACGACGGCGAAGATGGCGGCGGAGCGCGGGGCGAAAGTGGTGCTCACGTCGCGGGACGAAGAAGGGCTGCGCAAGGCGGTGGACGAGATCCGCGGCGCGGGCGGGACGGCGGTCCACGTGGTGGCCGACGTGGCCGACCTGGAGGCCCTCCACGCGGTGGCGCACACGGCCGAGCGGGAGTTCGGCGGGTTCGACACCTGGGTGAACAACGCCGGCATCTCTATCTATGGCCGCGTCCTGGAAGTGCCGGTGGAAGACGCCCGCCGGCTCTTCGAGACCAACTACTGGGGCGTGGTGAACGGCTCGCTCGTGGCGTTGCCGCACCTGCGCAAGCGGGGCGGAGCGCTGATCAACCTGGGCAGCATCGTCTCGGACATCGCGGTTCCCCTCCAGGGCCACTACTCGGCGAGCAAGCACGCGGTGAAGGGATTCACGGACGCCCTGCGCATGGAGCTGGAAGAGGAGGGGGCGCCGGTCTCGGTGAGCCTGGTCAAGCCGGCGGCGATCGATACGCCGTTCACGGAGCACGCCCGGAGCTACCTGGAAGAGGAGCCGACGCTGCCGCCGCCGGTCTACGCGCCGGAAGAGGTGGCGCACGCGATCCTGACCTGCGCGGAAAAGCCGGTGCGCGACGTGGTGGTGGGCGGCGGCGGCCGCATGATGACCGCGATGGGCAAGACGGCGCCGCGCCTGGCCGACCGCTACATGGAAGCCGCGATGTTCGAGCAGCAGAGGTCAGACGAGCTGGCCGCGCTCGACCGTCCGGACGCGCTCTACAGCCCGATGCGCGGCAGCGGCCGGGAGCGCGGGGACTATGACGGCCACGTCATGCGTACGAGCGCTTACACGAGGGCTTCGCTCAACCCCGGCATGGCCATCGTGGTGCTCTCTTTGCTCGGCCTGACCTTGGCGCTGGCCACGCGGCCGGGTTTTCGCTAACGAGCTATCCGGGCGCGGGGCTGGAACCCCGCGCCCGGCAGGGAGCTCACGACAAGTCGACCGGCTCCACGTGGACTGAGATGCGGTACTTCCCGCTCCCGCCGGCGAGCATCTGCAGGAGTCCGGGTATCTTCAGGTCACCGTTGGTCCCATGCGCCAGCATACCGGGCTTGTTCACCTGCACACCCTCCTCAATCATGAGCGGCGGCTGAGCTGCCGCAATCCCATGTATCGCCGGCATTGCCGCGGTTGCCGCGGTTGCCGCGGTTGCCGCGGTTGCCGCGGTTGCCGCGATTGCTGCGATTGCCGCGGTGAGGGCGGTGACGCCGCTGATCCTCCCGAAGCCGAACCGCGGGTCGTGGCCGTCCGCCCCGTTCAGGCGGCGCGCCGAATCCCGCAGCAGCTTGCCAGCCTGGGCGGAGGTCAGCTTGCCGTTCACCTGGAAGAGGAGCGCCACGAGCCCGGCCACATGGGGCGCGGCCATGCTGGTGCCGCTGTCCGGGCGCAAGCCGCCCAGGGAGCTCGCCGCCACCACGCCCACACCCGGCGCGCTCACGTCGGGCTTCTCCCGGCCGTCCCGGGTGGGCCCGGCGGAGGAGAAGGTCGCCAGCTCGCCGTCGGCGGCGTTGTAGGCTCCGACCACGATCGTCGACCGTCCGCAGGCGATCGAGCCGAGCGTGTGCGAAGTCGTCTGGTCTCCGGCCGTGAAACGCGATTGGCCGTTGTCGTCGCGCTCGATCCAGGCGTGGAGCTCCACGTTCCTGCTGCCCCGGTTCGTGAGCTCCACCTGCCAGGTCCCCTTGGGGAGCAACCGTCCCAGGATCACGTCGATCTGATGGAGGCCGTTGCCGGGGTCCTTCCGACGGTGGGTGATCTGGCCGATGGCGCGCGCGTCGCTGTCGCGGCGGATCAGGTGGGTCTCTCCCAGCAGAACCGGGCCCAGCCTCACGTTGCCTCCGGGCTGGACGAGGGTGATCTCCAGCGGGCCGCATCCGTACCAGACCTCCAACTCGTTGGGAGTCATGTCGAGGGAGGAGATCTGCCAGGAGAGGCGCCGCGTCTGGCCCGGAGCGAGCTCGGCGTGGGCGTGCGACCTCTCGATGAAGGAGTTCCCGGCAGCGATCACGATCGCCCGGCCCTCCTTCTCGAGCAGGGCATCGAACCACTCCTCCGCCCAGGAAGTGCCGTCGTGGGGACCGCCGAACGTCCCCAGGCTGAGGTTCACCACGGCGGGCCGCCCCAGAGCCTCGGCCCTTTCAAAGATGTACTCGACCGCGTCGAGAAGGCGGCGGGAGCTGCCGAGCGAGCCCTCGCCCGAGATGTCGACCGGGTCGAGATGGACGAAGATCAGGTCCGCTCCCGGAGCCACGCCAGGCCGGCCCGTCTCGCGGCCGTTGCCGGCGGCGATGTCCATCACGTGCGTGCCGTGCTCCTGGATCCCGATCTCGTAGTCGACCGTGGCGAAGGCCGTGGCCTCGTTCTGGAGGGCAGCGTTCAGCATGTTGGCGTCGAATTCCCGGCCGTAGCCGTAGCTGCGGCCCTGGCGGTCGACGGGAGCCGGCGGGGTGTCCCTTACGGTCCGGTTCTGCTGCCGGTTGAAGCTCCGCTGGTCCCAGAGGTAGAGCAGGCGGGTGCGGCCGTCCGCGGTGCGGAAGTTGCCATGACGGAAGTCGCAGCCCGAGTCCACGATGCCGACGATCGTTCCCGTGCCGTCGAGCTGCGGGCTCAGGCCCGGGAAGGCTGCGCGCAGGGACGGGGCGTCGCAGCCCACCTCGGGCAGCGAGGCGTTCAGGAGCCGGTGTACCGGCCTGGCAGCCTTGAGGCTCACCACGTTGCCATCCAGGCGCACCTCCTCGATGTCGCGGAGCGCCACCGTCGCGGTCGCGAGGGTGCCTAACTGCCGGACGATGTCGAGGCCGGGCACCTTCCGGTCCGGATCGCGCAGCTTCGCGATCACGTCGACCCGGATCTGCCCGCCCTCCCGGCTCACGATGCCACTGCCGGCACCCGCGACTTCGCCCTCCGCTTGCTCGATCAGCAGCCGCTGCAGGTGGGGATCGAGGTCGGTCAGCACGTCCTCCTGCCGCTCGAGGCTGTAGGAATCGGGGAGCCCCCCGTTCTCCGGATGATCGGTCGCCATGGTTTACTCCTTTCCTTGAGGTCGCTCTGGTGTTTCGCTGCACGGGATCTAGACGGACCCGCCCGCCCGTTTCTCCCGGACCTCGCGGCGGAGAAAGGCGGAGCCTTGGTCCGTCTAAGCAGGCGATGCTTCCTGCCACCCTCTCCGGCTTCGGGACTCTGGCCTTCAATCGGCGAAGGCCGCCGTTCTGGTACGATCGACGGTCGTCCGCCCTCCCGCAGCAGGCACGATTTCCGGATGACTCCGGGCCGGGCGGGGACATCCCGATGCGGAGATCGCACCTGGCCGCCGCGCTGTCGATCGGTGCCGCGGGCCTGATCTGGCATACCTGCTCCCGATACGCAACGCCTGATAGGGAAGGCCTCTCTCCCGGGCATCTGGCCCTGGCCGCCGCCCTGGAGGGGCAGCGGCCCGTGGAGCCGCGCCTCGCCGGAGGCTTCGGGTACGCCCCCTGCTCGACCCTCCCCTCCTCAGGCCCCTCCTCCGGCCTGATCCCCGACCGCGTCTGCTCCGGGCTTCCGGCTGGCACGCCGGCGCGCAAGGCCCTGGCCCGCGCCGCGCAACTGATCCAGTCGGAGGCAGAGGCCGGGCCCTCGCCGCCGGCGCTCCACGCCGCAGGAATCCTCGCCCTGGTCCAGGGGAAAGGCGACGCCGTGGGGCGGTTGCAACGGGCAGTGGCCCTGGCGCCGCACGATGCTCGCATCTGGAGCGACCTGGCCGCGGCCTATCTGGTACGGGCAGAGCGGATGGACGAGCCGCGCGACCTCGTGCGCGCCCTCGCCGCCGCCGACCACGCCGTCCGGCTCAATGGTGTGCTGAAAGAGGCCCGCTTCAACCGCGCCCTCGCCTACGAGGCGCTGTACCTTCCCGCCGCCAGGGAGCGTTGGCAGGAGGTACTGGACACGGAAGGGCCCTGGCGTGACGAGGCGCGGCGCCGTCAGGATGCGCTGCGGTCCTCACCGAGGATCTTCGGCGGCCGGGAGCGCTCCCGGCTCGCCCGGGCGGCGGGGCGAGGGAGCTCGAGGAACGTCGACGCGGTCGTCGGGATGTTCCGCGAAGAGTCGCGCGAGCACGTGGAAGAAGAGCTGCTCGGCGCATGGGCCGAGCAGCCGGGCCGGCGCGGGCCGGACGCTCCCCTGAGCGTGGCCCGCGCCGTGGGGGAGGCTCTGGTCCGGATCGGGGGCGACGCCCTCCTGCGGGACACCGTGGCGGCGATCGACGCGGCGGTCGGGAAAGGGGACGGCGAGCGCCTGGATGCCCTCGCCCGCGGGCACCGCGCCTTCGACCGGGGTATGAAGCTCTACAGGACGGGGGAGTACGAGCGTGGCGCGCCGGAGCTTGCCGCCGCCCGGAAGTCCCTGGAAGAGGGCGGGAGCCCCTTTGCCGCCCGCGCCGCGTTCTGGGAAGCCTGCTCCATCCACCGCCTGGGCCGGAGTGCCGAAGCCGCCGCCGTGTTCGCAAGACTGGACCGGGAGCCCGGCGCGTCTTACGGATCCCTCCTCGGCCACGCCGCCTGGATGGCGGGCAACCTGCGGGTGGAAGAGAACGACCCGGCCGGGGGCCTGCTCCATTTAGAGCGCGCCCTCGCCCGCTTCGAGCGCATCGGAGAAGAGGGGAGCGCCGCGGGCGTACGCAACCTCATGACCTGGCCGCTCCACCAGCTCGGCCGCCGGCGCGAAGCCTGGGCAGATGCCTACCAGGTGCTGCGGCGCGCTCGTGAGCATGCCCATCCCCGCCGCCGGAACCGGCCCTACATGACCGCGGCCGACATCGCGCTGGCGGACGGCTACCTGGAGGCGGCCCTCGCGCTTCAGGACGAGGCGGTCCGCCAGTCCACCTCCGCGGGCTCCGAAGAGGTCCTTGTCGATGCCCTGATCTGGCAAGGCCTCATGCGCGACCGTGCCGGACGCGGGGCGGAAGCGCTCGAGGACGTCCGGCTCGCGCGCAAGCGGCTCCGGCGGATGCCGGACCCGGCCGCACGCCGCCGCCTCGAAGCCGACCTCTCCAGGATCGACGGAGAGATCTCCCTCGCCTCCAACCCACGGCGGGCCGAGGCCCTGCTCACCTCCGCGCTGGACGTATACCGGGACACCAGGAACGACCTCCTTTCCGTCTGGGTCCTCCGTCTGCGGGCCCGGGCATTCCGCGAGATGGGCGAGCTCGACCGCGCCGAGGCCGACCTGCGGGAAGCCCTCGCGGCCTACGAGCGGCTGGGGAAAGGGGAACTGGACCAGCGGCTCGCGGCCTACGCGCGGACCGAAGAGGCCTTCGACGAGATGATCGCCTTTCAGGCCCTCGACCGGAAGCGGCCGGAAGCGGCCTTCCACTACGCCGACTGGGCGCGCACCCGCGTGCTCCCCGGCGGCGCAACGCGCATCCCGGAGGCCGGCCTGGACAAATCCGGGCGCCGCCAGCTCCTCGCTGCCGAGGCCAGGCCGCTCGGCCTCGACGAGATCCGCCGCCGCCTGCCGCCCCGCACCTCGCTGATTCAGTACGCGGTGCTCCCCGACCGGCTGCTGATCTGGCGGGTGTGGCGCGGCGGCGTTCTCCTGCGCGAGGTGGCGGTCTCCGCGGACGGGCTCCAGGGCCGGGTGGCCCGCTTGCGCGCCGCCGCCGGTTCGGAAGACGCCTGGCTGCGCGAGTCCTCCGCGCTCTTCGAGCTGCTGGTCCGCCCCTGGCGGCAGGGGATCGCCCGCGGCGAGACCGTGGTGCTCGTGCCTGACAAGTCCCTGCACGCCGTCCCCTTTGCCGCTCTGCAGGAGCCCGGGACCGGGCGCTTCCTGATCCAGGACCTCCGGCTCGCCCTGGCGCCCAGTGCCACGCTGGCGGTCAACGGCCCTGCCGCCGGGGAAGACGGGCCATCCTCGGCTGGCCGCTTCTCTGCCCTGGTGGTGGGGGATCCCGCGTTCAACCGCCTCGAGTGGAACGGTCTGGCAAGCTTGAGCGGAGCCCGGGCCGAAGCCGCCCGGGTGGCCAGGGCGGTCCCGGGCTCCGTCGTCCTCCGCGGCGAAGACGCTACGCGGGACTCGTTCTTCGACCTGGCCCGCCGCTCCGACCGGATCCACTTTGCTGGCCATGCCCTGGCCGACTCCGTCGATCCCCTGCGCTCCCTGCTGCTGCTCGCGCCCTCCGGCCCCGCTGACCCGGGCGCGCTCTACGCCTGGGAGGTGTACCGCGAGGACCTCGCGGGCACGCGGCTCGTGGTGCTCTCCTCCTGCGGCACCGCCGACGCCTCGATCGCGCCGGAGGAGGGAGTTACGAGCCTGGCCCGCGCTTTCCTTGCCGCGGGGGTACCCCGCGTCGTGGCCAGCCTCTGGAATGTCGACGACGGCGCAGCGGGCCGGCTCTTCGCAGCCTTCTACTCCGATCCCCGGGCGCTCTCCGACCCTGTGGACGCCCTGCGCTACGCACAGCTCTCACTCCTGGACGGAACCGGCGACGGGTCGGCTCCCTGGGACTGGGGAGCGTTCGAGATCATTGCTACGCAACTCTACCGATAGGAGGGATTCGCCATGCCGTTCACGTTCCGCATGACCCTGTCCGGCCTCATGGTCGTGGTGCCCGACCGGCCCTTCGAAAGCGCCTTCGGGCCGGCCGGCTCGGTGACCGTCCTCTTGCCCAACCTCCTGCGGCCGCACCCTCTGGAGAACGGCGACAAAGCCATCCTCGATCCGCATCTGCCCTTCCTGGAATTCCCTCTGGCTGCCCGCCAGAGTGCCAGCACGCGCGCAGCCGACCTGCTCAACCCGGCGCGCAACACCGGCCTCTGCAAGCTCCTGGGAGAAGAGATCGAGATCCTGGCCGTGCCGGGCCTGCCGGTGGGGTTCACGCTGGACACCCGTGAGCCCGCCGACCCGAACCAGGCCAATCCGGATGAGCAGAAGTCGCTGTTCTGGCTGGCGACCATGGAGCAGGCCGCGCCCGGCCGAGGCACGCTCAAGCCCGGTCTGCTTGACTCGGAGCTGGGGGAGAAGAAGGACATCGTGGCGCGCATGCGCGTCGAGCGAGGGCGGTTCCGCACCTTTGCCCTCAGCACGGAACTCTGCCGGTTCGAGCCGAAGGGTCCCGCCGGCTTCGAGCGGCGAGTCGCCATCAGCCTGGCGTTGGAGATCGAGGGGGTGCCGAGCCACGTGGCCCTGTCGATGAAGAAGACCGGCGAGGAGCCGGAGGTGCTGGTGCTCGCCGGCAAGGACGGCGAAGTGGTCGAGCTCAACCTGATGAACAGCGAGATCGAGGACGTGATGAACCCGCAGCCCGCGGGCCAGGTGGATCTCGATCCGGACCGGCCGGTCGCCGATTTCGAGGTCTTCTACGACCTCGCCGACGGCTTCCGCACCCGCAACCGGAAGGAGCCGAAACGGTTCCTCCGGCAGTTCAGGCCGGACGACGACGACACGGGTTCGGCTCCTCCTCACGCGCTCTGCTCGCCCACGGGCATGAATGCGACGAAGGCCGCCTGAGCGCCCGTCCCGAGCCATGCCACCCGCCGAGCGGCCGGCCCGGAAAGGTTGCGGGGTGACCGGGAAACCTTTCCCGGCGGCCTGGAAAGGTTGCGGGTGACCGGGAAACCTTTCCCGGCGGCCCGGAAAGGTTGCGGGGTGACCGGGAAACCTTTCCCGGCGGCCTGGAAAGGTTGCGGGGTGACCGGGAAACCTTCCCGGCGGCCTGGAAAGGTTGCGGGGTGACCGGGAAACCTTTCCCGGCGACCCGGAAAGGTTGCGGGGTGACCGGGAAACCTTTCCCGGTGACCTGGAAAGGTTGCGGGTGACCGGGAAACCTTTCCCGGCGGCCCGGAAAGGTTGCGGGGTGACCGGGAAACCTTTCCCGGCGGCCTGGAAAGGTTGCGGGGTGACCGGGAAACCTTCCCGGCGGCCTGGAAAGGTTGCGGGGTGACCGGGAAACCTTTCCCGGCGGCCTGGAAAGGTTGCGGGTGACCGGGAAACCTTTCCCGGCGGCCCGGAGAGGTTTCCCGATCGTCCGGAATCCTTTCCCGGTGACCGGGAAACCTTGCGCGATTGTCCGGAAGCCTCCCTGCTGACCGGGAAAGTCTGCCCGGCCGCTCTTTAACCCCGCTCCACCGCCCTCCGCGTCCGTTCGAGAGACATAACCATCTCCTGGAGGAGCCCGAGCGTGACCTGCTCGGCCTCCGCGGCCTTCTGGAAGAGGACGAAGGCGGCGAGCGCCTTCTGGTGGTCATCCCGGGACTCGAACAGGGGGATCATCTCCGCCGCCAGTCGCTTCAGCTCCCCGGAGTCGCCCCGCTCCAGGAGGATCATGGCGAGGTCGAGCGAGACCAGGGCGGCATCGAGGCCCAGGTTCAGCCCGATCATCTCGTCCCGGACCTCCCGGAAGGCGGCCTCCGCTTCGTCCATCCGCCCCAGATCCCGGAGGATCTTGCCTTCCAGCCAGCGGAGGCGCACCAGGATTGACGGCTCTCCGAGCTGGAGATAGAGGCCGCGGGTCTCGGCCAGCGCCCGGAGCGCCTCCTCATGCCTGCCAAGCTCGTTCAAGTATCCGATGAGGTTGTGCCGGGCCGAAACCAGCAGCCGAGGCTCCTCGAAGATGTCGATCTTGGCGAGACCCTGGCGGACGAGCCGGATCGCATGGGTGTTCTTCCCGGCGTAGCTCAGAGAGGACGCTTTCTTGATGATGGTCCGGCCCTCCCGGTGCCGGTCCTTGGCTTCCCGATAAATCCTGATTGCCGGATCGAGCAAGGCCGCTGCTTCCATGTATCGGCCCTGCGAGTTCCGAAGAGACGACTTGAAACCGAGGATCTCGGCTCCGAGGTAGGCATCCTCACCGCCTCGCTCATGATGTTCCTCCGCTTTCCGGAGCGCCTCTTCAGCCTGGCGTAGATCATTGGCAATTCGGAAGGCGTTCGCGAGATGGCCCCAGGCTCGCGCCCGGGCATCCTCGACGAGAGCCTCGCCGTAGTGCTCGGCATCGAGACGGCCGGAGACGACGACGGCAAGCTCGGCCAGCTCGATGGCCGCACCCGGATCGGTGAATCCGGCGTCTCGGCTCCTGTCCAGGAGGAGGTCGCAGAGCATCAAGGCGCGGAACCGGGGCTGCTCCTCCACGAGCCGCTTGCGGTCGGGACCCGGCCGTCCCAGGATCTCGCCCAGGAGGGCTGCCGCATGGTCGATCTCCTGAAGGATCTCAGTCGCTTCGGTGCTGACCTCGCCGAGGTCGAGGGCTGCATCGTAGGCGCCGGCTCGGCGGTCACTCATCCTCGGTCTCCTTTTGGGGGTTCGTCGATAGCTTGGGGGCCTCTCCGCTCAGCTTCAGGAGCAGCCATCGCTCGCGGTCGCCTACTCGGTTCCACCGGTAGGCGAGCTCCCGCAAGGCCGACTTGACGCGCTCCGCCGCCTCGGTCTCGGAGAGGCCCTGATCGTGAAAGCGCCGGACGATCTCGTGCCGGAGCTTCGCGATCAGGCGCTGAAGCTCCTCGGGTGTCGGGCGGTCGGAAGAGGGCATCAAGATTTCGTCCGGGGAGGCGAGCCGTCGCCGCTCCCAATAGTATAGTTGCCGCAGGGCGCGATTTCAGGACAAAATTCTCGAAGAAAGTCGGGCGGGGCTGCAAGACGCCGCAACCCCGCCCCTGGCGCTAGCCGTCCGGGTCGATCTGCCACCCGCTGTCGTCGTTCGCCCCAGGTACGGGCTTGCCGTCCGGGTCGATCTGCCACCCGTTGTCGCCTTCGGCGAAGGCGACGGCCGCCGTCCATCCGTCCGGGAGCGCCTGGACGAGGGCCGTCCAAAGCCGGGACAGGGAGAAGACCGGCTCGGCCAACCGGCCTGCGGGGATCTCCCGGGCCGCCGCCATGCCCGGGAGGAGGAGGGTCGCAGCAAGGAGGATCCCCGCCGCGCAACGAAGGGTGCTGCGAGTCATGAGCACCTACCCTTTCTGGAAGGTCAGCGCGGCGGCCCTGAAGGGGCCGGGCGTGCCCGCCTGTGTAGGGATAGGGTAGGGGAGGAGGAGGCGTGCGGAACGTCGAAGAAGAGACTGTGAAGGCCCCGAGGTCGCTCAAGGCGCTTCTCCTCGCCATGCCTCTCCTGGGCAGCGAGGATGAGGACTTCGAGCGGAGCCAGGACTTTGGTCGGGACGTGGAGCTTTGAGGATGACCTCAGCCCAACACCTTGCCGGCCGCCGTCTTTGGATCTCCGTAGAAAATCGGATCGACGTGCTCGACGATGTCAGCACTGACTTCGAGGAAGCTCCTCTTGTTCTCGATGGGGATGAGCGCTCTCTTTGCGCCGTTGTCCTTGGCCACCTGGAGGGGCTCCACCAGCGAGCGGAGCGGTTTGATGTTCCCTTGGACGCTCATGTCGCCGAGCACCAGGAGCGCCGGGGTCACGGGCGCCTTCCGTAGGGCGGAGTAGGTGGCGATGAAGAAGGCGACGCCGATCTCTGCCTCTACCCGGTTGCCGAGAAGGTCGATCACCTCGATATGGACGTCCGACGTATCGAGCTCGCGGCCGATACCGAGGTCCGTCTTCTTCGCCTGGAGATAGCTGAACGCGCGCTGGATCGATTCCTTCATGGCACCCGCGACTCCGCCGGCCATCCTCAGCCTCCCTGTGCCGTTGGCGACCGACACCTCGACGCGATAGAGACCCACGGTGCCGTCGGCCGTCACGCCCGCCGTGTAGACGGTGCCCGGCGCCAGCGGGTCGGAGGAGATCAGGTCGCGGCCTCCCTGCTCGGGAACGCCGACGAAGCGCTCCTCCCCGCTCTCTTGGAGGGTGTAGCTGAAGGAGGTGTGGTAATACTCGAAGGAGCCCATCTTCTTGAGCTGCTCCTTCACTCGCCGGCGCCCTTCCAGCGCCAGCTCGAGGATCTCTCCCATCTCGTCCCGATTGGCTTCCCCGTGAGGGTAGAGGATCTTCATGAGGCCGGAGACCGTCTTGCGCACCGCCTTGCGATCTCGGGCATTCAGGTGCGAGCCGAGCGAGAAGTGGCGGTCGATCACCTCCGTGAAGTTGTGCTTCCGCATCTCCCGGAGCGCCTCGGCCAGGTAATCGACCACGAAGCCGTAGTGATCCGTGAAGAGCTCGTTCCGCATCTTCGGGATCTCCCAGCCCGGGAGATAGAAATGGAGCCGGTCGATGAAGGCCATGTCGTCACGGATAATGTCAGGCATGGGCGCGAAGAGATGGCCTGTGTGGACCATGACGTCGATCGGCTGATTGGTGTTGCCGAACATGGCGATGCTCGCGTCCCCCGAAGCCGACTCCTGCCCGCGCTGGAAGACGCCAGACTCGCAATAGGTCTTCAGCGTCGTGATGACTTCCTTGGGCATCTTCTGGAGGTCCGCCACTTCGTCGAACCCCACCACGTCCCAGATCTGCACCATGCCCTTGTGCCGGCCTGTCAGATGTCCGAACAGGTTGGCCACCGTCGTTCCGCCCGTGAGGAGAGCCGAGTAGGGTGAGACTTCCTGGACGACGTAGGTCTTGCCCGTCCCCCGCGGGCCAAGCTCCACGAGGTTGTAGTTGCGCTCCGCCAGAGGAATCAATCGCACCAGGAAATGGAGCTTCATCCGGCGCGGCATCTCAGAGGGCTCGTAGCCCATACTGCGGACCATGAGGTCGAGCCACTCGTCCGAGGTGAAGTCGCGGCGCACGCGCCGGTATTCCTCCAGGTCGAACGTCGCGATCTGGATAGGCGTGAGCTTCTCGATCCAGAAGGGATATTTCCCTCGGGTCTCCTCGTCGTATTCGAATCGCAGGTCGAGCTGCGCCCAGATGCCGCCTGTCAAGAGCCGCTCATAATCCCTTACGTAGTGAGTGGGGATGTGCAGGAACTTGCTCCCGAAGTTCACCGCCTCGGCCCAGTAGTCCGAATCCACGAGCCGGACCTTCACCTTGTCGATAAAGGTGTACTTGCCTGCCTCCTTCACCCGGCTCTGAGCCTTGATCGATTCGTCCGGCCGGATGTAGTTGTTCGCCAAGGTGTCGTTGACGACCTGCATGCCCAACTGGATCGAGGTTTCGTCGGATGAGGCGCAGTACTTGCCGAGCAGGTATTCCAGGACGAAGACCGGAACGTTTGCTCCGACCTTCACTTTCCGGACCAGATCCTTGCGCACGACCTTGCCTGCGAACAGACGGTTGGCCTTGTCGTCGAGCGCATCCCGGGAAGGCGGAGCCCCCAGGAACGTCGCGGTCTCGAAACCTGTCTTCTGATCCATGTCTCACACTCCCAGGCGGACGGGGATGTCTTTCGGTGACCGGAACAGCTCGGCATCCGTCGCCGGGTCCTGGACGACGATCCGTACCGCCTCCACGCCCTCCGCGCTGAGGAGAAGCGCCACCGTGGATTCAACGCCGGGTTGAAGGGTGACGTTGCCGGTCGTCTTGTCGATCTCCGCATTCACTGCCATTCCGGCTGCTCCGACCTGCTGGCCGCCAGAGATGAGGAGCGGCTTGACCACGGCCGGAAAGAGGCCGTCCAGCTTCAGCACGACAGGGAAGATCCGGTTGGTGACGGAGTCGGGCAGGCCCGAAACGAGGACCCGCGACTGCACCGCACGCTCTTCCTGCCGGGCTGGAAACCGGATGGTCAGCACCGGAATCACCAGCTCCTGCAGACTCGGCCCTCCATGATGGTAGGCGAGATCGCCTCCAGACCTGAAAACGCCCGTGCCGGCCGGGAAGACGAAGTCGAGGTCCGATTCGTAACCGAGAGCCGCCGCGGAGACTCGGAGGCAGCCCGGAGGGGTCGCACCGCCGCGGCCGATCCAGCACCGGCGGTGCAGGTCCACCTGCTTTCCCTTGGGGGGATCGATCCGCATGGATTCGTCCCGATCGGTCGGAAAGAAGAGATGGCCGTGGTCCGCCGTGACCACCGAGTGCTCGACTCCCAGCTTCTTGATCGCCCGGACTAGGTTGTCGATCACGGTATCCATCACCTGCCGCGCCTGGAAGGTGAAGCCCCCCTCGCCGGCCTGGTCGATCTCCTGGGAACGCACGACGATCAGCGAGGCTCCCTCGATCCGCTTCGCCAGCTTGGAGGGCTGGAGGCTGAGCAACTCGTCTAGCGCGATGTCCACGGCTCCGGGTACGCGGGCCGTGAGAAGCTTTCTGCGGCTCGGCAGGTCGGAGAGGAAAGCGTCGTCGATCCTGACCCCGAGCTTGCCGTTCTGGTCGGCGACGCTGAAGCTCGCCGAGGCTCCCGGGAGGAGGGCGGCCATGCCGATTGGGGTGATGCTCGGCAGGGCTGCCAGTGCCGGGCGGATCGTCACCTCCGCCGTCTCCGGAAGCCGTTCCGCCAGCTCGAGCCCCATTTCGAAACGCATGGCATCGACCACGAAGAAGGCGACCGGTTTCGGTCGTGTTGCGACCACCTCGGCATGGACGTGCGTCTGCTGGAGGATTCCCGGAACGGACCAGTGAGCCCGGTCGAGGGCACGGCAGAAGCGCTCCGCGAGCAGCGAGCACACGTCGTCGTAGGCTCGCCTGACGACGCCGAGGAGCCGCTCTTCCGGGTGCTCTTCCAGGCGCGCAACCCAGGTCTCGAGCCGCCTCTGCGCGAGATCGAGCCGGTACCAGCCGTCTTTCCGCGTGTATGCCTCGATCCAGGCCGCGGCTTCCTTCGGCGCCTCCTCGATCGCCGTCCGGACCTCTTCCGCGACCTTTCCCAACTCGGCCATGCGGCGGCTGGCTTCCCATTGAGCTTTCCGTTCGAGGTCCCGGTCGAGCCAGAAGCTGTGCTCGCGCTCCGTCACGATCTCCAGAGCCTCGCCGTACCTGCCCTGGAGGATGAGCTCTCCGCAGTGGCTGAGGAGCGCCCGTTCTTCGAAGCGGAAGGTGTCGATGGCTCCCAAAGCTCCAGGCGGCAAAGGGATGCCGGAAAGGTTCAGCTCGGTTTCGGTCCCATCCGCCAGAGCCTGGTACTCGTCTCCATGGGCCGATCGAAGGCGCTGGGCGATCCCGCGGACCGCTTCCTGATTGGCCTGAGTGGCCGGCATCGGCACTCCCCGGAGAGCTTCCGGGGTCGGGCAGCGGAGATCCAGGCGAAGCTCCCCCAGCAGCACGTAGCGCAGGCACAGGGCGCGGATCTTCGAAACCTTTTCCTCGGCCTGCAGCTCGAAACCGAGCCGCGACTGGATGAGCTTGACCAGCTCGCGCCGGGCGTCCTTGCCTTCGATCTCGCCGTCCCGCGATTCGTCCGCGAGCCACTGCGCCAGGAGATCGTCGCTCCCCCTCGCTTCATGGAAGATCACCTTGAGGATGGAAGGAGCTTCGGTGGACGCCGCTTCCGAGCAGGCCCGGGCCAGATCCTGATAGGTGACTCCGTCCCGAGTGAGCTCGTCGATGATTCCGGCCGTGTAGTGGGATTGCAGCACAGGCCGGGCGAGCTGCCTCAGGGTGCGTTGATAGGTAGTGCCGGCTTTCTCCAGCTCCATCAGCACGGAGCCTTTGGGATCGTGCTGGACGCCTGGGATGTAGATCAATACCGCCGGGTCGACCACCTCGCCGCCGACCAGATGCTCGACTGACCTCCGCAGCTCGAAGAAAGAGCCTGTGTACTCCGCGATCCAGGCATCGGTGCCCCCGATCTTGACGGAGTAGAGGCAGCCGGGCCGGTCCCTGGCTCCTACCAATTCGTCGAGGAACGGGGAGAAATCCGAAGGAGGGTCATACCAGATGACGATTCTCTTTGTATGGAGAACCTCGCCGAGCTTCTTCGCGATGTACTCGTGCAGGCGGTGTTTCATGCTGCCCCTCCTGCGGGCCCGCGACCGCGGCGAGGCCGGCCTCGCCCGCCGCTCGATAAAGCGGCAGGAGCTTCGAGGAGGCTCTTCAACGCCGCCTTTACGGCTGGGGAGGTGCGCTCACGCATTAGCTCTTCAACGGGACGGACTGGGATAGGGCGCGGCTTCCACTTCCCGTTCTCTCCCTCCACCCAGAAGACCTCCTCCAGCCCATGGGCGATGGCGAGGCTTCGGTCGGTCGCGCACTTCGGCACGACCCTCTCCGGCCAGAGATACATGGCGAGGTGAGCCCAGTCGTACTCGCCAGCGCAGAGAGCATCCCAAGTGGCCTTCAGCTCCTTCTGCCAAGGCTTGTGGTGAGGTACGAGGCGCCAGAGGGGAGCGAAGTTGATGATGACGCCGTCGTCGAGGTTCGGGTTCCAAAGTGGAGCGACCCGCTTCACTTCCTCTAAAAATGCGCGCAACTCGTTGGCGAAGGCTTCCTGGTTCTCCAACTCCTTGCGCGCGGTGGCCGTGGGGTTCGATCCGAGATCGGCCCTCTGGGTCTCGAGCTTGCGCTCTTCGTGGAGCAGTTTAAGCTCGGCTATCTCCTGCACCTGATACAGAGCATCGCGGCTGAAAGCATGAATGTAAAGCCACACCGAGTAGCTGGCTGAAGTTGTTGAGAGCTGCCAATAGATCGGTGCCTTGCGGCGGCTTTTCGAGTACATCTTGATGTGCAGCGGGAAGAAATCCCGGGCAAGCCAACGGCGCAGGTTCTCCGGGGCGAAGCCCGCCCGTTCGAGCACTGCGCCAACCTGAGCAGTCAGATCGAGCGGATGGCCAGGGTCGTCAACGAGCAATGCACGGGCGGGGTGCTGCGCCGATTCAGCTTCCGGAACCATGCCGGGGCTGAGCGCAGGAAGCGGATCAAATGGTTGAGACCAGCTTAAAGGACGTTCACCTATGGCTAAGCGGAGATCGAAGCGCCCGAAACTGACACCTGCTCCCCACGAGATCAGATCAGCGTAGCTAATGTTGTGATTTTCGACCTCAGACTCTGGGGAGTCCTGTAGAGACTCTGCTTTTTCCTCCTCGTCGCTTGGCTGCTGGAGGAGTCCCGCTATCTCTTCGTGTCTTGTGATTCCGTAAAGGTCGAACGCCATCTCATCAATCTGCGTTTTCACCTCCGCCAAGCTCGCCTGCAAAGTGACTCTTCGCATCCCGGTTACTTGATCGAGAATCGGTTGCGGCAGCATGAAGGAGTTGGAGATCTCGTAGTGAGCGCCCAGATAACGAGAAATCTCCCAAGCGCTGCGGCCAAGCTCTGCAAGCCTCGATTTTAGCTCTGGCCTCTTGTCTAGTGGGATAGGTATTTTCCCAATGAGCCCTGATTCATATTGAACGCCGCCTACTTTCCCAGCGAAAATTCCAACGAAGAAGTCATAGGTTGAGGAATTCATTACCGCAAGGAGTGGGAAAAGGTCCGCTGTCGGGGCAAATGCCATCTTTCCCGCTACGCTGAATGTGCAGCCCGGCGGTACGATCTGGGCGGAGAAGCGCGAGCCCCTAAGCGGCCAAGTTATTCCAGGTCGAAAGTAATAACCCTCAGACTGAACCTTCCTGCTGGCGCTCCCGACCTTCTCCTCGACAAAGGCTTTCAACTCACGGCCGGAATCCTTCCACCGCACCATCACTGAGACGTCTGCGTAGCCTAGGGAGGCTCTCCCGGGAGCTACATAAGGAGCCCAGTCACATGACTTGGCACTGCGCCCTATCAGTCCGACCTCCCACCGGGAGCGTAGAAAACGGAAGTCGTCGAGAGTTCCCATGCCGCACTTCGTTGTGCGGCTATCTCCGCTGAAGTAGCTTTGCATATTGAAGACTCCGCGGAGAGAGTCGGAAATCCAATATGCGAAGGGGGTTCCAGGGATCCGTCGGAGTTCTTGTGCATTAACATTAAAGACCCTAGAACCGCAGAAGTGAATGGCTTGCCGGAGTGCGGTGGCCTTATCGGCCACGTCTAACAATCGGATAAAGACCGTCACGGTCGAACCTCGATACAGTAGGCCGCTGTTTCCACCATTGCTTCCAGCACGCCGTAACCGAGATCTGCAACTAGAACTGGAACAGCCTTCGCAAGCAAAATATCCTCCCTCCACTCCCGAAAACTAGAGAGAAAGAAGCCTGTGCGGGAGGTGATAGCACCGAGCCTTGCTCGCGGGATCAACATTTCGATTCCTCGTTCGACGAAGGCCGCGTAGATATCGTTTCTTGTCTTAGGGTAGGCACGCTCGAAGTCCTTCTTCGCACCCGCGCTCCCGGCGCCGAACGGCGGATTCATTAGCACCACCTCGAAACGCTTCTCCGCAATCTCCACTAGCCCGAGCCCTTGCACGGCGTCATCGCGGAACAGCCGCCGCCGGGCTTGCTGCGTCGCCGCCGCCTCGTCTGCGAAACTGGCGAGGGCGGAGCGGAGACGTTCCGCGGGCGGAGCAAAGAGCTCCAAGGTCTCGCCCTTCTTCACCGTCGATTGCACTAGCTCTTCAATCCTGAGCAGCAGGCCCATCTCTCCCGCGAGTCTCATCTGATCGACGAGCTTTTCGAAATGCGCTGCGAGCACCGGATCGACCAGACGCGCGAGGAACTCCGTCCGAAGATCCAACTCGCCGGGCATGGGCTCGGCGATGACGAGGTTGGAGCGGCGGATGAGAGGGCGCTCGGCGCGCGGAATTCCGAAGTCACGAAAGGCTCGTTGGGCGCGCATCCAAAGGGCGAGTTGGGCGATCTGGGCGCAACGCGCATCGATGTCCACGCCGTGCAGGTTGTGCCGCAGGACAAGCCCGGGAAGCTCGCGGCGAAGCACGTCAAGAGTGGGATGGTCGGCCCGCAGCGTGCGGCCGGTCTCCTCGAAGGCTGGCGATTCCGTATCCGCCCAAGCCTCTTCATAGATCACGAGGAAGAGATCAAAGGCATAGAGGAGGAAATGCCCGGAGCCGCACGCGGGGTCCAGGATGCGCAGGTCCCGCGGGTCCTTCTTCGCACGCGGCTGATACTCCTCCTCGGGCCGCCGCGCCATGTACTCGCACACATCCACGAGCCGAGTCTGGCCCTGACGCATCTCATACCAGATGCGGCCGAGCGTGTTGTCTGTGAGGAATTGCACGACGTACCGGGGGGTGAAGAACTGATTGCGAACGGCCAGCTCGCGGCCATTTTGGGGAGCCTGCGAGGCGTCCCGCATCGCCCGCCGCTCCTCCTGCGAATTGAAATACTGGTAGACCCAGCCGATCGTCTCGTCCTCGTGCCAGACACCGGCAAGCTCGGGTCCATTGAGTGATTCCAGAAGCTTGTCGAGCGTCGGCCGGCGAGGCCAGAGCACCGAGGCCGCGTCCCGGCGGTCGAAGAGCACTTTAACCTCGGTGGAGAGCTCGTCGAGGATGCATTCAAGATAGAGCCGGTATCCGGCGCCGTCAGGGAGCAGCGGCACTCCCTGGGCAAGGCCGCTAAATTCGCGGTAGCCGCTCGACTGGTCGCCCTTGGAAATGCACTCCTGGACCAGGTCGCGCGCTTCGAGCATCTTGAGAGCGGCGAAGCGGTTCAGGGCCGTGAAGGCGGAGTCGCGCAGGTAGTCGGCGACGGCTTCGGGAAAGTCCATGCCGGCCGCCCGCTTGTGGTGGATCGCGGCAACGATCTTCTCTCGCAGCAAGCGCTGCCGCAGGGTGAGATGGGGACCGGGCCACGGCGGCACCAAGCCGGAGGGCAGGATATCGTAGGTGCCTTCGAGCTGCTCGGCGAAGTCGGCCTCCAGCAGCTTCCTGGCGCGCTGGGTCGCCTTTTCGATGGCGGCGCGGGTGGTCTTATCCATGGAGCCTCACCTCAGAGCACCGGCTTTGGGACTGGATTGGAACTGGATTGGAACCTGGTTCCAAACGCCGGCTCCACCCTGTCCAGATATACGTGCGCGCATAAGCGATATACGCGCGCGTATAAATTCGTTAAGGCCGCGCATAACGCGACCAGTGGCTGACGGCCGGATTGCGTCCTCAATTGCGTTTTTCTTCGAGCCGGGCTGGAGCCGTCGATTCCCGCAAATCTCTGAAAACACGAGCTCAGGCACCAGCCACCCCGACCTTGATTGCGTCGGAATTGCGTCGTTTTTTGGGATTGAATTGGAACTGAGCGGGAAGCGGCTGAACACCTGCTCCGCAGCCTGAGGCCTGCACCAAGTTGAGTAGTTGCAGTGACTTGCGGACTTCACGAACATCTGCTCCGGCCGCGGATTGGGACTGGATTGGTACCAGCCTGGTCTCATGAGCGGGGCTCCTGGCGCTCGCGACCCGGGAACCAACGGGCCGCCTTGGTGGTGCCGCGCAGATGAATGTGCCCGGCATTCCGGAGCTCTCTCAGCAGGACACGGAGCTCATTTCTGCTGACCTCCGGGAGCGCCTGAGAGAGGCTCTCGAAAGGAGTGCCTCGGGCACCAAGCAGCGTGATGACTTCCAGGAGTCGCGTCTTGCGCCTGTTACGCGCCATGGCCGCCAGCAGCTCCGTGTGTCGGGGGTGCGCCGGCAGGATGCAGACGACGTGGGCCTCGTTGGTCTCGAAGACGGGTGGAGGGCATCCCTCCTGGCGCATGCTGCGGAGGATGGTGGGGATTCCCTGCCCTTCTGCCTGAGCGAGCTGAAGGCGGCTGAAGAACCACGCGAGTGACTGGTTGCGCCACTTTGGGGCAACACGTCCGGCGCGGAAGTGATCGGGATCCACACCCACCGGCAATGGTCCGGGCGAGAGCATTTCGATCCGGTCGTCGAATACGGTGATGCGTGTCGCATCGGCCAAGGAGTAGTCGCGGTGTGCCAAAGCGTTGATCATGGCCTCTTGCAGCGCGCGTACAGGGTACTTCCGCGCGTTTGGGGCCGCCGAATCGGTCTTGTCGAAAGCCGTGGAGACCTGCTGTTCGAGCAACCCTGCCAAACGGTGTGCCTGTTCAACGAGATTGCCCGCGAGCTCATGCCGTTCGGCATGCGGCACGGATCGATCGGTCCCAGGGTAGCTCGAAAAGGTCGCGAAGGCACCGGGGATGAAGCGTTGAACGGTGCGGCCAAACAGTAGAATGGCAAAATTGCGTGGACGGAGAGTGCCCGTCAAGGGCTCCCGGATGCAGAGCGGCGGCACGAAGGGACTGAGCTGTGCAGCCTCCGACAAGAACGGTTCGACACCCAGCTCAGGTGAGAAGATTCCCATCCGTTGAAGGGCGTCGCGAAGAGCCAGCAAGTCGAGATCGTTCACCGTGGCAGATGCACAAGGTTGACGATCCCAAGGTTCGATAGCCCCTTTGCGCACGAGCAGCTCGCGCAGCACGCCGTTGCGGGCTTCGCGCGTCTCGCGGCCGACGCGTACGTGGTGCTTGGCTCCCTGGGTGCCGCGTCGAAAAGTATGTGCCTGATTGGTTGCGGGCATGAGAAAAACAAGGATTCTGCGATCAGGCGCCGAGGCCGGAAGCTCCTCGACCAGCGGCGTGAGCGGAGGCGATACACGTTCCCGGCAGCGCGCGAGAACGGTGCCCTCAATTTCCCTGAGGCGGCTCGACGTAAGTCCGATCAGCTCGATGAAAGGAAAGCCATGGCTATCCTTGATCTCGCTTGCTCCGCATACGACGTACCCGCCCCCCAGGTTGGCTAGATCGTTAGCGAACGCAGACAGCGTCTCGACAACGTCGTCGATATCCGCGACGTTGCTCTTCCATTCGACCTGCTCGCTTTCGCGTTCGGCGAGCTGGCGGAGGTCGATACGCTGGCTCATTGCACGATGACTTTCTTGCCGGCGCCGATTAGCCGAGTGCACTCCTCACGGATGCCGTCGAGCGCCTTTTCGAGCTGCTCTTCATTCTCGATGCCGCCTTCGAAATAGCTGGCAAGGCTCACTTCCACGTAACGTTCGCCGGCCAGGATCTTGTGGACTTCGGAGATGGCCGATTTCAAGCGCAGGTTGCAGGCGTCCCGGTCGGCGCGGAGCTGAGGGATGGGCAAGCGCTTGTCCGGCCGCAGGGTGCCCCGCTGCAAAGGCTCGGCGATCAGTTGCCGCCGTTCGTCCGAGAGCTCGGCCCATCCTGATGTTTTCGCGAGAGTCTCCAGGGCATTCCGGTAGGCCTCGATGTGCTCCGCGAGAGCCAGCTCGTATCGACGATCGTATTCGGCCGCGATCATTCCGGCGGTCTGTTCGATCGCGGGCAGCTCGCGGAAGAAGGTTTCACGGCCGAGGACATCCTCGAGCCGGCCCGCGGCAGTCTGAATCTCGTCGGAGAGGTCGGGTTCCTCGCGGAGGAACGGCCAGGCGATGGAGAGCGCCTCACGGGCACGGGCGAGGTCGCGGAGCCGCGGCTCGGAAAGGGATTGTTCCAACTCGCCGGCCCGCTGGATCGCCTCTTTGATCGAACGGTGAGCGCTGTTGAAGCCTGCGATGGCGCTCTCGTCGGAGCCGCGCGCGATTGCTTTCATCTCTCCCAGCGCCGACTCCAGGAGGTTTCCGCCGGGGAGCCGCTCGCGGGTGAGAATGGCCAGAGCCGAGGCGACCGTGTCCGCGTGGCGGTCGATTTCGCGGCGCAGCTCGGCCGCGATGGGGGCAGCGGTAAGCTCCTTGACCTCGCGCCCGAACGTGTCTCGGAAGCCTTCGGAGGCGCGGATGAGCTCCTCGAAGGCAATGTCCTGCTTGGGCCGGAACGACGCCTGTCGGAAAAGGTTGTTGTTGCCGAAGGTTTCGCGGGCTTCGAGGCTCCTGGCCGAGTCGACGGTCTGGCCCCGGCTCGTCATCTCGATCTTGCCGGCACGAAGCAGGGAGAGGACGAGGAGGCGCACGACCTCGAATTCCCATCCGAAAGGCTCCTTGGCCAGCTCGTCGGCGAGATAGCGGCCGCTCACGGTTTCGCCATATTCGGCGCGTTCCCGGATGCGGCGCATCACCTCGGCCAGCGGGCCGCTCTCGGCGCGGAAGACGGGCTTGCCCTTCTCATCCCGGAGGAGGTTCAGCGAGCTGAAGACCGGAGTGAGGCCATGGAGGTTCTCCGAGGCAAGGAGCGCATCCAGGTCCCTTTTCTGCACCCGGGCCGCCGCTTCGTGGTACCGGTCGAAGACCTCTGGCAGGACCTGTCCGAGGATCTCTCCGGCCGTCCGGGCGACTTCGGTGGCATGGTCGGCAGGGCTGCGGTCATTGCCGCGAAAGTAGACGTGGCCGGAGAGGCAGGCCGCCCTGAGCAGCCGCCGCAGCTCTTCCTGATACCGGCGCTGGCGGATCTTCTCCTCGCTGATGAGCCTCGTCTCCTCCGAGGTCTTGGCCTCGCGCTCTTTGCGCGCGACCATCTCTTTGGAACGGAAAAGCTCGACGGTTTCGCGGTCGATGGCCTCGTTGAGAGTCACGGCCCAGAAGACGCTCTTGCGCTCCTGCTGGCTGCGCGTCCGCAGCTCGGCGGCGAGCCCGGCGGTCTCCCTGCTGCTTTCGGCGAGGTACATCTGGAACGGGATGTCCCCTTCCACGATCTCGCGGCCCTGAAGGGCGAGGCCGGCCTTGAAGACCTTGGTTTCCATCAAGGTGTGGGAGGGCTGCGGCTGCCAGAAGGAGGCGAGCGTTTCGGCCTGCAGGCGGTGGGTGTCCCCCGGCCGGGGCAACAGCGCCATGCGGTTGCGCTCCCAGTCGTCTTCGGCAGGAGTGGGAATGCGGTAGCCGTCCTCCCCGGGCCGGACCTGGTGAGCGGCGACGAGCTCGTGGAGCGCCTCCTTGACGCCCGGGAGCTGAGAGTCGGCGTCGATACCAGGGAAGAGGGCCGCCGCAATGTTTTCTGCCGTGCGGTGGACGCTCTTTTCAACCTGGAGCAGGCAGACGGCCTTGGCTACTTTCTGAGCCATGGGATGATCGACCCGCTTGGGGATCTCGGCGATCTTGGTGCGCACCTCGCTGCCGATGTTGCCCTCGATGAGGTCGTATACCTGATCGATCCGGGCGAGGTTGCCGACCGGCTGGTCGGCGAGCAGGACCGCCGGGTTGATCAGGAGCTGTTGGGCCAGCTTGATGATCGTGCGATTGGCGCCGCCGACGTGCCGGCTCGCGCCGCCCTGGGTGCGCAGGCCGGAGACGATCTGGATGATGAGATCGATCTGGTAGGGGAGAAGCGGGTAAAGATCGATGAATCCCTGGCGGGTGAGGTCCGGCAACCGGATGTCGGCGGTGAGGCGCGTGGTATCGGTGAGCCTTCCACGGTGATCGTCGAAGAGCCGTCCAAGGAGGCTTTCCGCGTCCGAATCCTTGTGAAGGACTCGCCGGCTGGTGACCTCCGAGATGTCCGAGGATTCGAGATGGACCTGGAGGGGGAAGCGATCCATCAGCCGGGCCAGCTCGATCCGGCGGTCGTCCAATCCGCCGACCAACTCCGTGAGCTTTTCCTGGGAGGTGACGACGAGCCAGTGCCTGCCACGTCCGATCCGGCCGAGGCTCTGGACGATGCCCATCAAGTCGAGCATCTTCTGAACGTCGCGGGCCACGAACTGGCCGACTTCGTCCACGACGAATAAAAGATTCTGCCCGGGCTTGCGCCGCCGCATGAGCTCGTCGCAACGCTCGGCGAGCTTCCCCGCGCTGAGCTCGACCCTGCCCTTGACGGCCCGTACCCAGGAGTCAGGCATAGCGTAGGTGGCTGGGTCCAGGTGGTGCAGAACGCGGCTGGCCTCGTTCAGGGCAAAGGCCACTTTGCCTTTCTCCGTGTTCCAGTCCTTTTCGATTACTTTTCTGTACGCTGCGACAAACTCGTCGAGACGGCCCTCGGCTTCGAGCGTGATTTCGAGCTCGGATAGGTCGAGATCCTTGGCATATCCCAGGCTTTGGAGGAAGAGCCCGTACATGATCTCGGTGAGCATCTGGTTACCGCTGCGAATCCCGCGTTCCGTGGAGACGTCGAAGATCACCGTGTGGGTGGGGATCTGCTCGTTGATCACCGCGAGCAGGGCATCGATCTCCCTGTCTCCAGCGCGGCCGGCAAACCGTCTCGCTGCCGCCTTGCCAACGATCTGCCGGTTCTCGATGGCAAGACCGAGCATTTTCGCGAAGCTCGACTTTCCGGAGCCGAAGAAGCCGGAGATCCAGACGCCGATACCTTCCCGTGGATGGCCGAGCGCGTCGCGATAGGCTCCGAGAATGTTGCGAAAGTGTTTCTTGATCGCCTCGGTCGCGATGTACTCGTCGATCTCGTCGCGGAGGATCTCCTCGGCGACCTGATCGACCTTGATGACTTCCTCGATGGTTCGGGAAATATCAGAGCTGAAGAGCTGCCGGATCTTGGGCGTTGTGTCATTCATGATTGGAACCATCAGAAAATTTTGGCGCGGTAGTTGTGCTCGGCTTCGAGGACTCCCATGAACTTCAGGCCGGAGGGTCCGTCGAGCTGACCAGGATAGAAGAGGATCGTCGGCACCTGTGTGCGCCCCTTGAGCTGCTCGAGGAGCGAGAACGTCCGATAGACGGGGAAAAGGGCGCCGGTCCTCCAGAGGAATACGATGTCGCGGAGAGGGTCGGTGTCGCGAGGAAGGCTTTCCGCCACGAGATCCACGAGGGGGGTGTATTCCGAGAGAATGCTATGGATCGTTTCCACGACGGTCTGGGTGCCGAGGTCGCGCTCCACTTCGAACCACTCGGAGAGTTCCCGGTGGGAGGTCATCGCCGTCTCCAGGCAGTCGGCGAGAGAGATCAGGTGGATGCGTTTTCCCTGTTGTTCGAGGCGGGTCTGCAACATCCTCATCTGCCTGCGCAGCTCGAGCTCCTCTTCCGCTTCGTAGCGGAAGATCGCGAACGGCATGTCGTGGTAGGCGCTGAGGCGTTCACGCGGGTCCCGGCTCGCGAGAACGGGCTCGAGGTCGTGCTTCAAGCGGTGCTCGAATTCGCTCATGCGGCCATTGTCTCCACGTAATCGAGCAGTGTGGCGGCGGGCAACCTGAGCTCCACGAGGCTGCCCGCGACCTGGTATTCCAGCTTCCGGAACTGATGCAGACGGAGAAGCTCGCGCTCGACATCGGCAGGTTGCAGGAAGAACATCTTCCAGTCCTCCGCTTCGATCAGTTTGCGGGGGTTCTGGACCGTGTCGCGGATCGCATGCAGGAGATACAGAAAGCTCGGCTCGGGGAGGTGGTACGAGTCGAACCGTTTTACCACCGAGCCTTTCAAGAGGCCGAAGTCCGCCGAGATCTTGAGAAGGCCTGCCGCGACCCGGTGAAGCGTGCTCTCGCTCCACGCATGCTCGGTGACGCCGCCGCGCCGGCGAACGTCTTGAAGATAGGAATAGAGGTCCTGGGGGCGAACCCGGTAGGCTCCGGCTTCGTAAGCGGGATGGAGCCAGCCCACCAGGAAGTCGCGCAGGAGGAACTCGTCCCGGGTGATGTGCCAGAGGAGAAGGGGACGCCAGACCGCGAGGTCGCATCCCTCTTGGGCGAGAAGGACGAGGGGCCGATCCCGGCCGGCGGGATCGAAGCGACGGTTGAGGACCTTGGCAACGTCGCGGACCCAGGTCTCGCTGGTGGCGCCGATGAAGTTCTCCGCCCGCAGGCGGTCGAGGTTTTCCCTCTTCGACTTCTTGAAGTCCCAGGAGGCGAAGACCGTGTAGGTCTCCGGAATCATGGCGCCCTTGACGAGTGTGAAGGACGAGACCACATTCGCGCGGCTGCCCTGTGGCGAGCGCTTCGCAGTCATCCGTCTTCCCGCCGGATATACGGGATGGCCAGGACTCCTGGCTCGCCGCGGGAAAACCCCAGCGCGAGCAGGGTGAACGTGGCGCCATCGGCTTGGAAGGTGCCCGGGAGGAGAACCGCTCGCCCCTCGGCCGAGCGCTTGAGGCGCGAGCACGTCGCGAGGTCGGGCTCGGAAGCGAGGCCGAATTCGCTCAGCACGTCGACCAGGCTCCCTTCGGGGAGCGTCTCCAGGCGGGAGAAGAAACCGGACCACTCCTCGGCGTGGTCGAGCCAATACTCCCAACGGGCATCGAATTCTTCCTCAAGGATCTCCGGGAGGCGCCAGAGCGTGGCAGAGCCCGGGGGATCGAAGACCTCGGAGCAGCGGTGCGAGGCCACGGCAAAGACCGAGCGCGCCTGAGCGAAATGGTGAGTGCGGGGGAAGCCGCGGCTCAGGGCCGATGCGCCGAGCCTTCCCAATTGTCCTCGCGTGTTCCACCAGCGAGCTATGTCCATTTCCCCGTAACGGGCGACGACCAGCCGAAGCTTCAGGAGTAGATCGAGATCAGCGGTAAGGGACTGCAAAGTACCTCGCTCAGTTTGTCGGCACGTAGAGATGTCGAGCCGGAGCCCCTTGCCTTGGGTAGCCTTCCGGCGTCAACACCCTCTCGTGTCCGAAGACAAGGACAACCTTACTAAATAGGTGCGGTCGGATGGAAGGGTGCCCTGTTGCCGCCCCTTCCCGGTGCTCCAGAGGAAGGTCCCCGGGGTCAGGAGCCATAGAATTCTGGAGTGCAAGCCTCTACGGACTCGCCAGTCGTCCGCCCCAGGTCAGACCTCGCTCGCCTAGCCATCATCCTGGCCACCACCCTAGCCGGAGCCGCCTGGCTGGCGTACAAGGGTCCGGTCCCTGTCATCCGGATCACGACGCCTCTGGCCGAGATGGCGCCCTTCTGGTACATGCTGCTCGCCTTTCCGGTGCTGGGGATGCTCGTGGCCGATCTGTACGACCTGTGGAGGGCCCGCGGCCTCTCCCTCCCGACGGTGGAGCTCGGCCTCCAGATCGCGCTGATCGTGGCCCTGTCGAGTCTCCGGCTCGGCGTCCGGATTCCCCTCAGCGGGCACGCTCTCCTGGTCGCCTACTTCCTCTTCCGGCGGCTCTGGCTCCGGAACGTGCCCCCGCGGCACTCCCGGCTGGAGATCTGGATCGCAGGCGGCGTGCTCGCCGCCGTGGCCTGGCCCAAGCTGTTCTGGTGGGACGATCCCGTCACCCTGCTGGTGGGCATCGGAGTGGCTGCCCTGCTCGCCTTCGTCAGCGGATGGGCCGTCGGAGCACCACCAGGAGGCGCTCGCCTTGGGGTGTGACTTGGGTGTGGCCGGCGTTCCGCCGATTGATCCGGACAAGCCGGCAGGGATGCCAGCGTTCCCAGGGACAGCGCGGCTCTTCCCCGACCTCTCTCGACCCGGCACAGGAGTCGCTCTCCTGGCGTTATCATAGGGCGGGAGAACGGCCGGCAACCGGCGGCAAGGAGACAACCATGGACTACCACGACCGCATCGTTCGCGACCCGGCCATCTGCGGCGGTCAGCCGGTCATCCGGGGAACCCGCGTGCTCGTTCGCGTCATCCTTGGTTACCTCGCGCATGGGGAGCCGGCCGATGTCATCCTGCGCGAGTTCCCGAGCCTTACAGAGGATGATGTGCGAGCGGTTATCGCGTTCGCCGCGGCATCGGCAAGCGAGGATCTGCCGGCGCCCTCCCCCATGCCGTTAGAGACCAAGGTCGCGTGAGGATCAAGCTGGACGAGAACATCGCGGCCTCTGCCGCGGTCAGGCTCGCGGCCCTCGGGCATGATGTCCACACCGTCCTGGAGGAAGACTTGAGCGGTCATGCCGACAACGAGGTCTGGGCGGCCGCGCAGCTCGAAGAACGCTTTCTGATCACGCAGGATCTCGACTTCTCGGACAAGCGGCGTTTCGCCGCCGGTAATCATGCTGGCGTCTTGCTGGTTAGACTCCCGGATGCCGAGCAGTGGCGCATCTCCGACTATCTCGTCGCCTGGCTCTCTACGCCCGACGCGAGCACCTGGGAGAGGTGCTTCGTCGTGGCCACCCCGAACAAAGTGCGCGTGCGCCGCCCGCCTGAGCAATGACACACGCTCCTGATCCGTAGTGGCCCGCGAGCAGCGCAATGGGATGAAGAGCGCCGGTGGAAACGCCGGTAGAAACGCCGGTAGACGCCGGTGAGAACGAACCAGGCTACCGCGAAGTGAGCGATTCGCTACGATGGCCGAACTGTTCGGAGCTTCCGAATAGTGCTCGTGGCCGATCTGTTGGACCTGTGGAGGGCCCGCGGCCTCTCCCTCCCGACGGTGGAGCTCGGCCTCCAGATCGCGCTGATCGTGGCCCTGTCGAGTCTCCGGCTCGGCGTCCGGATTCCCCTCAGCGGGCACGCTCTCCTGGTCGCCTGGTTCCTGTTCCGGCGGCTCTGGCTCCGGAACGTGCCCCCGCGGCAGTCCCGTCTGGAGGTCTGGACCGACGGCCGGCGTGCTCGCCGCCGTGGCCTGGCCCAAGCTGTTCTGGTGGGACGATCCTGTCACCCTGCTGGCAGGCATCGGAGCGGCGGCCCTGCTCGCCTTCGTCAGCGGATGGGCTGGTGACCGGCGTTCCGCCGATTGATCCGGACAAGCCGGCAGGGATGCCAGCGCTCCCAGGGAAGGCTCCGACCTGGGAGCCTGTGGCCTAAGTGGGCGCCTCTACTGTCCCACAATCCCGCGCTCACCGGTCCGCACTAAGGGGTGATAGAGTCGGGAAACGCAACTCGCAACGCTTAGACTTGGTGCCCCGAATGACTGAGCCCGGCAGCCCGCCAACTTCGTCCGAGATCGTCTTCTACCAGGGAGAGGACGGCCGGAGCCGCATCCAAGTGCGCCTTGACGGCGGGACCGTTTGGCTCACGCAGGTTTTCCTGGCTGAGCTCTTCCAGACAACGAAGCAGAACGTCAGCCTGCACATCAAGAACATCTTCGCGGAGGGTGAACTAGACCCCTCGGCAACCGTCAAGCAATACTTGACAGTTCAAACTGAGGGGAACCGGCAGGTCCAGCGAGCGATCGACCACTACAACCTGGACGTCATCCTCGCCGTCGGCTACCGTGTCCGCTCCCGTCGGGGCACCCAGTTCCGCCGGTGGGCGACGGATCGCTTGCGCGAGTATGTCGTCAAGGGCTTCGTCCTCGACGACGAGCGCCTCAAGGAAGGGCGAACGCTCGGCACAGACTACTTCGACGAGCTGCTGGAGCGGATCCGGGAGATACGGGCGTCGGAGAAGCGCTTCTATCAAAAGATCCGCGATTTGTATGCACTCTCCGTAGATTACGACCCCGGCACGGCCGAGACGATGGAGTTCTTCCAAGTGGTGCAGAACAAGCTGCACTGGGCGATCACCGGCAGCACCGCGGCAGAGATCATCGCGGAGCGGGTGGACGCCGAGAAGCCCAACATGGGGCTCACGACTTGGAAAGGGGTCAAGGTACGACGAGCCGACGTGACCGTCGCGAAGAACTACCTGAACGACGGCGAGATCCGGCAGCTCAACCGCATCGTGACCATGTACCTCGACTACGCCGAAGAGCAGGCCGAGCGCAGGAGGGCGCTCTACATGCGCGACTGGCGCGCGAAGCTCGACGCCTTCCTCGCTTTCAACGAACGCGAGATCCTGAAGGATGCTGGCCGAGTCTCGGCCGAGGTCGCGCAGAAGCTCGCGCTCGACGAGTACGAGAAATTCGAGAGACGCCGGTTGGCGGAAGAAGCATCCGCCCCCGACGAGCTCGAGAAAGCGGCCAAGCGTCTCGTCCCGAGCAAACCCGGCTCTAGATAAAAGGCCAGTGGGTCGATCCGGCCCAGAGGGACCGCTCGTGCGGGGAGTGGCCGGGGCTGCCTCGGCATCAGGCGCAATTGTCTCAACAGCGTTGAGACTTTTTGAGAGATCGCGCTCTTCGGAGGGTTGCAGGCTTGATCGCCCACCTGGAGACCAAGTCTACCCGGCGGCCGGCCCTACTGGGTGGAGCAAGACGGGATCTTCTGCAACTCGGTACTCAGGCGTTGCTCGGCATGCCAGAGATCATGGCTCTGCTGCAGCCGGAGCCAGATCCCAGGACCGTTGCCACAAAATTTCCCGAGACGCAATGCCATTTCCGGACTGATGCCTGCCTTGCCGGAGAGGACACGATGGAGCGTCTGCCGTGAAATCCGGAGTTGCCGTGCCGCCTCACTCACTGAAAGCTCCAGCGCAGGCAGCACGTCCTCGCGGAGGACATCCCCGGGGTGTGTCGGAGGCCGTTGTTTCCGGCCGCGGATGGGTAGATCTCGAGACATCGTTTACCTCGCTAGTGATACTGCTCCAGGTTGACGTGAAGAGCGTCCCCCTCTTCCCACTCGAAGGTGATGCACCAGGGGCCGTTGACGTGCAAGCTATACCTCTGCGGGTTTCCTGGCAACTATCCGGAAGTTCCGGATAGTTCAAACTGCTCATCAACCTAGGGAAGCCGCGGCGGGTTGCAGACCCTGCAGGGCGTGAGCCCTTGCTCCTCGGCTTCTGCGAGCGAGAGGGGGATCTCCTTTCCCTTTACATGCCCGCAGGTGGCCCGGTCGTATCTCTCGCCGCTGGCCGTCCGATACACGATCGAGGAGACTTCGGAGTCCGGCTCGGGTGGAGGAGTCGGCAGTAGAGGAGCGACCTCCGGTACGGGAGTGGCTGGAGCAGGCGGCCCAGGGTAGGGTTGAGGAGTCCCCTTGGCCCCGTACTCGATGATCACGATCAGGCTCGCCAGCGCTCCGAGCAGAGCGCAGACGAGGTGAACGAACCTGTCCCGCCTCACGTCCTTTCACCTCACGTCGAAATCTATCCTTTCGGATAGACACCAGGGAGGCGAGCTCGGGTGAGCGGCTTTCGATACGCCTCAGCGGGCCTACGCGGTAGCGTCTCCACGCAGCGAGGCCATGTCGATGACGAAGCGGTACTTCACGTCACTTTTCAGCATGCGCTCGTAGGCCTCGTTGATCCGCTGGATGGGGATGAGCTCGATGTCGGAGACGATGCCGTGCTCGGCGCAGAAGTCGAGCATTTCCTGGGTCTCCGCGATGCCGCCGATCAGCGAGCCGGCCAGGGTGCGCCGGCCCATGATCAGGTTGAAGACGTTGGGCGAGGGGTGTGGCTCGCCGGGCGCGCCGACCAGGACCATCGCGCCGTCCCGTTTGAGGAGCACGAGAAAGGCATCGAGGTTGTGCGGCGCGGCCACGGTGTTGAGGATGAAATGGAAGCTGCCCGCGTGCCTGGCCATCTCGTCGGGGTTCTTGGAGATCACGACTTCGTCGGCTCCGAGACGGCGCGCGTCTTCCGTCTTGCCCGGCGAGGTGGTGAAGAGCACGACGTGGGCGCCAAGGGCGTGAGCGAGCTTGACTCCCATGTGCCCCAATCCGCCGAGGCCCACCACGCCGACCTTTTGACCCGGGCCGACCTTCCAATAACGGAGGGGCGACCAGGTCGTGATGCCCGCGCAGAGCAGGGGAGCGGCTGCCGCCGGATCGAGCTTGCCGGAGAGGCTCAGGACGAAGTGCTCGGTGACCACGATCTTGTCCGAGTAGCCGCCGTAGGTGGGACGGCCGGTCTGCTTCTCGACGCCTCCGTAGGTGCCGGTGAAGCCGTTCTCGCAATATTGCTCGAGGTCCTCGCCGCAGCTCGCGCAATGCCGGCAGGAGTCCACCAGGCAACCGACCGCGGCGAGGTCGCCTTCCTTGAACCGGGAGACCTCTCCGCCGACCTTGACCACCCGGCCGACGATCTCGTGACCCGGCACGAGCGGATAGACGGTCCCTGGCCATTCGCTACGCACGGTGTGCAGGTCGGAGTGGCAGACGCCACAGTAGAGGATCTCGATCTGGACGTCTTTCGGGCCCGGATCGCGGCGCTCGAAGCTGTAGGGAGCGAGAGGGGTGGTGGCGGAGTAGGCGGCGTATCCTTTGGTATCGATCATTGGGTTCCTTTGCGAGTGTTTATCTAGTGGTAAAGGTTTTTGCGCTCCGGCTCCGGCAAGCCGGGGACGGTGAAGTCGCCATGGGAGCGGGCCCAGCTCAGGCGCTCGCGGATTCTTCCTGTCCAGACCGTCTGCACCCGGGTGCCACCGGAGCCGGCCGAGCGCTCTTCGAGGAAGTCCCCTTGGACATCGGCGAGCCAGTAGACCTCCGAGCCCCCGCGCTTGAAGTGCAGGGCCACTTTGCCCGCTCGCTGGACTTGCGCCTCGAGCTCGGCCGCTGCCGCGGTTGGCGTCAGCTCTCCGCGCTCCACGACCGCATAGCCCGGAGGGGGAGCCAGCATCACCCCCGCCAGATCGTCGGCCGGTCCCGATCCCAGTTGAGAGACGAAGTACCAGCCGAAGGCGGCAAGCACTCCAAGGGTGAGGACGGCGTAGGCAATGCCCTTGAGGAGCTTCATGGCAGCGCTATGAGGGCGGCGTCGAGATCGACCTCCGCCCCCATCTCCCGCAGCGCTCCTCCCACCGCTTCCACCGTGCGCCTCAGGTAATCCGGACGGGTCACGGTGTAGCCCATGTGGCCGATGCGGAAGGAGGTTGTCTTCACGGCGGGGTGGAGGCCTCCGGCCACGATGACTCCCCGGGCGGCGATCCTGGGCAGGAGAGCGCTGTCGATCCCCTCGGGGAAGAGGAGGACGGAGAGGGTGTTGGCGGTTACGGCCTCCCGGGGCACGGAGCGCAGGCCCAGGGCTCTCCAGGCGTTGTGTAGCGCTGCGGCGGCTCGCTCGTGGGCTGCAATTCGAGCTGCGATCCCATCCTCCAGGATTTCTCCGAGGCCGGCCTCCAGGGCCATCACCAGCGAGGTGGCTGGAGTAGCGAGGTAGCTCGGCTTCCGCTCTTCATAGGCACGGTGGACCGGCAGCCAGGATTCCCAGTCGAGGTAGAGCGGGGGTGGAGGGGACCGGCGGGCTGCTCGTGCTGCCAGGGCCCGCTCGCTCGCCACCATCAGCGCGAGGCCGGGTGGCAGGCCGATGGCCTTTTGTGAGGCGGTGAAGTAGAGGTCGGCACCCCAGGCGGCCATCTCGAAGCGTTCGCCGGCCGTGGCGCAGACGCCGTCGAAGACCGAGAGGATGCCCGCCTCCCGCGCCAGGCGGCAAAGAGGCTCGGGATCCACTCGGACGCCGGTCGAGGTATCCACGTGAGTGGCGAAGAGGGCCTTGAATGGGCTCTTGGCCAGGATCTCGCCCACCTCCTCGGGGGAAGGGGCCTCGCCGACCGGCGCCGTGACCTGGACGACGTCCGCTCCATACCTCCGCAGGATCTCCACCATGCGCTCGGAGAAGAAGCCGGTGATCACCACGAGGACCCGGTCCCCGGGCTCGATCAGGTTGGCCGCCGCTGCTTCCATGGCCAGCGTGCCGCTGCCGGCAAGGAGGAACGGCTGGAATGGCTGGCTACCAGCCTCGGCCTGCCAGACCTGGCGCATCCGCTCGAGCGACGAGCCGAAGGCCTCGATCAGGCGGGGGGAGACGTGGCCGGGAGGCGGGCCGGATGCCGCGGCGAGCACGGCTGGCGAGATTTCGACGGGACCGGGGATCATCAGGAGGGGGCGGTCGGCTTGCACGGGCTGGATCGTATCCCACTCCTCAGGGGCTATCCGGCTCGTCAAGAAGCTGGCACAGGAATGTGGCGGGAGCTCCCTATGGTTTGCGTACATTCATGTGAAGGAGGAACGTAGCCGTGAGAACAGTCGACCTTACCCTCAACCCTCGCCGCAGCGCGGCAGCTTATGGTATTGTCATTCGGCTATGAGGTTGTCGGACGTTCGCGCGATCGTTACGGGGGCGGCGGGGGGCCTGGGAGGGTGCTTCGCCCTGGAACTGGTCCGCGCCGGCGCCAAGGTCATGGCGGGCGATACGAATGCCGCCGGGCTGCGCAGGCTGGCGTCGGAGGCCGAGGACCTGCCGGGCGAGGTGTTCGTCGGCAAGCTCGACATCACGGACGAGGCGTCGGTGGCCGAGCTCGTCGCCAGCGCGGCCGATCAGATGGGCGGGTTGAACGCCCTGGTCAACAGCGCCGGCATCGCCCGCGACGGTTTGCTCGTCCAGCCCGATGAGGGCGGCGGGGAGGCGCAGAGGCTCCCGCTCGCGCAGTGGCGCAAGGTCGTGGACGTAAACCTGACCGGTCAATTCCTGATGGCCCGCGAGCTCGCGGCGCACGTCATCCAATCCGGCACGCGTGATGCAGTGATCGTCAACCTGTCTTCGATCGCCCGTGCGGGCAATCCGGGACAGTCGAATTATTCCGCCTCGAAGTCGGGCCTCGATGCCTGCACCCGTACCTGGGCGCTGGAGCTGGCCCGCCATGGTATCCGCGTCGGCGGGGTCGCTCCCGGCGTCACGGAGACCGGGTTCCTGGAAGGTTTTTCCGAAGAGGCCCTCACCCGCTTGAAGGCCGGGATCCCGCTCGGCCGGCTCGGCCGGCCGGAAGAGGTCTGGCAGGCGGTGAGGTTCATCCTCGAGTGCGATTTCTTCACGGGCCGGACCGTGGAGGTGGACGGTGGCGCCAGCATGGGCGCCCTCTGATCCATCCCACGGTGTTGTAAGCAGTTAAGCCCGGCGAGGGCGCGCTTTGAGCGCCGTCCTGCACCCTGATCTCTCGGGACCTGCTGTGCCCCTCCTTCTGCAAGAGAGACGGAAAGGATTTGCAGCGCATTGATGAAAACGGATATTACCCTCGTTGACGTCCTTCGCCGCCGGGCCTGCACGCACCCGGACCGGATGGCGTACCGTTTCCTCGACGACGGGGAGGAGGAGGGGGGCTCCCTCACCTACGCGGAGCTGGACCGCCGGGCGCGCGCCCTGGCCGCGTTCCTCCAACGCGAGGGCGGAGCCGGCGAGCGGGCGCTGCTGCTCTATCCCCCGGGCCTGGATTTCGTAGTCTCTTTCCTCGGCTGCCTGTACGCGGGCACCGTGGCCGTCCCCGCCTATCCGCCGCGGTCGAACCGGCCGGACTCCCGCCTCCAGGCCATCGCCCGTGACGCCCGGCCCCGCTTCGCCCTCACGACTCCCGCCCTGCGCGACAGGGCCGGCGTGTTCCTGACCCAGAACCCCGAGCTGGCGGGCGTGCAGTGGGTGGCTACCGAGGAGATGGATCTCTCGCTCGCGGACTCCTGGGAGCGCGGGCCTGAGCTGACCTCCGAGGGCGTGGCTTTCCTCCAGTACACGTCGGGCTCGACGGCCACTCCCAAGGGGGTCGTGGTCCGCCACGGCAACCTGGTGCACAACGAGGAGATGATCCGGCGCGCCTTTGGCCAGTCGGAGGAGTCGGTGATCGTGGGCTGGCTGCCGCTCTACCACGACATGGGGCTGATCGGGAACGTGCTTCAGCCTCTCTACGTGGGGGGCACCTGCGTGCTCATGGCGCCGGTCGCGTTCCTGCAGCGGCCTTCGCGCTGGCTGCGGGCGATCAGCCGCTACCGCGCCACGGGCAGCGGCGGCCCCAACTTCGCCTACGAGCTGGCCGTGCGGAAGACCGGCGCGGAGGAGCGCGAGGGGCTCGACCTGTCGTGCTGGGAGGTCGCCTACAACGGCGCCGAGCCGGTGCGCGCCGAGACGATGGAGCGCTTTGCCGAGTCGTTTGCGCCGCAGGGCTTCCGCCGCGGCGCTTTCTATCCTTGCTACGGCCTGGCCGAGGCGACGCTGTTCGTCACCGGCGCCGAGCGCGGCAGCTTCCCGGATGTCAAGAAGGTGGACGCCGAGGCGCTGGAGCGCAACCGGGCCGAGGCAGCCCGCGATGGCGCACCGTCGCGGTCGCTGGTGAGCGGCGGCCATCCCTGGCTGGATCAGAAGATCGAGATCGTGGACCCCGAGACCTGCCGGCCCCTGCCCGAGGGCCAGGTGGGCGAGGTCTGGATCTCCGGTCCGAGCGTGGCCGGCGGCTATTGGAACCGGCCCGAGGAGAGCGCGCGGACGTTCGGAGCTCGGATCGAGGGGAGAGAAGAGGCCTTCCTGCGCACGGGCGACCTCGGCTTCCTGTCGGACGGCTCGCTTTACCTTACCGGCCGCGCCAAGGATCTGATCATCCTGCGCGGGCGCAATCTTTACCCGCAGGATCTGGAGCTGACGGCCGAACGGAGCCATGGGGACCTGCGCCCCGGCTGCGGCGCGGCGTTCGCTGTCGAGGTCGATGGGGAGGAGCGGCTGGTGCTCGTTCAGGAAGTCGAGCGCGACGCCGAGAAGCGCTGGCAGAAGGGGACGGGATCGGCCGCCGAGGTGGCCGAGGCCGTGCGCCGCGCCGTGGCCACGGAGCACGAGGCCGCGGTTCACGCGGTGGTCCTGCTGCGTGCCGGCAGCGTGCCGAAGACTTCCAGCGGCAAGATCCGCCGCCAATCCTGCCGTGCGGACTTCCTGGCCGGCAACCTGGAAGCGGTCGAGCAGTGGATTGAAGGAGCAGCGGCTGCGGGCGAGGCGCCTCGCACTCCCACCGAGGAGAAGCTGGAGCGGATCTGGGCCGAGGTGCTCGGTCTGGAGCGCGTGGGCGTCGATCGCGACCTCTTCGAGCTGGGCGCGGATTCGCTGCGCGCCACTCAGCTCCTCGCCCGCACGAATGAGACGTTCGGCGTCGAGCTGACGATCGATGCGCTGTTCGGCGCGCCCTCGATCGCGGATCTCGCCACGCTCCTGGACCAGGGAGATGTTGCCGCCGCCGATCTGCCGCGGCTGGAGCGCGTGTCTAGAGAGATGGATCTGCCGCTCTCTTTCGCCCAGCGCCGTCTCTGGTTCCTGCATCAGCTCGATCCCGAGAACCCGGTACACAACATCGCGGCCTCGATCAGGCTGGAGGGCCGCCTCGACGTGGCCGCTCTCGCCGAGGTGTTCGACGAGGTCCTGCGGCGCCACGAGGCGCTGCGCACGGGCTTCGCCAGTCCCGGGGAGGAGCCGGTCCAGCGGGTGCTGCCGGCGGTCCGGCTCCCGCTGCCCGTGCTCGATCTCTCGGCGCTCGGGCTCGATTCGCAACCGCCGGGGGCCGGATTGCTGCGACTGGAGCCAAGTTCGCAACAAACGGAGCCTGGGCGGAGCGCTCTGGAGGCTGCTCGCGCCTCGCTGGCCCGCCTGCCGTTCCCTCTGGAGACCGGGCCGTTCCTGCGCGCGGCCCTGGTGCGCTTTTCCGCGGACGAGCACGAGCTGATCCTCTCCCTTCACCACATCGCGTCGGACGGCGGCTCGCTCGCCGTGCTGGTGCGCGAGATGGGGGCGCTCTACGAGGCGTTCTCCGCGGGCCGTCCGTCCCCCCTGGCCGGCCTGCCCGTGCAGTACGCGGACTTCGCCGCGTGGCAGCGCCGCCGTCTCGACGCGGGCGCCCTGGAGCCGGGGCTGGCGTTCTGGCGCCAGCAGCTCGGCGGCGAGCTGCCCGTGGTCGAGCTGCCCGCGGACCGTCCTCGCCCGGCGGTGCTCTCGCACAGGGGCGCTCATTCCGAGCACCTGCTCCCGGCACGGCTCGTCGAGCGGCTGGAGGCCCTGGCGCGCGAGGGCCGCGCGACCCGCTTCATGGCTCTCCTCGCCGGCTTTACCGGGCTGCTCCACCGCTACACCGGGCTGGACGACCTCGTGGTGGGCACGCCCATCGACGGCCGCAACCGGGTGGAGCTGGAGGGGCTGATCGGCGTCTTCCTGAACAACCTCGTGCTGCGCACGCGCCTCGACGGCCGGCCGGGCTTCCGCGAGCTGCTGGCGCGGGTGCGGCGCACGGCCCTCGACGCCTACGCGCACCAGGAAGTTCCCTTCGAGCGTTTGGTGGACGAGCTGCGGCCGGAGCGCGATCTTTCGCGCACGCCGCTCTTCCAGGTCATGTTCGTGGGCCAGAACGCGCCGCTCAAGCGGCTGAATCTATCTGGCCAGCCGGGCCTGGCGCTGGAGCCCCGCGAGGTGGACCTGGGCACGGCCCGCTTCGACCTCGCCCTTTCGATGGGCGAGGCGGACGGCGGCTGGCTCGGCATCTGGAAGTACAGCACCGACCTTTTCGACGCCGCGACGATGCAGCGCATGGCGGGCCACCTGGAGAGCCTGCTCGCCGCGGCCATCGCCGAGCCCGACCGTCCCATCGCCCTGCTGCCCATGCTTTCCGAGGCCGAGCGGCGGCAGGTGGTGGAGGTCTGGAACGACACGGTGGCGCCGTTCCCGGACCAGGCCACTCTGCACGGCCTGTTCGAGGAGCAGGTGCGGCGCACGCCCGCCGCGGTCGCCCTGGAGTATGGCGGCCAACAGCTCACTTATGAGGATCTGAACCGCCGCGCGAATCGTCTGGCGGGCCATCTGCGCGGGCTCGGAGTCGAGGCTGACACCCTGGTGGGGATCGCGGCCGAGCGCTCGATCGAGATGGTGGTCGGCCTGATGGGCATCCTCAAGGCGGGCGGCGCCTATGTGCCGGTCGATCCGTCCTACCCGCAGGACCGGATCGCCTACATGCTGGACGACTCGGGAGTGAGCGTGCTCCTCACCCAGAGTCATCTGAAGCTTCCTGCGACGCGAGCCGCGCTGGTCCGCCTGGATGAGGGTGAGTGGGAGGCGGGAGAGGGGCCGCGGGTGAGGGTCCTGCCCGAGGGCCTGGCCTACTGCATCTACACCTCGGGCTCGACGGGCCGTCCGAAAGGCGCGGGCATCCCGCACCGCGGCATCGTGAACCGCCTCAACTGGATGCAGTCGGCCTACCGCCTCACCGCCGAGGACCGGGTGCTCCAGAAGACGCCGTTCAGCTTCGACGTGTCGGTCTGGGAATTCTTCTGGCCGCTGCTGACCGGCGCCCGTCTGGTGATGTCCCCGCCGGGAGCCCACCAGGATGCGGCTCGGCTGGCGGAGCTGATCCGATGTCACGGGATCACGACGCTCCACTTCGTCCCCTCGATGCTCCAGATCTTCCTCGACCAGGACGGCCTTTCCGAATCCTGCCGCAGCGTGCGCCGGGTGTTCGCCAGCGGCGAGGCTCTCCCCTTCCCACTCAAGGAGCGCTTCTTCGCCCGGATGCCCGCCGAGCTGCACAACCTCTATGGCCCCACCGAGGCGTCGGTGGACGTCACCTATCACGCCTGCAAGCCGGGCGGACGGTCCGTGCCCATCGGCCGGCCGATCGACAACACGTCGATCCTGATCCTGGACCGGGAGTCGCAGCCGGTCCCCGTCGGAGTCCCCGGGGAGCTGCACATCGGCGGCGTGAACCTGGCCCGCGGATATCTGGGCCGGCCCGAGCTGACCGCGGAGCGCTTCGTCCCGAACCCGTTCGGGGATGGCGACCGGCTCTACCGCACGGGCGACCTGGCGCGGTATTCGCGGGGGTGTCCGGACGGCGAGGTGGAGTACCTCGGCCGGCTCGACTTCCAGGTGAAGATCCGCGGCGTCCGCATCGAGCTGGGAGAGATCGAGGCCGAGCTGTCGCGCCATCCCGGTGTGCGCGAGGTGTGCGTGCTGGCGCGTGCTGATGGAGGAAATACTCGCCTGGTTGCCTATCTCGTCGGGGAGCCTGCGCCGGACGAGCTGCGGTCCTATCTGCGCGGCCGTCTGCCCGAGGCCATGGTGCCCTCCGCATTCGTGGTGCTGCCGGCCTTCCCGCTCAATCCGAGCGGCAAGGTGGACCGCAAGGCGCTGCCCGCAGCAGAGGCCGGCCGGCCTGAGATGGCGCAGGGCTACGAGGCGCCGCGCACGGAGCTGGAGAGGCGCCTGGCGGACATGTGGCGCGAGCTGCTGGGTATCGAGAGGGTGGGCATTCACGACAGCTTCTTCGAGCTGGGCGGCGACTCGATCCAGGGCGCGATGTTCATCAACCGGCTGCAGAAGGAGCTGGGCCGGATCGTCTACGTGATGTCGCTGTTCGACGCGCCGACCGTGGCAACCTTCGCCGAGTATCTGGCGACGGCCTATCCGGACGCGGTCGGGCGGCTGGGCGGCGAAGCGGTCGAGCGGCAGGTTGGCGATGCCCGTATGGAGCTGGAGCCGGCGCTGGAGAAGCTGCGGGCGGCGGTCTCACGCCGGTTGGGGCGTACGGAGCCCACCGAGGTCGAGACCGGCCGGCCGATCCCGCGGGCGGTCTTTCTGTTGTCGCCGTTCCGCTCCGGCTCGACGCTTCTCCGCGTCATGCTCGCCGGCCATCCCGGAGTGTTCGCGCCGCCGGAGCTGGAGCTGCTCGCGTTCCGCACCATGGACGAGCGCCGCGACGTCTATTCGGGCCGCAACCGCTTCGCGGTGGAGGGCCTGCTGCGGGCGGTGATGGACCTCCACGGCTGCGGTGCGGACCGGGCGCGGGAGATCGTGGCCGAGGCGGAGGACCAGGGGCTCACCGTGGGCCAGTTCTTCCGCCGCCTCCAGGAGTGGGCCGGCGGCCGGCTCGTGGTGGACAAGACGCCGAGCTACGCGCTCGATCTGTGGACGATGCGGCGGGCGGAGCGGATGTTCGAGGACCCGCTCTACGTCCACCTGATCCGCCATCCGCGGGCCACGATCGACTCCTACCTGGAAGCGAAGATGGACCAGGTCTACGGCTTCCCGTTCCCGCCCGAGGAGCAGGCCGAGCTGGTCTGGACGCTGGCGCACCGCAACATCCTGACCTTCCTGGAAGAGGTCCCGGCAGAGCGGCAGCACCGGTTGCGCTTCGAGGATCTGGTGAAAGACCCGCGCGGGTCCATGGTCTCCCTGAGCCGCTTCCTCGGCCTGGAGATGGACGAGGGGATGTTGCAGCCCTATCAGGGGCAGCGCATGACGGACGGCCTCCACGCCGGCACGCGGATGATGGGCGATCCCAAGTTCCACGAGCACCAGGGGATCGACGCGAGCGTGGCCGACCGCTGGCAGACCGCGGCGGGAAGCCTTAGCCCCGAGTCCTGGAGCCTCGCGGCCGAGCTGGGATACCCGGCGCCGAAGAAGGTGGAAGAAAACCTTTCTTTGCACCGCGTGCCGCGGGAAGCCGGCATGCCGCTCTCGTTCTCGCAGGAGCGGCTCTGGTTCCTCACCCAGCTCGATCCGGACAGCCCGGCGTACAACATGCCTGCCGCGGTACTGCTGGAAGGCGCGCTCGACGTGCCCGCACTGGCGCGCAGCTTCGGCGAGGTCCGCCGCCGCCATGAGGTGCTGCGCACGGTTTATCCGGCGGTGAACGGCGAGCCTGCACAGCGGGTGCTGCCCGCCACGGACGACCTGCCGGTGATGGATCTTTCCAGCTTGCCGGAGGAAGCACGGACGGAGGAACGGCGGCGGCTCGCGCTCGAAGAGGGACGGAGGCCGTTCGATCTCACCGTCGGACCGATGCTGCGCACGTCACTGCTCAAGCTTGGGACGCAGGAGCACGTGCTGCTCCTGACCATGCATCACATTGCCTCGGACGGCTGGACGATCGGCATCCTGATCCGCGAGCTGGAGGCGCTCTACAGAGGTTCGCAACTGCCCGAGCTGCCGCTCCAGTACGCGGACTACGCGGCGTGGCAGCGCCGGTGGCTCAATAGCAGCGCGATGGAGCAGCACCTCGCGTACTGGCGTGGCCGCCTTTCGGGCAAGCTGCCGGTGTTGGAGATGCCCACGGACCGTCCGCGGCCGGCGCTGCTCACCTCGCGCGGCGCGCGGCTCTCGCGCACCATTCCTATCGAGGAGGTCCGGGCCTGGAGCCAGAAGGAGGGGGGCACGCTCTTCCTCACGCTGCTCACGGCCTTCAATGCGCTCTTGCACCGCTACACCGGTCAGGACGATCTGCTCCTCGGTATTCCTATCGCCAACCGCAACCGGCTGGAGACCGAAAACCTGATCGGTTTCTTCCTGAACATGGTCGTGCAGCGCACGGACCTGGCCGGCGATCCGGCGTTCCGCGAGCTGCTGGCGCGGGTGAGCGAGGGCTTCCTCGGCTCGACGCCGCACCAGGAAGTCCCGTTCGAAAAGCTTGTGGAAGACCTCCATCCGGAGCGCGACCTGAGCCGCACGCCGATCTTCCAGGTCCAGTTCTCCTTGCAGAACACGCCGACCCAGGCGCTCGACCTGCCCGGCGTGAGCTTGAAGCTGCTGGAGAACCACAATCGGACGACCAAGTTCGACTTCACGGTCTTCCTGTTCGACCTGCCCGAGGGGCTGACCACGACGCTGGAGTACAACGTCGACCTGTATGACGAGTCGACGATCGATCGGCTGCTGCGCCACTGGGAGACCCTGCTCACGGGTTCGGTGGCCGCGCCTGGTCTGCGGCTCGCCGACCTGCCGATGCTGGCTGCGGAGGAGCGCGCCCAGCTCTTGACCGGATGGACTGAATTCCCAGCGGAGCCGTCCATCCACCGCCTTTTCGAGGCACAGGCGGCGAAGCATCCGAAGAACGTAGCGGCGGTCTACGAAGTTTCGGAGCTCAGCTATCGGAAGCTCAACGAGCGGGCGAACCAGCTCGCCTGGCGGCTGCGCGCCATGGGGGTCGGGCCGGAGACGCCGGTGGGGCTCTGCGTGGAGCGCTCGCTCGATACGATCGTGGGCATCCTCGGCATCTTGAAGGCCGGCGGCGCTTACGTTCCGCTCGATCCTGCCTATCCGGCGGAGCGGCTGTCCTGGATCCTGGAGAACGCCCTCAGCACGTCGTCCGCGCCGGTCCTCGTGACCCAGAGCCATCTGGTGGAGCGGTTCGATGCTCCTTATCCAATGGTCCTGCTGGACAAGGACCGCGCGAGCCTCGCGGGCGAGAGCATTGAAAACCTTTCTGATCTGCCCGGCATGAGTCCGGACAACGTGGCCTACGTGATCTACACGTCGGGCTCGACGGGCCGGCCCAAGGGCGTGCCCGTGACCCACGCCAACGCCGTGCGGCTGTTCAGCGCGACCGACGGCTGGTTCGGCTTCGGGCCGGAGGATGTGTGGACGGTCTTCCACTCCTACGCCTTCGATTTCTCGGTCTGGGAGATCTGGGGCGCGCTGCTCTACGGCGGCCGGCTGGTCATGGTGCCGCGCGAGGTCAGCATGAACCCCGCGGCGTTCTATGAGCTGCTGGTCACCGAGGGGGTCACGGTGTTGAGCCAGACCCCGTCCGCCTTCCGCCAGCTCATCAAGGCCGACGAGGAGGAGGGGAGGGGCAAGCTGGCGCTCGAGTGGGTGGTATTCGGCGGCGAGGCGCTCGACCTGGCTGCGCTCGCGCCCTGGATCGAGCGCCATGGCGACGAAAAGCCGCGGCTGATCAACATGTACGGCATCACCGAGACCACTGTGCATGTCACGTTCCGTCCGGTGACTAGTACTGACCTCGACCGGCCCGGCGCGAGCCCGGTGGGCGAGCCGATCCCCGACCTGCAGGTCTACCTGCTCGGCACGCATCAGGAGCTGCTGCCGGTGGGCGTGCCCGGGGAGATCCACGTCGGCGGCGCCGGCCTGGCGCGCGGCTACCTGACCCGTCCGGAGCTGACGGCCGAGCGCTTCATCCCTGATCCGTTTTCCTCGCGGCCGGGCTCGCGCCTCTACCGCAGCGGCGATCTGGCGCGCCGCCGCCCGGACGGCGACCTCGACTACCTGGGCCGCATCGACGGCCAGGTGAAGATCCGCGGCTTCCGCATCGAGCTGGGCGAGATCGAGTCTGCCCTGAACCGCCACCCCGGCCTGCGTGAGTCGGTCGTCATGGCGCAGATGGGGGCGACGGGAGACCGCCGGCTCGTCGCCTGGATCGTGCCCAAGGACGGTCCGGTCTCCAACGCCGAGCTGCGCGAGCACCTGCTCCTGACGCTGCCGGAGTACATGGTGCCGGCCGCGTTCGTGAGCCTCGACAAGCTGCCGCTCACCACCCATGGCAAGGTGGACCGGCGGGCGCTTCCCGAGCCGGGCAGCGTGCTCCTGCCGGCTGCCGAGCTGGTGGCGCCGCGCAGCCGTACCGAGGCGCGGCTGGCGGAGATCTGGCGCGAGGTCCTGCGCGTCGAGCAGGTGGGGGTGCACGACAACTTCTTCGAGCTGGGCGGCCATTCGCTGCTGGTCTCGCAGCTCTCGTCGCGGGTGCGCAACGCGTTCGGGGTCGAGCTGCCGCTGCGGCAGGTGTTCGAGGCGCCCACCCTCGAAGCGCTGGCCGCGCGCGTCGAAGGGGTCCTGCCCGAGAAGCAGGAAAGGATCGAGCGCGTTCCGCGGACGGAGGCGCTCCCGCTCTCCTTCGCGCAGGAGCGCCTCTGGTTCCTCGACCAGCTCGAGCCGGGGAGCCCGCTCTACAACGTGCCGGTGTCGCTGCGCCTCAAGGGCAGGCTCGACCTCGAAGCATTCGCGGCCACGTTCCGCGAGATCGTGCGGCGGCATGAGGCGCTGCGCACCTCGTTCGGCGAGGCGGACGGCAAGCCCGTGCAGGCGATCGAGGAGGACGCCACCCTGGAGATCCCCTTCGTGGACGTCTCCCATCTCCAAGACCGGGAGGCCGTGCTGGCGCGGCTGGCGGAGGAGGAGGCGCGGAAGCCGTTCGACCTGCGCCGGGCGCCGCTGCTGCGCGTGCAGGCCGTGAAGCTCGCGGAGGACGAGCACGCGGTGCTCGCGACCCTGCACCACATCGTCAGCGACGGCTGGTCGCTCGGCGTGCTCGTGCATGAGGTGGCGGCGCTCTACTCGGGCCAGCCGCTGCCCGAGCTCGCCGTGCAGTACGCGGACTTCGCGGCCTGGCAGCGCGGCCGGTTGACCGGCGAGTGGCTGGAGGCCGAGGTGGGCCACTGGCGGAGCGCGCTGGCCGGGGCCTCGACCGTGCTCGACCTGCCCACGGACCATCCGCGGCCTGCCCGGCAGAGCTTCCGCGGCCGGCATCTTCCCGTGGAGCTGCCCGCCGCCCTTGTGGACAGGATCAAGGCGTTTTCGAGGGATGGCTCGACGCTGTTCATGGCTCTGCTCGCCGGCTTCCAGACGCTGCTCCACCGCTACACCGGCCAGGAGGACTTCCTCGTGGGCTCGCCCGTGGCGAACCGCACCCGCGAGGAGGTCGAGCCGCTGATCGGGTTCTTCGTCAACACCCTCGCCCTGCGCGCGAGGGTGGACGGCGATCCTGCCTTCCGCGGGCTGGTGGACCGGGTGAAGGACGTGACCCTGGATGCCTACGCGCACCAGGACCTGCCGTTCGAGCGCCTGGTAGAAGCGTTGGAGCCGCAGCGCGATCTGAGTCGGTCGCCGCTGTTCCAGGTTCTGTTCGTGCTCCAGAACGCGCCGTTCGAGCCGCTCGCGCTGCCGGACCTGACGCTGGAGCCGCTGGAGCTGGAGAGCGGCACGTCCAAGTTCGACCTGTCGCTCTACTTCATGGAACGGCCGGACGGCCGGATGGGCGGCTTCCTGGAGATCGACTCCGCGCTCTTCGAGGAGGCCACGGCGCACCGCCTGCTGGAGCACTTCCGCACCCTGCTGGAGAGCGCGGCGGCGGACCCGGGCGGCCGTGTCTCGGAGCTGGCCCTGCTGAGCCGCGCCGAGCGCCGGCAGGTCCTCGAGGGTTGGAACGAGACCGAGGCCGAGCTGCCGGAAACAACAGTGGCTTCGCTGTTCGAGGAGCAGGCGAGGCGCACGCCCGAAGCCGTGGCCGTCTCCCAGGGGGAGACAAGGCTCACCTACGCCGAGCTGAACGAGCGCGCCGAGGGCCTGGCCGCGAACCTGCGGTCGCAGGGGATTGGCCCTGAGTCCCGGGTCGGAATCCAGATGGAGCGTACGCCGGACATGCTGGTGGCCGTCCTGGGCGTGCTCAAGAGCGGCGCCGCCTACGTGCCCCTCGATCCCTTGCATCCCCAGGAGCGCCTCAACCTCATCCTGGAAGCCGCTCAGCCCCAGATCGTCCTCTCCGATCTGACCCCCTCTCCCGCGGAGCGGGTAGCCCGGCCGAAGGCCGGTGAGGAGGGGGTTTCTCCCGACAACCTCGCCTACATCCTCTTCACCTCCGGCTCGACCGGCCGCCCCAAGGGCGTGCAGATCCCGCAACGCGCCCTGGTCAACTTCCTGCTCTCCATGGCCCGCGAGCCAGGGCTGGAGGCCTCCGACATCCTCCTGGCCGTCACCACGCTGTCGTTCGACATCGCCGGCCTGGAGCTGCTGCTGCCGCTGATCGTGGGTGCCCGGGTCGAGATCGCGACCCGCGACGAGGCCGCAGATGCCGAGCTGCTGAAGAAGCGCCTGGCCGGAGCCACGGTCATGCAGGCCACGCCCGCCACCTGGCGGATGCTGCTCGATGCCGGCGGCGAGGGCTGGGAAGGGGGAGACGTCAAGGCCCTCTGCGGCGGCGAAGCACTGCCGTCCGACCTGGCGGCAAAGCTGCTGCCGCGAGTCGGCTCGCTGTGGAACATGTACGGCCCCACCGAGACCACGATCTGGTCGGCAACCCGGCGGGTGGTTGGCGAGGATGTCGCCGTGGGCGGAGCCATCGCGAACACGTCCCTCTACGTGCTCGACCGGCGGCTGGAGCCGGTGCCGGTGGGCATCCCCGGCGAGCTGTGCATCGGCGGCGAGGGCCTCGCTCGCGGCTACCTCGATGCGCCGGACCTGACGGCGGAGCGCTTCGTACCCGATCCGTTCGCCGGGGGCCGCATGTACCGCACCGGCGACCTCGTGCGCTGGCTCTCCGATGGCCGCATCGAGTTCCTCGGGCGGATCGACTTCCAGGTCAAGGTGCGCGGCTTCCGCATCGAGCTGGGCGAGGTCGAGGCCGCGCTCGCCTCTCATCCCGCGGTCCGCCAGGCGGTCGCGGGCCTGCGCGGCGACAGGCTGGTCGCCTGGGTCACTGCGGACGGGGAGGCGGACCTCCGCGAGCACCTGAAGGGCCGGCTGCCCGAGTACATGATCCCCTCGGCTTTCGTGAAGCTGGAGGCGTTCCCGCTGACCCCAAGCGGCAAGGTGGACCGCAAGGCGCTCCCCGAGCCCGAGGCCGCCACGGAGCGCAGCTACATTGCGCCGCGCGGGCCGGTCGAGGAGACGATCGCGGGGATCTGGTGCGAGCTGCTGGGCGTACCCCGGGTGGGCTCGGAGGACAGCTTCTTTGCCATGGGCGGCCATTCGCTCCTCGCCACCCAGCTCGTGTCGCGGCTGCGCCGGGCCTTCGGCGTGGAGCTGCCGGTGCGTCAGCTCTTCGAGACGCCGACGCTCGCGAAGCTCGCCGAGCTGGTGCAGGCCGCGCGGCAGGGAACCGGGCAGACGCCGCCGCTGCGCCCCATGCTCCGGCCGGCGGAGGTCCCGCTGTCCTACGCCCAGGAGCGGCTCTGGTTCGTCGAGCAGCTCGAGCGCGACCATTCGCTCTACAACCTGCCGGCCGCGGTCCGCCTGCGCGGCGAGCTGCGGGTCGATGCCCTCGAGGCCTGCCTGCGGGAGATCGTCCGCCGGCACGAGGCGCTGCGCACCCGCTTCGTAACCTCGCACGGCCAGCCGGTCCAGGTGATCGACCAGGGCTGGAGCCCCTCGCTCCCCGTGGTGGACCTGCGGGCTCTGCCCCCGGCCGCGGCCGAGGCGGAGCTCCATCGCCGCATGACCGCGGACGAGCACCGGCCCTACGACCTCGCCACGGGTCCGCTCGTGCGCGCCACCCTGCTGCGGCTGGCGGACGCGGAGTCGGTCGTGCTCTTCGGCATGCACCACATCGTCTCCGACCGCTGGTCCATGGGCCTGCTGTTGCGCGAGATGGCGGCGCTCTATCCGGCTTTGGCTGGGGGCGAGGCTTCGCCGCTCGCGCCGCTGCCGGTGCAGTACGCCGACTACTCGCTCTGGCAGCGCGACTGGCTGCGCGGGGAGGCTCTGGACGCGCAGCTCGGCTACTGGAAGGGAAAGCTCGGCGGGCTCCAGCCGCTGGACCTGCCCACGGACCGCGACGCTGCTCCGGGGCAGATCTTCCGGGCCGGGGACCTGGCCTTCGAGCTGGAGGCGCCGCTCACGGAGGCGGTCTATGCCCTGGCGCGGGGTCAGGGGGCGAGCCCGTTCATGGTGCTCCTCGCCGCCTTCCAGGCACTGCTCCAGCGCCACAGCGGGCACGAGGACGTCGCGGTGGCCGCGCCCATCGCCGGGCGCACTCGGTCCGAGGTCGAGGACCTCATCGGCTTCTTCGTCAACACCCTGGTCCTGCGCACCCGGGTGGAGCCAGGGCTCTCCTTCCGCGAGCTGCTGGAGCGGGTGCGGGCCACGACGCTGGAGGCCTACGACAACCAGGACCTGCCGTTCTCGCGGGTGGTCGACGCCCTGCGGCCCGGCCGCCGCCAGGGGCTCGGGCTCACGGACGTGATGTTCACCATGCAGAACCAGCCCATGCCCGACGTCAGCCTGCCGGGCCTGGAGATGAGCGTGCTGCCGATGAGCGACGACGTGGAGCTGCGCATCAACTTCGCCCTGTCGCTCCGCATGTGGGAGGCCGGCGGCCGGATGAAGGGCGGCCTGAGCTACAACACCGGCCTCTTCGACCGCGCCACGGCCGAGCGCTGGCGCGACGGCTTCCTGGCGCTGCTGGCCGCCGCAATCGAGCATCCGGAACAGGCGGTCTCCGAGGTGCCGCTGCCGAGCGTGGGCGAGCGCCGACAGGTGGCCGTCCCGGAGCCCGGGCACGCACGCCCGGCCGCCGTGTCCGAGAGCGTGGCGAAGCAGCGGGCCGACCTGACGAGCCGGCGCGATCACCTCTCGGCCGCCAAGCGCGAGCTGCTGGAGAAGCGCCTGCGCGGCGCCAAGGCCGGGACCCCCGCGTCGCGTCTCGCGCAGCCGGCGATCCCGAAGGCGCTGGTCAAGCTCCAGGACGGCGATGGGAGCCGCCCGCCGTTCTTCTGTGTCCATGCCATCGGCGGCTCGGTCTTCTCCTACGGCGAGCTCGCCCGCTCGCTGGGTCCCTCCCAGGCCTTCTACGGCGTGCAGTCGCCCGCCCTCGAGGGCGGCCCGCTGTTGACCGAGGTGCCCGCCATGGCCGCGGAGTACCTGAAGGAGGTCGAGGCCGCGGCGCCGAACGGCCCGGTGCTGCTCGGCGGGTGGTCCTTCGGCGGCGTGGTGGCTTTTGAAATGGCGCGCCAGCTCCGCTCCCGCGGCAGGGAGGTGCCCCTGGTGATCCTCCTCGACAGCTACGCGCCGTCCGGGGCGGACCTGCTCGCCGACCGCAGCGACGCCGACCTCCTCCGGCCTTTCCTCCGCGACCAGGCCGGCGTCCAGGGGCGCGGCGCGGAGTGGCTCGACGAGATGCCGATGGCGGGTGAGGAAGCTGTACTACGTATGCTTGAACAGGCACGAGTGGCGGGCGTCCTGCGGGCCGACGTCAAGTCCGAAAAGGTCGAGCGCCTGCTCGGTGTCTACAAGGCAAACCTGCGGGCCCTGTCCTCCTATCAGCCGCAGCGGTACGACGGGCGGATCCTCCTGTTCCGCTCCGAGGGCGCCGAGTCCCGGCACGCTGCGAACGGCTGGGAGGGGCTGGCAGGCGAGCCGATTGAAACGCAGTCCGTGAGCGGGGACCACTACACCATGCTGGCCTCCCCTCACGCCGTCCAACTGGCCAACCTTCTGGCTGGCTGCATCGAGCGGGCGCTCCGCGCGAGTGTGGATGCCAGCACCGAAGTCAGGGCCATGGCCTGAGCGCGGCGAGGTCAAGAAGATGCAAAGGACAGTCGCTCCCGAACCCAGTCTCATCGCCAAGGCACGGCCGGCCTCGCGGGCCGGCCTTCTCCACCAGGCGTTCGAGGCCCAGGCGGACCTGACGCCCCTCGCCACCGCGGCCGTGGCCGGCGGCATGCGCCTGACCTATGCCGAGCTGGAGGCGCGCGCGAACCGGCTGGCCCGGCACCTGCGGTCCCTCGGCGTCGGCCCGGAAGTGCGGGTCGGCCTCTGCCTCGAGCGGCGCGAGCATCTCCTCGTCGGCATCCTGGGCGTGCTCAAGGCGGGCGGAGCCTATGTGCCGCTCGACCCCGCCTATCCGGCGGAGCGCCTCGCCTTCCTCATGGAGGACAGCCGGGCGCCGGTCCTGATCACCCAGACGGGCTTGCTGCCGGCCCTGCCGGAGCACGAGGCGCGGCTCGTCCTCCTCGACGCCCATGCCGGCGAGGTCGCCGCCTGCTCTCCGGCGCGGCTGGAGCCCGTGGCGCTGCCGCAGAACCTGGCGTACTTCATTTACACCTCCGGCTCCACCGGCCGGGCCAAGGGTGTGGCCATCACCCACGGCAGCGCCTGTGCGCTGGTGCGCTGGGCGCTCGGAGCCTTCCCGCCGGAGGACTTGGCCTGCGTCCTGTTCTCCACCTCGGTCTGCTTCGACCTCTCGATTTTCGAGGTGTTCGTGCCGCTCGCCGCGGGCGGCACGGTGGTGGTGGCCGGCAACGCGCTGGAGCTCCCGGACCTGCCCGCGGCCGGCTTGGTGACGCTGATCAACACCGTGCCTTCGGCCATGACGGAGCTGTTGCGCCAGTGCGCGGTCCCGCCCTCGGTGCGGGTGGTCAACCTGGCGGGGGAGGCCCTGCCCGGTGCGCTCGTGGATTCGATCTACGGCATGACCTCGGTGCGCCGGGTCTACAACCTGTACGGTCCCTCCGAGGACACGACGTACTCGACCTGGGCGCTGGTCCTGGCGGACGCCCGTGCCGAGCCGCCCATCGGCCGGCCGGTCGACGGCACCCGGGCCTGGCTGCTGGACGAGCAGGGCCTCCCGGTGGCGGCCGGCGAGGTCTTCCTCGGCGGCGAGGGGCTGGCGCGCGGCTACTTCGACCGGCCGGACCTCACCGCGGACCGCTTCGTGCCCGATCCCTTCTCGGACGTGCCGGGCGCGCGGCTGTACCGCACCGGAGACCTGGCCCGCGAGCTGCCTGACGGCGACCTCCACTATCTCGGACGCGTCGACCACCAGGTCAAGGTCCGCGGCTTCCGCATCGAGCTCGGCGAGGTCGAGGCCACGCTTCTGCGCCACCCCTCGGTGCGCGAGGCCGTGGTGGCCGCCCGCGGCGAGGCCGCCGACCGGCACCTGGTGGCCTACCTCGCCGCCGACCCGCCTGAGCCCTCGGCGTGGGAGCTGCGCGAGCTCCTCCTCAAAACCCTCCCCGATTACATGGTCCCCTCGGCCTTCGTCCGGCTGGAGGCGTTGCCGCGCACGCCCAACGGCAAGGTCGACCGCAAGGCCCTGCCCGAGCCGCCTGTGGGCGAGGCCCTGGCCGAACCCTTCGTGGCGCCGCGGACCCCGGTGGAGGAGCGGCTCGCCGCGTTGTGGGCCGAGGTGCTGGGCTGCGGGCGCGTCGGCGTCCACGATCACTTCTTCGCCCTGGGCGGCCACTCGCTTCTCGCGACCCGGATCCTGTCCCGGGTGCGCGACCTCTTCCAGGTGGAGCTGCCGTTCCGGGCGCTGTTCGCGGCGCCCACCGTGGCCCGGTTCGCCGAGGCGGTCGAGGCGGCCGGCGCAGCTCCGCTCGTCCCTCTGGCTGCGGCACGGAGGGAGGGCCTGCTCCCTCTTTCCCACCTCCAGCAGGGGCTCTGGTTCCTCGACCGCATGGAGCCCGGCCGGCCTGCCTATGACATCGCCTCCGCGGTGGCCTTGCGCGGGCCGCTCGACCGCGCCGCCCTGGCCGAGGCCCTGTCGGGGGTCGTGCGCCGCCACGAAGCCCTGCGCACCCGTTTCCCGGAGGTGGATGGCGAGCCTCGGCAGGAGATCCTGCCGCCGGCCCCGGTGCTCCTGCCGCTCGTCGACCTCTCGGCCGTCCCGCCGGAGGAGCTGGAGGAGCTCGGCCGGCTGCAGGCGCGGCAGCGCTTCGACCTCGCCCGGGGACCGCTCCTCACCGCCGCGCTGGCGCGCCTGGGCGAGGAGGAGCACGTCCTGTTCGTGACCGTGCACCACATTGTCTTCGACGGCTGGTCCGAGGGCGTGTTCTGGCGCGAGCTGTCCGCGCTCTACGCCGCCGCGAAGCTGCCCGAGCCCTTGCTCCAGTACGCGGACTACGCGGTCTGGCAGCGCCGCCGCCTGGACGGGCCGCTGCTCCGCGAGCAGCTCGCCGGCTGGCGGGAGCGCCTGGACGGCCTGCCGCCCCTGGAGCTGCCCACCGACCGGCCGCGGCCGCCGCGGCAGCGGTTCCAGGGTGGGCTCCGGCACTGGACGCTGCCGGCCCCCCTGGCCGCCGCGGCGCGGGACCTGGCCCGGCGCGAGGGGGCGACGCCGTTCATGGCGCTCCTCGCCGGCTTCGGCGCGGTGCTCGGGGCCTACAGCGGGCAGGAGGATTTCGCGGTGGGCTCGCCCCTGGCCGGCCGGAGCGCCTCCGGGCTGGAGTCGCTGATCGGCTACTTCGTCAACATGATGACCCTGCGGCTGGACCTGTCCGGCCGGCCCGGCCTGCGGCAACTGCTGGGGCGGGTGCGCGAGGAGTCGCTGGCCGCCTTCTCGCAGCCGGACGTGCCTTTCGACCTCCTGGTCCAGGAGCTGAACCCGGAGCGCGACCTGTCGCGCAACCCGCTGTTCCAGGCCGCCTTCCAGGTCGTGGACGAGGCGCGGCCGCTGCCGTCTTTCCCGAGCATCACGGCCTCCTCGCCCGGCCTCCACACCGGCACCTCGAAGTTCGACCTCGACGTGGAGCTGGAGGACCGGGGCGGCGCCATCGCGGGGCGCTGCGAGTTCGACCTCGACCTGTTCGACACGGCCACGGTGGACCGCCTGCTCGGCCATTTCAACGCCCTGCTCGGCGCCGCCCTGGCCGAGCCGGACCGCCCGCTCGGCGAGCTCTCGTTCCTCTCCGAGGCAGAGAGCCGGCAGCTCCTGGAGTGGAGCGGGGCAGGCCTCTCCGTGCGTCCGGCCACCACGGTGCACCGGCTGTTCGAGGAGCAGGCTCGCCGCCAGCCGGAAGCGCTCGCCGTCGGCGACCTCACCTATGCCGAGCTGGAGCGCCGGGCGACGATGCTGGCCCTCCGGCTGCGGGAGATGGGAGTGGGGCCGGAGGTGCGCGTCGGCGTTTGCCTGGAGCGCTCGCCGGAGCTGGTGGCCTCGGTGCTGGCCGTGCTCAAGGCGGGCGGCGCCTACGTGGCGCTCGATCCGTCCCACCCCGCGGAGCGGCTGGCCTTCGAGATCGAGGACTCCCGCGCTCCCATGGTGGTGACGCGCCGCGACCTGGTGGGTATCCTCCGGGTCTCCCCCGACGAGGAACCGCGGTCGAATGTGAGGCTGGAGGGTCCGGAGCCGCTGCCGGAGAACCTGGCCTACGTCATCTACACCTCCGGCTCCACGGGCCGGCCCAAGGGGGTGGAGCTGACGCACGGCTCGCTCCTCAACCTGGTCTCGTGGCACGTGCGCGCCTTCGGGCTCACCGCGGCGGACCGCTCGGCCCTGATCGCGGGCGTCGGCTTCGATGCCTCGGTCTGGGAGGTCTGGCCGGCGCTCTCCGTCGGGGCGGGCCTGCGCGTGGTGCCCGAGGCGGTCCGCACCTCGCCCGAGGGCGTGCGCGACTGGCTGGTGGAGCAGGGGATCACCGCGACGTTCCTGCCTACGCCGCTGGCCGAGGCGGTCTTGACCCTGGATTGGCCTCACACCTCCGCGCTGCGTGTCCTGCTGACCGGCGGCGACCGGCTGCACCGGGCGCCCTCGCCGTCCATCCCCTTCGTCCTGGTGAACAACTACGGACCCAGCGAGGGCACGGTCGTGTCGACCTCGGGCGCCGTGGCTCCGGCGTTCGAGGCCGGGCGCGCGCCGTCCATCGGCCGGCCGATCGACGGCACGCGGGCTTTCGTGGTGGACCGCGGGCTGCGTCCCATGCCTCCCGGCGTGCCCGGCGAGCTGGTCGTCGGGGGAGCGGGCCTCGCCCGCGGCTATGCCGGCCGGCCCGACCTGACGGCGGAGAGCTTCATCCCCGATCCGGCTGGAGACGGCGAGCGCCTGTACCGCACCGGCGACCTGGTCCGCTTCCTGCCCGGCGGCGAGCTGGAGTTCCTGGGCCGGATCGACCATCAGGTCAAGGTGCGCGGCTACCGCATCGAGGTCGGCGAGATCGAGACGGCCCTGGCCCGCCACCCGGAAGTGCGCGAGGCCGCCGTGCTCGTCCGCGACGGCAGCCTCGTGGCCTACGTCTCGGGTGAAGGGGATCCCGATCTGGCCGGGTTCCTGGGCCGGAGCCTGCCCGACTACATGGTCCCCGCGGCCTTCGTCCGGCTGCCGTCCCTGCCGCTCAACGCCAGCGGCAAGGTGGACCGCCGGGCGCTCGCCAATATCGCCCATATTGCGCCGGCTCCGTCCGAGGCCGGTGCGTTTTCCGGCCCGGTCGAGGAGCTGGTCGCGAGCCTCTGGTCCGAGGTGCTGGGCCGTGACGTCCACCCGGGCGACAACTTCTTCCATCTCGGCGGCCACTCGCTGCTTGCCACCCGCGTGCTGTCGCGCCTCCGCGACGCGTTCGGCGTGGAGCTTCCGCTCCAGGCCCTGTTCGAGGCGCCCGTGGTGTCTGCTCTCGCCCGGGTGGTCGCGCAGGCCCGGCGGGGCACGGCGCCTCTCCTGCCGCCGCTGCGGCCGACCTCGCGTGGGGAGCTGCTGCCGCTCTCGTTCCCGCAGCAGCGCCTCTGGTTCATGGACCGCCTGTCGCCGGACAACCACACCTACAACATCCCGGCGGCGTTCGCCCTGCGCGGCCCCCTGGACGTGGCCGCCCTGGCCGGCGCGGTCGCCGGAGTGGTGGACCGTCACGAGGTGCTCCGCACCCGCTTCGTCGAGCTGGACGGCCAGCCCTGGCAGGAGATCCTCCCCGCCGGTACGTTCGCGCTGCCCTTCATGGACCTCTCCGGCCTCCCTCTTGAAATCAGGCAGCGGGAGCTGGCGCGGC
>CAVUHL010000002.1:0-123340 GCA_963741305.1 uncultured Holophagales bacterium | reverse complement strand
GAGCTGGTCCTCGAGGATCTTGCAGGCGGCCTCAAGGATCGGGAAGTTCCGGGAAGCGGGACGGGGAGCAGCCTGGGGGAGATCGAGGCCATAGCGGCGCGCGAGTTGGGAGAGCGCCTCGGGGAAAGAGAGATTGTGGAGTTTCCTGTAAAACGAGAGGATGTCGCCGCCGGCGCCGCAGCCGTGACAGAAGAAGAGCTTGGCCTCGGGATCGATACTGAACGAGGGAGTCCGCTCCTCGTGGAACGGGCAGCGGCCGTAGTAGCGGTCCCCCCGGCGCGCCAGCGGGGTGGCCTCGCAGCCAGCTCGAGGAGGTCGGCGGCGCGGCGAACCTCGGCGATGAATTCACGGGAATGGCGCACCGCGCACTGGAGAGAGGAGAGCGTCGGTAAGGAAGGGGTGAGGGGCTAGCCATGCGGGAGGCGGTATCCCAGAGCGAATACGTGATTCTTCACTGCCTCATTCGGGAAGCGCAGGGAGCCTCGACAAGCCGGAAGTGGTGGAGCGGCTGCGGAGGGAGCCCTACAACCGGAAAGAAGACGTTGACGTCGGCTATGTCTCGCTGATCCTGCACCGCCTGGAGCGCAAGGGCTGGCTCACGGTCCACCCGCCCCCGGAACCCCGAGGCAAAGGCGAGAGAGGCCGGCCCGGGCCGGAGTACCGCTGCTCGGTCTCGCTGGAGGAGCTGGTCGTGGAGCGGGCCCTGGGAGCGGTCCGGCAGGTGACGTTGGGGGACTCCCGATCCTTGGAGTTGTTCCGCGAGGCGCTGGAGAGCGGATTCGAGGAGGCAGGCGGCCCAACAGACAGCCGCCGAAATCCTCGGCAACCGAAAGGAAGGAGCACGTCGTGAGGCGCCAGTACCACCCGCCTTCTGAAGAGCCACTTCACCCAGCACCTTCTGGAAAGTAGGAGGAGAGAGGCTGCCTAAGGCAGGCAGCTCCCGACAGACCAACGAGTAGGGAGTGTTGCCCACCTGGAGCTTTCTTTCCAGGCAGGTGTGGAAGTCACTTGCTGTACCGATCGCCACCAGGTTTTCCACAGGGCCGCCCTCTTCTACTAGGGGGGAGTTACTAGTAACTACTAGAAGAACTACTAGCGGAGCCATAAGTCTTTTGTTTCTAGTTGGTTGCGGCGTTTTGCGTTAGTGTTCCTTCCCCCTGGCGTGAGTGCTTCATCGGTTCCGCGTTAGCGATTCATCGGCTGGAGAACCCTCGGCGTTAGTGTTCCTTGGGTCGGATTCAGGGCCGAGCCCTGAAGAATCAAGGAGATGGGAGCGAAGCGTTAGCGTTTCATCGGTAGGCGGCCGATGTGGGGTGAGAAGGGGTGAAGGACGAGGCCGTGCTGGGAGCTGGTGATCTGTGCCTCGGGATAGATCTTGAGCACCTTTTTGAGAGCGCGGAGAAAGTTGTAGCGGAACATCCGCAGCTCGGAGTAGTCGGCGCCGAACTGTTGCTCCAAGGCCTCCCACGACACGGGCTCGGGCCGCTGGATGCGCCGGGCTCGCATGCTGCGGTAGGTGAGCCACATGTAGACGTCCATCTCGAGGGGAGAACGGAGGCGGCGCAAGACCTCGAGGTCGATGGGGATGGGATGGGCGAGGATCTCGTCGAAGAACTCCTGGGAGAGGAGGACGAACGAGGGCCGGTCGGGTGAGGGAGGAGGATCGTCCCACCAGAGGAGGTACTTCGAGAAGAGCCGCACGCCGCCGCCGCTGAAGGCGGGAGGCAGGCCATACTTCGGGTTCTCGGCGCCGTGTCCGATGGCGGCAACGTTGAGATTGACCAGCCGGTGGACTTGGTCCCGGAGCTGCACGAGGGAGCCTCTGGGGCCGGTGGTGGGGGTGATGCCGATCCGGAAGGCAAAGCTGGAGAAGGATCGGCCGAGGAGAACCCTAGGGGTCTTTCTCTTGACAGCTTCGGTGATGATCCAGGCGAGGACCAAGCGGGGGTAGCGGCCGGAGGGGAGGCCCACGCTACGGGGAGCGAGCAGACTGAGCTCGTAAAGTCCGCTGTGGCGGACGAACTCGTTGTCCGCCGGTTGGGAGTGGGGTAGGGTGGTGGTGACGATGAGCCGTGAGACGAATCCGAGCTTCCCGCCCTCGTCTTCATCTGGGGGGAAGAGGAGCCGTTGAAGGATGTCTGAAACCTGAGCGGGTCGGTGTTCGGCGGCCATGGGGCCGCATTCTACTCCATCTGCCGACAAATGTAGGAAGATTCTCTCGCTAGCCGAAGGAACGCTAACGCCTCCAGAACGAAGGTGACCGCTCGGAGGTCGCCTCGCCGACAGCTCGAAGTCGGCGGCGCGGAAGACCGTGGCGATGGATTCAGAGGGAACCTCCGGCAGCGGCCAGGCCACCCGAGGTAAGAGCCGCCGTACTGCCGGTGGAACGGTCTCCTGATCGCCCCAAGCCGGAGCGGAAGGAGGTGCCAGGTCCTCGAAGCTCAAGAAGTTGTCGAGGGTCCTCCTCTGGTGCTCGGTCACGAGCAAGGCGGTTTTTTGGAGAATCCACGGTTCGCACATCCAGTCCTGGGGAGCCGCGAAGTCGAGCTGGCCGATTTCCTGGGCGTAGGTCTGCGCTTCCCGCGCATACTTGTGTCGGCCGAACCGTCCACCGGCCGTGTCTCAAGAGCTCCGTGAAGCCCCCGCTATCGAGTGCCCAGTGCGCCGCGGCTCGGGGGAAGCTGCGGCGCCTCACGGCCGGTTCCTCGACAGAAAGAGCGGGACGCCGGCCTTCGCCAGCCAGTCGGGATGATGAGTCCCGAGGTAGAACGTGGGGTCTCCCGGGGGGCTCATCGGTCACGTCGTCGACGGTGGCAGGGCGGGTCCCCGCCGTGCGTTTCGCGGTGTCTTGCCGGCGGGCCGTCGAGAGATTCCTCACGATCATGGTGAGCCTGTCCTTTCTGGGATGAGCGCTTCCGGCGTTGCGCCGGGTGCGGGGCCGCCGCTCCGGCCCTTCGAGGCTCCCGGGAGGAGGCGCGTAGCGCCGTCGCCGCTCGAAGGGACGGCCGTCCAGGACGGGTCTTTGAGGGCCCGCCCGAAGGGGTCTGCCTTGACGGCCGTTCCTGAGCGGCGAGACTGAAGAGCGAAAGAGGGCCGAAGCGGCGGCCTCGTGGTGGGACTCCCGAGGGTGGTAGAGGAATGCTTTGGTCGCCTTGTGCCGGGGAGGCTTGGCCTTGACGGGCGACGGGCTTGGCTACGATCGGAGAAACAGGCGGCCGACGGGAAGGTACGGCTCGGACCGTGTTGACCTGGTCGCACTTACCAATCGGCCCGCAGTCGTGTCTTCATTGAGGAGGGCGAATGTCCGTGGAGAGGCTCAGTCACCTGCGGGTGAGCCAGGGCCGTCGATGGGGAAGCTTCTGCCTGTCTTTCGCCGCTCTGGCCGAATCTCGCAGCAAGGACCCGAAGCGCCTCGGTTCTTCCCAACCTCTAAGGGAGGTGAGATACTGGCAGCGGGCAAGAAACTGAGGACCGGTGGCCGGAAGGCGAGAGAATTTCAGAAAGCGAAACCACCGGGGCAAAAGTTTTTCACCTTTTGGTGTCCCGAGGTTCTTTGAAAACTAATTTACGTCCTTCTCTCCGGAGGTAGCGCTAACCTCTGGAAGGCCCCAAAATGGGGGGAGGTTAGCGGAAGCCGGGGAAATTGGGGTAAGATCCGCAGAATGAAGGAGATAGGTAATCCAGGCGCCCACGTGACCGGGTGCCGGAACGCAGTCGCGAGAGCCCGATGAAGCGAGGTTAGCGGAATGGCCACCTCTAAGTGCTTTCCCTTCAAGTGGTTAGAGAGGCAGGTGCCGCAATTAGGACAGGACCCTTCGGGGGATTGAGACGAGCCGGTCCCTGCATCTGGAGTGGCAGTTGGTGCCGCAATTAGGACAGGACCCTTCGGGGGATTGAGACGTCATTCCGTCTGCCGGCACCGCCACGTCGTACTCAACGCCGCAATTAGGACAGGACCCTTCGGGGGATTGAGACCCCGGGGGCTCGAGGCGGGAGCCACCGCCTACATCAAGAAGCCGCAATTAGGACAGGACCCTTCGGGGGATTGAGACATTGTTCACCATTGTGACGAACACGGTGGGCGAGTCCCACGCCGCAATTAGGACAGGACCCTTCGGGGGATTGAGACGGATCTGAATATCTTCCCTTGAAAAGGTTCGGGATTCTACCGCCGCAATTAGGACAGGACCCTTCGGGGGATTGAGACCCTCACAAGTCCATCTGACGGTTATCTGCCTAGGGCCGCCGCAATTAGGACAGGACCCTTCGGGGGATTGAGACTAAAAATCAGCAACATCGGCTTTGAGCCTGAACTATTGGGCCGCAATTAGGACAGGACCCTTCGGGGGATTGAGACGGTACCACCGCTCGCTTACCTGCATCAGTCGGGCCGATGTCGCCGCAATTAGGACAGGACCCTTCGGGGGATTGAGACATCGATAGGTCCGTCGAAGGGGCCCCCGTCACTTCCCACTGGAGCCGCAATTAGTCCCTTAAGAGTGAGATCTTTGCCAAAATGGCGAGAATTTTGGAAAGGAAGCATAAAAAATCCTTTACCCGTAGTCACTATCACGGGAAGGGTCTTCGTGGGCAGCAGGACGGTTGGCGTAAAAAGGCTTCTAATGCTTGGATCGGTGTTTTCGCTGTTCCTGTGCTTGACAGGTGAAGATGCCAGATCCTGCCGAACCCAGAGTGTAGCATGCGTCCTCCCTGTTTGGTTCCGGCTTGGCCGGGTTAGGACAGGACCCTTCGGGGGATTGAGACTTCCAACCTCCTCCAATGGGGGGTGGAACATCCACCACGACCTTGCCGCAATTAGGACAGGACCCTTCGGGGGATTGAGACATTGTGATTGTAGTGAACGATGAAGCCGTTGATCTCCCAGGCCGCAATTAGGACAGGACCCTTCGGGGGATTGAGACGTAACTACTATAGTCGCGTGAGCCAGACCTTCTTTCGGCCGCAATTAGGACAGGACCCTTCGGGGGATTGAGACGAAGCTGTTCTCGGACGGTTCATTGTTTGGGCCTTAGCTCGCCGCAATTAGGGCAGGACCCCTTCGGGGCATTACATTTCTTCTGCGATGCGGGCGCCATTCCAGCGTACGGCAAACTCCGGAGCCGGCGCGCCAGAAAAGTACCCCAACTACCGCAAAAGCGGCATATGTCGGAAGTCTCCTTCACCACATGCGATCTATATGGGGCACCGCACTTCTTTCCTGCGGCGGCCCCTTTTCAAGTCGTAGGCTCCTTGAGCTGAGCGGCTGCCGAGGATTTGCTGAGCCAAGTTGCGAACGGGGCCGAGCTGTCCGCGCAATCCCGGCTATCTGCGGCGCTTCAGTCCAAGCGCGGCACGGCTGGAGGTCGATGCGGCCAGTCGCTGGAGTTGCTGAGCGGAATTGCGGCAGGAGGTCGCGGGCGAGCCGGACGGAGGTCCGGCGGCAGCTCGACCGGCCCCGCGTTCATAGCGCTCGTTCTCCTGCGGCTCGTGCGTCAGGGGCCGGCAAGTACCTTCGCCCGCTTATCCGGTTTTCTGGCGCGCAGGCTCCTAGCCGCAATTAGGGCAGGACCCTTCGGGGGATTGAGTCTCCGGATGCGCTCCTGACTTCACTCGCCCACGCTGGCGCCCCCGGAGGCTAGCCTATGGACCCGGCTCTGGCGGCATTTCGAGCTTCCCCCATGGGCCGAGAAGCTTGCTCAGACGGGGCGGAGGGTTTGCCCCATTCGGGGCCTTCCCCCGGCAGAGGCACGCTGGTACTTCCGGTACATTCGAGAGAGGCTCCGTTGCGCGAATGAGGTGGGACCTCCGGGGTGCTGCCGGTCACCACCGGGACCCGAAGCGACCAGGCGACTTCCGGAACTTCAAACGCTCCGGCGCATTCGCACGTCGGCGGGCCCTCCGATGCCTACTGTGGGCAGGTCTGTCTCTTACCAGTTTGCCGCGAACCCGTGTCTTCACCCTTATGCGGGCGACCCGTCCGACCGTCCGCGTGCCGCTGCTCTTGACAGGGAGGTTGGATAGAGAGAAGATTTCTCGCAATTCCGCAATCTCATGCTGGATTGATCCGCATGGGCGAAGGGGAGCAGGTATGAACGAGGCGCAGTTCTCCGGGAGCCGGTCCGAGGAGTCCGAGAGTCCCCTGGTCGATCGCTACCAGGCGCTTCTGGACCGCCTGGGCGCGCGGGCCGTCGCGGAGAAGCTGAGGGGGATCGAGCATGAGTTGTGGTACGGGGAGCCCGGCTCACCGCCGATTTTCTCCGCCGAGTTGAGGGAAGTCCGCGAGCGAGGGGCAAGACGCCGCCAAGAGATCGGCGGGCCGGATCTGCTCATCCTCTGCGTGGGCCACTCTCCCGAGCCGCTCCTCCTGGCAGTGGCCCACCATGCAGAGGTGGAGGTGATCCTGCTGATCGAGCAGAATCTTGAGGAGGAGCCTCTCCGAGTGCTGGAGAAGCTCTGGAACGAGTACCGCACCCTCCTCGGCGTGCCCGCATACGGCCAAGTCGAGAAGCGCCAGGTCAGAGACGATGCGGCGGACCTCTTCCTCACCGTGCGGGAGATCGTCGAGGAGCGCCAGGATTCCGTGGCGAGGATCGTCTTGGATATCACGGGGGCCAAGAAGTCGATGATCGCCGGAGCGTTTCTCGCGGCAGGATTCCTGGAGCTCGAATCGAGCTATGTGGATTTCGACCAATACGACGATTCGATCCTGCGAAGGCCGGTTCCGGGGACCTCGCGGCCGGGCCGGCTCCAGCATCCTTACAGTCTTTTCAAGCTTCGCGAGCAAGTTCGGCTCGAAGAGGAGTTCGACCGGAGCCGATTTCGCGAGGCTGAAAGACTGGCGGGTGAGCTGCGCGAGATGGCGGCGAGTCCCGAGGTGAAGAAACTGCTCGCGGGGCTTCCGATGGCGGCGCGGTTCGATGCCGTGCAGCGGGTGTGCAGCTCGTATGGCCTGTGGAGCGAGGGTTTTTACGCCGAGGCCGCTATCGCGGCCTTGCCTGGCGTTCCGGTGGCCGCCACCGTGGAATGCCTCGGCAAGGTATGGCCGCGCACGAATGATCCGTCAAGAGCAATCATCCAAGCGCTCTCGCCGGGGGCTGTCTTCTCGGACCCGGTAACCGGCCTCGCCTATTTCCTGGACGTCCTGGTGTGGAACGGCGAGGCGCAGATCCAGGAACGCCCGCGCGATGTGTTCCTGCGTCTGTACGGCACTCTGGAGGCAGTGATCTCCTTCGCCCTGTACGTCTTCGTCGGCCGGCACCCCGAGCGGTTGCAGGTCTCCTCACCTGGAGAGCTGAACGACGAACGGATCGGAGAGCTTCGTTCCCAAGCCCTCGACATCTGCGAGAGATCCTCAGCCCAGGCGCTCAAGGTGCTCCGCGGGAAGAGCCTGGAGATCTCCCCGGACGGATTAGAAGGATCAGAGGACGCGGAGGCTGCGAAATCCCAGACGTGTGCGGTAGTGCTCGCGGCGCCGGCTCTCTCCAAGGAGTTGGACGGCGGCTTGTTCAAGGGCAAGGGCGGTACGGCGAAACTCTGGGACTTCTCGGATCTACGCCATAAGGCCGTGCATTGGCTGGCGCCGGTGCCGAAGGAGGAGGCGTACCGTCTGCTCCAGTACTACCGCACGGTTCTACAGACGCTCGTTTCGGTGGTGCTGGCCCGGTTCCGGGAGGACGTGCCGGATCTCGATCCGGCGGCGCGGGAGCGCCTGGACGAATGGGAAGGCCGGTTGCTGGAGGCCGCCGGCGGCCGCATCCCGGCGGACTGCCAGCCGCTGTCGTACAAAGATCTGATGGGCCGGCTCAAACCGGCGTAAACCTGCGAGCGGCGACTTCGGGAGGAGGTGCGAGATGCCGACCTACGTGGCCGGCGACGTGCGCAGCATCCAGGATTACATCTTCGGATCTCCGCGGCTCCTGGAGATGCGCGGCGCGAGCGCCTTGATCGACTTCTTTGACCGCGCGGCGGTGCCGGAGCTCATCCGGAAATTCGGCGGCAGGAGGATCTATTCGGGCGGTGGGAACTTCCTTGCCCGCCTCGCGGACGAAACGCGCGCGGCCCAGTTGATCGAATGCGTCCGCAACGCCTTTCTGGATCTGACCGGCGGTGACGGAATCACCCTGGTTTCGCTCACGCAGGAGGAGTCCGCAGAGCTCGATCAGAAAGACTTGATGCGGCTCCTCCGGCGGGCGAAACGGGCATCCGGAGGCGCGCGGCAGCTCGCCTCGATGCCGTTTCTCAAGCGTTGCGAGGTCTGCGGCCGGGAAACGGCGGACGAAACCTTTCGCGATCCTGGAACAGACCGGCCCCAGTGGTTTGGCCCGGCCTGCGCCCGCAAGCGCCGGATGCACGGCAAGCTGCAGGAGCTTTCCAAGCCGGGCCGCGATCCCAAGCACGAGGTCTACGGTTGCCGGAACCCCTGGATCTCCCAGTGGTGACGGAACGCCTGCGGGGCGCGAAGCTGCCGGCCAACTTCCAGGATCTTGCGGGCGAGGACGATCTCGCCTTGGTGGTGGCGGACGGCAATGGCCTCGGCGACTGGTTCGAGGACTTGAGCCTCGAGGACGTGGAGAAGCTCTCCACCGAGGTGGATTCGACCCTGCGCAGGCCCTGAACGATGCCGTGGAGGCGGCGTTCCCTGGCGACTCCAGCCCCAGTCTCCAAGTGCTCATTTGTGGCGGCGATGACCTGGTCGTGGCCTTGCCGGCGCGGCACGGGATCCGTTTTGCCATGGAGTTGCTGAGGAAGTTCGAGGTGGAGAAGCCTACGGAGCCTGGCCGCACGACGGGCATGGCCGCGGGGCTCCTTTTCTCCAAACCTTCGTTTCCCTTCCGCCAGGCCCACACCCTGGCCGACTCCCTGCTCGGCCGGGCGAAGGCCCGCTGCCGGCAGGATGGCGTGCAGGCGGCGCTCGATTTTCACCGGGTCACGGCTACGCAGGTCCAATCCCTGGAGCAGGAGCGCGCCACGATCGAGCGGCCGGAGCAGGATTCCGGCACGGCCTGGTCCTACGGCGCGGCGGGTCCGTACACGCCGGAGGAGCTTGAAGACCTCCTTGGCCTGGCCAGCCGGCTGGCGGACGTGACGGCGAGCCAACGGGGCCGGCTGCGGGAGATCCTCTCGCCGCGGGACGACGGGCCCGATACGCGGTTGCACGCCGTCTGGCAGGTGCCCGAGAGGGTGGTGGCGGAGCTCTCAGCCTGGCTGGCGCGCCAGGACCAGGAAAAGAGGCCGTTCGCGCTCGATCCGGAGGTTCCGCCGCTACCGGACCTGCTGCGATCGGAAACCGTGCATGCCGAAGGCAAGACCCGGACCTATCACCGCCTGGCCCTGGCGGATGCTCTCGTGCTCTCGGAGCTGCGGAAGGAGTGACCGTGCGGATCGACTACACCATCCACTTCGACCGGAGCTGGCATATCGGCAGCGGCGAGGCCGCGGGCCGCTATCTGGACAGCCTGGTACGGCGCGACGCCCTGGGTCTTCCCTTCGTGCCCGGCTCCACGATCCGCGGGCTGGTGCGCGATGCGGTCCGGAAGCTGGCGGAGGCGCTCGCCATCGACGTTTGCGACGGCACGCTCACCCGCCGGGACGGCTCCCTCGGCAGTCTCTGCGGGCTGGGCCGGGAGGGGCTCTGTCCGTTCTGTGCTCTCACGGGCTCGCCCCATCGCGAATCCCTGGTGGCGTGGAGTCCGGCGCGGCTCGTGCTTCTGGGAGGGGCCGGCCCGGTCTGGCAGCAGGCGGACCGGGAAGAGCTGGCCCGGGAGGCGGTCAAAGTGAATGGACTGCTGGCGCGTCCCCATCCCCGCACGGCCATCGATTTCAGGAGCGGCCGGGCGGCCGACGAGCATCTGTTCACGTTGGAAGAATCGCTGGAAGGATTCGAGCTCGCGGGCTCGACCGACATCGAGCCGGGGCTGGCGCGGCAGGAGGTGAGCTTACTCGTCGCGGCGCTCCGCTTCATCCGCGAGATCGGAGGCCACCGCCGGCGGGGGCTCGGCGCCTGTCGTATCCGCTTCGACCAGGTGGATCCTCGCTCCCGCCTTCGCATCCTGGGAGGACGCCGTGAAGGCCCTTGCCCTGGACCTCTCTGTCGGGACGTGCCTGCCCCCGTCCGGGAAAAGGGGAACTCCTCCCCTACATCGCAAGAGGCAGGTTCTGGTAGAGCCTCGAAGCTCCTCCAGATCGACGCCACGGTGGTGGGCGAGGTGGTGATGGGAGGCCTCCCGGAAGCGGGCAACCTGATCGCCGGCCTGCCGTTCGTGGCCGGAAGCGCCCTTCGCGGCGCGCTGGCAGCCCGCTGGCGGGGAGACCGGGCCGGGGAGGACTTCCTGCGCTGCTTCCTTTCAGGAGGCGTGCGTTTCGGATTCCTTTATCCGCCCTCCGCACAGGCGGCCAGCCGGCCGGTGCCGCTGGCCAAGCACACCTGCAAGATCCGTCCAGGTCCGAAACAATCCTTCGGTCATGGCTTCGTGGACCTGCTGCTGGAGCCTGAGATCGAGCGCTGTCAGCACTGCGGAGCCCGCCTGATCCCCTGGGGGCCGCGCTTCGAGGGGGCGGGCAAAGACGTGGCTGCGCGCTTAGCGCTGAGCCCTCACAACCGGATCCAACCCGAGAGCCAGACGGTTCGAGAGGACGGGCTCTTCGCCTACGAGGCCCTGCCCGAAGGGACGCGCCTCCGGGGGTTCATCGAAGCCGGGAGCGCGGACGACACGGAGCGCCTCCTCGCCGGTCTCGGGCTTGCCGTGAGCGACAGCTTTCCGCTCCGCGTCGGGCGGCGCAAGGGCGCCCTGGGCTATCTGGACTGCCGGGTCTCGGCCTTCGCCGGCCGGCCCGGCGGAACCGGCCTCTATCCGAACGCGGCCCCGGTGCCGGACGAGTGGCCGGCTTCCGGGTATCTCCGCATCGACCTGGTGACGCCGGCCCTCGTGGCGGACGAACACCTCCGTTTCCGCGAGAGCCTGGTGCCGGGCGACCTGGGTCTCGCCCGGCCGAAGTTCGATGAAGCCTTCAGCTCTTTCCACCTGCTGGCCGGATGGAACAGCACGCATCGCCTGCCGAAGTCCGACCAACTGGCGGTGGCCGCCGGCTCGTCTTTTCTGCTGGTCCGGCCGGAGAACGGGGCCGAAGAGGAGCTGAAGACCCTGCAACGAGCGGCGCGGGAAGGCATCGGCCTGCGCCGCAACGAGGGCTTCGGCGTGATCTTGATTCAAGAGACGGCAGCTCCCGAGCCGAGGAGGGAATCCCGATGATCGCCGCGCGCGACGTGCTCGAACGCCGGCTCGTGGCCGTGCTGGAACAGCAGTCCGGCGTGGACATGCCTCCGCCCTGGGACTCCTTCCGGCCGCGGGAGGAGAACCTCCGCCCGGCCGCCGCCCTGCTCCTCCGCATCGCCACGATGAAAGACCGCGACGCCATGGCGGCCGAGCTGCGGGGCATGGCTGGCCGGATCCGGCAGAACCGCAAGACCAGGATCGCGAAAAGCAGAACCGCAAGGACCGCGAAGGAGAGCAGGGCCTTTGGGAGCCTATCGCCGAGGCCCTGGACCGCCTGGGTGAGGTGGAGGAGGGGGAGCAGGGCCTCTACGGCTTGAGGATCTGGAGCGGCAGTCAGGGCAGCGGTGACGGAGGTGAGGCATGCCCTCCGGGGCGCGTTGCCACGGGATCTCGAAGCCGAAAAGCGGTTCTTGACGGACATCGCACGCGTCCTCCTCCGCGCGCTGGCGCGGCGGTGGATGGACGAGGCGCGAAAGCAGGCACAGCCATGAAAAGGACTACCTACACGGGCGCCCTGCGCTTCCCCTACGGCTTCCACACCGGCGACGGCCGCCGTCTCGGAGCCGTGGACCAACCCCTCTTCCGCGAGACGGACGGCCAGGTGGCGCTCTCCGGCTCGTCACTGGCCGGCGTCCTGCGGGCCGACCTGGAGCGGCTCACCGGAGGGTGCCGCCGTGCTCCGGAATGCCGGTGTGTCGTCTGCCGCCTGCTGGGACCCCGCGCGGCCGGCCGGCGACGCCAGGACGGCGAAGACTCCCACCTCGCCGCCTCGCGGCTCCACGTCTTGGGAGGGGCGTCCAGCGGTCCATTGTCGACCCGAGTGCGCGACCGCGTGGGCATCGACCGGCGCACGCGCACGGCGGCGGACCGGCGGAAGTACGACGTCGAGGTGGTGGAGGGCGGCGTCGAGTTTCCCTTCGAGCTGCGGATCGACGATCCGCAGGAGGATGAGCTGCGTGCCCTGGAGGCGGTGTTGCAGCGTCTGGCCGCCGGTTGGCTCTTCCTGGGTGGCAAGACCTCCTCCGGCCTGGGTCGGGCCGAGCTGGTGCGTCTGGACCGCGCCGAGTTGGACATGACCCGGCCGGCGGATCTCGTCGAAAACCTCCTCTCCGACGACCCCACGGCCGGCGCCGCGGTGACCCCCTCATTCCCTCCGGCTGGAATGCGGAGTGGGACCTGCCGGCTGAAGGAGACGCCTGGGCACAGCTCCGGCTTCGGATTGAGCTTCACTTCCCCTGGGGCTTCCTGGTCAACGACCCGGCGGAGGCCCTGGGGTCCGGCTTCGACCATACCTACGCACGTCAGGCGGACGGTAGGCCCGTGCTGCCGGGCAGCGCTTTGCGGGGCGCCCTGCGCAGCCGGGCCGAGCAGATCCTGCGCACCTTGGGCGGCGAGCCGGCCGCCTGCTACCTCAACCGCCGTGGAGCGGCCTGTCACGAGAAGTTGGATGAGAAGATGGATTTTGACGGCGAGCTCGCCGTCCACTGCAAGGCCTGCCGCGTCTTCGGCAGCGGCAGGCTCGCCTCGCCGGTCAGGATCACGGATTTCCTTCCACTCGGACCCGCCGAGGGCCCCCCTTAGCGGCAGGAATTCGTGGCCGTGGACCGTTTCACCGGCGGCTCGTCAGCCGGCGCCAAGTTCAATGCCGAGCTGAGCCCCGCCGTCACCCTGGCCGGCGAGATCCACCTGGAGATCGGCCGCTATCGCCTGGAGGAGTGGGGGCTGGGGCTGATGACCCTGGTGCTCCGGGATCTCCTGCTCGCCGATATTCCGGTGGGCTTCGGCACGGCGAAAGGGCTCAACGAATATTCCGCGCAGGATCACTGCCACGGACCGCTTCTGGCTTCAGCCGCCCGCGGCCCTCGCGGGCGTGCCTGAGCTCCAGGAGCGTCCGGGAAGCGCGAGCTGGAGTCCGCCGCGGCCCGTGGAAAGCCCTGCCGCGGCCGGGGACCTGGCCGGCCCGGAGTTGCAAGAGTGCTTCGCCACCTGGGTGCAGGAGCTTCATCGCGAGCTGAGCGCCCACCCGCAGACCGGCGAGCCCAGAGAGGGATCGGCCCATGAGTAGTGAGGGAAAGCTCATCCAACCGAGCGAAGAAATCACCATCCATCCGCTGGCGAACCTCGAAGACTTCCTAGCAAAGCTGCCGTCCGAGGAGACCTGGGGGTTCTACACGACGGCCACCGAAGCGTGCCTTCTCCGCGCCCCGCGGGCTCGTTGGGAGGAGATCGCGCGTCGCCCCACGCTTCAGGAGCTGAGGGTCTTCAACGACGAGCGCGACCTGCATTGGTTGGGAGACCGCGGCGTCGAGCTGGCCGTGATCCCCACGGCTCCCGAGGGATCGGCGCAACACATCGGCGGGCCCGGCTGGGTGCAACGCGACCGCCGCTCCCGTCTCTGGGGCGAAGCCTTGGAAGGCACCGCAACCTGGTATGAGGAGCGTATCCCCGACCCGTTGCGCTACGAGGGGCTCGATCCCGGCTCTCCCCGATACGCGTTCCTGATTATAGGGAATACGTCCAGGCAGGCGCTGTCCGCTACGTCCGCTACCGCGCCGTGGAAGGGGGCTCGTAATGGCTTGGCAAGAGGGCACCATCGTGGAGTTTCCGGGCGGCAAGCCTCAGCATCGTGATGTGCGTAAGATTCGCACTCGCCCTGAGCAGGACTGGCCGGACTTCCACTTTTTCCATATCTCTCTGGCGCGGGATGCAGGCTATCCGGACGCGGAGCTTGCCGCCGGCCGGCGGATCGAGTTCGAGCCCGACCCGAAGGCGGACTCGCCCCGTGTCCTCAGCTTCAAGCCCTATATCGGGTCCGCACGCCCGGCCCCGGCTCGGGCGGTGCCGGCGCGGAGTTTCCTCAATCCCTATCATTTCGTGCCCCTTGAGCCTCCCTCGCATCTGGCGGAGCCAACAAGGTCCTGAACGGCACCCTCCATGATCGATTCGACGGCGACGGAGAAGCCGGTCCCCGGCGCTACTCCGGCCGCATCGTCTGCCGGCTGGAGACCGAAGGTCCCGTGGTGGTGGGCGCCGAGCAGCCGCACGCGAAGGAAGACTCACAGGAGGAGCCGGATCCCGAAAGGGAACGGCTGATTTATCCCTTCGGATCGCCAGACCCGGACGCGCCGGACGATCCCTACCGGCGAACCCCCATGATTCCGGGAAGCACCCTCCGAGGACTCATCTCCTCCATCGTCGAGGCGGCCTCCTGCTCGACGCTTCGGGTGCTGGCGGACGCACTTTTCCAGCGCCGGGACCTTACGGGAACCAAAGTACCCATCGGCGGCAGTGTGCACCGCGCCTTTGAACGGGTCTCACCCGACCTTGTGCCGTTGCATGCAGGTCGGACGCAGCTAACTCTGGCGGAACAGCTTTTCGGATTCGTGGAGCAAGGAGGAAAAGAGCGAGCCCTGGCCGGCCGGCTCCGTTTCGCCCATGCCATGGCGGAGAGTGGTCCTCCGGAGGGAGGCTGGTACGACGCGCCGGTTTTGCTCAAGATTCTCGCCAGTCCCAAGCCGCCGAGCCCGGCTCTCTATTTCGGCAACCAGAGATATCTCAGCAAGCAGAGCCTCGACTTCCGAAAGCACGCACCCCAGGGCCGGAAATTCTACCTTCACCACCGGGAGGAAGACGTCGAGGCTCGTAACTACGAAAGCCGGCAGTTGGAAAGCAAGACGATGAAGCAAAAGGCCCGGGTGCGGCCGCTCAAGAAGAACACCCGCTTCCTTTTTCATGTCGATTTCGAGAACCTCACCCGTGAGGAGTTGGGTTACCTCCGCTATGCCTTGAGGCCCACCGAGAAGTTCCGCCACAAGCTGGGTATGGCCAAACCCTTGGGCTTCGGGAAGATTCGCATCGATCTCCTCGCCCTCTGCTTCACGAACCGGCGAACGGGCTATCAGTCGGATCGGCTCTTCGGTCCGAAGTTCCACAGAATGGAATCGCGGATCGACGCCGAGGCATGGCGCAATCTATCTTCGCAGCTCGCACGACGCTACCGGCATGAAGCCGAAGCTGTCACGGCGCTACCTGGGGAAGCACAGGCCCTCCCAGGCTGCGATGCATTGTTGGCGGAGGTCCAGGAGTCCATTCCTGAGGAGGTACGTGCTGCGCTGGAGCTGCTGGGAGATCCGGCGAAAGTGGAAGAATTGAATACGGAGGTGTGCTATCCGGTTCTCCTGGGAAAGAAGGCCGAGGGCGAAAACTTCCGGTGGTTCATGACGAACGACAAGAGCAAGAAGAAGGCGTTGCCGCCCCTCGAACCTGGGAAGCCCCTGCCAGCCCTGGAACGCTACGAGCGGCCGCCTAAGCGCTGAACGGCGAGAACGCCAATGCACCCCTACCTTCGCCTTCGCCTTCAGGTGCGCCCGGCCGCCGGGCGCGGGAACACCGAGCCGGTTCTCCCGGCCGCCCTGGTCCGGCGCGTCCTGGGGAAGGCGTTCATCGACACGTTCTGCCCGTTCGGAGAGCCGCGGTGCCAGGGGGCCGAGGCGGGGAGCGAGCCGCGGCCGAGGCCTCAGGACCTCTGCCACCTCGCAGAGTGCTGCCCGTATGGCGTGCTCTTCGCCGCCAGCCGGAGCGCGCGGCCCCCGTTCGCGCTGTACACCTCGGGGAACGAAGAAGAAAGAGCCATCCTGGAGGTCACCCTCCTGGGAGCGGGCTGGCGCCTCTATCCCTGGGTCCTCTCGGGCCTTGCGCAGGCGTTCCGTTTGGGGCTCGGGAGCGAGCGGACCGAGTGGATCCTCGAGACCGTCGACCGGATCCGGCCCGACCGCAGCCGCGAGAGGCTCTGTGGCGGCGATTTGACGCAACTGAGCCCAACTCTGGAGCCGGATTGGCTCGGGCTAGGGATGGAGCCCTTTCTCGCTCCCCAGCCGGTGGAGATCCGGCTGCTGAGTCCGGCGCGGCTCCTCCAAGGAGGTCGGCTCCTACCGCGGAACGCGCCGGTACCCTTTGCGCTGCTGATTGCCCGCATCCTTGACCGCTTCCGAGGGCCTCTACGGTGAAAGCTCCAGCGAGATCCTCCATCCCGCCATCCGCCCCACCGTCGAGGCGAGGCCGCCCGGGTGCCGCTCCTCGTGAACGAAACCGAATGGATCGAGGTGAAGGACTACTCCGCCCGCTCCGGCGCCGAGATGCTGCTCGGCGGCAAATCGGCCGCTTGGTCTACGGACCCGAAGCGGCCAGGTTCTTCCCGATCCTCCGGGCGGGAGAGATCCTGCACCTGGGCAAGAACCCCACCGCGGGGTGCGGCAGAATCGAGGTCACGTCTGCCGGAAGGAGGGGTGGGAAGTTCCACGAAGTGAAACCGGTGGGGCGGAAAGCTCTTCGATCCTTTGGAGTCCAAGGGTTCTTTGACAACTGATTTACTTCTCCCAGACCGGGGAGTGGCGCTAACCTCCGAAAGGGCCCAAAACGGGGGGAGGTTAGCGGAAAGCGAAGAAATTGGGTTAAGATGAGTAGAATGAAGTCAGATAGAGACTTGCGGCATCCGGTGGCCAAGCGGCGGAACGCAGTCGCGGGAGCCCAGCGAAGCGAGGTTAGCGGAATGGCCACCTTAAAGTCTTTCCTTTCAGGTGGTTAGAGAGGCAGGTGCAAAGCAGTCAGGACCCTTCGGGGGATTGAGACATTGAGCTTCGGATCGCTATGATATGCATATTGTTCTGCTGCTCGCAAAGCAGTCAGGACCCTTCGGGGGATTGAGACAGCAAGTATCCCTCAAAAGGATTGGTTCAGCCAACTAGGCTCGCAAAGCAGTCAGGACCCTTCGGGGGATTGAGACATTGGTTACCGCGAAGGTGAAGCTGTGGACATTGCGGTAACCTCGCAAAGCTGGCAGGACCCTTCGGGGGATTGAGACTTTCGTTAAGGCGCGATCATCTCCTGAACATCGTCGTAGCTCGCAAAGCAGTCAGGACCCTTCGGGGGATTGAGACATCACTACGGCTGCCAGAACATCAAACTCCCTGTACTCTCGCAAAGCTGGCAGGACCCTTCGGGGGATTGAGACCTTCTACCTCGAGAAGTGGTTTATCTGACGGATTCGGCCTCGCAAAGCTGTCAGGACCCTTCGGGGGATTGAGACCGATTGGCGAGTGGCAGGAAGCTGTTGTTGCCAAGCAGCTCGCAAAGCTGGCAGGACCCTTCGGGGGATTGAGACACGAGCGCCGCCCGCGCGGCGACCAGAGCCCGAAAGCTCGCAAAGCTGGCAGGACCCTTCGGGGGATTGAGACATTTGAAGGAACCGAGCTGGAGCTTCGTTTCCGTATTGATCTCGCAAAGCTGGCAGGACCCTTCGGGGGATTGAGACACTTTACCAACGACTGCCGAACCCACTGACCCCAAAAGCCCTCGCAAAGCTGGCAGGACCCTTCGGGGGATTGAGACATTGAGAGTGTCGTAGCGTAGATCTCGGGTCTGGATAGTCCTCGCAAAGCTGGCAGGACCCTTCGGGGGATTGAGACGACTCCATCTTCCTGCATGGATAGCGGGCCTGTCTTCTCGCAAAGCTGGCAGGACCCTTCGGGGGATTGAGACACATAGTTTGCCCTTTCTCCCCCTCGCGGAGGATGAACTCGCAAAGCTGGCAGGACCCTTCGGGGGATTGAGACCTTCGCGAAGGTCGGCTGGTGAAGCTGCTCCTGCTTCCTCGCAAAGCTGGCAGGACCCTTCGGGGGATTGAGACATCGTGGCGAGCACCTTGAGCACGGCCTCGCTGTACGTCCTCGCAAAGCTGGCAGGACCCTTCGGGGGATTGAGACTGAATCCGGGGCTTGGGGACACGCTGGTCAAGAGGACCTCGCAAAGCTGGCAGGACCCTTCGGGGGATTGAGACATCCTCGAAGGTCAGCGGAAGGAGGCCTACCGCATCTTCCTCGCAAAGCTGGCAGGACCCTTCGGGGGATTGAGACATGCCGTCGGTCTCGTACGAACGCGCCGGGCCGTCGACTCGCAAAGCTGGCAGGACCCTTCGGGGGATTGAGACTTGATATACGCAAGCTCAGAGCCGTCAGCCTGCGCCGCCTCGCAAAGCTGGCAGGACCCTTCGGGGGATTGAGACATAAGGACGGACTTCCCCGAGTGCGGGGGTCCGCCGATCTCGCAAAGCTGGCAGGACCCTTCGGGGGATTGAGACATAAAGGAAAGGCTCACTGTGCGAGGACTGTCTGCTCTGGCTCGCAAAGCTGGCAGGACCCTTCGGGGGATTGAGACATGGCTTCTTGCAGTTCCTGGAGCGTGGGACGGGGCAGCTCGCAAAGCTGGCAGGACCCTTCGGGGGATTGAGACATTGACTGGAAGGATCGTTTCGTCGAGAGAGTCATCTCCTGTGTCTCGCAAAGCTGGCAGGACCCTTCGGGGGATTGAGACATTATTAAGTTCTGACATCGTAAGATCGATCTCTTCCTCGCAAAGCTGGCAGGACCCTTCGGGGGATTGAGACTTTATGTTCCTTCGTGAATGGCTACAGGTCGTCCAGCCTCGCAAAGCTGGCAGGACCCTTCGGGGGATTGAGACAATTCCTACTAAAGCCTCTTCTGCCCATAAGGATCCTCCACTCGCAAAGCTGGCAGGACCCTTCGGGGGATTGAGACATTGGTATACACGCCAGTAGGATGACAGCCAACACTGACTCGCAAAGCTGGCAGGACCCTTCGGGGGATTGAGACTTTGCAGATCTACCCCCCTACCGGGACACTATTTTTACTCGCAAAGCTGGCAGGACCCTTCGGGGGATTGAGACACTGAGGAAGACGAGGATATGGAGGCAGAGCTTCTGTCCTCGCAAAGCTGGCAGGACCCTTCGGGGGATTGAGACTCGAAGGTGGACCTTGCCAAGGGAAGTGCGCTGAACATGCTCGCAAAGCTGGCAGGACCCTTCGGGGGATTGAGACATTCGAGACTAGGTGCAGGAGCTGGAGACGGTGAGGGTATACTCGCAAAGCTGGCAGGACCCTTCGGGGGATTGAGACATTCGAGTTGTAGGTTTCTTGCAGCTTGGCATCTTTTTTCTCGCAAAGCTGGCAGGACCCTTCGGGGGATTGAGACCTCCAGTAGCTGGTAGAGGCCGTCCGTGATGTCATCGTCACTCGCAAAGCTGGCAGGACCCTTCGGGGGATTGAGACATAATACGCGTTGAACCACTTGAGGCCCTTATCCCGCTCGCAAAGCTGGCAGGACCCTTCGGGGGATTGAGACGATTATGGTTTCGTTATCCAAAACGGTCCTCCTTCTTCCTCGCAAAGCTGGCAGGACCCTTCGGGGGATTGAGACATGCAGACGCTGGTCATTATCCCCTTCTTGATCTTCACTTCTCGCAAAGCTGGCAGGACCCTTCGGGGGATTGAGACAGTTAGATGGATAGTGATCTTCCGCACCTTCGGGTTGGACTCGCAAAGCTGGCAGGACCCTTCGGGGGATTGAGACATTGTGGGTTGAGGCTTGGGCTTCTTCGCCTCCACCGGTCTCGCAAAGCTGGCAGGACCCTTCGGGGGATTGAGACATCGGGAGGGCATGCTGCTCAGTCAAGGCAGCGGAGGGCTCGCAAAGCTGGCAGGACCCTTCGGGGGATTGAGACATGGAGAATCCCCAAGTGATGGGCTACGACATGGGCCTCGCAAAGCTGGCAGGACCCTTCGGGGGATTGAGACTTCGTTGCTGAGGCGTTCGAGGAATTCTCTTGCTGCCTCCTCGCAAAGCTGGCAGGACCCTTCGGGGGATTGAGACTACTCAAGGGAAACGTTTTTCGTGGGGTCGCTGACGGTCGTGCTCGCAAAGCTGGCAGGACCCTTCGGGGGATTGAGACATCTTCTTGTCCAGCTTGCCCAGCGCGGTCGCCGGAGTCCTCGCAAAGCTGGCAGGACCCTTCGGGGGATTGAGACATCGTGTTCCAAGCCCACGTGTGCCATGGTATCTCTCCCCTCGCAAAGCTGGCAGGACCCTTCGGGGGATTGAGACTGAGGGAGTTGTTGGCGAGGGCCGTGCCGCTGTTCAGCTCGCAAAGCTGGCAGGACCCTTCGGGGGATTGAGACATTGTAAACATCATGAGCATGCTCACCAAGGCCATGAACCTCGCAAAGCTGGCAGGACCCTTCGGGGAATTGAGACATGAATTCTGTGATGGTTTTTCCCTCTAATTCAGCCGCCTCGCAAAGCTGGCAGGACCCTTCGGGGGATTGAGACACTGGATAGATAGTTCGGAATCTCTCGACCCCTGCGCAGCCTCGCAAAGCTGGCAGGACCCTTCGGGGGATTGAGACATCTTGACGAACCCCTCGACCTTCACGGGCTGCGGCGCTCGCAAAGCTGGCAGGACCCTTCGGGGGATTGAGACCCGGGCAAGGAGGCCGCCTACCGGCGGCCCTAGAAATTAACTCGCAAAGCTGGCAGGACCCTTCGGGGGATTGAGACATCTCCTCGACCAAGATGGCCAAGGCGTTTGGACGTACCTCGCAAAGCTGGCAGGACCCTTCGGGGGATTGAGACTTCGTCTCGAGGATGGCATTCGCGCCTTCCAGCAGCTGGTTCTCGCAAAGCTGGCAGGACCCTTCGGGGGATTGAGACCTCATTGACCGGTGCCTCGCCAAAGCCCCCTCCCGGAGGACTCGCAAAGCTGGCAGGACCCTTCGGGGGATTGAGACGATTGGGGCAGCCTGGCACTTCCCCGAACTCTACGAGAGCTCGCAAAGCTGGCAGGACCCTTCGGGGGATTGAGACTTTTTTTCTCGACCACCAGGTCGATCGCCTTGCTGACCTCGCAAAGCTGGCAGGACCCTTCGGGGGATTGAGACATCTGCAACATGCCTGTCAGTTTTTCGGCGATGGCGGCCTCGCAAAGCTGGCAGGACCCTTCGGGGGATTGAGACTTGGCAGATGGTAAAATCTATACACCTCTCCATCTGGCACTCGCAAAGCTGGCAGGACCCTTCGGGGGATTGAGACTGAACAAATTCACAACCACCACTACTGCGAATCGCGAGACTCGCAAAGCTGGCAGGACCCTTCGGGGGATTGAGACATTACCGCTCCCCCTTTCTCCTCGCCGCCACGGACAATACTCGCAAAGCTGGCAGGACCCTTCGGGGGATTGAGACTTCTTCGTTTTCGGCCAAAGCGCGAAGGGACGATCCCTCTCGCAAAGCTGGCAGGACCCTTCGGGGGATTGAGACCGTTTTGTGTTACTGCTCGGGGCAGCATTCCCTTGTGAGCTCGCAAAGCTGGCAGGACCCTTCGGGGGATTGAGACATCTCCGGCGAAGGCCAGGAAAGCCGGGATGTCCCTCTTGCTCGCAAAGCTGGCAGGACCCTTCGGGGGATTGAGACCTCAGTTGTGACGTGCCGGTGTGTAGACCATCCTCTGGAGACTCGCAAAGCTGGCAGGACCCTTCGGGGGATTGAGACATGACCTTTCCAGAGTATGGGGGTAGATCGTATGGCTTTCCTCGCAAAGCTGGCAGGACCCTTCGGGGGATTGAGACAATCGGAACTGGGGTGGTCGGTTGAGGCTTGGGTTTCCTCGCAAAGCTGGCAGGACCCTTCGGGGGATTGAGACATTGTCGGGAAGACGTTATTGCGTCCCCGGAGGAACGCAACTCGCAAAGCTGGCAGGACCCTTCGGGGGATTGAGACTTAGACATGACCGGAGCTTCACCCACAAGCCGCCAGCCCCTCGCAAAGCTGGCAGGACCCTTCGGGGGATTGAGACATACATACATCGGCCACGGGCTGACCCGTGCCGATGATATTCTCGCAAAGCTGGCAGGACCCTTCGGGGGATTGAGACCGCGACTACGACGACCGGTTCGGTCGTCCGAATAGCGCCCTCGCAAAGCTGGCAGGACCCTTCGGGGGATTGAGACATACATACATCGGCCACGGGCTGACCCGTGCCGATGATATTCTCGCAAAGCTGGCAGGACCCTTCGGGGGATTGAGACCGCGACTACGACGACCGGTTCGGTCGTCCGAATAGCGCCCTCGCAAAGCTGGCAGGACCCTTCGGGGGATTGAGACATCCTGATCAAATCTTGCCAGCAGACTCCACTTTTTTGACTCGCAAAGCTGGCAGGACCCTTCGGGGGATTGAGACGACATGATGTCGCACCTCCCGTCCGGCCGCTTGTAACCCTCGCAAAGCTGGCAGGACCCTTCGGGGGATTGAGACACGATCCCAATACTCGATAGGGCACGTGTTGCATGAGGTACTCGCAAAGCTGGCAGGACCCTTCGGGGGATTGAGACCTTCCAGGGATCCTGTGCTTGTCACAAGGAGTCGTATCCTCGCAAAGCTGGCAGGACCCTTCGGGGGATTGAGACTGGTAGCCCCGCCGTTGTCCCTCAAGGTCAGTCACTCGCCTCGCAAAGCTGGCAGCCCTTCGGGGGATTGAGACATTCCTACTTCGCTGCGTAAGCGGGTGCCGCCAACGTACACTCGCAAAGCTGGCAGGACCCTTCGGGGGATTGAGACGATTGCGGCTTAATGCCAGCCGCTACCGCAGTCCTTCTCGCAAAGCTGGCAGGACCCTTCGGGGGATTGAGACTTTCCTGCAGCTCCATCCGTATGGTTCTGGCCTGGGCGCTTCTCGCAAAGCTGGCAGGACCCTTCGGGGGATTGAGACATGTATGCAATCCGGACATCTCATTCCCCTTCGGGGGATTGAGACACGTTGAAGTACGGGCAGCTGCAGTCGTGCCGGCGGGTCGCAAAGCAGTCAGGACTCTTCGGGGGATTGAGACCGGGCTTAAGTCAACTTACGTGTTGGTCAGAGCAAGGTCGCGCCCCTTCGGGGGATTGAGGCAAGTCGTTGGCTCATTCATCAATAGGCACATGCCCCTTCGGGGGATTGAGACCTCTTGGCTGCACGCCGGCCAAGAGGAGCCTGCCTTCTCGAAGGCTACCGCTCCTGCAGATACCGTCTTGAAATGACCCAGGTATGCGTGTAAGCTTGTCGTGTGTCCGGAAGAACGGCGTCTTTTCGGCAAACACAGGACTCCGGAGGAGACAGGCGAGCCATGAAAGTGTTGGTGACCTACGACATCTCCAGCGATCGAGGCCGGCAGAAGGTCGCCGATCTTCTGGAGATGGTGCTCACCCGCGTCCAACGGAGCGTTTTCGAGGGGCACCTGCCGCCCGAGGTCTTGGAGAAGTCGATCCAGCGGGCCCTCCGGCATATCGACTCGGAGACCGACAGCCTCCGGGTGTACTACCTGTGCGCCTCCTGCGCGGTCCGGGTCGATGTCTATGGGCGGAGCATGCTCTCTGATCAGGAACCCGTTCGCATTTTGTGAGGAGGATCGGTGATGGGATTCCTGCAAGATCTCGTTGCGCTCACTACGTTACGCCGTGCCTGGGAGAGCGTTGCAGCCAAGCGGGGAGTGGCAGGGATCGATCGGGTATCGGTGGAAGCTTTCGGTTCCCGGCTCGAGGGCGAGTTGGAGCAGCTCACGCAGGAGATCGGCTCCGGGAGCTATCGGTCCCTTCCGGTGTTGCGGATTCGGCCGGCCTTCCTGGCTGCTTCGGAGCGGGCGTTGGTGGTGCCTGCGGTGCGCGACCGGGTGGTGCTGAGGGCGATCACGGACCTTTTGTCGCCCAGGGTGGAGCCCACTCTCTCGGCCGCCTGCCGAGCGTTCCGCAAGGGTTCGTCGGCGCGGGCGGCGGCGGATGACGTGGGCCGCTGGGTGGAGCAGGGCGCAGCCTGGGTGTTGCGGGCGGACGTCAAGAGCTTTTTCGACACGATTCAGCCGGAGGTGCTCCGGCGCCAGCTGAAGCCCTTCACTGACCCGGAAGGGCTTACCTTCTTGGATCGCGTGCTGCGGTGCCGCATCTTCGATCACGATCAAGTGAGCGAAATGATCACCGGCATTGCCCAGGGATCGCCGCTCTCTCCCCTCCTCGGAAACCTGTATCTCAGGGAGCTGGACGCCAGCATCGAGAAGGAGCACGAGAGGTATGTCCGCTATTGTGACGACCTCCTGGTTCTCGCCGCTCGCGAGGACGAGGTGCGGGCGGCGCACGAGCAAATCGTTGCGCTCCTCTCGCCCCTCGGTTTGACCTTGAACGCAGAGAAGACCCGTATTTGCCGGGCCGAAGACGGATTCGTGTTCCTGGGCTATCACTTCGGGCCGACAGGGCGGGGGCCTGCTGTGAAAGCCGTGGAGGCTCTCAGGTTTCGGCTGGAGGAGATCGCTGGCTCGGCGGAGCCGGAGGGCGCGGAGATCGATGCCCTGTATCGAGGTTGGACGAACTACTTCGGCCGGCACCCGGAGTGCTGGATGGGTTCACCGGTTGGAATTCTCGCCTTGTTACGCTCCGGAGATGAGACGGCTTCCCGAGAGGTAGCTCAGCGTCTGGCGGACGCACGGTGGAAAATTTCGAGTCCTGTTGCTTCCACGCTTGGATTCGCGCTGGCGGAGGCCTGGAGCGCCTGCGGGTGTGAGGAGCAAAGCTGGCTCGAGTTGGCGGCGGTCTGTGGCGGCTCGCGGAGCCATCAGGCGGAGACGGAGGGCTGGTCGCGCCTGCTGAGAGTGGGGCCCGAAGAGTTGGGAGCAGTGGCGCGGCGGCTCGTAGGCTCGCAGACCGAGCGGCTCGTAGCCTTGAGCGAAGCGGTGGCGGAGCTCGGCAGGTACGATCTCGCCAGCCGCTTGGCCGCAGTGCGTCCGGGGTATGTCGCCGAGCCGGAGCCCGCTTCGGCCGCAGGCGGCGAGACGATCTCGGAGTCGGATGTTCGGCTGTTGCAGGACTGGTTTCAAGGCCGAGAGGGTGTCCACGCTGTGGAGACGGTGGACCGTTCGGGCCATCGCGCTTTCGTGCCAGTCCATCGGCCCATGGACGAGAAAGACTGGAGGGCGCATCTGCGGGGAGAGAAGACCTTGGCGCTGCCCCTGGTTCGCACTGGAGACACCGCTCTATTGGGCGTCCTGGACGTAGACCTGGAGAAACGAGTGATCGATGAGCGCCCTACGGAAGTGGGCTCTCTCCTTGGGCGTGCGCTGGCGGCGGCTCTCAAGCTTCGGGGCGAGATCTCGCGGCGCGGCGGCTCGACGCTCCTCGAGCTCAGCGGCCACAAGGGCTATCACCTCTGGCTGCGCTTGGAGGAGCCGGTGCCGTGCCATCAACTCCGGCGTTGGCTGCTGGATGTCGTGCAGGCGATCGGTCCGCTGCCCGAAGGAGTCCGAATCGAAGAGTTTCCCAATCGGGACCGGCTTCGGCCCGACATGATCGGACCTCTGGTCAAGCTGCCGCTGGGAGTCCATTCGCGGACGGGCCGGCGCTGTGCGTTGCTCGACGAGCTGGGCCAGGAGCTTTCAGATCCTGTGGAGACCATCAGGTCGCTGCCGCGGGTCTCGGCCGCCACGATCTGTGCCGCCGCACCGGGACCAGGGACCGAATCGGCGCAGCAGAAGGCGGCTGACTCGATCGGTCCGCGGGCACAGAAGGTGCTCGAGGGGTGCCATGTCCTCGGCTACCTTGCGAAGAAGTCGCGTCAGACCTCCTATCTCAATCATCGCGAACGATGGTCGCTCCTTTGCGCACTGGGACATCTGGGGGAGGAAGGTCGAAGCGCCTTGCACGCCATTATCTCGCACACTTACAACTACCGGGCCGAGGTCACGGGCCGGCAGATCGAGCGCTTGCCACCGTGGCCAATCTCCTGCCCGAAGCTCCGCGAGCTTCATCCGGAAGCGGCGGCGGTGGGCACCTGCAAGTGCCAGTTCGATCTCAGAGGCCGGGCGTATCCGACGCCGGTACTCTACGCCCTGCGAGTCTCCGAAGTGCCGGTGTTTCGCGCGTCACCCGCGCGCCCGGCGGCAAGCCGGGATGAAGCCGCCTCCGAGGCGGACACTCAACGGCGAGCGGCGGAGGAGAAGGTCGGCAAGATCGCGGAGCTCAAGCGCCACCGGCGAGGCATCGAAGCGGCCCTCGAACGGCTCCAATCCGAGCTGGCAACTCTCTTTGACAACGAGAAATGCGAGACCTTGCAGCTTTCGCTCGGAGTTCTTCGGCGGGTCCGGAGAGGTGAGGGGGAGGGTTGGGAGTTCGTGATCGAGGTCTGAGCAGTGAGCGTAGTTTACCTGATGACACCGGGCACCCAGGTCCGCCGCAAGGGAGAGCGGTTGGAGATCTGGCAGGGAGACACGAAGGCCGGCGACCTCCGGCTCTTCGATCTGGAACGGCTCGTCGTGCTGGGCTCGGTCCAATTCTTCGAGCCAGGCTTTGGCGCTTCTTCTGGATCAGGGGATCGATGTTTCCTTCCTGACCTCGCGGGGCCGGCTGCGGGGTTCGTTGGTGGCCGGCCAGTCCCGGAACGTGTTTCTCCGTCTCGCACAGTTTGACCGCTGGCGGGACCCGGAGTTTCGGCTCGCCTTCAGCCGGAGCGTCATCAGCGCCAAGCTCACCGCTCAACAACGCCTCCTGGCGCGTCACCAGCGAAACCATCCGGGGATCTTGGAAGAGGATTCACCGGCGCGGATTCGGGAGCTGATTGAGAAGGTCGCCACTGCGGAATCTGTCGAGGTCGCGCAGGGGATGGAAGGTGCCGCTGCCGCGGTCTACTACCGGCAGTTCGGCCGGATGCTGAAGAGCGTGCCCTTTCCCGGCCGGAAGAAGCATCCCTCGACAGACCCGGCGAATTCCCTCCTCAGCCTCGGCTACGTGCTCCTTGGCAACGAGATCGGGGCCCTGCTGGAAGCGCGGGGATTCGATCCGGCGGTAGGCTTTCTGCACGGTCTGCGCTATGGCCGCAGCTCCCTCGCGCTGGATGTCGTCGAGGTTTTTCGCCAGCCGATGATCGACCGGCTGACACTCCGCCTCTTGAACCTCCGTCAACTGGCGCCGGAGGACTTCGAAGGCGGGGAGACCGGGCTCAGACTGAGCACTGAGGCGTTGAAGCGCTACCTGTCGCTCTACGAGGAGCAACTCCGCACAGAGAGCGAGGGCACGGGCACGCCCATCTGGCGGGAGAGGCTTCGGAGTCAGGTTGATGCCGTCAAGGAGATGGTGATGACAGGTCAGGCGTCGGCGTTTTACGCTTGGTGCGGCTAGCGGCCGGCCCTGACCAAACTGCCGCGGATGGTGTCTTCCCTAATGCGGGTGGTCTGCCGCATAATCAAACGTCAAGACTGGGTGCGGAAGGATAGGAGCAAATTCTGTCAGTAATAGTGAGGAAGTTAAAGGAAGTGAAGCCACCGGGCGTGAGCTCGTCATTTTCCGCAGTCCTCGGGTTCCTTGACAACTAGTTTACTTCACCTACATCGGCGACGCCGCTAACCTCCCAAGAGGCAAAAAATGGGGGGAGGTTAGCGGAAGCGGAGGAAAGTGGATTAAGATGAACAGAATGAGGCAGATAGGTGTTCCAGATGCCTCAGCGGTCAAACCTCGGAACGCAGTCGTGGGAGTCAGGTGGAGGGAGGTTAGCGGATTGGCGGTCTTAAGTGCTTTCTTTTCAGGGGGTTGGAGGGGCAGGAGTCGCAAAGCAGTCAGGACCCTTCGGGGGATTGAGACCTGCGGAGAGCCGCGCCTTCCTGGCCGAGCTGGCTGGTCGCAAAGCAGTCAGGACCCTTCGGGGGATTGAGACACTATCTCAGGCCCCTCTCCGGGGAGCTGAAGCTCCCCGTCGCAAAGCAGTCAGGACCCTTCGGGGGATTGAGACTATTGAACGCTTCGTTGGCAATCACCTGGGCGGACTCTTGTCGCAAAGCAGTCAGGACCCTTCGGGGGATTGAGACGGCCGAGGCCCTGGGCCATTACGGCCTCGCCGTCGATGTCGCAAAGCAGTCAGGACCCTTCGGGGGATTGAGACATCTCTGGTGTAAGGCCCTTGGGGTAGGCGCTCCGAGTTGGTCGCAAAGCAGTCAGGACCCTTCGGGGGATTGAGACATCCCTGGAATGTTGCCTTCGCTTTGGAGACGAGCCGCTCGCCGTCGCAAAGCAGTCAGGACCCTTCGGGGGATTGAGACATTCATCCTACCCGCCTACCCGTCCTTGGGATGGTGTAGGTCGCAAAGCAGTCAGGACCCTTCGGGGGATTGAGACCTTATTTATTGAGATTATTGTAGACAAAGAACCGAGACGGGTCGCAAAGCAGTCAGGACCCTTCGGGGGATTGAGACATCATCTTCCAACCCGTCAAACCATGCCTTTCTCGGCGTCGCAAAGCAGTCAGGACCCTTCGGGGGATTGAGACCTTCATAAGCGGCTGCCTGGAATTCATTCTCTTCTCGTCGCAAAGCAGTCAGGACCCTTCGGGGGATTGAGACACGACCTCGTTGTATAGAAGGGCGGCCTGTACGGCCGCCGTCGCAAAGCAGTCAGGACCCTTCGGGGGATTGAGACAATTCCCACCATACTACTCTCAGGGAAGCCGTTGTTATTTGTCGCAAAGCAGTCAGGACCCTTCGGGGGATTGAGACGAAGCGGCTGGCCCTCTCAGGCCGGAAGGGCCTCTCGCGTCGCAAAGCAGTCAGGACCCTTCGGGGGATTGAGACCTCAACGGCCTCCCCCAACCGGGCGCGGGCTCCTGGGTCGCAAAGCAGTCAGGACCCTTCGGGGGATTGAGACAGCTTCCCGCTTCTCCTCGTAGCGCTGCTCCTTTTGGAAGGTCGCAAAGCAGTCAGGACCCTTCGGGGGATTGAGACTCGAGGAACTCCGTGGGAACGTGCCTTAAAGAGTTTGGTCGCAAAGCAGTCAGGACCCTTCGGGGGATTGAGACATCTTGGGGCAGTCATAGATGAGCGAAGTGGCGATCCCGGTCGCAAAGCAGTCAGGACCCTTCGGGGGATTGAGACTTGGAAGGTCCGGAGTAGTTTGCGCGCCGGAAGGAATAACGTCGCAAAGCAGTCAGGACCCTTCGGGGGATTGAGACATATCGATTTTACCGCCAATACTATTCATGGTTTTCCTCGTCGCAAAGCAGTCAGGACCCTTCGGGGGATTGAGACCGGGAGCCGCGGCGGCGGACATCAGGTCGTCTTGCCGTCGCAAAGCAGTCAGGACCCTTCGGGGGATTGAGACCTCGGTATATGCCAGGTATGACCGAGTGGATTGTCTGCGTCGCAAAGCAGTCAGGACCCTTCGGGGGATTGAGACAACCGTTTTGACGCCGCCTCAAACCTCTTTAGGAAGAGGTCGCAAAGCTGTCAGGACCCTTCGGGGGATTGAGACGTTTCGCTCCGGCTCGCCATGCCTCCTGGGTCTCGTGCTGTCGCAAAGCAGTCAGGACCCTTCGGGGGATTGAGACACGATTGCGAGCAGCAGAGACACTCTGTTTCTCTTCAGCCGCAAAGCAGTCAGGACCCTTCGGGGGATTGAGACATACCAGCCGAACCGGTGTTTGCGCCGGTCATTCGGACGTCGCAAAGCAGTCAGGACCCTTCGGGGGATTGAGACATCTGATTCTCGGTGAGAAGCGTCTCGTTCTGTTTGCTGAGTCGCAAAGCAGTCAGGACCCTTCGGGGGATTGAGACATTCTGCCGGCGTTCAGTTACTTGTTTGGTGGATCGGCAGTGTCGCAAGCAGTCAAGGCGCTGGCTCGTCTGCGAGAGCGGGCCGGCTTCTTCACGCAGACCGAAGCGGCCAAGGCCCTGACGATGGACAAGGGGCAACTGTCGCGCTGGGAGAACGAGAGCACCCGCCCCACACTAGGGAACCTCGGCCAAGTGCTTAGGGGTTACGGGGCCACCGTGGCGGATCTGGCGGGCGCCTTGGGTGCCGTTGCGCCGCAGCCCATGGCAGCTCGGGGGCCTTCCGACGAGGTGATCGAGTCGCTCTGGGAGGCGATCCGCCGCGTCGAGAAGCGCCAGATCGAGACGGAGAGCCGATTGAGCAGCTCGAGCAGGCCATGAGAGCGGTCCGGCAGGTGACGCGCCCTAACGCCTAATGATCGGGGGACAATCGGGGGACATTTGGGGGATAATGAGCCTCAACTTTGTCCAAAAAGCCAACGGCAGAGGTAGTAGATATTACCCGTAAACCTCTGCGGTTACGTAGTTTACGCCGTTGGTTGGAGGCTCGTTTTGACCGGACTGGGACTCGCTGTCCGCCGACTTACCCGCGCTCGTCCTTCATCCGCGGGGAAGAGGGGTTGCTCTCCCGACCGCCCAGGGCCAATTCCCGGGCGGACCGCCTGGACTACCCCCAACTCCTCCGCTGGCTTACCTGAATGAACTTACGCGCCGCTGCCACCAACCGGTGGAGCCCCATTGAGCCCCAAGGCCTTGGACGCGGGCTCGCACGCACACGGTATTTGGTGCGTATTCGGTGCGCCGGGCTTTGACGGCTCGTGCTAGAGACGTAAGTCGTTGATTCTATTGGTATCCCCAACGGGATTCGAACCCGTGTTGCTGCCTTGAAAGGGCAGAGTCCTAGTCCACTAGACGATGGGGACGTTGAAGGAACGACAGACGCGGGTTGGGTTCCAGCGCCTGGGCGGTGGGTACTGTACCATAGTCGGTCCGGGGTCCCAGGGACGAACCGGGAGCCTTCGGCTACCGTCCGGAGTGGCTGGTTTCCATGGTCTCCACTTTGGGGGTGAAACCGTGCGCGTAGGCGAGCGGGATCATCTCGTGGAGAGGAACGCCGGCCTGTTGAGCTGCCTGGGCGAGCGAGCCTTCGCCGCGCGCGTAGGCTTCGAGGGCCTTGCGCACCTTCCACTCCCGCATCCCTACCCCCTCGGCGGGATCGGGCGGCGGCAACTCCCGGGTGCTCTTCTCGGCGGGAGCGGAGATCGCCATGGCCGGAGCGGCCGACTGGCTGGATTCCAGGGGGAGCGGACCATCGTCCGAGGCCAGCCGGAGCAACTCCAGGGCCCGCACCTGGGAACGGTGGGACTCCCGCAGCAGCGCGATGCCGGCTTCGAGCTGATCGTCCAGCCTTCGCTTGAGTTGCTCAAAGTCCTCGCGTGTCATTGCACTGCGGATTGCAGCACAGAAGGGACCCTCGGCGCAAGCGTCGTTTGCGCCGGGTGGGCCCTTGGGAGGGGGCTCGGCCGCCCGGTCAGGGCGCGGGAGCCCCACCGGCAAGGTGGTCGAAGACCTCCAGCACCGTCTCCGGGCGGATGCGGACCCGCAAGTCCTCCGTCAGGTCCCGCCAACGCACCGTGCCGGTGGGGTCGACCAGGAACTCCGCGGGCCGGGCGATCACCTGGTTCTCCCCGATGGAGTGGACGAGGTCGTACTGTTTGAGAACCTTTGCCTCAGGGTCGCTGAGGAAGGTGTAGGTCCAGCCGGTCTTGGTGAGGTGCTGGCGGGTGGTGGCCGGCGGGTCCACGCTGATGGCGACCACCTTGATGCCGCGCTTCGTGAACTCGGGAAGCTGCTGCTGGAAGCTCCGCAACTCGGAGTTGCAGAACAGTCACCAGTAGCCGCGATAGAAGATGAGCACCACCCAGGAGGAAGAGCCGGCGCCTTCAGGCTTCGACTTCAGGAGGCTGGAGAGCTGCACCGGCTTGCCCTGGGAATCCTCCAGGGTGAAGTCGGGAGCCTTCTCGCCGACTTTCGGCGCGCCTGCGGAGGCGGGCAGTTGCGCCACGGCGGCCGGCAGGCACAGGAAGAGCCCAAGGACGGTAAGGCAGAGCGCGGTAGCGATTCGGTTTCTCATGATACCCTGTATTGAAGCACAGGCGGATCTCGAACTCCTAGCCCAATCCCTTCAGGAATACCTCCACTACGCCTTCTCCACCCGGCCACAGGGATTTTTCGATTGTCGTGACGCTCTGACTCGCTGAGAGCAGCAAACGCACCCATGCTCGAAATCCTCCAGGTTCTCGGAAGAGCGTACCCCGTTTGCCGGTTACGGTCAACGAAGGCAACTCTCGTATCTGCGAAGAAGATATAGGGCAGATAAAGGGTGCCGGGAGGCCGGGGTGCTGAGGGTTTTTTGAGGCGCCGTTCAACCTCGGGAATAGGAGATCCCACCAGCCTGTTACACTGATGCCGCGAACTGAAAGTTCGGTTCACTCGGTATAGCACCCCCGTGAGGGTCGTCTCACGATTACAAAAGTAGATGGGTACGGTTTTCACCGGCTCAGACTACAAGGAGCAGGTGAAAGATGCGTACTAAAGGTACTGTCAAGTGGTTCAACGAGTCGAAGGGCTTTGGGTTCATCACTCCGGAGGATGGAGAGAAGGACTGCTTCGTCCATCACTCGGCGATCCGCGGCGAGGGAATCAAGAACCTGGCCGAGGGCGAGCGCGTCGAGTTCGACATCGTCCAGGGCCAGAAGGGCCCGGCGGCCGAGAACGTCGTCAAGCTGTAAGCTCTGGATCTGATCCTGAAAGAGGCCGGTTCGCTTTGATGGCGGGCCGGCCTCATTCTTTTTGCTGCTGGATTTCGGCGAGCCGGTGCTCGATATAGGCCAGGCCGGTATTGGTCGGGTCGACGCGGCGCAGCCGGTCGCGGGCCTGGGTAACCAGGGCCACGGTCTTGGCCCGGCGTGTCGTCTCATCTCCCGAGGCCGGATCGCGGAGGATGTCGATGGCAATCTGGAAGTCGATCAGGGCGACCCGGTAGTGCTCTTCCCCGTAGCTCCGCACGACGAGCTGCCGGCTTTGCCGGTGCATCGCGAGGGCCTCGGCGGCCCCTCCATCTTCGCGAATCTCGGTGGCAAGCTTGAAGAGCAGCTCTGCGCGCAGCTCGTCGCCGGCCTCGCCGAGCGTCTCGAAGAGCGTCGATGACGCTCCGCCACCCGGCGAGGCCCTCCTTTCTGCGGCCCATGGCGAGCAAGGTCTCAGCGCGAAAGGCACGCGCGCCGAGAATGAGGGAGTGGCGGGGGCCCACGAGCGGTTCCAACTCGGCGATACCCCGATCGAACATGGCGATGGCTTCGGCGTGGCGCTCCTGGTAGAGCAGGATCTGGGCGAGGGTGATCCGAGAGTTGCCGGCCCCGAAACGGTCCTTGTCCGTAAGGATCTCGCCGACCTTGCGGGCGGCGGCCTCCGCCTCCTTGTACTGTCTTTTATCGACCAGCGCCTTGGAAAGGAGCAGCAGGTTCATCGCGGTTTCGGGATGGCGATCACCAAGGGCGCGCCGCCGTAACTCATAGGCCGTCCTCAGCTCCCGCTCGGCCTCGTCCGTGCGCCCGCGGCCGAGCAGCAGGCTGCCGAGGTTGTGGTGGGGGTAGGCCAGCCGGGGATCGTCGGCCGGCAGGCGGGCCTGGAGCACAGCGAGGGCTTTGCGGTAGTCCGCCTCGGCTTCGCTCATGCGGCCGAGCTGGTCCAGCAGCACGCCGCGGTCGCTCCAGGCCATGCCGGTCTTCTCGTGGGCGTCGCCGAGGATGCGGCGGTAGGTCGCCAGCCGGTGCTCGAGAAGCGGCAGGATCGCCTCCCCGTCCCCGCTGAAGAACATGGCCTCCAGCAGCGGCTCGCGGGCGTCGGCGACAACCAGGCTGTCGCGGCCCTCGGTGCGTTCGAGGTCGGCGACGGCGCGTTCGAGCAGGGCGCGGGCCGCCACGGGCTCACCCTGGTTGAGCCGGATCCAGCCGAGCGTGACGAGGCTCTGCGCCGCCTCGGCGGACGACTCACCGAACAGCCGGCGGCGCAGGGTCAGCGAACGCTCGGCGAGGACGCGCCCCTCGGGCAGCAGGCCAAGCTTGCGGTGGAGGCTGGCTAGCAGGTCGAGCATCTCGGCCTGGAACGCCGGCTCGTCCTCCAGCTCTCGGTCGGCGCGGCGGACGCCGGCGGCGAGCAGCTTGGCGGGCGTCACGGCCTGGCTGCGGGCCTGCACGGGGTCCAGGGACTCGAACATCTCCACCAGGAAGCCGCGTGCCCGCTCGGCCCGCTGGGCTTCGACCTGCGCCACGCGCGCCTGCCAGAGAGCGGCGGTGAGGCCCCCCAGGAGCGAGACCACGGCGAGCGCTGCCGCGAGGGCCGCCAGCCGGTGGCGCACCACGAAGCGGCCGGCGCGGTACCTCGCGGTGGCCGGCCGCGCCCGCACGGGCCGGTGGTCGAGGACGCGCCGCAGGTCTTCGGCGAGCGCCGCCGCGCTCGGATAGCGCTGCTCGGGCTCGCGGGCGAGGGCCTTGGCGGTGATCGCGTCGAGGTCCTTGCTCAGCCGCGCCGGCCGCCCCCGGGCCGCTCAACCCCGGCCGGATCTCCGGTCTTCGGCCGCCGCAGCCGTTCCGAGGGAGCCTCCAGGGTCTCGGTGGAGATTTCCTTCATCAAGCCCGGCAGCGACCGGGAGGCGCGTGGAAAAGGTTTTTCTCCGGTCAGCAGCTCATAGAGCAGCACGCCCAGCGCATAGATGTCCGTGGCCGTGGTGACCGGCTCGCCGCGGATCTGCTCGGGAGAGGCATAGCCCGGAGTGAAGGCTCGCGCGCCGCCGAGGCGACTCGCGGCGCTCTCCAGCAGGTTGGCGTCCCCGGGCTCCGGCGACAGGAGCTTGGCGATGCCGAAATCGAGGAGTTTGGGGCGTCCGGAGCTGTCGACGAGGACGTTCGAGGGCTTGAGGTCCCGGTGTACCACCAGGCTCCGGTGGGCGTGATCGACCGCCTCGCAGACTTCGATCATCAAACGCAGCCGCTCATCCAGCGAGAGGCCGCGGTCGATGCACCACTCGGTGATCGGCGTGCCATCCACATGTTCGAGGACGAAGTAGGGCTCGCCGGTGCGGCTCCGGCCGCCGTCGAGGAGGCGGGCGATTCCGGGGTGGGCGAGGCGCGCCAGGATGCGGCGTTCCCGCAGAAAGCCCGAGAGAATCGCTTCCGATTCCAACTCGGCCCGCACCAGCTTGAGGGCGACGCGGCTGTCGAACTCGCCGTCGGCCCGCTCGGCGAGCCAGACCTCGCCCATGCCGCCGCGGCCGAGGAGGGAGAGCAGACGGTAGTTGCCGATCCGCTCGCCGGCCCGGTTGTCTTGGGCTCCGCCCCCGCCGCGCTGAGCGCCCGGGCGGCCAGCGCCGGAGCTTTTTCGGCCAGGGTTTCGGGCAGCTCGCCGTGCTCTCCGGCATCGGCGGCGAGAAGCTCCTCCAGGAAGCGCGCGAGGTCCGGATCCTGGCCCGCGAGATCTGTCAGGCGGCGGACCCGCTCGGCCTCACCGAGCTCGGCCAGCTCGTCGAAATGCTGCTCCCAGGCGGCGCTCAAGGGATTTGGGTCTCCTTGCCGTGCGACCTCACCCCAGAGGACCCCTCTCCTAAAGGAGAGGGGCTTAAGAAGCGGCCTGTCTCCCCTCTCCTTTAGGAGGGGCCGGGGGTGAGGTCGCAGAGGGCACGATGGCCGGCTTCAGTTTACGAAGAATTCCCCTACGGCAAGTAAAGGATCTCCAACTGCGGCCTGTACCCGCTGACGGCCTCCTCTCCGGCCGAGAAGCGGATCACGTCCGCCGTCAGATCGTCGTCGTCGCCCTGGAAGAAGCCGATCCGTAGTTGGGTATAGCCGGTCTTGCTGATCGCCGCCAGGCCGGCGCTGTTGAGCGTGGCGTACGCCCAGCCGCCGCTGATGAGCGGATCGCTGCAAACCGAGACAAGGTCGGCGGTCGCGAGGGCCTGGAAGTCCGCCGGTTCGAGGCTGATGTTGTTGTTGAAGGCTGCCGTCTTGATGTCCACCCGGCAGGCGCCGTGGGTGGTGAAGGGATTGACGCCCTCCGACGTGGTGCGCCGGATCCTCAGCCGAGCCCAGACGACGGTTGCGCTATCGGGGATCGCCGAGGTGTCGAAAGAAACGAAACCTTTGAACTGCTGGTCGCTGCTGCTGTCACCGACGACGAACGAGGCCGGCAGGCCGAAGATCGGCGGATTGTTGGAGTATGCGGTGCCTCCCACGTTGCTCGTCTCGGTGGATTCCATCACGAAACCGTCCTGGACAGCCCCCGATTCGAACGAGAGGCGGATCTGCTCGGAGCCCGCCGGGCAGGTCGTCACCTTCACGTCGTCGATCCAGAAGGTGGTCGGCAAGAGCTGGTCCGAGCTGCCGTGGAAGACCAGCTTCACCGTCTGGCCGGCCCAGGGGGTGAGATCGATGTTCCGCTGCGGCAGCCAGGTGCTCTGCAGGTCGCCGTCGTTGCTGTAGTTGACCACGGCGAGCACGGCGTTGGACGAGTTGCGGACCTCGGCGTAGAACTGGTCGTAGCCCCAGCCGTCCTCTCCCTCGTTGGTGGTCATGTACCACCAGAAGGTCCACGTCGCCTTGGCGTTCAGGGGCAGCGCGACGGTCTTTTGCATCTCGTGGGTGGTGTTGACGGCGCCGCCGAATTTGATCGAGAAAGCGCCGTGGCCGGGGGCCGGAGCGGCCACGCGCGTGGCGCCGGTCAGCGTCCAGCCGTCGTTGTCGGTCTCGAAGCCGGAGGCGGTGGTCGTGCAGGCCGATCCTCCCACTGCTGCGGCATCGCCGTGTAGACCAGGCCGTAGGCTTGGGTCCCGCTGCTACGTTGGCGCCGAGCACCCGCACCGTCCAGATGCCGGCGTCGGGTTCTTCACCAGCACCTGCTCCTGGTTGTCGACGGCGTTGACGCCGGTGGTCGCCGGCAACTGGGGTTGGCCGGGCGAGGATCCACGGCCGGTGCATGGTGCTGTCCGGCGCGACCAGCTCGAGGTCGAGGTTGTTGACCAGGGCGTTGGCGGCGAAGGCCGCGGCCGCGGCGTCGTCCCAGGCCAGCGTGGCCTTGAGCTCGCCGGTGCCGGCCGGCACGGTCGATAGTGAAGTAGTCAGTGACGCGGCGTTGGTGATCGAGTCGGTGCCCCAGTTGCTGGGGCCGGCCCGCCGAGCGTGCCGGTGCCGGCGCGCAGGAGGTCGATCAGCGCCTTGGCGTCGACCACGCCGTAGCCGTACCGGTAGTCCGGGCCAGTCGACGCCCGAGGTCGCGGGCGGTGTGGACCAGCATCGCCTTGACCAGGCGGGCCGCGGCCGGCCGTTCGCGTCGAAGCGCCGCCGTGGCCCGTGGGCGCGCCAGTCCTCGATCAGCAAGGCGACCAGCGCCGGCCGCGCCGGGGTGGCCATCGAGGTGCCGCAGTAGAGGCCGTAGGAGGTGCTGGCGGTGCCCTTCGAGGAGAGATGGCGGCCTCGCCGCTCACCCGGCCGGTCTCGCAGCCGGGCCGGCGACCACCGGCTTCAGGCGGCCGTCGTCGCACGGACCCCAGCTGCTGAAGGCCGGTCATCGCCGCGCCGTCGGAGTTGACGCGCGCCGATGTGGATCGGGTTCTTGGCGCAGGAGGGCGGCGCGGTGGTCGTGTGAAGTTCGGCGCCGCACCGGCCGGCGAACATGGTGCCGCCGTCCCCTCGTTGCCGTTGGCCCAGGTCATGATCATCGGGCTGCCGACCATGGCGTTGTCGCCGCGCACGATGCCGTCGAGCAGGTTCGGACGCGTTCCGTAGTCGCCCTCACGGGCGCAGGCGTAGCCGTTGCTGGCGGTGTTGCTGCCGATCGAGTTGGTGCCGAGGTCGGCGTCGTGAGTGTCTGCGGGCCAGGGCGTAGTCGGCCTCGATGTCGCCGGCGTTGTCCCAGAACAGCATGGTGCCGCCGAGTCCGCTCGTAGCCGGCGGAGAAGATGGTGGCGTCGGTCGCCACGCCGCGCCCGCGATCGTCGGTGGAGGCGCTCCGTCTCCGCCGCGGTGCCGGCGACGTGGGTCGCGTGATCGTCGAAGAGCGCGGTGTCGATCGTGGTCAACCGGGAGCCGCTGCCGTCGCCGGGATCGAACGTCTCATGGGTCGGCCGCGCCCGTCCGCCGTCATAAATGAAGAGCTTCACCCCTTTGCCGCCGAGGTCGTACGGGGAAACCGCCATCGCGTCGGCCTTCATCTGGCTGCGGGCGCCATTGTTGCCCGGCGAGAGAGGGAGCGGTCCCTCCTCGATCCAAAGGACCTCCTCCTCGTCCGCGAGCGCCGCCAGCTTGCTCTCCGGCAGCCAGATCGTCAAGCCGTGAATCCCTTCGACCGGATTCATGGCGACGCCGCCGACCGCTTCGGCCAACCCGGCGCCGCGTGAGAGGTCCACATCGTGATGCAGGAGCACCATGGTCATGATCCAATCCGGATGCTCGGGATGGCGCGCCGATTTTCCAACCTTGCCTGCGCGCAGCCGCGGATGCAGCTTGCGGTCCGCCGTCCAGGGCGTCATCCAGCGGATCTCTGGCCGGCTCACAGAGGCCTTCACCAGCCCGGCGGGAATCGCGGCGATCCAGGCATTGCCGGGGACGAAGGCGCCGAGATCGAGCCCGGAGCGCAAGAGATCGGCCCTTTCGCTGTCGTCGGGCACCTGGTAGAGCTGCACCAGGGCGTGCACCGAGCCGCGGCCTTTCTTCTGCAAGGAGCCAGCCCGGTCCGAGAGTTGTTTCACCGCGCCAGCCGATACGCCGGCCTTTGGCGTGAAGGTGTTTCCGAGCAGGCGCACCTCATACCTCGGCTCGGCGGCGAACGCCGTAGCGCTCGCGAGGCAGGCGAGCACCAGCCACCATCCCGCCCGCCGCACCCGGTTGTTGTGTTGATTCTTCATGGTCCTCTCCTCCGCTCCTCAAGGTGGATCTGCCCCGGATCATCCCGGGGCGACGCTTTTTTGGCCTTCACCGAGGGATGCGCGGGGGAGAGAAAAACGGGGCCAACGGCGGTTCAGTCGAGGGCAGGCAGGGCGGCGCCTCCGAGCCGGGCCAGGAGGAACGCGCGGGCGCGGCGCCAGTCGCGCTTGAGGGAGCGTTCGCTGCGGCCGAGGAGGCCGCTGATCTCTTCGAGGGGGAGGCCGGCGAAGAAGCGGAGCTCCACCAAGCGGGCGAGGTCGGCGCTGCTGCGCTCCAGCTCGGAGAGAGCCCCGTCGAGGGCCAGCAAATCGGCCGGGAGCTCCGCCTCCTGCCAGGCCAACTCTCCGACCTCGTCGAGGCCGACCTTCACCGCGCCACCGCCGCGCTTCTCGGCGTCTCGCCGGCGGGCGAAGTCGACGATGACGTGCCGCATCACCCGCGCCGCGAGGTTGAAGAAATGCGCCCGGTTCTCGGCGCTGAGCGCCTCGGGGCTCGCCAGGCGCAGGTAGGCCTCATGGACGAGCGAGGTGGTGTCCAGCGTCGCTCCGGGCCGCCCCCCGGGACGCGAGCTGCGCGCGCGCCAGGCCGTGGAGCTGCTGGTAAAGCTGGGCGAAGATCTCGTCCGACGCCGCGCCATCGCCGGCCCGCGCCCGGCCGAGGAGCGTGGTCACGTCTCCCGGCTCGCCGGGAGCTGCGGAAGGGCGCGGAGGCGCGCTGTCATCCATGGAAGGATCTCCGAGTTGGGAGAATCCTACCCTGAATATATCCGTGAGGGGCAAGTCAGTTCTTCTTCGCTGCGGTCTCTGCTTGCGCGAGCATTGTATCGAGATCGTTCCTGTCCAGCAGGCGCCCCCCTGTCATGACCCCGTCTATTTTCGATGTATTGCGAATATCGACGAGCGGGCTGGAGCTCAGGATCACCAGATCCGCAAGCTTGCCTGCCTCGACGCTCCCGAGCTCTGCGTCCTTCCTCAGCGCCCGCGCCGCGTTGATCGTCGCCGCCTGGATCACCTGAATCGGAGTCAGCCCTGCTTGCGCCAGCAATTCGAGCTCGTACAGGAGGCCGAAGCCGGGAAGCAACTTCCCCTCCCCTACACCATCCGTCCCGGCTATGATCTGCACCCCAGCGCGGCCGCACATGCCGATGAACTGCAGCCTTTTTCTGAATCCTGCGGCCGCGGCGTCTTTCAACTCGGGGGGGAGTCTGAATACTGCGGGCGCCGCCTCGGCGTCACTGGTGAACGACTCGCGTGACAGGTAACGATTGTTCGGGTCTCGGGCCTGTTCCTCATACAGCGCAAGCGAGCTGAGCTCGTCCACAACCAGAGTCGGGCCCAGAATAGTCTTCCTCTCGGCCAAGAGGGTGACCAGCTCCCTCATCTTGTCCGAATCGAGCTCGAATCTTTGCCAGAGCAGCGCCTCACGTTGGACAAAAGGCAGGAAGTCGATTTTGTCAGATTCCTCCAGAGGCAAGAGCTCCCTGCCCGTCACTCGGATATGCTCGAGGCCATCCATGCCTAGTTCCACGGCTCTCGTCATCGTCATCGAGCGAGGCACATGTCCTATGACAGGGATGCCGCGCCGGTGGGCGGTGCGAACAATCGCTGTCAGGACCGGTTCGGTAATGCTATTGTAGATCTTGACAGAATCAACGCCTTGATCGATCAGGAAATTGACGGCGCTCTCGGCTCGCTCCGGCGTATCGGCAATCAAGCTGATCTCGGGCCAAAGCGGCGGATTCCCATCGAGTACGTAGCCGGAGAAAAAAAGTCTTGGGCCAAGCCTCTTGCCCGACTCAATCTCTTGGTGAGCCAGTCGCAGGAGAGTCAAGTTGCCGCCCGGGTCCCGAATCGTCGTGACTCCATTGGCAAGATACAACTCGAAGGGGAGATTCTTCACTCCCGAGACGTGAGCGTGCATATCCATCAACCCAGGGATAATCCATTTATCGTGGGCATCAATTACCTGAGCATCCCGCGGCACCACGATGTCAGACTCTCGCCCAACCTGCGTGATTCGGTTGCCTTCAACGACAATGAGGCTGTTGGTAACCTGGTGGCCGGTGTGTACGTCAATGAGGGTTCCGCCCTTGATGACTAAGGTTGGCACGCTCTCTCGGCTGGATTGGGGAGATACTGGAGAGGGCGACAGTAAGGAAAGGAGTAGGAGTAAACGTGCTGTTCTTGTCACTTCAGTCTCCAATCATGAGGTCCGAGGGCTCAGCCGAAATGCCTCAGGCGGCCTTCTCAAGGATGGCGATGATCGCGGGGCTCGGGCCCTCGTCGAGGAGGGCGGCGAGTTGGTCCTCCGAAGTAGCGAGCTCGGTGAAGCCCTGAAACGGCAGGATGACCCAAGGGAAGCAACCCTGGAAGGGCAGCCGGCAAGCGTCGGCGCAGACCAGAGGTGTGCGCAGGCCGAGCTCGCGGAGCTTTCGCCGGAGCACGGCCAGCATCCCGATGGAGTTGTCCATGCAGACCATAGATCCCGGCGAGCTTGGAGTAGTCGAGCGCTGCCTTGATCATGTGGCGCTCGACTCGGAGCCGGACCTAGGCTCCGACGATTCGCATCTCGAAGTCTTGGAGCTTGAGGACTTGGAGGATGTAGCTCAAGGCGATATCCTTGGCAGCAGGATAGTCGGGGGCGTAGACGGGGAAGCTCTCTTCTATTGCCCCTCTCTCGGTATCGCTGTAGTCCACAGAAGCGGTAAATGCGCGCACTTTCACGTTCTTCATAATAATCTCCACCTTATGACCCCCACCTTACAATCTTGCAAGACAAGTAGAAGGCTCTAGGAGGGTAAGGTAAAAAGAGTGGAAATGTCAACCGTCGCTTGCCGGGTTGTTGCATCCCAGGGGGCCGCAATAGATGTTCAAAATCTTGGATGAGAGAGGATTGAAATGAAAGCGAGACGGGAGGACGTGGAGACCATCGAAGGGATCCTCAGGGCGATGTACGAGGTGATCTCGGGGCCTGCCGGCGAGCGGGACTGGGAGCGCGAGCGTACCCTGTTCCACCCTGAGGGGCGGCTGATGCCCACCCGGCCCGGCCCGACGGGTGGCGGGACCATCGAGGTGTTCGACACCGAGGGCTATATCGCCTCGCGGTCCCCCTTCTTCGCCGCCAATGACTTCTGGGAGGTCGAAGTGGCGCAACGCATCGACCGCTTCGGCAACATGGCCCACGTCTGGAGCAACTATGAGGGCCGCCGCGAGCCCCACGGGGAACCGTTCCTGCGCGGCACCAACAGCATCCAACTCTTCCACGATGGCGACCGCTGGTGGGTGATGTCCATGATCTGGGACAACGAGCGGGAGGACAACCCACTCCCGGCGATGCAGTGATGGTGACCGAATAGGGCCACCCTGCCCCTTCAATTCAACTCGGGCCCGTGCGAAGGCTTCGAGGGTCTCGCCTTTCCAGCCGCTGTTCAGTCTTCAGTGACAAGGAAAGGCGGCAGTATCCTGTACCGGAGCAGCAGCCACACCCAGATCGTTGTGGTATAGCTTGGTTCTCCCCGTGATTGTGTCCTGACGATAAGGGTCAGCTCTACATCTGTGCCGGCTGAATAGAAAACCCAGAATGAGCTGTTAAAGGCGCAAGCATCAAGCACCTTGACCAAAAGCTCAGGGTTGTCCTGCGAAAAAAACCAGAAGATACCTCCTTGACTGATGCCGAGATTCGCCAAAGGAATTGCCTTGCCTTCACCTGAGATGCTGGATGTCCGGAATCTTACATCAACCCTGAACCTCTTGTCGCCCGGCTGGCCATCAATGCACAAGACCGTGGAGGTTGGTATACAAGACCCGCTCGCGCCACGCGAGAGGAACGAGCTGTCTTCGAGATCCAGGCAACCGGATCGACCATGTGCGAAGTAGTCATCGTTATTGATGTCGAGGATCGATGGCCGCCACGGTTCGTTGCCCGCATACATGAGATCTCTTGGGTCATCCGCAACATGTCCGGCTAGCGTGTGGTGAGGTGCACATATGGCGACTGCCCCCAGCCCATGGAAAATTTCGTGAAGCATGCCAAACTCCCAGTAACCGGGGCTGGAAGGGGAGGAAGCAAACTGGTTTGCAGAACAAGGGCGGAACCCTTGCACCTCTCCCCTTCAGGTACTGAGCCACAACCTTACCAGGAATTGTAGGTGGCCAGAAGCCGCTTCCGCAGGAAGTTGTGCTTCGCCCATCGTAGTAAACAGCATAAATCTTGTTCGGCGAATTGAAGCCTGCTCGGATGAGCTCCGCTTCGAGCTCATTGCGAATAAATGCGTTAAAGCTAGCCATCTGGGATTCAGTCCGATTCAGCCTATGGAATGTAACATCAACTGATCCTTGAAAACGATCGAGCCGAGGCTGAAGGCCTCTGCTTTCCGCGCTGAACCATTGCTCTATGGCAGAGATCAGATGTTTCAAGCGTACCATTGGTGTCTAGCGCGCGGTCAACCCCGTCGCTGGGCACCACATACATGAAGTGAATCTGACTGCCAGCAGCATCGTCTGGCCGGTCGCTTGTTGATCTCGAAATAGCAAAAGCCGGAATCGAGGTTACAGGCAGGCCAAAGACCAACAACAACGGCATAACCAAGGCCTTATATTTCACCGTGCTCTCCTTGTCTAATCCTGAAGCCTTGACACCTTTATTGCCGGAATGCTACCATCATGGACTCCAGATGGCAACCGCTAACGGGCTATAGGCTTGGCGCCTCGGCAAGCTCGCCGGGACAAGGTGTCTCGCTTCGTAGGGCGGAGCAAGGCGGGCATTCCCTCTTATTTCAGTTGAGCCCGGGTGAAAGCTTCGAGGACCTCTCCCTCCGATGGCGGCTGCAGGACGTTGTGTGCCGTAAACGCTTCGGCTTGTGGATACTTCGTGCCTCGAATGCGCTCGGCGGCTTTCTCAAGATCGTAAGGAGTACGCCGTAGCTGAACGCCGGGTCCAAGTAAAAGCCAATAGGCGCCTGGTTCCCCAAACGGCATCCCCACACTGCCTGCATTCACAACTCGAACCTCTCCGATCATCCGGTCAAACTGCATGTGGGTGTGACCGCAGATCACCAAAGGCACATCGAACCCTGCAAAGACGGGGAGGAGGCGGTCTTCCGGTGTGAGACGGGTAAAGATCTCCGTGTCATTCCGCGGCGTGGCATGGCAGAACAGCACCTCGCCCAACCCGCGGATCTCGATACGGAGCATTCCAGGCCAGCCGGCGATCCACCGCTCGTGTTCAGGATCGAGCTGCTCCGCGTTCCAGCTCATGACCTCTCGGAACAGCTCCGGGACGGCTCCTGTCTCCGTCTCTGCCCTCAGGGCAAGCACCTCCCGGTCGCCATTGCCTTGGAGGAACTGTACGGGAATGTCGAGGTCCCGCAAGCATGCGAGGGTCTCGCGCGGCATCGGACCCGGGATGACATCTCCCCCGACAACCACCTGATCGACCTCAGCTTGACGGATCTCCTGGAGCACGGCCTCCAGTGCGGGGAGGTTGCCATGAATGTCGTAGAGTGCGGCGATCCGCATAGGATCAGGCTGCCTCCGCGTGCAGCTTGAGCCCGAGTGCTCTCGCGACCTTCAGTACTGTGGAAAAGCTCGGATTTCCTTCAGCGCTGAGAGCGCGATAGAGGCTCTCACGGCTCAGGCCGGCATCCTTGGCGACTTGAGTCATGCCCTTGGCTCGGGCAATGTTACCGAGCGCCCTGGCAATACCGGCTGCGTCGTCTGGCGCCTCTTGGAGCCAAGCGTCTAGGTAGGCGGCCATCTCTTCGGGAGTACGCAGGTGCTCCGCAACATCGTATGGCGTGGTCTTGGTTGGCTTCTTTGCTGCGGTCTTAGGCATAGCCGTGCTACTCCTGAAAGTTTTTTGCCAATTCGATCGCCAGTGCGATGTCTTTCTGCTGTGTTGACTTGTCGCCGCCCGCGAGGAGCAGCAGAAGCCGTGTTCCTCGTTGCGTGTAGTAGACGCGGTATCCAGGTCCGAAGTCGATCTTCAGTTCAGACACGCCATCGGTCAGATCTCTGTGCTGGCCTGGATTACCTTGGATCAAGCGATCAACGCGAACCAGGATCCGTGCCCGTCCTGTGCGATCCTTCAGCGTGTCAATCCACTTGCCGTAGACGTCAGTCTTCTCGACACGCACCTACCAAGTGTAGCTCCTGGGCTACTGTTGTCAAGCCCTGGGCGCTGCGCCGCAGCCGGAGAAGCCCCGGGGCCACATAGGGCCGCCCCTACTCGCTGGAGCCCTGGGAGCGCCGGCGGCCCACTGGCGCTCCCAGGGCGATGGTTTGCCTGAGCGCGAGATACTGTATTGTAGGCGCTGAAAGGCATGACGAGACAACCTCCATGAATGCAGCGCCGCTGACGCCACTGCCGCTCCCTGACCCTCGCCCCAGGCCTTCGGGGTCTGAGATCACCTCCTGGATCCTTGCCGGCCTGGGCCTGTTCCTTGTGCTCCAGTTGGGCCTTCTCGCCGCTCTGGTGGGTGGGCTCGCGGTCTATGAGCTGGTGCACATCCTGGCGCGAAAGCTGCGGTTCATCCGCGGCCCGCGCGAGCACGGGAAGGTCGTGGCCGTCGCGATCCTCGCCGTCGTCATCGTCTCCGGGCTGACCCTGTCCATCGTCGGCGGCATCGCGTTCTTCCGCAGCGACCAGGGCAATCTGCCCGCTCTCCTGGCCAAGATGGCCGACGTCCTCGAGAGCTCCAGAGAGTTCCTTCCCCTGTGGGTCACCCGCGAGCTGCCCACCAATGCGGACGAGCTGAGGACCGAAGGGGCCGCCTGGCTCCGCGAGCATGCAGGGGCGCTGCAGACCTTCGGCGCCGAGCTCGGACGGACCTTCATCCATGCGCTGATCGGGATGATCATCGGCGCCATGGTGGCTCTCCAGGAGGCACGGCCGGTGGCGCGCCGGGCGCCGCTTTCGGAGGCGCTGACCGAGCGGGCCGACCGGCTCGGCAATGCCTTCCGGCGGATCGTCTTCGCCCAGGTGCGCATCTCGTTGCTCAACACGATCCTGACCAGCATCTACCTGTTGGCGGTGCTTCCCCTGCTCGGAGTCCGGCTGCCGTTCACCAAGTCCCTGATCGCCATCACCTTTCTCGCCGGGTTACTGCCGGTGGTCGGCAACCTGATTTCCAACACGGCTATCGTGGTCGTCAGCCTTTCCCATTCGCTCGGCGCCGCGCTCGGCTCCCTGACCTTCCTGGTGGTAATCCACAAGCTCGAATATTTCGTCAACGCGCGGATCGTGGGCACCGAGATCAAGGCCCGCGCCTGGGAGCTGCTGCTGGTGATGCTCGCCATGGAATCCGCCTTCGGAATCGCCGGCCTGATCGCCGCGCCGATCTATTACGCCTATCTGAAGGACGAGCTCTCGGCGCGCGGGTTGATCTGAAACTTGCGAAAGCTACGCCGGGGTTCGGGGCAGAATTTCGCAATGCGACCGAGAGCCCTGGTTGCCGCCGGCTCCTGATTGTGGACTAGGTGCTACGCTACGGTTATTGGCCACCGCCGGGGTCACAAGACCCCAGGAGGTCGCCGTGCGCCAGATGTGCGGGGACGGCGTTCACGCTCACATTGATGATATGGGCGTTGCCTGGATTGCCCGGCGGGATGTGGCAGATGTCGACTTTGCCGTCGCTGGCAGCGAAGACCGCCGCGGTTCCCAGGACTGCCAACACGATGACGAGGATTGCGAACGTGAACTTCCTTTTCATGACTCTCTCCTAAGAAAATGGGAACTTCAGTCCCCGGTTAAGGGCGAGACTTGTCCCCACCCTGAAATGTTGCGGGCGAAGACAAAAGTTCTCCCCGACGCCGCACTCCAAGAGTAGAGCGCAGCCGGTTGCGCACAAATTTAGCCCTGGACTTCGATCTCTGTCTATTAGTCTATCAGCGCTTCTACGGTTTGTCAATAGGCTGCAAGGATGTCGGCCCGACATCCTCCGACATCCCTCCCCATATCCGACATCTCCGTGAGATGGCGTCTCCCCGGGGAATCCTCGTTGGTACGGTTCTTGATCTCTCTCGGAAGCAGCCTCGAAAACTGGAGACGCTGCTTAATTTACAGGAGGGTTGAGATCATGATGCAGTGGAGACGTGCGCGCAACGGATGTCTGTTGGGATTCTTGCTCTCGGGTTGCCTGCTCTGGAGCAACGCCGGCCGGGCCAGCGGAGCCTCGACGGTCGAGTCCCGCATGCAGGCTTGGGGGGCATCACAGGATCTTTGCAAAACGGATTTCCAGGACATGGATCTTCCCGAAGATTTCTATTGCCTCAAAGTACAGGTGCCGGTTCCCTCCACGGACCCCACCGGCAAAACCCTTACCACCACAACGGCCATCCGATTCGCCATTCACCCGGCGGAGGGGCCCGCGGATACGCGGTTGGGCGTTCTGGTGACCTTGGTCGGCGGGCCGGGGGAGATCGGTCTGGAGGATGCGCCGAGCTATCTCGAAGGGCTGTCCGGCACGATCCGCAACTCTTTCGACCTGGTCTGGTTCAACCAGAGGGGCATCGATCCCAGCCACAACGTTCAATGCTCCAAAGCCCAGCAGGCCTTCACCAGCGTGCGCCGGACCTTTCCCTATCCGATCGACACGAAGGAAAAATTCAAGACGATGTCGGACGCCGTCAGCGCCTACGCCCTTGCATGCCACGACGAGATCGGCAACAAGGCGTTGCTCCCCTCCATGGGCACCGATCAGTCGGTCGCGGATATCGAAGCGTTCCGGACGAAAATCGGCGAGGCGAAGCTCTATTTGTATGGTCAGAGCTATGGGACACAGTTCGGCCAGACCTACGTCCGCGCCTATCCCAACTCCGCCAACCGCATGGTGCTCGACGGCGCCGTGGATATGACCCTCACGGGTATGGAGTATTTCAAGCTCCAGGTTCCGGCTTTCGACCAAGCCCTGCGCGGCGCCTTGAATTGGTGCGCGCAGGATCCCGCCTGCAAGAAGGGCTTTGCCGGGAAAGATCCCCTCGCCTTCTACGATCAACTGGCGGCTGAATTGGCCACGGGGCCTGCCCAGGTGCAGTTTCCGGTGCCGGTGCAGAATCCCGCGCCCGCTGCGAGAGAGCTTCCCGTTCCGCCGGCCCCCCAGAACTTTCAGAAGCGCAACTTCTATCTCGCCGACCTGGAGATGCTCGCCTATGGACTGGTCTACAGCCCCTCCATGCGGGCGGATTTACTCCGGTGGCTGGCGGCGGCCGCCTCCGGCGACCGGGTTCCTCTCCTGCGCGCCACCTATGCCCAATGGCCCCTCGATCCAACGACGGAAACGCCCTCCAGCGATGCCAACGATGCGGGGTATTACTCCGTCGAATGTCTCGATTTTGCGTACGACTCGAAGCCCCAACCCTTCTTCGACCTGGAAACCGGTCTTCTTGCGAAGAAGACCCGCATCGCCTCTGCGGCCTTCATCGACCTGCCCTGCGCCTTCTGGCCAAACGCCACCCGGCAACAGACCCGGCCTGGACCCTTCGCGCCCGACGTTCCCATCCTGCTGCTCAACGGTGACCTGGATCCTGCAACGCCGGTCCAGGATGTCCGCCGCATGATCACCTTCTTGAAGAAGGGCAACAAGATCGAGCTCGCCAACGCCGGGCACGTGATCCTCGACATGGGCAATCCCTGCGTCGTGCCACAGGCCGACACTTTCCTCACCAGCCGGGCGCCGCTGCCTACGGCCTGGGATTGCACCACCGCCACCGTCTCAGGATATCTGCCTCTGGCTCAGATCGAGCAGAACATCGTCCACGTGTACGACCTCGAGATCTCCTCACTGCCCGAGTACCGGTCATGGGAACGCGAGAACAACTCCACGCTCGTCATCGGCTGCACCTGGGGAGGAACGGCGAGCTTCGAATTCAAGGAAACCGGTGGGAACAGCGATGAATCCTGGTCGCTCAACCGCTGCTCCATGCTGAAGGGCATGGAGCTCTCCGCCTGGGGCACTCTCCATCACGATGAAGACCAAGGGACCGACACCCTGGAGCTGACAGCCTGGTATACGCACCCGAAAGAGCGGGAGCACTACACTCGAAACGGCGCCTATGATCTCGGCAACCTTCCGGTTCCTGGCGACGTGAGTTGGACGGAGGGCGACCGATCCGGCAAGAACCCCTGGGAGCGCCGGCATCCCTGCCGGCCCTCTCTTCAATTTGAGAACAGGGTGCGTGGCATTATTTTGCGACAAAGTCCTGCTGCGTGGTGCTGTATTTGTGTATTCCCAGCGTGCCTTCAGTAGTAAGCTTCTTGATTTCCCGGCGCAGCACGACCAAGCGTTCGTGATACTTGGGCTCTCCAAGCTTCAAGAGTGCTTCCAATGGATTGGTGGTGCTCAAGGCTGAAAGGATCGCTGAGCTTTTAGCCCGGCCCTGATGGCGGATGTCCGCAATGACCAGGCAGATGGCATCGTCCACTCCATCGAGCTCGTACTGATTCGCGTACTGGCGCATCCTGCTTTTGAAATGTGCTATGCCCATCTCAATTTGAGTCTGCCGATGGGCAGGATCGTTCTGTGCCCAATGGACGAACTTCGCGGCTTGGATGACCTCGGTATCCTCGATCTCTTTGGTAGACGGGTTCAGATAGTCGATGAGAAGAGCCGTCGATGTATCCGACTCGAGAGCTACGATGCCATCGTCCGTGATACGGCATACTCGATTGTTGTTCAGGGTCAGATCCGGGAAATACTCTCGGGCGAGAGGGAGGCTCAAGAGGGCACGAAGGTAACCCACGAAGTCTCCGTTCGGAACATGCGCGGCATATTGGAGGAACGTGAAAGTAAAATGAGCGCGGTCATACGTATTGAGAGTGTGGTAAAGAGCGCCCTCGGCCATCGCCGTCGGATGAATGAAATCGGCCCAAAACCCATGGACAGGCCGGAATTCCGTGCGGTCATACTTCTGTGCCGACGTGCCACTGACGTTCATCAGACCCTTGTTTCCTTCGAAGGAGACCCGGCTGCCGATGAAAAACCGGGCGCCGTCGATTTTCCCGAAATATTTGTTCCCTTGTTCCAGCGAGAAACTAACAAGTTTCATGGATAGTACCTCCGTAAAAGACGCTCAGATTCCGGTCGTCCCCACGGTCCACCCGATGACGAGCGCTGCCAGATACAACATAGTGGACAACACGATGCCACGGAAAGGGACGCTGAACCAATAGACCTTGCCCAGGAAGACGTAGCCCAGGAGAAGGCAAAGCCCAACCCCAAGGAGAAACGACGACTGAAACAGGAACGAGCCGTGGACGAGAGCCAGGTATCCGTAGACCAGCCCGAAGAGGATGCCCCCATAGCTGTGGCTCGCGTTGAAGCCGACCCAGGTTTTCCACTAGCAGCGGGGCATTGCAGCCCTGCAACGCGGCATTGTGCCTCTGCATTTTAGCAATGCACTCGTGCAACGCGACGTGCACTGCTGCGGCGGTGCATTGCGGTCCTGTAACGTGGCATTGCACCCCTGCATTTTAGCATTGTACTCGTGTAACGCGACATTGCACCGTTACAGCGAGGCATTGCAGTGCTGCAACGTGGTATTGCGCCTCGGCATTTTAGCAATGCACTCGTGCAGCGTGACGTTGCACCGATGCAGTGGGGCATTGCAGCGCTGCAACGTGGCGTTGTACCCCTGGATCCCTGGGAGCGCCGGCATCCCTGCCGGCCGCCTCTCCCGGTAAGGCCTACGGCTGGGAGAGGAGGCCGGCTGGTGGTGAGGGCTCCCGCGCCTAGTTGTCCTCGACGTAGCCGGGAGTGGTCACCAGGGCGGTGCTCACGGGGTCGATCCTCCCGACGCCACCGGGTACGAATCCGAGCTCCTCAGGGCTCAGCTCCTTGGCGACCAGCCTGCAGAGAAGCCGCCGTTCGTGTCCCTTCTGATTTTCGTTCTTCTTCTTCATCTCTCGTTACCTCCTTGTTTGGAAGCTGGTACGAGCCAGCCTCGGGCTCCGGATGAATTATCTCACATTCGGCTGCACAAGGGCGTCTGAAGGAGGAGGTGCCGCGGCAGGCGGGTGGGTGTGTTTCTCGCAGGCAGCTTTATGCCGGTCTTTAACTTACGTCAGCAGATAGAGATCGCCGGCATCACCGAGGAAGCTCTTTGCCTCCGACCGAGGGAGCGAGACCAATCTTTCGTCACTCTTTATTTTCACTCACCCAAGTGCGAATGTGGTCAATGTACTCAGGAATCGGCATTTGTTCGATGTCCTTCTCTGGGCTGCCCTCGGCTATCATTGCTGCATAGAAAGCAGTCGTGAAGTCATTGAACATCCACCATACAACGGTTCCTGTCTTCACGCTTCGCACCCCGAGAGTTTCCACAAACCAGTCTCGGACTGCTCGAACAACCTCATCCGGCTCATTGTTGTGCGCCTTTATGTCGACGCCAGAAATCAGAGAGAGCCCTCTTGAAATCGTGAAGCTTCTTCTCCAGGATCAAGCATCTTTTATCTCTCATGAACGCAGTGCCGAAAAGCCGCGCTCCATATTCGATGCCAAGCTCGAAGGGCATGTTCAGGCGATAAAACTCCCTCGCCTTATTCGATTTGAGACGTGAGAGGTCATGGATGCTGTACTTCGACTCACGAATCAACTGACATATCTTATCGACGCGGTTCTCGCCCGAATCGGAACGCTCAGAAGCGATCCGGGGGTTGTAGCCTAGATAAACAATAGTGAACAGAAGTGGACGCAAGAGGGAGAAGTATTCTTTGTCGAACGGGCAGTTGACAAACACATTCAACTCATAGCCTGCTGCCGGTTCACCAGCAGGGCCCTGATCACTCACCTATTTATCCATCGGGGGATGAGGATCATTGCCATATGAGTCCTTGCTCTGAATTGTACCATCCCGCTTGTGGACGTAGAGCTCAGAGCCTTGGTTCTTGCTCAACTCACGAGCATATGAGATAGCTTCTTTTTGGGTGTCGAAGGTCTTCGTGGCTCTCAATGCCCCGCCCCTCTTCACGCTCCACCCGCCGTTGGGGTTTTTGACGACGTGCTGAGTGTTTCTAGTCATTCTGGTACTCCAGTATGGAAATATTCTACATCGAGCTCTCGCGAGGGTCAAGATGCCCCGGCGGCCGGGCTCGCGTAGCCTAGCTGAAGGCTATGAGGGAGACAAGAAAAGGACCCAAGAGACGACAAGGACAGCAAGGACAAGAGAGCCTCAGAGTCCTTGTTGTCTTTGCTGTCCTTTAGGTCCTTTTTTCTTTTTTGGGTTAGAAGGCCGGCGAGGACGCCGGCGGTCCCAGGCGAGAGGTGGATCAGCGTCCGAAGCGGGTGTAGAAGCCTCCGGCGGCGGCCGTGGTGCGGAGGGCTTCGGAGGGCTTGAAGCGGTCTCCTACGGTGCTTTCCAGGCGCTCCAGGGTGGCGACGATCTGGGGGAGGCCCTCCTGGTCCGCCCAGCGGCAGAGACCGCCTCGGAAGGGGGGGAAGCCGGTACCGAAGATTAAGGCGAGGTCGAGGTCGGCGGCGCTTCCTACGACTTTCTCCTCCAGGCAGCGGGCGGCTTCGTTGACCATGGGGAGGACCATGCGGTCGGCGATCATGCCGGGGTCGGGGTGCTCGTGCTTGGGATGGAGACCCAGAAGGGCGTAGACGCTGGGGTCCGGACCCTTCCTTTCCTTCCCTTCATAGAGGTAGAAGCCCTTGCCGTTCTTGGTGCCTAGCCGGCCGCTCTGAGGCGTTTTGTCCAGCCACTCGGGCAAGGGGAGGCGGTCGCTGAAGGCGTCGTGGAGGATGTGGGCGACTTTAGTGGCGACGTCGATTCCCACTTCATCGGTGAGCACCATGGGACCCACGGGCATGCCCCAGTCGGTCATGATGCGGTCCAGATCCTCGATGCGGTGGCCTTCGTCGAGGAGCCAGAGGGCCTCGGTGGAGTAGAACATCAGCAGCCGGTTGACCAGGAAGCCGGGGGTGTCCTTGACCAGGATGGGCGTCTTGCCCAGCTTGCGGGTTAGGCGAAGACGGTATTCACCGCTGCCGGATCGCTACCCTCGGGCGCGATCACTTCCACCAAGGGCATCTTGTGGACGGGGTTGAAGAAGTGCATGCCCACGACCCGTCCGGGATCGGGCGTCTTGGCGCCGATGCCGGCGATGGAGAGCGACGAGGTGTTGGAGGCCAGGATGCCGCCCTCTTGCACGTGCTTGGCGGTCTCGGCGAAGACCTCCTGCTTGACTCCCATGTTCTCGACGATGGCCTCGATCACCAGGTCCACGTGGGAGAAGCCCGAGTAGTCCAGGGTGGGATGGAGCAGGGCCATCTTGCGCCGCGCTTCCGGCGCGGTGAGCCGGCGGCGCTTCAGTTGGTAGTCGAACAGGCCGGCGGCGTGCTTCATGCCGCTCGCCAGGGCCGCCGTCGTTGACGTCTTTCATGCGTACGGGCAGACCAGTCTTGTCGGCGATGAGCTGGGCGATGCCGCCGCCCATGACGCCCGCGCCCAGCACGGCGGTGCTCCGGACGGGCCGCGGTTCGGCGCCGGGCAGGCCGGTCTCTTTCTTGGCCTCTTCGGTCAAGTGGAAGACGTGCACCAGGTTCTTCGAGATTTTTGAAGTGGCCAGCTCGGAGAGGGCCCGGGCCTCGGCGTCGAAGCCGGCTTTCATCCCCTGCTCGATGCCCACCCGTACCACTTCGATGGCGCGCAGGGGCGCAGGGTAGTGCCCCCGGGTCTGCTCCAGGGTCTTCTTGCGCGCCTGGTCGAAGAGGATCTTCCGTCCCAGGGGGTTCTTCTCGAGGAGCATCTCTTTGAAATCGAAGCCCCCTTCGTCGTGGCGCTTCCGGTCCAGCTTGGAAAGGGCGAAGTCGCGCACGCCGTCCAGGAAGCGGGCTTCGGGAAGCAGCGCGTCGATCAGACCGAGCTTGAGGGCCTTACGGCCGTTCACGGTCTTGCCGGTGAGGATCAGGTCCAGGGATTCGGCGATGCCGATGAGGCGCGGGAGGCGCGTGGAGCCGCCCCAGCCGGGAAGGATGCCGAGCTGCACTTCGGGAAGGCCCATCTTCGTATCCGGCCGGTCGCTCGCCACCCGCCAGGTGGAGGCGAGGGAGATCTCCAGGCCGCCTCCCAGGCAGATGCCGCGGATGGCGGCCACGGTGGGGAAGGGGAGTGATTCCCAGGCCGCGAAGAGCCGGTGGCCCACCCGCGAGCCGGCCTCGGCCTCGGTGGGATCCGTCACGCGGGCGATCTCTTCCACGTCCGCCCCGGCGATGAAGTTTCCGGCCTTGCCCGAGAGCAGGATGAGGCAGCCGATGTCCTGTCGGGACCCCAATTCCCCGAGAAGCCGCTCCAGCTCCTGCAGGGCTTCCCGGGTGAAGACGTTGACCTTCTTGCCCGGCGAGTCGAACGTCAGCGTGGCGAGCCGGTCGGGGCCGGTTTCGAGATGGAAGGTGGATGGCACCTTTATCCCCCCGCCTTGTCCGCCTCCGCGTAGAGACGATCGATGATGTCGCCGTACTTCTGGTTGATCACCCGGCGCTTGACCTTCTGGGTCGGGGTCAGCTCGCCCGTCTCGATGGTGAAATCGTCGGGCAGCAGCTCCCAGGCCTGGATCTTCTCGAAGCCGGCGAGGCCGGTATTGACCGCCGCCACCTCCTGCTTGATCAAGGCGCGGACTTTCTCGTTCTTGACGAGATCGTGATTGCCGGTGGCGCCGATGCCCTGCTTCTCGGCCCAGGGCTTGAGGGCCTCGAAGTCGGGCACCAGTAGGGCCGAGAGGAACTTGCGGCGGTCGCCGATGACCACAGCCTGGCCGATGTAGCGGCTGCCCTTGAGGGAGTTCTCGATGGGAGCCGGGGCCACGTTCTTGCCGTAGGCGTTGATGATCAGCTCCTTCTTCCGGTCGGTGATCCGCAGGAAGCCGTCCGCATCGATTTCGCCGATGTCGCCGGTGTGGAACCAGCCCTCGGCGTCGATCACCTCCGCCGTCTCCTTCTCCATGCCCCAGTAGCCCTTCATGATGTTCGGGCCGCGGGCGAGGATCTCGCCATCGGGCGCGATCTCCACTTTCACCCCTGGGATCACCCGGCCGACCGTGCCCATCTTGACGCCGTCGCGGGTGTTGACGGAGATCACGGGCGAGGTCTCCGAGAGGCCGTAGCCTTCGTAGATGGGCACGCCCGCGCCCCAGAAGAACTCGGCGAGGTCGCGCGAGAGCGGCGCGCCGCCGGAGATGGCGAAGACGAAGCGGCCGCCCAGGCGGTCGTGGATCTTCTTGAACACCAGCTTGTCCGCGAGGCCGAGCTGGAATCCCAGCATGCCCGGCGGCTTCTGGTGCTTGAGCCGGTAGGGGAGCGCCTGCTTGCCGAGCCCCACCGCCCAGGCGAAGAGCTTCTGGCGGATCGGCGAGGCCGCGGCGGCGCCATCCTGCACCCGGCCGTGGAACTTCTCGTAGACCCGGGGCACGGAGACGAAGACGTGCGGCCGGACCTCCTGGAGGTTCTGCGCCACCGCCGCCACCGATTCGGCGTAGGCGATGGTGCAGCCGGTGAGGAAGTAGCAGTAGTCCACCGTGCGCTCGAAGGAGTGGGAGAGCGGCAGGAACGAGAGCGCCGTGTAGCGGGCGTCCAGGCCCAGCACCGACAGGCCGGAATTGACGTTCGAGGCGATGTTGTCGTGGGTCAACATCACGCCCTTGGGGGTGCCGGTGGTGCCACTGGTGTAGATGAAAGTGGCTAGATCCTCCGGTTTGACCGCCCGCGCCCGCCGCTCGAACTCGGCCACGTCCACGCCGGCCCCGCGGGCGATCAGCGAGTCCAGGGTGACCACCCGCGGATCGCTCGACTCGCCCTGGATGATCACGAACTGCTTGACCTCCGGCAGCTCATCGGCATGGGAGAGGAGCCCTTCCAGGTGTGCCGTGGTCTCGGCGATCATCACCTTGGCGCCGCAGTTGCCGGCGATGTAGGACGCCTGATCCGGCGTCAGGGTGGGGTAGATGGGCACCAGCACCGCCCCGGCGCAGAGGGTCGCGAAGTCCACCGTGGGCCAGTGCGGCCCGTTCTCGGACATCAGCGCCACCCGGTCTCCAGGCTGGACGCCGAGGTCCACCAGCGCCTTCGACAGCCTGCGGACGCGGTCTACCAGCTCCGCCGTGGAGATCGGCTGGAAGGTGCCTCCCACCTTCGTGAGGAGGCAATCCGGTTTGTTGTAGCTCGCAGCCTTCAAGAACAGTTCCGACAAGGTCGTGACGGACATGAGTGGCCCTCCCGCTTCGATTTCGGCGGGATTGTATCCCAAGGCGGCCCTACTGAAGTGCCCGATTCCCCGAGCGTGGAGAAGCGGAGCGCTCGCGGCGCCGCCTTGGCCCTCACCGGGAGAGGAGGGAGACTGAAAAAGCACCTCCTGAAGCCCCTCTTCTCCCGGAGGGGTGGGCGTGAGGCTGGGAGAAGAGGGGTGATGAGGGCCTCGGCGGCGGCGCGATCGGTCCACTTCACCAAGCTCTGGGGATCGGCCTCGGCGGCCCGAGGCCTACCGCCCGCAGATTCTTCCCATCTTCCTGGAACGCTTTTGCCGTCTGGAGCAACCTTCTCTCTATAGGGCAGGCTCCGCCGGCATGCCGCCGCGCCCGAGTCCAGCCCCCCAAGGAGTTGCCATGTCCACCTATCGCCCTCTCTGCCGTGTGCTTACCGTCGTTGCCGTGCTGATCGGCCTGCTCGCCGGGAGCGTCCCAGCCCAGGCCCGCACCCTCCGTCCTGGACTGCCGGGGATGGAGGAAGTTGCCGCTTTCGGCGAGCGGCTCTGGGCCTTTGTCACCCACCTCTGGCAGGCCGGGCCGAAGGAGGGGATGTCGATCGACCCGAATGGAGGGATGAATGGCGAAGGCATGTCCATCGACCCCGACGGCGTTGCCGGGACCACGGACGAGGGCACGTCTCTGGATCCGGACGGCCACTAGGCTTCGAGGGTGCCAGTCAGGGGGCGCGGACGGATCGCGTCCCCCTTTTTCTGTCTTATGATGTCACGAACGAGACCACATGACATACTTCTATTATCAGAGTAGACATCAAAACGACCCGACCAGAGGAGAAACGCTTGGACGACGCCCATCTTTCCCTGGAGACGCTGGCCCGGTGGCTCTCGGGCAGCTTGGAGCACGACGAGATGCTCCGCCTCGTCATTCCCCACTTCCTGACGCAGTGCCCGGTTTGCCGGGAACGGCACGAGGAGATCCTGCGCTGGCAGAGGCAGGTCGGTCATTGGAACGAGGAGGTCGCACTCCTGGAGGGGCGGGAGGCGCCGGATCTGTGGGAGCGCCTCGCCGGCCGGCCCTACCCGGAGCAACTCCGGCGAGGTGGAGGAGGATGAGGATCTCCACGCCTGGGGACTGTGCCAGCTTCTCCTGACGAAGAGCCGGGAGGCTGTTTTCAGCGACCCCGCGCAAGCGGTGGATCTCGCCAATCTCGCCCTTCGGGTGGTGCGCCACTTGGGCGAAGCCTACGACGTGGAGTGGGTGCTGGATCTGCGGGCTCGCTGCTTCGCCTACCTCGGCAACGCGCGGCGGGTGCTGGGTGAGCTGCGAAGCGCCGACGACGCCTTCACCAAAGCGGAAGCCTGTCTTGCCCGTAGTGGTAGCGGCAACGCTAGGTACAAGCCGAGATCCTTGATCTGAAGAGCTCCTTGCGAAGAGCGCAGCGAAGGCTCGAAGAAGCCTTGTCTCTGGCGGATCAGGTTCTCGGTCTCTACAAGGTAGACGGTGATCTCCACGGCGTCGGGAAGACCATGCTCCTGAAGGCCAAGATTCTGGAGGAGATGGGAAATTTCGATTCCGCTTTCCTCCTCCTCGAAGAGGCAGCGAAGGAGATCGACCAATTCCGCGAACCGAGGCTCTTCGTGTACATGCACTTCAACATCCTGGTGAGCCTCCTCTTGGCGGAACGGTTCGAGGAAGCGGAGCAACGCCTGCCTGACGTGTCCCTACTGCTCAAGGAGTCGAATTCAAAACCTCTGGATTTGGTTCGACTGCGCTGGGTGGAGGGAATATCCACCTGGGTCGAGGCCGCCTCGGACCCGCCGAGGAAGCCTTCCGGGAGGTCCGCCAGGAGTTCCTGGCCCGGGAGATGGGGTACGACGCTGCGCTCGTTTCCCTCGACTTGGCCCTTCTCTTCGCCCAGGAAGGCTGCCATGAGGATTTGAAGCGGTTGGCGTCGGAGCTGATGCCGATCTTCGAGGCGCGGGATGTTCATCGCGAGGCCATCGTGGCTCTCCTCATGTTCCGGCAGGCCTGCGAGGAGGAGAGGGTGACGGTGGATCTCGTGCGGCAGTTCGCGGCGTATCTCAGAAGGGAGCGGCGGGAGAAGGGGTAGGCCCCTCACTAGGGTTTTTCCGCCGTCCGAGACGGCGTTCATGGGTGAGACAGGGGGCGGTAGGGGTACCGCCCCCTCTTTTTCTTCAGCCACCGGATTGGGGCAGCCCCGGCAGGGCGGCATTCCCCCAGCCCAGGGCGCGAGCCCTGGGTTGCCTGGCGGCCCATCTCCAGAGCCCCGAGGGGCGACAGGGGTGCACATACCGGATTCCATGCCCCCGCGGGTTTTCCGAAGAATGGAGTCTTCGGACCCGGACATCCCAGGGCTCACGCCCTGGGCTGGGCGAATGCCGCCCCCTGGCGGGGCTGAGATCGGGAGAACCTAACCAATCTCAGGCAAATCCCAGACCTGCGATACCATCGCTGTCAAGATGATCCCAAGCAGTCGGAATCCCACTCTCCTGATGGCCTTTGCGGCCTTCCTCAACGGCGTGGTGCTCGCCGCGGCAGCCCCACTCTTCGAGCTGCCGGCGCCGACCGGTCCTTATGCGATCGGCACGACGGCGTGGCGGCTGACGGACGAATCGCGGCAGGAGACGGCGGTGGAGGCCGGTGGGTTTCGACAGGTGGAAGTCCTGGCCTGGTATCCCGCGGTGGTCGGCCGTGGCGAGTTGGCGCCGTATCTGCGCGAGGGCCTCGGCGAGGTGCAGGATCTGGCCAAGGCCCTGGGATCTGCCACGGCTTTCGATGGGCTGGCGAGCGTCCGCACGCACGCAGAGGTGGATGCCGCGCCCGCGGCGGCCGTGAAGAAGTTCCCTGTCCTCGTGTTCTCCCACGGCTATACCGGGATGGCCAGCGCCTATACGGCGCTGCTCGAAGAGCTCGCCAGCCATGGCTACGTCGTGCTCAGTGTGATCCATCCTTATGAAGCCGCCGCTGCCACGCTGGCGGACGGGCGGGTGGTGACGCTCCTCGACGAGAGCGGGAGCCCGCGGCCGATGGTCCGCGAGGTTTTCGGCGAGTGGGAGTCCGAGGATGCCCTCATGGCCGAGGTGACGAGCCAGAAGGACGATACGGAGCGGCTCCGGCTGCTGCGCAAGTACCTCTCGGGGCTCCGCCACACCCATGCAGCCTTGAGGAGATGGTGGAGGATACGAAGCTCGTCCTGGACCGGCTCTCCAAGCTGCCACCGGAGACGCCGGCCGGCCGCCTCGCCAGCCGGCTCGACCTCCGCCGCGTGGGAGTGTTCGGCCATTCCATGGGCGGCGTCACGGCGGGCCAGTTCTGCCTCGAAGACCGGCGCTGCAAGGCAGGGCTGAACCTCGACGGCATCCCGCAGTATGGGAACATGATCGATCAGCGCTTCGGGCGTCCGTTCCTGATGGTGTACTCGGCCCGGCCCGGGCGGGCGGGGGCGAGCGACGCCATCTACCGGCGAACCGCGAAGCCTTATCTCCGGGTGGACGTCCAACACACGCTGCACCTCGATTTCAGCGACATGGTCTTCTGGGGCGGCCCGCTGCGCGAGCGCTCCCTGCTGGGTAAGATGGCTGCCAATCGCACGAATGAAATCACCCGCGTAATCGTTCGCCAGTTCTTCGATCAGGAGCTGCTCGGCCAGCGCTCGCCGCTGCTGGCGGGAAAGGCGAGCTATCCGGAGGTCAGGGTCCGCAGGCTTGCCGGGGTCCGGTAGGTAAGTCCTCTCTCGGCGGCACCGCGAACGGTCCGCCTCCGTTTGACACCGGGAGACCATCACTCCTACGATGGTTCTCGCCATGGCATCCGTCCTAGCCAAAGCCTTCGCGTTTTCCCCACAACCGGCCGATGACGAACGGCTTCCGGCTCAGGGTGAGTGGACGTACGAGGACTATCGCCGCCTGCCCGACGACGGCTGGCGTTACGAGGTGCTGCGAGGGGAGCTCCACATGACGCCGGCGCCGAATTGGAAACACCAACAAGCTGTCTACAGCCTCGGATTCCTCCTCAAGCTTTTCCTGCAGCGACGACGCCTGGGCAAAGCCTGCCCGGCGCCGATCGACGTCATCCTCCCTGCCGTGGCGACACCTGTCCAGCCGGACCTCGTCTTCATTTCCAAAGACCGGATGGAGATCATCAAAGAGGGCGGCATCGAGGGGGCTCCAGACCTCATCATCGAAGTGCTTTCCCCCTCCAACTGGCTCACTGACCGCCGCACCAAGTTCGAGATCTACGCCCTTGCCGGCGTCCGTGAATACTGGATCGCCGACCCGCGGGTGCGCTCCCTCGAGGTTTTCGCGCTACGGAATGGAGTCTACGAGCTTCTAGGGAAGTTCGGCCCCGGCGAGAAAGCCGACTCGGAGGTCCTCCCCGGCTTCGAGCCCGCCATCGACGAGATCTTCGCGGACTGACCTCCGGCCACTGAACTGCGATCTTCCTGACCCGGCTGCCGATCGTCTCCGGAACATTCGCCCCCGCGCGCAATGCATTCGCCCCAACTCTCGGCATCCTCATGGGACCACGGCGGCCTGCCGGCCTCTCTCATGGTTTCCCGGTGCGGTTCGGAGTGCGGATAAGCTGGGCTCGCTCTTGACACCTGAAGGACCGCGGACGTAGGCTGGCGTGAGCCGGAGTTGAAACTATGGCAACCGCACGACCCGTTCACAGCGACCCTGAAATCCTCGGGGGTACTCCGGTCTTCGTTGGCACTCGGGTACCCTTCCAGACGCTCATGGATTACCTGGAAGAAGGCCAGCCTCTTTCGGAGTTCCTGGCGGACTTCCCGACCGTGACCCGAGAGCAGGCAATCATCGCGCTGGAGGAAGCAAAGGAAGCTTTTCTGGCGCATGCGCGTCCTGCTTGACGAGTGCGTTCCTGAAGGGTTCCGGGCACTGCTACCCGAACTTCGGGTGGTGACAGTGCGAGAAGCCGGGCTCGCTGGCAAGAAAAACGGTGACCTTCTTGCCGCTGCTGAGGGTCGTTTTGATGTCCTCGTCACGGTGGATCACAGCCTTCCCTGGCAGCAACATGTGGCCGTCTTCAATCTCGCTGTGGTTGTTCTCCGCGCACGTTCGAACAGTGTACTCTCGCTACGGCCGCTAGTGCCTGACCTGCTTCGCACACTCAGCTTCATTGGCCCGGGTCAGACCATAAGGCTCGGGACCTGATAGGTTCGCTTCCTTCTTTTCCTTGGGCTCGCGTTGATCGAGATCACGTCCACGCGCTATGCAACCTGCCTCCGCAGGCTCTATCCTACCTCATACCGTTACACACATTTCATAAAGGGTGGTTGCGCCCAGGCCCGAAGGGCCACAGGAGTACAGCCTGGCGCTTCAGCGCCAAGGTCGGCGGCCCCGCCCATCCCATAAAGCCCCGAGGGGGCGTAGGGAGCGGCACCGAGGCCGCAACTTCCTACGTCCCTTCAGGACTTCGTGGAAATAGTGGATCCCCCCACCTGGCGCTGAAGCACCAGGCTGTATCCCCATGGCCCTTCGGGCCTCGACCTGATTAGTTCTCGATTATGTGCAAAGGTGTGACCTTACCCGAGGGCTTCTGCGGGTCTCTTCCCTCAACCCTTGCTTCTGGAAAGAGATAGCCAAGGCTCACGGGGTCCACAGAACCTCCCACGCAAACGTGGCGCAGAACCAAGTGCCTGGCTGCTTATCAGCGGATTCAAGCCGCCTTGACTAGCAAAAGGCCTCAAGGTAGAATAGCTAGGTTTTTTATAGGATGAGAGCTATGCGTGAGGCTCTTTTGCGACACATCGGATAACGTTAGGCATACCACGGCGGGTTCGGCGAAAGTAGAAATAAAGGCGAGCTGCCATATTGATTGAGATGAGACAATCTTCTGATTGGCGCGACTTCGAGAAGCTAGTTGCTGAGATCCAAAAGCAACTCGCCCCAAGTGCCGAAGTGCGGCACAATGAGAAGGTGCGAGGTGCCTCAGGCAGGCTTAGACAACTCGATGTCACGATTCGTCAGAGCATAGGGTTGCACAGTGTTCTTATAGTAATAGAATGCCGGAAGCACAGGCGGCCTGTTGGTATCGAAAAGGTTGAGGCATTCGTGTCGAAGTTGAGAGATATCGGTAACCCGCAGGGAGTGATGATCTCGCCTTCAGGCTTTGATGCAGGTGCACGAGCCGTCGCAAGACAGAACTTCATAAGGCTTCTTACGTACAGGGAGGCAGAAGCGCTTGACTGGCAAGAACTGTTTTCCGACAGAAATTGGTTCAGGATAGTCCTGTCTCGCTCTGAACAGATTGCTGCTAGGGCGATTCTGGAAGATGGAATAGAAATTGATCTAATGGGGGTGCAAAAACTCTTCGACCCAGACGGTGTGGAAGTTATGACCGTATCGGATTTTTTGGAAGATTTTCAGAAATCTAACCAGCCGGAGGTTCGAGTAGGACCGTTCCATTGGAATGTGATGCTTGAGCCCTCTCTGTCCGTTGATCTGGTCGATGGGCGGAAGCGAATTTCAACTTGTGGTGCTTGGAGTTCGACGATCATTTGAATATGCTATTAACGTCAGTCTTGCTCATGGCCATGTACTGGACGACGTGTTACGAGAAAAGAAGTCTACAAGGAACTTGTAACCGAAGGGTTCGATTGGAGAAAACTGGTGGAAAGTCAAGCTGGACGTGAGTTGACTGCGGAGGACTGGGATGCGCTCACACGTGATCCGCATTTTAAGGGATTCAGCATAAGCCTTGAGAACTTGAAACGCTACCTACGCGTTGTAATCACAAAGAAGGTGGAAGTGGGCAGCTAACACTCCGCTGCACCGGACGCCAACCGCACTTTCGCGCGGATGGCGCCGGTTAGCTTCTCGGGCGTGTATGCCAGACATGGCACAGAGCTGGAGAAGTAAGTCCTCTTGCTAGGCGTGCTCGGGAGATCCGCCATGAAAGTAGTGAACGTCCACGAACGCGAGCTGCAAGCCACCAGCGAAAAAGTGGGGGCGCTGATGGATTCGCTGGCGTCCAAAGGCGACGCCTTGTGGTCGAAGCAGTCCTGGCCGCGGATGGAATTCGACCGTCCTCTCGGGGTGGGCGCGACGGGCGGTCATGGTCCTATCCGGTACTTCGTCGAAGAGTACCATCCCGGCCGATCCATCAATTTCGTTTCACGGGTCCCAAGGGATTCGACGGGTTTCATGGCTATGAGGTGCTGCCGGCGGGTGGGGCCGTCGTGCTGCGGCATACCTTGAGGATGACGACCCACGGTCTAGCAGTGGTCTCGTGGCCTCTGGTATTCCGGCCCATGCACGACGCGCTGATCGAGGACTCTCTCACGACGGCGGAGGTCTCTTTGGGTCTCCCGCCTTGTGTGCGGGCTTGGTCGCCGTGGGTGCGCTTGCTGCGTTGGCTCGTCTCGGGTGGCAAGGCCCGTGCGCAGATCGTTCCTGGGACCGCCGGCGTCTCGCCGGCCAACTAACCAAAAGCTAATTAGAAGGCCGGCGAGACGCCGGCGGTCCCAGGGACGATTTTACCGCGCACTTCTAGCCCGGAGCCGCCACGGAAGCGCAGGGCGACCGGGTTGGGTGGATCTCGGGGACCAGGAGCTTGATCTCCTTGACCTTTCCATCCTTGGGCGGAATCTTGAGGGGTTGCTTACTGACCTTGATTCTCGCCTCCTTCAAGGTAACCGGGCGCTCACAGTGTTGAAACGGCGTTCCTGCGCTCAGCAGCGCGTTGGTCCGTACGACGGCCGGCCGCTGGAGAGCGCCTTTTCTCTGCCAGGTGACGAAGACTGGGCCTTGCGGGTTGGTGTTGGCGGCCCGGGCCAGATCCACGATTCCCGAATGGGCGGGGCCGGTGCCATCGCCGTACAGCTTTCCCTGGAGGATGTTGTCCTCGGGGATCCCCTTCAGAAGAAATGCCTCGTCTCCTCCGCCCTGGAGATTCCGCATCGTTCCTCCGATCGTGACGTGGGCTTGGTCCCTGGTGATCGTGGTTGCCAAGACGGGGCGTCCGTCCGGAGGAAAGATCGCGAGGGCCGAACCGAGAGAGCCGCTCAATGGGTCGAGCTTCGCCGTCAGAATGGAGGGAGGGCGCGTGGCGCACGGGGAGAGCGAGTTGGAGCAGAGGTCCGTCACGTTGCCGGCAACGGAGATGGTGGGCCCCGAGGCGCTGAGGTCGGCCAGCCACTGCTGGCTGTTGGACAACAAGACTTTGTCCACGTGATACGCGTAAGCCCATTCGGGATCGCCGGTGGGCTTCACCTTGAAGGCGAACATCCGGGGCTTGGTGGAAAACCCATGGATATCGACCGTCGCCTGGCCGACGCCGATCACGCCGCCATCGCTCGTGGGAAGGAGGGAGCGGAGATCGCAGGCCTGAGAACAATCGAAGACTTTAGCCCATTTGAGAGTGCCGTTAGGAGAGAAGCGGGCGATCCAGGGATCCGCCTGACCGGAGTCGGGCCGCACCACGCCACCGACAAATAAATCTCCGCCCGGACCAGGGCCGATCTCCAAGGCTCTGGCATCGGCAGGCGCGCCGAAATCGATCCTGAAAGCCTTGTGGAAGTCCAGGTTGAATTTGACGATGACGAAAACAGGATCGTGCGCCTGCCCCCCTGAGGTCCGGTGATCTCCGGTCCAGGCGAAGTAGTCCCCGTGCTGGCGGACCATAGCGGCGCGCAGGGGGTCCGCCGCAGCCTCCTGATAGAGGCGCGTCAGGTTGATATCGCCGTTGGCGTTCAGCCTCATCAGGGAGGCGCCTCCCTTGAAGTTCGCCGTGGCGAGATACTGGCTGTTGGACGTCTGGATCACCGACGTCAAATCGTTGGGAGCATCTCCCAGGTGATACAAATAGTGGAACGTCTGAGCCTGAGCCGCGCCGGCGAGGAGCAAGGCGATCAGCCACGGCCCTCCCGTCTGCCTGATTGTCTGAGACATCTCATCTCTCCTTTCGCGGAGGAAAAGGGTCCGCTTCTGTCTCAGACTGTCGCGAGGGGCCGGTTATCGCACCCCCTGGGAGCTTCTAACCAGTTTTTGGTTTGTCCGGGAGCCCCACCAAGCCAGCGCTCACCTCCCAGAGGCGCTGCGCGAGGGCTTCGTCCTGCGCCAGGGGCGCAGGCGTAACAACTTTACCCTTCTCGAAGTACTTGCCGGTGACTCCTTCCAGATCGGGGTCCGCCACCAACTGCACGATGGTCCTGGCGCCCTCTTCGGCACTGATGAAAGAAGTCCGGAGAAGGAGGTAAATGAGAGGCTTTGCCCATGCCGGTGCGCCGGTCCAGATGTTCGTTGCCACGGCGCCGGGGTGCAAGCTGTTCGAGGTCACGCCTGTGCCAACGAGACGGCGCGCCAGCTCGGCGGCAAACAGGACATTGGCGAGCTTCGAGCGCGCATAAGCCCTCATGATGCGATAGCCGCGCTCATAGCCGAGATCGTCGAAATCGAGCGTCCCCTGCCGGTGTCCGATGGAGGCCACGGTGACCACCCGGGCCGGGGCGCTTCGCACCAGCAGATCCCGGAGAAGGTTCGTCAACAGAAAATAACCGAGATGATTGACGGCGAACGTCGTCTCGATGCCGTCCACCGTCATGCTCCGTCGTTTGTTCACCGCACCCGCATTGTTCACCAGCACATCGAGCCGGTCGTGACCGGCAAGAAAGGTTTCGGCGAGCTTGCGGATGGCTGCCTGCGAGGAGAAGTCGCAGAGCAGATGCGACACCTCCCGCGATCCGCTCCGTGCCGCCACATTCGCCACCGCGGCCTCGGTGCGTCCGGGGTCCCGCCCCACCAGGACGACCCGCGCACCGCGTCCGGCAAGCGCCACCGAAGCCTCCAGCCCGATGCCGCTCGTCGCTCCCGTCACCAGGATGGTCTTGCCGCGCACGTCCCAGGGCATGTTGGTTCCTCCCTCGTCTCGACGGCGGAGCATACAGGAGGCGGGGGGCTGGGCTGCGGGGCGGGATTGACCGCCCGGTCTTTATCTTGTAGAAATGAGATCCTTTCGGTGACCTTCGAGACTGCCATCGAATGTTGAACGATCCCGTCCACGTTACCGCCGACGGCCCGATCCGTATCCTTCGGATCCACCGGCCGGAGGCGCGCAACGCCGTCGACGCCCGGACGGCACGGGCCCTGCGAGAAGCCTGGCTCGCCTTCGACCAGGATCCCGCGGCGAAGGTGGGGATCCTCACCGGCGGCGACGAGGTCTTCTGCGCCGGGGCCGACCTCAAGGATCTCGAAGCCCTGGCCGCCGAGGTGACTGGCGAGAATGGGCCTCTGGGATTCACCCGCCTCGCTGTGGGAAAGCCTACGATCGCTGCTGTCTCCGGCTACTGCGTGGCCGGTGGGCTCGAGTTAGCCTGTTGGTGCGATCTGCGGATCGCGGACGAGACCGCCGTTTTTGGCTGCTTCGAGCGCCGTTTCGGTGTTCCCCTGGTGGACGGCGGCACGCAACGTCTCCCCGCGCATCGTGGGCCTCGGCCGCGCCTTGGAGCTGATCCTGACCGGACGTCCGGTCACCGCCGCAGAGGCCCTATCCATGGGTCTCGCCAACGAAGTGGCGCCGGCCGGACAGGCCCTTTCAAGAGCCATCGAGCTCGCCCACCTCCTCGCCGCCTTCCCCCAAGCCGCTCTGCGCAACGACCGGCGAGCTGTCTACGAGGGGCTCGGCCAGCCGCTGGAAGAGGGCTTGAAGATCGAGGCCCGGCTGGGGGAGCAGACGATGGAGAGCGGCGAAGCGACTGACGGTGCACGGGAGTTTCAGCGCGGAAAGGGGAGGGGTGGGGATTGGCGGTAGATAATCATCCTTCTTCAACGGAGAGCCCTGTGTGTATCCCTATACGGACTCGATTTCTGCCCGGCCTTCTGGGAGTGGCTAATCGACCGCAACGCTGCGGGAAGTGTATTCAGCATCGAGAAGGTAGGCGACGAGGTGCAGGCGATTGAGGCTGACCTGTCCCAATGGGCAGCCGATCGGGGCTGGGCTTCTTCCTCCCACCCGGTACAGACGACCTCGCGGCTCTGGCAGCACTGTCAGTGCATGGGCAGAAAGCCATCATTACGAGTTCTCCGCAGTGAGCACTTTCCTCCAGGTTGCCGATTATTACCTCGTCTCCCAGGCTCATGCCGGGAAGCACATCGTCGTGACGCACTCCGCCTCAAGCCGAAGGATCAAGATTCCGGACGCCTGTATCGGTCTGGGCATCAAGTGCATGACGCCGCTCGAAGTGCTCCGGCTCGAGCGCGCGGTTCGTCCTGGGACCCTAACGATGAAGCGAACAAGCAACCGGTTGGCCTGACTAAACCCCACGTTACTATGTCGGTGCTGACTTTTTTGGTCATGGTCCGTTGTAGTATGGAATCAGACTAGGCGCTTCTGGCTCACCTGCCATTCGACGCTCTAAGAAGCCTTGCATCTCTTCATCGGGACCAACCAAGTCCGAGTCGATCAACAAGAACTGCAGTTGCCGCCCCTCTTGGCCCCTCGCAAGCCGGTAAATCTCGGTATAGAGTGATCGTACTAGGTCGGGGTTTTTGTCCTCGCTTATATTCTTTGTAGGACTGTCAATGATCAACAAACTTGGAACAGGCATCTGGCGTACCAACGCGACCCCGTGGATAGCAAGAGCGTAACACACGTTGAACAGGGTCTTCTTACCGCCACTTCCAGCATCCCAGAAGGACCATTCCTGGTCTCCGTGCCGAACTGTCGGTTTCCAATTCCGTGGATCGATGATAACCTCGTCTTCTTCTGAAACCCCTGGAAAGGACACTGAGAGCATCACCCGTTTGAACTCGGCTGCTATTGCCGCAATGTTCGCGTCGGCAGCGCTCAGGCGGTCTCGCTCCTCGCTGACAGCCGTACGCAGCCGGTCAATTTGGCCCTGCAGAGCACCTGCGTGTTCTTCGAGTTCATTAATCGCTTGGGGCATTTGCTGAAGCCGCTGGAGGGATTTGATTCGTTCAAGCAGCGTCGCGCTCTCCCGTTCGACGCCTCGGATGCTCTCCACGAATGCCGAATCGTACCGTGCGAGTTCCTCCTGCAACTGCTTATCCAAGGCGGCTTTACGTTGCTCCGCCTGCTCCAACTGCCTCCTCATGCGGTCAGATTCACGCACCCTCCTCGCGATGGAATCAGCAATCTGATCGATCCGCTCGTTGAGGTCTCGGCGTAGTGCTTCCAGTTCCAGTTCCAGTTCCAGTGGAGGTGTGGTCGTACCGCTAGCTTCAACGCTACCGCAGAGTCGGCATCGCGCCTCAAAAGTTGGCCGGCTAGAGATGTCGGTTCCGCACTCAGGGCAGCGTTGATATTGAACTCCTTCAAGAACCTTCCCCGCCTGGTCGGCGCGCTCCGCCTTGGTCTTGGCCGTGATGAACTCGGCTCGAAGCGCCACCTGCTCGGCCACGGCCTCCTCAGACTCAGCTATGGCTTGCCGGATGCTCTCGATCTCCGTACTTAAGCGGCGAAGAGCCCCTCTCAAGGCATCAGTCGGGTGGGTTTGTGCGGAGCGTGTGCGTTCGAGTTCCGTACTTTTTCTCTTGGTTTCGGCAAGTTCCCTGTCTGCGGCTTCGAGTTGACTGGCAATATCGAGTTCTGAACCAAGTCCGAAGCGATTCATAAATGAACGAATCTGCTCCACGGCTTCACGCTTGCTCCGTTGCTCATCAAGCATTCTCATCAGTTCAGCGTCGAGTTGGCTCAGCCGTTCAGAATGCAATCCCGAAAAGAACCGCATGGCATCCTGGCTCTTTCGTCCTCGAAAAGGATCCTCGAGACGAAAAAACGAAGAATCCAAGTGGATTTGATCGAGATAACAATACCACCAGATATCGCGTATACTCAAACGAATCAACGGCGAGTCTGGATCACGACTTCGCTGGCGTACCTTGATCGGCGTTACGCCGCAGAGGTAGAAGATCAGATCGCTCAGGTTATAAACTTCCGCATCGAGCAAAGGAGATACTTGGGGACTCAGCGGAGCGTTGACCGAACCCATGGCCCCATCTGTGCTAGACCATGTCACCCGTGCGCCAAGGGTATCATCGGTCGCCCGCTCAATCGTACAATCATAAACCCCTAGCACGAGCGCCAACTCTACTGCGACGAACTCCTGCTGAATGGCAGGAGTTCGCTCAAGCTCGCCACCCATGCAATAATCCACGAGACGAGCCACGGTCGACTTACCAGTGCCAACCGGGCCATGCAGAAATGTCACAACCTCCGAAAAGTCGATCTGTTCGGTGGCCCTTCGCGTGTGGACGATAAGATGCCGAAGCTTAATATTCATGTCGATATAGGGGCGTTGGATCGAAGTGAAACAAGTTCTGGGAATGTTTCATAAATAAAACGCATTAGATTAGTTGCTGTCAGGTCGAAGTGTCTCTTGAGTAGCTTTGCTCGTCGGACGTACTGTGCGAATAGGTCATCAGAGGCGAGTTGCCGCGCCCTGCTTCGACCTGCCTTAGTGGCCGCAATGTCTACCTTGCGACCTTCTATGCTTATGGATGCGAGACCTTTTGCCACTAGGATATTCAGGAACTCTCTGTATCGATGATCCCACGGGCCAAAGCGATAGCGCACCATCTCCGATTCTACGCTATGGCGCTCATGATCCTCCAACTGGACTTCTCGAATCGACCGCCCCTTCGCTTCGAGAGCTCGCTCAAGCATGACGGGGTAGCGAAGCAGGAAGTCCAGCTGTATCTGTTTACCGGCCTCCGCCTCTCCCGCTAGCCGTCCGCCAGCCCCGCAGGGTAGGGCCGTCGTTGACGTGATACGGGAGTCCGCTCGGAGAGGTAGCGGTTCAGGGTACCTTTGTACCCGCTTGACAGGACCTCGGTCGACGTGGTCTAAAAGACCGTGTCGATGCGAAGTTACCAGGAACTCCTTGAAGAGAACTCTGAGCTCCGGCGTCGCCTAGCGGAGCAAGAGCGCCAGATTGCCGAGTTGAAGCGGCGTCTCGCGGAGTTGGAGGCTCAGCAACGCCGGAGCAAGCGGCAAGGGGCGCCGTTTTCTCGCGACCGTGTCAAAGACCCTGCACAGACCCCGGGGCGCAAGCTGGGCGAGCAATACGGCCAGCAAACGACACGGGCGGTACCAACCCAGATCGATGAGACGATCGAAGTCGCCTGTCCCACGGTTTGCGAAGCCTGTGGAGGCCCGGTGTGCCTGGAAGGTACAGCCCGTCAGTACCAGATCGACCTGCCCCCGATTCAGCCTGCGGATTCCGAGCGAATCCGGCCACCCATTCCGACGCGAAGGCGGCCACCATTCCGACGTGAAAGCGGCCACCCATTCCGAGACGAAAGCGGCCACCCATTCCGACGTGAAGGCGGCCACTTTTTGAGGATCGTCGGAAGGGTGGCCGGCTTGCTGTCGGAATGAGCGGCGAGCAGGGCTCCGACGCCGTGACACTCTGGCCTCCGAAGGGAGGCAGATGCCGGCAAGGAGACTCAGTATGCGGAAGGTTCAAGAGGTGTTGCGTTTGCTGCTGGTGTGCGGTTTGAGCCAGCGTCAGGCCAGTCGGGCGAGTGGAGTCGGGAGGGCAAGCGTGGCGGAGTACGTTGAGCGGGTGCAGAAGGCTGACCTGCTGGAGACGTGGGAGAGCTTGAGCGGAGAGGAGTTGGAGAGCCGGCTGTATCCGCCGGCCCGCAAAGCGCCGTATCTGGCCGAGCGTCCGGAGCCGGATTGGGCGGCTGTCCACGAGGAGCTGAAGCGTCGGGACATGACGCTTTCCCTGGTCTGGCAGGAGTACCGGGAGCAGCATCCGGACGGTTACCAGTACAGCCGGTTCTGCGACCTGTACCGGGCGTGGCGCGGCAAGCTGGACCTGTGCATGCGCCAGGTGCACCGGCCCGGTGAGAAGCTGTTCGTGGACTATTGCGGCGCGACGGTGCCTGTGGTCGACGCGGGCACGGGCGAGGTGCGGGAGGCGCAGGTGTTTGTGGCGGTGTGGGGCGCCAGCAGCTACACCTTCGCGGAGGCGACGTGGAGCCAGGGCTTGGCCGACTGGATCGGCTCGCATGTGCGGGCCTTGGAGTTCGGCGGTGGTGTGCCGGAGCTGGTGATCCCGGACAACCTGCGTTCTGGAGTGACCCGGGCGTGCCGGTACGAGCCGGAGCTGAACCCGACCTACCAGGATCTGGCCATGCACTACGGCGTGGCGGTGATGCCGGCCCGGGTGCGTAAGCCTCGCGACAAGGCCAAAGTCGAGGCCGGCGTGCAGCTGGTCCAGCGCTGGATCCTGGCTCGCCTGCGACACCGGACGTTTTTCTCGCTCGGCGAGCTCAACCAGGTGATCCGCGAGCTTCTGATCCCATTGAACCAGCGGCCGTTTCGCAAGCGTCCCGGCTCCCGGCGATCCCTGTTCGAGAGCCTCGAGCAACCGGCTCTTCGACCGCTGCCAGCCGAGCGTTTCACCTACGCCGAGTGGAAGAAGGCGCGGGTCCACATCGACTACCACGTCGAGGTCGAAGGTCACTACTACAGCGTGCCGTACCAGCTGGTGAGCCAGCAGCTGGACGTGCGAGTGAGCGCCCAGACGGTGGAATGCTTCGCCAAAAGCAAGCGGGTGGCCAGCCATCTACGCAGCCTTTTGCGGGGAGCCCACACGACGCAGAGCGCTCACATGCCACGTGCGCATCGGGAGTACGCGCAGTGGACGCCCGAGCGCCTGGTGCGGTGGGCGCGGGAGGCGGGTCCGTCGGTGGGCGGGCTGATCGCGCGGGTGATGTCGGCGCGGGCGCATCCTCAGCAGGGCTTCCGCTCGTGTCTTGGGATCATGCGGCTGGGCCAGCGCTATGGGGCAGAGAGGCTGGAGGCGGCCTGCCAGCGAGCGCTTGAGGTCGACGCCATCTCCTGCCGCAGCGTGCGCTCGATCCTGCAGATGGGCTTGGACCGGCAGGAAGTGCCGGCTGGCGAGCCGCCGACGGCTCTGCCGCAGGTGCATGAGAACCTCCGGGGCTCCTCGTACTACGGCGGGGAGGAGAAGCCATGCTGATCCATCCGACGCTGACGAAGCTTCAAGAGCTGCGGCTCAGCGGCATGGCCAAGGGGCTGGAGGAGCAGATGCAGATGAACGGCCTGGAAGAGCTCGGTTTCGTCGAGCGTCTGGGCCTGCTTGTCGATCGCGAGATGACGGAGCGCGAGAACCGCCGGCTCAAGGACCGCTTGGCCAAGGCGCGGCTGCGCCAGAGCGCGGCCGTGGAAGACGTGGACCTGCGAACGCCCCGTGGCCTGGACCGGTCGCTCTTCGTGTCTCTGTGCTCGTGCCAGTGGGTTTCCCAGCACCTCAACGTCCTGATCACCGGCAAGACCGGCACCGGCAAGAGCTTCCTGGCCTGCGCTCTGGCGCAGAAAGCCTGTCGGGAGGGCTTCACCGTGGCCTACCACCGCGTGCCGCGGCTCTTGTCCGACCTGGGCACCGCCAAGGTGGACGGCCGGTACTCGAAGCTGCTGGCAAGCCTGTCGCGGATCGATCTGCTGGTCCTCGACGACTGGGGCCTCCACCCCTTGGGGGATGCCCAGCGCCGGGACCTGCTGGAGATCCTGGAGGACCGCTACGGCAGCCGCTCGACCCTGGTGACCAGCCAACTGCCGGTCAAGATGTGGCACGACGCCATCGGCGACGCCACCCTGGCCGACGCCCTGCTCGATCGTCTGGTCCATAACGCCCACCAGATCAAGCTCCTGGGCGAGTCGAGACGCAAGGCCGCTGCGGGCACGCCGGAGGACAGCCCGTCGTGAGGCGCGCGCGCCGCGCGGCCAAGCCCCCCGCCCCCCGGGAACCCCCACCCCGGCTATGGCAGCTGACGGGGTATGGAAAGCTCCGGGCCGCCAGCCACCCGCCCTCCGGACCTTTCCACACCCCTTGGAAATCCTGGGCGCCCGCCCGCCACCCGCCCAGGATTCCACACAGCTCCCACAGCCGCGACGACGAGGTCATGAAAGAGACGAAGAGAAGAGAAAAGATGACAGACTTAGAGGGCCGTAGCTGGCCTCAAGGCGGCCACTTCGATCCACCATGAGCCCTGCTCGCCGCAAGCTCCGGCAGGGTGGCCGCTTTCGCCTCGGAATGGGTGGCCGCCTTCACGTCGGAATGGGTGGCCGGATTCGTCGGAATCCGCATTCAGCCACGGACGACAGAGTTTGTTGTCCCTTATGGCCGCTGTCAGGTTTGCGACCAACGGGCTCAAGGGAGGCATCCGCGGCAGAGTTCGCAGGCGTTGCAGGTCGGAGCGGTGCAACTGGGTCCGACGGTGGTGTCCTGGAGTGCGGTTCTGAATAAGACGTGCGGCCTGTCCTACGGCAAGATGGCGCGTCTGTTTCGCGAATTGTTGGGTTTGCAGGTGGCGCGGTCGAGTTTGTGCCGAGCCTTGGCCCGTCTGGCCCGCCGTGCTGCCCCGACCTACGAAAGATTGAAGGAGGTGCTGGCGGAGTCACCCGTGGTCTATCCGGATGAGACCGGGTGGCGCATCGGTGGGCGCAGCGCCTGGTTGTGGATTTTCACCAACCAGCGCCAGACGGTGTACCGCATTGCCCCAGGACGCGGTTTTGCCGAAGCGCAAGAGGTCCTGGGAGCCGACTATAACGGCGTCATCGTGGCCGATGGTTGGGCTCCCTACCGGCGGTTTGAAGCGGCGTTGTATCAGACCTGTCTGGCGCATCTGCTGCGCCGGTGTGCGGAGATGCTGGAGCGTGCGAAGGGGGTTGCGGCGCGCTTCCCGCGGGCGGTTTCCGAGTTACTGAAGGCGGCCTTGGCGTTGCGAGACCGCAGGGATCAGAGGCAGATCAGCCCGCGCGGTCTGCGTATCGCCAGCGGGCGGCTGAAGGCTCGTCTGGCGAGACTGCTGAGGGGTCGGTTGAGCCACGGCGACAACCGGCGTCTCGCCAAGCATCTGTCGAACCTGCGCGAAGCGCTGTTTGTCTTTCTGGAGCGTCCCGACATCGAAGCCACGAATTGGCCCGCCGAACAAGGCATCCGGCCCGCGGTGGTGAACCGCAAGTCGAGCGCAGGCAACCGCACCGATCCAGGGGCTCGCACCCAAGAGATCCTGACGAGCCTGCTACGCACCTGCGAACAAATGGGCTTCAACCCCTGGATCGTGCTTGCCGACATCTTCCGCGATCCCAACTCTCAGCCGTACACCCCTCTGTTGGTGACGGACGATAGCTGAAATCACCTCTAAGATCCGAAGACGTCGGCGCAGCGGACCAACACTTGTGGACGTCCATCCCGCGCTGTGCCCAGCTATGTCCCTTAAGCACCCGGATAGGTGGTAAACAGATACGTCCAGCTTTGCCAACTTCGTCAATCCCTCTATTGTGCCTTCGTCCTCTGCGAAGGCCTCCAAGAGTAGAAGAAGACGCGCGACGTGCAACTGCGGTGCCTGATCGAGGTTGGCGACGGTTTCAACGAAATCCATCACTCATCCTCCCATGACCGATCTAGGCTCCATTGAACCTTGCACTCGGACGTCAAGGAATATGCGAAACCCTCTAGATGCTCGTTACTACAGTCATATAGTTGGCTACCCTCCTGCCGCCGCTCTTGGAACCTGGAGCGCAGTAATGAAAGCATCGGAATCCCAAAGGAATGGTCTTCGCGCTGCGAGGCTTCGTAGGCTCTACCGGCATCACTAAGTACGAGTGAGCGCACGTGCTCGTACCGTTGAATGCTTCTTCGTCCAGACAATGCCGAGGTAGTCCGCCTTGTCCCGAAGATCCTCCGCAGAGTTGCGCGAGACCGCAGAAAAGCCTCCGGCATCAAGTTTCCTGCGGAGGAGAGTCGTTGTACCCATGCCCGGCTCCAGATAGAAATCAGGGTCACCGGCCAGAGGAGCCGTTTCGTTCAGCCCATGCTCGAGGATGGCGGCAACGCGCGTCGAAGTCATACGTTTTCCCGCTAGCCGAGCAGAGAGCTCCATCTCGGCGGGATCTGCGACGACAGCAAGGTATGCTGGCAGAGTATCCTCATGTGCGAGGGTCGATGCTCTTTCGCATTCGACAGTAAGAGCGCGTCCTGCACGCATAGCCGAGAGGTGCGAGCATTCTGCGGCACGAGACCAGACAGAAGTCAACGTGCCCGGCAGCAACAGATTATCGCTGCATAGGTCCACTGATACCGGTATCGGCGCCCGGTTTCGTCCCCCGGGTCACCGGTCGCGGGGATAGAATCGGGGCCGTATAGCATAGGATCAGCCACGATTCCTCCCCGCACCCAAGGACAGAATTGCAAGAGCCATGTGCCTCCTTTGTTCGACCTTGCCAGAGGTACAACAACCTCTGTTTTGTCTCTTACTCGCTATCCGCGTATTACCACCCCTCGCTGGTAGCGGTCGCGGAAGGTTGTCGCTAACCGGTTGATGCAATCGTAGCTTACAAGACTTTCGTATTCTGGTCAACATGGGCAGGTACCAGGAGAAATCAATCAAGAGACCGGTGTGCCGAGGGAACTTTGCTCGGTTGAGGTTCTGAGGCGTTCCCTGGTTATGAGCGCATCTACCTTTGTCATTAGAAGAACGAAAACATACCCATATTTTGAGTGAGCCAGTTATGAATGTAATGATGAAGACCGGTGGCTAACCGGAGAGGTCCGCGTCTGACGAGCGAGTTTCGTAGTGCGGATCCAGGGCATCGCTGGACGCCGTCCACGCTCGTCTAGACTCGCTCCTCCAAACGCGTGCCACGGCGTGCGAACGCGACGCGTCGCTCGTGAAGATGGCAACCGGATCGTTGATACGGCACGTAATTGCGATGCTGAGCTCCTCCGCAGGCTGATACGCCCCGCAGGTCGCGAAGATGCCGCACAGATTGTTGATTCGCTGATCTGGCAAGGGCGCCAGCGGCTGTGGGATGAGCTGCGCGGCGAGCCAAGAAAAGGGGCGCGCCGGAGGGCGCGCCCCTGGATGACCTCACAGTGGGGACTTACTCGGATGGGGTGAGCCGGGCTGCCGAGCCCTGGGCGGCAGCCTGCTTCGCGGCACGCGTCGAGCGCGCCTGGGGGCGGCGGGGATGGAGCCCGAACTCCACGAGCTTCTCGCTGTCGGAACCGTAGACGGCCCGGATGGCCGTCCGCAGGCGCTCCGCCAGCACCTGGCCGCGCTTGAACTTCTCCTGCATCTCCTTCGTGGTCTGCTGCTTGGTCGCTGTCTCGGCGCTCTGCCGGCGGGTCAGGGTGCGAAGGTCTCCCACCAGGATCAACAGCTCGTCGCGTTCCTCCGTACGGATGGGCAACGGGTTCGCCAGGGACGCGTTGCCGAGTTGCTCCCATTTGCCGAGAACGGTCTCGTTGGTTGCCATACAACTCTCCTTCCTGAGAGTCCGGCGCCTCCATGACACCGGATGGAAAGCCTGCCGCCTTTACGTCATATCTATTGGCCGTTACGGCTCTTAAGAGTTCTAATATGGTCAACATTGAGAACTGTAAGCGGAGTCTGGGAGGCTGTCAATTCCTGTATATGCGGATTTTGTTACCCCAAAGTGCGTCTTCGGCGTGCCCGCACCAGGCTCCGGCCTTGCAAGAAACCGAACGCTCGTTATACTTCCGCCGTGTCCAACGGTCAGATAACCCTTGCCGGAGGCGGCGCTGAGCCGGCTCGGCTCCGCAGAAGGTGCCAGCGTACGCCTGGTACGCCCTCGTCGTCCTCACCCTCGTCTACGTCCTGAACTTCCTAGACCGGTCGCTCATCTACATCCTGTTCACGCCGATCAAGGCGGAGATGAAGCTCAGCGACCTGCAACTGGCGCTGCTGGGGACCACGCCCTTCGTCATCTTCTACACGCTGCTGGGGATTCCGTTCGGCCGCCTCGCGGTCATGGTCGGGGTCGGCGAGGCCACGCTTGGGCCCGCGGTGCTCTCGCTGTTGAGCGACTACTTCCCGCCGCGCATGAGGGCTACGGTACAGGGGGTCTACTCCTCGGGCGTGGCCCTGGAGAGCGGCGCCGCTTTCTTCCTCGGCGGCTGGATTGGACAGAGCTATGGCTGGCGGTGGGCCTTCTACCTGCTGGGGTTTCCGGGGCTCCTTCTCGCCGCTGTTGTTTTCTTCCTGCGCGAGCAGCCGCGCGGACGCACCGAGACCGTCGCTATCCGCTATGGCAGCGTTCCGCTGCGCTACCTCTACGTGGGATATGCCCTGTTCGGGCTGGCCTCCAACAACCTCGGGATCTGGGTGCCGACTTTTTTTGTGCGTGTCCACGAGTGGCCTCGCGCTCATCGGCACCGCGGCGGGCATCGTCTCCGTGACGGTCGGCGTGCCGGCCACGGTCCTCGGTGGCTATGTGTCCGACCGCTTCCGCCGGCTGGGTAAGGGAGGCCGCATGGCCGTCAGCGCCTGGGCTGCTCTCGCCTCGATTCCGCTCTGGCTCGGACTGCTCTTCAGCAATTCGATCGGCTTTCTGGTGTTCCTGAACGTCCTGCTTTTCGGCTTTGCCCTGATGTGGGTCGCGCCCGCGACCGCGGATCTGCACGAGATCGCCGGTCCGCATCTGCGCGGGTTCGGGATCGGTATCTTTTTCTCAGCGGTGAACCCTGCGGTCTGCGCTCTCGCTGCGATCCTGCTCTGGCGGGGGAGCCGGGCGCGAGTGGCGGAGCGGGAAGGATGAAAGCCTTGCTGTAATGCGGAAGGGCGCAGCATGCTGCGCCCCTACAAAGGCTGGCCTCCTACTTCTCAAAGAGGTTTATCCCTTGCTGCCGCCCGCATCCGGACGAACGTGCAGGGCCACCTGCATGTTGCCGCCGTGGCTCTGCTCGACGGGACAGTAGACCCGGTAAGTGCCGGTGTCGAGGCCCATTTCGAGCGTGGCGGACTCGCCAGGCTTCAGGGGAGTTTCCAGCATCTGGTCGCCGGCAGGACCGGTGATCCCGAGGCTGTGCTCGCTGCTGCCCGTGTTGGTGACCTCGAACGTAGTCGGGCCCGCTGGCACCTCAGCCGGCATCTCGATGTGATGATCCGTAACTCGAACCTGGACCGTCTGGAGTTGGTTTTCCTGTTGCGTGCTGCCACAAGCCATCAAAAACGGCAACACTACGAACAGGGCGGCACACAGGATCGTGGTACCTGTCTTTTTGTTTCCGTTGCGTTTCATGATGAAAACTCCTTCCTCTCATAATTGGGAGGGGCGCTGATGTCGTCTCGTCCGTTGTAACCCTCCGGCCCCTCGCTCTTATTCTTTGCACGTCCGGTGCCAACTTGCAGGCCGGTCAATTCGGCGCTCACGTCCCAAAGACGGCGTGCGTCGTCACTCCTCCTGGCCGAGAAACATGAGGAGGATCCGCCGGTGGAGGGCGAGCAGCTCGGCGCGCTCGCCGAAACGGCGGGTGGCATCCTGAAGCGCCGGCAGCGCCTTCTGGGGCTCGTGCCGGGCGAGGTGATCGGTGATCACCTGCGCCGCCTCCTCATAACTCGTGAATGCCGTGTACAGGGGTGTAGCTCGAGGCCGCCCGTGCCGGGCTTCTATTTGGGCACGCAACTCCGGGAGAGGAGACTCCTCGCCGTGAGCTTCCGCCGTCTGATCCAGCAATTTGGCTGCCGCGTCCCACTGGCCGCGCACCATATGGATCTCGATGGCCGTGACGGCCAAGGCCAACTCGGAGGCCCGGCGCTTCGTCCGCCGCCGCCGCCGCAGGTCGGCTTTATACTCTCTCTTCAGGGCAGCGACGGCGGTATCTTCAGGGAACAACTCGTCCGCTTGGCCCAACTTCTCCAGGGCGGCTTCGAAACGTTCCTCGGCCGCAAGCCGCCGGGCCTCGGCGAGATGAGCCTCGAAGCTCGCCACCCCGGCCGCGTTCTTCGCCTCGCGCCGCAAGGCTTCCAAGCGCTCCCATTGCTTTCTCAGGGGCTCGGCCGCGCCGAAGCGCACCACGGCCTGGTCCAGCAGGCTTCCGGCCTCGGCGAGCTCGCCGTGGTCCAGATGATTGCTGATCGCGGAGACTGTGGCCGTAAACGCCTCGGCCCGCCGGGTGCGGCGCAAGTCGGTCAGGCGCGTCTGGAATCCCTTGAAGGTCTCCTCTCCGTAAAGAGCCGCGGCTTCGGAGAGCAGCTTCTGCGCTCCATCGAGGTCTCCCTGGGCGAGGAGCTTCTTGAGTGCCCGCACCTGGCGGAGATCGAGCGTTGCGTCGCCTTCCACCACGCCGCTCGAAGCGGGTGGAAGGACCGTCGTGGCCTGCGGGGGCGGGGGAACCGCCAACAGGCTTTTGGGGGGCGGCGTCGGACTGAGATCGAAGGTCGAATCCAGCCGGCTCTGGGTGCTGCCGGGAATCCCGCGTTCGGAGGTTTCAGCGGGGATGAAAGGCCGGCTCAAGAGCCTCTTGAGAACGTCCCCGGCCAGAGGTGGAGCGGTGCGGAATTCAGCGAGAGCCTGGGAAAGGGCTTGGACGCTCTGGAACCGGTCTTCGGCCCTCTTGGCGAGAGCCCTGCGGACCACGGCCCGAAGGCCCTCGGGGACCCGCTTCGCGGGATCGCTCTCGGCGAAGTCGAGCGGCGGATGGAACAGATGACCGGCGATCAAAGAGGAAGGATCATCGCCCTGGATGGGAAACCGTCCGGTCAGCAGCTCATAGAGGACGACGCCGAAGCCATATTGATCGCCCTGGGTGCCGACCGCCGCGGTACCGCCGGGTCCGAATTGCTCCGGCGGCGCGTAGCGAAGCTTGCCGAAGAACGTGCCGGCCTGGGTGAGGCGGTTCTCACCGCCGGCATCCAGGGTCTTGGCGAGCCCGAGATCGATCAGCTTCACGAGAGGCTGACCCTCCGCGTCCTCGGTCAACATCAGGTTGTCCGGAGAGACATCGCGATGGATGAATCCCCGCACGTGCAGATACCCGAGGGCCTTGAGCGACTGCTGCGCGATTTCCAGGGTGTAGTCCAGAGGCGGTGGACCGTGGAGCGCCAGCACATCCTGCAGCGTAGCGCCGTCGATGAACTCCATGACGATGAACGCCGTGCCATCCTCGTCGACCGTGAAGTCGTAGAGCTGCGCGATATTGGGATGGCGCAGCTTGATGGCCAGCCGGGCCTCGCGCAGGAACCGCGCCTTCAGCTCCTCGTCTTCCAGGAATTGCGGCCGCATCAGCTTGATGACGCGGACTTCGTCCAGCAGCCGGTGCCGGACCTTGTAGATGGCCCCCATCCCTCCTTCCCGGAGCTTCTCCAGGATCTCGTACTTGCCCTCGATGCGCCTCAGCGGGATGGCGGACACTTCGGCTTCCCCTTCCGTAAACCTGTGAATTGTTAAAGAAATGATACCTCACCAGCCGGGGCTTGTCAATTCTCCCCGCCGGCTTGACTCCAGAATCACCGCAGATTAGTCTGTTCGGAAGCATCAAAGTCTGCAAGGAGTCCGTTGCATGCCAACTTGTTTCGTTCTTATGCCCTTCGCGCCGGAATTCCAGGACGTTTGGGATCAGGTCATCCGGCCTGCTGGCGCCGCTGTGGGCTATTTCTGCACCCGGGCAGACGACCCGTCGCAGCCGGGAGCCGTCATGAAGGATGTGGTCGAAGGTCTCCTTTTCGCCGATGTCATCGTGGCGGATCTTTCGAAACTGAACGCCAATGTTCTTTATGAGTTGGGTGTGGCGCACAGTATCGGCACCAAAACAGTGATGATCTGTGACCGTTCCGTCAAGCGGTTACCCTTCGACCTCAGTGGCTACCGGACGCTCATGTATGGGCGGACCAAGGATGGACTCAGGGAGCTCCGCAAGCAACTCGAGAAAGCGCTCACCGACATCTCCGCGTGGAACGAGAGGCCCGCGAACCCGGTCTGGCAATTCGCTCCGCCGAGTTTCTCCGTAGTCAAGGGGACTAAGACCAGCGAGCGAGCGCTGAAGGAAATTTTCGGTATTCCAGGTAGAGTGGCCTTCCGGCCTTCGGTCGACCGCAGGGAGGGCCGGGGTTTCGTTCGCGATTCGGATATCGCGGTGCTCTCTTCGCTCCGGAAGTACGTCGATGAGAGCGATGACAACTATGACGAGATGGTGCGGCTGGAGGATCCATCCTGTCATGTCGTAGTCACGGGATCTCCGCGCTATAACAAGCTCGCGGAGCTCATTCAGATGTATTTTGATCTTCCATACCAATACGTATTCACGCGTTCAGCCGCTACGCCTGACGACCGGGTTCTCCGGATCATCACGGAGTATGGTGACGAGCTCTCGGCATCCCGCGACAACTGGATAGACTGGGGAGATCGGGGCGTCGACTACGGCGTGCTTTTCGTGGCGAGCCTGGCTCATGGGAAGAGGCTGATCTGGCTCAGTGGTATCCACGGAAAGGGAACGTTGGGAGTCTACCGGTGCCTCGTCGAGAATGCCGACCGAGTGCTGGCTGAGCTCCAAGGATTGCGGAACGAGCACGGTATTGGCGTCAGTTGGTTGGTCCGCGTTCGCTACGACCGGCGGCTGAGTGACAGTAGCTCTGATGGTATCGAGGCGGAGATCCTGGGGAGTTCCTCGAAGGTTTCGCAGAAGAAGCTGGATGACAATCCCCGCGCGCTGGTCGCTGACCTCGGTGGGGTCATTATGGACTTCGACCGAACGAGAACATACCGTGCGATTGGTCACGTGGTCGGGATGACCTTCGGTGAGGTCCAGCAACGCATCGAGGGAACAGACATTCGCGAACGATACGAGCGTGGCCTCCTGACGGACGAGCAGTTCTGTGATGAGCTTGCATCGCTATTCCCTCAGGCTGGGCCGCGTCTCAAGGACTTGATTCCGGAATACTGGGGCGACATATTCTGGGCGAGCTATGACGTCCTTGGAGCGTTACGCGGCCTCAGGGATAAGGGTATAGTCCTAGTGCTTCTTTCGAACACAAACGCCATGCACTTCAACCATGTGAAAAAGGATTATCCGGAGCTCGTAAGTCTGTTCAGTCGGCTCGTGCTCTCCTACGAGGCGCAAAAGACCAAGCCTGACAGCGGGCTCTACGAGGATGTCTTGAGTTGGCTGATGCGCGAGCATCGGATACCGGTAAACAGCACGCTCTACGTGGACGATACCCAGGAATACGTGGAGCAGGCCAAGGGGCATGGAATCACGGGGCACGTCTATAGGTCGTACCCCCACTTTGTCTTCTGGTTGAGGAAGCAGGGGCTGTACGTGCCTTAGAGCTCGCCCTCCGGATGATCCCGCCTCGAGGTCGGGACGGGCTGGAGCCTCCAGCTCGAGCGCCGCCCGTCTGGCGGCTGAGAACGCCGTTCTGGTGCAGCAGGCTTCCTTCGCCATGCTTTGACGACGCCCCGCCGTCTCAGGAGCTGGCCTTCCGCCGGTAATAGCCGTCGAACATTGTGGTCCAGGTGGCGCCTTGGTCCCGGGAGGCTTCCCAGTGCTGGCGGACCTGGCCGTTGGGGAGAGGCGTCCAGGTAAGGCGGGTGAGGACGGTTTTGCCGGGTTCCCGGCGGGAGGCGGCCTCTCCACGGAGGACCATCTTGCCGTCCTCGAGGCCGCCTTCCAACCGGGCGACGCGTCCCTGGTCGTCCATCCAGGTCTGGTGCCAGAGGCGGCGCGGGGCGTCGTAGGCGTTCAGGCTGGTGCCGTGCATACCATGGCCTTCCCATGTCTCCTGGACGGCGCAGCCGCCGAGGATGCTCTCGATGCGGCTCGCGCCCGCGGGTTGGCCGGCCGCGTCCAGGACATCCCAGGCGCCCAGCCAGAAGTCGAACTGGCGATGCTCGGGAGCCGAGCAGGCGGTCTGGCCCTGGGCGATCTGCACCGTGCAGGTCCCCGCCAGGGCGAACAAGATCAGCAGCACCGGCAAATGACTCTCTCTCATCTCAACCTCCCAGGGGCCGCGGCGAAGCAGCCCCTGGGATAAAGGTAGGGCAGGAGTGGCGAAGGCCGCTTTCAGAATCTTGCCGTCCCGGCTGTGGATGGACAGAGGTTCTCTTCCCTACTACAATTTCTGCCGTTGCGTTCCGTTACCAGGTCACTCGTGCTCCTTTGAAGAGTGAGAACCAAGGGTTCGGTTGTGGGTCGGGCAAAAGGAGAGGCTTCTGGGTCAACACGATCTCAGTTACCGTTCTCTGTTCTCCCATCCTCGCCTAGTCGAAGAGCTGGTTCGCGGGTTCGTCAATGAGCCGTGGGTCGACAAACTCGACTTCACGACCCTGAAGCGGGTCAATGCCTCCTTCGTCTCGCCCGAGCTCAAGAGCCGCGAGGGGGATCTTCTCTGGAAGTTACGCCAGCGCGACGGTCCTCCCATCTTCGTCTACATCCTCATCGAGCACCAGTCGCGGGTGGACCGCTTCATGGCGGTGCGCCTGATGGTGTACATCGCCTTGCTCTACCAGTACCTCGTGAAGGAAAGCGAGCTGACACCAGATGGTAAATTGCCGCTGGTCATCCCCTTGGTGCTCTACAATGGAGAGGTACAGTGGTGGGCGCCGCAGGAGCTTTCCGAGTTGATCGAGCACGTCGACGAGGCGGCGCAAGCATACGTGCCGCGGCTGCGCTATCGGGTGATCGATGAGGGACGGTATCCCTTGAAGGATCTGGCCCGGCAGAAGAGCGTGGCGGCGCAATTGTTCTAGTTGGAGAAGAGCCAAGGCCGCCAGGCGTTGGGCCGCGGCACAGGGCGTTTGGTTTCGTTGCTGAGCGGCCCGGAGGACGGGCCTCTTCGCCAAGCGGTGCTGGTCTGGATTGAGCGCGTCTTGATGCCCCGCCGGAGGCGACGCAAGCCGATTCCGGAAGCTTTGGGGCTGGAGGAATTCAGAGTCATGTTGGAAAAGAGAGTCGAAGAATGGAACCGCGAACTCCGCGAGGAGGGGCGTCTCCTGGGACTCAAGGAAGGGCGTCAGGAAGGACGTCAAGAAGGAGAGGTCACCCTTCTACTGCGGTTACTCGAGCACAAATTTGGGAGCGTTGACCTCAAGACCCGCAAACGGGTCCGGAGCGCAACAGCGGAGCGCCTGCTCGATTGGGGCAAGCGGGTGTTGACAGCCGAGCGGTTGGAAGATGTCTTCGAGAATTGAGTCCGGTTTCAGCCACGAGCGCGCGTGCGGCGGCGGACACGCTCGGGCGGCTGGCGCCGGGGGTCGAGCCGGTGCCGCGCGGGGCTTTGCCGCTGCGCCACGGCTCTGAGCGGCTGCCGCGCAGGCTTTTGCGGAGCCGTACGGAGCCGTACCGCAGCGACGGGACCCTGACCGGTATCCGCTCAGGGCCGAGCGGCGGCGGCACGAGGCCCGGTAGCTGCGGCAAAGGGTCGAGCACAGCCGCACGGGGTCGCGCGGCACTGGCGGGAGGCTGAAAACAAATAGCGGCATCGGCTCGGGGCCGGCGGCGAGCCGCAAACGCTTCGGCGGTGCGCTCTTGGCGCTGACTCCCCTGTGGCTCGTGCGACAGGGTGCCTGTCTCCTTCCTGGGCTCCCTTGGGACCCTCTCTACCTTAATCAACGGTATGCATGGGATGTACGTAGGACTTCTGCACGCCGTTGATAGGCAGCCTTTATCTGGAAGGCTGATGCATGCCTGAGAGGTAGAGAGCGAGGCGTTCTTTGAAAACTGAGAAGGACGGCGGCCTCCAGAGCCCAAGGACGCCGCCGTTCCGCCCGACAGGCAGGCCACTGCTGCCGCCCGGGAGTGGTAGAAGCCCCTCCTCTACGTAAAAGCCGCCTTCAGTGAACGGTATTGGGTTTAGGGAAGACCGGGCTCAGGAAAGCCGCTTCATGAGGAGAGGCGGTGGCGGGGGCGGCACGGGCTCGCCGCGCTTGCGGGCGCCGTCGAAGTAGGAGTTGGAGAGGTGTTTGAAAACGGCCTCGCCGTCGCCGGTCAGCTCCAGGACGCCACGGAGCTCGGCCGGAGCCGGAGGTTTGTCCCGGAACTTGAAGTCTTGGATCCGCAGCACGAGCTTCAAGGTGCGGTCGGCGATCTCAAAGCTCTGCACCGGGTGGGCCTGCTTGTCCACCTTCATCTGGCCGTCCTCGGCTTTCCGATACTGGTACCAGATCTCCACGATCCGGCCATCCGGCCGGATCTCCAGGTCCAGAACGCGCTGTCTATCCTTGCCCTCCTTGTCGAAGGCCGCGTCGCCGCTCCAGGTGCCCACGAAGGGGCCGAGTCCCGCCGCGGAGGGCTCGCCGGTCACGGCCCGGACCGCGAAGGCGGCGGCGGCCGAACCGATCCCAGCCAGGAGCAGAAGGGCCGCTGCGAAGCGGGCGCGCGCCCGCCGCGTGTCCAGGCGTGGACGATCATCCAGAATCCGTCTCATACGCACCTCCAGAGTTTGGGCGTCGAGGACGCCCAGGGTGGTGGAAGGCCGGGGAAGGCCGGCGGCGCCGGCGGCCAGCGAGAGCAGGGACCGGGCATAGATGCGGGGTCCGGTCACCGTCTCCAGAGCGGCCTCGTCGCAGGCCATCTCCCGGGTCTCCGCGAGCCGGCGGCGCACCACGCGGACCGCCGGGTGGAACGCTATGGGGAGGAGCAGAATCTCGGAGAGAAGATGGACGGCGTAGTCCCGGCGCCGCACGTGCGCCAACTCGTGGCCCAGGGCGGTGGCCGTCTCCTCGGGCGAGGAGCTCTCGAAAAAGCATGAGGGCAGGAGGATCAACGGGCGGATCGCCCCCACGGTGACCGGCCCCGGGACTTCGGAAGAGCCGAGGATCTCAACCCGGTCCATGCCCAGGATCGCCCGGCAGTGGGCCACGGCCGAAGATCTCTCCGGGGGGACCTCCAGCGGATGGGCGCTGCGAGCCAGACGCCATGCCTCTCTCCAGGCCCGGGCGAGCCGGAGGGCATGGAAGGCAACGGAGAGTCCGTAGAGCAAGGCTATCGCCACGCCCAGGCCTGGAGGGAACTGAGCCCGGGGTCTGGCTTCGGGCCGCGTCCGGTCCATCCCCTCGGCGCCGTCCATCCCCGTGAGAACTGACGAGCCGGTGGGCTGCATCTCTGGAACGTCCCCGCGCGGCTTGCCGGAATCCAGCAGGCTGGCCGCGGGATGGAGCAGGCAGGCGGCGAGCACGCCCAGCCAGAGTCCGTGCCGCAGGCCAGCGGGGGCGCGGCGCAGGAGGCGGTCTCCGAGGAGGCCTGCCACCAGCACGGCGGGAATCTGCCAGAGGGCATTGAGCACGAAGGTGAGGATCAGCCCGTCAATCCTTTCCATGCTCCCCCTCCTCGTCCTTCTCAAGTAGAGCCGAAAGCTCGGCGAGCTTCTCCGGAGTGAGCTGACGGGTCTCCACCAGGCTCAGCACAAGGCTCTCCGCCGAATCGTCGAACATCCGGTGGAGGAGGTCGCCCACCGCATGCCGGGCCGCCTGCCCGCGGGAGACCGTGGGATCGTAGAGGTAGGCGCGGCCCTGGAGCTGACGCTCGACCTTGCCCTTGCGGAGCAGCACGTTGAGCATGGTCTGCACGGTGTTGTAGGCCAGCTTGCGCCCGGGAGCCAGGCGTTCCTGCACCGTCTGCACGGGTGCGGGACCGGTCTCCCAGAGCACCTTCATGATCTCCAGCTCCAGGGGGGTCAGCGGCTCCGAAGCTTTCCTCGCCATCAGTTACCTCCTAATGGCTTAGGATGATACGCTCGCCGCGGCGCCATGTCAACTAAAGTCTTAGGAGAAGATCGCCGGGCTCCCGGATTCCGGGTCCTCAGCCGCCGGGCGATGATCGCCGCGTTTCCTCTTCTATGGACGGCGCCGCTCTGGGTGACGCCATTTCCGCCCATGGTGGATTACCCGCAGCAGCTCGCCTTGGCGGCGATCCTGCGCTGGTATGGCGATCCGGCGCGCGGCTTCCGGGAGGTCTACGAGCTGGCGCTGGCCGCCCCCCACGGGCTTTTCAAGCTGCTGGTGGCCGGCCTGGCGTGGGTGATGCCCATCAACGTCGCCGGCAAGCTCGTGGTCTCCCTCTCCCTCGCGGCGGTAGGCTGGGCGGCGCTGGCCCTCTGCCGCCGCGCCGGGCGGCCGGCCGGCTATGCCTTTCTAGCGCTGGCCATGACCTGGAACTACGCCTTCTTCTGGGGGTTCGTGGACAACCTCATCGCCTATCCCCTGATGCTGGCGGGAGTTGCGCTGGCGGACTCGCTCTTCGACCGCCCTTTCGGAGGACGCTCCTGGCTGGCGCTGGCCGGGGTGGGCATCCTCTTCTATACGGTCCACCTCCAGTTCCTCTTCCTGTTCGCCGGGGCCGCGGGGTGGCTCGCGATCTGCCGCCTGCCGGGCTGGCGGCGTTTTTTCTCTGGATTTCTACGCTGATTCCCGGGTCTCGCGGCCGGTTTCGCGGCCATGCTCTACGGCGTTCTCCGGTCGCCGGAGGGCGTGATCAGCGCCTACGAGCGGCGGATGCGCCAGGCGCCGCCGGTCCGGTATCCGCTCTCAGAGAAGCTCGCTCGGATTCCGGATCTCCTCTTCGGTCCCACGACGGATTGGAGCGGGTGGGTTTGCTTGGGGCTGGTGGTGGGTTTGGCGATCGTGGTGCTCTCGGCCCGGGAAAGGACGGACACGGACGGGCAGGGACGGACACGGTTTTTCCGTAGCCGGTTCGCCACGCTTGCAGCCTGGCTGGGCCTCCTCTACCTTATCCTTCCCGAGTTCCGGGGCGGCTACCTCATCGCCCAGCGGATCGTACCCCTGGCGGCGATGGTGGCGGTAGTGGCTTTGCCGGCACCGAGGCTGGAGCGCCGCCGGTTGGCGGTCCTTTTGGGTGCGGCGTTGGTGGTCTTTCAACTCGGCCAGACCCTCGCCGGATTCCTCCGCTTCCGGGGCGAGAGCGCCGGACTGGCCGAGCTGCTGGAGACCACGGAGCCGGGCCGGAACCTGGCGGGGCTCGTCTTCGAGCGGAACTCGGCGAGCTGGCCGCGGATGCCTGTCTATCTCCATTTTCCCGCCTATTACCAGGTGTCCAAGGGGGGAAGAATCCTCTTTTCCTTCGCCGAGCTGTTCCAGACTTCCGCGCGTTTCCGGCCGGGGCAGAGCTGGGACGACCTGCTCGCCGAGTGGAACGAGTGGAACCCGCAGCTCTTCCGCTACCGCCGTCACGCCGGCCGCTTTCAATACTTCCTGGTCCGCGGCGGCCCCGCGGACGTCGCTGCCGCGTTCGGTGGCGATCCTGCCCGGCTCGGCCTCCGGGGACGGACGGCGGGGCGTTGGTGGTTCTTCGAGAAGGGGGTTCGATAGCGGGCTCAGCTTTACTTGCCGCCGCCCCTCGGCTAGATTCCGCCCCATGGGACGCATCTTCGAAACCCGCAAGCACACGATGTTCGCCCGCTGGGACCGGATGGCGAAGCAGTTCGCCCGGATCGGCAAGGAGATCACCATCGCCGTCAAGGCGGGCGGCCCCGATCCGGCCGGCAACCCGCTGCTGCGGCGGGTCATGCAGAACGCGCGCGCCGTCAACATGCCGAAGGACAAGGTCGAGGCGGCGATCAAGCGCGCCGCGGGCAAGGACGCCGAGAACTTCCAGGAGATCCTGTACGAGGGCTACGCGCCGCACGGCATCGCGGTGATGGTCGAGACCGCGACCGACAACCCCACGCGGACCGTCTCGAACCTGCGGACTCACTTCAACAAGGGCGGCGGCAGCCTCGGCAACTCGGGCAGCGTCGGCTTTCTTTCAAGAGCATGGGCGTCTTCCGCCTCAATCCCGGAGGGCCTCGACGCAGGACGAGCTGGAGCTCGAGCTGATCGACTACGGGCTCGACGAGATGGGCGAGAGCACCGGCGAGAAGGGCGAGCCGCAGCTCGTGATCCGCTGCGCCTTCACCGACTTCGGCCAGCTGCAGAAGGCGCTGGAGGACCGCGGCATCACCCCCCTCTCCGCCGAGTCCGAGTACATCCCCCTCACGCCGATCGAGCTGCCCGAGAACCAGGCCACGGAGGTCCTCGAGCCTGATCGACCGCCTGGAGCAGGACGACGACGTGCAGAAGGTCTTCCACAACCTCGGGTGAGGGGACCGCCGAGGGTAGCTTGACGGCCGGCCGGCCGGGACGTTATCCTCCCCCTCCTTGCGGTCGAGGCCGCAGAGACTCGGGGCGTAGCTCAGCTTGGTAGAGCGCACGGTTCGGGACCGTGAGGCCGGAGGTTCAAATCCTCTCGCCCCGACCATTTCTCTCCTTATCCTCCTCCATTCTAGGAGAAAGATCCATGATCCGAGGATTGCTGGTGGCCTGGCTCGCTGTCTCGCGGCAGCGGTCGGGCGGCGGCCGAGCCGCAGGACGGGCGTGCGCGCCGCCGTACGGGCCTACCGCGCGGCGCACGAGAAGGAGATCCTGCGCGAGCTTTCCGATCTCCTCGCCCTGCCCAACGTCGCCACCAACGTGGCCGACATCGAGCGCAATGCGGACCGGCTGACCGCGATGCTCCAACGCCGGGGCTTCGAGGTGCAGCGCCTCTCGGCGGGGGAAGGCACGCCGCCGTCGCTCCTCGCCGGGCTGCGTGTGCCGGGGGCGAAGCGGACGGTGGTCTTCTACGCCCACTACGACGGCCAGCCGGTGGACCAGCAGGGGTGGGTCTCCGATCCCTTCAAGCCCATGCTGCGGACGGGACCGCTCGGTCCCGGGGTGAAGGATGTGGATCTCGGCCGCGGTCGCCGGGCCGCTCGATCCGGAGTGGCGGCTCTACGCCCGCTCGGCGAGCGACGACAAGGCGCCGATCGTGGCCATGCTGGCGGCGCTCGATGCCCTGCGCGCCGCGGGGCGTCCACCCTCGGTTAACCTCAAGCTCTTCCTGGAGGGCGAGGAGGAGCAGGGCTCGCCCCACCTCACGGAGATCCTGCGCAAGCACGCGGATCTGCTCGCTGCCGACGCCTGGATCCTCTGCGACGGCCCGGTCCATCCCACCCGGCGGATGCAGATCTACTTCGGCGCCCGCGGGGTGACGGGCCTGGAGCTCACCCTCTACGGCCCGGTGCGACCCCTGCACAGCGGCCACTACGGCAACTGGGCGCCCAACCCGGCGGTGATGCTGGCGCACCTGGTCGCGTCGACTGCGCGACGAGGAGGGACGCATCCTGATCCCCGGCTTCTACGACGACGTGCGGCCGCTGACCGAGGCCGAGAAGGCGGCCGTCGCCGCCATGCCGCCCGTGGAGAAGGCGCTGATGGACGAGCTCGGCCTCGGGCGGACCGAAGGCGGCGCTCGCATCCAGGAGCGGATCATGGGGCCGGCCCTCAACGTGCGCGGGCCTGCGCGCGGCCGAGGTGGGTGAGGAGGCGGCGAACGCCATCCCCACGGAAGCCCAGGTCTCGATCGACTTCCGCCTGGTGCCGGACCAGACGCCGGAGAAGGTGCGCGAGCGCGTCGAAGCCTTCCTCCGCAGCCAAGGGCTGGCACCTCGTCGCCGAGGCGCCCGAGCCGCGAGACCCGGCGCGCCCATCCCAAGGTGGCGCGGCTCGACTGGTCCCTCGACTACGCCGCCGCCCGCACCGACATGAGCCTGCCGGCCTCGCGGGCCGTGGCCGCGGTGGTGGAGAGGGCCACGGGCGAGCCGCTCATCCGGGTGCCCATGCTCGGCGGCAGCGTGCCGATGGCCCTCTTCACCGAGACGCTGAAGGTGCCCATCATCGGGGTTCCCATCGTCAACCACGACAACAATCAGCACGGGATCAACGAGAACCTGCGCCTGAAGAACCTCTGGGACGGCATCGAGGTCTTCGCGGCGCTGATGGCGGAGCTGGGGAAAGCTACAATGTAGGCCGATGATCGCCATCGAAGCCTTCATCTCCTTCGTTTGCCTGGTGAGCCTGATCGTGATCCTCGTCGAGGGATCCCAGGCCGGCGGATTCCGCCGCCGGTGGCCTATCGCCGTCTGGGCGGCGAGCCTCCTTGCCCTCTGCGTGCTGGCCCTGCTGCGGGTGGCGGTCAATCACGAGGACTGGAGCGACTGGCGGATCCTGGTGGCCCTGCTGGGAGCGGGCAATTTCCTGTTCGGAGCCGCCCTGCTCGTCCGCTGGTTGTTCTGGACGCCGCCTTCTCCCTGATCCGCCCCTACAGAGGTTTTGATAGACGCTCTAGTTCATCTCGACGTTGATCTCGCCCACGCCGCAGTCCACCGAGAGCGCGGCACGGCCTTTTCCGTCCTTCCAATGGATCGTCCGGGTCATCAACCCGGCGCTCTCGTAGTGACGGCCAGCCACGGAGAGGCTGGTCTCGCCGATGCCCGTATCGAGCGTCGCTGACCTGAACGCCTCTTTAGGCAGGGTGATATCCACCTCGCCGACGCCCAGATCGGCGGTCACACTGCCCTCGACGCCTTTGATCGTCAGCTCTCCCACGCCCAGGTCGGTCTTGAGCGCCAAGTTGCGCGGCACGTTGATGTGGGCCTCGACGCCCAGGCCCTTGGTCCCGCCCCACTTGGGCCAGTCCTTGAATCGGACCCGGAGCTGGTCGCCGGAGATGCCGTAGACGAGGTGCAAGCCTCTTGGCCGCGTCCAAACAACGGCTCGTCTTCTTGTCGCAGGTCACCTTGACGCTCAGCTCCACCTGGGGGCGGTCCCAAGCCTCCACCTCCACCTCGCCCACGGCGAACTCCAGGCGGACGGCATCGGCGCCGGCGACGGAAATCTGCTGGCGAAACGAACGGACAACCTCGTCCGCGCCCGCGGGGACGACCCAGAGCAGGGCGGCGGCCAGGATCAGGACTGTCTTCTTCATGGTTCTCTCCTCCTTGAGGCCACCCCTTTACGAGGCGCCCTTGAGGAGCAATACGAGAGGTAGGATCGCAAGGTTCCAGGTTGGCCTCTGGCTGCCTCTGGCGCTTCCCCAATCCGCCGGAAGACGGTAAGATCAGGTTCATGAAAGTCGCGACAGGCAGGGTGGTCTCTGGGAAAGTCATCTTCAAAGGCGAACCCTTTCCAGAAGGTTCCGTCGTGAGGGTAGTCGAAAAGGAGGATGCGGGCTTCTTCGAGTTGGCACCCAAGGAGGAGGAGGCCCTCTTGGAAGCCATCGCCGAAGTCGACGCGGGCGATGTCATCGATGGGGAGCAGTTCCTCCGAGATCTTTGGAACCGACGGTGAGCGCCCGGTTTCGGCTCGAGATCAGGCGGCGCGCAAGCCGGGAGATCGCAGAGGCGTCGACGTGGTGGGACCTCAACCGTCCCAAGCTCCTAACTCCAAGGCACTGATCTTGCCAGGGGAAGACCGGTGGAGAGGATCGCCATGGAGACGCCGCCCGCCTTTCAGGAATCCACGCTGGGAGATCGCCCCATCCGGGATCTCGGGCTGACGATCGAGGGCACGACCCTCGAGCCTGTCGTCGCCGAGCTCGAAGGGTGAGCTGGAGGCGGCGGGCGTCTGCCGCGTCCGGCCCCGGTTTTATCTCTCCACGGAATGGGGCGTGCCCTTCGGCACGGTAGCCATCGCCATCCCCTTCTATCTGGCCCGGCCGGACCTTGTGGACCTCCACGCCGAGCGTACCGGCCACGTCGAGGGGCTCGGCCGGCGCGACCTGCTGCGCTACCTGCGCCACGAGATGGGGCACGTGGTCAACTACGCCTACCGGCTCTATGAGCGGGAAGATTGGGTCGAGCTCTTCGGCCCCATGACCCGCCCGTACCGCGAGGAATACCGGCCCGAGCCTTTCAGCCGCCGCTATGTCCGCCACCTGCCGGGCTGGTACGCCCAGAAGCACCCGGACGAGGATTGGGCCGAGACCTTCGCCGTCTGGTTGACCCCCGGCCGCGACTGGCGCGCCGAGTACAGCGGCTGGCCCGAGGCGCTTGGCGAAGCTCGACTATTGCGACGCCTTGATGAGGGAGCTGTGCCCGGTCGATCCCCTGGTCACCGAGCGAGGAGCTGGACGAGCCCGTCTCCGAGATCCCCTACACCCTGGATCAGCTCTACCGCTCCTGGGAGACGGATGGCGGCGAGCTTCCCCCGGGACTGGACGGCGCTCTGCGCTCCATCTTCGAGGACTGGGGACATCCCGAGGACCTGACCACGGACGCCCCGCGCCGTCCTGCCTCGGAGCTGATCCGTGGTCTCGCCCGCGACCTTCCCGCCGAGGTCTACCGCTGGACTGGCCACTTCCCCGAGCGCACCCGACTCCTCCTGCGCCACCTGGCGGACCGGGCCGATGCCTTGGAGCAGGTCTACCCGCAAGACCGGGAGAAGCCGGCGGTGATCGCCCTGACTACCCTGGTCACGGCGCTGGCGATGAATTACGTTGGACGGGGGAGTTATTTCTACCCATAACGTTCCACTGCCAGCTCGACGATCCGCTCCACCAGCTCCGGATACTCCATTCCCGCCGCCTTGGCCGCCATGGCGAACTCGCCGGTCTCCTCCAGATAGCAGCTCGCGTTGACCTCGATGACGTAGATCTCCCCCGTTTCGGTGAGCCGGAGGTCGACCCGCCCGTAGTCCCGCACGCGCACGGCGCGGTAGGCGTCCACGGCGGCCTTCTGCAGGCGGGCGCGCAGCTCGTCGGGGAGGTCGGCCAGCACGGACTTCGTCCCCTTGTACTCGGCGCTGTTCTTCTTCCACTTGGCCTTGGTGCCGAGGATGCGCGGCTCTCCCTCGGGGAAGCCCGTGAAGTCCACCTCGATCGGCGGCAAGGGGATTGGCTCGCGGTTGCCGAGCACGCCGACGTAGATCTCCCGCCCCTCGATGTACTCCTCCACGAGGGCGCTGTCCCCTACCTTTTCATGGATGGCGAGGACGCGTTTCATCAGCGACGTGGCATCGCGCACCAGGGAGTCACCGTCGATGCCGATCGAGGCGTCGGCGGTCAACGGCTTGACGAAGAGCGGCATCCGCAGCCGGCCCGCTGTCTCGAAGTCTGAATTCTGGGAAAAGACGGCGAAATGGGGATAGAGGAGGTTGTCGAAGGCCAGGACCTTCTTGGCCAGCCCCTTGTCCTGCCGCAGGTACAGCTCCCCGGGACCGCCGCCGGTGTAGCGGAGGCCGAGGAGGTCCAGCACTCCGGCCACGGCCACGTCGCCGCCCGTGTCGTCCCCGAAGCTCTCCAGGAGATTGAAGACGAGATCCTGCCGGCGGCGCTTAAGGCCCGCGACCAGCTTCTGCAGGTCGTCGCGGACGCCGAGAATCGAGGCCCGGTGCCCCTGTCTTCGCAACGCGGCGGCGACTTGACCGACGACGGCGTCGTAGGACTTGGGAGCATCGTTTTCTACATTGGTGAGGACGGTGATGTTCATGCCCCGCCTGGCCCTGCAATAGGCGCGCCTCGCAGGGCATCCATCTTGCACAGAGACTCCATAGGGCTGGAGCCGCGAAATTACGCGGGCACTTCCACCCTTCCCAAGAGCCAATGGAGGACACAATGATTCCGCGAACCACCATCTTGAGGCGGGGCGCCCTTTCGGGCTTGCTGGCCGCCCTTCTCGTTGTAGTGAGTTGCTCGACGAACCCGGCGACCGGCAAGCGCCAGATCGCCCTGATCTCTGAGCAGCAGGAGATCTCGATGGGCCGCGAGGCCGACGGGCAGATCCAGAAGGAGCTCGGCCTCTATCCCGATCAGGAGCTGCAGGCCTATGTGAACCGCCTGGGCCAAAAGCTCGCGAAGGATTCCGAGCGGCCCGAGCTGCCGTGGACCTTCCGGGTGGTGGATGACCCGGTGGTGAACGCCTTCGCCCTGCCCGGCGGCTACATCTACGTCACCCGGGGGTTGATGACCCATCTGACCTCGGAGGCCGAGCTGGTCGCGGTGCTCGGGCACGAGATCGGCCACGTCACCGGCCGGCACAGCGTGGAGCAGATGAGCAAGTCCCAGATCGCACAGATCGGCCTGTTGGCCGGGGCGATCCTCAGCCCCGAGGTGGCGGATCAGTACGGCAATCTGGCTTCGGCCGGCCTTCAGCTCATGTTCCTAAAGTACGGCCGCGACGACGAGCGCGAGGCGGACGACCTGGGGTTCCGCTACCTCAACCAGGAAGGCTACGACCCGCGCGAGATGGGCAAGGTCTTCGAAGTGCTGCGGCGGGTCGGCGGACGGGAGAAGCAGGGCAAGGTTCCGAACTGGCTCTCGACCCACCCCGCGCCGGAGGACCGCATCGAGCGGATCAACGCCCAGGTGGCGAAGCTGGGCGGCGATTTCTCCGGCCGCACGGTCAATCAGGAGACCTATCTACGCTCTCTCGACAACGTGGTCTTCGGCGCCAATCCGCGGGAGGGGTACTTCCAGGGCAACCTCTTCATTCAACCCGAGCTGGGATTCCAGATCCGCTTTCCCCAAGGGTGGCAGCAGAGCAACCAGAAGCAGTCGGTGGGCGCCCTCAGTCCGAACCAGGACGCCATCGTCGTGTTGGCCCTCTCCGACAAGGGCTCCCCCCAGGAAGCGGCCAACGCCTTCTTCTCCCAGCAGGGGGTGCAGCAGGGGCAGGCCCTGCAGGCGAATCTCGGCGGCTTGCCGGCGGTGGCCCGGTCTTTCAATGTTCAACAGCAGAATGGGAGCCTGCAGGGGATTGCCGCCTTCGTGGAGCACGGCAACCGGGTCTTCCAGATCCTCGGCTACTCGGCGTCGCAACGCTGGGGCACCTATGACGAGGCCATCTCCAGCGCTCTCGCCAGCTTCCAGAGGGTGACGGACCGCCGCCTTCTCGACGTGCAGCCGGCGCGCCTCGACGTGGTTTCCATCCCCTCCGCCATGACCCTGGAGGAGTTCTCCAGGCGCTACCCCTCCTCCGTGGACCTCGAAACCGTCGCCATCATCAACCAGGCGGATGCGAACACCCGCTTCCCGGCGGGCGCCGAGGTCAAGCGGGTGGTGGGAGGTGCCGGGGCGGTGGCGGAGGGGCGGTAGGGTCCCCGCCGATCCCAGAGTCTCGTCCAACGGGGCCGACGCGCCGCCGCCGCCGAGGCCCTCACCTCCCAGGCCCTCCTCTCGCGCGCAGTGTGCGGCGCCTTGACTCCTCCCCCTCCCGGGCGCTACCTTCTCCTCAGGTCGGTAACTTCAGTGGTTCGAGAAAAGGGGGTCGTGATGTCACGTTGCTGGAGCGTGCGTCTGCTGTGCCTTGCGCTGGTGGTTCTCTGGGTTCCGGGCGTCTTCGCGCAATCCCAGGCCACCACCGGCGTCATCGAGGGTACGGTCACCGATCCGACGGCGGGCGGATCCTCCCGGCGCGACGGTGACCCTCCGCAACACCGCGACCAACTATGAGCAGGTCGGCTGCGACCGGACGCCGAGGGGCGCTTCCGGGCTCTCCTCCTGCCCCTCGGGCCGTACCGGATCACGGTGGCGCGGGAGGGCTTCGCGACCCTGGTCCGCGAAGGGATCGATCTCGCGGTCGGCCAGACCGTCAACCTGAGCCTGCCGCTCAGGTCTCGGCGCTCGAGCAGGACGATCACGGTCACCGCCGAGGCGCCGGTCGTCGAGACCACGCAGCGCCGAGGGCGCGACCCGCATCGACGCGCAGTCGATCGAGGACCTGCCCAACAACGGCCGCAACTTCCTCGACTACACCAAGCTGACCCCGGGCGTCACCGTCGTCCAGGGGCCGGACGGCGACGAGCTGTCGATCAACGGCCAGAAGGGGATCAGCAACAACGTCTCGGTGGACGGCGCGGACTTCAACAACCCGTTCTTCGGCGAGCAGCGCGGCGGCCAGCGGCCGGCGTTCACCTTCAACCTCGACGCGGTGCAGGAGGTCGTGGTGGTGGCCGACGGCGCCAACGCCGAGTTCGGCCGCTCCGCCTCGGGCTTCGTCAATGTGGTCACCAAGTCGGGCACCAACCAGATCGCGCGGCAGCGGCCACCTGTTCTGGAAGAACGAGAACCTCTCCGGCCGCGCCGAGAACCCGGACGGCAGCACGCGCCGCAAGTTCGACAACGAGCAGGGGCAGGTCGGCTTCACCCTGGGCGGCCCGCTCGTGCCGCGACAGCTGTTCTACTTCCTCGCCGGCGACTTCCAGGACGGCCGTCCACCAAGCAGACCGATCCGTCGCGCATCGAGCAGCGGGTCGTCGACTACTTCGCCAGCATCGGCGATCCCGGGCGAGAACGGCCCGATCGAGCGCACCAACGACGCCCGCGTGTTCCTCGCCAAGGCTGGACTGGCAGGCCTCGGCAGGAGCAACCTGGTGACGCTGCGCGGCACCTACACCTGGTCGGAGCAGAAGAACGGCACCTTCGACGTCGACTCCTGGGGCACGCAGCGCCAACGCCATCGAGAAGGACGACTCGCAGCGCCCTCACCGGCTCGGTGATCTCGACGCTGTCGAGCAGCCTGCTCAACGAGCTGCGCTTCCAGTACGCCCGCGAGAACCGGCCGCGCGCCGTATGACGGCCCGCTGGTCAACGGCCGGCCGCTCCCCGACACCGCCTTCGACTTCGGCAGCAGCTACCGCTTCGGCATGCCGTTCTTCATCCCGGTCCAGTACTACGACGAGCGGTACCAGGTCAACGACAACCTCTCGATCCTGCGCGACAACCACGTCGTGCAAGGCGGGGTTCGAGTACAACGACGTGGTCTCGGCGCAGACCTTCCTCGGCTTCGCCAACGGGCGCTACATCTTCAGCTCGACCGACGGCTTCCTCAACTACGCCCGCAATCCCGACTACGTCGAGTGCTCGAACGACGGCCAGCTCGCCCGCAGAACGGCACCTGCCCGGCGGGCACCCCGCGTCACCGGCCCGGTGCTGCTCTATCTGCAGCACGCCGGCGTCGGCGGCCGCACGGCGGAAGAGGCGGGGCAGCAGAAGATCCGCCAGAGCGAGCCCGCGGTCTTCCTGCAGGACAACTGGCAGCCGCGCGCGAACCTGACGATCCAGTACGGCCTGCGCTGGGAGGCGCGAGATCGAGCCCGAGCCGCGCACGCCGGCGGACGAGGTCTTCTTCGCGCCGTTCATCGGCCGCACGGTGCAGCACCGCGGCCGGCCCGCAGACCTTCCCGTCGGACGGCGAGATCCCGTCGGACTGGGACATGTGGCAGCCGCGCCTGGGCATCACCTGGGACCCGAAGGGGGACGGCCGATCGGCGGTCCGCCTGACCGGCGGCATCTTCTACGCGCGCGTCCCCGGCCTCACCCTCGCCTCCAGCCGCTCGACCAACGGCAGCATCGGCCAGTCGCTCTTCCGCAGCAGCGCGCTACGCCGTATCCTCGGGCCGGTGCCGGCCTATCCGGGCCTGATCCCGCCAGTCGCAGGTCGGCGAGCCGTTCGCCCCCGACGTCTTCGTCTTCGACAAGGATTTCCAGAACCCGCGCACGACCTCGGCGAGCCTCTCGTACGAGCGGGAGATCATGTCGCGGCCTCGGCCTGCTGGTCAAGTACAACTACGCCAAGGGCGACCACATCACCCGCTTCGTCAACCGCAACGATCCGCTCCTCGGCTCGCCCTGGAGCACCGGCCTGCCGCCGGGCGGCGCCAACGGCATCAACACGCTGACCACGGTCGAATCGAAGGCGCGGAGCCTCTACAACGGCGTCACCGTGGGCGCTCGACCAGCGGTTCAACGGCAAGTTCCAGTACCAGGTCTACTACACCTAGTCGCACGACCTCTCGGACGACGACAACGAGCGCGATCCGTTCTCCTTCCGCTACGCCAAGATCACCGATCTCGACGCAGGAGTACGAGCTACTCCGACCGCGACCAGCGCCACCGCGTCAACGCCTGGATGCTCTGGCACGCGCCCTCGGGGCGTCGACTCAACTTCCGCTACTCCTACCGCTCGGCGCAGCCGAAGTCGATCACCCGGACCGGCGCGGACGCCGACACGCCGCAGGACCGCATCAACCCGGACGGCACGGTGACCCAGCGCAACCTGGGCCGCAAGGACAACGAGTACAACTCCCTGGACCTCCGCGCTCTCGAAGGACTTCGAGCTCGGCGACGCTCACGGTGCAGCCGATCGTCGAAGTCTTCAACGTGTTCAACCACGCGAACCTCCGCCGCCCCGAGGTCACCAGCCTCATCTTCAACTTCGACGGCACCGTGCAGAGCGGCGCCGGCGATCCGCGGCAGGTGCAGGTGGGGTTGCGGATTCTCTGGTAGGTACGTAGGGGCGGGGCTTGTCCCCGCCCCCCAACTCTCCACCCTACGGCGATGCATGCTTCACTGCGTGGCCGCGGACGGTAATTCCTTCAATCGTAGAGAAGTTCAGAGACTGGAGATCGACGAAGTTGAACATCAGGCTGCAGGGGGAGAGGTCCGTCGGATCCCCCGAGAGGAATCCCTCCACACAGTTGGCGTAGTGGTGGTGGGCTCCCATCAGATGTCCCAACTCATGGGCGGCGACCTCCGGGTGGGCGTCCACGTTGAGGACGAAAGGTCCGAGCGGAGACGGATCGATGCCCACGGCCTCACCCACCGCGAAGGCGTGATGGGCGAACCGCACGCCGCCGATGCAGTCAGCCAGACCGGCGAGCCCGGTGTCCCCATCGGTGGTGATGTCCTTGCTGGTGAGGACGTACACCAGGTCCGATCCTGCCGGCCGCCGGCCCCCGAAGTGATTCTTGGCCTGCTGGATAATGGCAGCACCCTCGGTGCCGGTGAAGTTGACGCTGGCGTAAGAGACGACGTTCAGGTCGACCTTGAGGGGCGCGTACGCCTCGGCCGCCTTGATCATGAGAAGGTTGGCGTCTCCAAGGGCCACGCCGTCGAGGAGCACCGCCACATCGAGCGACACCGTCTGGCCGGCATCCGTGATCCCCGGAATGCCGAGGCTGACCGGAATCGCTTCGAGGCAGACGTTCGGATCTTCCGCCTCGACCGTCTGCTCGCTGGTCGGCCGTGCAATCGCATGATAGGTCGAGCCCGACGCGACCTCAAAAGGAAGCACACGCACCTGGTAAGGACCCGTGCCGTGCAGGCCGTTGTGCTCGATGACCACCGACTCCACCGGCCCCGCGTTGGCAGAGCGGCCGGCCTCTGTGCCATCCGGATAATAGACGTACAGATCGTAGTCGTCCCCCTCCATCTCGCTCTTGATGGACACGAGGAACCGGTCGCCGAACGACAGGTTAGTCGTCAAGGCGAACGCATCACAAGTGGGGTTCGACGGTTGGACGCATCCGAGTTGGTTGGGAATCCCTACGGTGTAGGGACCGCCGGTCCAAAAGATGGAGTTGTCGGGAGGGGAGATGGAGCCGGAGTTGGGGGTGGCGGCTTGGGCTGTTGAGGCAGACAGGGAAACCAAGATGATCAGCGCAAATAGAGAACGGTTCATGGGTTTATCCTCCTCATCCGGAGGGCAACTCCATGCCAATTTGGTGCCAGGAGGAACAGCTCGACGTCGACCTATCCTGCGAGGGTGCTACTCTTGTCACAGCAAACTGCTGCTGACCGGCTCTCCCGTCAGGCGTTCTATATGGCGGTTCACCTGCTCCAATTCCTTGACAGTCTTCTGAATGGCGGTTTGGAGCATAGGCCGCTCCTCGTCACCTTCAAGATCATCGATCCGGGCTTCGTAGGTGATCAGTTCGCCAACGAGCTCGTTGCGGGCTGTCAAGAAGTTGGCTAGAGCGGAGAGGATGAACTCCCGGAGGCTTCGTCTCTCAGGAAGGTGCAGCAATTCAGCCAACCATTCTCCGTGAGGTGTGTAGGTCTCGATGTCGGCGCCTCTGTACTGGAGATGATCCGCCATCGGGTGATCACAGGGGTTGGGAAGGAACCGTTCAGGAGTAGACACGGATTCTCCCTTCCAGATGTTGCAGACGTTACAGGCATAGAAGAGGTTGGGCCACGCGGCAATGAGCTGAGGAAACTTGGATTTAGGAAGGTAATGATCGATGCCGAAGCTCTCGTATCCCTGCAAGCCGTCCGAAATGCGGCAGTAGACACACTTGCTACGGAATATCTTCTGGAGATGGCGCTTGTAGGGTCGATGGTCGGTGAAGGGGCCCGGATCGGGATCCCGTTCTTGGCGTTCCTTCGGGAAGAGGAGTGCGTCGAAGAAACTAGTCATCCGGCGAGATCAAGCCCATCTGCTGTCGCCGCTGCCGGAAGCTTTGGCGGATGCGCTCTACCTCTTCCGCCATCTCGAGAAGAGCCTGAGATCGCGGACAGAGACGGGAGGTAGGAGCTCTTCGAGCCTCACGGTCAGGAATTGGAGCCGTTCCTGTTCTCTCAGGGAGAGCCCTTGCCCACCGTATTTGCGGGCCAGGAGCTTCGATCACTCCCCGGCCACAGCCGCCGCGACCTCTGCGGCGGAGGTGACCGAATCCGGACGAGCGGTCTCGTCGTCTGTGAACTGCCTGCGGTGAGCGTGGGATCCCATAGAGATCCCGAGTATACCCTTTCCGAAAACAAAAAGCCGCCGCCTCGGAGAGAGGCGGCGGCCGGGAGAGGGCCTCGAGAGACCCGCGGGTCAGTGCGGGACTTGCGCGAAGGTGCCGCCTTCGAGCGGGCTCTCGAAGAGGAGGCGGCCTTCGCGGTAGGTGGCGCCGCGGAGGGTCAGGGCGAGGACGTCGCCCAGATCCTCGGCGAAGTGGATCTTGAGGGTGTCGCGCACCTCCTGCGGCAGATCCTCGAGGTCGGCCTCGTTGTCCTTGGGGAGCAGGACCTCGGTGATCCCCGGCCCGCACGGCGCCCAGGACCTTCTCCTTGACGCCGCCGATGGGCAGCACGCGGCCGGAGAGGGTGATCTCGCCGGTCATGGCGATGTCGTGCCGCGCCGGGCGGCCGGAGAGGGCCGAGACCATGGCGGTCGCCATCGTCACGCCCGCCGAAGGGCCATCCTTGGGGATGGCGCCCGCCGGGACGTGGATGTGCAGGTCGCGCTCGAAGCACTCGGCCGGGATGCCCAGGGACTCGGCGTGCGACCGGGCGTAGGTCCAGGCCGCGCGGGCGGACTCCTTCATCACGTCGCCGAGTTGGCCGGTGAGCACCAGCTCGCCCTTGCCCTGCATGGTCGAGGCCTCGACGAACATGATGTCGCCGCCGGTCGGGGTGTAGTACATGCCGGTCGCGACGCCGACCTGGTCGTCCCGGGCCGCCCGCTCGGGGTGGACCTTGGGCCGGCCGAGGATCTCGCGCACCTTGGGCGGCGTCCGACCTCGACGCGCTCGGCTTCGCGCGCCGCGATCTTCCGCGCCACCTTGCGGGAGAGCTTGCCGAGCTCGCGCTCGAGCTGCCGCACGCCGGACTCCCGGGTGTAGCCGGTGATGACCTCGGCGAGAGCGGCGTCCGCCGATCTCGATCTGCTCCGAGCTTGAGGCCGTTCTCCCTGAGCTGCCGCGGCACCAGGTAGCGCTGGGCGATGGCGAGCTTCTCCCGCTCGGTGTAGCCCGAGAACTGCACCACCTCCATGCGGTCGAGCAGCGGCCCCGGGATGTTCTGGATGAAGTTCGCCGTGGCGATGAACAGCACCTCGGACAGGTCGAACGGCACGCCCAGGTAGTGGTCGGTGAAGCGTGTCGTTCTGCGCCGGGTCGAGCACCTCGAGGAGCGCGCTCGCCGGGTCGCCCTGGAAGGAGACGCCGAGCTTGTCGACCTCGTCGAGCAGGAAGACCGGGTTCTTGGTGCCGGCCTGCTTCATGCCCTGGATGATGCGGCCGGGCATGGCGCCCACGTAGGTGCGCCGGTGGCCGCGGATGTCGGCCTCGTCGCGCACGCCGCCGAGGGAGATGCGGACGTACTTCGCGTCCCATGGCGCGGGCGATGGACTTGGCCACGGAGGTCTTGCCGACGCCCGGAGGGCCGACGAAGAGGAGGATGGGGCCCTTGGCCTTGTCGCTTCTCCTCGCGGTGCGGCCCTGGGGGACCATCTCGGGTCGTCCTCTGTCCCGAGGTCGTCGGTTCGGCCGTCTCGGACCTCTCCGCGGCTGGGCCGCCTCCTCGGCCTGCTGGCGCTCCTGTCTCGGCCTGCCGGAGCTGGCGGACGGCGAGGAACTCGAGGACGCGGTCCTTGACGTCGCCCAGGGCGTAGTGGTCCGTCTCCAGGATCTCGGCCGCCGCGGGGATGTCGAGGTGCTCGTCGCTGCGGTTGTTCCAGGGCAGCTCGGCGATGGTCTCCAGGTAGGTGCGGATCACCTGGGACTCCATGGCCTCGCGGCCCATGCGGCCGAGGCGGCCGAGCTCGCGGTCGACCTCCTTGCGGACCTCCTCGGGCAGGTCGAGCGCGGCGAGCTTCTCGCGCAGCTCGTCGATGTCGGCGGCGCCGTCGCCTTCGCCGAGCTCCTTCTGGATCGCCTTGAGCTGCTCGCGCAGGAACATCTCGCGCTGGCGGTCGCCGAGCTCCTCCTGGACCTTGGTCTTGATGTCCTCCTGGGCGTCGAGGACGCTGAGCTGGCGCTGGACGTGCACCAGCACGCGCCGCATGCGCTCCTCGACGGAGAGGGTCTCCAGCAGCATCTGGCGCTGCGCCTGGGTCAGCTCGGTATAGCCGGCCACGAGGTCGGCGAGGCGGCTCGGGTCGTTCGATCCCTTCGAGCACCTGCTGGACGACCTCTTCGGGCAGGCCGGACTTGGTGCCCAGCTCGGCGGCCCGCTCCCGCAGCTTCGCGGAACAGGCCGACGAAGGCGGGGTCCTGGGGATCGAGCGGCTGCATCTCCTCCGCTTCGCGCACCACGGCCTGCAGGTGACCGTCCTTCTCGGTGATCCTCATCGCGATGCCGCGGTGCTCGCCGTGGAGGAGGAGCTGCATGCCGGCGAGGCCCCGCTGGAGCTGGCCGATGCGGGCCACGGTGCCGATGGTGTGGAGCGACCTCGGGCGTGACCTGCTGAACGTCCTCGCGCTGCGACACCGCGAACACCAGCCGGTCCGGACGTGTCCAGCGCCGGCCTCGATGGCCCGCAGGGTCGCCGGCTTGCCGGCGTTGATCGGCGTCGTGACACCCGGGAAGAGGACGAAATCCCTCAGCGGAAGAACGGGAAGGGTCATTGGCTCGGTCATCTCAATCTCCTTGCCGAGCCGCAGACTCGGAGCCTGCGACCGTATCCACGAGAACCGGACTGGCGAGACTTCCATTCCGGGATTTGCGTGGACGGGACTCATGATAGCAAGGATGGAGGGGGAATGCCTAGCAGATGGGAGCAAGATTGACAGTCGCAGGCTAAGTTTAGACCTTCCTCGCCCTACACCCTCCGGTATTCGATGTACCGGGCCGTCTCGTCCGCCACCTCGCGGCCGAAGAGGGTCTCGACGAGGTAGAAGGCCATGTCGATCCCGGAGGCGACGCCGGCGGAGGTGATGATGCCGTCGTCCACCACGCGGAGATCGCGCTCCACGGTGACGCCGGCCCCCAGGGAGTCCAGGAAGTCGAGGGACGCCCAGTGGGTGGTGGCCCGGCGGCCCTGGAGGAAGCCGGCCTTGGCCAAGAGGAGGGAGCCGGTGCAGACGGAGGTGACCTGGCGGGCCGCGGCGGCGGTGCGGCGGAGCCAGTCCGAGCGTCTCCTCGTCCTGCAGGAGGGGGCGGGTGCCGAAGCCGCCGGGGACCAGGAGGAGGTCGATTTCGGGCACGTCCGCAAAGCCGTAGCGGGGGACGACCCCGAGGCCGCCGGTGGCGGTGATGGGATCGGGAGTTTTCGCCACCGTGAAGACGTTGAAAGGAGCGCTGTCGTCCGAGCGGCGGGACTCGACCCCGGGGGCGAGCCGGGTGCGGGAGAACACCTCGAAGGGACCGGCGAAGTCCAGCACTTCGACGTTGTCGAAGATCAGGATTCCGATATTGATGCTGTCTGCATGGTCGTCTCCCGTTCCGTTGAAGGCCCCGGTATTTACGATACCCTCGGCGCGCGGCCCGGTGATAGAAGAGATGATCCACACATCAGACATGCCAGACCTCCCGGGCTCCCCCCGGCGCCGCTTCGCCACGATCGCGGAGCTTCCGGACGAGCGCATCGATCTCGCCGAGGCCGCGCTCTGGATCGCCGCCGAGGAGCAGCCTGGGGTCGATCCGGCTCTCTGGCTGGCCCGGTTGGACGAGATTGCAGAGAGGCTACGGCCGCGCCTGGAGGGGGTGCGGGACGCTCTCGACCGCGTGGAGCTGCTCTCCGAGTTCCTGGCGGACGAGGTGGGGCTCCGGGGCAACGACGAGGACTATTACGATCCCCGGAACAGCTTCCTGAACGAGGTGCTGGAGCGGGGCCTGGGTATCCCCATCACCCTGGCGCTGGTCTATATGGAGGTGGGCCGGCGGGCCGGCGTCCCTCTGGACGGCGTGGGTTTTCCCGGTCATTTCCTCTTGCGGCACTCCCTGTGCCCCCAACTCCTCCTGGACCCCTTCGACCGCGGCCGGCTGCTGACGGAGGACGACTGCCGAGACATGCTCGAGAAGGTGAGCGGCGGCGCCCTGGCCTTCGACTCCCGGCTTCTCCGGCCGGCGCGTCCGCGCCAGATTCTCATCCGCATGCTCAACAACCTACGAGGGATCTACCTCAACCACGGCGAGCCCCTGCGGGTGATCTCGGTCCTGGACCGGGTTCTCCTCCTCGATCCCGGACGACCTGGGAGCTCGCCGGGACCGCGGCCTCCTCTCCCTCCGCTGGGGAGACCCGGAGCGGGGTATCGAAGACCTCGAGCGCTATCTCGTCCTGGAGCCCGAGGCGCCGGACTGCGACGCGGTGGAGGAGCTGCTGCAGGAGGCGAGGCGGAGAAGGAGAATGACAAATTAAGAATGGCGAATGGCGAATGAAGAGCCATTGAATTCTTCATTTGCCATTCGCCATTCTTAATTCTTCGATTTCGCCCCAAACGTCTGCACCCACACCACTCTGTAGTTGTCGGTCCTGCCGCTACGGCCCAGGGCGAGGCCGGCGCCCAGCTCCTCGAAGTCGGGGGAGAGGATGTTGCGCCGGTGGCCGGGGCTGTTCATCCAGGTTTCCATGACCTCGCGGACGGAGTATTGCCCCTCGGCGATGTTCTCGCCGATGAATTGCCAGGTGTAGCCGGACTCGCGGGCGCGCTCGCGCACGGTTTTCCCCTCGGGGCTGGGATGGTTGAAGTAGCCGCGGACGAGCATGTCCTCGGCATGGCGCTGGGCGGCGAGGTCGAGCCGGGAGTCTGGCTTGAGGGGCCGCACGCCGGCCTTTTTGCGGGCGGCGTTGACGGCGGCGAGCATCCTGGCGCGGATGGTCTCCAGATCCCGCAGGTCCGCGGTGCGGCGCGTGAAGTCATCCTCCGCGGGGACGGCGTAGAGGAAGACGTAGAGACGCATGACGCTGAGGCGGTCGAGCCCGATCCCCAGGTCCCGAACCTGCGGGTCCATCAGCCTCTTGAAGGTCTGGGGATCGTTCCGGCGCCAGCTCCGGAGCAGGCTCTCGGGTCCGCCCAGGGAGCTGTGGAGGCTCTCGATCCATTCATGGGACTCGTAGCCCGCCTTCTTGATACGGGCGCCGATGGCCTCGGTGGTGCCCGGGGGAAGGTCGAGGGAGCCGCGCCGCGATATCTGGTCCGCGTGCCACTGGGCCACCTGGGCCAGGGGAGACGAAAAGCGCAGTGGAGGCGCTCCCGCCTCGCGCCGCTCGGCGTTGATCAAGGTGAGGATCTCTTCCCGTGGATCCCTCTCTCTCTGAGCGAGCGCGAGCACGGGGAGGAGGACGAGGAGGAAAAGCAGGGCGTACCGCATCTCAATGGGGTCAACCTGGGAGGGGGCGGGTGGGATTCCCGAGCAGTAAGCCCATCAGGGCGTCATTACCCAGCCCAGGACGTGAGTCCTGGGCTGTCTGAGGACGATCTTTTATTTCCGGGTGAATCGGGAATCGCCGCAGCCCAGGACTCACGTCCTGGGCTGGTGGGAAATGCCGCCCTGAAGGGCTGGCGTCCGCGGTGGACAACCTCTGATACCATCTCCCGCGCTTTGACCGATCCCGAAGTTGCTTCCGCCCAGCCTTCAGGCCCGGGGTTCCGCCGGGCGGTCTCCCGCTGGGAGATCGTGGGGTTCTCGATCAACGACGTGATCGGCAGCGGGGTCTACCTGCTGCCGGCGGCGGCGGCGGCGAATCCTGGGGTTCTTCAGCGTCTGGGCCGTGGTGCTGGCGGGAATCGCCGTCCTCCTCCTGGTGCTCTGCTTCGCGGAGGCGGCGAGCTACTTCGATCAGCCGGGCAGCGCCTATCTCTACACCCGGGAGGCGTTCGGTTCCTTCATCGGGTTTGAAGTGGGATGGATGACCTGGCTGGCCCGGGTCTCGTCCGTGGCGGGCCTCTCCGTGGGCTTCGCCCGCGCCTTGGGATACCTGTGGCCGCAGGCGAACGAAGGGATGGGCCGGGCGCTCTCCATCTCCATCCCGATCCTGGTCCTCACGGCGATCAATGTGGTGGGCGTGAAGTCCGGCGCGCGGACCGCGGTGTTCCTGGCGATCACCAAGACGGTGCCGCTCCTCATCTTCATCGCAGTGGGGATCTTCGCCGTCAACGTGGACCTCGCCGACGTCGGTCGCAGCCAAGCCGGGATGGGAGCCTGGGCGCGGCGGTGCTGTTGCTCCTTTTCGCCTACGCGGGGTTCGAGAACACCGCGGCGCCGGCGGGCGAGTTCAAGAACCCGCGCCGGGACGTGCCTTTCGCCCTGGTCGTGCAGATCACCATCGTGACCCTCATCTACACGGCTGTGCAGTGGGTGGCCCTGGGGACTCTGCCGGGCGTGATCGCTTCCGAGACGCCACTGGCCGACGCCGCTCACGCTTTCTCGGAGGCTGGGGCGGGCTGCTGATGACGATCGGCGGGGCGGTCTCCATCCTGGGCACCAATAGCAACACCGTGCTCGCCGGACCGCGTTACCTCTGGGCCTTGGCCAAGGACGGCTTCGGACCCCGGGCGCTGGCGTCGCTCCATCCCCGGTTCCGTACCCCCTGGATCGCCGTGCTGGCGCAGACGGCCATCGCTCTCCCTCTCGCCTTTTCAGGGTCCTTCGAGGCCCTCGCCACCCTCTCGGCCGTGGCGCGGCTCGCCACCTACTTTGGAACGGCCCTGGCGGTGCCCGTCCTGCGGCGGAAGTTCGCCCGGGTAGCCGCCGTGCGCCTGCCCGGCGGTCCGCACGATTCCCGATTGCGGCGGCGCTGCTGTGCATCGTCTTCGCAGCCAGCGCCACGTGGAAAAACCTCGTGGCTGGCGCCATCGCCCTGGCGGTGGGCGGGCTGATCTATGCCTTCCGCCGCAACGTCCAGCCTGACACCATGCCCCCGGACCCGTCGGAGTTCGACTAGGCCTCTCCTATCCCTCGCCCTGGTACGGCGCCTTGATGTAGGTCCGCGCCTTGTCCCGGGCGGAGTCCGGGATCTTGGCTCCCTGACCTGCTTGTACTAACAGAGGGCCTCCTCGCGCTGGCCCATGGCGTCGAGGGCCATGCCCCGGCAGAGGCGGCCGTAGGAGCGTTGTAGTCGCGCGCTCGCTTGCCGGTCGTGGGCAGCCTCTCCAGCCGGTCGAAGACACCAGGGCCTCGCGGTATTCGCCGCCACCGCACGCCGTCCCGGCCGAGCACGAAGAGGGCCAGCTCCGCGACGTCCCTCGGTAGCCGGGCCTCCCCTCCGCCTGGCGGTCCGCACCTCGCGAGGATGCGGCGGGCTTCTCCCCAGATGCCCAGGCGGGCGAAGGCGCGCCCCTCGAAGATGTGGAAGAGGGAGTTGTTCGGATAGCGTTCCCGCAGCCAGCGGACGTAATGAAGGCGGTGGCGTAGTCCTGCTCGAAGATGAAGTGGATCTGCAGGAGGCATGAAGGCCGCCTCGGTGGAGACGAACTGCCCCTTCTCCACCGCCTGGGCAAGCTCCCGCAGCCCCCGCTGTCGGTTCCCCTTGGGGAACAGGGCGGCGAAAGGCTTGAGGATCGGATACTTCTGGGGCACCACGTCCGCTAGGTAGTCGAAGAGCGCCGATGCCCAGCAGGAGGTCGGGGTTCTCCGGATCGCGCTTGCGGACCTCCTGGAGGTAGCGCAGCGCCTTCTGGCCGTCCCGGGCCGCGCGCAGCCAGTGCTCGCGGTCGGAGTGCAGGCGGCCCCGGCAGGGCATGGGCGCCGGCCCTGAAGAACATGCCGTCGAGATCCTCCGGTTCTTCTTCAGGCGCTTGTCGCAGCGGTCGATGACCGTCTCCATGGAGTCGAGGAAGGCGTCGTCCTGTGATTCGTCGCTGGGATCGACCTGGATCTGCCACCAGGGACCCAGAGCGCGGAGGAAGGGGCCGACGGGATGGTCCGGATAGTGCTGGGCGATGCCGGCGAAGACGGCGTTGGCTGCCGCGAAGTCCATGTCGTAGAGGAGGCCGAGGCCCCGCTGGGCCTCCAGACGGAACTGCTCGTCGTCGAGGATCGACTTCGGCCGGGCTGCCGCGGGAACGGCAGCCAGCAGCAGGAGGACGGCGAGATGGATCGGCAGTCGGCGGTTGACGGATCGCGATGCTTGCATGGGGAGGGCCTCCGGTTCTGAAGGAGGAAAACGGAGAGGAGTGAAGGCGGGTATTCCTGCCCGCCCTACGCAGCCGGCCGTGCGTCTGCATCCCAGCGCCAGGCGGCCTCGGGTCCCTGGAGGTGGACGCCGCCGAGCCAGCGGTCGATGCCGTGGATGCGCACCCAGTCGTCGCTGCCCTCCAGGACTTCGCGGCCCGTGGCGGTCAGGCTGACCCTGAGGGATCGGAGGGAGCCGTTCGGGGCCGCCTCGAGGCGGAGGAGGGGGCCGCGGTGCAGAGGCCAGCTCGCGCAGGATGCGCAGGAAGGAGCTGTCGCCCATGAAGACCCGTTCCTCCATGCGCTGGGTGGCGCGAAGAGGTCCTCGAAGGTATCGGCGCCCTCGGCCAGTCCCCGGAGGGCCTGGGCCGCGCTGCGGGAGAGGCCGTTGGCGAGGGAGGGGAACTCTTCCAGGTGCCGGCGCAGGGCCCCGGCGAGGAAGGGCAGCGCCGAGGTGTCGCGGCTGAAGCAGCGCTTCGAGGCCGGTGGGATCCGGGGCGCAGAAGGCCCGCCAGGCGTCCCGGGCCAGGAGCTTCTGGCCCTCGTTGACCCGCTGGCGGCGGTCGGCCAGGGAGGCCATCTGCTGCGGCGTGAGCTGCCCCAGGCCGTGGAAGGGCGTGACTCCCGGGAAGCTCGCCGATGCAGATGAGCGAGAGCTCCGTGCCTCCGAGGTTGCGGCCCGCGAAGCCATCCAGGGCGCGGATGAGGAGGAGCTGGTCGAACAGGTCGTGCTCGAACCAGAGAACAACCTCGTCATAGGCCCGGTAGTCCTCCAGGGTGCGGTCCCAACGGGTGAGGACGGCCAGGGCAGCTCTCGTAGTCGTCGTAGCCGCTCTCCGCCAGGTAGCGGGCCCGCACCTTGCGCCAGCGTTCCGGAGCGAGCCCTCCCGGGGCGGGGCCCTCGTGCAGCACGTCGGCGGTGATGGAGACCGTCCCGCCGCAGCCCCGAGAGCCGGAGCGCCTTCCGCCGCTACGTCGCCGTTGGTGACGTGCAGCACCCGCCGCGCCGCGGCCGTCCTGGAGACCGGAGCGGCCGCATAGCGCAGCGCCGGCGCCTTCCCGGCGGCGTCTGCTGGAGAGCGGGCGCGGCTGCCGCGGCAGGGAACTTGAACCCGAGCTGCCGCATCAGGTCAGCGGCGGAGAGCGGACGCGGATCGATGGCCATGAGCGCGGGTTGGCAGGGATAGGCGATGCAGCCCTGACAATATTCTACTCCTGTGGAAGGCCGCCGTACCACCCGCGTCCGAGATCGTCACTCTTTACCTTTGGCGATAGCTCCCAAGCTGCCGCGGACGGCCTGCAGGTACCCGGCCGGCGCGAGGACGAGCTGAGTGCCCCGCACGCCGGCCGAGACGGAAATGACGTCGAACAGCTCCACGGTCTCGTCCACGAAGACCGGGTATGGCTTTTTTCCCGCCAGGGCGGTGACGCCGCCACGCACGTAGCCGGTCAGCGGCTGGACCTCCCGGAGAGGCACCACCTCCACCTTGCGGTCTCCCGAGACGCGGGCCAGGGCCTTGAGGTCCAGCTCCGCATCCCCCGGCACCACGGCGAGGAGCACGCCGGTGCGGTCCCCCCGGGCCACCAGGGTCTTGAACACCTGCTCGGGAGGCAGGCCGATCTTCCGGGCCACGGACTCGGCCGAGAGATCCTCGGGATCCACCTCGTACTCGCGCAGCTCGTAGGGGATGCCGAGGGAGTCCAGGAGGCGGGCGGCGTTGGTTTTCATGGATGCGAGATCTTACTCGTCCTTCTGCCCATCATTCCCGTGACCCAACGGCCTCCCGCCACGCGATACCGAATGGACACGTCATCGCGTCCGCGGCACGGCATGCGCGGTCCGGGGCGACATCGCCGCAGGAGACGCCCCGGCGGCCGTGGAAGATGGGAGTGCGTGGTAGCGGTCTGGGGCGTCTCTACGGGGCGGCGGGGTGTTGCCGGGTCGTGAGGTCGCGGGGATGGAAGAGGCAATACGAGAAGTGCCGGACATCATCCCCGTGACCAACACCCTCGCCATCGTTGATACCGCCCCGTAGAGACGACCCAGACCGCTACCACGCATGGATGGCCACCTCGACCGCCGGGGCGTCTCTCTTCCCGGGATGTCCGGAATGGGCACGTCGTCGCGTCCGCGGAACGGCGTGCGCGTCCGGGGCGGCGGGGTGTTGCCGGGACGGTGAGGTCGCGGGGATGGAATTGGAACCCGTGGCATAATCCGCCGGCCCTTTGGGTGCACACCTGCCATGGCACTTCGCGATACCGATCCTCCAGCGCCACCTCCCGGCCGTTTCCTGGTCCAGGGAGCCGGAGTGATCCTCTTCCTGTTCATCCCCCTGGTGCTGTTCCTCTACGTGCGGCATCCCGATCCCGTGGGAGTGAGCCTGGTGGCGGGCGTGGTCCTCATGCTGGGGCACCGGCTCATGGCCCGGCCGTACATGAGGCGGGTGGCCCCTCTCAAGTGCATCTGGTGCAACCGCATCCTGCCGGACGCGCCGGAGGGACGGCGGCTGGGCGAGGTCTCCACCCTGGAGCTGCGCTCGGGAGGCAAAGTCATCCAGGCCCGCTGCTGCGCTCTGCACTATAAGCCTGCGACCAAGTTCTTCACCTTTCTTCACTCCTGGCGTTGGCCCCTGCGCTTGGGCATCTTCGTCCCCCTCCTTTTCCTGCTCATCGCCCTGGCCGCTTTCGCCGCGGGACAGCCGGCGCCGGTGAACCTTGCCACGGCCTGGTTCAAGCTGGTGGTCGGCGTCACCGTCAACGTGGCTGCGTTCGGCTATCTCGCCTCCAAGGGAGAGGGACGCCTAGAGGCGCCCTTCCCGGTCCACAACTTCTTCCTCCTCGGGGTGCGTAACCTGCTCTGGATCTTCCGCCTGATCGGGATCTGGTGGATCTGGCAGGGCTCTGGTCTACGTGATCGGGTGAGGCCCGGCCCGCGCGCTGACAGCCCCGGCCGGGGTACGTTTTTTGCAAACATTCTGTAGCGGCAATTTGCCGCGCTACTCTGCCGTTCCCCGCCGGCGCGGCCTTCCCCGAAAGGAGGAGCTCATGATCCGTAAGGGAATCGTCCATCTGTGTCTCGGTCTCGCGCTCATGGTGCTGGCCGGAGCGGGATCCTCCCTCTGGGCGCAGGGGCAGACCTGTGGCGGTATCGCCGCCCTCCAGTGCCCCCAAGGTCAAGCCTGCCAATATCCCATCGGCCAGTGCAACGTCGCCGACCTGGCGGGCGTCTGCGTGGTCGTGCCCGCCACCTGTCCGACCCAGGGCCCGCCGATCTGCGGTTGCGACGGCAAGACCTACGCCAATGAGTGCGAGCTGATGAAAGCGGGCGCCAAGCCGGCGAAGCGGGGCGCCTGCGGCGGTGGGGAGGGCAACTCCGGCGTCTGCAAGACCAACGCGGACTGCAAGGGCACCGAGTTCTGCCAGTTCAAGGCAGAGACCTGCAAGGCTCCCGGCATGTGCGAGATGCGGCCGGAGGCCTGCACCCGGGAGTTCAATCCGGTCTGCGGTTGCGACGGCAAGACCTACTCCAACGACTGCGTCCGCAAGCAGGCGGGCGTCTCGCTGAAACACACCGGGGAGTGCAAGGCGGGATACGAGTAAGAACAAGTTAGAAGGCCGGCGGGACGCCGGCGCTCCCAGGCAAGAGGAGCCCCAGATCCTCGTAGACCGCATCCAGCACCGTCCGGATCCGCCGCTCGTGGGCGTCGTTCGCGGGCGTGCCGTTGAAGGCCAGGGCGACTACCAAGCCGCGTTCGGGATCGGCGAAGCCGGTCGAAGACCGGTATCCGCTGTGGCCGAAGGTGCGGTAGGAGGCGTGGTGGCCGTATCCGTAGGGGACGGTCTCGGCGCCGTACTGGACGGAGTTGAGGATCACGCCCAGCCCCCAGTCCAGCACATGCTTGAAGGTGGCGTCCACCATGCCGGCCCGGTGGCGGGCGGTGATGGCTTCCACGGTCTGGGGGTGAGGAGGCGCCGGCCGTTGTGGATGCCCCGGCCGAGGAGCATTTCGTAGAAGCGTCCCAACTCGCGCATGGGGCCGTAGCCGTTGGCTCCGGGGTTGGGACGGACGCAACGCTCCTCCGTATCCCAGCCGTGGGATCGGATCTCGGTCTTCTCGGTGTTCCACATCGCGCCGAGCGCCCCCACGCCCTTGTAGAAGAGGAAGCGCTCGGGCGGCATGCCCACCCAGGAGTCCACCATCCCCAGCGGCTCACAGATTTCCTGGCGGACGTAGACGGAGAACGGACGGCCGTCCACCCGCCGGATCACCTCGCCCAGGATGAACCAGCTCGAGGAGGTGTGATAGCCCGCCTTCTCGCCGGGCGTCCAGCGGGGCTCGGGCTTCATGGCGGAGATCTTCGCCACGATCTCCTCCCAGGAGCGGTCGGGCCATCCCACGTCCAGCATCCGGATGCCGGCGGTGTGGGTGAGGAGATGGCGGAGGGTGATGCTTTCCTTGCCATGGACCGCGAGCTCGGGGACGTGCCGCGCCACGGGGTCATCCAACTCCAGCCGTCCCCGCTCCCAGAGCTGGGCCACGGCCACGGCCCCCAGGGGCTTGGTGGAGGAGAGCCAGAGCATGAGATGGTCCGGGGTGAGCGGGTCGCCGGGCCGGTTCTCGCCCAGGGCCGCGTCCGCCACCGTCTCGCCGCGCAGGGAAACGTAGAGCTGGGCCCCCAGATGGAGCTGGTTGCGGATGCCCTCCTCGATGGCGCTCCTCGTCCGTGGCAGCCGTTCCCAAGAGCCGTTCATCATGGCCGAGGATTGTAGCCCGCTCGAATCTCCTTGCGATCTGCCCTTCTCGCCCCGAGGTGCCGGGCGTTCGCCCCAATCTGCGAGGCCTTCGCCCCCAGGGGCGAGCGCCCGGTCCGTGGGTCGAGAGGCTCACGCCGAGACGCCGGACGTTCGCCCCGCGGGGCCGATGGGCCACAACCCGGCGGAGCGGCTCACGCCGAAGGTCCAACGATTCGCCCCGAGGTGCCTGTCTCTTGCCCTCTGGGGCGAGACGCTCGGCCGCGGGGCGAGCGGTCCGCCCCGCAGGTCCAAACGCTGGCGCCGGAGGTCCGACGGTCGGCCCCGTGGGGCAAGCCCCGGAGCCGAGGGGCGAGATCTTCGCCCCGCAGGTCGAAACCCTCACGTCCCAGGTCCGGCGGCTCGCCCCGCGGCCCACAAGCTCGCCCCGTGGGGCTGGTGCTTCGCCCCGCAGGTCCGGACGCCGGCTTCGGGAAGGCAGGGATCCGCAACGCGGGGCCAGCCTCTCGCAGCACGGGGCGAAAGGCTGGCTTTGCAGGGCGGAGCAGAGCCCTCAGCGCCCCTATGTCTCAAAGCCGCACGAAGAGCCCTACGAGAGCGCCTTCACCAACTCCTCCAACCCCTCCCGAAGCTCCCCCGGCAACCCCTCCGGAATCGGCCCCACCCGCCCCGCCGCCATCTCGCGGAGAAACGCGGCGAGCTCAGGAAACGGGGTCCGCATTCCGGCAAGCTGTGCAAGCGCTTCTTCCACATCGGGCCCGAGGCTGCCCTCCCCAAAGCCAGCTTGTGCACAAGCGAGGGTCAGCGCTTGCAATGCCTTGAGCATCTGGGCCGGCATGCCACCGCCCCCTCCCGCGCGGCGTTCAAGCTCGGCGAGCAGGTCATCGCGCTTCTTGGCCCACTCGGCGGCAGCGGCGGTGTCGCCGCGGGCTTGGGCGATCTCGGAGAGGGTGTTGTAGTTCTTCCAAGCTTCCTTGAGGCCGAGGGATTCGTGGATCTGGCGGGCTTCGTGGGCGTGGCGTTCGGCGGCGGCGAGGTCGCCGAGGAGAAGGTGGATCTCGTGCGAGTTCGCTCCATGAGTCGGCTTCGCGTGGCTTGTTGCCGAGAGCCTGCATGATCCGCAGGCTTTCCTCCACAGAGCGGCGGGCTTCCTCGAAATGCCGCCGGGCGGCGGGCTCGTCGCCCCGCTCGCGGGCGGCTTCGCCTTCCAGTTGCCAGACGATGCCGATGTTCTGAGCGGCTTCGCCGAGGCCGACCTGATCCTTCAATTGCACGGCCAGTTCGCGCGATTTCTCGTACCAAGCTCGCGCCTCGGCCAGGCGGCCAGCCTTCTGTTCGACCACGCCGAGGAGATTGTAGGTCCGCATCATTGCGCCCGTGATTACCCGCCTCCTGAAAGCGCTGGAGCGCCTGCTGGTAGAGGCGGCTCGCGCGCTCGAGTTGATTGCGATCGTCGGCGAGCCTGCCCTGATGCTGGAGAATCGTTCCCTCCAGTTCCTTGTCCCCAGCCTGGCGGGCGGCGGCGAGGGCCAGATCGTAGCGGGCATCGGCCTCGTCGTAGCGGCCCGCTGCCATGAGGATACTGGCGCATCTGACCGTGGCCGGCAGCGACATCGCGGCTGATTGCCCAGCGTCTCGTGAATCTGACATGCCTTCTTCGCGATATGGCCAAAGCCTCGTCGTGCTGGCCGGCGCGCTAAGCGCATTGGCCAGATCGCCCATCGTGGCGGAGAGGTTGCCCAGTTCGGTCGCGGCCTTCGCGTGCTCGGGCGGAGGCGAGAAGCTGCTCCCAGGACTGGCCCCAGCCTTCTCCACCAAGCGCCTCCCAGAGGCCAACGGCCTCCCGCAGGATAGGGATGGCTTGCGCGGAGGCACCGCAGTCGTTCAGCACCCGGCCCAGCAGTCGCCGATCGCCATCGCCAACTGAAACGCGGGATCGAACTCCGTGGTGTGGCGGAGGCGCTCGATGAGGGCCTGGAGCTGATCCACCGCGCCTTGCGGATCGCCCTGGGTGAAGAGCGTCCAGGCGTGCTCCCGCTCGTAGTTGGCGGCTTCCTCCGTGAAGCCCTGTCTGCGCCACCGCGTCCTTTAGCCACTGCACCCAGGCATCGCGTTCGCGGAGGCGGCCGGACCTTTCCAGATAAGCGCGAAACGTGTTGCCCAGAGCCGCCGCGGCCGGGAGTTGCTGATCGGCCACGGCCCACCGGACGGCGGTGCGGTAGTTCGTCTCCTCGCGGTCCAGGATTTCCAGCGCGGCGCGCGGACTGCGAGCCATGTCAGCGCCTCTGTCCAGCGCCTGCATGAGGGCAAGATAGACGCCGATGAAGCGCTGCCGGATCTCCGGCGTTCTGCGCGAGGGCGGGATCGGCAGCGGCAGAGGCGAGGGTGGGGTGGAAGCGCAGGAAGGGGCGGCCGCCGATCTGGATGTCGTCCTCCGTGCGCAGGAGGGCGATGCCTTCCAGCTCCGCGCGGATGGGCTCCCAGGCCTCCGGCGCGAGTCTGGCTCACGTCGAGCAGATTGTCCTCGAACACCCCGCCGCTGAAGAGGCCGAGCCAGGGCAGGGCCTCGCGGGCGGCGGCGCTCAGGTGGCGGCGGGAGAACTCCAGGGAGGCGAGCAGGGATGTGTTTCGCTCCTCTCGGGAGCCTCCTGCTGGAACTCGGCGAGGAGCTTCGCCGAAGTCCGCGCGGATCTGCTCGGGCGTGAGGGTGCGCAGATGCGGGCCGACGAGCTCCAGCGAGAGCGGATGATCGGCCAGATCGTCGCAGCAGCGGATCGAGCTTGTCGCGGCTCAGCCGTGGATCGGCGAGGGTAAGGCCGTCGCGCCTCAGGATGCGTCGCGAGCAGCCACAGGCTGTCGGCGCGGGCCAGGCCTGCAGCTCGTACCGCTGCGCGCCGGGCAGGCCGGTGTCGCCAGGACGGCAGGTGACGAGCAGGCAGCCCTTCCCGGGCCGGTGGTGAGATCGCGGAACAGCTCGGCGAGGCGGCGGCGCTCGTCGTCGGTGTAGGGGCTGGCGTGCGCGGCGGCGTCCGTCATTGAACTGCGGCAGGGCGCTCTCGAAGTTGTCCCAGACCATGAGCACGTCCTTCTGCTGGAACAGCTCGATGGCGCGGCGGCGCTGCTCGACGGCGGGGAGCTGCTCGAACTTCGGCCCGTCGCAGGTACTCGCCGAGCACCTGCACCACGCGGTCGGCGCTGGCGAACTGCTCGAAGCTGAGGAAGCAGGCGCCGTCGCGGAACAAGCCGCTGCGCGTCCACCAGTGCGCGGCCTCGGTGGCGAGCGTGGTCTTGCCCATGCCGCCCATGGCGTGCAGCACGATGCCGCGCTGCGACCGGAACCAGCGCTCCAACTCGTACAGCTCCCGCGCCCGGCCCTGGAAGCCATACTGCGGCGGAGGCGGGAAAGGGCCGGATTCATCGCGTTGCGCGGCGGCTGCGGAAACCGCGGCGGCGGCGGGCGTCCTCGGCGTCGGCGCTGCGGATGAGCCGGGCGAGGTACGCGGCGTTGTCTGCGTCCTGCGGCGGGATCGGTGAAATCCACCCAGAGCAGGGCATCCAGTTCGGCGGGAGATCGAGCGGCTCGAACTTGATCGGGATCAGCCGGTCTCCTTCAGGATTCGAGCTCGTGGTGCTTGATCGATCTCCCACTGCACCCACTTCGACTCCAGCGCGGCGTTGCGAGCCGGCGACGACGGTGAAGCGGCTGTTCTCGGATGCCCGCTCTCGCACTGCGGCTCCAGCTTGCCGGGACCGCACTCCCATTTGTCCAGCCACACGCGCAGGCCGTGCTTTTCCGCCAGCTGGCGGGCGAGCGCCTCGACGCGGGCGGAGTCGTTGTGATTGTGGCTGAGGAAGACATCGAACTGCCGCACCGGCTGCTGCCGGGCGGCGTCGGGCGGGACGAGCGCGTCATCCGCCGCGCGCTGGTAGAGGTGCGGCAGGAACCAGTCGCGCAGCTCGATGGTGCGCCCCCGGGGCCGGATTCGATCCAGCGCGCCGGAGTGGACGAGCAGCGCCTTGCGGGCCTCGGCCACGGCTTGGCCGATGGTGGTGCCGCGGACCAGCTCGCGGTAGAAGCGGTCGAGCAGCAGCCGCGCGGCCTCGACGTGGACGGCGTGGCCCATGGAGAGCACGCTGCCGACGCCCGCCTGGATCAGGCGCGGCGCGACGGAGCGGAAGACGGCGGTCTTGCCCACCGTGGCGCTGCGGCACGCTTCGAGCACCACGAGCGGGATGCTGTAGCTCGCCAGCAGATCGCCGAGCCGGTCGGCCGGGACGAGGTCGGTCTCGGAGGCGCCGGAGCCGTCGTCGGGCTTCTCGAAGCACAGCGCGCCGATCTGCGACTGCGGCAGGAAGGTGCCGTGGCCGTCGAAGTGGACGAGGTCGTAGGGGTCGCCGGCCTGCTGGCCGTCGCGCAGCATCTCCTCCATGCGCGCCAGCGTGGGCGGACGGCAGAAATCCACGCGCACGCTGCCGCCGAGCGGGTCGAGGGCAGTCGAAGAGCGCCTTCGCCGTGAGCCGCGGGTCGATGAAGCCCGCATCGGCCGGCCGGCTGACGATGTAGAGGATGCGCAGCGGGAGCTGCGCCGGGCGCGGCGGGGTCTCCTCCGGCTCCTCCAACTGCCGGCGCACGGACACGCGCTGCGCGAGGCTGCCCGCCTCGTCGGCCATCAGCTCCCACGGCAGCCGCAGCAGCGCCGGGTCCCGGGTGGCGATGGTCAGCTCGGCGCGGCTCGGGACCTTCGAGGAGCTCCTTCAGGAGATCGCGGTTCTCCGTGCGCCGAGAACAGGGCGTCGTGCAGTCCGCGGCCCCATCGCCCGAGTTGCCGTTCGATGCGCTGCGCCCGGACGACGGCTCCGCCATCGGGCAGATCCATGTACTCTTCCAGATACCAGCGCAGGTCCTCGTAGTCCTCCTCGGTGAGGAAGGGCGTGAACGGGACCTCGACCCCGCGCCTGCGGCCCCCGGCATCGGTGAGCCAGGCGCGGTAGCCCGTGTCTGCAGCGGGCGCGAAGAGGACGCGGAGGTCGTTCACAAGGGCGATCGGCTCGCGTGGTTTCTTCTTGACTGTAACGAGGTGAGGCTGGGGATGTCTACCTCGCTCGCAATGTGCCCTGCCCTCTCCGCCGCTGCCAAGCCCTCATCACCCCGGCCCTCTTCTCCCATCCGCACTCCCTTCCCGCCGGGAGAAGAGGGAGAAAAGCAAAAGGAGGAGCCAGGCCAGGGGCCTTCAAGCCCCTCTTCTCCCGGCAAGGGAGGGAAGGGGGGCCGAGGGTGCCCGGGAGTGTCCAGAATTCTCTCCTAAACGTTGAGGAATCAGGCACTTTCATTCCATAGTTATCCGGCTATGTCCGGTGCTGTCGTGAAGTTGACAAGGCCCCCCGTTACCTGCAACCTACCAGGTCACCACAACGCAGCAAGCCCAGGCAACGGGAGGCCGAACTGATGAGAGTCAAGCTGACGGAAAAGAAGATTCAGAGTCTCGCCAAACCCCGAACCCAGATCGACATCCTACATGAGAAGACGCCGGCCGCAGGCCTGAGGTTGTCGCCTCTGGGGGTCAAGATCTGGTTCTACCTCTACCGCTCTCCTATCGCTCGCGATGAGAAGGGCCAGCTCAAGCAACGCCGGGTCTACTTCGGCTATCACCCCTCGGGTCGGCGGCCGGAGCGGCCGACTGAAGGCCGAAAAGACCTCCTCCCCATGACGCTGGCACAGTTCGAGCGCGCCTACGACGTGTTCCGTGGCGAGTTGGCCAAGGGCCTCGATCCACAGGAGACCCGAGAAGTCATCCCGCAGGCGGCGCAGCGCCTCGCCCCGGAAGCCGTGCCGGAGCCGATTCGCAGCGTCTTCCCGGAAGGCTACCGAGAGGGAAGCTTCGCCGCTCTGGTGGCAGACTATCTCCTCTACCAGGCTCTGCCCAACCTGAGTCCACGGACGCTGATGAGCTACAAGGCCACGGCCAGGATACTGGCGCAGGTGTTCGGACATCGTTTGCCCTCGGAGATCACCTCACAGGACGTGCGCTCCTACCTCTCGCTCGTGGAGAGAAGAGCACCGCAGAGCGCGCGCTCGGTCCGGCAGGTGTTCTCGGTGGTGTACGAGCATGGGCGGTCCCACTGGCACCTGCCGGTCAACCCGGTGCAGGGAGTCAGGATCACGGTGAGGAAGGGCAAGCGGGACCGTTGGCTGACGGACGCGGAGTTGAAGACGACGCTGGAGACGCTGGAGCGGCTGAAGAACCGCAAGGCGGCGGATGTCTACCGGGTGATCCTCTACAGCATGTGCCGGCCGGGGGAGGCGGCCTCGGTGACGGCTGCAGGATCTGATTGTGTTGAACGGGGAGAGGGTGTGGTGCATCCGGGACAGCAAGAACGGGCGGGACTTCCTGATTCCGCTGAGTGGTCCGCTGGAGGAGATCTTGACTGACGGTGCCGGGAGGTGGGAGGGGCTGGCTCATTGTTCTGGCCAGCGAAGGCGGCGAAGGAATACCCAGAACCGCTGAAGACAGCGAACGCGGAGTTTCGGCGTCTGTCCGGCCTTGCGGATGTGAGGCCGCACGATCTTCGGAGGACGGGTCGGACGCACATTGCCTCTTTGGGGGTGACGGAGGCGGTGGCCGAGGCCCTGCTCAACCACGCCAAGGGCGAGATTGAGGGCGTCTACAACCTCTACGATTACTGGCCCGAGAGGAAGGCTGCCCTGAGCCGGTGGCAGGAAAAGTTGCACCGACTCCAAACCACCAAGTCAACTCACCGCGTTGACGCTGCCGGATACGGAACTCGCATAAGATGATTCGCGCATCAGCAAGATAAAGGGTCGCAGACGAAGGCCCTGCATAGTTTTTCAGGATCTTGATAGCCTACGAGCGAGTATCGGAGATCTATCAAAACAGGCGCATAAAGTATATGCGCCTGGTACTCGAAAGGCGAGTTAGAGGATATATCTTATCCCAAGAAGCATAAATCATGTAATAATATTCAGGAGGATTGTTTTGAAAGAATTCGTTATTCAAATAGCTGCTGGCCTTGGCAGTTATACTCTTGACCGCATTAGTGACCTGGATCAGAGCAAAACAAAAGTTCACGTCCGGACATCACACCAACTCGCATATTCATTCGTGACAATCGACACAGAAATGCAGCGGAGACCGAGAAGTTGATCCGTAAGGCGAGAAGAGGTTATAGTTACCGGCCCAAGTTTGGAGAAGATGTTGGTTCCAACTCCAGAATTCGCAGTCCCATCGAATAAAAAAGGTGGCGGCCGGATGGAGGTTTCGACTTCTTATGGCTCATCCACAAAATCCAGACTTGGGAGTTTCCATCATTATCTAGGAACTGATCAGCAGCACGAACCGGCGTTCAAGCGCATTGAAAGATGCTTACAACAATATCATGCTCACTCTCCCGAGCAAAGCAAGTTTAAATTAAAGTTGCAGAAAAAATTCATCACCCCTTATAGATTAATGATTATAGACAAAGACGAAGAAGGCGGCATTTGTAGGGTCGAGATGTACCTCATCAATGAGAAGGTCCACTGTGGGCCAACCTTCATTGTAACGCGGAAAGACAATCTTGAGATATTCGATCTTTTTTGTAAACAATTTGAAAATGCTCTGGGAATCTGCCGAAGGTGCTTGACGTGCACCAGGGAGGCCCCTGATCGGAGGCACACCTAAACCTCCCACGCAAAGCCCCCGACCGCGCACCGAACCCTTTTGGTGCAGCGGTCCGGAGCCCATCGCCCCCCCGCGGGACCCTCTACCGGGTTCCCCCCACCCCTCGCCGCACAGACGGGATGGAATGGGACTCCTCTTGCGACTGTGTACGGCATCGGGTGTACCAGAGTCGCCGGACGAACCGGAGGAGAAGTCCACCATGGAGTCTACGACCATCGCAGTTGACCTGGCCAAAAGCGTCTTCCAGATCGCCGTGTCCCGGCAGCCGGGAAAGGGTCTTCGAGTCCCACCGGCTTACCCCGGAGTCAGTTCCTTCGCTTCTTCGCCGAAAGGCAACCCGCTCTCGTCGGCGCCTCGTCTTCCCCCACCCAATCCTCTCGGCTCCCCCCGTCTAAGGAGAGCGTACCGCGGGAGTTCGCGGAGCTGTTGAAGGCTTCCCTCCGGCGGCATCGCCGGCCTTGACAGCTCCGCGGCTCCCGCAGTGTTCGAGGACTGTGCCGACGGGGGGAGCAGCCGCCTCCGAAAAGAGCAGAGGGTTCCCCCGCCCCCCTTGGCCTTGACGGAGGAGTCCAGATAGGCATTTGAGGCGTTGGAGTGCCGCGGAACACTCGTGTTTGGCACGAGAGCTAGTCTTGCCCGATGCGTCGCGACTCAGGTAGGTGAAACACCTCTCACCCCGCGCATCGGGGATCTCTGCCAGAATTCCGAGGATGTCCGGAGTCCTTGAAAACCTGGCAGTGCAAGCTGTGTTCGACAGTCTGCGAAATGCAGCCTGTAGAACCGAAGGCGCACCAAGGCGCGCCTGGAAACACACACCAGCGGAAGCGCCCACTGCCAGGTTTTTCGCTGACTGCTGCTAAAACGAACCCTCGGTTCTGGACATTGCTGGAAGATTCGATTAACCGAGAGGGCGAGGCCATTTCTTCCCCGCTTGAGCGCGCAGCGCGAATGCGGGCAAGCTGCTATGTATGGAGCGGCGGAGCCGCGTAATACATAGCACTGGCTAGCTCCCGCTGCACCACCCCCCCGGACACGAAGGCAACCGCTTACCTCGCTCTCATATGCAGTGAGCCGCGTACGGAACGATCACCGAAACATCGATACCCGAGCGTCCCTCCTTTGGCTCAGTTCGGCGGCGTTGGCAGTCCTGGTCGGTTTAGCCGAGGTCTACGTCGGCGTCGCCGGGTCTCCCGCAGGCACGCCGGTCTGGCGGTTGTCTGGGTTGCGATCACCGTACTGCTGAATGCCCTCATCGTGCCCCTCTCGATCTCCGGCCTCGAAGCGGTGCCCGTGTGGGAGATCCTGGGCTCGCCTCGGCTACAGGTCGCTTGGGGAGCGGGGCTCGGGTTGCTCTCCACGCTTTGCGTCTGCGGCTGTTTATGGGCCGATGTCGTCCGCGACTCCGAGCGACTGCCGCAATCCTATGAGGCCCACCTGCTGCGACGCGTTGAGGAGGAGGAAGCGAGCGTAGCGCGCTCGAAGCGGAAGTCAACGCGCTGCGAGCGAAAGGTTAGCGCGCTGTCAGCGCTGCTGATCTCGCTCCAGCGCCGCTACCAGCGCACGCTGCTTGCGCTCTCTGCGGATACTGGCACGCTGACCAGCGCAAGGTCGCCGGCCATATCACGCAATGCCGCCGTAGGGCTGCCCGCTCCGGCCCTCCGGAACCGCTGGGAGCGAATGTTTCGCCTGGCGAAACTTTAAGGGAGCCGTGACTTCTCATTCGCGGGCGAAGGAGTATTCGCCTGGCGAATACTTTGGGGTAGGCAATGGTCGCCCGTCCGTGTACTGCTTCCCGCGAGATATGTACCGGTCCAGTAAATCAGCAGAACAT
>CAVUHL010000001.1:0-87485 GCA_963741305.1 uncultured Holophagales bacterium | reverse complement strand
AATGGAACGCTGTTGACGCCCAGCGGGATGTTCGCTCAGCAAGGTTTTTTCGGCGGCCAGGTCTCGCAGGCTCTGGCGGGCGCCGTGCACCACACCCCGGCCAACGCCGTGGCGAATCTGGCGGTGCTGGGACTGTGCAGCGCGGCGGCCCTGTTCCTGCTCGATCTCTATCTCGGCCACCTGGCCCGCCGCGCCTGAGGCCCCGACCATGAAAGGCACCGATCTGAATCTCTCCTGGAAATACTCCTGGCTCACCTATCGCCGCGACCAGTTGTGGTTTCCGCTGGCGTTCCTGGCGCTCTTCATCGTCATCGTCCTGATCCTGCCCCATCCCGGGGTCCGCTTCAGCATCGCGCGCGCCTATCTGGGGTTCATCGTGCCGTTGATCGGCGGCATCCTGGCGGCCTACGGCGTGCTCGACGACCCGGCGCTGGAGCTGCGCTTCTCCACCCCGGTCCGGGCCGAGCAGACCCTGCTGGCCCGCCTGGGTTTGATCCTGGCCGTTCAGGCGGCCTGTGCGCTCGTCTTTCAGCTCTTCGTGGGCGCGCTGGGCATCGATCTGTCTCCGCTCGGGGGCTTGTTCAGGGTCCAGTTGGTGTGGTTCCTGCCGACGCTGTCCCTGGCCGCCCTGGGATGCGCCGGAGCCCTGGCGGGAGCCCAGACCGCGATGGGCGCCTTCCTGGCCGGAGCGGTCTGGCTGATTCAATTGCTGATGAACAGTTGGCTCAGGCTGAACGCCAGGTCCATGTTCCTCTTCCTGGGCGTGATCGCTCCCGATCACCCGGACTGGCCTTGAATCAATGCGTGCTCTTCGCGGGATCGATGGCTCTCCTGCTGGTTTCCTGGGCGCTGCTGCGCCGTCAGGAACGTTATCTCTGAAGCGGAGGTTTTGTGATCGAATTAGCGATCGAAATTGCGGGTCTCACCAAGACCTAGGCCGCGGAGCCAAGGCCGCCCAGGCTCTTCGCGGCGTCGACCTCCAGATCCCTTCCGGAATGTTCGGATTGCTGGGTCCCAACGGCGCCGGCAAGACGACGCTGATGCGGATCCTGGCGGGGATCGTCAATCCGAGCCGCGGCGCCGTCCGCGTGGAGGGGCACGACCTCACGACGGAAACCGGCAAACGTCGGGGCCAAGGCCATCCTTGGCTACCTGCCGCAGGAGCTGGGGATGTATCCCGAGCTGACCGCCGCCCAGTTCGTCGACTACATGGCGATCCTCAAAGGACTGGACGAGCCGCGCCAGCGCGCGCGGCGCGTCGCCCAGGTGCTGGAGATGGTCGCCCTCGCAGGATTCCGCTCACCGCAAGATCAAGGGTTTTTCCGGCGGCATGAAGCGGCGCGTGGGGATCGCCCAGGCGCTGGTCAACGATCCAAGGGTCCTCATCGTCGACGAGCCCACGGCGGGCCTCGACCCGGAAGAGCGCATCCGCTTCCGCAATCTCCTGGTCAACCTGGCCGCGGACCGCACGGTGATCCTCTCCACCCATATCGTGGAGGACATCGGGCAGACCTGCCGCGACATCGCGGTGCTGGCCAAGGGGCGGGCCCTCTTCCGCGGCAGCCCCGCCGAGCTGACGAACGCCGCCGCCGGCCACGTCTGGACGGTGATGATGGACCGTCTCGTGGAGCCGGAGCCGGGACTGACGATCGTCTCCATGCTTCACCTGTCCGACGGAATTCAATACCGCCTCGTGGGACCTTCCGCGGACGGCCATCCCACCGCGGAGCCCGCCAGGCCCAGCCTGGAGGACGGGTATGTCTGGTTGATGAAGGGCGCCGACAGCGGGAGCCGGTGAGCTCGAGGCTCCGCCGCAGACGTAGCGATCCAGTCAGGGAAGGCTCCAGCGGCACCGCGGAGCATTCCCGCACACGCCTTGTTCAGTTACACTCTCGAATTCGCATGGGCAATCATGTCCATGGGACGCTTGAAGGAGGTGTGGACCATGTCTCTGAAGCGAGCTCTGAAAGCGTTTGGTCTGCTCGTAGCCTTGGGGCTTTCGGAAGCGCAAGCGCCGCTCCGGCTCCGCCGAAGTATGTCTACTGCTGCGGCCTCAGCGGCGGCTGTCAGTTGACCCCCGCTGGCCAATGCCTCGGCACCCAATGGAGACCCTGAGCGCCTGCGCCAGCAACTGCCTGTAGGGGGAGGTTCACAACAGGGACGAGGATCGAGAGCTACGGCTCCGGTCCCGCGTCCCTGGACGACCTTGCCCTCCTCGGGGAGAGGAGGGCGATCCCTGCCACGGCGTAGCCCCAGAAGAGTCCTCTCGGAGAGAGTGAGGGGAATCCAAGGTTTCAGGTGTTAAGATCTTGGACAATTCGTTGCTCTTTGGATTCCCTAGAGAAAAAGGAGGTTCGATGGCTATGCCGTACGTCGTACGACGTTCCGTCTCGTCTCGGATGGCCCTGTTAGCCGTCCTCACATGCCTTTTCGCCGCGCCCGGCCGCTGGCCGACATCCAGACGGTCAGGTCTCGACCGGGGAGCTTCACGCTCTTCGAGAGCGGCCAGGTCCGCCCCCTGGCGCTGTCACCGAATGGGAAGTTCCTCTTCGCGGCCAATACGCCGGACAACCGCCTCGAGGTCTTCCGCATCAAGAACCATGGCCTGGAGCATCGCGCCTCCATTCCTGTCGGCCTCGAACCGGTGGCCGTCGCGGCTCGCAACGACAACGAGGTCTGGGTCGTCAACCACCTCTCCGACAGCGTCAGCGTGGTCAAGCTGGACCAGGGCGGGACCAGCGGCCGCGTCGTGCGCACCCTGCTCGTGGGCGACGAGCCGCGCGACATCGTCTTCGGCGGAGCAGGAAAGGACCGCGCCTTCATCACCACCGCCCACCGCGGCCAGAACGTCCCTTACGATCCCCAGCTCACCACTCCCGGCGTGGGCCGGGCGGACGTCTGGGTCTTCGATGCGGACCATCTCGGCCGCACGCTCACGGGAACGCCGCTCACCATCGTCACTCTGTTCAGCGACACTCCGCGCGCCCTGGCGGTGAGCCCGGACGGCAGCAAGGTCTACGCGGCGGCGTTCCACTCCGGAAACCGCACCACGACGGTCCACGAGTCCTTGTCCCGAACGGCGGAGAAGCCGCGGGGGGCGTGCCCGGACCCAACACCAACGCGACGGCGCCACGCAGCCGGAGGTGGGGATCATCGTCAAGTTCAACGGCACCCACTGGGTCGACGAGCTCAACCGGGTCTGGGATGACAAAATCCGCTTCTCCCTGCCCGACAAAGACGTCTTCGTCATCAACGCGAACGCCAATCCGCCGGCGCAGCTCGGCGGAACCGCCGGCTACTACCGGGGCGTCGGCACCATCCTCTACAACATGGTGGTGAACCCGGTGAACGGAAAGGTCTACGTCTCGAACACCGAGGCGGGGAACGAAAAGCGTTTCGAGGGGCCCGGCACCTTCGCCGGTCACAGCATCCGCGGCCACCTCCACCAAAGCAGGATCACCGTCCTCGGCCAGGCGGGCAGCGTCACCCCGCGGCATCTCAACAAACACATCAATTACGCTGTCTGCTGCGACGCCATCCCGAACGCCGAGAACGACAAGAGCCTCGCTCTCCCGCAGGAGATGGCGGTCACGAGCAACGGCCGGACCCTGTACGTCGCGACGCTCGGCACTTCCAAGATCGGCATCTTCAACACCCGCGCCCTGGAGAACAACACGTTCACGCCGAGCACCGCCAACCAGATCAAGGTGTCCGGCGGCGGCCTCACCGGCCTGGTGCTCCACGAGGACAAGCAGCGCCTCTACACGCTGACCCGTTTCGACAACTCGATCGCGGTCATCGATACGGTCTCCGGCGCGGAGATCGGGCATGTCCCCATGCACAACCCCGAGCCGCTGAGTGTGGTCGCCGGGCGTCCGTTCCTCTACGACACGTCGATCTCCTCGAGCCACGGGGATTCGTCCTGCGCGCAGTTGCCATGTCTCCGGCGATTTCGACAGCCTGGCCTGGGATCTCGGCAATCCGGACGCCGCGGTGCAGCCCATTCCAGGGCCGTTCGAGGTCCCTCCCTCGGCTTTCGGCCTGCTGGACAGCCATCACCCCATGAAGGGACCGATGACCACGCAGAGCCTGCGCGGCATGGCGAACCACGGGCCGATGCACTGGCGCGGCGACCGCACCGGCGGCAACGACAACCCGAGCGCGCAGCCGAACAGCGGCACGTTCGACGAGGTCGCGGCCTTCAAGAAGTTCCAGGGGGCCTTCCCCAACCTCCTGGGACGCCACCGGCCGCTCGACGACGAGGACATGGAGGCGTTCGCCGCCTTCATCCTCCAGGTCACGTACCCGCCGAACCCGGTCCGGATGCTCTCCAACCGGCTCACCCCGGACCAGCAGGCGGGGCGCGATTTCTTCATGAACAACGTCTCCGACTTCACCAACAGAGGCACCTGCGCTTCCTGCCATGTGATCGACCGCCACGCGAACGAGCAGTTCGGCGTGGCCGCTCCGGGTTTCTTCGGCACCGACGGCCGCTACACCTTCGATGGGGAAGCGGAAGGATTCAAAACGCCGCACCTCCGCAATGTGTACCAGAAGGTCGGCATGTTCGGATTGCCGAGACACCCAGTCTTCCCCAGCAGCGACGCCTTCCTGGGCGATCAGGTCCGCGGCTTCGGCTTCAATCACGACGGCGGATCCCGACGATCTTCGATTTCATCAGCGTCACCTCCGACACCGGGCTTCAACCAATCTCCGACCACGCCCGGCGGATTCGTGCCCGGGCCGGCCGGCGAGCTGCAGAAACGGCAGGTCGAAGACTTCCAGCTCGCCTTCGACAGCAACCTGGCGCCCATCGTCGGGCAACAGACGACGCTCACCAAGCGGAACGGAGCCGTGGTCGGAGCACGGATCAACCTCCTGATCGACCGCGCCAAAGCGGGGGAGTGTGATCTGGTGGCCAAGAGCGGGAGCAACAGCGGTGAAAAAGGCTACTTCTACGATGTCGCGTCGAGCCGGTTCGTCGGCAACCGGCGATGCGACGCCCCGCTCTCCGATATCAGCCTACGGCTCCGGCGCCTTGCAGAGCGGCGGTGAGCTGACCTATACCTGCACCCCGCCGGGCTCCGGGCAGCGCGTCGGCATCGATCGCGACGAGGATGGCGTCCTCGACGGCGACGAAGAGGACGCCGGAAGCAACCCGGCAGACGCGACCAGCAAGGTCCGCGCGGGCGGTGGAGGGGACGCGTGACGTCGTGCTCACGGGCAGCCGGCTGAGCCAGCCTTAGCCATCGAGGCGTAAAGCTCCCCTGCGATCCAATCGTGGGGGAGCTTCTTGATTGGAGCTCGCGTTTCGTCAAAGCGGCTGCGTGAAGGTGAGCTGGCACCATCTCCCGTTCTGCGCTTCAACCTGCGACCCAGAAGTCCTCGTTGGGATGTGAGCCTACCACAAGCCTTTCAAAGACCACCTGGGCCTGGCGCAAAAAGTTGGGTGCGATCCGAACGACACCGTCCCCGCGGACTTGCGGGAGGGGGCGTGGGAGACGCGCATCGAGGTCTGCGACAAGGACGGCGTGCCCGCCTTCCGGGGCCCGGCCGTCAACGGTCCTCCCGGTGAACGATTCGTCTATCTCACGTGGATGGGACGTAAGAATGCAGGTCCCCAGGCGATGTTCCGGCGGGCGAAGCTTCGCCTTGATGCCGTTCCGTCCGAAGTGCTCGAAGGCGCTCCAGTCTGGCTTGCTGGTCGGAGATCTTGAGCTCACCGTCCCCGATGGAATGCCGGTCTGCGCCTCGGTGCGCCCGCCGGCCATCCAGTGGTCGGCCTGAGACTCACGCAAGGAGAACGCCGCTGATCCGCCGTTGCCGGAGGACGTCACGGCCTCATGCCGGTCATCCGAGGGCCGGGCGGATCCGGAGGATCGTCGAGAGCTGGAACCCGAAAGCGCGCCGATTGGCCATTTCTGTCTGACTGAAGGAACGGACCACGGAGAAGCGAAGGGGTGGTAAAGTAGGAACATCCGTATTGCGGAGCTGCCAGCACAGGAAATGTAGACTAGGCGTGATGGACCGACTTGTTCCGATCTTCCAGGAGAAGGATCTCCTTTATCGACTTACCAAGCAGGCGATGTCCTCCGGTCCGAGAAACGTCGTCTTTCTCGTCGGATCTCCTCTGGTGGCGCCAGTCCAGCCAGACAAACCGGGCGTTCCCGGAGTCGCCGGCATGATCGAGCTCATCCGGGAGGAGCTCGAAGGGCAGCTCGAGTTGCAGTCTGACACCCCGGCGACGCGCTACCAGGAATCATTCCATCAATTGCTGGGACGCTGTGGACCAGACGGCCCGAATCGCATCATCCGCCGTGCGGTTCTTCGGGCCCGGCAGCACCCTCCAGCGGGTGCCGAGCTGGAAGCTGCGGAAGCAGGCAAACCTGACGTCTGCGACACCCTCGAAAGAGACGTCGGAGGCTGGTCGCTGAACCCTGCGGTGGAGAGCCTGGGGACCATTCTCGCCGAGTACCCCGAGCAGTTCGGCAAGATATTGCTCACCAGCAATTTCGATCCTCTGATCGAGGTCAGCCTTCGCAAGGCCGGAGCAGGGGGTTTCCGGACCATTACGCTCTACACGGACGCATCGCTGGGTTGGTCGAGAGGCGACGGCTGCAACGTCGTTCATTTCCACGGTTACTGGAGCGACTCCGATACCTTCCATACGCCGGGGCAGCTCCAGTATTCCCGTCCCCAGCTTTCGTCATCGCTTGCCGCCCTGCTTCGGGAGCGGACGGTCGTCGTGGCGGCGTATGGAGGCTGGGATGACGTGTTTACGCGAGCTCTCTCCAGCGTTTCGCAGGAGGCCGAGTCGTTTCCGGAAGTCCTCTGGCTGTTTCGGCAGAGCGATCCAGAGCAGATCCGCGAGAGCTTTCAATCTCGGATTAAGTCGCTGGAACCGGCGGTGATTCGGGGTCGACTTCTGCTCTATGGCGGTATTGACGTCATCTCTTTCTTCCCGAAGCTTTTGGTATCTCTCCGCGCCTCTGTTTCGCGCAAATCCTCATCGCAATCGAAAAGCCAGCACCCGGAGCCGCTGGCGCCGGCGGAGCCCCTGGACCTGCCGCCCCACGACGGATTGCTGGCGCAGCCCACCCTTGAAGGTCTGCCGGCATTTTCGATCGGAGAGAACAACCTCAGGGCTCTCCCCCTCGACCTGGGCACTGCTTGGGGCCTGGAACGAGGAGCGTTCTCGGTGCTGCTCGCCGGTGGCGCGGAGGATCGGGCCTACAGGACCCTGGTCCGCAGCGAGGAGGCTCTGTGGAGAGCCTCACGGGGGCGTGAGGATGTTCCTTCCTTGCCGACCCGTTGGTGGGTACGGATCGGGCCCGAACTGCCGGCAACCCCGGAAACTGCGGCAGAGGTCTGGGCGACGACGTGCGGCAGAGAGAGCGCTCGACTGGCCTACCTGCGGACGCACGGGCTGCACAAGGACCTCCTGCCCGGCTTCTTTCTCGTGGCGCCGGCTGCTGGGAAGGGCCTGTCGCCTGAGCTCCTGCTCTGGTGGAAAGCGTTGCTGCGGATCTTCTCAGCCCTGCCCGTGGCGGTCGCCGTCCACCTCGATTCGCAGGGAGAAACCCTCGCCGGCGAGATCAGGGAGATTGAGCGCCGGGTTGGCGCCTCGGCGGCGCGCCTTGACCTTCTGCGGTTGCTCGACCGCGACCAGGACGTTGACGAGCCCGTCCCGACGGTCGCGGCGCCTCTCCCTTCCCTGGCGCGGGGGATCACGGGAGAGCCCGCCATCTGGCTGGGGATTGAAGCGAGGGCGAAAAAGATCTCCCCCACAGACGGCGAGGACCAAGCCGCTGCCTTGATCCGGGGGTTTGAATCCGCGGAGACGGCTCCATCCGCAGGAGCCGTCTACGAATTCCTGGCATGGATTTCCCGCCCGGAGCTGATCCGTCCTCTACTGAAGACCTCCGCACACAGTTCCAGTCCGGCGGTGCAGCGCGGGTCGTTGACTTTCGCCGCTCAAACCGACTCCTGGATGGATGACTGGCTGGACGGCGACCCGGGAGAAGCCGGGCTGGAGGACCTTGCCGGTCTGGTGGACCCTCTGGGCAGGCCGGTTTTCGAGGACCTCGTTCTCGCCTTGATGCGGCGGAGCCGGCGAGCAACCGATGCGGCCAGGTGGGAATCGATCCTCGCGACGCTCTCTGAGCAGCTCAGCCCGGAGCTGCGCATCATCGACCGCCTGCGGCACGGCACGGCGCAGGAGGCGGTGGATGACTTTCTCCTCGCCCGCGGTCCGGGAGAGCACCGCCTCGCGTTGAGAGTCGGGCTCGACCTGTGGCCTTCGCGGAAGTTGTTGCAGAGCCTGGATATCGAACAGGTGGATCTCTGGCGACTGCTGACCGCGCTGCCGGTGAACGCCGAGCGTGTCGGAGACCTCCTGGCGATCGAGGACCCTTCCTGCCGCGCTGTTTTCGGGTTGTGCACGCCTCGCGAGTGGCAGGGGGTCCAGCGAGACAAGGCTCTGGAACGTCTCGTCCTCGACGCTCGCCGTCGTCGGCCCCTCACGTTTCCGAATGGATCTGACTCCTGAGAGAGGAACCATGCTCCACGACTGGTACTTCTGCTGCTGCATCAATGCCGATCCGGACAAATCGGCGATTTCCTCGAAGTCCTGGACGGCTTGGAGGGGGCGGAGCACGACCCGGAGCTTGCGCGCATCGCCATTGAGGAGCTGGGGCGCATGGACGTGTGGATGCAGGGCTACGCATTGCCGGCGATTCTACGCCGCCTGGGCCGCCAGGCGCCGGTCGTGGAACTGCACGCCCGCGTCGACCGCTATTTCGTGGAGCTGTCGGAAGCCCTGCCCGAGGGATTCTCCGAGCCGTTCGAGGAACTCAGGGACACCCTTCTCGGAACCAGCAGGTCCGGCGAAACGATCGCGTCGTTGCGGCGTTGCACCCTCGCGCTGCGCGGTCTTCCCGTTCGCCAACCTTCCGCGGTTCCTTATGTGGACTTGCGAGACTTCTTGCCCGAAGCGATCGTTCTCGCCGTGATCGCTGACCGATTGCCCCGGGACGGCAGCTACGCCTCCCTGCTCGGCGACTCGGATGAGCCAGCGGCGGCCGTTCTTGCGGCGATGCTCGAAGCCGCGTTGCGGCACGAGCTCGGCCGTCTGGCCTTCCGTCTCGCTTTGCGGGTGGCGCGCATGGGCGCGAGCCGCTATGCCCGAGCAGCTCGCAGACCTCCTCTGGCGGAGTCGTTTCATCACCGAATTGGAGCCCGATCTTCTGGTCTCCTGGGCCGAGCTGCTCTTCGCGGACCACCGCGGCGGCCGGCCGGCTCTCGTCGAGGCGCTTCTGGAAGAGGCGGTCACTCTCGGCCACCTGCGGCGGCGGATCGTCGAGCGGCTTGAGCGGAAGGGGGTGGCCGGCTCGGCGCCCAACGCCTTGCTGCCTGCGCCGAGCGAGGAAGTGGGGCGGCCCCTGGCCACGGTGCTCTGGCAATCCGTGCTCTGGCACCATGCCGTTCATGCGGCTCCGGCGGAGGCTGCCTCGCGGCTCGCCCTCCTCTGGCGCCGGCCCGGGCCGTTGACCGGCGAGCCGCTCACGATCCGCGTCGCCCTGCCCGGCGACGCACGCAAGGAGCTGTGGGAGGATCTCTTTCTCCTGCGGCTGCGCCAGACGCAGATACGTCTCAATATCGCAGGGGCCTCGCGGCTCGAATTCCCCGACTCGGTCTGGGTTCTGTTCTCCCCCTGGGTGAGCCTGAATCCGAACCGCAACGTCCTCAAACGTTTCGACCTGGAGACTCCCCGGTATCCAGCAGCACTTCACATCGCCGTTCAGGTGAGGCTGGTGGCGGCCTCTGTGTTGTCAGGAAAGCTGCTGCTGAGCCTGCCTCGTGAGCACCCGGACCGGCCGGCTTTCGCGGCTCTCATCGCCCATGCCTCCGACGTCCTGGAGGCGCTCCAGCTTCCTGGCGGTGTCCCGGGCGTCGACCGGACCGTCAGCCAAGAACATCCTCGTGTGACGCCTTCGTTCCTCCGTCTGGCCATCTATGCCCAACGGAGCATGCAAATGCTCGGAAGCTGCCAGGATGAGCGCCTCGGGCCCGAGGATTTCCTAGCCTCATTACGGCAGACCGGAATGGGGGAGCGCGCCGAGCTTTCGTACGACGAGTCGGCCTTCGTACGCACGATCCTGCCGTCCGTCCTCATGTCCTGGGTGCAGGAAGGGTTCCTCTCCGCGACCCGAACGAGCAGCTCCCGGCGATGGCTGGACCGGGTGCCCGAGCTCTACAGCCGTCAAGGTCCGGATCTCTGGAGGCATCAGCTCAACGCCGAACTCGTCATACGGTTTCTGCATCCCGAAGTCCCTAGGAGCAAGACCGGCTTCTTCGACTGGCGGCGCGCTTCTGCGAAGGGAGAGCCGCTGCACTGGCGGGTCAAGCACCGCCAGCTCCTGCTCACTCCGGAGCTGCAGGCAGACGAATGGGAGAAACCGGGGTGGGACGAGAGCGCTAGCGAGGATTCCACCAAGCTGGCCCGGGGGCTGGAGCGCCTGGCCGCTCTGAAGGACCCGGGGAATCTGGATCCGGAGGGCGAGACCGCGACGCGTTGGCGGCGCGAATGGGCAGATCTTCTGAGCCGCGTCAACAATCCGCGGTTTCTCGATCGCTTCGTCCGTCTGCGCCTGCTCGAGGTGCTGCTCGATGAGTCGATTCTGCAGGAGGATTTGGCGGGCCGAGAGCTGATCGCTCTGACGCTTCTCGAGTACGGCAGTCAATTTGAGCTCGAGCGGCTCTTCGACCGGCTCTACCCGGTGCAGGAAGAGGGATGGAGTGTGCCCCCTGATCGAGCGACACACGACCTCCAGAGGACGCTGCTCCATGCGTTGTATCAAGAAGTGGATTTTCGTCGCGGCAGCGGGGAGCCGCGCCCCAACCCGCAGGATCTGTACCATGTCCATTCGGTGGCGCAGAAGGAGCGCCTGATCCGCGAGACTCTGCGGCGGATCGCGTACTTTACCCGCGAGAGCTCCGTACCGTATCGGCGACGATTGCGCGAAGCCCTGACCGGCCTGTATACCCGGTCGCTTGTCCATGAGGTGAGCCGGCTTCGCCAGGTCGAGGCCGAGATCGAGCTGCGTGCCCGCAGCAAACGGCTCCTTCTTCCTCCCGAGGAAGGCACCATCGCAGAATGGCAGATCCGTTCCGTCGCCTTCGATCCCAACCTTCTGACCGGAAAGCTGTTGGTCGAGGATCGGCTGGTTGGCGACGCGTTCGACCTGTTCTCTCTGCCACGCGACGAAGTCCAGGCGTTCTTCGATCGCCGCAAGCCGGCTTATGTCGTGGCTGTGGCCGTGGGCAGCCCTCCGCCGGGAGCGGCTCCGCCGCACACCCTCTACTTTCATTGTGGGCTCCGCCATTACCTCAAGGCGACGACGAATCTCCGGTTCGAGAACGGCGAGATCGTTCGCCTGCCGATCGTCTGGCGAGAGGGGAACGATCGGCCGGAGGTCGACCCGCAGCGCAACATTCTGCGGCTCCTATCGAAGCAGAGCGCCGGCCGCACGGAACGGCTGCAGCTGCGCGAGTCTCGCCGCGGCGGGGCGGCGGCGACCACGCTGGAGCTTTACGACGGGAGCGATACCACCTGGGCGCCGGACCGCGAGATCTGGGGAGTGAACCTGGCGAGGCTCTTCCGCCCAATCCGCGACGAAGACCTGCGGCGTGCAGACCGGGAGGTCTTCGCCATTGCAGGTCCGGGAGGAGCCTGGGGCCGGTTGATCGCGGCTTGACCCAGCTCCTCCTGTCGTCTGCCGGCTTCAGGCCGGAAGGCATTGCCGCCCTGGTCTACCTGGGCGCCGAAGACAATCCTGCGGCCTGGCGTTTCTCCGTGCAGCCGGGGGAGGTCTACCTGCTGGCGGAAAGCGATTTTGCCGAGGAAGACGCGGATGATCTCGCGGATGAGATCGAGCGGCACCGCAATCCCCGTGGGCTGCTGGTCGTCGTGCGGGCGGAAGAGGTCGACGACCGGATCCGTCTGCGGCTCGCCCGGAACCGGATCCACGACGTGGAGCTGGCGTCCTTGTATCCTCAGCTGCAGATCCCGTTCGATACGAGGAATCTCGTCTGGCGCGACATGTTCCGCAGCGGCAACATTGAGACTGCCTACCCGTTGAATCGGTCCTGGAAGGTGGACGTGAGAGAAACTCTTCCACGCTTCCCGTCCCGGGTGCATGTGTACTGGAAAGGGTGGCCGGAGGAGGACGGCGAAGTCGAGATGATGGTGATGGCATGGAATCCATGGAAGGGAGAGATCGCCGGAAAGGCGGTGCAGACCTCCCACGTCGAGCTTCCACAAGATCGAACACCTTTGGACTTCGTCCGGTATTGGCTTGGGTTGCAGAAGGGCGACAGGATCCGATTGAAGGAGGCTCTCGGCACGGTGAACCGTGACGGCGATGTTCATTGTTTGACGCCGGAGGGGTTGGTCGTAAGGGCGGAGTCGGAATCGTTGTCGATGCGATTCCTGCCGTCCGAGGAGGCTTTGGAGCCACAGGGAGAGCGGCTCGCCGAAGTGGCTGCCGTCAGATGGTTCGCCACTCAGGAATCGCCTGCGCTCGATCCGGAGACTCTTCCTGAGGAGATTCGTGCCCGGGGGGGCGGGGAGGGTGTCCTGGTGCGCATCCCGAAGCGGGCAACCGCCGCGGGAACTCTCTGCGAAATCTGGTGGGACCTCGGGGGCGCGGTCGCCGAAAGCACCCATCAGATCGAAAACATCGCGCGCCTCAAGGCGGTGGTGGGTGCTCGCATTGCGGCGGAAGAGCGCAACGGAGAATGGGATTTCAAGCTCATGACTCCGGCGGTGAAGGTGCGCGCGTTGTGGACGGTCGAGGAGTGGCGTCGGCCGGTGCAGGGCCTCGCCTACCTAGGACCGGTCCTGCTGGAGGGCGACACCCGAATCATCGCCGAAGGTGAGCCCGGCCGACTGCTGGTCCTGCCGGCCGATACGGAAGCTCGCCGCCACCTCGCTGAAGGCAACGGTCTGTCGTTCAAGGGGGGGCTCGGACCTGACCAAAGGACCGAGAACGCCGGGGGCGGCAACGTGTGGCGGATCGGTCAGAACGAGTTTCGGCGCGCGGTGCTACCTTTCCGTAACGCCGTGATCTGTGGCACCTGCTGGGCCGACGCTCCCGCGCGAAACATTGTCGTCTCGCAGGTCCGGCTGGCGCTTGAGCGACGGGAGAAAGGGCTTTTCGTTCTGCGTCGCACGTTCCGGCTTGCGGTTGCCGAGGCCCTCAAAGCGGACCGCGTCCGCGTCTTTGACGATGCGGCTCAATGGCAGGCGAAGCTGGCCGAGTATCTCGCTTCTCCCCGGGACCTCATCGGATCTCTGGACGTGGGCCGCCAAGAGGTCCGCATTTCCGAGCTGCGGGTGCCCAGGGACGATTCTTCCGGCCGGTGGGTTCCGGTCGTCCCTGTGGCCGAGGACGAAGGCCCCCACATCACCTCTGTAACGTATGGCACGGAGAAAGTTAGGATCCGTCTCTTCGAGGCGGCCGACGGGCGGATCCTCGCCTCGTTCAAGAGAGTGCCACCCCGCACCATCGATGGTTTTCGCAGCGACCTCGGCAATCCCGAATTCGACCGGTTCGTCAAGCTCGACGCGCGGCTTTACTATGTCCAGCCGCAACCCGACCCGGAGGGGAGAGGAGAGACATGGCACCGCTTCGAATGGGGATACGGCTGGACACTGGCGGCTCCCGAGAGCCGGTTGCGTTTCAATGGGGAACCATTCCAGACCGCCCGCCCGCTCCTCTTTGCTGAGGATGCGATCACAGGTTTGACCTTCCTGAGCGAAGCCGGCGGTACGGAGGAGCCCGCGAGCGAGGATGCGCCGGCTCCGGACGACTCTGCGGAATCCGCAGAATCCGCAGGCGTGGAGACCTCTCTTCTCTCGATCGAGAGCGTGAATCTGGCGATCTCGGACGCCACTTCACTGTTCCTCCAGCGTAGCCGCTACCGGATCGTCCATCTTCTCCATCTGACGGCGCGGATGGACGGTCCCTGCGGAATCCGCTCGATCCTCGGGCTGGAGGAGAAGGGCCTCGAGATGACGCGCACCTTCCAGGTGGAGCGGGCGGAACTCGACGCGGTCAGCGAGGAGGAGCTGCGGCAACGATGGTCGTCCGAGCCGGCGTCCGAGGAGGGAGAGGAAAATCCCAAAGGCCGGATCGTGTTGGCGCGTCTCGACGCCGATCGATTCCGCTCGAGCCTCGGGCTCGAAGTGGTCTTTCGACATGTCCGGCATGAGCTTTCTCCCCGGCAAGGGCATGCCTCTTGAGCAGAGCGAGCTGGTCTTCGTGCGGGCCGGGCGCGATTCTTCAGTTGAAGAACGACACAGGGCTTCAACTGCTTTCCTGGAAGGGGCTCGACGACCAGGATGTCGGAGAGGATTGCAGGCGTTTGTTGCTGCTGCGCCGGCCGTTCTCTGTCCGGGAGGACCTGCTGCCGCGGATCTTCGATGCGCAAGGTGAAGAAGCCCTCGAAGATTCCGCCTTGCTGGTCAATCTGACAAACCGGTCGGGCCGCGTCTCGTCAGCCTTGTGGTGGGATGAAGAGCGGCCCGGCGGATCCCGCAAGGGCGGCCGGGCCACCCCGCGGATTCCTTCCCGAACGCTGGGGGCCCTCCATCGCGCTGCGTCGGAAGCCGTGGTCCTCGCCTCCGTCGTCCAGGCTTCTCCTTCGGGTCTGCAAATCGAGCTCAAGCCGGGCGTTTTCGTGACCCTCCCGGACAACAGCATCGCCGGCCGGCCCCACGATCTGCGTTCCGGAGCTCTCGTGCGCATTGAAAATGCCGGCGCCAGGACGTTCCGCGTGACCCGCGCCACCCAGAGCGAGGACTGGTTTGTGCCTCCGGGAATGCGCCTTGCCGTCGCCTTGCCGATGAACACGCTGCTCGATGCGGAAAAAGTCTGGGATCCACGCAACCCGGCGTTCTGGAGAGGCGGTGAGTACCCCAACGAATGCTTCTCGATCGGCGGATTGCCGAACGTCCTGGCCGTGCCGGGCCGTTACGATGAGCGGCGGGAGGGTTGGGACGATCCTCTGCCCCGGGACTTTATTGCCCTGATGCAAACCGCGCATCCCAAGATTACGGTCGTGGGTCGCGACGAACGCGGGATCATTCGCCTCCAGCCCGCGCTCCCCGCCTCTCCGGTCGGCCGCTTGTCGATCGACCGGGAACAGTGGGCGGTGCAGCTCATCCCTCGCGATGGCGCGGAGGGTGCCCGGCCGGTGCGTTGGAGCTTCTCTCCTTCGCGGACGAGCCGATCTCCTCTCTCGCCCTGCGGTGCGAGCGGGAAAAGTGGCGCTATCATGACACCGCGACCGGCACCTGGCATCCGAGCGGCGCGATAGATTCGCAGCGCCTGGGAGACCACACTGCGCTCGGTGGACCGCTCTTTTTCGAGCCGCAGGGCGAGGATCTGCGCCTTCGCTACAGCGAGCCCCATCTGGCGCGCCATGGATTTCCCGTGCGCGAGCTGGTCGCGCGCTGTTGCGGCGCAGGAAGGACCGCACGATACGCTGCCCGGTCGCGGGATTGCTGCCGGACGAGGGTCTCTGGATCGAGCTTGCGCCGGGCCGCATCGTCAGCTTGCCGGCTTCGCTCATCGTGGCGGAGATCGAAGGGCACGCAGAAATCGCTGAGCGATCTCCACTGGCCCTGGTTTGCCCCCGGGGATCAGATCGCTCTGAAGCTGTCGTCGAGCGATCCGATGACCGTCGACCGGATTGCTCTCGAAGAGTGGCTGCCGGGACCACGCCGGGCTTTCGGGCGGCGTGCGTATCTGCCCGTCCTGGCGGTGGACCGCGAGCGCGGCGCTGTCCGGTTGGGGGGAGGCGAGCTCCAACTCGACATCCCCATCATGTGGGGCGAAGAGCCGCCGCCTCCGGTCGTGCTGCTTTCGTCCGGCAACCACCTGAGCGAAGTGCGCGACTTCCCGGAACGTGGCGAGACGGTGTTGCTGGGGGTTTCGGCCGAGGGTCTACCGATCGTTTTGGGCTTTCCGAGCTGCGGCCCCAGCCCGATGCGCAGCAGCCGGCCAACTGGGAACTCTCACCCGCTGGCAGACGACGTGGCCGCCTTGAGCCTCCAGGGTCCGCAACGTGATGAGCAGCTTGCCTCGGCAATTCAGGCTGCCGGAGGCGCTCTGGCCGTGACGGTCGAGCTGACCGTGGCCCGGCACAACATCATCTTTTTTTCCCGGCGCCTGCAGCGGACGGGCTCCGTCCTCCCGGAGGGCCGCGTGACTCTCGGCCGCGTCACCGGACTGCTGCGCGATGGTGAAACCGTCCTAATGCTCTGCGGTTCGGGGCTGGTCAAAGCGCCGCTGCGCAATCTGATTTCCGGTCTGCCGCGAGATCTCAGCAATCTGGCGGTCGAGACCTTGCGCCAGAGCCGGACGGTTCTCGGCTGCGCGGCAGTCGAGAAGGGGAGCCGGTCCGCTGTGGGCTGAACGACGAGCCGGGGAGCGCGTTCAACGTCAAGCCCCTGAGCGTGCTGAGCGACGAGCAGAAAGGCTCCTGGGGAGTCGTCTGCCGTTCCGAGAGTTCGCTGGCTCTGTATTGGCTGCCGGCGCGCGAGGCGGCCTGGACGCGACTTTCGGCGGACGAGCTGGATACGGTGTTCTCCCGCAACCGCCGGTGCAGAGTGCGGCTCGCCGAGAATGGGCGCGACTCCCGTCCGGTGTCGCTGATCGGGGTGGCCGAAGTGCGGAATGAGTTTGCCGTCCTCGGTATCGGTAAGGAACTCGCTGTGCAGGTTCTCGCGCAGCGGAGCGAAGCCGGCGAGATCGCCCGCTACCTCGTGGAGACGCGGGGCTCCCATGTGGCTCTGGAAGTCGAAGCCTATGGCGAAACGACCTTTGAGGAGGGGCAGCCGATCCTGGTCGAGGTCATCAGGCGGGGCGTGGGTCCGGGCGGCCATCCGACGATCACTGCGGTTCCCGTCGGCAAGAAGAGGTACTTCCTCGACCTCCCGGCCTGGATGGTCGATGGCAGGCGAGAGCCTGGGACCCGCGCTCCGAGTTTCAAGAGTACCTTGGCTGGATGGATGAGCCTTCGGTCCTCCCCAGTTACGGCAACGTCCAAATCAAAAATCTGACCGATCCGCAGCTCCGCCGCAGCCTCTGCCATGCCTGGCGATTGAAGCCAGTTGGGCCTTCTGCGCTCGCGATAACGCTCTGCCAGATCAGACTCTCGAACGAGTGGTTGCATCGCTCCCTGTCCATGCCCGAGATCGACCTTCCTTACGCCTTGATCAGCATTCTGATCCTCCAGAAGACCGCCGATCGCGGAGCGGCCGAGATCGCGGCTCTCCAGCCGGAGTTGTCCGAGGGGGAGGTGAGGAGCTTTCTCCGTAGTTGGCGGAAGCAGGCCTTCGAGGCGCTGCAGAACCTCGGGCAGCGAGCCTTGCGCAGCATCCACGTCGAAGTTCTCTGGCGGGATTGGCTGCGTCCGGGGGCGGAACCCTTGAGCGTCGGTGACTTGCGACACCGGCTTCGCGAGCTCGAGAAAGTATCCGCCCCAGCCTGGAACTCGCGGAGCTGAGAGCGTTTCAACAGTACTTCCACGCGGTGGAATTGCGCGAGTCTCTCCCGGCCTATGCCAATCTGCTGCCGCTTTCCGATGCATTGCGTCGGGCGACGGGAGAGCTTGAAAGAACCGACACTCTGCTGGAGCGCGCCGACATCCTCGGCGTGCTCATCGAGATCTATCGGGCTCTCCCCGCCGGCCGCTCTGGGGAACATCCGGACCTGCTGCCTTCTCTGGTTCGTCGGTTGGAGGGGTTGCTGGGGAAGATCAACAGCCATAGAGTCGACATCACCCTGCTGGACCCCCTGACAGGCGACCGCATCCGCGGAGCTGGTTACGCGCTGGGAGAGAGTTGAGAGAAGATCTCTCCCAGGCGAGCCCTGACGAGCGTCTCAGCCAACTCCAGAAGGAGCGGGAGGGAATTCCATCGGCGACGCCCTCCCGTTGTCGGACTACTCCGGGATCAAAGCGCTGGCGATCGGTCCTCTGCTTCTTGCTGGTGCCGATCTGAGCGGGTGCCAGCCGCTTATTCTGGCGGAAAATGTTCGGCGGTCTCGCCTTCTTGCTCAATGGCAAGATGTGCTGTGGTGTGGTGAAGGATTTGCTGATGCTGCGCCTCGGAGAAGAAGGAGCAGCCGAGGCTCTCACCAAGCCGCACGCGCGTTTCCTGGATTTTACGGGCAAGCCGATGAAGAGCATGGGTGCGCGGTTGCATACGTCTCGACGTTGCCTGCAAAGAATTGATCCGCTGAAAGAGACCTCAGCCGTAAACCGCTGGAGAGATTCCGAGCCCCCGCGCGAGATCGGTCTCGCGGCCGGCGAGTTGATAGAAGATCTGCCAGTGGCGGCGCCCCGCGGGGCGAGATCGGCGAGGAGACGCGCGACATCCGGGTCTTCGACGACCTCTAGGAGCCGGGTGAATCGCTCGCAGATCCGCGCCTCGATCATGGCGCCAAATAGCAGCCGGTCGATTTTCGTCCAGGGCTCGCGGCCGAGAACGATCTGCGCCTTCAGGCTCTGAGCCCAGGGGTTCTTCCGCCGTCCGCCGAGCGGCCAGCCCCGCCTTCTCAGGATCGCCACCACCCGGCGGAAATGCTGCACCTCTTCAGTCGCGAGATCCGCGGCGCGTTCGACGAGTTCGGCGTCGTCGGGATAGTAGCCGGCGAGCGACAGGGCATACATTGCGACCTGCTGTTCGCAGACCGCGTGGTCGGCGAGGAATTCGGGCAAGCGGGCAGCGGCGAGCTCGGCCCATGAACGGGGCGTTGGGTGCAGCGGGGGAAGCGCGGCGAACACCTCCTCGAAACCGAGGGGCTCGGGTCAGGCAGCTGCTTTATGAACAACGTCTCCGACTTCACCAACCAAGGCACCTGCGCTTCCTGCCACGTGACCGACCGCCGCGCGAACGAGCAGTTCGGCGTGGCCGCTCCAGGTTTCTTCGGCACCGACGGCCGCTATACCTTCGATGGGGGACGAAGGAATCTAAACGCCGCACCTCCGCAACGTTTACCAGAAGGTCGGCATGTTCGGATTGGCGAGCACCCCGGGCGTCCCCACCAGCGACGCCTTTCTGGGTGACCAAGTCCGCGGCTTCGGCTTCATGGCGTGGATCGGCGTGCCCAATCCTCTCCTATGGGGAGTTGGCTCGTCCTATCTCACTGTTTCCAGAGATAGTACCGCAGCGCGGTGCAGCGGCGTCTCGCCGGTCTCGGGCAGGGGCCGGTTCGCTTCCGCTCCTCTTTCGAGGAGGAACTGGCAGGCGCCGCCCTCACCACGTGCCGGGCGAGTGTTGAGGTACCGATGACTTCAACTCCTGTCACCGATGGGGCTGTTCGGCGGGCGGTCGAAGTCGACCTGCTCGATGTCGGTCCAGGGCACGTACTCGGGGTGTTAACAGCCGTCGATGAAGATCAGCATTGCCACCATGCCCACCAGCCGCCGACCCGCCCCCGCCAAAGGGTCAGTCCGCCCCATGGGGCACGCCGATTGCCCACCCCGTGAACTGACCGATCCGAGGGGCGGACTGTCCATTCCGTGGGGCAGCCGGATGGCCGTTATCGATGATCCTCGGCCGCCCCTTTCCGGACCGGCCCTCCTTCCCGCACCGCGGTCACCACATCCCTGATTGCCGCGACCACCGTATCCGGCTGATCCCAGTGGATATAGTGGGCGGAGTCTTCGACGATCCGGTGGTCCGAGTTCGTGGAAAGCCCGGCCAACTCTCTGTGCAGCTCCAGCCAGGTACGCCGCATGGCAGCGTTGCCCTCTTTGGAGACGCCGGGTATCGGCCGAGTCACGCCGGCGGTCAGGACCACCACCGGGCGATCCCCTAGCGAGCCCGTCCGGCCGGCCTGCTCGGACATCGCGTCGACCGCGCGCGCCTCCGCCAGTACGCCCTCGGGAAAGCTCCGCCACCAGAATGCGGACCTCGCGGTCGGGCGCTCGGGGGCGAAGATCCGGTACGGAGCCAGGATCCTGAAGAGCCAGCGATAGTCAGGTTCCGACTTGCGCCTCTCGATCCGCTGACGGATCTCGGCGGGAAACCGGCGGTCCTGCTCCGGGTGCGATGCGTCGACGAAGACGAAGCCGGCGGCCTCGCCCGGGTACCGCCCATCAAAGACCCGCACCAGCAGCCCCGCGTTCGAGTGGGCGACCATCACGTACGGCGGCGGCACTGACGCGGCGGAAAGGAGGGCGTGCAGCTCGCCAGCGATCCGCTCGGCGTCCCGCGGCTCCTCGCGCGGCTCGCTCCACAGAAAGCCCGCCCGGTCATAGACGCAGACCCTGGAGATCTGGGAGAGCTCGTCCTGGATGCCAGACCAAGACCAGGATCCGCGGTCGTCCAGTCCCGACTCCGGGAGGATCGTCGGGGAGCCCCGTCCGGTGCAGTGGATGTGGGAGAGCCGGCCATCGATCTCGATCATTCGACCAGGCGGCGGAAAGTCTCGCTTCGCCCGATGAATTGCAATCTGTCGCACGACGAGGCTCACCGTCAGAAAGAGGAAGACCAAGCCTACGAAGCTGACGAGGAGTCGCTTGAGCCACTTCTTCATGGCAACTCTTACGCACGGGGCGGCGAAAGATTACGCTGAGTAACCAACTTCGCCATCTCGACGTACCGGCACAGCGCGCTGGCGAGCTGCATCTGCCAGGGCGTGCGGCACTCCGGCTTGAGCAGGCGGGTCGGCTCGATGATCTGCAAATCTCTACAGGAGGGAAAGTTCGCCGCGAGTGCACATAACGTCCGGTCAGCGGCGGCGCGCTGACCTCTGCCTAAGCGACGCGAGCGCGCGTCGACTGACGCTCATCACCGAGGACGACCGAAGAACAACACATAGCCGTCGGCGTCCTTGAGCTCGAAACCACGCAATCCGTCATCAGTGTCCTTCAGTGGCTCGAAAAACTCGACATTGCGCGAAGCAAATTCGGCCGCCAGTGCATCGGGATCCGGGACAGCAAGATAAGCGTCCCAGCGGGCGATGCCTTTCTTGACGTCCCGCGTGTAGTTCGGCATTGGATCCACGCCAATGTCTTTGAGCATGATCATCGCGCCGCCTCTGCGAACGATGCCGAAGAAGATGTCGTCAGGAGGCCCCTGGAAAGTGATCTCAAATCCAAGCCGGTCTCGGTAAAACGAAAGCGATGACGGTACGTGTCTCACGATAAAAAAGGGCGAGATGCCGGAAATCTCTGCTTGTGTCAAGCCCGTTGCCTCAGCAACGCCCGCCGTCACTTCTTCGACCTCCGGCGTGACTGCGGGCGGCTTCGCGGCAGCCGACTTAATGATGAGACTGCCCCTCCCCTCGGATGGCAAGGGAACACTCGTCCGATCAATCGCGGCGGCAATCAGCGCCTCTACGTCTGGTTGTGCCAACTGGCTGGCCGCTTCCACCTGGACGAAGCGGGTCTGCTTGCCCGATCCCAGTCTGGGTGCAGACAAAGGTTCCAAGCTGTTTGGCACCGGAGCGTAGCGGAGGCGCCAAGCAGCTTCTGCGTTTTCGCACTCGGCGGAGAGACTCTCACAGGGAAGGGCCTCTCCAGTTGTCTAGCACTAATAGCAGCTTCTCCAACGCATGGCATCTGCTTGGGAATGGGCCCTATCCAAGGTATCTCTACCACTGATCTCCACACGTCGAAGTGGTACAAACGGCAACATCTATGGTCCAGATGCCACCTCCAACCTTGACCAGATCGTTGGCTTCAAGATTAGCGACCGTTTCCTTACTCAGCGTTAACTTTTTTCTGATGGCTTTCTTCATACGCTTCTCCTTTCACTTGTGTGAAGACTTTTCCTTGCGACGGCCAACGCTGATGGCGGTGAGCGCGCAGGAACCGCGCTGTTTGCGGTTTCTGTCCGCTCGACCGCTCGGGTTGGGCGCGCTGATTTCGGCTCGATGTTTAATCAATATCAATAGCCTTACTTTTCGCTCTTAGCTCTTCATATTGTTTTTTACAATTAATAAACCAGCGAACTCCCTCGGTCCTATTAGTGAAATTATACTGAATGATGGTTCTGTCCAGCTCCCTATCCACCATATCTCTACATCCTGACATATTTGCCTGCGCATACCAGTAACCATCTGCCGTCCCAAACGTCGTAGCGTGTAAGTCAAAAAACTTGTCGCCGAGCTTAAACTTCCCAGCCAGATAAATTCCATCCTGTTTAAGACCGGGAAACTTCCCATTTATAGCTGCCAATATATCACTAGAATGATACTTTTGATCCATGACTTTGCCCACGTGCATCCATTCGACTATGTTCTTGTCTGTTTCGCTGTCTGAATCAAGGTTGTAGTACCAAAGACCGTCAAAGAGTATGTATTTCGTACAGAATGCTTCCTTCTTACCATTACTGTATGAATAAACCGTTTTTGATCGCGTCCGCCAGTAGCCGATTTCCTCCGGGTAGTGACTAAATCCTAGTGCATCTACCACGCGCACGTCTTCTGGCAGGAAGTAGCTGAGTCCGATCTTATCTTGTATAAGAGTCACTAACTCTGGCGGAGCATCCTTGTAAAGCATCGGATCGAGCGTGTCACTGTAATTTTGAAAGTACATGCAATTGGACGCCGCGAGTAGCGTCGTGGACTTAAGCATCGCTGCCAAAAGAATAGGGATAAGCTGCGGTCTCATTTCTTCTCCTAAATTTGATACCACCAATCTAGCTGATGACTAAGGACTCTCTCCTTCGTGGGCGGCGCCCAACCGCCTAGCTGGATTATCCGCCAATCCCTCCCAGATTGCTTACCGACAAACGCCAGACCCACCTTTGAATACAGGGAGGATTAGCGTATGTCCTTCATTCTATGAGTCGAAGCAATCCTACACTGATTCCTGAAGGCCCGTCAACCCAGGCGGTCCGGTCGGCCAAGCAGACACGATTCCGAGGGTTTCCCTTTCACTTATCCCGCAGGGTTGAGCGGAGAGATGCGCAAAGGTTATGTCGTTGAAGAGACGGGAGATAAGGCGGCGAACCGGCCACCTGCTGTCGCATAAGCATCTAGAGCTTCAGGGAATCAAGGAACGTTATCCGACAGGCAGGAGCCGACTACACGACTGGCAACTTTCTCGGTCGTTTTGCCTGGACGAGCCCCTCCCCCACCAGCGCTTTAAAAGACCCTGACACCTATGGTCGGAGCGCAGCGCTGAGCGCCCGTGGATCTAGCGACCGCCGAGCGGCGGGTACATGGGGCCGGCACGTGGACCTCCTCCACCAGCGGCTTGGGGGGGTGAGGTTCCACGAGGTCGTTCGTCGGCGGGCGAGCCGGCCATCGATCTCGACCAGTCGACCGGGCGGCGGAAAGTCCCGATCGGTCGCAACGAGAAATAGACGCCCCCGCTGACCCATTGATTCTCTATTTGACTTCTAACCGGACACGAGGAGAGCGCCAATTCGGCCATCTGTCCGGAATCCTCGGACAAACTAGTCCAGGAGGTTCTTTAGCGAAGGGTTTGCAGTGACGAAAAATAGCTCGGCCCGATCTTTTCAAAACTTTATCGCGCAAAGCGTGGTAAGTTGGGCTAGCAGCCAGGAGGAGGGGGACGGCCCCCAGAGAGGACCGCCACCGCGAATCTGCAACGGGCGGTTCAGCTTCTCGAGAAGCCGGAGGAGGCTTTGCGTGCCCTCCCCGGGTCGGGAGCGTCTCCCAAGACCTTCGCCGGGTCTTCTCTCCCGCCAGTTGACGCGCAGCATGGCCAACTCGGCCGGCTGGGCGTTGCAGGACTTCCGGCGGAGGTGAAGCGTGTCGATGATCCGCCGGCTGGGCGGGTGGACCAGGGAGAAGAGGGAACAGCCGGGCTCACCCAGACCCCGGCCGTCACCGCGGAAGATCGCGAAGGAACCGGAGACCGCCCCGCGCACCTCGATTTCCCCATCCCTCCGGCCGGGCGCTGGTATCTCGGCACGAGCACCCTGATGGATGGCTGAAATCACGTCAGGGCCGGCGGGAGGTGCTTGCGCGCCCGCTCCCGCACGTGATCATCCGCCGACTCTGCCAACCACGAGCCGACCGCTCCCCGCCCGTCAACGGCGGCGGCGGCCTCCCACCGTTCGGCCTGGTCCGGCCGGGCGGTGACGGTGTAGGTGGCCTCGGTGCTCGGGCGGCAGTAGGGCCAGCTCATGGCACCTCCCCCACCTTGGGTGCCGGCCCCAGGGCCGCCTCGACTTCGAGGGCGATCTGCGCCACCCTCCCGGCCCAGTCCTGCGCCTTCAGGCAGAGCGGGAGATCTGCGGGCGCCACGCTCGAAACCTCGATTTCCTTCCAGACGGACATGAGGAAGCCTTGCGCGTGCCGAAGATCCAGGGCCAAGGCCCGCAGCTCGGCCCGGGTGGTGCTCTCGGGCCAGTCCGGCCAGTCCTCGGAATGCTCAAGGGTGAGGTCGTAGAAGTGGGTCCCCAGGCGCCGGAGAGCTTCCGCGACACCGGGAATGGTGAAGAGGTAGAGGAAGGACTCGCGGAAGACGGCGCGGGCCTCCCAGGCGAAAGGCGGGAACGGGAGGACGGGCGCCGAGGGTGGGAGGGCGGCCGGAGGATCGGAAGGTGGGAGGTGCGCCATGGCTACGCCTCCCCCCGCCACGGCCCCATCTCCGTTTCCAGGCGGTCTGCCAGCTTGCCCACCTCAAGGGCGATCTCGCCTCCCACCCGAGCAAGGTGCTCCTCGTGGGGAGTCTCGAAACTCGCCTCCGGCCCCGTCCACTCCAGGAGGAGGAAGCCCTGGACGTGGCGCAGGTCCGCGATGGCGGCCCGGAGCCCACCCCGGAGAGTGCCTTCCGGCTGAGGGGGCCACCATTCCGAGTATTCGAGGATGAGCTGGTAGAAGAGATCGCCGAAGGCCCGGAGGGTAGCGTTGGAGTCGGCTCCGGCGATGCGGTAGAGGAAGCACTCTCGGAAGACGGGGAAGTCCTCGTGGTGCTCCGGATCGATGACGGGCGGGCCGATGGGCTTTTCGTCTTCGTTCTCCGTGGCCGGCGGGGAGGGCGGATCGGAGGGCAAAGGGGCTTGCGTCATGGCTACGCCTCCCCTTTCTGGGAGTCGAGAACCTTCTCCAGGCGGCCGGCCAGCTCGCCGAGAGTGACGGCGACATCGGCCCCCACCCCGGCGACGCGGACCTCGTGAGAGCCTTCCATTGCGAATGCGGGGCCGCAGTCCACTCCCGGAGGGCTCCTTCAACGTGGCGCAGGTCTCCCACGGCGGAACGAACGGAAGCGAGGAAGATCCCCTCCGGGTGAGAGGGCCACATGCGCCAGAACTCCAGGACGAATTCGTGAAGCAGGACACCGAGGCTCCGGAGCGTGTCGTTGGCTTGCGGGTCGGTGAAGTACAGGAGGAACGTCTCGCGGAAAGCGGGTTGTCCCTCCCAGTCTTCCGGCTTGGCCGGAGGCGGGGCGGGCGGCTTGCCGGCCGGCGGGGAGGCCGCCGGGGCAGAGGGCCGGGAGGTGGGGTTGCGCAGGATAGTAGACTGCTCTGCTAGCTTGGGCATGGAGGTAGCTCCTTGCTCGGGTCAGAGCTTGTGAAAAAATCCAGCTTCGGGGGGCGATTTGTGAGGGCTGGTCTGGGCAGACCTCGCAAGGGAGCCCTCGGTGGGCCTTGAGGCGCAGGTTATTGAAGGAGGCTACGAAGGCCAACGCCCTTCTCCGAAGCGTCTGGGAGGCCCCGGTAGGCTCGTCGAGAGTAACTCACTGCCCTGTTTTGTCCTTGGGATGCCTCCCTCAGGCTACCGCCGTAACTCCGGCGCCCAGAGAGACTACGGAACCAGATTGTGGGCGATGGCAAACCATAAGAAGACGGCACGAGCTTTGTGCTGGCCTCGTACCAGCAGGCGCTGGAGCCCGCGGTTACGGGCCAAGGCATTGACGCACTCCACCGTGGAAGCTCGCTGCTTGTAGATCTCCTTGGCCTCGGGGGTCCCCATGCGCTGGCGCCACTGCGCAACCGCCGAGGAATCGGTCGCAAGAGGCACATACGGATCGCGTGTCTTGTCCTTGGGCTTGGCCACAGGAGCATAGATCACGGCGCCCGATTCGCTGGCCTTCTCAATGTCTTTCAGCCCGGCAAAGCCACCATCCACCAAGATCTCCGACGGGGTCAGCCCATAGCGCTCCTGAAGTTGGTCGATCATCGGCGACAACTTGCCTTGGTCACTGCCACTGTTGCTCAGCCCCACACCCACCACGATCTGCGTCTGCGTATCCACCGCAAACTGGCCGTTGTAGGCAGGACGAAAGCCTCCATCTCCCATCTTCATCACCCGCGACTCAGCATCCGTCGTCGACACACGGGCTTTGTCCTTGTCCGCTGCCGACTTCTTGGCGGCGATATCCGGCATCTGCTCCAGCGCCGCCTCCACCCGTTGGCGACGGTCTTCGACCGCTCGCTGGCGGGCTGCCGCCTGACGGCGGCTCGTCGCCTCTGGATGTTGCTCTAGCTCCCGGCGAAGAAGCCGGACCTGCTCCTCAGCCTCTTCTCGGCAACGATTCAGAGTCTCTTCGCGCCGAAACGAGGCGGCTCCTGCACTCGCACGCACCCGGATACCATCCTGCGACACCCGCTTCAGCTCCACTAATCCTTGATCCATCAAGACCGCCACGCTGTGTGTCAGCACCCCGTCGAGGTACTCCGCATGGTCAACCCGAAAGTCCGACAGCGAATGGTAGTTGACCGACACGCCTCCCAAAATCCACCGATACGCATCGTGCTGCTGGGTCAGCCGCTCCAGCGCTCGCGCGCTGCCCACACCCTCAATGGTGGCGTACAGCCACAAGGCCATGTAGATCCGCGGATCAATGGCCGGCCGGCCCGCAACTCCCTCGACCGCCTGCACCTTCGCGTAGAGAGGGCGCAGATCCAGCGACTCAACGAACTCCCACACAGCACGAGCCGCGTGGTCGGCGGGCAGGAGGCTTTCCAGGTCGACCGGGCGCAGCTCCACCTGCGCCCGGTTGGGCAGCACCAGACGCGGCTTTCCTTTCACGGGCGCGCTCGACACGTTCTTCCGGTTCGGGGAGGGAGAACAGGGTATCGCCCATGAACAAGTGTCTCATGAACACGAGACTCAGAAAACCCCCATCCCGGGATTTTTTCACAGCCTCTCAGGTCCGGCGGACGTGTGCTAGCACCCCGCCGGACCGTCTGGTTTGGTCCGTCCCCCACACTGGGAGACGGAACGTTACACCCGGCGCCCACGCGGCGCCGGTCGTCTTTGAGGGGAAGCGGAACTACGGAAGAAACGCCTCGGATCGCTCGGGAGACTTACCCTGGACTTACCCGGCTCCGAAGCAAGCGAAGGAACGGCACGAGTCGCCGTGCTGTAAGTGCTTTGTCTGTGGGGATTTACGACTGGAGCCGACGGTCGGATTTGAACCGACGACCTGCTGATTACGAATCAGTCAGAACCATTTTCCAGGCTGTCTCATGCCGGTCTCGACTTCGCCCCAGCCTAGAAAAAACATATAAATATGTGTTTTTTTGCTTTCCTTGTCTCAGGCTGTCTTGTGTTGGCCTTTTCTACGTGGTATCTATGGTAGTACCTACTGGGAGGAACAAGATGCCAGTACGCACGACTGAGCCAGCTATGACGGACAAGCGGCTTCGCTCTCTGGTCTGCCCGGAGGGGCAAAAGTTCCATGATTTCAGGGACCCGGGGCGGCGGAATTTCTTCGTTCGAGTGTACGCCGCCGGGCTCAAGGTGTTCTTCTATAGGTACCGGAGCCCTTACCCGAAGGGGGCAGTCCGGCTGCAGCGGCCGATTCGGACGATCAAGCTGGGGAACTATCCGGAGGAGATCGGCCTGGCCGGGGTGAAGGCGGCTATGGCGCGGATCGACGGCCATGGTAGCGGGTGGGGTCGATCCGCAGGGGGCGCCGCAGGCAGGCCAGAAGGGGGCGAGCCGGCCGGTCAGGGCGGCGGCTCCAGTGGTGATGGAGGACGACGGGGGCGGGGGCAGCTCGCGGCGATTCTGGGCGCGGGGCCGGTGATCCCGGGGTCGTTTGCCGATCTGGCTCGAGCGCTACCTGCTCCAGCATGTGTGGCCGACGTTCCGGCGGCCCCGGGAGGTCGAGACGGCGCTGGCTCAGATGTGCTCGGCGTGGCGGGATGAGGTGGCGAGTACGATCCGCAAGGGGCACGCCAAGGCGCTGATCAACCAGTGGAAGATGCGGGACAAGATGACCGCCGCCCGGCGGATGCGGACGTACATCGGGATGGTGTTCAACTGGGGGATCGGGGAGGACCTTTTCGACGACGGGAACCGCCTGGAGGTGAATCCGGCGTCCGGGATCCGCGATCTCGGACGCGAGCGGCGGCGGACGGACTATTTGCGGGATGAGGAGATCGCGACGTTCTGGCAGGCCTGTGAGGCCCGGTCCGGCGGGTATAGCATCACGTCGTCGGCTCTGCAGCTCCTGCTGGTCCTGGTCCAGCGGCCGGGCGAGGTGTACCAGATGCGGTGGGCGGAGATCCGGGGCGAGTGGTGGCAGATCCCGGGCGGGAAGGCGGGGCGGACGAAGAACGAGCTGGAGCACCGGGTGTTTCTGCCTCCTCTTGCTCTGGAGATCCTCGAGCGGCTGCGCCCGGCGGGGGAGCGCGGCGAGCTCGTGTTCCCGAGCCCTCGCCTTTCGGACGGCTCGCCGGTCACGGTGACCGGGATGAGCTCGGTCTACAACGACATCTGCCGCGCGGCGGGGATCGCCTGCGAGCCGAAGCCCTGGGGGCCGCATGGGCTGCGGCGCACCGGGAGCACGAAGCTATCGGAGCTCGGGTTCTCGGATGAGATCGTGGACGCGGTGACCAACCATGTGAAGCGAGGGGTGCGGCGCAATTACAACCTGAACGCCTACCTGCCGGAAAAGCAGAGGGCGATGATGGCCTGGGAAGGCCATCTGCGCTCGATCATCTCGGCGGGGTAGGGGCGCCAACCCGCGTCGCCTGCATCTCGGCGATCCGGGCATCGACTTCGGCCTCGTTCCAGCCGACGGTGCCATCGGTGAGCTGGTAGCGGCGCGGCCATTTCCCTTCGCGCTCGAGCCGGTAGATGGTCGCCCGGCTCAGGCCGGAGCGGGCGCAGACTTCGCGGATGCGGAGGGTTGCCCGCGGCGTCGGGGGCGGCGGCTGGCGATCGCGGCGAAGCTCCTGGCGCAGCTCGGCCAGCTCGCCGCGGATCGCGTTGATCTCCTCTCTGTATGACGTCAAGAGGTGGTCCAGCAGGGTTCCGACCTGGTGCTGTGCCATCGCCTTCTCCTACTTCTGATTGCCTTCCAGGACGGCCGAGCTCGTGGCCATCGGCCTCGATCCATCCGATCTCCCAGGCGCTTGCGCACGCGGTTCCGGCTGACGTGCAGGTGGCGGGCGACGGCGGCGAGGCTCGGCGCCTGGCCCAGGCGGCGGTGAGGTCGTGCGTCGTCGAGGGGGTTCGCGGGCCGGCCGCCCTTCCGGAGGCCGCCTCGGGCGGCGAGGGCCCGGGCGCGGGCGCGTCGTTGACTTTGCCGGCGGCTCGGAGGTCGCGGAGGCGCTTGCGGGCGGTGGCTTCGGAGACGCCGAGCTTGCGGGCGAGGTCTCGCAGGGAGAGGGGACGGCGGCCTCCTCGGCCTTCCCACCAGGTCAGCAGCTCCAGGGGGTTGACGGCGGCCGCGGGGCGGCCCCAGCGCTCGCCGGGGGTGCGCAGGCGGGCGAGCTTTGCGGCCTCGGCGCGGAGCTGGCGGTCCAGGCGGAGGGAGATTTCGAGCCAGTCTCGCCAGCGGAGGGCTCCGCCCGGGTCGGTGGTGTCGAGGTGGTCTTCGAGGGCGATCAGGGCGACGCCTTGGGCGGCGAGGAGGTGGCCCAGATCGGTCAGGTGGCGCAGGGAGCGCGCGAGGTGGCTCAGGGTACGCACGAGGACGCCTTGGACGGCTTTCGCACGCACGGCCTCCAGGAGTCTCCTGAGCCCCTTTCTCGGCCTGTCGGGCCAGGGGCCGGGGTCAGCGCACTCCAGGACGACTTCCCAGCCTCTCCCGGCCGCGTGAGCGGCCAGGCCGGCGAGGACCTGCTCGACGGTCTCCCCGCCGAGATCGGCGGCCGAGGTGCGTGCGTAGAGGGCGACTAGCATGGCGAACGCCGAGCCTTCCTCTGGCGCCGGTAGCGATTGAGGATCGTGTAGATGCTCTTCGGGGAGAGCCGCCCCTGGGGGCCGGTGAAGACCGGCTCGCCTTCGGCCCACAGGCGGCGCTCCGTGAGCCAGACGAGCAACCGCCCTCCGAGGTCGGCGGGCAGCACGGCGTACCAGGCCACGCCGTGGCGATGGACCGCGACCAGGAGCTGCCCTCGATTCATCGTGACCGCCGAGGCGCGCAGGCGGGAGATCTCCCTGGCGGTGAGGCCGGCCGCGAGCAGCGCGAGGAGCGCGCCGTCGCGCAGGCCCACGGGCCAGCCCGAGCGCAGCCGGGCGGGATCGACCCGGGAGAGTATCGCTCGCGCTCGCTCGGGACGGAGGGGCATCAGAAGCGGTCCTGGTCCGGCGGGCGCCGAGGCTGTGCGGTTGCGGAAGGAGGTGGTGGAGCCGACCCAGGTCAGCTCGACGGTGCCGGTCTCGCCGTGGCGGTGCTTGGCGACGATGACCTCCGCGAGCCCGCGCAGACTCTCATTGTCGGGGGCGTATACCTCGGGACGGTGGACGAAGGCGACCTGGTCGGCGTGCTGCCCGATGGCGTCGGATTCGGCCAGGTCGGCGAGCTGCGGGCGCGGGTCGCTCCGGCGGGTGGGCTCACGGTTGAGCTGGGAGAGGGCGATCATCGGCAGGCCCAGCTCGCCGGCCAGCTCTTTGAGGCGGCGGGTCGATGAGGGCGATCTCCAGGCGCCGGTGCTCGATGCGGACGCCGGCGGTGAGGAGTTGGAGGTAGTCGACGACCAGGAGCGCGAGGTCGGGATGATTGGCCTTGAGCCACCAAGCCCGGGCTTCGAGGTCGCGCAGCACCAGGCTCGGGCTGTAGTCGAGGAACAGCGGCGCCGCGATCATGCGGCGCGTGGCGGCGATGAGGTCCCCCCACTGCCCGCTGGAGAGGAGGCCGGTGCGGAGTTGACGGGAGGCGACGCCGGCTTCGGCGGCGCCGAGCTTGAGGCCGAGCTCGTCGCAGCGCATTTCGAGGGAGAAGACGCCGACGGGCCGCTTCAATTCGACGGCGACGTGGCGGGTGAGATCGAGCGCCAGCGAGGTCTTGCCCATGCCGGGCCTGCCGGCGATGACGTAGAGCCCGCCCGGCAGGAAGCCGGGGCCGAGCCGGTCCCAGGCCGGAAAGCCGGAGGTGAGCCCGCGCAGGGCCTCGGTGCGCCCCTCTTCGAGGGTTGCGAGGAGACGGTGGACGACGTCGCCGGCTCCTTCCCAGCGCACGCGGGCGGCACGGCCGAGGAGCTTGTCGGCGGAGTCGCGGAGGTCGGCCAGAAGCTCGTGGACCGGGCGCGCCGTCGAGGCGGCCTCCCAGAGGGTCTTCCGAGTGCCGGCGATGAGGTCGCGGCGGACGCTGCTCTCCTTGACGATCTCGGCGTATTCGTCGAGCCGGCCGAGGTCCGGCAGGTCGAGATCAAGCTTCGCGAGGTAGGCCAGGCCACCAACCGCATCCAACGTGCCTGCCTGCTCCAGGTGGGCCTGAAGGGTGAGGAGGTCGGGGGTGGAGCCCGCATCGGCGAGGTCGAGGCAGGCTTGGTAGAGCACGCGGTGGCGCTCGAGATACCAGTCGCGCGGCTCCAGGCGCGTGCGGACCTGGGCGATGCGTAGCGGCTCCAGGAGGAGGGCGCCGAGCACGGCGCGCTCGGCTGCCTCGCTGTGCGGCAGGGCCTTGGTGCCGCTTCATCGGCGGGCCTTCCTCAGCCGGGCGTCGGTGCCGACGGTGTGGACACGGAGGCCGGAAAGCCAGCGCGAGAGCAGGGGCGGCGGTGTGGCGGCGTTCGGGTCGTGCAGCAGCTCGGGCAGGAGCTGGCTGGTGACGATGGTCGGCAGGCAGCTTTCGTCGCGGGTGCGGGTGATGAGCAGGAGGCGCTCCATGTACCAGTCGACGGCGGCGCCGGTGAGCGGCTCGTCGAGGACGAGGAGCGGGGTGACGAGCAGGGGGGCGAGGACGTCTTCGGCGGCGTAGAAGTCGCGCTGGAGGCGGCGGGACAGCTCGGGTCCGGAGATCCAGCGTCCGCGGCGGCCGGTGCGCAGGTGCTCGGCCAGGAGCACGGTGGCGATGCCGGTCTTGCCGGTGCCGGTGGGACCCCAGAGGGCGAGCCAGGGGGGCGCTCCGGTCCAGCGTTCCAGCGTCTCGGGCCAGGGGTGGCGGAAGTAGGCGGACCAGCTCTCGCGGGTGAGGCCGCGGAAGAGCTTGGGGATGCCGGCGTCGGCTTCGGTGAAGGCGCTCGCGGCTCGCCGGGCGTCGTCGCAGGAGTGGCAGAGGGCGGCTTCGGGGATGCGGCCGAAGGCGATCTGGTCCTCGCCGCACTGGCTGCAGATCCAGGGAGTCATGCCTCCTCCGCCTCGGCGATGATTTCGAGGGCCTGCTGCCAGCGGATCTCGTCGGCGCCCGCGGCCCACAGGATCTCGCGGCCGGCGCGGGCGCTGATGGTCCTCCCTGGTCCGGGTCTCGCGGGTCTTGCGGCCTGCTCCATGACGACCCGGTGGACGTAGGCGATCGGCTCGCGCTTGTTGGCCAGGCCGGCGTGGATGAGCCGGCCGAGCAGCTCGAGGAGCGGCTCGATGCCGCCGAGCGTCTTTGACCACAGGCCGATCTGCGCCGGGCTCGGCAAGGGAATGCCTGCCTCTTCGAGCAGCAGGTTGACTCGAAAGACTGTGCTCTGCGGCCCCGACAGGGGCCGGAGACCGAAGGTCTCCTGTTTTTGTTTTTCTGGGGGGTAAGGGGGGATTAGGGGGTCCGGGGGAAAAGGGGGGAACGGGGGACGAGAAAAGGCGCAGTCGGCTTCGCCCTTTGGCCCAGGAAGGACGCAGTCGGCTTCGCCTTTTTCCGCCGGAAGGGCGCACTCGGCTTCGCCCTTTTGGGGAGAAGGAAGGGTGCAGTCTGCTTCGCCCTTTCCGCTCCGAACAGTCAGCCGGTAGGTCGAACGATGTGCCGCGGCCGTCGCCGGGCACGACCGCGAGCTCGCCGGCGGCGACCAGCTCGGCGAGGATCTGCTGCACTCGGCGCCGGCTGAGACGGACGCAGCTCTGCAGCGTGGCCTGATCGGCGATCCAGACGCCGTTCGCGTCGGAGTGGCTGGCCACGGCGACGAGGACCAGGAGGGCGCTTCCGGTCTGGTGGGAGTGCTTCCAGACCCCGGGGAGGTGCTCAGATGCCATGGGTGCACCTCACGCCCGATGCCCTCATCACCCCAACCCCTCTTCTCCCAGCCGCACTCCCGCCCTTTCGGGAGACGAGGGGCTTCAGGACCCCTCCTCTGGCCCTCCCCTGCCCCCAGGAACGGCGAAGAGGCCGGCAGGGATGCCGGCGCTCCCAGGGGGTCATGCGGCGCCTCCCTTCTGGCCGGCGCCGGGGACCTCCAGGGCGAGATCGGCGGGGATCCCCGTGATCGCGAGGATCTGGCCCAGGAACTTCCACGACGGGCGGCGGATGCCGTTTTCCCAGCAGCTCACCGTCGAGTGCCGGGCCTTGGGGTGGAGGAGCTCGCCGAAGTCTCCCTGGCTGAGCCCCCGGTTGCGACGCCAACGCCGCAGCAGCTCACCGAACGTGGCTTGAGAGAGGGTCTCGGATGGCATGCGCTACACTGTATGCATAATGATACAACGATGTCAAGAGATACATTGTGCTGAGCTACACCCCGGGGGCTTGATTTTGCGCTGCGTAACATCTATGATGCCGCTCTATGGCGGAACCAGATCCTTTTGCAGGACTCGGAAAAGCTCTTGCCCAGCTCCGGTTGCGAGCCGGCTTTTCCACGCAAACCGAGGCGGCCGAGACCCTGAGAGTCGACAAGGGGCAGATTTCGCGTTGGGAGCACGAAAGCCCCCGCCCAACGCTCGAAAACCTTGGCCGGGCGCTGGCGGGCTACGGAGCCACGGTGTGGGACCTGGCGGGCGCCTTGGACAGCTCTTCGCCGCAGCCCACGGTAGATCGGGGACCTTCCGACGAGGAGCTGATCAAGTCGCTCTCGGAGGCGATCCGCCGGGTGGAGGAGTGGAAGGTCGAGGCGGAGGGACGGCTGGAGCGGCTCGAGAAGGATCTGGGTAGGACGACGAGTTAGAGGCCCTCATCACCCCGGCCCTCTTCTCCCGACCTCCTCCCTTCACCCCTCCCCAGGAGAAGAGGGAGAAAGGCAAAACGATACAACCGCGAACGCCGTTTTCAGTCTTTCGGGGGTTGTGAGCTGCTCATGGCAGCTTCGAGCTCGGCCATTTCTTTGAGCAGCGTGGGAAGCTCGGGGGAGCGCGGTTCAGTGATCAGGAGCGCATAGGCTCGTTCGAAGGCGATCTGGGCAGCAGGGAACTGCCGCAACTCACGGTGGAGACGGGCGCGCAGCCACTCGGCCTTGGCGGACAGACGCGCGGATGTAATCCGGCGATAGAAAGGCTCCAAGAGCGCCAGGGCCGATTCCGCCGCGGAGAGCCGGCCGTCTGCGATCAGGGTCTCCAGCAGGTTGTGACCTGTCATCGCGAGAGCGTCGATCGGTGCGTCGGGCCCAAGGAGGTCAAGGGCGGTCCGGAAGGCTCGAAGCGCTCGTGACCGTTCTCGCAAATCCAGATAGACGACCCCGAGAAGGTTCCAGGCACGTGCCTGGCCGAGGGAATCGCTGACTGATTTGTGCTCGTCGATTGCCATGGCGAGAAGCTGCGCTGCGCTTTCGAGCTTGCCGGTGTTTCGGTGAAGGCTGGCCTTGATTTCGAGGAGATTCGCCCGCGTCGACGGATCGGAGTTCGGTAAAGCAGCTGCCCGCTCCAGAGCCCTCTCCGCCTCCCGGTGGCGCCCGGCGATTCGGAGCGCATTACCATATTGCGTCCACGCGGCGACCCTGAGATCGGTGGGCAGCTCGTGCTCTCCCTCCTCGGCCAGAGCAACGGCAATACTCGACAGCTTGAGCGTCGTCGCCAAGTCGTGGTAGCGACTGGCGAACGCGGAATCCAGCAGCTCTCTCACTTTTTCAGCGTTCGCAAGTCGATTGCGGCGCGGCTCCATCAGCGCTCCTTCCACCTGGGAACTTCTGCGCAAGTATACGCCGGAAGGAGCCGGCAAGACTCACTCCTGGATCAACCCAACGGATCCATGGAGGCAGCACTCTCGGTCGTCGGGGGGGGTGTGGGCTGGCCGGCGGCACCCCAGGGATCCATGGAAGCGCCACTCTTGGTCGCCGGGGGGTGGGTGGGTTGTTCGATGGCGGTCGGCTCGTCGGGCGCTACGGCCGTGGCGTGGACAATGGCCCCCACCAGCTTGTGGAGAGGAGCAGGGCGAGAGCGAACGCAGGAAGACTGTACATCGGACACCCTCCTTGAGATCGGATACGCATTTATTCGCGAACCCGGGAAATAAGAATACGGCAAGAGGCGACTTCGGTAAAGTCGAGACGCGTGCAGTTCTCCCCTACCTGGAACAGAGCTGAGATGTGGGGACGGACACGGGAGGTCGCCGGGCGAAGCTGAGGGGGACCGGCGACGCGATACCGCCACAACTGCCCGCCTGAACGGGGCTCACGATTCGAGAGACTGCCGCGGGAAGGCGCACGCATTCGTCACACCTGGGGAAAAAGGAGGGGCAGCCGGATCGGGGGATGAGCCCTCCGGCCGCTCCAATTGAATGCATCGCGCGCCTTGACGCCGGTTTTCCCTCCAGCGTGTCCCTCATCTCTTCCGACGCGGCCATGAACCTCGTGAGACGTTGGGCGGATCGTTGTACAGACTGCCAAGGAGTGACCTCATCGCCCTCTCGGCGGCGAGCATCTCTTCGAGCATCCTCTCGGCCACGTCCTCGGGGGGCGAACAGGTGTCGCAGGGAGGCTCCACCGGCCGGGGCGGGACAGGCTGAGCTTCTCGAAGCATCGCCAGACTTCGCGGCCCGATGCCATGGAGGTCCAGCAGCTCTTCATCCGACCACCCCTCCAGGGCGCTCCACAAACCCAGGCCGGCGCGGGCAAGCGTCTTGGCGAGCCTTGGCGGAAGACCCTCCAGCAACCAGAACGAGGTGGCCTCCTGCAACCAATCGACTCGCCTCTTGGACTCGGACCTCGGCTCATGGCCATGAACGAGGGCTGAAGATCAGAGAGGCCAGGGGCTCCAGCCGCTCTCGGCATTCCTGGCAGCCCCGCAGAAGGTGCCTTACCAGCCAGGGCGTGAGGTGACGCGGTACTTCGCCTCGCAGGAAGCGCTCCCAATCGGCCCTGCTCGGGTGCCCGCCTACGCCAGCAGACAAAGGGACGGGGCGGCCGGACACCCCGGCCGGCCGCCCCGCGGGATGAGATGCACCGCCTTTCATGTTCAGGGCTCCCCGAGATGGACGGACTCCAGGGACGCAATGGCTTCTTCGAGCGCGTGGATCACGCACTCGGCGACGAAGCGCAGATCCGTCGTGGCCTCGTAGTCGCCGAAGACGTCCTCCGGCCCGGTCTCCACGTCCCGAGCCGGCAGCCTCGCCACCAGGGCCTGCAGCCGGTCGCGGGCCGACTTGACTTCCTTTACCGCGGCGTCCAACTCGGAGCGGGCGGCGGCCTCTGGATCTCTTTCCTGGTCGGTCGGCATGGCTCTGGGAGCGTGAGGTTAGCGCCCTCACTGGCCGAATGGCGTCCGTGGGCTGATTTCGCAACGTCGATGTCTCCTGGGTGATTTTTTTCGGCAGGCGGTATGAAGATCGCTTCCTCGTGTCACGCCATCCGCCCGGCAAGCACTCTTCTCTTTTAGAATCCTCTCGACAGGAGAAGGCGGATGCCGCGGAAGATTCCACCTTTGCTGGGCCTGGCGCTGACGAACCTCCTCTCGGCGCACGGCTGGAAAGCGAGCGAGCTCGCCGCGGAAGCCGGGCTCGCCCCGAGCACCCTCTCGGCCTATGCCAACGGCGATTCGCTCTTGAGCCGGGAACGCCTGGAATGGCTCGCCACGAAAATGAAGCTGGGGCCGGTGGAGGTCGAACGAGCGATCGTCGCGGCCGGCCTGCTCCGTCCGGAGCCGCCGCCCCCCGCCTCGCCGGTGGACCCGACGGAGGAGGAGTGGCGCGTCCTCGACATGGCCGTCGCCTTCGGCCTGCGGGAGGTCGAGGGCCTGCTCCGTGCGGTCCTACTCCGCCAGATCCGCGAGGAGAATGCCCGCCGCGACCGGGAGGAGGCGGAGGAGCTGTTCCAGCGCCTGAAGCGCTTCTCCCCGGCAGTTCGGCGCGTGCTGGCGGAGGGCGGGCCGGAATACCATACGTGGGCGGTCTGCGTCCGCCTCTGCGACGAAAGCGAGCGTAGCGCGGCGCACAACGCAGACCGGGCGCTGGAGTGGGCCGAGATCGCCTGCACGGTTGCCCGCCAGGTTCCCGGCAGTGAAGCCTTCCGGTCGCGCTTGCGCGGCTTTGCCGAACCGTTCCGCGCCAATGCCCTGCGGGTAAAGGGCGATCTGCCGGATTCCGCAGCCGCTTTCGCCGATGCGCGGCAGCTCTGGCTGCAAGGGACCGACGAGGCCGGTCTACTCGACGAAGGGCGGGTGCTCGACCTCGAAGCCTCCCTCCGTCGAACCCAGGGTCTCTTCTCCGAGGCGTTGAAGCTCCACGACGAGGCGCTGGAGGTCGCCCAACCCGACCAGACTGGAGTCCTGCTGCTCAACAAGGCATACACGCTTGAGGAGAAAGGAGATTACGAGGTCCTCCATCGGGACTCTTGAAAAAGCGGCCTCCTCGATCGACCGGGAGTGCCAGCCGCGGTTGTTTTGTGTGCTGCGGTTCAACCTGGCGGGGAACCTGCTTCGCATGGGCAAGGCCGAGGCGGCCGTGCCGATTGTGCAGGAGGTGCGGGAGTTGGCGGAGCGCCTGCGCAACGACCTTGACCTGGTTCGCACCCTGTGGATCGAAGCGCAGCTCCTGGCCGCACTCGGGCGCCGGGAGGAGGCGGTAGCCGCCCTGGAGCAGGTGAGGCGGGACTTTGACGCCCGGAGCATGCCGTTCGACTTCGGCCTCGCGAGCCTCGACTTGGCGCTGGTCCATCGCGACCAGGGACGCCTGGCCGAGGTTCAGAGGCTGGCAGCAGAGATGCTCAAAATTTTCGAGGCGACGCGCGTGCATTGCGAGGCCCTTGCCGCAGTAATCCTCTTCCAGGAGGCAGCCGCCAAAGGAGAGGCTACGGTGGATCTGTTGATGAGTCTTCAGGATTTTTTGAAGAAGGCCCGCACCAACCCTAAACTGCAATTTGTAGCTCCCTCTTCTCCCGGCGGACGGGTGTGAGGCCGGGAGAAGAGGGTCGGGGTGGTGAGTGCCTCGGTGCCTGGTCAGTGCGCGCCATTCGGATCGACGACGCTGCCGTTTTCCCTCTGGGCTGTGCTCTGGCTGGGCGCACAGATCCCATGCGGGTCGAGGCCGCAGCCGTTTTCCACGGGCGAGCCCCCTTGGCCTTCCGTATTGCCGCCGTTAGGGTCAAGGACGGAGCCTGCCTTCCCCCAGAGGCTGGTGAGGAAGCTCCAGAGCTGGCTGAAGCCGCCGGGCGCTGCAAATCCTACCGGCTGGCCGGCATGGGCAGGCAGGACACCCAGAGCAGCGATGACGGCAAAGACGAGAAGGATGCGAATGAACTGGGCGCGGAACATAGATCTCCCTTCGGGGGGTGGCTCCTGGGCGGCCGGGATGGGCCGCACGGGCACGCCCTTCTAGGAACATGGTGTCCGAAGAGCACTGAATTTATCCACCCATGGGTCAACCCTGATGACCCAAGACCTGGGAGAGCGCGATCATGGACCTGATGCGAGAGCCGGAGTCTGAAGACGAGGGCGAGCCGGGAGCGCTCATCGCCTTCTTCCGCTGGGTGAGGGGCTGGAATCAAACGAAGCTCGCCCGCCGGGCGCGGATGGACAAGAGCCGGATCAGCCGCTACGAGTCCGGAGAGGACGTTCCCGAACCGCCGACCATGGACCGGATCACCGCGGCGGCGGAGATCCGGCCTTCTCTCGTGGCGCCCATCAAGGCCTTCATCCGGCTCATGCGCAAGGCGCTGGCGGCCGACGCGCTGGCGGAGCCGACTCTACGGAGCCCGGACCGATCTCCCGAGGAGCTGCAACGGGCCGTCTGGGATATCGTGGAGCGATCTCTCTCGCTGGCCCGTTTGCATCTCAGGGTGTTGTGGACGATTCGCCCGAAGAGGGAGGCCGGCTTCCCCACCGCGGCAGATTGGGAACGGGTGGAGGCCCTGCTCGACCGGCTGAGGTCCTACGAGCTAAGGCAGAGGCGGCTTCTCATCCAGGAATCGCCAGCGTATCAAGACGAACTCCTCTGCATCCGCCTTTGCAACGAGAGCCAACGAACCGCGGCCCACAGTGCGGCCGAGGCGCTGGAGTGGGCGGCGCTGGCCTGCGATATTGCCCGCCAGGCTCCCGGGACGCCCGCCTGGCGCTTCCGTCTGCAAGGCTACGCTGAGCCATTCCGCGCCAACGCTCTCCGAGTGGGAAGCGAGTATCAGGCTGCCAAGGCGGCCTTCGTCCGCGGGCGTCAGCTTTGGAAGGCAGGCAAGGATGACGCGGGCCTCCTCGACGAAGGGCGGCTGCTCGACCTCGAAGCCTCCTTTCACCGAGATCAACGGCGGTTCCCCGAGGCGCTAAAGCTCCACGACCAGGCCCTGGAGATCGCGCGGCCGGACCAGACCGCCGCCATCCTGCTCAACAAGGCAGCCACGCTCGAAGAACAGGGGGACTGCGAGGCCTCGATCGGGATTCTTCAAGCAGGCGGCCTCCTCGATTGACCGGGAGCGACAGCCTCGGCTGTACTGTGTTCAGCGATACAACCTGGCTGGGACCCTCTACCGGATGGGAAGAGCCGAGGCGGCGGCACCGATCGTTGCCGAGGTTCGAGAGCTGGCGGAGCGGCTCCACAACGACCTCGACCTGATCAGGACCTCGTGGCTCGAAGCGCAGGTCCTGGCCGGCCTCGGGCGCCGGGAGGAGGCCATGGCTGGCCTGGAACAGGTGCGGCGCGACTTCGAGAAGCGAGGGCTGGCTTTCGACTATGCCCTGGCGAGCCTGGATCTGGCGTTGGTCTTTCGGGAAGAAGAGCGCCTCTCCGAGGTCCTGGAGCTGGCGGTGGAGATGGTGGAGATCTTCGAGGCCCAGGGCGTGCACCGGGAGGCCCTCGCCGCCCTGATCCTCTTCCGGGACGCGGCCGAGAAACAGGCGGTCACCGTGGATCTGGTGCAGCGGCTCCAGGAGTATTTGAAGAAGGCGCGGGCCAACCCGGAGCTGCGGTTTGAGGCGTAAACGCCCCGCAGAGGCCAGAGGACTCTCCTTTCCGGGAAGCGAGCTCGGGCCGCGCCCGGAGGGCCATGGTGCGAAAAATCTCAATCCCCGCTAGTGGGGGCGGAAATGAGACAGAAGAACCGGGCGGGGACAAGCCCCGCCCCTCCCAGCCGCGATCAGCTCGACCGCCCACAAGTATGTCAGCCGCCCCTCAACCCGACGTCGCCTGTTCACCAAATGCCTCCTCGGGTCGCCACGTCACCTCAGCCATCAATCAACCGAGTCGGGTCCATTGCATAAGCCATCCGCACCTCTAGCTCACAGTCCGCCTTGACCGCCTCCCGCCTGAGAGAACTGAGCATCTCCAGCACGAGATAACCCGGCAGTTTCGCCAACTCTGCGACCTCCAGTCTCTCCGCGCGCAGCTCCCGAATCCTCTCTCGAATTTGCTCGGCACTCTCCCTCGTAGCGATGTCCAGGACCAAATATTTTGCATTCCGATCGCCATCCTGGAGCATCAGCCGGTACAGCTCGACAACAAGCTCCACCATCTCGTCGAGTCCGTCTCCTGGCTTCTCCTCCATAGCCTCCTCCATGCTCGCCTGGTCCCTCAGCTCCGCCTCCATCATACGGCGGCCAAAGCTCAAGGCGCCCGAACGTAGTCTCCCGTATCCTCCCGATCAGCCGTGGAGCTGCAGGCGGGATGGAATGGACTCCTCCTGCGACTGTGTACGGCATCGGGTGTGCCAAAGTCGCCGGATGAACCGGAAGGAGGAGCCCACCATGGAGTCTACGACCATCGCAGTTGACCTGGCAAAGAGCGTCTTCCAGATCGCCGTTTCCCGGCAGCCGGGAAAGGTCTCCGAATCCCACCGATTGACCCGAAGCCAGTTCCTTCGCTTCTTCGCCGAAAGGCAACCCGCTCTCGTCGTGATGGAAGCCTGTGGGACGGCCCACTTCTGGGCGCGGGAGATCCAGGGACTCGGCCACCGGGTTCGGCTTCTACCGCCGCATGCAGTGCGCAGCTATGTCTACAGGAACAAAACGGACCGGGCCGATGCCGAGGGACTGCTCGAAGCCAACCGCAATGACCGCATCCGCGAGGTACCGGTCAAGTCGGTGTTTCAACAGACCATCGCTGCTCTGCACCGGCTGCGCTCGGCCTGGATGAAGGACCGAAACGCCCGGATCAATCTGGTTCGAGGCATCGTTCGCGAGCTGGGGTTTTCGATTCCGGTCGGGACGCGACACGTCGTAATAGGCGTCCGTGCGCTTCTGAGGGACGACCAGCTCCCCGAGCTCCTGCGGCCGACCTTGGAGACAGCTTGCCAGGAGATCCTGGATTTTGACCGCCGGATCAAGGAAGTCGAGCAACAGCTACGCGCCGCGGCCAAGCAGACGCCGGTGGTCAAGCGCCTGCAATCGATTCCCGGAGTCGGGCTGCTGACCTCTACAGCCCTGGTCGCCTTCGTCGGAGAAAGCCAACGATTTGCCTCCGGCCGGCGTTTTGCGAGTTATCTTGGACTGACGCCTCGCGAGCACTCCAGCGGCTTGCGCCGGCGACTCGGCAGCATCAACAAAGCCGGAGACGCCTATCTGCGTTCGCTGCTGATCAATGGCGCGCGATCGGTGCTGACCCACGCGGCCCGACGCCAGGAGCAGCCAGACCAACTGCGTCACTGGGCCCTTCAGGTCCAGCGCCTAAGAGGGCATCACCGCGCTACGGTGGCTCTCGCCAACAAGCTGGCACGGATCGTCTGGGCGGTATGGAAGAACGACACTTCCTATAAGGCTCGAACGGTCGCTCCTTGACGCTCTTCGGAACGAGATCGAGACGAAGGATTCCCCTGCCGTGAACTGCTCGGATCAGAATCGACGGATGGCACGATCGGTTGGACCGAGCGTTGGGGACACGCCGGTCAACTGCCTGGCCCTCGAGGCCGTCAACGGGATCGGCACCCCAACGCGCGTTTTCCATCCTGGCCCGGAGCTGCTGACAGCTCCACGAAAAGGCCGAAGATACGAGTGCAGTCTCAACCTATCGCGCTGCGCATCCGCGTCCGTTGAATCTTCACGGCGGAGAAAACCAATCCGTCATCCCCCACCCAATCCTCTGGGCTCCCCCCGTCGAACGAAAGCGTACTGCGGGAGCTCGCGGAGCTGTCAAGGCTTCCCTCCGGCGGCTTCGCCGGCCTTGACAGCTCCGCGGCTCCCGCAGTGTTCAACGACTGTGCCGACGGGGGGAGCAGCCGCCTCCGAAAAGAGCAGAGGGTTCCCCCGCCCTCCCCCTCAGGTCTTGACGGAGGAGTCCAGATAGGCAGTTGAGGCCCTACCGCCACGCCGTAGGCCCTCGCCGAAGAGCGAGAGCGCCGCCACAAAGCCGAGTTGGCCTAGGGTCCGCGCGGGCCGCGTCCGGAGGGCCATGGTGCGAAAAATCTCAATCCGCGCTAGTAGGGGCGGGAATGAGACAGAAGAACCGGGCTGGGGCAAACACTTGGAAAAGGGCCCGGGAGAGGCGGGGAGGAGCGGCTTAGCGAAAAGGGTGAAGATCATCCAGAAGGCTCCTCCTTCTGACGAGGGTTAAGCTCGTCGGGAGGCCAATCCACGAGAAGGAGGAGCGAGATGAAAGTGTACTGCGGAATCGACTTACACTCAAACAACAACTATTTGGTCGTCCTCGACGACGATCACCAGCTTGTGTTGAGCCGAAAGCTACCCAATCGCCTTGAAATGATCTTTGACTGCCTAGAGCCTTACCGCGAGCAGCTCGTCGGTATCGCTGTGGAGTCGACCTTCAACTGGTATTGGCTTGTCGACGGGCTCATGGAGCATGGCTACCGGGTCCACTCGTCAATACCTCTGCCGTGCGGCAGTATGAGGGACTCAAGTACCGCGACGATCGCCATGATGCCCGGTGGCTTGCTCATCTACTCCAACTCGGGGTCCTACCTTGCGGCTACATCTACCCGAAAGAGGAACGCCCGCTGCGGGATCTTCTGCGCCGACGCACGTTCCTGGTCCGGCAGCGCACCGCCAACCTGCTTAGCCTGAAGAACCTTTTCAGCCGTCAAACAGGCCAGCAGGTGCCGAGCAACGAGCTCAAGCGGCTCACGGCCGAGGAGATCGAGCAACGCTTCGTCGATCCCTGCTTGGCACTGTCTTTCACCAGCACTCTCAAGGTGATCTCCGATCTCAAAGTCCAGATCACCATGATTGAAAAGGCTGTTCTGAAGCAGGCCCGGCTACGGCCTGACTTCCAGCGACTGTTGGAAATCCCAGGCATTGGCCAGACCCTTGCCTTGACCATTATGTATGAAGCGGGATCAATAGACCGATTCTCTGATGTCGGGCACTTCTGCTCCTACTGCCGCTGTGTGCCCAGCAAGCACCTCAGCAATGGCAAGGTGAAAGGCTAAGGTAACGTGAAGAATGGGAATCCTTATCTGTCTTGGGCTTTCACCGAAGCGGCCCATTTCATCATCCGGTTCGAACCACGGGCCAAACGCTACTACGAGCGGAAGAGTGCCAAGACCAATCCGATCTTGGCGCTACGGGCGGTAGCCGACAAGACGGCTCGAGCCGTTTTCTACGTTCTGCACGACCAGGTACCTTTCCGCGTTGAACAGGCATTTGGCTGATTTGAAACAGACCCGGGCAGGGAGCCTGAATAGGTGCTGGCCTCAACCAACGAGGGTGACTGGACCCTGCCCTGGTCTGCCGTTCTGCGATGGGATGCGCCCAGGTCCCGAGCCATCTGGTGCTGGACCCCTTAATCCGGGGAGCCACAGCGGGTGTCCCTTGACACTTGGACGGTGATCTGGAACCGACGATTTTCTGGGGGCTCTCAACAGGGCCAGGGGTGGAGGGAAGCAAGTTCCCGGCTTCCCCCTGCCTAGAACCCGATGGGTGGCTGGTGCGGATCCCCGCACCCGAACATGGAGAAAGCGGACGCGCAACCGGAACCGGATCGGCAGACTCGACCTTCCCCCACCCACCCAAACACCCGGAGACTCCCGGGAAGGAAAAGGTGCGGGGAGTTGACAAGAGCCTTCTGATGGGTGGCACCTATCTCCGGCGGGCACCTCTCCACTTGGCCTACTCACCGAGAATCACCCCGGTGTGTGGCGTTCGCATTCGTTCGATCCACTTCCGGAGTGTACTGCGATTGGCCTCTTCGATCGGATACGCGCGAGCCGTACAGGTCTTTCTCTCCCCGGGGGAAAGTGCGGTCGTGGTGACGACGAGACCGGATGACGCCTTTTCGTGAGTGATGTCTGCCCACAGCGCTTTCACGACAACCTTGCTGACCTTCTGCTTCTCTCTTTTGCACTGCACGAGTATGCCTGGTGGCGCGACCGCGACCCGATCGCTCGGCCAGATGCGAGCATCGACGTTGTCGTCGTCGCGCCCGGCGCCTATCCGACCTGACAGCCATTGCGCTCAAAACCAGACTTAGTCCCGATAAACTCACTAGTTGTTGTGATTAGCTGAATTCGTGTAAACCAGATAGCCATCTGCTAAAAAAGCGTGAAGTCCGCGTCCTATCCTCTCCTGATCACAGGGCGCAAGCATGCGGATCTACGCTGGTTTTTGAAGCGTCACAGAACGCCACGTCCAGTTTACCGGCTCTGGCTCATGCGCCGGAAGGTTCGAGTTTATGACGTTCCGAAGATCCGCGTCCAGAGTGGGAAAATTCTGCTTCAGGGCTTCGATGTCCGCGGTTGTTAAATGGAAATGATAAGAATATTTTTCAAGCTTTAGCGGCTTGGCAGCTCCCATTGAAAACGACACATTGTAGCGGCCCGCCTTCCACCAGAAGCAATTCTTCTGGGCCTCCAGAGCCTTATGCAACTCTTTACTCTGCAAGGCTTGATCAACAAAGTCCGCGGAGGTATTCTTCAGGAACGTAAAATGTGACACAAGTTCGTTAATAGCTTCTTGAGTGTGCTCGGTGAAACGCGGCTCCTGAAATCTCACGAATTTCTCTAGAAGCACGTCCGGAGCAATCTTAAATGCGATGCTTGTTTCACGAGCGACGATCTGGCGGTTTCCTAGCGGGTCAGTGATTTCGCTGAAGGTCTCATTCATCCCAGCCCACGCAAGAGACCGACTTTCGCCGTCTTGGTGCTTAAGCGTTGCGTCGAAGCTTTCAATGATTGCCGATTTCCGGTCAGAAGTAAGAGCCATACCCAAGTTGAAGATGGGACCTAACCGAGTAAAGCCTACCTGCGCCGTGCGGGCAGGGACTATGGAAATGACCGGCTTTGCCCAGTAGTCGTGAACCCACGAGCCGATCTGCGGAAGCCATGCAGCCGCACCGATATAGGCGGCAACGTCAGCGGGTGTGATCATTTCTTCTTCTCCATAGGGCAGCCGTAGCGCCCAGGTCCCATTCGACAATTGGGTATTCTACCATCGAGACGGCGGGTCTCGGTGTCGTCAGGCTAGGAGCGCCGGCCCAGGGGGGGTGGCGTCTTCGAGGCACCGGGTTAGGTCTTCGTTGGCCCCGGGTGAGAGCGCCTCCATGCATCTGAGCCTCTAGGGCGAGAAGCTCGGCCTTGTGGCGGCGCTCGCGCTCTTCGGCGAGGCTCTCGCTCGCGCTGGTAGGCCTCCTGGCGGAGGGCGTGGCCCTCTTCCATGATGCGGACGTCGAGTTGGAGCTGCTCCTGGCGCTTGTCCTGACGGCGCTGGAGCCAGCGACGGAGGATCTCCAGAAAGGCGGCGCTTCCTCCGAGGGCGTCCAAGCCGGTGATGCGCGATGTCCGGAATCTTCAGTGGCACCTATTCGGACCTATTCGGCAGGGGGCAAGGTGCCAGGCACGCCTTCCGGGTAGCACCTATTCCTAGCAAACCGGCCTTCCCGAGCTCGCGAATCGGAGAAGGAAGGTGGAGAGGTCCTTCTGGGCGCCCTACTCGAAACGTCTGTCACTTCCTCCCTTCGCCGAGGGGGCGAAGGGCTCCCTTGGCGGCGGTCTGCTCATGGCGCTTTAGTTCCGGGCAGTGTTATAATTTTCAAGGTGCTGTGATGGACCCTCAGTTTGTGGCAAGGAGCAGAGTCTTCGGCCGCTATCTTTTCGGCGCTATAGGTGTAATTGGTAGCATACTTTCAATTGTACAATTCCGCCTATCTCAATGTTTTGGAGGCTTGATCTGCATTAGCTTGACGTTTGTTTGCGGCCTAATCGCCTTTCGAGAAGCGATCTCTCGACGCGTTTGGCGTGATATTTCCTTCACTCTAGCAGGAGCGGCTGCCGCGACAGTGGTTCTTCTGCTGACTTGGCAGCCATGGCACCCTGAGGTCTTGGTGGGCTCGCCAGCGGTGGACTGCCCGCCGGCGAACGCGGTAAAGCAGGAAATAGGTGAAACCGCCGAGCCGGCGCCACCGCCTCCACCGGTGGTGGAGGCGTTCGTGTATCGAATGCCGACCGGAAGGAGGTACCACAAGGAAGATTGTAGGCATGTGAATGCAAATGCCACTCGGGTAACGGTAACGCAGGCGATAGCCGAGGGGCTCACACCTTGCTTGGACTGTAGACCCCCTCCTTGAACGGAACGACGAAAGCCATGCGCATGCCTTGTGGCGGCGCTCGCGCTCCTCGGCCAGGACCTGCAGGGCCTCGCGCTCGCGCTGGTAGGCCTCCTGGCGCAGGGCGTGGCCCTCTTCCAGGATCCGGACGTCGAGTTGGAGCTGCTCCTGGCGCTTCTCCTGACGGCGCTGGAGCCAGCGGCGGAGGATCTCCAGGAAGGGGGCGCTTCCTCCGAGGGCGGCGAGGCGGGTGATGGCGCGGTCCACGAGCTCGCTCATGCGCGAGGCCCGCGAGATCTTCAGGCGATAGCCGGGGCTGAGGGAGAGACTGACTTGCATCACGACCTCGCGGGGGAGACCTCGGCGAGCTGCGGGGTAGCTCGGCGGCCCGGACGTAAGACCGGCTCACGGCCGAACGTCAGCGCCGACCACGTTGCTGCGGCAGTCTGTTGACTCCTTGGTATATATACCAAGGAGTATCCAACGGTCTCTGCTTCAGGATGCCAAGAATCTAAGCTCCCTATTATCAACGGTTTACCAAGAGAGAGGGCTGATGATGCTCGTTCTGGAAGCTAGGTATATATACCTAGCTTCTCAATGCTACCCTCACTTTAGACCAAGGCTCTGGGTTCGCTGTCGCTGGCCAGCGTGACCGAGTCCCCTCTACCGCCGTCAGATGGAGGAGGCCCCATGGCACCCTTAGGTATATATACTAAGGGAGCCATGGGGCCTCGAAGACAGCGCGAGCGCCTTGAAGCAGAGCGGGGGACGCTGCTTGCCAGCCTGGGGGCTTTCGGCCAACGAGCATTGCGGCTGGAAGAGGTGCGTCAAGTCCGCCGGACGGTCATGCCGAAGATGAGCGAGGGGGCCTTTCTACAGTATCTGTTGGACGAGGGGATTCTCCAGCCGGTAGACCTGGAGAGCACACGCTACCCAAGCTTTCGACGCTACGTGCTCCAGGGAGCCACAGCCTTTGAGGTTGCACTGTCGCTGCGAGGTGGTTCGTACTTGTCGCACGCTTCAGCGGTCTTCCTTCATGGGCTGACCGAACAGCTACCGCTCCGCATCTATGTGAATCGAGAGCAGGCACCCAAACCTGAGCCGGAGGGCGTACTTACGCAAGAGGCACTGACCCGGGCCTTCTCCCGGCCGGGGCGTGAGACGAACTATATCTTGAGCGGCCCCGGGTACGAGGTCGTGCTGCTCAGCGGCAAATCTACGGGCAACCTCGAAGTCGGCACTCTCAAGGGCATAGAAGGCGAGCTTCTCATGGCTACAAAGCTTGAGCGTACCCTCATCGACATTGCCGTGAGACCGACCTATGCAGGGGGCATCTACCAGGTGCTGGAGGCGTACCGCGCCGCCAAGGATCGCGTCTCGATCGGGGTACTCCTCGCCACTCTGAAGAAACTCAACTACATGTATCCCTATCACCAGGCGATTGGCTTCTATATGGAGCGAGCAGACTACGCAGAACAGGCCCTGGCACGGGTGGAGGAGCTCGGGACGGATCTCGATTTCTACCTCGCGCATGGGCTATCGAACCGCGCCTACTCGAAACGCTGGCGCCTACACCACCCAGACATGTTCTAGCTCCTCAACGAGGCGGACGACAAAATCGAAGTAGACATCAAAGGGATCGCGGCGTCCCAGAATCGACTGATCGACGCTGGGCCAATCCGGCGCGTGGAAGTCGCGGGTCTCCCGGAGCCGTGACAAAAGCACAAGGGGGACCTGCTTTGCCTCGAAAATAGCACGAGCGAGCTCGACGCTTTCCGCCGTTTTGAGGTCCTCCGCCAGGATGAGCTTTTGCAGCACCTCGTGGATATCGTAAAAATCTCTGGCCCGTGGAGCGGGGTGGCCTCGGTGAGGGTACTCCGGCATCTGCTGGCAGAGGGCCCGGAGCTTCTCGATGACAAGCATCTGCGGGGTGTAGACGTAGATGGTATGGTCCTCGATCTCGCGCTTGACCTTGCCTTCGCAGAACTCGTACTTGCTGATCTCTACGGTCCAAGTGCGGGTCTGGGTGGCCCTCAGGGGGTTGATGGCGCTTCGGCGTAGGCTGGCCAAGTCACCCCCGAGCCGCTCGTAGTCTTCCTTGGCAATGACCTTGAACTTGAGCCGGTAACCGCCCCAGGTTCCGGTGGGGTTCGGCGGGCGCTTGAACAAACGCTCGTCGAACACATGGTATCCGGCCGAATCCAGGCGATCTTTGAGAGCGTGAAGCAGGGAATCACGGGTTTCATCGAAGTCAGGGAAGTCCCCCTCCAGCGAGAAATCCAGGTCCAGAGAGGTGCGGTCCTGGATCTCGTAGACCAACCGGAGTGCGTTTCCTCCCTTCAAGGCCAGCTTGTGGTAGAGAGAGTCGACAGAGAACACCGCGATAATGGCGGCGATTCGGATTCTGTCGGTCACCTCGAAGCCTGAAGCGATAGGCATGGCCGGGAGAGACTATCAGGACAGAGGATGGCCCAACGCACCCGCCCGACGCCAGGGGAGGCGCCGGGCGGGTATTCGATGACGCTATTTGGTGTTGTGATCATCCCCGCTTTCGGCTCAGGGATGCCGGCGGAACCGACGAAGTGGCCGCAGCCGGCTCCTGGACGCGCTCGGGCTTGAGCTCGATGACCTCGACGCCCAAGGGGGCGGATTGGACGGCTTCGATCCGCAGCTAGGGATCGTCGGCCAACTCCGAGGGAAGCTTGGCGGCGCGGACGTAGACCGGCTCGCGGCCGAACGTCAGCACCTGGTCGCCCACGTTGACGCGGCGGGTGGCGGCGGTGGTCTCCAGGACCTCGCCGGTGACACGGATCTTGTACAGGTTCATTCTCTCGGCTCCTTTCTATGTGGGAAGAACTCGCACGGCGGTTTGCCAGAAGGCCGGCGTGACGCCGTACATGGCATCCATGCCGAACGGGATGTATCGCGACGCGAACTCTTTGGACTGATCGAATTTGAGCCCCTGCGGCTCGCGCGAGACGACGAAGATCGCCGGCCGCGGACCGTTGGGGGTGGCGAGGACGACGTCGACCGTGTTCTCAGTCCCGGCCTTGGGCTTGAAGTCGCGGACGAGCTCGAAGGCGCCCTGCCAGAGGTTCGGGATCGGCGCCGAAGCTCTTCTCGGTGCGCAGCTTCTCGTAGGCCGACCAGACCTTCTGGGACCGGACGAAGACGACCAGGCCCTTGCGCACCTCTTCGCTGCGCACCAGCTCGTCGCGGAGGATGGAGTTGGCCATGAGCCGGTCCACGGCCGCGGCCAGCTCTTCCCGGACCTCGATGACGTCCGGGGCGGCGGGGTTGGCGCGGGTGACGGTGACGAGGTTGGAGGCGAGGGTGCCGTCGGGGTGCTGGTGCGCGTCGTCGAAGAAGTCCTGGCCGTCGTAGGTCAGCTGGTTCTCGCGCAGGACGCGATAGGCCAGCAGGACCTTGCCGACCGCGAAGGCGCGGCCGATGCGCGTGGCCTTCTCCGTGGCTTGGAGGAGGGCCGTTCCCCGCTCGATGTCGAGGGAATCGAAGTCGAGGGTGACTTCGTACAGCTCCGGGCGGATCTTGAGCTTGCCGGCGAAGCCCTGCTGGGCGACGCGGTCGCCGATCCACTTGCGCAGCTCGGGGAAGACGGCGGCCCATTCGAGATTGACCTCCTCGGCGAGCGAGGGGTCGGTGACGACGACGGCCACGAAGGGCAGGAGGGTCGTGGGATCGGTCTTGTCGTAGATGTCGAGGGCGATGGGCGTCGCCTTGACCGCAATCGATTTGAGATCGCTGAGCATGGCGCTTTATCTCCTATCGCCGGTCGATGTCGACGAACCACTTCCCGGGCGAGCCCGGGCGAGTGAACTTTCCGAGGAGGATGGAATTCGAGGTGACGGTGGCGACGGTGTTGTCGTCCACGATGAAGGCGTTGTCGCCGGGCTTTGGGCACGGCCCGGTGAAAGCGAACTCCCACTCGCCTTGGCTGTCCACTTCGATGAAGCGGACGGCGCCGAAGGCGTTGAAGGTGTCGCCGAGGGTGCCGTCGGCGCCGGCGGTGTTGTCGAAAGATTTCCAGGCGACGCCCTGGGCGCGGAGGCCGGCGGTGTTGGCTCCGGGCACGGCGAAGCCGTTGGCGTCGGTGCAGGTGATGGCGTTGAGGTAGATGCGGGCGCCTGCCTTCACGGGGAGGGGCAGGAACTGCGGCTGATGGACGGAGTGCATGCGGTGGACGTCGGCGGTGAGGGCGGTCACCGGAGCCTTCTCCTTTCAGTTGGACCGGAAGCCCCAGCTCGCGCTGAAGCGGTATTTCTGCTCGAGCTCGGCTTCGCGCTCGGGGGGGAGAGCGCCTGGCTGGCGTGGCAGCGGGGTCGGCGTCGGCCATGCGGCCGGCGGTCAGCGCTTCGACGGCGGGAACGGCGGCGAGGATCTGGAGGACCTGCTCAGCGATGGAGACTCTCGGACGGCGCGGCTTCGCCGGGTCGGCCTGCAGCTTGACGGTGGCGGGGTTGCGGTCGGCGAGCAGCTCGACGAGGAGCGGCCGGGCGAGCTTCGCCATGGCGGGCGTGACGCGGGCGCCGAGCAGGGCGAGCCGGCGATCGACATCGAGCTCGGCGCGCTGCCGGAGGAGCGTCGAGAGGGCCTGGGCGCCTTCGGCGACTTGGGCTCGCAGGGCGGCCAGCTCGGCTTCTCCGGATGGGGCGGCGGGTTGGATTGTCCGGCGGAGTCGGCCGGGGGATCGTCTTCGGGCATCGGGGGGCTCCTTTCGGGCGGTGAGGACGTACTGCGGGCGGCAGAGGGTCACGGGCGGGAGGCCGGCGATGGCGGGGCGGGCGTTGCCGAGGAGGGCACAGCCGGTGAGATACCAGCCCCCGGTGACGGGATGGCTGAGCGCGATCTCGGCCGATCTGCGGGTGTAGCGCTTGCTGCGGATCAGCTCGACAGTGGCCGGATCGAGGTCGATGTAGCGCACCCAGAGGGCGGCGTCCTGGAGCCAGACGCGCTCGCACCAGCCGAGGGAGGGGCCGCCCTAGTTGTGGTCGAGGTTGAGGCTCGCCATCTCGACGGCTGGGTCGTAGGCGGCGGCCATCTCTTCGAGGCGTTGCGGGGTGATGTTGATGCCGTGGCTCTCGGTGAGGTCGACGGGGATGAGGGCGGGGAACTCCAGGGCCGGGGCGTCGCCGGAGGGCGGCGGCCAGCTCGAGGATGTGATCGGCGCCAGGGGTCCAGAGGACGGAGCCGGTGATGATTGTGGGACCTCATCTGTCACCTCCGAAGCCGGGGTCTGGGAGAGCGGGGAGTCCGGTGTCGGGGGCGATGGGCCAGGGGCCGGTGGGCTCGGCGCCGGTGTAGCCGAGGTCCAGGGCTTCGGCGGCGCTGATGGTGCCGATGAAGCAGCGGCAGTTGTGGCCGGCAGGGGGCCACCAGGTGTTCCAGATGGGGTGATCGATGGCGAAAACCTTGCCGTGCATGACGGCGTGGTTGTGGAGGGGGCGTTGGCGGACACGGTCGTCTCCGGCGGTCCACCAGACGAGATAGCGGGTCTGGCTGCTGGTTTCGAGGGCGGCGAGCGCCGCCCCCCAGGCCGCCCCCTTCCGCCTTCCCCGCCCCTCCCCGGAGTGGCGGAACCTTGTCGGAGCGCCCTGCCCGGGAAGGCGTAACCGGCCGCTCGATCACGGGCTCGTTTTCGAGGGGCACGGGGACCCGCATGGTCATGCGGTAGTAGGCGAGGGGGACGGCGACGCCGTCGTTCAGGGCTTTGTCGATCCCCTGCATGCGCTGGCTGCGATCGGGGGCGTCGGTGGATTCGTAGACGGACTTCGGGATGGGGGCGTCGGGGCCGAAGTTGAGCAGGACCAGCCAGCGGACCAGGGTGTCGGACTCGAAGGAGCCGAGCAGGTGGGCGTCGTGACTGACGGTCTCGAGGCGGACCTCGTTCGAGATCAGCGCCTTGGCGAAGGAGCCGGCGCCTCGGGCGAGGCCGCTGGTATCGACCTCGCCGAGCATCAGGAGGGCTTCGGCCCGTTCGAGCCAGGAGACGAACGAGGAGTAGCTCGCGTCGCCTCCCCGGGAGGCTTCGAGGAAGGCGATGTCGAGGCCCTCGGGCAGCGCGATCGATGAGCCGGTGCGGATGGTGCTGAGGATCGCGAGCAGGCGATCCTCGTTCTCCTTGTTGAGGAGATCCTGGTCTGGCTTGTAGGGATAGGTCCCCTTCACGAGGGGCTGAGCGAAGCGCTCGACGAAGATGGCCCAATATTTCGAGGCGTGCCGCTTCAGGTACCAGACCCAGTAGAGCCGATCGAGCAGGGCCCGGCCCCAGGGGTTGTCCCGGGTGCCGTAGGAGAGGACCTGGAACTTCATTGGCGGCGCGGGGATGGGCGCGATGCGTCCCGGGTGGGCGACGACATGGAGGGACCTGTCGTTCGCCGACCAGCCGAAGCGCCACATGGGACGGTCGATGACATCGACGGGCAGCCAGGCTCCGGCCAGGGGGCCGCGCGTCACCTGCTCCCAGAGGATCTCGTTGATGGCGACGCCTTTGACGATCGCTTCCAGGATGTTGGAGATCGGGACGACGCGGAGCGGAATCAGGGAGAGAGCGGTCTGGATGAAGCGGGCGATCTCCTCGGCCAGGGGCGACGAGTCGGCGGCGCGGATGTACCGCGGCAACGCGAGCACCGCTTTCACTCGCTTTTCCCAGAGGGCCGCGATGTTCGCGTCGGTCTCGATCATGCGGGTGTACAGCTCGCCGACGCGGTCGCCGTCTTCGGACCGTTCGCGGACGAAGCGGGAGGGGTGCGGGATCTCCTGCCATCTTCCGAAAGAGCCGAACCCGCGGAAGAGCATGGGATCGGCCGCCGAGCTCGCCCACGTAGGGGCGGAGCCGGCGCTCAGCCGCCAGGGCGGTGAGCACCAGCTCGGCGAAGAGCTGCTCGGAGAGGGACCGATCACGGGCGGCAGGGAGGGCGGCGCTCACAGGTTCCTCAGGATGTCCAGGGAAGCGATGGCGCTCCCGGCGGGGGTGGCGAAAACCAGGGGCGGAGCCAAGGCCGCCCAGTCGGCAGTGAGCTTGCGCAGCTCGGCGACGCGCAGGGCATCGACGAGGTGATCGTTGAGCTTGGAGAAGCGGCGGGATTCGCCGGACTGCGAGTAGGTGTGATTGGCGAGGAGGTGGCGGACTTCGGGGTCGAAGGGAAGCTCGAGGCCTCGGCCGTGGAGGCGGCGCTCGATGAGTTGGGTTCCCAGCTCCTTGTAGGAGATGAGCAGTTCCCTGCCCGAGGCCGGATCGAGTTGGGCTTCGCCGGTTGTGGGATCGATGGCCGGCGTCGAGCGGTTGAAGACGTAGCCGGAGAGGCGGTCGCCGAGGTCGGGCGCGAGGAGATCCACCAGCACGCGGCCGACGCCGGTGGCGTCGAAGCCCCAGCCGCCGGCGGGGCGCAGGATGGCGTCGAGGGCGAGGATGAAGTCGCGCTGGGCGTACCAGTTCCAGCCGGTCAGGTGGATGCGGAGGACGAGGGTGTCAGCGAGGGCGTTTCGGCGCTCGAAGACGATCTCGGTCACGGTGGCCGAGCCCACGTCCACGCCGGCCGTGAGGTCGCCGGGCATGGAGCGGACGAAGAAGCGGGCCAGGTCGGCCACGGCTTGCCGGCGACGCTCGGCGTCCCAGCGATCCCAGCCTGAGACGTCGAGGGTGTCCTGGAGGACGGTGAGGTAGGGCTGCGGGACGTCGGCGGCGCCCTCGGCTTCCTCCGGGTCGTCGCCCCTCACCCCCGACCCCTCTCCCATCGCACTCCCTTCCCCCGGGGAACCCTCACCCCCTGGCCCCTCTCCCAGCCGCACTCCCTTCCACCGGGAGAGGGGAAGACCTCTCTGGTCCCTCGTCGCCCCAGGGGTAGGAGGGGTTCAGGCGGCGGGAGAGGCCATCCACCTGGCCGGCGCGGCTGTCCCAGCGGAACGAGACGGAGAGGTAGTCGGGGATCCAGGTGAGGGCGGGCTTGAGGAGGCGCTCGGGGAAGAGGGAGTACTCGGGATCGCCGGGCAGGCCGAGGACGTTGTGGACGTAGCCCGGCTCGTCCGGACCGCCGTAGAAGCCGACGAACTCCTGGCGGCGCTCCTCGCACCAGAAGGGGTGCGGCATGATGGTCTTGGGCCAGTGGAAGCGGACCCAGACCCGGCCGCCGAGGTCGCGGGCGAGGGCGCGGGTGCCTTCGGGCGTGGCCGCGGAGGTGGGGCGGAGGAGCTGCGCGAGGACCAGCTCGGGGGTGTCGGCTGGGGACGATCGAATCGGCGGGGACGGCGTTGTCGGCGATGCGCTGGAAGGTGCACTGGCGGTCGCCGGTGGGCACGGAGTAGATCCGGATCTCGCAGCCCGGCTTGGCGGCGCGCCAGAACTCGCTCCAGCTCCTCGGATTGACGACCTTGGCCGCTTCGTCGTGCAGGAGCCAGCCGCGGACGTGGATGCCGCGGTAGGCGCGGCCGTCGTGCCCGGCGGGGCGGAAGAGGACGCGCAGGCCGTTGCGCCAGGTCAGCCGCCGGTAGGGCTTGGTGGTGCGGGTGCGCAGGGCGTCGGCGAGGAAGGGGTTGGCGCTGAGCTGCCACTTCGACCTCCTCCCAGATCTCGTCGAGGTCGCCGTCGAGGGCGGAGCCGACCAGGACGCTTCCCCGCTCGACGGCGAGGCAGCCCCACAGCAGCAGGCCGACGATCTCGCGGCTCTTGCCGACCTCGGCGCCGTCCTGGTGGACGACGTGGCCGCGGAAGCGGAGAGAGGGGCGCTGGTAGGGGAAAAGCTGCCAGAGCCCTCCCCCATCCTCCGGCTTGTTGACCAGATTCGTCTCGACCCAGAGGACGGGGTCGGCGTTGACGAGCCACCACTGGAGGCGATCGACGTTGAGGACCTCGTCGCCGAGCTTGAGGTCGCCGCGTTCCAGGGCTTGCCAGGACCAGCGGTTGCGGCGCAGCAGCGCGTCGATCAGGTCCGGGAGAGCCGGGTGGAGCAGCTCGACGCTATGCATCGGAGTCCTCCGTTCCCCTCCCCCGCCAGTCCTTTCCGCATCTGGCTCACCCAGGCGGCCCTGCCGGCCAGGCCGAGCCCTTGATCCCTCTCGCGCTCGCCGCTCGACCTGGGCGTGATGGCCTGGTCGGCGGCGGTGTGGCCGAGCTGGCGAAGAAGCTGGAAGGTGTTTGCCGCGCGGGGGTTCTCGACCGGGCGCTCGGCCACGACTTCGAGCTCGCCCTCAGCGTTGCGGCCCACAACGGGGACCTGGACGACGAGACCCTCGTGCATGAGCGTGGAGAGCTCGCCGTGGGCGAGCGCAAGCTGGCCGGCCATGGAGGTAGCGGCGAGCTCGGCGAGGCCTTCGAGGTCGCCGGTCCGGATGGCGGCCAGGTAGGCCTGCATCACGTCGTGGTGACCGAGGGACACCAGGCACGCCGAAAGGCCGCCGCCGCGCGACTCCACGGCGCGTTTGACCTCGCAGGTCCCGGTGCCCTCGTTCGGACAGACGGCGGGCTTGCAGGGCGGCAGGGCCTGGCCGAGCGCGGTGGTGGCGTACTCGCCGGTCTTCACCGCGGCGGCGCGCCGCTGTGCGCGCTCTTTCGCGGACAGGGGCTTGCCCTTGGGTCGGCCGACCTTTCCTTTGGGCTCGCGATGGGTTCGTTTCGGCATCTTGACAGCGCCCGTCGTTCGCGAGCAGGTTGAATCCATGAGCGCAAGACCCCAAATCGAAGGAACCCCCGTAGCAGGGGGTAACCGCAAGAATTCACAGGAGTTGGAGGTTCCCGACGACAGCGGGAAAAGAGAGAATTGAATTCTCTCTTCTCGACGGATGGACGTCTTTCCTGGTCAGCGTCCGCGGGCGGACGGAGGGGACGGCGCGGAGGTATCGGCGGCTTGTCGAACGGCTGCTCGCGGATGTTGGGAAGCCGATTGCAGCAGCTCGGCCGGGAGGACATCGAGAGGCATCTGCGGCGGCTGCATGTGGCCGGGCGGGGGGAGTCGGTGCGGCAGGGGGTGGTGGTGGCGGTGCGGTCGCTCGGGGAGTGGTGTCTGGCGCACGGGATTGTGGAGGTGAACCCGGGGGCGGGTTGTCAGGGCCGTCGGCCTTACCGGCGGGAGATCAAGGTGCTCACGGTCGGCGAGGTATCGCGGCTGCTGTGGGGAGACCAGCCGGGGACACTGCCGCGCGAGCCCGGGAGATGCGGGACCGGGTGCTGCTGGGGGTGGCGTACGTGGCGGGGCTGACGGGCTTCGGAGATCGGTCCGCTGGAGGCGGAGGGGGTGGCCTGGCAGGAGGCGACGCAGACGTTCAGCATTCTGGTGCGGCGTGGGAAGGGGGCGGGCGGGGATGTGCGGTTGCCGCTGGATCGGCCGGTGTCTCGGATGCTCGGGGTGTGGCTGGCGGCGCGGGCGGCGGCGGCGGGCGGTTTCTGTGGGGGCGGCCGCTGACGCGGGGGGCGGTGCGAAAGATCTTGCAGCGGCGGTGCTCGGAGGTGGGGATCGAGGCGGGTGGGCGAAGGCTGTCGCCGCATGTGCTGCGGCATAGCCTGGCGACTCATCTGCTGGACGCGGGGGTGGATATGCGGACGGTCCAGATGCTGATGCGGCATCGGTCGATTGCGACGACGGAGCTGTATCTGCATGCGGATGTGGATCGGCTGGGGGCGGTGTTGGTGCGGCGGAGTCCTTTGGAGGGGCGGAGGCGGGGGGTGAAGTCGGGCGGGGTGCGGGGGGCGATGCAGATGATCTTGGGGGAGTTCGGGGATCTGGTGGGTGGGCGGGGGGAGGACGGAATGGGTGGGGGTGGCTCGAAGATCAGGAGGGGTTGAGGAGGTTGAGCAGGTACTGGCGAATGTTCCGCTGATGGACTGATGAAATCGAGTCCTCGTCGCGGTCGAGGAGCCAGCGGAGTTTGTTTTTCAACTTGGATTCGGCGTCGGAGTCCTTGAGCCGGATTACAGTCCGGAGCAGGTTCCAGCAATGGATAGTCGTGTGGGGGTGCCTGTCACCCAGCACGCGTTCAGAGATCTCCAGATTCTGTTCTTGGAGCCTTCTTGCATCGGCGAGAGCACCCAGATCCCGAAGGGTTTCGGTCAGGTTGTTTCTTGCCGCCAATGTTTCGAAGTGCTCAGCCCCCAGTACGCGTTCTCGGGTCTCTAGGACCTGCTCCTGGAGCTTCTTGGCAGCGGCGGGATCACCGAGAGCACGGAGAATTTCGGCTAGGTTGCTTCTCGATGTCGAGGTGCCAGGGTGCTCCTCACCCAGTACGCGCTGTGACAACTCCAGGGTCTGTTCCTCTAGCCTCTTGGCACCGTCAAGATCACCAAGATAAAGGAGTGTGCAGGCCAAGTTGCTCCTAGACATAAGGGTATTACGGTGCTCAGCTCCTAGCACACGCTTAGAGATCTCTATTGAGAGTTGCAGAAGAAGCTTAGCGCTGCCGAGGTCACCTCGGTCCGACGCGAATTTCCCAGTGTTGTTAAGAAATCGACCGGCCGGGACGGAGTCCAGGGCGTAGACGCGAGTTAGATCGGAAGCGAGCCTTGCGTTCGGCTGCAACCTCTCACAGAGGTCCCAGACTTTGGGCTCGGGATCTGGAAACGTGGCATCCAATGCTCGGACCACCCGCTCCGCCCAAGCTCGTCGGCCCTCCCCGCCCAATGAATCCTTGATCACCTCCTGCGTCAAACGGTGGAGCTTGAACGCATCATCCGGCAAGCGCTCGACGAGCGAGTAGCGCTCCAGAGGCTCAAGCAGCTCCCAGAAGACAAGTGGATCCTCGTCCGCACCTTTCAGCCCCTTGGCAAGCAGGTCGCCGAGCTCCGAGCCACCCCGGGTGAAGATCTCAATCGGGACCAAGTCCGGCACCAGGAACGCGGCGGCTGTCAGCAACTCGGCAGAGGCGGGCGAGGCCTGGCGTACGGCCTCGAAGCTCAACGTCCAGGTCGTCGCAACGGTCTTGGTGTAGTCGGTACTCGGTTTTCCCTTTTCGAGCAGTGATACTCCGAGACGGCGATACCTGGTGAGGTACTCGGCAAAAACACACCCCAAGGTGTAAATATACGCTGCCGCTTGCTCAAGCGCAAGAGGCAGGTAACCCAACTCGGCGGCCAACTCGGCAGCAGCCTGGGCGTCTGCCTTGCTCGTTCTCTCAATCAGGAAGGTCACGGCGTCTTCGAGATCCAGAGTTTCGACTCGGAACGGTTCTCGGATGCCGACGTTGACGAAGGACTTTGCCCGCGACGTCAGGAGGACTTTGCCACCCGTCCGCGTCGGCGGCAAGTAGGCGCGCAGCAGGATAGGATCGTCCGCGTTGTCGAAGACCAGCAACCAGCCGTCTTCACGGGAGAGCCAGGCCTTCACCGCCGAGACCGCCGTCTCGATATCGGCCTGGGCATCGACGAGCCCTAACTCGCGAGCGATGGATAGATAGGCCGACCGGATCGCTGTCTCCTCTTCAGCTACCACCCATAGGACGAACCGATAATGCTCCCCGAATCGGTGCGCATACTCAATCGCGATCTGGGTCTTGCCGATCCCGCCCAACCCATAGATCGCCGCTTGGGCCAGCGCGGAAATTCCTTGCGTCTGGAGCTGCTGGTGGAGGCTAGAGAGCAGGTTCTCTTCGACCGGTGAAGAAGGGGTTGCGATGGGGGACACCGATCATAATGGGCCGGGCGGGGTGGGCGGGGCCGAACGTCAGCGGTTGCGCGGTCCGCTTCGAGACCCGCCTGGTTTTTCCCAATCGGCGCTGGCTTCACGCCGGCTTGGCCGAGCAGGAAACTGTACAGGGCCTGGTAGCGCTCTTCCAATGTCAGCTCGTAGTGGGTGTGCGAGCGGAGGGGTTCGGGGATGAAGCGTTCTTGCCCCGTCGCAAGCATCACCGGCACGAACTTCACCGTTCGGCTCCTGGCGTCGTAGATTTCCTGGGTGATCAGCGCCCCTTCCCAGTCGACCCCCTTGCCCCGGCCTGGCACCTCGTGACCCCGGAACCTGCGGTAGTAAGTTTTGGTGCATACGACGAGGACGAAAATCGCCTCGTCGAGCTGGTCAAGCATCCAGCGCGGCCAACCCTGCTCGGGCGTGCCGTTGACGTACTGGTCGAGCCGGGCGTCCAGGCCGTCCTGACGCAGCCGCTCGGCAAGTTCCAGGACTTTCTCCCGGTGCTCGTCCGAGTCGTGGCTGTAGCTGATGAAGACCACTGGCCTTGGCATGGTGTGATGAAACTGTATCGCATCAATGGGTCAGCCGGGCCGGGTGACCAAAAGCGTTGTTCTGGTGACTTTTTCCGCCGCAGTGCGGCGTCGGCGGAAGTGCCTGTCCAGCATGGTCTTAGTGGCGAGGAAGCGTCGCGAAACCCCTCTCGCGGGCGGCAAAGAGGCCGAAACGAAACCAGTTTCGTTTTTTGGACGCCAGCAAAGGCCCGCCGGGATTGCGTTTGGTTGGTTTTGATTAGTCAAAAAGGGTGGCCCAAACCTGCGTGGCCTAGCAATCACGGGAAGGGGGTTTGGACGGGGGCCGGGCAGGGGGAGGCGCCGCGGCTGGCGCGGACGAGCACGAGACGCCGTCAGGCGGCTCGCGCGCAGCGCGCCAAGACGCGGGACACCTCTGCTTCTTGAGGGTCTGTCCCGCCCGAGGAGTCTTGGGCACTTTAGCTTTTAGGGAGTTACTCCCCATCCGTGTCGACACGTGCTCGTACGGTGCCGGCTCTGTACACAAAGAGTGCTCGAACAAGGAAACTGCAAGCGCAAAGGAGGCTCTAAATGCGAAGGCTCTTCAACCTCACCGCGCTGCTGCCGGTCACAGCGGCAGCTATCTTCCTCGGCACGGTCTCCCCGCCGCTGTTTGCCACGACGTGCACCACGCATTGCTCCGCCGCTGCCTTGATGTGCACGCCGGTGAGTTATTGCACGAGTGTACCGGCGACCTCTATTGACTGCGACGGTACGGTCACCACGTGTTCTGTCGCTGATCCGTGGTGTACCTGCCATTATGATTGCCTTGACACTTGCGACTGGGCCTGCAGCATGGGGCTTGCCTGTCAGGCTTGCCTGAGAAACTGCCACCAGAACAACTGCGGCAGTTGGACTCCCCCTCCAAATACCTACTGTTAGCTGACGCTCGCCGTGGGGCTGCGGAGTACCCGCGGCCCTTGCCTTCCAGCCTTCGCGGGACACTTGCAAGAGTAGGCCGACGCCCACGAGACGGTAACTCCATGGGGCCGGGTGGGCGGGAGGCGCCACGGCTGGCGCGGAAAACGAGCACGAGACGCCGCTAGGCGGCTCGTGCGTAGCGCGCAAAGACGCGGCGCCGTGGGGTGGGTGGGTCTCGGGCGGGCGGGGGAGGGCGGGGGGCATGGAATGGATTCGGCAGTTTGGCGGAGCGCCAGCGGAGCCAAGCTGCCGGGCCCTAGTTCGGGGGACGGGCCCCGCACGGTGCTCCACGATCGTTTCGGGATGCGCGTCTTTGGAGGCCCGGGTTGGTGCCCGCCCCTGGTTTACATAGGCTCCGCTTATGTAAAGGCGCAGCCCGGAGGCGGGGCGTGGCGCGGCAGGGCTGGGTCGGGTCAATGCCGCGTTACCGGACCCCAGCCCTGCGGTGGGTTGGGTGGCGCCGCCCCCGCCGGAGCCAGGGGCGGGCAGCTCCCGGGCCGTAGGGTGGGGGAAAGGTCCGGAATGCCACGGCACGGTGCGGGGCCCGAGGGTGGGGGAAATGAAATGGGCGGGCGGACGGGAGATTGGGTGGGCGCGCCGGAGGAACGGAGGACGGCTGTTCACGGCCGCAGTCTCCGGCGTGGCCACCCGGCCTTGTAGATAGAGCGGTGCCGTCGGCGCGGAGGCTGCGCGAAGAGAGGGGGGCGTTTGCGTCCAGCGAGGACGGGGGAAGGTTGCCGTCCGCGATGGAGGTGGAGCTTGCGCGGGTGGGAGCAGTTCGGCGGAGCTTGCGGAGCCGATCTGCGGGGGGACGTTGCCGTCCACCACGGCGGCCGAGACGACGGAGGAGCTCCGGGCGGGTGCAATGGGTGCGAGAGCTGCTCCGGCGTGGCATCAGGGCTCGCAGGAGAGGGGGCGTTTGCGTCAAGCGTGATGGGGGGAAGGTAGCCGTCCTCACGGATGGCGGTGCTTGAGAGGATGGGCGGGAGGGGTGTCGTCCTACCCCACTACGAGGACGCCGAAGCGCGGGTGGCGTTTGCGTCAGCAGGAAAGGGGGAAAGGTCGCCGTCCCGCGGGACGGTGGAGCTTGAGCGGGTGGGCGGTAGGGTTGTCGTCCTCCATGTCTTCGATTTATCAGCATGTCTTCAAGCCGCAATCTCTGTCCGCCGGAAGGTGTCCACCCGTTGCAGGAATTTCTCTAAGCCAGTGAAAGTAGAGGGGTTATAGTTCGAACCCGCGTCCGTTGGGGATACCAATAGAATCAACGACTTACGTCTCTAGCACGAGCCGTCAAAGCCCGGCGCACCGAATACGCACCAAATACCGTGTGCGTGCGATCCCGCGTCCAAGGCCTTGGGGCTCAATGGGGCTCCACCGGTTGGTGGCAGCGGCGCGTAAGTTCATTCAGGTAAGCCAGCGGAGGAGTTGGGGGTAGTCCAGGCGGTCCGCCCGGGATTGGCCCTGGGCGGTCGGGAGAGCAACCCCTCTTCCCCGCGGATGAAGGACGAGCGCGGGTAAGTCGGCGGACAACGAGTCCCATTCCGGCCAAAACGAGCCAACTCCAACAACAGCGTAAACTACGTAACCGCAGAGGTTTACGGGTAATATCTACGACCTCTGTCGTTGGCTTTTTGGAGACAAAGTTGAGGCTCACTGGCCCCCAAATGTCCCCGATTGTCCCCCGATCATTAGGCGTTAGGGCGCGTCACCTGCCGGACCGCTCTCTCATGGCCTGCTCGAGCTGCTCAATGCGGCTCTCCGTCTCGATCTGGCGCTTCTCGATGCGGCGGATCGCCTCTCAGAGCGACTCGATCACCTCGTCGGAAGGCCCCCCGAGCTGCCATGGGCTGCCGGTTGGCGTAAGGCCGAGCCGGAGATCGAATTGTCTCAATCCCCCGAAGGGTCCTGACTGCTTTGCGACGTGAGGCCCTCACTTTGAAGTGGGCCTACTCGTTGTGGAGTCTCAATCCCCCGAAGGGTCCTGACTGCTTTGCGACCCGGCCGCAGCACACGGTTTCCGCGTAGTGCGGTTATTACGGTCTCAATCCCCCGAAGGGTCCTGACTGCTTTGCGACTGGCCCGGGTTCGGCAACTGGGTATCTCCATGGCCGTCTCAATCCCCCGAAGGGTCCTGACTGCTTTGCGACTCCTGCCCCTCTAACCCCCTGAAGGGAAAGACTTTAAGGTGGCCATTCCGCTAACCTCCCGTCGCCGGGCTCCCGAGTCTGCGTTCTGGCGCTTGGCCACTGGGACGCCGCAATCACCTATCTGCCTCATTCTACGCATCTTACCCCAATTTCTTCCCCTTCCGCTAACCTCCCCCCTTTTTGGGCACTCTCAGAGGTTAGCGCCGCTCCAGATGAGAGAGAAGTAAATCAGTTGTCAAAGAGCCCTTGGACTCCAAAAGATGAAGACCTTCCGCCTCGGCGATTTCACTTCGTGGAACTTCCCTCCCCGCCTTCCGGCAACCTGACCTCGATCCTGCCGCACCCCGCGGTGGGGTTCTTGCCCAGGTGAAGGATCTCACCGGCCTGGAGGATCGGGAAGAACCTCGCCGCTTCGGGTCCGTAGACCAGGCGGCCGATCTTGCCGCCGAGCAGCATCTCGGCGCCCGAGCGGGCGGAGTAGTCCTTCACCTCGATCCATTTGGTTTCGTTCACGAGGAGCGGCACCCGCGCGGCCTCGGCTTCGACGGTGGGACGGATGGCGGCATGGAGGATCTCGCTGGAGCTTTCACCGTAGAGGCCGCGGAAACGATCGAGGATGCGGGCAATGAGCAGCGCGAAGGGCACCGGCGCGTTCCGCGGGAGGAGGCGACCTCCTTGGAGAAGCCGCGCAGGGCTCAGCAACCGGATCTCCACCGGCTGGGGAGCGAGAAAGGGCTCCATACCTAGCCCGAGCCAATCCGGATCCAGGGTTGAGCTCAGTTGCGTCAAATCGCCGCCACAGAGCCTCTCACGGCTGCGGTCGGGCCGAATCCGGTCGACGGTTTCGAGGATCCACCCGGTCCGCTCGCTCCCAAGCCCCAACCGAAAGGCCTGTGCGAGACCCGAGAGGACCCAGGGATAGAGGCGCCAGCCCGCTCCCAGCAGTGTGACCTCCAGGATGGCTCTTTCTACTTCGTTCCCCGAGGTGTACAGCGCGAATGGGGGCCGCGCGCTCCGGCTGGCGGCGAAGAGCACGCCGTAGGGGCAGCATTCTGCGAGGTGGCAGAGGGCCTGCGGACTCGGCCGCGGCTCGCTCCCTGCCTCGGCCCCCTGGCTCGGCGGCTGGCACCGCGGCTCACCGAACGGGCAGAACGTGTCGATGAACGCCTTCCCCAGGACGCGCCGGACCAGAGCGGCAGGAGGAGCCAGTTCGGCGCTCCTCCGGCCGGAGGCCGGTCGCACCTGAAGGTGAAGGCGGAGGTAGGGGTGCATGGCGGCTTCTTGCGGTTCAGCGTCTTGGCCTGCACTCACAGCTTCCGAAGCTCTCGCTCGACGGCGGCTTTGTACACGATCAATTCGGTCAAGCGACCGAAGAGCGTTACCGGGGAGTTTGCGAACGTTCCGCCCTTCCCACGAATAATCGAGCGTCCCGGCCCAGAAGTATAGACGAGGAAGTATTCGAGGGAGCTCCGGGTGATGAGCTCCGAGGCGGTTTGCTCCGAACAGCCGGAATCGAGGTCGAAAATGACGACTGAGGTCCGGTCCATGCGCTCCGTGATATCAGTTGGGCTTCGTGTGATCACCTGGGCAAAGCCGCTTGCCCGAAGCAATCCTTCGGTTTCCAGCGTCTCCGCTACGACCAGGATGGCGGTTTCCCGGCGTAGCTTCAAGCCAGCATCCCGCTCGTCAAGCAGGGCGAGCAGGGCTCGGGGCCGGGACTCGATCACTGTGCCGACCCTCTCCTCGACCCTTTTCCTCGTCTTACGAAAGATCAGCCAGAAGGCCGGAACGAACCCCACGATGCTGATACCAAGGATACGGAGAATGAACTCCAAGCTTTCGACTCGGCGCTGGATCTCTCGGATTCTGTCTCCCGCACGGTCCTCGGCCTCCTTGATCTCCAGACGAAGCTCTCGAGAGGCAAGGTCCGAGGATTGTGCCCGGGCCGTCAAGGGGAATACCACGGATAACGAGCAACAGCAGCATCAAAGCGCGCTTCATGATTCCTCCTTTTCCGCGGCGATTTCCACCCGCCCCAACCCAAACGTCGCCCCTTTGCCGATGTGGACGATCTCGGCGGTGCGCAGGAGGGGTGCGAAGGGGGTGAGATCGCCTTCGAGACGCATCGAGCCCATGAAGCCGCCGAAGCACATCTCGGCCCTCTGGCGGGAGCTGTAACGCTTGAGGTCCTGCCATACCAGGCGTTGATCCACCACGCGCACGCCATCGGTTTGGCGCAGCAGGGATTGGAAATTCCAGTCCACGGCGGCGCGGTCTCCGAAGAAATGGGCCAGTTCGAGCACCCGCGCCAGGGCACGGAAGGTGAAGTCCCGGAAGCCCACCCCGCTCACCAGATGGCCGTTGGTCTTGAAACGGGCGGGAGTCCGGAAGTACAGGGTGAAACCGTCCTCGGGAAGACCGTTGCGCGGCGGCAGGACCGGCGGCGCCAGCGGGCCAGGGGTGACGACCGGTCGGAAATCTCCCAAGGCATCCTGATACGCGATCACTTCGACCGCGAACCGCCGCCGGCGCTCGCCGAGGCCGCGCTCGGCCATACGGGCGACGGCCATCACCGCGAGGGCCTGGAGCCCCACGGCCGAGCCGAACAGGAGGAGGTCGAACCGCAGCCGGTCGCCCGGGGCGAAGTGGCGGCGCTCCTCCTCCGCCTCGAAAACGAACGGCCGCGGCGCCTCCCTCTGCCCCCGGAGGAAGGGCGGCGGCGTCCCCTCCTCCAGAAAGGTTTCGAACAGCCGCGTATAAAGGCAGGCCGAGCGCAGGCCGCAAGTCTCGCACGGCTGCTTCGGCCCCATGGCGCAAGCCGCCCGGCGCAATGCGTGGCCGAAGGCGCCCCGCAGCATCGAGCCCTTGAATCCAGGGAGCAGCGCCTCCTCCTCCGCCCGCAGCGTGCACCGCAGGCGGAGGTAGGGGATCTTGGGAAGGTCGTAATCCATGGTCTCGCTCCGGAACGTCAAGGTTTTTTGGATGCCATCGAATAGCTCACAGAAAACGGACCGGTGACACGCCATTCGGACGGCGAAGTCGAACCGCGGCCGGCGGGCTTCTGCAGCACGATCTCCAGATGCACCACCTGGCCGCGGATCTCCGGCGCGTACTGCTCTCCGGCGAGGAACGTGTAATTCCACCAGATCCAGTGCTGATCCCCCAGCACGGACTCCCGGAGATCGGGTGCGCCGAGGAGCTGCTCCACCTCGGCCGCCGTCCTGCCGGCAACCCTCGTGCGGATCTCCTCATAGGACCATGTGGATCTCGCGCCGGGCTGGCACGCCAGCACCGTGAGGCCCAGGAGAAGAACAAGGCTTCGCATCACGCTTCTCACCGCAGCTCCGCGCCGATGGGTTTCATTCAGCTACGCGGGCGCCTGGGCTCGTCGTGTTCTCCCGGCGGAGGATTGCCGCTGCCACCGTCCGATGGAACAGGAACGATCGGGCCGAGAGAGGGTGTCTGGTCGCCCAGGTCACCCGGTTTATCTGCCTTGCGGGATGCAGTCTCTTGATCGCTCATGATTCCTCCGGTCTGGGATGAAGGACCGCCGGAATTGGCGGCTACAGGGCTGAGACACCGGGCGGGACCGTTTTGGTAAGGAACCGAGCCACAGAGCCCCGATTTAATTTCACCTAGGTAAACCCCCGGCTCTGCCGGGGGACTCCCAGAGTTTGACAGTTCCGGGATTGTGGGAGGATGGGCGGGCTTCACTGTTCGGAGTCGATCGGAGTTGCAAAGGAGAAGGGCGGAGGGGTGGGCGGCATTTAACTGTCTACCTCAAAAGCTGCGGCGAAGGAGCGGCCGGCGGTCCAGATGACAGGTCGGTCGCCCAGTGGGATAAGAAGGAGTCGTGGTCGCAGTGGCAGCCAGCCGCCTTTAGGCGGCTCACAGCTAAGCCGCTTTGAGCGGCTCCCATATTTCAAGCCTCCGGCTCTGCCGGAGGTCTCTGACTGTGCCTGGTCTTCTTCGACGCCAGCGGCTCAGGCCCGGCGATGCTTAATCCCCCGAAGGGTCTCGATCTATTGCGACGCCGACGAGGGCAGCGGCGAACTCCCGAGGCCGGGTCTCAATCCCCCGAAGGGTCTCGATCTATTGCGACCGCATCCACAAAGGACTTCCGCCGGGCCGTTCAGTCTCAATCCCCCGAAGGGTCTCGATCTATTGCGACATGGTTGCCGGGAAGACTTCCCAGCTGATCCTTCGGTCTCAATCCCCCGAAGGGTCTCGATCTATTGCGACCTGGGGGCGCTGGGCGTCTCCTGGAACAACCTGAAGTCTCAATCCCCCGAAGGGTCTCGATCTATTGCGACGGCCGGGGTTCGACGACGTTGATGCGGCTGAGCACGTCTCAATCCCCCGAAGGGTCTCGATCTATTGCGACAGGCGCCGGCCAGGATGGTGTCCACCGACGACTCCGTCTCAATCCCCCGAAGGGTCTCGATCTATTGCGACACAGAAGCAATTCGAGGTGGCCCTCCAGGAACTGTCTCAATCCCCCGAAGGGTCTCGATCTATTGCGACGGTGCCAGGGGAGGCGGCGCATGACCCGTTAAGGAGTCTCAATCCCCCGAAGGGTCTCGATCTATTGCGACGCTCGCTTCTGCGGGATGTGAACGTAGAGACAAGTCTCAATCCCCCGAAGGGTCTCGATCTATTGCGACGCGCCGGCCAGGACGACGTTGTCCACGTAGTCCGGTCTCAATCCCCCGAAGGGTCTCGATCTATTGCGACCCCACATTCTGCTCGGCCTGGCCTTCGCGGAAGTCTCAATCCCCCGAAGGGTCTCGATCTATTGCGACGTGGCGAACCTCTCGAATGCTGGCCGGTTTCAGGACGTCTCAATCCCCCGAAGGGTCTCGATCTATTGCGACCCCAAGGGCCTCGAGCGGGCGCTCTTCGCCCTGAAGTCTCAATCCCCCGAAGGGTCTCGATCTATTGCGACGGCTCCTCGCCTCGCATGGACGCCACCCCGGCCTCGTCTCAATCCCCCGAAGGGTCTCGATCTATTGCGACGCAAGGTCGAAGAGACGAAGGCTCTCGGGGCCGTGTCTCAATCCCCCGAAGGGTCTCGATCTATTGCGACAATAAATCGCTGGCATTGGGGTGCCGTCAAGTGGTCTCAATCCCCCGAAGGGTCTCGATCTATTGCGACTCGACGTTGCTTGAGTTTCTAGAGACGGCCGGAATGTCTCAATCCCCCGAAGGGTCTCGATCTATTGCGACGCCAGAGCCGGACTTCTGAGGGAGTGGTACCATGTCTCAATCCCCCGAAGGGTCTCGATCTATTGCGACCGGCCGATGTTGATGGCCTGCGCGTAGGGCGCCGAGTCTCAATCCCCCGAAGGGTCTCGATCTATTGCGACGGGGACCGACCCGGGTTCACAACTCAGAGTACCGGTCTCAATCCCCCGAAGGGTCTCGATCTATTGCGACCTTGTTGAGCGCGTACTGATACGTCACCGAAAGAGTCTCAATCCCCCGAAGGGTCTCGATCTATTGCGACGAAGCCCACGCAGTCCTTCACGGCCAGCCCGTTCGGTCTCAATCCCCCGAAGGGTCTCGATCTATTGCGACTGCCGGCTTCTTAACTGACTGCTGGTACAGCGTTTGGCGTAGCAGTTCCGCGAACCTGCCCCGTTGGGTCGCTGGAAGGGCGTACCGAGAGCCCTGGCTCTGCCGGCGGCTTATCTCCAAGTGCTTCATTACCAGACACTTGCCCACGGATTCTCCAACTCCGCGAACCTCCCCAGGAGTTTGCCCGTTCGCTGGGGGTTCGCGCATCGCCATCGCATAAGAGAAAGTCTATCAGTTGTCAAAGAACCTGGCGCCGGGGGCTCACACGATGAGCGAATTTTAACGAAGCGTTGGGGAGCTTTCTAACTCGGAACTGACCTGATCTGTATGGCGGGATTGCGACGCCTACGCCCTGGCGTTACCGAAGCGAGCCAAGGCTTGATAACTCGGAACTGACCTGATCTGTATGGCGGGATTGCGACTCATGATTAGCTCCTTTTGTAGGTCAAACGGTTTACAACGACTCGGAACTGACCTGATCTGTATGGCGGGATGTATCTGTTTACCACCTATCCGGGTGCTTAAGGGACATAGCTGGGCACAACGCGGGATGGACGTCCACAAGTGTTGGTCCGCTGCGCCGACGTCTTCGGATCTTAGAGGTGATTTCAGCTATCGTCCGTCACCAACAGAGGGGTGTACGGCTGAGAGTTGGGATCGCGGAAGATGTCGGCAAGCACGATCCAGGGGTTGAAGCCCATTTGTTCGCAGGTGCGTAGCAGGCTCGTCAGGATCTCTTGGGTGCGAGCCCCTGGATCGGTGCGGTTGCCTGCGCTCGACTTGCGGTTCACCACCGCGGGCCGGATGCCTTGTTCGGCGGGCCAATTCGTGGCTTCGATGTCGGGACGCTCCAGAAAGACAAACAGCGCTTCGCGCAGGTTCGACAGATGCTTGGCGAGACGCCGGTTGTCGCCGTGGCTCAACCGACCCCTCAGCAGTCTCGCCAGACGAGCCTTCAGCCGCCCGCTGGCGATACGCAGACCGCGCGGGCTGATCTGCCTCTGATCCCTGCGGTCTCGCAACGCCAAGGCCGCCTTCAGTAACTCGGAAACCGCCCGCGGGAAGCGCGCCGCAACCCCCTTCGCACGCTCCAGCATCTCCGCACACCGGCGCAGCAGATGCGCCAGACAGGTCTGATACAACGCCGCTTCAAACCGCCGGTAGGGAGCCCAACCATCGGCCACGATGACGCCGTTATAGTCGGCTCCCAGGACCTCTTGCGCTTCGGCAAAACCGCGTCCTGGGGCAATGCGGTACACCGTCTGGCGCTGGTTGGTGAAAATCCACAACCAGGCGCTGCGCCCACCGATGCGCCACCCGGTCTCATCCGGATAGACCACGGGTGACTCCGCCAGCACCTCCTTCAATCTTTCGTAGGTCGGGGCAGCACGGCGGGCCAGACGGGCCAAGGCTCGGCACAAACTCGACCGCGCCACCTGCAAACCCAACAATTCGCGAAACAGACGCGCCATCTTGCCGTAGGACAGGCCGCACGTCTTATTCAGAACCGCACTCCAGGACACCACCGTCGGACCCAGTTGCACCGCTCCGACCTGCAACGCCTGCGAACTCTGCCGCGGATGCCTCCCTTGAGCCCGTTGGTCGCAAACCTGACAGCGGCCATAAGGGACAACAAACTCTGTCGTCCGTGGCTGAATCGGGGGCAGGTCGATCTGGTACTGACGGGCTGTACCTTCCAGGCACACCGGGCCTCCACAGGCTTCGCAAACCGTGGGACAGGCGACTTCGATCGTCTCATCGATCTGGGTTGGTACCGCCCGTGTCGTTTGCTGGCCGTATTGCTCGCCCAGCTTGCGCCCCGGGGTCTGTGCAGGGTCTTTGACACGGTCGCGAGAAAACGGCGCCCCTTGCCGCTTGCTCCGGCGTTGCTGAGCCTCCAACTCCGCGAGACGCCGCTTCAACTCGGCAATCTGGCGCTCTTGCTCCGCTAGGCGACGCCGGAGCTCAGAGTTCTCTTCAAGGAGTTCCTGGTAACTTCGCATCGACACGGTCTTTTAGACCACGTCGACCGAGGTCCTGTCAAGCGGGTACAAAGGTACCCTGAACCGCTACCTCTCCGAGCGGACTCCCGTATCACGTCAACGACGGCCCTACCCTGCGGGGCTGGCGGACGGCTAGCGGGAGAGGCGGAGGCCGGTAAACAGATACGGCGGGATTGCGACGAGAACCTTCAAAGCGAGTGTTTCCTCGAGATTTAGGGCCACCTCGGAACTGACCTGATCTGTATGGCGGGATTGCGACACTGGGAACCACGAACTCTCTCCGAGAAACCGCTCGCGCCTCGGAACTGACCTGATCTGTATGGCGGGATTGCGACGTGGACCCTTCCTGAAGCCCCGAGGGGCGGCCGAAGACCGCAGTGCACTCGCTCCGGCCGCCCCTATCGGGGCTTCATGGATTATGGTGGATGCCTCTTTCCAGGCGCTGAAGCACCTGGCTCTATTCGGCCACCCCTACGGGGCTTCCAGGGCGGGAAGAAGACCGCGCCTGCCTCTACCACTTCTGCCGCGACTGCGAAGCCAACGTGGAGACCGCCGGCTCCGGCAAGCTCACCGAGGCTGATCCCGAGACCGTCGTTCTTTGAAAGCGGGACGATGACATTCCGGAGGGGTTCCGAGCGCTTCCGGACCGTTCCAGAAAGCTTCCGGAGCGCTCCAAAACGCTTTTCGAGTGCTTCGGGAAGCTTCCGGAGCGTCCCAGAACCCTTCCGGAGTGCTCTGGCACGCTTCCGGAGCGCTCCCAAACGCTTCCGGACCGTTCCCGAGCTCTTCCGAAGCTCTCCGGAATGGGCCCGCGTCGCGGCGCAGACCTCGGCCAGCGGGTGCAATACTCCGTCTTCGAATGCCGCGTGGAACCGGCCGGACTGGACGCCCTCCGCCGGAGAGTCGAGACGCTCACCGACCTCGAGGAGGACCGCGTCCGCCTCTACCGCTTCTGCCGCGACTGCGAGGCCAACGTGGAGATCCTCGGTGCCGGCAAGCTCACCGAAGACGCCCCCGAGACCGTCGTTCTTTGAAATCCTGAGGAGGAGGAGGGCCGTCTTACCCTTTTCTCTCCGCTTGGTGTCTCCAGGAACAGACCCGCAGGGAGCTACGCTCACCACCAGCTCTTTGACAACTGACTCAACTCAGCCCAAGCAAAAAGGATGCCTGACAAGAATCATGCCAAGCCCAAATCGCCATTTTGGCACACCGGTTGGAACTCGGACGGTAACCCACGTTCTCCCAACGATTTACCCTGCTTCGACCGGTCGAGAAAACGCCCCACGACCGGCGAAAAAACCGGCGCCCCAAGGAGGTTGGAAAAACAGCCACCTCAACCCACGTAGTTTCAAGGGGTTGCAAGGGCGTACCTCGGAACTGACCTGATCTGTATGGCGGGATTGCGACTACATCGTCCAAGGTGCTCAGGTCGACACTGCTTCTTTATACTCGGAACTGACCTGATCTGTATGGCGGGATTGCGACCATTGCCGCGCCCTGCAAAACCAGAGCGATCCGCTGCCTCGGAACTGACCTGATCTGTATGGCGGGATTGCGACTCTTCAGCTCCCAAACGGTTCTCACGCTGCCTGCCCCGGAGGGGCATCCGGATAAAGACCGGGCCTTCAGGCCCGGGTATGGCAACCCAATCAATTACCAAGCCCCGGCAGGGGCGGCCAGAGACCGTGGCGTGCTCGCTCCGGCCGCCCTATCGGGGCTCCATGGGTTCGGGGTGTCTCTTCCCAGGCGCTGAAGCACCTGTCTTTATCCGGCTGCCCCTACGGGGCTTCCTGGTGGGTCCGGGATGGAGGTCCAATCCACCGGTCATCCCAAAAGGTATCTCTCATCATACGAAATTCGGTGTCGCCGCAGCAGCGTGATGAGCTCATCCTTGAACGAAATGCGTTGGTGATGTTCCTTTTGGTTCTGGATGTATTTTCGGAGTCTCGTCACCTGGGATTCGCTGACGGTGAAGGCTCCATAACCTTCCTGCCACTCGAACCGCTCCCGCTGGTCGGGTCGCTCGTTCATCCACTTCGAGGATACTCCCTTGATGTCCTGAAGCATGGCGGAAACTGTGACGGTCGTTTTGAATTTCGCGAGAAGATGGACGTGATCGGGCATACCGCCCGCTTCCAGGAGAATTCCTTCCCTGTCGCGGATGATGCCCCCAATGTATCCGTAGAGGGAGTCGGAAAGATCCTCGTTGATTGATGGCAAGCGCTCCTTGGTCGAGAAGACGAGGTGATAGAGAAGATTGGCAAACGTCTTGGCCATAGAGCTCTGTCCTCCAACCCAGTGGTCCAACATCCGGGTTCGACAGAAAAAATCTCGCGAAGGATAATCCAAGGAGCTTGGGAGAGGCAATCCATTCCTGAGTCGAAGCCCGAACTGCGGCCCCGGAGGGGCATCCGGATAAAGACCGGGCCTTCAGGCCCGGGGTACGGCAACCCAATAAATCACCAAGCCCCGATAGGGGCGGCCGGAAACCGCAGCGTGCTCTCGCTCCGGCCGCCCCTATCGGGGCTTCATGGATTGTGGTGGATACCTCTTTCCAGGCGCTGAAGCACCTGTCTTTATCCGGCTGCCCCTACCGGGGCTTCCCGGTCGGCTGGTCCCGTCTGCAGCCCTTCGGCCAACTTTCCGTCTCGGCCTAACCAAATTCCGTCCATCCGTGTCTTTACTTCCGTGGACGGCCTACTTGACGCCGGGCCCCCGGTACCAGCATGGACGAAATAGTCGACCGACTCATTTCCCGCGGCACCCTCTACGAGGCCTTCGGCCGCGTCCGGGAGAACGCCGGGTGCCGCGGCGTCGACGGTGTCACCGTGGGCGAGTTCCAAGAGAACCTCGAAACGGAGCTGGATCACATCCAAGACCGCCTCATCCGCCGCCGCTACCATCCCCTTCCTCTTCTCCAGTTCCCGGTTCCGAAGAGTCACACCGGGTTCCGCAACCTCTCCGTGCCCACGGTCCGCGACCGCGTCGTCCAGACGGTCGTTTCACCCATGCTTTCCAACCTGTTTCTCGACGAGCTCGACGAAAACCTTGCCCTCTTCGGACAAACCCTGGTGCGGTATGCGGACGACTTTCTCGTCCTTTGCAAAAATCCCCAGGACATCCCGCAGGCGCTGGAGATCACGGACTATCTCCTCGCGGACCTCGACTTGAGGCTCAATCGGGAGAAGACGGCCACCACCTCCTTCGAGCAAGGCTTCAAGTTCCTGGGTGCGATCTTCCTCAAAGAATCGATCTTTCTCCCGTTCGATCGCTCCAAGCCCGAGCTCATCTCACCCCGCTTTCCACCTCCGCTCGACCTGCTCAGCTACCTCGAGCTGAAGAATCTGGAAACCCCATGACCACCCTCTACCTCACCGAACAGAACGCCATCGTCCGTAAGACCAGCGACCGCCTCATCGTGGAGAAAGACCACCAGGTGCTCCTGGAAATCCCCTGCCTGAAGGTCGAGACGATCCTGATCTTCGGCAACGTACAGGTCACCACCCAGGCCCTCGCCAAGCTGTTCGAGCACGGCATCGAGCTGGCCTTCCTTTCCATGAGCGGCCAACTCCGCGGACAATTGACGCCCCCCAAAGCCAAAAACGTGCCCCTCAGAATGCGCCAATATGCGCTGGCGCTCTCCGAATCCTCCCGATTGGACATCGCCCGCCGGCTGGTTTCCTCCAAAATCGCCAATTCCGCCGCCGTCCTCACGCGCCTCCGGAGACACGATGCCGCCGTGGCCCTCGAACCGATCCAGGAGCTGAACGCCATGATTCCCGAAACCGCTCGCTTCCTGGCGATGGACTCCCTCCTCGGCCACGAGGGCACCGCGGCGGCGCGCTACTTTCGAGCCCTGGCGGAGGCCATGCCCCCGGGCTTCTCCTTCGAGACCCGCAACCGCCGGCCACCCCGCGATCCCTTCAACGCCCTCCTCTCCTTCGGCTACGTCATCGTCGGCAAAGAGCTTCAATACTTGCTGGACGCCATGGGATTCGATCCCTACATCGGCATCTTTCACGAAATCGACTACGGCCGCCCCTCCCTCGCCCTCGACCTCCTGGAAGAATTCCGGGCCGCCCTCGTGGACCGATTCAGCCTCAGCCTTCTCAACCTGCATATCCTGAGCGGCGACGACTTTCAAAGCACGCCCGAGGGCGGCGTCCTCCTGCGCCGCGAGGCCCTCAAACGCTACTTCCCCGCCTACGAGAAAGAGCTGAACGCGCCGATCTCCCTGGACGGCGAAGAGCTCACCTTCCGCCAGCTCTTCCGCCGCCAGGCCGAGAGACTCGCCCGGACCTTGACCCAGGACGAACCCTACGAGCCCTTCCTCTTGCCATGCTGATCGTCGTCTCCTACGATATTCCCGATGACCGGCGGCGAACCCGGCTCGCCCACGCCTTGAAAGACTTCGGCCAGCGGGTGCAATACTCCGTCTTCGAATGCCGCGTGGAACCGGCCGGCCTGGACGCCCTCCGCCGGAGAGTCGAGACGCTCACCGACCCCGAAGAGGACCGCGTCCGCCTCTACCGCTTCTGCCGCGACTGCGAGGCGAACGTGGAGATCGTCGGCTCCGGCAAGCTCACCGAAGACGAACCCGAGACCGTCGTTCTTTGAAATCCAGATGAGAAGGAAGGCCGTCTTACCCTTTTCTCTCCGCTTGGTGTCTCCAGGAACAGACCCGCAGGATCTACGCTCACCGCTCTTTGACAACTGACTCAACGCGCTCAAGCAAAAAGGATGCCTGACAAGAATCATGCCAAGCCCAAATCGCCATTTTGGCACATCGGTTGGAACTCGGACGGTAACCCACGTCCTCCCAACGATTTACCCTGCTTCGACCGGTCGGGAAAACGCCCCACGACCGGCGAAAAAACCGGCGCCCAAGGAGGTTGGAAAAACAGCCACCTCAACCCACGTAGTTTCAAGGGGTTGCAAGGGCGTATCTCGGAACTGACCTGATCTGTATGGTGGGATTGCGACGTCCGGCGGGCAGCTATCTCGGTCATCCTGATCTTCATTGTCTCCCTCGGAACTGACCTGATCTGTATGGTGGGATTGCGACTTCTGTCATATCGACGGCCGTTAACACTGTAGGCAATCGAACCTCATCCTCGGAACTGACCTGATCTGTATGGTGGGATTGCGACTGGCGGGGAACCGTGGCTCACCATGGTCCTCGACGGTGAGGAACCTCGGAACTGACCTGATCTGTATGGTGGGATTGCGACATAATCCGACTGCCTGGTCGACCACTGCCGAGGATCGCAACGTCTCGGAACTGACCTGATCTGTATGGTGGGATTGCGACGTCATCGAGGTATCCTCGGCAGAAGCTCCGCCTAATTACGCTCGGAACTGACCTGATCTGTATGGTGGGATTGCGACGCATGAGCTTCGAGCGCCCGTCACCGTCTGCACTGCTTTCCGCCTGCTCGGAACTGACCTGATCTGTATGGCGGGATTGCAACCGGGAACCCTCTTTCTGAAGCCCCGAAGGGGCATCCGAATAAAGACCGGGCCTTCAGGCCCGGGTACGACCGTCCCAGAATCAACAAGCCCCGTAGGGGCGGCCGAAGACCGTGGCGAGCTCGCTCCGGCCGCCCCTATCGGGGCTTCATGGATTGTGGTGAATGCCTCTTTCCAGGCGCTGAAGCACCTGTCTTTATCCGGCTGCCCCTACGGGGCTTCTTTATTCGCGAATCGGCTTGATCTGCACTCCATGCAGTCGATCCAAAGCGCGAAGCTCGTCGCGGATCGAGCAGTCTTCCCTGGTTTGAATCCTCCTTTCCCCCTCTTTCCAGCCCTGCATCGAGCTTCCACGCGAGCATTCCCCACCTTTCGAGAGTCGTTGACGGTTTGAAACGGCGCGTTCCCCCTTTGGCGAGGAGGATTCCCCGTCCTGAACCAAGCATTCCCCATCCTTCGAGCGGCGTACGCCTTCTTCGCGAAGCCGTTCCCCGCGGGGAATGCCTCGGAAGGGCCTTGCGGATGTCATTCCCCGGTTCAACGACTTCATTCCCCGGACTGCGGACGGCCCGAAAGGTCTTTGCAGAGGCGTTCCCCCAGGGGAACACGGCTCTGAAGGGACAACCTGCGACGCTGATTCAAGGGAATGAAGCATTCATCCCTTGCACAAGGCATTCCCCACGGGGAATACAGCTCCAAAACAGCCGCCAAGCGGTCGCCGCCAACCCGCCCGGGCATCAATGCCCGGGCTACGAGAGAAGCGCCGGGTGAACCCGACGCAGACCTTCCTTCGACTATTTCGGTCGGGGCCTCTTACCCTTTTTCTCCGCTCGGTGTCTCAAGAGACAGAGCCCAATCCCGAGGCCGCTGTGGCCCGCGGGAGTCAGGGAGGGAAGGAGGCGCTGTGCCCATCCATCTGCGAGACCGTGCCCATGGCTGAGTTGCTGATCGTCACCCTCGGTCCGATTCAGGACTTCATCGCCTCGGCCCGCCGGAGCCGCGATCTCTGGTTCGGCTCCTGGCTGCTGAGCGAGCTCTCGAAGGCCACGGCCAAGGCCATGGCGGAGGCGTGCGGCGGTCTCGACGCTCTCGTCTTCCCCGGAATCCCACCTACGAAGGCCGGTCAACTGGCGCCCGGCAGCCAGGCTTCCATCGCCAACAAGATCGTGGCCCGGGTCCCGGAAGGGAAGACCGCCGCAGCCGTGGCAGAGCTGGGCGAGCGAGGAATGAGAGCTCGCCTGAAGGATCTCCGGGACGAGGCTTTCGGGAAGGTCGATTCTCGCCATTTCGAGCGCCCAACGGCCGAAGCCCAGGTGGACGACCTGATCGAATTCGCCTGGGTCAGCGCCCCCGAGCACGGAGAGAGCGGCTATACCAAGGCACGCTCGGACGCCGAGTCCCTGCTCGCAGCCCGAAAGAACACGAGGCTATGGAGCAAGGTCGGCTGGGGCGCCGAGGTCCCGAAATCCTCTCTCGACGGCGAACGGGAATCCGTCCTCCACGAGGATCTATTCGACAGCGTTGGAAAGGATGGCGGCCCCACGCCGGAACAGGTGCGTACGCGCTACGGTGTAGGACCGACCGAGAGGCTTTGCGGTGTGGGACTGCTCAAACGCCACGGAGTGCGGAAGAACACCCCCTATGCCCATCGCTTTCTCAGCACCGGCCACCTCGCAGCCTGGCCGCTGATCCGCAGGGCGCGCGGCAATCAGGACCCCGATCTCGAGACGGCCTGGAACAAGTATCTTTCCAAGCTCGCCGAAGGAGGCGTCCTGCTGAAGGAGCAGGAGATCTATCAGCCAGAAGGATGGACGGAGAAGGACTCCATCTTCAAACGCTACGACGGCAGCCTTCTCTTCGAGAATCGCCTGCCCGATCTCTTCGAGGACGTGCTCGACGTCAAACGGCGGGAGGCGGGTCTGCGGGAAAGCCGCGCCGCCCTCGCCAAGGTCCTGAAAAAGCTCGAAGTCCCCACGCCCCTCCCCTACTACGCCATCCTCGTGGCGGACGGCGACCACATGGGGAACGCCATCCAGCTTCAGACGACCTTCGAGGCGCATCAAGAGCTCTCCCGCGCCCTCGACGAATTCGCCCAGGGCGTCCGCACCACCGTGGAAAGAGATCACGGAGGCGAGCTGATCTATGCGGGCGGCGACGACGTGCTCGCCTTCGTGCCTCTCCACCGCGCCGTGGCCTGCGCGCGGGAGCTGGCAAAGGACTTCAAATCGAGGCTCGCCGGCTTTCCTGTCGGCAAAGACAAGGAGACGGACGAGGTCATTTCGCCCACCCTCTCCGCCGGCATCGGCATCTCCCACTTCATGGACCCGCTGCGAGGCGCCCTCAACCTGGCGCGGAAGGCCGAGAAGCTTGCCAAAGAGAAGCGGAATTCCCTGGCGGTGATCGTGGACAAGCGGTCCGGCCCGCCCGTGGAGGTGACCGGAATCTGGGGCACGCTCGACCAGCGGCTGGACGATTACGCGCGAATGCACCAGAAGGACTGGGTGCCCGATGGGGCTGCCTACGATCTGCGGGAGCTGGTAAGGCTGCTGGAGAGAGCGGAGGAAGCGGAAAAAAAGAACCTCGAAGAGCTGGTAAAGAAGGAAGCGGAACGCATCCTGCGCCGCAAGCAGCCTCAACACGGAGAAGAGAAAGCGATTCACCAGGAGATCCTGGATCGCCTGATCGGGGACATTCGAAGCCTGGAGGTACGCCAGGTCGCCGACCGCCTCATCGTGGCCCGCCTCCTCGCGCAGGCGGCGGACGAAGCGGGAGAGGAGATCGAGCCTCCCCAAGTCCCAGGACCCAAGACCCAAGACTCCAAGCCCGAGGAGACACCATGAGCGTCTGGTTGATCGAGCCCCTCGATCCCCTGATCGCGCGGGACGGCCGTCCGGCGGCGGTGAATCACTTTTTAACCGTGCCCTTCCCCTATCCTTCCATGCTGGCCGGCGTGGTGAGGACCCGCATGGGCAGCGAGGGCGGAGCCTTCACGCTTCCCAGGCATCATCTCGCGGAGCTGAAAGAGAAAGTGCACGTCCGCGGGCCGCTCCTGGCCGAGCTCAATGGAGAGGACGCCATCCTGCAGTGGCTCGCGCCTGCGCCCCGCGACGCCGTTCTCCTCGAAAAAGAAGGCAAGGCGATGCTGAGGCGCTTGGCGCCGCGCCCGCTCAGGTCCGGAGAGGCCATGGATTCGCTGAGCGGCCACGGTCTGGTTCCGCTCGGCTATCAGGGTGCGGACTCCTACGGCAAGCCGCCGAAAGAGTCTCCCGCTTTTTGGAATTGGGAGACCTTCGAGGGGTGGCTGAAGGCGCCTGCCGATCAGCCTGACGTGAAACTCACAACCTTGGGCATCGAATCCCTGCCGAAAGAGACGCGCGTCCATCTCGCCATCCAGCCTGATGAGCGCGTGGGCATGGACGGCATGCTCTTCCAGACCTCCGGCCTCCGCTTCCTGCACGAGGAGCAAAAAGAAATCGAGGACGGCAAGCACAAGAAGATCCCCTTCCCTCCTCGCCGTTTCGCGCTCTCTGTGGGTTGCGAGGATGCCAACGTCGCTGGCAGAAACCTAGCCCTGCAACGGCAGATCGCACCCATGGGAGGCGAGCGGCGCCTGGCCCGCTGGTTCCCTGCGGAGCGCGATTGGCCGCAGATGCCTTCCGAGGTCTTCGAGAAGATCGTCGAGACCGGCCGGGCGAGGCTCATCCTCCTGACGCCCGCGATCTTCGAGCACGGCGCCCTTCCCGGTTGGAACGGCGCCGCCTGGCCCCTCGGCGGCAACGTGAAGGCGACCGTCCACGCCGCCGCCGTGCCGCGTCCCGAAATCGTTTCCGGCTGGGATCTGGCGGCGGACAATGGCGAGGGCAAACCCAAAGGCCGGCCCAAGCCCACCCGCCGCCTCGCGCCCGCCGGCAGCGTCTATTTTCTCGATCTGAAAGGCGACCGCCGAGAGCCTGCCTCGCCTGGTGCGAGGCCACCTGGCTCGCCTGCATAAGCGACGACGAGCAGGACCGCCGGGACGGCTTCGGATTGGCAGTCCTCGGAACCTGGGAGGAAACCCGATGAGAGCCGCTCCCCCATCAAAGCCGGCATCGACGGCACGGAAACAGCGCACTGATGACGATAGATCCTATCGATTCCTCACCTACGTATTCGGCGGCGGCGTCAGAGTCCGGGACCATGAAAAGCATGGAGATCCCGTCACACCCGTGCGCGTCCCCTCCGTCCGGGGCCAGCTCCGCTTCTGGTGGCGCGCCTGCAACCCGAGCGGATGCGAAACCGTCGAGGAGCTGCGGAAACGCGAAGGGGAAATCTGGGGCACCACGAGCCAGGCATCGCGGGTGGAGGTGACCGTAGCGGATCAGCTCAAATCGCCTCGGAGCGTTGCTGTTTACGAGTACAACGACAAAAGGCGCCTGGTTCCCTGCCGTGGGATGCACGAGATCGCCTACGGCGCCTTCCCGCTACAACCAAGCCGAGACGATCAGCAGGCGGGTGCTCAGCCGTGGGGTCTTTACGATTACGGAAACGCCGCCTTTACGCTTCGCTTCAGCTATCTCGAGGAGTATCGCAACGACGTGGAGGCAGCCCTCTGGGCCTGGGAGACTTTCGGCGGACTTGGAGGCCGGACGCGGCGCGGCTTCGGCGCCATTGCCCGAGTTGGCGATCAGAACGCCGCTGTGAAAGACGAGTTGAAGAAATACCACGCCAATCCCCTCATCCCAGGAGTTCCCTCACTCAGTGGTTCCCGGTTCCGAGTCGAGAAGCAGCGCAGAGACACCGCTCTGGACGCCTGGAAGGCAGGGCTCCGTCTTCTCCAACAGATGCGCCAGGGTCCAGGTTTCGGCCGCAACGAACCACCCAAGAGCTCCAGGAAACCGGCAGGACGCAGCCGCTGGCCCGAGCCCGACGAAATCCGCCGTCTCACGAGGAAGTCCGCTCCTATCCATCAGCAACCGTTCGTGCAGGTTCAGCGTTTCCCCCGGGCGGCGTTCGGGATGCCGATCGTCTTCCATTTCCATCCAGGTTCCCCGCACGAACCTGGCAGCCAGGGCGATCCGGGAATGAAACCCCTCGAGTTGAGGCCGGTGGGCTTCGAGCGTTTCGCCTCGCCTCTGATCATCCGGCCTATCCCGGACGGCAACGGATTCCACGCCTCGGCCCTCGTTCTTTCGTCCGACGTGCCAGCGGCTGAGCTCATGGCCGGGAAGCAATCCTTCCCAGTAAAGACGACCCTCGATCCAAATCTGGCTCGGCAAATCCCCGTCTTGAACAGGGACAGCCAGGTTTATACCGATCCCATTCAACTCTACCTCTCGGAGCTTGAAAAATGACCACCTGCCTGACCCTGATTCACGCCATGTCGCCCCTGCACGCGGGCACCGGACAATCGGTGGGCGCCATCGACTTGCCGATCGCCCGCGAGCGGCCCACGGGCATCCCGCTGATTCCCGGCTCGTCCATCAAAGGCGCCCTCCGCGCGAGGAGCGGCAAAGACGATCCCCTGACCAAGGACGTCTTCGGTCCGGAGACGGATCGAATCCTCCGAGCACGCGGGGTCCGTTCAATTCTCGGACGCCCACCTGCTCCTCCTCCCCGTCCGCAGCATCCGCGGCACCTTCGCCTGGGTCACCTCGCCCTACCTGATCCAAAAGTTCGTCCGCGGCGCCCGCGAGGCGGGATTCAAACTCGACCAACTGCCGGCCAATCCCTCGAAAATGGAAGCCTGCTGCGTGCTGGGCGACGCGCTCAAGATTTCCAAAGGCGGCAAGGTCGTCTTCGAGGATCTCGATTTCGAGCCCGAGCCCGCGCAGGAAGCCGCCCTGAAGGACTTCGCCGAGGCGTTGGGGAAAGTCCTATTCCCCGAGGGCTCGGGGGATGCCAACGAATGGCGCACCAGCCTGACCGCCCGCATCTGCCTCGTCCACGACGACATCATGTCCCTGCTGCTCGACACCGCCACGGAAGTCAACGCCCACATCCGGCTGAACGATGAGACGAAGACGGTGGACCGCGGCGCTCTCTGGTACCAGGAATCCCTACCGGCCGAGAGCGTACTCACGGGCCTCGCTCTGGCCTCGGATGTCCCAGCGAGCCGTTCCGGACGCAAGGCCGACGAGCTGATGCAACACGTTTCGAAGTTGACGAAGAGCCTCGTCCAACTCGGCGGCAAAGCGACCGTAGGCCAGGGAACCTGTTTCGTCCGCATCGCGGGAGGTGCATCATGACCCTCGAACAGAAGCGGGCCTCGGTGGCCTACGAGCACGTCCGAACTGTGACCGAGAAGAAGGAACGGGAGCTCTACGGCGCCATGGCGCAGAAGCTCCCGGCGTTGATCCGCAGCGCCGGCCTCTGCCAGGCGCTCCACTTCGTCAAGTCGCGGAAGAAACCTGCGCTCGACAAGCTTCTCGAGCATCTCGGGGTGCAGTTAAGCCGCGTCGATTCCCGGATCACCGCTATGGAATCCCTATGCACTCACGCCCGCGAGGCGGATCTCGCGAAATACGTCTGGCTCACCCGGGAGACGCTCGCCTCGGTGAGCTGGTACGGCCGCCTCGCTCGCTCCGAGTGGAACGTAACTCCCGACCTGGATATTAGAGGATGTCAAATAATGAGTAGCCGCAGGCAAACGCTGGAATCCCTTTCACCGCACGCCAGCACGAACGCCGGGCTCTGGCTGGAGAAAGGTCTACCCAACGTCGAGGACAAGGGCCCCGGCCGGCAGGAGCCTTATCCTCGAGTTGGGCGACGATCCGCGTGCCCGGCGACTATTCACGTTACTTCCAACGCTGGCGGGATTCAATTCAGCGTCTTGAGCCCTGCACGCAGACCGCGGAGGCGACCGTTCAGGGCCGGATGGCCGTGGGCCTCGGAGCGGAATCGGTGCTGGAGACTTCGATCACCCTCCACCGTACGTATGGCGTGCCTTTCATCCCCGGCTCCGCCCTGAAAGGCCTGGCCGCCGCGGCGGCCCACAAGCATCTCGAAGATAAGGAGGCTTGGCGGAAGGCCGGCAAGGAAGGCAAGCCCGGCCCCGCGCATCGAATCCTGTTCGGGGATCAGGAGAGCAGCGGCTACGTAACCTTCCACGACGCGCTCTGGATCCCCGAAGGCGAGTCGCTGCCTCTGGATCTCGACGTGATGACCGTCCACCATCCGGAATACTACCGGGGGGACGATGTCCCGCCCGCGGACTGGGACAGTCCCAATCCCGTCGCCTTCGTCACCGCGAAAGGCCGCTATCTCTTGGCGGTGACCGGTCCGGATAAGGAGTGGACGAAAACCGCGATGAAAATCCTGACCGAAGCCCTGCAGAACGACGGCATCGGCGCCAAGACAGCCGCCGGCTACGGCCGCATGAGCGTACCTCGGCCACCCGAGCCCGAGAAAATCAACTGGGAGCCGCGAATCAAGGGGCTCAATTTTGGCAATGCTGACAACATCGTCCTCAACCTCCTCCAGCAGTTGAAGGGACCGGAGCGCCAGCGGGCGGCGACGGCCATGATCGCGAGGCTGGATCGGGCTACGCTTCGCAGCAAGCAGCACCGGGATAGAGAGTGGGTGAAGGAGTTGTTGGCGGCGGCGGAGAAGGAGTAGGCCGCCGCCAACAGCAGTGACTTTGCCGAACGCTTCTCGCCTCGGTTCCCTGGCGGTGAGGTTGCTCGGGCACGACGGCTGAAGTCGGATCAGGACTCTCGAGACTCCCCGGGCAGCTCCCAGGTGGGGCGTTGTTCGCCGAAAGGCATGGTGAGGATCTTCGGCATCGTCACCTCGCAGGGATCGCGGTAGGCGGGGATACCGATCGTAATCTTCTCCTGTGGAATGCCGAGCCGCAGGGTGCCGTGGAGACGGTCCCAGACCGTCAATCCGCTGGACCAAGCCACCGACATCGTCAGCTCTCCGAAGTGAAAGCGAAATGCCGTGGAGGCGTCGAGATCGAGGTCCACATGATGGACCCGATGGAAGCTCCCCTCGGAGCGCCAATAGTTCCTCTATATCAGCCCCTTGCCACGGGCGTAGACGGCCAGCTCCAGCCGGCCGTTCACCTCCAGCTTCTGGTAGATGTTGTGGAGGTGGATCTTGACCGTCCCCTCGCTGATGAAGAGCTGCTCGGCGATGGCGCGGTTGCGCAGGCCGCGGGCCACCATGCGGACGATCTCCAGCTCGCGAGGAGTCAGCGAGGGAGCGGCCTCGCGGCTCTCCGCCGTCGCGCCGGAGCAGGCTCGTCCGAGGGCGCGGTTGGCGGAGCCCTTGTCGAGCCACCGGCCGCCGGCGTGGACCTCGCGCACGGCGTCCACCAGCAGCCGCGGCGCCATCTCCTTGAGCACGACGCCGCCGACCCCGAGTTGCAGGGCCTCGACGAGCTGCTCCTCCTCGAGCGCCGCCGTGAGCAGGACCACCCGGGTGGGCAGGCTCTCCTCCTGCGAGGCGTCCGCAGCACCTGGAGACCGTCGCAGCGGCGGCATCCGGATGTCCAGGACGAGGATGTCGGGCCGATAGGAACGCAGGGCCCGCAGGGTCTCCTCGCCGTCCCGGCAGCGGGCCACCACGAGGAAATCCCGCTCCAGCCGGAAGAGCTGCTCCAGGCCGTCGAGCACGATCGGGTGATCGTCCGCCAGAACGAGCCGGATCGGCATCGTCAGGCCTCGCCTCCTCGACAGCGGGGGATGGCGATGTCGAGACGCGCCCCGGCAGGCGCTCGACTCCATGGCCAGCGTGCCCTGGAGCGAGGCGACCCGCTCCAGCAGGTTCCGCGGCCCGAGGTTGGCCTCGGCCAGCGTCGCCATGCGAGTAGCGGCCCTGGAAAGGGAAGCCGCGGCCGTTGTCGGTGACGGTGATGGCGAGCGAATCCCCCTCGCCCCGGGCGATCTGCACCCGCACGGCCGAAGCCTCGCCGTGCCGCACGGCGTTGACCAGCGCCTCGCGCACCACGTGATAGACGTCGCGGGCCAGCGGCTCGGAGATCGGCCGTCCAGCCCCTGCGATGCGCAGCTCGGCCCGCAGCCCCCACTCCATCTCGATCCGGCGCACCAGCTCGGCGACGCTGCCGGCCAGGCTCGACGCCTCTCCCGTGGCGGCCGAGCGGCGGCGGCTTCAGCTCCTGGATGAAGAAGCGCAGGTCCCGCTGCTCGCGGGCGATCAGCCCCTGCAGGCGTCTCCAGGCGATCCCGGGCCGCCGCGGGTTCTCGTCGAGCAGGCCGCGCACCGCGGCCAGGCGCAGGCCGATGCCGGTCAGCGACTGCAGCACGCCGTCGTGCAGGTCGCGCGCGAGGCGGATCCGCTCCTCGGTGGCCACCGACTCCTGGAGCCGCTGATTGAGATAGAAGTGGTCGAGCCGGGCTGCCATGACCCCGGCCACGATCTCGCCGAGCACCAGGTCGTCGGAGGTCATGGAGCGCTTGTCGGTGAAGAAGAGCCACCCCTCCAGCGATTCCGCCGCGATGGGCACCGAGAGCACGGCGCGGATGTCGAAGCGCTGCCGCAGCTCGGGATCCAGCGGGATGCCCCGCCAGCGCGCCAGCCCCGCCGCGGACTTGTGGAGCACGGTGCACCGGGAGTCGGCCGCATCGGGGCAGAGGAAGCTCGAGCCTGCGAGCGGCTCGGCCACCAGACCGCCGAACGGCTCCGGCGACGGGCGGCTCCAGGTCAGGCTGCCGCTCTCCCAGGAAGCGATGTAGAGCCAGGGCTCCTCCCGCTCGACCCAGGCCAGCAGCAGCGCGGCGGACCCCGAGCGCCTGGGCGGCGTGCTCCAGCAGCGCGCGGACCAGCGACTCGATCCGCTGCGGCTCGGCCCGCGGCCAGGCGGCCACCCGCGCCATGTCCCGCCGCGTCCGGTCCTCGTGCGCTCCCAGGTAGCCCAGCAGGACGGCGGTCACCACCAGGTAGACCCCGCGGACGATCAGCGAATAGATCTGAAAGGCCGGGATCGGCCACCACCACCGTGAAATAGAGCCCCACCCCCAGGAAGGCCGCCAGCGAGGCCACCGCCGTCCACAGCGTCCCCCGCCACTGCCAGCGCAGGGTGGCGCAGACGAGAGAGAAGACGAAGTAGGCCGTGAACGGGCTCGCCGGGCCGGCGGTGAAGTAGATGAAGAGCGAGAAGAAGACGAGGTCGAAGCAGTGGGTGACCAGCCGCTGGCGGTTCGACGGCGCGTCGGAGCGCCAGACCAGTACCGCGATCGGCCGGGCGATAGACCACGTAGGAGACCAGCAGCGAGTAGGCGATCCCGGCGTACTTCGCGGGCTCGGAGGGATCGAGCCAGACGGCGAACAGCGAGGAGACCGCGAGGACCACGCGGCCGCCGGCGATCAGGCGTTCGGCGCGGCTCTGGGGGGAGTACAGCGGTTCCATGAGCGTTCACGAGCTCGGGTGCACGCGCGGATGATACCTCCCTGCCCCTGCCGCGACGCCTCTATCGAAAGATATAGAGGAAATATATCCATCTGGTACATGGGAGCCGCCGGGAGGGTGCCTATACTGCTCGCACACTTGATCCGGAGGATTTAAAGCCCCATGCGTCCCAGAACGATCCTTACGACCGTCCTGATCGTCTCTTGCCTCGTCGTCGCGGCCGGCTGCCGCCGGAACAAGGCCGAAGACCGCCGCCGGACATGCCGGCCTCCACCGGCCCGTCGCCCATGGCACCGTCCTCCGACACCGGAGGCCACCGCCGCGCCTGAGCCCGAGACGAGATGCGCGCGGCTCCGGAGCCGATCCCCTGAGCGGCGATCTGGACTCGGTCAACGAGTACCTGCGGCGGCAGGGTCTGCTGGGGGACGTCTACTTCGATCTACGACCAGGCCGATCTCGCCGAGCGAGGCCCGCGAGCAGCTCGCCCGGAACGCCCGTTCCTTCAGGAGCACCCGCAGTTCGTCCTCACCCTCGAAGGGCACTGCGACGAGCGCGGCACGAACGAGTACAACCTGGCCCTGGGCGAGCGCCGCGCCCAGTCGGCCAAGAGCTACATGGTTTCCCTGGGCGTTCCCGCTTCCCGCCTGAGCACCATCAGCTACGGCGAGGAGCGGCCCGTCTGCAGCGACTCCGACGAGACCTGCTGGCAGCAGAACCGCCGCGCTCATCCGGTGGTCACCGGCCGCAACGACGGCTGAGTTGTCAATAGCAGGACCCGCCCGCGATTTTCTCCCCGCGGGCGGCCCGGCGGTCCCTGAATGGGGACCGCCTTCTTTTTTTCCCAGCGCAAATCTCAGACCCCGCCTTCCTCTTTCACCCCGCCGGTTTCGGGA